>NZ_CP059400.1:0-277500 GCF_014109805.1 Legionella sp. PC1000
GTGTCAGCATCTGTTTGGCAAAAATGCTTAGGTCTATTACAAGATGAATATTCTGCTCAACAATTTAATACCTGGTTGCGCCCTTTACAGGCACATACAGATGAGCAGCGTTTCATTTTATTTGCGCCTAATCGATTTGTCGTTGACTGGGTTAAAAAGCATTTCTTTTCTCGAATCGAAGAGTTGATTAAGCAGTTTTGTGGTGAAGAGATTAAATCAATTTCCATCGAAATTGGAAGTAAAACCTCCAGTACAGACTCGGAATCGAGTTCTTCTGGTTCATTTTCTTCTGAAATAAATACACCTCCTCCAGTCAGTTCTACGGCAAGTAAGTCTGTGGCGAAGAAGGCGGTTGATTATAAGAGCAGCCACTTAAATAAAAAATTTATTTTTGAAAGCTTTGTCGAAGGTAACTCCAACCAACTTGCTCGTGCTGCATCAATGCAAGTCGCTGAGCGGCCTGGTGATGCATACAATCCTTTATTCATATATGGTGGTGTGGGTTTAGGGAAAACGCATTTGATGCATGCTATTGGAAATGCCATCTTAAAGAATAATCCTGATGCGAAAATACTTTATTTGCATTCTGAGCGTTTTGTTGCAGATATGGTCAAAGCGATCCAGACGAATTCGATTAATGAATTTAAACGTTTTTATCGCTCCTTAAATGCATTACTTATTGATGACATACAGTTTTTTGCTGGCAAGGACAGGTCTCAAGAAGAGTTTTTCCATACGTTTAATGCCTTATTGGAAGGACAACAGCAAATAATTTTAACGAGTGACCGTTATCCAAAAGAAATTGAAGGCATGGAGGAGCGTTTAAAATCCCGATTTGGCTGGGGACTGACCGTTGCTGTTGAGCCGCCTGAATTGGAAACGCGAGTTGCTATTTTAATTAGTAAGGCAGAACAGTCGAACATAGAATTGCCCTATGAAGTTGCATTTTTTATCGCGAAACGTATTCGTTCTAATGTAAGAGAGCTAGAGGGGGCATTGCGTCGCGTTATTGCTAATGCCCATTTTACTGGAAAGCCAATTACTATTGAGTTTGTTCATGAGGCGTTACGCGATCTTTTGGCTTTACAAGATAAATTAGTCACTATAGAAAATATTCAAAAAACTGTTGCTGAATATTATAAAGTCAAAGTGGCTGATATCTTATCAAAACGCCGCAGTCGCTCTATTGCCCGGCCTCGGCAAATGGCTATGGCCTTGAGTAAAGAGTTAACGAATCACAGTTTGCCTGAAATTGGTGATCATTTTGGAGGTCGCGATCATACAACAGTCATTCATGCATGTAGAAAGGTTAGGGAATTGATTCAGGATGACAGTGATTTTGCTGAAGATTATAAAAATTTGATGCGTATTTTATCTTCCTAGCCCTGCAAAGTAGCATGGTATGCCTTATTAAGTCATATTTGTAATCTAGGCACATGGTTTTTGGGTTTTTCTATCAATAAATCATTCTGTTAGGGTATTCAGTTGTACATGAGTTAGATGAAACGATTTATTTGTTATTTTATTCTTAAGGTTCATATGGAGTTCTATCTTGTTTGAATTCGCTATTAAAAAAGAAGATTTACTTGCTCCCCTTCTCACAGTGGCTGGTGCTGTAGATAAAAAACA
Source organism: Legionella sp. PC1000 (assembly GCF_014109805.1). GTDB lineage: Bacteria > Pseudomonadota > Gammaproteobacteria > Legionellales > Legionellaceae > Legionella > Legionella resiliens. Next base: position 1,630 of record NZ_CP059400.1, read on the forward strand.
ATCTTTAGCTATTTTGTCAAATTTTTATCTTAAATTAGCAGATGATTTGTTGAATATAACTGCTACTGACTTGGAAATCGAAATTTCTGCGCAAGTTCCTTGTGAATCTGGACAGCATTCTGGCAGTATTACTGTACCTGCTAAGAAATTTATCGATATTATTCGCTCTTTAGATGATGCAACCAACCCAAATGTGATCGTTAATAATGGGCTTTTAACAATAAAACAAGGGCGTAGCTCCTTTAAGTTAACGACTTTACCCGCTGAGAGCTATCCTTTAAGTGAAGATGAGTGTAATGAAGTTGAGTTAACTATTCCGCGTTTGGTTTTATTAAAGTTGTTACAGTCAACTCATTTTGCTATGGCACAACACGACGTGCGGGTTTTCCTTAATGGATTGTTTCTTGATTTTGAACCGAATCTTATTTCTGCTGTTGCAACTGATGGACATCGAATGGCAATTTGTCGTCATCCGTGCTCTAACACCAGTGAGAAAAAATTGTTATTGCCTAAAAAGGGAATTCAGGAATTGTTACGACTTCTTAATGGTATTGATGATGAAGAAGTTTTATTAGCTGCAGGTAAATCGCATTTTAAATTAGTATCGCGTCAATTTATTTTTTTATCGAAATTAATTGAGGCACGGTTCCCTCCTTATTCCAAGGCGATTCCTAAAAATCAGGATAAACAGATTATTATCGACTGTTCTGTTTTCAAGCGCTCTTTATCGCGGATTGTTATTTTGGCTCATGAAAAGTCCAGGGCTGTTATGCTTCATTTGCAACCTGGAATGCTCACCCTAATTGCCAATAATAACGAACAAGAAGAAGCTGTAGAATCCCTAACTGCTGATACCCAAGGTGATGAATTAAAAATTGGTTTGAATGCGACTTACTTACTTGATGTCCTTTCTCACTTTGGGGATGGAAAAATTCGCTTGTCCTTATCGAACACGGACAGCAGTATTTTAATTGAGTCATTAGATGATGATAATTATCAATATATTATTATGCCCATGAAAATATGATCCTTTCTGAATTAAAAATTCATCATTTACGAAATATTTCATCGGTACATCTTGGCTTAAGTCCTAGATTCAATTTTATATTTGGGCCAAATGGAAGCGGCAAAACTTCTATCCTTGAAGGACTCTATCTTTTAAGTTGCGGTCATTCATTTCGATCTCGTGAAATCTCGCCAATTATTTCGTACGAACAACCCTCTTTAACTGTGTTTGCCCGCTCGCAACAGCAGGAGACGATCAGTATTCAAAAATCTTATTCTGAACCCACGCAAATTAAGTTGAACAATCAATTTTGCTCGACTACCAGTCAACTGGCTTATGCTTTACCTTGCCAAATTTTTTATGCTGATATTTTTCAAATTATTGATGCGGGTCCGTCGGTGCGTCGGAGTTTGTTGGATTGGGGGTTGTTTCACGTGAAACATAATTATCATACTATATGGAAAGAATATAGAAGAGTACTTAAACAGCGTAATGTTCTTTTGAAACAGCATGCGCCACACATGCATTTTATTCCCTGGGATAAGCAATTAAGCATGCTTGCGAATGAACTTCATTTACTTAGAGAAGAATATTTCAATCAATGGGAGCAAGAATTTATCACTGTTTTAGGTGAGCTAACCCATCTAGATTGTAAGATTACTTATTATAAGGGTTGGGATAAAAAAAACTCTGGCAGAGACTTGGAGCACATATTAACAGAATGCTTTTCCAGCGATATCCAAAAATCCTACACGCAATTTGGTGCCCATCAAGCTGATATTTTGATTGAAATACAACATAATAAAGCCAAGCAAATTTTGTCACGCGGTCAGCAAAAAATTATTTTAATTTCATTGCGATTGGCTCAGGCAAATCTTCTTCAACAAGATTGTTTGTATTTGATTGATGATTTGCCAGCAGAACTTGACGAACAACACCAAATTAGACTAATGGGATATTTGGCCCAAAGAAAAGGTCAATATATTGTAACTTCCACTACTCAACCCTCACACCTTATCACTGCATTATCCGGTGAAGAACATTCCATTTATTACATTAATGAAGGTATTTTAACTCAACTATAATGTTTCACGTGAAACAAAACGGCAATGCATGCAAGAGTATATTGGAAGCATCTCTAATCCCTAGTTCCTGACCTTCTCTTTAGCTCGTTATGGGTAAGTTTAAAGTTCCCAATGAGATATAAACATAGGACAAAATATGCTATGATAAAGTATTCAGAGTACCATAATAGGGTTAAGAGGACCACTAATGAGCGTTGATGCCAGTTACGATTCAAATAATATTAAAGTCCTAAAGGGTTTAGATGCAGTAAGAAAAAGACCAGGGATGTATATTGGTGATACAGATGATGGCACCGGCCTACATCACATGGTTTTTGAAGTTGTTGATAACTCTATAGACGAAGCACTGGCGGGCCATTGCAAAGAGATCTTTGTTACCATCCATACCGATGAGTCAATTACTGTAAAAGATGATGGACGAGGAATCCCCGTCGATATTCATAAAGAAGAAGGACGATCCGCTGCTGAAGTAATTATGACTGTACTTCACGCTGGTGGTAAATTTGATGATAATTCTTATAAAGTATCGGGTGGTTTGCATGGAGTGGGTGTTTCTGTAGTTAATGCCTTATCTGAAGAATTACATTTAACCGTGCGTCGTCATGGTAAAATTCATGAGCAACATTATCGCAATGGAGTTCCAGATGCCCCAATGGCAGAAACAGGTGATGCAACAACGACCGGCACTCAAATTTGGTTTAAACCAAGTGCTGAAACATTCACAAATATTGAATTTCATTACGACATTTTAGCAAAACGGCTTAGAGAATTATCTTATTTAAACTCTGGTGTTTGCATCCATTTATTTGACGAACGAAGCCAAAGACAAGACACCTTCCACTATGAAGGAGGAATAACGGCGTTTGTGGAGCATCTCAATAAAAATAAAAACGTCATTATACCCGCAGTTTTTTCCATGACGGCTGAAAAGGATAACATTGTCGTAGAACTTTCCATGCAGTGGAATGATTCCTATCAAGAAACTCTATATTGCTTTACTAATAATATCCCTCAACGTGATGGTGGAACCCATATGGCTGGGTTTAGGGCCGCATTAACCAGGACTCTAAATAATTACATCGAAAGTGAAGGCTATGCGAAAAAAGCCAAAGTATCACCGACTGGAGATGACGCGCGCGAAGGATTAACAGCGGTTCTTTCTGTTAAAGTACCGGATCCTAAGTTCTCCTCACAAACAAAGGACAAATTAGTTTCTTCAGAAGTAAAATCAGTTGTTGAATCCAGTGTTGCGGAAAAATTCAATGATTACCTCCTTGAAAATCCATCCAGCGCAAAAGCAATTGTCGGCAAAATAATAGATGCCGCACGGGCAAGAGAAGCTGCGCGGCGTGCTCGAGAAATGACGCGTCGTAAAGGGGCATTAGATATTGCCGGGCTGCCTGGAAAACTTGCTGATTGTCAAGAAAAAGACCCAGCATTATCAGAGCTTTATCTAGTTGAGGGAGACTCAGCGGGTGGCTCTGCAAAACAAGGGCGGGATAGAAAATTCCAAGCGATCCTGCCACTCAAAGGAAAGATTTTGAATGTTGAAAAAGCACGCTTTGATAAGATGCTTTCATCACAAGAGGTAGCTACCCTTATTACCGCCTTAGGCTGCGGTATAGGGCCAGATGAATATGATCCAGATAAAGTTCGCTATCATCGTATTATCATCATGACGGACGCCGATGTGGACGGATCACATATCAGAACTTTGTTACTTACCTTCTTTTACAGGCAAACCCGTGAGTTACTGGAGCGTGGTTATATTTATATCGCACAGCCACCTTTATATAAAGTTAAACGTGGAAAACAAGAACAATATGTAAAAGATGACGAGGCATTGTTTGAATATTTGACACAAAGCGCTTTAGATGGAGCTGCATTCTATCCAGGAAAGGATGCTCCTCCAATTACCGCTTTGGCATTAGAAGAGTTAGTACAGCAGTACAGGCGTGTTGAAAAAATTATTAAGCGATATAAAAGAAGATATCCAGGGGATATACTAAAGCGTGTTGCATATTTACCCACATTGCAAAATGAGGATTTTAATCAGCAAGATAAAATAGCAAATTGGTGTAAACAATTGCATTTAAGCTTGCAACAACTTGGTAGTAAAACAGAGCAGTACCAAGTCGTGGTGCATACCCTGGAGGATACGAATCAATTTATACCGCAAATAATTGTTACGCAGCATGGAATGGAAAATTACATACCCATGAATGCTGAATTCTTCTATTCAAAAGACTATAAAGAATTGGTTAACCTTGGATCCAAATTGGCAAGTCTGGTCGAAGAAGGGGCTTATATTAAACGAGGTGAGAAAGAGTTAGCGGTAGAAAACTTTGAACAAGCCCTAGGCTGGCTCATGGATGAAGCGAAAAAAGGCCAGACCATTCAGCGTTATAAAGGTCTTGGAGAAATGAATCCTGAGCAACTCTGGGAGACAACAATGGATCCAGCTGTTCGCCGTATGCTGCAAGTCAGCATTGAAGATGGTGTTGCTGCTGATGCTATTTTTACTACCTTAATGGGTGATAACGTTGAGCCTAGAAGAGAGTTTATTGAGTCTAATGCCTTAGAGGCAGAGAATATAGATATATAAACTTCGTGCGCGTGATCATCTTATTTTCATGATCACGCGACATTTATCTGAATAACTTCCAAATCTACTGCATTTTAAATAGCGTAATTAATGAATAATTATATTTTCTAAATTAGGCCTGCTGTTTCATCGATTCTCTATTCTCTAACAGGCCTATATTTTTCTTAACTTACTAAAATTGCACGGGCACAACGAATATTCAATGTGTTCGCCTTGCTACTGATTCCTTGAAGACCCATATTAGAGAAATTGAGAAACCATGCATTATTTGCAGGATTAGCACTTGACTCAGTAGAACTCCAATACTGCCCAGATAATCCTGCAGTAAATCCTAAACTAAATAAGTTAAAAATCGTTGAGGCAGTAGCAGAACAACCTGCGCTACCGGTAGCCCCCAGTTCACATATAGAAGGGAGATACCACGCACCAGATGGAACCATTTCAAAAAAACAGCTGCCGGCGGCAAAAGCCATGGGATCAAAACTTGTAATTGCCTGGGTATTACAGAATCCATCAGTAGCGCCGTTACACAGATCAGGAGGACTTGTAGAGGTTTCAGTAATTCCAGGTATGTTCATATTAACTGTGCTCCAAGGGCCTGGGAAATTAAAATCAGTATTTGCGATGACATGAGCAAAGGGGCTCGCTACCGAATAGATTAAGAAACCATTTATAGAAAAAGCTAAGGCCATTGTAGGAGGCGAGATCACATTATCCCCAGTAACGGAGATACCTCCCTGAGGAGCGAAAGGAGTTGGGGCGGTGGAAGCGATGTGAATGATGCATGAGCCGTTTCCTGGAATAACAGGACATGTGCTACTCGTGACATTGGTCCAGAAAGCGGGCAAATTGACCCTGACATTCAAAGCGGGGATACTGGTAAGATTATTCACAGTAATATCAACGCCAACTGAATCATTGGTAGGAATAACTGCATTAGTTGGAGCACTGAGAGTAGTTTGTGACGGAGCACATTGTATGGCCTGCATGTCAAAGAAGGTGGCGTTGGTATTGCTTCCTTTAACCATGACACTGGGAATGAAAAAAACAATTGAGGTGTTGGTAAAAAAGGAAATAGCGCAACTTCTACCGGGCAACAAAGAGGCTGGACAGCTATTGTTTTGCAGGACATAGAGAGAAAAAAAACCATTTGTCGAAGAGGCTTGAATATTGTTTGCAGGAACTCTGGAGTTATTCGTAATGATAACAGTGCCGGGGGTTGGGAGGCATTGAAGTTGGCTTACTTGAATCAAGCAATTTTGCAAAGACTTGGAGCAAATGACGCCATTTTTACCGGTGCTCACGGTTAAATGGGCTTTTTCAACGGTTGTGGTTGATTCGAGTGCCCAGAGAGATTGAATTGGAGCAATAAAAAAAAGAAACAAGTATAATGGTAGTTGCTGTACGCGGCGCATAAAATTTCATCCTTCTAATTAAACTGGGCGCATAGTTCTGCAACCATATTACAGACCCCATCTTTATTGCAAGAGGTTATTGGGATATATCGCAAAGTTTTCCATGAAATGAGGTTCGTTGATCTGTAACTATATGATTAAACAGAAAAATACTAGGGTTTAGCATCCCAAGAAAATCGCCGAGCATCTCAACTGCAGCTCAATACTATTTTTCTTTAGTATGGGTTGGTTTGGGTCAATAAACTGCCTTAAGCAAATGGAATAATTCAGTTGTAACCCAGAGTTGCTATAATCTCTCTTCCCCCACGTAGGAGGGAAGAGAAGCCTTTTTCTTATGGAGAAATAAGATATATTAAGCAGTAAGTGTGCTGCATCCTTGCAGCGAAGTACATTCCATGTACTGGTCCCTTAGTTGACTTCCTGTCAGACAAATCCGTGTCATCCCTTTGACTTACAGTATAGTATTTTAAGGTCAGTTGTCACTGCGCAGATAGAGCAACAAAATGTAAGAAATATCTCAAAGAACAGGGCGCGTTGTCTTCGGTTGTTGTTGCGTAATACAATGAATCCCGCCGCCGCCAGCAAATACATCCAGCGCATCAATTTGGGTAATTTGATAATCAGGATATAATTGCGTGAATAATTCGTAAGCAGCTTTATCTTGTGTTTCATAACCGAAAGCGGGCATGACAATTCCTTTGTTTGCCAAATAAAAGTTGATATAGGACAAGGTTAATCGCTCGCCATTAAGATACGTCGGTGGGGGCTGTTCTACGGTATAAACTTCTAACTTTTGCCCTTTTGCATCAGTTGTTGATTTAAGAATTTCCAGGTTCTCATGTAGCGTAGAATAGTTTGGGTCATTTTTGTCATGCGTAATAAGAGATAAGACTTTTCCTGGTGCAATAAAACAGGCAATTTCATCGATATGACCATCGGTTTCATCACCGAGTAATCCTTTATTTAACCAGATAATTTTTTGACAACCAAGAAATTGATACAGGTAGTGTTCAATCTCTTGTTGATTGAGCTGAGGATTTCGATTCTTATTCAGTAAGCATTCACGAGTAGTTAAAATGGTTCCTTCGCCATCTACATGGAATGAACCTCCTTCCATGACTAAAGGTGCTGAAAAAGATAAAGCCTGAGTTTGCTTTATGATTGCTGCTGCAATTTGGTTATCCAGTGCACAATCTTGATAGTTACCCCCCCAAGCATTGTGAATCCAATCGACACCGGCTAATTGATGTTTCTGATTTAACAAAAAGGTAGGGCCTGTATCTCTTGTCCATGAGTCATTGATGGGAAGAGGAAATAAGGTAACTCGATCGCTACATAAGCTTTGAGCAGATTCTTCATCTCCTGGGTTTACTAACATAGTTACCGGCTCATATTGAGCGATAGCTTGAGCAACTCGTGCATAAGCTGCTCGGGCTTTTTGCAGACCTATTTTAGACCAAGTTTCAAGGTGACAAGGCCATGCCATCCAGCAGCGTTCATGTGGATGCCATTCCGCAGGCATAAAAAATCCACTTTCTTTTGGTGTCATCTTATCTTCTCCGAATATTTTCGTCTAAATAGGTTAATTGCGGGAAAATGCTTCTTAATTCATTTAAATATAAAAGCGTTGTCTCCTTAGGTAATTCTGCATGAATTAATTGTTTCTCATAGGATTGAACTAATTTTTTAGTATCAAAATGAGCAAGATTCAGAACGTTGGTTACTGTATCTCCACTCACCAAATCATTCAGTTCAAACTGTCCATCGTCAAAGAGTTTAACATCCAGTGAATTGGTATCCCCAAATAAATTATGTAGATTACCCAATATTTCCTGATAAGCACCTACCAAGAAAAAGCCCAAAGAATAAGGATTATTACTATCATATGGGGGAAGCATTAACGTGGAGTTAACGCAAGAACTGCCCAGATATTCTTTAATCGTGCCATCTGAATCACAGGTTAAATCTTGCAATACACTGTGCATGGCTGGCGTTTTTGTAAGCTGTGAAATAGGTGCAATTGGAAAAATTTGCCCTATAGCCCAAGCATCAGGAATCGACTGGAAGAACGAGATATTACAAAACACTTTAACTGCCATATCTTCGTTGATTTTTGCTAACAAAGTTTCTTCATTAGGATTATCCACATTGAGCCGCTTTTTAAGCTCCATGCATATATTGGTATAGAATGCTTCTACCTTAGCTTTTTCTTGTAAACTAATAACGCCATGCTTAAATAAAGAATGAGCTTCATTTAACGAATGTTCCGCATAGTTATAGATTTCAGTGGGCGAGCTTGCTGTGATTGAATGATACGTATCATAAATATCACGAATCACATGGGAATCTTCATCGGTAATTTCTGGAAGGGAGGGCGATTTATTAATTATTTCTATATCACTAATATCTGAAATTAAAACAGCGTGATGGGCTGTTAACGCTCTTCCAGATTCCGAAATAATGTTGGGTTCAGGAACATTGGCTTCCTGACAAAGATATTGAATTGCAAGGAGAATATGGGTGGCATATTCATGCAAACTGTAGTTCATGGAGCAGCCATGATTTGAATGAGTTCCTTCATAATCCACGCTGAGCCCACCCCCTACATCAATCGTATCTATGGGGGCATTTAATTTGCGTAACTCGACATAGTAACGAGATACTTCTTGCATGCAATGACGAATATCATGAATATTGGCAATTTGTGAACCCAAGTGACAATGCATGAGTTGCAAGCAATCAAGCATATCATGCGCTTTTAATTGATTGATTAATTCAAGCACCTGTTTTGCTGTAAGGCCAAACTTTGATTTGACGCCGCCAGTATGTTCCCATTTTCCCGCACTTTTAGTGATTAAACGGATACGAACGCCAAGAGAAGGCTTTATTTTCAAGCGAGCAGATTCTTTTAGAATAATATCCAGTTCAGAGATCTTCTCAACAACAATAAAGACCTTATGTCCCATTTGCTGGGCGATTAATGCGGTGCGTATATAATAACTGTCCTTATAGCCATTACAAACAATCGTACTGTTTTGATGATTGCTTAGCATGCCAATTACAGCCATGAGCTCAGGTTTCGAGCCTGCTTCCAGCCCTATAGAGTGATTGGGGGTCTTCAGCAACTCTCTCACTACGCTTTGCTCTTGGTTTACTTTAATGGGGTAAACCAGTTTGTAGTGGCCTGTATATTCATTTTCTTCTATGGCCTGGGTGAATGCCTCGTAAATGCGATGCACGCGGTCATGTAAGATATCAGAACAACGGATTAGAAGGGGTAAATGAAGTCCCGTCCTGCTTGCCGCGTTAACAATCGCTTGCAGTTCAACACCGGGTTTTCCTGGTGCCTTGCTGATTTCGATATTCCCTTCGCGATTAATGCTGAAGTAGCCTTCACCCCAGTTGTTGATGTTATATAAATTTTCTTCAGATGGTGCACTGATGTTCATAATGTCGATAGTTCCAAAGGGATTAACGTGGTTTTACAAGTTCATGGTAGGTTGAAGGCTCTCGCTGTTGTGCAAAAGGAAATAATCTTCCCCATAATGCCCGTTGGCTAAAGTCTAATTCTGCTACTAATACTGCAGGCTTGTCGCGAGGTGCTTGTGCCAAAATTTCACCCATGGGCGTACTAATGAAGCTGCTACCATAAAATTCCAATCCATCTTCACAACCTATTCTATTGGCTGCAATGATAAATGTGTTACTCATGATTCCTTGCGCAACCATAACTTTTTGCCACATCGGTTGCGTATCCACCTCAGGAGCAGTAGGCTCCCCGCCTATTGCTGTAGGATAAACTAAAATTTCTGCTCCTTTTAAACCGTAAACTCGAGACAACTCAGGAAACCACTGATCATAACAGGTAGGTAATCCCCATTTGTGTGTTGCGATTTGATGGACTGGGTAATTGGAGTCTCCGGGTTTAAAATAGAAATTTTCATGGTATTTTTCACCACTGGGAATGTGTTGTTTTCGGGTTACTCCAAGAAGCTCTCCCTTATTACTGTACGCCACAGCAGTATTATAGCCTGCTTTTTCAAACAATGAGGCAGTAATGCATATATTATGAGCCTTTGCCATTTTACTGACAAATTGGGCAGTAGGGCCAGTATGAATATCCTCCATAAATGGAGTCGAATTTACATCTGATCGAGTACAAAAATAAGGGCTTAGCGTCAGCTCTTGCAAACAAACTACAGATGCTCCCTGTTGTGCTGCAGCATGAATTCCAGAGGCTAGCTTATCTTGATGTTCTTTGGGGTTTTCGTGCCATTTTTCTTGTACCAATGCGACAGTCAGTTTTTCTTGCGTCATTAATTTACCTCTCTTGAAATTAAGGGTCAAAAAAAAGCGCCCTTACTTTGTAAGGGCAGATGTATTTAAAGCTGAGTGCTGGGGAATGAACCACTGAGTGTGCTTTCATCATATTCTTCCTCTTTATTACATAGGGCAAGCTCTTTTTCATCAGCATCATTGGTTAGTGATATACTCAACGGTGGTGTTGGTGATCTGCTATTAAAATAACCATGCGGATTTGTGGCTTGAAACCCTGTTTTCTTTTGTTCAGAGCTTTCTTTTGCACTCAGTGAATCAGCAATAAGCTTGAACGGATTTGTTTCATCAAATACTTCAGTATGCAACAACTCTAAGTGCCGCTTGACGGATGCTCGTGCGCTTTCAGATTCGATGACACATAATTTTTCGCCGATTGTTTCTTCATGACCTTTTAATAAGGCACGAAACATATTAATGAACATCTTGCAGGTATCTTTGCTGTAATCACGACTTGTAAAAAATTTCTCTGGATTGTCTCCTAATAACAATTTTTCTATATTCCGACGCAGCATAAATGCGATTTGAATTTTTTCTGCAAGAATATGCTTGGGGAATGTAGTGCTTATGTTATGAGCTAATTGACTGCGATCCTGTTCTGGTGCGCACAAGGCTAAGCGTTCTGCAATCGCTGGTTCATTACTTTCCAATACGAGCTTGGCTAGAGTGCTAAAACGATGGAAAGGAGCAGGATTAAATTCCTTTCCTAAAAATAAAGCATGTGGTGCTTTATTTCGAGAATCAAGCAATGAATGGATACGCTGCCTGACTTGGTATGCTTCAGAAAGTACAGAGTGGAAGGTATCCTCGTTTTTAGTTAGATTTCCTAACGCTCTAATATGATGAGCATATTGTTTGAATTTTGCTTCAGGACAGGCAGCAATTATCTTAGTAGCAAGTGCGACTTGTTCTTTTTCGCTTAATGTATTGAACATCTCAGCATTCCTTGCCAATGCATCACCATCGCTGAGTTGCTCATAGGGATTTTCTAGCGCAATTATTTCAATACGAGTAAATGCCATTTAATCCTCCTTAAATAAAGATGAGAAAGTGTAATGAACAATTAGGGTCTGGTTCCATTTCTGATTTTCTGTGTTCCGATGCTCACATACGGGATGTATGCTGCACGTCGGGTCCTCGAAAAACAGGCCATTTTGGCTCAAACTAGCGAAATGTAAACAGCCCCTATACAAAGGAGTTACTCCAACAAAAAATAAATGTTATCTCCTTTGCTCTCTTCCGGCGTTAACACTACCGAAATTCCTTTTTACTGACATTAGAGTTAAATTTGCAAACTATAGTAACGGATTAAAACCGATCTGTCATGAAATTAATCTAAAGTTTTATGAAAAAATGTCGAATAAGTGATCAGATGCATGTTTTGCCTTTAAAAAATACAATAACAACAAGGAGTGGGCAATGTCTAAAACTCATTTATTACAAGACCCCTTTTTAAATGAACTACGCAAAGAAAAGGTGCCTGTATCCATTTTTTTGGTAAATGGAATCAAATTACATGGAATTGTGGATTCTTTTGATCAATATGTGGTCATGCTGAAGAATTCGATTACTCAAATGGTTTATAAGCATGCAATTTCTACAGTTGTTCCTTCACGCGCAATAAAAATGCCAGTTGAAGATGAAACTGGTGGAAGCGAAGGAACTGTGGCAGACTAGAAAAATTTGAGTATCCCATTGTAGGTTGAGCCTAAGGCTCAACCTGAATTCCAGGCAATGAGAGAGGTTTCATATGAAAGCGCTCATCTGAAAATTTCTATGTCTCTCAGGGGAATGCTTTTGCTTTTACTCAGCCCAGGATTCAGTTTTTTCGGAGAATAGGTTCGTGTTTGAACGTCCTCAAGGTGGTGAGCGAGCGGTATTAGTGCAACTAGCACTACCGGGAGTTGATGCAGATAAAGCATTGCAGGAATTTGAAGAATTAGCTCTTTCAGCAAAAGCGGAAATATTGGATTGTGTTTTAGGCACACGCGCAACTCCCGATGCCAAATATTATATTGGTAAAGGTAAGGCGGAAGAGATTGCACAGTTGGTAAAAGCGCTTGATGCAGAGTTGGTTCTGGTCAACCATGAATTGTCCCCATCTCAGGAACGAAATTTGGAGCGTTTATTTGAATGCCGTGTAGTAGATAGAAGTGGCTTGATTCTCGATATTTTTGCTCAGCGTGCACGAACCTTCGAAGGTAAATTGCAAGTCGAGTTAGCTCAATTACAACATTTATCAACGCGCCTGATACGTGGTTGGACTCATTTGGAACGACAAAAAGGGGGTATAGGATTACGAGGCCCTGGTGAAACGCAATTAGAAACAGACCGTCGTTTATTGCGAGAACGCATCAAATACATTAATAAACGTTTGGAAAAAGTACGTAGTAGTCGTGATCAAAACCGGCAGGCCAGACGAAAAGCTTCTTTGCTTACTGTGTCTTTAGTGGGCTATACCAATGCAGGTAAATCCACTTTGTTCAATGCATTAACAGGGGAAAATATTTATGTGGCAGATCAGTTGTTTGCTACTTTGGATCCCACCATGCGCCAGCTCAACTTACCTGGATCCGCTTCGGTGATTTTAACTGATACAGTAGGTTTTATTCGCGATTTACCGCATCAATTGGTAGAGGCATTCCGCGCTACTCTGGAAGAGACACAGCAGGCTGATTTATTATTGCATGTAATTGATATTTCTGACGCGAATTGGCGAGACAATGTTTTTTCAGTGCAACATGTTTTAGATGAGTTGGGAGTGCATGATATCCCTATGATACTGGTATTCAATAAAATTGATTTAAAAGAGGGATGGAAGGCCAAAATTGATTATCAGGAAGAGAACTGCAAAGTCTGGATTTCTGCCGCAGCAAATTTAGGGTTGGATTTGCTTAAAGAAGCAATCAGTACCCAATTGCATGGAGCAGTACTTATTGAAAATGTAGTACTTAAAGCAACCCAAGCGAAATTACGCGCACAACTCTATGAACTGGGTTCTGTTTTAAGTGAGTCATATAATGAAAATGGTGACTGGATGCTGAAGATTCGGATTACTCAAGCACAAAAACAACGTTTGTTTGCGAGGGAGCATTCCTGATATGGGAGGGCAAATTTCGGTTACCCTCCACTTTGAACTCTCGGTTTCTATAATTTAGGACTTTTCTATCTCCATATCCAAGGTTTTAAGATCCTGGCCGCCATAAAGGGTATTAACCAGCTCTCCTTTGGGATTAATAACGAAGGTAACCGGAACGCCAATGATATCGCCTAATCCCAATGCAAGCGCTGGATCTGTAACAAGCGAGGGATACTGAATATTGAATTTTTGAATGAGTCTTTTTTGCTTATGTATCGGTAGCCCATCATAATTTACTGCAAATAATACAACAGGATCTTTTTCGTGTTTTTGATAAAATCGGTTCAGTTCAGGAATTTCCTCAATACAGGTTTTGCACCAGCCCGCCCAGTAATTAATAAGCACCCATTTCCCTTTCAAAGAGGCAAAAGAAATGGTCTTGCCTTGAGTGTCCTTAAGCAGAACATCCGCCTGGCTTAGGGGTGCGGTAGCCATTAAAATCAACAGGACCAATAAGGTTTTTATTTTCGTCATAATTATCTCATCCAATATTTGGAAACTACTTCATTAGACTTCCAGAACCCCTTGGCCGAGAGTAAGAATTGCTTTGCCAAGGTGCTCAAATCTTTATGTGCTGCGTGTACACTCCGGTTCGCTCCGTATCTTCTCGCGCTTTTTCACTGAAGCGGGTTTCTGAAGAAGTCTATTCTATTGTAAGTACTATATCAAAAAACGCTCCTAAAATCGCTTGGATTTAATGAATTAGGTCAGCATTGTAGACCATTGGCAAATGAATTAGGTATGATGGCTGTATTTCAAAAAAAGAAACGCTCCAATGGCAAAACTTTATTTCTATTTTGCAGCAATGAATGCCGGGAAAAGTACGGTCCTCTTGCAATCAAGTTATAATTATCGTGAACGCGGCATGGATACTTTGTTGTTTACACCGGCAATCGATAATCGTTATCAGCATGGGGCTATTCATTCGCGTATTGGTTTATCCGAATCCGCGTTGATTTTTAATCCTGAAGACGATCTGTACAAGCAGGTTCTGATACAAGAGAAAAAATTCGCTTGTGTTTTGGTTGATGAAGCTCAATTTTTAACACGGGCACAAGTTCATCAATTAACGGAAATTACGGATCAATTGGGTATTCCTGTGCTCGCATATGGATTACGTACTGATTTCCGTGGTGAGTTATTTGAGGGAAGTCAATATCTTTTGGCTTGGGCGGATGAATTAGTTGAGCTTAAAACCATCTGCCACTGCGGCCGTAAAGCGACGATGATCTTACGATTAAACGCCCAGGGTGAAGTGATCACTGAAGGGGAGCAAGTCGTCATTGGCGGTAATAATATGTATTCATCAACGTGCCGCAAACACTTTAAGCGTCGAGAACCGGGCAGTACGCTCGCGATCAAAGAACGGGCAGCAGGAGATTTAATTTGATCTGGGGCAGATTGATACTCCTTAGCTTGAGTTCTACTTGCAAAGGAGATCACCTAATCCATAGCCTGTAGTCTCAATGTAACGTTTTCTTAACTCCAACTTACTGGAAACTAAGAGAATAAATTTTGTTTCATGATGAAGATAAAGTCTGAGTATGCTCATCGATAACTTCTGTAACTTGCTCTTTTTTAGGACAGTCCCTAATTACCGATATTGCATACTCAACAAGCTCCTCACCAGTTACACCTTTCGGAACACCTTTCAATGCAATCGTTTCGTCAGTTGCCTTAAATAAATCCAGCGTAGCCATATATTTGGCAGAGCTCATTAGATAAGACGCATCGTGCAGGGTTAAAATTCTACTGTCTTTGTCAATAAGCCCAAATCCTCTTGCTCGCTCATTCATTTTGGCAAGGTATTTCTCATACAGGGCCCCTTGTCCAGTAATGGTTGAGAAAACTTCTAGCGACATGATTCTTTTACGAAAGTTTGGATTAACAAAGGTAGTCGTTTCTACGTCATCTGCTTTTGCAAAGCCACTCCAAATACGCCCAGCGGCCTGCACAATCATCATACTATGAACATCTAAGTCAAATAATGGGCGCCAGTCATCATCTTCTGTTGCTCCCAAGATTGCTGTTGTTTCATTATTTCCATCAGCAAGATCAAAAATATTCTCAAGCCGTGTACGGTTGCCCATTTCTACCTCTGCCGCGAGAACTGTTTGGAAATGTTCAAATTGTTCAATATCAATATGTCGTGCTGTTTGCGGACGAATATATACGGGGGGTAAACACATCGATGCGATAGTTCCCTTCGCTTGAATCAGCTGAAATCCTATGGTGTATTCTTTAACTGTGTGTGGATCAGGTGAGGTTGAAAGCAAAAAGCAACTTTTAGTTGGGTCGAATATAAACTCAGCAACATTTAAACCCTTAGGTCTTTTTTGGTATTTCCCTGCACCAAGTCTTCCATCTTGTGCAATATTTTCTGCCTCTTTTAAACCTGCCATTCCGCGATGAACCATGTCTGGATCTTTTGGCAAGGAATGAAGCATATCTTTATAACTTACTTTTACCTTTGCAGCAGGAGGAGGCTTAAGATGTTCAGAATGTGTTATTCTAGGAAGATCTCGGCTGAACCAGCCTTTATCAGGGTAAAGATGTTGTAAAACCGCCCGACGGCATGGACTCATGCTTGAAACTCGCCTTAAGTGTCTCATAATATGGGATCTCCCGATTATTTTTAAACAAAAACTATTATTTTTGTCTCTTTTGCCTATTTTATAAGCATAGATTAAAAAAATTTATTGTTCAAAAAATGAATATGGGATCTCTCATAGCTGTATCATCGAAGACAAACAGATGCATTGTGACTCGCACTGTATTTATCAGGAAAAACAATCGAGTGGATCAGTTATTAAATCCTTATCCATTACAAAAATTTGCAATTAAAATGGAATAATCCCGATTAATTATTTTTAAATACCAGGGTAACCAAAACAGTTCCTCAGCCTTCCATTTGTTGAAGGCCAAGAAAAGGATTGAGTCGCTAAAGTTTATATCTTTGGTTCATTGAAAGGTGAGGGGGTTTCTATAATTGCTTTTGCAGGATTTGATTCAATTAAAAAAGCTACAAACTTCACAAGCTCCTCAGTAGTACGAATATTTTTGGGGACACTTTGCAATACCATGGTTTCGCCAAGTGCTTGGTATTTTTCTAAAAGCTCCTGATATTCAGGGGAGTTCATCAGATCAGAAGCATCACGCAAGGTTAACATTCTATTGTCTGAGTTTATAAGTCCTAAGCCTTTTGCGCGATCATTCATTTTGGCAAAATATTTGTCATACATCGCCCCTGAACCTAAGGCTGTTGAGAAAATTTCTATTGCCATTATTCTTTTACGAAAATGCGGATTAACAATTGTTACCGTATCTATTGTATCCGCCTTAGTAAATCCACTCATAATTTTCCCAGCACCGCGCACCAGCACCATACTATGGAGATCCAGATGAAATTTCGGACGCCAATCATCTTTTTGGGTCTCCCCCAAGATTGCCGTTGTTTCATTATTTCCTTCGGCAAGTCGAAGAATATCCTCAGATTGGGTACGATTACCATGTTCCACCTGGAATTCGAGAACTTTTTGATAATGTCTAAACATGTCTTCGTCGACATGTCGTGCAGTTTGCGGACGAATATATACTGAAGGTAAACACATTGAGGTAATGGCTCCTTTCGCCGTGATGAGCTGAAACCCTATCATGTACTCTTTCACTGTGTGTGGATCCGGTGACGTTGAAAGAAACATACAACACTTAGGATCATGTATAAATTGCGCGATATCTAAATGATAAGGTCTTTTAGTATATTTTCCCGCCCCAAACTTTCCATGCGTCGCAATACTTTCTACTTCTTTCAAGCCTGCCATTCCACGATGCACCATATCTTTCTCACTGGGCAAACTGCTCAGCATCGAAGTAAAGCTTACCGTTGCTTTTTTAACGGGTATATGCACAGTCTTCTCAAGTTCCATGGTACGACGTGATGTGCCGCTGAACATTGTTCCTAAACCACCAGGGTTTGTATTGTTTAAAACTGTAGTGCTTAATGGACTTAATGAACTAGGTTTGACTTTACTCCACATAATTTGGACCTCCAGAAGATTTTTGGGCAGGTGTAATTATTTTTAATTACAGTGATTATTTTTTAAGCATAGCACAGACGGGGGGTTGTTCAAAAAAATGAGCAGTTTGTTTTATAGGTTCTCGAATATAAATTAGAGGTAGGGAGCTTCGTCATCTTAGGCCCACAATAAAGAAGGCTCGATGTTGATGATATTTTATTGGATGTTTTGGAAGGGATTGTGTATTAATACTCAATAATGACTGGTTTTTATTTAGGCTTAAATTTAACATCTGTATCCGATGACGGATTTTGGACTATGCTATATAGCAATGAATGATGGAAATTAATATAGCTAACATGGAGTGTATTCATGAGCGAAATTAAAGTAGAGCGACTAATCAAAGGTATCCTGGTCCGTGAAGGTGGCGGTGTAAAATTACATCGCTACATTGGTATTGAGAGAAGCAATGATTTCGAACCTCTTCTTTTACTCGATTATTTCAATAGTGCTGATCCTTTAGATTATATGGCTGGTTTTCCTCCGCATCCACACCGTGGTTTCGAGACAATTACTTATTTGCTTGATGGCAGTATTACTCATGAAGACAATAAAGGGCATAAAGGAGTTATTGGTGCAGGAGATGTGCAATGGATGACTGCTGGCAAGGGAATTATTCACTCAGAAATGCCTTCCCCTAATGGCAGATTACATGGGTTGCAGTTGTGGTTGAATTTGCCTGCGCTAGAGAAAATGCGTGCGCCACGTTATCAAGAAATGCAAAGCGATCAATTGCCCGTGGAGACCAATGACACCGGTGCTCAAATAAAGGTTATTGCGGGTAAGACAGATAAAGGAACACATTCGCCAATTTCAGGCATTGCTACACAACCTTTGTTATTCGATATTATTTTGCCCCCTGGCGCAAGCATGCAACAACATATCCCTAATGATTACCAAGCGATTCTGCTTGTGATTTCCGGAACCGTTCGTATAGGCGAGCAATTAGTGCAACACGATACTTTGGCAAAGCTTGGAAGCGGGGATGTTTTATTTTTGAAAGGTGAGGCAGCAAGCCAATGCATTATGATTGCAGCTGCCAGACTTCATGAACCGATTACCCGTCATGGGCCATTTGTAATGAATACTCAAGAGGAAATAATACAGGCGCTGGATGATTTTCGTAGCGGTAGACTCTAATTTTCAAATACAACCTATTTAAGGATTTTACTAAGTCTGTTTCCATTTCGCTGGTTGAGTCAAATGGCCAGATTTTCGGGCACGAAAGAGCAGCATAAACGCAGTATTTGGGCATTGGAGCACAGCTTTGCCAAGAGAGTAGAAATGGAAACAGACTCTAAATTTGTCTAAAATTGGATTATTAGGAGTCAAATAAGTGAGTGAATGGGAGTAAAACTTGTGCACCCACGGAAAGAGCAGTCTGCCAAAGAGATCTATAGGATTGTAGATCAATACTGTGAGGAAAATTTACACAGTAAGTACGGCTCAAGTTCAGCAATACCTCTGGTTTTGGGTATTTCAGATACTGATGCGCAGAAATTGATTCATAAAATTCTGATTGCTTTGCCTGATTGTTTCTTTTATTTGGCAAAACCAGAGCGTATTAGTGAGATGGTAGGTTTTATTGCGCAACGGTATTTGCTTTTTCAAGTACAAGAAAACATTAATGATGAGTTATTTCCTAGCTTGCTTATTAACTTTGTCAACAATTTAGTCGAAGAAATTATGCTTCGGTATTACTCATACGCATGAGCAGGTGATTTATGACTAAAGAAGAGATAATTCAGGGAACAGGGCTTAGCCGCGCAGATCTGGACGCAGTATTTTTGTTGGAACGGGCTATCCAAACGGATAAACACGATCCAGGTATTGAGTTAACCGCTGAAGAAAAAAAGGAAGTAATCGCTTTTTTAGAAAAGTCGATAAGTAATCTGGAATTAAACAAACAACTTCTCGAGTTAGGGAAGCTGGAGCAGAGCGATACCGGAATTAGTTTTGCTGTGATGAGTATGCTAAGAAATATAACTTTTAAATCAAGGCATTGGCATGAAATTCGATCTGATGATCAGAAATTAACACTCTCTAAATTAGGTGCTCTATCTGATTTAGCTTCTCTTGCACGTGATTTGGCTGTACTTGAGCAATCGGGTTTAATAATTGAATCTTCCCCTTTAGCGGAACTGTATTCTGATGCCCAAAAAGCGTTAAAAGATGGTTTCTCCAAAGGTGTTGATATTTCTTCCCAGGCTATGGTTTTTGAGATTAAAGCAAAAGGTGCTCCCATGTTACTCCATCCAAATTATGAAAAAGATGAGTTCGTCTTGTCTGAATTTCTCTATAGCGAGGAATATAGGATAAAGCTGGATAAGTTAATTGGAGGTGATGAACTAAAAGAATTTCTAAAAAAACATTTAGGTGATGACTGGTTACCGCAATTGGAAAATAAATTTGGGATAATTCAACGCGAAATCCATGATGCACAACTCATAGGTCCTATTTATCATGGGCTCATTCATCGGGATACATCAGCCCAAGAAGATTTTCGTGCGGAAGATAAAAGTCCAGTAACGCTTATTTGTTCTCCATTTGTAGGGATTTGTACTATGGCTGCTATTAAAGAATTAAATGAGCAACTGATACACGAATTGCGAAATAAGGGTGTTGAGGATATCCCTTCTCCTTTGCTGCAATTACCTGTTAGTGAAAAATTGGAGGCATTATCTCCTTCCCAATTTATTGATGTTTTGAACAAAAAGGGTGCTTTAGAGCGATTACCTGGACAGGCAACAATAATGATGAAAGAGCGTTTGAGTGGTGCCAAAAACGAAGGCGAAAATGAGCGTCCTTTAAATCAACCCAAAAATTGAAAAACCTTTTCCTCCCTCTCCCTATTGTGGGAGAAGGACGGAGAGGCTTGAGCGAGTTTACTTAAGCCACTCGGTCAGTAATGATTCCATTGTTTTTCGTGCCGCTCTCAAAGCGTCGGAATCAAGTGACGAAGGACTATGTAAATCGTCACAATGAGCTGCCCCTTGAATCAATTGATACGTTAATCTGGGGTTAATCGCGTTCCCATTTTTTTCTGCCAAAGAAAGGGCAGACCAGGGATCGTTTTCTCCATTAGTGAAATAAATATTGGATGCCAGGATGTCCATTAAAGGAAAGTATAAGGTATTATTGAGTTCTTCTATATTGGCGGGTTGCATTAGACCAAACAAGCGCTGGCAGATATTATGGTGGTAATCCAGATTTATTAATGAAGAGCGAGTAGAAAGCGCGGAATTGGGATGGGCATTTTGCCAATAACCGTATTCTTTGCATGATTGATAGTACCACTGGCGCATTCCTAAACCGTCTTTATAATCGCCGGGATTTTCGCTCATAGCGCCCTGGGCTGTCATATCTACTGCTTTAACCTGCATGTCTTGATATAATTTTTTAGCAAATTCAGCATACCCTTGGAGTGGTGTTGGGCTTGCAGATAAACTGGTGCAAAAGGTGTCACGCATTCCGTATTGCACTGCTGCAGCGCCGGTATCAGCAATCAAGTATAAAAAATCAACTGGATCAGCAACTGCAGATGCATCAAACAATGATTTCATTTGAGTCAGCTTCGCAGGATTGCTCAAGCTGGCTTCCACTTCGCTGACTACCTCTCGCATTTGACTGGCGCATTGTAAGCCGGCAACCTGGGTGACATGTGCATCGTACTCAACAAAATCTTCTTTAGCCATTACAGGTGCTGATGAAGCTAGGGCACCGACAACCAAATAAGGAAATTTTAAACGGTAATAAGCCGACAAAGAGCCTGGATAAGAACCGCCAAAAGCAACCCATTTTCCGGTCCAGTTTTTTTCATTTTTTAAATGACGTTGGAAATAAGCCAAATCATCTAAAGCAGCTTCTGTAGTTAAGAAACGTAAGTCTTTAGTTGACAATGAATTGAAAGGTAAACTTTCACCATAATATCGATGTTCTAGGGCCACGAGCTTGGCATGAAATTTTTGTGCGTAATTTCTGATTGCGCCATTTAGTGCGCGCTTGGTGCAGGTGGCTTCGCCGCAAATATAGAAAAATACCGGTGAATCCTCTTTAGGGCCATAGGTTTCATCAATATAGTAACGTTGGGAAAAAGTTCCCGTAGCCGGATCATTATGGTCGATCAATTGTTTAAAATACGCGAGTTGAATTGTTTTTTCAGCAATTAAAGGGATTTTTTCTTCTTGCTTTTTTTGCAAGTAACGCTCCACAATTCCAGCATGAGTTGCAGAAAAAGTAGCGCAAAAGCCCAGAGAAAGTATCATCCATTTTTTAATATGCATCATATTTATTATCCTTAACTCAAATAAAGTCCCTTAGTTAGCTTGTAGCAAAAACCCTGACACAGCGAACACCATAAGTATTAATTTTGTTAATGGTTCCCTGAGTACTCACTCCATTAGCAAAAAACTCCTGAAACCATGCATTATTTAGAGAGTCGGCGCTGGACTCAGTAGAACTCCAATATCGGCCATTTAATGACAATTCTGGAAGAAATCCCAAACTGTATAAGTTAGTTACAATATTGGGTGTATTTGCAGGGCAATTCGCACTCGTACCGCCAGCTCCTGAGTTAAATATCCCTAATTCACAAATTGCAGGCAAATACCAGGTCCCAAAAGGTATTTCCCCACTATTATCCATACCAATTTGATGACATAAAGTGGCGGCATTAGGAATCATTCCTTCATAAGTCTCAAATATTCGCGCACTGTTACAGGCACCGTCGGTAGCTCCATTGCAGTTATCAGGAGGGCTTGTCGATGTTTCTGTAATCCCTGAGATAGCCAGGGGAAATCCGCTCCAAACGAAGCTCGAACTTTCATCACTATCTTTCACTACAAATACTAGTGGAATATCTGGGGAAGGAAATACCACAGAATACACTAAATAACCGTCCATAGAAAAAGCCAGGGCGATTGAGGGTGGTAAGACAACATTATCCCCTGTGACTACTATTCCCCCCTGGGCCACAAAAACAGTAAAGAAGCCAGGTGAGACAATATTTATCATGCACGATCCGTTTGCTGGAATTACAGCACATGTGGTACTGGTGACACCAGCTGCTATCCAGGAAGCAGGTAAAAGAACGCGCACATTAAACGCTGGAGTGCTGGTTAGATTCGCTACGAAAATGTTAACGCCGCCTGGATCGCCAGCGGGAATAATTGCATTAGTAGGAACAGACAGCATGGTTGTAGGTGACATACTTACGTTGACTGCTATTGGAATAGAGTTCACAGCATTTGTTCCAAAGACTGTTGACGTAGTATTTCCTGGTGTAACTCCTGGTTGATAGGTGATTTGACAACTGTTATTAGGCATTAAAAGGGCCGGACAGAAACTCACTACCCCAACCCCAAGCGGAGGTGATGATGCGATAGAAGCCTGCACATTTGAAGCCGGTAGAGTACCAATGTTAGTTACAGCGATTGATTGCGGCGAACCGCCTGCGATCAAATTTACTATATTAGATGATACGCTCAGTATTGCTTGTGGCTGAGTAGGACATGCTACCGCCTGCATATCAAAGAATGTTGCATTGGTATTTGATCCTTTAACCATGACATTGGGAATGAAAAAAGCAATGGAGGTATTGGTAAAAAAGGAAATGGTGCAACTTCTTCCGGGCAATAAAGAGGCCGGGCAGCCATTATTTTGCAGGACATAAAGAGAAAAAAAACCGTTTGTCGAAGAGGCCTGGATATTATTTGCAGGAACTCTGGAGTTATTCGTAATGGTAACAGCCCCTGGCGTTGAGAGACATTGAGGTAAGTTTTGGCTTACTTGAATTACGCAATTTTGCAAAGACTTGGAGCAGATGACGCCATTTTTACCGGTGCTTATGGTTAAGTGGGCTTTTTCAGCGGTTTTGGATGATTCGAGTGCCCAGAGAGATTGAATTGGAACAATAAAAAAAAGAAAAAAATACAATGGTAGTTGCTGCAGGCGACGCATAAAATTCATCCTTTTAATTAAACTGGGCGCGTAGTTATGCAACCATATTACAGACCCCATCTTTTTTGCAAGAGAGTGGGGCATTATCATGGGGTAATCCTTATAAAAAAGAAATATTAATTGAACAATTTACTTGTAGATTGTTTATTTCCATGCCATCATGGTGCCAGTGTAAATTTTTTGAGTGATTTTTATGTTAAAAAAACTGCTAAACTTTACTCTTGTTTTAGTTTCTTCTAATGCATTTGCTGTAACAGAGCTGGATTTATATCAAGCTCCATTAAGCAGTTTGAACCAATTTCCACTCAAACAACAATCAACAATAAACGCACGTGCAGCCGCTCCAATTGCAGAAAAGAATGCACTGCAGCAAGTGAATCAGACTCAAGAGCACTCAAAAACGATCCTGAGATACCAACAAATGTATCGGGGAATCCCTGTTGTTGGCGCACAAATTATGATTACTAAAGAGGATGCGCAAGTCAATGGACATTTACTTAACGGCATCCAACTGGATACGAAGCCCGCACTGACTTCAAAAGAGGCTGTTGATTTGGCTAAAAAATCCTGGTTCAGTTTTAATCCTCAAATGCCTACTTATGAGGAATTGATTGAGTTACAAATTAGGGCAGAGCAAAATAATGAACTGAAACTGGTTTATCAGGTTTCATTTAAAACCACTCAAAGTGATAATAAACCAGCATGGCCATTTTTTATTGTAGATGCACAAAGCGGCGAAATCACCAAACAATGGAATAACATAAAAAATTTTATGGATGGCGGTCCGGGTGGAAATGAAAAAGTTCATGAATACTGGTATGGAAGAGATGGATTGCCTTTCCTGGAAGTTACTCAAAATGGCAGCCAATGCATTATGGATATCGCTAAGGTAAAGCTGGTCAATCTGGGGTCTGCCTGGGATTGGAATGATCTTTTGATTACTCCTTTTCAATATCCTTGTAGCAAGAATATAGAAGAAAACATCAATGGTGCATTTTCACCAACCAATGATGCTTATTATTTTGGCCAGACCATAGTGGATATGTATAAAGAATGGTATGGGGTCAATGCACTGCAAAATACTAATGGAAGCCCAATGCAGTTAGTCATGCGTGTCCATTTTGGCCAACATTATGATAATGCTTTTTGGGATGGACAATTTATGTCTTTTGGCGATGGGGAGGATTTTTATCCCTTGGTATCTCTAGATGTAGCGGGTCATGAGGTAACCCATGGTTTTACTGAGCAGCATTCGGGCCTTGAATACCATGATCAGTCAGGCGCCCTCAATGAGTCTTTATCCGATATGGCAGGTCAGGCATCGCGTGCGTATCTCTTGGAAAAGTTTCCTCAGCTCTATAATAAACTTTACTTAGAGCCAAATACTGTAACTTGGGGTATCGGTGAAACGATTGTTCGTGATTCTTTTGGTAAAGCGTTACGCTTTATGGATTATCCTTCTTCAGATGGTAGCTCGGCGGATTGTTTGGATAAAAATCTAGCGCAAAGTTATGGGGCATATTGCGCGATTAGTTATCCCGAACTGGTTGCTTACGCAAAATCACATATTTCTAATCCTCAGGAAAGACAAAGTTTTATTGTGCACACGGCCAGTGGCGTATTTAATAAAGCATTTTATTTATTGGCCAAAAATATAGGCATTAAGCAGGCTTACCAGATGATGATTATCGCCAACAGCAAGTATTGGACTCCTACCACTAATTTTATTCAAGGTGCTTGTGGTGTCCTGTATGCTGCAAAAGATATGAGCGTTGATCAGAAAATGGTTCAGTCTGTTTTTGGTCAAGTAGGTGTGAAGACTATCAGTTGTAAGATAAATTAAATCAGCACCCTTTCCTGGCCCGGGAAATGTGATTGTGTTCGTCTCGGGTTCCACTAAACTTGGTTCTGTGTCCGTGCTTTCCCAACTTATGCTCTGCAGCGGGTTTGGAAAGGTCGCATATGTTCCATTTATGTCCGCGTGTAATTCATAAAGCATTTTTTTTGCTCTACATGTTGTTTGCCGGTCAACAGAATTAGTATATAATTACCCTGTTTTTTAATATGCGTTCACTATTTTATTTAGGTTGGTAGCCGAATGGTCATCTTTTTCATTACTCTAAGCATTTTGGTATTAAGCCTGCTTTGTGTAGCCGTGATGGTTTTCAAGCTCATTCGTCAACCCGCCGAGCCTATATCTTTAATGCAATATTTGAAATTAATTATAAGTGGAGTGATTGCGTTTATTGCAGACACTTTGGGTGTTGGAAGTTTCGCTGTCAACGTGGCTTTGGCAAAATTGACGGGCACATTCCGGGATGACGAAATGCCTGCTGTAAATAATGGAGCACAAGTGATCCCAGGGACAATAGAATCTTTATTTTTTATGGGGTTGGTAGATGTTGATTTGACTACGCTTCTCACCTTAGTCATGGGTACTTGTGTTGGGGGTCTGGTTGGTGGTTTTGTTGTAAGTCATATGAGTAAACAGACAATTCGTTTAGCTATGGTTTGCTGTTTTGCTTTAATTATTCTGCTTTTAATTTCACATCAATTTCGTCTGTTACCTGTTGGAGGTGAATTAACTGAATTGCATTCATGGAAATTAATCGTGGGCTTTTTAGCGATGGTGGTTTGCGGTGCCTTAACCTCAGTGGGTATAGGTTTATTTGTTATGGTGCAAGGGGTACTGTTTTTAATGAATGTTTCGCCTGTAGTGGCGTTCCCAATTATGACTACTGCAGGAGCCATGCAGCAACCATTAACTACTTTTGTATTCTTGAAACATAACAAAATCCCTTTAAAGAAAACCATGATTCTAAGTCTTGCAGGTTGCTTCGGTGTTTTTATAACGATTCCTATTTTTATGCAGTTAACCATTACCTGGTTGCATTTTCTTTTATTATTCATCCTGACTTATAATTTTTTTGCGGTGGGCCGTTCGTATTTACGCTCCAGACCAAAAAAACTTTATGCACAAACTCCAACACCTGCGTCCCTTGTAGCAACTGAATAATAGTTCTATAGTTACACGCTCATTTTGTGAGCGTGTAAAGTATATAGTATGATTAGCTAATTTTAAGGTTAAAAAAGTACCTACTATGGATGAACCAGTCAGTAAATCACAAAAAAAACGAGATGCCGATTTTTTACAAAAAATGGGCGTAAAATTGATTGACTTGAGTTTGTCTAAACTTGAGTTACTTCCACTTCCTGAAAATCTGTACAAAGCAATTATCGATGCAAGGTCCATTAAAAGTCATGGTGCTAAAAGAAGACAAGCACAATTAATTGGAAAGTTAATGCGTGCTGCTGATCATGAAGAAATTTTGGCAGCTTATGAGCGTTTACTTGAAGAAGATAAATCGGTAACGGCATCGTTTCATGAGGTTGAACATTGGCGTGATCGCTTGCTTAACGAGGGTAAAGAAGCATTAACTGCATTTATTGAAGCGCATCAACCTGAAGATGTGCAGCATTTAAGGCAATTAATTAAAAAAGCGGTTGATGATCAGCAGAAAGAAAAAAATACAGGCGCTGCTAAAGCTCTTTTTCGCTATTTGAGGTCATCCATAGAATGAAATATTCTCTATTTATAAGCTGTCCGCGCGGACTTGAATATTTATTGGAAGAAGAGTCGAAAGCGTTAGGTTTATCAGTTACGCGTGTCAATCCGCAAGGAGTTTATGGAGAAGCGGATTTACTGACCCTTTACAAATTATGTCTTTGGTCACGAATAGCCAATCGCGTGCAATTAATTCTTTTTAGTGGCTATGCGAGTAATGAACAGGCGCTGCATCAACTGTGTACCGATTTTCATTGGCAGACTGTATTTTCACACGATAAAACGATTGCCATCGAATTTCATGGATTTTCAGAGCACATCCGTAATACGATGTTTGGTGCACAGGTAGTTAAAGATGGAATAGTCGATCATTTTCGTCGCTTAAATCATTCGCGCCCTTCAGTAGATAAAGAAAAACCACAAATTCTTATTCATGCCTATCTGAAAAATGATGTGATTACTGTGAGTTTTGATCTCACTGGATACAGTTTGCACCAAAGAGGGTATCGTCATAAAGCGGGTGCTGCACCTTTAAAGGAAAATGTAGCTGCTGCACTACTTATGCGTGCAAAATGGCCAGAATTAGCTGCTAAAGGGTATGCTTTGCATGATCCCTTTTGTGGGGCAGGTACTTTAGTTATTGAAGCCGCCATGATGGCAGCACATATAGCTCCTGGCTTATTGCGTCAGGATCAATCCTTACAATATTGGGCACAACATCAATCTTCATTATGGGAAAAATTACGGGTAGATGCCTTGCAACAAGTTAAAACGCTGCCCCTGACCTTATTGGGTACTGACTCAGATAACAAAATAATTGCTACTGCACGCAAAAATGCTGAACTCGCTGGTGTGGGGCCACTGGTTGATTTTAAAACTCAAGCACTACATGAGATTAAGGCTCCGGCAACAAAGGGATTAGTTATATGTAACCCTCCTTATGGCGAACGCTTAAGCGAGGTGACGCATTTGGTTCCACTCTATCAGCAATTGGGTAAGATTTTGCATGCACATTATCAAGGTTGGCAGGCTGCAATTTTGACCTCCAATCCTATGTTAGCCAAAGCCTTAGGACTTCGCGCCAGCAAACAATACACCATATATAACGGTGCATTGGAATGCAAACTGTATTATTTGGATATTCATGTAGCGAACGAGCTTAAAGGAATCATGAGCAATACCTTATCTGAAGGGGCGCAGATGCTCTTTAATCGACTGGAAAAAAATTATCGTCATTTACAAAAGTGGGCGAAAAAAAATCATATTTCGTGTTATCGAATATATGATGCAGATTTGCCTGAATACGCATATGCAATAGATATATATAATGATTGTGCTGTACTCCAAGAATATGCTGCTCCTGCAAGTATTCCTGCCCATAAAGCAGAGAAACGCAGCTTGGAAGTAATGCAAGTTGTTCCCAGAGCGTTAGGGTTGGAAGCGGATCAATTGGTAATAAAGCAACGCAAACAACAAAAAGGCAGCGAGCAATACCAAAAATTAGGGCAAAGTCGAAAAACCATGGTGGTTACAGAGGGACAAGCTAAATTTAAAGTTAATTTATATGATTATCTGGATACGGGTTTATTTTTGGATCATCGATTAATGCGCCTTAGCTTTGCCAAATTAAAGCCAGGAACACGATTTCTCAATTGTTTTTGTTATACAGCCAGTGCCAGTGTTCATGCGGCTTTAGCCGGAGCATCGACAACTAATGTCGATCTCTCCAATACTTATTTGAGTTGGGCTGAAGAAAATTTCAAATTAAATCATCTTGATTTATCGAAGCACCAATTTGTGCAGTTTGATTGTCGTGAATGGATGCGAATTACTCGCGATCGTTTTGATGTTATTTTTTTAGATCCACCTAGTTTTTCCAACTCTAAGCGCATGACGGATACTTTGGATATTCAACGTGATCATGTTTCTTTGGTGAATTCTGCTATGCGTTTGCTAAACCCAAACGGAGTTTTATATTTTTCTACTAATTTTCGTCAATTTAAATTGGATCCCCAACTTATAGAAAAATATTCAGTGCAGGATATTAGCGCTCAAACAATAGATCAGGACTTTAAACGAAATCAAAAAATTCATCGCTGTTTTAAAATAATGATGCCGCAATTTGCCAATACATGAAACGGGACTGTAACAGGATGTACGAATGAAAAGACAAGGAAAAAAGAAAAAAAATATAATGCATCCTGCAAATGTATACCAGCATATGGTGCGTAACGCGTGTTTTGGGCTTTTAATAACAGCGTTGGCGCTTTTTATAGGTATGTTGGGATATCACTATTTAGAGAAAATGTCTTGGGTTGATTCATTTATGAATGCTTCCATGATCCTTTCAGGCATGGGACCAGCATCCGATATGGTCACGATCTCCGGGAAGATCTTTGCCGGATGTTATGCGTTATTTAGTGGTTTGGCATTTATTGCAATTATGGTGATAATACTTTCGCCCCTGATTCATCAGTTTTTTCGTAAAATTCATCTGGAAAGCAAAACGATCTATTCTGATGATCAGGACTAGGGTCTGTAAACAGACTTTAAAGGGTATTTTTATCTACCCCATATATTTGTTCTTTTAATGAGTGCATGAACCCGGCCATAAAAAATAGCTCTGCAACAAGAAATAAAGGGGCGATGAGCGCTTGGCTCAAGTTGTCCATGAACGCTGGTTTTTTACCTTCCAGATAATGACCGTAAAATTGTAATCCCCAGCCTATGATAAAAAAGATGACAAATGCCCAAACGCCTAATGTCGTCGGCCCATCTTGGCTAAACCAATTGGCGATCAGTAACAGGATGAGCATAATTGGAGTAAGTGCCAAAGCGAGTTGCCAATTTAAGCGGAAGTAATAAATTAAGGCAATTAAAGTGGCTAAGCAGGCAAGATCTGTTGCAAAAACACCTGGCATAATTATTTTTATAAAACCTAACAAGATCATTACTGATAAAATTATGAGAGGAACTCCTGCCATATGGGTATAACGAGTCTTGATATTTTGATGATATTCAGCATAAAACTGTGCTTGCTCAATAAATGATTTCATTTTAAAAATACTCTGAGTGCGGTTCTATAAAACATAGCATATTCTCTTAAAAAAAGCAGTTTTACTGATTAACCCCGGTTAATTTAGTAGCGGTCTGAGCATTAAAATTATTTTGGGGGCTCAAAAGAACTATCAATATGGTGGACATCTTGTTCCTCCGTTTTTTCCATATCTTTTTTCCTGGTTTTCCAAATAGAGACCTCAAGTAAACTCGACGGCTCTTTCTTTTCCAAAGATGGATCGTCTACGGCTTCGTCATGTGCTGGGGCGGCTTTGAGTGCATTTTGATAAAGTTTATAACTTTTTAATGCAAGATATAAATTAGCGACATGCAGATGAAATCCAGCGCTACATCCGCCATTTAACAAATTGTTAACATCCTCTACGAAATTACATTTACGTCCTTGTACCTCTGAATAGCTGCTAATAGGACCACCTATTGATGTAAGAAAAATAAGAGGTTTTATTTCTGATTTGTTTAATTTATCAAGATGTCTTCTAAATTCAGCGAGTGGTTCATGCAGTTCTGCCGTTAGCTTATTTTGATCTGCACTGACTAAAGAATTTCCTAAAATTTGCGAGGCGAGTACAACCTTACCTATTAAATCTAGGGTGGTCTCACTTACACCATCAGCATAATTTTGCAGTCCATCATAAATAGGACTGTGTTCAAATGCATCGCTAATTATTTTATGAGTTAAAAGGGAACGAATATCCTGTTCACTAAATAAATTTAATGCCAGGCTCTCATGAGGGGACTGACTAAGCGGTTCTTTATTTTTATAATCACGAAATACGCCAACTACTTCGCATGGATTTTGGTAATCCCCAAATGCCCAATCCCCAGAAATAAATTCAGCGATTTGATTGATATCATAAGCATAGCCACTTTCAGAAACAAACAAGTTCTTTTCTGTGATATCAAGCAAATCAGATTTGTTTTTGGCTTTCATGAGACAACCTTATGCATGCTGGGCAAATATAGTCTGTATCTTAAAATATAGTTAATCGAGGCAACAAATCCAAATGTTCAGGAGCAACTCCCTATTTATTCTTTTTGTAAGTCGGGTAATGGTTATAATAGTGGTCACATTCCTTAGCGATAGTGCATACCAGAGCACGATCTCTATTTATCAAAAGCATATGTCCCTACGAGATAAAGCACATTTCCATTAGTTGATGAGCCAGGAATGTACGCTGCTTTCAGGGAAAGCTTTTTATAGAATACGCCTGCCCAAGGGACAGCTCCTGGAAAAGGAACGCTGTGCAGGATATCAGGGCGTGATGTAATCAGTATAGAAAATCCTAGTCCTGCTTTAAAATCTTTAGTCAACGTTGCGACTTTCAAATAGGCATATCCAGCAGTTGGTTCAAGGTTGCGATGGGAATCGAGGAATGCAAACGCATAAAGGCCGTGCCAATTTCCTTTTTCATCAAAAAAACCTTTACCAAATCCGCCTCCCCAAGCGAGCTCATTGTATTTTTTTTCTCGGAGCTGCTTTGCAGAATAAGTAAGGCGGTTATGCCATGCATAGCCTGAGAGATAGAGCTCGGTATCGCCTTCGGTCCATGTTTGATGCAAATGACGACAAAAAGGTTTAAAAAAAGGAAGCCAATATTTACATCCTCTGGGTTCAATGGTGTTTAAACCAGTAGTGTCCTCTTTTTCCTTGCCGTTTTGTGCTGCTGGAATTGCAGGAGAACTTAAGTTTGTTCCGTTATTGGATAAAGATGCAGGAGAGCTTGCAGAAAATTTGTTACTGTACGTATCCAAAGAAAATAGTATTAATAGACCGATAAGGATCATTCGTAAGGTTATTTTTTTCATTTACTTTAAACCTATGCGGGATCTAGACTGTATAAATATAACCTGTGATCTATTTTTCCTGTTGTTGATTGGCAGCATTCTTGCTTGTAAATAGAACTATGAAGTTACAACTTGTGAGCATACCATGGACTTGTTTCGTAAAAAAGAGATCAATACGTCATTTGAGAGCGAATCTCATCTCGTTAGATGCCTTACCGTTTTTGATCTGACTTTTTTAGGAATCGGAGCCATTATCGGTGCAGGCATTTTCATTTTGACAGGTATCGTTGCTGCAATAGATGCTGGGCCTGCAGTTATTTTTTCCTATGTAATAGCTGGGCTGGCTTGTGTCTTTGCTGCATTATCTTATGCCGAATTAGCCGCATCTATTGGGGGATGCGGGAGTGCTTATGGTTATGCTTATGCTGGATTCGGAGAGTTAATTGCATGGATTGTTGGTTGGGATTTATTGTTGGAATATGCTATTTCTGTTTCCGCAGTATCGGTCGGTTGGAGCAGTTATGCCCATGATTTTCTCAAGGCAATAAAAATAAATATGCCAACAATGCTCGTATATGGTCCAAAGGATGGTGGTGTTTTTAATCTGTTGGCTTGTGTGATTATTGCGATTTTAACCGCTTTATTAATTTGGGGCGTCAAATCAAGTTCTCGAGTAAATAATATTATGGTTATGATCAAGCTTTTGGTCGTTTTTCTTTTTATTGTTGTGGCGACCAGGGAAGTTGACCCCTCTAATTGGTCACCTTTTTTACCTTTTGGCTGGGAAGGTGTAATTAAAGGAGCTTCATTAATATTTTTTGCATACATTGGATTTGATGCTGTATCTACAGCGGCTGAAGAGGCAATCAATCCACAGCGGGATTTACCCATAGGAATAATAGGCTCATTATTTATCTGTACGGCAATTTATATTATCGTTGCTGGGTTATTGACCGGTATAGCACACTACAGCACCCTTAATGTTGCCTCTCCCATAAGTCATGCTTTACTCGTTTTAGGTTATAAAACAATAGCCAGTTTTATCAGTGTTGGCGCTGTAGCCGGATTGACTACTGTAATGCTGGTATTATTTTATGGTTTAACCCGTGTTATGTTAGCAATGACACGTGATGGTCTATTACCAAAGGCTTTTTCCAAAACAAATCAGTATACTCATACACCCATACGCGTTATTTTATTGTGCGGCATTTTAATGGCATCACTGGCTGCTGTTGCTCCAATACATGTTTTGGCTGAGTTAGTGAATGTAGGTACTTTATTTGCATTTTTTATTGTCTGTGCGGGTGTAATCTATTTACATTATAAACAACCACAGATGCATCGGCCGTTTCGAACTCCTGGAATGCCTTATGTACCTATTTTAGGGATGATCAGCTGTCTTTATTTAATGGTTCATTTGCCTATGACTACACTCTTTCGTTTTATTATTTGGATGAGCGTTGGTATGGTAATTTATTTTCTCTACAGCTATTGGAATAGTGCTTTGGCTAAAAAATAGTCTAGCTTAGGTTTTTGCTGCTTATTTGCTTAGATATGACTTAATACTAATACAGCTGAAATTATTGCAGATGCTGGAATTGTAATAAGCCAGGAAAAGAAAATTTTCTTGATGATCCGCCAATGCGGTCCAGCAATTCCATTAATTAAGCCAACCCCAGTAATTGCACCCGTAACAGTATGGGTGGTTGAGATAGGAATACCACATTGAGTTGCTATAAAAAGTGAAATAGCGGCGCCCGTTTCTGCAGCTGAGCCCTTCATTGGGTCGAGTTTTGTTATTTTAGTTCCCATAGTATGGACGATACGCCATCCTCCCGCCAGGGTTCCAAGACTAATTGCGGCCTGGCATGAGATAACTACCCAAAATGGAACATAAAAAGGGCCTTCAATCCATGCAGCGGAAAACAGTATTATAGAAACAATACCCATTGTTTTTTGTCCATCATTACTGCCATGGGTTAAGCTAAGCAATGCGGATGAACACAATTGGAAGATTTTAAATAGCTTGAACTCAGTTTTTTTTCCATTATGTAAAAATTTATTAAAAAAATAAATAATAAACAGTGCAATGAGCAGTCCAAGAACTGGCGAAATAAAAATCCCTCCAATCACTTTAACAAAACCTGGAATTTTAAGCGATGAAAAGCCGCCTTTGGCGATTGCAGCACCTGCTAACCCACCAATCAGTGCATGTGACGAACTGGATGGAAGCCCGTAATACCAGGTAGCAAGATTCCAAAATATAGCGCCGATCAATGCGGCTAAAATAAAATGCGGATCGACAATATCTGAATCAATCAGGCCGCTACCAATGGTGTGTGCAACAGTGAGATTGAATACTAAGAATGAGATGAAATTGAAAAAAGCCGCCCACACTACGGCTTGTTTTGGGGTTAAAACCTTAGTTGTGACAATAGTGGCTATAGAGTTCGCTGCATCATGGAAACCGTTGATAAAGTCAAAGATATAGGCAACCAAGATAACAAAAAGTGTAAACAAAATGGCTGAGTCCATACTAATAGCTCCTTTTGCCATGATTTTGTAGTCTGGACGAAGCGTAGCGAACTCAGGAGTCCTACCTCAACTTTGGATTCTGCTTTGTTTCATTAGACTACTATATATAATAACTACTTTTAGTCATTAATTTAGATACAACACGCATTAATTGTTTAACAATATAAGGAAGCTCTATCGCTCCAGCGTTCAAAGCTGTAGTCGCATGTTGTTCTTCATCTTCTTTCATTTTCATAAGAATTGCATGTGATTTTTTATCTTTTGTCGGCAATTTTTTTAAATGACGATGCAAATGGCGAGCGACTTGCCGTTCCGTTTCGGCAACAAATCCCAAGCTGACTTTGTCCCCAGCTAAGCCTGCAAGTGATCCTAATATAATCGAGCCGCCATACCATAAAGGATTTAATACGCTGGGCTTTGAACCCAGTTCAGCCAATCGCTCTTCGCACCAGGCTAAATGATCTGTTTCTTCAGCCGCCGCATCGCTCATTTGCTTTTTAATATGGGTTAATTGCGCTGTTAAGGCCTGACCTTGGTAAAGTGCTTGGGCACAGACTTCTCCTGCATGATTGACCCGCATGAGTCCTGCCACATGTTTTTTTTCTTGAGTGGACAAATCCGTTTCAGCAAATGATTCTGCGGGAGATGAGCGAGTGCTCGTCCGCTGTGCAGGGGGAAATAAGGTACGCAGGGCATTATCTATTTCGGAGATGAGTGTATCAAGCGTGTTCATGGGGGATGCAATATCTTGTTATCAAAGCTAGACGTCTATAGTAGCTTGATTATACTTATGATTGAAGCCATCGCCGGGATTTTTCTTGGTAGAGGGAAGCTTTTTTCCAAAATGCTGGTCTAACATGCTGCTTCTTTCTTT
This sequence comes from Legionella sp. PC1000, assembly GCF_014109805.1. Lineage (GTDB taxonomy): Bacteria > Pseudomonadota > Gammaproteobacteria > Legionellales > Legionellaceae > Legionella > Legionella resiliens. Next base: position 37,086 of record NZ_CP059400.1, read on the forward strand.
TTCAGCAGTTGATTTTACTCCAGTAAAGTCATTTTCAAGATCCTTTTGAATGGTTGGGCCTTTCGAATCACTCAAAAGGTTGCTTACATTACTTCCTGCTGCAGGGGTGACGCTGAGCTCATGGTGCTCTTCAGACTGACTCTCCTCTGGATAAATTATTTTTCTGCCGACCTGATGCAGGATACCTAATAATAATGTCCCGGTAATAAAGGAGAGCATTGCACCCGTAGCAGCAGGAATCGATATAGCTATTAAAGAGAATAACTGGGCGAAAGGATAGGCTAATGTACTCAGCACGGTCAATGCGCTTGGTCCCATAGAGGGTATAAGAGCTGCTGCCAGTGGTGGGGCAAAGAAGATAAGAGCGGCGATTGCTCCCCCAATAAAGAGCACTGAGGCCAAAGCACTGAGCCACCCTAAAGCAGGATGGATTTTCTGAGCATCCTTAAAACTGACTATGGGTGAAGTAATCGTTCGGATCAGATAGCATGCGCCCTTAAGTAGTCCTTGCAGACCTATTGTTGTAAGCAGTAAAAGACTTCGTATATGTTGGGTTATTCCATTAGTGGGTGTCCAAGCGAGTAAGCTATTTTTTAAAAAAGAGGATGTTTCGCTGAGTAGATTGAGTGGCAACTCAATGACTAGTGACAATAAATTAGTTAATGGAGTAGTAATAAATTTCAGAGTCAGGAAATAGGCTATTTTAGAGGCGTTTGGCTTTGAGGGCCACCCCATAAAGTAATGCCCAAAATGATATGTATCTTTTTCACGTTCTTGAGTAAGAGGCAAAAAGGTATCTTGCCAAGCCTTTTTCAAATAGAGAAAAAAGGACTTATGCTCCTGCGGATTTTTATTTTCCCGAAATAAGCGGGTTAAGTTATTAATTGGAAGATAGCCTGGCATGCTTACTCTTAATTAGTTTGTATAGTTATAGAGAGATTGCCGTTTTTAAATGCAAACTGCCAGTTATTATATATTCTGACCAATATTAAGGCAATATTAAGTAATTAGTGGTTGGAGGGTACTATCTTGAATGACGGTCAGAGTCTGGATTCCCACGGACAAGCTGCGGGATCTACACAGGGATCTTATGCATCTCATCGCGTGATATAAAATCAAAAAGCCTACGTTCCGCGCTTTATGCGCGGAATCCAGTTCCAGTTGTCATGCAAGATCGTACATAAAGCAAAGAAAGAAGACAAAAAGTGGTTTTATATTAGACACGCTTACACCTATATAGTTTATACGATTTAGTGCGTCTCTAAGTTGGATCCTGTTGAAGCCAATTTTGTAGTGCTGCAACTGTCTCTTGATGTACGTGGAAAAGTTGCTGATAAAGTGCAGTAGGGTATAGTTCGGGATTGTTTTGAAAATGTTTTTCTAAGGCTTCACATGCATGGCGCATTCTTAGGGTGCCGCAATAAAGGGCACTGCTTTTCATTTTATGTGTTAACTTATGAATTTCAATCAGATCTTGTTTTTCCCAAGCCTGGGCTGTTTTTAGTAAATCCTTAGTATTTTCTTCGATAAGGAGATGCAGCATTTTTTTGAGAGTTTTTTCCGATCCCAGATTATTGATTCCGTAAGTACTATCAAATAATGGATACTCATTAAACAGGTGAATAGGCTCAGCCTTTGCGGCGGGTAAATCGTGGATTTGTAATTTGGAGGTACTGTATCGAGCCAGTAATGCCTGCAACATGCTGCTTCGAAGAGGTTTGGTAATCACTTGATTTATCCCTGCCCGTACACATTCATTTTCAACATCAGTTACCGCATGAGCTGTTAAACAAATGATTGGGGTAGGTGTAAGATTCTGCCTTTGTTCATACTGACGAAATTGTTTTGCTAATTGTATTCCAGTGGTATCAGGTAGGCCAATGTCACTTAAGATCCAATCAAAGGTATGTGATTGAAATAACTCCATTGCTCTAACCCCTGTTGATGCAGATAAAAATCGGATACCAAGCTGCTGTAAAAGATTTTCTATCATCTTTAAAGCGATCGCATTATCTTCAATAAGCAGCACAAGAGGTGAATTATGTGTTTTTTCTAAAGTCAGTTCCTCAGGAAGAAGAGACGTTGACTCCTGGTGCGTCACAGGTTTTTCTACACAATGTACGGGAATGGTTAGGGTAAATGTGGTGCCTGTATGTGCTGTAGAGTCGACACGAATCTTGCCTTTTAAAAGCTGGGTATAACGCTTCACAATATGTAATCCCACGCCATGACCTGAATAAATCCCTTGATGTGAAGGGGTTGCCCTATAAAAACGTTTGAAGATTTTGTCTTTATCCTTAGGTCTAATTCCAGGGCCGGTATCTTTGACAAAAAATTCCAGGAACATTTTTCCATGGGGATGCGATTTGGGTCTAACTCCAATTTCAATAAACCCTTTTTCAGTAAATTTAACTGCATTACCTAAAAGGTTTAATAAAATTCGATGAAGTTTTACGGTATCCGTAGTTATCCATTCAGGTGTAGTGCAGTCAATACTAATTAATAAATCCAATTTTTTCAAAGCGATAGTTGGAAGTTCCAGATCGGCAATACTGCGAATCAAATCATGGACATTGCAGGCTGTTTCATTGATTATGTTTTCTTGTTGACTCCCAGCGGCGATAATATCGAGCACTCCGTTAAGCAGTGCCAAGAGTTGTTCCCCGCTTATATTGATCATATGCGCGTATTCTTTTTCTTGAATGTTTTGAACTTCCCGTTCAAGAATGTTGGACATGCCAATAATGCCACTTAAAGGAGTACGAATATCATGACTCATATTTCGGATGAATTCATCTTTGGCGAGGTTCGCTGCTTCGGCTTTTTCTTTAGCCTCTTTGAGCTCGGATTCAATTTTTTTTAGATAAGTAATGTTAATCGTATTGCCTAGAATGCCAATAATTTTTCCTGATTTATCCAGCAAAGGTCTTTTAGTCGAAAGCAAAACCACTTCTTCACCTGATGGCAAAAGAGTTATTTCTTCTCGTGATAATTCAACATTTTTTTCAATCACTTCAAGGTCATTCGCTCGATAAACATCAGCGGTTTTCTTGCCAAATAGTTCATAATCTGTTTTACCAAGAACTTCGCGCTCATCACATTTATTAATAAATTTCATATGATGCAGACTTTGAACACAGCGTTGATTCATTCCAGACCAAACACCTTTTAGATCTTTCCAATAGACATCTCCAGGCAAGACATCAAGCAGATTTTTTAATTGAGTGTATTGTGCTTCCAGCTGATTCATTTTATTTTGTAACGTATTAATTGTTGTTTCTAAATCGGCTATCATGTTCGCTGTATTGGAAGTTTCATTTTTTGCCATTTTTTTCCATAATAAATTAAAATTCTTGATTTAGTGTATGTTGAACGCCCAAAAAACATGAATTATCCTGTATTTTCAGGCTTGGTCAATCGTGGCCATAGGCACAAAAACCAAAGAGATACTCTTTTATTTTTAAGCATAGCATAGGGTCTGTTTGTAGACCTCAGATAGATATAGGATTTTTATTGAATTAGTTGCACTTATAATCGATATCATGTTTTATTTGCATTCTGTTATAATGCATGAAATTGAGTATTTGGTAATACCATGTTAACTCCTGATGGACATTGCGCTAAAAAAATTGAAAAAGTAATGCTGTTAGCATTATGGGCAAATACTCTAAGGGATGAAATTCACGCACAAGGTTTAACCGAAACAAAAAAATTGATATTTGCCGGTCTTGGAAAGCCAACCTATCCTATTAATTCAAGTACCATTGCTTCTTATCTTGCATATTGGCAAAAATTAGATGATTTAACTAAAAAATGGAAAGTTGATCCCCACCAGGTTGAAGAGGATATTGCCATTGATTATGGAGACCCTCGAGGTGACTATGCGCCGCGGGAATTAATGGCTGATATTATGTCACGTTGGTATGAGACAGAAATTAAAGCGGAAAACATATTGTTTACTGTGGGGGGTATTGGGGCTTTGCGGGTATTATTTGAAACTTTTAATACTCATTTTGAAGATGTACCAGGATATCGAATTATTACCCCTTTTCCTTATTACAGCGTGTATTCCAACAACTCATTGCATTGTTTGCATCCGATTCATGTGATGAACAAGCCCGGATATAAACTTACGGCGCAAGCAACGGAAGAGAGTATTAAAGAGGCCTATACTTTAGCTGAGGTGGATCATGGCTGGCCCAAAGCCATATTAATTTGCAATCCATCCAATCCCTTGGGCAACATTATTGATGAAGGCGAATTAATAAAGATTGCTGAGGTTTTGCGTCAGTATCCTGATTTGTACATCATTTTTGATGAAGCGTATACCGAGATGAGTTTTTCAGATACGCCTTCTTTTTTAAAGATTGCTCCTGATCTCAAAGAGCGAGTAATTGTTTTACGCTCAGCAACCAAAGCTTTGTCTGCAGCGGGTGAGAGAATGGCTGTACTTTTAGTGTTTGACTCAAGTTTGATGAATGAAATGCTGAATAAAAATATAAGTTATTTCATTCATGCACCGCGATCAGCGCAAGCCGCCTATGCACAAACTATGGCGAATTTTGGAGCCGAAGAAAAAAATAATATAGCGCTCTTCTATAAGAAAAAAGTAGATTATGTGGTTGCACGCTTAAAAAACATGGGTGCAGCAATGCCGGACCCCTTATATCGTGTAGAAGCTACTTTTTATGTGCTTGCTGATTTTAGTGATATGTTCGGTTTGTCTCTACCCAACGAAGCCGCGAGAGTTTTGCAGAAAACTGGTATTGTGGAGACGGATGAAGATCTTGCATATTATTTGTTGTTTAAGGACCACCTGATGGTTACCCCATTATCATATTTTGGTTTGTCAAAACATGATGGTTTTATGCGCATTACATGTAGTGGTCGAGAAAATGAGCTACGCGATCTAATGGATAGGCTTGAGAGAAGGTTATTTGAATCAAGAAAAAATATAAAAAACTTTTTCCTAGAAAGCATTGCTCAAAGGCTTCCTGAATTAAAAAAAATAGATGCCCATATGTTTGAGCTTATCGGCCAAAAACTTCAAGCAGGAGCTAAGGAAGAAGATACATGTTTGAATTTAAAGTCAAAAAACCAATCACTAAGAAAGATTAATGATACGATCATCGATTTTTTTGCAATCATGGAATCGGATGTAGGCTGAACTGAACAGCATTAGGTATCGTCAGTTTTTTGATTTAGAAACCCCCACTAATTTTTTCGTCTACGTACCGCGCTTAATTTTCTCGCCTACGTACCGCGCTTTATGCGCGGTATCCAGGGGATCTTGCACTAGAAATGCTCCGCGGCATCTTAAAATATCGTTCTGGATACCGCGCATAAAGCGCGGTATGTAGGGAAATCTAAGTGGTACATAGAGAAATTTAAAATGAAAAAGTGACGATCCATCCGATAACAGACATTCACATGCATGGTTTTCCACATGTTGGCCATGTGACAAAATAAATCGGCGGTATCGTCAGTTTTTGGACGAGAAACCGCCACTAATTTTTTCGCTTGCGTATCGCGCTTAATTTTCTCGCCTACGTACCGCGCTTTATGCGCGGTATCCAGGGGATCTTGCTCTAGAAATGCTCCGCGGCATCTTAAAATATTGTTCTGGATACCGCGCATAAAGCGCGGTACGTAGAGGAGTTTAAGCGGTACATAGAGAAATTTAAAATGAAAAAGTGACGCTTCCTCAGATAACAGACCCTAAGTATTCACATGCATGGTTTTCCACATGTTGGCGATGTGACAAAATAAATCGGCGGTATCGTCAGTTTTTGGATGAGAAACCGCCACTAATTTTTTCGCTTGCGTATCGCGCTTAATTTTCTCGCCTACGTACCGCGCTTTATGCGCGGTATCCAGGGATTTTGCTCTAGAAATGTTCCGCGGTATCTTAACATATCGTTCTGGATACCGCGCATAAAGCGCGGTACGTAGAGGAGTTTAAGCGGTACGTAGTGAAATTTAAGCAGTACGTAGTGAAATTTGAAATGAAAAACTGACGATACCTCAGGTCAAAATGCCCCAACCTTGTGTCTTGGATTTTTTGAACTCAACCTACGAAGAGGTTAACCCTGAATGAATTGTTTGATCGTGAGCGTTAACCGACTAACTAATTCATCAATTTCTTCTTCATTAATAATCAGGGGTGGTAACAGCCTTACCACAGTGTCCGCAGTAACATTAAAGAGTACCCCATTCGAAAGACCCACTAAGCGCGCATCGTTAGCAGGCCGATCCAATTCAATACCAATCATGTAACCCTTTCCACGAATTCCTTTTACACCAGGATGTTCGCCGAGATTTTTGATTAACTTCTCCATTAATAGAGCACTATTCTTTGTGACTTTTTCACAAATTTTGTCGCGTTCTATAACTTCCAATACAGTTAAAGCCGTAGCGCAAGCCAGAGGATTGCCGCCAAAAGTTGATCCATGATTTCCAGGTTTAAATAAATCGGTCGCCCTTTTACTCATCAGGCAAGCCCCTATAGGGACGCCATTACCCAAACCTTTAGCTGTAGTAACGATATCAGGCTGAATGTCATAATGCATATAGGTAAAAAGTTTTCCTGTACGGCCGTTTCCGGTTTGGATTTCATCCAAGATGAGCATCCAGTCATGTTGTTCACAAAGTTTGGTCAGGGAACGAAGATAACTTTCTTCTGCTGCATGAATTCCACCCTCGCCCTGAATGGGTTCAAGCATAATCGCAACCACATCTTCTCTATTTGCTGCAATAGTATAGATGGCATCCAAATCATTAAATGGAGCGCGGATGAACCCTGGCACCAACGGTTCGTATCCCGCTTGTACTTTTCGACTTCCTGATGCGGTTAGAGTTGCCATAGTACGGCCATGAAAGGCCCTTTCCATAACAATAATTGAAGGAGTTTCAATTCCTTTTTTATGACCAAAAAGACGGGTCAACTTAATTGCTGCTTCATTGGCTTCAGCGCCTGAATTCGCAAAAAAGGCCTGCTCCATACCCGCCATGGCTGTCAATTTTTCAGCAAGTAATTCTTGTTGTTTGATATGAAAGGTATTTGATGTATGGATTAGCTTGGCTGCTTGTTGTTGTATGGTTTTTGTCACATCCGGATGAGCATGTCCTAATCCACATACTGCTATCCCACTTAAACCATCAAGATAGGCCTTGCCCTGCTCGTCATACAACCAAATTCCTTCTCCATGTGTAAAAGTTATTGGCATAGGATTATAACTGGTAATTAAAGCCATAATGTTTTCCTTAAAACTGAAGGATCTCCACTCAAAAAATATCTCTCCTTTTAATGGAGAGACAGGTGTGGCCACATTATAGCCATAACTTTCTTTGCTACGCTATATGAGCGGAGAAATCCTCAGTAAAAAAGAATTATTTTATTTCATATTGCTGGTTACAAAATCCCAGTTTACCAATTTCCAAAATGCAGTGAGATAGTCAGGGCGTGCATTACGATAATCAATATAATAAGCATGCTCCCATACATCACAAGTCAATAGTGCGTTTAAGCCTTCAGTCATTGGAGTACCCGCATTGCTGGTGCTGATTATTTTTAAAGCACCAGCATTATCCTGAACAAGCCAGGCCCAACCTGAGCCAAAAGTAGATATTGCCGTTTGTGTAAATTGTTCTTTAAATTCAGTAAATGATCCAAAATGTTTGTTAATTGCGTCAGCTAATTTTCCTTTGGGCTCGCCACCACCATTAGGACTTAGGCAGTGCCAGTAAAAAGTATGATTCCAAACTTGGGCGGCATTATTAAACATTCCGCCTTTTGATTTTTTAATAATTTCTTCCAGTTCCATGGATTCAAATTCGGTTCCAGGAAGTAATTTATTTAAATTGTTCACATAAGTCTGATGATGCTTGCCATAATGATACTCTAGTGTTTCACTAGAAATGTGGGGTTCTAACGCATTTTTAGCATACGGTAACTCAGGCAATGTAAATGTCATCCTAATCTCCTATTATTTATTCTGTTTATTTTATTCTGTGGACTAAGTTTAGCAGGAAGGACATGATATTCAATGAAGATTAATCATAATTCTCATACCAAGAAAGCAATTCTGCTTATAGAACACGGGATCATTGCAATAAAAATTCATGTTTGTACTTAGGAGAATAGTATTTTAGCTAATTTTTTGAGTATTATTAGATCAAATGGGACATTCATTGGCTTTTAGGCTAAGATCTGTTAATCTATTGTGCTAAAAATTTATTGGTTGCGGGCTTTACAGGTTTTCGCGATAATGAGTAATAATCAATTTATTATTTTAAGGTGTGTGAGTGGATACTTTAGAAAAAATTAAAAAGCAAATAGCGGAAAATGCCATTCTGCTTTATATGAAAGGTACGCCAAAGATGCCGCAATGCGGGTTTTCAGCGCGTGCAGTGCAATGCATAGAATCTTGTGGCGTAGATTTTGCCTACGTAGATGTTCTAGCTAATCCTGATATTCGCCAAACATTACCCCAATATTCTGATTGGCCTACTTTTCCGCAACTCTATGTGAAAGGAGAGTTAATCGGTGGTTCTGATATCATTGCTGAATTATTCCAGCAAGGTGAGTTAGAAACAATGCTGCGTGATGCGATTGCCGCATAATATAATGAGTTAATATCATAATAATAACTATAATGATGGAGATCATAGAATGAGTGTATTAGTGGGACGAAAAGCCCCTGATTTTACCGTTGCAGCTGTTATGCCAAATGGTGAGATTATGGATAAGTTTAATTTACACGAGCACATAAAAGGTAAATATGGTCTCGTATTTTTTTATCCTCTAGATTTTACTTTTGTATGCCCTTCTGAGTTGATCGCTTTAGATCACCGTATTGATGAATTCAAAAGTCGTAACGTGGAAGTGGTTACTGTTTCTATTGATTCACACTTTACACACAATGCTTACAGAAATACTCCAATTAATAAAGGCGGTATTGGTCCTGTTCGATACACAATGACGGCCGATATGACTCATAGTATTTGTCAATCCTATGGAGTCGAGCATCCAGCTGCAGGTGTTGCATTCCGTGGCGCATTCATCATTGATACTAATGGAATAGTTCGTTCACAAATCGTTAATGACTTGCCTATAGGTCGTAACATAGACGAAATTTTAAGAATCATTGATGCAGTTCAGCACTTTGAAGAAAATGGCGAAGTTTGTCCTGCTGGTTGGGAAAAAGGTAAGGCGGGAATGAAGGCATCTACAGAAGGTGTTGCTGCTTACCTTACAGAACACTCTGACGCATTGTAAAATTCGTATCTGCTCAGAGGACGTGTTTGAATCTTTGAACGCCTACTAAAATTTATCCCGGGCATCGTGAAGCATAGTCCGGGACATTTCTACTGTTTATCTGAATTCTCTTGCCTAAGCCAGGGTCTGCATATATTTCGCTCGCTTGAGTCAAACTGTCCGGATTTTGAGGAACGATGCGCAGCATACACGTTGTATGAGAGCATCGGAATACAGAAAAAGCAGGACAATTTGGCCAGGATAGTAGAAAGAAAACAAACCCTGCGGTATCGTCAGTTTTTGGATGAGAAACCGCCACTAATTTTTTCGCCTGCGTATCGCGCTTAATTTTCTCGCCTACGTACCGCGCTTTATGCGCGGTATCCAGGGGATCTTGCTCTAGAAATGCTCCGCGACATCTTAAAATATTGTTCTGGATACCGCGCATAAAGCGCGGTACGTAGGGAAATCTAAGCGGTACGTAGGGAAATCTAAAATGAAAAACTCACGATCCCTCAGATAAACAGAAACCCTAAGTATTCGCATGCATGGTTTTCCACATGTTGGCCATGTGACAAAATAAATCGGCGGTTTTTTCAGCGTCATAAATGGCGGAATGTGCTTCCTGAGCATTAAAAGGAATTCCTGCTGCTTGCGCTGCTTTGGCTAATACGGTTTGCCCATAAATAAATCCGCCCAATGTTGCTGTATCAAAGCAGGTAAACGCGTGAAATGGGGACTTGATTCCGGTTCGTTTAATTGCTTCTTTAATAAACAGTAAATCAAACCATGCATTATGGCCTACCAAAACAGCACGCTGACATTGAGTTTTTTTAAGTGCAGCAAAAATGGGATGAAACAAATTTTCTAAAGCATTTTTTTCATCTAAAGCAAAGCGCAGCGGCTGGTACGGATCAATTTGATTGAACTCGAGAGACTTTTGATCCAGCTCAGCTCCAGGGAAAGGCAAAATATGTTCGAAATGACTTTCTCCGCGATAAAGATTGCCTTGTTTATCCATAAAAATTAATACTATACACATCTCTAATAATGCATTTTTATAAGGATCAATGCCGGCAGTTTCTACATCGACTACTACAGGTAAAAAACCACGAAATCGTTCTCTTAAATTCATGTAAAATAAATTATCGGGCGGGCTCATGAACGCTCCATTGAATGATTTCGCCTGCGGCGATTGGAACAACTTGATTAGTGCCTAACGGCAGAGAGTCAGGTATCGTTTGTGGGGATTTAATTAATTCCATGTGTTGCTGATTGATGGGTAGTTGATAGAATTCCGCACCAAAATGACTAAGAAAATGGTTGAGTTGTTTTAATTGATTCAATTCATCAAATACTTGTGTATATAAAGCGAGAGCAAATGGTGCAGAATAAATTCCTGCACAGCCACAGGCACTTTCTTTAGTATTTATGATATGAGGCGCGCTATCTGTTCCAGCAAAAAACTTTGGATTACCGCTGCAAGCAGCATTTTGTAATGCTTTTTGATCCTTTTCATGTTTTAGAATAGGCAGACAATAATAATGAGGTCTCAGGCCGCCAACGAGTAATTTATTTCGATTATACAATAAATGGTGAGGGGTAATCGTTGCCGCAACTGTTGCAGGGGCTTCTGTAACATATTCGACTGCAGATTGTGTCGATATATGTTCAAGGACTATTCTTAGCTTGGGAAAATTCGTGACGATTGGTTTTAAATACTCATCAATAAATAGGGATTCGCGTTCAAAAATATCACTATGAGTCACTTCTCCATGTATTTGGAGTACTAGATTATTATCTTGTAATGCTTCAAAGAGAGGATAAAGATCTTTAAGAGATTTTGCGCCAGCTTCAGAGTTGGTTGTTGCGCCGGCCGGATAAAGTTTTGCTCCGAGAATGTAAGAAGTATTTGTTGCCTGATGTAATTCTTCGGCGTTTACGGAATCATTCAGGTAAAAAGTCATATAGGGTTCAAAAGTACTGCCTTTGGGCAGTGCAGCTAGAATCCTATTTCTGTACTCATTAATGGATGCCAATGTTGTTAGTGCGGGTTTAAGATTCGGCATCACTAATGCACGCGCAAAATGTTGCGCACTGTCAGCCACTGTATGTTGTAACATCTCATTATCCCTAAGATGGACATGCCAATCATCAGGGCGATTAATCATTAGCGTTTGCATAATAAAGATTCCTGCATTTTTGCCGATAACTAAGAATAACATGAAATAAGTCGCAGGAATGAATAAAAGATGGCATTTGTGGATCACAAAGGACAATTTATAGCATGTATTGCATTGAGTGCGGTACTGACAATGGACACAGGATACACAATGACCCAAGTTCATTTTGCAAATCCATTGGGCGCAAAAGGATGGCGCGTAAGCCGTAACCTAATTCGTTGTGGACTATCACTAACCATTCCTAATTATGGCATCGCATATTTCGAACAGTATGCAGCAAAACCACCTCATTTTATTTTACGTACATGGGATGAGGTACAACGATTTTTACCTGCAAAAATTATTATAAAAACTCCCAACTGGAAAGCAGAAAAGCCTCCTATTCTATTAGGCCAACTCATGGTCAAGCCAGGGGAATATGGGGTTTTTCTAAGACGAGATGGCGCTTTAAAATTACTTACTTTTCTATCACAAGGCTATGAACCAAGTTTCATTTATCGTGGGGAAACAGGATTTAATACAATGGTTTCATTGTCACCGGTTGGTTTTCAAAAACCTTATTCTCGCTATCAAGAATGTATTGGAAGTTTATTACCATTTGGTTATGAACAAGTTAGAGAAAGTATATTTCATTATAAAGAAGATAGCAGAGAATTGACTGATGAAGATAAAAAACAATTACGTCGTATTGCTCGATATGTGGATGCAGATCCTCAAATACAAGAAATACGTGTCATAGGTTATGCTGATGCAAATGGTCGCAAAGGCTATAACAATGCGATATCTGAAGAAAGGGCACGAACCGTTCAAAAATATTTACTAAGTCTAGGCGTACCTGAAGAAAAACTCTCTGTAACCTGGGTCGGCGAGCTTTATCCTGTTGCTAGAAACGATACTGATCTAGGTCGGGCAGCAAATCGAAGAGTTGTCATTACATTAATAAAAAGATAAAGAGCATGATTACCTCAATGGAAGCGTTCTACGGCTCATTAAGTCGTAAACGAAGTTTCGATATATTAGCTGCAAGTTTTAATAGAAATTTTATAGAGGAGGTTATGCTTACTCTTCTAAAGAAAAGTACTTGCAAATCGGATTTTTACACGCCTAAATCAAAAGAATTACCACCCTGCTCAAAAAAGATATTCTTCGTACAAAAAAGACATATCTAATTGAAAAATATTAATTTTTTTTTGCAAAATTTCTTGACTTATTCTATTCCACTGCTAATACTCACACTGTTGCATGCATCGACCCTGAAGCGACGAAGGCATGCTAATGACAACTCCTAGTAGAGAGTTATCAATTAAAGAGGAACTAATAATAATTTATGCGGAGACATAAGCATGTTAAGTTTAAAGAAAACAACTTTGGCAATTTTAGCTTTAGGCAGCAGTGCAGTATTCGCTGGTACCATGGGTCCAGTTTGCACTCCAGGTAACGTCACTGTTCCTTGCCCAGCTACCGGATGGAATATCGGCGGACAAGCATTAATTTTACAAACAATGACCGATAACGATGTTTCATTGAATATCGCTACTACTCCAACAGGTGTTGCGATTAACACTGAGCTGGATGCGCAATGGAACTGGGGATTCCAGATTGAAGGTTCTTACCATTTCAATACTGGAAACGACATCAATGTGAATTGGTATCACTTGGATACAGGTTGGAACAATCATACATTCGTTCCTTCTTTTGATCCAGACACATTAATTGGTTTTGGTAACAAAAACAGATGGGATGCAGTGAACGGTGAGCTCGGTCAATTTGTTGACTTCAGTGCGAACAAGAAAATCCGTTTCCACGGCGGTTTCCAATTTGCTAGCATCAAGAGAAGTGTTCATGCGTTTGCAACAGACTTCGATGCCGGTATCCCCGACTTTACAGTTGGATTCAATGGCAGCACTGAGTACAACGGATTTGGTCCACGTACTGGTATTGACATGAACTACGTATTTGGCAACGGCTTTGGAATTTATGCTAAAGCAGCTGCTGCAGTATTAGTTGGTTCGCAAAAGCATGGTTACGGTGTTGATTTCGTTGACACCAATGGCGATGGTGATGTTCCTTTTGGCATCTTTACTGTTGATGTTAGTGGAAGCAGAACATCAGTCGTTCCAGAATTAGAAGCTAAGTTAGGTGCTAGCTATGCTTATCCGATAGCGCAAGGTGACTTAATTCTGGATGCAGGATACATGTGGTTTGACTATATCCATGCGTTGAACACAACTGTATTGCCAGTAACTTCAACTGATTTTGCTGCTGCTGGTCCTTACTTTGGTCTGAAGTATATAGGAAACATTTAATTCGCTATCATTTTAAAAATTTAATCAATACTGTTGACTTTACAAGGGTCAGGTAAGATAATTGAGCAAGGTACGCTCTCGGTATAGAGCGAATATGCGTACCGTTGCTCAATTTAAAATTGGTAACGAACGGAAATAATAATAAAAAGTGGAGATAAGCATGTTAAATTTGAAAAAAACAGCGTTAGCTGTTCTTGCTTTAGGTAGCAGTGCAGTATTCGCTGGTACCATGGGTCCAGTTTGCACCCCAGGTAACGTCACTGTTCCTTGCCCAGCTACCGGATGGAATATCGGCGGACAAGCATTAATTTTACAAACAATGACCGATAACGATATTTCATTAAACGTCGGTACTACTCCAACAGGTGTTGCGATTAACACTGAACTGGACGCGCAATGGAACTGGGGATTCCAGATTGAAGGTTCTTACCATTTCAATACCGGAAACGACATTACTCTGACTTGGTATCACTTGGATACAGGTTGGAACAATCATACATTCGTTCCTTCTTTTGATCCAGACACATTAATTGGTTTTGGTAACAAAAACAGATGGGATGCAGTGAACGGTGAATTCGGTCAATATGTTGACTTCAGCGCGAACAAGAAAATCCGTTTCCACGGCGGTTTCCAATTTGCTAGCATCAAGAGAAGTGTTCATGCGTTTGCAACAGACTTCGATGCCGGTATCCCTGACTTTACAGTTGGATTCAATGGCAGCACTCAGTACAACGGATTTGGTCCACGTACTGGTATTGACATGAACTACGTATTTGGCAATGGCTTCGGAATTTATGCTAAAGCAGCTGCTGCAGTATTAGTTGGTTCGCAAAAGCATAGCTACGGTGTTGATTTCGTTGACACTGACGGTGATGCTGGTTTTGGTATCTTCACTGTTGATGTTAGTGGAACCAGAACATCAATCGTTCCAGAATTAGAAGCTAAGTTAGGTGCTAGCTATACTTACGCAATGGCGCAAGGTGATTTAACTCTGGATGCTGGATACATGTGGTTTGACTACATCCATGCGTTGAACACAACTGTATTACCAGTAACTTCAACTGACTTTGCTGCTGCTGGTCCTTACTTCGGTCTGAAGTATGTAGGAAATGTTTAATTTCTTAATTGATTAAGATCTTATGAAAGCCCGTCATTCATGATGGGCTTTTTTTTTCTAACGGAGTATTCATGTTTAAGAAAGCAACTATAGCTGTATTAGGATTGGCAGCAAGTATAGCTACTGCCGGAAGTATGGGCCCAGTTTGTACCCCAGGTAATGTCACTGTTCCATGTGCGACAAATCTCTGGGACTTCGGTGCGCAAGCACTATATTTAAGATCGGTTTATGGTGCTGAGAAAGCATTTCAATTTGGTACAGCGCCTTTAAATAAAGAATTAAAAAATGACTGGAACTGGGGATATTTTTTAGAAGGTTCCTACCATTTCAATACGGGAAATGATATTACTATCAACTGGATGCACTTCAGTACATCTGCAGGACCAACTGAGCTTTTTGGATCGTTAACTATCCCTGCAGCAAATATTCCACTGATACCTGCTCCATTTGAATTCATTAACCGAAATAGAATCGATCAAGTTAATGTAGTGATGGGACAACATACTGATTTCAGTATAAGAAAAAAAATACGTTTCTATGCAGGTTTGCAATACGCAAACATTCAATCAACCGGGGATAACTATTATATAACAAGTATTGTTCCTTCACTTGCTAGCAATCCATTTAGCAAGTTTGACAATACTGACTATAAAGGGATTGGACCGGTAGCTGGAATTAATTATGCATACTACATTACAGACTCATTAAGCGTTACCGCAAATGGAGGGGGTTCCATTCTCTATGGGACAAATCGCTATCATGCCGGTTTTATCTTCACTCCGCTTCACGCTATTGTTGAGCAAGTATCTTTACGCAAAAATGCTATTGTTCCGAGCTTGGAAGCAAAACTTGGAGTAAATTATGCCCACGCTACTCCTATAGGTCTTGCTAATATCCAAGTAGGCTATCAAGTGGTCAATTATTTCCATGTATTGGAAGAGCAAGTACTTCCCAATTTATTTGGTCCTGTTCGCGCAGTGGATTACGGAGTTTATGGTCCATATTTTGGTCTGAAGTTAATCGGCAACGCGTAATCACCAAATCGCTCTATTCATTAAGCCCATACTTTGTGATGGGCTTTTTTTTATACAAATGAAGGTTACAAAATTTAAGCAAATTTGTAAAAAAGAGGCTAGCCACTCCGTGTTTCCCAAGCTATAATTTTCTGCCATTCCGATGTGGAAGTAAAAATAATGAACAGGAGTACCGCATGCAGTATAAAAAAATAATATTGGCCCTAGTCTGTTTGTCATCGCCACTCTATGCGGAACATGATCAACAGTTACAACGTCAAATCGCTCGCCTACAAAAACAAGCACAAGAATTACAAGCTCAACTAAATTCGTTACAAAAGGAAATGGTTTCACATAAAGTGAAGCATCCAAGCAAGTCGAGCAAAAAAGAAGTAAAGAAACAAGAGTCCAAAGCTCATGTTCAACATGGAAAAAAGCATGAACATGACCAAATCAAGCAAGATAACATGGTCAAATATCACTCATCAACGCTGTCGGTGCATACGCCTGAAGAACATCCTGAGTCAGTTGGATTTTATCCAACCGCTTTAGTGGCTGAGGGGCGTGTGGTGACTTACGTTGCGGGAACGCCGGTGGTCGCGTCTCCATATTTGGGAGATAGACCTGCGTTTGATGGGTCAGACTATATTGTTAATATCTCGAGTATCAATCGCGATATTCGTTTGATGCAACAACGCCGAAGATTATATAGAGCATATCGGAATATGGGCTACCCAATTCCTGACAGGCCAATCATTGCACTGAGCGGTAAAGCCGAACCAGTAGGTATGCTCAATAGCGATTATGTTGGTGGGACAAATGTTGACTTAACCCTAGGCTCAAGTGAGTTAGATGTTGCTGCTGCGCTAAACCAAAACGTTGAGGCCTACATAGCAATTGCATATGATTCAAGCCCCCCGGAGGTTGGCCCAAGAATTAATAATTCAGCATTTAACCTCAATATGGGCTTTGTTAATATCGGTAATTTGGACAAAACGCCATTCTATTTTACTGCAGGTCAGTTGTATGTGCCTTTTGGCCGTTATTCCAGCTCGATGATCAGTTCGCCATTAACTTTGGATATGGCTCGCACTAAAACAAGGCCTTTTATAATAGGCTATAAATCTCAAGAAGATACAGGACCATTTGTTTCAACATACATTTATCGAAGTGATACCATGCTGGGAAGAGCTGGAGTCGGAGGTGTGAACGGAGGTTATGTCTTTGGATTTGACAAAATGAGTGGTGAAATAGGCGCAAGTTATATCAGTTCAATTAATGATGCAGCTGGAATGCAAAATACTGCAGCAAACCCCGGAACGTTTGGCGGTTTCGGTTCTTTACTCAATGGAAATGAACTCGTGCGTAAAACGGAAGCTGTGGATGTACATGGTAATCTTGCTTACGATCGATTTAACTTTGCTGCTGAATGGGTTGGGACCATTGAGGCATTCAGAGCTCAGGATTTGAGTTTCAATGGTCATGGTGCAAAACCCCAAGCATTACAAACAGAAATTGATATGACATTTAGGATATTCAATAGACCTGCGTCTGTTGGTGTTGGCTATCAAAGGACCCGAGAAGCACTTGCACTCAATTTACCAGAACATCGATTTATTGGAGTATTTAACATTTCTATTTGGAAAGATACTGTAGAAAGTATTGAATACCGGCATGAAATAGATTATGGATCCAATGATTTTGCCAACGGTGCAGCGCCCAATGGCCTTGTAAATGCACCGACAATAGGAACTGGAGGTACTGCGGATACAGTTTCTGCACAAGTTGGTGTTTATTTCTAAAAACCGGTCGCTCAGAATCTGTAGGAGCCTGCTGAAGCGCATTGTCCCTTGATCACATCTCAGCCTACTCCCCGCGGTTTGCCCGCGAGGCGTAGGAGTCGTACTGCCAGTTGTTCATTCCAAATGAATAATAAATAACGCAAACTGTGCTATCTTTTATCATATAACGTATTTTCGTAAAGGAAAGGAGCATGTGTAAATCTTACAGCATGCCAAAGTCCCTATTTACCTCTCCAGGGTGGAACATCATTTTATCTCGGCTCAGTGTATTCCTTATTATTTTATTCATTTATGCCGCCAACTCTTATGCAGCAAATGTCGTCGAACTTAAAATCAAAGGAGCAATCGGACCTGCCACTGCAGATTACATTATTCGTAATATTGATAATGCACAAAATGCAGATTTAATCCTGATTACTCTTGATACGCCAGGCGGACTTGATGAATCTACACGCGAAATTATTCAAAAGTTTTTATCATCGAATGTTCCCATAGTGACTTATGTCAGTCCAAATGGCGCCCGTGCTGCAAGTGCGGGAACTTACTTACTCTACGCCAGTACCTTGGCAGCTATGGCACCTGGTACCCAATTAGGAGCTGCAAGTCCGGTTAATATTGCTATGACTGGTTTTGCTGATGAAACCCAAACAAATAAGCAAACAACTATGCAGAAAAAAATCACAAATGATGCGGTGGCAACTTTAAGGGCACTTGCACAATTGAGGGGACGTAATCCAGATTTTGCGCAAAAGGCAGTTTTGAACGCTGAGACATTAACTTCCACAGAAGCCCTAAAGCAGGGGGTTATTAACTACATTGCCCGTGATGAAAGCGATTTGCTTTCTCAGTTGAATGGCATATCAGTAATGCAAAACAACCAAAAAATAACACTCAACACCAGCAATGCGCATATAGAGCTAATCGAGCCTGATTGGCGTACCCGATTTTTATCAATAATTACTAATCCAACGGTTGCTTATCTCCTTCTTTTACTAGGGATATATGGTATTTTCTTTGAACTGGTCAACCCAGGCAATATATTACCAGGAGTAATTGGCGCCATATCAATGTGTATCGCGCTCTATGCATTGCAATTATTACCAATCAGTTATGCAGGTTTCTTCCTTATTCTATTGGGAATAGGGTTTATTATCGCGGAAGCATTTGTACCTGCATACGGTTCTTTAGGTATCGGAGGCACAATAGCGTTTATCATCGGCTCCATTATGTTAATTGATAGCGACAATCAGACATACCAAATAGCATGGTCGGCAATCGGAGCAATGGCCTTAGTGAATATTCTTTTCTTTGTGATCATACTTGGGATGGCAGTAAAAGCGAGACGACAAAGTGTGAAACATGGTTTAATTGTTTTGATAGGGGCCAAAGGCCGTACGCTTGGTGACATTAATCTTGAAGGGCAGGCATTTATTCGTGGTGAGATTTGGAGTGTGCACTCGAAAAAGTTTATTGCAGCAAGCAAGCCAATAAAAGTAATCGGAGCCTCAGGGCTCCTGTTAGAAATCGAAGAAGATTTAGGTAATCAAGGAGGATAAAATGGGACCTTTTTTCACAGTGATTATCATAGCAATCATATTGCTTTTGATAGCAGCAATTAAAGTGTTTAGAGAATATGAGCGCGGTGTAGTATTCATGTTAGGACGCTTCTGGAAAGTTAAAGGACCTGGATTGGTACTTATTATTCCAGTGATCCAACAAGTGGTACGAGTCGATTTACGAACTGTGGTTATGGATGTACCAAGTCAAGATATAATATCTAAAGATAACGTTTCAGTAAGGGTAAACGCGGTGTTATATTTTCGTGTAGTAGTACCAGAAAATGCAATTATTCAAGTAGAAAATTACTATGAAGCTACCAGTCAATTAGCACAAACAACACTCCGCTCTGTATTAGGACAACATGAGTTGGATGAAATGCTTTCTGAGCGTGAACAATTAAACGCCGACGTACAAAAGATATTAGATTCACAAACAGATAACTGGGGAATCAAGGTGGCTAATGTTGAAATTAAGCATGTGGATTTAGATGAAAGCATGATCCGTGCGATTGCAAGACAAGCTGAAGCAGAGCGCGAACGCCGCGCCAAAGTGATCCATGCCGAAGGGGAATTACAAGCCTCAGCAAAATTACTGCAAGCGTCACAAGTTCTGGCACAACAACCTCAGGCAATGCAATTACGTTATTTGCAAACATTAGCCGCTATAGCAAGCAATAATAACTCCACCATTGTTTTCCCAATGCCAATGGAGCTGGGTGAGATTTTATCCCATATGGCTGCAAAGAAAAAATAGCCTCAATGTAACCTGGGATCAGTGACGATCCTGGGTTTCAATTTTATAAAGGACGCATGGTATTTCGTGGATTTTTTATTTTTCATTTCTTAACCTTTTGAACAAGGTAATAAAAATAATATTTTCTACCCCAAAACTTATCTCTTCGAGTATTTTTCACAATGTAACGAAGCACGGGATTTTTAAACCTGATTTTCCACCATGGAAGAAATATTAATCCTAAAACAGCAGCAACCTCTTGCAGTTTGTAAAAGTCATCCCCAGCGAGATACAGGGCTTGTTGATAGAAAGCTTCTTCATTTACTATTAACCGTTGATAAAGAGAAGCTTGAACCCACTTAGTAATATTTACCTTTTGAATAATTTTTAATTTATCACCCTTCTTAATAAATTGTTCTAATTTGTTTGATTGATCTTTATTTTTAAAATAATGATCGGCATAACAAAAAAATCCACCTAAAGATAGGACACGTTCAACCTCAGAAAAAAAGTCCTCAATTATGGGATAAAGATGAGAACTTTCAAGGTTGATAACAATATCAAAGCATTCATTGCTTAAGGGTAAATTTTCTGCATCAGATTGAATGTAATTCACTTTGTCTTGTTTGTAGAAATGACGATTGGAATTTATCACTAATCGATTAACCAAATCGATACCTAAGGCATAGTCAGTTTTTAGTAGTTGCGAACTTGCTTTAAGCCCAAGACCATTGCCACTACCTATCTCAAGCAATCGCTTATTAAAAAATTGAATTTTTATTAATGGTCTTATCAATGAATAAAGCAGTAATTGCGAATAAATATCCTGCACCTCAGAGACTGCAGAAAAATCAAAATTTAATTGTTTATATTCCTCATAGATTTGTTTATTCCATAATCCTGCATTCAAAAATATTTTATTATGATGCCATTGGCTTAAAGTATTATAACTATCTTGAATCAGTTTTTTAATTAATTTGATTTCTGAATGGTCTAGATGGCAACGTTTCATTACAAAATCAATTTGTTTGGCAGCATGACTGTAACTTTTGGGTTCTTCATCCATTTGGCGAACAAGCACTTATGCAATTTATATAATTAAGTATAAACAATTTTATTAAAGAGCGTGTTAAATATTTAACGCACAGAAATTATGGATCATTTAGAGTAATATCAATACAATCTTTCGTTTGCCTGACTTTTATGGTAGAACACTCATTTTGAAGACTTCATGAGGTTTTTATTGTGTCGATTAAATCAGATAGATGGATAGAAAAAATGGCGCTTGAACATGGAATGATATCTCCATTTCAACCCGGACAAGTGCGTGAAAATGACAATGGAAGGATTATTTCATACGGTGTATCCAGCTATGGGTATGATGTTCGGTGTGCTAATGAGTTTAAAATTTTCACTAATATTAATTCTGCTATTGTGGATCCTAAAGCTTTTGATGAAAACAGCTTTGTTGATGTGCAATCTGATGTGTGCATTATTCCTCCCAATTCTTTTGCATTAGCAAGAACAGTAGAATATTTTCGTATTCCACGGAATATCCTGACTATTTGTCTTGGCAAATCGACTTATGCGCGTTGTGGCATTATTGTTAATGTGACCCCTTTGGAACCCGAGTGGGAAGGTCATGTAACTTTGGAGTTTTCGAATACGACTACATTGCCCGCCAAAATTTATGCGCATGAAGGTGTTGCACAAATGCTATTTTTAGAAGCTACGGAAGTTTGTGCCGTTTCATATCGAGATCGCAATGGAAAATATCAGGGACAAACAGGCGTTACTTTACCTCGTACTTGATTGGATAATAAAAAATAAACCTAGCCCTGGGTGAGTGCAGCGAACCCAGGGCTGATAATAAAAACCAGCTTACGCCAAGAATAAAAAATAAACTTATCTTATTCTTCATCAGGTAATTTATATTTATCACGTGATGCATCGACACGTTCGCGTAATTCTTTTCCTGGTTTAAAATGCGGGCTGTATTTAGCCTTTGTCACAACTTTTTCGCCAGTTTTGGGATTATGCGCGTTGCGGGGAGGTCTATAATGAAGAGAAAAGCTGCCAAATCCCCGAATTTCTATCCTTTGATTTTTAATGAGTGCCTCACTCATTAATTCCAATATTCTATTTATGCCATCAGCCACTTGCTTTTCAGTAAGATGCGTCATTCGAGCAGCGATGTGTTCAATGAGTTCCGATTTGATCATACCCACCTCGTGTTGTCGCGTGTTTCAAAGTCTGCTACCAATACAGATTAGGCGCTGACAATTGTCCTTGTTTTATAAGTATAGACTGGGAAAAAAATTATTCAATCTTTTCAAGACAGTTAGTCAAAAGTTGTTTTTTCGCGTGTGGATGTAAGCGAACACGACACCCCAACTCATCTCAACTTTAGTGCGGGTTGTCACAGTAAAATGAGTACTGGATAATGCTTTGCTGGTTGTAATTACTGTATTGAGATGTGGTAAATGATTCAGCTTAGCACATAGCTTTTCCCATGTTGGGCCAAAAAAGGCAGTGGAATTGATAAAAACAAGCGTTGCGTCATCAAAATTCACCTTGAGGAAATCTCCTAAAATGAACTGAATTTTTTTTGCTTGTTCCGCGTAATTTTTCATCGCGGCCAATTGCTCAAGTCGTTTGCATGCATCGAGGTAGAGTTCGGGAAATAATTCAATGCCAATACTTTTGGCTATAGGGAACACCATGCTGCAGGCTAATACCGCTTTCCCTGTTCCTGAACCCAAGTCATAAAAAACGGTGTTTTCATTGGGATTCGTTAGAGATAAAAGTGCAATAAATGATAAAAAATCAATTTCTCCATAAGCATATTCCATTGCATCATGTTTGTGACGTGCATTTTGCGATAACATAAAGCCATTAGCTCCGCTGTAAATTTGGCGGAAAACTTGAGAGTGCTCTTGCAAATTTAATGATTTTTGCCACCGGGTCACGTTGATTTGTTTTCTTTTGTATTTTAAATGAAGAAATACAGTTAAGAGCACAAGGAATAAACAAATAAGATAATAGGTTAAGTGGCTCAAAGGGAAGTCCTCAATTTATGTAAAACCAGACACTAACTTTTGAAGTTGCTTTTAAACCATCATGTTACCTTCTTGGCATATTCAGAAGCTACTGATTTAACCCATTAAGAGCTGTTGGAAGTAACTTTTTAATGCGAACTCAATCATTTTATTGATAATGCTCCATAAACATTTCCCTAAGTTGAAAGTTCGCTATAAACTTCCGGTAATCATTAAGTATAAAAAGTATAAGCATTGTTTTATTAGAGCGTAATCGAGTAAAATTATTTCATGTAGTATAGAATTATAATGTTAAGTACTATTTTATTACTATAATTTGTTTGAAAAATGAGGTTAACTGTAAATTTATATCTCATAATGTTGCAAGTTAATATTTCCTTAATTTTGATTCATTAGAATGAAGTTATATTGAGGTTGGGAGAGCATCATGGCGGGTTTTTTTAGTAATAGAGCTTATGTACAGCATGAACCTAGACCACGTGCAGAATATAGTTTTATCAATGTCGGAAATGAACAATTTCATGCTGTTGCTGTGGCTTTGATTGATTCTTTGCAAAGTAGCCATCAACGAGGCAATGATGCAACTTTGAAAAAAATTTTGGAACGCTTTTATCAACACTTTCCCAAATATATAAGCAACCAACCGTATTTAACACTTCCTGAGCGTATGGGAATACTACTCAATAGTTCTCGTAAGTCAGAGTTAGTGGAGTGTATGGCTTATGTATTACGCCAGCTGGCGGTGGATGAGTTATATACCCATCCTTTAAAGTATATTGAGGTATTTGATGGGTTGAGTGTGGAAACACCCAAAAGTTATTTACGCGATCCTGATGTCAAGCTACCGCCAAGTGCTTTAAACGCCTTGGCTCAGACGCTAGGAATTACTGTTACTCTATCTTTTAAAGAACTTGGCAAGGAGCTGAGAAAAAGAGAAGTATATGATGGAGAAGAATAATGGCTAATAAACTTAATTTAATGATTCAGATTCAAGGTGACGAATATTTTCCTGCGGTAACTGAAAAAAATAAAACAAGTTTTGCTTATGTTGGTCAATTAGCCATTGCTGCACCTAAGCCTGTCGTAGATTCAAGTGAACAAGAACAAACCCTAAAGGGTATTATCAATATGATTGCGGAACATAAGAAACATCGTGCGCAATCTCATGACCAATGGTGTAAGACCATGCTTAAAATGGTCGATGCTGGTGAGTTAACTCGCGAGCAACTTACGGCGCTCTACATTAAATTTTTACCTGTTCAATTGAAGAATGCCATAACTGTATCTGACTTAACCCAAACACGACAAAAATCTGCTATTGTGGGAGAACCACAAGACCAAGAAAAATACACGATTGATCTTTTGGCAGACTCTATAGCGGCTTGGATTGTCACCGGGCAAGTTGAACCTGATGATTTGTTCGATCAGTTAGAAAATCAATCGACTTTGGCGTTGAGATAAAACGTGTAGCCTTCCAATGAAGCAGAATTAATCTGGGTGATGCAATTCTGCTCCGAATCGTTCGCTTACATAAACCCGTGTTTTTTCATCCATTCATCATTAGCAAATTTAGACATGTAATTGCGGATTGAGTCCGGTAAAATAACCAGACATTTTTGGTCCTTACCCAAGGATTTTGCGGCCTGCAGCGCAGCCCACATGGCAGCTCCTGAAGAGCCTCCTACTAACAAGCCTTCTTCACGAATCAAATCTCTTGCCGCTCGAAATGAATCCAGATCATTCGTTTTAATGTACTGATCAATTAAACTATTATCTAAAACTTCTGGAAAGAAATCATAGCCTATTCCCTCTACTGCATACGGCTTAATTTCGGTTCCACCACCAAGAATCGAGCCCTCAGGGTCAACGCCAATAATTTTAATTTGCGGATTATGTTCCTTAAGCCGTTTGGCAATCCCTGTAATTGTTCCTCCAGTTCCTACTCCGGCAACAACCATATGCAAGTCTTTGCCAAAGTCATCAATAATTTCTTGAGCAGTGCCGCGATAATGGGCATTTGGGTTATTGGGGTTGGCATATTGATCAAGAATATAGGAATTAGGAATTTCCGCATTCAGCCTTTTAGCCAAAGAAATGTGGCTTTCCGGATCATTATACGCTGCTTCTGTTGGGGTACGATAAATCTTTGCTCCCAATCGCTCAAGCACAGATTGTTTTTCTTGGCTCATTTTTTCGGGCATGGTAATGATTACTTTGTAGCCTAATACAGCACCTGCCAGCGCAATACCTATTCCTGTATTTCCAGAGGTAGGCTCAATCAATGTATAGCCAGGCCTGATATGACCCTCGCGTTCTGCATTTACCACCATTTCATACCCAATGCGATCTTTAACAGAGCCGCCTGGATTAAAAAACTCACATTTTGCATACAGCTCACAATCAAGATCATGACCGAGGCGATTAATTTTTACTACAGGAGTTTGTCCTATGGTGGCAAGGATATTGGGATAAATCATAATAAGTCCTTTATTTGACAAGAGTTGATTCGATTATATGGGTTTTTGGTAGAAAAAAAAATTCTTGTTGAATTTAGGTGGTGATTTTAAATTTTTTAATTTATATTTATCTTTCAAATTAACGAAGCAGGGAGCTAGATATGATAAAATTAAAGTCACTTAAGTTAGGTTTTGGTATTGCTTTATCTTTAGGATTGTGTGCATGCATGGACATGCAACGTTCAGAACAAACGAACACCCAGGGTTATGGGAAGATGAACACAGAGGCCCAACAGCAAACAGTAAATAAACCTAAAGCGCAAAAGAGTTATGCTTCAAAAGATCCTACTCAAAGATCAACTCCAGGTCCTAAACGCAATGCTGCGCCACAAATTCCTGTAATACAATAAGTATCTAAGTTGGCTTTTCTGTTTGCAAAGGCTGGAAGCGAAGGTATTGAGGCTGCAGAAGTTTATTAGTGCTTAGAGGTAGGGGTTGGGCAGTGCTCAACCCCTATATGTTAAAATTACCAGGGTGTAAAATTTTTTGTTTCATCTTCCTTGGCTTTGCGCGCTTCTTCCATTTCTATTTTTATGTGCATTGAATCCAGCCCGTCTTTAATCATTTCATCTTTCACAAATTGTCTGGAAGCACGATCCCCAAAAAAACTCATTTTTTTCTTACCTGTTTTTTCGATATTTTGATGGGATGTCCTTGCGTTTTTATGATCCATTGGCTCAGATTTTTGTGCCAAATGAATAATTCTTTTTTGCTTCATACTTGAACCCTATTTTTCTATAAACTTGTTAAAGAAGTTCGTCCTTGCATTACTTTATTAAAAGCAAAAATCCATTTTTGCTCCCGAATGAGTTAAATTGATTCAATTTGGTAAACTCTCCTTATAGAGAGAGCATACTTTCAAATTAACAGGCCAACTATGCAATAGAACAGCATAATTTTTCAAGAGATTTGCATCACTCTGGTCCAATCATCTTTTCTGGTCTTACCAATTCAGCAAAGCGTTCCGCTGTTAAAATACCAAGCTTGACTGCTGCCTCTTGTAAGGAAGAATTGTCTTGGTGAGCCGTTTTAGCAATTTTAGCTGCTTTGTCATAACCTATATGTTGATTAAGGGCGGTGACGAGCATTAAGGAGTGATGCAGGTAGTAGTCAATAACCTTATGATTGGCTTCGATTCCTTCTGCACAAAACTCTTGGAATGAACGGCAGGTGTCAGTTAATAAATTAAGCGAATGAAGTACGTTAAAGATGATGACGGGTTTAAATACATTCAGCTCAAAATTACCTTGACTGTCGGCTATTCCCACAGTTGCATCATTCCCCAGAACCTGAGCACAAACCATAGTCATGGCTTCACATTGGGTTGGATTGACTTTTCCAGGCATAATAGACGATCCGGGTTCATTTTCTGGAATGATTAATTCACCAATGCCGCAACGGGGGCCAGAAGCTAGCCATCGGATGTCATTCGCAATTTTCATTAAAGCACATGCCAGTGCTTTCATGGCACTGTGGGCATTAACTAAAGCCTCATGGGAGGCCAGGGCAGCAAATTTATTATTTGCAGTAACAAACGGCAATTGAGTTATATGAGCAATGTGCTCTGCTACTTTGGTTGCAAATTGGGGATGGGTATTTAACCCGGTTCCTACTGCAGTTCCTCCTGCTGCCAATTCGTATAATTCGGGTAATGCGTCCTCAAGTCGACGGATACAGGCATCAAGCTGGGCGACATAGCCAGAAAATTCCTGACCTAAGGTAAGTGGCACTGCATCTTGTAAATGAGTTCGACCTATTTTAACTATATCTTTGAATGCCGTCATTTTAACAGCCAAGGCAGCGCGCAAGTTTTTTACTGCCGGGATTAGTTTATTCTTGAAGGCGATAGCTGCTGCAATATGCATAGCGGTTGGAAATGTATCATTCGAAGACTGAGACATATTC
Organism: Legionella sp. PC1000; assembly: GCF_014109805.1. Taxonomy (GTDB): domain Bacteria; phylum Pseudomonadota; class Gammaproteobacteria; order Legionellales; family Legionellaceae; genus Legionella; species Legionella resiliens. The sequence continues at coordinate 64,535 of NZ_CP059400.1, forward strand.
ACATGATCATTAGGGTGAACCGGCGATTTACTACCCATTGCTCCACCTGCTATCTCAATAGCACGATTTGAAATGACTTCATTGGCATTCATATTGGATTGAGTGCCGCTTCCGGTTTGCCATACATGTAAAGGAAAATGAGCGTCCAACATGCCTTTGCTGACCTCATCAGCGGCTTGGATAATTAAATCAGCCTTATCCTTCGGTAATTTACCTAAGTCCAGGTTGGTTAAGGCTGCAGCTTTTTTTAAGATACCAAAAGCGTGGGTGACTTCTCGTGGCATAATGTCTTTGCCTATATTAAAGTGATGTAGCGACCGCTCAGTCTGTGCACCCCAATACCTATCGGCAGGAACAGCAATTTCACCCATGCTGTCAGATTCAATACGTGTTTTGCTCATTATTTTTAATTTCCTTACAGGGTTTAGTGAAATAAAAAATTCTACCACATAGGGTAAAAATAAGTAATTTTTGTTATAGTATTGGGCAGTACAAAGAAGTAGTTGAATGCAGTTTCGCTGCCCTCAGTGAGGGTTATACCCCCATTAGTTAAAGAAATGCACTTTACGTCCCGCGGCTTGTCCGCGGGATCCAAGATAGGTATCATTTCTGGATTCTGCGGACAAGCCGCAGAACGTGGGGAGTGAGTCAAGAATTGTTCTTCATATAGCGAGACTAAGTTACAGAGTCAATAAACACATGAGAGCGGTACGCATTTATCAACCTGGAAACTACCATACAGGTCAACTTTTAGAATTATCTCCAGAAGCGAGTCAGCATGTCGGCGTCGTTTTACGCATGCAGGTTGGTGAGCATATTACTTTATTTTGTGGTGATGATCGTGAGTTTGATGCAACAATAGAAGCTGTGAAGAAAAAACAAGTTACTGTGGTCATAGGCTCAATAAACGACGTGAGCCGTGAGTCGCCATTAGCTATCCACTTGGCACAAGCTATTTCCAAGGGAGAGCGTATGGAGTTTGTAATGCAAAAAGCCGTTGAGCTCGGTGTAGCTAGCATTACTCCCATCATTACAGAGCGGTGTGTGGTCAAGTTAGATAAGGAACGAATGACCAAAAAACTTCTTCAATGGCAGGCAATTGTTATTGCTGCGTGTGAACAATCGGGTCGAAATACAGTTCCCATAGTATATCCTACTGTTACACTTGAGCATTACATCGGTGAGACTCAAGCTCAATTAAAATTGATTTTACATCCGGGCGAGGATAAAAACTGGAAAGATTACACGATCGGACCCTATGCTATTGCTTTGCTTATTGGTCCTGAAGGGGGACTTAGTGATAATGAAGTTCAATTAGCTCACAAGCATGGATTTCAGTCTTTATCCTTAGGTCCAAGAATTTTACGCACAGAAACCGCTGCGATTACTGCATTGAGTATGTTGCAAGCAGTGGGTGGTGATCTATAATAGAAGTTGCAGCCGGTTTCTCTTAATGTAAAAATTGAGGATATAGCCGATTTGTGTAGATTGAATAAACAGTCTTTTGACTCGAGCAAGATGGTGTGAGTTTTCAGAGGATTTTTTATTCAAGCTATGTCAAATATGCGTATTTCTTCATGCAAAGAGAGTGTTTGGCAATTAACGAATTTTAAACAACCGAGGTTGACACATGAGTGATCTTATTAAAACGATAACAGATGCAAGCTTTGAACAGGATGTAATCAATGCAAATAAGCCTGTATTAGTTGACTTTTGGGCTGAATGGTGTGGCCCATGTCGCGCATTGACGCCTATATTGGAAGAAGTAGCTGCTACTCATGGTGAGCAAGTAACTTTTGCCAAAATTAATATCGATGAGCATCCACAAACTCCTGCAAAGTTTGGTGTGATGAGTATTCCTACATTGATTTTATTTAAAAACGGCCAAGTTGAAGCAGTTAAAATGGGCTTGCTTTCAAAATCTCAATTAAGTGCTTTTGTTGAGAGTCACGTTTAATTTTTTATTTTATATATAAAAAATGTTGTACCTTTTACTAAAGCTGTGATAGCCTGTCTGCAATATGTGATATAATATAAATATGTCACATAGGCAGCAGAATCCTTAGCTGCATTCTTAAATAATATTTTCCCGGATACCCAATTCAATTAATCAACAAATCAAGTGAGAAGTATGAATCTTAGTGAACTTAAGCAATTGCCTATTGCCGATCTTTTTAACATCGCACAAGAGATTGGTGTCGAAAACCCTTCCCGTATGCGCAAACAAGAAATTATTTTTGCCATTCTTAAGGCGCACGCCTTAAAAGGCGAAGACATCCACGGTGACGGTGTTTTAGAAGTCCTGACTGATGGTTTTGGTTTCTTGCGTTCTGCCGATGGTTCTTATTTGGCAGGCCCCGATGACATTTATGTCTCACCCAGCCAAATCAGACGTTTCGGTTTGCGTTCTGGTGATACTATTTCAGGTAAAATTCGTCCTCCTAAAGACAGTGAACGTTATTTTGCTTTGTTGAAAGTTGATGAAATCAATTATGATTCACCTGATAGTGCCAAACGAAAAATTTTATTTGAAAACCTTACTCCTTTATTTGCTACAGAGCGCTTAGTAATGGAGCAAGGAAATGGCAGTACTGAAGATTTGACCGCGCGGGTAGTCGATTTATGTGCTCCTTTTGGTCGCGGACAACGTGGTTTGATTGTTTCCCCTCCCAAAGCGGGTAAAACATTAATGCTGCAAAACATCGCACGCTCTATAGAAAAAAATTATCCTGAATGTTATCTCATTGTATTATTAATTGACGAGCGTCCTGAAGAAGTAACTGAAATGCAACGTTCTGTAAAAGGTGAGGTGGTTGCCAGTACTTTTGATGAACCTGCAAACCGCCATGTTCAAGTTGCGGAAATGGTGATCGAAAAAGCCAAGCGTTTGGTTGAACACAAGCGTGATGTGGTGATTTTACTTGATTCGATTACTCGCCTGGCCCGAGCTTATAACACAGTAATTCCTTCATCGGGTAAAGTATTAACTGGTGGTGTTGATGCCAATGCGTTACAAAGACCTAAGCGTCTGTATGGTGCTGCACGAAATATCGAAGAAGGCGGCAGCCTGACGATCATTGCTACAGCTCTGGTAGACACCGGTTCTAAAATGGATGAAGTGATTTACGAAGAATTCAAGGGAACGGGTAATATGGAAATTCACTTGAGTCGTAATATTTCTGAACGTCGTGTCTTCCCTGCAATTAATATCAACCGTTCGGGTACACGTCGTGAAGATCTGTTATTATCTCCAGAAGATCTACAACGTACTTGGATATTGCGCAAAATCCTGCAATCTATGGATGAGTGTGATGCGATTGAGTTCTTGATTGAGCGCATGAAGAATCACAAAACCAATGCCGAATTCTTTGATGCGATGAAGCGTCAAGAATAATTTAAGTATCTAAGCGTCTTAAATGCAGCCCGGGTCCATCGATGAGATCCTGGGTTAGGCTGTGCTCACTGCCATTTAATTAAGAAATTTGTCATTCCCGCGTAAGCGGGAATATCCATTCCTGAGTTGGCTTGGGTTCGATTAGAGTTGGATCTCTGCCTACATAAGGATGACGATTTTACTCAACATGGGTTTAACTTAATGGCAGTGAAGTTTCTCTAGGGGATTATTAATGAAATACTCTGATCTAAGAGATTTTATTGCGCAATTGGAATCACGTGATTTATTAAAACGCATATCCTATCCCGTATCGCCTTATCTTGAAATGACCGCAGTCAGTGATCGGGTGTTGCGTTCAGGCGGCCCAGCCCTTCTCTTTACCAATACTCCAAACCATCAAATGCCCGTTCTGACCAATTTATTTGGTACCGTTGAGCGTGTGGCTATGGGAATGGGCGAAGAAAACATCAGTGCATTGAGAGAGGTAGGCAAATTATTGGCTGCTTTAAAAGAACCTGATCCACCCAAAGGATTTAAGGATGCTTTTAATAAGCTCCCTTTGTTAAAACAGGCATTCAATATGGCACCAAAATATGTAAGCGGTGCAGAATGCCAAACTCATGTTTGGGAAAAAGATGAGGTAGATCTTAATTCGTTACCGATTCAAACCTGCTGGCCTAAAGATGCGGCGCCATTAATAACCTGGGGGCTTGTAACCACTAAAGGGCCTCATCAAACACGTGAAAACATGGGAATTTACCGGCAGCAAGTATTAAACAAAAATCAATTAATCATGCGTTGGTTATCCCATCGTGGTGGTGCATTGGACTATCAGGCATGGCAAAAAGCTTATCCCGGGGAACGTTTTCCCGTTGCAGTGACCTTAGGCGCGGATCCTGCAACCATACTTGCTGCAGTGACCCCTGTACCTGATACTTTGTCTGAATATGCTTTCGCCGGATTATTACGAGGTCAACGCACGCGTCTCACACGATGTATTGGGAATGAGCTGCATGTTCCAGCGAGTGCGGAAATTATTTTAGAGGGCTATTTAGAGCCTGGAGTAGAGGCGCCAGAAGGGCCTTATGGAGATCATACGGGCTATTATAATGAAGTACAAACTTTCCCAGTGTTTACTGTAGAACGCATCACCCATCGAAATGAGCCGATTTATCATAGTACCTACACTGGCCGGCCGCCTGATGAGCCTGCTATTTTAGGTGTTGCGCTAAATGAGGTGTTTATCCCTTTATTGCAAAAACAATTCCCGGAAATTGTTGATTTCTATTTGCCCCCAGAAGGATGTTCTTATCGTTTGGCTGTAGTCACAATGAAGAAACAGTATCCTGGGCATGCGAAGCGAATCATGATGGCAGTATGGTCTTTTTTAAGACAGTTTATGTACACCAAATTTGTCATTGTTTGTGATGATGATATTGATGCGCGAAATTGGCAGGATGTGATTTGGGCAATGACTACACGTATGGATCCTGCACGAGATACAGTCATGATGGAAAATACACCGATTGATTATCTGGATTTTGCTTCACCTGTATCAGGTTTGGGTTCAAAAATAGGAATGGACGCAACCAACAAATGGCCAGGTGAGACACAAAGAGAATGGGGGGAGCCCATTGTTATGGATGAAGAAATATTAAAAAAAGTCAATGGTTATTGGTCTTCTCTGGGGTTAGATGAATGAAGGAAAAAACAATTAAAGCTCTGGTAGAGGATATTTCACCCTTGACAGACAGCATCATGCGCTTGATTTTAACTCCTGAAAAATACATTGATTATCAAGCGGGACAATATCTACAAATTCTTTTCGGTAAAGAAGCATTTAGCTATTCTATTGCTAATGCTCCATTAGGCTCCCATAAATATGAGCTTCACATACGCCATAGCTTGGAAAATCCCTACAATCAGCGATTATTTGCCCATATCAAGGAATATGGTTTTGTAAACATCCGCCTGCCTTTTGGTGAGTGCTCCATAAAACATTTGGATCCGCAACTCCCTATATTATTTATTGCAGGCGGTACTGGCTTTGCCCCTGTAAAAGCGATGATCGAGCAGTTATTATCTGCTTCAGATACTCGAGCTTTTGAATTGTTTTGGGGTGCACGGTTGCAAAATGATTTATACATGGATGAAAAGGTAACAAGTTGGCAGACTCATGTAAGCCATTTTAAATATTTTTCTTCGGTTTCTGAGGATAATACTGTACCTCTCGCTTCTATTGTACTGAGCAAGCATCCACAAGATCTTGGTGAATGGCAAATCGTTATCAGTGGACCTTTTGATATGGTATACAGTACTCGTGATGTATTGGTAAGTAATGGTGTTTCCTCAGCTCGTTTATTTTCGGATGCATTTAGTTTTGAAGCAAAATAAGGAAGAGTTTTATGGAGACTTTATATCAAATTCTGGGTCTTATGGGCGCCGGGCTGATCATGTTCATTTTGTACCGCGCAATCAAAGGCCGTCCTGAGCAATTTAGCAAGGAAAATTTAAACAAAAGTTTTTATACTATGGGTGTATTGGCTCTTGTTTTGATTGGCTTTGTTGCGCTTTTAGTCTTAATTTTAAGGAATACATAAAAAAATGACCTGGGTGCAGCGAAGCGGAGCCGGGATTTTGATCATAGAATAAAACTCTCAATCCCGGGTTCCCCTTCGCTGCACCCAGGTTACAAATCAGCGTTTAGTGTGTAGGACTTGCACTCCTGTAATGCCCTTCATTTTCTTTCAAATAAAAGTGGATATGTGGGTTGTTAATTGGCCTTTGGCTTGTGTCGGCAATGAGCATACATTCTTCAACATAGGTGATTTGACTGCTGTCATCAACCAATAAGCGATACCACGGATTTCGAGTAGCAAATTCACGCTTATGTGCTTGTGGATTATAACGTCCAGAAGCCTGAAATAAAGGATCAACATCCACTACGATTGCTCTGTAGCGGCTGCTTTTGTGAATCACTAAATCCCCAATATTAAATTGCGCGATTTTATTCATATAAGCCTCTTTGTTGAGCATCTTGATTGATATATCGGTAGAAGTGAATTTAGCTTGAAGTTTCGAGAACATGTAAAAGAGAAAAATAAGGGCGGGTAATTAATAAATATTAGTTTAATTGGATTGTGAAAAACTCCGTGATAGAATTTTCATTAGGTTAAATTTCAATTTATCTTTATGAATTTTATTAAATTTTCTTTAATAGTCTGTATGGTTGGGGTGGGCTCTTGTCCTACAGCAGCACCTGTTCCAGTTGCAGGTTGGACTGGGTTTTATGCTGGAATTAATGGGGGTTATGCAAATACACATAACGAGGCGCATGCTCGTCTTTCTACGGTTCGTACTTTACCCTCTGCTGCCAGCACTTCGGCATTGGCAGCAGCTACCTCAGTAACTGCCGGCACCTCTTCTTTCTCATCAAATAAAGACAGTTTTATCGGAGGAGGACAAATTGGCTATTTATACTCTTTCAATCAATTTGTTTTGGGGGTGGAGGCTGATATTCAAGGTATAACGCCTGGAACGGAGGCAGTTGCTGCGCAACAAGTCGTGGCAATTCCTACTTTTAGGACTTCAAGAATAGCGTCTAATCTATCCCTGACTCAGAGTATTGATTATTTAGGGACAGTACGAGCGCGTATAGGGGTTCTGGCTACTCCTTCACTACTCTTTGCCGCAACAGGTGGTTATGCTTATGGAGGAATTCGTTCAGATACGGATCTAACTCAGAGCTATCTTGGAACTGCAAACAATTTGGTGAGGACATTTACAAGCAATGGAAGCTCTTCCTCTATACAGAATGGGTGGACAGTAGGGGGCACTTTAGAATGGAGATTTCAAGGACAGTGGAGCACAAAATTGGAATATTTGTATTATGATTTAGACTCTCTTAAGTATCGGTCTACTCCCCTGACAAGTCTAATTAATGGTGGTCCTGATGCAGGAAACCCATTATTTGTTAACGCAGTAAGTACGACCTCACGTTTCAATGGTCAAATTGCTCGTTTAGGTATTAATTATTTATTTGCTTAAATTGTGAGGCTGGGTGCCCCTGTATGTTCACCCAGCTAGAAGAACTACATAGTTAAGGTGAGTTCATTATTAAGTAACCGGTGTTTTCTTTGATTGGGCCCATTCAGGATTTGATTGAAAATCAGCAAGTTCAATCGAATTTATTCCTTTTACAGCATAAGATTTTTGAACGGTTGACCATACGTCGTCATAAGAACTCAAGTTTGGGATAACCAGGTAATGCACGCAGGGATCAACTACACTTACCTTTTCTCCTGCTTCTGCCAGCCCTTCGGCTGCTTGTTGCACACAAATATTTCCGCAAATCCCGGTAATGAATAGTTCGTTATAAGATTTATTTCGGAAAAATTGGAGGAAAGGCAGAGCATCCTTGTCATAAATATGATCCATCTCTTTTAAAAAACCTGGATCACTTAAATCAATTCCTTCCTTAAGTTTCATTCCTGCTTCAGGTGCAGAGAAATTAATTTTAGCAAAACGGTAAAGCGAAATTTCTTTTTCCAGAATGTTTAGCCGCTCCTCAATTGGCTGTGAAATCGCGGCACCTATTGTTCCGCATAGGCAATGTAATCCATATTGTCCATTTTCCGGATTAAGCTGTTGTAATTCATGGCGTTCAATTTTTAGGATTCTATGAGTATGTATTTGCCCATAACCTTGAGCCATTATTTGTGCATCAACATGGTCTTGGGTTCGTCCAAAAACATGTGCATCCTGAGTGGTAATGATTTCGATTTGCTGACACAGCTCAGGGTAATGTGCAACAAGCTCAATAAGTGCATCAAGTAAGGCCATATTGCGTATTAATGTATTTTCGCCAGCGGGAACATATAAAGCGAACTCTTGCAGTACGAAGTCATTTTGTATGTCAATTAAAACGAGGGCTAATTTATGAATTCTGCATAATTTTTTGAGGATAATCTTTTTTAATTGTTCTATTAATATAGAACCCGATTCAGTATATTTTTTATTGATTTCATTAAAACGGTGAGTTGCACTTTGGCGTAGTTGTTCTTGAATTTGCAGATGTGCAGCCAGCCTTAATTCATTGGAAGTATTCATTGGTGTAATAAAAAACATTTTACAATGGATGATACAATATAACAGGCTTATTACCCATGAAAAATTGAATTGAAATAAAACATAATATGTAGCCTGAGTGCTGTATTCAGGCTACATAATTTGTTATCCACATTAAGCGCTTAAAAAATTACCTATATCTTTTAAGGCTTCATCAACAGGAAGTTCGGCTTCCTTTTGGTCTTCGATTTTATCGAACCAGAAAGATGCTCTTCCAGTTGTCACTTTCGAATAAATCAATTTACCTATGGTTGCAAGACTCAACAAAATATTGAATACAACTTCTGGCCAAGACGAATATTCACTCATAACATCATCTTGACTGTGCAATTTTGCTTTAAATTTCATTTCAAATTTTTGATAGGTCTCTTTTCCTGGAATCTTTTCCTGATTTTGATAGGTAAATAGATCCAAATCCTTTTTAAGATCCTCAGAAAGCTGATTCATGATTTCTTTTTCATGTTCGGATAAGTCTTTTGCATAAGTTTTTATGCCGTCAATTGTTCCATATAGACTTCGTATTTTCAGGGCATACTCCCGATGCCGGCCATCCTTGGTTTCGAACGCTAGAAGTACCTGTTCCGCTTTTTGAGAAAGATTTTCTACAACCTCAGGTTTTGCATCGGCTTCGATTAACGTAACTACAATTTTACTCAGAGTCGCTTGCATTTTGGCGCCAGGAAATTTATCCACTTCTGCAGTAATTTTTTTAAGCACTACCTCACTGTTTCCTGATTCCACATATGCTTTTAATAGGCCATTTTCTGCATTACCGATTTCTTTAATAAATTGGTCGCGAATATCTCTATCTTCAGAAATAAATAAATCCTTAGTATGATAATGTTTGTTACGATCATCGATGTATAATTCAAGCATTCCGGCAAGCTTCTCAGCAAGAATTGCACGTTGTTCTGCTTTTTCCCTTTCTTCACTTTCCCGTTGTTGTTTTGTTTCCTCTTCTTGCTTTTCTATAATTTTAATTTGTCGATCGAGCTCTTCTTCTTCGTCTGCAAGTTCTTTAATCGTAACGGTTTCTTTCTGGATTATCTGTTGAGTAAGTAGAACAACTGCTTCAGCAGAGCTGTTTCTTTCATCAAAGTTACGCACCAGTTTTAATTTAAGTTGTTCTAATTCTTCTAGAGCAGATGAAATTTCCCTTTGGGTCTGTTCATCTACACCAAGAATAAACTGGATGCTTTCCTCTTTGTGAGAGACAGCACTTAATAAGTTGCGTTTATCGGTTGAGTCTAAGGTCCAAGTATATTTGCTTTTCTCTTCTTCAAGGAGTTCCAATAATAAATCAAATCCGATGTTTTTAGGATTCTTAGTACTCGTAATACCTGAATGATTAACCAATTCAGCAAGTTTATTTCGGTCATAACCGACTGCCAGGTGTTCTCCAACATTTTGCAGCAATGCACTTAATTTTTTTGTTTTCTCAAAAAGCTCTTTATTATGCTCTTCTACTTTGCGCAAAGCAGTTTCTTGCTCTTGGAGGTAGCGCAAAACAGCTTGTTTATCTTCTTTATTTAAGTCGACTGATGGACTGGCATTTATTTGAGCCAGTTTTAAAGCTGCAGGGACTTCATTTTCGATGATGGCTTTATTCTTTTTATTAAGTAGTGCTATAGCACTTTCTTTTTCGCTTTTTTGTTGTTTTAAGTACAGCAACTGTTCTTTATGTGTCGTGATTTGTTGCTGTTTTTCCCGATATTGACGGATTAACTCTTCTTTACTTATCATTTTTGTACATCTCACATCTAAATGGTTAAAGCAGGGGGCATTATAAAACACATTAACTGATTATTAAATGATCATATTTTTTATTTAAAAATCAAAAAGTTAAATAAGATAAATCGCCAAAATAACCCCTATTTCATAAAGAAAACAAAGTGGAGTTGCGAGCATGACTTGTGAGAAAACGTCTGGTGGTGTAAGTAACATCCCTACAATAAAAGCTCCAACGATGACATAAGGCCTGATTTTTTTTAGCGTCATGACCTCAATGATTTTTAAACGCACCAGCACAAAGCAAATCAAGGGTACCTGAAAACAAAAGCCAAAAATCATAAGCATTCTGGTGATAAAATCCAAAGCATAAGCCATGTCAGGCATATAGCGCACCCCTTTAGGCAAGGCGTGTGCAAAAAAGTGAAACATAAACGGCAAAACCAAATAAAAGCAAAATAAAACTCCGGCGAGAAAAAGTACAAGGCTGAAGATTAGAGCAATACGCAGCGTAGTTTGTTCTCTTTGATAAAGGCCGGGGCTAATAAAGCGCCAAAATTGAAATAAAGCAAAAGGAGCGCTGAGTAACATAGCCGCATCAGCGGCGAGTTTTAAGGGAGTAAATACTGGGGATGTTACTTGAGTCGCAATTAAACCTTCTTGAGCTGAAAGCGTATGCAGCAGTGGGCTAACCAAAGCTCGATATAAATCGTTAGCCAAAAAAAAGAAAATAAGAAATAAGCTGCCAAACCATATTAAGGTTTGCAATCCACGGCGGCGTAATTCTAGAAGGTGATTTAACATGGTTCTTGACCTTCCCCTTACGTACTGCGCTTTATGCGCAGTACGTAGAGAAATTTTTAAGCTTCAGCAAGCACTTTGCTTTTAAATCCAACTTTTTCAGGCCGAATTTCCCTTAAGCGGTTGAATTGATCAACAAAGACTACAGTAGGAACTATAGTTGCACATTCTTCTTCCAATACTTGAGTAAAGGAAGCGATAATGATTAAATCTCCTGGGGTCACCAAATGCGCTGCTGCTCCATTCACGCAAATCTCCGTAGAGCCTGGTCTGCCCGTGATGGCATAAGTCTCAAATCGAGTGCCGGCAGTGATGTTCCAGACATTGACTGCTTCATAAGGCAATATGTTTGCTGCCTTAAGCAGTTCCGGAGAAATAGTAATGCTTCCTTCATAATCTAAATCCGCCTCAGTGACACAAGCGCGATGAATTTTGGATTTTAACATTTTTCTATAAGCCATAATGATCCCAGCCTTGTTCATAGTGGCCGAATTTTACACCAAATCAAGAAGTTTATGCTATATAAATTTGTTCACTTGAGCTACAGGTACATATCGCAACCAGTAATGGAAAACCAGAATCCGCCTTCGCCACTCCTAGGCTACTTTTTATTGATGATGCGCGTTATAATTAGCTTTTATTTTATGGGATGAATTAAGGTGAGGCACAGCCCACGCAAGCGTTTTGGCCAAAATTTTCTACAAAACCGACATATTATTGATGACATTGTCCGAGCAATTAATCCGCAAGCAGAAGATAACATGCTGGAAATTGGTCCGGGTTTGGGGGCTTTAACTGAGTTCTTGTTGCGGCGCCTAAATCATCTCTCAGCGGTTGAAATCGATACTGATTTACACCATTATCTATCAGAACGCCCTATTGCCCAGAATAAATTGCATTTAATTGCGGCGGATGCATTAACCCTTGATTACAGCCAATTTGGCCCCCAATTACGTGTGGTAGGGAATTTACCTTATAATATTTCCACACCTTTGCTCATTCATTTATTGCACTTTACGCCATACATAGAAGACATGCATTTTATGTTGCAAAAGGAAGTAGTAGAGCGTTTGGCAGCGCAACCAGGTAGTAAAGCCTACGGCCGGTTAACGGTGATGCTGCAATACCATTGTGCTGTGGAGCATTTGTTTAATGTTCCTCCAGAAGCGTTTGATCCACAGCCTAAAGTAGATTCAGCGATGGTTCGTCTTATTCCCCATCGCGATTCGCCCTTTGAAAAAGTTTCTATAGCGCAGTTAGAGCGTCTGGTAGCCAGTGCATTTGCCATGCGTCGTAAAACACTTAATAACAATTTAAAGGGAATAGTAACGGTTGAACAATTGAGCACATTCGGTATTGATGGAAGTAAACGACCAGAACAAATTTCTATTTCGGAATATGTTCAACTAGCGAAATTTATTTCCAATTAGTGTAAAATTAATCATCATGGACATAATTTATCAATTTTGGAGTTATTAATTATTATGGAGATGGCCTTGTTTCATCGTCAACGTCAACGTAAAGGTTCCTTGTCTACACATGGTAAATCTTTAAAAGATTTAACACGCATTGTTAATGCGAATCTCTTTTTGTCGGAAGACAAGAGACAAGTATTACTGAAAAAGATGAGAATGTTATCCGGCTTGGAAACTGCGCGATATGATAGCTTATGTGCCACGCTTATCAATAACCTGGTTAACTATTGCCAAAATTTACCTGAGACAGCAAACAGTTATTATTCCCAGCAAGGTGGATTGGTGGATCATGCACTAAACCGTACGGAAGCCGCACTGAGCCTTTTCCAGGAATTTATGGTACAGGACCAGCCTGATTCATTATCTGAAGAGCAAAAGCTTTGGCAATATGCACTTTTTTCAGCTGCAATTCTCCAAGGGATAGGTAAGTTGTTTGTAGATTACCGTGTTAGTTTTTATGACACCAACGGTCAATTTTTAAAAGAATGGAATCCTTTACTTGAAAATATAACCAGCACTGGAATTTATTACTTTTACGAGTTTGAAAAAGAACCGGAAATTGAATTTCGACGTCGCCTCAATATATTGATGGCAAAAACATTAATGCCGACCAGTGGGTTTGCCTGGATAGCCTCTAATCCAGAAGTTCTTTCAGTATGGCTTGCGTTATTGAATGAAGATGAGCGTTCTGCGGGTACTTTGGGAGCCATATTAATTCGAGCTGAAGCCATTGCAATTCAACGTTATTTACTTGAGTTTATGGTGAGAGGGACTCCTGCTCATGGCGGGGGGCGTTATCGTGCAGGGACTTTTTCTGGTGGCCAGCCAGAGACCTTATTAGAGAAGGAACAGGCTGTAGGCATGGAGTTTATCCAATGGATGATTAAAGCGTTAGATGGTGGCAAGATTATGATTAATAAAGCCCCCTTATTTATGGTTCCTGGGGGTATGCTGATGTGTGCTGAAATGTTTCAATTATTTGTACGCGAACATCCTGAGTATAAAAATTGGCAAGCTGCACAAAATGGATTTTTATCTTTAGGTTTACACAGTCTTGCTGCTGATGGCGGTGTGTTAAGTCGATTTGAGACAAGAAAACAAATGGAGAGCGGGATTGTATTTTCCAAGTACACGCTTGCTTTACCTGAGTCTGTAAAAGTAGTTCACCCAAGCACTGGAAAAGTAGAGTCGATGTCCGCCACGGAATTGATTCATAAAGCACAATTTAACAGTCAGTTTATCCAGCAGCAAAACATGAGCTTGGCAAGTTCGTTACAAAAATTGGATGCAGCAGGGAAATGGCAAGAGGTTGAAAACGAAGGGAATGCGCTAAGGCCAGGAGCAAAAAACGGTGCCTGATTATGCAATTGGTGATGTACAAGGTTGTTATGAGCCTTTGCAACGACTGTTGGAATTAATCGATTTTGATGACAAAAGAGATCGTTTGTGGTTTGTTGGCGATTTGGTGAATCGTGGGCCTGAATCTTTAGCTGTCTTACGTTTTATTAGTTCCTTACCCATTACGCCAAGAGTGACTTTAGGTAATCATGATTTACATTTACTAGGCTCATTATTTGGTGGTAGGCCGTGGAAGGGGCATGATGATACTTTGCACGAAGTAATCGACGCAGTTGATGGTGAGTCTTTAGGTCATTGGCTAAGAAAGCAATCCATTTTGTATTACTCACCAGAACTGAAGGTGGCGATGTGTCATGCAGGAATTTGTCCTTTATGGGATTTATCACAGGCAATGCAATATGCTAAAGAGCTTGAAGAGGTGCTTTCAGGTGACACTTATCGTGATTTTTTATCGCATTTATATGGTAATCAACCCGAAATATGGTCTGATAATTTAAGAGGGATGGACCGGCTTCGGGTTATTACCAATTACTATACGCGCATGCGTTTTTGTGATGCACAAGGACGGCTCGAGTTGGGTTATAAAGGAACTATTGCTCAAGCGCCAGCAAGTCTTTATCCTTGGTTTGAAGTACCGCATCGTAAAGAAATTGATGTGGATATGGTTTTTGGACATTGGGCTGCTTTAATGGGGGAATGTCCCCATCCCAAAATTCATGCAATAGATACAGGATGTCTTTGGGGTGGCCAACTCACTGCATTACGTTTGCAGGATATGCAACGATTTGCAGTCTGGAACAAAAAATGATGTTAGTTAAAAACTTTAACTCCATATTTTCATCTGGAAAACAGAAAGACATACAAATTTTATTTTTTTGTAACTACGTATCCCCACACTCCGTCCTGGGGAAGGGACGGAGGCAAGGAAGCGTACTTATATTTTTCTTAGTCTTTTACCTATTTGGTTTTAATGTTTGGGCACTCCCTGCTACTGAAGATTTACAGGTAAAACAAGCAGAAAAACGATTGCAAAAAGCGATAGAGAATCCTGAGTTTATGCTGCATAACTGGATAGAATTGCCAACTTCTCCTGCAGCACGTAATAAAACCGTACATCACTTGAGCCTAAGAGAAGCAATTTTGTTGGCCTTACGCTATAACCCAAACATCCAAAATGCCGAACTGGATCGAATCGTACAACGTTATCAATTGCGTTTGGCCCACAATCAGTTTGAACTGCAATACGCTTTGGGTGCGTCTGGGGTAATCCAAAAAAGCAGGTTTAATGGGGTAGGTACCGATACAACTCATACGCTATTAGGCAGTCCTGAGTTTAATTTGAAAACAAAACTAGGTACAACAGCAAATTTATCGATAAACAATAACGTCAATGATAATAATAATTACAATCCTGTATTGAATTTTTCCTTAACCCAGCCTTTATTACGTGGCTTTGGAAAAGCAGTAAACGAAACAGCGCTTTTAAATGCTGAAGACAATGAATGGTTAAACAAATTAAATTTACAGCAATCGGTCGCGGACCAAGTCACCCAAGTTCTTATGGCTTATCGAATGCTTATTTTAAGCGGAAATAATTTACAGAATCAGCGCTTGCAGTTAAAAGAGGCAAAAAAATCGTATGAAATTAATGAAAAAAAGATAAAGGCAGGTCAATTAGAGCCAACAGGCAACATCCAGCAATCCTACCAAATTGAATCGTTAAGTTTGATGGTGGAGCAGGCGGGAAATGAATTTCAAACCGCATCGCAGGATCTCTTGCAGATCATTGGCCTTGATCCAGAAATGCATATATCAGTCCCTAGTGATGTTGCTTTAGATAAGCTTGCAGTTCCAGATTTGCAGAAGTCCATTGAACAGGCTTTAAATCATAATACCGTTTATTTGGCACAAAAAATGACATTACGCGCAGATGAGCGAGCTTATAAAGTGGCCAAGAATCAACAGTTGTGGCAATTGGATGTGTCAGGGAATGTGCAAAGTGGTGTTTTAAACGATGTGACAGGCGTTAATGGAGGGGTGAGAGGCATTTACAATGGAAATAACATAACCGAGGCAGCGCGTTTGACATTAACCGTGCCTTTGAATGATATCAGTCGCCGCAGTCAATTAATTAATGCTAAAGTGCGCTTGGAAAAAGACCGTTTAAATTTACTGGCAACGAAACGTGCATTAATAACGAATATCACTAATACCATAAACAATATTAGAAGTTTGGCAAAACGTTATCAATTGGCCTTAAAACAAGTGAAACTTGCAGAGCAATCTTATGCTTTGGAAAAGAAAAAACAACAAGCAGGTATATCCAGTGCGTTGGATGTAAACAACACGCAGAACCAGCTGATTCAGGCCCAGTCCGGATTAATTAATGCAAAAATTGCGTATCTTAATCAGATATCAAACTTACAAAGGACTCTGGGAACAACGCTTGATCATTGGCAAATTAAATTAAGGTATGGTGGATGAATAGTTATTTAAACACATTAAAAGTCGTTATTTTATTATTAGTCGGGTTTCTTTTATCCTCATGCGGTCATCATGAAAAGAAAAAAACGGTTGCGTTACACCAATATAAAGTCGAGGAACAGACAATCCATAAAACCTTGCATTTTACAGGAACGGTTCAGCCTTTACATGAAAATACCATAACCAGTCCAATGGAAGCAGTGGTTGAAACAATGAATTTTCATTATGGACAAATGGTCAAAAAAGGTGAGGTGATTTTAACTCTAAACTCAACGGAGTTACAAAGGCAGTTTAATGACACATTAACGGAATACTTAAAAGCCAAAGACAGTTACACCATAGCAAAAGCCAAATTTGTGGGAACTCAGGATTTATGGGACTCGGGTTTATTATCCAAAAACAACTACATGAGTGAAAAATCTAATGTGGATACAGCTCGGGTTACTTTAATGCAGTCTACACGTAAACTGACTGAAATGTTAGAAAAGCTTGATGAAAATAGTCCAAAAAATTTGTCTGCATTAAGTTTGGCTGATTTTGATAAGATAAAAAAAATTTTGGCATCCAAGCATAATGTGATTCATTTAAAATCACCTAGAGAGGGAGTACTACTGTATCCTCCTAAAGCGGGTGAGGATAAAAGTGTACGTGTTAACGTGGGCTCTACAGTGAAGTCGAGCCAAGTCATTGGATTGATTGGTGATTTATCTGGAATCAGTATCGAAATTGATGTTCCAGAAATCGATATAACCCAAATTCAAGCAGGCATGAATGCAGTAGTGAGTGGAGTCGCTTTTGGTAAATATCCATTAAAAGGGCAATTGGTCGCAGTAAATGCACAAGCATCAAATAACAATGGGCTCCCCTTTTTTACAGCAGTAGTAGAAGTTAAGAAATTGACTCCAGAGCAGCAACAATGGATCAAAGTAGGCATGAGTGCCTCTATTGAATTAAGTGTGGATAATGGCAAGCAACTCATCATACCTATTGCTGCGATAAAGCGGGAAAAAGGACAAAGTATCGTTAATTTACTGAATAATTCAGACGCTATTGAAAAGCGAGTGATTACAACAGGTGCGGCACAAGCAGATTCAGTTGTTGTTGAGAGCGGTTTAAAGGCCGGCGATGTGGTGGTGTATGAGTGATCTCGTAATCAATTCAAATGCCTTGTCTGAGGATTTGGCAGAGGACTCAAGTATTCTTGAAAAACTTTTGAATCCTGCAATAAATCCACGGCATTTAGGTGATGTTAGGAAGACTCAGCAATCATTAATGGTGCTTACTGATATTGTAAAAACGTATCATCTCGAAGGTGTGAGCAGTACTATTTTAAAAGAAGTATCGCTTACAGTATATGAAGGCGATTTGCTTGCTATTGTAGGAGCTTCTGGTTCAGGTAAATCTACATTGATGAATATTATGGGGCTCCTGGATAAGGCAGATGCAGGAACCTATCTCTTGAAGAATCGGAATGTTGCTGCGTTAACAGATGATGAAGCAGCCGAGCTGCGCAATCAAAATATCGGTTTTGTTTTTCAGCAATTCAATTTATTACCAAGGTTTACTGCCATGCAAAATGTGGCATTGCCTTTAATATATCGAAGCGTCGGACCTGCCGAAACTAAGGAGAGGGTGCTTGCTGCCCTAGAGCGAGTAGGAATGCATCAATATGCACACCACCGACCTACACAATTATCCGGTGGACAGCAACAACGGGTTGCCATTGCCCGTGCTTTGGTTACAGAGCCACAAGTGATTCTGGCAGATGAACCTACCGGGGCGCTTGATTCACGTACTGGTAATGAAGTAATGAATTTATTTTTAAGTTTGCACGCCCAAGGACGCAGTATCATTATGATTACTCATGACGAGCAGGTCGCTGCATTGTGCCAGCGAAAAATTACTCTGGTGGATGGTATGGTTATGGCGGAGACTGAGTCATGAATCTTGCCGGACATTGTCAGCAAGCGTTAGTTAATTTAACCGCTGCCAAGTTGCGCTCTTTTTTGGCCGTTCTAGGAATTTTAGTAGGTACTGCCGCGGTTGTTGCTTTAATTAGTTGTGGTCAATTAGCTACAGAAAAGGCATTAGCTCAATTCAAGGCGTTAGGTACGGATTTATTGGCAATTTCTGTTTACCCAAAAACGACGGATAAAACTTCAGGGAGTATGGAGTCAATCTCTGCAGAACAATGGGAACAGTTGCCTGAACGCATACCTTATATTGTCGATATGGCACCTTATAGCACCGCATACCAACCTTTGAGCTTTCAGGGAAAATTAATGCAGGGAGCAGTTATAGGAGCCAATGAGCATTTGCCAAAAATTGTTCATATTAAATTAGCTGCCGGACATTTTGTTTCTTTTGTTGAGTCTTATGAGCATTATTGTGTGATTGGCGCAGGTTTAGCGCGGCAAATCAAAGAGATTAGCTTTGACGATCCAATAGGAAAACAATTACGTATAGGACAATCTTTATATACGATTATTGGTGTGGCGGAACCCTGGAAGGAAAATGGCTTTTTCAATGAAGACATCAATCAGGCGGCAATTATTCCATTGGCTGGGATTAGTATGATTAGCAAAGATGCCAAGATAAATAACGTGGTTCTGGAGTTGAAACCTGATAGTCCCATAGATGAAGTGATTGAAGAAATAAAACAAATTATTGGTTCAATGACCCCCAAATTGAGTGTTTTTTCTCGTAGTGCAAAACAAATTATTGCCAGTATGGAAAATCAAGGGCAAATTTTTACTCTATTACTTGCTGTAATCGGCGGTATTTCGCTTTTGGTTGGTGGAATTGGCGTGATGAATGTTATGTTGGTTTCCGTAAGCGAGCGAAAAAAAGAAATTGGTATTCGTAAAGCGGTGGGTGCCAAAAATAGCGAAATTCAAGCTTTATTTTTAGTCGAATCGGTTATGCTTTCTTTGTTAGGAGGCGTACTTGGGGTAATTTTAGGATTAATTTTTACGCGTATTCTGGCATATTTTAGTGATTGGAATTTTTCAATCTATCTTCTTCCTCCTATAGCAGGTTTTTTGGTTTCAGCCGCCACTGGAATTTTCTTTGGTTTTTACCCTGCACGACGTGCTGCAAAATTGGAGCCGGTAGTCTCTTTACGCAGCGAGTAAGTTGAGTCTTTTCTCTTACCGTATTTATTAATGTGCTAAAATTAACATTAAAACGTAATTTCAGATTCACGCTTTTTTTTGCTTCTTAATTTGAATTTTAATTTTAAAATTTAAATGACGGAGAATAAAATGACGAGGAAGTCGATTTTTCAATTACAGGATGAATGTTTTTTATTGCTTCTCGAGAGTTCCCTTAAAGCAATTCCTTTCAATGTTTTAGTTTCTACCGTGATAGCGGGATATTTATTGTACCGTCATGCATCCATAATGCCTGTGGCTATATGGTATCTTGCTATGATCATGTTATGCTTTACTCGTTGGATTAATAGTAAAAAAAGTATTGCCAGTAGCGATTACATTGTCAAAAAGGAAGCTACAAAAAACCGTTTTTTATTTCTGACATTTTTAACAGGTGCTTTGTGGGGATCCTGTTATATTCTTTTTTATCCTCATTTCTCTGAAATGCATCAAAATGTTATTACTCTGGCTTTAGGAGGCATGGCATCAGGGGCTCTGGCGTCACTTTCCGTATATCTACCCGCTTATTATGCTTATTTATTACCCATGTTTTTGCCTTTAATCGTTTATAATTTTTGGCTGGGTGAGCTGGATCGAATCATTTTAGCAATTATGTTTATCCTTTTTGTAACGATGCTAATAATTACAGCCAAATTCCCGTCGAAGTTATTACAAGAAACCCTTCAACTGAGCAAAGAAAAAGACAATGCTTTACAAAAGGTCCACAGAGTTTCAATTACTGATGGATTAACAGGCCTTTATAATCGCCGCTATTTTGATAAACGGCTTCATGACGAATTCCGGCACGCAAAAAGAAACAAACATCCTCTTAATTTAGTACTAATCGATGTAGATGATTTCAAGAATATTAATGATAATTATGGTCATCCTTCCGGCGACTTATTTTTGAAACAATTAGCGTCTGCCATCAAAAATTCTGCAAAAACCGATGATAATGCATTTCGTATTGGCGGCGATGAATTTGCAGCGATTTTGACGAATACTTCGCTTGATGATGCCATTTTAGTGTGTAATAAGTTGCAAAATAAATTTAAAAAACAAACAAAAAAGGGTGAAACTACAATTAGTATAGGAATAGTCAGCGTTTCTCCATTTTATGATAATGATGTGGATGAAGTGATTTCAGCAGCTGATAAAACATTATATGAAGCGAAAAAAGCTGGAAAAAACCAAGTACGCTCTCAACATATAAATTAAATTGATTCAGAGTATCTGAGAGAAATTTTTTTCATAATTTCTTCAATGGGCAAACCCATAACATTGTAATAGGAGCCTTTTATTTCTTTTATAAATGCATCGTATACATTTTGGATGCCATATCCTCCAGCCTTATCAAAAGGATCTCCTGTATCAATATAATTTTGTATTTGTTGCTCTGAAAGCGTGTGAAACGTAATGCTGCTGGCCACACAATCAACCCACCATTGTTGTTCTGGCAGAAAAATTAAAGCATAGCCTGTATAAACCTCATGAGAATTGCCACTTAGCATGCTTAACATCCTATATGCATCTTGGTGGTCGCGGGGCTTTTCTAAAATATGTTCCAGGTAGGCCACAGTAGTATCTGCTGCCAGAATGATGTCCGCTGTACCCATTTCAACCTGCGCCAAAATAGTTTGAGCTTTTTCTTTGGCAAGTCGAGTGACATATATTTTAGCTTCTTCGTCTTTTTGTTGTATTTCTTCAATGTTGGCAGGCATAACTACAGCAGACAAACCGTGCTCTTGCAAGATGTGCAAGCGTCTTGGAGAGGCGCTGGCTAGAATAATTTTTAACAGATGATTTGGTTTCATAAATAGGATTTGGGGTTTTAAAGCATATTATAAATTCTAAAATCACAGCATTTTGGCTTAATCTAGCGAATTGTCAACAGACACTAAGCAGACTTAAAAATTTATTTTACTGCGTTGCCTCTAGGTTATAAATATATGGAGTTTTGATTCTATTGCACTGAATTTATAAGTATTTTATGATGAAAAAATTCTTTTCATTTAAATGGATTTGAGTATGTTAAAAAAATCTTTGGGAGTGATGGCCTTAACATCAGGCATTTGTTCTTTTGCTTTTGCTGCTGATTCGGTTCCGCCACAAGCTAATTCTACTAATACTTCTTCTAGTGCTTCAGTCCCTTCAAGTTATTTACCCGTAGTGATTCATGAGACTTTTGCGAGTATTTTGCAGCGTATGAGCAGCGAGAAACAAGCAATCAATGAAAGGCAGCAAGAACTCTTAAAACAACGTTATGATTTAAGTAATAAACCCTCTCAAACGGCAAAGATGTCGAATGGCAAACCTGTGCAAGAAGGGGTTCGAGTGAAGTTGCCTGAGGGCGCAACATGGGACCAGCTTGCCAAAATGAGTCCTGAGGAGATTAAGAACAAAGGCCTTTTTCCTCAGGGCTTCTTACCGTTACCCCATCCTAATCATCCTGAAGGAGGAATGTTATTTCCCAAGTTTTCTATAAATGAAATTAAAAAACAAGAAGACAGGGATCTGACACGATTTGATTTGGATTTTGATATTCCTGATCATTTTTTACCACCTCATCCAGCACCGATCTATTTAGTTACCCGACCTGATCTTGGAGACGTTTCCCAAGGTAAACTGGTAACCATTGAAAATTATTATGAATTGTTTAACGGTCTATTGAATCCCAAACAACTGGAAGGTTTGCGTCTGTTAGTCACTCCATTTCCACAACAACAATTTAACCAAACTGAAGACCGGCGTACGATAAGACCCAGTCGTGGAGTTGCTTGTTTTGATTGTCACGCGAACGGCCACACGAATAAAGCAACACATTTGGTGGGTGATATTAGGCCCCAGGAGTTTCGCCATCGTATCAATACCCCAACATTGCGCGGTTTAAATATCCAAAGATTATTTGGATCTCAGCGTGCATTAAAAACAGTGGAGGATTTTACTGAATTTGAACAAAGAGCAGCCTATTTTGATGGTGATCCTGTGATTGCGACCAAAAAAGGGGTCAATATTTTGGAGCGTGGCAGCCAAGTTCACTTCATGTCTGAGTTTCAGTCTATTCTTGATTTTCCTCCAGCGCCTAAATTAACCTGGGAAGGAAAATTGGATCCAGCTAAAGCGAGTCCAGCGGAGTTACGTGGACAGGAGCTGTTTTTTGGCAAGGCAAAATGCTCTGGTTGTCATACTCCTCCTTACTATACTGACAACTCCATGCATAATTTACAAACCGAACGATTCTATCAACCACAAATGATCAATGGCATGAAAGCAGTTGGTGATGGATCTATAAAAACATTTCCTTTGAGAGGAATTAAAGATTCTCCACCTTACCTACATGATGGCCGTTTATTAACTCTGGCAGATACTGTAGAGTTTTTTAACTTGGTATTGCAATTACAGTTAACTCAAGAAGAGAAGGCAGATTTAACAACATTTATGGAAGCGCTTTAATACTCACTGTATAATCCTAGCCATGGGCTACAACCCCCATGGCTGTCAAGTTAAGCAGAAAAGTGGATGTTGTCATTCCTACGTATGCGGGCTCCATCCTGGACTGAGCGCCCTTGCCAATGTAAAAATGGCTCCCCGCCTGCGGGGGAAGATGGCAATGGCGTCAACTTAAGGAAATCCAGGCATGCAGCAATTGTCTTGAATTTTATTTCAAGAAACTGGGCGGGGCTGAAAAGCAAAGCATAAAGTGGATGTGGTCTTCCTGCGAAGGCACAGGAATTCATCCGTGATTGAGCACATTGCCAGTATTAAAATGGATCCAGCTTTATGGGAATGACAGGTTTACTTGCGAATTGAGTAAAATGAAATACTAAATACCGGCCATGGGGTTGTAGCCGGCTACTTGTTTTATGATAAATGGTCTATCTTTAAATATTGAGATGGCAATCAGGTAATAAAAATCAGGGGGAAAGGCTATGAAAAAATGGGGACTTGCGATAATCGCATACGTTCTGGTACATCATGTTGCCTTCGCACAACAAAATTGGAATGCTTGGGTTTCTGGAATTAGGGCAGAAGCATTACAACAAGGAATATCACCAGAAATTTTTGATGAGGCATTTGCAGGAATCCATGAGCCAAGTCGTCAAATTAAAGGATTTTTACGTTCGCAACCAGAACATCGGCTCACGTTTATTAAATACCGCAATACGCGTGTGGATAATTATAGGATTGCCATAGGACGCAAGGAATTCAAAAAAAACCAGGCTGTATTAGAGGCGGTAGCCAAGCAATACGGAGTAAATCCTTGCTTTATCGTTTCATTTTGGGGAATGGAAACGAGTTATGGCACGTATATGGGTAATTTCCCTGTAGTGAAAGCTTTAGCTACGTTGGCATATGACTCTAATCGTAAGGATTTTTTCCGTAAAGAATTATTCATTGCTTTGCATATCCTGAATGAAGGACATGTGAGTCTCGCTGATTTCAAAGGAGAGTGGGCAGGCGCTTCAGGCCAACCACAATTTTTACCTTCAAGCTGGGTGAAATACGCTGTTGATTATGATGGGGATGGGCGAAAAGATATTTGGAGAAGTAAACCGGATGTCTTTGCTTCAATTGCAAATTATATGAAGCAAAATGGATGGCAAACAGGTGAACCATGGGCAATCCAGGTCAAATTACCTCATAAATTTGATATGGCTATGGAAGGAAAAAAAATTGTAAAACCTGTAAGTGAATGGAGTGCTATGGGCGTGCGTACTGAAGGAGGCGAGCTGCTACCTTTCCAAAATCTGCAAGCGAGTATTGTTCAACCATTAGGCGGACCAACCTTCCTAACCTTCCCAAATTATAAGATGATTTTACATTATAATAATTCCATCTATTATGCAGGAGCGATAGGTTATTTAGCAGATAAAATCTGCCAAGGACAACATAGGTAGAAATTATGGATGATTATCTTGATAAAACTGCCAGTTTAACTCCTCTAACAAAAAGGATAATCTGTGATAAAGCCACAGAATATCCTCATACTGGGGCATACAATTTTGTCATAACGCAAGGGACTTATTTATGCAGACGTTGTGGTTTGGCCTTATTTCGCGGGTCAAGCCAATTCAGCTCTGGGTGCGGCTGGCCAAGCTTTGATGATAACATCGTTCATGCAGTGAAACAGCTCCCAGATAGTGATGGCCAACGTACGGAAATCCTGTGTTCGCGTTGTGATGCTCATTTAGGTCATGTCTTTACTGGAGAGTATTTTACACAAAAGAATTTACGTCATTGCGTCAATTCCGCTTCCATTGATTTTGTTGCAGACAGCCAGGTATTGGATGCTGAAGAAGCAATAATGGCTGGCGGATGTTTTTGGGGGGTTGATCATTTTTTAAAGCAAATCTCCGGAGTTCTTCGGGTTGAAGTGGGTTACACAGGTGGTGTTACCTCAGAGCCCAGTTATGACCAGGTGTGTCAGGGCAATACAGGCCATTATGAAGCAGTTCGGGTTATTTATGATAAAGCTAAGACGGATTACCACCAAGTACTAAAACGTTTTTTTGAAATCCATGATCCCACACAAAAGTCGGGCCAAGGTCCAGATATAGGTCAGCAATATCAGAGTGCTGTATTTTACTATAATCAGGAACAACTAGAAGAAGCAGAAACCTTAGTCCAAATGCTGCAAAAAAGAGGGTATCTGGTTGCGACTCGTCTTCTGCCAGTACAAACATTTTGGCCAGCAGAAGAATACCATCAGGATTATTATGCCAAACATCATAAAGCACCTTATTGTCATCAACCAGTAAATCGCTTTGATTAAGATTTTTGGATTGCAGGGGGTAATATGGAGTTTACTTTTCGAATTGCTAAGAAAAACGATAAAGAGGAAATCCTGGATTTAATAAAGAAGCTGGCTGAAGCTGAAAGAAAAAAACCTGAAGAGATAAATTTAACTTTGGAAAAAATTGAATCCCATGGCTTTGGTCGAAATAAATATTTTCATATTTTATTAGCTGAATCTAAGAAAAAACCAGCGGGTTACGCCTTGTACTTTTTCTCGTACTCTGCCTCGGCAGGAGCACCTATTTTGTATATTGAAGATCTCTTTGTCGATGAACCCTATCGTAATTTTGGTTTGGGCACTAGCTTATTAGCTCATCTTGCACGCCTGGCGATTGAAAAGGAGTGTTGTCGAATGGAAGGACATGCATTTACCTGGAATAAAAAAGCCATTGAATTTTTTGAATGTATAGGGGCATATCCGCGTACCGATTTGCTGCAATTTCGCTTATCGGACGAGCATTTAAGGAAATTAGCGGAACAAGAATAGAGTAAACTTATACCCCATTTTTCCGGAGTTTCTCTCAGCCTCAATTTATTTCTATTTGTGCATGACGATACCCAAGAGAGGATCCGGCAATTGTATTTTAATCGAAAAAATCCGGCAATGATTGCACGCATCAGCGAATATGCAATACGCCAACACTCCATAAAAATAACACTGATATAGCCCCAGACAGGCATGCTAAAAAAGACTAAGTGAGTAAAAAAGAGCCACGCCATTAAGGACTCTCGCCTTTCTCCCCTGCTTCCACGACTTGCTCGCGGGATCCAGTGATGTTGCGGGATTTAGAGGCCGAGGATAAGGTGGGAAGTAAGGCAACTTAATGCTACAGGACTATTAGCAATGAGTATCTTCTTAAGTTAATTCTTGTAAGAGAAAAATACCGCTATTTTTCCCAAAATTAATTTTTCTGTTAGATTAAAATAATAAGCCCGTACCTATATACACGTAGTTCTACGTATTGATGCATCTTAAGCTCTATTTGTATAATTATTGTGTAATTTGGATTGAGGAGATAGCTAGAATGAATCAACCGCAAAGAATTTTTATTGTTGGGCATCATGGTGCTGGTAAAGGATTATTAGCAAAGTCTGTGGCTCAATCATTAGGGTGGCGATTTGTCGATGCGGATTTGGGGTTAGAGTTCCATGTTGGACGACATGTGTCGGAAATACTTGGAGACCCTGGGAGTGCAGCTTTTTATGAATGTCAGTTTGATATATTAACTTCCCTTTGTACCCAAGAGCATATCGTTGTGACAACTGATTCTAGCGTTGTTTTGTCATTAAAAAATCGTCAATTATTACGAGATGAAATGACTATATTTTTGGATGTGAGTACTCCGGTCCAAATCGATCGTACTGCTCGAAATACTACAAGTTTATTGCCTATATCAAGTTTGAGCGATTTTTTTGATCAACTACATGATGAGCGAGATAATTTATATAAAGAGGTTGCTACACTAATTATTCAGGGTGATGATGGAAAATTAGAGGAGCATACGCGTGGTATTGTGAAGGCTGTGGTGGGGAATGAAGAAATGCTACCCCAAAAAAACCTAAAATCAATTTTGGAGAAAAAAGATTTCACCTTATACCATAAAGAATCCCATACAAAGGTTGAGTTATCTGAACAACAAGCCATATACCTCAAGTTGTTGGCACAAGGCAAAACAGCTAAAGAAATTGCGCGTGAAACTCATGTTTCTTACAGGACAGTCGAAGGGATGATTGCTAAATTAATGGAGTCGTTAGGATGTTCTTCCAGTAAAGAATTAATTGCTTTATTTCATGAACAGCCATGAGTCTAAACCTACTTCAAAAATATTCTAAAATGTATAAGATGAGCTAATGATAACCATGAGGGATCATCAGTTTTTGCTTATCGTTTATCCTGCGTCCGCGGCTTGTGCGAGATCTGGAGAGTAGGCAATTAACAGGATCCCGTCGCGGGACGTAGTAGTGGCGATATTTATGTGATCTAAACTCCAGTAAAACTATGGAGTCTGTTCTTCTTTTTTATATTGTTCATCCGCTTCTTTTGCCTTACGCTGATTTTCTTGCAACTGTAAAGCATTAAGTTGCTGTTGCCAGAGTATCCCAGCCTGGGCTCTGAGTTGGTTCAGTTTTCTTATTAATAACCCTAAATGTGTGGCCAGCATGGGGAGTTTCTTAGGTCCAAATACAATGAGGGCAACAATAAAAATAATAAGAAGTTCACCACCGCTCATGAGGATTTATTATCCTCTTTTGGCGGCTCATTTGTTTGTTCTTCATTTAAGGCCTTGCGGAAATTTCTAATCGCTTCGCCAAGATCCGTGCCTATAGTTTTTAATTTGGAAGTACCAAAAAGAGCAATAATAATAACCAGAATTAATAATAATGAAAGAGGGCTGATGCCGCTTAGTCCCATGTTAGTTCCTCGCACTACGGTTAAAAAGAACAAACAGACCCGTCAAAATAGCTCCTGTAAGAGCAAGTGGAGCGAGCTGTTTATTGTGAATAAAATGCAAATAGTCGAGCAGGCTTACTAAAAGAAAAGAAAGTCCTGCGCCCGTTGCAACGCTATTCCAGTGTACTGCTAATTTTTCATTTTCTGGCTGCGCATTAGCACGCTCTTTATTTATTATTAATTCTTCTTTCTTAAGCTCTAGAAAATCAAAGAGCAGTTTAGGCATATGCGGTAATTGTTCAGCAAAAAAAGGTAGATTCTTTTTTAATTGAGTAATGAATGCCTTGGGGCCGATTTGATCCCTTACCCACTTTTCAAGAAAAGGTTTGGCAGTGGCCCATAAATCCAAATCGGGGTAGAGTTGGCGTCCTAAGCCTTCTACAGCAAGCAGTGTTTTTTGCAATAAAATCAATTGTGGTTGAACTTCCATATGAAAGCGTCGCGCAACCTGAAAAAGACGCAATACCACTTGGGCAAATGAAATATCTTTTAAAGGTCGTTCAAAAATAGGCTCACATACTGTACGGATACTGCTTTCAAATTCATCAACACGGGTATCGCGGGCAACCCAACCTGACTCAACATGTAATTCGGCTACACGTCGGTAATCACGATTAAAAAAAGCCAAGAGATTTTCAGCTAAATATCGTTTGTCATTATCGTTTAGTGTACCCATAATCCCAAAGTCAATGCAGATATATTGCGGTTCTTTGGGATTTTTATAAGAAACAAAAATATTTCCTGGATGCATGTCTGCATGAAAAAAACAATCACGAAATACTTGTGTAAAGAAAATTTCTACGCCGCGCTCAGCAAGTTTTTTTATATCAATCCCATGAGCTTGCAAACTCGATAGGTCAGATACTGGTATGCCATGGATTCGTTCGAGTACCATGACGTTGGAATGTGAATAGTCCCAATATACTTCTGGAATATACAGTATGGGGGAATGCTCAAAGTTACGCCTTAACTGAGCAGCATTGGCTGCCTCTCTCAACAAGTCGAGTTCATCAATTAGGGTATGTTCAAATTCGGTTACAATTTCCCTGGGTTTTAAACGCCTAATCTCAGGCCAATATCGATCCGCCCATTTTGCAATAGTATGCATAATACTTAAATCTTGCTCAATGATGCGTCGCATCTTGGGCCTAAGTACTTTGACAATCACTTCCTCGCCTGTCTTCAAGGTTGCCGCATGCACTTGAGCCATAGAGGCCGATGCCAATGGGATTGAATCAAATTCAGCAAAAACTTCATAAGGAGATAAACCATAGGCTTGTTCAATAATAGCCATTGCGAGTTCACTGGAGAATGGAGGAACTTTGTCTTGTAATTTGCTCAGTTCAATCGCAATATCCAAGGGTAAAATATCGGGACGTGTAGAAAGGGCCTGACCGAATTTAATAAAAATAGGACCAAGCTTTTCCAATGATTTACGAAGTGCTTCACCATGGGTTAACTGTTCTTTACGAAACCAGTTCCAGGGATTTAAATAAACAATAAAACGCAGAGGCGCAAATAACCTTAATGAAACAACTACATTATCTAGCCCGTTTTTAGCCAGAACATGATTGATATGGATAAGGCGAATGAGTTTTTTAATGGATTTCATAGCGGCTTATTAGTTGATTTATATGGGCTTGCAAGCGCTCAACAGTTAAGGATAACTCATCGACTTCAACAAAAAAATCTTCCAGCTCATATTTTGTAGGAAACAGACGCAATTCTTCTTGCAAGTATTCAGACATATTCTGGCGCATGGAATCATCCAATCTCTTTTTGAATGCCAATCCTTTACGTACAAAAGAACCTATCTGATGAGCAACTACATCACCGGTAAAATGAGCCAGATGTCCTTCCCAATCGATATCCATTTCATCAAACAGTTTTTTTACGTGTTGCCCTAATTCTGTATCGCCAGTCATGCGGATTTTATCATTAAATAAAGAGCGTGCCTTGGATGCAGGTAATAAACTAAGCCGAATTAAACCTAAAGGATTGCTATGGATGATTGTGTCTGCTTTTCTCTCGTAGCTATCCAGCAAGATGATTTCACCGTCTTTAAAAAGGATGAAAAAATTAACATTTAAAGGACTTATAATCATTTCAAGAGCTTTATTATCAAGCGCTTTCAGTTTGGCTGGCATCTGTTCATCCAGTCTGGCGGCTTTGTTAATGGCTATTTGGAGGGCCTTTAGAGAATATTTTTTTAACATAATGAACTCAATATTTATAGGCAATGTGCAAGGCAACTATGCCGCCGCTAAGATTATCATAATGGCAATCTTCAAATCCCGCATGCTCGATCATTTCTTTTAGTTTGGTTTGATTCGGGTGCATGCGTATGGATTCAGCAAGGTATTGATAACTGGCTTTGTCTTGCGCAATAAACCCACCTATTTTAGGTAAAATATTAAACGAATACCAGTCATAAATAGGCTTTAAGCCAGGAAATGTGGGGGTTGAGAATTCAAGAATCATTAATTTCCCACCGGGCTTGCATACACGATACATCGAACGAAGCGCCTCTTCCTTATCCGTCACATTCCTTAAGCCAAATCCCATAGTAATGCAATGAAAACTATTATCAGCAAAAGGAAGACATTGGGCATTCCCTTGTACATAATCAATATTTTTATATAAGCCTTCATCCAATAGGCGATTACGTCCTACATTCAGCATGGCTGAATTAATATCCGCTAGAACAACACGGCCTAAATCTCCGACTTTTTTGCATAACAAACGGGTTAAATCCCCACTGCCTCCTGCTAAATCTAAAACAAACTGACCGGGACGCACTTGGCTAAGCTCTACGGTATAGCGTTTCCACAAATGGTGAATACCTAAAGACATTAAATCATTCATCACATCATAACTTTTTGCGACGGAATGAAAAACTTCCGCTACTTTCTTTTCTTTCTCATCCCAGGCAACAGTGGAGTAACCAAAATGAGTTTCTTTTTCTTGATCAGCCATAGAGGAACACGAATTTGTTATTTAATGCTCCATATTAACTGATTTTAGTCAAGATACCCAGCCCTATATGTCTTAGCTTATTGGGTAAAATCCCAATGGACTTTGATTTTGCATTATTATTTCGCATGAAAAGATTCATCCAGATATCATCCAGTACTGTTCTGATTTTTTGTAAATGAAATTATTTCCCAACTTGAGTTTTCTTTTTTCTTGCTCCTGACAAAGAACACGAATTTGTTATTTTATTTTCCATATTAACTAATTTTGAGTAAGATACCTGGTCTTATATGTTTTACTTATTCATTAGATGATTGGAACGAACACAGGAATATATTTTATTTAATTGCTTTATTGCTGATCAATTTTAATTTTTTAAAAAACAAGAGGTAAAAAATTTATGAAATCAATTCTCGAACTTATTTCTATGATTGGCGAAGACTATACTTCGGCGATAACTGAAGTTAAAAGCAGAATCAATCAGGTAATGGAATTAACTGAGGGTGGATTTAGCATAGGCGAATCAACCAGCCGCGATAGTGAGGATGGGGCGTTAACTGATTTAAGGACCTCACAACCTTTAATAACTTCGGACCCTAAGACAACAGAAATAAGAAGACGTTTGACCTTATTACAAAATAAATACAATTTCATTAAATTTGAAGAAAAAATTAATGCAGAAACGAATCAATCTACATTTATTATTACCGACGTTGCTTACCCTGAATTTCTTAATAATACTAAAACTAATTTTCAATTCCCAACAGAAGAGGGTATACATTCCCCTGAAGTTAATTCCGTCATTATCAGGAATGGATTACATGATATCCGGTGTAGATATATTAAAGTCCAAGTGGGTAATCAAATGACCTATCCTATTCAGGATTTACAAACATTAGAAAAACCCTTTCCACAAGAAGAACACAATGATGTAATCACCTGTACGAAAAGTAATTCCGGTGATAATTTTTCTATCATTGACTTCATTGCATCTCAAGATCAAACAGATTTTTATGAGATTAAGAGTATGCTAAATCAATTCTGCGATTTGACGAATAATGAGTTTTCACTTTATTTTCAATCCAGTAGTCCCGGATTTCCAATTGATCTTAGAGTTTTTTTCGATAAAGAGGATGTAAAAGGAAAAAATGCTCAATTAAAGCTTTCAGGTTTTGTCCAATTTGGAGGCAGTTTAATTTATGAAGTAAAGTCTTCAGAAGATTCTAATCAAATAGCGATTATTATAAAAGCAGTTAATAAAGCTCATTTAGAGAATTATTTTACCAATAAAGAAAAAATGCATTTAGAAGGAAAGCAACTTGAAAGAGCCCTTGCTTTAATTAAAGAGCATTTTCCAGATGATAAACACATTCAAGATTTGGTTATTGTTACTGGGGAAGGAAGTTATACGAGACCTTTTCCGCATATTCGCACCCAAAAATTTTGGTCTGTTAGCCAAGTTGATCCAAAAACAATTGCAAGGCTGACGCTCCTTGAAAAGCTTGGTTGTATTGATTTCGATCAGAGACCGGAAAATAGATTTACAGTGGAGAAACGCAATAATGCACGTTACATTAGAGGAGGCGTCGCGCCTGTTAACTTCCACAATGATAACTACCAATTTATCATTGTGCCTAAAAATTTAAGTCTTTTAGATGAAAAACTTAATTTAGTGTCAAATAGCTCATTTATGTTCAATTGAAATACTATTTAGACCTATTATTGGCTCTCCTCAGTTATCAGCGGTTATATCACTTTGGAGAGCTGCTTATGAAATAATAATTAATATCTATAATTTAATATATTTTTATTGATAAACGATAAATTCTTGGTATAATTTCTACACGTATTTATTCATAGGTATTTATCATGCAAAAAATAAAAAAAACCAGTCATATTCTTTACCTGCTATTTTGTGCTCTTTGCTGGCTCATTCCCTTAATTACAACCTTTTTAATCTTATTTAAGTTCGATTGGATGTGTTATATAGGAGCCTGGTCTTCTTTAATTTCTACAGAACAGATCCGTGACCCATCCCATTTTTCTTGGCTGCATCGGTTTATCGTATTGGTGATTGAATGGATGCCGCTGACCATCACCATTTTAATTTGCCATAAATTAGCCAAGCTATTCCATCTTTTTGAGAGCGGTTATCTGTTTGAAGAGGAAAATATCAAATTAATTAAACAGGTAAGTATTTACATGATTTTGGGTGAGTTGGTGCAGTTATTTTATCAACCGCTTATGACTGCAGCCCTTACTTTTGCTAACCCTAAAGGCGAACGTCTTGCCAGTCTTACCTTGAATTCAGCGAATTTATCTACTTTAATTACGGCTTTTATTATTTTAGTTGCATCCTGGATTGTTCAGGAAGCACATCAACTAAAATCAGAAACGCAATTAACAATTTAAGGAATATTCTCGTGTCTATTATTGTTAATTTGGATGTGATGATGGCGAAACGCAAATGCAGGCTTAAAGAATTGGCAGAAGCAATAGGGATTACTGAAGCGAATTTGTCTATTTTAAAAAATGGTAAAGCTAAGGCAATACGCTTTGCGACATTGGAAGCAATTTGTGCCTATCTCCAGTGTCAGCCTGGAGATATTCTTGAATACCAAACGGAACCGCAGGATGATGTAGCGGGGCATAACGAAAACTCATCTTTTCTGTTGATGAAGGGGGGTTAACATTACTTCCATTCGCGCGATATCCAAAAAAATGCTTTGATGCACTTTTATGTTTCTGTTTGAAAGACAGGTTCCGTGGATGCGGACAGCATTGAGAGATCCTCGTAAATTCCTTTTTTGCTACGTACTGCGCTTTATGCGTGGTATCCAGAAAAATGTTTTGATGAACTTTTGAATTTATGTTTAAAGACAAGATCTCCTGAATACCACGCATAAAGCGCGGTGCGTAGGGGGAGGGGTCAAGAACTATAAGTTAATAAAATAATTCAAAGGCTGGCTAATGTTTGCAGATATTTTTGTTCATCAGGGGGGAGGTTATTTTTTTGTGAGAGCCATAAGCATTCGGCTAATTGCTCCATCATTAAATGCTCTACGGATAATGGATCTTTGTATTTTTTGATTAAATTTTTATAAATTTCATGAATCCCAACAGGACGGTCAGTAGCGATTTGCTCTCTAATCGCAAGATGAAGACCCATATGCAGAAATGGATTTGCTTCCCCTGACTCGGGAAAATAAGATTGCTGCTGAAATTTATTCTGATTCTCAAGTATCTTATGATATTCAGGATGAGCCAATATCACTTGAACAATTTCATTTTCTAGGGATGACAGCAGTTTTTGATGTTGATATTTTTCCCAGCTGGAAAAAAACATGTGTCGTGTTTCTTGAATAGTGTCACCGTAAAACATGTATTGCTCAATATTTATAAAAGCTTTGAGTTTAACTGAAGTAAGTAAGAACAACAATGGAAAATGTTTTTGGGCGAGCACTCCTGATTGACATGAATAAATGATTATGAGATATTCGCGTTGCGAGGTTGGACTTGCTATGTGTCATTCCACTGGGTCAATTGGCGACACACTGATTGGCCCTTTCTATTAAATTGATTTCCCAATTATCTCTGAAATTAAGCTTAAACAATCCGTACCGAGTTTAATACCTATGAAAGCCATTAGCATGCCGCTAATTAGCTCAATTCCTTTCCATACATTTGCTTTGGTCAAAACGTCAGAAAAATATAGTGCTGTAAAGGTTAATGAACTAAACCAGACAAAGCTTGATGTGAGCACACCCAGTAAAAAAATAGGTTCCTGATTTGGATATCCGCTGCTGCCACCACCTATAATGACCAGCGAATCAATAATTGCGTGCGGGTTAAGGATACTAAACCCCAAAGCTAAGAGAATGATTTGGGCTCTGTTGCGTGGTTGGTGTATATTTTCTGCATCTTCCGATGATTTGGAAAATGCGTTGGCTAAGGTTTTGGCGGAATAAAAAAGTAAAAAAAGTGTGCCTAACAGCATCATCCATATTTGCAGAACAGGACGAAGCTGAAGCAATTTGTGCAAGCCTGCAATACTGGAGCAAATTAAAATAAAATCACAGATAAAACATATGACAGCAGAAAGAATCGCATGATTTTTTTGTGCGCCTTGTTTAATCAAAAAGACGTTTTGCGGCCCTAGAGCAATGATCAAAGATAAGCCTAAAAACAAACCATTGAGATAAACAAACATAATTGCAATATTAAAAAAAATCAAAGATAGCGATTATAACATTGCAACTTATGCATTGTGGAGTATAAAATGCGTCGATTATTCTGTCTCCGCAAGAGAAGCGTACAAAATAAGAACAAATAGGAGGGAGCGTGGGCTCTTTGTTACTAAGAAAGCTAATCGTCACTGCAACTCTGACGGTGCTTGGTCTAGCAGGTCAATTACTACATGCAGAAAATGCTGCGCCTGCCCAACAGAAATTACAAATTCATGACGGATATTATCCTGTCTATCCACCTACTGCTCCAGCCACAGGTGAACAACAGACTTTAATTGAGCGTGGAGAATATTTGGCAAAGATGGGCGACTGTATTTCCTGCCATACGAATGTCAAAGCAGGCACGCCCGCTTATGCAGGTGGGTTACCTATCGCAACTCCTTTCGGAACATTTTATAGTCCTAACATTACTCCCGATAAAGAAACAGGAATCGGTAATTGGACTGAAAAAGATTTTATCCGTGCACTTAAAGAAGGTCGCGATCCCAAAGGAAGAAATTATTTTCCCGTATTCCCTTATGTGTATTTTTCTAAAACCACCGAGGAAGATGCGCGTGCTCTATATGCTTATTTTATGAGCTTACCGCCCGTTAATTTACCTAACAAATCGTTACCCTTCCCCTTTAATGTTCCTGGTGCTCGCTTTACCCTTTGGGGATGGAACTTATTATTTTTCTTTCCTGAAGGACATGAGTTTCAATATGAAAAAGGAAGATCTCCTGAGTGGAACCGTGGAAAATATATCGTAGATGGCTTAGGCCATTGCAGTATGTGCCATACTCCATTAAATCCATTCGGAGCGCCAAAGAACAGATATTACCTGACTGGTGGATTTATTGATGGCTACTGGGCGCCAAACATTACTAAGTATGGTTTGGAAAGTGCAACTCATGAACAGGTCGCCGATGTATTCAAATATGATAAGCTCATTAACAATGCAGGGCGAGTAGCGGGTCCTATGGCTGAAGTTAATCGTAACAGTCTGATGTACTTAACTGACGAAGATAGAATGGCTGTCGCGACCTACCTTAAAACAGTTGTCAGCGAAGAACCTTTAGGGCTACCGCCTTCAAATGATCCTCCCTCCCTCGATCGTGGAAAGCAAGTTTATTTCACTGCGTGTGTGATTTGTCACCAAGATGGCGCGATGAGTGCTCCATTGTTGGGGAGTTCGGCAAGTTGGTATGAACGCTTAAAAAGCAGCGGATTAACTGGACTATATCGTCATGCAATCGATGGATTTAACTTTATGCCAGTTAAAGGTGCCTGCGTGACGTGTTCCGATAACGATATTATTTCAGCTGTGGATTTCATACTCAATGAATCATTGACTCGCACACAATTATTGGATCTCAAGTCTGGTGGTGCAAAAAAATACCCTGAAAGTGGTCAAGCCGTTTATAACGCGCATTGTGCTGCGTGTCATAATGATGGAAAAGACGGGGCACCTAAAATTGGCGATAAAGAAGCATGGAAATCCCTGATTGCAAAAAATGTAGATGTATTGATTGAAAATACTGTTCATGGAAAAGATCATCCGAAAAATGGAGGCTGTAATCAATGCACAACAAACGAAATTATCGAGGCAGTAAAATACATGGTCAGTCAATCTAAAACTGATGGGAACTACTCATTATGGTAGCCTAATTGATTGAATAGAGCCCTCACTTGATTGCGGGGGAAGATCAAAAGTTAAAAATGTATAAAAATAAATTGGAGCCAGGTCAGTCTGGCTTCTTGACAAGACGAGGAATGGGGATGTTAAACAGGTTAAAGATCTGTAGATTATTAACGATGCTAGGTATCTGGGCTGCGAGCCAACCAATATTCGCTGTGGATTTTTGGCAATTAAATATGTATCGAGGGGTTACTCCCATCAGTAAAGATGCATATTACCTACATATGGTGTGTATGGCAGTTTGCGCCATTATTGGGGTCGTGGTATTCGGCGTTATGATCTATTCCATGATCCATCATAGGAAATCCAAAGGATATAAGGCTGCATCATTTCATGATAATCCTCGCTTGGAAGTTGTCTGGTCGATTATACCTTTCTTGATTCTCGTTGGACTTGCAATACCTGCTACACGTGTTTTAATTCGCATGGATGATACAAAACAGTCAGAACTAACTATAAAAGTAGTGGGCTACCAGTGGCGATGGCAGTATGAGTATCTTGATCAGGGAATTAGCTTTTTTAGCACCTTATCCACGCCTTTTGCACAAATTCAAAATAAACAGAAAAAAAATGAGTGGTATTTATTGGAAGTAGATAAACCATTGGTTGTGCCTGTTAATAAGAAAATTCGCTTTTTAGTGACTTCAAATGATGTGGTTCATTCTTGGTGGGTTCCCGAATTAGGTATTAAACGTGATGCGATACCCGGCTTTATGTATGAGGCATGGGCTACAATAGATAAACCAGGAACTTATCGAGGTCAATGTGCCGAGCTTTGTGGGGTGAATCACGGATTCATGCCTATAGTTGTTGAAGCAGTAAATCAGCAAGATTTTGATAAGTGGGTAGCTGCGCAAACAAAAACCGGTGATCAGTATACTCAAGGGGAAGCTGTTGCCGCTCCACAGAAAACGATGACACGTGATGAGTTTCTTGCTTTTGGCAAGCAAAAATATGAACAATTTTGTTCCCCATGTCATCAACCTGACGGTAGGGGTATCCCGCCTATGTACCCAGCTCTTAGGGCCAGTTCAGTAGCGACCGGTCATCCTGTTTCACGGCATCTAGATATAATACTTAATGGTGTTGCCGGCTCAGCAATGCAGCCTTATAAAGATCAACTTACAGATGAAGAAATTGCTGCAATTGCTACATATGAGCGCAATGCCTGGGACAACAACACTAATGATGTAGTTCAAGCCGCAGAGGTTGCTACACAACGTCAGAAAGCTAATCAACAACCAACCATGGTTAATAAAGTTCAAGCTGGAGGTTTGCAATGAGTAGTTATACATTAGCGCACGATGAGAAACATGACGATCATGGTCCTGAACAGGGTAAGGGCGTCTTAGGATTTATAAAACGCTGGCTGTTTACTACAAACCACAAAGACATAGGCACACTTTATTTGTGGCTTGCAATGTTCAGCTTCTTTTTAGCGGGTGGCATGGCCTTAATTATTCGGGCAGAATTATTTCAGCCAGGACATCGTTTCGTTGATCCTAATTTCTTTAACCAAATGACTACCCTGCATGGCTTAATCATGTTGTTTGGGGTGGTAATGCCGGCATTTACTGGAATGGCAAACTGGCAAATTCCAATGATGATAGGCGCTCCCGATATGGCGTTGCCACGTTTAAATAACTGGAGTTTTTGGATTTTACCTTTTGCTTTTACATTATTACTTTCAACTACATTCCATGCTGGAGGCGGTCCTAACTTTGGCTGGACCATGTATGCACCTCTCTCGACTACTTATGCACCTCCAAGCACCGACTTTATGATTTTCTCGATACATATGATGGGTCTTTCATCCATTATGGGTTCAATTAATATTATTGCTACTATATTAAATTTACGTGCCCCCGGCATGACCCTGATGAAAATGCCAATGTTCGTATGGACCTGGTTAATTACTGCCTTTTTATTGATTGCAATTATGCCTGTATTGGCTGGAGCGGTAACCATGATGCTGGCTGATCGTCATTTTGGTACCAGCTTCTTTAGCGCGGCCGGTGGTGGTGATCCCATATTGTTCCAACATGTATTCTGGTTTTTTGGACATCCTGAAGTGTATGTTCTCGTATTGCCTGCTTTCGGGGTTATCTCTGAAGTTATCCCTACCTTTAGCCGTAAACCTTTATTTGGCTATTACTTTATGGTTTATGCTACAGTCAGTATTGCTATCTTGTCATTTATTGTCTGGGCGCACCATATGTTTACAACAGGTATCCCTCTGGGCGCAGAATTATTTTTCATGTATACCACGATGCTTATTGCGGTTCCCACCGGCATTAAAGTATTTAACTGGGTAAGCACTATGTTCCGTGGCTCTATGACTTTTGAAACACCCATGTTATTTGCATTGGCATTTGTATTTTTGTTTACTATAGGAGGATTCACAGGACTGATGCTTGCGTTGGTTCCTGCAGATTTCCAATATCAAGATAGTTATTTTGTCGTGGCTCATTTCCATTACGTTCTGGTTCCAGGTGTAATTTTTGCCCTATTTTCCGCTACATATTACTGGCTTCCTAAGTGGACCGGGCATATGTATAACGAACTGTTAGGTAAATGGCACTTTTGGCTGTCTGTTATTTCGGTAAATGTAGCCTTCTTTCCAATGCACTTTTTAGGATTAGCAGGCATGCCAAGAAGAATCCCGGATTATGCATTGCAATTTGCTAATTTCAATATGGTTTCTTCAATTGGTGCCTTTATTTTTGGATTCACACAGCTCTTATTTTTATATAATGTAATTGCTACCATAAGGAAAAAGGGTACTAAAAAAGATATTGCTGCTGCAAGATCATGGGAAGGTGCATATGGCTTAGAATGGACATTACCTTCGCCACCTCCCTACCATACTTTTACCACTCCGCCCAAGTTAGATTTATAGGTTAGCTGTATGAAAAAACAAAATGGGCATCACCGACTACTCGTTATATTATCCGGCCTCGTGCTGGGGATGTTTGCCTTTGGATTTGCATTAGTGCCCATTTACAACAGTTTGTGTAAATCATTGGGCATTAATGGTAAAACAAATCCTGAAGCGGTAGCATATGATGTAAGCAAAGCTAAAGTAGATAAAAGTAGAGAAATAACCGTTGAATTTGTTGCTACAAATAATAGTGGTGTTCCTTGGGCATTCTATCCAAAAATGCGAAAAATCAAGGTACATCCTGGCGAAATAGCCAAGCTGTCATTTTATGCAGAGAATAAGACGGATCATCAGATGACTGTACAGGCGATACCCAGCGTTACACCGGGTATCGCTGCTAAATATCTGAAAAAGACAGAGTGTTTTTGCTTTGCGCGGCAAACATTGAATGGACATGAAGCAATGAATATGCCTTTGTTATTTCATCTGGATGCGGATTTACCCAAAAAAGTACAGACGGTTACGCTGTCTTATACTTTATTTGATGTAACAGACAAAGGTTGATATGCGGCTCCATATTTTGAATGTATAGAACTTTATGTTAAACACACAAAATAACTGTATGCTGCAAATCAAAATTGGCAGGTCGAACAATTTATAGATTACGCTCTTCCACTAAAGAGTGCTTTGAAAAACAGATTATTGGAACAGGAGATTGAAATATAATGGGAGGACATGGTACTTATTATATCCCTAAACCGAGTCATTGGCCTTTGGTTGCATCAATTGGGTTAACTACTACTCTCGTGGGTGCTGCATCTTGGCTTCATAATGACTGGTATGGTCCCTACATATTCACCATTGGTTTTGCAATCATGGTTTTTATGCTATTTGGTTGGTTTGGCCAAGTAATTTATGAGAACTCGAAAGGAGTCTATGACGAGCAAGTTGATAGATCATTTCGTTGGGGGATGTGCTGGTTCATTTTCTCTGAAGTCTGCTTTTTTGGAGCATTTTTCGGTGCCTTGTTCTACACCCGACTCTGGTCAGTTCCACTTTTAGGTGGCGAAGTACATCCAATTACCCACTTTACTCTCTGGCCTAATTTCGAGGCAACCTGGCCTGTGCTTGTTAATCCGGACAATCAAATTTTTGCTGGAGCACATGAAGCAATGGGAGCTTGGGGGTTAGCAGCAATAAATACACTTATTTTATTAACCTCAGGGGTAACCATTACCTGGGCACATTGGGCTTTAAAATTACAGAAGCAAAAGCAGTTAATTCTCGGGATGATTTTAACTATTGCATTGGGGGTGACGTTCCTAGCATTACAAAGTTATGAGTATCATGAAGCATATACCGAGATGAATTTAACTTTAGCTTCAGGTATTTATGGAACGACGTTTTTTATGCTCACAGGATTTCACGGGTTGCACGTAACCATTGGTACAATTATGTTGATTGTAATCACCATTCGCTGCAAACGGGGTCATTTTACGCCAGAACGTCACTTTGCATTTGAAGGGGTAGCATGGTATTGGCACTTTGTGGACGTGGTCTGGTTGTTCCTGTTTGTTTTTGTTTACTGGTTATAAATAAATCGATATCCAACATAGGCTGGGCTGTTTGAAAGCCCAGCATGTTAACACATCTAACTCATTTTTCCTGCAAGAGACTCCCGGTCCCTTAACCACATCCCTGCCTACGCCCGAGTCTTGTCTGCGGTATGTCGGAGTAGCCGGACTGTTTTTTCAGCGATGTATCGAAGATTCAGAAAGACTTAGGGGTAAATGGGCAGCCCTCGTTGCTATCGTACATTGAGAGTCCTATAAGCGCGTATTGATCAATAAACCAGGCTGGAATTGGATTTCACGAATTGTTAACTGATAAGTAAAGAACGAATGCTCAAATTTAATTTCCTGAATGATTGCTTGACCCCGGAAATGCTTTGCTAAAAAAGAGACCTCGATATATTTTTCAATATACGCATCACATTTAAACTCAATGTTTTCTTCAGATAAACTGAGAAGTTGGCCTGAATATTCTTCGTCGCCAATTTTTATTAGAATGTATACGGGTTGAACAGGCTGAATTAACATTGCAGTCTCCAAGCAATATAACCAGCTTATATAATAAATTGTAGCCTAATTATTTATTTTTTCAGAAGTTCAAGAAACCTCTTCCAAACTTTACTGGGGAGGATTGAGGGCGAATCTGATTCATAGAAAATGAAAAGCCGAAGCAAATACTGCCAATCAACACCGTAAGTGCTCAATCCAACTGTCGAGCCTGGGCTATTACTCAACATCAACCAAATCCGGTTTCGTTGCGCTAAACCAAGGCTACAAATACAGTTAAGCAGTTAGTATGCACTAATAAGCTGATCAATAATGTTTTGCAAACTGTGTTCGTTATCATAATGGATGACTAAGGAGCCTTTACCTGATTTGCCAGGTTTAAGCTTAATGGGTGTTTGCAAATGTTGTGAGAGATTTTTCAATTGATCTTGATAGTGAGCAAGATCTATAGGCTGTTGTTCTTCTTTTGTTTTACCCGATTTAATCCGCTCAACGAGCTTTTCAGTTTCACGCACGGATAAGTTCTTAGCAACGATAAGTTGAGCCACTTGATTTTGTTGTTCTTCGTCTAGCATTAGCAGAGCACGTGCGTGCCCCATATCCAGATCACCATGTTCTAAAAGCTTTTTGACACCGAGTGATAATGCCAGTAGTCGTAAATAATTGCTTACCGCAGTTCTGGACTTACACAAGAGATCTGCAACTTGTTGATGGGTTAAAGAAAATTCATGCGTGAGTCTATGCATGGCTCGCGCTTGATCCATCGCATTCAAATCTTCACGTTGCAAATTTTCCACTAAGGCCATAGCCATCGCTGTTTCATCATCAACTTGCTTCAAAATAACTGGAACTTCTGTGAGTCCAGCTAACTGACTTGCACGCCAACGCCGCTCGCCGGCAATAATTTCATAGCGGCCAGTATTCAGTTCACGAACCAAAAGAGGTTGTAGCAAACCCTGTTTTTTGATTGACTGGGCAAGTTCCATTAGGGGAGCTTCTTCCATTTCACCACGGGGTTGATATTTTCCAGGTTGCAAACACTCAACCGCAAGTTTAAGAATTTCAGTTTGCGGTTTTTCATTTAAAAGAATACTATTTGATTGACTTAATAAAGCGGATAAGTTACGCCCTAAACTACTACGTTTTACTGTCATAAATTACCCCAATTATCCTGCAACAGTCTGTTTATTAATCAACTCAGAGGCGAGTACCATATAGGCTGCTGCGCCTGGAGATGTTTTATCGTAATGTAAGGCTGGCAATCCATGACTTGGTGCTTCAGCAAGTCTGACATTACGCGGTACTACGGTTCTATAGACTTTAGTTGGAAAATGTTCTATGAGTTGCTTTGACACCTCAGAACACAATCGATTACGCGCATCGTACATGGTTCTCAACACTCCCTCAAGATGCAATCGAGGATTTACCGAAGCTTTAACTTGCTCAATAGTTGAAAGCAGAGCAGCCAACCCCTCCAGAGCATAGTATTCGCATTGCATGGGGATAAGAACAGAATCCGCAGCAACAAAAGCATTAATTGTCAGCGTATTCAACGCGGGTGGACAATCAATCAGCACAAAGTCATAATTATTTTGAATGGGTTGCAATGCCTTATAGAGGAAAGTTTCACGATGATTGCGTTCCATCAGACTCACTTCCGCAACAGTTAAATCATCGTTGCCGGGTATTAAATCATAACCACTTGTTGTGGAAAGACATGCATGATTCGCAAGACAATCATGAAGTAAGACATCATTAGTCGTATGCACCAATTGGCTTTTATCGACGCCACTACCCATGGTGGCATTGCCTTGGGGATCCAAGTCGATCAGTAAAACTTGTTGTCGATTTGCTGCCAAAGAAGCCGCTAAATTAATCGCAGTAGTGGTCTTGCCTACTCCGCCTTTTTGATTGGCAATGGCTATAACTTTTGCCATGATTTATTCCTTGGTTAAACCCGGGTAAGTAAGAAACTGTAAAGGCCCATTGCTACTTTCCAGGTTGATTTTCAATTATGACGCAACAACGCTCGCCTTCAACACCTGCCACAGTATAACGCTCTATCTTGCAACTTTGGTTGATCTCATGCAATTCTGTATCAGGATAACGTCCCTTCATTGCCAACCAAATTCCATTATCAGCAATAAGATGTTGCGTCCACTGAATCATTTGTTCAAGGCTACTAAAAGCTCGACTTAATACTGTATCAAAACCTTGAGTCGGGTGGTAGTTTTCGACTCTAAATTGAACAATTTCAACATTTGTTAAATTTAGCTGTCGTTTCACTTCTGCCAGAAAACGAGTTTTTTTACCATTAGAATCTAATAAAACAAAGCTTAAGTCGGGTCTTGCCAGTGCAAGAGGAATACCCGGTAAGCCTGCTCCTGTTCCTACATCAATGATGTGATTGCCTTTAAGCCAAGGTAAAATAGCCAGGCTATCCAATATATGTTTACCGACCATAGACTCAAGATCACGGATTGCAGTGAGATTATAAGCTAAATTCCACTTGTTAAGTAAGAATAAATAATCAGATAAAGAAGCGCTAAGTTCTTCCATATCAAATTGATGTAAACCCTCTCTAAGTAGTGGTTGTATCTGCGTTATTTGTTCTTTCATACCTCAATTCGCTGTTTTTTCAAATGCACTAAAAGTAGCGACAAGGCAGCAGGAGTGACTCCTGAAATACGACCGGCCTGGGCTAAAGTAGATGGTCTTATCTTGGTTAGCTTTTGAATCACTTCATTAGATAATCCAGTCACTTCACTATAATCTAACGATTCTGGTAATAAAGTATTTTCATGTTTACGCATTTTTTCTATATCTTGTTGTTGTCGCTCGATATAGCCTGCATATTTATTTTGAATTTCTATTTGTTCACTGACTTCA
The DNA here is from genome assembly GCF_014109805.1 of Legionella sp. PC1000. GTDB lineage: Bacteria > Pseudomonadota > Gammaproteobacteria > Legionellales > Legionellaceae > Legionella > Legionella resiliens. The sequence goes on from NZ_CP059400.1 coordinate 109,049, forward strand.
GTTGCTAGTTTAGGCAAGTTTAAATCATCGAGCATTAATAAATGCTGATAATTAATTTCAGGGCGTTTGAGAAACTCTGAGGCCCTATTATCATGTTGCATGGGATTAAGCAGGATATCTTTAAAGCATTCGTTATGGCCTACTCGTACCCAAGTATTATGTAGTAAAGCCTGAGTCGATTCTATTGCCTCGCGTTTTGCGGAGAAATGTTGCCAACGTTCCTCGCCTACTATGCCTAATTCTCTGCCTTTAGCGGTTAAACGTAAATCTGCATTATCCTCCCGCAGAAGTAAGCGATATTCAGCACGGGAAGTGAACATTCTATAGGGTTCTTGGGTACCGCAAGTGATCAGGTCATCAATCAACACACCTATATAAGCTTCATCTCGTCGCGGACACCAAAGTTCCTTTTCCTGTATCAGCAAGGCAGCATTCATGCCTGCAATAATTCCTTGTGCCGCAGCTTCTTCATAGCCTGTTGTTCCGTTGATCTGCCCTGCAAAAAACAAGTTGGGGATGGGTTTGGTTTGCAAGAATGAAGTTAACCCACGAGGGTCAAAATAATCATATTCTATGGCATAACCAGGTCGAGTGATATGGGCATTTTCAAACCCTTTAATTGTCCGTACAAACTGGACTTGTACTTCAAAAGGAAGACTCGTAGAAATGCCGTTAGGATAGATTTCTTCAGTAGTTAATCCCTCAGGCTCGACAAATATTTGATGGGATAATTTATCCGCAAAACGAACAATTTTATCTTCTATAGAGGGGCAATAACGAGGTCCAACCCCTTCAATAACTCCCGCATACATAGGAGACTGGTGCAGGTTATTACGAATAATTTCGTGGGTTGCTTCGGTTGTATGGGTAATATGGCACGCTACTTGTTGAGGGTGATCACTAACATGACCCAGATAAGAAAAAACGGGTATGGGCGTATCCCCAGGCTGTACAGTCATCTGGCTGTAATCTAATGAACGACGATCGATCCGGGGCGGTGTTCCAGTCTTTAAACGACCAACGGGCAAATCAAGATCACGCAAACTTTTTGCCAATGCAATCGAAGGGGGATCACCTGCACGCCCCCCTGCATATTGATTCATACCCACATGAATTTTGCCTCCCAAAAAAGTACCAACGGTTAGTACTACAGCACGCGCTCGTAAGATAAGGCCCATCTGGGTAACAACAGCAGTAACACGCTCTCCTTCGATCAATAAATCATCAACAGCTTGTTGAAACAGAGTCAGATTTTCTTGAGTTTGTAGTTGTTCTCTAATAGCTTGTCGATAAAGCACGCGATCAGCTTGTGCGCGAGTAGCACGAACGGCTGGCCCCTTAGAAGCATTAAGGGTACGAAATTGAATTCCTGCCTTATCTGTGGCTTTTGCCATAGCCCCATCCAGGGCATCAATTTCTTTCACTAAATGTCCTTTCCCAATTCCTCCTATGGCAGGATTACATGACATCTGACCAAGCAAATCCATGTTATGAGTAAGTAATAAAGTTTGTGCTCCCATTCGTGCAGATGCTAAAGCGGCTTCGGTGCCCGCATGTCCACCACCCACGACAATAACATCATATAATTTTTCAAGATTCATGACTGATCAATATTTGTGAAACAAAAAGAGGAATTATACACTTTTTTGCCCATTGTCCCAATATTAAAGAAATAGGGAGACATTATTTTTGTTCATCTTTATATCATAATTGCTTGTTATACTATGAGTTAACAAGAAAACAATTTTTGAGATAAGCGATGTTTTTTAATAAGACTGAAGATGAAATTGAACTCGAAGAGTTTTCGGCTGCGTATTTAAGAAAAAAAATAAAATCAATGAAGGGTATTAAAACTTCCCCTAAGTCCATTGCATCATCTATATTACGGATGCTCCCTTTTTTTAACAAGTTTATGGACTCTGTAGATGGATCCGGAAGTGCAATTACTCATATGGTGCAAGTAGCAGGGCACGTAAGTGATTCTACCGCATCAGCAAGCACAGGGTTTCACGTTATCAAATTAGTTACGAGCATATTGGATTTTATTTATATTCCCTGCATTTATTTAGGGGCCTATATAACCAAGCAAGAATCACCGATTACGTTATCTCGTAATGCCCGTTTTTTGTATTCAGCAGTGATTCTAGGGCTTACAATAACTGCTATTGCATACCCCCCCGCAGCACCTATTATTGCCTTGGTTACCTCCATAGCTGCATTAGCTCTGAGTGTGATCACCCTGGCCAAGCTCTATTACAAACGTTATGAACTAAAAGACCAGCTGGCAGAAATAGAAAAAAAGATTGAAAGCAAAAAAAATGTCATCAATTATTTAATTGATGACTTGGAAAACCTGGAGACAAAAGCAAAAAAAGCGAAAAAAGAAGGGAAAGTTGAGGAGTATACTTCCTTAGAAGAGGATATCAGAAATGCAAGAAAAGAAATTAAAGCTGACTTAAATACCTTGCAAAAATTATATAATGAGCAGGAAGAATGTAAGCAAAAAATTGAAAAGTTGGGGACAATGGCTGTTGTAGATAGAGCCGTGGGTATTACTTTTGCTTCAATTGCATTTATTGGGGCAGCTTTCTGCTTATTCCTCCCACCAGTAGGCTTTGGGATACTTGCAGCAACGGCTTCTTTGGCACTTGCTTATGTTATTGGACGGGTTACTTATCCTCTGCTTAAGTCACTTGGAAAGAAAATAATAAATGCGGTTACAAAAAAAACTGAATCCGACGAAGGAGATAATGATACGGAAGGGGAAAAAGATGATTTGACCGAATCAGAATTTGAGACTTCAGATAGGAAGGTCAAACAGGATATGCCTGGAATAAAAAAAATTGCCGAACGATTAAAAGAAACCGTAGCAGATGAGCCGATTATTCGTCCAACACTCCAACCTAAAGACTCCGATCAGGTTTCTCCATCAAAGAGTACAGGACTTGAAAAGAAGAAAGAAGAGGATGAATTATTAAAAGAGACTGAACGCCCACCCATGTAATGAGACGCTCATCATTTACGCTCTATAAGGGGAAAGCCCTATTTGAGCTTTACGCCAAGATTCAAACTACCCCTGAATGATCGCGGCGTCAACTTGGAATTTAAAAAAGAATCCAATCTGGGAATGTTCCTTTCAAGAAGGATTAATAGGCGGTAGAGCGCTTCCATTCTCTTTTTTGTTCGTATTATTTTTTTTCATTTGCTCAACACTGCGCCATAATTCATCACCCCGCCACAAGGTTTTTTCTTTATTTTTATACAAAACTTGCGAAAGAGTTTGTACTTGTTTTTTGAAAGAAGCATCCGTCGTAAGACGCGTTAGATCAGTGAGATTTAATATAGGGGCGTCTGGCCAATGTAGTTTGGCCCACTTTAATAATGCATCGCGCGCGCGACGAGGATTTCCCTGCATACATGCTTTATGAAGGGTGTTTAATGCAGTTTTATATTGGCCTTTTCCTGGATTTCTATTGCGTCTTTGCCATCCCCACAAGACTAAAGTGACTAACCAAGCACAGGCAAAAAGTGCGGCAATTGTCCAGGCCCAAATGAATTGTGTTGGTGAAGAGGGTTCACTTTTTTCTTTTGTTGTGGGTTGGGTTGTTACATTCGGATCTTTATTTACTTCAGTTTGGCTTGGGGTTACTGTGGGTGTGGGGTTCACTGAAGGAGTTACTTCAAATGTTTTTGCAGGCAATGTAGCTATTTCTTCTTTTCCTGTTTCCGTATTGAACCAAGGAAGCTTAAGTTCAGGAATCGTTATTTTTCCTGCTTTATTGAATAAATAAGTCACTTTGATCTCAGCGCGGCCAATCAATTCTCCATAAGTAACTCGATTCTTATCTTTTCCTTTCTCGGGATAAACATTAACACCATCTATTTCGCCAAAATTGAGGGTAGGTAAAAGCTGAGCTGGAATCCCTACACCTTCAAGAGTTACAGTACGGATTAACGTGTTGCCTTGTGCAATAGTTTGTTTAGAATTCTCGTATTGCTCCATTAATTTGACTTGTTTTGCCGGCAACCATACTTTTCCTGAATATTCTTTAGGTACGGGTTGCACCTCTATATTTATAGCCTTGTCTGTGGCCTTAATCCGCTCAGGATTGAAATCATAAATCAAGGCAGTAAACACTGGCGGTTTTATTTTTAAGGGGCCACTTTTTTGTGGAAAAATGGCATAGTTTTGCTCTTCAACAAGAAAATTCACGCCATTTTTTTGAGTCTGATAACGCTTTTCCTCCCCTAAAGGAATGAGCAAAGCATTTTCTACTTGAGGTCCTTGATAACTTGCATCTAAAAGGTGCTTGGAATTGTATAAGGTTACTTTATAAATAACTTGTTGATTAACATAAGGATTCTTTTTACTAACTTCGGTGGCCAAATAAATACTCTGATTCTTCTGTGAACTCATAGAATTACTGCTGGGAGAATTTTGTGGTGTGCCAGTAGTTACATCAATTGTTGTAGTTTTGGTATATTCTCTGCCAATTTTGATGGGAGGAATTGTTAATTTACCCTCTTTTTGCGGCTTTAACGTGATAGTCCATTCACTGGATGATTGGGTTTGTCCATTAATAATCGAGTAATTCATGCGACGTTCGGTGCCGAGAATCATAAAATCTTTTTGTAATGGAGTCAGATCGGGAATACCCCCGTTTTGTAAATTATCTTGGATTAAAATCAAACTGAATGAATCATCAATACTAACTTGAGAAGGATCGACCTGCACTTGTACTTCAGCATGGATTAGTCCACTGAATAAACAAAAAAAAGCAATAATTAATATTTTTTTCATTGATACCACCCGCGTTCCCTTCGTAAATGGTCACGTAAGAATTTTTCTCGCATTAATCCACCCGGATCATCTGGAATCAAACGCAACCATTGTTCTTTTGCCTGTTGTTTTTCTCGCTCTGCCTCAGATTGAGCTTCATTATTATTCTGATTATTTTTTTTATTTTGATCTTTGTTTTGCTGATCTTTATTTTGCTGATCTTTGTTTTGCTGATCTTTATTTTGCTGATCTTTATTTTGCTGATCTTTATTTTGCTGATCTTTGTTTTGCTGATCTTTGTTTTGCTGATCTTTATTTTGCTGATCTTTGTTTTGTTGATCTTTGTTTTGTTGATCTTTGTTTTGTTGATCTTTGTTTTGTTGATCTTTGTTTTGCTGATCTTTGTTTTGTTGATCTTTGTTTTGCTGATCTTTGTTTTGCTGATCTTTGTTTTGCTGATCTTTGTTTTGCTGATCTTTGTTTTGCTGATCTTTGCTTTGCTGATCTTTGTTTTGCTGATCTTTGTTTTGCTGATCTTTGTTTTGCTGATCTTTGTTTTGCTGATCTTTATTTTGCTGATCTTTGTTTTGCTTTTTCTCTTTATCTTTTTTTAAAAGTTCTTCAACTAACTTGCGATTATAAAGAGCATCCTGATTGTTAGAATTGATTGCCAATGCTTTATCATAAGCTTTAATTGCTTCTTCATATTGTCCCATATGGGCTAGGGAATTTCCTTGGTTATAATAACCTTGTTCATTTTTTAAGTTTTGATACAACTCAGCTGCTTTTTGGTAATCGCCTGCGCGATAGGCAGCGGCGGCAGCCCAATCGCTACGTGTAAATGTTTCCTTGGCTTGTTTGAATTGGTTTTTTGTCATTAAGTCTCGTCCTTGTTGATCCCGCGTGGACCACAAGTCTTGCCAATTAAAGGCATGGGTAGCAAAGGATAAAAACAAGATGAATAAAAGAATAAAGCGGCGCATCATACGGCTACCCTCTGTATCCAACCACGTCGAAATACGGGCAGAAGTAACAGCAGCGCAGGAATTAAAAACCACCGTCCTTCATCTCGCCAAAGTGGAATGTCTTCATCTTCACTTAGAGCAAACTTATTGTTATTACTGAAATTTAGCCATTGATCTATGTCATTTGAATCAGAAGTGTATTTTACCAATAGTCCTCGACCTGCATCAGCAAAACGATTAAATAGCGGGTTTAGGTTTTTATCAGCTTTGACTGGCATAATTGAGGAGTAAATTCCTGATTCTGCTAGTTTTTTCGCCAGTGCAATTGATGTATCGGAAGGGGAGTCTGCTGTTAATACCAAAATTTGTCCCTGTTTATAACCCGCTTGTTTGATTAAGTTGCTGGCTTCATTCAAGGCACTATCAAGATTTTGTCCAGTTACTGGCATGATATCTGGAGTGAGTGAAGACAGTAGGGAAGAAATAGTATGTCCATCATCTGTAAGTGGAGAGACAACAAAAGGTTCGCTGGTAAAGACCACAAGACCAAACTGACCGACATCTTTGTGAGCAAATAAATCATGCAACTTAAATTTAGCCCTACTTAATCGATTAGGCGATAGATCATTGGCCATCATATTGTCCGACATATCCAAAACTAAAACTCGGGGTTGTATCGGTTTATAGGTGGCTACAGGCAGCTTATCCCAAACAGGGCCGGCAATACTCAAAATCATAAACAAAATGCTTAAAAACAAACAGAGCATCGAGCCCATACGTTGCCCTTGTCCTTTTTTTTGCATGAGATGGCTGAGTAAATGCGGATCACAAACTTCTGCCCAAGCATGCAATTTAGGTTTTTGGCGCCAAAAAGCTACAGCTAACCCTAATAAAGGAAAAACCATTAACAGCCACCAAGGTCTTAAAAAATGAAAATCTGCAATCATGACTTTAATGCCTCCCGATTTGGCATTACAGCGCTTTCTTTCAGTTTTAAATCTGCTTTTCTAACTAGCCAAGAGAAACAAAGCAATAATGCAAGACCAACAAACCAGGGATAATATTCCTTTTGTGGACGGATTGTAGCTTGTTCCTGTTTTATGGTTTCTAATTCGTTAATCGTTTTATAAATTGAACGTAATGTTTCAGTATCCGTAGCACGGAAATAACGGCCTCCAGTCATGTCAGACATTCTTTTTAAGGTTTCTTCATCCAAATCTGCTGAAGCATTTTGCATCATAAAATTACCGACTAATGCTCTTGAATCTGCTTCAGAGCCTAAACCTATAGTGTAGATTTTAATTCTTTCTTCTTTAGCCAATTCGGCTGCTTTTAACGGAGCCAGTACGCCAGAATTATTTGCACCATCTGTTAGTAAAATAAGCACTCTTCCTTTTTTGGGTACATTTCTCAACCGTTTAACAGCAAGACCTACAGCGTCACCAATAGATGTGGTTTTACCTGCAAGCCCAGCGGTGGCATCTTCAAGACGCAGGAGAATGGTATGTCGGTCATAGGTAAGCGGCGTTTGCAAGTAAGCACGAGTACCAAAAAGGATTAAACCAATTTTATCACTTGAACGTTCACGCACAAATTGATCGGCGGCATTTTTTACGACACTTAAACGGCTTACAGGTCGGCCATGCAGGAGCATATCAGGAATTTCCATGCTTCCAGACAAATCTAAAGCCATCATGATGTTAAAACCTTCACGCTCAATAGGTTTGGGAGCACCAATCCAGCGAGGACCCGCTAAAGCAACAACCAATAATAACCATACAATGACTGGGATGAGCAGCGAATATTGTGCAGAAACAGAACGTTTTTCCTGATCTGCTATATCGATCATTGCGGCAAAGAAAGGTACTTTCAATGCAGCAGGCAATTGTACTTTGACTCTGGGCATCAAAAACCAGAAGATTAAGGGTAAAGGAAAGAGTATTAAAACCCAAGGATTAGCTAATTCGAACATGGCACTCCTCTTTGTTTAATCCAAAGCTGTGCTGTGCTGAACAAGGGCTTGATATCCACCGTTTCCCCTGTTTTGAAGGGCGCATCTAATAACAAATCTTTTACTGGATTGAAATCAATTCCTTTGCTTGTCTCATTTAAGAAGTTAAGCCACTGTTCTCCATGTAAACTTGCAACTTGCTCTCTTGGATAATAGACGAGAGCCACTCGGCGTAACAATTCTGAAATACGTGCACTGGTCTGAGTGCCATTATGTTCTTGCTCATATTCTTTTTGATAGGTATTTAACAAAAGCAATGCATGTTTTTTGGCCAGAGCATTGCGATATCTCTTATAAACATCGTAAGCAAGTATGATTGCTAAAAATAAAATCAAACCCATCAGAATATACCATCCTGGAGCCAATGGCCACCAGCCAATTGGAGTGGGAAGATGAATGTCTTTTAAGTGTGCCAAGGGATCAGTGTTAGCCACGGGATCTCCTGGGAAACGTTTGACGCACTAATGGCGCTAAATCAACGTCTGCTGTCACTTGAACATACTGAATATGTAAGCGTCGAAACTGATCTTGCAGGTTTTCTATGCGTTGTTGGCAATATTGCTCATAAGCGTTGTTCACTGAACGTACGCGGGTATCGAGTATTATTTCTTGCTGTCCATTTGTCATTGCATATTGCTGAGGTTTGGGTGGAGAAAGTTCTACTCGATCACAAACATGGTAAGCCAGAATATCATTATGGTAGCGTAATCGTTTTAAATGCTTTTCGCATTCACTATCCATAGAGTAAAAGTCACTGATCAAAACCAGGATGCTTCCTGGTCTGACTACACGGCGTAAGCGTACTAATGCGTCACTAAGCAGCCTTGGCTGCGCTTCGCGTTGCGCTTCAGTTTGATCAGTATATCGACTTAAGGAGGCCAGCAAAGGCAGTACCCCCATATCACGACTGCGTGGCGTAAACTCACTGTGATCCGTGGCAGAAAAGAATACTCCGCCCACTCTATCGCCTTCTTTGATCACTGTCCAAGCAAGAAGAGATGCTAAGCGTGCAGCAATGACTGATTTAAATGCGACGCGAGTACCGAAAATCATGGAGGGATTAAAATCAGTGAGAATCACCACTGGTCTTTCCCGTTCTTCCTGATAAATTTTGACATGAGGTCTTCCGGTGCGTGCGGTAACGCGCCACTCCATGTGGCGTATTTCATCACCAGCCTGATAATTTCTTACTTCGGCAAAATCCATACCACGACCACGTAATTTGGATAAATGATTGCCTGATCGTATTGCTTTACCTTCAGGGCGATAATGAACGGATTGGACATAACGTCTCAAGTCAATCAATTCATTTAATTCTGCAATAACGCCATTAACCATAAATACCTCTTGCACCTCATATTCTCTGTAAATGGGGACTGAATCATCAAATTCAAGGAAGTTATTTTGTTTGGTTTCCCAACCTACATATTTTTCAGGGAACATGGCGAAGCCGTTACCCGGGGTATCGATTTCCCCTCATCCCGGGTTCCGCTGCGCTGCACCCAAGCTACGGAACAGCAACCAAGCGCAATAAGGAGTCAATAAAATCATCACTATTAATTCCTTCTGCTTCAGCTTCAAAGCTTAATAAAATTCGATGCCGTAACACATCATGAGCAATCACATGAATGTCATCTGGAGTGACATAATCTCTACCGCAAAGCCAGGCATGAGCTTTAGAACAACGATCGAGAGCAATTGTGGCACGCGGGCTGGCTCCAAAGCGCAACCAACGGCCCAACTCTTCACTGTATACACCTGGATTACGTGTTGCTACGACTAACTGGACCAGATAATTTTCTAATGCCTCACTTGTATGAACATTAAGTACTTGCTTACGTGCTTCAAATAATGTTTTTTGTGATAATTTCTCTGATGCAGGCGGTTTAGTGGCCATCACCGCCCCTAAGGCCTCTCTGCGTGATAACGCTAAAATATCATGCTCAATTTTGGCATCAGGATAACTAATTTTTACATACATCAAAAACCGGTCCAATTGTGCTTCGGGCAATGGATAAGTTCCCTCCTGCTCAATGGGGTTTTGTGTTGCCATAACCAAAAATAATTCAGGCAAAGGATAGGTTTTGCCTCCTATAGTAACTTGTCTTTCGGCCATTGCCTCAAGTAAAGCAGATTGTACTTTCGCCGGAGCACGGTTAATTTCATCTGCCAAAAGCAAATGATGGAATATAGGACCTGGTTGAAATACGAAAGAACCATTTTGTGGATGATATACATCAGTACCTGTTAAATCTCCAGGCAATAAATCTGGGGTAAACTGGATGCGATGAAAATTCCCTTCAACTCCATCAGACAGTTCTTTAACCGCCCGTGTTTTTGCCAATCCAGGCGCCCCTTCAACTAATAAATGGCCATCGGCAAGTAAGGCGATGAGCAAACGCGAAATTAATCCACTCTGACCTAAAATTTGCGAATTTAAGCGATGACTTAACTGTAATATTTGATGCTGCACCGCATTTCCAGTCTTATTGTCTTCTACTTGCTCCATAGTTTCTACCTTAATATAAATAACATCGACAGAATTTAAAATAAAAAAACTTATCCTAGCGTGAATTACATTCAAAGCCAAGTACTGCAGATTATTATTTGTTTAAAATTTTAACAGAATAATCGAATTATAGACTTTGTGGGGCGCAACGTAACCTGGTTTTATATAAATTAAATTTTTAAACTGGGTACGCTCGCCTTATCTCGCTTTATTATTGCAGATAATCAGGGTGAAGCTCCAAAGGCATCATGGTTTGCAATTTTTGATATAGGGAAAGAATTTCTTCACAAAAAACATGAAGTTGTTGTTGGTTTTCCCATAAATCATAATCTGTTCCCTTAAGGAAAACCTGTTGTTTTGCGAGAGTCTTTAATAAAATGATTTCCTGGTGCGAAAATCCTAAATGGTTATTTAATTCAACCAGCTCCATAAGATTCTTATGCTCTTTGACTGGACGATGTTCATGCAAACAATAAGCTTTCAATGTCAGTTGAAAGGCTTGATACATCAATGAAGTTACTGGGGTTAACGCACTGAGTGGATCAGTTTGCCTATATATCCAATTGGTGATTTGTTGCAATAGATAGTCAGCAGCATAGGCGTGTTGTGTCGCAATATTGAGCATTTCCAAAGGGGATAAATAACGTTTGTCCATAAAGGAGTTTTCCTGTTTGATTCGATTTAGGTTCAAGTATGTTAAAATTGGCCCTAATTATATCCATGAATTAAATTGATGCACGCTTTTCTTAACAGTTCTTTGAAAATAGGGCCTTTAACATTGCCCAATCGGTTAATCCAAGGTCCTTTAGCAGGTTACAGCTGTGCACCATTCAGAATTTTATTTAATCATTATCGGTCACCTGCGTATGGTGTTACGGAAATGAGTTCTGCAACAGATATCCTCCATAAACATACCAGGAGTTCACGTTATATTTATCGAGCACCCCAGGAACGGATCCTGGCCTATCAAATTGCAGGTACCGAACCGCATATATTGACGCAAGCAGCACAGCAATTACAGTTCAATGGTGCGGATATTATTGATATAAATTGTGGTTGCCCAAAACCTAAAATACGTAAGAAAGGTGCAGGAAGTGCTTTGCTGGAAGATCCAGAACAGTTGGTACGCATCGTTAAAGAAGTACGTGCCGGGATTACTATTCCTTTAACCATAAAAATTCGGATTCAAGGTAATGAAAAGGATTTTCTTTTAGCGAAAAAAATTGAAGAAGCAGGCGCAGATGCACTGATTGTACATGGTCGGCGTTGGATTGATGATTATGATGTTGCATCAGACTTACACCAAATCGCACACATCAAGCAAAGTATTTCTATTCCGGTGATTGCCAATGGAGATATTCATGATATTCACAGTTTACACAGAGCAATAGAATTAAGTGGTTGCGATGCTTATATGATTTCGCGTGCTGGAAGTGGCAAACCCTGGCTCTATCAAGAGTTATTAGAGCAGCAAAGCGTATCAGTGAGCTTCAAGGAAAAACGTGATCTTTTTATGACCCATTTGCAAGGATTAGCCGTACTTGAAGATGAATATAAGGCAGTGCTACAAAGCAAATCTTTAGTTCGTTACTATTTTGGCAATTTGGTTGATGCATCATTATTAAATCGTTTTTATCAATTGGATTCATTAGAAAAAATTGACGGCTTTTTGAGGGAGATAAAAATTTAAAGCAAATCACTATAGTCTTGATTGTAAACTATGAGATGCTCTAATCGCCGGACAACTTGATTTGCTTTTTCCTGATCCCCATTTTCAAAACGAAGTTTGGCAAGATAATTCAAGTAGAGCTCAATATATTCTGGATGAATAGGGTACTGAAGGCCGGATTCCAAGATTTCCTGAGCGGAATGCAATTTATTTTGTTCTATTAAAAACCGGGCAAAAGTAAGTCGCGCTAAACAAAAATGAGGATTGTTTTTTAAAGCCTTAAGAAAATATACTTTTGCTTTTGGGGCCTCATTAAGCACTAAACTTTGCAACAAAGCCATTTGGAAATAAGACCGAGCAAAATAAGGATTCATTGCGATTGCCTGGTTAATCGCTTCTTTAGTTTTTTCTACCCAATAACGGCGTGTGAGAGCAGACTCTGCTTGTTGAATCAGTTGTAAGCAAGCATCTATTTTAAGACTTTGGATTTCAACAAAAGGAAATGATTTCAGCGCCTGATTACTCTTCTCAAAGGCCTCATTGAATTGCTTTGCTTGGAGGGCCGTTTCAGTTTTCTCTATATAGTATTCGAGTATTAAAAAACGAATAAAATAACTGCTGATAACTAAGAGAAATACAATTATTCCGCCTCTTAGGATCCACATATTTTTAAAAGAGAATGAATAAAGCCTGACAAGACCTTCGTTTCTAAAAGAATAATGAAGATAACCTAAACAACAACCCATAAGGAGATTCAGGGGAAATACATAAAAATTAAAATCAACAAGACTATGACATGTCAAAGCAGCTAATGCAGCAAAACACACCATACGCTGGATATGTGCAATTGGGTTGTGACTTGGATGATTTAAGTAACGTCGTAAATATACGACTAAAGTCATTATAATTCCAAACAGAATAACAATGCCTGGAACCCCAGTTTCAATAAATAGTTGCAATAAATCATTATGGGCGTATTCGAGATTAGAACCGTCGCCTGGCAAACTAAATGCAGGGTAGTAATGTTTAAAATTAAAAATGCCTAATCCGTACCAGGGTGTTTTTAGCCATAAGTGCCACGCACCTTGCCAGATGATAAGACGTGATTTCTCGTGGGCAAGTAATTCAAGCCGATGGTGTATGGCAGGTTGAGCAAAGAGATACAATGTACCCAAAGCCAGTGCCAAAACTCCTGCTAAGTGGGAAACATTTTTTATTTTTAGTTCATGACGACATAAAGTGAGTTCTAACAGGGTAAAGAAAATAAAACAAAGAATAACTCCACGGCTTAATGCAGCGAATAAGGCTAGGCTGATTATGTAGATGCTGGCTAAAAGAGCAACTTTTTTTATCGTTTTTTGTAATTTGGAGGCGGTTGTTTTTATAAACTCGGGGTGATTCGAAATGAAAAATTTCCCTATGAGTAACAGGTTAATCATCATTAAAAAAGCCGCAGCAGTGTTTTTGCTTGCAAAAAAACCGGCAGGCATGGCATTTCGAGCGAATAACTGAGTGAGAGCATATGCTGCGCAAATCAAACCTAAGATCCAGAGCAATCTGAGTAAATTGTTCCATAACCATTCAGAAAAGGGATTTCCATTAAATAAAATAAAACCAAATACCCAGGCGGAGCATTGAAAAATTCCGAAAAAAGCGGTGTTAGGAACCCAGCCTATCAAAGGTGGAAGGATTATCCAGATAAGCCAAATTATCAGTAAAAGAGTTAATGCGGAAAGTTGAATTGTTTTTTGGTGCCAAGAAAAATAAATGGAGCCTGCCACAGCAACAAGCATTATGCCGTAACTAATAAACAAAATGGAATAATCACTTGTTCCTTTAAATACAAAGGCCGTGATGACAAGCAGAAAAAACAGGATTCCCACCGTTTTTTGAAAACTTTTAAAATCGCTTAAGACATTCTGGGGCATCCTGTATTTCATCAAACATCACACACCATGAATTATCCAGAAACCCATTTCCCTTTAATAAAAGGGCCATCCAAAGAGAAATCATGTCGGCTTACAGTGGTTATAGGATTCGTGTTGCCTCCTGGAGGTAGAAGAAAAAGGTCTAAATAATGTTGCCACATCCAGCCTGCCATCAAACTGAATTGTCCGCTATGTGAACACCATTGATAGCTGGCGCCTAATTTAGCTTCCAGTTCGGGAACAATATGCGTATGGTTTGCCTTTGCACTAAAGGGGGAGACATTGGTCCCGCTTAAGTTTGCTCCTGATAATTTGGCTCTTCCTTGTCCAGATAACAGAGCCATGGCACTCTGAGCGAATAACGCAAAACCGTGATTTAGCTCATGAGACATATCGACACCAACGCGAGGACCTGCGCCCTGGAACCTAGTGTGGGTTATTGATCTTTGGAAAAGGAATGGAGTGGACTCTGATGGGAACAGTTCATACTCAAAGTCACCCCGTTTAATCTTGGCATAGACGTATTGCCCTCCACCATAAAAACGTATATTTGTTTTTTTGCCGAAATGACCGGTTTGGGCAAACTCTAAATTAACGACGTCAAGATGGGTATCAAATTTTAAATTGGTGATATTGGTAACAGGGGGGATATCTGGATTTGTAGAAGAAACTGCAAGTTCATCGAAATTATCATTATCAAAATGCAGCCAATTTAAATTGAGATCATTTCCTGTATTAAAATGATAGCTGCCCTCAAGTAAAAAGCCCCAATCCCAAGAGGAATCCACGGAATGAAATTGGTCATCCCCTGCATTTAAAATTGGGTTTAGCAGTGCTGAATTGGTGTTTGGTTGTAAATATAAGGCGCTAATGCCCAAATCCCAAGCATTGCAATGGCCGGAAACAGTTACATGATCAGGGCTGCATAAAGGTTTTACTTCACCCATAGTACCCGCTTGAACCATCTTGATGCTCAACGTACAAAGTACAAAGGCTGTTGCTATGTTTTTCATAAATTGATTAACTCATCCTTGTTTGTTTCATTCATTATTAAATAAAAGAATATGTTAATCAATCAGATCTGTGCCTTATTTGTAGCATTAACCAAGCCGCGTCATCCCCAACTTCCTTGAGTATTTATGGGGGTATAGAGATTTCAATATATTTTGAATCGCCCATATTTTTAAACGGTGGATTTGCAGATCATTTATCCCAGGAGTTGCTAAAATAATAAGTAGGCTATATAAGGCTTTTAAAGGATGAAAAATGCACTGACTGGCTTATTGACACTACTCTTGTTGCCCTTTACTGCTGTTGCCAGTATAGCAATAGTTGCCTTCGCGTTGGCCGTAGTTGCTCTTTTTTCCCCTCTTCTTATTTTAGGGGGTGCTTTATCCATTGCAGGAAATTTATCTAAAAAATTATCCGACCGGATTTTCTCTGATCAAAATAAGGATAATGCGTTTGGCAAAGGTCCTTTGATTGCATACTTCTCCACGATGGCCGTTCTCTTTCCCTTAAGTATCGTACCGGCTACTTTAGGCTTTGGTGCTCTTGCAGTAGTTGCTTCCGTGATACTTTTACCCACTATTGCGATATACGGTGCTTACACCCTTGCCGACCAGGAAACAGATCGTCTTGCTGCTTCATCAAGCTTAAATAATGAACCTGGTTTAAGTGAAGAAAAAAATCAGAGGGAGGGCAGTTACGATTATGGTGATATGCTGCGAGATTTGTTGAAAGGAAAAAAGGCTAAAGAATCGAAAGTACTTATCCAAGTAAGCTTCTCCCCCCATCCACTTTGAGTATTTGTCCAGTTATATAAGGATTTTCAGCCAAAGCTAAAATTGCCTGAGCAATGTATTCAGGATTGCCGTGTTTTTTTAGTGGTGTTTTCGTAATAATTTTTTCTTGTATTTCTGGAGGTAGAGTATTGGAGTACTCAGGCCAGACAATGGCGCCCGGGGCAACTGCATTAACCCTAATTTCGGGAGCAAATTCTCGTGCCAAGCTCTTTGTTTGCATTTCCAAAGCAGCTTTGCTTTGACAATAGACAGAGTATCCTTTCAGCGGTTTTTCTGCATGGATATCGCTCACATTGATAATGGCTCCTGAGTGTTTTGCCAGTAAAGGACGCGCAGCAAGGCTCAGTAAAAAAGGGGCTTTAACATGAATATCGAAAAGTGCATTCCAATCCGTTTCAGCGAACGCAGAAAATTCGGTGCGGATAAAAACAGAAGCATTATTCACTAATAAATCCAAACGTCCAGCCCAATCTTGAACCGCAGTCATAATTTCTGCTGCAGCAGACGTCTCAGCTAATTCCCTTTGTAGAACAAACGCGCTGTTTGGTCGTTGTTCGTTTAGGTCGACTGCAAGCGAATGGGCTTCTTGCAGAGAATGATGGCAATGAATAACTACTTTATATCCTGCTGCATTGAGTTTTTTTACTACAGCGGCACCAATACGCCGTGCGCCCCCGGTAACCAAAGCCACCCTCGCTTCTTGTTTGTTTGTCGGATTCAATGTATGTTTCCTATTCTCGATTATTCTGGGTGAAACGAAGCCCCACTTTTTTGGCCTACGTCCCGCGGCTTGTCCTCGGGATCTAAGGATCTCTCGTTATCACTGGATCCCGCGGACAAGCCGCGGGAGGTAGAGCCAAGGTACTTCGCTTCGGTTTTAATCAGCTAAAATTTTTTAATTAATTAAACTATGAGTATAATACAAACCCTACATACATTACTGACCCAGCGTCAGGCTATTCCTTTTGTGGAATTCATGCAACTTGCATTGTACGCCCCTGGCGAAGGATATTACAGTTCTGGGTTGCAAAAATTAGGGAAGCAGGGTGATTTTATTACCGCCCCCGAACTCACTCCTTTATTTGGTAAAACGCTAGCGAATCAGTGTCAGCAAGTATTAAAAGAACTCGAATCTCCTGTATTATTCGAATTTGGTGCAGGCTCTGGTGCTCTTTGTGTTGCTCTCTTGGAGCATTTAGCAGAACATAATTCTTTGCCAGAGGCATATTACATTTTGGAAGTCAGTGCCAATTTATACCATCGTCAATGCGAACTGATCGCACAAAAAATTCCTCATTTAGCTCATTTGGTTACCTGGATTGATCATTGGCCGGAAACTCCTTTTAATGGAGTGGTCCTGGCAAATGAAGTGCTGGATGCGATGCCTGTACATCGTTTTATGAAAACAGAGCAAGGGATTATGGAAAGTTACATTGCTTTGAATGAACAACACCAATTAACAGAACTATTTAAACCATGTCATAATCAGCGATTGCTTGATTACATTAATAACAGATTATCGCTGCCAAATACCCCTTATCTTTCTGAGGTGAATCTTTTTATCGATGATTGGATCCTGAATAATTATCACATGTTAAAACAAGGCGTAGTGTTTTTGATTGATTATGGATTCCCTCGTCATGAGTATTATCATCCTGATCGTAATCAAGGGACTTTAATGTGTCATTACCAGCATCAAAGTCATACAGATTCTTTATTGCATCCGGGAGAACAAGATATTACCGCGCATGTGGATTTTACTCATGTTGCAGAAGCGGGGCAACAGGCTGGTTTTCATATTGCGGGTTTTACCAATCAAGCCTCTTTTTTGCTGGCTAACGGTCTGCTAAGCTTAATCAATACATTGAATAATGAGTTGGACCAAATACAAGCAAAACAAGCGATAAAACAGCTCACTCTCCCTAGTGAAATGGGGGAGTTATTTAAAGTAATCGCGCTGAGTAAAAATGTGGAAATTTCCTTAAACGGATTTCTATTAAATGATAAACGAGTGAGTTTATGAACAGAAAAAAATACCTGACCACAGTAGAATTACAAAAAGAATCGATGAAGTTTTCTGCAGGCCACACTACTATTTTCTCTGCAACTGAAAGAGAACCATTGCATGGTCATATGTATGGGGTTTATTTGGCACTCACTACTTGGGTCGAAGAAAATGGGATGACTTTTGACTATCGTTATTATAAAGAACGTATTCATAAATTATGTCGTTATTTAAATCAAACGTTTCTGATGCCGCAATTTTCTCCTTTTCTGGAATATGCTGAGGATGAGGAATATTATTACTTTACCTTTAACCACAAAAAAATTCCCTTTTTAAAGGAAGACGTCACTTTATTGCCAGTTACCAATATTACCGTTGAAGAATTATCGCGTTGGTTTGTTCATGAGCTGATTAAAGACGAAGCGGAGTTGAAGCGACATCGCATTGAGAAGGTTGTGGTGAAGGTTTTTTCTGCTCCAGGCCAATCAGCAAGCCATCAATGGCAAAGAGCGAATGAATAAAAACGATCACAGCTATTCTATAGAGAACTCCCTTTTGTCATTTTCTCCAGACACATCCTTGGAACAAATTAGGGAGGGTGGAGACACCACACGAGAAAGTGAGCAAAATGGAAAGACTGCTTACCAAGTATGTATTCCCCATACACACCGAGATTTTTTTGATTATGCTGCCGAAGAAGTTACCCCTTGCATAGGGGCGCGTGTTTGGATTCCTTTTCGTAAACAAACACGTTTGGGCATAGTCATTGGTAAAAGTGAATCCTCATACAATGCTGCCTCATTAAAAAGCATTAGCGCAGTCATTGATGAACAACCATTAATGACACAGGAAACTTTAACTTTATGTTCGTGGATCGCGAGTTACTATCAATCGCCTTTGTCTGAAGTATTGCCGCTCGCGTTACCTAAAAAATATCGATTGGGTCAGCTTTGCCAATTACCTATGGGTGATTTTTATCAATTAGCATTGCCCCTTGATGAGGCCAAAAAACTTATTCCTGCTCGTGCACGTAAACAACAGGAACTGGTCGAATTCTTGAGTACCCAAAAAGAAGCGATTGCCAAACAATGTTTGACGGAAAAAGGATTTAACTCAAGCCAACTCTGTACCCTGCTTGCTGCACAAATTCTTTCTTTATCCCAACAAATACTACTGCCGGAAAAAGCAAATACTTCACTATCGCTCCCATTAGAGCTTAATCCTGAGCAAGCTGTGGCTGTGGCTGCAATTATAGAGACCTTGCATCAATATCAGTGCTTTTTATTGCAGGGGGTTACAGGGAGTGGAAAAACAGAAGTATATTTGCACGTGATTGCTCAGGTGCTAGAACAACAAAAACAAGTGTTAATTTTGGTGCCTGAGATAGGTTTAACCCCGCAATTAGTATCACGATTTACCGCGCGTTTTAAACATCCCATTGCGGTGATCCATTCTGGCTTAAATGAATCTGAGAGACAAGCCGCTTGGCAATTAGCAAAAGAAGGCAAGGTTAAAATGGTGATAGGAACCCGAGCCGCAATTTTTACACCTATGCCTGACTTGGGATTAATTGTCATTGATGAAGAACATGATCCTTCATTAAAGCAAATGGAAGGAGTGCGCTATTCAGCGCGTGATACTGCATTAATGCGCGCACATTTAGCGAATATACCCATTATTTTGGGCTCAGCGACTCCTAGTTTGGAAAGTATGTACAACGTAATACAAAAAAAATATACGGTGTTACGTTTAACTCATAAAGCACTCTCGACAACACCCTTGCACTACCAACTCATTGATTTGCGTTCTCAATCACTTCAACATAGTTTGGCAACCGTTACCTTACATGCAATTAAAGAACATTTACTCAAACAAAATCAGGTTTTGGTTTTCATTAATCGCCGAGGCTTTTCTCCTGTTCTGTTATGCCACCAATGTGGCTGGATGGTTGATTGCCGCGCTTGTGACAGCCATTTGACCCTGCATAAACAGCTAGGGCAGATGATTTGTCATCATTGTGGTTTGACCCAAAAAACTCCTGAACGTTGTTCCAGCTGTAACAGTATGGAATTGATACCCGTTGGCGCAGGTACCCAACGCATCCATGAGTTTTTAAGTGCATATTTTCCAGGGACTGAGGTCGTGCGTATTGATCGCGATGCAGTGCGCAAAAAAAATTCTTTAGATGAGCATTTGGATAAAATCCATAATGGCAAAGCACAGTTAATTGTCGGTACACAAATGTTAGCGAAAGGCCATCATTTTCCTCGCCTTTCTTTGGTGGTGGTTGTGGATGCAGATGCCGGACTTTATAATCAGGATTTTCGGGCCCTAGAGCATTTAGGACAATTATTAATGCAAGTTTCAGGGCGGGCAGGTCGAGCAGAGCAAGCAGGTCAGGTTTTGATTCAAACTCACGTGCCGAATCATCCACTATTGAATTTATTGATTCAGCAAGGATATGATCAATTCGTTGATGCTTTATTAACTACACGCCAAAAAGCACAACTCCCTCCTTTTCACTATCTGGCTGTAATTAGAGCACAAGGGAAAGTAGCAGGAAGCGTATTAAGGTTTTTACATGCCGCCAAAGAGCAAATCGTAACACATTCCATTACAGTGATGGGGCCAGCGCCTGCTCCTATGCCTCGAAAAGCCAATCAGTATCGTATGCAGCTGTTACTTAAGTCCTCCTCAAGAAAAACTCTTAAAAACTCATTAACACAATTGCGTGAATGGCTGGCAGGAAATAAATTAGGCAATGGGGTGCGTTGGAATATTGATGTAGATCCTATGGATTTATCATAATTCTAGAAAAAGCAGTTGAAATCTGCCCAAGAACACAGCTGCTTTTTCTAGGATAATGGAGATAGAGAAATGACTGACGCGAAGGTTGAAGTACATAAAAAGGTTTTTCCTATTGCCTGGGGAGATATGGATGCCCTGGGGCATGTGAATAATGCCCGCTATTTTGATTATTTTCAGGAAGCACGTATTGACTGGTTAAGACAGCTTCATATCAATATGACAGGAGAAACGGGTCCTGTAGTGATTCATGTTGCATGTACCTTTTTAAAACCAGTAATTTATCCTGCAATAGTGACTTTATGTTCAAAAATACACAGCCCTGGAAACTCCAGCATGATGATGGATCATGATCTGTATCAGGGTGAGATCCTGATGGCGCAAGGCAGTTGTAAAATTGTATGGGTGGATTATACGCAAAATAAATCGGTACCTTTACCTAATGAGATCCGCAGACTTTTTCAAATCAATTAATCTGGATGCAGCGACCCCGGGTTTTCCTGTGTTCTTTTTAAAGTATGCTCTGTGGATACCGCGCATAAAGCGCGGTACGTAGGTAAAAAACTTGCGGGGGTTCTATCAGGCTTTATACCTGGGAGATAGGCACTTAGAAAATAGTTTCTTGTTAACTACTGAATTTTTATAAACTTCTCTCTAAGCTTCTAAGCTTCTAAGCTTCTAAGCTTCTAAGCTTCTAAGCTTCTAAGCTTCTAAGCTTCTAAGCTTCTAAGCTTCTAAGCTTCTAAGCTTCTAAACTTCTAAACTTCTAAGCTTCTAAACTTCTAAACTTCTAAGTCTCTAAGCTTCTAATCCTCTAAACATCTATGTAGCTACGTACCGCGCTTTATGCGCGGTATCCACAACAATGCTCTACGCTTTGAGGGTTCTGCGGCACTCATCCGGCAAAAAAATACATTAAACAGCAATTGGTGCTTTGATTGCTGGATGGGATTGATAATTTAGAAACTCAAAATCATCATAAACATAGTCAAATAACGATTGCGGCTTCCGTTTGATATTTAAAGTAGCTAAGGGCAAGGGTTCTCTTGCTAATTGGGTGCGTGCCTGTTCCAAATGGTTTAGATATAAATGGCAGTCTCCACCAGTCCAGATAAAATCACCTACATTGAGATTGCATTGCTGAGCAACCATGTGGGTAAGCAGCGAATAAGATGCAATATTAAAAGGTACGCCCAAAAATACATCAGCAGAACGTTGATACAACTGACAAGAAAGAGTTTTATTGGCTACATAAAACTGAAATAAGGCATGACAAGGCATTAACGCCATGTGATCCAGTTCGCCAACATTCCATGCGCTGACCAGTAAGCGGCGAGAGTCAGGATTGGTTTTAATTTGTTGGATGACGTCACTGAGTTGATCAATGGTGCGTCCATCAACTGTTGGCCAACTTCGCCATTGTTTGCCATAAATCGGTCCCAAATCACCATTACGATCAGCCCATTCATCCCATATGGTCACTCCGTTTTCATTTAAATAGGCGATATTGGTATCTCCTTTCAAAAACCAGAGTAATTCATGCACGATACTGCGCATATGTAATTTTTTGGTCGTAACTAAAGGAAACCCTTGGCGTAAATCAAAGCGCATTTGATAACCAAAAACTGATAAAGTTCCAGTGCCTGTCCGGTCTGTTTTTTGGGTGCCATGTTGTAAAATATGTTCTAACAAGTTTAAATAAGTTTTCATCGTTTAGCCCACCATAACCAAAATCCCAGCAATAACATGGGAATAGATAAAATTTGTCCCATAGTCAACCATCCGAAAGCAATATAGCCCAATTGCGGATCAGGTTGTCGGAAAAACTCAGCAATAATACGACACACTGCATACCCCATTAAAAAAACGGCGGATACCCGACCAACCGGCCGAGGTTTGCGCGCATAAATCCAAACAAGAAGAAACAACCCAATTCCTTCCAGGCCAAATTCGTACAGCTCTGAAGGATGACGTGGCTGATTGTCAACATGGCTATATATCATTCCCCAAGGCATATCAGTAACTCTTCCCCATAGTTCTCCGTTAATAAAGTTACCAATACGCCCAGCCCCCAAGCCTATGGGAACCAGCGGCGCAATAAAATCGCCTATTTCCAAAAACGATTTTTTACTTTTGAGAGAAAAGAGCCAAAGTGCAAGAGCGACACCAAGCAAGCCTCCGTGAAAAGACATGCCGCCTTGCCAGATTTTAAATAATGACAAGGGATCATGTATTAATTCAGGGAAATTATAAAAAAGCATGTAGCCGACCCGTCCGCCAATAATGACACCGAGGGCTGCATAAAAGATCAAATCGCTGATTTGTTCTGAGGTCCAATCCAATTGATAGTGCTTTGCGCGCCAATGACCAAGTAGCCAACCACTCACAAAGCCAATCAGATACATTAACCCGTACCAATGAACTTGTAAGGGGCCTAGTGAAAATGCAACAGGATTTATATAAGGAAAGGTGAGCATATCTTTTAAGTTCCTTTTTTATCTGCATGTACGCTTCCATAATTTAAGGGATCGTAATCATGGATAGAACGTAGCCTGGGTGCAGCGTAGCGGAACCCGATATTAACTGAGCTCAAAACTCCTGGGTACAGCGCAGCGAAACCCAGGCTGCAATTTTCAATCAGGGTCTTATTCATAAAGACTTTCCAGCCCTAATGAGGCTACCCAATCCCTCTTCCTCCAGGGCTTTTTGTAAATGAAAACGTATTTGGGCAGGATGTTCAAATTCCAAGACTTCGGCAAGAATTTTGCGGGCGTTTGCAATAGCGAAATTACGAATAACCCATTTCACTCGCGGTAAACTTGAAGAGTTCATACTTAAGGTATCAAAGCCCATGGCGATTAACAAAATAACAGCTAAAGGGTCACTGGCCATTTCCCCGCAAATACTCACTTCTACTCCTGCTGCATGACCCCCTTCAACAACTTTTAGCAAAACACGCAACATGGCAGGATGCATGGAATCATAAAGGCCTGCAACGCGTGCATTGTTTCTATCTACGGCCAGAAAATATTGGGTCAAGTCATTGCTGCCTACAGAGATAAAATCAACACGTTTGGCGATTTCACGTGCTAAATAAGCAGCTGCTGGGACTTCAATCATAACCCCTAACTTTGGTTTTTCAATGGCACAACCTTCTTCTAATAATTCAGTGAACGCTTGATCAATAAGATAGGAGGCTTCTTCGACCTCACTTAAATTGGTGACCATAGGCAACATAATTCGCAAATTATTCAACTCTTCGCTTGCACGCATCATTGCACGGATTTGCATCAGGAAGACATCAGGATGATCTAGAGTGACGCGAATTCCTCGCCACCCCAAATAGGGGTTATCTTCTGCAACAGGAAAATAGGGAAGTACTTTATCACCACCAATATCAAGAGTTCGCATCGTCACAGGATGTGGCGCAAAAGCTTTCAATGTTTGTCGATAAATAATAGTTTGTTCATCTTCTGAAGGGAAATGATCCCGACTCATAAAAGGGACTTCTGAGCGATATAAGCCAACGCCTTCTGCGCCGACACTCATGGATAGGCCAGCGTCCATAGCTAAACCGGTATTCACTTGTAAAGAAACCTTATAGTTGTCAACAGTTTCAGCAGGTTTATCTCGTAAACTAACCAGACTCTGATTCAACGCCTGCTCTTCTTGCTCTAGAAGCTTGAATTCTGCGAGCACTGATTTTGATGGGGAAATATAAACTTGCCCATAATATCCATCAACAATAATGGCACGGCGGGAAATCAAATCTAATTTTAAACCACGAACGCCCATAACTGTAGGGAC
Source organism: Legionella sp. PC1000 (assembly GCF_014109805.1). Lineage (GTDB taxonomy): Bacteria > Pseudomonadota > Gammaproteobacteria > Legionellales > Legionellaceae > Legionella > Legionella resiliens. The sequence continues at coordinate 133,333 of NZ_CP059400.1, forward strand.
ACCCAAGGCACGTGCTAAAATGGCGACATGTGAATTATTGGAACCTTTGGCTGATATAACTCCAGCCAGATATCCTTCAGGAATTTCTGCTAATGCTGCAGCGGTTACTTCTTCCCCAACTAAAACTGTCCTTTTGGGATAAATAATTTCTTCTTGTTGCGACCATTGTAATGCTGCTAAAACACGACGTCCCAAATCACGAAAATCACTGGCTCGTTCACGAAGATATGAATCTTCCATATTTTCAAATTGTGCGATGTGTTTTTTAATGACCGTCGCCAAAGCAGCTTGGGCTCCAATTTTCTCTTTACGGATTACCTGCTCTACTTCAATACCCAAACTGTCTTTATCAAGAATGCGTAAGTACACATCAAACAGCGCATGCTCATCTTCCGCAACAACGGATTTCATGCGTTTGCTTAAGCGGTGCATGTCATCCCTAGGTTCCGTGAACCAATTTTCTAGCGCATCCATATAAGCGCTCCGGCCAAATGTAAGAACCCGGAAAAAGCGGTCGTTGTTTTATCAAAACGAGAAAAAACACGCCGAAAGTGTTTGATTTTGGAGAAAAAAGCTTCAACTAAAAACCGCTCTTTGTACTGCTCTTTATCGATTTTTCTTGGGTTCTTCGCATTCTTTTTTGACGGAATGGTTGCAATACAGCCTTGACTCTCCAGTGTGTCAACAAGTGCCTGTGAATCATATCCTTTATCTGCAAGAACTATCGTGTCACGCTGCTCCTTCAATAGCTCTGCTGCTTGAGTAATATCGTTTCGATGTCCCCCGGTCAGGATAAACTTAATCGGATTCCCCAGTCCATCCACCAAAGCGTGAATTTTAGTGGTAAAACCTCCTTTACTGCGCCCCAATGCCTGAGCATCATTCCCTTCCTTGTCGTAACCAGATGCACACGCATGCGCGCGCACTATGGTGGCATCAATCATGACGGCTTGATCATCAACATCGCTAACTGAAGACATTAAGCCAGTCCAAATGCCGCGATCTGACCACATTTTATATCGCTTGTGAATTTTACGCCAATGTCCGTAATAGGGCGGGAGCAGGCGCCATTGACAGCCTGTACGTAATACATACCAGACTCCTTCCACAAAGCATCTTGTCTTCTCATTATTCTTAATGTGCAATCCTTTTACTCCTTGCAGAAAAGAATAAATTGTATCCCAGACTCGTTCTGATATATTATTATACATGTAGGCAGTTCCATTAGTGTTGTTAACGATCGCAATCGAATTTCACTATAAAAACTGCCTACTTTTCAAGTAATTAAAAAAATTGGTTCACGGAACCTAGTGGATTCCAGAGCTTCATAAAATGCATTGATTTCCTCATCCAAAGTTTCCACAGGATTTTGTGGAACCGCATCAATATCTGCCTGAGGGTATACAACCACAGCGGTACCTATTCCAATACCGGGAACAGAGCCGATTCCTGCCAGAGCGGTTGTACCTGTTTCAATTTTTTTGGTAACGCCTATAGGCTTGGGTTGGGTTAATTCAGCCAGTTCCCCTGTTGCTTCAGCATGAGCAATAATTCCGCCAAGTTGGGCAGCTAAGGTAATTAAAAAAGATTCTTCTGTATCATCGAAACAACGTTGTTCTGTTTGCTGAACAATGAGAACGCCATAGATTTTTCTATGCTGAATAATAGGTACGCCTAAAAATGCTTTGAAATGCTCTTCTCCCAATAAGGGATTATGATAAAAATCGGGATGGGAAGGAGCATCTTCCAGATTAATAGGTTCTTCGCGCCGGCCGACAAGACCTACAAGGCCGCTATCAAATGAAATACGAACTCGGAATCGTGCCTGCTTGTTTAAACCTTCGGTCGCAATAAGAACGTATTCAGCATGTTTGGTATCGATGAGGTAAACGGAAGCGGCCTCTGCATTAATGGCTTTATTAATGTGTTGCACCAGAATACCAAGGGCTTCGGAGAGCTGCTTGGCTGCAGTGACTTCTTGAACTATCCGTTTAAGTACTTTGAGCATCTACGCTTATATTACCTCTTTTTTCGTTTAATGCCGTAAGGTGTACGACGATTTTTTTTCAATAAAGGTTCTAACTCTTTTAACGCCTGCATATAAACTTGACGTTTAAAAAAGATAACCTGTCCTTCAGGTTCATGAAAATCAACCCAACGCCAGCTGTCAAATTCTGGAGAATCACTCAGATCCAGTTTAACTTTTTGCTCACTGGCAATGAGCTTTAATAAATACCATTTCTGTTTTTGCCCTATTACTAAAGGTTCGCTGCCATGACGCAGATATTGTTTAGGGAGTCTGTATTTAAGCCAGCGCTTGGTAGAACCAATAATTTCTACATCTTCCTTATTCAATCCTACTTCCTCATGCAATTCCCGAAACATTGCTTCTAATGATGTTTCACCAGCAGCCAAGCCGCCTTGCGGAAATTGCCAAGCATCATGACCAGTTCTTCTCCCCCAAAAAACTCTATTCTGTGCGTTGACTAGGACAATACCTACATTCAACCGATAACCGGCACGATCAATTACCATGATGTCACTGTTTAGATTAAACTGCTAATAGCTTGATTTTTCCATAAACAGCGAGAGCTTGGCAATTAAATCCGTAATTATTATTGAAAAAAGATAACTACTCAATAAAAACTGACTTATCTTCTTTTTCTGGACCTTGCTTACAGCAACAGGACCCCTTTTTTTCATTCAATAAAAGTAATACACCATTTCAAATCATTTGGTTATATAATTGAGTAAAATATTCTAATTTACAATCATATGAAAAAGAGAATTTTAATTATCAATACTGGCGGTACCATCAGTTGCATTAAAACAGAGAATGGTTATGAGCCCGCTGCAGGTTATGTGGAAGCTGCATTGCAACAAATAACTTTGCTCAAACATAAAGACATGCCTGAATATTCGGTAAAAGAATACAGTCCATTGCTTGATTCATCCAATATGACCGTATACGACTGGAACCGAATAGCCAGAGATATAGCGGATGATTATGCAAATTTTGATGGCTTTGTCGTTTTTCACGGTACTGATACCATGGCCTATACGGCATCGGCTTTGTCTTTTATGCTGGAGAATTTAAGCAAACCAGTAATTATTACAGGTTCCCAAATTCCTTTATCGGAAGTACGTAATGATGCAATAGATAATGTGGTTACTTCATTATGGCTTTGTGCAAATCAGCCCATACATGAAGTATGCATTTACTTTAATCAACATTTATTACGTGGCAATCGCACACAAAAGATTAGTTCGCAAGGATTTAAGGCTTTTGATTCGCCGAATTATCCACGTTTAGCAGCGATAGGTATAGACATTAAGGTGCAGAAAAATCTTGTGCTCAAGCGGTCGCAGAAGTCATTTCACTTACAAACGATAGAACCCCAATTTATTGCTAATTTCAGATTATTCCCAGGGTTTGCTACCGATGTTTTAGCTTATATCTTAAATCAACCCATATGTGGTTTGATCTTGGAAACATATGGTGCAGGCAATGCGCAAAATAATGACCCCCGTTTTTTAAAATTGCTGAAAGATGCCTGCGCGCGCGGCGTGATCATTATTAACTGCACTCAATGCCAACAGGGCGGGGTAGAAATGAGTCAATACGCTACGGGTCATTCCTTAAAAAAGGCAGGACTGATTAGCGGCCATGATATGACTCCGGAAGCAGCGCATTGCAAGTTACTGTATTTGCTCAGTAAACGATTGGACATTTCAGAAATAAAAAGACTGATGGAAACAGATCTTTGTGGGGAATTGACTGCCTAATCAGGGGCTTGGAAGTCGGAGTATCACGCAACGAGGCCCGGATTGAAACATTTTTATTGAGTTTCGAATCCCAGGGGTTGTTGCGAGTATACTACCGGAACGTATATACAGATTTAAACGGATAACTTCGATTCCTCACTTTTTTCCTTTTCTGCGGTTGGACATCGTTCTTTAATTTCCTCAAGCGCATTGTCCATAGCGACTTTTAATCGTCCTCTGCTGGGCTTTATGGTAGGTGCTTTAACCTTAGCCACTGCAATCAATGTTACTTGTACAGGTATCGACTCAATCGGTTTTGATTCTTCACAAATCCCGGCATTCTCTCTTTGAATCGCGTCTATTGCTTCAAGAACAAAAGTCTTACGTAAATCAGTGTAATTAGGTTTTTCTTTATCTAAACCATCCAGTTTTTCCTTACATTTGAGAATATGTTTCATCAGGCACTCTTCTTTTTTAGCTCTGATTTCTATTGCTGTGGAATGGCTAATGGAATTGGAAACAGTTTCGTATATTTTAGCAAGCATGCCTTCTCCAGGAGGGCAAAGAATATGCTCTCCCAAATAATAAGCTGCATGAGCACAGAGCAGGCTAAATGGATCATCATCATCGGGTACGTCAATCAGGCTAAATGGTTTCTCACCAAGAGATGTTTTCTTCTCACCAAGAGATGCTTTCTCAATAAGAAATGCTTTCTCAGCAAGAGCTGGTTTTTCAACAAGAGCGCGATAGAACCTGTCTAGGCTGGAATTAAGCGCACTTAAAGTGTCATTCAAACCGCCTCTTTTCCATGATTTTTTTGCACGCAAAAGCTCAACTCCAGTGTCTGTTTTACTGATCAGATCTTTTATTGCCTCCAAATTATTTTTATCTGTATCTTCCGTAGAAAAATCTGAAATTAATTTTTCTAGGTTACGTGTTATAGTCCTTTGTTGTTCGGAATGTTTCGTATCGCGGAAATATCCATAAAACATCCCGTTATCATCAGCAATCGAATCTTCTATTGATTTATTCAAAACGCGATCTATAAGTGCTTTAGCTGTTCTCACTAATATTGATGGCATAGCTCTACTCCTTGAACTGTAATTTAGTTATCATACCCCTTTTTACTTATGTAATATTGAGGCAGATTGTTTTATTAAAATCTTAACTTAGGAACTCATAACTCCATGAATTTACAAATTATTATTTTAGCTGCAGGTCAGGGTAAGCGGATGTATTCCAGTACTCCTAAAGTACTTCACCAAATTGCAGGGAAGCCCATGTTAACTCGGGTAGTGGAAACCGCACAGCAACTAAATCCTGATGTAATCCATGTTATATACGGTCATGGTGGTGAACAACTTAAGAACTCACTCCCTGACTTACCTGTGCATTGGGTATATCAGGCAGAACAATTAGGCACAGGTCATGCAGTAATGCAGGCTTTACCTTTTATTCCACCACAAACACAAGTATTGGTTCTATCTGCTGATGTACCGCTTATTCAAGCAGACACGCTACGCACTTTAATTGCGTGCGGCAATACAGCAAACGCTCATCAATCCATTTTGTCACTCTTAGTTGCTCATCTTGAAGATCCGAGTGGTCTTGGACGTATTGTTAGAGACAACCAAGGTGAAGTTTCCATCATTGTAGAAGAAAAAGATGCAAATGAGCAAGAAAAGAATATAAAAGAAATTTATTCAGGAATTTGTTGTGCCATTTCTGATGATTTGGAAAAGTGGTTGCCCCATTTGGGTAATGATAATGCGCAATCTGAATTCTATCTCACTGAAATTATTGCTTTAGCTGTTGCCAGTCAAACACCAATTAGAACATTGAGTGTAAAAGATAGCTCAGAAATTCAGGGTGTAAATAACCGCTTGCAATTGCAGCAATTAGAGCGAATATGGCAAGTACGACACGCTGAGAAATTATTGCAACAGGGAGTAGCTATAGCTGATGCAAATCGTTTTGATCTACGCGGTGAGTTAATCTGCGGTAAAGACGTATTCATTGATGTGAATTGTGTATTTAAAGGGAAGGTGACTCTCGGAGACGGTTGCTCTATAGGACCTAATTGCATACTTACTGATGTAAGTTTGGATGCAGGTTGTGAGGTTTATGCTAACAGCGTTTTGGAAGGTTGTAACATAGCAAATGATTGTACTATTGGTCCGTTTGCTCGATTAAGGGCAGGAACCGAATTAGCTGCACATTGTAAGATAGGCAATTTTGTTGAAACCAAAAAAGCCATATTTGATGAGGGTTCCAAAGCCAGTCATTTAAGTTATTTAGGGGATGTGAGTTTAGGGAAAGAAGTTAATGTGGGAGCAGGTACAATTACTTGCAATTACGATGGAGTGAATAAACACAAAACCATCATTGAAGATGGTGTTTTTGTCGGTTCAGACACCCAATTTGTTGCGCCGGTGACTGTAGGTGCTTATGCGACTATAGGAGCAGGCAGTACCATTCGAAAGGATGTACCTCCTGGTGAATTAACTCTTACTGAATCAAGACAGAAAACAGTTTATGGTTGGAAGAGACCAGTAAAAAAGGAATAACGCACGGAAAGCCATATTTGGCTCATCTTGAACGAAAATAAGCTGATAAATGCTCAGATATTGATGTGTCAACTTTGACCATTTTAGATTTTCCCCAGAGGAATCAACGGTGTTGACCTTAGGAATTTATCCTTATCACTACGTCCTGCGCTTTATGCGCGGTATCCAGAACGATATTTTAAGATGCCGCTGAGCATTTCTAGAGCAAGATCCCCTGGATACCGCGCATAAAGCGCGGTACGTAGACGAAGAAATTAAGCGCGGTAGGTAGGCGAAAAATTTAGTGGAGGTTTCTCAAAACTGACGATACCTCAGGTAAACAGACCCTGAACGATCGTCAGTTTTTTAAATTTATCGTGTACCACTTAAGTTTCTCTACGTACTGCTTTAAATTTCTCTACGTACCGCGCTTTATGCCTGAGAGATGGTCACTTTTTGTGACCATCTCTCAGGACTTGTCCGCGGGATCTGGCATGAAAGAGCAAACTCTCAGTCCTTAACAATTATGGAAAATTAGAGATTCAATCATACTGCAAACTTGATGCTTTGTTTTTTTCCATGTAGGTGCAGAACCATAGAATTAAAGGTAGAAAAACCAATGTCATGAATAACTTGTAATGCCAAACATTAGCGAGCAAACTAATAATTTGTTCATAAGGATAAATACCACCGAATAGTAAACTGTAGTCAATTAAACATAATAATGAATTAGAACAAAAATTAGCAATTAAGATACGTAATGGGCGGTGTAAACCCCACTTTGAATGTTTCAAGTAGTGGAGCAGCAAAGCATTACTGATAAAGGCAACAAATAATGTCAGAGAAGCCGCGGGTAGCCTTTTTAACATAATGTAATTGTAAAAAGGATTCAAATTAAAGAACGTTGGCGATGGCAAAGCAACAATCCCTATAAGCAAAATATCAAAAGTGAATTGACTGGCAATAAGGATCAGGCATAATTTTAAATTGACTCGATAACCCCACAGTTCGCCAAGTATTGTACTAATCATTAAAGTAAAGGGAAAAAATAATGAGCTGGCTGATAAAACCATATACTTATTAATAATCGTTACTATCCTGTATTCGCATGCTAAACAAATGAGCATTATGACGATCGCAACGCAAATAAAATAATCATATAAGGGTAATGTTTCTCTGCCCCGCTCGAGGTTTGGGATAAAAGGCAAATTCTGGTATTTCAGTAAAAAGGTCAGATAGAATACACCAATGATAAGCAGTATGATTGAAGCAATCATGAATGAATCAATAAAGATGTGTTTGTAGCTTTGGAGATGGACCCCTGAAAATAAGAGAAAAAAGTCCAAACCAAAAAAACTGAGGCCACCTAATAAAGCAAGCAGCATACATTGTTTTGGCGAGGGCAAAGCTTTACTGGCTTTAGGATAAAATAATAGATGGGGCACGTAGAAACTCAGTGCGAAAGCTAGAGTAGTCGCGAAGAATTTCTTAGGGATGTCTTCAAAAATAATTTGATAAACAGGATTATTATGCATGTATTCGGCTGCGGGCAGGTTGATTAGTATATAAACTCCAATACAAAATACATACAAAGTCAGTAAAGAGATATTCAGTAAATGTCTTTGTTCTCTGATGGTGCAATTTCTTAATGCTAATAAATACGAACCTGCAATTAATGGACAGATCAGACAGTTCACAGAGAACATGAGTCCTTCTATGAGAACGATTTTGAACGATACATTAATTAATAAGATAAGGGAGGTAATAACACTTACAGTCAGAAATAAAAAACAGCACCGCTGTGAAGGCAATGATTGATTCATATATTTAGGATTTCCATAACTTTGATTTGCTACTAATTGCCTTGTAATGAGCTAATTAGCGCGCAAATATAGCACCATTGCATTTAATATGGCAAGTAGTTGCGTCGTTCTACTGGAAATTACCTCGATCCAAGTATTTGATGAACCGCAATACCAATCAAGGGGATCAAAAGAATCAAGACCGCTGCATCCATTCTTTCGATCCCCTTAACTGATTAGCTGTATTCAAGTGATGAAGTCTGTTCCCCTATGGTATTGGTGACGGGCGAAGGACGCTGTTTGGTAGAAAATAAACTATTTGCCGATACTAAGGGCAGAGTCTTTTGAGGGAATAGCTTTTTGGCTTCAATCACCGTTGGTGTTCGTGGGGTTTTTAGCTCATTTGCTGAGGGTATTACTTTGCTTTGCGATTCTGGAGGAAGCTCAATAATCCTGTCCGTTTCATGCAAGCCCACATTAGGCGTTCCTTTAGCCAAGAGTACCTCATGCGATACGTTATTTCGCTCAATCCATAATTTAAGTGCTGAAACAAAATCCCAAAAATCTTCTTTTTTACTCAACGATAAAAGAAATTCAGAGAGCTTTATGGGCAAACCAAAGCGGTAGTTTAATACGACTGGAAGCGTATATTTGACCGTAGATGCGATTGCAGTAGGCGCCGTTGTTAGTGTTTTAACTGGTTTTGTGGCTTCAACGATTTCTATAATATAGAGTAAATCAGTGCGGATGTCGGGCCAAAATTCCTTAATCACTGGGTCATTCACTGCATTTTTGGGGCTATGAAACATACTGGGCAATAGATATTTTGTTGTTTTCTTAAAAAATCCAGGGGGTGCAGGTTTAATTTGCTCTAAATCACTTTCGAGTACTTTAGTTAGGAACTTGAAAACGGTTGATAAAGGGATAAATGGTTTTGCACCTTGAGGCGGTTTAAAATCAATGGGTATTCTTTGCATTAATCCTGCAAATAAAACGTCCACGGCAAACCGTTTCGTGCGATCATAAATCACTAAGGGATCAACCGGAATTCTATCTTTTGCTGATCGAACTAATGGCAAAGACATGTGCGATGCAACATTAATATGCGCTAAAAGCAATAAATGACGCAATGTTCTGAGGTAAAGATATGGAGGAGTACCTACAGTGGATTCAAATGCATAATCCATCAAGTACGCGGATGCAGTATAGGCTAAACCCAAAGACAATATTGATTCGGATTTCATGGCCTTATGCCGCTCACAGCGCTCGGGTGTTGCCATGCGGGTAATGTATTCACCATAAAAATAGATGGCTAATATCCATGCAATTTGCTCCCCATAGGGAAGGGATTTGCTAATTCCCCAAAGCACCAGATCATTAAATGCCAAAACCAAGGGTTCGCGCAGTGATCCTTTAAATTTACGTTTGAAATTACAATCTTCCTCTTTTTCTCCACAGAGTGTTGGGGGAGGGGGATTGAGCTTTGCTTTGTGCTCGTTAAACGCAGAGGAACCTAATGCATCAAGCGCCAAAGTATGTACAACTAGTTTAGATGCCTGTCTATAAGTAAATCCCCATACGGCATAATTCATTAGCGTCAAGGTAGGTAGAACCGCATAAGATGCCAACATTGCAGTTGGGTCTGTTGGGCGCAAGTAATTTTGAATGCTGTTGTTTGCATAATGTGCCCCGACAACGGGCAGAACATCATAAAAAAGTATATTTCCTGTCCCGTTGACGATTTTCATCACCGGGGGGGTGACTACTGCAGGAATTGCCTCACGCAAGGCTAAGACTTGTTCGGCTACATAAAAAGCTGTATTTGCAACGTAGCCTACAGTTTGTTTTATGGCGTTATTCCAAAGCCATGTTGTTCCATCACCAAGAGACTTGGTCCCATCAACCAAAGAAGTCCAAAAGTTCATAGTATTGCTCTCCCTGCAACAACGAAATTTTATTGTATGAGTAAAAAAATAGAAATGCCAGTCTTTTTCTCATGAAGCACAGGAAGATTACATATTGCTACGATTCTATTAAAAATTTTTTATCTTATAGACAAAGTGACTTATTTTTTGTCTTTTAATTCGACTATTCCAATGCCATCATTAATAAATTGCTCTTTCCATAGTAAATCACGATACGGTTGCCCCCTATTTTTTATAAATTTTTATCAGGGTACTCACAAAGATCCTGGATGAGGCACGTTTTACAATGAGGGCGGCGTGCAGTACATACATAACGTCCATGTAAAACAAGCCAATGATGCGCATCTTTTAAAAACTCAGGCTCAATCTTTTTTATAAGCGCTTTTTCTACTTCTAAAGGAGTTTTCCCTTTAGCAAGACCAGTACGATTTGATACCCTAAAAATATGGGTATCTACAGCCACTGTGGATTCGCCAAAAGCTGTATTCAGGATTACATTGGCTGTTTTACGACCTACTCCTGGCAAAGATTCCAAGTCATTACGTTTATTGGGTACTTTTCCGTTGTAATTTTTGATCAGCAAGGCACAGGTTTTCATAATGTTTTGTGCTTTGCTATTATATAGACCTATAGATTTTATATGCTCTTTAAGTTTTTCCAAACCCAATTCAAGAATACTTTGGGGGGTGTTCGCTACTGGAAATAGTTTGGCTGTTGCTTTATTTACTCCAACATCAGTCGCTTGTGCTGAAAGAATGACCGCAATTAATAATTCAAAAGGGGTGTGATAAACCAACTCCGTAGTTGGATGTGGATTCTGCTCACGAAAACGCATAAAAATTTCATGGCGCTGCTGTTTATTCATGATTTTTTTTCGCTTTTACTCGTGCTAATGCGTGTTGAATGTAGTTTTGCTTGGCTTTGAGATCTTGAGTCTTATCCGTTTTCAATGCGAGTAGGCGCTTTTCTCTATAGGCCTGTTGTTTTTCGTGTTCCTCACGTAATAAACGTGTTTGTTTGGCATTAAATCGGTTACGTGCCAACCCTTTATCATAGTGTATATCTGGTAAAGCAACCATTTCAATACAATCTACCGGACATGGTGCAACACATAAGCCACAACCCGTACATTCATGGTTGATAACCGCATGCATTAATTTGCCGCTACCAATAATTGCATCTACTGGACAGGCTTTGATGCATTTGGTACATCCAATGCATTCTGCTTCACGAATAACTGCAACAGAGGGATCTCTCGTATTGATAAGTGCTTCTTCCAAATAAGGGGCAGGATCAATATCGAGTAAAGCGCCTAAAGCTTTGACTGTAGTAACGCCTCCGGGAGGACATCTATTAATTGGAGCTGTCCCTTGAGCCAGGGCTTCGGCATAGGGCAAGCAACCAGGGTATTCGCATTCGCCACATTGAGTTTGTGGCAAAAGCGCATCAATTTCTTTAACTGAGGCCATGGTACACCTGTTTGGATTGCTCCAGCATGGCATGTATTTTTTCCTTTTCAACACGAACCATTAACGGCTGGAAGGTATTGAGATTATGATTGAGCAAAGGGTGATTAATTGATTCCCAGTTAAGGGGTTCACAATTTAAAAAATCTTCAGAAGCTTTTGCCATTAAAGGTAATACGGGTTTTAAATAAGTGATTAGGATTCGGAATAAATTAATCCCCATGGTACAAATGGCTTGTACTTCGGATAAACGTCCTTCTTCTTTTGCCAATACCCAGGGCTTGTGTGCATCTATGTATTGATTCACTTTATCGGCACAATCCATAATCTGGCGAATAGCGCGTGCATAATCACGAGAAATAAATGATTCAATCACCTCAGCGCGTACTTCGAGTAGGGCCGCATACAATTGCGGGTCACTTAAACTGCTGCTTAAACGGTTATCAAATCGTTTATTGATAAAACCGGCACAACGACTGGCAATATTGACTACTTTACCCACGAGATCGGCATTGATCTTATTGATAAAATCGTCAAAATTTAAATCCAAATCATCTACGCGACCGTTCAGTTTGGCGGCAAAATAATAACGTAGGTATTCGGGATGCAGGTGTTCCAGATAAGTCCGTGCTTCAAGAAAAGTTCCACGTGATTTTGACATTTTCTGGCCATCAACAGTCAAAAAGCCATGGGTGTATACCGCTGTAGGCATGCGGTGGCCGCTGGCAGCAAGCATAGCAGGCCAAAATAAAGCATGAAAGTAAACAATGTCTTTGCCAACGAAATGATATAACTCAGTAGTAGAATCCTTATCCCAAAATTCCGCAAAAGAAACGCCGTGCTCATCGCAGTATTTTTTAAAACTGGCCATATAACCTATAGGGGCATCAAGCCATACATAGAAGTATTTGTCCGTAGTTCCGGGGATTGGAAATCCAAAATAAGGTGCGTCACGCGAGATATCCCATTGTTTTAATCCTGCGGCAAACCATTCATCCAGTTTATTCGCTACTTCAGCTTGCAAATGACCGCTGCGGGTCCATTCTTTTAAAAGCGATTCATAACGTGGCAAATCAAAGAAATAATGCTCTGAATCTTTTTCTATAGGTTTGGCTCCCGAAATAGCAGATACCGCATCAATCAAATCTGTAGGTGAGTAGGTCGCACCACAGACCTCACAGTTATCCCCATATTGATCGCGGGCACTACATTTGGGGCATGTTCCCTTGACGTAGCGATCAGGTAAAAACATTTGCTTTACGGGATCATAAGCTTGCCGTATGGTTTTTTTAATAATGGAACCATTGGCCTGTAATGACGCGTAGATGGCGGCAGCTAAGTGCTGGTTTTCTGGGGAGTGGGTCGTATGATAGCAGTCATAATCGATAGCAAACGCTTTGAAATCACGCTCATGGCTTTGTTTTATTTCAGCAGTCAAGCTCTCTGGAGTAACTCCCATTTGTTCTGCTTTCAACATAATCGGGGTGCCATGTGCATCGTCCCCACAGATACTGATGCAATCGATTCCAGACATTTTATGGGTACGCACCCAAATATCTGTTTGGATATGCTCTACTAAATGTCCAAGATGTAAATGCCCATTTGCATAGGGTAAGGCGCTGGTAACCAGCATTTTACGTTGTTTTGCCATCAATACAGTACCTGCTGACGTGAAAATGATTGATTATAACGCATGTGAGTTATAAATGCTGTAGGTAATCAAGTGATTGCTGGAGTTATATTGGAACGTACATTGCGGTTGTCATCGCAAAAAAGAGCATTTTAAATTGTGGGAGTATAACTTAGGATTTATCATTATTTATGGGTACGTCTTATAAATAATTCATTAGAAATAAAAAACGCGGCATGCGCCGCGTTTTGCATTTCTACTTTAATACAGACTACTAAGGGTTGCTGCCGCTCAAACGGATTGTGTTTGAGGTATCAACAACAGGGGTCTCTTCTTTCTTAGCAGTTTTCAAAGGAGATGGGAATTGAGTTACTTCATCCTCACGCTTCATAGGAACTACAGTGCCTGAACGGTTTTCTAAGCCAGTTTCTTCACGCTTAGTAGTACGTAAGTCTTTTGAAGAGTATGGGTTTGAGGAAGAAAAAGTAGTACCTAGGCCTTTACCAAAATCTTCATCTTCTTCGATAAGAAGGTCTGTTCCTTTACTTCCTGTCTTTTTGCTGCTAGCACGAAGGCCTTTGCAGCATTCAGCAAGCCATTTAAATCCATTGACAAGACCAGCTGTTACATAAGTTGCAACAGAAGCAGCAGCAGCAGCTAATCCAGCAGCAAGACCGATTTGTGCAACAGTGCTAGCGCCAGCGATCGCAGCAATAGAAAGACCACCGATTGAGAATGTAGCAACTGCAGCTAAAGCAGCAGGCCACAAGAATAAAGTAAGGGCAACTGCACCAGCAGCAAGTAAAGAAATCCATGCAGCAGTAGCGATTGCTTTTTTATGGTTAGAAAGGAAGTCAGCAGTTGCACGGCTAACAGTTTTTATGCCATCAGCTAGGTAACCAACTAAACCACGTGTTGTTACAGGGTTACCATCGAGGTCTTCTTTAACTCTTTCTACTCCGTCTCTACCTTTTACTTTTACAGTAGAACCTAATACTAGGTTAGTCAGACCGGTAAAAGCATTTGCTGGCAATTCAAAAATTGTATTCATTACTTGTTTAAATTTCATGTGTTACTCCAAGGTTATAAATCAGGGCGAATAATAGCAATGATTTTGCTATATGTGAATCAAAAATGCTCAATTTGTTGTAACAAAAGTGTAAAAATATTTGATTTTTTCGTAGGAATAGTATAATAAGTGAGCAGATTTTATATTAATAAAACCTTAAGGTTTCTTTTTAGTCAGCCGAGGGATCTTAAGAACGGTGTAAACAAAAAGAAAACCATACAATCTCAGGATAATTCCCTTCAGTTTTATAAGTGACCGGAATGGCGATATAGCGTAGGATCATCAACTCCAGCCCCAAGAAAGCCACGTTTTCTAAACGTACAACTATCACATTGGCCGCATGCTTCACCTGCATCATTTGCCTGATAACAGGAAACAGTTAAGCTGTAATCTACGCCCAGACTTATCCCCAATTGGATTGTCTCTACCTTGCTTAAATGTTGTAAGGGCGCATGAATGGTGAATTGATCCCCGGTTACACCTGCTTTAGTTGCCAAATTGGCTAAGGTTTGAAATGCTTGGATAAATTCAGGACGGCAGTCGGGGTAATGAGAATAATCAACAGAGCTTGCACCGATAAAAATGTCCCTTGCTGCTATAGATTCTGCAAAACCTAAGGCCATAGCCAGGAAAATGGTATTGCGTGCAGGCACATAAGTTACTGGAATGTCAGAGCCGCCCTGAAAGGATGGTACTTCTATACTAGAATCTGTCAAAGCTGAATTACGAAATAATGCAGTATCTAAGGTGACAATTTGATGGGTCATAACTTGATAATGTTGGGCGATGCGTTGTGCCGCGAGTAATTCAGCTGAATGCCTTTGTCCATAAGAAAAGCTGATTGCATAACAGGAAAAACCTTTTGAGCGTGCTAAGGCAAGACAAGTCGTTGAATCCAGGCCACCAGATAATAGTACTATCGCTTTTTTCATAGTATATAAGTCTCCAAAATTTACTCATTTTTATAACTTTTCAAGAAGTCCGTGCAAGAAACCGCTGCCTACGTTCAGCGGCTTGTCCAGAATCCAGGAATCTTGCCCTGGTCTAGAGCTCTGGAGCCTGCGGACAAGCCGCAGGACGTGGGCGATTATAATTTGCGCAGGCTTCTTAAGAAGTTACCTTTTTTTAGGTTTAAAATGCTGTTAGAATGCGCCCATTATGCCATAACATGGAACTTTATGACGACTACTCTTTATCCCGTTATCCTTGCAGGCGGTTCAGGAACTCGTTTATGGCCTTTATCCCGTAAAAATTATCCGAAACAATTTTTGGCCTTAAATGGTGAGCTATCCCTTTTGCAGCAGACTGTGAAAAGAGTACAGAATCTGGTAAATACTCATGCACTTATTGTGAGTAACGATGCGCATTATTTTCTTTGTCAGGATCAATTAAATCAAATAAGTCATTCAATGACTTATTTGCTGGAGCCTTGTGCCCGCAATACAGCGCCAGCAATTGCCTGTGCAGCTCATTATTTATCCCAAATTGCCGGTCCTGATGCGGTGATGTTGGTTCTCCCATCAGATCATTGGATAGCTGATGATGGGGCATGGCAAGAAGCAATGTTGACAGGAGCACGGTTTGCAGCAGACCATCATGCCTTAAT
This sequence comes from Legionella sp. PC1000, assembly GCF_014109805.1. GTDB lineage: Bacteria > Pseudomonadota > Gammaproteobacteria > Legionellales > Legionellaceae > Legionella > Legionella resiliens. Next base: position 149,142 of record NZ_CP059400.1, read on the forward strand.
TACTTTTGGTATCCAGCCGGATAGTCCTAAAACAGGATATGGTTATATAGAAGCAGGGTTGTCGTTAGCTGATAAAGTACAACAGGTTTTAAGTTTCAGAGAAAAACCGGCGCTTGAGCAAGCAAAAGAATTTATTGCCAGTGGAAATTATTTTTGGAATAGCGGTATGTTTGTTTGTCGCGCCGACGTATACCTTCAGGAATTGCTCGAATATCAACCAGACATTCATTATTTTAGTCAGCAAGCCGTTTTGAAAGCACAACATCACCATGATTTTTTACGTCTTGATTTAGAATGTTTTTCTCGTTGTGAGACCGAGTCCATTGATTATGCAATAATGGAAAAAACGAATAAAGCTGCAGTGATACCTGTTTCCATGCAGTGGAGCGATTTAGGGTGTTGGTCTGCAGTCGCGGATGCGAATACGCCCGATAAAGACGGAAACACAGTTACTGGAAAAGTTATTGCACAGCAGAGTTCTAATTGCCTGATTCACAGCACAGACATTTTAGTGACGGCAATAGGTATACAAGATCAAATCATTGTTGCTACCCAAGATGCTGTTTTGGTAGCTGACAAGCAATATTCACAACACGTTAAAGATTTAGTGAGTTCTTTAAGTAAAGATCACCATCAATTAACTCAAGATCACCAACGCGTATCTCGTCCTTGGGGATATTATGAAGTTTTGGCTGAGGGTGCTTCATTTAAAGTAAAACGACTCATGGTAAAACCTGGTGCTCGTTTATCCTTACAAATGCATCAGCATCGGGCCGAACATTGGGTTGTTGTTTCTGGAAAGGCAGAAGTAATCAATGACACCCAAATGATTTATTTATCAGTCAATCAATCTACTTATATCGCGCAAAATACACTTCATCGTTTGAGTAATCCGGGTGATGAACCACTGTATGTTATTGAGGTGCAAAGTGGTGCGTATTTAGGCGAGGATGATATTAAACGTTTTGATGACATCTACGCGCGCGAACTCTCCTAACCGGGGTGTTTCTAGACTGGGCGAGGCGTCTATCTTTTGGTAACAAGTTAAGCATCTTGGGGAAATCCGATTTGAGTGCCAAGTCCTGCTCCTTAAACCGCTTATGGTTGCACTAAAGTAAAATTCATCGGTTGTGCAAGAATTTTACTATTTTATGCAAATTTTAGTTTCAATAGTGTAAATCAATGAATGCTCAGCTTGTTTTTAAAATTAGTGCTATGTTATAAAAAAGAACATACTAATTTTTTTACTGTGATTAAATGAATTAGTCGCCGCAATTCATGACACAGAGGTGGCATTATGGCAACGAGTAGCGCAGTTCTGCAATCCTTTCTTAGAGATGCATTCAAAGATAACAAGCAACTTGCTGATTTGAGTTTTGAGGACTTGCTCAATTACAACCGCGCTGAATGTGGCCTTATTCAGCTTGATTTTTTGCCAAAAACATTTGCTGATCTTCCTCAATTTACAGAAGATAGAGAAAATAATGATGTCGTCTTTTTGTATGAGGATACGCTTTATTATGGAGATAAAAAGAGTAACCGTATTCGGGAGTTGAAATTTCCCAAGGAACCTAAGAAACCAGCAAAACCCCCGGAGCCTGTGGAGCTTGAATCTGATGAATTGGGGCCGCCAAAATCAAAGAAACAGAGAACGGATCCGGAATACCTTAAATATCTTGAAGAGTACGCTCAATATGAGGCTGCATATTCTGAATATATAAAACAGATAAATGCTTATATTAGCCTCAAGAACTCATGCTCTGAAACCTACAAACGAGCGAAAGATAAAAATCTGGATTACATACGTAAGTTAACTGACCGTGCCTATACTGAGCAGCGTAGTAATGATTTTCTTCCTTCACTGAATTTTTATTTAGGAATATTGGATAAGACTGATTCAGTGATGTTTCACTATATGAACGATCTTCAAAAAGAAAAACTGGCATTTAATCTGAAAACTACTCTTTTACTATTGCTGGCTCAAAAACAACATGAAATAGAATATCAGAAAACTGAAAATGTAAATACCTATAATCAACATATTAAACGATGCTCAAAACTTCTTATGATGCTGGATCCTGAATATCGACGACGAATCAAAAGATTTCAGGCAGAGCCCCTTGAAGAGCAGCCAGTAAAATATTTAGGTATTCCTCTTGGGCAACTATTGGCTAAAGATATGGTTGATATGCCTGGTGGTTTAACCAAAGGCGCTAAAGAGTTCATGGGAAAAATGAATGAAGCGCGACTTTATTGGGTTTGGGGTTCAACTTTTTTAAAAACAGTAGTTGGCTTACTGCCTGATTATATGTATGCGGCACAAGGCCCTGAAGCCATGAAAACTCCGGATTTTTTCTCGGGAAATTTGAGTTGGATTTTATATTATACCCGTTTTTTTATGGAGTTGGGTTTATTATTCAAACATACCATTAAAGGTTCATGGATGAGTGCGGAGGAAGCAGAAACACCGTGGCAAGATCGTTTTCTCACCCAATGGTCACAAAGAAAATTTGCGTTGATGAATGATTTCTTTTGGGGAACGGCTAATTTACTCTGCTACTTTAAGCTTAACGGAACAGGCGGATTGGGTACAGCCGGAGATGTCCTCACTCTTGTTCTTTTAGTTTTTGATATCGCTGTGGCTGCGTGGGATTTTGAAGAGCAAAGGACAAAATATAATAAGGCCATGCTGCAATATGATGAAGATTTAGAAAGGTTAGGAAAACAGCTTCAAGTGCTCAAAGACAAAGAAGCCAAAGAAAAACTTCAGGATTTTGAGTTAAAAGAAAAACGCCAAGTCGAGGTGCAAATTCGCACTTTAGAACGAGAAAAGTTAAAGTGCTACAGAGATTGGCAACTGCAAAAAGTATCCTTAATCAATAATATTGCCTATGCCGTTGGTCTAATGTTGGCTTTTATTGTCTTAACTGCGCCATTTATGCCTATCTCAGCTCCAGTATTAGGTATCATGCTTATTGCCGGCGCGGCAGCTTGCCTTGCATTTACTATTATTAATAATGCAATCAAAGGAGGCATTGAACTCTACAAAACCTATAAAACACTGCAAGAGGAAAAGCAAGATCATGATGACAAAGTAAAAGAGTTACTGCGCTTGTTAAGAAAGAATCCAAATTTAAATGACAATGAGAAAAAACTTCTTTATCTTGAAATTAAGCAACATCAGGCAGAAACAGAATATCAGAAACAGATGATGACTTATCAATCAGTAAATTTGGCACGTCGTATTATGATTGAAGCTTTAGTTCCTGTTGTTGTTCTCGTAAGTTTAGTAGCTGTGCCTCTCGGAGGACTGGGGATTATACCTGTACTTATTGCAGCAATAGCGTTGGCAATTGCAACGCAGATGCTCGTGGACGCGTTATTTAAACCCGAGGAAAAAAAGGCATTGGAATTTGATGAGGACTCCTATAAGAAGTTTTGCAATGAGCTTGGAAAGCAACCGAAAATTGAACGCGGCCGACTGTTCACCTTGGGGGAGGAAACGAGTCCTCTATTGGATAATAAATTGGATGATAATGAACGTCCAGGGGATCCCAAGCTTGCAATGGAATAGCCTGGGTGACGATTTAACCGTAACCCAGGGCGCCTCAGCATTTAAACGAGACACCTTATTTAAAAATTTTTCATTAAAATTCAATGCGGTTATATAAAAATAAAAAACTGGCGTTCATACTCTTCTAAGGTATAATGTTTAAAAGAAGCCAGACTAGAGTGTCTTAATGAAAAAGCTCACTATCCTGTTGTTGCTTGTTTTTTCTGTCAACGTTATTGCTTCTGTTGCTCTAAAAGATGCATGTGATACGCATCCAGGCATGTCCGATTCTTATGTCTTAGCGCTTAGTTCGCAGCCGGGGTTTTGTCAAACATATGGATATGAAGCAGGTAAACCAGAATGCATGCATTTACCTAAAAATTCCTATCAGGCAAAACATCTGACCTTACATGGTTTATGGCCCAATCAAAATGCCTGCGGACAAAGTTATGGATATTGCGGTGTAGAGCAGAAATTCAATCACTGCGCATATCCCCCATTAAATTTATCGTCCCCGGTAGCTGAGCATTTGGAAAAAATTATGCCCAGTTATCATTATGGAAGTTGTTTGGAACGCCATGAATGGAATAAACACGGTAGTTGTCAAATTTTGTCTGCAGATGAATATTTTTCACTGGCCATGCGTTTGACTGAATCAGTCGATCATTCTGTTTTGGGAAATTATTTAACGGAACATCAGGGACAAAAGGTCCCCTTAACTGTTTTGCGGAAGATGGTCGTCCAAGCATTTGGTAAAAATAATTCCGGGAAAGTTTATTTAGGTTGTAGGAATGGCATATTGGTTGATATTTATATTCAATTGCCCGCATTAATTCCTTTTGATGAACCATTAGAGGCTTTAATCGATAATGCGCCTAATTCTCAAGTGAAGGATACGTGCCCTGCCAAGGTCATGCTCTCTAATTTTAATAAAGAAAGTTGGTTTTAGTAGCTTAGGTAAGACAAGGTGCAGCCTTTGAGCGGTAGCATGTGGGGGGGTGAAATTAGTCAAGAAAACTTAAGGCTAGTTGGAAGCTTTATACGCAGTATCCAGAGGAATGCGTTCGAAAGAATCATGCAGGGTACTCGACCTTGCACATTGCAAGAACTTCCTCTAATGTAGAGGAATTATTGATACGGGAATAAAGTCTATGCTAAAGCGGTGTTATTTATTGATTCTAATTGTCTTTTTATTAGCTTCTTGCGCCCATCATGCGCCAAAAAATCAACCGCTACCTCCGCCGCAAGCACTTAAGACAAAACAGGTCAGACAAGTCTCTGCGTTTAATCAGGTTAATCTGCAAGGACAAATCAATGTCAGTTTGCATACAGGGTATAAAAAGCCCCAAGTAATTTTATCGGGTGATGCGCGGGATTTGGCGGCAATAAAAGCCGAAGTAACACAAAACACTTTGTATTTGGTTCTAGGCACTGGTTATCCCAAATTTGGTCCGGTTTATGCCGAGGTTAGAGGCCAGTTTCTTAACCGCCTGATGGCTAATGGTACGCCTTTAATCACAGGAGATAGGCTGCATACCAGCATGTTGGATGTTTACCTGGTAAATACTGGAAATGTAAGATTGGGTGGATCTATTGGCTTGCGTGTTCTGGATATAAAAGGTAAAGGGCTTGTGCAAATTAGTGGAATAACAAGCCCAAGCTTACAGATCCGTTTGCAGGAAAGTCCAAAGGTACAACTTTCGGGAATTGCCAATTTATCTAATTTAACCATGCAGGGAAATGCCTGGATCAGTTTTTATTGGGTTAAAACGGATAACTTAACGGTACGTGCGAAACAGAAAACAACGATTCAATTAGCAGGTGCGGTGAATCGACTTGATGTGGAGCTTTGGGGGAATGCACGCTTTAAAGGACGTTATTTACGTGCGCAACGCAGTTTTGTGAGAACCCATGATCATTCTGTGGCAGAGATTTCGGCGGTGAAATATCAGAGCAATTTGGCCACCGATGCCAGTGATATTTATTATTTTAATCTGCCAACCACACGAGCAGATTTTATGGCTTATAATGGTGCAGTATTGGATATGCGCGAGTGGAATCAATACCACTTGAAAGATTTTACGCGCTATAACAAGCAGTTTCCTTAAAAGTAAGTTTGGTTACGGTGCCACTGATCTTTTTTGTGTAGGCGTTACATATTGGCAGCAGATTGTAGCCTGGGTGAAGGCGCAAGCCGTAACCCGGGGAAAGTTCGGGTCAAGGAACCTGAGGGATCGTCAGTTTTTCATTTAAATTTTTCTACGTACCGCGCTTTATGCGCGGTATCCAGAACGATATTTTAAGATGCCGCGGAGCAGTTCTAGAGCAAGATCCCCTGGATACCGCGCATAAAGCGCGGTACGTAGGCGAAAAATAAAGTGCAGTACGTAGGCGGAAAATAAAGCGCGGTATGTAGGCGAAAAATAAGGCGCGGTACGTAGGCGAAAAATAAAGCGCGGTACGTAAGCGAAAAATAAAGTGCGGTACGTAGGCGAAAAATTAGTGGAGGTTTCTCAGCAAAAAACTGACGCTCCTCAGGTCAAGGGATCCCGGGTTTTGCTTCGCTTCACCCAGGCTACATATCCTTTATTTAATCCTATAACGTGAAGCCGATTACCTTGTTACTCCTGTATTCCAGTAACAAGCATCTCTTCTCCTAACAGGGGGGAAGATTTTCCCTCCAATATCCGTTGATTAATGCACTGGGCAATCATATCCAGATCATTATCTAAGGGTAAAACATGTGCTGAGTTCACTAACCAATGTATGGTCGTATTGGGTAAATGAGAGAACATTTTTTCTACCTCTTTTGAGGCAACAACGCTATCATGGGTTCCCAAAAAGAGATCAATCGGGCAGTTTGGGGTAACCCATTGATACTCATTAATTAGAGTAAACAGTTCAATCAGTGCGGGAATGGGAATCTTTCTATAGGATATTTCAGCATATGTGTTGGTGATGAGGTTGCCTGCTCTACCGCGTAGTTCGCAAAATCCAAACTTTTGCAGTGCAGTAAGAAGTTTTAGATACTGATGCGTGTTCATCTGCAATTTGAGCGCAGGGGCTAAAAGAAACATATGATTGAATGTAAAACGCGCACTTAACTGACATGCCAGTATGCCGCCGAAGGATAATCCGAGTACATCTACTTTTTGGTATTCCTTAAATAATGCGTCACATTCTTGGGAAACGCATTCAAGCGAATCATTGGCCGTAGCTTGTGCAAAAGCAGCGATACTGTCTCCATGTCCTGGTAATACCGGGCAGACTAAAGCATCATAATGATTTAATTGAGGAATGAGATAGCGATAAACAGCCGGTGAAGAAGTAAATCCGTGCAGCAGCAGTAATGCGCGATCTTGTTTTGTTCCTAGTTGCCGAATTGGTTTAAGGAGTGCAAAATCTTCCCTTTTTAAATCAAACAGTTGTTTGCCACGGCGCATAAAGCGAAAATCATTAGGATTCATAATCATTCCATATGTACGTTATATTTATAAGACCTAAGACCTCTTTCCTACTGAATATGAAAAGAACTCTGTTTTGAAAAATTATTGTAAATTATGGTCCAAAACGACTCATAAAAAAACAAATCTTGATAATATTTAGTGTATCTGAAAATATTGGATCTACGCTATCTATATTAAGGGCAATGTTTAGCATAATATGCTATCTTTAACGTAATAGGGGTAGATTATAGAGGTTAAGATTTATGAGTAATGAAAAAGATGAAATTACAAAACCAAAACCAAAACTGAAAGATCCTGATCCTGTACCCCAAAAGCCACAGGTTATTGCTCCTTCCATTGAGGAATCTAAGCAAAAAGAAACCAAAGGTGATGAAGAGGATAACAAGAATAAAGCTCAGCCAGAAGAACCTAAAAAAACTACGCCTCAAAAAGAAGGCAGTGACAAAAAGAAAGACCCACATCAGGAGTTGCTTGAAACGCTGGAGAAGCTAGTTGCAGATATTAATGGAAGTATCAACAAAGCCTTAGAAGACGGGGCCAAAAAAGGTTGGGATAAACTTAAACAAACAGAAGTAGGGCAAGCTGCGGGCCGGTTGACCGATGCAATAACTGCTAAAAAAGACGAACTAGTACAACAAGTCAAGGATAAAGCGGGCGAAAAACTGGATGCGGTCACTAAGAGTATCAGTGAGACCACAGTGGGTAAAGCGGTTGGAGAGTTTACAGATAAAATAGGTTCTTTCCCTGACATGGTCAGCAAGGGGCTTACAGATGCCATAAATAAGGCTGCAAAATCGATTGAAGATAGCATGCAAAAGAAAGGTCCTGAAAAAGACGAGACCCAGACCTTGGAAATGCAGAGTCCCAGCGGCACCAAGACTGATAAAAATGTAATGTCGGATACGAGTAGCAAACTTGAAAGTATAGATTTTGACAAGATCACAGAAAAACCACCTACACCATCTTCACCTGAGAAAGAAAAAGAACTCACGGATTCTATACAACTTAATACCTAAGAGTATGATCAACTAAAGCGAAGTTGGAACCCGGGAACTTGTGTTCGAGAACCCGGGTTTTGCTTATTAAGCGTATCGTTTTTTTAACCCAATAACTTGTGCGGTAAGCTTTCGATGCGTCCGGCTTGCGTCACGACGACATAATTTAATTTACGTTGCAGTTCGCTGATTGTATCAGCGCCAGCATAAGTAAGGCCAGATCTTAAACCACCTACTATATCCGCAATAATTGCATCGGGATTTTCTTTGAAGGGCACTTCAGTTGCTACGCCCTCGGCAGTTTTCCATTCATGCATTTGTCCCAGGAAGTTTTCTTGCGCTTCTTTGGACGCCATTCCCCGGTAACGCTTCACTTTGCTGCCATCTTTCTTTTGAATGACTTCACCAGGAGTGGGTGCGGTACCCGCCAACATCCCGCCAATCATGACAAAATCAGCACCAAAGGCCAACGCTTTGACGATATCTCCGGAGGTTCTTATTCCACCATCAGCTACAATAGAGCGGTCAGCACGCGAGCAATCCTGGATACAGGTGAGCATGGGTACGCCAAAACCGGTCTTAATGCGGGTGCTGCACACAGAACCCCCGCCAATACCGGCTTTAATGATATCAGCACCACAGGAAGCAAGGTAATCCGCACCAGCGTAAGTGGCAACATTTCCTGCCATAATGCAGCGATCAGCAAGAATATGACGTAAGCTTTTTAAGGTTTTTCCTACATATTTAGCATGGGCATGGGCTACATCAACACAGAAATAGTCAGCTCCTGCATCGCGTAATGCTTCTGCTCGTTCCAATTCAGCAGCAGTACAGCCAACTGAAACAAAAACTATATTGTGGCATTTTTTAAATTCTTCGATGTTTTCTTCAATGGACATAAAACGGTGCAAGGCGCCCATAGCCCCTTTAGAGCTCATGAAATTAGCCATATCACTTTCAGTAATAGTATCCATATTTGAGCTGATTATAGGAAGCTCGAGGGTTAATTTACTCAGTCTGTCGGTACTGGTGGTTTCTACTACTCGTCTTGATTCATGGTGATTGTACGAAGGAACAAGCAGAACGTCATCAAAAGTGATGGCATAGTCAGTCATGGTAAATCCTTAAAGTGCATAGTGTCTGTTTACATTTCTACTGTCTTGGTCAAAATGGCCTGATTTTCTGTGCTCCGCTGCTCACATACTTCGTGTATGCTGCGCTTCGGTGCTCGAAGATCAGGCCATTTTGTCTCAAGCTAGCGAAATGTAAACAGCCACCGCATTTCTACTGTCTTGGTCAAAATGGCCTGATTTTCTGTGCTCCGCTGCTCACATACTTCGTGTATGCTGCGCTTCGGTACTCGAAAATCAGGCCATTTTAACTCAAGCGAGCTAAATGTAAACAGACACTAACTATAAATGCTCCGCAGCATAAAATGCAAGTCTTGAGCGTTCACCACGAGTTAAACTCATATGTGCACTATGTTCCCAGTGTTTAAAGCGATCTACTGCAAAAGTTAAACCTGAAGTGGTTTCACTTAAGTATGGAGTATCGATTTGTTTGATATCACCGAGGCAAATAATTTTGGAGCCTGGACCTGCTCGGGTGACTAAAGTTTTTATTTGTTTGGGAGTTAGGTTTTGCGCTTCATCTATAATTATGTAGCGATTTAAAAAAGTACGCCCACGCATGAAATTTAGAGAGCGAATTTTAATTTTATTTTGTAATAAATCCTGAGTTGCGCCGCGTCCAAAGCTGCCGCCTACTTGTGAGCTGTGCAGAACTTCTAAGTTATCCATTAAAGCACCCATCCAGGGTGTCATTTTTTCTTCTTCAGTTCCGGGCAAAAAGCCAATGTCTTCACCTACAGGAATGGTCACACGTGTCATGAGAATTTCAGTGTAACGATTTTGATCCAGAACCTGGGTTAAGCCTGCAGCGATGGTGAGCAGTGTTTTTCCTGTTCCAGCCGGACCTTGCAAGCTTACAAAATCAATTTCAGGATCCATGAGTAAGTTTAAAGAAAAGTTCTGTTCACGGTTTTTGGCATGAATTCCCCATACTGAGTGTTTTGTATAGTCACGAGTTAACTGTATTACCGCATGATCGCTTTCAAGTTTTTTCACAATCGCCTGAAATTGATCATCCTCAGTACTGATGCAATCATTGGGGTTCCATTGATTGATTAAAGGTCCTGCCACCTTATAAAAAGTTTTACCACTTTCTTGCCATGATCCCATATCTTTAGCATGGGCATCCCAGAAATTATTATCAAGAATATGCAGGCCACGATGCAGCAGATTCACATCATCCAAAACCTGGTCGCTGTAATAATCTTCTGCAGGAATTCCTAGTATTCCCGCCTTGATACGCAAGTTAATGTCTTTTGACACAATAATGACTTGTTTTTTGCCCGCATATTTTTTTTGTAAACCCAAAGCAGTGGCAAGAATCGTATTATCTACTTTATGTCCCGGAAGAGTGGTAGGAACAACCAGATCGAATTCATCGGTTTGAAAAAACAGTTTGCCGCTGCACTTTTTTTTATCTGAGCTAAAGTAGTTGGGTATCGTTAATCCGGATACGATTTGTTCGTGAGACGTATTACTCATGAGTTCCACCAACATGCGGTTGGTTTGACGTACGTTGCGAGCTACTTCTGATGTACCCGTTTTATGGCTGTCTAATTCTTCCAGAACAACCATTGGCAAATAGATATCATGCTCTTCAAAATGATAAATGGCTGCAGGATCATGCATTAAAATATTGGTATCAAGTACAAACAGCTTTCCACGGGTATTGCTATTATCCATAAAATTCACCTTGTGATTAAAACGTACAGCCTGGGTGAAGGGGGGCCATACTGTCATTTAAGTTAATGACTTTTGACCTTACCCTACGTCCCGCGGCTTGTCCGCGGGATCCAGTGATATCTCTTGTTCCTGGATTCCGCGGACAAGCCGCGGAACGTAGAAGGGATACTTCACTTCACCTAGGCTACAATTATTTGATTACTCCTTTCATTCTGCTTAGGGGATGAGATTCAGTCAAGAATAAAATGGCGGTGAATGAATACAATTTTTATTTTAATGCACTGAGTACTTCGTCTACATGTCCTTTAACACTGACTTTGCGCCACTCTTTGATTAATTTTCCTTGAGGATCAATGATAAACGTGCTGCGTTCAATGCCACGAACTTGTTTGCCATACATGGATTTCATTTTAATCACTTCAAACAATTGACATAACTGTTCGTCCTGATCACTAATGAGTTCGAAAGGAAAGTTTTGCTTGGCTTTAAAATTTTCATGCGATTTTAAGCTGTCGCGGGAAACTCCAAATATCTGAGTGTTTAATTCTTGGAACTGAGGGTAGGCATCCCGAAAGTCTTGCCCTTCTGTAGTACATCCTGGAGTTGCATCTTTAGGATAAAAATAAAGAACTACATATTGTCCTCGATAATCGCTCAAACGCGCATTGAGTCCGTTCGTTGCAGTGAAAGCAAAATCGGGTACGGATTCATCGATATTCATTAATCTCTCCCTGTTTTTTTCATTATGCGCGAACGGTCTCTTTGCCATTCACGATCTTTAATGGAGTCTCGCTTATCATGCTCTTTTTTACCTTTGGCCAGCGCTATTTTTATTTTGACTTTATTTTTTTTCCAATATAAAGAAAGTGGAACTATAGTATAGCCTTGACGTTCGACGCTACCGATGAGATGGTTTAATTCTTTTTTATTCAATAATAGTTTGCGCGTACGTATTGGATCAGGAATGGAATGTGTCGAAGCGGTGATGAGTGGATTAATCTGGGCGCCAAGTAAAAAAGCCTCGCCGTATTTAATAATGACATGGGCATCGGACAGATTTATTTTTCCTGCGCGTAAACTTTTGACTTCCCAACCTTCAAGTACTAAACCCGCCTCGTATTGATCCTCAATAAAATAATTAAAGCCTGCTTTGCGGTTCAACACAATGGTTGAATCGGATGGTTTTTTATTTGTCATATTTATTCTTTGTTGCGATCATGTTTGTAATCCAGTGGTAATTGAGGATAGACTCGATTTAATTGATCATCAACTGCTACTCGGTTATCAAAAACAAAACATTGCCCTTCCCAGAGCGATTCTTCTTTGGGCATTTGTTCAATATAATTGAGAATGCCATCATACAAATGATAGACATTTTCGAAACCCAGTTCTTTTAAATAAGCAGTGGATTTCTCACAGCGTATCCCACCCGTACAAAACATTGCAATTTTTTTATCTTTTTTATCAAGTAAATGCTCGCGCACATACTCCGGAAAATCTCTAAAGTTTTCAGTACTGGGATTGACCGCATTTTTGAATGTACCTAATTCAAATTCATAATCATTACGGGTATCGATTAACACCACGTCGGGATCTTGAATTAATTCATTCCATTCTTCAGGGCTTAAATAGGTTCCTACTGATTTTAAAGGGTCAACATTTTTTATGCCCATGGTTACAATTTCTTTGCGAAGTTTGACTTTAGATTTTTCAAATGGGTTTTCATCATCAAAAGTTTCTTTAAACTTTAAATCTGCCAAACGTTCATCCTGACGAATGAATTGATAAAACAGATCCATTTGCTCACGGGTCCCGGCAAAACTTCCATTGATTCCCTCAGAGGCTAATATGATGGTCCCTTTAATTTTGATTTCATGCATTTTTGCAAGCAAAGGCTCACGCATTGTTTCAAAATTTTCTAAAGAAACAAATTTATAAAATGCCGCAATCACTATTTTTTCCATTGTACTACCTGAAAGAGAAACAAAAATATTCGGCAAAAATTACCATTTACACAGAATTTAATCAATAGGCTTCAATTAAATGCATTCTAGTTTCGTGCCTTGTTTGATGAGACACTAGTTTAAAGATGAAGCAAAATTAACTAAATGCGTTGACAAAAACTAACCAGCGATCATACTGTTATATACCAAAGCTATCTGTGCTTTCATTCGCGGCTTTATTTTATAAGGAGATAATATGGCCCATTACATCCGGAAGTTGCGTTGGTTCTTAATCCTTTGTTTATTTGTCCCCTCTATGAGTTTCGCCGCTACTCCTGTAAAGTCTATGGTGGTTTTTGGCGACAGTTTGTCTGATACAGGGAATACAACCCACTTACTGAAAAGTTTACGTCAAGAAGAAGATCCCGCTTTTTTAGTGGCCCCCTTTAAAGTATTTGTTCTCAATAAGATGGTTGAGTTTGCCGAAGAATATTATGTGCCACAAATGGTTTTGGATTCAGGTATCGCCATAGTTACTGACTTTTTTGATAATCAATTGGCACCCTATATTGCCAATTTGGTTAGTAAAATAAAATTAGTTCCTGTATTACCTGGAAAACCTTATTGGAATGCCCGTTTCTCCAATGGTCAGGTATGGAATGAATATTTAGCAAAAATGCTTTCTATTGCCCCTGAGGATGAGGAGGTTTATTTAAACCGCGCATTTGGGGGTAGCTGGACAGCAACTTATGATTATCAACTCACGGTGTGGAATTTGATTCGTCATCCATTAGGAACAATCAAAAATCTAATTGTGGGTAAGTTGGTTCCTCCGAGTCTTGGTTTAACTGTTCAAGCTTATTTATTAGAGCATCCCGCTTTAAGTAAGGAAACCGTGTTTTTTATTTTCTCAGGTAGTAATGATTACATTAATGTCTTGTTCTTTGAAGACAATTACAACACGGAAGTAATGAGTACCTATGTTGATAATGTTTTATCCGGTGCAGGTTCTGCTGTGATGAAATTAATGAAAGCCGGTGCCCGTCGCTTTGTAATCATGGGGCTGCCCCATATAGGAGACACACCTCGCGCGGTGCAAACCACGGATAGGGAAGTTTTGAATAATGCGATTGATATGCACAACGATCGACTTCGAAATCGTATGCAGGAATGGGCAAAAATTTACCCTGATGCGAATTTTCTCTATATCGACATGAGCGAATATTTTGAACGTGCTTTAAGGAATCCGGAAACTTATGGATTTACTAACACTACGGAAGCGTGTATTGATGTGAAACTTCCTATGTACGACGCATTCCGTAGTTCGCCTTTTGCTAACAACTATGTATTACGTTATGCACAAGTACTTCAATATAGAGACGCAAGCTTTGCTGCAGGAGACAAGAACTATCAAGTATGTGATACTCCGGAAAGTTATTTATTCTGGGATGAAATTCATCCGAGTACACGTGCCCATGGATTGCTTGCCTTTGAGGTGTGCAAAGCTATGAAATACCATGGATATGATGTAATGTGTCAAAATCCTATAGAGTAAATAGAGTTGTGAGTTGCTAAGAGTTTTTCCAGTATAGCCTGGGTGAAAGCACTGCTGTAGCCCGGGTTTTCTTTTTGCAGAACTTCTCAATTGATCTCTGCGCCCTTCTCTTAGCATTTAATTTTAAGAGGAGCAATTTGCGACATTGTCTTCTTTAGCTCACATCACGGAACATGTTAGTGATTTATAAATGTTTATGGCATAATTGCCGTTTTTTTATTGATATATCGTTCATGTGCGGTTGTTGAAATGAGGAGCAGGGTATGTGTGGGATTATTGGAGCTGTGTCTGAAAGGGATATCAGTAAAATTTTACTGGAAGGATTACGTCGTTTGGAATATAGAGGTTATGATTCTGCTGGTATTGCTGTAATCGATAATGATGAACTTTTACAACGCGTGCGAATCCAGGGTAAGGTACAAAATTTAGCTGATGCCATGCAAGAAACAGCTATTGCTGGAAATACTGGCATTGCCCATACGAGATGGGCGACACATGGCAAGCCTTCAGAGCAAAATGCTCATCCTCACCTATCCCATGGACAAATTGCATTGGTACATAATGGAATTATTGAAAATCATGAAACCTTGCGCAATGAGTTAGTAATGAAAGGGTATCAGTTTACCTCTGAAACAGATACTGAAGTAGCGGCCCATTTAATTCATCACTACCATCTCCAGAGTGAAAACTTACTTGAAGCAGTACAAACTGCAGCTGCAAAAATGGAAGGTGCTTTCGCTTTAGGCGTTATCCATCAACAAAGGCCAATGGAGCTTGTTGCTATTCGTAAAGGGAGTCCTTTAGTTCTTGGTTTAGGTATAGGTGAGAATTTTATCGCTTCTGATGGATTGGCATTAAAATCTTTTGCACAATCAGTGATTTATTTAGAAGAAGGTGACAGTGCTTCTATTACCTCAGAAAATATAACAATTTATGATTCATCCAAATCATTTGTTGAGCGGCCTCTCCACCCTTTAACGAGCGATGCTGAAACTGTGAGTAAAGGTCCTTACCGACATTTTATGCTCAAGGAAATTTTCGAACAATCTAAAGTGCTGGCTGATACCTTAGAAGGTCGTGTGAATAGTCTTGAGGTGCTTAAATCCAGTTTTGGAGAGCGTGCTTCCAAAATATTCCCTCTAGTAAAGCAAATTCACATTGTTGCTTGCGGTACCAGTTATCACGCCGGAATGATTGCTAAATATTGGTTAGAATCATTGGCTGGATTACCAACCCAGGTTGAAATTGCGAGTGAATATCGTTATCGCGATGTAGTTGTACCCAAAGATACTTTATTTATCACTGTTTCCCAATCAGGTGAGACAGCAGATACTCTTGCTGCCTTGCAAAAAGCAAAAGATATGGGGTATTTGGCCAGTTTGGCTATTTGTAATGTAGCAACAAGTACTTTGGTCAGAGAGGCGGACTGTGTTTTTTTAACACGCGCTGGAGTGGAAATTGGCGTGGCGTCTACTAAGGCATTTACTACTCAACTGGCTGCTTTTTTAATGTTAGCTGCCGCGCTTTGCCATGATAATCGGGCAAATGAAGTTTTAAAGCAATTGCAAGAACTGCCTGCATGTTGTGAACGTGCTTTAAAGATGAACGAGGAAATCGAAGACCTTGCTTCCCTTTTTGTTAATAAAGCACATGCTCTATTTTTAGGGCGAGGCGTACAATACCCAGTCGCTCTGGAAGGCGCTTTGAAATTAAAGGAAATTTCCTATATTCATGCTGAAGCACATCCTTCTGGGGAATTGAAACATGGTCCTTTGGCCCTGGTTGATGAAAACATGCCTGTTGTTGCTGTTGCACCCAATGATGAATTATTGGATAAATTAAAATCTAATTTGCATGAGGTAAGTGCCCGAGGGGGGCAGTTATTTGTTTTTGTCGATGATACCCAAAGTTGGCGCGCAAATGGAGCACGTTTGATTAAAGTTCCTTACTGTGGTTTGTGGGTTGCTCCAATCATTTACACGATTCCTTTACAATTGTTGGCTTATCATGTTGCTGTTGTAAAAGGTACAGATGTTGATCAGCCACGTAATCTTGCCAAATCAGTGACTGTTGAGTAATAATGTGGCGGTTTTTTTAACGACTCACCCTTCGCATGGTACAGAAGTGGCGCGACTTTAGGATAAAAACGTGTAACCTGAAGGCATCACTCAGGTTCAATGATATGCTCTATTTCCGGGTTACGGCTGTGCCTTCACCCAGGGTTCAATTCCTGTAGGTTTAGGGTGAGATAATCCATTGTTATATATTTATGTTTTACGGGGATGTAAATGACTCAAGAGATGTCGAGATTAGCTGCAATTATTGCGCAAGAGCTTAAAGTTAAACCAGCGCAGGTAGAAGCAGCCATTCGTCTGCTCAATGAAGGGGCAACAATTCCTTTCATTGCTCGTTATCGCAAGGAAGCTACTGAAGGACTAGATGATATAAAACTACGTTTTATTGATGAACGCGTACTTTATTTGCGGGAATTGGATGAGCGTCGTGTTGTCGTTTTGCAGTCTATCCGAGAGCAAGAGAAACTCACTCCAGAGCTTGAGAAGAGTATTTTAGCAGCAGACACTAAAACGCGTCTTGAAGATTTATATTTGCCCTTCAGACCAAAGCGTCGTACCAAGGCGCAACTTGCGATAGAAGCAGGTTTAGACCCATTAGCCCAGAGACTTTGGAACAACCCTGAGCTGGATCCTGAAGAACAAGCAGTTCAATTTATTAATCCTGATGCTGGGGTTGAGGATGCAAAAGCAGCCTTAGAAGGTGCGCGCCATATATTAATGGAGCATTTTGCTGAAGATGCTGATTTGATTAATGAACTACGGGAATATTTGTGGCAGCACGGTATCGTCAAGTCAACAGGCAGCTCCAAGAAAAAAGAAACCGTGAATAAGTTTTCAGATTACTTTGATTATTCTGAGGCAATTAAGAAAATTCCTTCACATCGTGCTTTGGCTTTGTTCCGCGGACGTCGAGAAAGTGTTTTACAAGTGAGCCTTACTTTACCTGAGCATGATTTATCATATGGTGAAAATAAATTAGCTGCTCATTTCAATATTATTGATAAACAAAGAAAAGCGGACAATTGGTTACTCGAAACACTACGTCTGACTTGGAAAATAAAATTATTTACAAAGTTGGAGCTGGAGTTGCTCACTCGTTTACGTGAAATTGCAGACGAAGAAGCAATAAAAGTATTTTCCAGAAATTTACGCGATTTATTACTTGCCGCACCTGCAGGCCCACAAATTACCATTGGACTTGATCCAGGAATTAGAACTGGGGTTAAAGTGGTGGTGGTTGATGCAACGGGCAAGTTACTGGATTACACGGTTATTTTTCCCTTCGCTCCACAAAACGAATGGCATCAAGCGATTACTGATTTGGCTAAATTGGCAGCAAAATATCAAGTTAATTTGTTCAGTATAGGTAATGGAACAGGTTCTCGCGAAACAGAACGCTTGGTTACTGATTTAATAAAAATGTATCCTGATTTAAAACTGACTAAGGTCATTGTGAGTGAAGCAGGTGCATCTGTTTATTCCGCTTCAGAGATTGCCTCTCAGGAATTCCCTGATTTGGATGTTACTTTAAGAGGAGCTGTTTCTATCGCACGTCGACTCCAAGATCCGCTTGCCGAATTAGTCAAAATCGAAGCCAAATCTATTGGTGTAGGACAATACCAGCATGATGTGAATCAAGCTCGCTTAGCTCGTTGTCTTGATGGTGTTGTAGAAGATTGTGTGAATGCTGTAGGTGTTGATGTAAATACCGCTTCAGCGGCGTTGTTATCACATATTTCTGGTCTTAATGAAGCTCTGGCCAAAAATATTGTGCTTTATCGCGATGAACATGGTGCATTTAAAAACCGGATGGAATTAAAAAGCGTAAATCGCATGGGTGAAAAAGCATTTCAACAGGCAGCAGGTTTTTTACGTATCATGAATGGAGACAATCCTCTTGATGCTTCTTGTGTTCATCCAGAAGCTTATCCTTTAGTTGAAAAGATTATTGCGGATAAGAAAATTGATATTAAGAAACTGATCGGCAATAAAGAAATATTGCATAGTGTGAATGCAGAGGCTTTTATAGATGATCAATTTGGTTTGCCTACTATAAGAGATGTGCTGCGTGAATTGGAAAAACCGGGCCGTGATCCCAGACCGGAATTTAAAACAGCACAATTCAAGGAAGGTGTTGAGGACATCGGACATTTACATGAAGGAATGATCCTTGAAGGTGTCGTCAGTAATGTGACTAATTTTGGTGCTTTTGTGGATATTGGAGTGCATCAGGATGGATTGGTACATATTTCAGCAATGACTAACAAATTTATTTCTGATCCACGTACGATAGTAAAGGCCGGTGATATCGTGACGGTCAAGGTTATTGAAGTGGATAAGGAAAGAAAGCGCATTGGTTTAAGCATGAAACTAGAAGATGAGCCTGCGAATCAACCAATAAAAAAACCAGCAAAAACATCTGAAATGAAAAAGCCACCTCAGGTTAAAAAAACGGAGTATAAGAAAAAACCTGAAGCCAAAAAAGTTGAGCCGGTTAAAAAGACCGTATTTAATACCGCAATGGCAGATGCATTGGCTAAGTTAAAACGTAATTAAAAAACGGTATTGTTTGTTGCGAGCAGAAACAAACCTAAAAAGATTATAGTCTACGTACCGCGCTTCATGCGCGGTATCCAAGACGATAACTTTGAGATGTCCATGAGTATTCCTTTTAAAGCAAAATCTCTAGATACCGCGCATAAGCGCAGTATGGAGGCTGAAAATGCGAAAAACTTTTGTTGAACCTTTTGGACTTAGGTTTTCAATAGGAAAAAATAACTAGCTTCCCAAGCGGGGTTTCGCTGCGCTGCAGCTATATAACAACAGTATGGTGGATAATAATGATCAATACTCCAAAAGGAGAACTCACTATCCAGACTCTAGCAATGCCGGCAGATACCAATGCCAATGGCGATATATTTGGTGGATGGATAGTGTCGCAAATGGATTTGGCTGCAGGTATATTGGCAAAAAAATTAGCATTGGGACGAGTAGCTACAGTGGCCATACACTCCATGAGTTTTTTAAAGGCAGTCCATGTAGGTGATCTTGTTAGTTGTTATGTCACTTTGATAAAACAAGGTAACACGTCCATGACATTTACTGTTGAGGTATGGGCACATCCTGCCACCCAAAATGAAGCGTATCAAGTTACTGAGGGCGTTTTTGTATTTGTTGCCATTGATGAAGAAGGTAGGCCAAGACAGGTTCCTAAAAAAATATGACCAGTAATTCGCCAGAACTGCATCGCTTACTTACTGAAATGGCTACCCTAATTGAACAAAATGCGGAGCCAGATCCTCAGTTATATACTTTATTTTTCCAACAACCTGAACTTGCTTTTAAGTTAACCGAGATCATCAGTAACTTAGAAGAAAATCTGGATGAAGGTCTTTCAGTTTATTCAGCTTGTGTTTTTGCTTTAGATATTTGTGTCGCGCAATTGCAAGGTGCGGCAGAGTCTAATAATAAAGTTACTGCAAAAACATTAGTTCAATTGATGAATCATTTAGCCGAAATGATCAATTTGCGCAAACATACACTGAGTTTTTGGCTGCCGGTGTTAAATTCCTTTTATGAATCACATGTTGAATTGACTGAAGATCTAAAAAATGCCTATTACGAACTTGCCAGTGATGAGGAAGAGCTGATTCCTGAAGGCGAACCTATATCACATTTAGATGCAATTCGGGATTTAATACACGAATTATCTGATCTAAATGTTTTTGAAATCGCCGAAAATTTTTTCGCTCAAAGTTATGCAATGCCAGCTGACTTCTTTGTCGATCTTATGGCTGATTTATACAACATTGAAGAAGGTGCAGATATTGGCTTACTTATTTTATTGCATCCTAAGGCAGAGGTTCGTGAAATTGCTGTTCACACGCTGGATCAAATTATACGAGTAGTTACGCTTTCTTCTATCTCCCTTTCACGGTTGCAGACAATCAAGTATTGGTATCCAAAACAATATCATGAACTGTTTGATTCATGGATAAAAATCCAACGCAAACGAGGGGTTGTGTTTGCACCAGAACCTGAAGTAGCTAAAGTAGTCATTCGAGCGACAGAAGTAGATGGTACGGGTTCGCAAGGGGTTTTTCTTCATGTGCGTAAACATAGGAAAAATAGGCTTTGTGGCTTGTTATTAAAGTATGAGTTAGGTCTTAAAGATGCATGGATAACGCCTTCACTTTCAGTAAAAGATGTCAAGAATTATTATACTCAGGCTTTTGATGAAAATGTGACCTTGCGTGAGGTGGATCTTTCTTATTTTACAATGATGGTAGAACATTTCTTGGAAGTTACAATAAAAAAAGGTGAGACTCCTAATGTCCAGTTTTTAGAAATCCAGGAACTACTGGGGGTACGTTTGCGGCCTGTAAAGCTGGATGTAGACTATCTTTTTGAACAACTAAGCATACAAGTTACACCATTTACGCAAGAAGTGATTTCCGCATCCTTGCGACGTACAAAATCCTGGCTCAAAACCAAATCCTTTACTGAGTCCTGGTATTTGGAAAATCCTTTAATCGATAAAATAGTCAACCATAACAGCAGTTTTGTCGACGGGATTAGGGTATGTCGTATGGAGGAGGCCATGGAGGCTGTATTTTCTGAAGAAATGGAATTGCATCGTGACAAATGGGAATTTCATTTTTTATGGGTTTCTTTATGGATGAAAGCCAAGGAAAAACGAAATGAAAAAATGTGGCGCGATAGTTTTCTCATTGCTTATACCATTCATGAAGGTACACCTTTGAAAGAGATTCCTGTGATGCAGGAAATTTGTCGGCAGACGGTGATTAATAGTGTAGAAACCATGCAAGAGAGACGCACACATTTGAGTCAAGAGTGAGAGAAACCATGTTTACCGGTATTATTGAAAAAAAAGGTACTGTGATGAGTAACAGTAACCATGATGGTGCAAATCGGTTGGTTATTTCATCTGCTTTTAATCAATTGCAAATAGGGGAAAGTATTGCTGTAAACGGAGTATGTTTAACTTTATTACCCTTGGAAGACACAAAATTAAGTTTTGATGTTTCCCCCGAAACGCTGAGTAGGACTACTTTGGGGGGACTAAGAGTAGGTGATGAAGTGAATTTGGAACGGGCCATGCTGGCATCGACGCGTTTTGGTGGTCATTATGTAAGCGGGCATGTAGATGCGATTGCTCAAATTCATTCTATAAAGCACATTAATGAGTTTGTTGAAGTCGAGTTAAGTGGTTTTGATGCAAACGCAATGTTGTATTTAATACCTAAAGGGAGTATTACTGTTGAAGGGGTAAGCTTAACGATTAATTCAGTTGTGAATCAAAGCGTTAGATTAATGCTTGTTCCACACACATTACTTAATACTACCCTGAGCTTTTTAAAATATGGGCAAAAGGTTAATATTGAATTTGATTATTTAACACGTATTGTTGCCCATCAATTGCAAGTTGCTGGAAAGATACACAATCAAGTCCCGTTATGAATTAAGGAGTAGTTCATGACAAAACATTTAACATCCCGATGGCATCATCTTTTTATTGCCACAATTTTTATCGGGATTGTTTCTGGTTTTGGAGGGATGTTTTTAGCCATATTATTGCATTTTATTCAACACTTAGCCTATGAACATACCGTACTTCCTATTCTGGGAAATGAGCATTTTCTTGAAGTGGTTACTGGTTCAACTGCACCAAGGAGAGTAGTCGCTCTTCTTTTGTGTGGTTTCATTGCGGGTTTTGGCTGGTGGGCAGTTTTTCGTTATGGTAGTCCTTTAGTAAGTATTGCTAATGCAATTAAATCACCAAGGCCGTACATGCCGATAAAAACTACTTTGGTCCATGTACTACTCCAGATTATTACTGTTGCCTTAGGTTCTCCTATGGGACGGGAAGTGGCTCCTCGCGAATGTGCCGCTACTTTTGCATGTTGGTTTACTAATAAAATGAAGCTGCATCCTAAAGAAAGTCAAATACTTGTAGCGTGTGCTGCAGGAGCGGGATTGGCGGCAGTCTATAATGTTCCTTTTGGCGGCGCTTTATTTACTCTAGAAGTTCTGCTTAGCTCTTTTCATTGGTTTGCAGTAATTCCAGCAATTACTACGTCCGCGATAGCGGTGGTTATTTCCTGGATTGGTCTTGGTAATCAGTCTTTATATCATATTCCTACTTTAATACTTGATTCCCCAATAGTCATTTGGGCTATTCTTTCTGGCCCCATTTTTGGTTTTTCTGCTTATTGGTTTAAAGTGATTACGAATAGGGCCCAAAGCCGAGCACCACGAAATTGGAAAATAATCATATCGTGTTTGTTTAATTTTTTCATTATTGGTTTATTAGCGATTTATTTTCCAGAGATAATAGGAAATGGGCGTTCTGCAGCTCAATTAGGATTTGACGGTAATATGTTAGGACTTGGAATTGCTGTTGTCGTCTTAATACTTAGAATTTTAATTGTCTGTACCAGTGTACAAGCTGGTGCCTCAGGCGGGCTTCTGACTCCTTCGCTTGCAAACGGCGCTTTAATGGCTGTCGTTTTAGGTATTCTCTGGAGTTATTTGTGGCCAGGTGCCTCTGTATCTATATCTGCTTTTGCCGTTATTGGAGGAGCAGCCTTTCTGGCTGCAGCTCAAAAAATGCCAATCACCGCAATTGTTTTGATCATTGAATTTACAGGGATCAATTTTAGCTTTTTCATTCCGATACTTTTTGCGGTTGCTGGATCAGTAAGCATGTTTAAATATTGTGACATGAAACATTTGGTTACTCTTATAAGTCGATAATTAAAACACTTGCCCTCTTAATACGTTCTTCAGTAACGCTACACTTTCTTTATACTTTGAGTCAAAACACTTCCATTTGAAAAATTAGGCATTATTCTTTTTCCTAGATCAAAATCTTTTCCACTGCGCAAATATATAGTCTTTTTTATGTTATCAGGAGTTGGTTGTTCTATTTTAGAAAAAATGCTTTTTAATAAAAAATCTAATGGCAAAGTCGCTAGATCATAACCCGGCTCATTAAAAGGGCTTTTTACCACAAAAAAAGCACTATAATTCTTGATAATATTCTCTGGTGTAAATTTATAGTTTAGTCTGATATCCGGTTCTTCTATTCGAGAACCATGATCACCGTGGATTACAATAATACTATTTTTAGTATTTTCATTTATCTCCAACGTTTTTAAAAATGTTCCAATTAATTTGTGTGTGCACTCCAATTGATCAAAATATGCCTTTGTCTTATTTTGACTTTCGCCAATATATTCACAATTTTTATTAAATACATAAGGAGCATGCGGCAAGAGTAAGTGAATAAAATAAGCATTATTTATTTGTACCGACTTTGCTAATTTCTCAACCTCGTTAAACGCTTGGTAAGTGGCTGTAGATGGAGTCAATATACTTTGATTTTCCGATTGTGGTAAATGAAGCATAGACCAGATTTTACTTTTCTTAAGTTTGGAAAAATCAAATCGCAATTTAGAAAATACTTGCTCCAATATTGCAATAGACTTTGTGCTAGAGCGAAGCGCAGGATTTACAGGTACAGGAGCGGTATGTTTATAAGTTATACAGTTTGCCAAATTAAAGTTTTCACTTTTTGCACACAAATCTAAATAGGAGCTTTGTATAACGTTGATATCATATCCCTTGTTTGAAAGAGTTTCAAAAAGTGCATTTTGGGTGAGAATATGCCTATCTTCCTCATAGTTATGTAGAATATAATCTTTTAAGTCATCAATGGGTTTGAAATTTAAAAAACTTGCAAATGAAGCGATAGAGCGAAAATCTCGGCTATAAGCTTTACCATATACTCTAAAACCTAGCTTGATATATTTATCCTTTAACACAGAGGCAAGATTATTCTGATCGTCTTTAGGAGATATTCCCTCCAGGCCAATATGCTCATCTAAAACAACTTCAATATAAGGAGGAAGTTTCAAATTTGCATGATTTTTTGTTTGACTAAAATTGTGTACTGTCACTAAAGGATGTTTGGAAATAAAAAAGCTTCCTACCCATAGTGTTCCAAAAAAGACAAACAATAGTTTGTCTAAATAATGACGTAAGCAATAGAAAATGCAAGCAATAAAAATTGCAGCCAAGAGTATTATATAACGGTATTTTAATCCATAAGGTAAAGCAGGAAAACTTTTTATTTGACTTATTATAAAAAAAAGCACAAGAAGCGTTGCAGCTAAAATTCGGATGTACACATTCGAAAAAACCATGATGCATCCGGGTATAAGACTTATTAGTATTAATATAAAATAACTAAATAATGCTTCGGAGCTTAGTATATTTATACTATTATCCGCTAAAAATGCGGTGAGTAAGGCTGTTAAAAAGAAAGTGGTTATGAATAAATAGCGCCAGTTTTTATATAAGGTATCTAACATTTATTTTTCTCATTGGGATAAAAGTGTTTCATTTCTATGTTCTAGTATTGTCCTATTCTGGCCAAAAAGTAATGCACTTAATTTAAACAGCAATTAAAAACGAGGGAGGTATCTTAACATATCCGGTAACAACTTTGTTGGGCTAAATATTTCAAAATTAATTAACCTACCCAGTCTACTCAAGGTTCTAGTAAAATAAAGCCAACCCATGCATAATAAGAGGCCCCCCTTAATTATGTACAAATTTATTTTCTGCAATTTGACACCAGATTGATATAAGTAGTGGCGGTGCTTACGGATATTATAATGTCATACAATTTATTGGATAATTTATGTTTCACGTCATAGTCCAAGTATTCTTTTTTACGATTTTTTTTCTTATTGCATTCCTAAGCGTACTTCCTTGGAGAGCATTATTTCATATTGTTGATACGGGCCGCAATAATGAACAATCCCTGGAAGGATTAAGAGGAATGGCTGCTTTGGCTGTAGTAGCATGTCATGTTAATCAATTTTTATTGTCTTACTTGCATATACCTGGAATTCCTCTTACAGGTAACCGAATAGGAGGACTTGGTGTTCAAATGTTTTTTGCTTTGACCGCCTATTTATTTACTAAAAAAGCCCTTCAAGGTGGAATTAATCCTGCAGTTTTTTATAAAAAACGTATTCTTAGAATTGTTCCTCTTTATATTTTCTTGTCCGTATGTACCATTTTATTAAGTTTGCATTACATGGGAACTCCTGTATTTATTTGGGATACTTTTATCCGATGTATCAATGTCCTAAGTTTCGGTTTCATTGGTCACAATACTGATTTGTATTTACCTAATTATGATCTCCTCGTTTTCCAAAAATACAATGCAATGGAATTGATTGGAATTGCATGGTCATTAAGCTATGAGTGGAGGTTTTATTTAGTTTTACCTGTCTTATACTATATATCTTTATACTCGACCAATAAGAGAATCGCCATACTGATTATTGTAATTATTTTGGCAATGCGCGATTTTTACATTTACAGTTCGTCTAAAGTGGTTTGGCCGTTTTTTATTGGGGGTAGTATTGCTGCTTTAATAGTACATTATTCTCCTAATCTTTCTGTTAATATCAAGTTATCGAAATTTTTCTCTTGTCTTTCATTGCCTTTGTTAATAGGCTCAATTTTTACCCCAGATGTTTATAATTACAAACATTTCCTTTTAACAAGTTCTCTTTTTATTTGTATTGTTTTAGGAAAGCCCAAACTATTGCAATCTAAAGCCTTAGTCGCATTAGGACAAATTAGCTATAGCCTTTATCTAATGCAATACTTAGTATTAAAACTGGTGAATAATGCAGTGTATCCTAATATTTTATATTCTGATCTTGTCCCTAAATTTTTAGTGAGCTTTTTAATGATAGGGCTTCTTATTCCAATCGCCTCATGTACTTATAAGTTTATTGAGCTACCAGGGATGCAGGGAGCATTTTTTAAACAATTCAATTTTGCCTTAAAGAAAGTTAAAAGATCATACTCTATACAAAGACAGTAGATTTCTGCCCAGAAAAATAAGGCATTGGATTATTTTAATATCTTAAAAGCACTTTTCTAGAGGAGTAAAATAAGCTGCCGCAGGTTTTTTCCCATAGACAGACAGCATAGGTGGCTCATTCTAAATCTCAAATATCAATGACAAGAATAATTTGATATGTCGAGAGTTACCTGATTATCTTCTTTTCATTAAAAAAATTGTCCGGCACGTTTCTAAAACAGGACATTCTTCTAAGATAAGGTAATAGCGTAAAAAGTATTTTTTAAATGAGTTGATCTCATATTGTGGAAAAATATCCTCTCTACTTGCTAAAAGACGCTGAACTTGAGAATCCTCTTTAGGGACAAACTCAATAATTAAATACTCACCTAAATTGGAAAAATACTCTGCAATACGCTCTAAAGGTACATTATTGGATATAGCTAAGTGATGTATAAGTGCTAATGCCATCACTAAATCAGCATTTGCTCTTTCTTGTAATCCGCCTCGCTCATTTTGTTCCCAGCCTAATGCAGGGCTTGGATTGGTTAAATCTTGTATGAGGGGTAAGAGAAGTCCACTCTTATCTTTTTTTACTTTTTGATAATTCGTTTCCACTGCAACTGGGTCGATATCGAAGCATATAGCATGTGCGCCCAAGCTTGAGGCGATTCGGCTATAATAACCATTATTACCTCCCAGATCCCAAACCAATTTTGCCTGAGTTTGTGCAATAAATCGTTCGATAATCTTGGCCTTATGCTTTGTTGCCGCATCAGAGTAATTCGTCTGATTATAGTAGTCTCCCCATTCTGTTTTAATAGGGGACCATTCTAATTTTTTAATTAATGAGTTCAGGTTCTCCAATAAGCCTAATAAACCTAATTTTGTTATTTTACGTTTGCTAATTTTAACAGTACTGATATCGCCATATTTCTGCTGTAATTTTGCATGCGCATGGATATGAGCAAATATAGAAGGAGAAAACTTACTTTTAAAAGGCAACATCTGGCTAGCGAAGTCAAGAGGGATGCCATCAATATACTGTTTCATCGATATGCCAAGTCGAATATCCACTTTTGCCATGAGCAACAAGGGAGCTAAAAAATGCTTACAAAATTGGTTGTAAGCGCTCCAAGGAGTCCCTTCCTCATAGAGTGTAAAAGAACCTGTATCAATGAAAATCGGCTTACCCTGATGAAACTGAATATTATAAGCACTTGCATCCTTTAGAATCATCCCATATTGAATGGCAATTTTTGCAACTGCAAGCGTCAACAACGCCGCATCTTTAAACTGTGAAAAAGACCATTCATAACAATAAGAAATGAATGCAATTTTATCGGGCTTTAAAACAACTAATGCGTGCTCATCTAAGGCAAAATCAATTGAAACTTCACGGTGTGGAATAAGATAGTTCAGTGACTGGAGTTTATCATAAAGTCCTGATTGCATTAATTGTTGGTAATCAGAGTATCCTGACTGATTAATTTGACGATAAATCTCATGGTTTATTTTATAAACCTGATTACCGGGATCGCGGAACGATGATTTATGCGCATTTTTTTTATAAACCTGCTCACTGCAATTATTCACCATCATTTGCATCTTTAGCTTTTTCCCTTTTTGAAAATAACTTTGCCTTCAGCTTATGCCAATATGTTTTTAGTATAAAAATCCCTCCAGCGATTGCGGCGATGGTTGACTGAATAAATAAACTGCCTGTTCCTGGATCTAAATATGCATAGGCATCAGTAAACCAGATGAGAAATGAGAATGCTAAAATAAATTGCATACTATGCACCTTTAATAAATCTTAATAAAATACGTAATGGTAACATCAAACCCATTATAAATCTTTAATTTTATTTTTCGCTGTTAGACCATCAGGCCCCTAATTTTTAGACCATACGGTACGATTGATGTAATCGATATAACTTAATACAATCCTAACTACCTGTTTCGATACGGCCCCTCTATCCTGGTAATCAGAAACTACAGGGATTATGCGCTGTGTGGAATCGTTTTGACTGGTGACTACGCGTACCGCATCCAAAACCTTGTCTTTTTTTAATCCACTCATAATCAATGTTCCAGCGTCCATTCCTTCCGGCCGCTCATGTGCATAACGAATCATTACTGCGGGTAAATTCAGCAGGGAAGATTCCTCAGTAATCGTGCCGCTATCGGACAAGATACAAAAAGCATTCATTTGTAACTTAATGTAATCAAGAAAGCCAAAAGGTTTAACAAAACGAATTAATTCATGATCCCTATAGTCACTAAAAGCCTCTAAGCGTTTCTGTGTGCGTGGATGGGTGGAAACAATAATTGGATATCTATAGGTTTCAGCAAGTGTTTTTAGGGTTTCAAGAAGATCATGTAAGTTTTCCGGAGTATCTACATTTTCCTCTCGATGTGCGCTCACAATAAAATATTTATTTTCTGTTAAACGCTCACGAACTAAAACATCTGAAGCCAGAATTTTGGACTTATAATGCTCCAATACCTCGTGCATATGGGAGCCGGTTTTAATTATAGTTTCTGGTCTGATGCCTTCAGAAATCAGATAACGGCGGGCATGTTCAGTCAAGACCATATTGATATCACTTAAATGATCAAGAACTTTTCGATTTAATTCCTCGGGAACTCGCTGATCAAAACAACGATTACCTGCTTCCATATGAAAGACGGGTATTTTTTTTCTTTTGGCAGCAATTACTGCCAAGCAGGTATTGGTATCCCCATAAAACAATACAGCATCGGGATTTTCTGCTGCTAACACATCATCTGCTTTAGAGATGACATCAGCAATTGCTTTGGCTGCAGTTTCACCTGTGACTCCCAAGAAATAATCTGGCTTACGTATTTCAAGGTCCTCAAAAAATATTTGATTTAATTCATAATCATAATTTTGACCTGAGTGAACTAATATGTGCTGAACTTGATTATCCAATTCTGCAATAACCCGACTCATTTTGATTAATTCAGGCCGTGTACCGACTATACTCATTACCTTTATCATAGAAGTTCATTCCTAACATAATCGAGCTGTAATAGCAGTTTCTTTATACCTTCTACATCCAATCTCTCAGTATTATGAGACGTGTAATCATCCGATTCAGAAATATGCTCTTCGCCTTCAACAAAGTATTTCTTATAATTCAAATCGCGATTATCAGCAGGGATGCGATAATAACGTTGTAAATCTTCTGCTTTGGCCATTTCTTCTCGTGAAACTAATGACTCATAAAGCTTTTCGCCATGGCGTGTACCAATAATCTTTATCGG
Organism: Legionella sp. PC1000; assembly: GCF_014109805.1. Taxonomy (GTDB): domain Bacteria; phylum Pseudomonadota; class Gammaproteobacteria; order Legionellales; family Legionellaceae; genus Legionella; species Legionella resiliens. The sequence goes on from NZ_CP059400.1 coordinate 178,744, forward strand.
CTTATCGTAATTAAATAATTCTTTTAATGCCTGAGCGAGCTCGCCGATTGTGGAAGCGGGTGATTTTTGTACAAAAATATCGCCTTGTTGGGCATATTGAAATGCATACAATACTAAATCCACAGAGTCTTCGAGTGACATCAGAAAACGAGTCATATTCGCATCAGTAATGGTTAAAGGTTCTCTGGATTTTATCTGATTAATAAAAAGAGGAATGACAGAGCCTCTGGACGCCATTACATTACCATAGCGGGTTGCACAAATGAGGGGGCCTGAGTCAGGTATCATCCGCGATTTCGCAATCATAATTTTTTCTGCAATTGCCTTGGACATTCCCATTGCATTAATTGGATATACTGCTTTATCTGTACTCAAAACCACCACACGTTTTACGCCATTTGCAATCGCTGAGTTTAGAACATTCTCAGTTCCAAGGACATTCGTTTTAACTGCTTCCATGGGGTAAAATTCACAAGAAGGAACCTGTTTTAATGCTGCAGCATGAAATATATAATCTACCCCTGCTGTCGCATGTCTCAAACTTTCATAATCACGTACATCACCAAGATAAAATTTGACTTTATCGTTGGATAAAGCAATGCGCATATCTTCTTGTTTTTTTTCATCTCGGCTAAAAACGCGAATTTCTTTTACATTTGTATCCAGGAAACGCTTAAGTACAGTATGCCCAAACGAACCCGTTCCCCCAGTAATCATTAATATTTTATTGTCAAACATGAGATTTATTATCCAAAATTTAAACTGTTAAAAGCCTTCATTTTCAAAATTAAATCCGGCCAAGAAGGAGGAATGTAGCCACTAGCCTCTTTAAAGCGCGTTGAATCAAGTGAGCGGTCAATACATAACTGCTCATCAGGTATAATATCAATTACTTTTCCGTAGGTCTCTGCTACTAATTTAAGTAAGGTATATTTGTCAATTGGATCTGCTGATACATGGTATAAACCTGAAAGGTTATTATTTGGCAGAACAAATTCAGCAATCACTTGAGCTAACTCGATTGTTGGTACACCAGAAAAAATTGCTTTTTTATATCCTTTTATGCTTCCCTGTTGCGATAAAAACCAATCAATTAATGCGTAATTACTATTTAATTCATGGCCAATGATGGATGTCCTAAGTGTAACGGCATTTGAAAAATCATTTAATTCGCCAATAAATTTAGATTTTCCATATAAATCTTCAGCATCAGACAAATCGGTTTCTTTATACATCCCTTTTTGTCCAGAAAAAACACAATCAGTACTTATATGGATTAAACGTGCGGCGGATAAAGTACATAATTTAACCAGGCGATGTGGCAATAATGCATTGATAGGTAGTGTTATTAATGGATCCTTTGCCGTAGCGTGTTGTTTAATTAAGCCAATGCAATTAATGACAACATCAGGATTAACTTTGGCAAAGACATCCATCAACGCATCATTATTAAGTACATCTACATTAGTTATGATGTGATCGTGTAATCCAGTTTCAAAAAAGCGTTTGTCGTGGGTATTACGCATTGTTGCGAATACTTGAAACTGTTGATTGGCACTTAAAAATCTAAATACAGCATTTCCCAGCATTCCTGTAGCGCCTAAAACTAAAATCTTTTTGTTCATCATTTTGCTGTTTTAATCCTCTCATTTAAAATCTCAATTAGCTTATTTGCTTGAGTTGGCATGTTAAAGTTCTCGAGAAAATAAGCTCTTCCTGACGCTCCCATTTCATTACGCGCTACTGAACTCAGCTTATAAATCGTCCGGATACATTGAGCAAGCCCTTGGGAATCTTCAGAAGGACAGGTCAAACCTGCTTTCGCTCTTTCAATAACACGTGCAGCCTCCCCATCCAGAGCTGCAATGATTGGCTTTCCTGCAGCCAAATAAGCCTGAATTTTACTTGGGATGGTATAAGAAAAGATTTCATCCTTTTTTAAACTTACAAGCAATGCTGCTGCACGACTGAATATATGCGGCATTTCCACGGCAGGAAATCTACCTGCTAGTATCATGTTATCTAGCTTTTTTTCTTTTTTTTGCTGACTGAGCCATTCAGACATACTACCGCTACCTACAAAAACCAAACGAAAATCGGGTAAATCCTGCAATTGCTCTGCTGCATCTACTAAAGTAGGCAATGACTGAGCAATTCCCAAGTTTCCTGCAAAAACAACACAAAATTTGGAGTTCAATTCGTCCGACAGATTTTCTGGTATTTGTGGTACGTCCTTTGTTGTACTACTGGGAGCATTATACGAGTTAGGATAATAAACTATTTTATTTTCTTTTGCATAGCGTGAAATAGGTGCTTTGAATGCGTGCGACTGGGCTAAAATCGTATCCGAACAAAAATAAATTGCGCGCACCAAGTGTCCAACAAGCCAAAGTAGAAATGGATTTCGAATAAAACCAGTGGCTTTTAAACTCTCTGGCCATAAATCTTGAATCCATACAGCAAGGTGACTTTTCAAACGCCATTTTAGGAAAATGGCGGGTATTATCGAGGTGATGGGGGATAAACCAAAAGCGAAAACAACATCGTATGATTCGCCTTTTATCGCAGAAGGAAAAAAACGCAATCCATTAATAACAAACGACAGGTAATTTAAAATAAGATTTTTTGCCCCGCCTTTACCGCGGCCTCGTAGTGGTACCCTAAATACGGTAACACCGGGTATAAAACTTTCAGAAACAATTCCTTTTTTTGTATATCCCTCAAAGATTTCTCCATTAGGATAATTTGGCTTGCCCGTTAATACCTTTATTGTATGACCTTGATGAGTTAAAGTTTCAACTAACTCATTGATAATAAATGTTTCAGGCCAAAAATATTGTGAAATTAATAATATCCTCATTAAATCACTTATCCAAATTTAATAAAAAGAAGCTATATAGAGCTCAATAAAGTAGGCACATACTAGAAATAAAACCATCAAAAAACAAGCCCTAACCTTTAAAATAGAAGCAGTCATAGCATACTATTTTTTGAACCCATAATAATCAAGGAAACATAACACGAGCTTTAATGTTGTAGTCATAGTGAGCACAATTCCCGTAAATTCTTTATTTATCCGCTTACAAAGATTTTTACTCATCAAAATTAACCCAAAGATACATTGTAAAGTGAAATACTTACTTGAACTATGGAGTCACTCAGTATACCCTATCCCCCTGTTTTCTGGGTAAAGAGATTTTTGATATATGGACCGTTTAAAAGGACGCGTTAAGTTTTACCTTTTTTTTCGTTCTTTTCTTGAAAGAGTTTTTTCTTTGTGCATCTTAATTCTATTAAGCCCTGTCTTTTTCATTATTTCTTTTATTATTTTAATTACTATGGGGCGTCCTATTTTCTTTATCCAAGACCGAATGGGTAGAGGCAATCAAGCCTTTAGAATGTATAAATTTAGAACGATGCGAAATGACAATCAAAAAGTCGTTTATGCCTCAAAAAATGACCCCAGGGTAACTAAGTTTGGCCAAATTATTCGCAAACATCGGCTTGATGAATTACCGCAGTTTTTAAATATATTAATAGGGAATATGAGCTTAATTGGCCCTAGACCTGAACCCATGCAACTTGCTGAAAAATATAATGAAACCATTGCAGATTATAATGTAAGACACCTCGTTAAACCCGGAATAACTGGTTATGCCCAAGTTAAAATGGGGTATGCGGATTCTGAAGATGCCACAAAAATTAAAGTATCTTACGATTTAGAATATGTGAAGAATTTGTCGCTTTTATTGGACGCTCAAATCATTTTAAAAACCATAAGAGTTATATTCACTGGTTTTGGAGCAAGATAATGAAAACAGTCATTATTGGACGAGGTAATCTTTCGAATGCATTACTAAAAAAATTAGGCAAAACTCATTGTGTGTTGCTTTCTTCAGCCGACATTGTAGCGACACCATTATTATTAATTGAGCATATTAATAACGCGGATCGTTGTAACGTCATTTTAAATTGTTTTCAAAAGTCAACGGAACTGTTCACAGTAAACGCCGAGACAATAGTAAAAAACTCCATTACACGCCTTGCAATTATTTTGGACATTCTTAGTGCCAATGCAGCAAAAATTAACAAAATAATTTATACAAGCAGCAGCTCCGTATATGGCGCTAATTCCAATGAAAATTGCCTTGAAACAATGTCTGTATCGCCTATGAATATACATGGCGCTTTAAAATTTGCTTGCGAACAATTAATTTCATTTTATTGCAACAAATATAAAATTGAATATACCATTGCGCGAATTTTCAATATATTCGGTGGGCAAGATGATACCTTTTCAATGATTTATCGCTTAATTGATGCCTACTTTTCAGAAAAGAAAATCACATTATTTAATAAAGGGCACGCCATACGTGATTATATTCATGTTGATGATATCGTTTGGGCTTATGCACGATTAGTTAGCGTAACGGGTATTCCTGTTTTAAATATTGCCAGCGGCCAAGGCATTTCAACAAGTACACTGATTGCAGCGTTACAAAGTAAAGGTATTTCTTTGAAAGTGGATTATGCTGATAATGTCAATGAAATAAGTGTTTCTGTAGCGAATGTTACGTTAGCGGAAAAATGTCTTGGACAACATCAATACATCTCAGCTTTTTCATATTTGGAACAGCAACTATTAAGTAAGGTTAGCTTATGCTAAAGAATAAGTTCCTTTTTAATTTTTCAGTCTCATATCTGGGCGGAGGGGTAAACAGGCTTGTCGCTTATGCAAAGTGGTTTAACCAAAATGGAGGCGCTTACTTTATCATTCATCCGCTCTGTCAGTATTTGGTGAAACAATTCCCTAATAATCAGTACATCATTATAAAACAATCAAAGTTGCAAAGGTTATTCAATGATTGTTTTTATTTAAAAGACTTTCAAAAACAAATAGGGACCCCAGAATTTTATTATTCATATGGTATTCCTATATATTATAAATTTGGAAAAATAAATTGGTTTCATTTAAGTAATATTTTACCTCTGTGCACGCGTAATATTCCATTATCTTTATTTGACAAATTGAAATTTACCTGCCTAGGTGCAAGGATTAAAAAGAATTTCGCACATGCGGATGTAATTTCTGCAGAATCAAATTTTTCTTTAAGTTTTATTGATGATAAATATTCATCAAGAAAGTTTTTATCCATGAATGGCAGTGATAAAGAGCTATCATTTTTAAATTTAAAAGAACTACCAAAAGAAAGAGACAACATTGCAACGGTTATTGGAACCTACCGCTATAAAGCGGTAGAAGATTCGTTCCATGTATATGAAAGCCTTAGAAAAAATAATCCTGAATTGAAATTGATAATAATTGGTGATGAAAAGTCTATTCCTGCCAGTCTGAAATCGAATAAGAATATTATCATCAAGGGTTTTGTACCAAGAGAAGAGGTGCTCAATAGTCTCTTGAAGACAAAGTATTACATTTCAACCACTCACATTGAGAACTCTTCTAACGGTGTATCAGAAGGAGTCTTCCTTGCCGATGAATCATATATTTCAGATATAGGTCCTCATAGAGAATTATTGAAGGGAATGAGTTTTGAAACGCTGTCTATTGAAAATTTGCAAAGAACAATGCTTCATATTAAAAAAGAGAATATTTCTGCTCGCCATTTAAAAACTTGGGATGAAGTTGTTGAAGAGATGTTATTTTGGGGAAAAAAACAGGATAATTCCCACGAAAATAACTGTGTTTAAAGAGGATTTCCTTGTAAACCACACTACAGGGGGATACCTATGATAGATTCCAAGAGATCGTAAGATGAAAGGTAAATTAGTCCAAACATCAATTTTATCGGGTGCTTCTACATTTATTAAAGTTCTCATCGGTGTTCTATCTTTGAAAATAGTGGCTCTTTATACTGGTCCAAAAGGGGTTGGTGTATTAGGGCAGTTTATGGCTATTGCTAATGTTATTTCAGTAGTGGCTGGAGGGGGGCTTACATTAGGAGTCATTAAATACGCCGCGGAGTATACTAATTTACCAGAAAAGTTTTATCCATTTTTATCTACAGCTTTTTGTTATACTCTACTTTGTTCCTGTCTGGTAATCGGCTCCACCCTTCTTTTTGGCTCTTCTCTTGCGCATCTATTTTTAGGGGCAACAAATTATCTCTATGTGTTTCAATGGTTATTGGTAGCGCAAGCTTTTACTGCAATGTATCTCTTGATAACGTCTGTTATTAATGGGTTGGGCAAAATAAAATTATTGGTTTGCGTCAATGTGTTAAGCAGTATTGTGAGTCTCATTCTAATTGCTTTCTTTACACACTATTATAAGCTAAAAGGGGCACTCGGTGCTTTTGTTTTATCTCAGGGCATAACTTTTCTTATTGCCTGTGCTTTTGTCTATCGTGAACAATGGTTTCGCTATTTATTTTCATTTCGCGTTGAAAAAGAACAGTTGGTCAAATTATTGAATTATTCGCTGATGACCATTGTAAGTACGCTAACTGTCCCATTATCCCAAGTATTTGTGCGTAACGACATTCATGCCTTATATGGATGGGATGCTGTTGGCATTTGGCAGTCCGTGCTCAGATTATCGGATGCTTATTTATTGTTTGTTACAACGATTCTCACGACTTATTATTTACCAAGATTGTCTCAATTAGAAGACAGTATTGTTTTAAAAGAAGAAATGCGGCGAGTTCAAAAGATATTGTTTTCCTTAATTGCAGTCATGCTGTCTATTATTTATATTTCCCGCAAAGTAATTCTCTTAATATTTTATGACGATACATTTATGCCTGCTGAGAATTTATTTTTGTATCAACTAATCGGTGATTTTTTTAAAATAGCAGGGTGGACCTATACGTACTTATTTCTTGCAAAATCTAAAACGAAAGAGTACATTGCTGGTGAATGCATCATTGGGTTAATATTTATACTTATTGGCCATATTTTTTTAAGACAATTTGGATTGGTAGGAGTGACTTACGCTTTTGCTCTAACCTATTTTATTTATTGGTTGTTTATGATGAGTATTTCTTTGTTTTATTTTAAGGGTAGGGAGAAATCATGGGTGATAATGCAGAACAGTTAGTTTCAATAGTTATACCTGCATACAATGCCATCCCTTATCTTGAAGCGGCAATAGAAAGTGTTTTAGCTCAAGATTATCCTAATATAGAACTGATTGTATTGGATGATGGTTCTACAGATGGAACAGCTGATTTTTTAAAAAAATATCATGGCCGATTCTTTTATGAAACGCATGAAAATATGGGACAAGCTCGAACCTTGAATAAAGGATGGGCAATGAGTAAAGGTTCCATTATTGGGTATTTGAGTGCCGATGATACGCTGGAGCCGAACGCAGTAAGTCTTTCAGTGCTTGAGTTCAATAAAGATTCAAACATAGTATTAACCTACGTTGATAATCTTTTGATTGATAATCAATCCAAGGTTATAAGAAAACTTACTACACCTGATTACGATTATTATCAAATGCTTATTCGTGGTGGAACCCCAATTGCTGTCGGATCTTTTTTTCTGAAATCTGCATTTAATAAAATTGGTGGTTGGGATAGTAATTACTCTTTGATTGGCGACTTTGAATATCATACAAGACTGGCGAAACTAGGAACTTTTAAAAGGCTGCCTATAGTTCTTGGATGTCATCGAGTGCATGAACAATCAGCAAGTTTTGCAAGTACCTCACTTGATCGCGCGAATGAGTTTGTAAAATTAATGTCAACTATTTTAAATGACACTACGGATAATAGATTGTTGGAGTTAGCGCCATTAATTCTAAGCCAGGCTTATTTAATTTCTGGAAGAACACATTGGCGATCAGGGAGATATAAATTGGGGATAAAGTATTTTTTGCAAGCTATAAAACTGGCTCCCCAGAAACTTACAAAAATAAATACATACCATATCATTTTTAATGCACTTTTTAATAAAAGTTTGCATCGATGTTTTAGGGTAATAAGAAATATATTTGATCAAGGCATAGGAAAATTGCTGTTAGCAAAGAAAACTGGAAACTGAGGTATAGAAACCCCGCAACAGTATATGACTTACATGGATATTCTGAAGATCGTGAGCGTGCGTGCAATACCAATATAAAATCATTTAAGGATTATTTCCTAGTTTCACTGACGCACTTCACGAAGTGAGATGGAGAGAAAAAATGCAAAGCAAATTGATATCAATGAAGTATTCAATCATTTTAATAATGGTTTTGTTTTTTTTCTCTTTATTTGGTGTTGCCAGTTACAAAGGGTCTGACTTTTATTATTTCGTATTTGACGTCATGTGGCTGACAGTATTAATTTCAAGCTTATCTCTTTCGCAAAGCTATATATTTTTCTACTTAAAAATCATGTTATTTTTGGGCGTTTGGCTGAAGTTAATGTTTTATTTAGTGCTAAGAGTGGAATTTGTAGAGCCTACCGGTTTTTGGAACGATGTTCATAACTTGGGATTATATTGGGACAATGCTTTAATGGTTGCAAGTTATGCAGCTTTAGGTATTCTTGCAGCCGATTTTGTTTTTTATCTCTACCGTCGCTTTTATAGCAATCATGGAATTCAGTCATTAAAAAACCAAGTAGAAGTGCCTGGATGGTATCTGAAGAGCCCCAAAAAAATTTGGATTTTATTACTTTCTATTAGTTTAGGAATAAGCTTCATTAATTTCAAAACTCATTTTTATATGATAGGCCTTTCGCCTGCGGTCATTTTTCCTTGCCATATAAATTTTCTGTTATCCTGGGCCTTAATCTTTTTTTTACCTTTATTGCTAGCCTATCTTATGGGTTTGGATGCTTTAGCACAAAATTATAGAAATTGGCATTATGCAATAATTATTGCATGTTTGATCTCAATAACTACTTTAAGCCGCTCTATTTTAATCATGTGGATAATTCCTTGCTTTTATATCTTATTTAAAGAGAATTTTTCGTCTCTATTCACCCAATATAAAAAACTAGTAATCACGTATTTTGTCCTCGCAATTATCTCATTGGGTGCTGTGAGCATGTTACGAAGTTATTATTTTTATAGCCCCTCATCGCATAAAACGACATCTACTGTCAAAAAAGCGAATAAATCAGAGAGAAATGGTAAAGCGAGTAAAAACGAGAACAGAAAAAGAGCAAGTAAGCCCAAGAAACGCTCTGATCAATTAACACTTAAAAAATTGATGGTACATAATAAATCAAATCTGAAATTCCAATTGCAACAACTAAAGTCCCTACCTATTAGCCGATGGGTAGGAATAGAAGGTATTTTAGCTACAACTGCTTATCCACATACTGGATGGGATTTGTTTAAAAAGGCAATTGTTCAAAAACCAACGCAAAAAGTCAGTCTTTATTCAAAAGTATCTCAGAGTTATCTGAATTTAAAGACAGGAACAAAGTTTTCTTCTTTACCTGGCTTGATAGGCCTTTTAAATTATTCTGATAGCTACCTGATAGTATGTTTGGGTACTTTTATTATTTGTTTATTGACGTGTTTTATACAGTTTTTCTATTATCGATTGGGATTAAATATTTATTTCTTATCACAGCAAGGTTTTTTGCTGGCATTTTTTCTGACAGAGTTAAATATCCCTTATTTAGGTGTAATTAACTTCTCTGAATTTATTTTAGCTTCATTATTGCTACTACTAATTCATAAGTATCATGTTTTGTTTCCCATCGCTACTGTTATGCGGCGAGGAGAACTAAAAATTGAGGCACAAAATAGCTGTTGAAAGCGTGTAAAGCCCGGCAATGGAGTTCGAATTCATGTTGGGCTGCACTGTGCTTAGCCCAATATGAATAATTTTGTATCACCCCAATTTTTGGGGCAAGTCAGTTAGAACGCGACTCCCAGTACAAAACATAGCGACTTTTAATTCATACTCAATTGTTTGCATACATAGGCTCACTTGTTCAGAAGATTCTAGGGCAGCTTCGAGCAAAGGCCGTGCATAGCCAACGCTTGTTGCACCAAGCGCAAAAAGCTTAGCGGCATTTAAGCCATTTACGACACCACCTGAACCCCAAATTTCGAAAGAAGGTTTTAGTGCTACAGCTTGTTTTACTGAAGTTACGGTATCAATTCCCCAGTTGCGAAAGGTAACTGCGGCGTGTTGACGAATTGGGTCATGAACGGCTCTCCGTCCCTCAATTCGTCCCCAGTGCGTTCCTCCCAGGCCGCCTACATCAATCGCAGCGATGCCGATCTCATTTAAGCGCATCATCGTTGCATGAGAAAAACCACAACCGGTTTCTTTAACGATGATCGGTCTGGGTAGTTTTTTAACTAAGTCTGCCAAGGCCTGCCAGCACCCTTTATAGGTAGTCGTGCCTTCGGGCTGCATGCATTCTTGTAGTGGATTACAGTGGATTATTAATGCATCGGCTTGCAAGGCATCCGTTAAGCGCTGAATCTCATTAATTGACGTAGTGATTAACTGTGCTATTCCTAAATTGCTGTACAAGCTCACTTGAGGGAAGTTCCTACGCAAATCTTGCCACTCAAATGCCGCTTTAGGATCAGTAAGTTCGCGTCGTTGTGAGCCTACCCCCATCGCCCAACCATTCAATGCACATGCCTCAATCAGGTTATGGTTGATGTGTTTTGCACGGCGATGGCCGGCAGTCATGGAGCTAATAAGAAAAGGTTTCTCAACTACTTGACCAAATCGGGAGCCTTTGATGCTGATTTCATCAAAATTCAAATCAGGCAAGGCATCATGAATAAGATTGATGCTATCAAAAGTACTCAGTTCTGTGGTTTGATTTTCAGGCATTAAGGCCAATTTGATGTGATCTTGTTTGCGTTGCTCAAACTGCTCATAGTTATTCGTCATCGGTTATATGCCTGTTTTACAATAGACTTAATGTTTGGTGCAATGAAATAGCGGCGTTGGCTACATCGACACCTTTATGCCCACCTTTCCCCCCTAGTCTGTCCCATGCCTGTTCTTCATTATCTGTGGTAAGTACGCCAAAAAGAACGGGAATATTATATTCCAATGAGACCTGCAAGCATCCTTGACTTACCATATTACATACCAGATCATAATGACTGGTTTCGCCACGAATCACTGCGCCTAAGGTAATAATTGATTGTACTGTTTTTTGCATGGCCAGGCGTTTTGCAACTAATGGAATCTCTACCGCTCCTGGAACTTCAAATGACTTGATGTCTCTTTCATTAAAGCCACGTTTTAAAAGCTGAGCTATTGCTCCTTCTTGCAAGGTTTTTGTAACGTGTCGATTAAAAACACTAGTGATGATCGCAATGGGAAAAGAACTTACAATGGATGTGTCCTCTGCGATCTCTGTATTTTGCATAATTTCTCTCTCTTATTTCTTGCTGTTAGCAGTAAGTAGTGCAATTTACCTCTTTATGTCCCTATTTTCCACCTATTTGCTTTGTGACGTTTCAACCCATGGGAAATAATTATACTGTTTTTAACGCGGAAAATATAATTAACTCTGTCATGGGGACAGTGAGTCGGCTAAAATAGTAGCATGATTTTATTTGCCAATTTTAGGATATACAGTTTTTAGCGTATCCTGGCCAAACGAATACTCAAGGCATGAAGGAATGCAGCATGAATGAGGATTTTTTTCGGTATAAAACACGATTTATCACGTTTGTTCTACTTCTTGGCTATGCCTATATGCATGTTAAGCTGACTGGAGTTTTTTATAAGGTTGAATTGGACAAGGTAGTTAGTTTTTCAGCCCCCATGCCTTTTGGGCAACGCTTACTTGTTCCGCTGTTGGTTAATTTTATAGCCTATTTTCTTCCTATTGAGCTGGAAAAATTATTTTTCTTAATCGAGTGGATGTTTACCGGTTTATTATATCTTTCCCTGTTGAAATTATTGCAATATGAATTTAGCCTGCGGCAATCGCAATTGCTTAGCTGGTTATTTCTTCTGTTATTACCCCTAACCACAGTGGTTAATTACCGGTATACTACAGATGGTCCCGCGACATTTTTCTTTTATTACGATACCCCCACTCTTTTTTTTCTCACTATGGGATTATATCTTTGTCTTCGTTCGAATTGGCTTTATTTTATTCCTTTACTATTCATAGCCACGATTAATCGTGAAAGCAGTCTTTTGTTGGTACTAATTATTCCGGTCCTGCATTGGAAAAACCTGCATTTGATTTATAAACAATTGATTTTTGCCCTCATAGCGTATGCTCTCGCTCGTTGGCTCGTCTTGTCCTTTTTGCATGGTACTCCAGGAGTACTGTTAGAATGGTACTTTAGATCGACTCATTATACCCATTTTCAAGTAAATTTGTTTTGGTTATTAAACTTGCAACATATTTTATTGTTTATGTTTTGTTTTGCAGGACTGCCTTTATTTTGGTTTGCCTTTTATGATTATATACCTCTTCAATTCAGGCCCTTACGCTATGTTTTATTGCTTTATTTTATAGCTTTACTCATGATAGGTAATTTTCCTGAGATACGCTTGTTTGGTGAAATTGTGCTATTACTCTACCTTCCGGTATGTATTGCGTTAAGGCGTTGGCTTTGTAATTTAAAACCAATTATTCCTGAAATAAGTTCTGGGGTTGTTTATTATATGGATCGATATGTTGTCTTCATTACCCTAATATTGATTATGATTTTTCGCCAGCCTTTAAATAAATGGGTTATTTGGTTATCTCATTTGTAAAATAGACCTTTTTTCCAAACTGGCTGGGGACGCGGAGCGGAGAAATGGGAGAGCGTACACAGTGCATGAGGATTTGAGCACCGCAGCGACGCAGCAATTCATCTCCTCAGTAGCGAGTGGGAAAGAAGCATAATGAGAATCCAGGCAAGCAGATACACCACTGAAGCTAAAATCAAGGTGATGCTGTAACCAAACATCATGGATGTTGCCATTGCAATGATTGATCCTAAAACCGAAAAGGCACAATTCAACGCCCAAAACCAGGGAATGCTTTTTGTGTTTTGATAACGAGCTAAGCGCATACCAGAAGGTAAGGCAATTCCCATGCATAGTCCTAAAGGAAAAAGAATGAGAACAAATAGAATTAATTTTAAATACCAGTTGTACCCAAAAGTAACCTGCATTAACCAATGAAGATAAAAAGGCAAAACCAGAGCTAAAAGTACTACCATAATTAAGCCTCTTTTTAAAACGCGATCAGTCTGTTTGGGCTGAGGAGAGTTAAATAAAATACTTCCTAGGCCGCCAAAAAATAACAAACAAAACAAGCCTACGGCCAGCCCATAGGTTGGTCCTCCTAGATAAACTGATCCAACTTGTAAGATAGGCATTTCTATTAACATAAAGCCTATGCCTAATGCCGAAAAATACAATCCCCATGAGAGAGGCGGCTTAGCCGAAGTATTAGATAACAACAGCGGCAAAAAATAGAATAATAGAACCAATATTGTAGAAGTAATGAGTAAAACAAAGACTATGCTTACTCCATAATAATTAAATATTTGGCCCGTGATTTTTTTCTCTGACAATAAGTCTTTAACCTTGGAAAAATAGAACATCTGAAAGAAAAACGGCCTATCATCGGTAGTTGGCCTAATATCATAGTAATAATTCTCTATAAACTGATTAAGATTTTTAGTGGTTAGTGCCGTTTGGAAGAGGGTTTCATTGTTATTCCCGGAAGGAAGATAAACAATGTCAAATGCTAATTTATGGGTAATTTCTTTAATCTCATTTATTTCTTGTGCCGTGAATGGCTCTTTTTTAGCCAATACTGTTGCTACATCAATATTATTATTTCCTTTATTTTTAACGATGACTATATTTTTTTCTGGAGAAGAAATACCGCTTTGTTCAAGGGCAACCCGAGCAAGTAAAACGATTTTGATTGTCTGATTGTCCGGATTAAAATAAAAGCGGGTAACGCTTAAGATGCCGGAAGGATTTAAAAATTTTAAATAGGTTTTAAATGCTTCAACAGTGTAAATGCTATTTTCTGCCATAGCAAAAGCACCTGCTACAGTGGCAGCCCAGCTATCAATTAAAGGGATTTGGATAATATCATAGGTTTTTTTCTCAACTTCGAGATAACTGCGGCCTTCTGAAACGGTAACGTGAACCTTATCCTTGTTATAAATGTTTCCAGCATATTGAGCATATTTATTTTTAATCAAATCAATCATTACTGGATGAATATCCACCCCTGTTATTTGTTTGTTATCAAAAGCTAGTGCGGTTAATACATCACGGCCACCACCTACGCCCAGGATAAATACATTTGCATTTTTTCTTAAATAATAAGGCAGGGAAGTTATATCATATTTTAAAAAGTCCACTTCCCTGTAATCACCATGAAAGGGAACAATTGGCGTACATGCGCTCGCATCTTGTTGAATCCACAATTGTTTAAATTCATGTTTGGGTTTATAGATACTGCTTAAGCCCCAACCGAAGGGTGACTCATCATGTAAGCCTCTAAAATATATTTCAGATGAGACTGTAATGCGGGACAGGGGGGACCACTTTTCATAAAGGTTAACGTATTGCAATTCTGAATAATTTTTGGTTTGCGTCACTTTAAATAAAGAATTGCCAATGAAAACAAGCAAAAAGCTGGCAACCAGAAGTACTAATGAATAACTACGAATTTTTGGCAATTCAAATAAAATGGCTGCAACAACACTGGTTAAGCTGGCAATCAATAAGACCTGTGGTGCTGTAAAATAACTAATCAATAGCACACAAGCAATGCAACCAATTGCCGCACCTTGTAAATCAAAACTGTAAATTATGTTTGCCTTATCGGGCAAATTTAAAAACAATAAGGAAAGGATCATGCTACTGAAGACAAAAGGTGCTGTGCATAATAAATACACACCTGTAAATTGCACTATGCTGTGCCAATTGATCGCCCTAGGTAAATGATAAGCAATGACAGCATACAGGCTTAAAATGATACTCAAGGAAAGAATAATGCTGAGGATGTATAAATTTTTTTTAATGGAGTATTTAAATGGTTCTTCTAAATGATAGACTAACATTCCTCCAAATCCCATACCAAACATTGCTAAAGAGATAACAAAATAAGAGTAGTGGTACCATAAGGTAACAGAAAATATCTTTGTTAAGGTGATTTCCAAGACCAATATGGAGAAGCTGATTAAGAACACACCAATTAAAGTAGGGTAATTAATTTGTTTCATACATGAATTCTTTTCCTGTTATTCCCTATTTTTTCATACGGGTAATTGGTGTTTGCATCATAATAGATCTTGGAAAAAATAAAAATGGGAGGAGATATAATGATTAAACTAACAATAAAGAATTGCTCAGTAAATGAATTATTAGGTTTTGTTGACATTTCCTAGTGGCTTCCTAGTTATATGAAATGTCAACAAACCTGAGCGAACTAGCTAGTCCTCAGTATCTGACTCAGTGGCGGCTAAATGAGGGTTTTGGCATACGACGCCTAACTGAGCTTTTGTCCAGGAATCAGGTTCACTACTTGTAGGTTTAGTGGTAAATGCGAAGTCACCAGGGTCGCCAATGCTTCCCACAACTAATTCTATATTTGAAGTACTTTGCGGACTTATATCACCTACGCAGCGGGCCATTCCTTCAAGGAAACTATTAGGGGCAAAGGCTTGAACTTTAAAGCCGGTATTACTACTGGTGTTACTAGATGCTTCATTGACAGCAGCTGCGGTCTTTCCAGGTGCATGGGCAAAAAGACCTATTTGTGTGCTTTTTGTGCAATTCGGTACATCTATTTTTAATGTATCGTTTTCCGGATATTTCCCATAAAATAGTAACGGTCCTCCAACCACTTCTTTAACATCAGGATTAGAGATATCTGTAACAATAATAATCCAATTTTTGAAATTAGCCCATTTCGTATTAAATTTTAAATTGAAAGTACATGTATCTGCAAAAACGGTCGAAGTAACTAGGAGACAGGAAGCCAATAATAATTTTTTCATAAAGCACCTCATTACATTGAAGGTCTAGTAACATACATTATGGATTTTAAATAGTACCTCATCCAACTTAAGGCTCTATTAACATACATTATGGCTTTTTAATTCTCATATTTCAAACCATTTATAAGCAGTTCCCGCCAAAAAACGAGCTTTCGGCTGTTGACAACTCAAAAAAAAATTGTGGAGACACTAACTCTTCATCGCTTTTTCTAGGCGCAACCCCCCAAAATAATTAATTGCGATGGCGTATTAAAAAGAGCTATATCATTTTTTATTCCTTAATTTAGAATGCTTAGAATAGGTTACGCTATACGTTTTGTGGACAATTAGCCTTTAGTATTCAACGCAACCCAATCTGCATAAGCTTCCATAAATTTTTGCAAGAACTTTCGGGTGTCTTCTTTTTTGATGTTTCCCTGCTCGTCAAACAAATCTGCTGCCATACCTATGTAGGTTTCAGGCTGTTGCAGGGTTGGAATATCCAGAAAGACAAATGATTGTCTTAAATGATTGTTTGCTCCAAATCCTCCAATAGCTCCAGGAGAAACGCTGATCACTGCACCAGGCAACTTGCTCCAAATACTTTTACCATAGGGGCGAGAGCCTACATCAACTGCGTTTTTAAGCACACCAGGAACTGAGCGATTGTATTCCGGAGTAACAAACAATACACCTTGATATGTTTTCATTTGCTCACGAAATTGCACCCAAGCAGCGGCAGGTCTGTTTTCATCATCCAGATCTTGGTTATATAGCGGCAAATCACCAATTTCCACAATTTGAGGATTTAACGACTTAGGGGCCAGGGAGATCAGCACTTTGGCCATTTTTCTGTTGTAAGATTCCTTGCGTAGGCTTCCAACAATAACCGCGATTTTTTTACTCATATCACGAACTCCTTGTATTTTAGGGGCCTTCATAGATCAGGCGCCAGATTCCTTATTCAAAATATCCCCGGGTTCTTTGCAAGAACTCTTCTGGGATTGGCTTATTACTTTGAACATAATTTTGCGGGCCAATGAGTTATAAGCCTCACTCACTTGATTGTTTTTTAATTTCACCTAATAACGCATTAATTTGTGTCATTTTATTATTACCTATTTTATTAATTATTCCAGTCACTTCAGCAACAGGATCACAAAAAATGTCCATGCAGCCAGCATGGTTTGTATTGTGTTCATCAAACAGAGGACGCATAAAGTTCACAAAGTGAATAGGGAATGAAAAAGAAGCAAATCTTAATGTATAGGATTGAGGGGCAATTTTTTGCCTGAGGACTTATTTTTATAAAATTATAAGTAAAAAACTCCTTATCCGCTTAAATACTGTCATATTTAAGCGAATAAGGAGTTTCAGCAAATGATTTAGACTACTTCAACTTCTTCAGCTTGAGGACCTTTTTGTCCGTTGCTTGGCTTGAACATTACTGTTGCACCTTCAGCAAGAGTTTTAAACCCGCTGCCTAGAATTGCACTGAAATGCACAAAATAATCTTTACCGCCACTTTCTAAAAAACCGAAACCTTTGGACTCATTGAACCACTTTACTGTACCACGAATTTTATCTGACATGTTAATTTCCTAAATTGTTACCAGGACATTGTAGCATTATTTTATTAATTGTGCTGTTTTTTTATTAAATATTTTAAAGTTTTTTTACATTTAATATGAAAACAGGAAAATAATGCCCTCATATCATAGGGTATTTTGTTTAAAAATTCTAATCTTTTGCAATCTTTTAGCCGTTTTCCTATAAAAGGAGACAGGGTGGGTCTTGAGGAGCTAAAGAAGTTATGGGAATCAATGTTCAGGGATTTCAATTAACTCAAGACCATCTTCTTTCTTTAGAAAAATAAAAATGATCCCTGAAAAAAAAGTAAGAATTCCAAGCATTAGAAACGCATCATGGAATATCTGGATGGATAAAACATGATCTTCAGAATACATATAGGTGAAAAGACTCAGTAAAATTGCTGATACTGCAACACCAAAGCTTTGGGCCAATTGTTGTGTCGTACTCATAATGCTGGTTGCTGCACTCATATTGCTTTCTGTAATGTTTGCATAAGCCAAAGAATTCATTCCCGTATACTGAAGTGCAATTAGAAATCCGTATGCAAAAGTCAAAAAGGCAATGCCATATATGGAGGAGTGTTGATTAATGGAAAAAAAAGACCAGAGGGAAATACTGACTAGCATTGTATTTAAGATTAATAAATTTTTGTAGCCAAACCAACGTAATATGTAAACTGATAAAGGTTTAACTAAAAAAACACCTAATGCAATAGGAGCGAGTAATAAACCAGATAGCTGTGGTGAATAGCCTAGCCCAATTTGTAATAACAGAGGCAATAAAAAAGGGACTCCCCCAAAACCTAGACGGGCTAATAAATTACCTATAACCGAGACAAAAAATGTACGTATGTGTAAAAGTTCTACTCTAACAATAGGATGTTTTCTTTTATAGGAGTGCTTGGTGTATCCGCCTAATAGAAGAAGTGCAACAAAAAAAGCAGAGACGATTTGTAACATCGTAACATTTGATTCGCTGACCATAGATAAACCAAAAGTTAAGGTGGCTAATCCACTGCCAAAAAGAAGAAAGCCCAATTTATCGAGCGGAGGAACCGTACGAGGAGGCATGTAAGGTAATAATTTGCTTGATAAAATTACGGCAAGTATCCCAAAAGGAATATTGACCCAAAAGATCCAACGCCAGGAAAAACGCTCGGTAATAATTCCACCTAGTAAAGGTCCAAGCATTAATCCCAAAGAGGCAACCATTACTACGATACTCATTTTTGCGATTAATTCATGTCGCTCACAAGTCCGTAAAATAATGAGGCGACCAATAGGCATGGTGAGGGAACCCCCCAAGCCCTGCATAATGCGTGCACATATTAATTCTTCCAAGCTATTAGTGAATCCACACCAAACAGAACTTAAGGTAAAAACAGAGATCGCCGTAATAAAAACGATTTTCATGCCAAATTTATCAGCGATCCAGCCGCTGATCGGAATAAAAATTGCCAAACTCATAAGATAGCTGATCAGTGCTAATTTCAAATCAACTGGATTGACGTTTAAACTCTGCGCCATAACAGGGATAGCAGTGTTAATAATGGTTGTATCAACTGCCTCCATAAACATGGCAAAAGAGACAATGAATAAAATGATATTTTTTTTCATAGATTCAGTATAGCAATCGGGAAGAGCCTCTGCATAGAGTTGTATTTTTAAGCCTGGTTGCTTGCAACCACGATATTTTCAGAATGTTCCCGTTAGTTTCCGGCTGGAAGTAGCCAGGCTACATAGGACAAGATCTACGGAAAAGTAGCACCCTGTGTTTTACCATGTTGTGTTGAAGTGTCATAATTTGTATCCCAGGTATTATGTTTCTTCACGATACCTTGAGTTGTACTTTCAATGGTCGATTGCAGTATCTGACAAGAAGACATAGGTGGGATCTGTAATAAGGCTTCTTCTATTTCAGTGGCCACTTCCTTACCATTATTTCCGTGCCCCTCTTCATGTTTACTCAAATTAGCAAGGTAAGTTTCCCACTTTAATTGAGACTCAGCACTTCCATGATCCTTGTCTTCCCATTCAGGCAAGATGGTCACAATATTCGCGCTTACATTGATTTCGGTAATATAACAAGGATTTTGCGTGGGATTATCATAATGCCATCGATAGCTCCAATTGATATGCCACGATGTTTTTGCATCGTAACGTTTATCTGTAGAAAAAGGCCCTAACTCATTAAGATGGTTACGCAATTCTTGTTCCGTTGTTCCGGTTACTTTATAAAAAGTCTGGGTAGTATAGATAGAAGGTGTTGCAAAGATTTTTGCATTAAAAATCATAAGCAGAAGTAAAACAAAGGTAAGTTTTTTCATTGTTTATTACCTTATAATCGAATGAGCGACCTTGTTGAGCCAATGCTCAACCTACAGAGCGAACGCACTACTTCGCAATACATTGTTCATTTATTGAGCAATTATAAATGATTATCCTTAAATTATTATTAATCAAAATAGCCCAACTGTGTGAGGGGTATTGCGTCATTCAATTCTGGCCTGTCATGAAAATCAAAATAACAAAGGGATTTAAACGGTACCCTGGGGGAAGCGCAGCGTAACCCAGGATTGAAAAGTTCATTCATGTCCATAACCCGGGTTTCGCTACGCTTCAACCAGTATCTACATTAAGCTCAAATCACGATTCACTCAACAAACTTTTCAATCCTGCTAAATGTGATTTAGCCAAGTTTTTTGATTGCTCTTCGGACCGTTCGCTGTTTTTACCAAACCATTCTAAATGTTCCGTAGGCAATTCATCTAAAAATCTGCTTGGCAAACAATCTTGCAGCTCACCAGCACGGCGTCTTTGCTTGGCTAAGGTAAAACACAATCCTTTTTGTGCTCGGGTAATTCCAACATACGCCAAGCGTCTTTCTTCTTCAATTTGATCTTCGTCAATGCTCACACGATGGGGTAATAACTCTTCTTCCATACCCACTAAATAAACGTAAGGAAACTCCAACCCCTTTGATGCATGTAACGTCATGAGTTGTAAGGACTCAGTATCATATTCATCTGCTTGCTCCAGAATATCGATTAAAATTAATTTATTAATTACTTCTGCTAAAGTCTGTTCTGAATTCTTTGCTAATAAACGCCCAATCCATTCTAACAACTCCCAGACATTGTCCATCTTCTTTTGCGCCTTTGCGGGAGTATCGCATTGTTCGTAAATGTAGGCTTCATAACCACTGTCTTCTACCATTTGTTTCAAATGCTCAATAATCGATCCTGTAGTTAATCGTTTTTTTATTTCTTCTATCCAGGATTTAAAAACAAGCAACGCCGCACGGGGTTTATCTGCAATACATTCACTAAGCGCCAGGTGGTCTGCTGCAGTGTAAAGGCTTACTCCTCTACTTTGAGCATAATGACCTAACGCATCAAGGCTGGCCTCGCCAATGCCGCGTTTGGGGGTGTTAATCACTCTTAAAAAAGCCGCATCATCTGCTTCATTGCACAGTAATTTCAGATAGGCAAATACATCTTTAACTTCAGTTTTGGCAAACCACGACTGGCCGCCGCTGATTGTATAAGGGATACTATAATGACGGAGTACTTTTTCAAATACGCGCGACTGATGATTGCCACGGTATAAAATTGCATAATCGCCATATTGGGTTCTTAAGCGCAATTTATGGCTGATTAAATCAGCAATTACTTGTTCCGCTTCATCATTTTCATCCTTGCAACGAATAACGCGTAAGAGTTCTCCTTGACCAAACTCGCTCCATAACTTTTTTTCAAACAGATGCGGATTGTTTGCAATAAGGTGGTTGGCAGTGTGTAAAATAATGTTAGTCGAACGGTAGTTTTGCTCTAACTTGATAATTTTTAACTGTGGGTAATCATGCTGTAATTGTTTCAAATTTTCAGGTTTTGCACCTCGCCAGGCGTAAATGGATTGATCATCATCACCCACTACAGTAAAGCGTGCTTGGATTCCGGTTAATTTTTTTACCAAGAGGTATTGGCTGGTATTCGAATCTTGATATTCATCTACCAATAAATGGCGAATTTTATTTTGCCAATACTCTAATACGGAAGGATGTTCATTCAATAGACTGACCGGAAGACGAATTAAATCATCAAAATCAATCGCATTATATGCCTTAAGTGCTTGCTGGTACCGTGGGTACAACAATGCAGCTTCTTCATAAAAAGGAGTGTCTGATTGATTTTTAATGACGTGCTCTGGGGTAAGAAGATCATTTTTCCAGCGCGAAATTTGTTGTTGAATCTGGAAAATAAACTCACGTTCAGTTGCTTTATTTGCAGGTAAAAAGCCACGTAAGATTTGCAAACAATCTTCACTGTCAAAAATAGAAAATCCTTTTTTCAGATCACATAAGTTATAATCACGCTTGATAATACTTAAGCCTAAGGTATGGAAGGTTGCTATTTTTAAACCGCGACGACTGGCTGCCGGCAGAACGGCGGCAACGCGAGTACGCATTTCATTGGCTGCTTTGTTAGTAAATGTAACTGCACATACTGTATTGGCGGTATAGCCGCACGTGTTAATTAGATAGCCTATTTTTTGCGTTATTACTCGTGTTTTACCGCTTCCAGCCCCAGCAAGTACTAATAAGGGTCCGTCTATATAACGTACTGCTGCCATTTGTTGGCCATTCAACATCTTAAAGATTTCTCACTCAAAAAAAGAGAGCGATTATTGCCTGCTTAGGTAGTATGAATCAACTATTAATTAATAGACCGTTCAACATCAAATTCTTCTTCTGTATCTATTTCAATAAAGTCAGGTTTGGTTTCTGGTTCTTTTGGTTCTTCAATACCAAAAAAGACTTTATCAATTGTTTTGAATAAAGGTGCAAGGATATTTTTATCGATCATGATTTAGTCCTTTAAGTTTTCAGAGGGATGTTTTAAAAGCATAGTTCAAGATAATTTTTTCTCCAGGAAAATTGCAAAAAAATTATGTTATACTTTACGCGCCACGAGATTTGCTTTGGGGGCTGTTTCTATGTCTGCTATCTAGGTCAAACTGTCCTGATTTTTTAGGCTCCGATACCCACATACATTATGTATACTGCGCTTCGGTGCTCAAAAATCAAACTATTTTGACTCAAGCGAGCGACATGGAAACAGTCCTTGGTTTTGCTGTAATTTTATATTGAGTCCATTATGAAAGAATCTGATACCCTTCAACGCTTTATTTTTGAACACGCCAACATTCGCGGTGAAATTGTTCATATCGAACATACTTACCAAGCCATTATGAACCAGCGGAACTACCCGCCAATGGTTAAAAATTTGTTGGGAGAAGCTATAGTTTCTTGTCTGCTTTTGGCATCCACTATTAAATTTCAAGGCAGTTTAAATTTACAATTTCAAGGCGATAAACGACTTCCTTTATTATTAGTACAATGTGATCATGAGTTTAATGTAAGAGGGTTTGCCCAATTTATTGAAAATCTGGAAACTGAAGAATACGCTTCTGCTTTTCTCAAAGGACAGATGGTTATTACCATTAACCAATACAATCAAACAAACTCATATCAAAGTATGGTTCCAATTCAATCAACATCCATGAGTGAGAATTTAATGAACTATTTTGCTCAATCCGAGCAAGTATCCACTCAAGTTTGGTTGGCAGTGAATGATTATGCTGCAGCCGGAATGTTACTGCAGTTAATGCCTGGTCAAGATACGGTACAAAGAGAGCAATTTTGGGAGTATGCCGTACACTTAGGACAAACGGTAAGTGGCCATGAGTTACTCACTTTAGATAATGAAACATTACTTTACCGCCTTTATCATGAAACGGAACTCAGAATATTTGATAGCCGTAAAACCCAATTTAAGTGCCGTTGCAGTTTAGAAAAAATGAAGCAAGTGTTAGCCGTTTTAGGTGAGGAAGAGGCAAAAGAATTATTAAAGGAGCAAGGTGAAGTGGCGATTCAGTGTGATTTTTGCAATAAGAAATATACTTTTGATCCTATTGATGTAACGATGCTATTTCATAAAGGATGAGAACCAGTAATCCCTGGGTATAGGCAAAAGCCATAACCTGAGGAGCATTATCCGCTCCACTACGGTAACCCAGGTTATAACAAGTTATTTATTGCAATGTAAATTTTATAGAAGATAAGATTTCCTGGTTGGATTGAATGAGTTCTACACATTCCCCACGCATTGCTTGTAATACTTGTCTTAATGTAAGAAATTGTTCGCTGAGTTGAATGTAGAGATCCGCTGTATGCTTTCCTTCTAACTCTCCGATTGTTAAATAAGCTGCTTGTCCCATTTCAGAAAAATAATCAAGACTGACATGGCGTCTCTTGGCAATTCCTGGAAATAGTCCACAAAAGAGCAAGCTTTTATCCCCTACATCGCGTAATAATTCCATTTGCAATGTTTTTGGCCTATGCATTGATTCAAGAAAATCGAGTGCAACGATAGATTCAATGAGTTTAGGCCCTTGGGAAAAGCGCATTAATAAAAATACTAAATAACTTTCAGTATTTTCCGTTAACATCAGCTGGGTTGCAGCTTGCGCCTCATTAACTAATGCATGCCATTGGCTAATGTCAGTGGGATGTAAAATTAGTTGTTTCATAGTTACTCCCTATTTTTAACCCCTCACTATTATTTTAGCAGCTAAAAAAATATCTTGTAGTCAACACCTTGCACCGCTGAGTCCGTTTCAGGATAGCTATCCAAAGTTGATACAAAATCACAGCACTGCAGGTAGACAAAAAAAGGTTATTTTATATCCAAAAAATAGATACATTCACCAGTTGAGGCCGAAGTTTGCTGTGCCACCCTCAGACTGGATCTGCTGCAATTGAAGTTTTGCTATACTAAAATACACGAAGCAGATAGGTTTTAGCTGTTTATTGATGTATAATGTCAAATCTATGTACAAATACTCTGCTTTTTCCTTCAAAGGTTATTTATGATTGATCAGATTCGCAATATCGCCATTATCGCCCACGTCGACCATGGTAAAACCACGCTAGTAGATAAATTACTCCAACAAACAGGTACTTTAAATGAGAGAGCGCCTAAAGTTGAACGCGTGATGGATTCCAATGCTTTAGAAAAAGAACGTGGCATTACTATTCTCGCCAAAAATACCTGTGTTTATTGGAAAAATCATCAAATTAATATTGTTGATACCCCAGGACATGCTGATTTCGGTGGCGAAGTAGAGCGTATTTTATCGATGGTTGATAGTGTATTGCTGCTGGTGGATGCAGTTGATGGACCTATGCCACAAACACGTTTTGTAACCCAAAAGGCATTTGCTCGTGGATTACATCCTATTGTTGTGATAAATAAAATTGATCGCCCCGGAGCAAGACCTCATTGGGTTATGGATCAAGTATTTGATCTTTTTGATAATTTGGGTGCAACTGATGCACAATTGGATTTTCCTGTGGTCTATACTTCTGCATTAAATGGCTATGCCAAGTTGAATTTGGAAGATGAAGCTACAGATATGAGTGCTTTATTGCAAACAATTATTGATGAAGTTGAAGCACCAAAAGTGGATGCGAATGGTCCTTTCCAGATGCAAATCAGTTCTTTGGACTACTCATCCTATGTTGGTACTATTGGAATTGGTCGAATCACTCGCGGACAAATTAGAGCAAAATCTGCCGTCAAGATTATAGATAAAGAGGGTAATATTCGCACGGGTCGATTATTGCAATTATTAGGTTTTAAAGGCCTTGAACGCGTCGAGATTGAAGAGGCGAGTGCGGGTAATATTATTGCGATTACCGGTATTGAAGGCATTAAAATTTCGGATACGATTTGTGATCCTAATGTTGTTGAAGCATTACCTGTACTTTCGGTGGATGAACCGACAATTAGTATGACCTTTCAAGTCAACGACTCACCTTTTGCCGGTCAGGAAGGAAAATTTGTGACCTCGCGAAAAATTCGTGAGCGTCTGGAAACAGAATTATTACATAATGTTGCTTTACGTGTTGAAGATTGTGAGGATCCCGATAAATTCCGAGTTTCTGGACGCGGGGAGCTCCATTTATCCATTTTAATTGAGACCATGCGTCGAGAAGGCTATGAATTAGCGATCAGCAAACCTGAAGTGATTATTCGCGAAGTCGATGGTGAGCAACAAGAGCCTTATGAGCATTTGACTGTTGATGTGGAAGAAAATCACCAGGGCACTATTATGGAAAAATTGGGTGAGCGTCGCGGGGAAATGCAAAATATGGTTCCCGATGGCAAAGGAAGAGTACGTCTTGACTATATGATTCCTACCCGAGGCCTGATTGGTTTTCATAATGAATTTTTGTCTTCTACCTCAGGTACCGGTTTAATGTATCATGTTTATGATCATTATGGTCCGGCAATTAAAGGACGAATAGGTAAGCGGGCAAACGGGGTACTGATTGCTAATTGTCAGGGTATGGCTCGTGCTTTTGCTTTGTTTAACTTGCAGGATCGTGGTAGGTTATTTGTTGAACCGCAAGCAGTGTGTTATGAAGGGATGATTGTTGGAATTCATGCTCGCGATAATGATTTAGTTGTGAATGTGACTAAAGAAAAGCAATTAACCAATATCCGTGCTTCAGGTTCTGACGAAAACATTATATTAACTCCTGCTGTAAAACTCACTTTGGAGCAGGCGTTGGAATTTATTGATGATGATGAGTTGGTTGAAGTAACTCCTGATTCGATTCGATTAAGAAAAAAATCATTGAAAGAACATGAAAGAAAAAAAGCATCAAGAACAGCAAACATTGAAGAATAAAGTTAAATTCAAACGGATCATCTTGTATGCGCGCCAGCACAGGGCAAATCAAGGGGTAAATGAAAGTTTATACCGTTTGGTCGATTTTCTTGAAAAACAAGAAGTGCAGATCTATCAAGATGAAGATACGTCGGCAGGATTTGATGTAAAAATTCCCGTATTATCCAGAGAGAGTATGGGTAAAAAAAATGATTTGATCATTGTGGTTGGGGGTGATGGGAGTTTGCTCTCTGCAGCACGTATGGCGATTCAAGTAGACACCCCGGTCATTGGAATTAACCGAGGGCGTTTGGGATTCCTCACCGATATTCTTCCTCATGAGCTGGAAACGCAATTGAGCGCTGTACTACGTGGCGATTATGAAGAAGAGCAGCGCTTCCTTTTACATACTCGCATTTACGATGAAGATCATACTTATTTTGAAGGTGATGCGCTCAACGATGTGGTATTAGGACGAGGGAAGGAAACGCATCTTATTGAGTTTTCAGTATACGTCAATCGACAATTAGTGAGTCATTATCGCTCTGATGGCATGATTTTATCGACTCCTACCGGATCTACTGCCTATGCTTTATCTGCGGGTGGACCTATCATGCATCCTCAATTAAATGCAATTGTTCTTGTGCCTATGTTTTCGCATAGCTTAAGCTCACGTCCATTGGTTATTGATGGAGAAGCTAAAATTGAGCTGCATATCAGTCAGTTCAATGAATCGGATTTACGAATAAGTTGTGATGGTCATGAATCCAGAATGGTCAAGCCGGGACAAAAAGTTACTGTGCAAAAAAATGGTCATCAATTACGTCTGTTACATCCTCTGGATTATCATTATTATGATACATTAAGATCAAAACTTGGTTGGGAATCCAAACATCAAGGATAGGATAGAACATGCTCACAACTTTGTGCATTGAACAGTTTGCGATTGTGCAACACCTGGAGTTAGATTTTACTCAGGGTATGACTGCCTTTACTGGTGAGACAGGAGCGGGTAAATCGATTATGATCGATGCCCTTATGCTGGCTTTAGGTGATAGAGCAGATGGTTCGGTTATCCGGCCTGGCCAAGAAAAATGTGACATCACCGCCGGATTTTTTGTCGGTCAGGGATCTGAACCTGCGCAATGGTTAGCAGAACACGATATTCCTTGTGATGATGGCGAGATATATTTGCGACGGGTGATATATGCAGAAGGTCGCTCCAAATCTTATATTAATGGCCAACCATTCCCATTACAAAAAATAAAAGAATTAAGCGAAAAACTGGTCCATATTCACGGACAGCATCAACATCAAACACTGATGCAGCATGTAACGCATCGTCAACAATTGGATCAATATGGCAAGAATCATGCGTTACTTGATGAGGTTGCTCGGGCCTATAAACAATGTCAGAAAATTCAACAGGAAATTGATGTATTACAGAGCCAGGAACAACAAGAAGACAGAATCGCATTATTGCAATTTCAAATTGAAGAATTATCCGCGTTAAATCTGCATGAAAATGAAATTGAAACTTTGTATCAAGAACATCAAATGTTACATCATGCAAGAGAGTATTTGCAAAAAAGTCAACAAATACATGGCTTATTAAATTCTGAGGATGAGCCCAATATTTGTACCAGCTTAAATCAGATTTTGCATTTACTGGGTCAATTGCCGCAAGAACAATCTCAAATTAAAAATACTTTTGAATTAATCAATGGTGCGCTGATTCAGTGTGAAGAAGCAATTGATGAAATGCAGCAATTTGCAGAGCGTGTTCATTTGGACCCAGAGCGTTTGCATGAAATAGAAACGCGTATGAGTGCGATACATCAACTTGCTCGAAAATACCATATCGATAGCAGCAAACTTCATGAGCATGCTCAAAATTTGCAAAAAGAACGAGACAATCTGCACGACAGTGAAAGCCGATTAGCTCAATTAAAAGTACAGCAGGGTCAATTGATTGCAACCTATGAAACCGCTGCTCTTAAATTGCGAGAGATACGAAAAATACAGGCAAAAAAACTGGCAAAAGAAATCACAGCAAGTATCCAACAACTTGGTATGCCTAAAGGGTGGGTGGAAATTGAACTATCTCCTCTCGAAAAAATGCACCCCCATGGAATGGATAAAGTGGAATATAAGGTGTGTACCAACCCAGGTATGGAGCTTGATTCATTAAATAAAGTGGCGTCAGGCGGTGAGCTTTCGCGAATTAGCTTGTCCATTCAGATGATTACTGCCCAACAGGGTACAACACCTACTCTATTGTTCGATGAAGTGGATGTAGGTATTGGTGGGGCTACCGCAGCCCTCGTAGGGCAAATGCTTCGTAAGTTGGGGGAGCGTTTGCAAGTATTTTGTGTAACGCACCAACCTCAGGTTGCTGCTGCTGCTAATAACCATTTTATGGTTGAAAAGCGAAGTAACAATCAAGAGACTTTTACCCATATTTCCTTACTGCAGCCTGCTGAAAAAATTGATGAAATAGCACGCATGCTTGGAGGATTAACAATAACTGAGCAAACGCGCTCTCATGCCCGGGAATTATTGCTGCAAAGTGATCAGGTCATTTTAACTCAAGATTGTGAAATATAAATAAAGTCTTCAATTTAAAAAATCGCTACAATCATTCATTACGCTTTAATGCGTCATTAAGCGAAATAAAATGATAGCCATGGTCTTCAAACATTTGCAGCAAATCATCTAAGAAATAAGCATTCAGCAAATTGACATGCAGAAGTAAGATTTGTTTTCCGGGGGTATTTCTTTCAGCAGTTAATGTGCGTTGCCAAACATATTCGAGATAACGCTTCTTTAAATCAGTTAATGATGCATTTGGATTTTGTCCTATTTGCATTATCAATTCTATATTAAATTCAAAATCTCTACTATCAATGGTGACTGGAGCGACAATGTAGCCATTATTACTCAAATAATGTCGAACAATACTTTTTCTCCATAATGTTCCTTCAGAAAGATAGGGGTAACGAAAAAATTTTGGCTGAGACATAAACGGCGAAAGAACTTTATCTGCCTTAATAATATCATTGATGTATTCTTCACACGAAACACGTTTTAAATTCAAATGAGAATAAGTATGGTTGCCTAACGCCAATCCATTTTGCTTAAATAACAGAAATTGTTGTATGGTTTCATTATTGACTCGGCTACCAATGACAAAACCGATTGCAGGAACTTGATGTTTCACGAAACTATGAACGATATTTTCAAACATCTCAAAGGGAAGTTCAATAAGAGGTAAGTCATCAATTGTAATTGAAATATCGCGTTGTTGTGCACCGCAGATACTACTAAACAGAAAAAATAAAGCTATAGTATGGAACAGTATTTTTTTCAATTATTCCTCCAAGATCTTCTATGGGGGCGAATATTTCTATAATCATATTGCAATGGTATATACACAAAAATTTTATGCTCTAATAATTTAGCTATTGTTTCTTATAACCAAAAAATATTTGCATGGAGAGAAAACTTATCTCAGTTTACCCGCAAAAAAGCTTTGTTCAAAATATAGAGGACCATTCATTTATTCGAATCGCAAAATTGAAATTTATAGAGGTATTATCAATGTTGTACCATGCTTATTTTCATAGAAAATAGTGATTAGACACCGAAAACTACTCCTGCCGTCCTCTATGTTTGTGTCGACGATTTTTTTGGGGAAATTGAATTAACGTTTTTCAAGTGATGCATCCCTATTCGCTTAGTAAATAGGGATGGGGAGATATTACTTATCAATAAAGTGCTTATTAAATTGCATTAACGCGTTCAGGTAATGCTTCAATAAATTCTTGGGTTGTAGTTGGCTCATCATCGTGCATAGCAAATAAACGATGTCGATTATAGACCGCATTATTTCTTGCTTCTGTAAGTACATCATTCACTGAAGAATCATTAGGAATGGTTTCGCGAACTTTGGTTTTTAATTGCTTTAGTTCTACTTTTTTGGCATCTGCTATTTCCTCGCCAAACCAGACCGCATCAAGGTGTTTTCGTTCATATTTTTCAATTAGAGAAACAGCATGCTCCACATTCCATGCTTTTGATGGATGTATTGCGTCTTTCGCTAATGCTACCTCTTCTTCTTCAGGTATGCTCAGTTGTTTATTCCATGCTTGTTTCAAAGAAAGTTTTCGGGGTTGAACAGTGGTTTCATCACCGGGGACTGAATTCTTTTTACTAGCCAGGCAATCCCAAGCGGCTGCAAGGAAGTATAAAGGTGAAGCTATCCATTTGAGAAGCTGGGATGGAATGTCTTCATTATGCTCTTCTTCAGAACCCAAACGTTCTTCCAATAATGTTTTTGTTTTGCTACTGGATCCAATGAAATAGTGCGCATCTTCGAAGCCCTCGCTGATAATTGCTACTAGAGCAGCTATTATTTGAGGCACCCCAGGCATACGATCTGAGGTCAGGGCAACGCTTACTAAATGACCAAGAAAAAGCAGAATACGTAATGGGGTAACCGTTAATTTTAACAGAATACGGAATGGGTTAATCATCTGCAGCCAATTTTCAGTATTCCATACATGAGTGAGCCCATCGGTAATGGCTTTGTAGGTGCGTTGAACTATATTCTCGGTATTGGCCTTGGGATCAGTGGCCTCATAGACCATTTCAAGAGATTCAGAAGAGTTTTGGATATTAAACGATATCGCGGATAATCCAGTGATGATGGGATTGATAATCCCCATAACAAAACTGGGTATTCTTTTCATCCATTCAAATAAAGGACGAGCGCTGGTTGCCACAGTCCACCAAGTACCTGCAGTACACACAGTAAGTGCGATTGCTAAGCCTACTAAAAATACGGCAGTGAGCGTCATCAATACATTGCGCGGTGTTATGTCTTGACTTAAGTCATTTTTGAGCTTGGTGTACCACTTTTTAATGGTGTCATTGTTGATGAGATCGGTGATCGTATTGTATGTCAACATACCATAAGCAGCTCCAGCAACTACTGCCATGGGAACAATGAGGATGGGCCAAAAAGCAAAGGGAATGGCGGCCATTAAAGGAATGACGCTAAACGCTTCCACAATGAGGTAGGTACTACCAAGCCCCATGAACACGCCAGCAACCAGACTGAAACCTTTAACAAAATTAAATGTTGATTGACGTTCTTCTAAGCGCTCTTGCCACTTCTTTTGTCCATTATCTTCAAGCCAATCCCTTAAGTATTTTGTATATTTGGATAGTTCTTCTTCTGCTTCACCCTTGTGCTTTTTTTTAGTTGCAAATAATTGCAAAGCGAACCATTTTTCCATGTCCGTCAGCGTTTTTTCTATTTGCTTTTTACGCTTTTTGCTTTCTTTATTAAGTTGTTTGTGGTTAAAGTCCTTCAGAAGATTAAGTTGGGCTTCATAATCTTTAAAAAATTGAGGACAATTTTCAGAATCAGTATTCTGGGGGAAATGTTCCAGCAAATATTCTTTAGCCAGGTGATTCTCTAAGTAATTGCTTTTAAATATTTTTTTAAAAGCTCCTTTAATATTTTGTAAGTAAACTTCACCCTCATAGGCTACAGAGAGGCCAAAAGCAGCAAATGCTAAAGGTAAGATAGGATACAATGCATACATCCCACCAAAACTTAGAAAGCCAAGAATTAAACTAGCGCCTACTGTAAGAGACCCTAGAGCAATATAACGAGGAATTTTTTTGAACCTTTTCTTATTTGCTGCCATTTATTTGCTCAACGAATGGATTGGGGTTCAAACTTTATCGCAAATGAAAATGATTATCAATAGCAAAAAGACCAAAAAAAAGGCATGTGGTTATTTTTTTATTGAATAAAACTTAAATTAAACAGTAGATCCAACTGCAGAATTTAGGTAAAGTGAGTTTTACGAGGTGAATACGTTTCGAATTTAATTTAACCTAGGAGTAGAAATGCGTTTGAATCAATGGATGACCTATATCGCAGTGGGCTCTTTGCTTGCTAGTACGAATGTTCTGGCGACCAGTTCCCCTGTTCATGAGCAGTTGCAAGTACCTCAATGTCTTGCAACGAAAATTGCTACTCCCTATGAGGTTTTGGCAGAAAATAAACAATTTAAAATTATTGATATTCCCGCAGCAGATGTGGATGCTCTAAGTCATCTGGCAGATCAAGTAAATTGCGGTCGTTTTGTGAATGTCAGCCACCACATACTCGGTTCTTTGCTCCCGGCAAAAAAACAATCTGCGCAAAGAATCCTGCAGAGAAAAACAGTTAAAGCGGCCCAACCCAAAAGCACTGTATATGAGCTGAAACATCAAGATGAAGTCAATGAGGCATTACAGAATGTGGTTCCCGATAATATTTGGAACACTTTGACGCAACTTACTTCATTCCATAATCGTTCAGCTACCAAAGATACAGGGGTAGATGCGGCAAAATGGTTGAAAAAAACTTTCGATGACATGGCTGCTGCAAGTGGTCGTACTGATACAGCAACCTTTTTCGTAAAAACAGGTAGTTATTATAAGCAGCCTTCGTTAGTAACGGTCATTGGCAAAGACATC
This sequence comes from Legionella sp. PC1000, assembly GCF_014109805.1. Lineage (GTDB taxonomy): Bacteria > Pseudomonadota > Gammaproteobacteria > Legionellales > Legionellaceae > Legionella > Legionella resiliens. The sequence continues at coordinate 211,512 of NZ_CP059400.1, forward strand.
AATGCGCCTGCAGTAGTAATTGGAGCACATATGGATACGCTTGATGGACGCATGCCAGGTGCTGGGGATGATGGAAGCGGTTCTTCATCGATTATGGAAATGGCGCGAATTTTGTTATCTTCCAAAACAACGTTTAAGCGTCCAATTTATATTATTTGGTATGCCGCTGAAGAACGAGGTTTAGTAGGCTCTCAGTATGTTGTTGAGCATTTTATGGATAACTCGATTCCGGTAAAAGCTGCCATTCAGTTTGATATGACAGGCTATCGCGTGAATCCTAAGGATCCAACAATGTGGGTATTTACCGATTATACAGACGAGAGTTTAAGTAATTTCGTAGCAGAATTAATTAGTAATTATGTGCAGGTTCCGGTTGCGTATTCAGAATGTGGCTATGGTTGCAGTGATCATGCTTCATGGGATGAAGTAGGTATTCCTGCAGCATTCCCATGTGAGTCTAATTTTGAAGATCACAACCCTTACATTCATAGTTCTAAAGATACTATGGACAGATTGAGCCTGGAACATATGACCAACTTCTCTAAATTGGCCTTGGCCTTTGCTATTGAAATGGCGTTAGAGTAATTTCCAAATGCCTCTTAGTTTATGGAGGCATTTTTTTCTTTTAAATAATACGGAAAATCACATGAATCAAAAAGCAGGGTTATTTCTAGGTCTATTTATTTGTTTTATGTTAAGCAGCGTGACTTCAATTGCCCATGCAGGGAACAAGATGCTTCTCCCCCCCTGGTATTTATTGAAAAATCAGTTGAGCGCTACCTTGAACGCCGATCCTTGTGTGCATGTAGGGGATTTGACTGGCGATGGACTGGAAATGGAAATCAAAATTACGGTATGTGATGAGGATAAAGCACGCGCGTTAGCCTCTTTTATTAATCGGGTTCATGATTTCGGTGATAATCTTGCTGTTACAGTAAAAGTGTACTCAATTGATTCAATTCCAGCGGAAGCAATTGTTCCCAGCACCCTCAAAGAAACAGTAGAACTATTGAATCTGGCGCTTAAAGGGAATAAATATTTTTTGAAAGCAAGACTTGGCACAAGACAGCAGGCCGGTGCGGCATATGCACTTTTTAAGCCTAAGGTTATTCAATATTATTCTGACGATATTAGTGATTGGTATCTCAATACAAACGAGGTAGCAGCCAAAGTTTTTGGTACAGTGTTTAACCTGGACCCCTATGCGGAAGGTGCTGTTAAAGTGTATGCAAGTACTGCCATTATTGAAGAAGATAAGCCAATAAAATAGTGTGATCGGGGTGTAGGGCGAATCCGTAACCCCGTTTTTGGATAAATATCCATTTCTTCCATAACCCGGGTTCCGCTTCGCTTCACCCAGCTACATGTATCGATGTGCAACAAGGAGGTCATAAGTACACAACCTGCACTCAAATCCAACCGTTCGAGTGTATGCAAGCGAAAATACATGAATTTAATTTTGGCTGTGAGCCAAAGGCGGACAATGATATTCTTCAGTGATCTCATTTTCGGAGTTTACTGCGTGTAAAACGATAGGAAATTTCCATAAAAAATAGAGATGTTTCAAAACATCGACTGTGGTTTGACCCAAAGGTACTCTATTTTGTTGGGTGTACCGTAAAGTCATTGAGCGATCACCTTGTAAGTCAACCGAATAAATTTGAATATCAGGTTCCAAATAACCTAGATTATATTGTCTTGACAATGCTTCTCTTATTTTTTGATATCCTGATTCATTATGAATTGCATTGATGTAAAGATCGGGGCTGCGATCGTCGTCTACGATATGAAATAATTTTAAATCACGAATTAATTTAGGTGATAAATATTGGGCAATAAAACTTTCATCTTTGAAATGACGCATTGCGTTATCCAGACTGCTTAACCAATCTGTATTGGCTAAATAAGGAAACCATGCTTTATCTTCGTCGGTAGGGTTTTCACAAATCCTCTTGATGTCTTGCATCATATGATATCCCAGGGTATAGGGATTAATACCACTATAATAGGGACTATTATAAGGTAGTTGCATGATGACGTTGGTATGGCTTTGCAAGATTTCGAGCATAAATTCATCGGTAACCAAGCCCTCATCGTACAGTGCATGCAAAAGGGTATAGTGCCAAAAGCACGCCCATCCTTCATTCATTACCTTAGTTTGACCTTGAGGATAAAAATATTGAGCCATTTTACGTACGATACGTACGATTTCTCGTTGCCAAGGTTCTAATAAAGGTGCATTTTTCTCAATAAAGTATAAAATATTTTCTTGCGGCTCATCCGGGAAACGTTTATTCTTAGCTTCTTCAGTAACATGTCTGCTTTGTGGAATGGTCCGCCATAATTCATTGACTTGAGATTGCATATAAATTTCGCGGTTTTGTTGGCGAATTTTTTCTTCCTGTATGGATAAAGGGGTAGGATGTTTATAGCGATCTACTCCGTAGTTCATCAGCGCATGACACGCGTCCAGAACGGCTTCTACTTCATTGATGCCATAGCGTTGTTCGCAATCACTGATATATTTTCGTGCAAATACTAAATAATCAATGATGGCATCAGCAGAGGTCCACATTTTAAATAAATAATTATTTTTAAAAAATGAGTTATGACCATAACAGGCATGAGCAATCACTAAGGCTTGCATGGCCATGGTATTTTCTTCCATGAGGTAGGAAATGCAAGGGTTTGAATTAATAACTAATTCATAGGCTAAGCCCATTTGTCCACGTTTATAACTTTTTTCAACACCGACAAAATGTTTGCCAAAAGACCAATGATGATAACCTATAGGCATACCTACTGAAGCATAAGCATCCATCATTTGTTCTGCGGTAATGACCTCTATTTGGTTAGGATAAGTATCTAACTTAAAATCTTTGGCGATGCGTGCAATTTCACGATCATAGTCTTGAATTAATTCAAAGGTCCATTCTGCACCCGTGGATAATGGCTTCTTCTTTTTCATGCAGTTTTCCTTTTAAATAGCTCATGAAAAACGGGATATATATCCGCCACTGTATCAATATTTTCCATAGCAAAATTAGGATAGCGCTCTTTTACCAGTTGATAGACTTCCCATAAACTTTGATGATGACGCGGCATGATTTCAATGTAAGCAAAATATTGTAATAAAGGCATGATTTTATCTTGCAGCAGCTCCTGACAATAAGGTGAATCCGCATTCCAGTTATCCCCATCTGATGCTTGCGCCACATAGATATTCCAAGCTTCTGGTGGATAGCGGTTTTCGATAATGGTACTCAGAAGTTCCAAGGCGCTGGAAACCACGGTGCCCCCGGTTTCACGAGAGTAAAAAAACTCCTCTTCATTCACTTCCTTAGCCGAAGTATGGTGCCGGATAAATACCAGATCAATTTTTTCATAATTTTTGGTGAGAAACATATAAAGCAAGATAAAGAAACGTTTTGCAATGTCTTTTTTAGCCTCATCCATTGAACCTGAGACGTCCATAACACAGAACATGACTGCTTGTGTGGAAGGTGAAGGAACACGAACGCGAAAGTTATAACGTAGATCAATGGTATCGATAAACGGTACCGTTTGTATTCTCTTCTTTAGATGCTCAATCTTTTTTTGCACGTTTTTCAGGGCTTCGGCATCTGGAACAGGTTGGGCTTGCAGTTGCTCTAACTCTTCTTCAGCTTCTTTTAATCGTCTTTTGTTGGGTGAGGCCAAAGCAACTCGGCGCCCGGTTGCTTGTTTCATTGAGCGAAGAACATTAATATTATTAGGAATGCCGCTCGTAGTCACTCCAGCTCTTACCGTTTTGAAGGTGCTAATGCGCGCCAATTCCTTTTTCACCAAATCCGGTAATTCCAAGTCTTCAAAGTACAGATCCAAAAACTCTTCCCGAGATAATTCAAAAACAAAATTATCTTCGCCTTCGCCGCTATCGCTGGCCTCTGAGCCATCCCCTCCGCCTCCCGAGCCTCCACTGGGTCTTCTTATCCTATCGCCAGCAACAAAGTTATCATTTCCTGGTAATATACGTTCTATGTGCCCACCTTGTCCCCGATGAAACATAGGTTCAGAAATGTCTTTGGCAGGAATTGTGATTTGTTCGCCCTGGTCAATTTCGGTAATACTTCGCTTTCCAACCGCATCGGAAACAGCACGTTTTATCTGATTTTTGTAACGGCGAAGAAAACGTTGGCGATTAACCGTACTTTTTTTTCCTGCGTTTTGTCGTCTATCAATCAATTGCGACATAATTTTAGCCCCACATAAAAACTTATTCTGCACCTATTTGTAGCTTGGGCTAAGGTAAAACCTTAACCAATGAAGCATTTACCGTAGATCCCGGGCTATGATTTATGCGTTCGCCCAAACTACACCAGTACTTAGCTTTCTCCCATAGGTGCGAGAGAAAGATTTTTATTATTGTGACTTCCGCACCCGCAAATACCATTCACAAAGCAAGCGTACTTGTTTGCGTGTATATCCTTTCTCAACCATTCGCGAAATAAACTCTTCATGTTTTTTCTTATCGTCTTCAGATGCTTTGGCATTGAAGGAGATAACGGGCAACAAATCCTCAGTATTGGTGAACATCTTCTTCTCAATTACTGATCTTAATTTTTCATAACTATTCCACACCGGATTTTTGCCGCGGTTATTCGCACGAGCACGTAAAACAAAATTCACCACTTCATTACGAAAATCTTTTGGATTCGATATCCCCGCTGGCTTTTCTATTTTTTCAAGCTCTTGATTTAACAAGGCTCGGTCAAAAATTTCACCGGTATCTGGATCGCGATAATCCTGATCTTGGATCCAGAAGTCGGCATAAGTGATGTAGCGGTCAAAGATATTTTGGCCATACTCAGAATACGATTCCAAATAGGCTGTTTGAATTTCTTTACCGATAAATTCAACATATTTGGGTGCCAGATATTCTTTGATAAAGCCCAAATAGGATTCCTGCACCTCTTGTGGGAATTGCTCTTGTTCGATTTGACGTTCCAACACATACATTAAATGTACAGGGTTTGCGGCTACTTCACTATGATCAAAATTAAACACTTTAGAAAGGATTTTGAAAGCGAAGCGTGTTGACACGCCACTCATTCCTTCATCAACACCGGCAAAATCGCGATATTCCTGATATGATTTTGCTTTGGGATCAGTATCTTTTAAACTTTCTCCATTATATACCCTCATTTTGGAATAAATGCTGGAGTTTTGCGGTTCTTTTAAACGAGTTAAGACTGAAAATTGCGCTAACATGTCCAAAGTGCCTGGAGCACATTGAGCATGAGTCAATGAGCTGTTATCAATAAGTTTTTGGTAAATTTTAATTTCTTCAGAAACGCGCAGACAATAAGGCACTTTGACTATGTTAATACGGTCTATAAATGCTTCATTGTTTTTGTTGTTTCTGAATGATTGCCATTCGGATTCATTCGAATGCGCTAAAATAATTCCCTCAAATGGAATGGAGGATAAACCTTCGGTCGCATTGTAATTCCCTTCCTGGGTAGCTGTTAATAAGGGATGCAATACCTTAATGGGTGCTTTAAACATTTCGACAAACTCTAAAAGACCGCGGTTTGCTCGGCATAATCCGCCAGAATAACTGTATGCATCAGGATCATCTTGAGAATGTTCTTCCAATTTACGAATATCTACTTTACCTACCAATGAAGAAATATCCTGATTGTTTTCATCGCCTGGCTCTGTTTTGGCAATGGCAATTTGTTTTAAACGTGAGGGTTTGACTTTAACCACTCTAAATTGACTAATGTCCCCATTATATTCATGTAAACGTTTAACTGCCCATGGTGACATCAAATAACGTAGGTATCGAGATGGAATCCCGAAACGCTCCCGGAGTAACTCCGCATCTTCAATTGGATTAAATAAGGATAAAGGGGATTCAAATACGGGTGAACCTTTAATGGCGTAAAAGGGTATTTTTTCCATTAGATCTTTTAATTTTTCAGCAATAGACGATTTACCACCCCCTACAGGTCCTAAGAGATAAAGAACTTGTTTGGTTTCTTCCAAGCCCTGGGCTGCATGTTTTAGAAAACCAACGATTTGCTCAATCGGCTCTTCCATGCCATAAAAATCTTGAAATACAGTATATCTTGGGATGATTTTGTTGGAAAAAATCCTTGATAAAACAGGGTCATGACGCGTATCGATCATTTCAGGCTCGCCTATGGCCATTAACAAGCGCTCCGCTGGATTGGCATAAGCTGAAGGGTCATTTTTACACAATTCCAGGTATTCTTCCAAACTCATCTCTTCTTCTTTGTTATCTACAAAGCGTTTGGTATAACTGGTTAAAAAATCTTGAGTATTCATATGCCATCCCCTTTTATCCTTGTGAAGGATATATTGTGTTTCTTTACATTTATTGCATTTTACTGGTAAAAGCAATAAATGAATTTCCAGCTAACTTCGTAATACTGATAAAGATTGACCGAAGAAGTTACCCCTTTATAATCATTATAGGCTAAACTAAGAAAATTTTTTATATAACTCAATAAACTTAATCGCATTTTTCATAGGATGTAATGATCATGCCTGACACAACCGTTTATTTAAAAAACTACCAGCCTCCTTTTTTTACAGTAGAGGCTGTGAATTTAAATTTTGACCTCTATGATGATCATGCTTTGGTACTTAGTGAGCTGAAATTAATCCGTCAACATGCCGGTCCGTTGCATTTATATGGCGATGAGCTGGAATTGGTTAGTGTACATATGAACGGCCAAAAACTGGAACCATCTGCCTATACCTTACAACCGGATGCACTCGTTATCGAAAATTGTCCCGATGAACTTACACTCAATGTAGTAACGCGTATTTACCCGCAAAATAATACACAATTATCTGGACTTTACCGCTCAAATCATCTGTTTTGTACCCAATGCGAGGCAGAGGGCTTCCGACGCATTACATATTTTCTGGACCGTCCTGATGTTTTAGCAACTTATACCACACGAATCTCAGCGGATAAAAAGCAATACCCTATTTTATTATCTAATGGAAATTTGCTCGAATCAGGCGCGACTGATGATGGACGTCATTGGGTAGTTTGGAATGATCCTTTCAAAAAGCCATCGTATTTATTCGCATTAGTTGCTGGAGATTTAGCGTGCATTAGCGATAAGTTTGTTACCTGTTCTGGCCGTACAATTGATTTACGTATTTATGTTGAGCCAGGAAATGAAGATAAGTGTAGCCATGCGATGGAGTCTTTGAAAAAATCCATGCGTTGGGACGAAGAAGTCTATGGCCGGGAATATGATCTGGATATTTTTATGATTGTAGCTGTTAGCGACTTCAATATGGGGGCTATGGAGAATAAAGGATTAAATATTTTTAACTCCAAATACATTCTTGCGCGCCCTGATACAGCAACGGATCAGGATTTTGCCGATGTTGAAGGTGTGGTTGCCCATGAATATTTTCACAATTGGACGGGTAATCGAATTACTTGCCGTGATTGGTTCCAATTAAGTTTGAAAGAAGGTTTAACTGTGTTTCGCGATCAGGAGTTTTCTCGTGATATGAATTCGCGGGATGTAAACCGAATTATGGATGTTAGGGTATTGCGAAGCGCTCAATTTCCTGAGGATTCCGGAGCAATGGCACATCCTGTGAGGCCAGAGTCTTATCAGGAAATAAATAATTTTTATACAGCCACAGTATATAATAAGGGAGCTGAAGTAATCCGCATGCAACATACCCTCTTAGGTAAAGCGGGTTTTAGACGAGGTATGGATTTATATTTTAAACGACATGATGGTCAGGCGGTCACTATTGATGATTTCGTTGCCGCAATGGAAGATGCCAATCAGGTTGAGCTCACTCAATTTAAACGATGGTACAGCCAAGCAGGTACTCCAGAGGTAACTGTTGCCAATGAGTATGCGCAGGGAAAACTGACCTTAAAAATGCAACAATATTGTCCACCAACTCCTGAGTGCCAGGATAAAAAGCCATTTCATATTCCTATTCGTATTGCATTATTTGATGCTCATGGGCATCAGATGGCGATTGATCACGATATTTTGGAGTTAAAAGAAGCAGAGCAGAGTTTTACTTTTACCGGTTTGAGTGAAAAACCGGTTGTTTCATTATTACGAGAGTTTTCTGCTCCGATTAAATTAAAATATGATTTGACTCAGGAGGAGTTGCTTTTCTTATTGCGGCATGAAGCGGATGGTTATGCCAAATGGGATGCAGCGCAAAATCTTGTGCTCAATTGCATTAAAGAATGTTTAATTCAACCATCCAGCACATGGCAAATTTCTTCTGCTTTAATTTCTGCATTGAAGCATGTACTGCTTGATGATTCACTTGATGCTGATTTGCGTGCGGAATTGCTGACTCCCCCAGGGTTTGAGGATATTGCTACAAGGCTGGAAATTGTGGATGTAAGTGCTATAGAAAACGTCCGTGATTTTTTCCACCAGCAATTAGGATGGTACTTGTATGAGACTGCCCAGTCACTTTATCAACAGTTATGGCAAAGCGAAGATCATCGGATGAATGGACCCGCTTACGGTCGTAGAAAATTACGTAATGTTTGTCTATGGCTTATGATGAAAGCTAAGGAAGTAACTGCTTTAGATGTATGTGAACAGCAGTTTATAGCGGCACAGACCATGACCGATCAAATCGCCAGTTTTTCTTTATTGGTCAATTGCACGAATCAGGGATTGCGAGAGCAAGCAATTGATGATTTTTATAAACAATGGTCTAAAAATGATTTGGTTTTAGATAAATGGTTCGCAATTCAAGCGGCCAGCGATTTACCGGACACTTTGACTCATGTAAAAGTATTATTAAAACATTCTGCTTTTAGTATTAAAAACCCCAATAAAGTCCGTGCGCTGATCGGCGCATTTTGTATGGGAAATCCACGCAATTTTCATGCCCTAGATGGAAGTGGTTATCAGTTCTTAGCCGAAATGTTAGTAACACTGGATAAAATTAATCCACAAATTGCAGCGCGTTTAGCGAACCCATTTACTCGCTGGAAACGTTATGACAAATCCAGACAAGCGTTAATGCGAGATCAATTGGAGCAATTGGCGAAACTGGATTTATCGCGTGATTTGGCGGAAGTAGTCTCTAAAAGTTTAATGGTTAATGCGAGCTAACGAGCAGTTGTAGCCTGGGTTAGGCGAAGCCGTAACCCGGGTTTCTCGATATAAATAACTTCATTATCCCTAGGTTCCGTGAACCAATTTTCTAGCGCATCCATATAAGCGCTCCGGCCAAATGTAAGAACCCGGAAAAAGCGGTCGTTGTTTTATCAAAACGAGAAAAAACACGCCGAAAGTGTTTGATTTTGGAGAAAAAAGCTTCAACTAAAAACCGCTCTTTGTACTGCTCTTTATCGATTTTTCTTGGGTTCTTCGCATTCTTTTTTGACGGAATGGTTGCAATACAGCCTTGACTCTCCAGTGTGTCAACAAGTGCCTGTGAATCATATCCTTTATCTGCAAGAACTATCGTGTCACGCTGCTCCTTCAATAGCTCTGCTGCTTGAGTAATATCGTTTCGATGTCCCCCGGTCAGGATAAACTTAATCGGATTCCCCAGTCCATCCACCAAAGCGTGAATTTTAGTGGTAAAACCTCCTTTACTGCGCCCCAATGCCTGAGCATCATTCCCTTCCTTGTCGTAACCAGATGCACACGCATGCGCGCGCACTATGGTGGCATCAATCATGACGGCTTGATCATCAACATCGCTAACTGAAGACATTAAGCCAGTCCAAATGCCGCGATCTGACCACATTTTATATCGCTTGTGAATTTTACGCCAATGTCCGTAATAGGGCGGGAGCAGGCGCCATTGACAGCCTGTACGTAATACATACCAGACTCCTTCCACAAAGCATCTTGTCTTCTCATTATTCTTAATGTGCAATCCTTTTACTCCTTGCAGAAAAGAATAAATTGTATCCCAGACTCGTTCTGATATATTATTATACATGTAGGCAGTTCCATTAGTGTTGTTAACGATCGCAATCGAATTTCACTATAAAAACTGCCTACTTTTCAAGTAATTAAAAAAATTGGTTCACGGAACCTAGGTTATGTTTTCGCCCAGGCCAATAGGACTTGGTTGCATCTAGATCTCATTATTAAAGTGCGACTTTAGTATTTTCAGCGGGAAGCGAACTTAAATTATTGCAAAAATCAGTGGGGTTTAAAGTGTAATAAAGCCCCAAACCTACTTCACATAAGAAAACGACAAGGACGAGCATACCAAAGAGGATGCAAATAAATTGTTTATTTTTCCTCTTTTTTTCTCGTATTTTATTTAAAATGGTTTCGTTACTGTGAAACAAGCGGTCGCTTATTATTTTTATTACTGATTCCACGATAGCATCATGACATTGATGATTTTCCAATGCATGTAATCGGCTTATAGAGGTTTGTAATACAACGGTGGCTTCAGTTGCGATCACAGTCAGCGCGCACGTGCGGTTTTGAATGACCCTCATTTCATCAAGTGTTTCACCCGGGCCCAGGGTATCGATCAATTCAGGGACGGCATTTTCATTTTCTTTTTTATAGAGTCCAACCGATCCTGAAACAATAATATAAAAATCATCATTTAGTTCCCCTTCCTTGAGCAAAATATCACCTTTTACGAAGGTAGATCGCGATGAAATTGCTATGAATGCTTGATAGTTTTCTTCAGATAAATGATTTAATAATGGGCTGTTTCTTAGGATATTTTTTTCATTTTCGGAAAAGTCGCTCATTGAATTTTCCCTTAACTCAAATAAGAGTAACTTGTTATGCTCTTTTGTATCAGTGAAATATTGAGGGACAAAAAAGCTCAGTTACTTAATTATTTGTAGAGAGGTACGTTTTTTTCAAGAAAAAATTTAAGGTACACTAACAATTCATCTGGCTTTCTAGGTCCGAGACGTACGGAATCCCTTTGGGATACCTTAAGTGTGCTAATTTATTTAATGTCTTCTTGCTTAATCAATATATTTTTTTATTATGGGCTAGGGCTAACATTACATAACCATTGGGGTTAGGAATAAATTTCGATGTACGAAGGTGTATTGGTTGCTGTTGCTTCGCCAATTCTCTTGTTTTTCTGATAATGGCAGGAATGGGTTGTGAGTTATGGTGTGTCAGATACAAGGTAATATGAAGAGGGTGAGGGCTTATTTAAGGTATAATCGGATACGTAGTAAATATTCTTTGTTCCGCCAGATGTTGATTAAACTCTTTGATAAGGGTTTGGATGTGGTTTTCTGGTTTTAATTTAAGATAACCGTTAATTGACAGACTTTTTGCTGTACTGATGTTGGCAACAAAGCAACCAATTAACCCAAATAGGAGAGTAAGGTGTCTCAGCGTTTTGCAGTTATTGGTAATCCCATTGTCCATAGTTTATCTCCTGTAATTCATCAGTGTTTTGCCAAACAAATGAATGTGCGACTGACTTACGAAAAAATTAAGGCAGATAATTCATCCTTTGAGAAACAAGTATCTGATTTTTTTTCTCAAGATGGTAAGGGAATGAATGTTACTTTACCGTTCAAGCAGCGAGCATTTACGATGGCGCAACAGCATAGTGCACGGTGTAAAAAAGCTGGGGCTGCAAATACGTTATGGATGCAAGCAAATCAATTACATGCTGACAATACCGATGGTGTTGGGTTAATTCGTGATTTGCATCGACATATCTTTGTAAAAGGTAAGCGTGTATTAATCTTAGGTGCTGGGGGAGCCGCACGCGGTATAGTTTATCCCTTATTGGAAAATCATCCTGCAGAACTGATTATCGCGAATCGTACTCCAGCCAAAGCGGAGGAGTTTCAACGTGCTTTCCCGCAAACTCGATGTTTAAGCCTGAATGAGATTGAGGGGCAGTTTGATATCGTAATTAATGCGACCTCTGCCAGTTTGGCAGGGGAGTTTGTTGCGTTACCCGCAGCATGTATGGCAGCAAAGCCATTTTGTTATGATTTATCTTATAAGCAAAACGGCATAACAGCTTTTGTCCAATATGCTAGAGAATTAGATTGTGAGGCAGTAGATGGCTTAGGAATGTTGGTGGAACAAGCTGCTGAGGCTTTTTTTATTTGGCATGGCATGATGCCTGAAACGCAAGAGATACTGACATTTTTGCGTGCATCAGCATAGCATGCTGAGGAAGCATTGATTTTGGTAAGTCCCGTTCCATAAAAATCACTTAAATTAATTAATTAATTGATTCAAATCCGATACTAAAGTTTTTACTTGAAGAGGATGATAAAAATAAGCTTGTACCTTTGCTTCTGGATTAATGAACAAAATTTCTGTTCCGTGACTCATCGGTGCGGTTGAGACTGTAATATGCAACTGTTTTTGTAAGGCATTTATTGCCGACATTTCGCCTCTAAGCGCTATAAAATGCGGGTTAAATTGATGGATAAATTGATTTAATCTCGGCAAGGAATCATGCTCAGGATCAACCGAAATGAAAATAATTTGTGGTCTTTTTGTTTTAACGAGGCTTTCATAAGCTTGATTCAGCGTTTGCATAGTCAGTGGACAAATCATTGGACACGAACTAAAGCCAAAAAATAGCAAAGACCAATGACCTTTTAAATTTGTTTCTGTAAATAAATTCCCATGATTATCAATCAGTTCAAAATGTGTGATGGCTTGAGGTTGATTGACATAAATTCCACTTTCGAGCTGAACCGAACTGCGATAAAAAACAATGTACGCAATGAGAATCGCTGCGAGAATTAAATAAAAAAAGATTATTGAGGTAATTTTATTCAGGTTGTTCACTATTTAATGTAAATGCCGTGCTACACTTAAACAAAATATAAAGAGTATCAAGGGAAATGTATACTGGCTTCTTTCAAGTGGATGCCTTACCAACGAATCAATTAATAGGAATTTATGATTCCAAATTAGTCGTCCTCTCTTTTTTAGTGGCGGTGATGGCTTCTTATATTGCTCTTGATTTAACTGGACGCTTAAGAGATCACAATAATACAAAAAAAGATGCCAGGCTTTGGTTACTGGGTGGCGCCATAGCGATGGGCTCAGGAATTTGGTCTATGCATTTTATAGGGATGCTCTCATTCACAATTCCAGGCCTTGTTTTAGAATATGATTTGTTATGGACTATTCTTTCACTTGTTGTTGCCATTTTTGCTTCTGGTTTTGCCTTATTCTTATTAAAAAAATCAATAATTAATATAATTCATCTTATTGCGGGAGGGTTAATTTTAGGATTAGCAATTGCTTCCATGCATTATACTGGCATGACCGCAATGCTTATTTCCTTAAATATTGCTTACCTGCCTAGCTTATTTTTACTATCGATTCTCGTAGCAATTCTTGCTTCAGAAGCAGCGATTTGGTTTGCTTTGAAAAGCAATACGGTCATCTTAAAATTAAGAAACAAGATTAAAAGTTTATCGGCAATAACGATGGGGTTGGCGATTTGTGGGATGCACTATACTGGCATGGCCGCATCAGTGTTTACTCCTCTATGTACTCCCATCAATATAAATAATTATCAAGGGCTTAATCAAACTTTCTTGGCAATTATAATTGCTGGGGTAACGATGGTGATCTTAGGCATTGCTTTTTTAGCGTCTTCGTATAAAGAAGCTAAAAATCAGCATCAATTTGAAAAAGCACGTGAATTAGGTATGGCGGAAATTGCTGCGTCAGTTTTGCATAATGTGGGGAATGTTCTTAATTCGGTTAATATTTCAGTTGAGACAATAATTGCATGTCAGAAAACTTCACCCTTAAAAGAAATAAAAAAATTAGCAGATCTATTTAATACCCATAAAGACGATTTAGCGCAATTTCTTACCAAAGATCCGCATGGCATTCATGTTGCAGCGTATATTAACGAATTAGCTCGGTGTTGGAGCAAGGAACATGAGCTGGAGGTCAGCGAATTAGAAGAAATTTCTAAAAATGTAGGACTTATCAAAAGCATCATATCCACCCAGCAAAATGTGATTAAAGTGAATGATTTTGAGCAGATTATTTCCATTAGTGATCTGATTGATGAGACTCTTCTCTTATCAGGCATTTACCTAAAAAATGAAATTAAGGTTATGAAAGAATATGGGGACATCAAGCCCATTATGGTTGATAAGATTAAATTGTTCCAGGTCTTAGGTAATCTCATGTCTAATGCAAAGGACGCTTTACTTGAATCGACAAATCCAAATAAAACGCTAATTATTAAAACAGGATTGGCAAATAATAAAGACAAAATTGAAATCCATTTCTCTGATAATGGCATTGGTATTTCAAAAACTAATTTAGATAAAATTTTTATTTTTGGTTTTACAACTAAAAAGTCGGGTCATGGATTCGGTCTTCATGCCTCTGCTCTTGCTATCAATGAGTTGGGGGGGGAAATTCATGCGTACAGTGAAGGCCTTGAAAAAGGGGCTACTTTTACCATTTATTTACCTAATCGCAAAGCAAGTTTTCTGAAAAGATGAGAGGAGCATAGTTATGGATAAACAAAACGATTTTAAGATCTTAATCATTGATGATAATCCCGCTATTCATCTTGACTTTCAAAAAATCTTAAAAATGAGAGAATCAACTTCGGGACTTAACAAACTCAACCAACTGGTTTTTGGGGATAAGTTGGAAGAGGATTTGGAAAAATCGGAGTCTGATGAAATCGATTTTCCTGGCTTTCAAATAGACTGTGTTTCTCAAGGAGAGGAAGGGGTTCAATATATTCAACAGGCTTTAGAGGAGGGGGCTCCTTATGCCTTGGCTTTTGTTGATATTCGCATGCCTCCTGGATTAGATGGGGTTGAAACCATTAAACGCATTTGGGCCTTAGATCAGGAAATACAGATTGTAATTTGCACTGCATACTCCGATTATACTTGGGAGGAAACTGTAGAAGAATTAGGGTTAAGTGACAATTTATTAATTCTCAAAAAACCTTTTGATAGTATTTCTGTACGACAATTAGCTTGTTCTTTAACCAAAAAATGGCGATTAATGCAAGAATCAAAAAATCGTGAAGAAATTTTGGAAAAAACGGTTGAAGAACGTACAGACTCCTTACAAAAAACATTAACTGTACTTGAATATCAATCAACTCATGACAGCTTGACCAACTTACCGAATCGATCTTTGCTCGTGGATAGAATTAAGCAGGAAATTTCGCGGGCGAAGAGACATAACTCAATGTTTGCTGTGATTTTTATCGATCTTGATCGATTCAAGCTAATCAACGACAGTTTTAATCATGAGTCAGGTGATATGTTACTGAAACAAATAGCTAAGCGCCTGTCTGAGGTTACGAGAGAAGAGGACATCATTGCACGTTTAAGTGGCGATGAATTTATTTGTATTTCTGTTTCAGCAGAAGTACATGAAATTGAACATGTGGCGCATATTGCAAAAAAAATTTTAGATACAATCAATAAAAATCTACATATTGGCCAGCGAGATATTATCATTTCTGCAAGCCTCGGGATCAGTATTTATCCCCAAGATGGCACGACTGTTGAAGAACTTTTACATAATGCTGATCTAGCGATGTATCGGGCAAAGGCTTTAGGCGGCAACCAATTTCAATTATATACACCTGAATTACAAGAAAAATGCATCGTCCGTTTGGAAAACGAATCCGACCTTCGACGTGGACTAATTGAAAATGAGTTTTTTTTAGAGTATCAACCACAATACGACAATAAGAGTCAGAAGCTAATTGGAGTTGAAGCTCTGATTCGTTGGAGACATCCAAAAAAGGGCATTGTATTACCTATGGATTTTATACCCGTTGCGGAAGAAACGGGGCTTATTGTACCGATAGGAGAATGGGTTATTAAAACTGCTTGCTCTCAAAACAAAGCTTGGCAAGATAAAGGAATTAAACCCTTTCCTATTTCAGTAAATATTGCCACAAAACAATTCATACAACCTAATTTTGTTACCATGATTAAAGATATATTAAAAACCAGCAAACTGGATCCTAAATATCTGAAAGTAGAAGTCACTGAAAATGTCATTATCAATGCAGCAAATGTGATTGAATCAATTCATGAATTGAAGAAACTCGGTGTGAGTATTGTACTTGATGATTTTGGTGTAGGTAATTCAGGGTTTAATTATCTGAATAAACTCCCGATTGATCAATTAAAAATTGATCAATCATTTATAAAGAATATTAATTTTAACCGATCAGATGAAGTGATTCTGCAAGCAATTATTGATATGGCGGATAAGTTACACTTGGATGTAGTTGTTGAAGGCGTTGAAACCTCCAGTCAAGTGAAATATTTAGAATCACATAATTGCCATAAATTCCAAGGGTTTTATTTTAATAAACCGATGTCAGCCGAACAACTCGAACATTATCTAAAAACTTGACCCTGAATTGTTTCCAGGGGGATCATGCTCTGATGAATGGTATCATATTAGCTGCCAGAGCGTCTGCTGTCCGATAATTTGCTGACTACAAAAATTATTCAAAAAAAGCCGTAACTTCCTTGGCATTATTAATCGTATCTTGAAAACCAAGCTCAAATAATTCTCTAGTATAGTCACGTTCGAAAAGGACAAAACTTAAAAGATCGCCTGAATGCTTTTTTTCCCCCAAAAAATTGAGGAGGTATCGAAGCAGTGTAGGCAAGGCTTTAAAATGTATTTGAGCCAAAGGAGCCAAGTCCTTGCTGGGACGTAAATGTAACGTAGTAATGGGACGCCATGGTGAGCGGCGTTTTTTCCATATCGACAGAAGCATAGCAATTTCGTTCATTCGATTGACCATTTCAATATCGCGATCAAGATTGTCCAAAAAAAGCGCATTTAACATGTTCCCAAAAATATGAGAAAAGGGAATGTCATCATGATTACGTAAATTTTCTTGGTCTACAAATGTAGGTAATGCTCGAGTTCCTAAAATTAGAATTTTATCGACTTCAAAACGAATGGAGCCCCGAAGAGGAGCAGCCAGGCCTACACTGCCATCGCCATAATGAAACCCATCGAGCAAAACTGTTGGAAAAAATAAAGGCAAGGCACTGGATGCCAAAATATGTTCTGCCTCGAAGCGAACGCGTTTGCTGCCGTGCCGCGGATAATTCCAGTCTGTGAATTCGGAATTGTTGTGTTCGTAAAAAGAAATAGTCTGGCGCGTTTCATAACAACTACTGATGATTTCCAGTGTATTCAGATATCCATTGCTTATATTTAGCGCAATTTTGGTGAAATCAAGACCATTTTCGATCATTTCTTTCAAGGGGGTGGTATCAAGTAGATGAGCTGCCTGTCGCTGCTTGAGCATCATTGTGCTCATATTACGCATAACGGATTTGCTTAATGCAAAGTTACTGGCTTTATAGACTTGTTGACAATGAATTTCGCTCCAAATGGTTTCGAGTTTATCAAGTGCCGTTGGGAAATCATCTGCATTTTCTGCAAGTACTGCTGCATTGATACTTCCCACGCTAACGCCGCTCACCATTTCAAAGGGTAATGTTTTAACTTGCAAAATATGACCAATTGCTTTCAGAACACCAGCTTGGTAGGCGCCTCGAGCGCCACCACCTGCCAAATAAAGGGCTTTTTTAGACATAAGGATTATTTTTATCGCATTTATTTAGTATCTATGTGGAAATATAGTTGAATTTATGCTGAATTAGCAAGTTCTCGTTTGCATTGTAAAAATCTTCACCAAAAGTGTAAAGAAAGTGGTATATTATATGCTTTTACACAGAATGATCGATCGGTGAGCAATGTGAGAGAATTTGAGATTGCAAATACTCTATTCGAGGCAACTGAAATACTTGAAGAAATACAGCGTCCAATTGATTATGATTTAGAACTCTCTACGAGGAAAAAATCTAAGAAGTTCTTAAAAAAAATATTATTTTTATCACAAATTATCAAAACTACGGGTGATTCAGGTAAGGCAATGATGCAGATTGGATCTTCCGTCAGAACCTTCAATAACATCAAACCTACGGAATCACTAACACATGGATTGAATATTGGAACAATTATCTTTGCTGCATTAGATTTTTTGCTTATCCCTTTTATTTATCTTACTGCGTACCTGCTGGATGGAAAAGCTCCTGTTAATCGGAGTAATAATGCTAGGTGGCTTTTTTCTGCAATAGTGTTAGCACTGACAATAACCTCAATATGTGTTCCTGCTATAGCATTAGCAATGGCTTTTACTATAGCTTCAACCTCATTGGTTTTGAGTCTATTTTTATTAGGCCAGACACTATATGAATGCTATCAATTAAGTAAGGAACGAAGAGCAATTAGAAAATTAATTGCCGGTGGCGAATCCCAAATAGAGGAGAGTCAAAACGAAGCAGCTCAATTGAGAACTACTTTAGACGATGTGCGTACAGAGCAGCAGCTTCTGTTGCACTACGAGCAGATTATCTCATTACAAGAACGTTTTAATGAACAAAAAGAATATTTAATTAAACTGAAGTCCAAAGAACTAAAGTTAAGCAAGAAAATAAAAAATGCCGAATTTATGCAAGTCATGGATAGAGGTGTTGGTTTAAGTTTGTGCACAATGGGTATGATAGGTTTGATTGTGTCCGTATATTTCCCGATGGCTGGTTTAGGAATATTAACTGCAGTATCTGTTATTTCTCTTGCATACTTTATAATTCGGTTAGCGGTGCCGTTGCTGCAACGGTTCGGAGGATGGATTGCGAGCAAATTCAGGCCACGGACTGATGGGAGCATCTCAGAAGAGGATCCAGAGCAAACGTATGAGCATAATCAAGAGCCTTCAACCGATTTGATGATAGAACATTTTTTTGGCAGTAAAAAAAATGCAAATGAATTTTTTAAAAGAATCCCCCAAAAAGATGAGGATTTATCGCTAACGAGTACGACTTCAATATTTCACACCGAGAAAAGCCAATTCAAAGGGAGAGAGATAAAAAAGAGTTCACTTGTTATGAATTAATTATCTGAAAATGGATTCCATAAACTGAAATAGTTGATAACAATTCTATTATCTTGGCCCTAATCTAACGAATTGGTAACAGATCCTAATTTCTTTGTCCAAAAAGCTCATTGCAAAAAATTAAAAACTCCTTTAACTTAAAAATTTACCCTTAAGGAAAAAAACTCATGGTGAATATACTTCGCGAGCAACCCCGTGCATTTCACATGATTTTTATGTTGGAATTATGGGAGCGGTTTGGGTTTTATACAGTTCAAGGGATTTTGACTTTGTTTTTTATTCGCTATTTGGGTTACAGCGACACAATTTCTTATTATACATTTGGTGCTTATTCAGCTCTAGTTTATGGTATGGTGGTTGTTGGCGGATACTTGGGAGATAGGATATTAGGTACCAAACGTACCATAGTTCTTGGCCTTATTACTTTGGCAACCGGTTATTTTTCTTTAGCGATTACAGATAAAGAGCATGTATTTTTTGCGCTGGGTTTAATTTGTGTCGGTAATGGTTTATTTAAGGCAAATCCATCGAATTTGCTCGCTAAGTGTTATGAGGAAAATGATCCTCGTTTGCATGGCGGTTTTACTTTGTATTATATGGCGATCAATTTGGGCAGTATGATTGCATTATTTGCAGGCCCAGCGATTTCGAATCGATACGGTTATTCTTATGCTTATTTGATGAGTGCAATCGGCTTGCTCATCGGCTTAGCCAATTATTGGCTGCAACACCAATTTGTAGCACACATTAATACTGATGCTGACAAACGGAAAATCTCGCACTCTCAGTGGTTGATGATATTGTTTGGAATATTCTTTCTCACTGAATGTGCTTCTTATTTATTACAGCATGTGATGCTTGCTAAAAACTTATTTTGGTTTATTACCATTTCGGTAATTATTTATTATCTATTTATGACGCGTAAAGAAAGCAAAAGCTCCAGAATGCGTATGCTGGTTGCCTTGGCATTGATGCTGGAAGCAATTATTTTCTTTACTTTATATCAACAAATGCCAACTTCACTGAATTTATTTGCCGTACACAATGTAATACCGGTTTTCTTTGGAATCACGATTGATGCACAAAGCTTCCAGGCGCTAAATCCAATCTGGATAGTATTGATGAGCCCTGTTTTGGCTTATTTTTATAATTTCCTTCATAGGAAAGGCATCGAATTTTCCATTCCTTACAAATTTTCTTTAGGTATGACCATGTGCGGCATAAGCTTTTTAATGCTCTTTTTTGCTCGTTATTTTTATACAGATCAGGGCATGGTTTCTTCCTGGTGGTTAATTATAAGCTATTTATTTCAAAGCCTTGGTGAGTTATTGGTATCAGCACTTGGGGTGGCAATGGTTGCAGAATTGGTCCCTGCGCAAATTGCAGGTTTTGTGATGGGAATGTGGTTTTTAACTTCTGCTATAGCCGGGTTTATTGGCGCCACAGTAGCTTCCTATACAGCACTTCCTGAGCAGATTAAACCAGGGGTCGGATCTTTGATGATTTATACTTACGTATTTGCCTGTATTGGTATCGTCACCCTAATTATCGCAGTGTTGATGTGGTTATTATCCCCGCGATTAAGTCGTTATATTGCCACAAAAAAGACAGATTTACACCAGGAAGCAAAAGAAGCAGAATATTCTGTATCTAAATGTTTTATGACCCAGGCGGGATTAGAGCATCGTTCAAATGCTTCTTAGGGCAAAGCAAAAACATGAATAGAACTGTTCAATCTCAGTGGTTTACTCATCTTGGAAATTAGTTAACCCAAATTCAACTGGCGAATTTAGGTTAACTGAATCATTAGGTTAATTGAGTTTGGCTTTTTTATCTCCAATGGCCATGCCAACCGCCGCCGTGCCAGCCAACGCCACGCCAACCGACACCGCCCCAACCGACACCGCGCCAACCTCCATACCAACCACGACCACCCCAATAACCCAAGCCACTATAACCCAAACCACCATAACGCCATCCAGAATAGTAACGACCTGGATAATAGGAGTAACTTGAGTAGGAATAGGGATAATAGCTAGAATAATAATAGCTATTAGGGGCTGCTGCAGTAACATAACAGCCACTTAAAAAAAGTGTAGGTACAAACACTAATACTGCGATAATAATTTTTTTCATGATCGCTTTCCTTAGTCAATGTTCGCACATTAATTATACTGTATGGTCATATATTAATCAAAAAATATTTATTTATATTTCAATTGCTCAGCTGGTAATTGCTTATCAATTGAGGTTTGTTTTAATATAACTTGGATAAACCATGTCCATATCAATGGGTTCTATCGTGCGTATTTTATGAAGTACGGTTGTAAGCAGTTGAGAAAATGAATATTGAAATCAGTCTGCATTCGCTAAAATTAATAAAGAAATATTTATTAGCCGCCGGTGTTCATCCACGTGAACTCCGCTCTATTTCTTTGCCTGCTGATTTTATAACGTTGATGTCTTGGCTCGATGAAGAGCTAATAAAAAATTCCGAGAAATCATCAAAGGAAGAAAAGCAAAAAATAGAATTTATTCTTGTCTCCTTACGCACTGAGCTATTGCGCGATCTTTTCCTTTCTATGCAAGGAGATGATACCAACTTGCCTAAAGAAGTTGAAAATAATACGAAGGAAAAAATGAAGTTCGTAGTACTTACCATG
Organism: Legionella sp. PC1000; assembly: GCF_014109805.1. Classification (GTDB taxonomy): domain Bacteria; phylum Pseudomonadota; class Gammaproteobacteria; order Legionellales; family Legionellaceae; genus Legionella; species Legionella resiliens. The sequence continues at coordinate 233,132 of NZ_CP059400.1, forward strand.
GCAGGTATTTTGGTGGCAGCATGTCAGGGGTTTGATGGTATTGTGACTATGTTGAGTATTTTCAGCTTGCCTTCCTCGATAATTCTAGGCATTGGATTTGCGTTTTCATTCCTTTCTGTAATTGTTTTTTGTGGATTCGATTTAGTAAGAGTTTCGAATGCTCTAGGGATTAAGCTTAGTGATGCGTATAAGCTATTGGATGCATACTTGTTACAATTGCAAATGATTAAATCCATTCGAAAGAAAATAGATGATTATTATCTTTCAGATTTGTCTTCAAGTGACTTGAAGCAATTGGAGCTTATAATTTCCATGCTGCAAAAACACTTTGCATTACTTACTAAAGCCAGCACGCAATTTGAAAAGGCACTAAATAGTGAAAGCATTCAAACGGTTAAAACTCTGATTTCAGGTCTTTCTGCATTACTTTTCTTTGGGGGTGGTTTTTTTACAGGCCAATCAGTAGCTCTTTTTATGTCAAGTCTTATCATTAATTCAGCAATTCCGCCTTTTTGGCCGGTAATTATTTTTAGTGTCTTGGTAGGTTTAGCGGCATTGAGTATTTATTGGTATGTAGAGCGCCCGGTGCTAGACAAATTAGTGAGCAGTTGGTTTGGTTTGAATGAAGAGAGTGTAAAAAAATTATGTGATAAGCATTTAATCATTAAAGAAGAAAAAAAATTAGACCATTTGGAGGGGAAAGTAATCAGTGCTGCCAGGGTACCTCAAAAAAAGCCACAGCCGGAGCAACTTATTGATGAGCATGAGTCACAGGAACATAATGAATCAGTTCATGAACGAGTCAATATTGGTGCTAGAGTAAGTACTAATTATTATTCTTTTCTTAAACCATTGGCCCCCCCAGATCCATTACCAGCAATTTTAATTGAGGAAGAAAATTTTGATACTATCACGTGTTGTTCTATTTAGTGTGCGTTCACACCCGGAACGGTAATAAGCGTAAGAAAAAGGCAATTCGATGGTAATAGCCAGTTAAAGTTTATAAAAATCGAGTTGTAGCAATGAATTCTTCCTTTATATCAATTCACAGGTGAATTAAATTTTTTTGACAAATAGCGGAAATTTTTAAAAGCTTTACTGACGGTTTTTTCAACTATACTCATGGATGAAGCACCAATAGAACATCGTCAAATTCATTAATTGAGGCTGGATAGGTAATAGGATAAGAATATGTATTCAAAGGCACTTTCAAGGCTCGATAAAGCTGCGTCATTTTGTCATGTTGACGCAGAGGCTTTAGAAAAACTCAAACACCCTAAATCCTGTCTGGAAATATCCCTTCCCGTTCGCATGGATAATGGGGAGTTAAAAATTTTTACCGCCTATCGAGTCCATCATAACGACAGTCGTGGTCCTATGAAAGGTGGTATTCGTTTTCATCCGAAATTGAATTTGGATGAGATGAAAACCCTTGCGTTATGGATGACAATAAAATGCGCTGTTGTTGATATTCCGTTTGGGGGGGCGAAAGGCGGAATAATCGTTGATCCAAAACAATTATCTCGCATGGAGCTGGAACGGTTAAGTCGAAGCTATATTGAATTAGTAGCGGATTTTATCGGTCCAGACAAAGATATTCCTGCTCCCGATATGTACACCAATGAGATGATCATGGGCTGGATGATGGATGAGTATGCCACCATTGCTCGCCAAAATGTTCCAGCAGTAATCACCGGTAAACCTATTCCCTTGGGAGGATGCCTTGGACGTGAAGGAGCAACTGGCCTTGGGGCTTATTATTGCATTAAAATTCTTGAAAAAAAGAAAAAATGGAAACCTTCTAAGGTAAAGGTTGCTGTTCAAGGATTTGGGAATGTTGGAAGGAGCATAGCTCAGCTACTTTACGACGATGGCTATAAAATTACTGCAATAAGTGATTCAAAAGGAGGAGTTTATAATAATAAAGGCATCGATATACCGCGCATAATTGAAATTAAAAACTGCTCTACCAAAGCGGAGTCTCTCTATTGCAAAGAGTCTATTTCTGATATGGTGCAGGAAGATAAAATCACCAATGAAGAATTATTGGAACTTGATGTAGATTTACTTATCCCGGCTGCGGCGCAAAATCAAATTACTTCAGAGAATGCAGCAAAAATTAAAGCCCCTGTCATCATTGAAATTGCTAATGGCCCAATAACTGTGGAAGCAGATACAATACTGGAAAAAAAGAAAGTATTAATTGTGCCCGATATATTAGCCAATGCAGGTGGGGTAACCGTAAGTTATTTTGAGTGGGTGCAGAATAAATCAGGTTATTATTGGAGCTTAGAAAAAGTTCAAAAAGAATTACATACTATTATATCCCGTGAATTCAGTAATATTTGGAAGTTGATGGAAAAACACCAAATAGATATGCGGCAAGCGGCTTACATTCATGCTTTAACTCGATACGATAAAGCCGTGACAGCTCAAGGTACTCGCGGATATTTCGCAAAATTATAATCCATAGTTCCGATTAGAACAGGCTTTTTTGCATTTCCATTAGAATTGATGCAGGATAAAAAAATTGGTTTTAATGTGTAAGTTAAATATTCAATGTATCTTTTACAAACGGGATCGTTATTTTTCGCTGCGCTGCAAGAGAGGCATCATCCAAGCGATTGAGTAAATTATGTAAATCATGCATATTGCGAGAGCATCTATTCAATAAGAATTGTCCTACACTTTCTGGTAAGTCAAATCCTCGTTTTAAAGCATGGAGTTTTAGAGTATTAATTTTATCTTCATCATTTAATTCCATCAACTGAATCACTAATCCCCAACTTAATCTAGAGCGCAAGTCCGCCAGTTGGATAGGGATTGTGGTTGGTGATTGATTTCCCGAAATGATCAAAATACTTTTTTCCATGTCTTTTATTTTATTATATAAATGGAATAAAGCCTCTTCCCAGGAGGGATCTTTTGCGATTACATCAATATCGTCAATACATATTAATTCTTGCTCTTCCAGTCCTTCTATAGTTTGCGGTCCCCATTCTTTGAGGAGTGTTAAAGGGAGATAGATTGCGGAATGAGCATGGGCGGCTTGGCAACACGCTTGTAATAAATGAGTTTTACCACTGCCAGCATTGCCCCAGAGGTAAAGCAATCGGTCTTCCCTATGTGTGAGCATGTTATGTAATTGCTGTTGCAGCAGTTTATTACTTCCCCAATTAAAATCAGCAAGGGTTGCTTCATCATTTAATTTTATAGCTAATGCCAACTGCTTGTTCATTATGAGTGTTCTTTTTTGGGCCATGCTTTTCTGCCCCAGGTCCAAATATAATCAACATAAGTAATTGCGGTAGTAAACGTCGTTAAAATGATCAGAACATTAAGGAGATAGGGAGGAAATTCAAAATAAGCCAATTCAAATAAACAAAAAGTGACTAGAGTCAGTTGTAATGCCGTATTAATTTTACTGAGCAGCGTGGGTTGAAAGTCCAACTTACGACGAATAAATTGATACCAGGCAAGTACCCCTAAGGAAATGGTTAAATCTCTGAGGAAGACCAAAATTACGAGCCACCAAGGTAATACACCAATTAAGGCTAGAGAAATGAAGCTGGAAGCGATTAGTAATTTATCAGCCAGCGGATCAATAAAAGAGCCAAAAAAACTTTGCCAGTTAAAACTTCGGGCTAAAAAGCCATCTAAGCCATCACTCAATCCTGCGAAAATAAATAAATAAAAAGCAATAACATACTCATGACGATATAAATAAAATAGAAAAGGGGCGATTAACAGGAGCCGCAATAAAGTCAAAGCATTTGGAATGTATTTTAATATCATAGGCCATACGATAATTAATTTAATTACCCCTTATTTTGCCGCCTTTACAATGTTAATTTAGGGATTGGCTTTTTGAAGGGGATATGTTTGCTAAACAATATAGTCTAGTGTATACAATACTCGCAGTTCTGTCACTTATGTTTGTCTTCATTTTTACGATACATAATCACTGTGTTACCAATCATTTGTACGAGTTCAGCATGGAGTTGCCCACATAGCTCAGCAGCCATAATAAGTCGGTCTTCTTTTTCTGCACCATTTATTTTTACTTTTATTAATTCATGTGCAAGTAATGCGATATCTGTTTCTGCAATAACAGCTTCAGTTAACCCTTTAGCACCAAGAAGCACAACGGGTTTCAGATGATGCGCTTGGGCTTTAAGAGATTTTTTGAGTGAAGTATCCACGTAATGTTCCTTAATATAAACAGACCCTAATGCACTGATTTTCGAGACTGAATGATAAAATGGTAAATTATTGCACGTTTTGCTGGGAAAAGGTAGTAAAATTCAGTATCATAGATCAAATTGATACTCTATATAAATTTATGAAGCGTACTAAAAGCAGCAAACGATGGTTGCAAGAGCACTTTGATGATGTTTTCGTTAAAAAAGCACAAGTAGAGGGCTATCGCAGTCGTGCGGTATACAAATTGAAAGAAGTAGATGAGAAAGAGTCGTTGCTCAAACCAGGAATGACTGTTGTTGATCTGGGCGCAGCTCCAGGGGGATGGACTCAGTATGTATCTGAACGGTTACAAGGCCGCGGACGTATAATTGCACTGGATATTTTGCCTATGGATACCATACCTGATGTGGATTATGTACTGGGTGATTTCCGGGAAGATGAAGTGTTGCAAAGGCTCATAAACCTAATCCCAGAACACAGCGTCGACTTGATATTATCAGATATGGCCCCAAATATGAGTGGAACCACTGCAATTGATATTCCACGAGCAATGTATTTGGTTGAGCTGGCCTTTGATTTTGCGGAGAAAATGTTAAAGCCTGGAGGTTCTATGCTTATTAAAATCTTTCATGGGGCTGGTTTTGATGAGTTAGTAAAGCAAGCGAGATCTTCTTTTGAGAAAGTCGTGATTCGAAAGCCTTTGGCTTCTCGTGCTCGCTCAAAAGAAACCTATTTGCTGGCAAAGGGATACAATTTATAGTAACTTTATGATCTAAGAATTTCGATCATAAAATAACAGCTGTACGTCACTAACGAGGTTAATACTTTGAACGACATGGTTAAGAATTTATTTTTATGGCTGATTATAGCGATCGTGCTTGTTTCGGTTTTCAGTAATTTCGGCCCTCGAAACTCGGTTGCTGAGAAACTTTCTTACAGCCAATTTTTGAAAGAAGTCGATCAAGGTATGGTTAATTCAGTCACCATCGAGGATGATAAGATCATCAAAGGGATGACTAAAAATAATAAGCGATTTATTACTTACATGCCTATGCAAGATAATGCTTTATTAGGTGAATTACTGAAAAGCAAAGTCGATGTAAGCGGCCAAGAAAAACAACAAGAAAGTTTCCTCCTCCATTTGTTTATTAATTGGTTCCCGATGCTGCTTTTAATTGGCGTTTGGGTATTTTTTATGCGTCAGATGCAAGGCGGGGGTGGCCGAGGTGCCATGTCGTTTGGTCGTTCAAGGGCACGCTTACTGGGCGAGGATCAAGTTAAGGTAACTTTTGCGGATGTTGCTGGCGTAGATGAGGCTAAAGAGGAAGTTAAGGAATTAGTTGACTTTTTACGCGATCCTACCAAATTCCAAAATCTGGGCGGACGTATTCCTCGCGGTGTGTTATTAGTTGGTTCTCCTGGAACAGGTAAAACCCTTTTAGCTCGAGCTGTTGCTGGTGAAGCTAAAGTACCTTTCTTCACAATTTCGGGTTCTGATTTTGTTGAAATGTTTGTTGGTGTGGGTGCGTCTCGTGTGCGCGATATGTTCGAGCAAGCAAAAAAACATGCTCCTTGCATTATTTTCATTGATGAAATTGATGCGGTAGGTCGTCATCGTGGCGCTGGCCTTGGTGGAGGTCATGATGAGCGCGAGCAAACGTTAAACCAATTACTGGTTGAAATGGATGGTTTTGAAGGAAGTGAGGGGGTTATTGTTGTTGCCGCAACAAACCGCCCAGATGTTTTGGATCCTGCGCTATTACGCCCAGGTCGTTTCGATCGCCAGGTTGTAGTTCCTTTACCGGATATACGGGGTCGCGAACAAATATTAAGGGTGCATTTGCAAAAAGTTCCGGTAGATAGCAATGTGGACATTATGGCGATTGCCCGAGGCACTCCAGGGTTTTCTGGAGCAGATCTCGCAAATCTGGTGAATGAAGCGGCTTTATTTGCTGCACGTGCAAACAAACGTAAAGTCAGCATGGCAGAACTGGATAATGCAAAAGATAAAATTATGATGGGAGCTGAACGACGCTCTATGGTGATGGATGACAATGAGAAAAAACTGACTGCATATCATGAAGCAGGCCATGCGATCGTTGGTTTATCTGTACCCGAACATGATCCTGTTTATAAAGTTTCTATTATTCCGCGGGGCCGCGCTCTTGGTGTGACAATGTTTCTACCGGAGCAAGATAGGTACAGTCATAGTAAACGTCGTTTGGAAAGTCAATTATCCAGTCTATTTGGTGGCCGCATCGCAGAAGAGCTTATCTTTGGTCCGGAAAGTGTAACCACAGGGGCATCGAATGACATTATGCGTTCTACTGAAATAGCACGCAAAATGGTTACCACGTGGGGGCTGTCGACTTTGGGCCCACTGACTTTTGGTGAAGAAGAAGAGGAAGTATTCTTAGGCCGCTCAATGAATAAACATAAAGAAATGTCAGATAGAACCGCACAACAAATTGATGATGAAGTGCGTGCAATTATTGACAGGAATTACAAGCGTGCTAAAGAAATTCTGGTTTCCAATATGGATACGTTGCATTTAATGGCTCAAAGTTTAATTAAATACGAAACGATTGATCTCAAGCAAATACAAGAGATTATGTCTGGAAAGGAACCTTCTCCACCCGAGGACTGGGGTTCATCAAAACCTCTGGATGGAGCTGAAGTGGTAAATAACTCATCAGAAAAGCCAACAGAGAATGAAGTGAGTGTAAATCCTGCTGAAGAGCACTGAGATTATTAGTGAGAGACGCAGGTGAATTCAAAGCAATTTTCAGGTTGGCTTGAGCGTCAACGCCAACCTTCTTTAGATAATCTATCAGAAAAACCATTAATTATGGGCATCTTGAATGTCACTCCGGATTCTTTTTCCGACGGTGGTAAATTTTTATCTCCGGATAGGGCTTGTGAACAGGCATTCCACCTAATAAGTCAAGGAGCTGATTTAATCGATGTTGGGGGGCAATCTACCAGACCAGGTGCACAGTATGTTCCACTTGATGTAGAATTGACCCGGGTCATTCCTGTCATTGAGCAAATTCGTATTAGTTCAGATATTTGTATCTCTATCGATACAAATAAACCCGAAGTAATGGAAGCTGCTGTGGGTGCTGGGGCCAACATAATTAATGATATTTATGCCCTACGCACTGAAGGGGCTCTCGAAATGGCTGCAAAACTAGCCGTTCCTGTTTGTTTGATGCATATGCAAGGAGCACCCCATAATATGCAACAAAACCCATATTATCCAGATGGTGTGCTTACTGAAGTGAAGCGTTTTTTTATAGAGCGCATAACAGAGTGTGATCGTGTCGGTATTCAAAGAAACAATATAATTTTGGATCCGGGCTTTGGATTCGGAAAACAAGTACAAGATAATTTGCTCTTAGTCAAAAATCTTGATAGCTTTGCAACATTTAAAATGCCTCTGCTTTTAGGGGTATCACGCAAAAGCACTATTGGAGCAATTCTTGCTAAAGGAGTGGATGAGCGTTTAATAGGAAGTATAGCGGTCGCAGTTTATGCTGCACTGAAAGGTGCTGGGATCATTAGAACGCATGATGTCGATGAAACAAATCAAGCGTTGCATATGATTGCCACGATAGAGAAGGCCAACATATCAGCTCATACGGGCTAAAAATTCTTGATAAGAGGTGGTTAAGGATGAGTCAACGTAAATATTTTGGTACGGATGGTATACGCGGACACGTGGGTTTATCAAATATTAACCCTGAATTTGTATTGAAACTGGGTTGGGCAGTTGGTCGAGTCCTTGCCAATGGCCAACGCAAAAAAGTAGTGATTGGAAAAGATACAAGGGTATCGGGTTATATGTTGGAATCTGCTCTTGAAGCAGGACTGTCCGCTGCTGGTGTTGACGTTGCTTTGCTTGGACCTATGCCGACACCAGCTATAGCTTATCTAACCCAAACACTTAGAGCAAATGCAGGGATTGTCATCAGTGCATCCCATAATCTGTTTGAAGATAATGGAATCAAGTTTTTTTCCTCTGAAGGAGGTAAATTACCTGATAGTGTTGAGCTGGCAATTGAAGCTGAACTGGAAACGAAAATGCAAACCGTACCTTCTCAGAATTTAGGGAAGGCAACACGAATTAATGATGCAAGTGGACGGTATATAGAGTTTTGTAAATCCACTATTCCGTCATTAACGCGGTTATCGGGGCTGAAAATTGTAGTTGATTGCGCGAATGGTGCGACCTATCACATTGCCCCTAACGTATTTTCTGAACTCGGAGCCCAAGTTATTTCCATTGGAAATCGTCCTGATGGTTTTAATATTAACGAGGATTGTGGCTCAACCTCTCCCGAACTGCTAAGACAAAAGGTCATAAGTACTGGAGCAGATATTGGTGTCGGCCTAGATGGTGATGGCGATCGTGTCATCCTTATTGATTCGGATGGTCGTTTAATTGATGGAGATCAAATCCTTTATATTATTGCCAAAGACAGGCATCAGCGAGGCGTACTAAACGGTGGTGTAGTTGGTACCCAGATGAGCAATTATGGGCTGGAAATCGCTATTAAGAGTTTAGGCATTCCCTTTGTCCGAACTCGGGTAGGCGATCGATATGTTTTAGAAGCCTTGCGGGAAAAAGATTGGAAAATAGGTGGGGAAACTTCGGGACATATCGTCTGCTTGGATAAAACTACAACAGGTGATGGGATAGTTGCTGCCTTACAAGTATTATCAATTATGGTTAAGCAGGGTAAAACGCTGCAGCAATTAATTCAGGGCATCAATCTATTACCACAAAGTTTAGTGAATTTAAAAACCAATTATGCAACCTTACTCGCAGAACACTCACAAGTAGTTGAAATAGTGAGGGCTTTAGAATCAAGTCTAAATGGAGAAGGAAGAGTGTTGCTCAGACCTTCAGGAACTGAACCCTTATTACGTGTTATGGTAGAGGGCCTGGATGAGTCTATGGTGAAACGACACGCGCAAAAGCTATGTGATGATATAAGTCAGATTGAGAGGAATTTAAACATTTAGTGATAAATCAGACATATCAACTGAACCATTTGATAAAAAAATCACAATAGGACTACACATCAGCAATTAGTTTGGGTATAGTCCGCAGTTGAAAATGAAGGGGCATCTGATGAGACACAAGATAGTTGCTGGCAACTGGAAAATGAACGGACAGCTGCAGCAGGTAATTCAATTAAGTAATGAACTTAAAGAGTTACTTTATTCTATTGGCAATGTGCACGTAATTGTAATGCCACCTGCGATTTATATTCCGCAAGTTAGAGATATTCTTGCTGAGAGTATAATTAATATAGGCGCCCAGAATGTGTATCCAAAGGATTTTGGTGCCTACACTGGTGAGATATCTGCACCTATGTTAAAGGAGTTTAACTGTCGTTATATTTTGGTAGGACACTCTGAGAGAAGACATTGTCTTCATGAAGATGAAAATTTTGTAGCGCAAAAATTCCACCATGTGAAAGAACATGGTATGATACCGATTCTTTGTGTCGGTGAAACGCTTGCTGAACGCGAAAAGGGTCAAACAGAACAAGTAATTGCTAAGCAACTGCTTGCGGTAAGTGAACACGATAAAAATTGTTTTCGTGATTGTGTTATAGCTTACGAACCCGTCTGGGCAATAGGTACAGGAAAAACTGCATCACCAGAACAGGCACAGGAAGTACATCAGTTTATTAGAAAGCTGATTGCAGAGATAAATCATAGCGATGCTCAGCGTTTACCGCTTCTTTATGGAGGGAGTGTAAACGAAAACAATGCCAGGGCTTTATTTGCCATGCCCGATGTAGATGGTGGCCTGGTTGGCGGTGCATCGTTGAACGCGAAACAGTTTGTGGAAATTGTGAAATGTATCAATTGATATTAATGATTCATGTAATTGTTGCTGTAGTCTTAATAGGCTTGGTCCTTATCCAGCATGGTAAAGGTGCTGATATTGGTGCGGCTTTTGGATCTGGAGCTTCGAATACCTTATTTGGAAGCCAGGGAACAGGTGGTTTTTTATTTAAACTAACCGGTGGTTTGGCGCTGACCTTTTTCATCACCAGTTTATTGTTATCCTATTTGGTGTCTGTTCAATATCAAAAGGCGGATCAGCAAATAATTCCTCAACAAAACAGTGTACCTGCGAATTCAATTCCAGTACCAGTAGATAATGGTAAGAAAAAATAAATAAAATATCTTCCTCTGCACTTGAATATAGAGAAGATTGGGAATGAATAATTATTAATAATAAAGAATTGCCGAAGTGGTGGAATTGGTAGACACGCCGTCTTGAGGGGGCGGTGGCGAAAGCCGTGCCGGTTCGAGTCCGGCCTTCGGCACCATTTTAATCCGTACAATGGTGAAAAAATGCTATCTCAATATTTACCTGTTCTTATTTTCATAATTATCGGATTGGCATTGGGCTTGGCAATGTTAGGGGCTGGCTCTCTTCTTTCAAAGCACAATCCTGATAGTGCCAAGAACGCTCCTTACGAATGTGGATTTGGTGCATTTGAGAGTTCCCATATTCCATTTGATGTTCGCTTTTATCTGGTTGCAATATTATTTATTATTTTTGACTTGGAAACCGCATTTTTCTTTCCATGGGCTTTAGCTTTGCGCAAAATTGGTTGGTTTGGTTTTGCTGGAATGATGTTATTTTTAGGATTATTAGTAATTGGCTTTATTTATGAATGGAAACGAGGCGCACTAGATTGGGAATAATCCAGGTGCGAAGTAGAGCTTGTTTTACAATTCTCTTGTTTTGACCGCAAGGACTCGATTTTCTGTACTCTGATGCGTTGCATATACTAGCGTATATTCGCTTCGGTGTTCGAAAATCAAGGCCTTGCGACTCAACCCAACGAATTGTAAACAGGCATTAAATTCACTTCTGATGCAACTTCATAAAGAAGGAAGCAATCAGGAGTGGGTATTTTTTATTAATATTTTAACTGCTTAGAGGCTAGCTATGGCGGTTGCAGAATTGCAAAAAAGTGGCTTTGTAACGACTTCAGTCGAAAAACTTCTCGGATGGGCACGTAGTGGTTCTATGTGGCCTATGACTTTTGGATTGGCATGTTGTGCAGTAGAAATGATGCACGTAGGTGCAGCACGCTATGACTTAGACCGGTTTGGAATTATTTTTCGCCCCAGCCCACGGCAATCGGATGTAATGATAGTTGCTGGTACTTTATGCAATAAAATGGCTCCTGCTTTGCGCAAAGTTTACGATCAAATGCCTGAACCACGATGGGTTGTTTCCATGGGTTCTTGTGCGAATGGGGGTGGTTATTATCATTACTCTTACTCTGTAGTTCGAGGGTGTGATCGTATTGTTCCAGTCGATGTATATGTGCCAGGTTGCCCTCCAACTGCTGAAGCGCTGTTGTATGGCATTATTCAATTACAAAACAAAATCAGGCATAAAAAAATCTTAGAAGCTTAAGCTCATCAAAGGTGCAAATAGATGACAAAAAATGATTATTTGGTTGAACAACTCAAAACGGAACTAGCGACTCAAATTAAAGATATTACTGTCGCGTATGATGAGGTAACCATTGAGTGTGATGCATCAAATTTAAAAGCAATGATGTTGGAGCTACGTGATCTAGAGATATTTTGTTTTGATCAGCTTATTGATCTTTGCGCTGTGGATTATTTGCTTTACGGTGAATATGATTGGGAAACTGATTCAGCGACTGAAAGTGGATTTTCTCGCGGGGTAGAACGTCAAGATACTAAAGTTTATGCGCTGAATAAACCTCGTTTTGCTGTAGTATATCATTTACTTTCTACGAAATTGAATCGCCGATTACGTGTTAAAGTGTTCGTTGATGAGTCTCATTTAATTGTTCCCTCAGTACATCATTTATGGAAAGGCGCAGATTGGTTTGAACGCGAAGCCTATGATTTATATGGCATTTTATTTGAGGGACATCCTGATTTAAGACGTATTTTGACAGATTATGGATTTATTGGACATCCATTTCGTAAAGATTTCCCACTCAGTGGTCATGTTGAAATGCGCTATGACGCAAAATTTGAAAAGGTCATATACGCTCCAGTAGATATTGAACCCAGAGTTTTAGTGCCCAAGGTTATTCGTAATGATAACCGGTATATTGGTGAGAAAAGGGGCGAATAATGATTGAATTAAAGAATTACACCTTAAACTTTGGTCCACAACATCCTGCCGCGCACGGAGTTTTGCGTTTAGTTCTTGAGCTTGAAGGTGAAACCATAGTTCGTGCGGATCCCCATATAGGCTTGTTGCATCGTGCTACAGAAAAATTAGCAGAAACAAAACCTTACATTCAATCCATTGGTTATATGGATAGACTCGATTATGTGTCTATGATGTGTAATGAGCATGCTTATGTGCGCGCAATAGAAAAACTTTTAGGCATAGAAGCCCCAATTCGTGCTCAATACATTCGTACCATGTTTGATGAAGTAACTCGCATTTTGAACCATTTATTATGGTTAGGTGCTATAGCCCTGGATATCGGTGCGATGACAGTATTTCTATATTGCTTCAGAGAGCGCGAAGACTTATTTGATTGCTATGAAGCAGTATCAGGAGCACGAATGCATGCTACCTATTATAGACCAGGTGGTGTCGCTCGGGACTTACCTGATACGATGCCTAAGTATAAGGCATCGAGGTGGCATAATGAGCGGGAAGTTGAAAAACTTAATGAAGATCGAAGCGGTAGCTTGCTTGATTTTCTCTGGGCATTTACGGAACGGTTCCCTCGTTGTGTCGATGAATATGAAACATTGCTAACCGATAACAGAATTTGGAAACAACGTACTGTAGACATAGGTATTGTTTCACCCGAAGAAGCTTTGCAATGGGGGTTTACAGGACCAATGCTTCGTGGTTCTGGTATCGCATGGGACTTACGTAAAAAGCAAAGTTATGCGGCATATGATCGCGTGGATTTCGATATTCCAGTAGGTAAAACCGGAGATTGTTATGACCGCTATTTGGTTCGCGTTGAAGAACTAAGACAATCAAATCGCATCATTAGACAATGTATCGAATGGCTCAGAGCGAATCCCGGCCCTGTTCGCCTCGATGATCACAAGGTTACCCCACCCCGTCGTGTCGAAATGAAAGAAGATATGGAATCATTAATCCATCACTTCAAATTGTTCACTGAAGGTTTTTGTGTGCCGCGAGGAGAAGTCTATAGTGCGGTTGAGGCACCAAAAGGTGAGTTTGGTATTTATATGGTTTCAGATGGTGCTAATAAACCTTATCGACTGAAAATTCGTGCTCCAGGATTTGCTCATCTGTCCAGCTACGATGCAATGACTCGAGGACATATGATTGCTGATGGGGTCGCTATTTTAGCGAGTCAGGATATAGTATTTGGTGAAATTGATCGTTAATTTGTGACATGTCAGTTCTTACGATTATTAAAATGACATTCCAGAAAATTGTAATTTAAATTAATAAAGGTTTAGAAATGTCTGATAATTCAGCAAAAATATTACATCAATTGGTGTCAGCTCCAAGAATAAAGGACATCGATCATTGGATAGCAAAATATCCAAAAAATCAAAAGCAATCAGCCGTAATGAGTGCTCTGCGCATTGTCCAAGAAGAGCATGGTCATCTAACGACCGAATTAATGGATGCTGTAGCTGACTATCTCGACATGCCTACAATTGCCGTATATGAGGTAGCTAGTTTTTACACTATGTACGAACACAAGCAGGTTGGCAGACATTCGATAAACGTATGTACCAATATCTCCTGCATGCTGCGTGACTCAGCCGCAATTGTTAACTATTTGGAAAAAAAATTGGACATAAAGCTGGGCGAAACCACAGATGATGGACGTTTTACTTTAAGATCTGTTGAATGTTTAGGTGCCTGTGTTAACGCACCAATGATGCAGGTGGACAAGGATTATCATGAAAATCTGACTCCTGAATCTATAGATAAAGTGTTGGAAGAATACCAATAAAAGATAGAGGTGGTTACCGTGGTTGAATTAAATCAAGTTTGTTATCGAACATTTCATCTACCAGAGCCTTGGACGCTATCTGCTTATGAAAGTGTTGGTGGATACAGTGCATGGAGAAAAATATTAAAAGAGCAAACTTCTCCACAGACAATTATTGATGAATTAAAAACCTCTGCTTTGCGAGGTAGAGGGGGAGCAGGATTCCCAACCGGATTGAAATGGAGTTTTATGAACCGTAATAGTCCGGTACAGAAGTATGTGGTATGTAATTCTGACGAAGGCGAACCAGGTACTTGTAAGGACCGGGAAATACTTGCCCTAAATCCACATCAACTTATTGAAGGAATGGCGATTGCTGGATATACCATGGGTTCAACTGTGGGGTATAACTACATCCGGGGCGAATTTTGGTTACCTTATGAGCGTACAGAAGCCGCATTGAAAGAGGCTTATGCGGCAGGTTTGCTTGGTAAGAATATTTTAGGCTCCGGCATTGATTTTGATTTGTATAATCATTTGGGTGCAGGCGCTTACATTTGTGGTGAAGAGACTGCATTGCTTAATTCCCTAGAAGGGAAAAAAGGTCAGCCGCGGTTTAAACCTCCATTTCCTGCTAACTATGGTTTATATGGAAAACCTACAACCATAAATAACACAGAAACTTTTGCTTCTGTTCCGGTCATTATGGAAAAAGGTGGCGAGTGGTTTTTAAAAATCGGTAAGCCCAATAATGGTGGAACTAAATGCTTTAGTGTGAGCGGTCATGTCAATAAACCAGGAAATTACGAGATCCCGTTGGGAACACCATTTAAAACGCTTCTTGAGTTAGCTGGTGGAGTGATTAAGGGCCGGAAAATTAAAGCAGTGATTCCTGGCGGTTCGTCCATGCGTGTATTACCTGGCGATGTAATGATGAAACTTGATATGGATTATGACAGCATCCAAAAAGCAGGTTCAGGGTTAGGTTCTGGTGCGGTAATTATTATGGACGAAACAACCTGTATGGTTGATGCGTTATACCGTATTTCTGAATTTTATATGGATGAGTCCTGCGGTCAATGTACTCCATGTCGTGAAGGTACAGGCTGGCTAGTCCGATTATTACACCGTATTAAAGAAGGCCATGGGGAACCTGGGGATGTAGAAAAGCTAGTCAATGTTGCGAATAATATCGAAGGACGCACTATTTGCGCACTCGGTGAGGCAGCAGCTTGGCCTGTACAAAGTTTTGTTACGCATTTCCGCGACGAATTTGAATACTTCGTTAAGCATAAACGCTCGATCGTCGCAGCATAATTAAAAGGTTTGACCATGACTACTACTATTGAAATCGACGGTAAGACATTTGAAGCAGAAAACGGGAAAATGATCATCGAAGTTGCCGATGAGGCAGGTATTCATATCCCACGTTTTTGTTATCATAAAAAATTATCTGTGGCTGCAAATTGCCGCATGTGTTTAGTTGAAGTAGAAAATGGCCGCAAGCCAGTTCCTGCATGTGCAACCCCAATTACCGATGGGATGAAGGTTTTTACCAAATCGAAAGAAGCACTGCACTCTCAAAAAGTAGTCATGGAATTCCTGCTTATTAACCATCCACTAGATTGTCCAATTTGCGATCAGGGCGGAGAATGTGAGCTTCAAGATATATCCATGGGATATGGTGCGGGTGAATCACAATATACAGAAACCAAACGTTCCGTAGACGATGATAATTTAGGTGCGCTGATTTCAACTGAAATGACTCGCTGCATCCATTGTACTCGCTGCGTTCGATTTGGTGAGGAAATTGCCGGATTAAGAGAGTTAGGTGCAACAGGGCGCGGCGAACACATGCAAATTGGGACCTATGTTCAACACAGCATGAAATCAGAGGTTTCGGGTAATATTATCGATTTATGTCCTGTTGGTGCGTTAACTTCAAAACCCTTTCGCTTTACTGCGAGAGCCTGGGAACTCACCCAACATGATGGGGTAGCGCCACATGATTGCCTCGGTTCAAATATTTACTTGCATACGCGTCGAAACAAGTTAATGCGTATTGTTCCTAAAGAAAATGAGGCAATTAACGAAACGTGGCTCGCTGACCGGGACCGATTTAGTTATTTGGGTTTAAATAGTCCGTTAAGAGCCAGCCAACCCCAGATTAAACGTAATGGACAATGGGAAGTTGTCGATTGGGAAACTGCTCTGAAATTTACTGCAGAAGGACTGGCTCGCGTTATAAAACAAAATGGTGCTGAGCAAGTAGCGGCTTTTTCCTCAAGTTCCTCTACATTGGAAGAAATGTATTTGTTGCAAAAATTAATGCGTGACATCGGGGTTCATAATCTTGATCACAGATTGCAGCAAGTAGATTTCAAAGATCAGGAGCATCAGGGTACGACACCAAAAAATTCATTACCTTATGAAGAAGTCGAATTACAAAATACAATTGTGCTTGTTGGATGTAACATTGATCGAGAAGTGCCTCTAGCTGGTGTAAGAGTGCGTAAAGCTGCTCGCAATGGAGCTAAAATTTACGCTATAAATCCAGTAGATTTCGAATATCGTTTTGATTTAAGTGATCGATTCATTATTTCACCTTTAGAAATGCCAATGCAACTTGCCAAGCTTGCTTTAGCACTGGCCGGCGATATAAAGAAATTACCTACAGAAGTACAAAAATTATTGATAGGTCTTGAAGCAGATAAAGCAATTCAACGAGTTGCCAAAGCATTGAAAGAAGAAAAAGCATGCTTAATTACTGGCGCTCTTTGCGAAAATCATCCTGAAGCTTCTTTATTGCGTACATTAGCTTTCCATATCGAGAAATTAAGCGGAGCCAAAGTTTTAAGGCTCACTCAGGGTGCAAACACGGCAGGTGCGTGGTTGGCGGGTATGGTTCCTCACCGAACCACTGCCGGCAAAACAGACTCTACTCCAGGTTTGGATGTGCAGGCAGCACTGAACGGTAAACTTAAAGCCTATTTTTTAATGGGAGTAGAACCTGGTTTTGATTTTGCAAATCCTTATGGTGCAAGACAGTCAATGCTGGGTGCGGAGTTTGTTGTATTAATGTCTGCTTATAATCATGAATCAATGCATGATTATGCCGATGTTATTTTACCTATGGCACCCTATGCTGAAACCTCAGGGACATATATTAATATTAATAATACCTGGCAAACAGTAAAAGGTGCTTTGGCTCCTCATGGTGAATCTCGACCTGCATGGAAAATATTGAGAGTGCTCGGTAACTTATTACATTGTGATGGCTTTGAATATCTGTCAACTGAAGATATCTTGTCAGAAATAAAAAATAGTGTTGCAATCACAATGGAGCAAGATTATAAACCCTATTATCCTGAGAGCCTGCCTCTAATGAATCAATCATTGATTCGAGTAGGTGAGTGGCCACTCTATCGCAGTGATGCGATTGTTAGAAACGCCAAAGAGCTGCAATTATGCGCCGCCGCTGAATCAGCATGCATACGTATCAATCCTATAACAGCAGATAGATTGAAATTAGACGATATTGCTACTGTATCTCAGGGAGATATTGAGATAACATTGCCGCTTAAACGTGATGAACGCATTGCGGCGGATGTTGTATGGGTAGCAAACGCGATGCCTGAGACAGTTGATTTGGGTCATTCATTTGCTGCAATAACTATTAAGCGCTAGGCAGGTAAAAAAATGCTGCAAGATATTGGCATATTAATTTGGATCATCATTAAAATATTAGTAATCGTAGTACCATTGCTACTATGTGTCGCATATTTAATCTATGCAGAGCGTAAGGTTATTGGCTACATACAAGCACGTATAGGACCCAATCGTGTGGGTGTACGTGGTTTGCTCCAACCAATTGCGGATTTAATAAAGTTAATTACTAAAGAAATTATTATACCTACACGCTCCAATAAATATCTTTTTATAGCCGCACCGTTGTTTGCTTTGGTTCCTGCCTTGGCAGGTTGGGCAGTTATTCCTTTTCAGGAAGGGATAGTTTTAGCAAATATTAATGCGGGAGTTCTTTATATTTTTGCAATGAGCTCACTTGGAGTTTATGGCGTTTTAATCGCTGGGTGGGCGTCTAACTCCAAATATGCGATGTTTGGTGCTCTAAGAAGTACTGCGCAAACTGTATCCTATGAGATTGCTATGGGTTTTGCTTTAGTAGGCGTACTTCTGGCTGCAGGCAGTATGAATCTTACGGATATTGTTAATTCACAAAAAGGCGGGATTTTACATTGGTGGTTTATTCCCCTGCTTCCACTATTTTTTGTGTTTTGGATTGCAGGAATCGCTGAAACAAATAGAGCACCTTTTGATTTGGCTGAAGGTGAGTCCGAAATTGTTGCAGGATTCCATGTGGAATATTCTGGGATAGGGTTTGCACTGTTCTTCTTATCCGAATATGCGAGCATGATCCTTATTTCTGTACTCCTCAGCATCCTGTTTTTGGGTGGTTGGATGTCGCCGTTTGAAGGGATTCCATTTTTAGAGAACATATTTTTTGTTGTACCCGGATTTGTTTGGTTAATCGTAAAAGTTTGCTTTTTCCTGTATGTGTATTTATGGATAAGAGCTACTTTTCCTCGTTATCGTTATGACCAGCTTATGCGTTTAGGCTGGAAGGTACTCATTCCGGTCACCATTGTTTGGATTATTGTAACTGCGTTAATGGTGGTTACACATGTTAAACCTTGGTTTTAATGATTAATAGAGAAGCCGATGAAAAAAGCATATCAATATATTAAATACTACATACGCAGTTTTCTTTTCATAGAATTATTGCAGGGTTTAAAGCTAACTGGTAAATATTTTTTCAAGAAAAAAATAACGGTACAGTTTCCAGAGGAACAAACCCCGATTTCTCCCCGTTTTAGAGGAGCACTTGCTTTACGCCGTTATCCCAATGGTGAAGAACGTTGCATTGCGTGCAAATTATGTGAAGCAGTTTGCCCTGCACTGGCAATAACCATAGAATCAGAAGAACGTGAAGACGGATCGCGTCGAACAACGCGATACGATATTGATGTGTTTAAATGCATTAATTGCGGTTTATGTGAAGAATCTTGCCCTGTAGATTCCATAGTTGTTACGCCAGTACATCACTACCATGTCAGTGAACGAGGTCAAAATATTATGACCAAAGAGAAGCTCCTTGCGCTTGGTGATTTGCTGGAGCCGAAACTTGCAGCAGATAGAGCTGCTGATGAAAAATACCGATAACGGGGTAAAGTATGCATGAATTACTAATTCAAATTATTTTTTATGTTTTTGCGGCTATAGCAGTAGGTGCTGCGTTTATGGTAATTATTCAAGACAATCCTGTCCGTAGCGTTTTGTTTCTTGTAGTTACTTTTTTTGCGAGTGCCGTATTATGGATACTTGCCCAAGCAGAGTTTCTCGCATTGATTTTAGTGTTGGTGTATGTAGGCGCCGTGATGACACTGTTCTTGTTTGTTGTGATGATGCTTAATATTGATGTTGAAATAATTAAGAGTCATTACCGACGTTACTTACCTTTTGGCTTAATTCTGGTTGCTTTATTAACAGGGCTGTTAATGGTATCTATTCCTGCGGGTACATTTAAGGCTAATGTTGAAACAAAAACCAACGAAATCACGAGCGTGCAATCATTTAATGCAGAGCAAAATAATCCTGAAGCACAGCCCGTATCGAATACTGAAGCCTTGGGTTTGGTTTTGTATACCGATTATTTCCTGGCTTTTGAAATTGCAGCTGCGCTGTTGTTAATTGCAATTATTTCTGCAATTACTTTAGTACATAGAGGTCCCAGAAAATCGAAAAGGCAGGATGTAAAACAACAAATTCTGACACGTAGAAATGACCGGGTTGAATTAATTAGTATGAAAGCAGAGAAATAAGGTTGGGGAATTCTATATGATACCTGTTAATAATTATTTGATTCTGGGTGCGATTTTATTCGGTTTTGGTCTTATCGGCATAATGATGAATCGTAGAAACATCATTTTATTGCTCGTATGTATCGAATTGATGTTGCTTGCCGTAAATACTAATTTCGTAGCATTTTCCCATTATTATAATGAAATTGGTGGTCAAGTCTTTGTTTTTTTTATTTTAACAGTTGCTGCCGCAGAAGCAGCAATAGGATTAGCCATAGTGATGTTGCTTTTTAGAAATAGAGGCAATATTGACGTTGATAAGATGAATCATTTAAAAGGTTAACATTGTGAGTATCCAACAACTTTGTCTAATAATCGTTTTAGCTCCTTTGGCAGGTTCAATAATTGCCGGTTTTTTCCGTAATCAAATCGGAAGAGTTGGAGCCCATACAGCTACCATTTTGGGAGTTGCAATTTCTTTTGTAATATCGTTGCATGTTGCCTGGCAACTATTCTCAGGAGCTATTTCAACTGAAAGTACAGTGGTTTATCATTGGGCTAACGGTGGTTTAATACTCCCGTTTGAATTCAATATAGGTTTTTTGATCGACCCTCTTAGCGTGGTTATGCTGGTTACTGTAAATTTTATTTCTTTGCTGGTACATATTTACAGTATTGGATATATGGCAGATGACGATGGTTACCAACGCTTTTTTAGCTACATTTCTCTATTTACTTTCATGATGCTTATGTTAGTAAGTGCCAACAATTTTCTACAATTATTCTTTGGCTGGGAAGGTGTAGGGTTAGTATCTTATTTGCTTATCGGATTTTGGTACCAAAAGGAATCAGCGATTGAAGGTAGCCTTAAAGCATTTATCGTGAACCGAGTGGGCGATTTTGGTTTTCTATTAGGTATAGCTCTGATTTTTGCATATACCGGAAGTATCGATTATGAAACTGTTTTCAAAAGCGTAAGCTACCTGGCAAGTCAAAATATTGAACTATTCCACGGACATCCCTGGTCCTTAGTTACAGTGATTTGTTTGGCTTTATATGTTGGTGCTATGGGTAAATCGGCGCAAGTCCCACTGCATGTATGGTTACCAGAATCTATGGAAGGTCCAACGCCTATTTCCGCATTGATTCATGCTGCAACCATGGTTACCGCCGGGGTATTTATGATTGCACGTATTTCTCCTCTAATTGAATTTTCCACCACGGCATTAAGTGTGGTTCTAGTTATTGGTGCAACCGGAGCATTGTTTACAGGTATTTTAGCCCTGGTTATGAATGATATTAAGCGTGTTGTAGCCTATTCAACGTTATCACAACTGGGTTATATGATGGTTGGAATGGGTGCTTCTGCTTATAGCGCAGGGATGTTTCACCTGCTTACACATGCATGTTTTAAAGCACTCTTATTCCTTGGTGCTGGTTCAGTAATCATTGGAATGCATCATGAACAAGATATGCGAAAAATGGGTGGTTTATGGAATAAAATGCCAATTACGTATGTGACTTTCATAATTGGCTCCCTGGCTCTGTGTGCTGTCCCTCCGTTTGCGGGATTTTATTCAAAAGATACTATTATTGAGGCGGCTCAGTTATCACAGATCCCTGGTAGCAGCTATGCCTATTTCTGTGTAGTTGTTGGTGCGGGAGTTACTGCGCTGTATGCCTTTAGATCGTTATTTATGACGTTTCATGGTAAGCCACGCATGGATGCACATACCTTAAGTCATGTGCATGAGTCCCCATGGGTCGTATGGTTGCCGCTTGTTTTACTTGCTATTCCTTCAATTATGTTGGGTTATGTGTTGTATATGCCAATGCTTTTTGATAATCCAACTATTTTAGGCTCCTCTCTGTTTGTTCTGCCTCAACATAATGTTCTGGCGGAACTCGCTCATGAAGTTACTTCTCCGTTTGAAAGTATGTTGCATTCAGTATTTTCACTTACTTTTTGGATTACTATAGCGGGGATTTTTATTGCTTGGCTTTGTTATATCGCTGTTCCTTCGATTCCGGGATTTTTGGCACGTTATTTCTCACTCATTTACAAAATACTGATGAATAAATATGGATTTGATGCGTTTAATAATTTATTTTTTGTAAAAGGTTCTAAGGGCATAGGAACTGCGTTTTACAGGGTGGGTGATCAAACGTTGATCGATGGTTTGGTTGTTAACGGCGGCAGTCGACTTATTAGATGGTTTTCAGCTAAAGGTCGTGTGATACAGAGCGGTTATCTGTATCATTATGCAGCGGTAATGGTTTTTGGATTGCTTGGATTTTTATGCTGGTTGGTACTCGGCTGAATATAGGGTGAAGGTATGCATTATTTGCTCAATTTACTAATTTGGTTACCGATAATAGGCGGTGTTTTTGTTCTTCTCGCTGGAGACGATCGTAGCCCGAATATTTCGCGTTATTTGGCTTTGTTTACCATAATACTTTGCTTGCTACTTTGTATTCCTCTTGTTGTAGGTTTTGATCCTAAAGTATTAGGAATGCAATATTTGGAGGAATTCCAATGGATGCCCGCTTTAGGAATTAGCTATAGCTTGGGTATCGATGGAATGTCTTTACTTTTGATTGTTCTTACTGTCTTTACGAATTTGGTTGTGATACTGGCAACCTGGGAGAGTATTACCAATAGAGTTTCTCAATACTTGGCTGCATTTTTAATTATGCAGGGATTATTGGTTGGTGTTTTCTCCGCGTTGGATGCAATCGTATTTTATGTGTTTTGGGAGGCTACACTAATCCCAATGTACCTAATTATTGGTATTTGGGGATCAGATAATCGCGTCTATGCCGCAATTAAATTTTTCTTATATACTTTTTTAGGCTCTGTGCTCATGTTGGCTAGCTTTTTATATATGGGCTATATAGCAGGTACATTTAATATTGAAGCATTTTATGCAATTAAACTGGGAATGACTGCTCAAACACTGATTTTTATTGCATTTTTCCTTGGTTTTGCAATCAAGATACCCATGTTTCCAGTACATACCTGGTTGCCTGATGCGCATACTGAAGCTCCAGCAGGTGGCTCAATAGTATTAGCAGCAATTTTATTAAAGCTCGGTGCTTACGGATTTATCCGTTTCTCTTTACCTATTGTCCCCGATGCCTGTAGCCGTTATGCTGGCATAATGATAGCCTTGTCTTTAATTGCAGTCGTTTATATTGCCCTGGTTGCAATCATCCAAAAAGATATGAAACGTTTAATTGCATACTCTTCAATTTCACATATGGGATTTGTGACATTGGGTTCTTTTGCAATTTTTGCAATTGCAAAACAAACAGGATTGAGCGCCGCTGGCCTAATTTTGGAAGGTGCAATTGTGGTCATGATTTCTCATGCCTTTGTCTCAAGTGCTCTTTTTGCTGGCGTAGGTTACATTTATGATCGTATGCATACCCGACGGTTAGCAGATTTTGGCGGAATAGTGAATACCATGCCAATCTTTGCATCGTTTTTTATGCTTTTCTGTATGGCGAATGCAGGATTACCAGGTACTTCTGGGTTTGTTGGTGAATTTATGGTGATTCTAGGCTCCATTAAAGCAGGTTTCTGGGTAACATTTTGGGCGGCGACTACGCTCATCACAGCAGCTGGATACAATCTATGGATGTACAAACGTGTTATTTTTGGCCCTGTAGCAAATGAAAAAGTTGCAGCGTTAAAAGATCTTACGGGCTATGAGTTAAGTGCTTATATCCTACTTGCTTTGATGGTTATCGCTATGGGCGTTTATCCTAAGCCAATGTTGGAATATATACATCAAACAGTAAGCCATACTCTGGCATTAGCAAGTCAATCAAAATTGTAATCAAGGTTAATCAATATGACAGCATTACTTGAAAATATCCACGTAGCCCTTCCGGAAATAATCCTGTTAACCGCAGCGTGCATTGCATTGCTTGCTGATTTATTTTTGCGGGATCGGTGTAAATCAATAGCCTATTTTATATCCTGTATCGGTTTGGTTTTAGCTGCTGTTGTTAGTTTCCTCTATATTGGTACGTTTAAGGTAATTACGCTTAATGGTCTATTTATCAGCGATGATATTGCAAATTTAATGAAGTTTTTTATATACCTTTCAGTATTGTTGAGCTTTATTTACTCAAGAAACTACATAGATGAACGTCAAATGCCTGCTGGTGATTACTATATTTTGGGAATGTTTTCTACCTTGGGAATGATGTTCTTAGTTTCAGCACATTCGTTACTCACTATTTTTCTGGGATTGGAATTATTGTCATTACCTTTATATGCCATGACGGCTATTCGAAGAACTGATGGTGATGCTTCTGAAGCGGCAATGAAGTACTTTGTAATGGGCTCAATCGCATCTGCCATGCTCTTGTACGGTATCTCCCTAATTTATGGAGCAACAGGAAAACTGGACTTACTCGACGTTGCAAATGCAATTGCTGCGAACTGGCAGCAGCAAAACACATTGCTTGTGTTTGCCTTGGTTTTTATCCTATCTGGGGTTGCATTCAAATTGGCAGCAGTTCCTTTCCATATGTGGGCGCCCGATGTATATCAAGGGGCTCCAAGTTCAGTTACCTTATTTATTAGTGCTGCACCAAAGATTGCAGCAGTAGGGATGACCTTTAGGTTGTTAACTATTGGTCTGGTAGATATTAGCGCGCAATGGCAACAAATTCTACTGGTAATTACTTTGCTTTCAACAGGGTTGGGTAATTTATTTGCCGTGGTACAAACCAGTATAAAACGCTTACTGGCTTATTCAGCAATATCACATATAGGATATGCTCTGTTTGGTATTTTAGCCGCTACGAACGCGGGCTATTCAGCCGCACTCTACTATATTTTAGTTTACGGAATAACTTCTGCAGCTGCATTTGGTCTAATTGTCTTAATGTCTACACAAGGAATGGAAATTGACAATATCGATGATTTAAAAGGACTTAACAAAAGAAACCCTTGGCTTGCATTTTTGATGTTAATTATTATGTTTTCACTTGCAGGTGTTCCACCCACTGTTGGGTTTTTTACTAAATTACTTGTTCTCAAAGCCCTAGTTGATGCTCAAATGACATGGGTTGCAGTGCTTGGTTTATTCTTTACAGTAATTGGTGCATATTACTATTTAAGAGTTATTAAAATCATGTATTTCGATAAACCCATACAGGTTGATCCTGTAATTATGAATAAAGGAAATGTTTTAATACTTTCCCTCAACTGTTTGTCGCTACTTTATTTAGGTATTTTTCCCAGCGCCTTAATTGTAGCTTGCATTAATGCTTTTGGGACCTAGGGCCTGTATGCAATCCTACTCTCTTTCGCGAGGCCTTGATGGAGGCATATATATATGCCTGGCTTATATGCTCGATAATCAAGGCTTGCGGCTTACTCTAGCGAATTGTAACCAAGCCCTAAAATAGAGTAATTTGCTTCTGCATGAGAAAATTGTTCGTTTTTATCATATAGAATATATATTTATTTATAATCTTAAGCGAAAGTACTTGCTAAGAGTACTGACTCTCAGTATACTTGCCATCAGTTGACGCGGGGTGGAGCAGCCTGGTAGCTCGTCGGGCTCATAACCCGAAGGTCGTAGGTTCAAATCCTGCCCCCGCTACCACTTATTTTGAACCCCATTTATGGGGTTTTTTATTATGTATAATTTGTAACTGCACTGATAGTAGTAGCCCAGTAAAGCCAAGGTCACGCTCGGAACTAATTGCTTTAAAGATAACACTTCCAGAGTTTAGTCCTTGTCCAAGCTCAGGTTACCCTATTGTATTTGTATTAGGCATACGTGCCCTTTTTAGTTTGTTAATACTATGATACAAGATGAATTGGAACATTTGTTAGCTCCTACGATTACAGATATGGGCTATGAGTTTTGGGGATGTGAATATCTTTCACAAGGTAGGCATTCCTTATTGCGCATATATATTGATAAGGCTGCTGGAATAGGAATCGAAGACTGTGAAGCAGTAAGTCATCAAGTGAGCGCTTTGCTTGATGTGGAAGATCCTATTTCTGGAAATTACAGTTTGGAAGTGTCATCACCCGGCATTCCAAGGCCTTTATTTAAAAGTTGGCAATATCAACGTTATATAGGACATGAAGTACAAGTAAAAACTTTTAAGCCGGTAAATGGTAAACGTAAATTAATAGGTACTATTGTCTCAGCATCTGAAAATTCTTTAGTACTTAACATAAATAACGAAGATCAAGAGTTACTTTTTTCAAATATTGTGAAAGCAAATTTGACAGTATAGAGAGGCGAACAATGAGCAAAGAATTGTTACTGGTTGCAGAGGCGTTATCAAACGAAAGAGGTGTAAGTAAAGATGTTATTATACTTGCCATTCAGGCCGCACTGGAGTCTGCAACTCGCAAGATCTTTGGTTTGGATATAGGTGTAAGAATTAAGTTAGATCCTCGTACAGGCGAGTATGAAACCTTCAGGTATTGGGATGTAGTTAATGAGGATGAGCTAGAGCATCCTGAGCGCCAATTAACTGTTGAACAAGCAAAAGAGCGCAATCCAGACGCAAAAACTGGTGATCGCATAGAAGAATCAATACCATCAATTGAATTTGGAAGAATTGAAGCCCAAACGGCGCGCCAGGTTATTATGCAAAAAGTTAGAGAGGCGGAGCGTGAGCTAGTCATTGATCAATTCAGAAGCAAGTTAGGACAGCTGATTTATGGAACTGTTAAGAAAGTAACTCGCGATAATATTATTATCGATTTAGGTGGTAAAGCAGAAGCATTTTTACCACGTAGTGAGATGTTGCCGCATGAAATGTTTCGTCCAAATGATCGAGTTCGTGCTTACTTATATGAGATCACACCTCAAGCTCGTGGACCACAGTTGTTTGTAAGCCGGACACGTAATGAAATGCTTATTGAACTTTTCCGCATAGAGGTTCCAGAAATTGGCGAGAATGTTATTGACGTTAAAGCTGCAGCACGTGATCCAGGAAATAGGGCTAAAATTGCAGTTAAAACCAATGATGGACGAATTGATCCTGTAGGGGCTTGTGTAGGTATGCGTGGTGCTCGAGTTCAGGCTGTTTCCAGTGAACTTGGCGGGGAACGGGTGGATATTATTCTATGGGATGATAACCCGGCTCAGTTAGTGATCAATGCGATGGCTCCAGCAGAAATTTCTTCTATTGTTGTTGATGAAGATACACATACTATGGATCTGGCTGTAGAAAAAGATCAACTCTCTCAGGCAATTGGTCGAAATGGTCAAAATGTTCGTTTGGCAAGTCAATTAACTGGCTGGACCTTGAACGTTATGACTACAGACGAGTTTGAAAATAAAAATTTGGAAGAGTCAAGTAAAATTGTTAAATTATTTACTTCCGCACTGGAAATTGATGAAGAAATTGCTACATTACTAGTAGCGCATGGTTTCTCTTCTCTTGAAGAAGTTGCTTATGTGCCTAAGGAAGAATTACTTGCTATAGAAGAATTTGATGAAGAAATTGTTGAAGAATTAAGAAATAGAGCAAACGATAAGTTACTCACTATGGCTCTTTCTTCTGGAAAAGAGCTATCTGGCTCACCTGACGAATCGCTACTCTCAATGGAAGGCATGACTAACGAGTTAGCTAACAAATTAGCCTCGAAGGGAATTACTTCCATGGAGGATTTAGCTGAGCAATCTGTCGATGAGTTGTTGGAAATTGAAGGAATGACTGAAGAAAAGGCCGGTTCTTTAATTATGAAGGCCAGAGAACCATGGTTTTTATAAGGCTATGGATTTATTATAAATTAATGTAGTGCAAATATGCAGTTCGTTCTTAAATAGCGAATATAACTGCTGAAAGGGGATTAAAATATGGCGGATGTGACGGTTAAACAATTAGCCCAAGTCGTTGGTATTCCGGTTGAACGCTTATTGAACCAGTTACAGGAAGCAGGTTTGTCTTTTTCTGATGACCAACAGACTGTGAATGAAGAGCAAAAACGGATCCTACTTAATCATTTGAAGAGAACTTCTCTCCGTGATGTCAATGTTTCGCCGGAAAGAATTACTTTGAGAAGGAAAAGCTTATCACGGGTTACTGTCGGCCATGACGCTCATAGTGGAAAAACTGTGAATGTTGAAGTACGTAAGAAAAAGGTATTTGTAAAACGTACCCCAATAGTAGAGCAACCTGAAATTGAAGAACCTGATGTTATGCCTGAAGAAAATCGGAGTGTACTCGAGCAACATCCTGCTGAAGTTGTTTCTGAAACTCAATCTGTATCTGAAACATTTCCTGAGACAGAGGAACATGTTGGAGAAACTGCTGCAGCTATTGAGGCAGTTGAAGCAAAAGAGCAACTCGAATCGGCAGAGAAGCCAGGGGATGAGGGGACTAAAGAGCACCAGGGATCCCATAGTGAAGAATCTCTTGAAAAAACAAGCACACCTGAAGAAATCGCAGAACTTCCTAAAAAAGAAGATCACAAACTGGAAAAGCCATCTAAAAAGAAGCATGTAGAACAAGTAGTTGAATCTGATGCGTCAGACTTTAGAAAAGTGAAGAAAAAACCTAAATATCAATCCGCTTATGATCGAGATGAAGAAGAGCAAGAAATACATAGACGCGGCGGGCGTAGTAAATTTAAAAAGCGTAAAGGCGTTGAGAAGTCAGACAAATTAAGAGAAGCCGAAGAATCATTAAAACATAGTTTTGCATTACCCACTGCACCTGTAGTAAAAGAAGTTTTGGTACCCGAAACCATCACTGTTGCTGAGTTAGCAAAAAGAATGTCTGTAAAAGTTGCTGAGGTCATTAAAGTGATGATGTCACTCGGAGCAATGGCGACTATAAACCAGGTTATTGACCAAGAAACTGCGGTTATTGTAGTAGAAGAGATGGGCCATAAAGCACGAATCATTAAAGAAGATGCCATTGAGCTAGGTCTGGGAGAGTCCATTACTAAAGGCAGTCATACAGAATCTAGAGCACCTGTAGTTACAATTATGGGGCACGTGGACCACGGGAAGACTTCGCTACTTGACTATATTCGCCGCACTAAAGTTGCTATTGGTGAAGCTGGTGGTATTACGCAACATATTGGTGCATACCACGTGAGTACACCCAAGGGCGATATTACTTTCTTAGATACCCCAGGTCATGCTGCATTTACAGCGATGAGAGCTCGAGGT
Organism: Legionella sp. PC1000; assembly: GCF_014109805.1. Classification (GTDB taxonomy): domain Bacteria; phylum Pseudomonadota; class Gammaproteobacteria; order Legionellales; family Legionellaceae; genus Legionella; species Legionella resiliens. The sequence continues at coordinate 262,355 of NZ_CP059400.1, forward strand.
GCACAGGTCACGGATATTGTTATTTTGATTGTTGCTGCAGATGATGGAGTGAAGCCGCAAACTATAGAGGCAATTCAACATGCGAAAGCAGCGAAGGTGCCGATTATTGTTGCAATTAACAAAATGGACAAGCCAGATGCGGATCCTGAACGTGTCATGAATGAATTAACAGGACATGAAGTCATTCCAGAAGCATGGGGTGGTGATACCATGTTTATCAATATCTCTGCGAAGTCAGGTGTGGGTATTGATGATCTGCTTGATGCAATATTGTTACAATCTGAAGTTTTAGAACTGACCGCAGTTACTGATGGTGCCGCTAAAGGTGTTGTCATAGAATCACGTTTGGATAAAGGTAGAGGCCCTGTAGCAACGGTATTGGTACAGAGTGGAACGCTCCATAAAGGAGATATCCTGCTTGCCGGATTCCAATATGGCCGCGTACGTGCTCTTGTTGGTGATAATGGAGATATGGTTGATTATGCTGGTCCATCAATTCCAGTCGAGGTTCTTGGTTTATCAGCAATTCCTCATGCTGGAGATGAAGCAGTTGTTGTTCCTGATGAGAAAAAAGCCAGAGAAGTTGCCCTGTTCCGTCAAGGTAAATTCCGTGATGTAAAACTAGCCAGACGTCAGAAATCAACTATTGAAGGCATCATGGAAAATATGGCTGCTGGTGAGTCCAAAGTGCTTAACGTTGTACTTAAAGCAGACGTTCAGGGTTCTCTGGAAGCCATTTCAGATGCCTTAGTGAAGTTATCTACAGATGAAGTTAAGGTGGAAGTTATTTCAAGTGGTGTTGGTGGTATCACTGAATCTGATGTTCACTTGGCTATAGCATCTAGTGCAATTTTAGTTGGGTTTAACGTTAGAGCAGATAGCAGTGCTAAGAAATTAGCGGAACATGAATCAGTGCAACTACATTATTACAGTGTCATTTACGATATTGTTGATCAGATTAAAGGTGCATTAACTGGAATGCTTGCGCCGCAATTCAAAGAAGAAATTATTGGTATTGCAGAAGTTCGGGATGTATTCAAATCACCAAAAATTGGTGCGATTGCTGGGTGTATGGTCGTTGAAGGTGTTATTAAGCGAAATAACCCTATTCGTGTGCTGCGCGCCAATGTGGTAATCTATGAAGGAACTTTGGAGTCATTACGAAGATTTAAGGATGACGTGGTAGAGGTTCGCCAAGGGTTTGAATGCGGCATTGGAGTCAAAAATTACAATGACGTGAAACCAGGTGATCTTATTGAAGTGTATGAAACAGTAGAAATTAAGCGTGATTTATAAACATGGGGCATAATTTTAAACGTACAGATCGTATCGCTGAGATGATTCAGCGCAAACTAGCTCAAATAATACCTAAAGAAGTAAAAGATCCGCGCTTAACAGGTTTCGTGACCATATCAGCAGTCAAAGTTGCTGCTGATTTGGGACATGCGAAAGTATATTTTACTGTCCTTAACGATGATAAAAAAACAGCAGTAGCTATTTTAAATGCTGCTGCGAGTTATTTGCGCAGTGCTTTGGCGCGAAGCATTACTTTGCGGACAGTTCCCCAGCTTCATTTTGTATATGATGAATCAATAGAATATGGACAACGCTTAAGTCGTCTCATCGATGAAGTGAATCCGCCATCCTCTGATGATAATGAACGCGATTAACCCTTTAATAAAAGATGGAATTTTGTTGCTGAATAAGTCGGAAGGAATGACCTCAAATACGGCACTCCAGAAGGCAAAAAAACTATTGGGAGCGCAAAAAGCAGGGCATACTGGAAGTCTAGATCCTCTCGCTACTGGAATGTTGCCTCTTTGTTTTGGTGAAGGAACTAAAGTATGTCAGTTTTTGCTCGATGCAGATAAATGTTATCAGACTATCGGTCTATTAGGCATCAAAACCAATACTGCTGACGCAACAGGTGAAGTAATTGCTCGTGCGGAAGCATTCACCATTTCCGAGGAAAGTTTGCTTCACGTATTGATGCAGCATACAGGTTATATAAAGCAGATTCCTTCTATGTTTTCCGCGTTAAAGCACAATGGTGTTCCTCTTTATCGTTTAGCCAGAAAAGGGATCAACATTGAAAGGACAGCACGTGAGATCCTGATTAGTAATTTACAACTTAACGCATTCGATGGAATTCAATTTTCATTAACTGTGACGTGCAGCAAAGGAACCTATATTCGTAATTTAGTGGAAGACATTGGCGATGCTTTAGGTGTAGGGGCTCATGTGACGCAGTTGCATCGAGTGCATACATCTGGTTTAGAAAATATGCCTATGTATTCGCTAGACGAATTAGAGAGTATGTCTATGTCGGAGAGAGTTGCATGCTTAATTCCTATGGATCGAGCAGTTGACCATTTTGAGCCAGTGACCCTTTCAGATGATGAACTGCTCGCAATTCGCCAAGGCAGAGTAGTAACAAATAAGCTAGAGGTAGAAATAACAGATTGTGTTCGTCTTTATGATAAAGAAGCACAATTTATTGGGTTAGGCGAACGAAATACGCAAGGTACTATTAAAGCGAAACGATTACTTTCTTTTTAATCTTTTCGAAGTGTAAATGAGATATTCTAACTAAATATGAAATTTTTTGCACAAAAATAAATTTCAGTACTTGTTTCGTTGGACATGCCTTGGTAGAATGTTCGCCTTTAAATGAATACTTAGTAGTTCCGGGAGTGTATAATGTCGCTAAGCAGCGCGGATAAAGCAGCAATTGTTAAAGAATATAAGCGTTCTGATACAGATACAGGTTCACCTGAAGTTCAGGTTTCGATCATTACAAGCCGTATCAAATATTTAACCGAGCACTTTAAAGAACACAAAAAAGATTTTCATTCTCGACGTGGGCTACAAGAACTCGTTAATAAGCGTCGTAAGTTGTTAAAATATTTAAAGCGAAACGATGATGCTCGCTATCAAAAGTTGATCCAATCTCTGGAACTTAGAGATTCTTATTGATTGATGAGCAAATACATTTCTTTAGAAATAGAAATGTACTTTTATAAAAGATACTTTAAATAAAGGCGCAATTTTCTGCGCCTTTTTTTCGTTATAATTACTTAATGAGGAAGATTACGTGGCTAAGTTTACAAAAGAAATAGCATTTGGTGACCACACTCTTATATTGGAAACTGGCGAAATTGCACGACAAGCTGATGGGGCAGTATTGGCCAATATGAATGGTACTCAAGTATTAGCTACTGTAGTTGGCAAAAAAGAAGGTGGCGAAGAAAATGGATTTTTTCCATTAACAGTAAATTACCAGGAAAAGTTTTATGCAGTAGGTAAAATACCTGGGGGATTTAACAAGCGTGAAGGTAGACCCACAGATAATGAAACACTGACTTCACGACTTATTGACCGTCCTATTCGTCCTTTGTTTCCGGATGGTTTTTGTAACGAAGTACAAGTCATTGTCACTGTACTGTCCTTAAACCCCGAAGTTTCTCCTGATATTGTGGCAATGATAGCCTCCTCCGCAGCTTTAGCTCTTTCTGGTGTTCCTTTTAACGGGCCAATAGGTGCTGCCCGTGTTGGCTATAAAGAGGGTATTTACTTATTAAATCCAAGCCGTAAAGAGTTAGAGCAATCAAGGCTGGACTTAGTTGTTGCAGGTACTAAAGATGCTATTTTGATGGTTGAATCAGAAGCAAAAGAATTAAGCGAAGACATTATGCGCGGTGCGATCATGTTTGGTCATGAAATGATGAAAAGCGTGATCAAAGCAATTGAGGAGCTCGCTGCGCAAGCAGGAAAAACACGCTGGGAATGGACTGCTCCTGAAGTCGATTCTTATTTACAAGAACGAGTTTCAGACATGGTGAAACAAGAAGTTGAATCTGCATATCTGATTAAAGACAAGCAAGAGCGTTATCAGCGACTTGATGAATTAAAAAATCAAGCAATTGCTGCATTTCAAGCTGAGAATGATGAGTTAAAAGCAGACGTTATTGGTAATATGTTTGTTGAAATAGAGCGTGCTACAGTGCGCAATCGTATTCTTGATGGTGAGCCACGCATTGATGGCCGCGATCATAAAACAGTCCGTCCTATTGCTATCCGCACCAAACTTTTAGAAAGAACACATGGCTCTGTTTTGTTTACTCGTGGTGAAACACAGGCTATTGTTGTTGCTACCTTAGGTAATGAGCGTGATTCGCAAATTTTAGATAATATTGCCGGCGAAACGAAAGACCGCTTTATGTTGCATTATAATTTCCCTCCTTATTCAGTAGGGGAAACGGGCATGGTTGGTAGTCCTAAACGTAGAGAAATTGGGCATGGCCGTTTAGCAAAACGAGCAATCATGGCTGTATTGCCTGAAGCAAATGAATTTCCCTATGTGTTACGAGTTGTTTCCGAAATCACTGAATCGAATGGATCAAGCTCAATGGCTACTGTATGCGGAACCAGTCTTGCGCTGATGGATGCAGGTGTTCCATTAAAAGCACCTGTTGCTGGAGTTGCAATGGGTTTGATTAAAGAAGGTGAGCGGTATGCTGTGTTAACTGATATATTAGGTGATGAGGATCATTTAGGGGATATGGATTTCAAAGTAGCGGGTACTGAACAGGGAATCACCGCATTACAAATGGATATTAAAATCCAAGGAATTACCAATGAAATTATGGAGCAAGCCTTAGATCAAGCCTTAGCTGGCCGCTTACATATTCTTGGTGTCATGAATAATGCCTTAGCTGAGCATAGAGAAGAATTATCCCAGCATGCGCCACGTATTACCACAATGAAAGTTGCTGAAGACAAAATACGAACTATTATCGGTAAAGGTGGAGCAACGATTAAGGGGTTAATTGAAAGTACAGGCGTGTCTATCGATATAGATGATACAGGTGTAATTCAATTATTTTCTCCAGATATGCTAGCATTGGAAGAAGCACAAAAACAAATTAAAGCATTAATCGCAGAAATTGAAGTGGGCCAAACTTATCAAGGCAAAGTAAGTAAGATTGTTGATTTTGGCGCTTTTATTAATCTTTTACCTGGAAAAGATGGGCTACTCCATATTTCCCAAATCTGCAGTGATCGATCGCAAAAAGTCGAATCTGTATTGCAAGAAGGTCAAGAGATCGCAGTATTTGTTGCTGGGATTGATAAGCAGGGACGTGTGAAGCTTGAGTGGAAAGATAAACCGCAAGCAGAAGAAACCACAACTGCTCCTGCTGAAGAAAAACATCATGAAGAAGAGCATCATGAAGCAGCTGATGTGGGCAATCGTGGCGAAGAAGAATAAGATAGTCCCTCTTCTTCAAGGAGATGCAGGGAATAATTTGATTGTAGCCTGGGCGAAGTAAAATCTAGCCCAGGAATACATGAATACGTTTTCCCTGGTTTCGCTGTGCATCACCTGAATCTTATAATACATCTCAAAAACCAATCTAACTCTACGCCTGGCCCCACGAACAAACGTGAAGGAAGGGCGTAAGCGAAGGATGAGATTGAGAGATTCAGGTGCTTGCTTCATCTCGGCTATAAATGAATACAGGAGTGGGTATTTATTTATTATGTGTCAAGGTTAAGAATTCAGCCCGACTGGTCGGATTATTACGCATATCGCCAAGCATAACTGAAGTAGTCATTACTGAGTTTTGCTTTTCAACGCCACGCATCATCATGCACAGATGTTTTGCTTCAATCACTACTGCCACACCGCGTGCGCCAGTAATCGATTCCAAGCAGCTCGCTATTTCCGTAGTTAATCGTTCTTGAATTTGCAAGCGTCGAGCGAAGTAATCAACAATACGTGCTATTTTTGATAAGCCTATTACTTTTCCATTGGGTATGTATCCCACATGACATTTTCCGAGAAAAGGAAGTAAATGGTGTTCGCACATGGAGTACATTTCGATATCCTTCACAATGACCATTTCACTCATGTCGGAATCAAAAAGCGCATCGTTGATAATTTCTTCCAAGCTTTCATTATAGCCCTTAGTCAAATAACGCATGGCATTGGCAGCACGTGCAGGAGTATCAACTAACCCTTCTCGAGTTATATCTTCACCTAGTTGTATTAGCAGTTCTTTATATAGTTTTTCCATAGTTTTTTCCTACCCCGGGGGCCAAGTCATGTGACGTCCGCCCAGTAAATGTAAATGAATGTGAAATACTGTTTGGCCGCCATCGGGATTAATGTTAAAAACTAATCGGTATCCTGTGTCACTTATTCCTTCAGTTTGAGCAATTTTCTTTGCCCCTAAAATCATTTTTCCCAACAGGGCCTGGTTTTCATCGCTGGCATCATTCAACGTAGCGATATGTTGCTTCGGAATAATCAGCAGATGTTTAGGAGCTTGCGGGTTGAGATCACGAAAAGCCATTATCTCATCGTCTTCGAAAACTACTGATGCAGGGATTGCACCTTGTGCAATTTTGCAAAACAAGCAATTCATAAGCAATCTCATTTTGATTAAAAGAGATATTATACATTGCATTACTTATAATGCGACAGCTTCTCTTTGCCTTTTGATGTGTTTTTTCGCATAATAGCCGCATTTGCAATGCAATTTTACCTTGGCCGCAATGATTTTTATAAATATGGAAAAATTCAGCAGGGTAAGAATTGTTTTATTTTTGAATTATTCCTGGCGCTTTTACAAGATAACAGGTGTTGAATAATCTAAAAGACAGATTTCCTGTTCTTTAGTTTTAGCTAAATTAAAATGTCGTTATATTTTTATTTCGATTAGAGGGGAGAAGAATAAATGAGTTTAATGAGAATTAGCAGTGGTCGTGATTTGCCCAAAGAAATTAATGTAATTATTGAAATCCCTATGCATAGTCAACCCGTAAAATATGAAGTCAATAAAGAATCTGGAGTGTTATTTGTTGATCGTTTTTTAACAACACCCATGTTTTACCCTGTCAATTACGGTTATGTCCCTCATACTCTGTCGGAAGATGGAGATCCGGTTGATGTTCTTGTGGTGACTCCAGTTCCTCTTGTAGGCGGGTCAGTAATTCCATGCCGACCAGTGGGTATGTTAAAAATGACTGATGAGTCAGGTATCGATGCTAAAATTCTGGCTGTTCCTACGAACAAGTTAACTAAAATTTATGAGTCAATAAAGTCACATGAAGACATGCCACAGCATCTACTAAACTCATTAGAGCACTTTTTCAGTCATTATAAAGACTTAGAAGAAGGTAAATGGGTTAAACTAAATGGTTGGGTTGGTCCTGATGCAGCGTTTGAAGAGATCCTGGCCAGCGTAGCTCGTTTTAATAAAGAGCAAAAATAGGAAAAGTTATATTTTTTATCTATTGTGAAAGAATTAATGGTTCTGGGTTAAAGCATTTCCGCCTTTAACCCAACTGAATGGCTGCATATCTTACAAATTACAAACATATCTAGAAAGGCTGCAAAGTTGACTCCATCTCGCTTTCTTGGAAACCATGTGATACTTTATTTCGTGTTATAAAAGCTTGAGGAATTTCGGTGGCATACCATCTTTCTACATTATTTATCATACTGCTTTTTTTAATTCTCTTGGCTGCTTTTTTTGCAGGCACTGAAATCGGTATGATGTCGATTAATCGCTATAAGCTAAAACATCTAGTCAAGAAAGAGAATAAACAAGCGACAAGGGTGAATCAGATACTCTCTCGACCCGATCGACTGTTGAGTGTTGTATTAATCGGTAATACTTTGGCAAATATTCTGGCCTCAACAATCGCAACGCTAATCGGCCAGCATATTTATGGAGATGCTGGTATTGCTATAGCTACAGTTCTTTTAACGTTGGTTATTTTGGTATTTGCTGAAATGATACCCAAAACATTTGCGGCGATTTATCCGCAGCAAGTTGCATTTGCTACATCACTGCCTCTGCAAATACTCCAACTGATTTTTGCGCCTGTAGTGTATCTTTGTGTTTCCATGTCTAATGGGGTGTTGCGTTTATTTCGCGTCTCAATTGACAAAATACAAAAGGAATCATTGACTGGTGAAGAGTTACGCTCCGTTGTACACGAGGCAGGAGGGTTATTGCCAGTTGAACATAAAAGTATGCTGATTAGCTTACTGGATTTGGAGCAAGCTACTGTAGAAGATATTATGATTCCTAAGTCAGATATTGTGGGTATCGATATAGAAGAACCTTGGTCAGAAATCTTATATCAATTGGAAACAGCAAAACATACTCGCCTGCCTTTATACCGCGATTCAATTGATGATTTGGTAGGAATGATCCACGTACGTGATGTGTTAAATCTGGCTATAGAAAATGAGTTGGATCTTAATAGTTTACTGAAAGCAGCAGATGAACCTTATTATATTCCTGAGGCTACTTCCCTCAACATACAGATTTTGAATTTTAGAAAAATGAAAAGACGCAGTTCTTTTGTGGTAGATGAATATGGAAATATTCAGGGCTTAGTCACTATGGAAGATATACTTGAAGAAATTGTAGGCGAGTTCACTACAGATGTAGCTGCGCTTAGTCGTGATATCCTCCCGCAAAGTGATGGCTCAGTTATTGTTGATGCAGGTTTAACATTGCGCCATTTAAATCGATTGATGGGATGGAGCTTGCCTATGATAGGGCCCAAAACGTTAAGCGGTTTAATTGTTGAACATCTTGGATACATCCCTCCAGCTGAGTCATGTTTAACTATAGAAAACTATCGCATGGAAATATTAAAAGTCGGAGACAATACAATCAAAAGCATTAAGGTGTTTAAAATAAGTAAGAAGCGTAAATAAAAAATAATACGATTATCCTAGAAAAGGCAGTTTGAAACCTATTTTAGCTTGTGCAGGAGGTTCAAACTGTTTTTTTAGGATTATGTATCAGTTTCTTTTAAAGTGATTACCTGGGCAGTAAACATATAACCACCATTGCGGATGGTTTTAATTAATGCCGGTTTTTTTGCATCAACCTCTATTTTCTGTCGAAGCCGACTTATTTGTACATCAATTCTTCGATCAAAAGGATTGAGATCACTGTTTTTAGTAATGTGTAATAGAAGTTCCCGATCCAGGACTCGTTGGGGTTGCTGTACAAAAGTAAGTAGCAAGTCATATTCGCCAGCGCTTAGCGATAATTCTTCATTGGTATTATCACGAAACACTTGCCTTGATGCAGGATACAGCCGCCAATTGGCAAAAAGAAGAATTTCTTTTTCATGCTCAGATTGTTGTTGTGCCCGTAAGACGCGCCGGTTAATTGCACTGACTCGTGCATGAAGTTCTCTTGGTAATAACGGTTTTATAATGAAGTCATCGGCTCCAGCTTCAAGTACTTTAATACAGGCTTCTTCGTCTGCAACATCATTGATAATGAGTAAAGGTACAGGATAGTTTGTATAGAATTGATGAAGTGCTTGGGCGTCGTTCTTTAAAATAGACCAATTAATCAGAATTGCAATAGGTTTCCCTAACCCATTTTGAACGGGAATTAAGTGATTTTGTTGGATGATGTTTATATTAAATTGTGCAAAATATTTCTTGAGATCCTCACTCACAGGATCGTTATCAATAAATAAAAGATAACTAGGTAGTGGCATTAATGTAATTCCAGTTTGCTTCGCGGTATTCGCTATAATTTTGGCAAGATTAGTATCGACTTGCAATTATTTTCGCTATTATTCTAAGAGTTATTGGCTCCATTTTCTATCCCCGCTGGAAATAGGCTTCATGATTGACTCGATAGAGTATTAAATGTTCTAGCTGAAACACAGTCAACACTAGGATGATGTTTAGGAGAAGGATGATGCAATACAGGGCTAAGTTTTCAATTTCCACGAATGAAGTTCCTCTACCCTCAACACAATTGGACCAATTATTTTCCAAGTTACAGTTTAATATATGGTTGGAGGGATTCGTAAATTTTTTGAATAAAAGTAATACGGCCCCCATTGAATCGGTAGCTGTAGTGTATGACTGGAATATGGAACAGCTATACGCTGCATTAGATTATTTTTCTAATTCAAAATTCATTGGTTTGGTTAATGCAATTTTCTTCTATAAGATGCATCCCGATCAATTATATACTGATGCAATTCATCCTGAAAAACTAATTTCAGTTCAGATGCGTTTGGAAGTATTACATTATTATATCGAGTTATTGCAGCAAAAATTGTATGAAGTGGCTTTGCAAAATGAATTAACTCCAGGAGTTGATTATTTTTTGCATGATGAGGAATTACCCCCAGGTATTATAATCGAAACAAATGAAGAGGTTAGGCAACTAATCCAAACAGCTGTTAAAGGATTAAAACTAAACTCGAATTTAACTCCTACGAAACGAGCGATTGATGGTTTGCATGACCTTAGGCGGGCTTATAAATTTTGGTTTAATCCAGATCGTTTCATTGATGCAGTGAAGATGTTACAACAAAATGTATTATCCGAGATCTTGGGACAACAGCGGAGCTCAATTATTCTCCAAGAAAAACTGGTGAGCTTATATAGCCAGCTGACTACTACGGATTGTCTGGATTTGTATGGGTATTTTGCCAATAATGATACGCACGATTTACTCTATACGTTTTTTAATATCGCTAGAGGTGGTACTTTTGAATGGTTGCCATTATTGAATAGTGAGGAAAAAACAGCGGTAATAGAGGTATTTAATACCATATGCTGTGTCATTGAAGCGTTACGTATTGAATTAAGAAAAAGGCATCTTCTTACTGAACCTTATCGGTATGATTTAACAAAACCCAACATGGAAATAGAACAGCGATATCGTAATGCAGTCCTTAGAGTAATTAAAATTTATAAACGAAGTCATGTAATTCCTGGAGATGTTATTGAACAGTTATTTCAATATATGGAACAGGCTGATTGAGTACGGAGGAGTGCACCGTAAAGAAGAGGTTATCGGTTTTTAAATTTTTGAAACAACAAAGGATTTTAGGAACTATCCAAAGTTCCCTAACAAGATATAGTCTTAGGGGGTTAATTTTTGCCTTAAATAATTAGCCCTTTTTTTTCTTTCCTTCTAAGAACAATATATGCAAATATTTAATAATTAAGGCACCAAGTTTTCTCTGTCTACCCGATTTAGTCAGGGGAATACCAATCTTTCGCGAAATTTTAGCTTTTAGGGCAGAGATGCCGATCAACCTTTTCCAAGAAAAACCGCCCAGATTCATATTCAACTCCCTCATCATAAATTGAGTGAGTATACTTGTTTTTCTTGGTTTAAAGTAAAAATAAAATAATTTAATTGTTTTTTATTCTTGCTCGTGAGAGGGGCTATTTATATGCCAATTATAAATATAACTGTCGATGCTATTGATGTGTTTCAGTTGGCTTAATAAGGGTTCTTTTGCAAATTGTAATAAATGAAAAATTACATATTGTTTGGTTCCGCCAAAATCTTCTTCATACCAGTCATATAATTTAGAGATAATCAACTTTCCTTCGATAACATTTACTCCTCTAAGGGAATTAACGTAAGCTGATGCAGCTTGGTTTAATTGTTCTTCAATGAGTTTACCCTGATAGACTTTTCTACTCAAATTTGGGGCCCCAATAGTCCCATTGTTTACAGCATAATGAGTGCGGGGATCATTCCAAATGGCTCGAATGATGCGATTATTAATGTCATCTAATGTTAAAGTAGTATTTTTAATGGTGATAAGATTCGCTCCCCAGGGCCCTATACTGAATAATCCTGGTGAAATATTAATTTCCTGAACCGAAGTAACCGGATAATAATTTGCTATAATTTGTACAGTCAAAGCATTGTATACATTAATCCAATAAGCTAATTGTTCATCGCGGTTGTAATTATTAATATTGATTTCTGACATGCTTTTTAAATAATCTTTAAGCAAATTCAGGTCTGTTTGTGTCATGTGCGTGTAATCAACCAGATTGATGTTTTCTTCATTAGTGACAATGCGGCGATTTAGGAAATCTTGCCAAAGTTTATGAGAAATAGCTTCTGTTGATAAAGGATTATTTACCTCCCATTTGGGCCATAAACTTTTGTAAAAAGATGCATGCGCCAGTCCAGAAACGAGAAGCATCAATATGAAAATATATTTATTACGGAGTACTGTTTTAAACATTAATTATTGCTCTATTGCGAAGGGCATTTCCTATAGTATTGCCATCCAAAAACTCTAATTCTCCTCCAGAAGGAATGCCATGCGCCAATTGGGTGATGTTTAGTGACACATCACGCAAAAGCTGGTGAATAAAATGAATGGTGGTCTGCCCTTCTACACTAGGGCTTAATGCTAATATCACTTCTTTAATTTCTTCTTGAATAATGAGATTTTTAAGTCTCGGTAACCCTATGTCTTCTGGCCCTAATCCATCCAATGGGGATATTTTCCCCATAAGAACAAAATACTTACCTTGAAATGCATTACTTTGTTCTATGGCAGATACATCAGCAGGACTTTCTACAACACAAAGCAAGGATGAATCCCGATTTGGGTTTTGGCAGAGGCTACAAAGTTTTTGTTCTGTATAGTTGGCACAACGTTCACAATGATGAATATTGTTCATCGCTTGCTCCAGGCATGATGCAAGGTGTAACCCTCTCTGTCTTTGATGCTGGAGTAAATGAAATACCATACGTTGTGCTGATTTTGGACCTACGCCTGGTAGACAGCGTAGCGCTTCTACCAGACGGTTTAACATATCCATCTTTAGGATTATTCCTTATCACCTTTATCGCCGCCCATTAAATCAGTTGGAATATTTAGACCTGCTGTTAATTGACTGATTTTTTCTTTAGATGCTTTTTCAATTTTTCGTACTGCATCATTAATTGCTGCGGCAACTAAATCTTCCAACATTTCTACATCTTCTTCCATCATTGTCGGTTTGATCTTCACTTCAGTGGCATCATGTCGGCCATTCATTTTAATAACTACCATACCGCCACCTGCTTCACCAGTAACAACTAATTGACTTAATTGTTGTTGCGCTTCTTGCATACGTTGTTGCATTTTTTGCGCTTCTTTCATCAGGTTGCCAAGATTTTGATTCATATCCATTATTAAGGCCTCATATATTTAATTTAAATTCGATATATTATAAGTCATCTTTCAGCGGGACAATAGAATTTTTGACCAATTCTGCTGAAAATTCTTGTTGAAGTTGCTGAAACATGGTGTCATTGTTTAATGCAGCTTCGGCTTTGAGTTGTTTTTGTTGCATTGCTTGCTCTTTTTGCTGTGCCGGAGAGGATTGAACTGACTCATCAGTGTTAAGAATAACTTTCACTTGATTTTTATAATATTGAGCTAGTGCCATTTCAAGACGGGAGAGTATCGTCGGGGTAAACAAAGATTGGTGCCCTTTGGCAACACGTAAAGTGATTTCTCGTCCATGTTTTCCAACTAATTCCGCATTTTCAGCTGCATTAAGCGCTAAGCCGGTAAGTTTGAGATGAGGAATAATACTTGCCCAATCGCTATCTTCCGGGTTAGTGACCTGCGTTTGTTCTTCCTTTTCTTTATCATCTGAATTTGGATTTGGCTCAGAATTTGCCGGATTTTGTATTTGCTTTTCTGGAATGCTTGAAGGGGCCGGTTCTTGCATAGGAACAGGCGGCTGCAGCGTAGATGGCAAGGTAGTTTTGTAGGATGCTAAAGGTGGAGGCGCTCCTTTAGGCACTGGCCTAAAAGTTAGCATCCGCAACACGGTCATATTAAAGCCAATGATTAAAGTCGGGGCTAGATGAATTTCTTCGCGTCCTTTAAGTCCAATTTGATAAAACAGCTGTATGTCTTCGGCCGGAATGTGTTGTGCTAGAGATATAATTTCCGGTGGAGGGCTAATTAGTGGATTATTATCTCCAATAGTTTGGCATATAGCTATTTGGTGAAGATAGTTAAGCAGCTCATCCAGAACATACTGAAAATGTCCCCCTTCTCTTGAGATACATTGGCTGATCTTTAATACAGCAGAAGCATTTTGCTCCGCCAGAGCACGTAGTATCTGTAGGGCATAATCGTGTTGAGTATAACCTAGGATCATTTTGACATCATTTGCCTGTAATTGGGTATCGCAACTCGTAATCGCTTGATCCAGAAGGCTTAATGCGTCACGCATGCTGCCTCGAGCAGCCTGAGCCAATATGTCTGCAGCTTGAACTTCAAAGTCAAGTTGTTCTTCCTTAAGGATCAGTTGTAAATGATGACTGATTAACTCCGTAGGCAAGTGCCTTAGATTAAATTGTAAGCAACGAGATAAGACGGTTACAGGAAGCTTTTGCGGATCTGTTGTAGCTAAAATAAATTTAACATGTGCAGGCGGTTCTTCCAGCGTTTTAAGAAGAGCATTAAAACTATGCTGTGAAAGCATATGCACTTCATCAATTAAATAGATTTTAAACCGGCCAATGGCTGGTGCATACTGTACGTTATCTAATAAATCACGGGTATCCTCAACTCGAGTTTTAGATGCACCATCAATTTCGATTAAATCGATAAAACGACCCTGTTCAATAGCGTTACAAATAGTACATTGTAAGCAGGGGGCTGAGCTAATACCTTTCTCACAATTAAGTGATTTAGCTAAAATGCGGGCAATACTGGTCTTTCCTACACCGCGAGTGCCGGTAAAGAGATAGGCATGGTGTAATCGCTGCTGATTCAACGCATTGATTAATGCCTTATTTATGTGGTCTTGGCCAACCAGTTGGGAAAAGGTGCGTGGTCGCCATTTACGGGCTAGTGCCAGATAGCTCATACATGTTTTCACAAGTTGGGCGGCAGCTCTAAGAGCCGCACTCCGGCGCTCGAATCAATCGTTACCGCTGCTCCCTTCCGGGCCTGACGGGGTTCACGATCTATCGCCGCGAAGGGACCAATAGAGCCACCATAGTTGAATCGTGAAGAGTAACAAAAAAAGAAAGGGATAGCCAGATCTATCAGAAATTAATTCTCTCTACACTTGAATTGTGAAAAACATGCCCCTACATTAATATATGTTCATCTGTGGAATGAATTTTTTTTAAGAACCAATTTTTTTAAAAAAAGAAAAAAAGTGTTTGACACAGGGAACGAAATCAGTAGAATACGCAGCACGCCTTCGGGGCGGGTTCATTAAGAAGAGAGAAGACAAACTGTGTGGGCACTTTAGAAACCTTTGAGTGCTTAGAAGAAAATAGAAGTAAAGAAGCTAGTTTTAAACTGGC
>NZ_CP059400.1:280000-3187500 GCF_014109805.1 Legionella sp. PC1000
CGTGTAATCCTGGTTGAATATGGGTGGACCATCATCCAAGGCTAAATACTACTTACTGACCGATAGTGAACCAGTACCGTGAGGGAAAGGCGAAAAGAACCCCGGAGAGGGGAGTGAAATAGAACCTGAAACCGTTTGCGTACAAGCAGTGGGAGCATTTCTTCGGAGATGTGACTGCGTACCTTTTGTATAATGGGTCAGCGAGTTACTTTCAGTGGCGAGGTTAACTGAATAAGGAAGCCGTAGAGAAATCGAGTCTGAATAGGGCGCGAGTCGCTGTGAGTAGACCCGAAACCGGGCGATCTAGTCATGTGCAGGATGAAGGTTGGGTAACACCAACTGGAGGTCCGAACCGGGTAATGTTGAAAAATTATCGGATGACGTGTGACTAGGAGTGAAAGGCTAATCAAGCCCGGAGATAGCTGGTTCTCCCCGAAAGCTATTTAGGTAGCGCCTCGTGAATGATTACTGGGGGTAGAGCACTGTTTCGGCTAGGGGGCTGTCATGGCTTACCAAACCGATGCAAACTCCGAATACCGGCTAATTGAATCACGGGAGACACACGGCGGGTGCTAACGTCCGTCGTGAAGAGGGAAACAACCCAGACCGCCAGCTAAGGTCCCCAAGTACTAGTTAAGTGGGAAACGATGTGGGAAGGCACAGACAGCCAGGAGGTTGGCTTAGAAGCAGCCACCCTTTAAAGAAAGCGTAATAGCTCACTGGTCGAGTCGGCCTGCGCGGAAGATGTAACGGGGCTAAAACTAGTCACCGAAGCTGCGGATGTGTACTAAGTACACGTGGTAGGGGAGCGTTCTGTAGGCTGATGAAGGTGGATTGAGAAGTCTGCTGGAGGTATCAGAAGTGCGAATGCTGACATGAGTAACGATAATGAGGGTGAAAAGCCCTCACGCCGGAAGTCCCAGGTTTCCTGCACGACGTTAATCGGAGCAGGGTGAGTCGGCCCCTAAGGCGAGGCTGAAGAGCGTAGTCGATGGGAACCAGGTTAATATTCCTGGACTTTTTATAAGTGGTGAAGTGGGGACGAAGAAGGCTAGATGAGCCAGGCGTTGGTTGTCCTGGTATGTGCATGTAGGGGGATGGTTTAGGCAAATCCGGACCATTACTAACTCTGAGGTGCGACATGGTGCTGACACTTCGGTGTACAGCGAAGTCATTGATGCCCGGCTTCCAGGAAAAGCTGCTAGCCATAACTTATAGAGAACCGTACCGCAAACCGACACAGGTGGACAGGTAGAGAATACTAAGGCGCTTGAGAGAACTCGGGTGAAGGAACTAGGCAAAATGGTACCGTAACTTCGGGAGAAGGTACGCCCTTTTTGGTGAGGAGATTTACTTTCTGAGCTGAAGAGGGCCGCAGAGACCAGGTGGCTGCGACTGTTTATTAAAAACACAGCACTCTGCAAATTCGTAAGAAGACGTATAGGGTGTGACGCCTGCCCGGTGCCGGAAGGTTAATTGATGGGGTTATCTTCGGAGAAGCTCTTGATCGAAGCCCCGGTAAACGGCGGCCGTAACTATAACGGTCCTAAGGTAGCGAAATTCCTTGTCGGGTAAGTTCCGACCTGCACGAATGGCGTAACGATGGCCACACTGTCTCCACCCGAGACTCAGTGAAATTGAAATCGCTGTGAAGATGCAGTGTACCCGCGGCTAGACGGAAAGACCCCGTGAACCTTTACTATAGTTTTGCACTGGACTTTGATGATAACTGTGTAGGATAGGTGGGAGGCTATGAAGTGAGGACGCTAGTTCTCATGGAGCCAACCTTGAAATACCACCCTGTTGTTATTGAGGTTCTAACTTGGTCCCGTAATCCGGGATAAGGACAGTGTATGATGGGTAGTTTGACTGGGGCGGTCTCCTCCCAAAGAGTAACGGAGGAGCACAAAGGTACCCTCGGTACGGTCGGACATCGTACCAAGAGTGTAAAGGCATAAGGGTGCTTGACTGCGAGAGTGACGGCTCGAGCAGGAACGAAAGTTGGTCTTAGTGATCCGGTGGTTCTGAATGGAAGGGCCATCGCTCAACGGATAAAAGGTACTCCGGGGATAACAGGCTGATACCGCCCAAGAGTTCATATCGACGGCGGTGTTTGGCACCTCGATGTCGGCTCATCACATCCTGGGGCTGAAGCAGGTCCCAAGGGTATGGCTGTTCGCCATTTAAAGTGGTACGCGAGCTGGGTTTAGAACGTCGTGAGACAGTTCGGTCCCTATCTGCCGTGGGCGTAGGAAAATTGAGAGGAGCTGCTCCTAGTACGAGAGGACCGGAGTGGACGAACCTCTGGTGTACCGGTTGTCACGCCAGTGGCATTGCCGGGTAGCTAAGTTCGGACGGGATAACCGCTGAAAGCATCTAAGCGGGAAGCCTCCCTCAAGATGAGTTTTCCCATGAAGCCCGTTGAAGACTACGACGTTGATAGGCAAGGTGTGGAAGCACAGTAATGTGTGAAGCTAACTTGTACTAATTGGCTGATTGTCTTGACCATATAATCTGAGTTACTTCAGATTTTGATTGCGAATACGGATACGAGAAACAACAAATAGTGTACTTCTTTATTTACCTAATGCTTGATTGAGGTATAATGCCTGACAATCAATGCAAAACCAGTTTTCCTGGCGACCATAGCGGTTTGGAACCACCTGAATCCATCTCGAACTCAGAAGTGAAACGAACCCGCGCCAATGATAGTGTGAGGTTTCCTCATGTGAAAGTAGGTCATCGCCAGGGTTTTATTCTTAGAAAGCGGCTTTACGGCCGCTTTTTTTTTCTGCACTATATAACTATAAATGACTCACAGCTTTTAGGCCGTTTCTATGAGCACGATGAATTGAAATATATTCTTGTCTGCTTTTAATTTAGTTTCCGTATTACTGTTATTTCTTGTAAAGTCTAAATAATTGATTTTTATGTGACTTTAGTTTAAGTTAATTTTATTTAAGGATAGGTTGTAGTTTATGTTAGTCCAACGAATTTTGGATTTTATTCAAACTCTAGAAAAGGAAAACCCTCTCATTCTATGTGATGCAAAGTTACATGAATGTCTTTCTGGTCGTTTTTCGAAACGAGGACCCAGTGACAATTTGACCCATGATGATTTTAATTTCCTTCTTACTTGCTATAAAAGCCGCTGGGAAGCAATTGTCGATCGTGATGATGATTATACACGTAATCCCTCGGTTATTAATCAACACTGGATCGATCTGGCTAAAGAACTGGCTCCCTTAGTGAGGATTAATTATTTAAAAATTCTAATACCAACTTTAATCAATGAAAAGGATTTAAATGATTTTTCATCGCTTGATGAAACTGTAAATCTCTTTAATTTTTATCTTGGTCATGGCGGGAAAACTCTATATAGAAAATTGAGCTTTTGTAAGCACCTAGAAAGTTGGCAGTTTGAGTTATCGACCTACAGAGAAAATAAAAAACTAAGCGTTGTTACGGTAGATGAATTGGCTCGTCTCAAATTATGCAAACAAACTTCTCGAGAAGTAGCCGTAGACTCTGAACGATTCAAAAATTTTTGGGATCTTATGCGTAAAAAGGTTTTTGTTAATTTAAGAAATCATGGCCGCATGCCTATAGCTTTTTTGCCTCATTTACTGGAGTTAATTGAACAATACTGTCATATGAAAGCGGAAGGGTCACCGTTTGCACATTTCAAAATGGAGATTAATAATCTTTTCCGCCGCTTATATGATTATAATTTAGCTGATGTGAATTTCTTGTATGGTACGAAAATTAAGTATAAGGAAAATGAAGAGTACTTGTTGGATTTATTTATCGCGCTTCAAACTGCAAATAGTTATAATGAGATAAATTATGAAGTACAAATGCTCGGCAAATGGTTATTTGAATATAATTCCGATTTAAAAGCCTCAAGTATGGAATTACAACCTGTTTATCAAACTTCTGCTGAAGAAAGCGAAAAGGAGCAATTTATTAAAACAGATGCTTTTGTGAATTGCTGCAAGCTACTTGTTTCATTATTTACTACTCAATTTGAACTTTCGATTTTCTTCACCCGGCAAACTCACAGTTTATGGGATAAAAAAAATAACGTTTTTCCAGAAGCATATGGAATTTTTACTGTTTTGTTGCCACTTATTGCAGCGAATAAGCCTAAAGCTTTGGAAACAGCTTATGCAGAAATTATCGAGGATATTGTTATTCCTGCACGGAGAGATAATAGTTGGTGTACATGGTTTACTCGTGATCGATCAACAACTAAATGGTTGGAGTTAGTGCAAAATTGTAAGCTAAACGAACTAGGTGTTCACTGGTTTGAGCCAGAATTGTTATTTAACGCATTACAGCTTTTTGATACAAAGAATCCGTCGGTGCAAATGCGGATTAATCATTTATTAGATGACATAATTCAAACTTATGCTCAAAACCAGAATGATCTCATGAAGCAGTTTCGTGTCAATATCTTATTTACTGAATTCCTTAATGGATTAAACAAAGACCACTCTAAGCGGTTATTGATTTTAATCAAATTATGTAATTTAGAAATCGCAAAGTCTCAATTTCTCAGTAATTGCACTAAACATATCAATGAACAAATAGCTCAATTGGGTCAAGCTATTGATAGTTCGTCGTCAGGTTTTTTCTCTCGTACCCGTAATAAGCTAGACAGGGTTAAATTATTTAATTTGCCTGAAAAAGCAAAGGATGTTGAATCAATGATTGTTGCGTATAAAACTTACTTATCTGGACTCTCTATGGAGCCTAGAAAAGCAGAGAGTATAAGTACATACTTATTTAAAATAGGCCAACCTATTTTAACCGCGACACAAAAAGAAAAGGCTAAGAATAGCGGCAGAACTACCCTTGATTATATAGCTCAATATACTTAGAAATTTTACAGTCCTTAATCGAATTGAGAAGAGGGATTAAGCGAGCGATCTACGAGTTATAGCTTTGTTTTCATCCAGGACTTAAATGGTCAGTTTGGTTGCGAAATAGGTTTTATTTAGTATATTGTGTACAGAGCTTGAGGAAATTTTCATATCTTTTTTCTGAAATCAAGCCGTCATTTTTGGCCTTAATAATGGCGCAATGCGGGGTGTCTTTATGACTGCAATTACGAAATTTGCATTGCGACACGTAAGGCCTAAACTCAGGGTAACCGCGTACAATTTCAGCAGTATCTATATGCCATAGGCTAAACTCTCTTACTCCAGGGGAGTCAATTAAAGCCCCGCCGCTGGGTAGATGATAGTAGCGAGAATTGCTCGTGGTATGCCGACCTAATTCTGATATTTCAGAAATTTCATTTATCGAGATATTTTGTTCGTGAGGTAGAATACTCGAAATAAGCGATGATTTCCCCACTCCAGATTGACCTACAAAAACACTGATTTGATGATTTAATCTATGTTTGAGTTGCTCCATGCCCTCAGAATAGTTTTTATTAGTCAGTAGAATAGGATAATTAAGAGCTCCATAGTCCAGAAGTAATTGTTCTTTAAGAGAATCACAGGGTAAGTCGGTTTTATTTAATAAAATTACTGCATGTAAGTGCAGTGTTTCAGCCATAACCAAATAGCTATCAAGCAATGGCCAAGATATTTCTGGTTTGGGTGCGATAACAATAATGAGTTGCGTAATATTCGCTGCCACAGGTT
Organism: Legionella sp. PC1000; assembly: GCF_014109805.1. Taxonomy (GTDB): domain Bacteria; phylum Pseudomonadota; class Gammaproteobacteria; order Legionellales; family Legionellaceae; genus Legionella; species Legionella resiliens. Next base: position 285,655 of record NZ_CP059400.1, read on the forward strand.
TTACCTGCCCTGAACTGGTTGGTTTTGCCAAGACACTGCTCCGTGGGTAGAGGCTGACTACCACTCCTTGATTTACTCCCTCTACTTGCCAAATTATCCTATCCCCGGCTACCACTGTTTCTAGGTTTGGCCTGATGGAACAATGTATCTGTTTCCCTTGATTGTCTTCGACTACAACGTGCTTGCCAAAGCGAGTAATGACTAAACCATCAGCCAGATCATCATGACTTGTTTTATTTTCATGATAATTTTGTTGGATTTTTTCAATACGGGCAGATTGTTGTTTACTAATACGTCTTTTACTCATCGTTCTGATCTATATTATAATTATTAAAAATATCCTTAGCTCAGGGAGAAAAGCCAGAGCTAAATAATCATACAGTATGAAGGTAAATTAAATTTAATGAAAGTCTACTTGGTTGGTGGTGCTGTTCGTGATCAATTATTAAATCTTCCAGTTAAGGAACGCGACTGGGTTATTGTAGGCTGTAGTCCTGAGGAGTTACTAAAAAAAGGGTTCAGAAAAGTTGGTCGTGATTTCCCTGTTTTTTTGCATCCCAAGACCAGTGAGGAATATGCTTTAGCACGAACAGAAAGAAAATCAGCGCCTGGATATTACGGCTTTTCTTGTGATTTTAATAAAAATGTAACTTTGGAAGAGGATTTAGTCCGACGTGATTTAACCATTAATGCAATGGCCCGGGATGAACAGGGGCGACTCATTGATCCCTACAACGGGCTTAAAGATTTAGAGGCTAAGTTACTCCGTCATGTATCTCCTGCTTTTATAGAAGATCCTGTGCGTGTGCTGCGTGTTGCCCGTTTCGTCGCACGCTTTCACCATTTGGGTTTTAAATTAGCTGATGAAACACGTTCATTGATGTATACAATGGTTCAACGAGGTGAATTGGCTCATTTGGTGGCTGAACGAGTCTGGCAGGAATGGCAAAAAAGTCTGGAGGAAAAAAATCCAGAACAATTTATTGCGACCTTACGCTCTTGTGATGCATTGCGTATAATTTTGCCTGAACTTGATGCGCTGTTTGGTATTCCTAATCCTTATCGCTACCATCATGAAATAGATACTGGAGTTCATACTTTGTTGGTTTTGCACGCTGCAGTGACGTTAACTTCAGATCCGGTGATCCGTTTTGCTGCATTAGTTCATGATCTAGGTAAGGCTTTATCGCCAACACACAATTGGCCAAGCCATCATGGTCATGAAGAACGAGGTGTTCCTATTATTGATGCTTTGTGTTCTCGTTTACGGATTCCTAATGATTATCGTACTCTCGCAACTATGGTTTCACGATTTCATTTGAATATTCATCGTTTATTTGAGTTGCAAGCCAGTACTATTGTAAAACTTTTGGAACAATGCGATGCATTTCGTCGGCCACAACTTTTCTATAATATGTTAATTGCTTGTGAATCTGATGCAAAAGGTTGTGGCCGAGATATTGATTACCGACAGAGTAAACTATGGGATTACGTACTCGCTGAGTGCGCTAAAGTAAATAGCCAAACGATTATTGCTGAAGGTTATAAGGGTGATGCAATTAAACAAGCCTTGCATCAAAGACGAGTGGCTTGTGTAGAACTGATACTAAACTCCTGGAAGACAAATGAAAAATAATCAAAATTTAATTTGGATAGATTTGGAAATGACTGGACTTGAACCTGAAAAAGACAGGATCATTGAGCTAGCTACGGTGGTGACGGATCCCCATTTAAATATAATTGCTGAAGGACCGGTTTTTGCTATTTCTCAACCTAAAGTATTGCTGGATGGAATGGATTCCTGGAATACCCGACAACACGGACAATCTGGTTTAGTCACTCGAGTTTTGCAAAGTCAAGTCAGCGAGGCAAAAGCAGAACAATCAACCATTGAATTTCTCAAGCAGTATTTGGATAAGGGGAAATCACCAATGTGCGGTAACAGCGTGTGCCAGGACAGGCGATTTTTGTATAAGTACATGCCGGATCTCGCTGCGTTTTTTCATTACCGAAATTTGGATGTGAGTACATTAAAAGAGTTGGCCATACGTTGGAGACCTGAATTGTTAAATGGGGTGGTTAAAGAATCAAAACACCTTGCATTAGATGATATTAAAGATTCCATTGCAGAATTGGTATATTATCGTCACCATTTTATAAATTTGCCGGATGTAACAAAATGACGCAAAGAGAGCGATTAGAACTACCTAACAGTGCAGATAAATTGTTATTACATTCCTGTTGTGCCCCCTGTTCTGGCGAGGTTATGGAAGCGCTCCTCAGTTCAGAAATTAATTTCACTATCTTTTTTTATAATCCGAACATTCATCCTGTTCAAGAATATGAAATCAGAAAAGATGAAAACATTAATTTTGCACAAAAACACAATATCCCATTTATTGATGCAGATTATGACAAAGATAATTGGTTTACTCGGGCTAGGGGTTTGGAATGGGAACCTGAGCGGGGTAAACGATGCACCATGTGTTTTGATATGCGTTTTGAACGCACAGCCCTATATGCTCACGAACATGGTTTTCCTGTGATCAGCAGTTCTTTGGGAATTTCACGCTGGAAAGATATGAATCAAATTAATGACTGCGGTATTCGAGCTGCAAACAAATATCCCAATCTGGAATATTGGACCTATAATTGGCGAAAAAATGGGGGTTCAGAACGTATGTATGAAATTGCCAAGCGCGAAGGATTTTATAAGCAGGAATATTGTGGATGCGTGTATTCTTTACGTGATACAAATGCTTGGCGTAAACAAAAAGAACGTAATCGAATAAAAATTGGTATTAATTATTATTCTGAAGAACAAAAAGATGAAGGTGCGTTATGAGTATGCACTCACACGGCGGGGGTTCCCATCATCACCATCATCATGGGCAAGAACATACTGCGGCGACCTATAATAAAGCGTTTATCATTTCCATAATAGCCAATGGTCTTTTTGTAATCATACAAATTGTTTTTGCCTATTTATCTAATTCGACCAGTTTATTGGCCGATGCGTTTCACAATTTAGGTGATGTTTTAGGTTTGGTTTTAGCCTGGATTGCTACAGTACTTATGAAACGCGCACCTACGATGAAAGCGACTTATGGTTTAAAAAAAATATCAATTCTCTCAGCATTAGCAAATGGGATCTTGTTAGTCTTTACATGTGGAATTATTGCTACTGATGCTATTTATAAATTATTTTCACCAACAGAGATACAGGCTTTATCCGTAATGATCGTCGCAGGGATAGGTATTGTAATTAATTCGACTACTGCATTATTGTTTGCGCACGGTTCTGATGACTTAAATATTAGAGGTGCTTATTTACATTTATTTTATGATGCTTTAGTTTCAGTTGGCGTAGTTTTGGCAGCGGCATTATTGTATTGGACTGGTTGGCTTTGGATAGATCCTGTAGTCGGTTTGTTGATTGCATTAATTATGCTCAAGGGTACCTGGACTTTATTTGCAGGGAGTTTCAGATTAATTATAGATGGAGTGCCAGATAATATTTCCTGGACGGCTGTGAGTGATTTTCTATTAAGCAAACCGGGCGTAAAAGGATTTCATGATTTACATATTTGGGCGCTCAGTACCCAGGAAAATGCGATGTCAGTCCATTTACACATGCCTGATGAAGAGCTTTCTGATGCATTAAGGGCTGAATGGGTTGAACAATTACGGCATGAATTTAATATTCAACATGTAACCATCCAAGTAGAAAAAACCAAGACAGATTGTAATGATGCATGTCATCACCCAAAGTTCTTATAGATAAAAATGAGCTAAAAGCATCGTTCGGGAATCTGGTGGGGCAAAGCCTAATTTACACTTTCTACGTGGCTGATATGTAATAGTTCAGTGTTCACGTTAATATAATACATTTTTCTTGAAGAAATAAATTGTAACGTAATGGGTCAACTTTAAAATCCTCAAAAATAGGGATGAGGATTCTAAAGTCAATCAGCATTAATTTTTATTGCAACTACCCTATTGGATATGCTGCTTTTAATTGAATTGAATTGATTGAATAATTTGAAGAACCGGTAGAACCTACCCATCCAAGAGCAATGCTACCTCCTGATTTCTTTGTTAAATCAAGCCAAATACCCAGCGATCCCATATTTTGAGGAAGGTTACCCACAATAAAATTGTAATTGAATTCTGGGCCTAAATTCGTATAAAAGAGTTCTTGGGATTTATTACCTCCAGAGTTGTAACTGTATTGAGTTCTTGCGGATGGAGTGAGTATCCAAGTTTCAAATGCAATGATTTTTGATAGAAAAACCCCTGTAGACCATGATGTATTTGAGGAATCCAAAGAGTTAAAAGTTAGCGCCATAGGGCCACCTTGTTCCACAAATTGGTTTAGTTCGGCAGATACTATATCAGCGCGGCAAAATAATTGAGTAATTACAGTTTTTATTGTGAATAAATTAGATATACTCAAAGAACCATAAGTCATTTTACCATTTCTATTACTAAGAAGGGTTTCACCACTGAGCTCTGACCGGCGTCTGTTTGAAAATTTAGGCTCTCCATAACCTATTAATGCGTCCACAAACCAATTATTTATGGGCTGGTAGGTGGCATAGCCGGTGAGGGATAATTGATGGGCGTTGCTTACAGAAGTAAAGTGATTAATTGAACTTTTGTCAGTTGCATATCCTACAGCAAAACCTGCAATCAGTGATTCTTTAGCTTGAAAATCAACTCCCGCCGTTAAGCCTTCCAGAGTAAAATTATTACGACTATTTCCTGGATTATTTATCTTACCGTAACTGGTATTACCATTACCCCATAAAGACATGGAGAGATTATTAACCAAGAAACTATTTAGAGTTAAGTTATTCAATTCATACGAATCTAAATTTGAAAGTGGATAATTACTTGAATTTTGGTTATCAATCTCATTTGATGTGATAAGAGGCGCAGTACCAGAAGCGAATGCTAACTGTTGTTTATCATATTGGTTGATCATCCTTCGAGAAGCGGAAGAATACTCTTGATATTGCTGAGTTAGCGGAGTATGAAATCCTAAGGTCACCTTATTTTTTTTAAGATCAAAACGATGTAATTGTTGTAAATGATCCGTTATTTGTATTATGTGCCCTTCGGCAAAGTGTTGTGTAGCAACTACTTGTGCATTAATTAACCCAGTCATTGAAGTATCTGAAGTAGGATTGGGTGGGGTAAAAGCGGAAATGATAAGGATGAATGACTGAGTGGCAGGATTTCCTATACCATTTGTTGCTGTAAAAGTAATTGGATAATTACCTGTTTGGGTAGAAATGCCTGAAAGAACCCCTGTTGAAGAATTGAAAGTAATACCTGTTGGCAATGTTCCTGTTACTGTCAGTGTAGGCGTTGGTGATCCAGTTACAGTAACGATAAATGAGCTTGAAACCCCAAAGGGAAACGTGGTTGAAGCTGCTGAGGTAATTGCAGGAGGAGATGAACCAACGACAGACATACTTTGTTGTACTTGAGGAGCAGGAGCATAATTTACATTACCCGGTTGATTTGCATTGAGAATACAATTCCCAACGCCAATAAATGAGACAACACCTTCGCTTATGGAACAAATGTTACTACTGCTCGTATCTACAGTAATCGTCACGGGTAAGCCCGATGTAGCAGTAGCTGTCGGGATATAAGTACTGCCATCTACACTAGGATTGGTTGGGGCTATGCTAGTAAAAATGATAGTCTGATTCAATTGATTTACGGTTAATATTGCGGCGCTACTTATCACAGTCCCAGCCGAATTGGATACATCAACGGTATAGTTTCCTGCATCTGCTAATACTACACTTGGGATGTTATAGCTTGCTGCAGTGGCTCCAGCAATTGCTATCCCATTTTTTTTCCATTGGTAGGAAAGAGGGGCGGTACCGGTTGCGATTACCGAGAAGGTTACAGATTGCCCAACGGTTACTGTTTGGCTAACGGGTTGTGTGGTAATTGACGGGGGAGTTCCGGAATTTACAGTTAATACTGCAGTACTACTTGTTACAATTCCAGCCGAATTGGATACATCCACTGAATAGTTTCCTGCATCTGCTAATACTACACTGGGGATGTTATAGCTTGCTGCAGTGGCTCCAGCAATTGCTATCCCATTTTTTTTCCATTGGTAGGAAAGAGGGGCGGTACCGGTTGCGATTACCGAGAAGGTTACAGATTGCCCAACGGTTACTGTTTGGCTGACAGGTTGTGTGGTAATTGACGGGGGAGTTCCGGAGTTTACAGTTAATACTGCAGTACTGCTTGTTACAGTCCCAGCCGAATTGGATACATCAACGGTATAGTTTCCTGCATCTGCTAATACTACACTGGGGATGTTATAGCTTGCTGCAGTGGCTCCAGCAATTGCTATCCCATTTTTTTTCCATTGGTAGGAAAGAGGGGCGGTACCTGTTGCGATTACCGAGAAGGTTACAGATTGCCCGACGGTTACTGTTTGGCTAACGGGTTGTGTGGTAATTGACGGGGGAGTTCCGGAATTTACAGTTAATACTGCAGTACTACTTGTTACAATTCCAGCCGAATTGGATACATCCACTGAATAGTTTCCTGCATCTGCTAATACTACACTTGGGATGTTATAGCTTGCTGCAGTGGCTCCAGCAATTGCTATCCCATTTTTTTTCCATTGGTAGGAAAGAGGGGCGGTACCTGTTGCGATTACCGAGAAGGTTACAGATTGCCCGACGGTTACTGTTTGGCTAACGGGTTGTGTGGTAATTGACGGGGGAGTTCCGGAATTTACAGTTAATACTGCAGTACTACTTGTTACAATTCCAGCCGAATTGGATACATCCACTGAATAGTTTCCTGCATCTGCTAATACTACACTTGGGATGTTATAGCTTGCTGCAGTGGCTCCAGCAATTGCTATCCCATTTTTTTTCCATTGGTAGGAAAGAGGGGCGGTACCTGTTGCGATTACCGAGAAGGTTACAGATTGCCCGACGGTTACTGTTTGGCTAACGGGTTGTGTGGTAATTGACGGGGGAGTTCCGGAGTTTACAGTTAATACTGCAGTACTGCTTGTTACAGTACCCTCTAGATTGGATACATCAACGGTATAGTTTCCTGCATCTGCTAATGCAACGCTGGGTATGTTATAGCTTGTTGCAGTGGCGCCAGCAATTGCTACCCCATTTTTTTGCCATTGGTAGGAAAGAGGGGCCGTACCTGTTGCAGTTACCGAGAAGGTTACAGATTGCCCGACGGTTACTGTTTGGCTAACGGGTTGTGTGGTAATTGACGGGGGTATAAATGTACTCGATATGGGTGATTCCACATTCGTGTTGAAGTCGTGGCCCAAATGAGGATTTGCAAAAGCATTATTAAGTTGCCCGAATTGCAATATAAAACCCAAGAAAAAACAGAACATCACAAAGAATGACCTACATGGTCTCATTATTTAATCCAAAAAATTTAAGACAATTTCACATTAATTTAAAATTTAACATTATTGCTTTCAAAAAGAAATTTGTTATATTTACTTATTAAATTGGAATTAATTAAATTAATGAGCTTGCTTAGCAAAAATTTTTCACAACCCGATCAAACCTAACTGGTTCCTGATTAGGAGCTAAGAATTTACGTGGATATGGTTTTAGGTTTCTTTTGTTATGAGTTCTAAGCCCTTCTTATAGCTTTTACATGCAAGTGACTCTTCGCCAAGCTTTTCATGCAACTGTCCTTGAATTTCGTAGGCCAAGGCTGTCGGTTCGATCTCATTTGCTTTTTCAAGATAATACTTGGCTTTGCCCCAGAGCTGTTGTTTTATGCAGATTTGCCCTAAAGATAAATAAAGTGCTGCTGAATGCGCATTTTTTTTGAGTAACCCTTCAGCAAAAGCCAATTGCTTCTCATCAGATGGTAATAGGCTATAAAGCCTAATCAATTGAGGACTGAGATCTTTACGCAGTGCGCGTTGCAGTAGATTACTTGCCGTACCAAAGTCCGCTTTTTTTAATAAGAAACGTACATACTCTGCGATAATATTTGGCTCATTAGCCAAAGGTTTAGGGACCGAATGAAAAAAGGCATCTACAACTTCTGGTTGATTTTGCTTCACCAGGTCAATAAGCCTTTGCAAATAAGCATTGTATTGTAATAACTCAAGTTCTTGCTGATTAACAACCCGATGCTTTTTTAAATCAGGCAAAATAGCAATGAGTTGCGGCCAGTCTTTTACTTCCTGATAAAGTTGCATGATGAGTTTTAAGACGTAAGGATGGCGTGGGGCTATATCATGTAAATGTTTTAAGGTCGCCAAAGCTTGTTCCCATTGATGATTTGCCAGTTGTAATTCTGCTTGGGTTAATTCAACAGCAATTTTAGCTTCTGGCATTGAGTGCTGTGCTTCACGCAAATAATCATCACGTAATTGATTGTCTCCCATTTTTTGAGCTGCTCGGGCTGCTGTTAAATAATTTAGTAACGGTGTATCGGTATTAGGTAAGGCCTGAATCAAATGATTTTTTGCTTTTAACCAATATCCTTCACTGTATTCAATTAATCCTTTTCGAGTAATAGCTTGTGCTTTTTGAGCAAGTCGTTTTGAATGCCATCGGGTTAATGAGCGTGGGGTATGCGAAATTTTCTGACATAAACGAAGAATAAGATACAAAACAATGAATAAAATAATAATACCAAAGACGGCTACCCAGACCGTAGTTTCAATGGTCCAATGATTGATTGCAATCAATACATAGCCTGGATCTTTATTGAGTTGAATTCCTAAAACTACCGCACCCAATAAAATCAAAAAAGCAAAGAGAAGACGCATCATTATTGATTTCCTCCTTGTTCGCTATCTATGGATTGATTTGCTGATTTTTTGGTGTCAATTAATTCATTGAGCATAGGGAGTGCAGAACCCATACTGGGTCTTTTTTGAGTTATATTTGTTTGGTGTAACTCAGTAAGTTTTTTGATTAAAGCCGCTGTATTTGGCGTATTTGCATTAAAATTCATTTTAAGACTATCAATTGCCTGTTTTAGAACCAGTTGATAAACAAAGGGCTCATTATTTAAAATTGCCCATTGTGCTTCTTGCAGATTAAGCCGGAGCTTTTCTTTAAGTATGGCTTCGAATGCGGGGGATATAAGTGGTTTAATCTCCTGATCATGACGTCGAATCACAACAAGTTTCTCCAGTACATTCATGCTGTTTTGAAAGCGATCGCGCCAAGTAGGTGAGCTATTGGCTGGCGTTGTTGTTTTTTTTGTTGAGGTCAGATTCTCATTTAGCGGTAATGGAGTTCTCAAATCATTAATGCTGCTCTGTGCCGCATCCAATTGGCTAAGCAATCCAGCAACATCCACAGAAGGTAGGGCTTGGGTTTGAACTATATCCTTAGCGATGGCTTGCCGTATATCCAAAATTTTAGGGTCGTTAAATTGTTTTAAAAGCTGATCTGCTTGTTTTAACAATGCTATTGTGGGGTCAACTCCATTGCTCCAATGTGCATTGATTTGTGCTAATTCAAGGTAGTAACGTGCTTTGAGAAGAAGCCAGTCCTGATTTTGATAAAACTTTTGGTTCATTGCATTTTGTAACTGTTTGCTTAAACTTTCGAATTTAGTTTGTAATTGTTTCTGTATTTCTTCAGCATTATTTGTTTTTGCATTGAGCTGCTCTTGAGCTTGATCTTGTTTTTGCTCTAGTTGTTGTAGGTGCGCGGAAAAATTATTTTGCGTTTTATTTAATTGCTCATGCAATTGTTTGTTCAGAAAAAGAGTATAGGCAGCGACGCCAAGCGCTACCAGCGCAACAATAAAGCTTAATACAAATATTAGATATTTATTTTTACACACAGTGGAATTAATTTTTGGTGTCGTCTTTTCATTATGTGTTGTTTTGACTGCCTTTTTTGCTTTTTGTATTTGTTCTTCTTTGCCGCTTGCCATAAGTTAATCCTTGTTTATGTAGTCAAACAATGTATTCATTAGTTGATTAGGATTGCATACCCTAATATTTTTTATATTCATTGAAGAGGCAACTTGAGCCAGGCGCTCACTAATTATTAGCCATTTTTTATTGCGAAGCCAATCATGGGCTTCCTTATCAAACAGTTTAAAAAGGTGATGCAAAGACTGTTCGCTTGTTAACAGTATAATGTCCACTAAATCATCGCGCCATATCGATTGAATAAATTGACGGCTTATTTGAGGAATAACCCTTTGATATACTTTGAGAATAATCAGGTTAGCTCCTCTGTGCATCAATTGTTCTTCAATGAGAGGCCTGCCTCCTTCACCCTTAAATAGTAGCACATTTTGTTTTTCTGGTTGTTGTAATGTTTTTAATGCCAATAAATGTTCACTGTCAGGTACATCAGGAACTGCACTCACGCGGATGCCGAATTTTTGCAACGCCGCAGCACTACCTTGACCAATTGCAATGACTTGAATCGAAGATGGCCACTTAATATGTCGCTGGTTTAATTGAGTAAAACAATAATGAACAGCATTTGCACTAACAAATATGGCTTGATCCACTTTTTCTAAATGAGGCAAAGAATTGATCCAATTGCTGTTTGCTGCTTCAATTTCTAGAGTTGGAAGTTCAATTGCTATTCCTCCCGCCTCACGAATACTTTGGCTCAACTGATGTGCTTGCTCTCGTGGGCGAGTATTTAAAATGCATAAACCGTGAAGCGAGCTACTCATTGTGGAACTGATGCGAGAAGGTTTGCTGCACCTTGGACTTGCAAAGATTGAGCACAGCGCTCAGCCAAGCTGGTTGCCTGCTCTATTGGGCCGGTTTGCGTGCTCGTGATGATCTGTGATCCATCAAGGGCTAAAATTTTTGCTTGCAAAGAAAGTTGTTTGTTTTCTATTGGAGCGCAAAAAACTGCTAAAGGCACATGACAATTACCGCCAAGCAGAGCATTAACCTTTCGCTCTGCGTGGACACAAATAGAGGATATGGGATCATTGAGCTCACTAAGCAGGGCTTGGATTTTGTGATCGTCACTTCTGCATTCGATTGCTAAGGCACCCTGGCCGCACGCAGGAAGCATGATGTGTGCTGATAATTGTTCGGTGATGACATTAGTGAAACCCATACGCTCAAGGCCTGCAGCAGCAAGGATAATTGCGTGATATTCTCCTGATTTGAGTTTCTCAAGTCTAGTATTGATATTCCCTCGTAAGGATTTAACACTTAAATCCGAGCGGTACGCTAATAATTGCGATTGCCGTCTAAGGCTAGAGGTTCCAACAATAGATTGGGCTGGCAATGTGTGCAAATTGTTGTGTTGGTAACTGACAAAAACATCGAAAGGGTTATCTCTTTTACAGATTGCAACTAAATCGAGGCCTTCAGGGAATTCTGCGGGCATATCTTTTGAAGAATGAACAGCAAAATCTGCTCGTTTATCTAACAACGCTTCTTCTAATTCTTTTACAAATAAACCCTTGCCGCCAATAGCCTGGAGTTTATCCTTAAGAAATTTATCTCCAGAGGTACTCATGGGTAATAATTCAATCTGCAGATTCGGCCATTTATTTAATAATAAATCGCGAACATGATTTGCTTGCCATAAAGCGAGGGGGCTTTGGCGCGTTGCTATACGTAGTATTCTTGAGTGCATAAGGATACCGCATTTTGTAAAGAATGCAGTATCATACTATGTTCATTATAAGGATGCACGCACCGAAAGAGCGATAAAAATATAAGTCCAACCATTAACAATCATATCAATAGCAATGAACATTCCTATAACCCATAAACCACTAATTGGCCATTGCATGATGATCAATATTCCAAGAATAATGGCAATAATTCCTGCAAATACGAGCCAACCCCATCCCTTGGTGTCTTTTAAAGATAGTGCGAGAATTATTCGTATGATTCCGATAACAATCAGTACTCCGGCCAGAAACGCTGTAATTAAAGTAGATGCTAAAAAGGGATCATACAATACCACTCCAGCACCAATCAGGTATAAAATTGCGATTATTGTTTGCCAGAATATCCCTTTCCAGTCTCTATGTTTGAAAATATCAAGAAAATGAGATATTGCGGAGATAATTAACAAGGCGCCAAAAAAATACATGCTGACCAATGTTAAGCCAATGACCATGCTCAAGCCGATACAACCTAGAAAAACAAGTAATATCCCCAATCCCAAGAGCCATCCCCAATTCCTCCTTAAAGCGTCTGGAGTGTATGTTTCATTTATGTTTGCCATACCATTTCCTTATTGTGATCCATTCATAATGAATTACCTCAATTGAAATATAACCTAACGCTCAAAGAGTTGTCGAATGAAGTTTTAAGTTGCTTTTTATATCCTAAGATGTGTTCATCGTGTTTAAAGCAAAGCGGAGCCCGGATTTTTCATTGTATAAAAATCCCCGGGCACGGCAGCGCTTTATTCAGGTGACAGAATAAGAATACTATTTGCAGTTATCATAAAGGGCATAAGATTTTTGTTTATAATAAGCCCAGTAACGGTCTCCGTAAGACCAATGCCAATATTCATTGCGATAATTAACGAAACCAACTGCTTCTAAGACATAACTCATGATTTTGCGATTTTGTTTTGCTACCTCGGGAATAATTTCTGAGGCAGTAAGTGAAAGAGAGCCATCTATGTCTTCCATCCAATCTTTAGGATGAATTCCCATTTCAATGGCCTCTCCTTGCTCATTGATTAAATATACATCAATTGCCGCGCCTGTTGAGTGCGGTGGGATATTGGGTGAACCGTCTTGGTTAATTACTGGAGAAACCATTCGAGTAGTTTCAATGAAGATCTGTTCGGGTGACCATTCAGGATGTTTGTTCTTCACTTTCTCATAACGTGTATCAAAGAGCGATTTTTGTAATGTCAAACTCCGATAACTTTCATACAAACAAAAACGTAATCCATTAGGTAACAAGAATTGGGCTTGTTTTAATTTTTCATAAACCGTTTTCCGCATTTTTGTGTAATCAGTATTGTTGGGGATTTCCGGAGAGGGACCATAACTTATTTCTCGAAGATCCACTAAATCAATCATTGGTTCGAGATTATCAATCACCGGGATAGCGACTATTTTAGGATCTGCAATGAGCAAAATCGGATCCAACTCAGTGTATTCTGACATTTCAAGCCCTTATAACATCACTTATTTTTTGCCATTGATGTGAAGAAATCTGCTGCGTTTTTTCTGATTTCCTCATCGGTTAGATCTCGGGTATGCGAGGCAATCATCCAGGAATAGCCAAAAGGATCTTTAATATGTCCGGCACGATCTCCCCAGAACATTTCCGATACAGGCATGGTTATTTGACCACCAGCAGCTACTGCTTGTTGAAAAACGGAGTCTACGTCAGCAACATAGATATAAAATCCTATTGGCGAGTTGCCAAGGGTCTCAGCGCTTTTAGAGCAATTGTCCCCTTCCATTTCATCACCCATCATCATAATAGAATTACCAATTTGGAGATGGGCATGCATAATGCCTTTTCCATCCAAAGATGGGAAAACATCCAGTGCTTTGGCATTAAATGCCTTTTTATAAAACTCAATTGCTTTCGCACAATCTTTAAAAGTAAAGGTTGGCGTTACCGTATGAAAGCCTTCAGGAATTGCTCGCACCATGTTTTTATCTCCATAAAATTTTGGCTAGAAGAGTCATTATAGTTTGAAGATTGTCTTATGGGAACAAAGGTCTGAGGGATCGTCGGTTCTCATTTTAAATTTCTCAGCGTACCGCTTAAATTTCTCTACGTACCTCTTAAATTTCCTATGTACTGCTAAATTTCTCTACGTACCGTGCTTTATGCACGGTATCCAGATGGATATTTTAAGATGCGGCGGAGCATTTCTAGAGCAAAATCCTCTGGATACCGTGCATAAAGCGCGGTACGTAGGCGAAAAAATTAAGAGTGGTGTGCTTCGATACTCGAAAATCAGGCCATTTTGACTCAAGCTTGCGAAAGGTAAAACAGCTCCCTTTGTATCTAGCTGGAAAAAAAATTCACTTCTAGGTATTATGTCAAATTATTATCTTGCAGGGTAAACGCAGCTAATTTGTAAGCATAGCGTAGCTCTACTTGTTGTGTTTTATACAAGGAATCCAGTCGATGGAGTAGGAAGACTAAAGCTGGATTTCGCGCATAAAGTGCTGAATGTGGGTATTTTTTATTATCATTTTATTAAATGTATTTTACCCTGTATTATCATGAGGTGTCTGGGCATGAAGTTGCAGTTTTTGATGTTATTGTCTTGTTTTTCATTTGCACTGTATGCAAGTAATGAATTGCAGCAACGAGAAATCCAATTAAGAATTCAACCTGTAGGAAAGGTTACTGTACAGGGCCAGACTCAAATAGATAATAAAGAAATGAGTTCTACCGGAACAAAAACAGAGCCCGGAGAAGAAACATATCAACAATATTGTATTGTGTGTCATCGAGATGGTCTCGCGGGGGCACCAAAATTCAGAAATGAACAGGATTGGCAACCGCGTTTATCGGGGAGAGAATTAAATGATTTACTTGCTTCTTCAATTAAAGGTTTGAATGCTATGCCCTCAAAAGGAACATGTATTAAATGCAGTGATGATGATCTTAAAGCGGCTATATCCTATATGTTGCCAAAATCATGAAAAAACTTACTTATAAAAAAATTCAAACTTTTAATGCAATGCTGACTGTATTTGTATTGTTTGCTTCTTTTTATTTTCAATATATGGTCGGCCTTGCTCCATGTCCTTTATGCATTATGCAGCGCCTATGTGTTTTTTTATTGTTAGCGGTTATGGGATTAAGTTTTCGAACTTTAAAGAGGGCGCGTGTTATCAGTTTGCTGCAAATCATCATTGCCTGCGCAGGGTTATATTTTTCTTTACGTCAATTATGGTTACAGTCTTTACCGGCAGGTGAAGCACCCGCTTGTATGCCAAGCCTGGATATTTTAATTCGTTATTTACCCTGGCAAGATGTAGCGAAAGCTTTATTTTGGGGAACTGGGGATTGTGCTGAAGCCAGTTGGCATATGTTAGGAATCTCAATGCCTGGATGGGTTGCCATATACTTTTTATTCATGGCCCTTATGGGATGTTTTTTGTTTTGGAACACCCGATCCAGCGTGCTCCATAATGATAATTTATAGTCGCTAGGCGTTTTATAGCCCTGAGTTTTATTTCCACAGGTATTTAAATTGTTGTTGAGGTATTGAATTGCAGATTTTTCCCGGCAATACCTTCATATTCTTGTGCTGCTTGGGATAAATTAGCAATGGGCTGATTTCTTTCAGGATGAGCGAAACGAAGCATCTGATTTTTAAAATGAGCGATGCGGGCAGCTGATTCTGGTGATTGAGGCAAGTTGATTTTTTGCACCAGTTCTAGTACTACGTGACGCGGTTGATGGCAGACGATTAACATATCACAACCTGCTTTAAGCGCTTCCTCTGTGCGGGTCTTTAAATTGCCTATATCGGCACCCGTCATACTCAAGCAATCACTTAAAACCAAACCTTTAAATTTCAATTCATGGCGTAAAATCTCTTGCAGCCAAATTGTTGAAAAACCAGCAGGTTTATTTGCATCAATTGTTTTATATGTTACATGCGCGGGCATGACCGCACTGAGCAGTCCTTTCTTGATCAGTTCGATGAAAGGTTTTAAATCTTTAATTTTCAATTCATCCATCGAGACGAGAGAAATGGGCATCGCAGTATGTGAATCAGCACCAACTGAACCATGGCCTGGAAAATGTTTGGCAACTGCAGGCATTCCAGCTGCATTCATGCCTTCAATAAAAGCACTTGCCAAAGCAATAATGACATCAGGATTATGGTGAAAAGCGCGATCCAAACGTGCAATGACCAGACTTTTGTCATGGAGATCAAGGACCGGAGCAAGACTTAAATCGATACCAAATGCTAATAAATCTTTGGCCATAATTTCGCCATATTGTCTCGCAAGGCGGATGCCCACTTCCGGGCTTAAATCATACACATCACCATAGACTCGAGGGGCAGGCAGGGAGCGAAATCCTTGGCGCAAAAAACGTTGCACAAAACCACCTTCATGATCGGTTGCTATAAAAATGCTGGGATTGATTTCGCGAATTTCATGAATTAGGTGTTCTAACTGCTGTGGACTTGTAAAGTTGCGTGTGAAAAGAATCACGGATCCGACATTAGGATGTTTTACGATTTCCCGTTCAAGGTCTGAAAGTTCAGTATTTTCTATATCAATCATGAATAAGTGAGAATTTGAACTGGGCATATACGTGTATCCTTTTTAGAATGGATGAATGAGGCCATGCTTCCATCGGTTTTGCGGATGATATCATAGATTATACTTCTTTCGAAACGTTACTGTAGCGGCAAATTGCTTCGTTGAGGCAGTGAATTTTCATGTGACCTGAATCTTCTATACATTGCTGAAAAACCAGTCCAGCTCTTATTCTGATTTCCCGCGGTCTGTCCGCGGAGGGAGTCAAGAGACTGCTCACATGAGTGTAGCTCTACTCCATTGCTGCTGCAGCAAGTTGGGGTTGATAAAAGAAGCCTACTGATTCAAGATTAATCATGACTAATGCTGGTAATCTGGGTTTGACTTAGCTATCATCGGCATTTTGAATAATTTTTAGCAGATGAAAACCTTTTCTTGTGACGTCTTGTATCAGCACTCAGCTACCCAGGCACGGGTGACACGTGTCACTACTGCTCATGGTGAATTTATTACTCCGGTTTTTATGCCGGTTGGCACACGTGCAGGTGTAAATAATATGACCCCTGTAGAATTGCATGATGCGCACAGTCAAATCATTTTAGGGGGTAATACCTATCATATGCTGTGCGCCCCAGGTATGGAAGTCATCGAAAAAGCAGGAGGCATGCATCCTTTTATGGGATGGCATGGACCTATGTTAACGGATAGCGGGGGCTTTCAGGTTTTTAGTTTATCCAAGAATAAAGAAATCTGTACTATTGATGAGGAAGGAGCGCATTTTAGATTACCAAGCAGTGGCCGATTAATCCATATGACACCGGAAATGTCTTTGGAAACCCAAAAGATCATTGGTGCAGATATTATCATGGCTTTTGATCAATGCACACCAGACAGTTGTACCAAAGATGAAGTAAATCATATCATGACGCGTACACATCGTTGGTTAAAACAATCCATGCAATACCATCAACAATACCCCAATTCACGATATGGGTATGAGCAAGCGCTTTTCGGTATTATCCAAGGGGGTACTTTTAAAGATTTACGCCGTGAAAGTGCGGATTTCGTATCTTCCCTGAATACGGAAGGTATTGCGATTGGTGGTGAAACCATAGGTTTTGATATGAAAACCACGGTTGAAGTTATCCGGTGGGTACGTGATTATCTTCCAGAGAATAAACCGCGATATACCATGGGCGTTGGAATGTCACCCCAAGATCTTTTAGATGTAGTTGCCGAAGGAATTGATATGTTCGATTGTGTTGCTCCTACACGTAACGCGCGGCATGGGTCTTTATACTGTGGTCAGTTGATTCAGGAAGGCAATTGGCTACGTTTTGCCAGTGAGTACGAAAATGAACGAATTCAAATAAAAAAATCATGTTTTGCTGATGATATGTCGCCAATTATGGCACAATGTTCTTGTTATACTTGCCTTAATTATTCACGTTCCTATTTGCATCAGTTAGCAAAACAAAAAACAAATTTATTTACTGCATTAGCAAGTATCCATAATGTTCATGTAATGCACGATGTTTGTGATAAAATGCGTGAGTTGATTATGAGTGACAGTTTGAACTAAAAGACAACTCATGTCATTTACGTCGCATAACGAATATTATCCTGTAAAAAGCAACGTCTTTTTATATATAGGATCCATCAATTAATTTAAAAAATGACAGGAGATATAATGGTTGTAATTAGTACATCTAAAGGTGATATTCATCTACAGTTAGATACAGAAAATACTCCGACTACAGCAGAAAATTTTCTTAATTATGTGCGCAGTGGTTTCTATAATAATACAATTTTCCATCGTGTTATCGCCGGTTTTATGATTCAAGGCGGTGGGTTTGATTCAGATATGAAACAAAAATCGACTCACGAACCCATTAAGAATGAAGCCAAGAATGCGAAGCCAAATAAGCGAGGGACGATTGCAATGGCACGAACTATGGATCCTCATTCTGCAACGGCACAATTTTTTATTAATGTTGCGGATAATGCATTTTTAAATTACAGCGGTGAGCACATGCAAGGATTTGGGTATTGTGTATTTGGTGAAGTTGTGGAAGGAATGGATGTTGTAGATGCTATTGCCAAAGTAAAAACGGGACAGAGTATGGGGCATGCTGATGTACCCATCGAAGAAGTGAGTATTCTTGAAGTTAAAGAAATTTAAGTGTGATTCGTAGCCTGCCTGCAACTGAATCTTCTACACATCACTGAAAAACTAATCCAGCTCTACTCCGACGTTCCGCGGCTTGTCCGCGGGATCCAGGGGATCTTCGCTAAAACACTGGACCCCGCGGACAAGCCGCGAGGCGTAGGCTGAGATGTTATCAAGAGACAGTTGCAAGCAGCCAGGCAGGCTACTGCTAGGATTTCCTTTTGCGTTTTTTGATACTTTCCGAATAATCAAATATCGGTATTTCAATGTGGAAAAAAATGGCTAATAGACGTGCAGTAAAAATACTGATTAGGGTGATGATTATATTAATATTTTCTGAAATATGAAAATAGTCGAGCGCAATAAACAGTACTGCGCCAGCCAAGGCAATGACTGCATAGAGCTCTTTTCTTAATACTAATGGAATATCGTTGCATAAAATATCTCGTAACATCCCCCCACAAATACCGGTGATCATCCCGCTAATGACTGCAATACTTGGTGATAAACCATGATTTAGTGCTTTTTGAGTGCCAATGATCACAAAAGTGGATAGTCCCAGGGCATCCAGGATTAAAAATATTTTCATGATTCGAATCAATGAATGTGCAATAAATATGGTGAGGAATGCAAATAATGATGTGTAAAGTAAATATTCAGGATGAATAACCCAGGTCAGAGGATAAGTATTAAATAGAGCATCTCGCACAGTACCACCACCTAATGCTGCAATGCAGGCAATCAACATGACACCAAAAAAATCCATTTTTTTGCGACCGGCAGCTAATGCGCCAGTGATCGCTTCAACACAAATACCTATGATGAAAAGACAATGGAGTAACATATAAACTCAGTGTTTTTTTAAAATGCAATAATACCACTATTAGATCAATGGTGGAACATATTGTTAGGCGTTAATTTTTGCGAGCAAGAACTATCCATAGGACAAGTTGGTATTATATCGCTTGCGAATGACTAAAATGTTTCACTGTAGATAAAGCCAAATCAATGATTTTTTTAGATTGTTCTTCATCCGCATTAATTAGGCTGACATCACTGATTAATTCCATTAAAAAATTAGGTATTTCCTGTTCCATTAGCGTGCCGTTATAAAGGCTTGATGCTTTGGCGAAAATATAGTGAAGCAAATTTTTATTAATTGATATTTTTTTTGGGGTGATTCCCTCATCATTATGGGAGTCTCCAAATAATAACCATCCTGGTGAAACATGAATTTTTACTGCGATTTCTCTTAATTTAACGGGATCGGGAATGGCTTCACCGCGGAGATACTTACGACAAATTTGTACTGAATAACCTGTAATTTCTGACAACGTATGGATGCAGACCCCTGAAGTAGAGCGTTGCGAATTAAATCCAGCCGCAATCATTGCATCACGCAAGCGGTTAGCGAACTGTTTTGCTAGGTTAACTTTTTCCATGATGATACAAGCCAGCTTTTAAGGATATGAAGTATAACAAATCGATATGATTTATGCAAAAATAAGGAATTTTGGAAACTTATAGTTTCCAATAGAAATTTATTGTTGACATTGGAAACTAAAAAAGTATAATTTCACCGAAACCTAAAGGAAAAGGTTTCTAACTTGCCTCCAATAAGGGCAACTCGTGATATACGATGGAACATATCACATAGTACAGTCCAATGAGAGAAAAAAGTGGCATAAATCATAGCGGTTACCTCGCAATATCATGGCTTGAATGGTTCCCCCTCTATTCAAGCCTTTCTAGCGAATTCAAAAGAGTTCCTAAAATTCAATCAATAGTGAGGTAAAAAGAGATTATTTAACACTTTACTGAAGCGACTAAATCTAAAGTAATTCATATTCCAGGGTGGTATTTAATTTCATGAATGTCATGAAAATTTATTGAAGGATAGGTTCCTCATCATATTTGTATTTTAAATTATGCGAATTTTCTTTATTATTTCTGTAATTAGGTTTTAGAAAGACGGTTTATTGCTCTATTTCCGTTTTTATGCTCCGCAAAATGGATATTTTGTTTTTTCTATTGTGTATGGGCGCGGGTTGTTTAATTTTCGCTTTTGGATTAGCGTCCAAATGCAACAAGGGATTTGATTATGATGATGATGGACATTTTAAAATTTAGGAATTTAATCAGATATCGAAACTGGTTTATGCGATCTCTATCATATGTCCTCACTACTATTTTGTTATGTTTTTCTATATCCCTCTACGCCGTGTCATTAGCTATTCCTCAAATTCCCCTGGTTATCGCTAGTCCAACACATCCTCAGGTATTGATCCTGATAGGAAATTCTCAATCGATGGATGGTAACTTTAGCGGTGCGATTATGACTGGTTCAGGTTCACTGTCAAGCAGTCTAATTTCACTTTACAATTCAAGTTCGCCTGTTAATTATCAAGTCCCACCAGGATTTACTCCACCCGTACAAGCCCCAGATGCCAATGGATTCGCGCCTTATACTGTTACTCAGGGAGGAACTAAAATTGATAATAGCCCCAGTCGATTAAATATCGCCAAAGCAGCTGTCGAAGCCATTATTGAACATTATATACCTTCAACGGATTTTGCCTTGGGGACCTACAGCACGAGCAGCATCAGCATTTTTAATACGTGGGTTTATTACATGTCGCCTCAAGGGAGTAATTTTGTTTTTACAAATACTCCAATTGTCGGTAATCGATATGTCACTAATCCTTGCTATAACTATAGCTCAGCATCGTCTACCATTGCGAGCAATTGCGCATCCATCGCTACGCTTTATGGGGCCAATGAGGTGTCTTCAAACCAGTATATGCAAATTGGGGATTCCAGTGACGATCCAGTAATTAATGATATGCTTTTTAGTTCAGGTGGTCTTCCAGGGGTATTCGTGAGTTATAATGGTCCCACCCCATCTAATCCTTATCCTCCTAATTATACCCTATCCAATTATAATCAAGGGAATATAAGAATGACCTATGCCAATACAAGACCTTCTATTGGCAATTTTATCACAGCACCTACAAATGCTGGATTTGTACCTTTTTCACCGCAGGTTATGTACGTGCAGCGCGGTTTCGCCTATTACAGTAACAATTCGTTTAATACGGGTAATATACGGATAAACATGACTACTGCTGGAGTCAATCCAACTCCTACAAGTGTTGCCAATGCCTTGAATATTTTTCTGCCCTTATTAAAACCGGAAACTAATTCGACATCTACCACTGAAATAAAAGCATCTGCTACCCAATCTCCCCTTGGAGGGATGCTGACCCGGGCTGGAAGTTTTATGAAGACTGTTGGAACAACGAGTGGTGATTGCCCGCAAAAAAAATACGTTATTCTGATTTCAGATGGTTTGCCCACTCAGGATCTCCAGGGAAGATACTGGCCGCCATTAGGGAGTGCAGCAGCAGTAGGATATGGTGTCACTGCAACATTCAATGCGGATGGATCGCTCAATAGTACAAATGATCAAGCTTTAAGTGATGTAATTGATGAAGTAGTTAAGCTAAAAAATGATAAGGTTACAACTTTTGTCATAGGCTTGGGGGCAGGCGTTGATCCTACCGTGAATCCGCAAGCTGCCGCGACGCTAAAAGCCATTGCAGTAGCAGGGGACACGATAGATTATTACCCTGCCACGAATCCAGAGCAACTAGTCAATAGTTTTAATGCAATTCTGGCAAATATTCAAAATGGATCATTTTCAACGTCAGCAGCGACCGTCAGTTCAACGCGTATCGATACGGACATTGTGGAGTACCAAGCTAATTTTACCACTAGAGATACACCTTACGAAGATTGGACTGGAAATTTGTTAGCGATAAACCTTGATCCAGATACTGGCGCACCAACAAGTACCGTCCTCTGGTCAGCCCAATCCCAACTTGACTCTTTAGTGGCCGGAGCGGGGTGGTCAGCAAACCGAAAAATAGCTACATGGGATCCTGTGGCCCAAGTCGGCGTTCCCTTTAGATGGGAAAATATTAATACAACCCAACAAGCTCAGTTACAACCTATAGATGCATTAGGAGCACAGCGATTAGAGTACATACGAGGCAATACCGGATTGGAAAAAAGAAATGGGGGTACATTCCGTAATCGTTCGCATGTCCTAGGGGATATAGTTGATAGCCAAGTCATATACGTTGGCGCACCTCAAGCTCCTTATTTAACGACCAGTTATATCGATTTTGCGAAAACACACGTTAATCGACAACCCACCCTCTATGTGGGGGCCAACGATGGGATGCTCCATGCGCTTAATGCGACCACGGGTCAAGAACTCTTCGCCTTCATTCCCAATGATGTATTTAATAATCTCTCTCAGCTTACTTCTACTCTCTATAATCAGAACCATTTATTCTATGTCAATGGATCACCAGAAAGCGCCGATGTTCAATTCACTGACGGCTCCTGGCACACTATTCTTGTGGGAGGAGAAAATGCAGGTGGTCAAAGTATCTATGCGCTTGATATAACTAACCCTACTGGCCTAAGTACTGAAACTGCGCTGGCAAACGCTGTCTTGTGGGAATATGCTGATATTGATTTAGGACTTACTTTCAGTACCCCCAAAGTGGGTCAAATAGGAAAAACAAGCCCTACCTCCTTAAATTTTGCTGTCTTTTTTGGTAATGGGTATAACAGCACGAATAATAAATCGGTACTTTATGCAGTCAATCCTCAAACAGGAGTATTAATTCGAAAAATAGATCTTTGTGCTGCTGTGCCGTCAGCCTGTAATGTAAATTTACCCCAAGGACTATCGACAGTTGCATTAGCTCAAAGAGATGGATTGCAAGGGGAACCTATCACAGCTGTCTATGCCGGCGATATACAAGGTAACCTATGGGCAGTTGATGTTTCATCTAATGATCCTGCCAATTGGAGTCCTCGACTCCTGTTTCAAGCAAGAGATTCTACTGGTGTTGCTCAGCCTATAACAACAGCCCCTATAGTGACTCTAAATCCGAATTATCCACGTTATCAAGGCCCATTTGTCCTCTTTGGCACAGGGCAACTTCTGACAACGTCTGACTTGGCCAATGCCCAACCTCAAACAATTTATGGGATATGGGATAAACCGCTTACATCCGCAACCTTTACACGAACTGATCTTCAGCAGCAAACATTATCACTGGTTAATTCAGCGACTTCTGGTTTATCTACAGACCTCATTACAGCAACGGCTAACACCATAAACTGGACTAACAAAGTGGGGTGGTTTGCCGATTTACCTATAGCAGGCCAAAGAGTGATCGGCAGTCCGGAGCTGATAAGCGGAGCATTTATTGCGACACTCAATACACCACCTCTTGATTCATGCGGATTTGGATTTTCATCCATGCTTTTAGAATTGAATTTCTTAAATGGAGGCGCTTTCCAATATGCCCGATTTGATCTAAATGGTGACAGTGCTTTTAATGCCTCTGATCAATACAATGGGGTATATGCTGTAGGTGTTGGTTTATCAAACAGTTATGCAAATTCGCCAACGATTTTAGGTCCTGATAAAAATAATAATCTGGTGATTCTCATCACACTATCTGATAGAACTCAAAAAACGATTATTGCACCTAATCTTGTGCGAAGAAAAACGGGTTGGTGGCAAATCCAGTAGAGGATATAACTGGAATACCCGAGCAAAGCGCAGCATATCTGGCTTTGCAGGGTGAACGAAAAAACATGCTGATGAAGGCTGCGCTATCTCAGCATGTTGCGTTCAACTTGAGCTCAAATCTGATTTTCCACCAAGATTCAAACATATTCCCTGAACGATTACCCTTTTCTTGTTAGTCTGGTGTCTTGTAGACAATACGGAACCAATTGTTAGTCTGGATAAAAAATAAATTTTGATTTTCTTTTAAATGTCTTTTAAGAGATTAACCAATAAATTAATTGAGTTAGCCAGAATTATTTGTTCCTGTTCATCCAGAGAACGAAGATTTTCATTAAGTCGATTATGCAGAAGGTAGGGGGCGGCACGAACGAAATCTTTTCCTTTTTCAGTAATATCGATGTAAATAATGCGACGGTCCTTACGGTCTCGTGTGCGCAGAACAAATTCTTTTTCTTCCAAGCGATCGATCACACCCACTAAGGTGCTCATGGATAGATACACTTTTTTCGATAAGCTAGAGATGGTCATAATTCCATTTTCATAAATTTCATACAAACATGCGATTTGCGGTACAGTTAAACCATAACATTTATTTAAACGTCTGGAATGAAAATCCATTTGCTGCATGATTTTGCGCAAGGCAAGAATAATGCTTTTGGAACGGAGTTCGGATTGTGTTTGCAGATCAATTTTTTGATCCACTTGATCTTTTTCAATAGTGTTCATGGATGGTCTTATAAAAATTCACGGTTGAAATTGGGCGCTTTAACCATTAGTATCGTAAATGATTTGTGTACGAATTATTTCATCAGATATGAATATTTAATGGTATATTTATTGTACATCACTATTAAATCTAACTGTATAGAGTTCCTCAAAAATATCCAAAGAGGATACTTTTCTATGCTATTTCCAATAATAAAAAGAAGGTTAACCTTGCAAAGTCAACTCAACGAATCCTTATCAGCGCAAACATCAGATACTACTCAGCCATTATTAGCATCAGAAGATGAAATTCTTTTTAACAGTAATGGAATATTGACTTTGGGTAGAAATAGAACTACAACTCATTGATGCTGAAAGCATACAATTTATGCTCTCGAGCAGAAGATGTTTTAAATGCTGTGTCCCATCTTGAGAAGATCAAACTGGAATTCTATTTAAGTACCATCGAAGTCAATACGTCCAAATGCACTTTGGTGCAAGAAGTTAAGAAGATCTTTATGCAACACTTTTTGAGCTTCAGCATGTTGCGAAAAAATTGGGTATTTTACTGGCAACAACGGGCTCTCATCCCTTCTCAAAATATGCTGATTGGGTGATCTCACCCACAGATCGCTATCAAGATTTAATCGATCGCAATCAATGGCTTACCCGTAGGATGAGTGTATATGGTCTTCATGTGCATCTAGGTATGTCGAGTGGGGAAGAATGCATACGGTTTGATAATTTTTTCATGTATTTTTTGCCTCATGTATTAGCGCTTTCCTCCAGCTCCTTTTTGGCAAGGAATTGACACAGGACTTGCTTCGTGTCGCCCCACTACCTATGAGGCCCTTCCTACAGCAGCTCAACCTTACCATGTACGCTCATGGCAGGATTTTGAATATTTGTATAAGACGCTTAAATCATGCGGCTCTATAAAGTCACTTAAAGATTTATGGTGGGATTAAGACCAAGTTGTGGTTTTGGAACTTTGGAAATTCGTGCTTGTGATGGAGCAGCAACACTTGCAGAAACATTGGCGCTTGTTGCATTTATCCATGTTCTTGCTCACTGGTTTGCTGATAATGGAAGTTGGCTTGAATCAGTAGCCTATCCTCCTTATTGGCTTTCTCGAGAAAATAAATGGAGAGCTATTCGTTATGGTTTGGATGCTGAATTAGTAATGAATATGGATGGAAAAAATCAAATTAATGGCGACGAGTTGAAGGAGTGGTTTGAGAAATTAAAACCCTACATCGAGCAACTCAATTATCAACCTTATTTTGCAACGCTTCAGGCAATTATGGATTCAGGAACAAGCTCCGAACGCCAACGAAAAGTATTTGTTTCTAATAATTGTTTTAAAGAGGTTGTGAAACACAATGTAAGCGAGTTTTTACTGCAAGTTCTGCTCTA
The DNA here is from genome assembly GCF_014109805.1 of Legionella sp. PC1000. Taxonomy (GTDB): domain Bacteria; phylum Pseudomonadota; class Gammaproteobacteria; order Legionellales; family Legionellaceae; genus Legionella; species Legionella resiliens. The sequence continues at coordinate 311,772 of NZ_CP059400.1, forward strand.
TAGGCGTGAAATAGCAATTTCTTAAGGATGAAATAATTCAAAAAAGCAAAGCCGAGGAGCGCTAAATCTACTGGATCTTTAAATTTTTGTTGGCCGTAGAAGATGAATACTGCTCACAAAAAAGATTTAAATATCCGGTATCTCCCACACACATTAACGTGTGCATTATGCACTCAACAGCTTTTTCTAGGTTAAATGATTGCTTTGTAATATCACCTTATTATATACTTCACCTCAATGTATATGCAGGTCGTTTTATAGGCACGTAGCTCAGTGGTAGAGCACCACCTTGACATGGTGGTGGTCGGTGGTTCGATCCCACTCGTGCCTACCATGCAATAAATCGTATTCCAGGAGCCCCGTTTTCATTTGGGATGATGCTTGGTAACCGTTCAAGATGAGCCAAATATGGATTTCCAGCGATAGAGCGAAAACGTTTACGATGCTTGAGATTGACTCCTCTTAATTAAGGTTTAAGCCCTGCCATGCAGGGTTTTTTTTTGAAAAGAAGTGCTTACGGATAAAATTATGCCAAACATTAAATTGCCTGATGGAAGTATAAAACATTTTGAAGCGCCTTTAACTGTTTATGATGTCGCCCACACTATAAGTCCGGGATTGGCTAAAGCTGCCTTAGCAGGTCGTGTCAATGATCGCCTGGTAGATACTTCTTTTCTTATCGAAAAAGATTGTGCATTAGTTATCCTTACTGAAAAACAAGAAGAAAGTCTTGAAGTTATTCGTCATTCTACGGCGCACTTACTAGCCCAAGCGGTTAAGAGTCTTTTTCCAACAGCCCAAGTGACCATAGGTCCTGTAATCGAAGATGGTTTTTATTATGATTTCGCATTCCAAAGACCATTTACCCCTGAAGATCTCGAAGCAATCGAAGCAAAAATGGCGGAATTGGCCAAGGCAAATTACCCTGTAACGCGCAGGGAACTGCCACGCGATGAGGCAATCAAGTATTTCAGAAGTCTCGGTGAAGAGTACAAAGCAAGGATTATTGCTGATATTCCCAAAGATGAAGTATTGTCTTTATATAAACAAGGAGACTTTGAAGATCTTTGTCGAGGTCCTCATGTGCCTTCTACTGGATTTTTGAAGGCATTTAAGCTGACCAAATTAGCTGGCGCATATTGGCGCGGCGATTCCAATAACGAAATGTTGCAACGTATCTATGGAACTGCCTGGGCTGATAAAAAATCTTTGGCTGATTATTTATTTCGTCTTGAAGAAGCCGAAAAACGTGATCATCGTAAATTGGGTAAGAGTTTAGAATTGTTCCACTTTCAGGATATTGCTCCTGGAATGGTGTTTTGGCATCCCAAGGGTTGGACAATTTATCAAGAACTTGAACGCTATATGCGTAGCCGATTGGCTGATTTTGGTTACCAAGAAATAAGAACACCCCAATTAGTTGATAGGGTGCTTTGGGAAAAATCCGGTCATTGGGCTAATTTTAGAGATGAGATGTTTGTCACCGAGACAGAAAATCGTCACTATGCAGTGAAGCCAATGAACTGCCCCTGTCATGTGCAAATATTCAATCAAGGATTAAAAAGCTATAGAGATTTACCATTAAGATTTTCCGAGTTTGGTAATTGCCATCGCTGCGAACCTTCAGGTGCATTACATGGCCTGATGCGTGTTCGTAACATGGTTCAAGACGATGCTCATATCTTCTGTACGGAAGATCAAATTCAATCCGAAGTGGCGATGATGCTTGAGCTCGTCCAGTCTGTATATACCGATTTCGGTTTTAACGAGATCAAATATCGTTTGGCATTACGCCCCGAAAAGCGAGTTGGAAGTGATGATGTTTGGGATAAAGCCGAGGCTGCTTTAAAACAAGCAATGAAAGGCAGAAATATAGAATGGGTTGATGCTCCAGGTGAAGGAGCTTTTTATGGGCCTAAAATTGAATGTTCCTTAGCTGATTGTTTAGGTAGAATCTGGCAATGTGGAACCATACAAGTAGATTTTTCGATGCCAGGTCGTTTGGATGCTTCTTATGTCGCAGAAGACGGTAGCAAACAGACCCCCGTGATGTTGCATCGTGCAATTTTAGGTTCTTTTGAGCGTTTTATGGGGATTTTAATAGAGCACTATGCAGGAAAATTACCTTTATGGTTATCCCCGGTACAAGCAATTGTTCTGACAATTAGTGAAAAACAGAACGAGTATGCGAGTAAAGTGACCCAAATTTTACAAAAAAGAGGTGTTCGGGCCAACTATGACTTGAGAAATGAGAAAATTGGCTTTAAAATTCGCGAACATACTTTACAAAAGGTACCTTATCTTTTAGTGATAGGAGATAAAGAGGTTGAATCAAACCAGGTTGCTGTGCGCTCTCGTGAAGGAGCAGATTTAGGTGTGATGACAATCGATACAATTTGTGATACCTTGGCGCAAGAAATTGCTCGTAAAGGGTCAATTATTAATTAACAAACAGGGGGGGTTAAACCATTAGTGCACCAACTAAGCGTGAAAATGATCGCGCACGAATTAATGAACAGATCAATGTACCTGAGGTACGCTTAATTGATGTCGATGGTAACCAGGCAGGAATTGTCTCTACACGTGAAGCGCTACGTGCAGCGGAAGAAAGTGGGTTGGATCTGGTGGAAATATCACCAACAGCCAAGCCTCCTGTATGCCGAATTATGGATTATGGCAAGTTTCTCTTTGAACTGAGTAAAAAGCAAAATGAAGCAAAGAAAAAGCAGAAGCAAATTCAGGTCAAAGAATTAAAATTCCGTCCTACGACGGAAGATGGAGATTATCAGGTCAAGCTACGCAACCTGATCCGTTTCCTAAATCATGGTGATAAAGTCAAAATCACGCTACGTTTTCGTGGCCGTGAAATGGCGCATCAAGAACTCGGTATGAAGATTCTTGAGCGTTTACAGCAGGATACTGCTGAATTTGCTGTTGTAGAACAGCAAGCGAAACGCGAAGGAAGACAATTACTGATGGTATTGTCACCCAAAAAAACTAAGTAGCTGAAATAAATGCGGAGTACATTGTTATGCCGAAGTTAAAGTCACATCGCGGAGCATCTAAACGCTTCCGTAAGACAGCAAGTGGCGCGATTAAACGTCGCGGTGCTTATAGAAATCATATCCTCACCAAAAAGTCTACCAAAGCAAAACGACATTTGCGTGTAGAAGCCGGAACTTTGAAGCCATGCGATGCGCGTTTGGCAGAACGTATGTTGCACGGTAGTTAAGGGGGGGAATGAAGAATGCCAAGAGTTAAACGTGGTGTGACAGCGAAAGCACGTCACAAGAAAGTTTTAGACCAAGCAAAAGGTTATTACGGAGCCCGTAGTCGTACCTACCGCATGGCAAAACAAGCAGTAATTAAAGCAGGTCAATATGCTTATCGTGATCGACGCCAGAAAAAACGTCAGTTTCGTGCATTGTGGATTACGCGTATTAATGCACAAGCTCGTGAGTGCGGATTATCATACAGCCGTTTAATTGATGGATTGAAAAAAGCATCAATTGAACTGGATAGAAAAGTATTGGCTGATCTGGCTGTTCATGACAAAGTAGCTTTTGCTGCAATTGCTGAACAAGCTAAAGCTGCATTAGCAAAATAATCTTTATTAAAGGTAGCTTGGGTGAAGCCTAGCAGAACCGGGATCGGGGTCTGCTACCCTTCACCCAGGCCAAGCTCGTTAAGAACGCTAGATAAAGATGAAATTTATTTTAAGGAGGCTGCGGCCTCCTTTTTACTTGTGGGTATAATTATGCAGGATATCATCACCATACAAGAGCAGGCTTCTGAAGCAATTAAGAATGCACAAGATGTATCTGAATTGGAATCAATTCGCGTTGATTTTTTAGGCAAGAAAGGTAAGCTAACGGAAATTTTAAAAAGCCTTGCATATCTATCCGCCGAAGAAAAACCTAAAGTAGGTCAATTAGTAAATCAGTCAAAACGTGAAATCAGTACATTGATTGAAACGAAAATGTTTGAACTCAAAGAAAAGCAATTATTAGAAAAACTCTCCGCAGAACGTATCGATGTCACCCTTCCAGGACGTAAGAAAGAAAGTGGTTCACTGCATCCAGTGACGCAGGTGAAGCACCGAATTAATGAGTTTTTTAGTCGCATGGGCTTTGATATTGTCGATGGCCCGGAAATAGAAACTGAATTTTATAATTTTGAGGCTTTAAATATTCCTGGGCATCATCCTGCACGTGCAATGCATGATACTTTCTATTTTGGTGATGGCCGATTATTGCGAACCCATACCTCACCTGTACAAATTCGTACTATGGAGCAACGTAAACCGCCTTTCCGCTTAATTGCGCCTGGACGGGTCTATCGTTGTGATTCAGATTTGACCCACACACCCATGTTCCATCAAGTAGAAGGTTTGTTGATTGATAAACAGGCTACTTTAGCAAGTTTAAAAGGATTGCTCGAAGATCTTTTTGCCGATTTTTTCGGTCGCAAATTAGCATTGCGATTTAGACCATCCTATTTCCCTTTTACGGAGCCTTCCGCAGAGGTAGATATTGAGTGTACACAATGCAGTGGTCAAGGGTGCCGCTCCTGTAAGTTTACCGGATGGCTTGAAGTTTTAGGTTGCGGCATGGTGCATCCTAATGTACTTAAAGCGGTAAACATTTCTCCAGATGAGTATCAAGGTTGGGCATTTGGTATGGGCATGGATAGACTGGCAATGTTGTATTACGGAATAGATGATTTACGTATGATGTTTGAAAATGATCTTACTTTTTTAAGTCAATTTTAAGAAATGTCGCTGGTTGAGTGTATTCAGTATTGAAGTTCAATAGATGGGCGCTGTCTACAGAGTTCAATAAATAGTTTAATAAGGTGGTAAGGACTATAAATGAAATTAAGTAAATTATGGTTACGTGAATGGGTGAATTTCTCATTAACTGAACAAGAATTAGCAAAGCAACTGACTATGGCCGGCCTTGAAGTAGATGCGGTGAGTCCAGTAGCAGGGGAGTTTACTCATGTAATCGTTGCTGAAGTTCTTAGTACCAAACCCCATCCTAACGCGGATAAATTAACCTTATGCCAAGTGAATGCAAATACCGATAAGCCGCTGCAAATTGTTTGTGGGGCTTCTAATGTAAGGCCTGGATTAAAGGTTGCCTTAGCAATGATTGGAGCGCATTTGCCAGGTGGTTTTAATATTAAAGAATCTAAATTACGTGGTGAGCTGTCCCAAGGAATGCTGTGCTCTGTAAGTGAATTGGGAATGGCTGAGCAATCCGAAGGTATTATGGAGTTGGAAAGTGATGCACCTGTGGGAATGGATTTACGTAAGTATTTAACTCTTGATGACCATGTTTTTGATATTGATTTAACCCCTAATCGAGCCGATTGTTTTAGTGTTTTAGGTATTGCCCGCGAAGTAGCTGTTTTAAATAAACTCCCCTTAGCGGAAAAAAATATTTCCGAGGTGACTCCTAGCATTGATGATGTATTGACCATTGAGTTGAAACATACAGAGGCTTGCCCGCGTTATTGCGCCCGAGTGATCCGTAATATAAATCCTAAGGCCAATACGCCTTTGTGGATGAGTGAGCGCTTGCGTCGAAGTGGTATTCGCACATTGCATCCTGTTGTGGATGTTATGAATTATGTAATGCTCGAATTGGGGCAACCTATGCATGCTTTTGATTTAGCAACAATCAAAGGTGACATTAAAGTGCGTTTTAGTAATTCCCAAGAACAGTTGGAGCTGCTTGATGGTCAAGAATTGACTTTAAATGAAAAAGTATTGGTTATTGCCGACAAAGAAAAACCCTTGGCAATGGCTGGTATTATGGGGGGAGAGGCGAGCTCGGTACAGGCGCATACACAAGACGTATTTTTGGAAAGTGCTTATTTTAATCCGATTGTCATTGCGGGGGTTGCAAGAAAGTTTGGCTTATTCAGTGATTCGTCACAACGCTTTGAGCGAGGAGTGGATCCATGCTTGCAGATAAAAGCTCTAGAACGAGCTACTGCGTTAATTTTAGAAATTGCAGGTGGGAAACCTGGACCCGTTATTGAAGCTCAAGACCAAAAATATCTACCCGCAACGGTAAGTTTTGCTTTTGATACAGATAAAGTTAAAAAATTAACCGGACTTGATATTTCCTTGCAAGAAATGAAGAGTTTATTGGAAGGACTTGGCATTGTTATTGGAAAAGAACGAAATAATTTCCTTGATGTTACGATTCCTTCTCATCGCTTTGACATCCAGCAAGATGTGGATTTAGTGGAAGAAATCATCCGCCTTTACGGTTATGATAATTTACAGGCTCAACCTACGTATACATTTGTGCAGCCAGGAAAAGCATGCGGAAATGAAGAAATTGCGACAAAGCTTTCGCGTTGGTTCAGCAACAGAGGCTATCACGAAACAATTAGCTACAGCTTTGTTGATCCGGAATTACAACACGAGCTTTATCCTCATAAAGAGTTTATGCAATTGCTAAACCCCATTTCTTCAGAATTATCACAAATGCGTGCAGGGATGTGGCCAGGATTGATCGCCTCAATGATTTATAATGTTCATCGTCAGCAAAATGCAGTTAAGTTCTTTGAAATTGGCGTAGTATTTGATGTTAACAAGGGGCATCTCATCGAACGTCCTTGTGTTGCGGGTTTGTTGATGGGAGAACAAGGAAGTGCTAATTGGAGTGAGCCTACCCGGGTTTTTGATTTTTTTGATTTGAAAGGTGATCTTCAATCACTATTTGCTTCACTCAAATTAAAGCAGGTTGAATTCACAGCTGCGGCACATGATGCGTTACATCCTGGACAATCAGCCCAGATAAAGATTAATGGAGTCGTTGCAGGATGGGTAGGTATGCTCCATCCGCGTTTGGTAGACGCATTGGATTTGCAAGAAGATGTTTTATTGTTTGAAATAAATTTAGCAGCATTAATCGGAGACGAAGCGCCACGCTATAAAACAATTTCAAAATATCCGCAAATACGTCGAGATTTATCGTTTTTAGTTGATGTTGATATCAGCGTGATGCAAATTGAATCCGTTGTTCGCTCAACTGTAAAAGAAAATTGGTTAAAATCTTTTGATGTATTTGATGTGTATACCGGGGAAGGGGTTCCACATGGGAAGAAAAGCCTTGCAGTTGCCATGACTTTGCAAGATGAAAGCCGCACTTTGGTGGATGCGGAGATTAATTCTCTAATTAGTGCTATAATCAATACGTTAGAAAATAAATTTTCAATCATATTGAGGGAATAATCGTGAATGCACTGAGCAAAGCAATAATGGCAGAAACCTTGTGTGATGAATTAAAATTGTCTAAACCCGCATCAAAAGAAATGGTCGAAAATTTTTTTGAGGAATTGCGGCATGCTCTTGAGCATGGACATCATGTAAAATTATCTGGTTTTGGTAATTTTACATTAAGGGACAAGCCACAAAGGCCGGGTAGGAATCCTAAGACAGGAGAGGAAATTCCTGTAGTAGCCAGGAGAGTTGTAACGTTTAAACCTGGTTTGAAATTAAAGACAAAAATTGAATCTATAGGAAAGTAACCGTTGGCTTATTACAATAAACATGTTCTGATATGCACCAATCAAAAGGCTGCAGGCAAGCAATGCTGCGCCAATTCTGGCGGTGAAATTTATTTTGATTATATGAAGTCGCGACTCTTAGAACTGGAAATGCATGGTCCAGGTAAAGTTCGTGTGAGTAAATCAGGTTGTCTAGGACGTTGTAGTTCGGGTCCATGCATCGTGATTTATCCTGAAGGTGTGTGGTACTCTTATTCCTCCTTTGCTGATATTGATGAAATTATAGAAAGACATTTGATTTCTGGCAGGGTTGCCGAGCAGTTACTTATTGATCAAGAATGATCAATAAGATTGTAATCTGAACCAACGAAGAGAATCCCTGGTTTTCTATAGTAACGTTTTCCTTGGTTTCTGCTTCGTTGCTGTCTCTAGAACACGTCTCTGCCTATGTGGTCTATCCGCGGACAAATCGCGGGGTAGAGCCGTGTTTTTCAGCGATGTGTATAAGATTCAGTCGCTGCGCAGGACGATAATGAAGTAAAAAATTATTATGATTCTTGTTTGAAATTTGATATATTTACGCGGATTTAATAATTGTTTATAAATTTTTATCCTTTTTACTTGTAGGATGTTTCTGTTTTGGTTAAAATCGCCCGTCCATGATAGAAGATTACCAAATTTAGGCGGTTCGGAGTTCATTTAATGAAGACATTTAGTGCCAAAAGCCACGAAGTCAAACGTGATTGGTTAGTAGTTGATGCCAGCGATAAAGTTTTGGGTCGCTTAGCAACTGAAATTGCTCGTCGTTTACGTGGCAAACATAAAGCTGAGTATACCCCCCATGTTGATACAGGCGACTACATTGTTGTTACAAATGCGGAAAAAGTTATTGTAACCGGTCGTAAGTTTACCAACAAGATGTACTATCGTCACACCGGATATCCTGGTGGAATAAAATCAGATAGTTTTGAAAAATTACAGGCCAGAAATCCTGTTAGAATTATCGAACTTGCTGTTAAAGGCATGTTACCAAAGAATCCTTTAGGTAGAGAGATGTATCGTAAGCTAAAAGTATATGTCGGCAACGAACATCCACATACTGCACAGCAACCCAAGCAACTTGATATTGAGGAATAAGTATTATGGCTGAAGTGAAGCAATACTACGGCACTGGCCGTAGAAAAAGTTCAACAGCTCGTGTGTTTTTACGTCCGGGTAAAGGCGAGATCAAGGTAAACGGCCGTACTTTACAGGAATATTTTTGTCGTGAAACTTCTTGCATGGTTGTGATGCAGCCATTAGAAACCGTTGAACTTGTTAATAAATTTGATGTTTATGTTACGGTTTCTGGCGGTGGAATTTCTGGCCAGGCAGGTGCTGTACGTTTGGGTATCGCAAGAGCATTAGTTGCTTATGATGAAAAAGGATTGGCGGAAGATGCTGAGCCCAATCCAAATTCAGTCCGTAGAAGACTGCGTGCACGTGGCTTATTAACACGTGATTCACGTCGTGTTGAAAGAAAGAAAGTGGGCTTGCACAAAGCACGTCGTGCAACTCAATACTCAAAACGTTAATCGTATATTGGTCAAAAAACCCCGCCGATGCGGGGTTTTTTGTTTTACGTAGCCTGGGTGCAGCGAAGCGAAACCCGGGATTGTGATCTAGATAAAACTAGATTTCCCTGGTTTCGCTTCGCTGCACCCAGGCTACATACATGCATAGCAAACGATATGGTGAATCAAATTACTGATCCTGAGCAGGATAAAAACGATCTGGTAGATGAAGATCGTCGTCGTTTTTTGTTAACTACAACTTGTGTATTAGGAGGGGTAGGTGCTCTATGTGCTTTAACTCCCTTCGTTGCTTCTTGGTTGCCCAGTGCCAAAGCTCAAGCCGAAGGTGCGCCAGTGCAAGTTGATTTAAGTAAACTGGAACCAGGTAATCTGGTAGTTGTTGAGTGGCGTGGAAAACCTGTATGGATAATTCGACGAACTGAAGAAATGTTGCAACGCTTAACTACGTATTCCTCAAGGTTACGCGATCCGAATTCGCTGACAAGACAGCAACCTTCCTATGCAAAAAATAACCACCGATCGATTAACCCAGAATATTTAGTACTTATAGGCATCTGTACTCACCTAGGCTGCTCGCCAAAATACAAACCCCATCTTGGCGATTTAGGACCTGATTGGCCTGGTGGATTTTTCTGTCCTTGCCATGGTTCTACTTTTGATCTTTCTGGCAGGGTTTTTAAAGATGTCCCTGCACCGATTAATATGGAAGTACCCCCATATTATTTTATCGATAAGCAAACTATTGTGATTGGCGAGGATAAAGCATAAATTCCATGTCGCATAATATATAGCCTGGATGCAATTTATGATAGGTAACAGAAAAAGGCTCGATTAAATGAATAAACTCCTCAAATGGCTCGATGCGCGCTTTCCGTTGATGAGCACCTGGAAAAATTATTTCAGTGCCTATTACCTACCAAAAAATTTAAATTTTTTTTACTTTTTTGGTTCATTAGCTCTTGTGGTTTTAGTTAATCAATTCATTACAGGTTTGTGGCTGACTATGTTTTATACCCCAAGCGCTAAACAGGCTTTTTCGTCCATAGAATACATAATGCGCGATGTTAATTTTGGTTGGTTATTTCGGTATATGCATTCAACAGGTGCCTCTGCATTCTTTATTGTTATTTATTTACATATGTTTCGCGGCCTACTTTATGGCTCGTACCAAAAGCCACGGGAGCTGGTTTGGCTTTTGGGGATGTTGCTCTACATCGTGCTATTAGCTGGCGCATTTTTTGGTTATTTGTTGCCTTGGGGGCAAATGTCCTATTGGGGAGCCGAAGTAATCACTTCATTGTTAAGTGCTATTCCATATATTGGTGAACATCTTGTTATTTGGTTAAGAGGTGATTACACAGTGGGCAATGCCACCTTACAACGTTTTTTTGCTTTGCATGTTATTGCCCTTCCATTCTTACTATTTTTTCTGGTCTTCTTGCATGTGGTTGCCCTACATAAGGTAGGTTCTAATAATCCGGATGGGATTGAAATCAAAAATAAGCTGGATGAAAAAGGAAAGCCTTTAGATGGGATTCCTTTTCATCCTTACTACATAGTTAAAGACCTAGTCATGGTGATTGCTTTCCTCACCCTCTTTTTTGCAATTGTGTTTTTCGCTCCTGAAATGGGGGGGTACTTTTTAGAGCATAATAATTTTGTCCCGGCGAATCCTTTAATCACTCCGGATCATATTGCTCCAATGTGGTATATGGCTCCATTTTACGCCATATTGCGAGCGATCCCTGATAAACTATTAGGGGTGGTGTGTATGGGATTCGCTTTATTAGTTCTTTTCTTTCTACCTTGGCTTGATCGTAGTCCTGTTCGCTCCATTCGTTACAAAGGAAATTATTCCCGAATTATGTTGTTTCTAGTGGGCGTAGCTTTTGTACTATTAGGTTATTTGGGGACAATTCCTGTAACTCCTGTGCGTTTGTTTTTAGCACGTATCTGTACTATATTGTATTTTGCCTATTTTTTGTTGATGCCTTTTTATACTCGTTTTGAAAAGTCGCGCGCAGTACCTTCACGCTTAGGAGGGGAATAATGCGCATGAAAGGAGTGTCTTTTTACTTGTCTTTATGTTTTTTTATCTTACTTCTAAATTCAGTTGTACTGGCCCATTCAGCAGAAGTTGATGTACAAGATAAGGCAAGCCTGCAAAGAGGCGCTAGACTATTTATGAATTATTGCTCTGGTTGCCACTCCTTGAACTATTTGCGTTATAATCACATGGCCAAAGGATTAGGCATAACAAGATTTGATGGTCGAATAAATGAAGATTTATTAAAAAATAATCTGATTTTTACGCAAGCAACAGTTAATGATCCGATTCGCATTGCTTTGCCGCCCGAAGATGCAAAACAGTGGTTTGGGATAGTACCCCCGGATTTATCTTTAGTTGCTCGAGAAAAAGGAACCGAATGGCTCTATAGTTATTTAAATGGCTTTTATCGAGATGATGCTAGGCCTTTTGGTACGAATAACCGCCTTGTCCCGGGTGTGGCTATGCCCAATATTTTAGAAACGTTGAATCATGAACTACCCAAAGATCAGTTTAATAACGAGTTACACGATTTGGTTAGTTTTCTTGCATATGTTGGCGAGCCAATGCAGTCAATAAGATACCGGATAGGATTGTATGTTGTTAGCTTTTTATTTGTTTTATTTCTTGTTGTTCTCGGGTTAAAGAGAGTTTATTGGCGAAAAAACGGCATAAAGTAACCCAAAAAGGTAAAAATGTGGTAAAGTGCAGGTTTTGTGTGTTTGTACTTACTTTTGTTATAGTTGAATTAAATAGGAGTTGCTCATGGCAATTGTTGCGAAGCGCACTATAATGTCATTATTTTCCGATACAGATGATGTTTACAGCCATCAGGTTCGGATTGTGTTGGCTGAAAAAGGGGTAAATGTAGAAATTCTTACTGCCAAACAGGTAGATCCCAGCGCTGATCTGTTATCCGTTAATCCATATGGGACCGTTCCTACTTTAATTGATAGAGAACTTGTGCTTTATGAACCACGTATTATTATGGAATATTTAGATGAGCGATTTCCTCATCCTCCATTGTTGCCTGTCTACCCTGTTGCTCGTGCTGAAACACGAAAAATGATGCACAGGATAGAACATGATTGGTATTATTTAATGAATCGCATTTTAAAAGATGATAATGCAGAACATGCCAGGACAAATTTATTCGAAAGCATTACCGCGCTTGATCCTGTATTTGCAGATAAATCTTATTTTTTAAGTGATGAGTTTTCTTTATTGGATTGTGCATTAGCACCTTTGTTGTGGCGCTTGCCTCGATTGGGAATTGAAATTGCACCGGAGTTTAAAGGAATAATTGCTTACATGCAGCGCTTGTTCAAACGTGAATCGTTTCAAGCAAGTTTGACTGATGCTGAGCGACAACTAAGAGCGGCATAAATAATGACAATGACATCAAACAAACCTTATTTAATTCGCGCTGCCTATGATTGGATAGTAGATAACGAATTAACTCCTTATATCATGGTTAATGCAGCATATACGGGTGTACAGGTGCCGAGAGAACATGTAAACCATGATCGCATTGTGTTAAATATTTCTCCGGCAGCAACACGCGGTCTTTTATTGGAAAATGATCGAATTATCTTTACTGCGCGTTTTTCAGGAAAAACAGAACAAATTTTTGTTCCGCCAGGATCAGTACTGGAAATCTATGCTAAAGAAAATGGCAGGGGTATTGCTTTTGCTATCGAAGAAGAAGAAGAGCCGCCTCCAGCATCTTCTGGCTCATCAGGTTCTGAATCTGATGGTTCAACTACTTCTAAAAGCAAGCCTTCGTTAAAGTTAGTCAAGTAAATGGAAGTAGCCTGGTGAAGGCGTGAAAACGAAACTCGGGTTTGATTCACCCTTTCCTAGACTGCATATATGAAACGTGTTCGAAATATAGCGTCATCCAACTAAGTTCTAGACAAGGCGCAAGTAAAGTGAAGTGAAGGAGTGTACACAAGTACATGACTGAACTGAACGAGCTTGCAATGTATAGAACTTAGTGGTGGCGCTATAGTAAATTTGGAGCACAAGGTGATCATACCAACAAACGCGCTTTATCGTTGTGAGCAAATTAGAGCTTGTGAGCAACAGGCTACTTCTATATATCAATTAGATGAAAATGCACTTATGTCTCGTGCCGGAGCAGAGGCATTTTTTCTTATAACAAAACTATATCCCCATGTTCGTCATATTGCTGTGTACTGTGGCGCCGGAAATAATGCAGGTGATGGATATGTCGTGGCACGTTTAGCACATGAACATGGATTATTAGTGACAATTTACCAATGTAAGGCGGTGGCCGACCTTCCTGTTGCAGCCCAACATGCGGCTTTAATGGCTATAAGTGCAGGAGTTGAATGTCAAGCTGTAGATGAACCATTAGACAGTGAAGCAGAATTAGTTATTGATGCTTTATTAGGGATAGGGCTGAAAGGACCTGTTCGTGGGGTTATTGTATCGGCAATTAATCAGATCAATATGAGTGGTCTACCTGTCGTAGCTTTGGATATTCCATCGGGCCTTAACGCAGATACAGGCAAGGTAGAGAATTTTTGTGTTAAAGCCAATACCACGTTAACGTTTATTGCCCAGAAATCGGGTATGTATACTGCGGATGGTCCTGATTATTGTGGGGATATACACTGTTGTTCTTTACAACTTGATTCCTGTGTGACTCAATTGACTCCTGCTGCCTGTCTTTTAAGTTCAGAGACCTTGGCTTTGCCGCTTGCTGGGCGCAAAAAAAATTCACATAAGGGAAATTATGGTCATGTTTTGGTAATTGGTGGAGGGCCAGGGATGCCTGGAGCCATTGGCCTCGCCGCCAAAGCGGCAATGCGAACAGGCGCAGGTTCAGTAACTATTGCAACATGGCCTGAACACGCAAAGAGCGCCTTACCATTAATCCCCGAGGCTATGGTAAGTGCTGTTGAAACCGCTAAAGATTTAATGCCGCTTTTAGATCGAGCCACAGTGTGTATTATTGGCCCTGGCCTGGGAGAAAGTGAATGGGCTATTAACCTGTTTTTAATGGCAATTACATCACAATTACCTATGGTTATTGATGCATCAGCCTTAAGATTATTAGCCGAAAACTCACAGATGGATGATAATTGGATATTAACCCCACATCCTGGTGAAGCGGCTTGTTTGCTCTCTTGTACTACTGATTTGATTCAGAAAGATAGATATCAGGCGGCAGCAAATATCCAGAAGCAATACGGGGGAGTCGTTGTACTGAAGGGGGCTGGAACCGTAATTCAAACAGCAGAGAAAGATGCGTTTGTTTGTTCTCGGGGTAACCCTGCTATGGCTAGTGCTGGTATGGGTGACGTGTTAAGCGGTATTATTGGAGGGCTTTGCGCCCAAGGATTTTCTTTATCCGAAGCAGCGCAATGTGGTGTATGGGCGCATGCAGTTGCTGGAGATCTGTCAGCGAAAAAAATAGGAGGAGCTGGTTTACTGGCCAGTGATTTATTTGATGTTTTACCTCATGTCTTGAATTACCCTGAATGATGATAAATAGCGAATCGAATACGGTTATAACACTGAATTTACCAGATGAAACGGCAAGCGAAAATTTTGCCGCTCATCTGGCTTCTTGCCTTTGTCCTTCCTTAATCATGACCTTTAGTGGTGATTTGGGTGCAGGCAAAACAACTATTATTCGCGCTATGTTGAAACATTTAGGCATTCAATCTGCAATCAAAAGTCCTACCTTTTCATTGGTAGAAAGTTATACATGCAATCATTTGACCATACACCATTTTGATCTCTACCGAATACACCATGAGGAAGAATTGGAATATATTGGATTCAGAGATTATTTTACCCAGGAGAGTATCTGTTGTATTGAATGGGCAGAACATGCTGGAGGAATATTGCCTCCTGTAGATATTCGTTTTAAGTTAGGTATTAAAGGGGCTGGACGTGAAATGCAAGTTATGGCATTGAGTGCAGCGGGTAAAAGAATTTTAGTTCGCCTGGCAGGTGAAAGATGATATTTCGCTCATGGTGTTTTGTTGTAATGTGTCTTTGTTCTATTACAACATTTAGTGCTCAACTACAGTCTGTTGTTTTAAAACAACAGGGTAACCAAACCTCACTTTTTCTATCTATTAATGGACCATTCACCCACAAATTATTTTTTTTGGATCATCCTGGTCGGGTTGTATTGGACTTAAAGGAAACACAACTTGCTGTGGATTTAAATCAATTGGGTTTAATTAATGGATTAGTAAAACAAGTTCGGAGTGGGCATTCTGAACCTAGAACCTTAAGATTGGTTTTTGAAGTGAATCAAAAAGTCCAACTGCGCTCCTCTCCTTGGAAACCTAACGGCGCTTTTGGAGGTATACGCGTTGATTTAGTTCATAGTGGCCCTCTTGTTGCACCCATTGCCGCAAGTATTCCTAAATCTGCTGTAGTATCGAAGACATATGCTACACCGAAAATACAACAGGCTAAATTATCTGCAAAAACCGAACCCAAACAACAAGCACGTCCTATTTTGACAAATCAGAACCCTATTAAAGTAAGCAGGAGACCAACTAAACTGCGTGATGTTATTGTGGTTTTGGATGCGGGGCATGGGGGCAAAGACCCTGGCGCTCGAGGTCCTCGTAATTCCCGAGAAAAGGATGTTGTATTGGCAATTACTTTAAAACTAAAACAACTAATCGACAGACAGCCTGGTATGCGTGCAGTATTGACTCGTTCGGGAGATTATTACGTGGGTTTACGACAACGGCTGGATATTGCCAGAAAATATAATGGAGATGTTTTTGTTGCCATTCATGCTGATGCATTTAATAACCCTCATTCAAATGGTGCTTCGGTATTTGCTTTATCACAAAGGGGAGCAACAAGTGAAGCAGCACGTTGGCTTGCAGAAAAGGAAAACTATTCTGAATTAGGCGGAGTGAATTTAGGTGATTTAGATGATCAGAATGGGGTTGTTCGCTCTGTACTCATTGATTTATCACAAACAGCCACGATTAATTCAGGTTTGCAAATGGGTGGGCGTGTTTTAAATCAGCTCGGTAATTTTACTAGTTTGCATAATAACAAAGTGGAGCAAGCTGGGTTTGTAGTTTTGAAGTCTGCTGATATTCCTTCAATTTTGGTGGAAACAGGATTTATTTCCAATCCTATAGAGGAACGAAATTTAACTAACCCTGCTTACCAGGCTCGATTGAGCCAAGCAATTTTTCAAGGCATTAAAGGGTACTTCTGGGAAAATCCCCCTCACGGATCGCGCATTGAAGCAATGACAACCAATAATGTCCATTTGGTTCGCGCTGGAGAAACGTTACCTGCTATCGCTGCGCGTTACCATGTTTCAATTGGGGCCTTACAATCCATGAATCATTTACGCGGTATTACTCGGCTTAAGCCAGGTCAAAAATTGGTGATTCCTCAGGCATGGGCATAAGAATTCAGCAATTACCACCGCTTATAGCAAATCAAATTGCTGCGGGAGAAGTAATAGAACGGCCTGCATCGGTAGTGAAAGAACTACTGGAAAATTCTTTTGATGCAGGTGCAGATACGATTACTATAGAAATAGGTTATGGTGGCCTCAATCAAATCAAGATCAGTGATAATGGAGTTGGCATCGTAGCAGAAGACTTGCCTTTGGCAATTGCTGCACATGCAACCAGCAAAATCAGTACACTTAATGACTTATATGCAATTGATAGTATGGGCTTTCGTGGAGAAGCATTAGCCAGTATTGCTTCTGTAGCAAAAGTCACGATTAGCTCCAAGCCGGAACAACAAGAAACGGCAATGATGCTGCGAGTGCAAGGTACAGAAAGAGCAATATCCCCTTGCGCTCGCACTGCAGGAACGACAGTAGATGTTGTTGATTTATTTTTTAATGCACCGGTACGAAAACGATTTTTAAAAAGCGAAAAACTAGAATTTCAAGCAATCGAAACAGTAGTGAAACGTTTTGCTTTAAGTGTTCCTGGTATTGCACTAACACTGAAACATAATGGGAGACAGGTTTTATCGCTTCCTGCCGCAACCAATGAACAAACTCGTTTAACCCGTATGACCCGTATCTTGGGTAGTACTTTTGTTAAAGAATCAATTTATCTTGATGTAGAGCATGGTGCAATGAAACTTGGCGGATGGATAAGTAGCCCTAATTTTCAGCGCAGTCAGAATGATCGATTGTGGGTTTATATTAATCAGCGCATGGTAAAAGATAGACTAATTCACCAGGCACTTAAGCAGGCATATGATGGCTTATTGTATCCTGGTCGTTTTCCTGCCTGTGTGTTGTATTTGACGATTAACCCTGCAGAGGTAGATGTGAACGTACATCCTACCAAACATGAGGTGCGCTTTCAGCAGCCTCGCTTGGTTTTTGATTTTTTTACGTCACAATTGACTGCTGCATTGAAGTCAAAAAATGAGTTCAATGAAGAGATAGCATATGCATTATTCGAACAGCCGAGGCATGAAGAGGTTCAAGCGGTTTATGAGCCCTACCCTAAATTGGCTGCATCAAGCAAAAGTCTTTATAATTTAGAAACCGAATTACCCTGGATCATTTTGAATAGCCAATACATTTTGGCATTCATCCATCAACAGCCGTATGTTGTTGATGTTGTGAGTCTGCATCAATATAGACTGCAGGAGCAAATACCTCAATTGGTATTGCCTTTGGCGAGCAGGCCTTTATTGGTAGCGATTCCATATTCCTTTCCCCAGAAATTACAAAGTAGTTCTTTGGAGTTAGAACAGTGTCTCCAACAATTAGGAATAAATCTGGAATGGTTAGGAGAAAATGAAGCAGTCATTCGCAGTATGCCGCTGTGTATGCCCCATTTAGATTTGCGGTTATTCTTGGACTCTGTTGCTGCTTGTGATGTAGTGAACCAGAATACCTTGCTTGAATTAATGAACCGCTCGCAAGTATTTGATCCCAGACTTTTAAGTCTTGAGGAAAAAATGGAATTAAATGAGTTACTCCTTAGACTATATAATGAGGAAAACAAAAGACCAGGACTATTTAAAGTGTTGACGAGCGAAGATTGTAAAAATTTATTACATGTCTGAAAACCTGAGCGCTTACAACTGAGTCTCCTGCATATAGTTGCAAGCAACCAGGATAAGCTTGCTTATCTTAAACTGAAAATAATTCCTGTAGGGCCATCCATACCTGAACCGGTTTGGGTACAGTTAATGATATCCCCATTCGCAGCTACTTGGCATTTCGAGACAGTATCATTAACGGCTTGAGTAATATAGACCAAGGGCTCGGTTGGATGAAATACCAAATAACGGGGTTGATTAATTGTTTGGGAGTTTACACAATTTATTAAGTTTCCATTGGAACTCACTCCACATTTAGAGACAAAGTTCCCAAATTGATTCGCTATATAAGCTAGAGTTTCTGTCTGATTCAAAGTAATTCCGAGTGGAGTGTTAAAACCGGTTCCAGCAGGTGTAGGGCTGCATGTTAACTCACCGTTTATAGCAACATCACATTTTGTTATTTCGCCTGAACCAAAATTACTCACATACGCTCTTGTGTGGGCGAAATTGAATATTATATCCACGGGGTCGATAAAAGTTGCACCTACTGCGGTTAAATTACAGATGCTTAAATTACCAGCTGCATCAATTTGGCATTTTGATATAGAGCTACTGGCGGTATTAGCGATATATGCAAAAGTTCCTGCAGCGTTCAGGGTAATTCCTTCAGGGCTATTAAATCCGCTGCCTGCTTGATTACAATTAACTAAACCCCCAATTGAATCGAACTCGCATTTAGTTATATTATTTCCGGTTGCATTTGTAATGTAAATCAAAGTACCCGCAGGATTTATAACCAGATCGAAGGGGTTGTTAAACCCTCCTGCATTAAGGCAGTTGAGAAAATCACCATTAATACCTACTTCACAACGAGTAACCTGATTTGTACCACTTGCAAAATCATTCGCTATATAAGCTAATAGGGTTTTCACAGCAATTAATACGGGCACAGTATTGGTATTGGAGCCTTGTACAGGCACGGTTATCTGAGGGTGGGCTGTGCCGCTCGGTGTAAATCGTAATAGACAGCTAGCGCCTGGGGCAATATTGGCACAATTACTGGCATCTTGGATGACATCATTCCAGGTTGCAGGCAGAAGGGCGCGAACATTGATAGCCGTCACATTCGTTGAGGTATTCGTGACGGTTAGGCCAAGTGTAGAACCATTTTTAATGAGGATTAATGGGGAGCCGGTGACCGTAATGGTTGCACTGGGTGGAGGGGCTACGGAAAGCAAAATGCTTGCCTGTATGGTATTATCCCCCTGGATAAACACAGTGCTTTGAGGGCGAGGGATAGTTCCCGGTGTCACGCGCAACTGACAACTGGCGCCTGGGGCAATACTGACACAATTACTCGCATCTTGAATGACATCCGTCCAGGTAGGAGGCAATAAAGCATGAACATTAAAGGCTGTTATTGTCGTTGAAGTATTGGTTATTTGAATAACACCGGGAATGCCGCTTCCTGCCATTAAGGTGAGTACAGAAGGATTGACCGCAAGATTGGCTAACGCAGGGCTTACACGAGTAATGTTTAATTGATTCGAGGGGCTGGGTTGAGAACAAAGAAAAGGATCTGGGCTATTATCTCCTGGCCCCTTTGTTTTGCACACCACAGGTCCGCCATGAATACCCGCCGGTGGCAGCTGGGGACCTAAAATCGTTAAAGTTAACAGACAAGATTGCTTGGGAGCGAGTATGAATGGATTGGGACAACTTCCTGCTTGAGTACTTGTTTGGAATACTCCAGGTAGTGGCACAATCGTTAAAGTACGGGTAATTTTGGTTTGATTGCTCACTTGATATTGTAGGGTAGCAGCACCATTAGCAGGAACCTGCACCGTAGTCGCGGTTGTGGGAATGAGTGTGAACTTAGGCTGGGGGGCTGCATAAAGCGAAGCGGCGGTCATTAGCAAAGTAAAACAAGCGACAAGGCCCTGTAGCATCCGTTTCATAGGTTTTATCCTTAAGCAATAAACGTAACGTTAAACTGCAAAGTATGGGTATATAAATGAGAATCCGATAAGCCATTGCCTAGTGTTTGCCCAGGAGCTCGGCCTAATTGACTCCTACCCCAATCAGCAAACTCATAACCCACACCAGCTGACCAATTAGAGTGAAATTGTTTTTGTAAGCCAGCCCCAATGCTATAAGAAAGAGAAGTTTCAGTTTTGCTAGAAAAGAAAGGTGCAGGAATTTCTTCGGGAATCTTTGGTATAATGCTGTAATCTGAGGCGCGATTAAAACTGACTCCTAGAGAACCACTAAGATAAGGCAGTGCCCAAAATCTGATATCCGTCAGAATTTTCCCTTTTAAGGCTATCCGGATAGGTCGAATATCATATTGATACCAGTAATTATTAAAATCAGGATCAGCATCTTCCCAAATATCACCTCTTACGGTGATCTTGCTAACTGCCTCAATGGCAAAACCCAGTTGTCCCAGCCAGCTTGGATTTATATTTTTTTGGAAGCCTATAAATAATCCGCCTAGGCCCAATGTCTCTGATGCATTATCCACGGCATAATTTTTAAAAACATCAGGTTGTAAAGAGAGTGTTTGTGATTTGCCCGGATTATCTGCCCAAGCAGGCCCGCCGCTTAGAGTTATTACCCAGGAATAAGCAGGGGAAATGGTGATTTGGCCCATGGTTCCAGCTGATAAGAGCGTCGGAACAAGGAGGAGTAATCCTGCGGACAGTTTCCTTGTTGGCATTGGTGTTATCCTTAACAATCAAGCTTAGTCGAAAAGTGAGTAGCAAAAAATGCAATCTTAACGTGGAAAGAGAACACGAGCAAGTGCAGCCAGACTGCTTGCAAATCAGAGTTTAGCAGAGTAAAGAAATAGGATTGGGTAGCGTCACTTTCTTTCACTACATCAATACCTACAAAATCATACAAACTCATGCTAATCTCCAATAGTTTGTAGAAATACCTCGGATACTATTTATCTTCTTGCAATGCGCCTAATCTACAATTCAGGCTTTATGCCCAGCCTGGTATAGCGTACGAACCCCCAGGTTTGTTAGAATATTGGGCCACTGGCTTATGCTTTGCTCTGCGCCCAGGCTACATGAAAGGAAAGGCTTGTTTTTTAATTGAGATACTTAATGGTTAAATTAATTTTTTGTTTGATGGGACCAACTGCCTCAGGAAAAACGGCTTTAGCTTGTGAATTAGTAGCACGATATCCTTTTGAAATTATTAGCGTTGATTCTGCAATGATTTATCGTGATATGAATATAGGAACTGCCAAACCAACTCCTCAGGAGCTGAACATGGCACCACACCACTTAATTGATATCAAGGCTCCGATTGAGTCCTATTCTGCTGCTCAATTTTGTACCGACTCTTTATCTTTGTGTGACGCGATCATCAAAAAAGGCAAAATCCCTTTGCTTGTCGGAGGAACGATGATGTATTTTAATGCGTTACAAAAAGGCTTATCTGCTTTGCCTGAGGCGAATCCGGCGATACGTCAGCAATTGGAAGCTGAGGCTGCTTTGTTGGGGTGGCCCGTTCTTCATCAAAGATTGGTACAGATTGATCCCGAATCTGCTGCGCGAATTCATGCTCATGATGCACAACGAATTCAACGGGCATTAGAGGTCTATTACGTGACTGGTAAGACCCTGTCTGCGTTTCTTGAGCAGCATAAGGAAAAGCCAGATTATCATTTTGTGAATTTTATTCTCTTTCCAGAGCAAAGAGCGTGGTTGCATGAACGTATTGCACAACGTTTTGATCATATGTTAGCCGCGGGTTTTATTGAAGAAGTAAAACAGTTACAACAAAAATGGCATTTAACCATAAACCTACCTTCCATGCGTTGTGTGGGGTATCGGCAAGCCCTTGAATATCTTCAAGGCGATTATGATTATTCTATAATGCGTGATAAAGGGATTGCTGCTACCCGGCAATTGGCGAAGCGTCAATTAACTTGGCTCAGGCATTGGGGAGAAGCTTTTTATTATGATCCACAAAATGGGGCTTTTCGCGAAGAGATTATAGCGAAAATTGAGGAAATATTAGATAATCCTATTAAATAAGATTTAAAGGAGCATCATGTTAAAAGCAAAAAAAAAAGAACCAGCGAGTACAAAAAAAAATTATGTGGTACACCTTGATGAATTACCTCTGAGCTGTCCGACAAAAGATATGGTGTTATGGAATGCTCATCCTAAGGTTTATTTGCCGATTGAAAAAACCGGAGTAGAAGTGTGTCCTTATTGTGGTTCGCGGTTTGTTTTACAGAATGATTAAATCCATTTGTATTGTACGTTTATCGGCATTAGGTGATGTTCTAATGGCTGTTCCACTCATTAGAACGTTACAAGCCAATCTACCACAAGCCAAGTTGACTTGGATTATTTCCAGGCCTGCTTTTGATTTGGTAGAAGGAATGGATGGAGTAGAGTTCATTTTAATTGATAAACCGCACGGTCTTATGGACTACTGGCGCTTTAAAAAGCAAATGAAAGGACGTATCTTTGATGTGTTATTGGCGCCGCAAGCGAGTCTCAGAACGAATTTTCTTTATCCCTTTATCAAAGCAAAAAGAAAAATAGGGTACGATGAGCATCGAGCAAATGATGCACATGGCTTATTTGTCAATGAACGAATTACGCCAGGCTTAGAGCATACCTTGGATGGTTTTTTGAAATTTGCCCATGCCTTAGGAATACAGGAACGTGTTATTCGCTGGGATTTACCTATTTCTTCTGCAGATTATGAATGGGCAGAACAACAGTTACCCAAGCAAGGTCCCATTTTGGTAGTGAATCCAGCGGCAAGTAAACCTGAACGTAGTTGGCCTGTTGCCCGTTATATTGAGGTTTTGCAAAAAGCGCAAGAACAATGGAGTGTACAGGTAATTATTACGGGAGGACCAATTGATTTTGATAAACAGTTGGCAGAACAGATTACGCAAGCGATTCCTGCTGCAATTAATCTTGTGGGTAAAACCAAACCCAAACAATTATTGGCACTTATCAGTAAAGCAACAGTAGTTCTTTGCCCTGATACGGGCCCCTCCCATATGTCTACTGCGGTAAACACCCCAGTTGTAGCATTACACGCGGTAACTAACCCGCTTATTTCTGGTCCTTATCTTTTTCAACATTTAGTTGTAAACCATTATCCTGAAGCTGCAGAAAAAATTCTTGGCAGCAAGTGCATTGAAGATGTTTGGGGACAGCATGTACATGGTGAAGAACCTATGCAATTAATTTCTGTTGATGAAGTGATGGAAAAGTTATCAATTGTTTTAGAGGGTACAGCTCAATAAATTCATAGAATTGTAGCTTTTATAACCCTGGCGCAGCGCTTCAAACATATCCTTGAACCTACATAAAGCGACGCGTCCTGGTTTTTACTGTGCTTACACTTAATGAGAGTATGAACAACTTGCCGCCTCCAAAATAGATTCATTTTCTTGTGGTGGTTTTTCCTTACTTTTATATGTTCTGTCGAGGAAGAAATCATTCGTTTTCTCCCTGGCTATTGTATCAATTGGCTCCAGCTGGCCAGGTTCATCTTTATTTGAAATGCTGCTTGGATGATATTCACTTGCATCTTGGGTACATTGTCCAGACAGTAAAGAAGTTGACAGGATACCAAGGAACACACCAATTAGACTAATCGCCGATAAAGTACATGCGCTACTAAACCCTATAGCCGTTCCGGCTGTAAATGCTATAAGCGGTAAGGCTAATCCCCCTGTTGTAATTGTTGCTACTAAAACACTACCGATGAGTAGGGTGCTTGCTGCCAATAATAAGCCAATTGAGAGATTGGAGCTTAATAGTTTTTTAGGCCATGCAATCTCTTTATCTAAAGCGGAGTCAATATTGAGTTGAGTTCGATAAGAATTAAATAAAACAAAAAGTGTTGTTGATAGCATAATAGCCATTGGGATTAATGGAGAAACAGCAACTCCCGCTATAGAAAAACTCATGATAAAGGCAAGAAATGCGATAGTACTATAAATGAGTATGCCTTTGTTTTGGCTTATATTTTGCTGTAGGGCGCAATTTAATTTATTGTGTTTAAATAGATAATCTAATGAACCATTAAAAGTAATATCAGTAAAAAATGCTGATTTATCATTGGAATCCATGGCACAGCTAACTCCTCCTTTTTCAGAGACAATCCGACAACAAGGCGCATCATTTAAGCCATCCCCTACAAACCACACTCCTTTAGGATTGCTTCTTTCTGTACTCATCAATTTTCTTAAAAATGATTCTTTGTCTTTTGGCGTTTGCCCTGCATGGATATCTTCTTCATTAAAAATAAAGCCCATTTGTTTATTAAAGCCTTTGGCTGATAAAAGGTTATCTCCGGTTAACATGATAATTTTTTTGCCTTCTCTTCTTAACCGGTTGAGTGCCTCGAGGACCCCTTTTCTTACTTCATGTTTCACATAGATAATTCCTTTATAGATGCCATCTTCTGCTACACAGACCGCTGAAAAGCCTTGTTCGATTTTTGATTGTTCAGGTTCAGGGAGAGTAATGCCACTCTCTCTTAAGTAGTCAACGTTTCCAATTTGTATTATTCTTCCTTGCACTCTCGCTGTGAGTCCTCGATTTTTCTGGTCCATCGTGCATTCGTTTATTTCATCAAAAAGAAGTTGATTATTCATCGTAACTTCATAGTGTTTTTGAATTGCCTTAGCAAGAGGGTGCTCTCTGCCATGAGCTTTTTCCAATAAATAGATTCGTTGCCATAATGAGGAATGTATAGGAATGTCGGAAGATTCCACAATGGAATTTCCTGTGGTTAATGTTCCTGTTTTATCAAAAACTACAGTATGGATTTCATCCGATTGTGGTGAAATTAAACTGTCGTCACGTAATTGGATGCCTTTATTATTACGATGATGGATGCTGATGAGTTGGGGTAATTGATGCGCGATAGCAATCGTGCAAGGACATACAGAAAACAAAATGCCAATAATGTTTTGTATTACTAAAGGAATAGTCGCTATTCCCAATCCGATTGGAGTAAAAATAGCCGCCATAAGACCAATGATAACAAGTGTCGTATAAAGATAAGCAAATTTGGGGGTTTCTTCTTTGGGAGTGGCTGATTCTTTAGCTCGGTTTGAGCGAAAGAGAAGCGTATTGACAGTACTATTGTATGAGTTTTTCTCAGCGTAAACAGTAACTTTTTTTCCAAGATTAATAGCACCCGAAGGAATATGCTGCCATAATTGTTTTGTTTGATGCGGTTCACCGGTTAGAAGAGATGCGTCAATTACGGTGTTGCCTTGAACTAAAACACAATCCACTGGAAAGCACTCGCCAGCGTTAACTTCAATGAGCATTCCTTCTCTTAAAAGATTTCTTTTTTCTTCGCTTATTTCCTTGGTATCTAATAATTTTTGAATAAATAATAGGTGCTCCTGTTCTTCTTTATTCGGTTGCGAATCAATTTCTGAAGGGTTTTGTTTCTTAGATGAAAGTAGGTGCTCAATTTTTTTTGATAAGAGTTCGAGTTCGAGTTGGGTTAACTGATAACAACGGTAGTTTTCTGACATTTGAGGAAATAATGTTTTAATTCCTTTCAATTGAATTTTTTTAGATTTTTCAATAACGAGACGTTTAATCTCATCCATACCATTGATGCAAGCAATCAACATGGTTGGCATCATAAAGTTCATAAAGATCATGGAAAAATTACTTGCCAAAGGCATGCTTATGGCATGAAAAAGAGTATGGGCCATAGATAACAACCAGCCTAGGCTAATGGTCGTTGCCATATTTGCAAAATTTTTAGCGCGGAAGTTATGAAAAAAAGCAAATAAGTACTCTCGAGCGGTAAATGCGGTTGAAAAAAAAGTAAGAGCCGTTAAGCCAATGGTTAAAATTATTGATGGAGGAAATGTAAGTGTTAAAGCAAGTACAGCTCCCATGCACATTAGGTTAACAAGTATGTTAATCCAATTTTTTTTGTCGCTTGGTTTATTCCCATTCTCTTTTTGATCGTCAATGATCTCAAAAATAATATCTTCTTTAATTTTGGCAAAGATAATGGAATCAAAATTTTTTATGGGAATAAAATCACCTTGCTCACTTTCAATAGAAACAGTGAATTGATGAATACCTAAACTACTGGGTTCTGCATCTACGATAAGTCGGGCATCTGCAGGAAGAATCTCTTTTTCGATACAATCATTGATACAGGTATGAAGAAAGCCTTGTATTGTATTACCACAACCATCAAAGCACATGATGCCGGATACTAGGAACGATTTTTGAAAGATAATAGTTTTTGACATAGAAAAATGAGCAGTTAAATGCGTCAATCTAAATTACTTTGACCCAAATGTCATCAACTATTTAACTGATTATTTAACGAAATTACCCAGCTCACAATGTTACTTAATGCTCTTTATCCGTTATCAATAAGACCTACTAAACTATGACCTTTTTATGCATGAAATCATATACACCATTTTATAAAAGTTGTTAGGAATTTTTTATAAAAGTTTTAGTTTAAGTGCAATCATAACTAACTGAAACTGCTCATGATAGAGTGATGCATTTAAAAACTGAATTCTTGAAACGGGGGTGAAAAGAGCTTTCTTTCACCCCGTACTTTTAAGGTTATTGCTGTGTTTGTGCTCCGGGGCTTAGGGCTTCATTAGAGGGAGCGCCTGTACGAACACTTTGTAATAGTAAGATGCTATTCGTCATGAGAAGACGTTCATGGACTTGACGATCTAAATAAAGTTGGTAATTGATCTCAGCCAGTAATATAGCGATTTCCTTTTCTACTGTAGCAGGCGGTGCATTATTAAGGCTGTTAATCCAGGGGGTATTCCCAGGCTCGCCAGTACCACCTGTGCCGCCTGCAGCAGCGGTGGCAGTAGCACTTGGATCGCCAGAGCTTGTAGTATTATACAATCTCCAGGTTGCCATATTAAACTCTGTTAAGGCTTGACTTGTTGGGCCACTACTACCACTCGTAGCCTGTCCGCTTGCTGTATCAGGATTAGTCTGAGGCATTCTTCTTGACATGATATAATAAAGGTTGCTGAGTCCTACAGAGTTTTGGGCTGCGTAGGTACGTAAGCTCGCAAGATATCTAGCAAGGGTTTGCTGCGCTTGCATTTGTTTCGTTGTAAGGGTGCCGGAGGTAGAAGATGAACTACTAAGGGTCTGTTTATACCAATAGTCATAATCACTCCACTGAGGTAATCTTATTGGAATTACACCACCACTAACATAGCGAATAAAATTCGCAGCAAGTTGCTCTTGATTTTGTGCGGGTAGGCCATTTTTTGCTATATCGCCTTTTTGCTGGCCCGTCCCAAGGTCTTGCGTTGAATACATCAAGGGGGCAGTCAATGCATTACTATTCAGATGATTTAAAAATTGTTGAAGGTACGCCGGGTCAAAAAAAGTAATCGCGTTAGGAATTTCCCCTACAATGTTCAGGGGTACCAAGGTGTTATAAACCAATTTGCAGTCAGAAACAAACTCTGGCGTACTACTAGTAGGATTCATACAGTACGTATAATCAGGGGTCGCCAAAATATTTAATACCGCTTGACTTACTGGATCCTGTTGAAAAGTTGGTTGGTCTATCAACGGATTCACAGTCACTCCGGTAGATCCTGCAGATGGGCCTGAGGCAAAACCTGGAAAAGCAAGATTCGCGAGAGGATTAATAATTGTACCACTGGGATTAAGTTGAGAGGTATTTCCACCATCAGTAGGCAGGAACTGAGCAAAAGGATTACCTGTAGTTGTTCCTCCTCCTCCGCCTTGTTGGCCCTGACCTGCAAAAGTATTCACGGGAATCGAACCTAATAAGGTATAAAACTGATAAGCTTGTGATAATTGAGAGGTTGTTAAACTAAGGAGTTTATAGGTTACTGTAAAATATTTATTATCTTCTGTAGGAGGTTTCTTTACTTGAAAACCCAAGTATTGACCGAAGTTTTCAAAGTACTTTACTATTTTTTTCATTTCTTCGGTTTGTTGGTTTTGATAATATTGACTTGGATCAGTTCCTGTTCCTGTTGATGTTGATGTTGAGGTTGTTGTATCCTGTGCTGTAACAGAAAACGCAGTAAAATAAAGCACATTCAGCAACATAAGTTTAGACGCTAATTTCATTTATTCTTCCCCTTCAAGTGCACGTAAAACAAGTTTTAGACGATACTGGCAAAAAACTCGCGACAACAATCTTAAACGTTCAAATACAATGTTTCTTTTAAGAAAAACTCCAGCAGGATCATGGCTTCCAGTGCTTGTTTCCTCTGCATGGATTAAAACACGCGACGCACTGCCCGGATGAACGGTATCGATTGCTTGCAGCAATCGAAGTCCCCGGCCCGATTTAATATTCCCTACAATGCGAATAAATTTTTCTTCTTCAGCCAAGAGGCTCATATCTATTTTTTCTATGTCATCAAGTTCTTTGCCTAATTGCTCCATGGCTCTCTCAAACTCAGGATTTCCATCCAGGGTCCAATCTTCCACACTCTCCATAAAAGTAATAACTCTATAGATCATAGGATCAATATATTCAAACCAATACTGGGCGGACGCTTCATGACTTAAATCAGGCATATTTTACTCTTTCTTTACTGTATTTCAGCGGATGGACGAAATCATTACTTACTACTATAGTATATTATGAAAGATAAAAGAAAGAAGTAAAAAATATGAAAAAGCAGTCGCGAATAGTTAGATTAGTTTCGAGAATTATTAATGTACGTAGGTGGTTTGATTGGGAACGGATGAAAGCATTTACTCTGTATTTAGGAAATGGTTTTAAACGTTTATTCGTACCACAGAAAAAAGTTGAAGGGGAATCATTCAACGAAGCGGTCCAATTATTAAATCTTAGCGACGAAAGTATACTTATAAAACAGAAATCATTATTTCGATTGAGTATTATTATGGTGTTAGCTGCTCTTTTGATTTTGGGATATGCCGGATATCAGCTCTTTTTTGGTTCAATAAGAGCGTTTCTGGTGAGCCTCATTGTCACTTTGATTGCGCTGGTTTTAGCCTTCCGTTACCACTTTTGGTACTATCAAATTAAAAATCGCAAGCTGGGGTGTACCTTTAATGAATGGTATAGGCAGGGGTTGTTTGGAGAAAAGAAATGAATAAGTTGTTGGTAACTCTACTTCTCCTTGTATGTCCTGGTTTAGTTTTAGCAGATAACGCCAGTTCTTTGAGTTTTGCTCCTCCTGCAAGTGATTATTCGGTAGTGTTTCTTGGCAATTTATTCGGGGTTGTAGATGGTGTTTTAAGTGGTACAGGCAGCCAAATCATGGGCAGTATGTTTGCAGTATTTAATGCTGCAGTTTTGGCGTTGGGGGGTATAATTATTATGTATACCCTTTTGGTATCTACTATGAATACTGCCCACGAAGGGCAAATGCTTGGACAAAAGTGGTCCTCTATTTGGATTCCGATTCGATCTACAGTGGGTTTGGCTTTATTGATTCCCAAGGCTTCTGGTTATTGCTTGATGCAAATTTTTGTCATGTGGGTTGTTGTTCAAGGCGTTGGGGCAGCAGATAAGGTATGGAATGCCGCGTTAAGTTATTTGAACCGCGGTGGAGTTATTATTCAAGCACAATCGATCAATCCAGCCCAGGCACTTATTACTTCTGGTGATGATACGTCGGGTATTGGTGCAATTACAACAGGCGCGATAAATATACTTTCCGGCCAAGTATGTATGTTGGGTTTACAGACACAATTGACAAATTTACGGCAAAGTCTTCTTGATGCTCAGCAAAAACAATCGGGAGATTGTTATAATGCCGCCAAAGCGGGCGATAATAGCTCTCCAATAGCTAAGTTCTGCCAAACTACGGTTCCTGATTTTCTTAGTTCAGTCAATGCGATTACTGTTCAGAGTAAGGCCCCGGGGGCCAGTTCGTGGACTGTTGAAATGCCTCATTTTGAGGATGCAGCTTCTCCTTATTATTTTTTGAACGGGATATGCGGCTCCATTCATTGGAAGAGCATTGCTAGTTCAAAGGGATCAGCTTTTTCTTCAGACGGAAAAAGTTTGCTGCCTACGGATCCTACTGCGGGAAATAATGTGACACTTGGAAATAATACGCTAACTCCTGCAGAGATTGCCGCAACCCAGATGTCGCGAGCGATTGCAGTCCAGCAAATGTATTCGGATTTATCTACAGTCGCTCGAGTTATAGTGGGTAATGATCCGCAAATGTCAACAACGAGTAACCCCAACGCGTCTAAATTTTCTCCAGTTGCGACGCAGCAATTTGGTGTGCCCTATAAACAAGATGGAACGATATGTAGTACTTATTCTTCAAAGATAGCTGGTGATACGGAGAATAAGGATGGGAATTTATGTCTTACTTGGGGGCCCGTGCCGGGATCTGCAGTTGGGGGGACGCTGTTTAATGGTAATGAGTTAACTAATGCGATCAATGATTATAATGGTATTATGATGCCAACAGTCAACCTGGCGCGTCTAATCCAAAACGCTGGAACTATGCAGAAATCCACTGACTTTATCAATAAAGCTGAGACTCAGGGATGGATTATGGCTGGTGCGTACTTCTTTAATTTGGTAGCGATTCAGGGATCATCGGGTACCATCGCAAATGCAGGCCAAGTGGATGCGGACTCTGGATTGAATGAAAGTACCTTTAGTCCCGAGGCAATAACGAGCCCGTTTGTCCCTAGCAGTGATGGTAAAACGATTACCTGTGACAAAGGAAGTATGACCGATAAAAATAAAGACTTTACTCAATTATGTAAATGGTTTGGTCAAGATAATACCCAAGTACTGCAAGTACAGGCTTTAATTACAGCAGATACAAAGAACGCACCAAAGAAGAAGGATCCGCTGAATGTAAAAAGTGGTTCAGAATCATCTACAGTTTGGGGTTTTCTTAACAACTCACTTATGATGTCAACTCCTGGTCAACCAGGGATTAAGCCACTGACTTTTGCTAACACAATTAATTTTAGTGTGAATACATCGTTATACCGATTAGAAAGACAAAACTTCTCTTGCGGTGAAGTCAAACCGTTCTTCTCTATTTGTCTGGGACAAATACTCGGAAATATATTTTATAATATTATTTTAGTGACTATATATAACCTGTTTCTTGATATCTTTGGTCAGATTATCAATAGTGTAGTAATGGCGTTCCTGATGATTCCATTGCAAGGAATGGCGACAATCTTTCAACAGGGCCTACAAATTATCGCGCAGCCTGGAGTAAACCCAGTAGTTGCTTTGGCAAATATGGGCAACGAGTACATCAATTTTGCCGGTAACTTATGGATGCTCTTGTTGAATATGGCTGTATCCAGCGCATTAATCCCTGTATTTGGTATCTTTATTTTCGCTATGATGTCTTTGGCAATGCCGCTTGTGATCGCCTGGGTAGGTGTCATGGTGAGCGTAGGATTTACCACAGCTTATTATATTCCAATCTTGCCCTATATGATTTTCACCTTTGGTGCATTGGGTTGGTTAATTTCGGTAATCGAAGCAATGGTCGCAGCCCCTATTGTTGCCTTGGGTGTAACTCATCCGGAAGGGCATGAGGCTTTTGGTAAGGGTGAAGCTGCGATCATGATCTTGGTGAATGTATTCCTTAGACCTTCCATGATGATTATTGGCTATATTACAGCCATAGCATTATCCTATGTGGGGGTATGGGTTTTAAATGCTGGATACGATCAAGCTATCGCATTTATCCAACAGGAAAATAAAGATGCAGCTAAACTCGCGGGTGGAGTCTGGTCCTATGGAGGTTCGGATGCAGCTTCTGGTACGGGCGGATATACGGATTGGGCTGGGATTTATGCATTCTTCTTCTCTATATTGACCTATACCACTTTGTATTTAGTAATCATACAAAAAGCATTTACCTTGATTTCTTATTTGCCGGACAAAGTCTTACGGTGGATAGGTGGTACTCCTGAAAGCATAGGTCAAGAAACGGCACAATGGGGTGAGGAAGTAAAAGGTAAAACTCAAGAAGCAGGTAAGGAAACTCAGGGAGCGCAAGGCCAAATTGATAAGACTCTTGGCGGATATGGCGCGAAAGGTGTTGGCATGATTAAAGGTGCTCTGGGTAAAGCTGGTGGCGGTGGGAACGTTACTGCTCAAGGTAATGCTTCGAAAAGCGATAATAAGGATACTGAAGGTGGCCAGACCCCTCCAAAAAAAAAGGGTGACTTAGGTGGCGGTTCTAAGCCTCCTCCTGAGGTAGTTAAGTAAAAGGAAGAAGCATCAACATACACGTTGATGCTTCTTCCTTTTCAAAAAGATCTAAATTGTAGTATAATTGTATTTAAAATAAACACTTAGCCGGTTTACATTATGCCTGAATTATCTGCTCCTAAAAGTACTATAATCAGCCAATCAGAAATGGCTGAAGATAAACTTAAAGAAGCTTCGCAAAAAGCCAAAATGAATGAGGAACGATTTATACAAGAGTTGTTTCTTTTCTTGCAAAAGATGCTCGATCCAAAGTTAAAGCAGGAAATTGATCCTAAAGAGTTACCTGATCTTCTTGAAAAGGGTGGCTATCAAGACCTTCCAACTGCTTTAAACAGCGCAAAAAATGCTCGTGGGCAGACACCATTGGTGCAAGCATTGCAAAATCAGGATTTCCCAATGGCAAGGGTCTTACTTGATTTTGGAGCAGAGTATGATTCCCTGGCAAGAGAAGAATATGATATTGCAATACGGAGCGAACGGGGTCGAAAGTCAGGTGATCTGATTACTCCTCCTAAGGACTATATTCAGTCAGAACCAGAGAAATTGCATACAGTTAAAGAGTTTGGTCTCATACTGGGTCTAGAGATAACCAGCGTAGATGGTACTTCTTCACAACGTGCGCATGTAGGACCTACATATCAATTGATGACTGATGCAGTTAAGGATTACGGCCAGGGTCGCACTGAGGATCCAGCGAAAGGTGATTTCAAGCAAATTTCAGAGGCTTTTGCTTTTGCAAATAAAGCCGCTAAATATCAATACAGTACTCCAGAAGGAAGTCCTGAAGCTGGAAAGGAACTGAGTCAACGAATACAAGAAGGAAAAGTAACCAGCGTCCCTATTAATTGTACAGGTCACGCGATGGGTTTATCTTTTGTACCTGTCGAAGGAAACCCTGATAAGACTTATTTAGTATTTACAAATCGTGGGGAAGGTGCTCGTCGAGGAGAGCATGGAACTCGAATCTATGAGGTAGACACGAAGGATATTACGCCAGATTTTATAAATAATGTAATGAGTGGCCATGACAAGGGACACTCACATGCGCAAGTTATGAAACAAATTGATCAGGTTACTCAAAACAAAGCTCCAGTATGTATCATCGAGCAAAAACCACAAAAATATGATAATTGTACGGTAGCGAATACGCGCGCGAATATTCATGGAGTTCTTCTCTGCCAGGAAGCAAATCGCAAAGGCGGCTTTAAGAATGTGGATCAAAAAACAAAAGAAGAAGTAAAAGGTCGCTACAAAGAATTTACCGATGATATGCGAAGTAAAAAAGTCCAACAACTGGATAAAGCATTAGAGAAAAACCCAGAAGATCCAGACCTAAAAGCTCTGAAAAAAGCGTATATGGATAAACCCAAAAGTAAACCTGCAGTTGTTGAAAAATCTGAAGAATCGATTAATATGCGTTCGCCCTAAATAGGGGATACAATCTTTTCCTTTCGTGTAAGTCATGGGAAATCTTTATCCTAAGTTCGATATAAAAGGCATTTCCATTTTTAAGTTGAACTCACGTGAATAAAACAGCTGACATTCTCAAATGGTTCATTTAGATTCGTAGCTTGTAGTTGCGAGATCAGAAATCCCACGGATAAATTCTGACATTTCAATTGGCTCTTGACCTATCTTTAATGAACTACGCACAAAATTTGCTGCCTCTAACACATGATCAAGGCTGTATTTTTTTAGTTGTATTGAATGTAAATAAGCAACAAAAAATTCTGTTTTTAAATTACCAGTACCTTTGCCCATGCCCGCAAGAGATGCATCAATAAAGCGAACTCCCGAACTCATTGCCGCCAAGGCATTAGCTTGTGCAAGCCCAAGGTTGTCATGGGCATGAAATCCAAAGGGGAACGGATAATTATTAATGTATTTCTCATAAATTTCTTTGATGCGCGTGGGGGTTAAACTGCCATTTGAGTCAGCGAAATAAATGATATCTGGTGCAAACTCACTTATCGTTTTGATTGAATCATCAAGTTCATTTTCTCTGTAGCAAGAAATATTCATAAAATTAACTGAAACATCCATGTTTGCATTTTTTAGCATTTTTATTTTAGGCAAGGCAGATGCAAGTTCGTTTTTAGCAATGCAAAGCCTTACTAAATCGACGCCGCATTCTTTTAATTCAATAAGATCGCTCTGAGTGAGGTTATTTGGAAAAACCATAACCACCATTTTTGCTTTTTGAATCAAAGAACGACAAAGAAGTAGATAATCTTTGGCACACCATCCGGCTCTCCCTACCTGGGTGGGTACTAAAGTTCCATTGCGATAGCCAATTTCAATATATTCAATGCCTGAGTTATCTAGAGATACAAGAATTTTTTCTAATTGAGCATCTTCGAAATTAAAATTAGTTCGATGGCCTCCGTCTCTCAACGAAGCATCTAAAAGCATTATAGAGTCGTTCATTATAATTCCCAAGAGGTAACAAAAATCATACCTTCTTTTAAAATTATAGCTAAAAATAACGCATAACCGATAAAGAACAATAGATATGTATAAAAAGTTGGTGTAATTTCTCAAAAGGAGGGCGGATAAAAAAAATTTTGAATTTATTGCTGGTATTCTTTGGCCCCAGCAATAATTAATTTGTACACCCGCTCGCTGATAATACCCTGCTCAAATTTTGCTTTTGCATCCCAAGTCATAAGTTGACCTTTTTGTCGCACTAATTTACGTGTAGCAGAGGTTACATCGTTAGGATCACTTTCAAGTAAAATATCTCGAACCTCTTCATCAAAAACTAAATATTCTCTAAGTGCCACCCTTTTTTCGTCTATGGTAGGTACAAGCTTTTGCCAAATACATAGCCTAATTGTCTCTAAAATATCAATCGTTCTTCCTAAGCGCTCTTCACCAGCGAACGAAGTAACAAGACGCCGCATGGTTTCAGCAACACCTGAAGTATGCAAGGTTGTATACACTGGGTGTCCTGTAAGTGCTGCTTCCAATGCGGCACTAATTGTTTCTGCATCCCTACACTCACCTACCATGATTAAACGAGGTTTACGACGTAAAGCATTTCTCACCCCATCAGCAAAGCTTGGCAAGTGGCGAGGAATTTCTGATTGGCTAACCACTGCGGATATAGTTTCAATTTCATCATAAACAAATTCAATAGGGGATTCATAGGTCAAAACTTTACGGTTCGAATCCTCTGTTTCGATTAAGTCGCGAATAATCGAGGCCAACAAAGTTGATTTCCCTGAACCTGTTGCGCCCGTAATAAAGACGACACCTTCTTGCGGTGCAATTGCTTCAAGCACATTATCAGGTAGATTCATGGTCTCAAGTCTAGGAGGGGTTGTAGGAATAGTTCTGAGCGTAATCTGAATCGCATCATGGCCTTCTACAAGACATGCCGTCCCATTGACCCGGTAGCGATATCTAACCCCACGATTAGGGCGGAATTCATAGTGGGTATCAATGTCTTTACCTGAAAGAAGCTGGGTTGTCGCATTGGGTCCGTATATCGCATTAATTAAATCACCGAGCTCTGTATTAGATAAACGCCGGTTGGTAATGCGTAATAGTTTTCCATAAACCTCTGCATAAATAGGCTCACCCGTTTGGATGGTAATGTCAGAAGCATTTAAACGTTCAGTATGCTCCAACATTTTATCCATGAAAAGCGGAGTAAAACGTGTTGGCTCATCGGGCATTAAATGTATATGTGAATTATTGTTCATACTTCCTATTGGCGAATTCTGTTGTTATCGTTAACTGGAGCAATCGTAGGCTGCCAGGATTTATCTGTTATTATAATTTTAGAACGATTTGCCAATTTTTCCATATGTTTGAACTGTTCAAGAGCATTTTCATCCTTAGATACCGCTGCCCGCCATTGTTCGCTATTCACATTCAGACCAGGTAACGCAGTAATTCTTAATACTCTATCATCAATATGAATTTCGGAAGCATCGCCTGTTACACCCAAGTCTGTATGAGAGACATAGGGAGGAGAAATCATATTCATGGCTAATAATTTTCTATACAGGATCATTCCGCCAAAATCTTCTTTAATGCGGGCTATATTTTCCTCAAGAATGGTATTCGCTTGATCAACGCCATTTTTCCAGCCCTTTGCTACATAAATGCACCATATTTTTTTCTCTGTCTTGGTCTTAGGTAACAAGGTATAGTGAGGATATTCCGGTTTTACATAGTCCAACCATAAGTATTGCCGCCAAGTTGGAGGAGTTGTTACAAAATGAGCCTGTTTTGCAACTTTATAGGTACGATCGGAAATACGAATGGTTTGCGCATCAGCAAGATTAAGTGTATTTCTTCCTTCTAACAGTACTGGAGGTAAGATATTATGTTCCAAAATCAGGGAATTAAAGTCATAAATGGCATCGAGTCTGCGTGATTGCCTTATAAGATGCTCATCAATAATTTTGGCTCGATTCGCAAGGCCTGCTTGAGCGCCAAGACTTAAAGCAGTTTCTTTCAAGGCAATTTGACGAATTTTACCTCTTTGCCTTTTATTTCTGTCCTTTACATTCACATTGGCCATAGCTTGCAGTCCTGCTAATGAGCTCGTATCACCCATATATTTCCGTGAGTGACATGCAAGCAGTGAAGCAGACAATACAATAACTATTAAGCTACGAATAAATTTTGGCATAGCGTAA
Source organism: Legionella sp. PC1000 (assembly GCF_014109805.1). GTDB lineage: Bacteria > Pseudomonadota > Gammaproteobacteria > Legionellales > Legionellaceae > Legionella > Legionella resiliens. The sequence continues at coordinate 348,875 of NZ_CP059400.1, forward strand.
TTCTACAACCTGACTGTTAGGGTAAACGTGAATATAGGCTTTTTTACCAGCTTGGTAATCAATATCACGCAGGATTTCAGCTAAACTTTCATCTTTAATGTTAAGACTAATTAAAACCGGAACGGAAGGTACTTTTCCTAAAACACGAAGTCTGAAGTGAGCTGATTTGGCAATACGAGCGGTTAATTCTTCAATAGGCCCCGACCAATCCACACTTGCCCTGGCTTGTAAGTTATACGAGTTCGGGATCGTGAGTGCGTTATCTACAGGTGGCGGTAGAATTACTTTTTCAATTCGTGCCATTTCATGCATGGAATCGCTTACAGATACAGCTGCTTCTGCTAATTTAATCGTAGCATCATCACTAGGATTGTTTACTGGTGGTTTTTTAAAGAGTACTCCATGTTTACAACCCACAAGCAGGACTGAGGCAATAAATAGCATGAGAAGCTTGTTGTTCATTCAATGTTCTTTAATGTCTGAGAATATTCGTTTGATTGAAACAGGAGCTAGGCTCCTTGTCAAGTCTATGGAAGAGGAATTGTATGAATTTGAATGGAAATGGTTTTAGAGAATTCATGCTTTAATTCAAGCGAAACTGAGAATTCTCTACAATTAATTTAGATTTTGCTGCCCAGACTAAGGGCTGTTTACATTTCTACTATCTTGGCTAAAATCGTTTGATTTTCTGTGCTACGATGCTCACATACTTCATGTATGCTGCGCTTCGGTGCTCGAAAATCAAACGATTTTGACTCAAGCTAGCGAAATGTAAACAGTCCTTATATGATTAAAATTAAATTAATTTTTCAAATAATGAATAGACAACTTGTCCTGCTTGTTTCTGTTTCATTTGTCGCCAATGTTTTTCATCCAACTGAATTACACCTGGTGATTCTAAATAAACAAGCCCTCCAGGTTTGAGTATGTTACTTTGCGTCATATTCGAAATACATTGAGGGAGATAGTTTTGCGCAAAAGGAGGGTCCAGAAAAATAATATCAAACTCTTCCTGTTTGTGCTGCAGATACTGTACTGCGTCTGTCTGTAGGAGTTTAAGTTTTGGGCTGTTAAACGAAGCGATTATTTTTTGTAAATGAGCATAAGCTTTAGGTGATTGTTCAAGAAAAACAACTCGCGCAGCTCCTCTGGAAAATGCTTCCAGACCCAAAGCCCCGCTGCCTGCAAAAGCATCCAGGCAGCGTGCTTCTCTGATGTCATGCATGAGCCAGTTAAATAAAGTCTCACGCACACGATCCGGGGTGGGGCGCAAACCCTCTACATCGGGAAAATGCAATTTTTTTCCACGATATAAACCTCCTATAATGCGAACGATCTGTTTCACGATTTACCTACGGTGACCAGTAACAATTTATCAGGATTAACTTGGTGTTTGAATGCTTGTTTTACTTGTTCACTGTTTACTGCATTGATGCGAGCAAGGTAGGTGTCAAGAAAATCTTCAGGTAGATGATAAAAAGTCATGCGTAATAAGATATTTGCAATACTGCGATTACCTGATAAAGAAAGTGGGAAACTTCCTGTAAGGTATTGTTTTGCCGCATTCATCTCTTCATCAGTTGGGCCTTTATCAATGTAGGCGCGTAACTCATTTTGAATAATATCTAATGCATCCTTAGTTTGTGAATTTTTCGTTGATAAACTGATGAGAAAAGGCCCTTTCCCTGACATAGGAACAAGCTGGCTGTCTATCCCATAAGTCAATCCTTGTTTTTCTCTGACTTCTATAGCGAGTCGAGAAACCAAAGCTCCTCCTCCGAAAATATAATTCCCTACAATCAGTGGGAAGTAATTGGGGTCATGATGATCAATACCGAGTTGGCCGAGCCGTATCATGGTTTGTGAGGATGGAAATGGAATATTTATCGTTTCTGCTTGGGTTAATTGAGTGGCTTGGGGGATCAGGGGGGCAGGATGTCCCTCTGGAAGTTCTTGAGTGAGTTGATCGGCAAGCTGATGTGCTGTCTCACTATTAATTGCACCTACCATAACTAAGATAGCGTTTTTGGCAACATAATAGCGTTTATTAAACTCAATCACCTGGCTCATATTAATTGACTTGACGGTATTGCTTGTTCCATTAACAGGATGTGCATAGGGATGTTGTTTGTATAAGGCTTGAAAAAAATGGAGATTGGCAACGTCTTCAGGCGATTCCTGTCGCTGTTCAATGGCCATCATCTGTTGTTTTTTCTCTCTTGAAAATTCATGATCAAGAAAGTCTGGATGGTTAATGATTTGTGTAAAGGTATCACTTGCTTTGGCCAATGCTTCCGTGGCGACTAGAGTCCTGAGATTAAATATAACCATATCTCGGTTGATCTCAGCTTTATATTGAGCACCAACATCCGCGAGGGATTCGGCTATTGCTGTTGCGTCTCGTCCCGCATTTCCTTGGTCCATCAAACGGCTGGTCAAGGCGCTTAGGCCGTATTGATCCCCATCATATGCTGATCCTGCCGCAAAAGCCAAGCTGACATCAAGCATAGGCACTTCCATGGCGGGATAAAAAATCACCTGAACACCATTTTTAGTGAGCCACTTTTCTGTTTTGAATATACTTGCTGTCGATGTATCTGACAGTGTAATCAGTAATGTTAGAATACATGCGCTAAAAATTCTCATGGTGCAGCCCTTTGTGGTTGAGGTTCTAATATTGCTGTCGTCATATTATTTTCCTGAAAATAACGTTGGGCAGTTTGCTGGATTTGTTGTGGTGTAATTGCATTAATTGCTTTAGTATATTCACCCGCTTTTTGCCAACCAATCCCGATTGTTTCTAACAAACCTAATTCTGAGGCTTGTCCAAAAATTGAATCTTTCTCAAAGGTTTTCTGAGCAATGATTTGATGTTTCACTCGTTGCAAATCTTGAGCAGTAACCTGATTTTTTTTCAAATCATCGATTTCGTTAAGGAGGCCATTCTGTAAATCACTAATTGTATGGTTTTGACTCGGGGATCCATAAACAATAAATTGGGTTTGATATCTTGTGTAAGGGCTATAATAGCTATTTGCATCTGTGGCAATATGTTTGCCACGAATCAGATTTTTAGAAAAACGGGCACTTTCTCCTGCGTCTAAAATTCCAGCAATGATTTCCAGGGCATAAGGCTCATAGTCTTTTTTAGCAGTGTTCACACTAGGGACGGTATAACCCACCATTAATAAAGGTAATTTTGCTGAGGCTTGAATATGAACAATCTTTTGACCTAAAGCAGGCGGTTCTTTTTGTAATCTTCTTGCAGGAACAGGGTGTTTTGGCAAAGCACCGAAATAATATTCTGCCAAAGTGCGAACCTGCTCGGGGTTAACATCTCCTACAACAACCAAGGTCGCATTATTAGGTGCATAATATTTTTTATACCATTCCCTTATGTCTTCAACGGACATGTGTTTCAGGTCGCTCATCCAGCCAATTACAGGATGATGATAAGGCGCGCTTAGATGCGCTGTTGCCAGAAAACGCTCAAAGGCAAGGGCCTGTGGATTATCTTCAGTGCGAAGACGCCGTTCTTCCTGGATTACTCTAATTTCTTTGGCAAATTCATTGGCATCAAGAAGCAAATGATTCATGCGATCCGCTTCCAGTTCAAAACTGGCAGCAAGTTTTGACGCAGCTGTTTTTTCAAAAAAAGCAGTGTAATCATTATTAGTAAATGCATTGGCTTGTCCGCCAATTGCCGCTATGGTTTTAGAAAAGACGCCTAAAGGGTATTTTTCGGTACCTTTAAACATCATATGTTCTATCGCATGGGATACGCCGGTAATCCCCCCTGGCTCATCAGCAGACCCCACGTTATACCAAATCATGGATACAACTATAGGCGCCCGGTGATCTTCTTTAACCAATATTTTTAATCCATTATTCAATATAAACTCTTGCACTTGGCTAAAGGTCTGGCAAGATAGTACCATGAGTAAAGTAAAGAGTATTTTGCGCACAACTTAACCTCAAAGTAAAAAAGATGATAGAATTTCATATTTTTCAGGATTTGTACACTATATGATTAAATGGTTTAAACGAAGTCATGATTCCACCTCGGTAGAGGACGATCATTCACAAAGTACTACTGACTCATTGCCTGAAGCTCCTGTAGAAGATATCAAACAGGAACAAGAGCCTGCAAAAGAAGGCATTTTTGCACGTTTCAGAAAAGGACTAAGCAAAACCCGTCACCAGCTTGGTGATGGAATTGGCCGGTTATTATTAGGGAAAAAAGAAATCAGCCAGGATTTGTTGGATGAGTTAGAAACGCTGTTAGTCAGTGCTGATTTGGGAATGGAGACAACACAAACCGTACTGGGCCAGTTGACTGAAAGCATGGCTCGCAAACAGTTATCCGATGGTAACGCTGTTTATGAGGCGCTGAAATCTCATTTGCAAATGATTTTAAGCCGGAATAATCAGCCTTTAACTTTAGAGACCGCAGATCATTCGCCTTTTGTGATCTTAATGGTTGGGGTGAATGGGGCAGGTAAAACAACTACTATAGGGAAACTGGCGAAACAATTTCAGCAACAGGGCAAGAAAGTCATGTTGGCTGCAGGAGATACTTTTAGAGCAGCAGCAGTGGAGCAATTGCATGTTTGGGGGGAACGAAATGATATCCCAGTAATTGCCCAACATACAGGGGCTGATAGTGCTTCGGTGATTTTTGATGCGCTGCAAGCGGCAAAAGCACGCAAAATGGATGTCTTAATCGCTGATACTGCTGGTCGATTGCATACACAGGGCAATTTGATGGACGAATTGAAGAAAGTAAAGCGTGTATTGCAGAAACTTTGTCCGGATGCTCCTCATGAGACGATGTTGATATTGGATGCAAGCATAGGGCAAAATGCTCTGGTTCAAGCACGACAATTTCATGAAGCGATTGGTTTAACTGGAATTACCATGACCAAATTGGATGGTACGGCTAAAGGCGGAATTTTGTTTGCTATTGCTAATGAATTAGGGATGCCCTTTCGTTACATAGGGATCGGTGAAGGGATAGAGGATTTACGGCCCTTTGATGCTGCGCAATTTGTTGGTGCACTATTCAATGATCACATTTAACCAAGTGACGAAACGTTATCCGGGTGGTTTTGAAGCGTTAAGCCAAGTAAACTTTTCCCTGCAAAAAGGGGAGATGGTTTTTCTTACAGGACATTCAGGCGCAGGAAAAAGTACCTTACTTAAATTGGTCGCTCTTTTAGAATGGCCTACTTCTGGTCAATTGATCGTAAACGGTTTACGTCTGAATCAGTTAAAAAAACGTGATGTAGCTGCTCACCGAAGTCAACTGGGTATCACTTTTCAATCTCCTTATTTACTTAATGATCGAACAGTATTTGATAATGTAGCCCTCCCCTTGCAAATTCAAGGTATGGCATATCCCATGATTGCCAAAAGAGTGCATGCAGCCTTGGATATGGTGGGCCTATTAACCAAGGAAAAAATGCTCCCTGTCCATTTATCAGGGGGTGAACAACAGCGTGTGGGAATTGCGCGTGCTGTAGTACACAAGCCAGCATTATTATTGGCCGATGAACCTACTGGAAATCTTGATCCCAAACTTTCTACAGAAATCATGGCTATTTTTGAGCAGTTTAATCGAGTGGGGGTGAGTATATTAATTGCCACCCATGATTTGGCATTGATCGCAGGAATGAAACATCGTATTGTCATGCTTAAAGGAGGACGAATGTGTTAAAACGAGCACAAGCAATCCTTGCTTATCATGTGCAAGCAGCAATACAAAGTTTAAATTTGTTATGCCGCAGACCTTTAGCAACCATGATGACTTCCATAGTGATTGCCATTGCCTTAGCCTTGCCTGCTCTTTTCTGGGTATTTTCCGATAACATCGCTAAATTAACTTCAAGCTGGCAGAAGGGCGGGCATATTTCTCTTTATTTAAAACCGGGTTTGTCTGAAGTGGAGCAACAGCTTGTATTACAAAAAGTGCGTGAAACGGATGGCGTAGCTCAAGTTTCTTTAAAATCATCCAGTGATGGTTTATCGGAATTAACCCAGCAAGAGGGGATGCAGGATATTATGCGTTATCTTCCTGAAAATCCTTTACCCGCAGTAGTGGATGTTCTACCTGCCTTAATCATTGACTCCCCTGCAAAATTGGATTTATTGGCACGGAAATTACAGACCATAGCTCAAGTGGAAAATGCAAAGGTCGATATGGAATGGATAAGCCGCTTGCATGCGCTTTTAGGTTTTGCTGCCAAGTTTGCAGATGCATTACTCGCTTTATTAGCCATGGCAGTGATTATGATCGTTGGCACTACGTTACGCCTGGCACTTCATAGTCGACAAGAAGAAATTCAAGTGTTAAAGTTAATCGGAGCCAAAGATGCTTTTATCCTCAGACCTTTTTTATATTCTGGGGTTTGGTATGGTGCCTTAGGGGCTGTTTTTGCTGTCTTTATGGTGAATATTTTTATCTTCAGTTTGGAAGCTGCTGTGAATCAGTTGGCAGTTGCTTATCAAATGCACTATCCGTTAAAAAGTTTATCAATGCGACAGATCTTGCTACTTGTTTTATTTGCAGTTATACTAGGATGGATGGGGGCACGTTTATCGGTAAAACGTCAATTGGCTTCCATTGAGCCCCAATTATAAGCCCCTCTTTTTTTTACCTTATTTACAGAGAAGTTTTAGAGGAAAGAAGCATGAGTCAATATTTGCAACTTGCCGAAATGAATTTACCTGTGGGAAGCCTTGATGCTTACATTCACAGGGTTAATCAAATTCCTATGTTGTCTTTAGAGGAAGAAATTGCCTATGCGGAGCGTTTTCATGCTGAAGGAGATCTTGAGGCTGCGCGATGCTTGGTTCTTGCCCATTTGCGTTATGTTGTCCGTGTAGCTCGTGGTTATTTGGGATATGGCTTGCCCCTGAATGATTTGATTCAGGAAGGTAATATTGGTTTGATGAAGGCGGTAAAACGTTTCGACCCTAAGATGGGTGTACGTCTTGTTTCCTTTGCAGTGCATTGGATAAAAGCAGAAATTCATGAATTTGTTTTGCGTAACTGGCGTATTGTTAAAATTGCAACAACCAAAGCACAACGTAAGTTATTTTTTAATCTTCGCCAAATGAAAAATCGTTTGGGTTGGATGAGTCATGAAGAGGTAACTGCTGTAGCAAATGATTTGGGTGTAAGTTGTGAAGATGTGCTGGTCATGGAACAACGCTTGAACGCTATGGATACACCTTATGATGCTCCTGATGCGGATGAACGCGATGAATTTTATACAGCACCTGAGCGTTATTTATTTAATGCTAATGATGATCCTTCTGTTTTGTTGGAAAAGGAAAATACTGGAGATCATGGACGTGAGAGGCTGATGTTTGCTTTAGAGCAGTTAGATGAGCGCAGCCAGGATATTTTACAACAACGTTGGTTAGCTGAAGAAAAGTTAACGCTGCATGATTTGGCTAAAAAATACGGGGTATCCGCGGAGCGGGTTAGGCAGCTTGAAAAAAATGCCATGAAAAAACTGCGACAATATATAGAAAGCGAGTAAATTTCTTAACGGGTAGCCTGGGTGTAGCGAAGCGAAACCCGGGGTTTTCCTCTTGTCATAGATTCTGGGGTTCCGTTTTGCTACACCCAGGCTAAGTTTCTGCGATTCATTCCAAAAAATTACAAACCAGCTGTTCTACTCGTTCATCGAGTAAGACGCTCACATGATTTGCATCAGGAAGGAGGCAAAGTCTGGAATCCGGGTATTTTTTACAGAATTCGATCGATTCTTTAGTACTAATCGTTTTATCTAACTCGCCGTGAATACATAAAAAAGAAATGTTGGGTGATTGAGAAATGAAATGATGCAAACGGACCAGCTTAATGTCAAAGCCTGCTTGTTGCTTCATAACCTGACGTAGTTGCAGATAACCATGGCCGCTTAGTTTAAATTTTTTTGCAATCCGGTTAACCGGACTTCGCATTTGTGTTGGTGATGCAATTAAAATCGCGCGCTCTGGTTTATGATTTAATTGCCATTCAGGAAGTTGTCCCGCAATATTCAGAGTATTGAGCAGCATGGAGCCACCAAATGAATGTCCAATGACTGCATAGAAAGGTCCATGTTGATTGATTGTATCTTTTAAAATGGCGACTGCATCCGTCCAGGGTAATTGCAAGCCTTTTGCTTCGCCATGTGCTGGGAAATCAAGGGCATATACTTCATATCCTTCTTGATGCAGAGCCTGGATAATACGAGCCATATATGCTGCGCGTGATATCCATCCATGGGTAATCAATATCTTTTTTCCTTTCGCTTTTTTCTGTGGAGCAAAACGATGTAGTACATGATGTCGGGGAAATTCCTGATGAATTACCTCGGTACGTCTTCCTTCAATAAACTCACAAGCCAATTTGGCAAAAGTCCTATATTCTTTTTCCAAAGGAAAAAAGATAGGAGTAATAAAGGCCTGATAACACAATTGTGCAAGTAAAACATCTCTTACATGGATTAATGATGAAGTCATCATGATTATATCCCCATTAGAGTTTACTCTAAGTGTAGACTAAAAAAGAACATTCTATCATTTTTTATGTTTTCCAAATAATTGCTCAATAGTTATGCCCAATTGTCTACTATAACACCATGATGACAAAGAAAAAATCGACTTTATAGATGAGAAGAAAAAGAAGGGAAACAACCTCATGTAATTCATAACTTTATCTCTTTAACTCAATTTAATAAACTAAGCTGCTAAAAAGTTAATTTCAGGGAGCTTTAGATGCATACTTCAAATTGTATTTATCATGATAATGAGCAAGAACTCCATGGCTTTGTTGCATATGACAATGCTCGTACTGCTCCACGTCCTGCAGTATTGGTAGTTCATGATTGGTCCGGCCGCAATGAATTTGCGTGTAATAAAGCGAAATTACTTGCCGAAATGGGTTATGTAGGTTTTGCAGTAGATCTATATGGCGATGGCCAGCTTGGCTCTACTATTGAGGAAAAACAAGCGTTAATGAACCCTTTGATTTCTGATCAAGCTTTACTACGCCGCCGCATTCAAGCGGGGTATACTGCTGTATGCTCCATGCCTGAAGTTGACAATAAACGGGTTGCAATTATTGGATTTTGTTTTGGGGGGTTGTGTGCTCTTGAGTTGGCACGTTCTGGAGCGGAACTTAAGGGGGTAGTGAGTTTTCATGGTTTGCTGCACAAGCCAGGCAATTTAAAATCTGAACCAATAAAAGCCAAAATTTTAGCTTTGCATGGCTATGATGACCCCATGGTTCAACCTGATAAGGTGCATGCATTTTGCAAAGAGATGACCGAAGCAAACGTAGATTGGCAGATGCATATGTATGGACACGTACAGCATGCGTTTACTAATCCGCTGGCGTATGATACACAATTGGGAACCATATATAACGCAGTAGCTGCCCAACGTTCATGGGAAGCCATGATTGTTTTTTTGCAAGAAATTTTGATTAAGTAGTTTTTAAACGTGATAATGAATATGGAAAATGTAGGCTTCATTTAGCCTACATTGTAATATGTACCTAAACTAATATTTGTGGCAGAAATAAAAATGTTCCTGCTGCTGCGTTTTTTTCATAAGCCTTTTACTATTTCTGCTAAATATAATATCATTGGCTTCACAAAATTCTTACTCGCCTCTTTATTATTAAAAATAAACAATAAAAAAATCAATTTAAAATTGTGAAAAAATGGCGCAATTAGTAGGAGTCAATTCAAACTTGAGTTTTTCACCCGAATATAACACTATGAAATTGCATCACTTTTTTGAACGATCGGCTGATAATTATTCAAGCAATATTGCTTTGATTTGTGATAATGCATTTATTTCCTACCAGGAATTAGAAAATCGGGCGAATCAATTAGCTCATTATCTCCATGAGAATAAAATATCCACAGGCAGCATTGTAGGCATTCTACTAGAGCGTTCTATAGAGTGCTATATTGCTATACTCGCTACTTTAAAAACAGGTGCAGCTTATGTGCCTCTTGAAGTAGAGTATCCAGACGAACGTATTAATTATATTTTTTCTGATCTGTCCTTTGATGCAGTTTTAACTTCTTCAATGCAATTAGACCAAAAAAATCTGACATGGCCAACTTTTTACGCTCTTGATAAGCTTGCCAAAAGAATTTCCAACTACCCTACCCAGAGACTAACTTCCCAAGGTGATTTAAGCACTGATGATTTGTGTTATATCATTTACACTTCGGGTTCAACAGGAAAGCCCAAAGGCGTGGAAATTACGCAACGCAGTATTTGTCATTACGTTGAAGTTGCGAGCACACTTTATGATATAAAAAGTAATGATAAGGTATACCAAGGTTTTTCATTGGCATTCGATGCTTCTTTAGAAGAGTTTTGGATGGCCTTTGCCAATGGTGCTGCCCTTGTCGCGTGTACTGCAAAAGAGGTCCGATCCGGTTTAGGTCTGGTTTCCTTTTTACAACAGCATCGGGTTAGTGTTTTTTCTACAGTTCCCACTCTATTGTCTTCTTTAGAAGGACAATTACCTGATTTGCGTCTTTTAATCTTGGGGGGAGAGACTTGTCCACCCAGTTTGGTTAAGCGCTGGAGCAGATCGGGTCTGCGCATTATCAATACTTATGGTCCTACTGAAGCAACGATTATCGCGACTTATGCAGAATGTCATCCTGAGCAAGAAATTACTATTGGTAAAACCCTGCCTGGTTATGAAGTACTCATTGTGGATGAACAATTGCAGGAAGTAGCTGATGGTGAGGAAGGTGAACTTTGTATTGCTGGAGTTGCCTTGGCACGTGGTTATGTTAATCGACCTGAGATTACAGCCGAAAAATTCGTTTTAAATCCTGTAAATAAACATCAACGTTTATATCGAACAGGTGATTTAGTTTCAAGAGATTCTAACGGGAATCTGCGTTTTGTGGGACGCGTGGATGATCAGGTCAAATTGCGTGGATTTCGCATTGAACTCAATGAAATTGAAGCCGTTATTATGCAATTTGCTGGAGTTAAACAAGCAGTGGTTTCTTTGCAAACACTGGAACAACCTATTTTAGTTGCTTATTTGATTCTTGATACATATAACGCGTTCGATGCAAATGAATTTAAAGCTTTTTTAAGGTCACATTTACCTGATTATATGCTCCCCTCTTTAATCGAAGTTTTGGAAACTCTTCCAGTTTTAGCTAGTGGTAAGGTGAATCGCAAAGAGCTTCCTAAACCCGTACAACAAAAAGCAGAGAGCCCTTATAATGCGCCTGAATCTGAGTTAGCCAAGGAAATTGCATGGGTTTGGGAAAAAGTATTTGATTGTAAGAATATTTCCGTAAATGCAGACTTTTTCTATGATTTAGGTGGACACTCATTACATGCGGCAAAAGTAATTTCTAGTTTGCGAAAAATATCTGCTTTAAAAAACATCTCAATTTTGGATTTATATAAAAATCCAACGATTGCTCAACTGGAGCAGAAGTTTCGTGAACCTAATTTCTATGCACACGTTGAGGAAAATCAGTCGGCCCCCAAAAAGTATAGTGTGCCCCAATGGAAATATTATTTATGTGGTATTGGTCAGTTTTTTGGCTGCTTATTGCAATATGCGGTAGGTACCTTACAACTGCTTGCTGTTATTTTGTGCTACAGCTGGGTTAGTTCTGAGTATTCAATTATTTCCAGAGAATCACAGCTAGCACTTTTAGTATTATTTCTATCGATGCCAATCATTTCCTTATTGATAACGATTGGCTTGAAATGGCTCTTACTGGGACGAGTGAAACCAGGAAAATACCCTCTTTGGGGATGGTTCTATTATCGCTGGTGGTTGGTGCAAAGATTGCAAAAGAATTTGTTTTTAGCCAAATTTTTAGTTGGCTCGCCATTGGCCGGTATTTATTATCGCTTATTAGGGGCCAAAATAGGTAAAAATTGTTATTTGGGTTCCATGCAGATTTCTGCCCATGATTCATTAACCATAGGAGATAATACTTCTATTGGTGCTGATTGTAGGCTTAATGGCTATATTGTTGAGGATGGATGGTTAAAAATTGGAACCATCAATATCGGCAATAATTGTTATGTAGGTTCGCGGGCAGTAGTTGGGTTAAATACCCGGATTGAAGATAATGCACTCCTGGATGAAATGTCCATGTTGCCTGATCAGGGTTTAATTCCTCAAGGAACTTACTTTTCGGGTTCTCCTGCAGTCCCTGGTGCTGTCCCTGTCGACCACGTTACACGGAAAAAAGTTACCGTTGAAGAATCGAGCATGATGAAAAATACTCTTTTTGGTATTTTGCATTACTTAGGCATCATTTTTGTCATGGGGATATATTACTTATGCTTAATTCCCTCAATCTCTTTGATTAGCTATTACTATGATCAAAGCCATTATTTTACGACTATGTTTTTTGCAATACCTTTAGGGGCAATTCTGTTTTTAGGCTTATATTATTCATGCATTGTACTCTGTAAAAAAGTTATTATGAATAAGATCAAACCTGGCAATTATCCTTTGAAGAGTGTGTACTATTTTCGTCATTGGCTCATGGTGAAGTTGCTGGATGGGGATGAAATCTCAGTTATGGCGGATACTTTGTATATGCCAGCCTTTTTACGATTATTGGGAGCAAAACTAGGTAAAGGAGTGGAAATGGGAGAAACACCTCATATTATTCCTGACCTGGTGACTATTGAAGAAGGTGGTTTTACTGCCAGTTCAGTCGCTTTAGCCTGGCCTCATGTTTGCAATGGGGTCATTTCTTTTGCTCCGGTGGCTATTGGACGCAGAGCTTTCGTAGGGAATGTAAGTTTATTATCTGCAGGCAAATCCATTGGTGAAGGTACTTTATTAGGATGTTTATCAGTGACTCCGCCAAGAGACAAAGCAATGGAACCTTATTCTGCTTGGTTAGGTTCTCCGGCTGTATTTCTCCCAAAACGAGAGTTATTTGTTGGTTTTTCTGATAAAGATACATTTTATCCATCCAAAAAACTCTACTGCATGCGTTTATTCATTGAGTTTATACGAATTATTTTACCATCAACATTTTCATTGATTGGATTATTCAATATGCTTTATGTATTGGATTATATGTTGAACGAATATTCATGGTTTATGACAGCACTGGTGCTTCCACCAACAGAGATGTTCATTACTGTCTGCCTTGTTGGAATATTGGTAGCTCTAAAATGGGGAATTTTAGGTAAATTAAAACCATTAACTAAACCTATTTGGGACTCCTTTATTTGGAAAAATGATGTGATCGAATACTCGTATAACTACTATACGAACCCACATTGGACTAACAAAGTTTTAGGAACTCCCTTTGCGCTTTGGGTACATCGTTGCCTGGGAACTAAAGCAGGGAAAAGGGTTTTCACAGATAGCGCGGAATTTTCTGAGTTTGACTTAATTACGATTGGTGATGATGTTTGCATTAATGCGGAGACAATAATCCAAACCCATCTCTATGAAGATAGAATATTTAAAGTATCTCATGTGACTATTGGCTCTGGTTGTAATGTTGGTGTAGGTTCAATTGTTCTTTACAACACGTTAATGGAAAAAAATTCTTCTTTAGGTAGCCTTTCTTTACTCATGAAAGGGGAATGTTTACCCGAAAATACCCATTGGGCTGGTATTCCTGCACAATCTACAGCTCTTGGCACGCCATATCGATACGTTTTACAGCCTTCTACAACAGTAAAGGTTCCAGACGAGGCAATTCCAGAGTTATTATAACTATTGTCCACGTACTACTACGTCCCGCGGCTTGTCCAGGGATCCAGGTAATCTGCAATACATGGACCTCGCGGACAAGCCGTGTGGCGTAGGCAGAGATATGATCACGCTCTTTTGTTTACAAGTTAAAGATACAATCCTGTTGCTGCTAACGGGATTTTTTCCATCACAATAGACCTGGCTGCAAAACAGCCAGTTACAACAAAATTTAGAAATTACCCTAATAAATAATTATCAATTAAGCGGATGTCATTAACACGTACCGCAGCAAAACGGCGGCCTTGGTGTTCTTCAACGTATTCCACCCCAATCCCTTTTTCTGTTAATTTTTTTATGATTTGATCACATGTGAGTACCTTTTGCTGAAATATTGCGGCAAATTCTTCAGCTAAAGCTTTTTGCTCTTTATTGAGTCGATTATTGCGAGAACTGTAAGCCAAACCACTGGCTTCACGAATTGTAGGACACGCTTTGATTTCAACATCCATAAAAAATGCTTTAGCCATTCCTTGAATTAATAAGTATTGTTGATAATCTTTTTCACCAAAATAAGCTCGATGAGGCTTAACTAAATTCAACAATTTCATGACGATGGTTAATACACCATTAAAGTGTCCAGGTCGATGGCTTCCTTCCATGAGTTGACAAAGCTGGCGTTCATGCACCTGATAAGTGTATTCATCAGCATAGATTGATTTTTCATCCGGAAGAATACAAAAATCAACACCACAATCTTCCATAATTTTGAGATCTGCTTCTAATGTTCTAGGGTAATGTTTAAAGTCTTCAGCCTGATTAAATTGCGTAGGATTTACAAATAAACTGGATACAGTATGATCCGTTTCTTTTTGGCTGGCTAAAAACAAAGACGCATGCCCAGCATGTAAATTACCCATTGTTGGTGCAAAGCCCAGAGTTAATTCGGTAGATAAAGATTTACGAAAGCGTAACCATTCGTCGAGATTGTGAAAAATGTGCATGAGTTACTCCTTAGGAATTTGTGAGTGAATAATTCTCGTAAGCGCTTACAACCTATGACCGGAAAGCCATATTTGGCTCATCTTGAACGAAAAATACTCTGATAAATGCTCACAGACTGATGCATGCTGCGCTTTCTCATCGTAATTTTCGTTCAACCATAAACACATCAAGCAAATAAGAGAATTATTCTGCTCTCCAATTAAAATGAATGTTCGGTTGCTGGAAAACTAGCTTGTTGAACCTGTTGAACATAGGTATTTAATGCATTCAACAGAATTTCTTTGCCTTGGAGGTATCTTTTAACAAATTTGGGATTAAAATCAGTCTGTAAACCCAACATGTCATGCCAAACAAGTACTTGTCCATCGGTATGAGGACCCGCTCCAATACCAATAGTAGGGATACTCAATGACTTGGTTATTGTTAATGCAAGCTGTTGAGGTATGCATTCGAGTACTAGAGCAAAACAGCCTGCCGCTTCTAACTGATGAGCTTGCTGGATAAGCTTTTCTGCTTGTTCCTGATTTTTTCCCTGTACTTTATAGCCGCCTAATTGATGAATGGATTGTGGGGTCAAACCGATATGACCTATAACTGGGACACCTGCGTTGACCAGATAAGAAATAGTGTGACATGTATCTGCATCGGCTCCTTCAATTTTCACAGCATGGGCTCCTGCTTGAAGTAAGCATTTTACATTTTCTACAGATTGAGTCAGTGAGTTTTTATGACTTAAAAAGGGAAGATCGCTGATTAAAAATTGTTGTTTTAAGCCACGTGCTACAGCTTGGGTATGAAGTATCATCATCTCCATCGTAGCCATAATGGTTGTATCATGGCCATGTACTGCCATAGCCACAGAATCTCCGACCAAAACACAATCAATATTTGATTCAGCTACAATGCAAGCAGATGGATAATCATAGCAGGTAATCATGGAAATTTTTTGTTGTTCTTCTTTTTTGCGTTTGAAATCATGAATTTTCATGCTGCGTTACTCCTTACTAAAGGGAAGTAAGCGTGAAAATGAAAAGCGAGACACAATATAGGTACCTGTCGCATGGATCAAGTCCTCCAAAAAAATTAAAATAGAAGTCGCTGCCAACTCGGGTCAGCGCATTATGCACAGCTATCAGCACGCACACAATGGCTATCATATTGCAAATTCAGGTAGTTGAGAAGAGTCGATAAGTTATGCATTTACGGGGTAAGGATCCGACCTATCATATAAATATAGTTTGTAGTATGCTCTAGCGCTGGCAAAGGTACAATTAGGGAAGGGCATCCATTGAGCCATTTTTTGTTTTTGAAAATCTTTTTCAGGAACTTTACATGGAAGTCTAAGAATTAAGCCAGACCTTTCAAAATCTATACTCTGCCTGTTTTATTTTTCAAATAAAGCCAATCTACAATGATTATCGATGACAATTCGATGTTCAAGAGACTGGATGAGCACTAAAAATCTTCATAGTTAAAATGAGAAATTTATAATGGAACTATTAAATAGGAAGTTATTTACTCACTCTGATCCCACAGAAATAAAAGGGTTAACTGGTCTTCGTGGATATGCCGCACTTTGGGTTTTCTTTTTACATGCATCAGGGGAATGGCAAGGCGATACTTTTGCAATGAAACTTGCCAGTTATGGGGCCTCGGGTGTTACGGTATTTTTTGTGCTTTCCGGTTTTATCCTTTCCTATGTGTACTCTAGTAAATTTGCAAAAAAAACAATTGGATACCGTAGTTTTATGTTTGCCCGATTCGCTCGCGTATATCCACTACATTTAGTGACCCTTATACTTTATGGTGCTTTTGTATGGGTTGGAATTGATCTTCAGCCGAGCAATACATGGAAAACATTTATATTAAACCTTGCACTGCTCCAGGCCTGGGGATTCACAGAGCATCTTTCGTGGAATCAACCTTCATGGTCAGTAAGTACCGAGTTTTTCAGCTATCTGCTTTTTCCGCTATTCATCAGCAGACTTGCCAAAGCTCCTCTGTGGGCATTGTTTATCATCATGGCAATTATCTACTCTCAGATAAGGTATTCTTTTTATGATGCTCTTATAAATTGGGGAATAGCACATCAATTTCTAAATACAGGCCGTCAACTTACATTTTCTCATGGAATTTCTCTGGTGCTATTTTTCTGGGCATTCTTCTGGGGATGTGTCGTGTATTTTCTGGTAGAAAAGATCAAAAAATGGACGAATAATAGTGTCGTTTATGATATTTTGACTCTAGTTGGCGTATGTCTTATTCTGAATTTTTACTGTGCTACCTTATGGGAAACCATAGTTCCTGCCACATTGATTATCATGGGCCTTTCCAATAACTCAGGACTGTCCAAAATGCTTTTTGGGAATAAGTTAGCATTTTTCATGGGCAAAATTTCTTATGCTTTTTATTTATCTGCACTTATGGTTCAAGTAGTTTTACATCCATTCCACTTACCCATTGTACTTGATTTAGCAGCGGCTATTATCGTTGCTACGTTGCTTCATTATTTCGTTGAGCAACCTGCTCGCGAGCTATTAAGGAAGAAAATGAATTATTCGTTGAACAATGAGAAGAGTGCTGCCAGTGCCCTTGCGCTTCAAAATTAAGGTGTAACCGATGGGGATAATCCATCACTTATATCAGTCATGCTAGAGGCGCCAAGCCTCTTTAGTTCATTTTATTTTTCTTAAGAACAATAGAGTAACTGAAATGTAAAAAAGTCTCTAAAAGTAAAATGCTTAGAAAAAGATGGTCGTTTATTATTGGTATTGACTCTTTTATGCATTTTGTTCCTCTATAATTCTGAGTTATCATTCATGCTTTTCATAGCCTACTGCTGTGGAAAGCTACTGAGTAGTCGCGTGAAAATGTACTTTATGACAATAGGTTTTTTATGCAAGTCACTGAAAAATTAGCGCTCCCAGGGGAACATGTTTTGTTTTTGCAAGGAGCAATTGGGAAACTGGAAGCAGTTTTAACTGTTCCAGAACACAATCATTCTGCTTTTATAGCCTTTTTGGGCCACCCACACTCCTTGCAAGGAGGCACAATGAGCAATAAAGTAGTTACTACATTAGCACGTGCTTTTAGAGAATTAGGTGTTCCTTCATTACGTTTTAATTTTCGTGGGGTAGGCCAATCGGAAGGAGCTTATGACTCAGGGATTGGCGAAAGCGAAGACATGCTGATTTTGGTTCGTGAATGGCAAAAAGAGCAGCCCGAAAAGAAACTCATCTTTGCTGGTTTTTCTTTTGGCTCTTACGTGGCTTATCGTGCAGCAGTTCAAACGGATTCACAACTCTTAATTACGATAGCTCCTCCGGTGCATCATTATGATTATCGTGAATTTAATCCCGCTCCTTATCCCTGGCTTATTATACAAGGTGATGAAGATGAGGTTGTTCCTCCTGCTTTGGTTTTTGATTTTGCTTCCCAGAGCAATCCTGAAATACCGGTAATTCGTTTTGCCAATACCGGCCACTTTTTTCATGGAAAATTAATAGATCTGAAAACAAAACTCATGGAATATATTCGTTCTCAGGTTGTTTTATAATGAATTTGATTACTCAATATGAAGCTGCGATTCATCGTGGTGAAATTGATGATGATCCGTTACAACGTGACATATTGATACGTATGCAACACCTTATCGATAGCGTGAACAAATCGAATTCATCCTGGCTTTATCCATTAATTAAATCTAAGGTCAAAGGCATATATCTTTACGGTCCTGTTGGTGTGGGAAAAACCTATTTAATTGATTTATTTTACGATTGTCTTGAAGAAAAAAAGAAGGCTCGTTTTCATTTCCATCATTTCATGCAACAAGTCGATGCTCGCTTAAGACAATTGCAAGGACAAAAAAATCCGCTTCGTAAAATTGCTAAAGAATTGGCAAAAACAATACGAGTACTTTGTTTTGATGAATTTATGGTGCATGACGTGGCTTATGCCATGATTTTGGCCGAATTATTGCAAGCTTTGACGGCACATGGCGTTATTTTGGTAATTTCTTCGAATATACCCCCTGATGATTTGTATCGAAATGGAGTTCATCGCAAACGATTTTTACCTGCAATTGCCGCAATTAAAGCTCATTGCGAGGTGCTGTATTTAAATGAACAAAGAGATTATCGGGTTGGGCGAACCCCTTTATTAGATGCTTATTTATTTCCTTTAAATGAACAAACTGAACAAACCATGGAAAAACAATTCGCACTTTTAGTGGCTGAGTTTAAAGAAAATGGGGTAATTACGATACAAAATCGTGAAATTCCTTATCTTAAGCGTGCTGAAAAGGCGATTTGGTTTTCCTTTGATATTCTGTGTAATTTACCTCGCAGCCAATTGGATTACTTAGAGCTCGCGGATAAGTTTGATACTATTTTTCTAAGTAACATACCTGTGCTTACAGTAAATCATACGTTACAGGCGATTATGTTCATTCATTTTATTGACGTAATGTACGATCGTGGAATTAATATTATTATTTCCGCAGAAGTGACGGTTGATGAATTGTATCTCGAGGGTGAAATGAAAGAAACCTTTAAACGTACCTTAAGTCGGTTATTGGAAATGCAGTCAGTGGATTATTTAGCACGTCATCCTAAAAGAGAGCTTCAGGAATTCATTACAAATAATTCTTAGTTGGAGGGAAACGAAGCATTTAGCAGAAATATTTCTGAATTTTCACACCTAGACTACGAATGGTCAGATTAAAATAAATGTATATTTTTTTTCTTATTTGAGAATGATTCTCGATTTCATTTATGCTAAAATTAGGTTATTTCACGGGTTGCTGTTAGGACATGATAAAAATTACAGAGTTGGTACAAGGCGATAAAGCACGGTTAACCAGTTTTGGTACAACTGATATGCAGTACAGGCGTAGACTTTTATCTTTAGGTGTGACTTGTGGTACAGAGCTCTTAGTTGTCCGAATTGCCCCTTTAGGATGCCCTATACAAATTGAAGTCAGAGGAACTGCTTTAACGTTGCGTAAGGAAGAGGCGAGTCAATTGATTTTGGAGCGAATATGACTCATGTGTTGTTAGTAGGTAACCCTAATTGTGGTAAAACCACATTATTTAATGCATTAACTGGCGACAATCAGCGTATAGGAAATTGGCCGGGTGTTACGGTTGAAAAGAAAACGGGGAAATTCTTTGTCGATCAGCAGCGATTTGAAGTGACTGATTTGCCAGGAGTTTATTCTCTAGCAGCTAATGCGGATGGAATCAGTCAGGATGAGCAAATCGCTGCACAGGCTGTTGCCACTATGGAGGCAGATTGTATCATTAATGTGATCGATGCCTGTCATCTCGAACGGCATTTATATTTGACCACCCAAATCCTGGAGTTAGGCAAACCGGTACTACTCGCACTAAATATGATGGATATTGCCGAGCAGCGGGGTATATCCATAGATCCAAATGCCTTGTCACAACAATTAGGTTGCCCTGTTATTCCTATCCAGGCACATAAAAAGGTAGGTATATCTCAGCTGATGCAAGAACTGACTCGAATGCCTCAGACCATGATTCCGTGGGTATTACCTGTCTCTGAGTCCATACAACAGACTTTAGAGACCCTGGAAAATACATTAATTCATGAAGGTTATAGCCAATCGCTTGCTTATTATTATGCACGTAGACTTCCTGAGGGAGATGGATTGTTATTCGGCAAGGAGATTGCTAAGGATTTGACTTTATTGAACGAAGCGGATCCCAGTCTTGATATATTATTGGCCGATGCTCGATACCAGAAAATACACGCCATGGTTGAATCTGTACAGAAAAAACACAGTGATGCCAGTGAACATTTTACTGCAAAACTCGATAAGATTATGTTACATCGTTTTTTTGCCCTCCCTATTTTTTTTGCCATGATGTATTTGATGTTTTTATTTGCAATTAATGTGGGTGGTGCCTTTCAAGATTTTTTTGATATCAGTACTGATACACTATTTGTACAAGGCACTGCCTGGTTATTACAACAGATTCATGCTCCCAATTGGTTGATTGCTTTATTGGCGAATGGTGTAGGTAAAGGTATAAATACCACGTTAACGTTTATCCCCGTTATTGCTGCAATGTTCTTTTTCTTATCTTTGTTGGAAACGTCTGGATATATGGCAAGGGCAGCTTTTGTTGTTGACAAAGCAATGAGAATGATGGGTTTGCCTGGCAAGTCTTTTGTGCCGATGATTGTTGGTTTTGGTTGCAACGTTCCTGCGATTATGGCAGCACGTACCTTGGATTCAGAGCGCGATCGGTTATTAACCGTCATGATGAGTCCTTTTATGTCATGTAGCGCACGTCTTGCCATTTACGCTGTATTTGTCGCTGCATTTTTCCCTTCTGGTGGACAAAACATCGTGTTTTCTTTGTATCTTATCGGGATTTTGATGGCTGTATTAACGGGATTTATCTTGCGTAAATCTATGTTAAAGGGAAATGCCTCCCCCTTAATTTTGGAGCTTCCTGCTTATCATAAACCTGCACTCAAGCGCTTATTTAAAGAAACTTTTATGCGACTGCGTTTTTTTATAGTACGGGCAGGCAAATTAATTGTGCCAATTTGTGTTATTTTAGGTGGCTTAAATGCCATTACTTTGAGCGGCGGAGTGAATTCGGGTGAAGCCAGTACTCAATCATTATTGTCTTTAATGGGGCAATGGATTACTCCTCTATTTGCACCCATGGGGATTCATCAAGATAATTGGCCTGCCACAGTCGGGTTGTTAACGGGCATGTTAGCCAAAGAGGTAGTGGTTGGGACGTTAAATTCACTGTATGCACAAATAGGTCACGTAGGGGAAATTGCCACTGCACACTTTGATTTTTTAGCAGGCATCAAGGCAGCCTTATGGTCTATACCGCAGAATTTAGCTCAACTAGGCTCTGCTTTGCTCAATCCTGTATTAGCTAGTGCAGCAGATAACCCCGTATCTCAGTCCGTATATGGAATAATGGCCCAGCGCTTTGATGGAAAAATAGGGGCATATGCTTATCTGTTATTTGTTCTACTTTACATTCCCTGTGTCTCTACTATGGCGGTAATTCGACAAGAGGCAAATAGAAAATATATGTGGATTTCTGTAGTTTGGTCTTTTGTTGTTGCCTATATCGCAGCAGTTTTATTTTATCAAGTGGCTAAATGGATTCAGAGTTCGGAGCACAATATTTTGGGGATTATCGTATTCTTATTCGTTTTATTTTTTGCTATAGGCTTGCGCCAATACATCAAACGCAGCGTAAGGAGGAATCATGTTGTTGCAAATACGTAATTACATTTGCCGTGAAGGTGTAGTGAGCACGCAACAATTGACTCGAGAGTTTCGCTTGGAACTCACAGCATTACAACCTATGCTTGATTTATGGATAGGTAAGGGTGTAATACGTAAGTGTCAGGAAAAGGGGAATTGTCAAAGCACATGCTTTAAGTGTCGTTCTAACTCCCCTGAATTTTATCAATATCTTTTGTAATTTGCCGCGCACTTGAGTTACATTTTTTTACGGGTTTTTTACTTAAGTTACTTTAACTTTCGTGCTCATTCACCAAATTTGGGCTAATATAATAATCATATGGTTTTGAAAAATGCGGTATACAAATGGCTGATGAATCAGATATTCCTATTGAAGAAAACCCAGACTTTCCTGATGTTGAAGAAAACTTCGAACTTCTTGATGAGAACAAGAACAGCATCGATTTTCGCAAGCTGCAAATGGAAGAGGATTTAAATGATCCAGTAACTTTAGTAGAACGTGTTTATCAAATCTGGTGGCATTGGGCTGATTTTGAACTTTATATTGTATCTCCGACTATAGATATTATTTCTCCTGCAATAATTCTCAAACCAGAACTTATAACAGGAACAAACGAGTATGAATTTGTATATCCTATTCTTGATTCAGGATCCAAATTGTCTACTTCTAAAAGCGAAGAGATGCTTTCTGCTGGTATGTCAATGTATAAGCTCTATATGACCATAGAAAAAATGATTTATATATTGGTTGAGCGTTTAAAAGAAGGGGGCATTGATAAAGAAACGGAAGTTCAAGTGGCTTTCGGCGGACATTTGCTCCCCCAAAGAAAGGCTTTTGAATCAATTATCAATTTACCTTATAACGTCGTAGTAACTAACTTTGATCCAGGTGCATGGGGTGAGCGTTATTTACAAATTGTCAAACAAAATGCGGATAAGTATGGGTATCCTTCTGAATCTCCACGTGACACCTATAGACAGCCACATAAAGGCCCTAGCTCAGGTCCTAAAAGATAAGAATTTATTATCTTAAATTCCCTGAGCTGAAGTTTTTCAATTTTCAAATGAGATTGAATTAAGGCTTTGCTTTAATGCAAGGTGTTCGTTTTTACGGCAATGCTCATCAATGTAATCAATGCAAATCTTTAATTCCTTATCTATTCCGCTCATTGCTTTTAATTGATCCACCGCATCGCTTGCTGCTTTATTCCTGACATCTTCTTCTGTTTCTTTGTCTGCTCGTTTTACTCTAGCAAGAATTGTTTTTACCTGCTTTAACTGGGTATTAAATAATTGACTCATAGTGGTATGATGATCACAGTAGTCTGTAAGTATTGTTTTTGTCAGGGCTAAAGGATCGTGTTCTAAGTGATGCTGATGCATTAGTTCATAGGAGAGATAACTGGTAATTTCCTGATTCCCAGCGTGCTGTGCAATTTGTAACGCATTTTTAATGAAATAAAGAGAAGGTTTATTCTGTTCCTCTAAATTGCACAGCAGCTGGACAACCTCAATGCGTCCTATTCTGGCTGCAACGAGCAGCAAAGTACCAGCAGTTCTTTTGTCGGGTTGCATAAAACTGCAAAGTGCCTTAAAAACTCCCCTTGGAGGATTTTCCCCCACTGTTGCTAATGCATAAGTTAATGCACAATTCATTGCCTTCTGAGAAGGCTTACCCCATTGGTCTTGAATGAAATAATTCAAAAGCTTTTCCCATTCTCCATATTGAGCTGATAGGATGAAGTGTTTATCGGTTCGTCTCTGTAGAGTATATAATGCTTTATCCACTAGCTCTTTATCGGGTACATTTGCCGGCGGTTTTAGGCTTATAATAGCTTTAATTGCCTCACATACCTTAGAAGAGGATTCTATATCACCATGACGTTCATATCGTATCAACCTTAATAGCGCGAGTTCTAAGCTTGCATTGATTGCTCTTTTAGTGGGCTGGAGTGCTGGAGCAGCTAAGCGTGCAAGAGCGATAACAGCTTCCCAATTGTTAGTTTGAAGTGCTGTTACTGTTGCAAGCTCGAACACTCTGTCCACAGCGATTTGACTTGGTTGACGTGTTAGGATAGTCAAGTTTAAAAGTGCGAACACAAAATCCCAATTATTTATTTTAGTTGCTGCTAATCCTGCATTCACTAATATCTTGTCTATAGCTTTCTGACTTGGTTTACGTGCTGGATCAGTTAAGTTTGTGAGGGCGATAAAAAACTCCCAATTATTGATTTTAGCCGCGACCATTGCCGCTTGCTCTAAAGCGTAGTCTGCAATTTTTTGACTTGGTTGATGAGTTTTTGATTTTAAGCTGCATAACATGATGACAATGTTCCATCGTTTCTCAGCCTCTTCTGTTGAAACTTGAGATGCTGCAGCTATTGCGGTTTTTACTGCTTTGTCAATCACTTCGGGCCGAATTTTGGCCATGGCTAAAGTTGATTTTATATATTGACGACTGTTTACTGTTCGAAAAAGTCCTCTGGAGGCGAGGTCGACTAGTCTTATTTCTTGTGAATTAAATTCAGTTTCTAGCATGGAATATTTACCTATAAAAAAACAAAGCGCATTAATTATACACTAAGTTCTTGTTAATTAACCGGGTAAGTCAGTAATTCATATTTTCATGTGCTGCAAGTTATTTTTCCATTGAGTCACCGCCCCCCGAAATAATTTAAACCAAAACGAGAATGGCTATGTACTTTGGCTCGATCAGTACAGTGGAACCCCTGAGTCATCTGATAAAGCTTATTATGAGGCAATAAAGTCATTAAAGCCGGGGGATAAAGTAGATATTAAAATGTTTAGAGGCAGTATTTCTTTTGATGACTCAAATGAAATAGAGCGATTAAAAGATAAATTAACTCAAATGAAAGTTCAGCATGATATAAATATTATTCAAGTTCCTTCGAGTACAACAAGTTATAACCTTGCGTATAGTCCGGCTGAAGATAAAGTTCTAATTTGGCGGGGTCATCAGAGAATAAAGGATAAGTTTTTGGAAATTAGTCATATTTTCTCTAAAAAATCGTCACTTCAAGAAAAAGGAATAACTTCTTTTAAAAATCGTTTCATTGATTATTATCAATCGCTGCATGCAGCAGGTTTTACTCAGGAAGAAGCAGCTAAAAAAGCAATTGAAAAATATATTTCTGTTAGAGAGTCTTGGCTAGAGAATAAATTACCTTACCGAGGAGGATTGAAACTCTTTTTTAACAAAGATCAGACACAAATAAATTTAGGTATTGCCCGAAAGTTGATACAAGATGTTTCAAACATAGAAAGTTTAGATACTGATAAATTGAGCAATGGACATCTTAAAGAGTTAATTACGGTCATTAGCAATGATAATAAGGATTATTTAGAATTAAAAGAGACGATTTCTTCAGAGTACCATGATAAGGAGCGCTCACTTAGAACAGAAATTGTATAAATTAGTACTCGATGCATCTTAATACATATCACTTGATTTTTGTATGCATGCTATTCACAGTGCTGACGCTCAAGTCATGGTGAAAATAACAACAAAAAAATAATTGACTCTTCACTCTATTACAATGAATCAAAGTTTGCTTTTGCTCGAATTCCATAGCGTCTTAATCTTGCGCGATAAAAACAGAGTGCTATACTTCGCATTTGTGCTTTATTTAATTAACTTTTCTAATTAAGGAAGAAACTCACAGTGAACAAAAAAAGACCCGTTAATCTGGATTTGGGTAGTTTAAAATTTCCCCCTATGGCTATAGCATCAATTTTACATAGGATTTCAGGGGTGGTTTTATTTTTACTGTTACCCATAATGTTGTATATTTTTGGTCAATCAGTGCAATCGGAAGAAGCCTTTATACAGGTAAAAGATTTATTGTCTCATCCCGTTTATAAAGTGGTGGTATGGGCATTTGGGGCTGCGATGATATATCATTTGCTTGCAGGGATTAGGCATCTTGTGATGGATATGGGATTTGGTGAGCATCTTGATGCCGGTCGGCGTTCTGCTGTTTTAGTCATTATTCTTGCCATTATTTTGTCAATTTTTCTAGGATTTTGGATATGGTAAATAATGTCACCAGCTTAACAGGTAATGGGTTAAAGGATTGGTTGATTCAACGAGTTACAGCAGTTTATTTTGCTGTTTATTCTTTTTTTATCATTGGTTTTTTGTTATTGCATCCTGAATTGGGCTTCGCACAATGGCATGCTCTTTTTTCTAATACCCTGGTTCGGATTGCATCACTTATTGCATTGTTTGCGCTTTCATTGCATGCATGGATAGGTATTTGGACTGTGACTACAGATTATATGAAATGTACTGCCTTGCGTTTATCAGTACAAATGTTAGTTGTTTTATGGCTCCTTAGTCAATTTATCTGGGGCTTAATGATCCTTTGGGGGCAGTAGCATGGCAATTGCACGTAACACATTTGATGCAGTAATTATTGGAGCAGGCGGAGCCGGAATGCGTGCTGCACTGCAGATGGCAAATTCTGGATTAAAAGTCGCACTCTTATCCAAAGTATTCCCAACCCGTTCACATACCGTATCTGCCCAAGGGGGTATTACCTGTGCATTGGGAAATGCCCATGAAGATGATTGGCGCTGGCATATGTATGATACAGTGAAGGGTGCTGATTATATTGGTGATCAGGATTCAATCGAGTACCTCTGTAAAACAGGGCCAGAAGCTGTATATGAACTAGAACACATGGGGTTGCCTTTTTCACGTACGGATGATGGTAAAATCTATCAACGTCAGTTTGGTGGCCAATCCAAAAATTTTGGTGGAGACCAGGCTGCGCGCACTTGTGCTGCAGCAGATAGAACAGGGCATGCTTTACTGCATACGCTGTATCAACAAAATTTAAAAGCCAAAACACATGTATTTAGTGAATGGTATGCTCTTGATCTTGTCAAAAATTCTCAGGGCCACATATCTGGTGTTACTGCCATGTGTATTGAGACAGGTGAGGTAGTATTTTTCCAGTCAAAAGTTTGCATCCTGGCTACTGGTGGTGCTGGTCGTATTTACCAATCCACAACCAATGCATTTATCAATACCGGTGATGGTTTCGGTATGGCACTAAGAGCTGGCATTCCTTTGCAAGATATGGAAATGTGGCAATTTCATCCTACTGGCATTGCTGGGGCTGGTGTATTAGTCACCGAAGGGTGCCGGGGTGAAGGCGGTTATTTGATTAATAAAGACGGTGAACGTTTTATGGAGCGTTATGCACCGCGGGTTAAAGATTTAGCTTCTCGAGATGTAGTCGCTCGTTCTATGGCTCTCGAAATACGTGCAGGTAAGGGTTTTGATCCTAAAGGGATTGATCATGTTAAGTTAAAACTGGATCATTTAGGAGCCGATCTTATCATGTCACGTTTGCCAGGCATTCGTGAGTTATCTATGAAATTCGCAGGAGTTGACCCAATTGTTGAACCGATTCCTGTAGTTCCAACCTGCCACTACAGCATGGGAGGAATACCAACGAATATGTATGGCCAAGTACTTACCAAAACCAATGGTAAGGAACATATCGTAGAGGGATTGTATGCGGTAGGCGAGTGTGCATGTGTTTCTGTGCATGGCGCAAACCGGTTAGGCGGCAATTCCTTACTAGACTTAGTGGTTTTCGGTCGGGCTGCAGGGCTGCACGTTGAAGAGTTATGGCAATCACATCAATTACCAGAGATGGCTTACATCAGCGATGATGATATTGCTTCATCGTTACAGCGATATAACCGATGGAATGATTCAACAGAGGGCGAAAGTCCTGCTGTAATTCATGATGAAATGCAACGTGTAATGCAAGAAGACTTCGGTGTATTTCGCACTGGAGAAGTAATGGCTTCAGGTTTGAAGCGTCTTCAGGCTTTGCGTGAGCGTTTGGAGCATGCCAAACTGGAAGACAAAAGTAAGATATTTAATACAGAGCGGGTTAGTGCCTTAGAACTGGATAATTTAATGGCAACTGCATATGCAACAGCGCAGTCTGCGATTGTTCGCACGGAAAGTCGTGGTGCTCATAGTCGTGAAGATTATCCAAAACGTGATGACGAGAACTGGATTAAACATACGCTATATTTTGAGGAAGGTGAGAAGATTGATTTTCGACCGGTTAATGCATCACCTAAACATGTCGAACCTTTTGCGCCGAAAGAACGCGTTTACTAAAGAGGATAGATTACATGGCAGATAGTAGAAATTTGACCCTATCAATATATCGCTATAATCCTGAGGTGGATGCTAAGCCTTATATGAAAGATTATGAATTGGAGATCCCGGCTAAAAGTGATCCCATGGTGCTCACATTACTTGAGCGTTTAAAAGCAGAGCAGGATCCTTCTATAACCTATAGACGCTCCTGCCGCGAAGGGGTGTGCGGGTCGGATGGTATGAACATTAACGGGACTAATGCTTTAGCCTGTATTACTCATATATCTCAATTAAAGACCGATAAAATAGTTGTTCGTCCTTTACCTGGATTTCCAGTAATCCGTGACTTGGCAGTTGATTTGTCCCAGTTTTACCAACAGTACGAGCGCATAGAGCCTTATTTGCAAAATGATGCGGTACCTCCTGCTCAAGAACGCCTGCAATCCCCAGAAGAGCGCGCATTACTTGATGGGTTATATGAATGTATTTTATGTGCCTGTTGTACCAGTTCATGCCCCTCATACTGGTGGAACCCAGAAAAGTATGTTGGTCCAGCGGGATTATTACAGGCAAGACGATTTTTAGCAGACAGTCGAGATACTGCAACGGCACATCGTTTGGATAAATTACAAGATCCTTTCAGTGTGTTTCGTTGTCGGAGCATTATGAATTGTACCAGTGTCTGCCCGAAAGGACTCAATCCAATGAAGGCGATTGCAGATATTCGCTTACAAATGTTGACGCAAGAAACCTAATAGTACTTTTCTTGTTATTAAAAGGTATCTGGTAAAGCCATTAAATAGGAGCATGTAATTCTCAATAAAAACGGGAATTATCTTCTGTGAGGGGCTCGAAACCAGTATAAGGATGATCCCCGCCCTAGCGGGGATAGCTGTTTTATCCACGTGGATGAGTGGAATAGCCAATTGTAAATGGCGTAGAGATTAATATCCCTTTGGAGTGAGAGAAAATGAGCAGTTCCGATCTGCAAAAAGAATGGGCTTCTTCCTATTTGTCTGGTGGAAGTATGGCGTATGTTGATAGTCTTTATGAAGATTATCTTGCTGATCCTAGTTCGGTTTCATCCGATTGGCGCGCAGTATTCAGCGCTTTACCTAAGGTTAATAGTGCCGAGAAGGAATTCTCGCATCGAGATATCCGTGATTATTTTTTGCAGAATGCAGATAAAAAAGCAGTACCTGTTGTTCAAGCTTCAGATAGCCAACAATTCAGAATTGCAGATTTAATTAATGCGTATCGTGCATTGGGGCATCATGCTGCTAAACTCGATCCTCTGGAGATGACAGAACGTACCCCCGTACCAGCATTGGAATTGGAGCATCATCATTTATCTGATGTAGATAGAAACCGAAAGTTTTTTGCAGGCACCACGTTCAATGGTCCAGAAATGACTCTGGATGAGATATATCAAGCACTACGTGAAACATATTGCGGTAGTATTGGTATTGAATACATGCATATTTCTAATACCGAAGAAATAGAATGGCTGCAGGAGCGAATGGAGTCTGTGCATGGTCGTCTTAACTTGGATAAAGAAAAAAAACTGCAAATTTTAAAAGATTTAATTGCTGCAGATGGTTTAGAGCGTTATTTAGGGACCCGCTACGTGGGACAAAAACGATTCTCTCTTGAGGGGGGCGACTCACTCATCCCTATGATGAAAGAAATTATTGAGTGTGCTGGAAGGGATAACGTTAAAGAAGTAGTTATTGGTATGGCACATCGAGGCCGTCTCAATGTATTGGTAAATGTTTTAGGTAAAGAACCTAACCAGCTTTTCCAGGAATTTGAAGGAAAAATAAAATATGAACGTACTGGTGATGTGAAGTATCATTTAGGTTTTTCTTCGGATATAAAAACAAATTCAGGCTCAGTAGTGCATCTGGCTTTAGCTTTTAATCCGTCACACTTGGAAATTATTGGCCCAGTAGTAGAAGGATCTGTTCGTTCTCGGTTAGGCCGCCGCGATGATCTGAAGAAAAAGGAGAAAGTTGTCCCTGTTGTCATTCATGGAGATGCTGCATTTGCCGGCCAAGGCGTCGTGATGGAAACGTTCAATTTTTCTCAGGCCCGTGGTTATTGCACAGGTGGTACGGTTCACATTGTTATTAACAACCAAATAGGTTTTACTACCAGTAATCCTTTGGATGCACGTTCTACTCTATATTGTACTGATGTTGCCAAAATGGTTCAGGCACCTGTTATTCATGTGAATGGTGATGACGCTGAGGCAGTCGTATTTGCGACTAAGCTCGCATTTGATTTCAGAATGAAATTTAAACGGGATGTTGTAGTTGATCTCGTGTGTTACCGCCGACATGGGCATAATGAAGCAGATGAGCCGGCAGTAACTCAACCTTCTATGTATCGAAAAATTAAATCCATGCGTCCCTTACGTGAAATTTATGCCGATCGTCTTATTCAGGAAGGTGTGTTGACGAGGAAAGACTCTGAAAAATTAGTGGATGCCTATCGTGATACCTTAGATAAGGGTAAGGCAGTAGTGGACTTGGTACACGGTGATTATGAAGGGAAATATGCGGTTGATTGGACTCCTTATTCGAAGGCAAAATGGACAGATAAAGTAGATACAACGATCACCAAGGAAAACTTACAAAAACTAACCAAGCAATTGAATGCTTTACCTAAAGGTTTTACTTTACACTCCGTAGTTCAACGATTATTGAATGAACGAGATAAAATGACCGCAGGTGAGATACCGATGAACTGGGGATATGCTGAAACTATGGCATACGCCAGTCTGGTTCAGGAAGGTTATGGCGTGCGTTTATCCGGTCAGGATTCTGGAAGAGGAACTTTTGCGCACAGGCATGCTGTATTACATGATGCTGAAACTGGGGAAACGTTTGTTCCACTTGAGCAAATAAAGAATGAGTTGAACCGACCTTTTTCTGTAATCGATTCGGTACTGTCTGAAGAAGCAGTACTGGCTTTTGAATATGGATTTGCTGCTTCTGCTCCAAATTTCTTAGTGTTATGGGAAGCTCAGTTTGGTGATTTTGCTAATGGTGCTCAAGTAGTTATTGATCAATTCATCAGTTCTGGTGAGCAAAAATGGGGCCGTTTATGTGGCTTAGTCATGTTGTTACCCCATGGATATGAAGGACAGGGACCGGAGCATTCATCAGCTCGTTTGGAGCGTTACATGCAGCTTTGTGCTCAGCATAATATGCAAGTCTGTACCCCAACTACTCCGGCACAGATATTCCATTTGTTAAGAAGACAAGTTATTCGTAATTTCCGGAAACCCTTAATCGTCATGACACCTAAGAGCCTTTTACGTCACAAATTAGCGGTTTCTCCTTTAGAGGACTTATTTAAAGGTAAATTCCATAACGTTATTCCGGAAATTGACACGCTTGATCCGAAAAAAATTACAAAAGTAGTATTGTGCTGTGGAAAAGTTTATTATGATTTACTGCAAATGCGTCGTGATAAAGAGTTAAACCATATTGCTTTAGTGCGAATCGAGCAATTATACCCGTTTCCTAAAAAAGCACTTACAACAGAGCTAAATAAATATACCCAAGCTAAGCAAATTATTTGGTGCCAGGAAGAGCCACAAAATCAGGGAGTCTGGTTCTCTTCCCAACATAATATAAAAGATTGTTTACGTCCCGAGCAATCCTTGCATTATGCCGGAAGAGAATTTGCTGCCGCACCTGCTGTTGGGAGTCCAGCACTGCATGCACAGCAACAGCAAGCTTTAGTAGAGCAAGCTTTATTGGACTGAGTTTGAGTTTATCGTAGTCTGGCGCAATTTCATTTTTCCCCAGACTACAATGTGTTAACAAATTTAATAAAATAAGAAGGTATAATCATGTCTATCGAAGTCAAAGTACCTGTTTTGCCTGAATCAGTTGCTGATGCAACTGTAGCTGCATGGCACAAAAAAGTAGGTGATAAAGTTACCCGTGATGAAAATTTACTGGACCTAGAAACTGACAAAGTCGTATTAGAAGTGCCTGCTCCTGCTGATGGAATATTGGCTGAAATCAAGTTTCAAGAAGGTGATACAGTACAGTCTGGCCAGTTACTAGCAAAAATAAAAGAAGGCTCTGACTCTGACGCTAAAGAAGAAAAAAAAGAAGAAAAGAAAACTGAAACGGCGAAGGAAAGTGAAGAAGCGGAACGTGATAAAGTAAGTGCGAAGGAAGATAAATCAACCAGTCCTGTAGTACGTCGCATGCTGGCAGAACATGATCTACAGCCAGGGCAAATTCAGGGCAGTGGCAAGGAGGGGCGTATTACTAAAGAGGATGTTCTCTCTTACATAGAATCCAATAGAGAAAAAACTTCTAAATCTGGAGAGAGTAAAAAAGAAGAGACACCTAAGACACCCATGGGCTTGCGTGAAGAGCGACGTGTTCCGATGACCCGTTTAAGGGCAAAAATTGCAGAGCGTTTATTGGCAGCCCAGCATAACGCGGCAATGTTGACCACATTTAACGAAGTCAATTTGAAAGCAGTGATGGACATGCGTGCTCAATATAAAGACAGTTTTGAGAAAAAACATGGGGTCAAGCTTGGATTTATGTCCTTTTTTACCAAGGCAGTTGTTGAGTCATTAAAGCGTTTTCCAGCAGTAAATGCTTCCATAGATGGCCAAGATGTGGTTTATCATGGCTTTTATGATATTGGTATTGCTGTCTCCACAGAGAGAGGCCTGGTAGTCCCCGTAATTCGAGATGCCGATCAGATGAGTATGGCAGACATTGAACTGGCAATTAACGATTCGGCTACAAAGGCCAGACAAGGCAAATTGGCTATGGAAGACATGCAAGGAGGTACCTTTACTATTACTAATGGTGGGGTATTTGGTTCGTTATTGGCTACCCCAATTATTAACCCGCCGCAAACAGGTATACTAGGAATGCATAAAATTGAAGACAGACCTGTGGTGGAAAAAGGACAAATTGTAATTCGTCCTATGATGTATGTCGCTTTATCTTATGATCATCGGTTGATTGATGGTAAAGATTCAGTACAATTTTTGGTGAGCGTTAAAGAATTATTGGAAGATCCAGCTCGCCTTTTACTTAATGTTTAATGAAATGTAACAGCGAAATCCGCATTTGACTCATAAATGTACTCATAGTAAATCCTGAGTTTCGTTTTGCCTCTCGCTCAGGATGCGATACACAAATTGATACTTATGAGTAGTGCCAGATTTTGCTTCTTTTAGAAAGGTAATTGCAATGAATTTACATGAATACCAGGCCAAACAATTATTTGCGAGCTACAATTTACCCGTTCCAAACGGCGAAGTAGCTTATAATGTTGAAGATGCAATCCAAGTGGCTTCACAGTTATCTACTGCTCGTTGGGTTGTTAAAGCCCAAGTCCACGCAGGTGGTCGAGGGAAAGCCGGTGGTGTGAAATTAGTCTCGAATAAAGATGAGTTGGCTGCAGCGGTTAAATCATTATTAGGGACTCGTTTGGTAACATACCAAACAGATGCTCATGGCCAGCCAGTTAATTGCGTGCTAATTGAAGAGACATGCGAAATCGGCCGAGAGTTATATCTTGGAGCTGTTGTTGATCGTGCTACTCGTCGTGTTGTATTCATGGCCTCTACTGAGGGTGGTGTTGAAATAGAAAAAGTGGCTGAAGAGACGCCTGAAAAAATTTTCAAGGTCATCGTCGATCCGCTTGTCGGCGTTATGCCGTTCCAATGCCGTGACGTAGGATTCAAATTGGGATTAAAGGAAGAACAAATTAAACACTTTACCCATTTGATGATGGGCTTGGGCAAGATGTTTGTTGATTGTGATTTAAGTTTATTAGAAATCAACCCATTAGTTGTAACAAAGCAAGGGCAATTAATTTGTTTGGATGGAAAAATTAACATTGACGGCAATGCCTTGTATCGTCAACCTAAATTAAAAAATATGCGTGATACGACTCAAGAAGATGAGCGCGAAAATCGTGCCAGTGACTGGGAGTTAAATTATATTCCACTCGATGGAACCATTGGTTGTATGGTGAATGGTGCGGGTCTGGCTATGGCGACTATGGATGTGATCAAGCTTCATGGTGGTGAACCGGCTAATTTCCTTGATGTGGGCGGTGGTGCTACTAAAGAACGCGTGAGTGAAGCACTGAAAATTATTGTCTCTGATGAAAAAGTCAAAGGCATTTTGGTAAATATTTTTGGTGGTATTGTTCGTTGTGATCTCATTGCTGATGGTATTCTCGCTGCAGTGAAAGAGGTCGATGTGAAAATTCCTGTAGTAGTGCGTCTTGAAGGTAATAATGCACAACTAGGTGCTGATATTTTAAATAAAAGTGATTTGAATGTGATTGCTGCAACCAGTTTAACTGATGCTGCGAAGAAGATTGTGGCAGCTGTTGCCTAATTACTAAATTTCGAGGTTAACAATGAGTGTATTAGTTAATAAACATACTAAAGTACTGTGTCAGGGTTTTACTGGAAAGCAAGGAACTTATCATTCAGAACAAGCGATTGCTTATGGCACACATATGGTAGGGGGTGTGACCCCAGGCAAAGGCGGACAAAAGCATTTAGGCTTGCCAGTATTTAATACGATGCGTGAAGCTGTTCAAGAAACCAAAGCGGAAGCCAGCGTGATTTATGTTCCGGCACCATTTTGTAAGGATTCTATTTTAGAAGCAGCAGATGCCGGCATTCAATTAATTGTTTGCATTACGGAAGGCGTTCCTGTATTAGACATGTTGCAAGTAAAAGTCTATTTGGAAAACAATACCCAAGCCCGTTTGATTGGACCTAATTGCCCTGGAATAATTACCCCAGGCGAATGCAAAATTGGGATTATGCCAGGATCAATTCATTTACCTGGTAAAGTAGGTATCGTTTCCCGGTCCGGCACTCTAACCTATGAAGCGGTGAAACAAACCACAGATAAAGGCTTTGGTCAAAGTACCTGTATTGGTATTGGAGGGGATCCGATTCCTGGAACCAGTTTTATTGATGCCTTGGCTTTATTTGAACAAGATTCTCAAACAAAAGCTATTATCATGGTAGGTGAAATTGGAGGATCTGCAGAAGAAGAGGCAGCTGAATACATTAAATCTCATGTAAGCAAGCCTGTAGTTTCCTATATCGCAGGCGTTACTGCACCTGCAGGAAAACGTATGGGACATGCTGGTGCGATTATCTCCGGTGGTAAAGGAACAGCAGCTGAAAAATACGCAGCTTTAGAAGCTGCTGGAGTAAGAACAGTACGCTCCCCAGCTGATTTGGGCGATGCAATTGCTGAAGTAACCGGCTGGTAACTCTGCTTACGTAAGTAATTGAGTTATGATGTAATCCTGGGTTAAGACAAAAGCCATACCCAGGATTATCGAGTCGCGATCTATATAACCTGGGTTATGCTGCGCTGATGCCCAATTTCTTTTTTATGGCATTTCATGACAAATTTTCGAAGCATTGCTGATATAAGACGAGAATACGGAGATCTGAATTTAAGTGAACAATCACTTCCTGAAGATCCAATTGTCCAATTTAAGCTTTGGTTTGAGGATGTTTTAAAAAATGAAAAAAATGATCCCACGGCTATGGTTCTTGCAACTGTAGACGAAAGAGGCCGTCCAGATTCTAGAGTGGTTCTGTTAAAAGGTTTGGACAGAGGGCAATTTATTTTCTATACCAATTATCAAAGTACGAAAGCAAAGCAAATTCAAAATAACCCCTATGCAGCACTTAATTTTTATTGGCCACAAATGGCAAGGCAGATACGCATTCGTGGTCAAATCGAACAGATTAACAAGGAACAATCAGATCTTTATTTTTCAACAAGACCGATCAAAAGCCAGTTCAGTGCTATTGTATCTCCGCAAAGTCAGGAAATTGGGGGCAGAGAAGCATTAGAGCATGCTTTAAATGATTTAATTCAAAAACACGGCCAAGAGCCTGTATTACGCCCTAGCTATTGGGGCGGCTATATGGTTATTCCTGAGGAAATCGAGTTTTGGCAAGGGCGTGATAACCGTTTGCACGATAGAATTCGCTATTATATAAAAGATGGGCAATGGAAGTATCATCGTTTGGCCCCTTAGCAATAGTGATATAGCCTCCCCCACTGAACTTTATAGTGCGTTGCACGCTCACTCGGCTTTAGTCCATGTATTAATATATACTCCGTTGCCTTATTCACTTGCGGCTTGTCTAGTGGGTAAGACTATATACGACCGGCAAAATTTGCCGGCAAAAAGTTAAATTCTGCCACAATTATATGTTTTATCCCTCTTTTTGTACTTACTCTATTTTTTCTGTTTTTTTTAAAGACAGAAAAACTTGGCCTGAAAATTGCTTTAATAAATAATACGATATTAATCGAACTGTTTTTGAGGTTATTTTTTTCAGAGTAAAGAAAAATTTGTCAAGAATTAGTAAATGTTTTTATTTGGTAAATAAGCGTTAACAGAAAGTCGTAAAATTATTTTAAATGTATAAATGATTAACAGTATTGATAAAAATACTGTATAAACAAATAGAGGGTATAATCATGAACGACATAACAGCCTTACTACCACATATTAAATTACGTTTCAACATTGAACATCCAAGCTACGAAGACAGCTATGCATTTGGTTATGAATGCGCACTTGCAGACGTAGCTGAGGCAGATAATCCATTTCGTAAAGGAACCCAACAAGCAGAGCACTGGCTAGAAGGCTGGTGGGATGCAATTGGTGGTGAAGAGCCTTTATTTGAATTGAATGCTCAAGAAGCAGCGGAGCTATCTAGCGAAGAAAGTGCCGCGAATGATCAAGAGTATTGCCATAAGCACGGCTTTTTATCTCTGGTAATTGAAATTAGCGGTGCAATAGCAGCTTCGGCATTAGTGGGATATCAATTATTTGAATTGGTAGCATAAATTTTGTATGCAAAACCCTTCAAGATTTTTTATTTCACGACGTGATATATGGTACTGCTTAACCCTTCATTTTTCCTCCTCCCATTTGGGAGAGGGGATTTAATGATAATTACTAATTTTTAAAAAGTTTTAATACCATGGAGCGCATTCGTGCCGTTTCTGAAGGATTAAATTCCTTATAAATTTCGCTGCCTATGTTAAGACATACGGTCACATTTTCACCAAGCCCCTTGAGCAAATCTACACCAGATAATTTAAGGATTTGAATTTTTTGGGCTATATCGCCAGCCCATGCATCAAGATAGTGCATGTCTGTGAACACCGGAAGGAAGATATGCTCTTGCTCTTGTAAAAACAATACTTTCGGTTGGTCATCTGCAGAATTTTGCTCTACTGGAATGATAAAGTTGGCTTTAATAAACTCAAGATATGCTTTATTGGCTTCTTTGGTATTTCCATTCGCATCAAGAGCTTCTTTTATTGCAAGGTTAAGCGTATTCATTTTAAGCCTTAGTTTTGATTTTAATCAAATTGAAATTGTTTTAGCAAAATTTATTGTAAGATAATACAAATTCAATGATAACACATCGAAAAAGCGATACAGCACTGTAAATTATAACCATTTTCTGTACCTATGAAAATGAAATCAAACTATGTGTTGAAATAAATGACAACCCTAGTATAATGTTGCTTTGGTTTTGCAGATTTATTGCTCACTTTTTAGATAAATATTTTAGGGTTTGTTTCTATTTCAGCTATTACTAGTGAAATGTTAACGATCTCTATCCTGGGTTGTTTTTTTGATGTGTAATTGCCAGGTAACCATTCAATTGAACAGAGCCGATTAGGGTTTTATTAACGCAGAGAGTTTATGAATAAAGTACATGAGTCTAGAGTAGAAATTTATAATCGTAAAAATTATTTAGGATTTGCTTGGTTAGTATGGGGGTTGGCTGCGGCGTTCTATTTTTCTGATTATATGGCTCGTGTTGCACCCGGAGTGATGCACCGATACTTACAAATTGACTTCGGAATTAATGAAGCGGGTTTTGGTATTTTAACTGCCTCATTTTATGTTCCATACATCCTGATGCAAATTCCTGTAGGACTGACTGTAGACCGCTTAAGTATACGTTGGCTACTTACGGTTATGTCGCTCGTGACTGCTTTTGGTTGTTGTGTTTTTGGCCTTGCAGATAGTTTACTTATGGCCTCAATAGGAAGGATGCTCATAGGCTTTAGTGCAGCCTTTGCATTTATTTGCTCTCTTAGGTTAGCTACGTCCTGGTTCCCCCCCACAATGTTAGGTTTACTTGCTGGTTTAACCCAAGCTTTAGGAATGTTAGGGGCAGCTGCAGGAGAAGCTCCTGTTTCATTTTTAGTCACTAATGTGGGATGGCGCCACAGTATGCTGATTATTGCTTTTCTCTTTATTGCACTCGCAGCTTTGTTGTATCAATTTGTACAAGATAAACCGGGAGAACATCGCAGTGAGGTACGATCTATTAATCAGATCAGTATTCTTCAGAGTTTAAAAATAATCTTATCGTGCAGACAAACGTGGCTTAATGCGCTTTATGCTGGATTTTTATTTGGACCAACGGCTGTTATTGGTGAGGCAATTGGACCTGCATACCTGCAATATGGTAGAGGATTAGGTGCGCATGCAGCTGCTTTTGCCACCGGATTAATTTTTATCGGCTGGGGTATTAGTGGTCCCTTATCAGGATGGATTTCAGATAAAATGGGACGACGTAAACCTTTAATGATCCTTTCAGCCTGTTTTGGTGTACTTTTTACAACTCTATTTGTGTACAGTTCTAATTTAAGTCAAAATTCGGCTTATTTACTGTTCTTTCTTTTCGGTTTAACGAACACGGGTGTTGCTATTGCTTATGCTGTTTCAACAGAGATACATGATAGAAATGTAGTGGGAACCTCAATTGCATTTACCAATATGATATCGATTTTCGTAGGAGCTTCATTACAACCTTTAGTTGGACGATTGGTTGATATGGTATCTGGTGCACGTGCTTATAACGTTGAATCATTATTGCTCTCTGATTTCCAAGCGGGTTTAAAATTATTGCCTCTTTGTTCCATAATCGCACTGGTATTGGCTTTTACTGTTAAAGAAACCTATTGTAAGCCAGTGAACCATTCCTAAGCGCTTGGTATTTTTTTATTGATATAAAAAATAGCTACACCTGTTTTTTTACAAGCGCGTATCGCACTCAGATGTTATTTACTGCTATACTTTCAGCTGCAGTTTTGCTGCATGCGAATTAATAACATGGAGAAGAGAATGAAAAAATTAACAGGATTAATAATTATCCTGGCCGTTCTAATTCTAGGCGGGTATTATGGCATGGGCTTTCTTACTGAAAGAACGATTAGAAAAAATATAGAAGTAATTGACCAATCTAATGGGCTTTATGCTGAAATCGAGCAATACAAAAGAGGATTATTTGATTCCGAAGCCCAAATTAAATGGCAGTTACATATTCCAGAGCGCATAGTAAAAGATGAGAATGGACAACCTCAAACTCTTCCTGCCCAAGACTATAATATGGCAATGCCACTAACAATCCATCATGGTCCTATTATTTATGCTAATAATAAATTGCGTTTTGGATTGGGTTATGCTGAGGCAGTTTTCCCATTCCCAGAACAGTATAACCAGCAATTTGATACTCAATTTGCCAAAGAATCAACTAAGCCAAAGTTGGATCTAAGTATTTTCGTTAATTATCTGAACGAAAGTACTGTAGATTTCAAAGTTCCCGATTTTAAATTAATTGCCAAAGATGGTTCCGGTCACCTTGAATGGTTAGGTATGGATTCAAGCACAAAAATGTCTTCAGGAATGGGTAAAGTTGCAGGTAAAGTTGTCTTGGATGGTCTGAATGCTACCAAAGACGATACTAAAATCACTTTAAGCAAAGTATCGAGTGATTACGATTTACATGAAACACCTGCTGGATTGTATCTGGGTGATGCAAACTTCTCTCTACCTTCTTTTAATGTCTATGTTAAAGATCAAAAGATGTTTGCAATCAATGATCTCACAATCAGATCAGATAGTGATATTGAACAGCATCTTTTTAACACCAACTTCAATTTGACTTTAAAATCAGTATTAGCGAATGGCCAGAATTACGGCCCAGGAGAATTGCAAGTTGCTTTAAGAAACATTGATGCAGATGTACTTGCTAAAATCAATGAACAAACAACAGCAATGCAAAATGGCAACGATATGCAACGCCAACAAGCAATGCTGGCTCTTCTTCCTGAAGTACCCAAATTATTTAACAAGGGTGCAGAATTTGAAATCCCCAAACTTAGCTTCACGATTCCACAAGGACAGATTGAAGGAAATATGTTTGTAACTTTGCCTAAAGGTGAAAATGCCAATCCATTTGAAATGATGCAAAAGATTCAAGGCAAAGCAAGGCTGCAAGTACCCGCAGAGGCAGTAAAAGCAGTTATGAAACAATCAGTGCTTCAGCAAATTGCTAAAAAGCCTGATTTACAACAAACCCTAACGCAGCAATTGCAAGCGAGTCAGACAGCAGGCCAGCCAAATCAGCCAGCTGCTCCAGCTCCAACTCCTGAGCAATTAGCAGAAATGCAAACAAATAAACAAATAAATGCATTACAACAAAATGGCTTAATTACAGCTCAGGGTACAGACTTTGTAATTGAGGTAAGTTTGGATCAAGGTAAATTTACAATTAATGGTAAACCTTATGATCCTTCAATGATGAAATTTTAAGATACAACTGGAGCATTTTTGTAAGGAGTAGATAGTAAAAAGCAACCTACTCCTTATAAGAACTTTTTGAACTGATATTGAACATTATATATTGATTATTAATACAGTTTTTTCTGTTCTACCCTTGTTTCAACGGGTTTGTTTCGGTAATATACTGTTTTTAAAAGGAGGAGCTAATAATAATGACAACAATCAGTAATGAAGTAGTGGACAACACCGCTTCTCTCGCCGAAAGCGTAACTCTTTCAGTGCAAAAATATTTTTCTGAGCTTAAGGGAACTGATCCTGTTGACTTATACCAGTTTGTACTTGAAGAAATTGAAACACCATTGTTTCGTGCAGTGATGGAGCATTGCAAGTACAATCAGTCACGAGCAGCAATTATGCTGGGGATTAGTCGTGGAACTTTGAGGACTAAATTACGTCGATATTTCGATGATAAATATGTTGGTACTCGAGACTAAACAGAAATTTAAATTAGAGGAGCTGATAAGCTCCTTTTTTTTAACTGAAATTTTATAATAGTTCATGGGCGTTTTATGACCAGAGCCAAATCTGACTTTCCACGAGGATTAAAGCACGACCTTTGAACAGAAAGTATAGTCTGGCTGCTTGCAACCAGGATCAAACATAATTTTAATTGGGTCGAGGTGAAAACATCCAAATTGCTGGAGGAGCGGATTCATCTTTGAATGGAGAAGAAAAGCCCGTTTGCAAGCAAACAGGCTACGCTTGTCGCTGGGGAATCCTAGCAGATTTTCATCAAAGAGCCAGGCTACACGTTTTTAGTTATTCGGCGAACATCGAGCTTACAGATTCTTCTATATTAACTCGTTTGATGGCTTGCGCGAGCATATCAGACAGGCTTACAACACGAATTTTTTCACATTTACGTGCTTCATCAGATAGAGGAATCGTGTCCGTGACTACAATTTCATCAAGACCTGAATTTTTAATATTATTAACTGCAGGACCAGATAAAACCGGATGAGTTATATACGCCCTAACACTATGCGCTCCGTTTTTCTTAAGCTCATGGGCTGCAGAACAAAGCGTTCCAGCGGTATCAACAATATCATCAACAATAATGCAATTTTTATTCTTGGGTTCACCAATAATATGCATTACTTCAGATTTATTAGGGCCACTCCGGCGTTTATCTATAATGCATAATTCTGCATGGTCAAGACGTTTCGCAACGGCTCGAGCTCTAACAACACCGCCAACATCAGGAGAGACTACCATTATATTTTTTAAGTTTTGCTTTGTTATATCTTCGAGGAGTATCGGAGTTGCATAAACGTTATCCACTGGCATGTAGAAAAAACCCTGGATCTGATCAGCATGCAGGTCTACTGTAAGCACTCTACAGATACCTACAGATGCCATCATGTCAGCAACAACTTTTGCTGTAATAGGAACACGTGCTGAGCGAACTCGACGATCCTGGCGGGCATAACCAAAATAAGGAACTACGGCAGTGATACGAGAAGCAGAGGATCTTCTTAGCGCATCAGCCATTGTCAAGAGTTCCATTAGGTTATCATTTGATGGAGCACAAGTTGATTGGATTATAAAAACGTCTCTACCACGGACATTCTCTAGGATCTCAATCATTGTCTCCCCATCGCTAAAAGTACCAACGGTTGCTTGGCCAATAGGTATTTTCAAATGAGAAGAAATTTGTTGAGCTAATTCCGGATTTGCGTTTCCGGCAAAAATCATCATAGTGGACATGTGTAAAAAGCCTTTAGATCTAGGTTAATCATTTAAACTTAAACACATAGCAGAAGACAGCCAAAAAGATATTATTATTATTTGAGCATTACAAGAACGCATCCTTCTAGGTTATCTTCTGCTGTCTGTTTACTTGAATCAACAAGAATGTGGCAGGGGTGCTAGGATTCGAACCTAGGTATGCAGGGATCAAAACCCTGTGCCTTACCGCTTGGCGACACCCCTAAATTTGCAGATTCTTACAATCATCCATTATTAAAAATTGCGCTCATCCCTGCAAATGTGTTGCGTATTTTGCAGTGGTTTTAGGAACATGTCAACTTTGAAAGCAATAATTTTTTATATTTTTTAAGCAAGAAGAGTGGTTGACTTTATTGTTAGAATGTCATATTAGCATTGAAACAGGTCAGTAGAAACGAAATTCAGAAAAATCTCCGAATTTCGTTTTATCAGAATCCAAGAGCAAATCGGTCTTAAACAGTCCAATTTTGAATAGCTACTTTAACCATTACTCCATTTCCTTCGAGGCGAATCAAACTTGGCAGGTCAACTCCTCTGACTGAAGTGTATTTAGTGAAATTAATTGTATAGCCACTTTGTCTCAATTGTACTAAGTGATTGTATTCATCACGCTGCTCCGATTGAACAGGACCTGGTGCGGGTAACCCTCTTACCCAATAGTAAAGATTATTTACAGGAAGTCTGATTCCAGTTTGCTCTGCTAAGAGTTGATCAGGGTTATGAGACGTGATTCTTTTAGGCCCATCTTGGAAGGTAATGGTGTTGCCTTTTTTGTTAATAAGAACGGTACCAGCC
The DNA here is from genome assembly GCF_014109805.1 of Legionella sp. PC1000. Classification (GTDB taxonomy): domain Bacteria; phylum Pseudomonadota; class Gammaproteobacteria; order Legionellales; family Legionellaceae; genus Legionella; species Legionella resiliens. The sequence goes on from NZ_CP059400.1 coordinate 392,261, forward strand.
CCTAAAGGACCCATTAGGCGGATTTGATAGGCGCCAGGACCGCTTTGTTTCCAGTTCATGGCCGCCGACCATCCTTTATTTTTATTTTTTGCAGCCATGGACCCACGAATTTCCCAGGAGGAAACCGTTGCTGTTTTTGCTTTGCGTTGTTCTACGGACATCACTTTATTTTCTGCTCCGGACATCGCTTTGTTTTGTTCTGATGGGAGGTTTTTGTTTTCAGGCACTTCCCCTGCAGGTCGAGGAGGGGCACAGGCTGCTGTTAAGAAGCAAAAGGAAATTAGTACTAATCGTTTCATATTATTCATTTATCACCTCAAGTCCTTTTTTGTAGTTTTTCAATTAACAATACGCTAGACTGTACGCATATGCAATCAGTCTTAATCAATATGAAATTAAAGGCAATTTATCCTGGTACTTTTGACCCTGTTACTAATGGACATGTTGATATTATTACTCGTGCGGCTAAGATTTTTCCAGACATTCTCGTAGCTGTGGCGAGCAATAAAGCAAAACATCCTTTTTTACCGCTCGAGACGAGAATCAAACTTGTAGAAGAGGCGGTTGCAGAGTTACCCGGAGTTCGCGTACTTGGATTTGATATTCTTTTAATAGATTTTGTATTGGAACAAAATGCTGGAATTATCTTACGAGGTTTGCGCGCGGTTTCTGATTTTGAGTATGAATTTCAACTGGCTGGGATGAATAGGAAATTATCGAAGCAAATAGAAACGATATTCTTAACCCCATCAGAAAATTTTATGTACATTTCGTCTACTCTGGTGCGTGAAATTGCACTTTTAAATGGAGATATCTCTCAATTTGTGCCTTCTTGTGTCGTAAGGGAACTCCAAAAGAGACAGGGTGAACATGGAACGTCAAAAATTATTTAAGGCTTTTTGCCTGATTACACTATGCATCAATTTTTTGTTTTATCTCCCTACCCATACTTTTGCCGACCAAAATCACATCCTTCCTCCTGGTTATGCTGTAGCTAGTGCAAATCCATTGGCAACTAATGCCGGACTTGAAATTTTAGCCAATGGTGGAAATGCTTTTGATGCAGCAGTAGCTGTGTCTGCGGTATTAGCTGTAGTTGAACCCTATCATTCAGGACTGGGGGGCGGTGGGTTTTGGCTGCTGCATCAAGAAAATCCTCATAAAAACGTCTTTATTGATGGGAGGGAAACAGCTCCTTTGGCGGCAAAAAAAAACATGTATTTGACGCCTGACGGGAGTGTGATACCCGGGTTATCCTTAAATGGAGGTCTAGCCGCAGCGATTCCTGGAGAACCTGCAGCGTTGGTATATATTGCCAAAAATTATGGGCGACTACCTTTGGCAAAAACATTAGCTCCTGCAATCAAGTTAGCACAAGAAGGTTTTTTGGTTGATAAGCAATTAAATTTTTTTTTAAAGAGCGCAGACCGATTAGAGCAAATCAAGAAGTATCCTTCCACAGCCAAAATTTTCCTAAATAATGGAGCTCCTTATCTCATTGGGGAGCGTTTAATTCAAACTGATTTAGCAAATACTTTGAAGCAAATTGCCGCGAAAGGAGAGCAAGGGTTTTATGCTGGAGAAGTGGCGGAGCGTTTAGTTAAGGGAGTTAATGATGCAGGAGGTATATGGACACTTGAGGATTTAGCTAAATATCGTATCAAGATCAGGGAGCCATTGATAGGTGCGTATCATAATATGTTAATTATTACCGCACCTCCGCCTTCAGCAGGGGGTATTGCCTTATTGACCATGTTGAATATATTGTCTCACTATACTTTATCTTCATTATCAAAAGTGCAATCGATACATTACCTTGTAGAATCCATGCGCCTTGCATATTGGCAACGCGAACAGTTTTTGGGTGACCCTGATTTTATCACTATCCCCGTTGAAAAGTTAATTTCCGCAGAAAACGGAAAACAGCTCAGTACACTAATTCCTCCCCAGAAAGCGATTGCTAGTACTGTTTTGCAGAAGCAGGTGAAGAATCCTCAAGGGAAACAAAACAATTCTACGAATACGACTCATATTTCTATTATTGATACTGAGGGTAATCGTGTTTCTGCGACCCTGACTATAAATTACATCTTTGGCTCCAGCGTTGTAGCCGAAGGAACCGGTGTTTTGTTAAATGATGAGATGGATGATTTTTCCAGCAAAGTGGGTGAAGAAAATGTTTTTGGTATTGTAGGGGCAGATAAAAATGAAATTGCACCCGGGAAAAGACCATTATCCAGCATGACACCTACTTTTCTTGAATTACCAGGACGTGTCGCCATTTTGGGAACTCCCGGAGGCAGTCGTATCCCTACTATGGTTTTAATTGCATCATTAGTGTTTCATGATGCCTACGGTGCAATTAGTATGGTTTCGGCGATGCGCTTTCATCATCAGTATTTACCGGATACATTGCAGTTTGAGCCGGATACTTTTCCTGCGCCAATTCAAGAAGAATTAAAAGCTATGGGGTATCATCTAATGCAATTAGGGCAATATTATGGGGACATGCAAGCAATTACCTGGGATAAGCAAACCAATATCTTAACTGCAGCCTCTGATCCGAGATTTATAGGATTGGCAGCGTCTATAGTGAACACGCCAAGCGGATACGGAGTAAAATTCTAGGGTCGTTTACATTGTACTATCTTGGCCAAACTGTTCTGATTTTCTGCGTTCCGACGCTCACATACTGATGTATTCTGCGCTTTTTTCAACCTGAGCCTAAACCTGACGTTCTACCAATAGCGTTCTGGCATGCTGGGCTGAAAAAGCCCAGCAACGATTGTGCATCTTGGCATTATTACCGGGCTTTTCAGCCCAGGCTGCGATGCAATTATGACGGGTTTTCTCCAATCAGCTTTTTTATTTCTGCAAAAGTGTGCTGAATGAGCTTTTCTTTATTCTCAAGGGTAAATTGTGCGGCATCAATAGGCTTACCTATATGTATTTCAGCTTTTTGTTTTAGATGAAAATTAAAAGTTCGTGCTGGTAAAATATTATTGGCACCACGTATTCCTATAGGAATAATTGTTGCCTTGGATTGGATTGCAGTAATAAATCCTCCTTTTTTAAACGAACCAAGCTTTCCATCTTTGGAGCGAGTTCCTTCAGGAGCAATCCACATAACAATACCGCTTTCCATTAATTGCTGCGCATACGCCAAGTCTTTAATCGCTTGATATTTATTTTTTCGATCAATAAAAGGGAATTCTGCAGCTTTCATCGCTTTACCCATTAAGGGAATTTTTGCGAGTTCCTTTTTTGACAACATCCGAATGGAATGATTTGGAAATGCTTTAAATGCAAGAGGAATATCATAAGCGCTTGAGTGATTGCACATAATAATTGTAGCTTTTCCTGGTTGCGGCTGGACATTAAACGGGTTTATCACTTTATACTCTACTTGTACAGCATTCAGTAACTGATCAATCCAATGGTGTAGCGCATTATCTGTCCATTGCCGGCTTATGGTGCTAAAAAAATATTTAAAGAGACAGCGCGTACTGGTAACTGCCGTATAAAAAATGATATTGCAAAGAATCCATGCGGTTCGTAATTGATTTGTTCTCATTCGCGTTAAGACTAAGTGAATTAGCGGTAATATAACGCAAGTTGATTCGCTTGCACAGATAGTTTTTAAGAAGTCTAAATGTATCTATGGGATTGGCAATAGGCTTTGCCCCAATCGAAACACGATAAATTTAAAAAAATCCTACTGCCCTGCCTACGGTATTGATGAATGAGTCATCGGGGAGGACCGCATGAATATCAAAACCATTCGACATAATTTTATCCTCACCCCAACGTTCGTCCATGTAATATCGATATCGAGTTCCATGTAAATGACTAATAGCTCCTATTTTTTCTCTTATCCCATGCCTTCTTTCATCTTCAATGAGTTCAAAATACCGTAAATTGTAATAAAGATTTTCAGGCATGAGTTCCTTCGCTTTTTTAAAGTAGGGAATGGACTCTTGCTTTTTCTCCTCAAAATAAACAAGGGTATCGGCGAGTAAATAATAAATTTTCGCGAGGATTTGACGCATTTCCTTTGATTTTGGCTCATTAATAGTAATAAAAGTTTTAAGCTCGTTCTTCAAATCGTCAATTTCATTTTTATGCACTTTAATAAAATCAACACGGGCGCTTAAACTGTCGTTATAATCAATAGGCACACCAAGTTGGGCAATCAGACAATCAATTTTTCGTAATAATAACTTATTTAATTGATTATAGACTTCCTTTAATGTCGTGTTGCTATTGAGAAATAGAAATTCACTGAGTCGATGTTGCGCTTTGCTTAATTGGGTTCGATCGGATTCTTTCACCGGGTGCTCTAATTCATCGATCGCCAAAAGCGTGGCCGCATAACTTAAAGTCGCCTCCCTGATTAGCGAATCGTGTGGTTGGATACTCACTATTTTTTTAGCCAGCTCTATTTGTTCTTCAGCCATTTGCAGTGCTTCTTTTGTCTTTTTATAGAGCAATGCTTCTTTTATCTGTGATGCATTTGTATTGAATTGAGTAAAATAATATTCACGCAAGCGTTCAAGCTTAAACTTATTAAATTTGAGGTTTTGACTGTTTCGATACAAAACATCAGCGTCCTGAAAACGATGACTTTCCATAGCGAGGTCAAATTGATATAGAGTCCACTCTTCTCTCATCATGATGTCGTGCATGGAATTGTCCTGATCTAAAATTTGGGGTTCAAGTCTGACTGCTTGAGCTAAATACTCGAGGGTTTGATTGCCAGTGAAGAACTGGGTTAATCTCCATTTACTTTTTTCTTTTTTAGCGTCCTCTAAATAACTTTTGGCTACTTGGGTACGTAATTCAGGATATGATATTAAGTAAACTATTTGTTCTTCATAGCTAAAATTGTTTTGTATATAATTAACTGCTTTTTGTTGATCTTCTTTGTTCGTTGATAAGAATAATGCACTAATGAGTTCCATCGCATTGATTAATGCTTGAGGGTCAGTTTCTTCTTGGGTTAAGTAAAAATCAATAAATTCTTCCTTAAATTTTTTTTTGACTTCTGGAGACCACTCCAATGCTTCATAAAATTGTTGTTGTGAAGCCAGGGATTGTGCATAGGTTTTGGCAAAAAGACTGGATTTAAAACAATCTATTTTGCTGACATGTTGGCGGTAATAATTAATTTGGCGAATTGCAGCATCAATTGTTTCATTGTCTTGGGGATCGATGGCAGGAAGCAAATAAGCCAGAGATTCTCGTATAAAGGCTTGACCAAAAGGGTAGTTCCTCCGGATGGATTCATTGAGTTCAGGAAAGGCAGGTGAATGCGCAATGAAATAACTAACTAATAATTGCTGGAGTTCATTAGAAGTTTGATTTGTTCTTGGTAAATGGACTAAGCGTATAAAATTTGTGGAAATTGGAAATCCATCATTGCATTTACTCAATTCTTTAGATTTAAAACCCTTTAGGTAGCCGGCATAGGCAATTTTACCTAAAGTCATTTCAATGCGATTAGGATGGCAATGATTCTCAAAACCCAACCAGCCTTTAAATGATTCAAAAAGAGTACGAAACCAACTGACCTGAAAAACATCGACTCCATCTGTGTAGAGTCTTTGCCGGGGACATGAAGCAATTTCTCGCCAAAACATTCGATATTCATCTTCATCAAAATCATAAATAAGAAAGTCTGGAAGATGCACTGTTCCTTTTACTTGATATTGTTCAGCGATATGTCTTGCTAATCTTAAACGTAACATAAAAAAATCCCAGGAAAATTAGGCAATTACATGGTAATTTAAAATCAAGTATTGGGCAATTAAGTTATAGAATGAACAAACTTAATTGGATGTTTCATTTTGACATTGGGGACAAAAAAAGGAATTACGTCCAGAAATTACCACCGATTCAATAGGCTGTTGACAGAGCAAGCACGGTTTATTTTTTCGGCCATATACTTTAAGCGAGATACTAAAATAACCCGGTTTGCCATCAAAAGCATAAAAATCACGTAGGGTAGTGCCACCACATAATATAGCCTGTTTAAGTACCTCTTTAATCTGTTTGGTGAGCATATAACACGCTTCTTCTGAAAGCATTTTCGCTGGGGTATTAGGATGGATATGCGCTAGGAAAAGGCTTTCTGTAGCATAAATATTGCCTACACCCACCACAACTTCACTATCCATAATTAATGATTTAATCGGTTTGTTCTTATTTTGAGCTTTTTGAAAGAGGTAATGACCATTGAATTCCTCACGAAGAGGTTCGGGACCTAAATGGCTAAGTAATCGATGTTGATACGGGTTTTCATTGATGTACAGGAATAAACCAAAACGCCTGGGATCACAGAATCGGAGTACGAGCTCGTTTGCCATCGTTAAGAGAATGTGATCATGCTTTTCTGGCTGGCTTTTATCCGCTACGATACCCAGGTGACCTGACATTCCCAGATGAATTAAAAGATATCCTTCTGAGAGCTGGATTAGAATGTATTTTGCCCTACGAGAAACAGCAATTATTCTTTTGCCTGCACATAATTGATCCAAGTTGTCGGGAACCGCGATGCGGAGTTGAGAATTGCGGACGATGATTTGTTTAATTGTCTGCCCTTCCAGATGGGATTTAATTCCTTCTTTTGTCGTTTCGACTTCAGGTAATTCGGGCATTATTTTTTATCGTCATGTTCAATAATTCTACCCTGACTTTTATTAATCTCTTCTGTTTTAGTCGAGTGGCTTGGGAACAAATATTGTTTTATTGTCGCGACCAACCAAAGGATTCCTCCTATGAGAAGGCCCCAAACCAAAACATACGAGAACATAAATAACAGACCAAAAAATAGTGCAATAGCAACTCCGGCTACCAAGAAAGGCACCAAATTTTCAAAAATTTTTCCTAAAGGAGATTTTTCGTTCATAACATAATTTCCTATCTTATTATTTATTAATTATCGGCTACATAATGAAATGTTGCAACGTAAAGAGTAAAATTGTGTTATCCTTAGTATGATGGTATAAGGATTTTTTAAATTCTTACATTGAGTACCTAACTAAAGGATGAGTTTTTTCTTAATTTGCATTTTTGCATTTGAAGTGGAGCTATTATGGTTTTTGGTTATTTAAACCTGTCTTTTTGGGGATATGTGGTTGCCACATTGATTTTGACGCAAATTACTATCGCCGCAGTAACATTATATCTTCATCGCCACCAAACCCATCGCGCGTTGACGCTGCATCCGATTATCAGTCATTTTTTCCGTTTGTGGCTGTGGTTAACTACTGGAATGGTTACTGCAGATTGGGTGGCTATTCATCGAAAACATCACGCATCAGCAGATGTTGAGGGTGATCCGCACAGCCCTGTAGTGTTCGGTATTAAAAAAGTATTTTGGGAAGGAGCTGAACTCTACAAAGTAGCGCGTAAAGATAAAGAAATGGTCGCTAAGTACTCTCATGGTACTCCTAAAGATTGGCTGGAGCGAAAAGTTTATTCTCCCCATTCTTCCAAGGGAATATTGCTGATGTTGTTCATTAATTTATTCTTATTTGGTGTTCCTGGAATCACGATTTGGGCAATTCAAATGATGTGGATACCATTTCATGCTGCCGGTGTAGTGAATGGAATTGGGCACCATTGGGGGTATCGAAATTTTGAATGTCCGGATGCTGCAAGAAATATTATCCCCTGGGGCTTTTGGATAGGGGGTGAAGAATTGCATAACAATCACCATACTTTTGCTTCTTCAGCCAAGTTTTCCATTAAATGGTGGGAGTTTGATATAGGTTGGATGTACATTCGAATTCTTTCCTTTTTAGGCCTTGCCAAAGTAAAAAAATTACCACCAAAACTGGCGATGGAAGAAGGAAAGCTGCAAGTGGATTTGGATACGGTGAAAGCAGTTATTGCGAATCGTTTTCAGGTCATGTCGAACTATTATAAAAGCGTGATTAGACCCATTCTCAAGCAAGAAAAGCATAACCTTATTGAAAATACGGAAGAAAAGAAGCTTTTGGCGCGTGCTGGAAGTTTATTGAGACGCGAGAATTGTTTGTTGAACACAAGAGCGAGAATGCGTTTATCTCATCTGTTGGAAGCGCGTGAACAATTGCGTATTGTTTATGCATACAAGCAATCGCTACAAAATATTTGGTTAAAAACAGCCTCTACTCAGAAAGAGTTAATCGATGCATTACAGCAATGGTGCAGGCAAGCAGAAGAGTCTGGTCTTGAAGTCTTGAGGCAATTTGCCCAACAGCTAAAAGGATATGTTCCTGTATATAGGTAATTTTTCTGTAATTTCTCACCATGTTGTCTCATAGAGGAGAGAACAGGTGAGAAGTTATGGTTTTATTTGTTTTTAGTTTCGATCGTCTATAGTAGTATTTTATTATCGCAATAACAGGGAGTCGTTATGATGAAAGGTGTAGCAATAGTTACGGGTGGAACTGGTGGTATAGGTACAGCCATTTGTCAACGCTTAGCTGCCGATTTTCAGGTCGTCGCGTGTTATTTCAAACATGGTAAACATGAAGAAGCGAAGCAATGGCAAGAAGAGCAAAAAGAGCTGGGTCACGATATTGATATCGTTTATGGTGATATCGCACAATTTGCAGATTGTGAAAAGATAGTGGCTTTAGTCATGGAGCGCTATGGCAGTGTTGATGTACTGATTAATAATGCAGGCATTACTCAAGATTGCAGTTTACGAAAAATGTCTCCAGATCAATGGCAAAATGTTATCGATGCCAATTTGACCAGCGTATTTAATATGACCCGCAATGTAATCCCAATTATGATCGATAAGGGTTTTGGCCGCATCATAAGTATTTCCTCCATTAATGGACGGAAAGGCCAATTTGGTCAATGTAACTATGCTTCAACTAAATCCGCGTTGTATGGGTTCACCAAAAGCCTGGCTTTAGAAGTAGCAAATAAAGGCATAACGGTGAATACAGTTTCTCCTGGTTATGTAGAAACGCCAATGCTTACTTCTTTAAAAGAAGAGGTGCTCAAATCAATCATCGCAAGTATTCCTGTTGGCCGCTTGGGAAATCCAAAAGAAATAGCTGATGCGGTTGCTTATTTAGCATCCCCCGATAGCGGATTTATTACCGGCGCAAACTTAGATATTAATGGTGGACAGTATATGTAAAATTAGGTCTGGATTTGATTAATAATCCGGGCATTACTGTTTCTTTATCATTAATTTTCGCAAATCTAACTCATAGAGAACCATATGCACCATAATAATATTGTATTGATCACTGGAGGTACCGGAGATATAGGTACAGCAATTGCAAAAGAATTGAACTCTTCTTACAAACATGTTTTTTCTCTTGATTTAATTTCTGAAGAGGAAGGGAAAGCATGGAAAAAAGAGTTAACGGATGAAGGATATAAGAATATCTATTTTCGCCATATGGATGTAACTGATTATGAGCAATGCGGAGAGGTTATTTCTTCCATTATTGAAGAATACGGTAATGTTGACGTGCTCATTAATAATGCAGGCATCACTCGAGATGCTGTATTTACAAAAATGACTAAACAGCAATGGGATGAAGTATTAACAGTTAATCTTGATGGCATGTTTAATGTAACCCGTCATGTAGTTGAAAACATGAGAGAACATGAATCAGGACGCATCGTTAATATTTCTTCGGTGAATGCGCAAAAAGGTCAATTTTCGCAAGCAAATTATGCTGCTTCAAAAGCAGGTGTTTATGGTTTTACCAAAAGTTTGGCACAAGAACTAATGAGTAAAAACATCACTGTGAACAGTCTTTCTCCCGGATATGTTGATACTCGATTGATGAAAGGTATTAGGCCAGATATTCTGGAAGGGATTATTGCCCAAATTCCTGCAAAGCGGTTAGCTAAGACCCAAGAAATTGCCTGGGCTGTAGAATTTTTAATTAGTGATAAAAGTCGATACATTACCGGGGCTAATCTTAGTGTGAACGGCGGTCTCCATATGTATTAATAAAGATTGCATTCTTCCATTTATTAAAGACTATCCTCTTCTGGTTTACGAAAGAGGAAAAAGGTGAAGTTTTTAACAATGCAAAATTCACCTAAATATTAAGAGAAAACTATGACTCGATTAATAAAAAAATACAAAAATCGCCGGCTTTATGATACTGAGACAAGTCAGTATATTACCCTTGAAGAATTGCAGCGTTATGTGGTAGATGGCGTGCAATTTAAAGTAGAGGACTCATTAACAGAGAAAGACTTAACCAATGCCATCTTGCTACAAATTATTGTGGAAATGGAGGCGGGCTCAACTCAATTTTTATCTTCAGATATTTTGCGGCAAATCATTTCTCTTGCCAATCATCCGATGCATGCTTCTTTAAAACAGATGATGGAGCAGATGTTTCAAGTTATGGAAAAACCGTTACAAAATAATCCTTATCGTCAGGCAACTGATACCTGGAATCAGCAAATGCAAAAAATGATGCAACAATGGCAAAGTTTATTTAAAGGTTAGCGGTTATTGAGGGGAGTTTTAAGGCAAGGGCGCATAAGCGATTTAAAGATTGGTTTTTTTATGCTGCACTGCAAAAAAAGTTTCACTAACCCATTGACAAATTTGCTCTCTATGTACTAATATTAAATTGTGCAATGCAACATAGAGGAGAATATCATGACTCAACAAAATTTTGAAAAATGGACTGAAGTGGCTAAAAAATTTCAAGAACCTTTTCAAGCCATAGCTGAATTGAATGTGAAAACTTTGCAGGGTATGCAATACCTCAAACCTGAAGAGATTGCGAGCATTAAAAAGCCTGAAGAACTATTGGAGAAGCAAATTAGTCTAGCTGTTGAAAATGGTCACAAAGCTTTAGATTACATGCAAAAATCTTTTCAAATTATTGAGAAGGCAATGTTAGGTTTTGTTCACGAAGCGAAAAAAGCATCTGAAGTAAAGCATTAATTTAAAAATCTTTCTTAAAAAGCAGTTCCAGTACTTAAGTCTGAGCTGCTTTTTTATTTTCGTTGCACCTAGGGGAACATTGTGCGTATTTTCTGGTGCAATTTTCATTTAAGATGCGCCAAATAGGAGCGCTCCTTGATATGATGACCTATTGATTCCATCCATAAAATCATACAAAAACCATATAAATTTAAAATATGAGCAATTGATTTTCTGAAAAATTGATATACTCTTAAGAAAGACGTGTTTAATTTTAAGTCAAAAACATAATTTTTTTTACCACTTGTTAAGGAAAGTTATTTTCAAGGAGGTTATCATGCAAGTCAAAGAAATCATGACATCTAAGCCGGAATTCTTACTCACCACGGCTACTATTACTGAAGCAGCTAAAAAAATGCGAGAATTAGATACTGGTTTTTTACCCATTGGTGATAAAGCAAAAGATAAAATTGTCGGTATACTTACTGATCGTGATCTGGTTATCTCCGCTCTTGCCAATAAGAATCCATTGGATACACCAGTAAAAAATGTGATGCATAAAGACGTATGGTATTGTTTTGAAAATGATGATGTAAAAAAAGCATATGAAAGCATGAAAGAGAAACAAATACGCCGACTCATTGTGCTTAATAAAGATAAAAAATTATCCGGTGTCTTGTCTTTAGGTGATATTGCATTACATTGCGATAGCAAACTCTCCGGAGAAACATTGAAAAAAATCTCTGTTCATTAAAAGAGTTGACACTGATCCTTCATCACCTACGGGCCGCCCCCACGACTAGTTCGCGGGGTTGTCCCTGAAGGGCGGTCACATGGAATATATTGCTTTATAGTTAATTTTTAATAAATGCTTAGGTGCCGACGACCTTATGCACTTATCATAAAAAAGTACAATAGAGGCAAAGATTCTGAAAGACGCTAAAGATCATTCAGCATACCCTGTAAAACCGGAGAGATCTTCAAATTTAGCTATCAGTCCACTTGAAGCAAAATGGCTTTAAAATTATCGAAATAGCATTATTGAAATTTTTCAAATAGATCGTTTAAGTTTATATGTCGGTTGTATTTATTAAAATTTTTCCAGGGGTTTGCTTTTTTTCCTAAACGCTGAAATATATTCTTCAAATGATAGGATTGAGGGTGTAATGAACTATCATTCAGTTCCTCCCATTCCAGGGGGGTGGCTACTGGAGCTCCTTTTTTGGCGCGTAAAGAATAAGGGGCTACTGTTGTCATAGCATAATCATTCCGTAAAAAATCAATAAATACTTTATTTCCACGTTTATTTTTTCGTTGTTCCAAAGTCGTTATTTGTGAATGCCGTTGATGCAGTTTTACTGCTATTTTTCTTGATATTTCTTTAATTTTATCAAATTTGAAGTGAGCTTTGATGGGTAAATGGATATGTAGCCCACGGGAGCCAGAAGTTTTGAGAAAGGTTTTAAGCTCAAACTCATCAAGTAGATTTTTTAAAGCAAGAGCTGTTTCACGCACTTTTTCAAAATCATCATCCTGTGGATCCAAATCAAAAATAATTTGATCAGGTTTTTCGATTGAAGACATAGTTGACAGGGACGTGTGTAGCTCCAGAGTATCTTGTCCTGCCAAATAAACCAAAGCCTTTTTAGAATGGACACCCACCATGTTCATTTCTGAATTATTTTGTACTGTCGGTACAGTAAATTGTTTTATAAAATCAGGGAAATAATCTGGACGATGTTTGTTATAAAAACCTTCCTGATTAATACCATCAGGGTACCGTTTCAGAGTAAGTGGTCTATTTTGCACAAAAGGAAGGAGGTATTCTGCGATTTTATAAAAATATTCCACAACTTCCTTTTTTGAAATTTTGTCATCTGGATAAAGCGGTTTATCTGGATGAGAGATATTAACACCGGTAATTTTCATAGGGTTCCTCCCAGAGGTTTGTAACTACCTATTTTATTTGATCTTCTCGGCGTACATCTTTTGCATCCTTGTCCTTACGAAGTCCCAAAAAGCGAGGATGCCTTAATTTTCCATGGCGTGTCCATTTCTGTAAAACCAACTTCACCAACAAGACTGGGTTTAAGCCAATGGACGTTATTCTCTGATTCTTCATAATGGCAGCCCAAGAGATTAATACATCATCGTTTGGTAAACTAAATTCATAATGCAAATGTCTGGCATCATGTTTTTGAATTACAAAAATATTTTCTTTTTTCTTTGATGTTCCTCCTTGAGGTTCTTTAGTTTTTCTAAAATCTCTTTTTTGCTGATAATCTTTTAATGGTTTGTTTTTAGACATTATTAATCCTTATTTTTGTGATGTAGAATTAACCCCACATATGGCGTCGATAAATGATGTTATGCACCATTTCTCTTGTGGGGCCTCGATAGAGTTGAGCTTAGATTAAATTATTCCTTATAAACTTAATTGATATTATGGACAATAAATTCACAATATAATAATTTATTGTCCAATTTATTAAATTGGAACAAAATAATCTAATGAATGGGTGTTTCTGAGTGTGGGTAGAAAGGGCTTTTTTAGTTTTCCACAAGAGGATACAATGCCCCAAGATGAGAATGATTCTATGAATGAGGTTACTAAAATGGGGGCATTGGGTGATCATTTTTCGTTATTTGGCTAAAGAAGTGTTTATCACTTTGATTTCGCTAACCTCCATACTGGTGTTAATTTTTCTGAGTAATCAACTGATTCAATATCTCAACAGGGCTGCTTCTGGAAGTATTCCGGGTGTCATTATTATGAAGTTAATGATATTGGAATTACCCACTTTACTGAGCTTACTGGTTCCATTAGGTTTTTATATTGCCATGTTGCTTGCATACGGCCGTTTATATGCTGAAAGTGAGATGACGGTATTAGGGGCTTGTGGTTATGGACCCAATCAATTATTAAAACACAGTTTTATTATGGCAATAGGGGTAGCCATTATTGTTGCTGTAGTAATGATTTGGGGTAGCCCTTTAATTTACATTGAACGAGCTAAACTGTTACGTACTACTGGCATAAAAACTTTAGTTCAAACCATCATGCCTGGACGTTTCCATGCGATTAATGACGGTCAGGAAGTATTTTATGTTCAATCAATGAGTCGTGATCATACTAAGGCCGAGCAAGTATTTCTGGCAAAGAAAAGTTCTGTAAATCAACAAACACGTTGGGATATATTATGGGCCGATCAAGCTTTCGCTGAAACTGACGCGAAAACAGGAGAGGATTACATCATTCTGCAAAATGGAAAAGAATACCAAGGGATTCCTGGTCATGCGGATTATCAAGTCGCAGAATTTGGGCAATATAAAGCACGATTGCCGCATCCTGTAATTAGAATATCTGAAGATCTTCGTACAATGAGCACAGCCAGTTTATTACCTTATAATAATGAAAACGTTGCCAAGGCTGCTGAATTGCAATGGCGTTTATCTGTTCCGCTCATGGTATTTACTTTGACCATGGTTGCTGTTCCTTTGAGTCGCATTAATCCTCGTTCAGGAAAATATGCCAAGTTATTACCCGCAATTATTATATACATTCTATATGCTAATTTATTATTTATTGCGCGTGATTTAATGATTTCCGGCAAAACACCCCAATGGTTAGGTTTATGGTGGGTGCATCTTATCATTGCTGGCTTCGGGTTGTTTCTAATTTGGCGTAATCAGGCGAAATTAGCATGAGTATGAAGATATTAGATCGCTACATTGCGAAAACCGTACTCAGCTCTATTGGTTTAGTCACGCTCATGCTGATAGGACTGCAAATTTTTATTTTATTTGTGGGTGAACTAAGTGATTTGGGGCGAGTTGATTACGGCATTGTACAAGCAACGGTATTTATTTTGTTGCAAATACCATATCAAGTCTATTTATTTTTTCCTATGGCCAGTCTCCTTGGTTGTTTGATTGGGCTTGGGATTTTAGCCAATCATAGCGAATTAGTCATAATGCGTGCCTCAGGAATGTCTATAGGACAGATAACCTGGGCAGTACTAAAAGCATCGATATTGCTTATTGTATTGATTACTGCATTAGGTGAAACTTTGGTCCCATACTTATCCCATTACGCTAATGACTATAAAACTGCTGCAGTCAGCGGAGGACAAGCATTGAGAACCTCAAAGGGCTCTTGGTTGCGTTATGGAAATGATTTTATTTCTGTTGGCTTAATACTGCCTAATAATGTTTTATACGAAGTTTATCAATTTCGTTTTGATGTTCATCATCATTTAAAAATGTCACGTTTTATTCGTGAAGCCAGGTATACTCCAACAGGGTGGGTTGCATATGATATACAGCAAACAGATTTTGACGTAGATAAAACCAAAACTCAGACTTTTGCTTCTCTTCCTTGGGACGTATCCGTAAAACCAAAAATCTTGGCGATTAGCAGTATCGAACCGGATGAAATGACTTTGCACGAACTAAATCGCTACATACGAGAGCAAAAGCATAATCATCAGAACGTACATACTTATCAGTTTGCTTTTTTGCAACGGATTATTCAACCATTTACGACCATGGTGATGATGATCCTCGCCATCCCATTTATTTTTGGTCCGTTGCGTTCGACAACTATGGGATCGAAATTATTGGTGGGTGCTGCAGTGGGATTTAGTTTTCATATCTTGAGCCGGTTTTTTGGTCCACTCAGCACTGTATTTCAATTGCCGCCTGAATTAGCTGCTTTAGGGCCTACTTTTATTTTCGCGCTATTGGGTTTGTATTTGATGAGAAAAGTCCGCTAACTCATCTGATGATTTACTTCCGATTCGTCTTAGCGTTTTGTGGTAGAATATGGAGCACGTAGTGCAATATATCAAAAAATGAAAATACAGTGTAAGTTTTGCCGACAGCGTATGGAACCAACTGTTCGCTGGGAAAAAAGATTAGTTACTACAGACCAAGCTGTTTATTATTGTAGTTTATGTACCAAACAATTATTTGTTTTAGGCGGATTTTTGGATAAACCGTTTTGGCAGCGTCCTATCTATTTATGGTTTGGCAGTCCATTAATCATCGATCTGATTGATTATTGGGAAAAGGCAAAAAACCTTTTAAGTGAGCTGCATCTTGGCAAATTAATTTACCTTATTTTATCCATAATCTTGACAGCATTTGCTTATTTCTTTTTTAAGTAAAATGACTGTTTTCATCGTTCCATCTGTTTGCGTATAAGCGTGTTATACCATTTGCCCTGCGGCCCATCCTGATGACCAAGCCCATTGAAAATTATATCCACCTAACCAACCGGTAACATCCAAGGCTTCGCCAATGAAATAAAGTCCTGAGATATCTTGAGCTTCCATAGTTTTGGAAGAAATTGCATGGCAATCGATACCACCAATAGTTACTTCAGCGGTACGATATCCTTCAGTCCCATTAGGTTTTACAAGCCAGGAGTTAAGTTGTTTCGCTACAGAGTCCAAATTATGATTGGAGAGTTCCGCAAGTTTCTTTTCAGCAAGTTCTGGTGAAATAAAGAGTTCGATAACGCGTTTAGGTAAATGTGTGGACAAGATAGAGCTTAATTGTTTCTGTGGTTTTTCAGATCGAGCACTTTTTAAGTAATCCAAGAGATTGATTTCGGGTAATAAATTGATACAAATACTTTCTCCTGCATACCAATAGGACGATAGTTGTAAAATTGCGGGGCCACTCAAGCCGCGGTGAGTAAATAAGGTATTTTCACGAAACTCAATACGCGTATTTTTGACTAAACTATCAATACCAATCCCGGAAAGCAGAGCAATTCTTTCTTTCTCCAATACATCCAGAGTAAGAGGAACTAATCCAGCCCGAGTCGGCCATACTTTAATACCAAATTGCTCTGCAACTTTGTAGGCAAATGGACTCGCCCCCATGGTAGGTATGGATAACCCCCCGCTGGCAATAACTAGGGAGTGGCACTGAAATATCCCTTTGGTAGTTTGTAGTTTAAAGCTTTGTGATTTTTGAATTTTTTCTATACTGGTATTTAGATGTATCGTAGCACCTGCAGCGTCGCACTCTTTAAGCAACATATCCACAATGTCTTTCGATTTATTATCGCAAAATAATTGTCCTAAGGTTTTCTCATGGAAAGGAATTTTATGTTTTTTAACAAGCTCAATAAAATCCCATTGGGTATAGCGTGTTAACGCGGATTTAAAAAAATGAGGGTTATGGGAGTTATATTTTTCAGGATCAATATAATAATTAGTAAAATTACAACGACCTCCTCCCGACATTAAAATCTTTTTACCTGCTTTATTTGCATGATCCAATACCAGGACTTTGCGCTGACGTTTGCCCGCTTCAATGGCGCACATTAAACCTGCAGCACCTGCACCTATAATAATGACATCAACTGCTTCCATATTGGATTGACTTGTGTTAAACCTAAACATAGTAACATGCGTTGTACGTGATTCAAAGAGTTGTTCTTGCGCACAAAGGGATTTTTTATACAACTATTCATGATAAGTACATTTTATGTATGTTCTAAAACGTCTTTTAGCGATCGTATTGGGTGTTATCGTATTGCCATTTCGCATCTTGGCATACAATGCGTTTTATGAAGCAATTGCATTTCTTTTGGGAGTTTCTAGTGTAATCAGCTTGCCCATTTATTTTGCATCTGCTTTTAATAATCTTGGCATTTCCATTGCAAAAAATGTTCTACTGACTACTTTAATTATTTTTCCGCTAGTAGCGACAGGAGTGGCAATTACCTTCGCAGCTGCAAGCGCTTTTTTAGTTTACCACACTATCATCAACATACTTGAATCATTCTGGCTTGGTTTTAGAAGTGGATTACTTCATGAGATGGCGGGATTTTGGAATGCGCTTGCTTCGCAAACTACTTTAATCCAGGACATCGATTTGCATATGAGGGCTTTTCAGGCCGGTGTGCACGCGGATGAATTAATCGATGATGTTGATTTTGATGGCTTCCAAAGAATAAGAGAAGAATTACAAGATGTTGTTGTAGTAAAGGAGGATTTGGACGTTCCAGATTTAGAAAGAAAGGCTCCAAGGGGATCTCATCCGTTAAATGACATTGAATTAAAAAAAATCAACACACTCATAAAGAACTTGACCAATTCTCAAGATTCTTTATCTCTCGAAGAAAAGAAACGGTTAGATGCTTTAAAAACTTTGTACACGCAATATAACGATTTATCAAAAAAGCTGGAGGATGTACGAACTGCTTTAGTGGAGAATGATAAAACCCGAATTAAGGATGAAATGATAGCCTTTAATGAGGTGGAAACACCTATATTATTGGTGAAGCAATATAAAAAAGAGGAGCAATGGCATAATGTTCCTGCGAGCAGCTATGTTACCGATAAAGAAAGTTTACTGCATTGGTTAAAGCAAAATCCAAAACACCCTCTCAACAAAGATACTCTGAAAAAACCAAAATATTATAACCAAATGGAAACACAATATATTTGGTATGAACTTACTAAAGAAGATTGCACCTCCCAAGAGTTAGCTGAGATTGCTACCCAAATGAGTGATTTGCTTCAAATGTTACTTCCTCTAGTGCCTAAGCAAAAAATGAATATAGGGCTATGTACTGCATCCCAATCGTTTTTTAGTTCGGGGGGCAATAATTCTGAGTCACCTACAACACAATTGGATACTGCATTAACAGGTGAGACGTTGAGATGAAAGCCAAAGCACTATTTATTCATATTCAAGAGTAAATTGAACATTTATTGTTACTTTTCTTCTTTCATTCGCAATCATGATATTAATTTAAGTTTATACTGTAAGTAGTCAAATGATCTATTTAAAGGACCATGATCATGAATGAACTTGATATTTTGCAATTATTTTATGATGAGATGAAAAATCGTAGTGCAACTCGAGATCAAGTTTTTTTAAGTATGGAAGAGGATGCAGCAGCAATGCTGTCTCAAAAGTTAGGACAGTCTGTGTCAGTTGCAGATCTGCAAAAATTAACGGATACATGCATCGCGAATGAATGGCTGGAGCGAACGACCGCTGATCCTAATTATAAATATTTATCATTAACTGAAGCAGGGCTGCAAATCATTTTAGCGAATCAATACACTTAATTGTGCATTAAGGGTATAAACTTTAAGCAAAAGTAGGTAAAATGTATCATTTTATTCTTTTTTGTTGTCAATATGCCAAAACGAACCGATATTAAATCCATTCTCATCCTTGGAGCAGGTCCTATCGTAATAGGACAAGCTTGTGAATTTGATTACTCTGGAACCCAAGCAGTACGTGCCTTAAAGGAAGAAGGTTATCGGGTTATCCTGGTAAACTCCAATCCAGCCACCATTATGACCGATCCAGAACTCGCGGATGCAACTTATATTGAACCGGTATCCTGGAAAGAAGTAGCACGTATTATTGAAATTGAACGCCCAGATGCGCTTTTGCCCACTATGGGGGGGCAGACAGCGCTTAACTGTGCTTTGGACTTAGTACGCGAGGGAATTTTAGCAAAATATGATGTTGAAATGATCGGCGCCACACGAGAAGCGATTGATCGCGCCGAAGATAGAGAAAAGTTTCGTCAGTTGATGATCAAAATTGGCTTGGATATGCCGCGTTCAGCGATCGCCCATAGCATGGAGGAAGCAATCCAGGTTCAGGCGCAATTAGGTTATCCGGCAATTATTCGTCCTTCCTTCACTATGGGAGGAAGTGGTGGTGGTATTGCTTATAACCGCGAAGAATTTGAAGAAATTTGTATGCGTGGATTAGAGTTATCACCCACGCATGAATTACTGATTGATGAATCAGTACTTGGTTGGAAAGAGTTTGAAATGGAAGTAGTACGTGACAAAAATGATAATTGCATTATTGTCTGTACCATTGAAAACTTTGATCCCATGGGAGTTCATACTGGTGATTCAATTACTGTAGCTCCTGCACAAACGCTTACTGATAAAGAATATCAACGCATGCGGGATGCCGCCATTAAAGTGTTAAGAGCTGTAGGTGTTGATACAGGAGGTTCAAACGTACAGTTTGCTGTTAATCCAGAGGATGGGCGAATGCTGGTGGTTGAAATGAACCCAAGGGTTTCTCGTAGCTCTGCTTTGGCTTCCAAGGCAACTGGTTTTCCAATTGCGAAAGTAGCTGCCAAACTGGCTGTTGGCTACACGCTTGATGAGTTAAAAAATGAAATTACTGGTGGTAAGACCCCGGCTTCATTTGAACCAAGCATTGATTATGTAGTCACTAAAGTGCCACGATTTAATTTCGATAAATTCCCACAAACTTCAGATATCTTGACCACACAAATGAAGTCAGTTGGTGAGGTGATGGCGATTGGATCCAATTTCCAGGAGTCCCTACAAAAAGCAATACGCGGTTTAGAGATAGGGCGTTGTGGTTTGCATCCCTTATTCAAAAAAAGTGATTTAGCACGTCTAAGAGGTCATTTGCGAGAACCAACTCCAGATAGGCTTTGGTATATCGCTGATGCGTTTAGAAACAATATAACTCTTGAGGAAATTCATCAAGAAAGTCGTGTTGATCCCTGGTTTTTGGCTCAAGTCGAGGAACTGGTCGCTCTGGAACGCTCTATGACCGGGAAGAAATTAGCAGATATCGATGCACTCACGTTACGTCTACTGAAGCAACGTGGTTTTGCCGACGCCTATTTGGCTAATATTTGGTCTTGCTCTGAAGAGGAAGTACGCAAGCAACGAAAAGAACTAGGGATTGTCCCTGTCTACAAACGCATTGATTCCTGCGCAGGTGAATTCCCAAGTGATACGGCTTATATGTATTCGTGTTACGAAACCAGTTGCGAAGCTCGTCCTGATACCCACAAGAAAAAAATTATGATTCTTGGTGGAGGACCTAATCGAATTGGTCAGGGAATTGAATTTGATTATTGTTGTGTGCATGCAGCTATGGCTCTTAGGAATGCAGGTTGCCAGACTATCATGGTTAATTGTAACCCTGAAACCGTATCTACCGACTTTGATACTTCCGATCGTTTGTATTTTGAACCTCTAACTCTAGAAGATGTTTTAGGTATTGTAGATGTAGAAAAACCGGAGGGAGTTATTGTCCATTACGGTGGACAAACTCCTTTAAAATTAGCACGAGCGTTAGAAGCAAATGGTGTTAAAATAATTGGGACCTCTCCTGATGCAATTGATAGGGCGGAAGACCGGGATCGCTTTCAAAAATTAGTCACCGAATTGAAACTACATCAACCTGATAATGGCACTGTGCGTAGTGAGGCAGAAGCCATCGCTTTAGCAAATAAGATCGGTTATCCGTTAGTAGTAAGGCCTTCCTATGTTCTTGGGGGACGCGCTATGGAAGTTGTCTATCAAGAAGATGATTTACGCCATTATTTATCGCATGCAGTTGCTGTGTCTAATGATTCTCCCGTATTGTTGGATAAATTTTTAAATGATGCAATAGAAGTAGATATTGATGCAGTTTGTGATGGCAAAGAGGTATTGATTGGTGCCGTAATGGAACACATAGAACAGGCTGGTATACACTCAGGAGATTCTGCCTGTACTTTACCCCCATTTAGTCTTAGTGTTGTGGTACAACAGGATTTGATGGAACAAATGCGTCAAATGGCATTGAATTTAGGGGTGGTTGGGTTGATTAACGCGCAATTTGCTATTCAAGCGGATGATATTTATGTTTTGGAGGTAAATCCAAGAGCTTCAAGGACCGTTCCTTTTGTTTCCAAAGCGACAGGGTTACCTTTGGCCAAAATTGCGGCTCTTTGTAAGCTGGGTATTAGTTTAAAAGAACAAGGTTTAAGTCAAAATCACCATATGCCATCTTTTTATTCGATTAAGCTTCCTGTCTTCCCGTTTATCAAATTTTCCGGGGTAGACTCTATTCTTGGTCCTGAAATGAAGTCTACAGGGGAAGTAATGGGTATTGCCAGACGTTTTGGACAAGCTTATGCTAAAGCACAATTGGGAGCCGGTTCTAACATATCTAAGCGTCGGCGTGCTTTTGTTTCCGTTAGGGATGCTGATAAAACCCGAGTAGGTGAAATTGCCAAGCGATTGATTGAATTAGGTTTTGAAATCATTGCAACACGTGGCACAGCCTTGGCTTTACAAGCAGCGGGAGTTGATTGTCGCCGAGTATTTAAGGTGAATGAAGGCAGACCACACGTTTTGGATTTTATAAAAAATAACGAAATCGATTTTATTGTAAATACAACTGAGGGCAAGCAAGCAATTGCCGATTCTTTTGCAATCAGACGCAATGCATTACAACACAAGGTTAGCTATACTACGACCTTGTCAGGAGCTGAGGCCGCTTGTTTGGCTATGAAATATGAAGATAGAGAAACGGTAACTCGATTGCAGGATTTACATTAGGATCTATTTACATTTCTACTATCTTGGCCAAAATGGCCTGATTTTCTGCGCTCCGATGCTCACATACCTTATGTATGCTGCGCTTCGGTACTCGAAAATCAGGCCATTTTGGCTCAAGCTAGCGAAATGTAAACAGACCCTAATAAAAATAAAAAGTGCATAGTCTGGGTGCAACGTAGCGAAACCCAGGGGGTAAACATTAGGCTTCGTTTTTACCAAGACCGCACTTATTACTGAGCTTAATGATCTCGTTTTCACCTTGATGTGAGAATGGGGTTAAAAGATAAATTACCAGGGAATTATTTTTTGAGGTAGATATGAGCAAACACCCCATGACAGTTGAAGGTGCAGAAGCACTTAATTCAGAATTACAGCGATTAAAATTTGTTGATAGGCCTCGTATTGTTGAAGCGATTGCTACAGCAAGGGAACATGGTGATTTGAAAGAAAACGCCGAATATCATGCAGCCCGGGAACAGCAAAGCTTTAATGAAGGGCGTATTCAAGAACTGGAAGCAAAATTATCTCATGCACAAATTATTGATATCAGCAAATTGCAGAATAACGGCAAGGTAGTCTTTGGTTGTACCGTCACAGTATGTCATATCGCAACAGATGCGAAGGTGACCTACAAAATTGTTGGTGAAGATGAGGCTGACATTAAACAGAATAAAATCTCCTACAGTTCTCCTATTGGCCGTGCTTTAATAGGTAAAGAACTGGATGATTCAGTCACCGTAAACACACCAGGCGGTATGGTGGAGTATGAAATTGTTGATGTAGAATACATCTAATTTCCATCAAATTTTTCCTATAGCCTGGGGGAGTCGCGGCAAAACCCAGGTTTGAGCGCATCTGTTGTCTCAATTCATAAAGTAACAAAAGGTCTATAATTATAGCGAGCATTGAAACATGCTTTGAATGAAGCATGGCAAAATATGAATGTAATTTCGGTGTTAATTATTACAGGAAGTAATAATGGACCTATTTTCTGAATGGTTTCAAGTAACCCCAATTCCAGCGAATACAATCACCGGCTATTATGATTGGAAGTTGGTGGCCTTATCCTATGTCATTGCAGTACTTGCCTCATATGTAGCCTTAAATCTGGTGGGTCGACTTCGCGCCACCAGGACTAATCATGCACGAATTTATTTGCTTCTGGGCGGTGCTTTTGCTATGGGGGCAGGGATATGGTCTATGCATTTTGTTGGAATGTTAGCCTTCATTATGCCCATGTCCATGGAATATGATTTCAGTTGGACTCTCGCTTCGTTAATTGTTGCGATACTCGCTTCAGCGTTAGCATTGTTTATTTTGCAAAAAAAAGATTATTCCGTGCTGCATTTTGCTTTGGGTGGCTTGGTCGTTGGTCTTGCTATATCCTCTATGCACTACATGGGGATGGAAGGAATGAAAAGCCATGTCCATATTCATTATTTACCGGGTTTATTTTTTCTTTCTATTCTCATTGGAATTGCAGCAGCGGAAACCGCCATTTGGTTGGCAATACAGAGTAATTATGGTTCGTATAAAAGACAATTTAATCTAAAATTTATTAGTTCCCTATTAATGGGATTGGCTATTTGTGGCATGCATTATACAGGGATGGCCGCTGCTGTATTTACTCCCAGTTTATCACACGTTATTACCAGTGAAGATCTTTCAGTACAGTCACATTATTTAGCTTTTTCTGTGGCGGGGATCACGGGATTAATCTTGATTATTGCACTTATTGCATCGGGCTATTACAAGAAAATGATCACTGCTATAGCAAATGAGAAAGAATTTCTTAACGCAATGCTTGATAATTTAGAGGATGGAATCATTGCGTGTAATGCGGAAGGCCGAATTACCGTTTTAAACCATACAATTCAAAAATACATCCAGTCAGACAAGTCGAATAAAGACATGAACAATATATTGGATTATTTTAGCCTTTTTACAATGAATAATAATCCAATTAGTCCTGATGATTTTCCCCTTAAACGAGCTTTAAATGGAGAACGTGTGCGCGGTGTCGAACTCCTGCTAAACATTAAACAAAATGGAACTCGTAATGTAGTAATTGACGGACAAAAAATTATTAATTCGGAAGGAAATAACTTAGGAGCAGTTATTGTAATTCATGATATCACTGATTTAAAACAAACTGAGAAATTAAAAAATGAATTTGTTTCTATAGTCAGTCATGAATTACGTACACCTATTACATCCATACGGGGTTCTTTAGGATTATTAGTGGGTGGGGTCATGGGGGAATTTCCTGAAAAGGTAAAAAAATTGCTTGAAATAGCGAATAATAACTGTGAACGCTTACTATTGTTAATTAATGATATTCTGGATATTGAAAAAATTGAAGCTGGAAAAATGGATTTTGAATTAAAAACAACCAACTTAAATAAAATAATAGCAGAGTCAATTGATGTTAATAAAATATATGGAGATAAATTTGGAGTAAAAATTGAATTAATACCGCCTAATAAAGACTATTTAGTAACCGTTGATTCAGATCGTTTAATGCAAGTTTTAACGAATCTCATTTCTAATGCCTGCAAATTTTCTTATGAAAATGAGAAAGTTATTTTAAGGATGAAACAAATTGATGCATCGGTGCGTGTCTCCATTTCCAATAAGGGTAAAGGAATATCACCGGAATTCCAGCCACGTATTTTTCAAAAATTTTCTCAAGGAGACGCATCAACTACTCGCGGAAAAGGAGGCACGGGCTTAGGGCTAAATATAAGTAAGACTATCATTGAAAAATTAGGCGGAACGTTAAATTTTGAAAGCAATCCCAATGATCTAACTACCTTTTATTTTGATTTGCCAATATCCCAGCAACCAGCTTTTGTCCAAGAAAATCAAATGTTAATGCCAGAAGATAAAAAGAGATTACTTATTTGTGAAGATGATAGGGATCAAGCAAATTATCTTAAATTACTTTTAGAATCAGCAGGTTTTATTGTGAAGGTTGCTAATAGTGCAGAAGAGACACGAAAATTATTAGAAAAATATGAGTTTCACGCGCTCTTATTGGATTTAATATTACCGGATCAAGACGGTATTTCATTTATTAGAGAGTTGCGTACAAATAAAAAAACGATGACGCTACCCATTATTGTACTTTCAGTAATTGCTCAAACAGGGAAAGAGTTATCTAATGGAAATGCGGTTTCAATAATCGATTGGTTAGATAAGCCCATTGATTTTAATAAATTACTTTCCGCAATTAATAAAGTCCAGAAGGTAGATCCTCAGAGTAAGCCTCATATATTGCATGTTGAGGATAATAAGGATACCCAAGCCATTGTAGGAACACTTCTTGAAAAACACGCAATCATTTCAAATGCAAATAACTTACACGAAGCAAAAGAAATGCTTGAAAAAGACAAATATAATTTGATTATCTTGGATTTATTGTTGCCTGATGGAAATGGTGCGGAAATTTTACCCTTGATCTCCAAATATCATGCGCCAGTAGTTGTATTTTCTGACACCAAATTAAATGAAGATTATTCCAAGTTCGTTAGCCAAGCATTGCTTAAGTCAAATTCGTCAAATGAAATTTTATTAAATACCATCAAAAACCTTCTTTAAGTACTGATTAAAGGAGAAAAATATGTCCAGTAAAGAACTTAAAAAAATTTTGTATGCTGAAGATGAAGCGGATATAAGAGCAATTGCTCAAATTGCTTTGGAAGATATTGGTGGGTTTACAGTAAAATATTGTTCTAATGGAAAAAAAATTCTTGAAGCAGCAAAAGAATACATTCCTGATTTGCTCTTATTGGATGTGATGATGCCTGAAATGGATGGACCCACCACGTTACGTGAATTACGTAAGAACCCCGATTTTATAAAAATACCTGTTATATTTATGACTGCTAAAATACAAATTAAGGAGATAGAAGAATATAAAGCAATAGGAGCAATTGATGTAATTAAAAAACCCTTTGATCCTTTGACGCTTGCCACGTCAATAAAAAATGCATGGTTGAAATACAATGGATGAAAATATACAGAAAAAATTACATGATCTCATGGTTCTCTATAGCAAGAATCTCCCTGAGAGAATTCATAATATAGAGATGCAATGGCATGCACAACTTAAAAAATGGGATTTAGTAGGCTTTCAAAATTTTCATCGAGATGTCCATAGTTTGTGTGGCTCGGCGGGTACCTATGGTTATACTGAACTAAGTAAGACAGCACGCCAAATGGAAATATTATTAAAGGAAATTCTTGCTAATAGAAAGTTAACTCATGATGATCAAGAAAAAATTAATTCTTTTTTTAGCCAATTAAAAAGTGTATTAGCTTATGAATCTCCTAAAAACCCTTCAATCTTTTCAACTGAAATAAAACCCAAAGAGAATAAATTAGTATACGTATTGGAGCAGGAAGCTGAATTAGTCAATGAATTAATTCAAAGCCTCAAACAATCTGATTATAACGCACAATATATAAAAGATATGACCTCATTATTGAATTCAGTGCAAGAAAAACAACCCATTGCAATAATTATCGATACAGATTATTTGAAAAAAGATGCCCCGGATCAACTGGTTGCCATGCAAGAGCAACAGAAAACGCCTATCCAATTGTTTTGTATTGTTCCTGATAATGAGTTATTACCGCGACTCATTGCTATACGTGCTGGTTGTGTCGCTTATTTCCAAAAGCCGCTGGATGTGGCTTATCTGGTGCAAGAATTGAATATAAATTGCAGTTCACCTGTTAACGAAGCCTATCGAATTTTAATACTGGATGATTCGAAATCATTAGCTGAATATTATTCTTTGATTTTAAAACAGGCTGACATGATTACTCGTGTTATTACAAATCCATTGCAATTATTAAAGGAACTTGAAACGTTCCAACCCGATTTAATTTTAATGGATATTTATATGCCGGAGTGTTCTGGTTTAGAGCTCGCTGTTTTGCTGCGCAAGGATAGAAGATATACAAAAATTCCTATTATTTTTCTATCTACGGAGGATGATAAAAATAAAAAATTAGCCGCAATCAGCTTAGGGGGGGATGATTTTCTTACCAAGCCTGTATCACCGCATGATTTAGTTTCCGCAGTACGTTCGCGATCAAACCGTGCAAGTATTTTAAATTATTATATGACTACAGATAGCCTGACCGGTTTATTAAATCACTCAAGTATTTTGAATCGTTTGAATATTGAAATTATTAGAGCAAAACAACAGAATTCACTGCTGTCTTTTATCATGATCGATATTGATAATTTTAAATTAATTAATGACACCTATGGCCATCCATTTGGTGATCTTGTTATAAAGAAACTCGCCTCTTTATTGATGGTTAGTTTACGTAATCGGGACATCATTGGTCGATATGGCGGGGAAGAGTTTGCTTTGATATTGCCTGGTGCTGATCTCAAAAGCAGTCAAAAAATTTGCAATGACTTGCGACTGCAATTTTCTCGAAATTATTTTACTGTCAATGAACAAAAAGTGTATGTCACAATCAGTATCGGAATTTCTAATTTTAACGGAAACCAAGATATCAATAGTATTGTAATCCAAGCAGATCAGGCTTTATATAAAGCCAAAAAAAATGGACGAAATCAAGTCGTTGTTTTTGATGAACACTTTATTTTGAATTAGTTTTCAAAACCTGCCGTTTTGCACGAAGACATACATAACCTGGATGTTGCATCCAGGTTATGGGTCGTAAGAATTAAGGTTGAAATACTTCCTGCTGAATACCGCCAACAACCCATTGGGTACTATTAGTGAATTGACGAAAATGCCAAATTTCATCAAGTTGACTCATAGGCTCATCATCTTCTTTAATGGATCCGGTAAAGTGAACGCTTGCAACGAGTGAATTAGATTGTCTTGACACATCAAGTAACTTAGCGTCTAAAGTGATGACTTCTGTTTTATTTGACGTATTTCCACGCTCATCTAACTGCATCTTGATCTCTGCGAATACTTCGGGTGCTGTGAATTCACTCAAATCTTGAAGATTTTTTTGATCATAAGCAGCTTGCAAGCGGTTAAATGTTACTTTAGCTTCACGTAAAAAGGTTTCGGGCACAAAACCTGCAGGATATTGAGCAAAGTTATTCGCGGTACCGCTCTCTGAACTGCTGTTAAATGATTGACTAAAATTATTAAAAGGATTTTGGTTAAAAGGCTTGGCTTGTCCTTGTGCTGACTGAAAACCTGGCTGCATTCTTTTGCGAAAAAAACCGATAACAAAAAAGAGAATTGCCCCAACAATTAACCAGGATAAAATGCCATTGGCAAAGCCATGTCCCATAAATAAACTGGTCAGCAAGCCGCCAATTAATAAGCCACTGAGTAATCCTCCCCATCTACTGGGATTTTTTGCGCTTTGTCCCAGAACACTGGACTTCTGTACCTTATTGGGTGAAAACAAGGCACTTTGGGAACGCTGGATGCCAAAACTTCTACCGGCGCCAAAGCGTTTAGCAGATGCTTCGTTAACCAACAGTCCAAAGCTTAGTAATGCAATAAGGAAATAGGAAATAAACGTACGCATGGTATGAGACCCTTTTTTTAAAAGAGTTAACAGTATATATGAATTCTATTGAATCCGCCTCTTTGTGATTAAAATTTTAACGATAAGGTTTGTATATAAGAATGTTGTGTAATGATGCCGCATTGAGGATGCTTTTGGGGAGTATTTCCCTGCTCTTAGGCATAATGCTTTGCTGGATTCAAACAAACGCGTTTTGAATTCAGGTTCGTAAGACCAGAACTCGAGCCTAACTCAAGCTCGACTTGATAACTTCACATTTTCTTTACGAAATCTTCGTTCGCAACATCGGTCGATATTTTTGTATTTTCAAGTTCGTCTTTATATTTTTTAAAATTTCCAGCAACCGCTTGAACATCCTCTTTTTCATCTTTATTCGCTTTATAGGATTCTGAAAATACTGAACCCTTAGACTTGAAAAGCTCTTTACCAAAAAATTGATTTATGAATAATTTGAATTCATTAACTGTGCCGGGGGCCACTTTCATTGCTTTCTCATATTTAGTGACAATATCCAGAGCGTCTTGGATTAATTTTTGTTGCGCTTTTAGGGAGGAAGAATTTGGATTTTTCTCATCTTCAGCCAATAGGGCTCTGAATTCTGTTTCCAGAGCAAATGCTGCTCTTCCTGCAAGATGCTTTTGCGAATAACCATATTTATAGTCAAGTTCTTTCACGTCCTTATAGAATTTTTCCACTGCTTGATGCGCCTTCGATTTAGGCATATGTAATTCCTTAAATCTAGTTTCTGATGTATTAAACTATAGATGAATTAAAGAGTTTATACAAAAACGGTACCTGATAAATTAGAAATAAAACAAAATTTTAAAGAATTAAACTATAGATTCATTCAATGTAAATCCATTCAGAATTCCTGGAGTAAATGGATTCACCTGATTATTTGTTTTTAACAGGTAACGTCCTGAATTGCTGTTGATTTCAAAGAGAATTTGTAAGCTGGAACTGTCTTGTTCATCAACTAGAACGTTCACTTTTTCGAGAAGTTTAAATAGAGCCCAGATTCCTTGTTCTGCAAGTTCATAGTGATTTCCTTCAATTGAATTAAGAGCAAGTTTTGCGTGGGATTGGGGCCAGGTAAAACGAATAACAGAGTCAGTGCTTTGATTGTCGGTCAATTTTGTGTTGCCAATTTGCAGTTCCAGATTGGCAACCACAGGGTCAAGACTAATTTTTTGCAGGCTAAAATCAATTTTACTTTCTTCACCATGGTCAGGGAAAAACATATTGGTAATAATATTTGCACGTATCAGCGCATCTAATGTTTCTGATGCGATAGGTAACACCGAATCATTTACTGCTTTAGGTTTCCATTCTGCATTGGAAATATCCAAAAATGGTTTAACATAGTTTTCAGTAAATGAATTTAATGCGCCGTGAGTCGAAAAGAAATGATTGAAATCGTTTATTGCGATTTCTTCTGGTTGTGATGCGTCAAAAGGATAGCGTCTGGCAATAGTGGCCTGGAATTCTCTATAAACGGTCTGTTGCCATTGTTGATTGATATACTGACGGCTGTCTTTGATCAGTATCACCCAAGTGTCGCTTGCTAATTGTTTCGTCCAGGTACTTAGAGGTTCGGGTAATTGCCGTGCTTGATTATAAAGCAAACTTACTGGATCCGAAGCACTATCGCTGGCAAAACGGGTTTTAGTAATATTAAATGCAGTTTTACCCCCATCATTGATCATGGATAAAGTTGAAATAAAGCGTTCCAAATCAACGATTTTCAGACTTAACTCTTTAGTGCTGGAAAGACTCATTAAGTTTAAATCAGTAAATTGATTGGCAATAGATTGATTGAATAGCGAGGCGCTATTGGTCAAGTCCGCCTTGGTTTCCTGTTGGATTAAACCGATTATTTTACTTAGTGCATGAGATTGTTCCAGATTTTTAACTACTTGCCTGCCTGCTTGATAATCTTGATAATGCAAGGGTTGTGATTTGCGCATGAATGTTTGCCACCAGGTGACATAATCAAAACAATATGCCTGAGTTATCATTTCCTGTAATTGGCTTAAATCATTGCGTCCAAGAACCCAGTTTTCTTTTTGCAGACTGTGGCTAATATCAGGGATTCTTTGCATGACTTCATTAAAACCTGATCGGGTAAAATAACTCGGTAATTCGTTAGTCGCTAATACAAAACCATTAATTGCAATTTTTTGTTTGGCATTAGGTAGAAACTCTTTTGCAATAGAATAATAGAGGTAACTGGTGGGCAATGCATTTAAATAATTCCTGGCGTCACTAATTACTTGTGGTTTCGTAGTTATATTTTGAGGTGGTTTGCTTAATAAGAGTTTTAAAAGTGCCAGCTGTTTGTTTAAAGAACTCTCAGGCTGGTTTTTCCATTGAGCAGCAAACCAATCATGTACTTGCATTGCTGAAAAATGTTCTGGCTGGCTCAACATCAGATAGATTTTCAAGGCCTTATAACGAACGATAGGGGTATTTCCTGAGTTATTGATTACGTCTTCCAGCTCATTGCTTAATGAAGGTAAAAACTCACCCTGGAGACGGCTTTCAGCATTGTGGTGCAAATTGTGTTTTAATTGATGCACTGTGGGTAGCGACAAGGAATTACTGGGAATATGGCTCATCGTTTTTGCAGCCTTGGATAAATGATAAAGAGCCTGCTTTTCTTTATTTTTCTGACTGTTGAGTATGTCATAAGCGAGTAATTCTTTACTTGCTTCATCCAATAAATGAGCTGTTTTATAATGGTTGTAGCTTAAGATTAGCAAGCTGATTCCCGCAATACTTGCAGTAATTGCAATAATGGGTTTTTGCGAAAACTTTCTGACTTGTGGAATTTGACTGCAATGCTCCTGAAGGGTTTGTAATGCACCTTCAACAAAATAGGCTCTGAAATTTGTCGCTTGCGGAAAAGTATCTTGGACCACCAATGCATATTCATGCTGAATTTTTTTATTCAGACGGTCAATACTCACTCCGCCTTGCTCTGCACTGCTAAAATAAATGGAGTGTAAATTAAAAAGTTTGGGTGAAACCCCCTGGATCAATGCTTGAATAGGGGCACGCAAGCTGGCTACCTGTAATGGAAATTCCCGAATTAAACTGCGCCTCATTGTAGAGCGTGCAGGATGCATTTTGCTAATTACTTGTTGGCCAAGTTGTTCTGTGAGCTGATTGAATTGTAGTGAATATGCTTCTATTTTTTTCTTTAATTCATTCCTGCAATCCAGCGAAAACCCCAAAGGCTTTGATAAATCGGCTGCATGTTCTGACTGGTAAAATTCGGTGAAACCAGCAAGAGTATCCATTTTGGTAAACATCAGCGCAAGATTAATGGAATAACCCAGGTTGCTCCCAAATCGTTCCAACAATTGCAAATGCGCTTTTTTCTGTTCTGCAAACTGACTTGGATCTGCAATAAGCAAGTCATTTACATCAATGCATAAAACAAGACCGGTAATTTTTAGATATGCATTGCATCGATTTAATTGTTTCAGGGTTGTGAGCAATAAGGTTTTACTGTTGGAAAGCCAATTTTCACCAAGCTCAATAATGATCCCTTTCTGATTAAAATATATTTTGGCATGTTGTTCGCTAAAAACAGGTATTTCTTCCATATTGCTTTGCTTTAATATAGCCGACTTCCCTTGAGTATTCTTGCCGGTAATCACTATAAAGGACAACTGATTGCTTTGTGGCTTTAATTGTGAAAGTATTTTTGTTATAGCATCACATAATGCGCGTAAAGAATTGTTCATCAGCTATCCAGAAGAGCAAGTTGGGTATGTCCAAATAAAACGTTTTTTGCTTTATTTTCCAATAAGTATTGGCTGGTCAAAAAAGCAAGTGTTACCACAGTAATCGCAGTAATCAAAGTAATTATGACCGCTTTATAATTTTTTTTAACAATCTTGGGTATAGGGTTTTCATTAAATAAACGGCGTGGTTGATTAAAACGATTTTTCTGAATGATTTGATAAAGATCTTCAATATAGTTATCCAAAACCTGTCGTCCATCCGGTTTGAGATGGTAATGCCCCTCAAAGCCAATAATTAGAAAAAAATAAACCAACTCGATAAGATCAAGGTATTGGTTTGGTCGTTCTTTGATATAGTTAAGGATTTCAAAAAAACGATGTTGTGGCTGAGCATTATCATTAGTGAGCGGTGTAAAGGCTTTAAATTCAGCGGTAATTTGATATACACGCATGTAATTTTTACCCAGGATTTCATCTATGGTCGCTGCCATTAAATAATGAGCGATGGCAGCAAAGTCTGCTGGGTATTTCGATGCATCCATCTTGCTCTGAAAAGCAAGTAATTCATGTTCAATATTGTCTCTGATATTCTCAATGGCGGGCAATGAAGGGCTAAGACAGAGGCGTTCCAATAGCGACAAAAGAGGGCCTGCTGCCGCAACTAAAGCGTTAGTAGAAAATGGAGCAATAAATAATTTGGAGCGATAGTAACCTTGCGGGACAAGCATCGTTCCCGAATCAACAAGTTGGCTGCTGACCAATGAGGCTGGATAATGCGCAACTGTCATGGTCTTGCTCCTAATAGATCCTGATTCAAGCATGAAATTCTATTGCAAACACTCTAAGTTTAAAAGAAGATGATACGTTATATATTGCTTTTAGTTCAAGTGAGTCAAATTTTTAAACTGCTAATGTGCTATGAACAATAGTCATCACCTAGATCGCAAGCGTTTTACATAGAGAATGGGTATTCGTTTGTTCAGCCTGGACTGTTTGAATCGCTTTGGCAATATGCCTGATTTTAATAGGTATATCTGGGACATCCACTAACTTCTTACAAACCATCCAATAGAGTTGCTGTTATTGTTGAATTTATTTGCATCCATCATGAACAATAAGGTAATATTCTGGTTTGCCAAATATAGAACTATTTTGGTACTATATTTATAATATGGATAGGAAATTAATCAAGTGGATGTGTTGTTCCAAATTAAGACTTATTTAGTACTAGATTATTCGATTTTGAGGTGTTATGCTGCGCATCAGCAAGTTGGCCGATTATGGAACAGTTGTGATGGTTTATCTCGCCAGGCACGCACAAGAATTGTGTAATGCTCGTGATATTGCATTACATACACATCTGACTGTACCTACGGTAAGTAAAATTTTAAAACGTTTGACCAGTGCAGGTTTGTTAACCTCAGTACGTGGAGTGACTGGAGGATATCGATTGCGACGGCCTGCAACTGAGATTTCTGTGTCGCAAATAATTTTTGCATTGGAAGAACATCGTGGTTTCACAGAGTGCAGTTTGCAACCTAATGATTGTTCATTACAAGGTGTTTGCACGATTCAGGGCAATTGGCGATTAATAAGCCAAGCAATTGAAACCGCTTTGGATAGTGTCAGTTTAGCTACTTTGGCTAAACCAACTTTGCAAGCACATGATGTGGAGCGAGTTCGACAATTGGCAAGTGGAGTTAATCGTGGCTAAAAGCAGTGAGCAAATTAATTCTCTGCTCGATAGAGAATATCAACATGGGTTTACAACCGACATTGAAGTAGATACTTTTGAGCCTGGACTGAACGAAGATGTTATTCGTCGTTTATCAGCAATTAAAGGCGAGCCAGAGTTTTTGCTTGAGTGGCGTTTAAAAGCCTATAAGCATTGGTTAACCATGTCACCTCCTCAATGGTCCAGTGTGCATTATCCGCCTGTGGATTACCAGGCTATTTCTTATTATTCAGCACCTAAAATGAAAAAAGATGCGCCCAAGAGTCTGGATGAGGTTGATCCTGAGTTACTAAGAACCTATGAGAAGCTGGGCATTCCTTTAAGAGAACAAGAAATGCTGGCTGGCGTTGCTGTGGATGCTGTTTTTGATAGTGTTTCTGTGGCAACTACGTTTAAAGCGAAACTCGCTGAAAAAGGTGTTATTTTTTGTCCTATCTCTGAAGCAGTACATAAATATCCAGAATTGCTGATGCAATATTTAGGCTCGGTAGTCCCATATCGTGATAATTTTTATGCGGCGCTGAATTCGGCAGTATTTAGTGATGGTTCTTTTGTATATATTCCCAAAGGGGTGCGTTGCCCGATGGAGTTATCGACTTATTTTCGGATTAATGCAGCGTCCACAGGACAATTTGAGCGTACCTTGATTATCGCTGATGTAGACAGTTACGTTTCTTATCTGGAGGGCTGTACCGCGCCTATGCGTGATGAAAATCAACTCCATGCCGCTGTAGTCGAGTTAGTTGCATTAGACGGAGCACAAATTAAATATTCTACGGTGCAAAACTGGTATCCAGGTGATAAGGAAGGAAAAGGAGGTATTTATAATTTTGTGACGAAACGCGGTGCTTGCCGTGGCAAACGGTCCAAAATTTCCTGGACGCAAATTGAAACGGGCTCAGCAATTACCTGGAAATATCCCAGTGTAATTTTACAAGGAGATGATTCCGTTGGTGAGTTTTATTCAGTTGCCTTAACCAATAATTATCAACAAGCCGATACCGGCACTAAAATGATCCATATTGGAAAAAACACGCGGTCAACTATTATTTCCAAAGGGATCAGTGCAGGACGTGCACATAATGCTTATCGCGGTTTGGTGCGTATCGCCCCAACAGCAACGAATGCACGCAATTATACTCAGTGTGATTCAATGCTTATGGGCTCTGAATGTTCCGCACATACTTTTCCTTATATAGAAGTCAAAAACCCCACAGCACAAGTAGAACATGAAGCAACTACTTCCAAGATCAGTGAAGAGCAATTGTTTTATTGTCAGCAACGAGGAATCGATACCGAGGATGCTGTTTCGATGATTGTGAATGGTTTTTGTAAGCAGGTATTAAAAGAATTACCTATGGAATTTGCGGTGGAAGCGACTAAATTGCTAGGTCTAAGTTTAGAAGGGGCAGTAGGTTAACATGTTAAAAATCAAAGAGTTAAATGTTGAAATAAATGACCAGTCCATTTTGAAAGGCATTAACCTTCAGGTCAATGCAGGTGAAGTTCATGCCATTATGGGGCCTAATGGCTCAGGAAAAAGTACCCTGTCCAAGGTATTGGCTGGCCATCCTTCTTATCAAGTGATGAGTGGAGAAATAGACTATTTAGGTCAGGATTTGACCCCTTTGTCTCCTGAAGAAAGGGCGCGTGCCGGTATTTTTTTGTCGTTTCAATATCCGGTAGAAATACCTGGGGTAACGAACATTAATTTTCTTAAAGCTTCTGTTAATGCAGTGCGTAAAGGTCAGGGAAAAAATACGCTGGATGCCATTGAATTCCTTACATTCATTCGGGAGAAATGTCAGTTACTGGAAATGGATGAAAGCTTTCTATACCGCAGCATCAATGAGGGGTTTTCTGGCGGTGAAAAAAAGCGCAATGAAATTTTGCAGATGGCAGCTCTGGAACCCAAGCTTGCTATTCTCGATGAGACTGATTCAGGCTTGGATATTGATGCGCTGCGTATTATTTCGCATGGTGTTAATGCCATGCGTTCTCCTGAGCGTTCTATTATTTTAGTAACGCATTATCAGCGCTTGCTTGATTATATTGAGCCTGATTTTATCCATGTGCTGGTAAATGGGCGTATTATTATGTCTGGTGATAAATCATTGGCACTGGAATTAGAGAAAAAAGGGTACAGCTGGCTTGAGGAAACGGTGTAGTGATATGAGCGAGATTTTGGATTTTTACCAACAACGAGCAAAAGCGGGTTTATCATCTTTGCCTTGGCTTGCCCAATTGCAAACTAAGGCATTAATGGATTTGGATCGATGTGGATTTCCAACGCGACATGATGAAGACTGGAAATATACCCGTGTTGAAGCATTACTAAATCAGCCTTTTATGCGTTTTAATGCCACAGATCACATCAAGGAGGCTGCGGCTACCTATAAGGATAAAGTAAACTCTGATTTGCCAATAAATCAGCATATGTTGATTCGAGACGGACTCATTTCGGGTGTGGAGCAGCTTGCTAAGACCTTACCTAAAGGAGTGTTAGTTCTGCCTTTATCTGTAGCAATAGCACAACATCCAGAATTACTTAAGCCTTATCTGGGAACTATTTTAAAACAAGAGCATGGTTTTCATTATTTAAATACGGCTATGATTCACTGTGGTGTGTTGATTTATATTCCATCAGGAGTTGTTCTTGAAGAACCCATAGCGTTAACTCATGTACAAACTCAAACGAATCAAGCGGTTTATTTGCGACATTTGATTATTGCTGAGGAAAACAGTCAGGCTGCAATAATTGAAGATTATCAAGGTTTGGTTGATTGCTGCTATTTGACGAATACGGTAACCGAGATTGTTGTTGGTACTGGTGCAAAATTAACGCATTATACCCTTCAAAGAGAGAGTAAATCTGCGTTTCATATAGGTCACCTGTCGGTGAAACAATTAGAAGGCAGTGAGTTTGCCAATCATTCTTTAAGTCTTGGCGGACAATGGGTGCGTTCTGATATCAGTTTGTATATGCAAGAAGAAAGAGCACACTCTTTGATGAATGGGATTTATGCTCCTGCTGAAGGACAACATGTAGATCATCATACTACAGTGCAGCATCTGGTGCCTGACTGCAGCAGCGAACAGGATTATAAAGGTATTCTCACTGGTCGTTCGCGAGCAGTATTTAATGGTAAGGTATTTGTTGCTCAAAATGCACAGCATACAGATGCCAAACAACAAAATAAAAACCTGTTACTTTCAGCAAACGCCGAAGTGGATACTAAGCCGCAGTTAGAAATTTTTGCTGATGATGTATTGTGCTCTCATGGTGCGACGGTTGGACAATTGGATGAGGAAGCATTATTTTATTTGGCAACTCGTGGGATTGGTCGGCTTGAAGCATCGCATTATTTAATTCATGCTTTTGCTAGTGATAATCTGCGGCTTATTCCCCATCGCAAATTAGCAGACTACATGGGGCATTTATTAACACAACAGTTGGGGTAAGCTAAATGGACGCTTTGGATATTCAGGCAATTCGTAGAGATTTCCCTGTACTCAATCAAAAAGTAAATGATTTTGATTTAATTTATTTTGATAATGCGGCAACCGCACAAAAACCTAAAGCGGTGATTGAGGCTATGTCTCATTATTACGAGCATGATAATTCGAATGTACATCGTGGTGTGCATACTTTAAGTGTCAGAGCCACTGAGAGTTATGAAGCTGCCCGTTCCAAAGTGAAGCGCTTTATCAAAGCGAATTCACCACGTGAATGCATTTTTGTACGTGGAACAACTGAAGCGATTAATTTGGTTGCACAAAGTTTGGTTGCCCCACGTATTTTACCTGATGAAGAAATATTAATTACGCATATGGAACACCATTCCAATATTGTTCCTTGGCAGATGGTGTGTAAAAAAACCAGGGCCAAGCTGCAGGTTGCCCCCATTTCTCTTGACGGTGAGATTTTATTGGATGAGTTTGCCAAGAAATTAAATAAAAACACTAAATTTGTAGCAATTTCACATGCCTCTAATGCTTTAGGCACGATTAATCCCGTTAAAGAAATGATTAAGATGGCACATGATGTTGGTGCAGAAGTATTACTCGATGGCGCACAAGCGGCTCCTCATTTTCCTGTGGATGTGCAAGATTTAGGATGTGATTTTTACGCTTTTTCCGGGCATAAATTATATGGCCCTACAGGTATTGGTGTTCTATGGGGCAAAGAAGAACTTCTGAATGCCATGTCTCCTTATCAAGGAGGGGGCGAGATGATTAATTCCGTTTCTTTTGAAGCAACAGAATACGCTGCGGTGCCAAGTAAATTTGAAGCAGGTACTCCTGATATTGCCGGAGCAATTGGCTTAGGCGCTGCCATAGATTATTTAGAATCTTTGGATATGGAAGCAATCATCGCTTATGAACAAGAGTTGTTAGACTATGCAACTGCCGGAGTTCGGTCGAGCGGATTTAATATTATTGGAACCGCCAAACAAAAAGTACCGGTTGTCGCTTTTGTACATGGAACAATTCATGCCCATGATATCGGTACTATTTTAGATAGCGAAGGAATTGCAATACGAAGTGGCCATCATTGCGCCATGCCGTTGATGGATTTTTATAATGTTGCAGCTACTTCGCGTATTTCCCTGGCATTTTATAACACCAAAGAGGAAATTGATGCATGCATACACGCATTGCAGCGAGTTAAAGAGGTATTTGCATGAGTGCTGAATTGCGAGAACTTTATCAAGAAATCATTATCGATCACAATCGCAATCCACGCCATCATTATGAAATGAAGGATGCGACGACGCAAGCGAATGGTTTTAATCCTTTGTGTGGGGATAAATTAACGGTATATGCCAAAATAGAAAAAGATGTGATTACTGAGTTAAGTTTTCTGGGATGTGGTTGTGCTATATCCCAAGCATCGGCCTCATTGATGACCGACTCGATCAAAGGGAAAACTATAGAAGAAGCTCATGAAATGTTTCATCGCTTTCATCATATGTTGACTCAGAATGAAGAAGGTCAGTTACGTTATATGGATAAGTTGACAGTACTTGCAGGAGTGAAGGCTTATCCGGCACGGGTAAAATGTGCTACTTTGGCTTGGCATACTTTGGAAGCCGCGTTGAATAAAGACAGCAATGTGGTGAAAACAGAATAGGATGATCTATTTCTGGGTTCCATTGAGCATTGCAATTAAATGTAGGAATTGAGTTAAATCCTACGTCCCGCGGCTTGTCTGCGGGATCCAGTGATGGTGAAAGATGCCTGGTTCCCACGGAAAGCCGCGGGACGTGGGCGAGGTTTATATATACCATTAGGTTATAACAGCTCAGCTGTGTTGGCACCTAGATTACGGCCACCAAAAAGAGTAGGTACTTTATGTTTGGTTTTAAGAAAAAACAGGATGAGGAATTACTGAAAGAAGCCATTGTTAATGCGCTTAAGGGCGTTTATGACCCTGAGATTCCTGTTAATATTTATGATTTGGGCTTAATTTATAATATCTCGATTGATGAAGATGCTCACGTCACGATTCAAATGACCTTAACTACCCCTGGTTGTCCTGTGGCACAAACTTTTCCAGGAACGGTAGAACAAGCAGTCAACAACGTAGAAGGCGTTCGCGATTGCTCTGTAGAGTTGGTCTGGGAGCCGCCTTGGTCTCAAGAAAGAATGACCGAAGCAGCACGGCTTGAATTGGGAATTTTTTATTGATGTGGCCTCCTTCAGCACCGATCGAATTCTTACGCCAACGCGCAGAATTATTAGCAAAAATACGTTTGTTCTTTACGGAACGTGGTTATTGGGAAGTAGAAACGCCAATTATGGCGCGATATGGGACAACCGATGTTTATCTAAGCAATATCAAAGCCACCTTTCGTGATGAAACGTATTATTTACAGACTTCCCCCGAATACCATATGAAGCGTTTGCTCGCAGCAGGAAGTGGTTCTATTTTTCAAATAGCCCGTGTATTTCGTGACGATGAATTAGGACGTTGGCATAATCCAGAGTTTACCTTGCTCGAATGGTACCAGCTGGAGATCGATCATCATGCATTAATGGAAGAAATGGATCTTTTTCTGCAAAGGGTAATGCAGTCCAGTCCCATGATCAAAAAAACGTATCAACAAGCTTTTCTTGAAGCCTGTGGTATTGATCCATTATCGGCAACCCCCAGGCAACTTCGTGACCTATTGGCGCATTACGATTTGGAGAATGTTTTGCCTCCTCAAGAAGAGGATAGAGATCAGTATCTCTTTTTATTGATGAGTCATGTCGTCGAACCTTTTCTGGGCAAGGAAAGTGCTCCAGTTGCGGTATATAATTTTCCGGCATCACAAGCTTCCTTGGCAAAAATTAGCAATGGAGTAGCGGAACGTTTTGAGGTTTATTATCAAGGGGTTGAGTTGGCTAATGGTTTTCATGAGTTAACCGATGCTGCTGCGCAAGCAACGCGTTTTGCCCAGGACCAAAAAATAAGAAATGAAAAAGGCTTGCCTTTCATGGAGGCAGATCACTATCTTTTGCAGGCATTAGAACATGGTTTGCCTTCATGCAGCGGAGTCGCTTTAGGTATTGATAGACTCTTGGCCTTAGCTTTAAAACAACCTGAAATTGCCAAAATTATCTCTTTTGATTTTGACAGGGCATAGTTACTTCTAATTTCTCCAAATTTAAATCCGATTATTTTTGAACTATTTTGAAAATAGAAAATGGAGCTCTAATTTTATTTTGAGGCTCCATTTGTTCTTTCTGGCTAAAATATAACCTATAAAATCTTTAATGACTTAATAGATAGTCTAATATTTAAATATATATTGATTTTTTGTGCGGTAAAGCATGATACGTTCTGAAGATGTTTTTAAACCCGATTTTAAAGGTAACTCTGATTTTAAAGGTCCCATAGTGTTGCATATGAGTGATCAAGAGGGTTTTGGTGATGTTTCTTTAGGAATGAAAATAGCTAAATTTCTTGCAAAAAAATACCCCAATGCTCCTATTTACGTTTTGGCTAGAGAGGATTCAGTTAAGAAAATAAGCCAAATTGAACCGAGCTTCTTAGATGGAGAGGTTTATCCTCAAATTGGAGTTGTTAATACGACCACTACCCATGGTTCAGTAATTGGCAGGATATGTGGCAAAGCGCAACTCGCTGTGGAAACTGCTATTTGCGAGGGTTCACTAACATTACATCATAAAAATAGTGATTGCGCCAAAATTTTCATTGGGGAATATGGTCTTTATGAGGTAACACCTGAAAAGGAGCCAATTTACAAGCCCCCCATAATTTGTTTAAGCGGAAATGTGGGTGTAGGGAAAGATTACCCTGGAATTTTGATTGAATCCGATTTAAAGGAATTTTCACGTCTTTCTCCTCCCGCAAAACAAAATGCGCGCGCAAAAATAATTGATGGAATTGAATCTTCTTTGAAAAAACAGATTTTAGGTAATTGGGGCGGTGATACATCTTCATTTCTTGCAAAAAATAGTTTTGCTTTTTCTTATTATAATTGGCCTTTTTCTTACAAAAGAGCTGCTACGGTTTTTGCAGCAAGTAATGAGCCCGGCAAACATGCTAATTTTTTTGTAAGTGCTTCAACTAAGGATGATAAGGACAAAAAAACATTATTAATGCTTCAAGAACCGGATTTTCAAGAAAAGTTAAAACAACTTGGGTATACCAAGCTTGTTTTTCATATTGGAGATTCAGAAAAGCCACAGGAAATTATTTTAGATAGGTCAAATCCTGAGGGTAGAGAGTTTAGAGTATTTGAACGAAATCGCTTCACCCTTGAAACGACACTTGATTTAATGCGTTTGTCGGATGTTTGTGGCGTTGCAGGCGATCAATCGCTCACTGAAGCATTTTCTCTTGGTGCTGTTCCTGTACCTGAGGAATGGTATTGTCAACGTGATATAATACGTCAAATATCGAGTACTTATTATGAGTATACCGCAATGCAAAAAGTTCATGAAAATACTTGGAGAGTAATGGATTCTGTTGATCGATGGG
Source organism: Legionella sp. PC1000 (assembly GCF_014109805.1). GTDB lineage: Bacteria > Pseudomonadota > Gammaproteobacteria > Legionellales > Legionellaceae > Legionella > Legionella resiliens. The sequence goes on from NZ_CP059400.1 coordinate 434,565, forward strand.
CTGAAGCTGGGGAGCAAATACGAAGACGCCGCTCCAGTGTGGAATCTGTAATAACTAAATTTCAAGAAGAAGCAAATCTGTACAATGCGCTCGATTATCGACTTAATTTAGAATTTGATAAACCGAAACAAGAAGACATCGATAAATACAATCAATCGTTTATTGAGACACTGAAGGTAGGCCAGAAAGGTAGAAAGAATGACAAAGATAATGCTTTTTATATCGCTACGGAAATAGCGCGTTATTATGCTAAATGGCAACCCAGTGAACCGCTGACCATGAGTAAAATACTCGATACAATGAATGCACATGTTGGTAAAAGAATTACGCATATTGACAGTATCAGCAATGTTACAATAAAAGAAAAAGATTGTGAGTTAGTAAGTAGCGAGCGTAGCGGCAGTTTTTTTAAAAGAAACATAACTCATAAACCTTCTCGAAATAAGGAATTGCTCACTAAACTTCATTCTTTGCAACAACAACATTTTGCCTCAGGAAGCGTTGAGACCGGCACTCAAGAAAAAAGTACTATTCTCAAAGAGAAATTATCTGACATACGTCATCCAGCACTTACAGAAGATGATCTTCATTTGGCAGTGAAATATTTGGCTGGATTGGATATAGATAAACTCGGTGAGAAAGTTGGCTTTGGCCATACTCAATATGTCGGCAAGACTTTGAACACTTCGTATCACTTCGTTGAAAAAATAACACCATGTGAAGATAAACCAATTAAAGAAAATAAAAAATTTACTATTACTCTCGAGAGTAACTATTCGACTGATGAAAGGTATAACGTTACTCTTTCTAGAGAACAAGTGTACGAGTTTGCAGAGAAGCAAAAAGAACTAGAAGCGCAGTCAACATATAGCTGTTAAAAGCAAATTCTAATAGCTTCATGTTTACTAAACCAAATCGAATGAGGTGTGCTTCACTTCACTATGTTGTTCTTTTTGAAACGTGATGTACGCATTTTTTTCTTTTTCAGTGAATTTTTGAAATTCCGTGATTTTCGCTGAAATCCTTTCCTTGAGAATCTGTTGATATTCAGAATAATCCTTTGTATTTGTCACAAAATCTTTAGGGGTATTATAGCAATAATGAATATAAGCAATCTGATTTTGAGCTGCTTCAGAAAGCGTAGATTTCCTTGGAGTGCAGCTAAAGAAGCCTTTAACCGCTAAAATAAAAGGCGAAGTAATGAGCATTTGTAATTCTTGAGCAATTAAATTGAACTCTTCAATGCGTACTACAGGAATACGATCTAACTCTTCATTAATCAATTCAACATAATCTGCTCTTAATTTACTCGAAAACGTCATGATATAACAGCTCAGCAAACATTAATTGTCCGCATTATATAAATTTTGATCATAAAATTGCAATAGAAAAATTTGGCCCCAAATTAAAGGATCTGGGGAATAAAATGACTCGTAGCTTGAACTAGAAAAACTAAAGCCTTTTGTAATATTTCGACACCTTTTTTCAAAGCATTTTTTGAAGTATAGACTCCAGAACAAAGCATCATTTATCTCATTACTTGAAATCCATTTCATAATAAGCAGGCTCTGCTTTTGTATAATGATTATTCTCTGTTGTTAATTTTATAATTAAATTTTGGCACTCTTTTTCGGAAGCACAAAGCGTTACGCTTAAAGAACATAAATTAGGCTTTATTTCATCAGCAGGCAATACGGCACATAAGCCACCTTGGGTTTCTATCACGTCAGGGTTTTTGACTGAAAACAAGGGGATGTAATTGGTACAATCGTTACTTGTTTCGACTGTGGATGAATAAAGCGACGGTTTATGGGTATTGATTTTGATTACGGAGATTAAATCACTTTTCTCTGCATATAAATTTTCTATTGCCAATTGGCAATAGTCTGTTTCAGCGAAAGCAGTACCGATGGCAAGAGAAAAAAGCAGTGATGAGATAATTTTAGTCATAAGGATGGGTTATTTTAATTGGCATCATCTAATTATACGAGAGATTGGGATACGTCGATGGTTTTTCCCAATCTCATATTTTGAAAGATTATTTCTAGAACAACAACATCACTTTTTATGTTGTTCTAGAGATCCAGAGTTAGCCAAAACTTCCGCTGTTACCAAGCTTTGTACCTGGTTGAGGATGAAAGCCTAATTCATCCTCGTCCTGCTCAGAGCCGTACTCTTGTGTATCTGATTCCGTTATTACTAATTCAGGAAGTTCGCTTCTCTGCTTACCACCAAAATTTAGCAAGCGCATTGTTCCATACGAACGGTTCGGATTTTGCTCCAGTAGTGCATCTGTTTCATCGACTTGCCAACCGGTAATTTCCAAGTCTCTGTCTGTTACTTCTTGTGCAACTTGTTGATAGTCCGGATTTAGTTCTGCATAAGGCACATATCGTACATTCATTTTTCCAGGAGTATGTTGATCTACTTGAATCCTAAATGGCAGCATAAATAGCTCTTTTTTCCCATTTACATCAAATGCCATCAGAGCTTGGCTTTCAGCAAAGTCTAATGCATCGTCTTTTCGATGCTCCGCTTTATAACCTGGAAAAAGCTTCGTTAAAGTATCTCGTATTGAATTACCATGGCCTATGACTACCATATCGCGCGGCTCATCATTATCTAGTTCATCTACTATCTCTTTTGCTAACCCATTTTCTCTTTGTGCGTCTGTTGTATGGGTTACATCAGAGGGCTGTGACGTCTCATCAAGCGCTCCGATAGTATCCAATGCTGTTTGTTTTGCACTCTTATTGTCTTCTAACGTGCTTCCAAAAATAGCGTAACGAATAAATGAGAAAAAAAGCAAAGCTCGATGTAAAAACTTCACATCAGAAAATGGATTAAGCAACGGACCATATTCACGCCAATTCATTATATCAAAACCGGAAGGTCCTTCGGCAATTTCTGTTATTTCACGTGAGGATTTGGCTGTTACTTTTTTGTTATGAGTACGTAAGCCTTTAATAAAATTTGCGGCGGTTACAGTAGCCCGTGTCATAGTTGAAAATACAACGTGAGCATCATTACTTTGATTATGCAAAAGCACTGAATAATCAAAATGCTTCATATTTGCATCGGCGGCTGGATTAATATTTGCATTCGGTTTGAATCCATATCCTTTATCCGCGTTCGTGCATTCTCCATGTCGAAATAATTGAATGACTTTAAAATTATCCGCATCATTCGTGCAGGCTTTTTTAAGATAAGTTTGCGTGAAAAGATATAAATCATCAATTAATTGTTTATTATCTAGTGGAGTAGGGGCTGATAATTGATTATATTTTGTTATTCGATTCTGTATTCTTTTTAGGTATTTTTGCAGATCCTTATCTTGTTCTGCGTTAATTTTTGTTTGTGACATCGTTTATTCCGATTACATTTACTTCATAGGTGTAAATGATAAAACATTTACCTTATGTGATTATTAAATGATCAATAAAATAATTTATAGGTCAAAAAAATTTAAGTAATAATGAGATGCCACTGTATCTGGATACAGGAAATTATCGTGATTAGGTACAGCATATCGATTTGCTTTCGGCAATAATGGAATAGACTTCGTTGTCGCCAACAACAATGTGATCGAGTAAGCGGACATCAACCAATTCCAGAGCTTCACGGATGCGTTCGGTTACGATGATATCCTGGTGGCTTGCGTCGGATAGGCCTGATGGGTGATTGTGGGCCAGAATGAGTGCTGCTGCATTCAGTTGTAAAACACGCTCTATGATGGGCCTGGGATGAATCGTTGCTGTATTGATTGTCCCGGAAAAGAGTTCCTCATAAGCAATGATGCGATGTTGATTATCAAGAAATAATGCAGCAAAGGTTTCATTTTTATAATCACGCAAACGTTTTTTTAAATAAGCATAAGTTTGTTTGCTGTTCGTGATTTGGGTTTCTTTTTTTAATTGAATAAAATCACTGCGCCGACACATTTCCTTGATTGCTTGCAACTGGGCATACCGCACATCACCCAAGCCCGATATTTGTTTGAAGCTTTGTATATCGGCATTTAGAACGGCGCGTACATCACCCAAATGCTTGAGGAGATCAAAAGCTAATTGCACACAGGATTTTTTACTGGTGCCAGAGCTGATAAAAATTGCGAGTAATTCAGCATCTGAAAGGTTTTGTGCGCCATACGTGATAAGTTTTTCACGCAGATCGAACCGCCGTGTTGATTGGACAACCGTCATTTTTCTATTCCTTTATTGCGAAGTTTATGCTTTGATCACAGCTATTCTTATCAAAAACGTTGAGTCATGCAAGATTTTACCGGGAAAAAAGTATTGCTTGGGGTTTGTGGAGGAGTTGCCGCCTATAAATCAGCGTACCTGATTCGAGAATTAACTCGAGCTGGTGCGGAGGTCAAAGTGGTGATGACGCAATCCGCCCAGGAATTTGTTAGTCCTTTGTTGATGCAGGCCTTATCAGGAAACGATGTACGTACTGATTTATTTGATGCCCAGGCAGAGCGTGCCATGGGACATATTGAATTAGCACGCTGGGCTGATTACTTGATTATTGCTCCTGCTTCCGCCAATTGCCTTGCCAAACTGGCACAAGGTATTGCTGATGATTTGCTCTCTACTTTATATCTTGTTGCTGAAGTGCCAGTGATAGTTTGTCCTGCCATGAATCGCAGCATGTGGGCCCATCCTGCAACCCAAGCTAATTTTAAGCTTTTGCAAGAGCGAGGGGTGATTTTTGTTGGCCCTGAAGAAGGGGCTCAAGCATGCGGTGAGCAAGGTTTGGGACGCGTAAGTGAAGTGGAATACATCATGAGTGCTTTACGTTTATATAATGTCCACCAGTTATTGGCGGGTAAAAAAGTACTTGTGACCGCTGGACCTACTCGTGAACCTATGGATCCGGTACGCTATATCAGTAATTACAGCTCTGGAAAAATGGGCTATGCCATGGCAGAGGCTGCTGCAATGGCAGGAGCGCAAGTTACTCTGATTAGTGGACCAAGTACTTTACAGGCTTCAGCAAAAATTAAGCGGATTCTCGTTGAATCGGCACAAGAAATGCTGGACGCAGTAATGCAGGAAATGCCAGCAGGTGGTATATTTATAGGAACAGCTGCTGTTGCTGATTATCGGGTCGAGTCGCCTGCTTCTGAGAAAATGAAGAAAAAAAATCAGGACGAAATGACGCTTAAATTGATAAAAAATCCCGATATCCTCAGTCGTGTTGCTGAATCAGCTAAGGCTTCTTGCGTGGTTGGGTTTGCTGCTGAAACCACTGAGGTTGTGCATTATGCCACTGAAAAATTACAGCGTAAAAAACTGGATATGATTGTGGCAAACTCAGTAGGAAAAGGACTTGGATTTGATAGTGAAGTGAATCAAGTAACTGTAATTACAAAAAACAAGCAAATCGAATTACCCTTAACCCATAAAACACGGTTGGCTGGACAAATTATTGCAATCATTGCTGCAACTCTGCAAAATGATGGGCATTAATATTTTATAGGAAAAATGATGGCGCAAGCGATTCAATTAAAAATTCTTGATCCTCGAATAGGTGATACTATTCCGCTACCTTCGTATGCAACTCACGGTTCAGCCGGATTGGACTTGCGTGTTTGTATTAATGAGCCGATTCAAATTGCACCGCAAGAAACGGTGCTATTGCCGACAGGACTGTCGATTTATATTGCTGATCCTAAATTAGCGGCTGTGATTTTACCCCGCTCAGGCTTAGGGCATAAAAATGGTATTGTTTTAGGGAATTTAGTGGGACTCATTGATTCTGATTATCAAGGAGAACTCAAAATTTCTTGTTGGAATAGAGGGATTGAGCATTTTACAGTAAATCCCGGGGAGCGTATTGCGCAATTAGTTTTTGTCCCAGTTGTGCAAGCTGCTTTTGAAATCGTTGAGGCATTTACCGAAACCTCCAGGGGTGAAGGTGGGTTTGGAAGTTCAGGGAGGCATTAAATGAAATATCAGCAAAAGCAAGTGACGCGTTCGGTGTTCCGTGCATATGATATCAGAGGCATAATTGGACAGGAATTGGATGAAAATGCTTTTTATAGTATTGGACTCGCTCTAGCCTGTTATTTGCGTGATTTGCAGCGCCAACAAATTTTTTTGGCACGCGATGGCCGTCTCACGAGTTTTGCTATGGCTTCCGCCTTAAAACAAGGATTGCTGGACAGCGGTATCGATGTAGTAGACTTAGGGGCAGTTCCTACGCCGGTCATGTATTTTGCAATTCACACTCAAAGCATTGATTGTGGATTGATGGTAACAGGAAGCCACAACCCAGCAAATTACAACGGTATTAAAATGGTCTTGTTGGGTAAGACTTTAATGCAAGAAGATATTGATATTTTGTATCAACTGGTTCTTGACGGCAAGCGCGTTGCGGGCCAAGGGAAAGACATGGCATTTGATGTATTGCCTGAATATGAGCAACGCATTAGAAGTGATATAAAAATCAAGCGTCCATTAAAAGTGGTGGTTGATTGTGGTAATGGGATTGCTGGTCCAATTGTACCTCAGATGCTTAGCGAGTTAGGTTGCGAGGTTATTGCGCTTTATTGTGATGTAGATGGTCACTTCCCTAATCATCATCCCGATCCAACCATTGAGGCTAATTTAGCTGACTTGAAAACTGCAGTAGCAGCCCATAAAGCAGATATCGGTTTAGCTTTTGATGGTGATGCCGATCGCTTGGGTTTAATCACGAATAAAGGTGAAATGATTTGGCCTGATCGTTTGATGATGCTGTATGTTCGTGAATTATTAACTCGTCTTCCCGGAGCTACTGTAGTTTTTGATGTTAAATGCTCCAGTCACTTGGAGGCTGTGATCAAAGAAGCGGGTGGCATACCCAAAATGTGCCCTACAGGTCATTCCATTGTGAAACACGTGATGAAAAAAGAAGAGGCTGCTTTGGCTGGTGAAATGAGCGGCCATTTATTTTTCAAAGATCGCTGGTATGGATTTGATGATGCACTGTATAGTGCCTGCCGTTTACTTGAAATCATTAGCGCATCGGACATGACTGTAAGTGAGCAATTTGAAGCAATTCCCAATAGCGTCAATACGCCTGAATTGAAGATTGCTATAGCGGATGATGAGAAGTTCCAGTTTATGAAGCGATTTAATGAAATGGCTGAATTTCCTCAAGCACGCGTTATTGCCATTGACGGGTTACGTGTTGAGTTCGATAAAGGATGGGGGCTATTACGTGCTTCGAATACTACACCTTGTCTCGTTGCTCGTTTTGAAGCCGAAGATAAAGATAATTTAGAACAGATTAAGCAGTTATTTAAGAAACAAATGCATTTGTTGGATGACACATTGGAATTGCCATTCTAATGAGTGGTTGTAATCTGGCTATAAATAGATTCTAAAATGACTCAATAAGCCTGGAGGGGTCATTTGCCCAGACTTATTGAGGATTAAAAATTCCACCTAAATTATTTTGTTGAAAAATCTTATAAAAAAGAACACACTAAGCCCAGTTTTTGGCGAATTTTTACTATGATAAATGGAGTTTACGCTTGGAACATCTAAAGTCTCCCAATACTCGCAAAATGTCTGATCCTGTAAGTATGAGCAGAGTAGACATACCTATAACAATTGGTTATGGTTGTCAGTTAACTATTGCTTCTTCTCAAGCATTGGCACATCATTCATTGCCAGTAGCCTTACCCCCCCAGGCGATGGAGGCCATAGAAGCCTCATACCAGTTTTTGAAAGTTCATGTTGATTCGAGAATTCCTATTTATGGGGTCAATACAAATTTTGGTGATCAGGTTCGTTATATCGATGCTACGCTCAAAGCTACTGATACATCAGATTATTATGACTCGATTAATGAGCGACAGGAAAATATTCTCCGCTCTCTTTCTTGCGGCTTAGGTACAATTGTTTCACCGCATATCGTACGCGTGGCGATGATGTTGCGTGCGCATTGTCTGGCACAAGGATATTCAGGCGTTCATCCTGAATTAATTAATTCACTTTTAGACTTTCTTAATGCAGGTATTACTCCGGTCGTTCGTTGTTATGGTTCTATTGGTGCCAGTGGTGATCTTATTCCTCTTTCTATGATTGCAGCAGCGCTTATTGGAGAACCAGTTGCTGTGACTTATCAGAATCAGGTTATGTTGGCGCCTGAAGCGATTCAATTAGCGGGCCTTAAGGCATATAAACCCGTAATGCGTGATGGGCTTGCCTTGATCAATGGCACCTCATTCATGACGGCAATAACCAGTTTGGCCGTCTATGATTTGCATCATTTATTCAAGCAAATGTTGGCCGCTATTGCCATGACGTTAGAGTCTTTACTCGTGATCAGCAGTGCTTATCATCCTATGGTGCACCAACTGAAAAAACATAAGGGTGAAATGACAATCAATCAATTTTTTATCGATTTCTGGGAAGGGAGTCAATTGTTGATTGATTTAGATGAATTGAGAGTTACAGATTATACCTATAAACCAGTACAAGATTATTATTCAATTCGATCTGTTCCCCAAGGATTCGGACCATTCCATGAGAATTTGGAGCGTGCAATCTGTTGGATAGAAAATGAAATGAACTCTGTTAATGATAATCCAATTATTGATGTCGCTGCGAACAGTATTCATCATAGCGCAAATTTTATGGGTTTTTATATAACCGATGCATGCGACATTTTAAAAATGGACATTGCTCAAGCTTCAACCTGGATGCATGCATTGCTCGCCAACTTAGTTCATCCTCGTAAGAATCATAATTTACCAGTTAATCTTGTACCTAATCCAAGTAAACATAATGGTTTTCGATCAATGCAGCTATTAGCTGCAGCACTTGCAGTTCAAAATCGCAAATTGGCCCAGTCACATCAGGCATTTACCTTAGCTACCGAGGGTGATAATCAGGATGTAAATAGTTTGGGCACACATGCTGCTTTTGATTTTCAAGAGTCAGTAGCTAATTTGGAGCGTCTCACGGCAATTTTGTTAATTGCAGCAACGCAAGCACTTGAATTACGTGGTATTGAAAAAGCGAGTAAAAAAGCTCAATCTATTTATCATACAGTTCGTCAATATTCTCCAAAAATAGAACATTGTAGACCGATGTCAGAAGAAATTGAGAAGGTTATTAATTTATTAAGGGATAGTAAAATATAAAGGGGTAAAAGACTCAGTCCCTACCAAGGAACGGCTGTATTTGGCGCATCTTGGGAGAACCTGCGCTCAAATCCAACCGTTCGAGTACATATTCATACAGGGGATTAGCTATTTACTATAAAGGAGCAAAACGTGCGTCAAGTCTCTCATTTATACCTAGCGCTTTTTTCGTGCTGTGTAGTTTCTCCAGTTTGGGCATCCGATTTTAGCCTGCCTTTTGTTAATTCAGCAGGATTGGGTGTTGCTTATGCTGATTGGGCAACGGCTGCCAGTGATGCAAGTACGGCTTATACAAATCCAGCAGGTCTTGTTAAGCTGTCGCGTCAACAAATAGTAGGTAATGCATTGGGCATCATCGGTACTGCCCGATTTACAGGATCTGCAGTGACACCACCCTTCCCATTTCCGTTCGCTGTGGCGCAGTCTGGCGTAGCAAAAAGCCAAATTAGGGCTTTTATGCCCTCATTTTATTATTCAGCGCCCCTTACTCAGCGCGTTTCTTTTGGTTTTAATTTAACAACTCCGTTTGGATTGGGTACGAATTATGGTTCCACCCGCTCATCCATGGCACGTTATGCTGCAACACGTGCTCAAGTGGTTGGCATTGATGTAGGCCCAAGTTTAGGAGTGAAAATTACGGAGCGCTTTTCTCTGGGTGCGGGTTTTGATGCACTGCATTTGGCATTTACATTAAATAATATGTATGGTCCGCCTGTTTCTTTTCCTTCTGACTCAAGACTCGAAAATCATTTAAGCGGTTGGGGATATGGGGGCCATGGCGGTATTTTATGGGATTTTTTACCAGAAACTCGGATTGGATTGAGTTATTATTCTAAAATTTCACTTACGACTAGAGGCCATAGCACAGTACATACACCTGCAATCGGACCTGTGGTAGCGATCTTTAGAACCAATCAACAAGAAACAAAAGCAGCTTTGCCGGCCCGAGCTCAATTGAGCTTACAACATGATTTCACCAAACGATGGACTGGGTTTGGTACGGTTTTTTATACCAATTGGAGAACATTTAATCAAATAACCATGGAAAATACGGAAACTCCTACGGGAGAAACGCGTTCAGTAACAATTCCATTTAATTACCACAATTGTTTTGATTATGCAGCAGGCGCTACGTTTAAGGCAACTGAGAAAATATTATTCCGTGGCGGTATTCAATTTATGAGTACCCCTTCTAACGATCGTGATCGCGGTATTGCCGATCCTGTAGGGAGTGCGACCATTGTGGCAGTGGGAGCCCATTATCAACAAAATGCAAATTTAGGCTACGATGTAGGGGTAGGCCATTCATTCTTTAACCAAATGCCAGTGAATCTAATTACTCCTTTGACATCCCTTAAGGGACATACCAATACACAAACCACAGCCATTGGCGGACAAATTAACTGGAGTTTTGCTTAGCATTAGCATGCAGCAAACTACCCTTTAAAGATGAAAAAGCCCGATGCGAGATAAAATCTTAAAACTTTATGTACTTTCGACCTTATTAGGCATATTAACAGGAACTGTGGGTTCATTGTTGCAGTTGGCAATCCATTGGTTAAATAATGTTTTAATCAGCTGGTTTAATTTCGCAGGGTCAAAAGGTTATAATATCGGTGTCATTTCTGCACTCACAACGATGGTCATGGTTTTCATCGCATGGGCTTTAGTAAAATGGGTTGCAACCGAAGCATCAGGAAGTGGTGTTCAGGAAATTGAAGGGACTTTGCTTCATGAGCGTCCAATTTTGTGGCGAAGATTATTACCTGTAAAATTTATTGGTGGAGTCATGTCAATTGGTTCTAAGATGGTGCTCGGTCGTGAAGGGCCTACCATTCAAATTGGTGGTAATTTAGGTGAAATGTTAGGTGAGATCTTCTTTTTAAATAGGAAAAGACGTGACTCACTTATAGCTGCCGGAGCTGCAGCAGGACTTGCAACAGCGTTTAATGCACCTCTTGCTGGTGTTTTATTTGTACTTGAAGAAATGCGCAATGAGTTTAATTTCTCCTTTACAAATTTCAAAATGGTTGCCATATGTTGTGTGTTTGCAACAATCATGTTGCATATCATTATTGGACCTCAACCTGATATTAAGATGGTTGTCTTTACCCCGCCAAGTCTTCAATCGCTTTGGCTTTTCTTTGCCTTTGGTATCGTAGTAGGTATTGTAGGTCTGTGTTTTAATAAATTCTTGATGAAATTGTTGTACAGCCTGGACAAACTGAAACCCTGGATGAAAGATATTTACGTATTAATTATTGGCCTCACCGTAGGATATTTGGCTTATAAACAGCCTGGCGTTGTTGGAGGTGGATATCATATTATTGAACAAGCTTTAATCGCTTACCCTGATTTTTCAGTCTTGATAATGTTACTTATAATTCGATTTATTATGACTTTATTGTGTTATGGCACAGGTGTCCCCGGTGGTATTTTTGCGCCTATGTTAGCTTTAGGAACCATTTTAGGATTAGCTGCTTCACATATTCTTCAGGCAATTTCAAGTGACATAAACATTCATCCGGGTATGCTTGCGGTGGCTGGCATGGGGGCTCTGTTCGCTGCTTCTGTAAGAGCACCGATTACAGGTATCATTCTTGTTGTTGAAATGACGCAAAATTATTTATTGATATTGCCGTTAATGATTACCTGTTTAACATCAACTACAGTTGTTCAGTTTGCAAAAAATGCTCCTATCTATACGCAACTTTTGCGTAGAACGTTAAAAAAAGAAGCATGTTCATAGAGGTTCCATGCCCCTTGGCTTTTATTTCCTTAGTTCACAGCATTTTCTTACTGAACAGAAATTTTATCCCAACATTAACCCGACAACTTTTCAGAGTAGATTATTCTGGTTTTCTTCAGACTTTTTATCATAAATGTCTCTATATGATCATTGCTAATCATACAGAACACACTGTGTCAAATTTTGCATCATTGGCAGTAAATTGTTAGCATGTAAATTTTACTTGAAGGATAACGACTAATACACAGCTTATGAAAAACTCAAAACTCAATATTTGTAACGCGACTATTCATCCTGGCGAACAGGTTAATCTGGCTCTACCTTTACCTGATTTCTATTCATGTACTTCATTTTATATGCCTATAAAAGTAATTCACGGTAAAGAACACGGACCCTGCTTGTTAATTTTTTCGGCTGTTAAAGGAGATGAGCTAAATGGACTGGAAATTATAAATCGCTTACTCGAATCTGATAGATTGTCTCGAATGCGAGGAACTCTAATTGCTGTTCCTGTTTTAAATATTCTTGGGTTAATCGGTCCATCAAGAGCACATAATGATACAAATCTTGAGCGTTGTTTTCCCGGTGTAGAAAATGGTTCATATGGTGAGCGTATAGCTCACATCTTCACACAAGAAATATTAAGTAAAAGTGATTTTTGTATAGAATTACAAACTGGCTCTATCAACCATGAAATTTTGCCTCAAATTTATTGTGACTTAAATAATGTTGAAAGTAAGTGCTTAGCTAAAAGTTTTAGAGCCCCCGTTATTACCAATGTCAACATGCAAAATAATTCATTGAGAAAAACTACAGAACAATTAGGTATTCCCATGCTTGTCTATCAAGCAGGAGAAGCAATGCGATTTGACAAATCGGCAATTAGTTTAGGTTTATCTGGGATTCATAACGTGATGGAGGCTTTGAGCATGCTGGATGTGTCTGATCAAAATGATTATGTATTCAAACCTGTTTTTTCGCAAGATCAAGACTGGATCCGTACTCATCGTAGTGGTGTGTTTTTGAGTACCGTAGAGCTTGGACAAAGAATTCAAAAAGGACAGTGTATCGGAATCATTAGTGATCCTTTCAGTGCTGATACAGCTGAAGTTCTAAAGGCAGAGCATGAAGGAATAGTGGTAGGTATAAACCGTCATCCATTAATTTATGAAGGACAAACTATTTTTAAGGTAGCTACTTTTATCGATAATAATCGAGCCGAAATCGCTTTAGAAGCCTGGGGCAAAGAGGCTCAAGAATGAGTGCAGAAAATAAACTCAATTTAAAAGGTTTATTAGTCTGGCTTATCTGTGCACTCTTTTTTATGTATGAATTTTTATTGCGTACAGTGGTAGGCACTTTTCAAACACAACTAATGAATGACTTAAACCTAACACCGATGACTTTTTCTTTGTTAAGCACAACAGGATATTTAGTCATTTATGGAGTAATGCAAATTCCTATTGGAATTATTACTGCACGCTTTGGATTAAAAAAAGCATTATTTATTGCTTTAATTTTTTGTACAAGCTCTACAATGGGCTTTGCCTTATCCCAACATTTCTGTGTAGCAATGTTGTGCCGCATCTTCATGGGTTTAGGTTCTTCTTTTGGATTTATTTGTTTGTTAATTGCTGTCTATGATTGGATGCCTAGAAAAAATATTGCTTTGTTTATAGGTATTTCTCAATTTATTGGTACCTTAGGCCCAATGCTTGCTGCAGGCCCATTAAACACATTGTCTCAAAACTCTATGTTAGGATGGCGTGGTATATTTTTCAGTATGGCAGTTATCGGTATAATTATTGCTGTACTCACATTGTTGTTTGTAGAAAACAATCGTAATACTCGAGAAAAATTTATAGTACTTACCAAACCTATCAAAGTATCACAGAATTTATTAAAAATAATCAGTCAAAAACAGGTGTGGAGCATTGCACTTTTTTCTGGTTGTGTTTACTTTGCTATTGAATATTTTTCAGAAAATATCGGGGTGGAATTTCTAATAAAAAAAGGATTTTCTCCCGTATTTTCCTCCTACATGATAACATTGGCATGGTTAGGTTATGCATTAGGTTGCCCCTTACTCGGTTTTTTATCTGATAAGCTACAACGGAGAAAACCTCTAATGCTCACAAGTGCTTTTACAGCTTTAATATCCCTCTCCGGAATTATATATTTTCCATTCGGAAAAACACTAACAGGGCTTAGTTTTCTAGCCCTTGGTTTAAGTGCCAGTGGACAAAGCATCGGATTTGCAGCTATTGCAGAGCAATGTAAAGAAGAGTATCTGGCAATAGGGTTAGCTTTTAATAATGCGATGATAGCGATAACTACATCAGTTAGTGCTCCAATAATAGGGAGTATGTTGCCTTATCCTGCACAAATAAAAAATTATCAGGAGGCCCTCTTTCTCGTTATTATATTTTCTATAATTTCGGTACTAATTTCAGCTTTTGCCATCAAGGAAACGTTTGGAAAGTCAGTGAGAGAAAATACAGTACTCTCTTTAGACCCAACCAAACCATCCTATCATTTAGGTGTTGTTGAATAACAAACCAATTAAAAAAAGCAACTCTTTATAACTATGTGAAGGGTTTTGATTCATATTCAATCTGACAGTGCAAAATTAATATCCTATTATTAAATCAAGGAGGGTAAATATTGTTCATTACTTGAATTTTGAATGCATATGATTTTTTGAGCAACAATCAAAAAGCAAGGATGAAATATGAAAAAAATACTCTTGACTGTTTTTGCGACATTACACACATCATGGGCATATAGTGCTGCTTATTTTGGACCAACGCTCTGTGCTTATTCGCAATATGATTGTTTAAAAATAGTTCGTGGTGATAGTTGGGAAAATCTTTTTCCAGATCCTCAACAGCGTGATATAGTTCAGCGGTTGAATCGTAGTTACAATGTTCTTTGGCCCGGCAAAGAAATAGCAGTTCCCGTTAATTTAACAAATTTAAGTCTTTTCGATATTGCTCCATTTTCATTAAAAGTTGATACTAATGGAGAGAAATTAATTGTTGTTGATCAGGAAAAGCTGGCTTGGGCTGCGTATAACCATCAGGGGCATTTAGTCAAATGGGGACCTATCTCTTCAGGTCGTGATAAATGTGTTGATAGCCCAAAATCATGCAGAACGCTCACTGGAATATTTCGCGTCTTTAGTAAAGAAAACGAAAAGTGTCAATCCAATACCTACGATAATGCCAGGATGCCTTATTGTATGTATTTTCATAAAGGATTTGCTCTTCATGGTTCTAATGACATTCCAGGGTACCGTGCGAGCCATGGCTGTGTGCGTATGTTTACAGAAGATGCCAAATGGCTAAACTATGAGTTTATTGAATTATCCAGCGAAAAAAATAATTTTCTAGGGACTAAAGTCATAATAAAGCCATTACTCACCAATTTTAATGAGTTCAACTAAAAAAAGTAATTCTCAACGCCCAAGTTTTGTAAATTTGATGGTTTTGGCGACACCTCTCAGCTTTATATACGGTCCAGAGGGGCTTAGATCTCAGAATCTGCTGTACTAAAACGCAGAAGTTTCTCTGAAATTTTTTGAATTACTTGTGATCTTATTTCTTTTTCTCTTATAAACAGATGCCCACTATTAAATTGTTGGAATTCACAATGTTCCAATGAATGAGCCGCCCACCCTAAATGATCTTCTGGAGAGACCCAAGTATCCTGTTTGCCTAGAAATACGGTAATATTTGATTTTAAAGGCGATTCATCACGATAACCGTAGCTTTTTACAATATTCATATCACTGATAAAAATCGGTAATAAGACTTTAATAATACTTTTATTCATCCGCTCATCACTGTAATCAACAATGCCGTTTTCTTTAAATACTATGGATAAAGCCGTTAATTGTTCGTCGTCTAACTCACTGATTCGTTCTGGGTCTAAATCAAATAAGTTAATATTCATTTGCTGCAGTGTTGTCAGCAAATTATCCAAGCTTTTGGAGGGAATACGCGGGTCAGGGTATGCTGAGGCAAATAGATGTGCGGGTTGCGGCAAATTATGGCGACGTAAATAGCGACTCAGTTCAAATCCAATAAGGGAACCAAAACTATGGCCAAAAAAAGCAAAAGGGAGGTTGAGTTGGGGTTTAAGCTGATTGGCTAACATTGAAACCAAGGTATCGAGGTTGGCAAGAGGTGGTTCCTCCATTCGATTTTCCCTGCCTGGCAATTGGATGGGGCATACTTCGATGAAATCAGGAAATTCCTGTTGCCATTCGCGATAAATTGAAGCACCGCCACCGCCAAAAGGGAAACAAAACAAACGTACTTGTGCATTAGCTTGTATTGTTCGATTGGCGATCCAGAGAGTAGACCGCGTGGGAAAGTGCTCCGGGTCTCCTTGCACTACTGGTTCTATAGCGAATTTCTGAAGAGGTTTAGTCTCAAATTGAGCTTGGGGTACAGGAGGTTCTTGCTGGGAACCTAACCATTGGCTTGCTAATACATACTCGGCAATCTCATGAATGGACGGTCCTTGCATCATCAAAGGCAAAGAATAAGTGATGCCTAAGTTTGTTTCTATGATTCGGATCACTGCCAGCGCCATGAGTGAGTCCATTCCTAGTTCATGCAAGGATTGGAAGGGTTTGATGTCGTCTTGGGGCATTGAAAAAATCATCGCAAATTGCTCCGTTAAGTACCGAATCAATTTGGTTTGACACACTTCATAAGGCAATGATAAATCGAGTTGGAATTGGGATTGAATCTCCATAATTTGGTTAATTTGCAGGGTATCATTGAGTACGGTCATGCGCAGATCATGGCATGCAGCGATCAATTCATGATTTTTATCCAGCAAGTACCAGTCAGCAATGATGTATTTTCCTTCTGGATGCAGTTCTTTTAATACAGTGTATATATATTTCTGATCTTCTACTGAGCCATAAAACTCTAAAGCGCCCATATGTGATGCAATATAGGGTTTGGTGAATTGCTTGGGCAACAATAAAAAGAGTGTCTGAATGCAGGCATCAATAATACCTGGATGCATTCGGGTTACAAATTGTTTCCCTCGCTCTGAGGACTTGGGTTCGCGTAACTCACAAAACAGTTCATCCTTATTCGCCCAATATTGCTGTGCCCAACGAATCGTATCACCGGCGGGCATGCCCATGCCTGTTATTCGGTTATAAAACAGTTCACCAGTTCCCGAGACAGGGAGTCGTTGCAGGAGTTCGTCCTGGGTTTCAATTTGGTTGTACGAGGGCAAAATATTCAGGGCTAAAGTACCACTTGCATGCTCTATCCACGATTCTTTGCCATCATTGCTGTAAAAGCGAAAGGATAATATGCCCTCTTCATCTGTTTGGATGATAAGTTGTACCAAGATGGTTTTCCCATCCAAAACTAATAGGGGTGATAAATAATTGAGGTTTCGTACTTTAAAAGAGGCTTTTTGCGATAATTGCTTGGTTGCATAGGCTAACATTTCCAGATAATAACCTGCATGCAAAACATAAAAAGTATCCTGAACTTCAGGCATTACTTTTGTATCAAAGACAAACTCAAACTGTCGTGCGGGTAAAGGCGAGGCAAGAACTTTACCCCGCATGGGATAGGTTGTATTGATTCTTTCATTGATGTTTTGTTCTAGGGTTGGCCAATATGTTTTGTGTTGCCATGGATAAAACGGCAAATCCAGAGGTGCATAAGAACGTTCTTCTTCATATTTTTTCCAATCAATCTGCGCATGGGCGACATAGTTTTTTGCTAAAGCAGGCAAATCCAAAGTAGAAAACTCAGATATCGGGTTAGGGGTAATGGATTTTTTTTGCTCGTGATTGATAAATACAAACTCATTTCGAGCATCTGGATCGGTACGCAACGCAAACAGTTTTTGGTAAAGATCAGTAACTGAATCAGTTATGATTGCTACACGGTGTGCAAAATGAGAGCGCCTGATATGGAGGTTATAGCAAAGCTGTGCCAAATTTGTTTCCGGATTATTTTTTAAATAATCACACCAACGAGCAATTAATGCAGATAATGCAGATTTTTCTTTTGCAGAAAGGGTAAATAATTCTTTATCTCTGGAGATCCCATCGGTAAAAATGGGCTGCTCATTTAGAGAGAGTTCGCGTAATACAAGATGGGCATTAGCTCCACCAAAACCAAAACCACTTACTCCAGCAATACCGGTATCGCTGTATCTGGGTAATTGTTCCGGTTGATGGGGAATCTGCAAAGAATAACGCTCAAACGGAATATGGGGATTGGCCTGGTTAAAGTTAAGATGGGGGGGAACCAAACCATTTTTTAAGGATAAAGCCGTTTTAATCACACTGATAATGCCTGCAGCAGGTTCCAAATGACCTACGTTGGTTTTGACTGAGCTAATCCAACACGGCTTATCGGTGCTGCGATTTTTACTGATTACTTCGCCTAAGGCTTGAATTTCAATGGGATCGCCAAGGAACGTGCCTGTTCCATGGCATTCGATATAGGAAACATGGGCGGGATCTGTTTTGGCTGTTCGATAAGCTGCCCGTAATAGTTGTTCTTGCTGCAAACCATTAGGCGCCGTTAAGCCGTTTGTTTTGCCATCTTGATTCACTGCGGCGCCAGTGATTACTGCATAGACTTTGTCCTTGTCCTGTAATGCCTTGGCAAGCGGTTTCAAAATAATGGCGCCTGCACCTTCTCCTTGCACGTAACCGTCTGCTTTGGCATCAAAAGTATGGCATTGTCCGGTAGGAGAGAGCATGGTTGCTTTGGCTAAAACTGAATGAATGGAAGGTAAAAGGTTGATATTCACTGCACTCACTAAGGCAGTATCACATAATTTTGCGTGCAGGTTTAAACATGCTAATTGAATGGCGATGAGCGAAGACGAACACGCCGTATCTAGTACCAGGCTGGGGCCACGCAAATCGAATAAATACGATAATCGATTTGCTGCCATGCTGATGGCGCTTCCTGTAGGAATAAATAAAGCATCCATATCTGAATCCAGTTTTTGCAGGTGGCTAAACTGACTTGCATACAAACTGGAAAAAACACCCATATTGGAGCTTGCTAAGGCATCAACGGTCAAACCTGCATCTTCAAGTGATTCATAGGCTACCTCCAATAAAATGCGTTGTTGTGGATCCATTCGCGTTGCTTCACGTGGGCTAATACCAAAAAAATACGCATCGAACGCGTCAATCTGGGGTAAATAACCACCCCAATAAGGCAAATTAACATCACGTTGTGCCATTTCTCGAGTTCCTTTCAGGAGCTCCCAGCGTGTGTCAGGAAGTGGTGAAATGACATTTTTGCCTTGGCATAATAATTCCCAAAATTCTTGAGGATTATTGGCTTCAGGTAAGCGACAGCTCATTCCAATAATCGCAATGGGATCAAATAATTTTTCATTCTGCTCTTGTAAAAGCTTCTTGAGCTTTTGGATCATTAACAATGATTTTTTTAAGGTAGTTGTATCATTCATAAGTCAGCTCTAATTCGTTTAATTCCAACTCAAGCAGTTCATTGAGCTGTGCTTCATTTAACAGATCCAGATCCATGCTCCCTTCCGCATTAATAAGTGGCGCAGGCACTGGTGCACAGTTGACTTGCACGCGTTGCATGATGTAATCAATTAATTGGTTTAAAGTAGGATAGCGATATAAATCCATCGGTGCGACGACATCAGGGAAATGTTTACCCAGTTGTTCGGTATAATCGATACCCGTAATTGAATCCATTCCGTACTGTTGGAAAGGTGTTTCTCTATCAATTTCAGTGACTTCTAATCCTAATACTGATGCAAAGCAATTCAAGACTAATGCAGTAATTTCTTCCTGATTCAATGAGGAAACAAATGCTGTTTGAGTGCTTGAGGCATACTCGGCAACAAAATGGGTAAAGAAATCAAGTTGCTTGGCTGTGGCATTCACGTGTAAAAATTTTTTCCATTGAATGTTACATACTGTAATTTCAGCGGGGTTAAGTCTCAGCAAGGCATTCAATAAAGCAATTCCTTCTTTAATACTTAGAGAGGCCATCCCTACAGCATCTAAAAATGCATCATGATTGTGTCTATGACTCATTCCTTTTTCTGACCAAGCGACCCAGTTAATACTTGATGCAGGTAATTGCATACTACGACGATATAAGGAAAGTCCGTTCATAAACTCATTCGCCACAGCATAAGCACTAAGTCCTGCCATACCAAAATGGGGAACTGCCGCAATGGAAGAAAACAGCACAAACGAAGACAAATGAGCCTGTAAAAAGAGTTCATGCAAGACTAATGAACCGTGTATTTTTACGCGTAATACGTCACGCCATAATGCCTCATTCATATTCTCAATAGTGACATTATCCGTAGTGATTCCCGCTAAGTGAAAAACACCGTCAATAGGTTGTTGCCAGGTTTTTTCTGCCTCTTTGATGATTATGCGCATGTGCTCTTTATCAGCAACATCAACCGCAGCGTACCGAACTTGTGCGCCTTTTGCTTCTAACTGTCGGAGCCATGTATTTTTTTCTGACGTATGTGGTGAGAGTTCTGTTGTTCCTGTAAGCAAAACAAAGCGGGTTCCTTGAGTGACGATAAATTCTGCTACTTCATAGCCTAAAGCTCCTAAGCCACCCGTAATCAAAGCTGCTACAGGCGCTTTCCAGGAAGGAATCACCTCGTGATTTTGCGGTAGTCTATGAGGAATGAAGCGAAAGGTGTGCCTTTCGGAAGCACGGTAGGCAATATGATTTTGTTGGGTTTGGTAAAGCCCTAACTCCTTAATCAGGATCTTGGCATTTTGTTCTCTGTTTTCATTCACATCCAAATCAAGCAATAAAGCCTGGTATTTTGCTTGTTCGGCGGCAAAAATACGGGTCATGGACCAGAGATGATGTTGCCAGATGTTGAGGGTATCCGAGGGGTAAACCTGCTGCGCCGATTGTGATACAAGACAAAAAGTTAATTGATGCGACCAAGAATGCTTTACCATCGCTTGAAATAAATAGAGTAATGCCAGACTTGGATCGGCATGGTTTTCTTCATTTGCATCAGATACAGAACATACATAGATGACGCCTGTTAAATTGTCTTCGTGTTGGGAATGAAGTGTTGTAAAAAGCAGTTCATAATCTGTTTTTTGTGAGGCATTGAGGGTGTACTCCTGATCATGAGTTGATGCAAATTGATTGCGAGCAAAACAATAAATCCCTGCTTGTTCACCAAGTTCCTGCTTTAATGCAGGTACTGACTCCGGTTCACAGAATATGAGCCATTTCCCCTTTTGAGGAATTGATGCAGACTGAGTCGTTTGCGGATTTTTCTCCCATTGAGTGATGTAAAGCCAATCTTGGACATCAACCTGTTCTGTATTGGTACTGGGAAGTTGAATCGCTGGTTGCAGCGTTGGCTGGGCTATAGGAAGTGTTTCTACCTCTTTTGTAGGTATCCAACAGCGTCGTTTAGTAAATGGATAAGTAGGTAACGAAATAAGATTAGGTAAGTGTTTGTATAATCGTTCCCAATCCACTTTCGCCCCATTAATCCAATGCTGAACTAATTCTTCATAGAGCTCGTTGCTGATTAATTCCTCTATGTGAGTAGCTGCTTGGTGGTTACTTTGAGTCGTGTAATTTATCCAGGTATTTGGGCCATTGTTATGAGGATAGTTTGCCAGTGCAGCAAGCAATTCGTCTGTATTTTCCGCAATTACTGCAAATCGTGCCGTCATGTGCTCTCGTCCTGTTTGTAAAGTAAAACACGCATCTCTGAGCCATTCTTTATTTCGTGTATGGCTGTTTTGCAGCACATAACGATGCATTTGCTGTATTTGTATTGCCAAACGTTCTTCATTTAATGCAGATAATAAGAAAACGTAGGGGCTATTTAGTGCACTTTGGGGAAGTATTGGGGGAATGTATTCTTCAATAATCATATGCACATTGGCGCCGCCAGCCCCAAAGGAGCTCACTCCAGCCCGACGTGGCGAATTATTATCGGGTTGCCAATCGCTTAGTTCTTGCTGAACATAGAAAGGGGAATTTTGAAAATCAATAAAAGGGTTTAATTGCGTGCTATGTAGTGTGGGTACTAATTTTTGGTGACGCATTTGTAAAAGTACCTTGGCCAATTGCGATATGCCTGCTGCGGACTCCAGGTGTCCAATATTGGATTTGACGGAACCTATCGCACAAAATTGTTTGTCTTCGGTGTAGTTTTCAAAAGCATCTTGTAAGCCGCGAATTTCAATGGGATCCCCCAATGCGGTGCCTGTGCCATGCGCTTCAATATAGGATACCGTTCGTGCGTCAATCTCGGCATTTTTTAAAGCCTGGAGAATTACAGCAGCCTGGGCATTAGGATTGGGAACAGTATAGCCGCTGGTTTTGCCTCCATGATTCATACTGCTTCCTTTAATTACCCCATAAATCCTATCATGATCGGCAATTGCATCAGCTAAAGGTTTTAATAATACAGCGCCAACCCCTTCTGCTGGCACATAACCTGTTCCCCCTTCAGCAAAACTAGCACACCGTCCTTGTTCGGACATAAAATTAAAACTGCCCAGGAAGTGATATTTACTGGGATGTAATGACAAATTAACGCCACCAGCGATCGCCATGGCACAATCACCACGCAAGAGGCTCTCACACGCTAAATGTATTGCCGCCAAGGAGGAGGAACATGCTGTATCGACAACGAAGCTTGGACCGTTGACATCAAGGAAATAAGAAATCCGGTTTGCCACTGAAAACGATTGAATATCCAGAGGCACCCGATTTCCTTTTTGCCACTCTTCCGCGATAAATAATGGGTAAAAATTATAAGTCACCCCAGCAAAGACACCGACTGAATTTTGGGCTTTACGTTTTAATTTGTCACGGGTATACCCTGCATCTTCCAAGGTGGACCATACGGATTGCATGAACAAGCGTTCTTGTGGATCCATCAGTCCTGCATCGCGTGGTGAAATATTAAAAAACAGGGGATCAAATTTATCGATATCAGGAATAAATCCCCCATGGGGGAAATAGTGTTCTTCTCCTCCAATTATTACAGGGTACTCTTTGTAATCCCAGCGATCAGCAGGAACTTCACTGACACAGTCGCGTCCGCAACTTAAGTTCTGCCAAAACTCATCCATAGAATTGGCCATAGGAAATGTGCCGCTTAACCCGATAATGGCAATATCACGAGATGAATGACTTATCTTGGGTGAAGCGGTTAGAGGCTTAACTGCTTTCGTTTCAAGAGGTGTTGCTAAGGGTATGCTCTTGCCCTCGAACACCAGTGTGGATAATTTTTCTTTATAATTTTTGAGCAAGTAGTTTGCTAAATCATTTAATCGATTGCGTTCATAGAGCAATGTTTTAGGTAAGGTGCCAAAATCTTTTTCCAATCGATTGGTAATTTCCAAACCAATCAAGGAGTCTACTCCAAAAACCTCATACGTTTCATCTGCTTGCATGAGTTCGGGAGAAGTACCTAATTGTTTTGCGAAGATTTGCTGTAAATACATCAGGGTTTGTTGATGATTTATCGTAGAGCCTACATCCCGCGTCTTGTACGCGGGATCCATGGATGCCGTGGACAAGCCACGGCACGTCGCGCTCATAGATGTTTGTGGCATAGGCATGAAATCGGATTCCAAATCATACCAGTAACGCTGTTTGAGGAATGGATAAGCAGGTAACGAACCCAAACGGTGTATCTTTTCTCCGTGATAAACATGTTGCCAGTCAATGACATAGTGTTTTGTATATAAATCCGCCAGAATAAATAATTTATGACGATATTGATCCGAATTTTCGGGCTGAACTAAGGCTTTAATTGTTGCCTGATATACTTCATCAAATGCTGGCCCTTGAATCGTGCAGGTTTGGCCTTCATTCATCATGCAATATTCGGGAATTTCATGGTTAACTAATAAGGTCAACGCATTCGCTAACGCATCAAGAGAATCGACCACCAGGGCACAACGGTAAATAAAATGCGCTCGCCCAACATTGAGCGTAAAACTAAGTGAAGGTAGGGAAACTGTTTCCTTATTTTGATTAAGCCATTGGTGCAGATCCACTATTTTTTGCTGTATGCTTTCCTGGCGTTTGGCAGAAAGCGTGATTAAATAATAGGGTTTGGCTTGCCGGTTTTCGGCCATTCGCTGATGGGGACGGCCTTCCTCGAGAATAATATGGGCGTTGGTTCCACCAAATCCAAATGAGCTGACTCCAGCACGCAATGGAATATCATTTCCAGCTTCATTTTTGATGCGCTGCCAGGTTTGGGTCTCTTGGGCAATGTAAAATGGCGTATCGGTTAAATTGATATAGGGATTTAATTCATGCAAATGCAAAATACCCGGAAGGGTTTCATGCGTCATGGCCAAAATCAGCTTAATCACTCCGGCAATTCCCGATGCAGGTTCTAAATGACCGATATTTGTTTTTACAGAACCTAAGGCAATCGAGTTTTGCTTGACTTCAGATGAAAGTAAGGTTGCAAATGCACGTTTTAAACCCTCAATTTCCACAGGATCACCTAAGGCAGTACCTGTCCCATGGGTTTCAATATAAGTTACCGTATCCGGAGCGAATTGGGCTTGGGTATAGGCGCGAATCAATAGCTCGCTTTGTGCGGCTGCATTGGGCGCAGTCAAAGATTGCGCTTTGCCGCCATGATTTACTGCGGTTGCTTTAATGACGCCATAGATATGATCCCCGTCTTCTTGTGCTTGCTTTAAAGGTTTCAACAAAAGACTGGCTACACCTTCTCCCTTAACGTAGCCGTCTGCGGTTTTAGCAAAAGTTTTGCAACGACCCTCTGCAGATAAAGCCCCCAGTTGGCTGGTGACTACCAGGGTATCGGGGCTCAATATGAGGCTTACGCCGCCTGCAACAGCCAAATCGCATTCGCCATGACGGATTGCTTGTACTGCACGGTGAATTGCAACCAATGAGCTTGAGCATGCGGTATCAATGGCTTCACTTGGGCCTTGAAAATTGAAAAAGTAAGAAACACGATTGGCAATCATGCTATGCGAATTACCCGTGGCGATAAATCCATGGTGTTCTTTTTGTTGTTTGGCAATTAAGGTCTGATATTCGCTAAACTCAACGCCGGCAAAAACGCCAATGTTCTGCGCGGATAAGGCAAAGGGGTCATAACCTGCATCTTCAATGGTTTTCCATACAATTTCCAAAAAGAGCCGTTGTTGCGGATCCATGAGATTTGCTTCTCGGGCGGAAATATTAAAAAAACCTGCATCAAATTGATCGAAATTGTTGATAAACGCGCCCCATTTGGAGTTACTTTGATGCGCTTGATTCCCATAATAATCACGCCAGTCCCAGCGTTCTATAGGGATCTCGGTCACTAAATCATCACCTGCGAGCAAATGCTGCCAAAATGCAGCAAGATCATCGGATTGTGGGAAAAGCCCTTGCATACCAATAATGGCAATCGATTCAGCTCCATCAGTTACTCTCTGCCTGGGTTTTATCGTAGGAGCATGAATTGGCAGTTGTGCTGCTTCATGATGTGCTTTAGCTATGGCTTCCGGAAATTGATTCATCAGGTATTGACCGATTGAGCTCACACTACTGTGTGTAAAGAAGATGGCGGGGGTAAACTCGATTTGGTAGCGTTCAGCGATCTTTTTAGCCAATTCAATAAAATGCACCGAATCCATCCCGTACTCACCAAGATTTTTTTCTAGTGCAATTCGGTGTTGGTTCATTTTCAATATTTGGACTACTTGCCGAGTAAGAAACGAGCTGACCTTGTCGATGAGTGCATTGTGCATTAATGGCGAATCGGTTTGTCTTTCCTGAATTACGCTGCATTGGTCCACATCAGAGTACCAGTAACGCTCCTTGGCAAAAGGATAAGTAGGTAAGGATATTTTTTTCCTGGATTCACCTGCATGGATTTGTTTCCAATCCAGCTCCTGGCCCTCTACATAAAGTTTGGCCAGCGCCAATAACGTTTCTTTATATTGGGAAGGCTGAGACGATTGGTGCATCAGGATGGGTAAGAGGGTGGGACTCAATAGCCTGGTTTCAGAGGTATTTGTTCCATCTGTTTGGAGAACCAATTGCGCAGGTTGTTGTTGTGCTTTAAATTGTTGTACACAGTGAATTGCTTCCTCTAGTGAACTGACCACCATAGCGCAACGACAATCAAAATGAGTTCTGCCTGTATTTAATGTGTAACTGACTTGCTCCAGTTCTGCTGCTGGATTGTTTTCCCACCAAGTTAACAAATCATCCAGACGTTGATTTAATGCAATTTCTGTCTTGGCAGATACGGTCAGCAAATAATGTGATTTATTCCTTGTTGGTCCATCCAATGTCTCTGGGGCTTCGGATAAAATCAGATGAGCATTAGCACCTCCTGCACCAAAAGAGCTGACTCCGGCAATGCGTGGTGCATTGGGTAATGGTTGTTGCCATTCACTTACGGTGTGTTGCACACGAAATGGTGTTGTGGACCAATTAATATTGCTATTTAATGGTTCAGAAAAAAGAGAGGGTACCAGAGTATGATGTTGTAATTGCAAGACCACTTTGGTGACCGCAGCAATCCCTGCGGCAGACTCACAATGGCCAATATTGGATTTTACAGAACCAATAGCACAGTATTGTTGCATTTTTCTTTGGCTAAATACCTTATTTAATCCAGCAATTTCAATAGGATCGCCCAGTGAAGTTCCAGTGCCGTGTGCTTCAATATAACTGATATATGCTGGGTCAATATTGGCTTTTTGGTAGGTTTCAGCAAGCAAGTCTGCTTGTGCATTAGGATTAGGTACTGTGTAACCGTTTGTTTTTCCCCCATGATTGAGGTGGCTGCCTTTAATCACTGCATAAATAAGATCGCCATCTGCAAGTGCATTATCTAGGGGTTTTAGCAGGATTGCGCCAACGGCTTCACCCGGTACATAACCATCGCCACCCTCGCCAAAACTACGGCAATGCCCATCACGTGCTAAAAATTTTCCATGGCTTAACAGGAGATATTTATTGGGATGCAGGGAAAGATTCACTCCACCAGCAAGGGCCATATCGCATTCGCCTTCATGTATGCTTTGGCATGCTAAATGGATTGCTGTAAGCGAAGAAGAACACATGGTATCCAGTGCGATACTCGGACCATGCAAATCAAAAAAATAGGATACTCGATTGGCAATTGAAGCAAATATGGAGTTTGTGGGAACAAATTGATTGGCATGTGTAGATTCGTTACCAAATAATTGATATTGCCCGTACATTACTCCCACATAGACACCTACTTTTTGCCCCGCTAAGGCGTCACGCGCATATCCGGCGTCTTCTACGGTTTTCCATGCAGTTTCTAAAAACAATCGCTCCTGGGGATCCATTAACGCGGCTTCGCGCGGTGAAATATTAAAAAAAAGCGGGTCAAACTGATCCACATCTGTTAAAAAGCCGCCCCATTTACTGTACGTTTTACCCGGCTGATCTTGATGCATATCAAAATAGTCCGCCAAAGCCCATCGCTCTGGAGGAATTTCGCGGATACAGTCTTTCCCTGCATAAAGATTGTGCCAAAATTCGGTTAAATCCTTAGCATCAGGATAACGTCCGCTCATCCCAATAATAGCGATATCCCTCGATTTTGATGGATTTTTTGTCACACTAAGTCGTTTGGGAGCGATTACCAAGGGATAGACTGAATTCGTTTTCGTTACTGCATCAGCAGGTAGGCGTTGAATTAATTCATGGGCATAATGCTCCATGAAGTAGTCAGCTAAATCTGCTACATTTCGGTATTCAAAAAATAATGTTTTGGGTAACTCCCTGAATTCATTGCCTAAACGTTGGTTGAGTTGAATGATCATCAAGGAATCGATGCCATAATTTTCAAAAGGCAAATTCCTATCAATACGCTCTGGTGCGCATTTCAAAGTCTCTGCCAGTATTTTTCTCAAAAAATCTTCAATATCCTTCTTTTGAAATTCTGCTGCAGAGGCGCATTGCTCCGTGCCTCCGCGCGCTTCTTTCTCTGCAATGAGTGTCCAAAGAGGTCTGGTTTGTGTACGTAAATTCGAATTGAGTTCCGGCGGATGAGTCCTCATAGAGTGTTTTAACACGGAATTATTCTGCAATGCGCTCAGGAGTTTTAGTTGATAGCCCGGGAGAACAATGCAATGTGCAGCATCATACTGCAAAGTCTGTAAGAATGCGTTAAATCCTTGTTGCGTGGATAAACTGATGATACCTAAGGTTTGCTCCAGCACCTGTTGGTATTCAGGGGCAATCTGCAATCCTCCTTCTTCCCAATGTGGCCAAGCAATTGAAAGCGTTCGGCCAAAGCAATGGCCCAAGGCTCTTTGCTGTTCCCGCTCGTGAGCAAATTCATCCAGAAAACAATTGGCATAAGCATATTCGCTTTGTCCCATGTTACCGAATACGGCGGCTACGGATGAAAAGAGGACGAAGAAATCCAAAGCCTCGTTACGTGTTGCAGTATGTAAATTGCAGGCGCCGTAAATTTTGGGTGCTAAAACCTTTGCGATTTCAGGCACTGTTTTATTTACAATAAGTCCATCGTGGGTAAGGCCCGCAGCATGAATAATGCCGTTAATCGCGCCAAAATGCTTTTTAGTACTTTGAATAAGGGCTAGGACTTCCTCGTAGGATGACACATCAGCAGGTATATAAACCACTGAGGCACTGTGCTTTTCAAGTTCTGTAATGCGCTTTTGAACGTGCTCAGACATAGGGGAACGCCCGGTTAATACGATTTTGGCCTGATACTCTTCTGCCAAATACGATGCGAACAAATAACCCAGTCCTCCCATGCCGCCAGTAATTAAATAAACCCCTGACTTTTTGAGAATTGGTGCTGGGGATATGGATGAAGGGAGGGCTTCATAACGTCGAATAGAGCGGTGATTTTGTTTATCGTAGCGAACTTCAATTTCATTTTGGGTTAATTCCTTTGCCAGCAGACTAAGATTATGTAATTCAATAAAACGACAGGAAATGTTGGATTGCTCTTGATGCAGGCTTTTTGCAAATCCGACTAAAGCACGTGAAAAAAGAGAAGGTCCTTTACTGATACAAATTAATTGGACTGGATTTTTAGGTTTTAGTTTACTGATTTGGGTCACCAACCGATGAACCAGATAATAGGTTTGCTCCAAGTTTTTTTGGATCTCTTTAGGCGAAAACAGGGGCTCATCAAATTCGTCCAGAGCAAGGATAATGTATTCGCTCAGTGAATCGATAATGACATTAGACCTCTTGTCCCACTCTACCTCCTCAGCCAGTTTGGCAGGAGGTCTGTCTGCAAAATGAGAATTTTGTATTCGTTGCCACGATGTCGCGTGATCAGCCAATTGTTCTTTTATTGAGTGTATTAACTGCTCATTACTTCCTAGAATCAGTATGGAGTCTGGGCGTTTTCCTGTTGCTGAATGCAATGGTTGAGCAACCCATACAGGAGAATAATAGGCGATAGTAGCTTCTTCAGGTTTAATCGAGTCTTGCACCGCACCTAAGGTAAATCCCGTAATGACCAACAAGAGTGCCCCTTCAGCATCGCTGACTTGAATATTAAAAACAGGCATATGGTGATTATCTGCAGGAGAAATCAGATGGGCATATACATAACAGGTATTTGCCAGAAGCTTATAAATATCCATCTGGGTAATAGAAAAAGGCAGATAAAGCACCTCACGATTTTTAAGCAAAGCCTGGGTTGTTTGTAAAATCCCATCGAACAAACAAGGATGTATTATAAATTCATCGTGCTGGGAAGGCACAGAGGAAGGCAGGGTAAGTTCGGCCAAGAGATGAGTCTCACTAAAATGAAGGGTCTGAATGACGCGAAAACTTGGGCCATAGGTTATGCCTGCATGTTTAAAATAAGTATAAATGGCCTCAGGATCTTGAGTATGGGGCAATACTGATTTTAATTCCTGAATGGGAAGTGGAGTATGGCGGCTATCGGGAGAATGGTCCCCATAATGAATGTCTCCGCTGACATAAGAAACAGTCGCATCTGTGTTTGTGATTGCAAATGAAACACCATCAGTTTCAGGAAATAAATGGACATGTACTGGATTGGACCAATCCGAAGTTTTTATCGGTTTTTTCCAGATAAGATTGCTTAGAGTAGCTGCATGTTGATTACTTGCAGCCAGACTGGCTGCAGCACGCGCCATTTCCAAACATACAGCGCCAGGTAGTACGGACTCATCATTTATTCGATGCTCACACAAATAAAATTCTTTCCCTGAAAATTGCTTACTAAAAATAGATGAGGAAAACGGAGAGAGATTTTCATCGAGCAATGCATGTACTTTGCGGGATAAATTATTTTTAATTTCCACCCAATGAGTTTCTTTGGCGAAGGGATAAGCAGGAAGGGAGATTTTTTCCTGATAATTACCATAGATTGTGCCCCAATCAATCGATTTTCCCTGTAGATAATGATTGCGGATATGATTTAAATCAGCAGGGCTATCATGATTTGTTGACTCTATCGCAACTAAATACTGCTCTAGATCTTCGCTGGATAGAATAGAGCCTAACTGTTCCTTTAATTCGGCAACAGTCTTGACGATGAGGCACAAACGCTTGGCAAAATGGCGTCTGCCTGCATTTAAGGTGTAACTGAGTGAAGCCAGACTTGGTAAATCCTGTTGCTGATCCAGCCAGCTAAGCAAATCAGCAATTCGTTGCTGCAAAGCGGACATTGTCATCGCCGATAAGCAAATCAGATAAGAGAAATGATTAGGGGATGGAGCGTGTATGCGTTCCGGACTTTCTTCAAGGATGATGTGAGCATTTGTACCACCAAAACCAAATGAACTGACTCCCGCTCTTCTGGGGGTTCCTGCTGCTTTGGGCCATTTAGTTGTTTTATCAAGGAGATAAAATGGACTGTCCTCAATTTCAATATAAGGATTTAATTCATTGAAATGCAAATTCGCGGGTAAAATCGCATGGCGCATGGCGAGCAGAGTTTTAATGATTCCTGCAATTCCTGCCGCGGATTCCAAATGGCCAATGTTTGTTTTAACAGCACCTAATCCACAGTACTGTTTTGGCAAGGCTTCGAGATTCTGTTCTAATGCCAAATGTTGAAATGCCTTTTTTAAGCCATTAATTTCGATGGGATCACCGAGTGGTGTGCCGGTGCCGTGGGTCTCGATGTATTGAATGCTGTCGATGGGTACTTGAGCGCGTTGACATGCAGTAATGATTACTTCTGCTTGGGCATTTGGGTTGGGTGCAGTAAGCGTATTCACATGTCCGCCATGATTCACCGCAGTTCCTTTGATTATCCCATAGATGTGATCGCCATCGCGCAATGCCTGCGTTAATTTTTTTAATAAAATGGCACCTGTACCTTCACCGCGTACGTACCCATTGGCGTTTTTATCAAAAGTTTTGCAACGTCCATATTCACTTAACATGCCGGCTTGATTCGCTGCAATAAAAGAAGTTGGGGTAATTAAAGTATTTACTCCACCTGCAAGTGCAAGATCACAATCACCTTGCAAAATCGCATGGACTGCCTGGTGAACAGCAACCAGAGAACTGGAGCACGCGGTATCAATTGTTTCACTCGGCCCACGCAAATTTAAAATGTAGGAGATCCGATTGGCAATCATACTGTTCATGGTGCCCGTCGTAAGATAGGCATCCATTACCTCATTTTTTTGCAATAATTCAGCATAATCATGATTAAATACGCCTACAAACAGGCCAGTTTTCGATGCTGCAAGGGTGGACGAGTTATATCCTGCATCTTCAATTGTTTTCCAAGCGGTTTGTAAAAATAATCGTTGTTGTGGATCAATTAATTCTGCTTCGCGAGGGGAGATATTAAAGAATGTTGCATCAAATTGATCGACATGATCAATGAAACCACCCCAGCGTACGGTTAAATTTTGCCAGTTCCAGCGTGATGAAGGTACTTCACTGATGCAATCTTTTCCCTGACATAAGTTATCCCAAAAGGTAGCCACATCGGGTGCTTGTGGGAAAACGCCACTCATTCCAATAATGGCGATGTCGTTTGTTTCCTTAATGGAGTGTTTTGCTTCCACCGATAGCGACTTTTCCGATTTTTTATCTAATAAATCCGTATAAAATTCTTCTAAAGTAGAATATTCATACAAAGCTGCAGGGGATAAAACGAGCTGATAGGTTTCGTTAAGTAAGGCTGTGAGCTGAATGATATTAATGGAATCAAAGGAATATCGGCTCAGGGGTGCATCCAAAGCAATTTCTTTTTCATTTATTTTCAGTACATTAGCTACCAGGCTTATGAATTGACTTTCCTTATCACCGTTTGCATTCTGATTTCCCGGGAGCTTTTCTGATGAATCCTGGGTTAATACGGCAAGATTTTGCTCATCAAATAATAATTGAGCTTTTTTTCGTTGCAGTTTGCCACTACCGGTTTTGGGAATTGCTCCTTTAGGGCTTAAAACTACTGCATGAACTTCCACACCATGATGTTTGGTAATGGCATGACGAACCACATTCCTGATTTCAGGCCATAGTGATGGAGGTGTTTCTTCCGACAGCTCCTGCACAATAATAATTTTTTCTTTATTCCCATGTCCTGTAGAAAATGCTACTTGGGGGAGTTTAATTTGGAATTTGGAAAGTGCATTGGCTACGGTGATTTCCAAGTCAAGTGGATAATATTTTTTTCCATAAATAACAATGACTTCTTTTAATCTTCCAGTTAAATAAATTTCGTTATCCAGGATAAATCCAAGATCTCCGGTTTTAAAATAGCGAAGATCACTGCCGGGTACAGTTGCATTGAACACTGTTTGGGTTTCATCAGGACGTCGCCAATAACCAAGGGCCAGTGATTTGCCGGATAACCAAATTTCACCCGTTTCCCCGGCAGTAACGGGCTGTTTTGTTTCTGGATCCACAGCAATTGCCTGCAATCCCGTTAATAATTTACCGCTGCTAACCAATCGTCGTTGCAGATTCTCATTATCTTGAAGTGCTATACAATGTGGTTCGCAACCAAAAGACGTCACCGCGATTGCGCCGGATAATTCAGACATACCGTATGCAGAACAAAATTGCTTTAATTGAAAACCACAGGAATGGAATTTGGAAACAAAATCCATAAGTGTTTGATATTGAACAATATCGCCACCATTGATTGCCACTTTCCAGTGTTTTAAATTAAGCCGAGAAAGCTCTGCTTCTTTAATATCGCGCACACAAACATCATAACCAAAGTTAGGACAACCACTATGTGTTACCCGATATGTTGAAATAGCAGATAACCAGGTAACAGGTCTGTTGATGAATGCAGATGGAGGTACAATAAAAGCGGGTGTTCCATGATAGAGTGGTACCAATATACCACATACTAGCCCATATACATGGGTATGAGGAGCCCAGGTCAAGGTGACACTCTTCTTAGTGTAATGCCAAACCTTAATGGTTTCTTGCAAACTATGCTGCAAGTTTCCATGGGTGATGATTGCTGCTTTAGGGGCAGAAGTTGAGCCCGAAGTATATTGCAAATAGGCTATGGTGTCCTCATTGATAGAAATTGATTGAAAATTTCGGGTCGATTGGGTCTTGAGCACATCAGTGGCCAATATCGGTACTTTTCTTTTTAGGATTGATTCAATACTTGAATGGTACTGAGACAGGCTTAAAACAGCAGCAATATCGGCATCTTCAGCAATGGCGTTCAGGAATGCCTCATGGTGTGTCAATTCATCCATTTTAGGGCAAGGTATTGGCACTGCGACCACACCAGCATACCAACATCCCATCAAGCTCGTTATAAACTCAACTCCTGTTGGGTAAAGAAGGATGACGCGATTGCCTGTTACCTGATAGGTTTGTAAATGCGCAGAAATAATTTGTGCTTGCTTATCCAGTTCACCTAAAGTAAGTTCTGCGGTTTTGTGTTCACCGTCTTCTAAATAGAAAATGGCTTTTTGATGAGGATGTTTTTGCGCCCTATTCTGTACTACACGAACAATATTCTGCATGAGCAACTTCCGTTTGCTAAGTCTATCATTTAATTTGCATCATGCTATCAATACTCCCAGATAATGTCATCTGGTATCGAGAGTTACATTTCTACTATCTTGGCCAAAATCGTTTGATTTTCTGTGCTCCGATGCTCACATACTTCATGTATGCTGCGCTTCGGTGCTCGAAAATCAAACGATTTTGGCTCAAGCTAGCGAAATGTAAATAGAGCTAAGTTTCTACTCTCCTGGTCCTAATGACCTGACTTTCTGTGCTCCGATGCTCACATACGTCAAGTATGCTGTGCTTTAGTGCTCGAAAATCAAACGATTTTGGCTCAAGCTAGCGAAATGTAAACAGACCCTGGTTTTGTATGTTTTTACCAATGAGTCAAAGCGAGGTAGGTATTTTTGGAATGGGTCTTTAAAAATTCAGTAAAATCTTTGGTATCTAAAGGTTTACTAAAGTAAAAACCTTGCATTATGTAACATCCGTTTTCTTTTAAAAATTTAATTTGCCCTAGCGTTTCCACACCTTCTGCCAGGCAATCAATATTCATCCGATGTGCCAATGCAATAGTATTAATTACAATGTTTCTGCTATCGATACTGACTTCAATATCTTGAATAAAGGTTTTATCAATTTTTATTTTATTCACTTTAAATAACTTAAGATTTCCGAATTCTGAATAACCCGTACCGAAGTCATCAATGGCCAGTGAGATACCCATCTCCGTAAATTTATTAATAATTGGAATGGCTTCATTTTGAAATGCATTAGATTCTGTCAGTTCCAACTCGAGATACTTGGGAGAAAGTTTTAGTTTATTTAAAATTTCCCCAATACGCTCAACTAAATCATGTTGTATTAATTGTTTGGCTGACAAGTTAACCGACAACGCTAATTGAAATCCCTTGTTGTGCCATTTCTTCAGCTGCTTGCATGCAGTATTTAAAACCCATTCACCAATAGGAAGAATCATACCGTTTGCTTCTGCTAAAGGAATAAATTCCATTGGAGAAAGCAATCCTAAAATCGGGCTCTGCCAACGTAATAACGCTTCTGCACCGCAAATGGTTCCAGTTCTCAAATCAATAAATGGTTGATAATTTAAAATGAGTTCGTTATTTTCAATTGCATGATGGAGGTGGTTTTCAATACTTAATTGTCTGGAGGCATCTGCAGTAATCACTGTATTGTAAATGCGTACGCAGTTTCCTCCCCGCTCGGTTGCCAGTGTGCGGGCTGCTTCTGCATTCGTAATTAATGTATCTACATCTCTGCCATCAGTCGGATATACACTAATGCCCATACTTGCGGTTAAGTTCAATTCTTGTTGGGCAACATAGACAGGATTTTCTAATACAACAAATAAATCTTGGGTACACTCCTCGATTTCTAATGCATCTTTGACTGGATAAATTAAAATAACAAAAACATCTTTACGTAACAATGAAATGAAATATTTTGAATTCTTTTCCGCAAGATGAGCAAAACGCTGAGCAATACGATGAATAATAGTGGCAGAAGCTTGATGGCCGATACTGTCATTAATTTTTATCATATTGTTTAATGAAAAACAGGCAATGGCAAATTTTTGATGATCGCGAATTGCTTTTTCAGTGACACCCTGAATGTGATCATAAAGTAAGCGCTCGTTAGGTAAATCTGTTAATAAATCATGTGTTGCTTGGTAGGTGACTAACTTCAGTGACTTCTCTAATGCTTCCGTGCGTTCGTTAACCCGTTGCTCTAAGGAAGCATTCATATTTTCCAGTTTCCGACTAAGTAATGCGTTTTCATAACCCAAACGAAATAATTTTAAAATAATCCTGTTTCCCACAAAGCACGCAATAAGCATAAATATCCCAAGTACTAAAAATGCACCTGTAATCGAAGTACTGACGTTGTTGCTCTTGGATTGGGATAAATCAATAATTAAATAAAGGTGATATAAAAGTGTAGGGGTA
The DNA here is from genome assembly GCF_014109805.1 of Legionella sp. PC1000. Taxonomy (GTDB): domain Bacteria; phylum Pseudomonadota; class Gammaproteobacteria; order Legionellales; family Legionellaceae; genus Legionella; species Legionella resiliens. The sequence goes on from NZ_CP059400.1 coordinate 470,421, forward strand.
AGTAAGCATACAATACTGGCGATGCCCATTGTTAAATCCAGTGCGGTTGAGAAGGAAAAACAAATCAAAACAGCTGACAAGAAGATAATCGTAGTCATTTTTTGATCGATGCCATCATTCATAAACAAAATGCCAATGCTGCTCCATATCAGGCAGATTAAAATAACAATGTAGAGAAATCCTTGCCGACATTTAATGATTTCTCTGTGGGTTATATGGCTGTATTCAAAACGAAGAGCCCATAAGACATTGAGCAAATTTGCAATCACCAGAAGGATATACCAAGAAATGATTAATATTGGGCGTGTCGAACTATAGATTGCAAGAACATACAGAAGAGCACCAAAAATATTGGCAAAAGCACCAAGCTTAACCATGCTGTGAAATGACTTGGCAGTTTCAAACTCAATTTTTTGCTCAATTTTGCGTTGTTCGCTGGAGGTGAGTTGTGGTGCCTCGCTAAACTTATGTCCATTAGTGGGCTGTGACATAAAAGCTCCTTGCTCAATCATATGAATGAAAGAGTCATTCCCAATCCCTATAGTATAGTATAATTACTATTTTGTCTTATTGCTCAAAATTATTTAAATTGTTAAAATATAAAGCATAACTTCCAAAGAACGCTGATTTTGTATGCGTGCTGGAATTTTTTCTTGTTTTACGTTCTTAAACTGATTTTGTTCTGCCAATTTTTGAATGTAGTCAGGATGATGGCTGAAACGGGCACTTGTTTCAAGTGACCAGAAGGTTGTTGCGCTGATTTCAGTGGTAAAAATAAAATAGCCTCCAAGCTTTAGGTGTTGATGAATGGTATGAAATAACATATCAAGCTCGCCAAAATAGGGGAAAACATCCGCTGCAATGATGAGGTCATAAGAGGCTTTATTTTGCTGAAGAAATTGACTGATTTCAGCTTCCACCAAATTATCATAAATTCTTTTTTCTTTGGCTTGGGCCAGCATTTTTCCTGAAATATCTACCCCAGTTAAATGTTTACTTCGCTCACGAAGAACAATGCCTGTGAGGCCGGTTCCACATCCTAAATCCAAAGTATGAGCATTTTTAGGTAATTCCAATTGATGGATTTCACGCGCTATATGTTGTGGGATGGAATACTGTAGTGTGCTCTTCATGTGTTGATCATAATAAAGTGCATAGTTATTAAACAAATTATGCGCGTATTCAGGAGTGGTTGTTGCCTGTTCATCCCCAGTCAAGGCATGGAGCATATGGGCGCTGATTGTATCTTGAGGATTAATCGCCAGAGCCCTTTCTAAGTATTCTTTTGCTTTGTCTCTTTGCTCTAACTTCAGATAAATTGCAGCTAAATTATTTAAAGAGGAGGTATGGGTGTTTTCAAGCTCAAGGATATGCTCAAAAAGAATAATCGCTTCATTCAAATGCCCCAAAGCCATTTGCGCTACGCCGGAATTGTATAAATATTCAATATTATCAGGTTCTTTTTGAAGTAATACGTCATAATGCATGAGCGCATTCTCAAAGCGATCATGATGCATGAATGTAGCGGCCAAGTTATTACGCGCTTCAATATTTTCATTATCTAAGGCTAATGCTTTGCTGAAATAATCAATTGCCAATTGGTTTTGCTGTCTTTTCAAAGCAATGACGCCCAAATTGGAAAGGGCTTCTATTTGCCTGCTGTCTTGTTCCAAAACATTTTGAAATGCTTTTTCTGCATCAGCAAGGGCATTTTTTTCCAGATGCAACACACCCAGATAGAAAAGGGCTTCGGTATGAAAGGGATTTAAGGATACTACGTTATTAAATTGGACTTTGGCGGCTTCCAATTCATTATTTTGCAGCAGTAATAAACCTAAATTAAAATGTGCGGCACTAAAATCAGGTTCAGCATGGACTGCTCGCGTATAATGTAATAGAGCTTGGGCATAATTATTTTGCAATGCATACACCGTTGCCAGATTATTATGGGCCTGAGCATAATCTGGCTGCAGTTTGATGGCTTGCTGGTAATATTTAATTGCTTTGTCCAGTTGATGTGATTTTTTGTAGGCATTCGCAAGGTTATTCAACAGACCCGCATTATCAGGATTTAAGGAAAGTGCTTGTAATAAATAGAGAATTGCATTATCCATATCACCTAATTGAGCATAAGTGAGTCCTAAAAAATGCAACGTGTTCAGATGCTTGGGCTCCTGAGACAAGATTTGTTCATAGAGACTAATAGCTTGTGGCAACTGACCTTCATACTGGAATTTATATGCTTGCGCAAAGAGTGTATCCGTATCCATCATTAATTCTTAAGTAGAGCGCGCAATTGCTTTAATGCTTGTGCACGGTGACTGATATTATTTTTAATTTTAGCAGGTAATTGTGCTACTGTGCATTGAAAGTCAGGGATGTAAAATATGGGATCATAACCAAATCCACCCTCGCCCACGGGAAAGGTATGAATTATTCCTTTGCACCTGCCTGTGGCAATGATTGGCATAGGATCTTTTGCATGGTGTACCAGTGCAATCGCGCAATAAAACCAAGCTTCCCGTTGTATTGAGGGTACATGAGTCATTTTTTCCAATAATAAACGAATGTTTTCTGCATCGGTTGCATTGGTCCCCGCATAACGAGCAGAGTAAATACCCGGCTCGCCATTTAAAGCGGGTACTACTAACCCCGAGTCATCGGCTAAAGCAGGTTTACCCGCATGTAAACTGGCGTGGCGTGCTTTGATGAGTGCATTTTCTATAAAACTTAAACCATCCTCTAGTGCATCTGAAATTCCTAAGTTGGTTTGTGGAATGCACACAATTGGAGATAATAAATCACGCAATTCTTTGATTTTACCGGGATTACTGGTAGCAAGAATAATTTCTTTCATAATTTAGACCACAAAAAGTAGATAAAACGTAACTTGGAGCAGTGCAGCAGAACCCGTATTAAGTTGATATACTAATTTACCCCCCCGTGTTCTGTTCCTGAATCTCCATAGCGTTGAAAAGCTACAGCGCTATTCCGACGTCCCGCGGCTTGTCCGCGAGATCCAGATGATCTATGCTAAAAACTGAACCCCGCGGACAAGCCGCGGGGCGTCGGCAGAGATACGTAGAGGAGACAGCAACTCGTTTGAGGAAGAAGGATTTTCTATTGCGCTTCCAACCGATTTTTTAACTTTGTTATTTAAAGAATCCAGTTTAACGTGAGAGATTAAAAATAGAAATTAAATTTTTATTAGGTTATGCCGTTTAAAAAATCTTAATAGAGATCAAAATTTACTTTTTTTGAACATTTTACTGCTCAAAAAATGCACTAAATAAATGGCGTTATTACAGCACTTGGGCTAGAATATGGTTTTTGGCCGGAGCATGATGATGCCTTTTACACATCTTTTGTTGGCTCTTTTAGTTGTTGTGATTTGGGGGGTAAATTTTCTTTTTGTTTCCTTCGGACTGGAAGAAATTTCGCCTTTGTTACTCTGTGCCTTACGTTTTTTACTGGCAAGTATTCCAGCCATTTTTTTTATTAAAATTCCTCAATCTTCATTCAAATCGATTGTCCTCTATGGTTTTGTCATGTTTGCATTACAATTTGCTTTTCTTTTTATTGGCATGAATATTGGTATGCCTGCTGGAATGGCATCGTTGCTTATGCAAACACAAGTATTTTTCAGTATGTTTTTTGCAGTGATTTTCTTGGGTGAACAGCCTAATACGGGACAGATTCTTGGAGCACTTGTCGCTTTTGCTGGCATTGGTTTAGTTGCTATGCACTTTGATAGTGATATCTCTTTGGTTGGCTTTGTCTTCATTCTTGCCGCTGCAGCAACTTGGGGAGTGGGGAATTTAATCACCAAGAGAATTAAAGGAAGTAATACCAACATGATGGCAATTATTGCATGGGGAAGTTTTGTTGCATGTATCCCTATGTTCCTTCTTTCTTTGATGTTTGAAGGACCTTCGAGTTTTGTTTATACCTATGAGCATATAAGTTGGCGTGGGACCTTATCGTTGTTTTATATTGTTTTTGCCTCAACTTGGATAGGTTATGGCGTTTGGAACTGGCTCATTGCTCGATATCCAGTAGGAGTGATCGCACCATTTACTTTATTGGTTCCTATTGTTGCTATTTTGAGTTCTGCTTTAGTTCTGGGGGAACCTTTTCAACTATGGAAGCTTGCTGCCGGATTATTAGTGATTGGTGGTCTGTGTATCAATGTATTGGGTGCACGTTTCTTTGCAGTGAAAGTGCAATCAGAAGCTGCCTAAAAATGGATAAGCCCAATAATGTAGTCTGGGTGCAGCGCAGCGAAACACGGGTTCCGCTGCGGCACCCAGGCTACATTTTTATTGCAAAAATGAGATACTATATGTCTTTGTGATATATTGGCCCTTTAATTGTGATTAATTCGAAAACCATAATGTTGTGTGCAGATGATTTTGGTTTGGAACCCGGAGTTTCAGAAGGGATTTTAAAATTAGCACGCATGGGACGGTTGTCCGCTGTGAGCTGTATGGTGAATATGCCTGGTTTTATTCCTTATGCCAAAGAACTACTCAACGTAAAAAAAAGTAAACCCATCAAAGTTGGTTTACATTTTAATCTTACGGAAGGTTATTTAGCATCTATTCCAGAAAAATCGTGCTTTTCTTTACATGAATTGCTCATTAAAACGCATATGCGCTCGATAAAATTATCCTTCATTGCAAAAGAATTTTTGGCGCAACTGGAACAATTTACAGAAACCATGCAACAACTTCCCGATTTTATTGATGGCCACCAGCATGTCCATCAATTTCCTGTAATACGGAACGTTATTTTAGATCTCTATGCACAAAGATTGAAAAGTCATGGCACGTCAATTCGTTCCACTTGGCCTTCCATTAATTTGCCTCAATCTCGGTTTAAAGGAAAAATATTGAGTCTTACAGGAGGTAAGGCTTTGTTGAAGCAACTCATCGAATTGGGCATCCCCCACAATCGTTACTTCTCAGGTATTTATGATTTTGCCCCGGCAACAAACTATAGAGAATTATTCAGGAAATGGATGAGTTTAGCCAGGGATAATACTCTAATTATGTGTCATCCAGGGGGAGGCTCCAACACTACAGACCCTATCGCGCATGCGCGCCTTAAGGAGTATAATTATTTTTTAAGTGACGAATTTTTAAAGGATTGTGATGAATTTCAAGTGCACTTTGAGCAGCACGAGAATTTATTATAAGACAAGTTCAAGATAAATTTACGCGCCCAATTTTTTTATGTATTATCTTCTAGCGAGATGTCAACAAACTCTGGATAAGTGTAATCTGTTTAAATAAAAAGGAAAAAAAATCTTGAATGATTTTTTGTGGATCTCTTTGGGTGCAATCATTGGCGCAAACTTGCGTTATCTTGTGAGTCGTTTTTCCGCTAAGTATTTATCGGCAGATATTCCTTTTGGAACATTCATTGTTAATCTTACTGGAAGTTTTATTCTGGGTTTTTTTCTTGCCTGGACTTTAGAGCGAGTGGAGGTTGATCCGCGATGGCGTTCGTTTGTTGCCGTTGGGTTTTGTGGGGCTTACACCACGTTTTCAACCTACAGTTACGAAACCTATATGTTTCTGGAGCAAAGTGATTATGGACTTGCTGCACTAAATTTTATTTGCAATAATCTTTTTTCACTATTGGCAGTTATTGCGGGCATAGTACTCGCTCGGGCAATTTGAAATGAATCATGTAAAAGTTTCTATCTACATTAATGAATCGGACAAATGGCAGCATCGTCCCTTGCACATTGAGCTGTTAACTATGCTCGATAAAAATGAAATTGCAGGGGGAACCGTCTTGCGTGCAGTTGCTGGATTTACATTTAAAAGTCCTGTTGTATCTGCCTCATTGGTGGATATAGGTAGTAAGCTTCCTTTAGTTGTGCAATTCATTGATACAGCAGAAAAGATAGAATCCATATTACCTAAAGTGAAGGAAATGGTTGGAAAGCGCCTCATTATTCGCGAGCCTATAGAAATAGTTAGTGGGATTTATCCTGACTCTTATTAACATCTATTTTCTAGCATGACCGAACATATCAATGCAAAAATAAAATGCTCTGCACATTGTATATAATTCAGCCCCGATTTTACCTGAAACTTTGAAGCGCAAATTTGCAAATTTTTTTCTATATGGCAAATTGTAACTTACTCTTTTCCAGATTGAGTTATTTCATGCCATTAAGTTGCTTGTAAAAATCTATTTATATACTATAATAATCTATAAATAGAGGGTTTTTACCATGAATCATTTGCATTTGGCATCTTTAACATCTCAAGATTTAAGTGAAGACGTTCTAAAACGTAATACCCAGAATGTGATTATGCTTTTTAAGCATTGGCAATTAAAAAACGAAGAGGAGTGTGAGCTTTTAGGTGGGATAAGCCCCGCACAACTTGCCAAATTTAAAAGAGGAACGGCGCATATATCTGGCAGAGACACGATCGAACGAGTAGGTAATCTCTTAGGAATTCATAAAAATCTGAGAATTCTCTATCCCTACAATCGAGAAATAGTCTATCAATGGATAAAAGGGCGAAATCAAAAACTCCATAATCTTTGTCCATTGGATATTATGTTGGAGCAAGGTTATATTGGAATTGCTCAAATAAGACGACTTACTGATTTTATGCGAGGTCAGTAACGTGTCATTATTTGATGCTGTCAGAGAATATTCACAAGATATTTTTAGAAATATAAGAGGCATAAAAGTTTCTCAGGATTTATTCGATGATCTCAGTGATGATCCAATCGATTGGGAGGCGGCCAATACCATAGAAAGTCATACTCATCCTGCGCTAACCAATCAATCGTTAATACAACGGGCATTTGATTACAGTAAAAATGATTTTATTGATTATCCGTTTGAAAAAATAACGCGCTCACGTTACAGCGATGGTGCAATTGCTTGCTGGTATGGATCAGAAACGCTGAAAACGACAATTTATGAAACAAGATATCATTTTATTCAGGAAATCAAAGATTCCTGGGAAATTTTTCAAACCCAAGATACAGTGATTATCGATAGACGGGTTGCGAAAGTTTATTGTCAGGGATTAGGTCTTGATTTGACAGGGAAAAAAGAAGAGTTTCCCTGGCTCGTTGATCCGGATAATTATACGCAATGCCAAGAAACCGGGAGAAGAGTCGCGCATGAAGGACATCCATTATTGATTGTTCCATCCGCTCGGGATCCAAAGGGAATTAATCTCGTAGTTTTTAATCCCGCGTTGCTTTCTAATCCCAGGGAGTATTGCAGGCTACAGTATGTCTTTGATCTAAAAAAGAAGAAAATACAATGTCTTAGAGGGGAAAAGGAAATCATACTGGAACAAAGTAACGTGAATATTTAAAAATCGTAATCTATTTTATTTTAGCAGAAGGGAGATTGTAACAGCTCACGGAGGACCTTCACATTGCTTGGATACTATGCGGTGGATCTGTGGGTATTTTTAGGAGGAGATTTTGAATTTAAAGCCGAATGGCTGTTTCTTGGGCGGGACTGATCGCTTACTCTAACGGCACGCCCAAAATCTTGATATGACGAAGCTATAAATCGAAACAAATCCCAAAACAAGAAACAAAGCAAATAAGTAATTTAGGGCAGTATAACGTAAAAGCAAGAAATAAAGCATTTCATTAATGATTCCTGCAGAAGCTGCAACCAGAAAAAAATGAGGTAAGCTCAAATTTTTTTCATTATGCAGTTGAGAAAAGGTTAAATATTTGTGGCCTAAAAAGCTGACATTAAAAGCGATCAGAAAGGCAAACACATTCGCTACGAGCGCCTGGAAATGTATAAATTTCACCAAATGGAACACAGTAAAAAGATGCACGAATGCGGCAACACTACCAATGCCTACAAAATAAATTAGCCTATGTCTTAATTTAAGTTGTGCTGTCATTAAAACTGGCTTCCTCATCAATAACATAATGAGGCCTGTGTTTTACCTCATCAAAGACTCGGCCTATATATTCACCGACTACGCCCAAGGCAAAGAGTTGCAAACCGCCAAAAAAGGAAATCGTGGTGACTATGGTTGCCCAACCGGGTGTTTCTATACCGAAAATCAAGGTGCTTATTATAATCCAAATGCCATAAAGAATCGCCAGGGTTGCCACACCAATTCCACCAATAGCAATCATACGCAATGGAAATGCAGTAAATGAGGTAATCCCAGTAATTGCCAAATCCAAGAGTGAGTAAAAATTCCATTGTGACGTACCTGTTTTGCGAGGTTGGACTTCAAAAGGAACAGCAATTTGTTTAAATCCAACCCAGCTGTATAAGCCCTTCATGAAACGATTCCTTTCGGGTAATTTTTGGAGTGCTTTGACAATCTTGCGATCTAAAAGTCTAAAATCGCCAGCATTTGCAGGGATATTAATACGATTTATCCGTGAAGTAAGCTGATAAAATGCCTTGGCACAAGTTCTTTTTAACCAGGATTCATCCGAACGGTTTTGCCGAACTGCATAAACCATATCATATCCCTCTTCCCACTTGGCGATGAACTGGGTTAAGAGTCCTAGGGGATGTTGGAAGTCCGCATCCAGCAGAATCACTGCATCACCCTGGGCATGGTCAAGCCCAGCACTTATGGCGTTTTCCTTGCCAAAATTTCGACTAAAACGAATGCAGCGAAGAGAAAATTGAGTTCTTAATTGCTGAATAATTACCGGTGTATTATCCTGGCTGCCATCATCTACAATAAGTATTTCATAGGCATAGCCAAGATTTTTTATTGTATCAATCAATGCGGCAATAAACTCGGCAATTCCTGCTTCTTCATTATAAACCGGGACAATGTAGGACACACGTTTTGTATGATTTGCTGGTTTGGACATATCTGGATTAATCGTTTTGATGTTATTGCTACTGTAAATAAATGCTTATATAGTACCTTGAATCGTGAATTCTCGTAAGTAGGATTTAAGTTTTTTCTTTATTAGAGGCTTTTTTAACCCCATGTGCTTCTTCTGTGCAACTACATAAATCCCCCTTGCTTTATAGATAAATGGTCTGAAATAACGGTGTCAGGCCTGGCATTACCATAGTCTTTTATGGTGTTACTTAAAAAAAGATTAACCTTACTTTTTGTAAAAAAACTGAGGAGATCGTTTCCTGGATCAACGATGTCGATGTTTTTGTGTCCATTGTGATTTACAGTCTTTTGCCAATTATGAATAATGTCTTTTATTTGAATGTTTGCATTATCTTTATTAAATAAATTGTGGAGTAACAGTCCCCACGCTTGTATTTGTTGAGTTCGCTCTAGAGGTTTGGGATTCTTGAGCGTAGTACTTAAAACATCTGTAAGTAAATTTTTAAAAATTTTCCCAGCAACCGTAGAATTTAATTGTTGTAGTTGTTGATCAGATAAATTTAAGCCAAGAATTTCCCTGGTTAACAAATTAGAAATTTTCTGGTTCCCCATAACAGTAGCTATCTCAAGGGGAGTCGAGGCAACAATAGAATTGTTGCCTTCATTCTCTTTAATTAATTCGTTCATTTCATCAGTTTTATTATACGCTGAGGCAAACTGTAAAAGAGTATCTTTATGATCGATACATATGTGCAGAGGATTCACTTTTTTTGTCTGTAATAATACCTCAACTATCTCAGGAAAATTATTTTTTGCAGCAATATAAAGCGGACCATTCCCATTTTTAGTGAGTACATTAGGATCTGCATTAAACTCAAGCAGTAACTTTACAAGTTCTAAATTACCTTGAGAACATGCAAAATAGAGTGCTGAGTAATGGCTCCCTGGAGAGGGTTGATTAGGATCTGCTTGTGCCTCAAGTAAAAGGCGCACAACGTTCAAATCTCCTTGTACGCAGGCGCGATATAAAGCGGTAACTCCCGACTCTTTATGGATTTGATTCACGTCAGCACCATGATCAATAAAAGCTTTGACCACATCCGCATTTCTTGCCAATATAATCTCTGTAAAGCAAGAGTTTGAATCAACGCCGGCTTCTAATAAAAAATTTACAGTTTCAAATTGCCCAGCCCTTCCTGCTTGACGTAGAGCAACTTCCCCTTCCTTCCCATATCCATTACTTGGAGAGTTCCCTCCCATTTCCATCAATAAAGTTAATTCATTAATAAAGCCTCTTGCAGCAGCTACATGAAGCCAGCTATGGCCATTTGAATCGGCTAATTGTTTCTTTTCATCTGTTATAGTATGGATGCGTTTCCACTCAGGATGTTCTTTCCAATGATTAATGACTTCTTGTATTTCATTTTCTGCTTCCTTGCTTGCAAAAATTTCTGATGAAAATGTAGCAACGCCATTTTTAGAAAAAGCAGAAAGAATGTGTGTTGCCATTTCTTCTGTGCTCTCGAGATATTGAGTTGGCAAACGATTCGAATCAATGAAAAGCAACTTTTTATTCGGATCATAGCCAATGGTAATAGCATGCCCCACGCTGTTTAAATTAAAAGCTATTGGATTTGAAACAGGTGGGTGTTTATCATTAATAGCTGACTGGAGTGTATCCAGATAAATTTTTAAATCCTCAGCTGAATAAGCTCCGCAGAAAAAGTCAATCCGGCTAATTCCTTGTTTTTCCTGTAACTTATTAGAAATTACAGTCGGTGAAGTAGCAATGCCATGTTGTATTTTTGGACCCATTCCTCCTTCGAAAATCTCAGGATATCTACCAGGCGCAAAATAAATAGATATTCCTTCAAAAAATGGAATTATATCTAGGATTTCATTCATCTTATATTGAGTGTTTCCTATTACTATAGGATCAGCTTTTTTTAGATGAAAATTTATATATTTTTGTTGTAAAAATGAAAATATGAGTTGTTCTCTTCTTTCGTTCAATTCATTTAATTTATTTTCGTCAAGCTGATTATCTCTTTCCAATTTTTCGATAATTTTGTTTAATTCATTAAGTTTTTCTACAAGTATGGGTTGCTTTTCAATTTGCTCTCTTTCCAGCTTTGTTAAAGATAAAAATGCCTTTTTTGCTTGTTTTTTGGCATTTTGAATAATAACCAACGACTTCTGTTTGGCTTCATTAATCGTGTTTTCGAATTGATCGGTAGGAATTTTTGCAATGAGCGATAATCGTCGATTAAAGGTATCTAAGTCATTTGCAAGAATAGCTTGTACCGCCATATAAGCTAAGCCATAGCAAACACCGTCCGGATCCGTATGGTATCCCAAGCACTGCATGCGCTCCATAAGCCAGCTTTGGCCGGGAGAAATTTCTAATTTAGAATCAGTCATAATTTATCCATAAATTATTGAATAATTATAGATCAGTTTGCTTGATTTTACTCGTTAAAGTAGGAACAATGACTTCGAAAGAAATAGGGTAGTGTCGCGGACGACTGTAAATAAATGCGTATATATTAATTCCCGGGAATTCTCATAAGTTGATTTGATTTTTTTTCTTTTTAGGGGATTATTAAGCTGATATTATGTTCCTATTTTTGCTTCCAGCTCTATGGACAAGGCATGAAGTATATTGATTTTGAAGTATTGTGGAAAAATCAGAAGGGACCAATTTTCCTGGATGAAAAAATTGCTAAATTTTTATTTAAACAAAAAGAGGGAGTGAATTTCTTATCCCCTTTGTCCGGCAGCTTGGGTTCAGGGAAATCATCCAAAATAAGTATCTTTAACAGCTCGCCCCCATTTATCTTTAGTCATCAATTAGTCCTATCCGGTAAGAATCAGTGGCATGTTATTGATAATACGCACAAAGGCAAAGGGGGGTTTGGTTCAGTAAACGAATCAAAATATAAAATTGTGGTAACTCGTGATGCAAAAAATAAGCGTTATCAAGCACGACTAATCCCTGTAAAGGATGTAGTCAAAATTCAAAAACCTTCTAAGGATACACCCTATCCTGAACTATTGAAGCGAACGACAAAAGAAGCGTTCAGACAAAAAAAACATGGAGTCAATGTTGTTGGGGTAGTTGGAACAGGAGATATGGTGATTACCATTCTTGAGGATTGTGGTACCAGCCTGGATAAGCTGTTACCGTTTACACCCAGCTACAACTATACGTTTCAGTTTCGCTTGGAAGTGGCGGGGCGTATAGCCTGCGAGATGCTTTTGTTACAACAAAAGGGAGTTGTACATCGTGATCTTAAGCCCGCAAATATTTGTTATAAGAAGCTGGAGAATGGACAATTTCTTATAATTTTTATTGACTTTGGTTTGGCCGAAGACGTTGATTCCAAAAATAATCTGAAAACTTCAGGAACACTGGCTTATATGGCTCCAGAAGTAATTTTGGGGAAAGGCAGTACTTATCAATCGGATATGTATGCATTGGCAGCAATATTGGGTGAGATCTTTGGTGCACGACATATTTTAAAATATAAGGAATTAGCAACGAACCTAGCCGATATAGCTGAGGCTCCCTATTGTTTTGATGGTTTATTTGCAGGTTATGATGTATCTGAGGTTGATCCTTATCTTTTAGAAGATATAAAGACTTTGCTCCATTGTTTGCAAAGTGGAAACCCTGAAAAACGGCCAACGATTGATCACGTCAATAAATTTCTTATTACTTTGCCCTCCAGGATGGACGCATATAAAAATTTCAATGATCAATGGGCTATTATGGCCACGAAGTTTGCGGAATTTGAAGCGTATCATCAACAAATGAATTTATTAAAGTCAAAACATGATTTACTTCCATTTAGAAACAAGCTATTGCATGTTCCTAATCCAGTAAGCCATGTATTTAATGGAGAGATGCTTCGCAAAAGAGAGGAAATTTATAAAGAAATTTCAACTTTTGCTTTACCTCGATCTCATTACGAATTATCAAAAAAATTGATTGCAGAAAATCGTAGAGCAGATTTTGAAAGTGAAGATAACCCTTACCCTAATTTGGAAAAAGTAATACACATGTTAGCACAGGAAAATTTAAACTTTAAAACCGCAATACGCAGTTTTAATGAATGCGTCAATGTGATTCTAGATGGCAAACGATTAACAAGAAAATTTATTACTACGAACAGTACGGGGATGAGAAAAATTGCCGGCATTTTAAGTTCTAGACTATCTCCTTTGGAACAGTTAGAAAAATTACAGCAAATTGGTCAAGCAAAGACAACAGCAGGATTATTTTACTTTTTCAGTCATTCGAAGATTCTTGGTAAAGGTCGACATGAGAATATGGAGAAACTTTATCAGAAACTTGCTCGAATTGATCCCCAAAAAGAACAAACGGAATATTTGGCAAAAACTCAATTGGACGAGATTACCCAATTTATTCAGAATACAAGGAAGTTTACGCATTAGTACCTTGTAGCTTAGGTATGGCGTATAATCGCGGTATTATTGATATCCATAAGGGTTTCGTTTTTCGCCGTTTGCCCTTTTTTCAAAGTGTTGGTAGTCCTGAATATCATACCAATTTCCGGCCCAATCCCATCCATGTTTTGTAAACTCCTGATAGACGAAATCACCTTTAATAATTTTTCCAGGCGCAGGTGTATTGCGATCCATATAAAGAGCACCTTCCGGGGGATATATCGTTTTACCCTTGACGTAGGGGTTAATCAGTGGATTAATGTCAATTGCGCGCCCATAGCTGTGCTGCGAATACTCGCCGGGGCGACCAGTAATGGGGCGACAATTAAAGGCTGAGGTATTATTTGCTGTCATTGAGGCATTATCATCCCCTTGATATTTATCCATGAGTTCCATGCTTTGAATGGGAAATTGATGGTGAAAAAGAACCTTAAAAATGGTAATTACTTCATCGGCGAGTTCTTTGTTGACAATTAAAGTTCCTGTATGCGCCTTTTTATCAAACCCCCAATAAGAGAGGCGTATATAAGCTAAATCTTTCATGCTTACAGGACAACCTTGACGCCAGGTAAATTGATGCATTTTTTTCTGGATTCTTGGGGGAATAGGGTGAATGCTGCTGTGAAACATTGGACTTTTCCCTGCTTTAGCAAAAACAAGTGATGAAAATAACAGTGATGAAAGTAATATGGAATATAAACGTTTCATTTTTTTCTCATGTTTGGAAGCGAGAGATAATCATCATGATCCAAACTACAATTGCATTGATAATCGTAATAAAAACTGCGGCTGAACCGAGATCTTTTGCTTTTTTAGTTAGAGGATGCCATTCGCGACTTATTCGATTCAAAGTTATTTCGATTGCTGAATTCAATAATTCGGCAATTAAGACTAAAAATAACGTGCTAATTAATAACGCTCGCTCAACGTAAGTTTGTCCTATAAAAAAGGCAAGAGGCAAAGCAATGATGCCAGCCAATAATTCAAGACGAAAGGCGAATTCGTCTTGAAAAGCAGCTTTTAATCCATAAAAAGAATAACGAGTGGCTTCTTTTAGTTTCAGAATTGTTTTAACTATGAGTTTGGGCATTCGAGTAATCCTACAACGTGTTTTAAATTTTTTTAATGCTTGTTTCCAGTTCTACTGTTGGGTCAGGACATTTTGGCCAAGCAAGGGGAATGTAAAATAGACCCTAGTTTGTCTGAGATTGCTGTACTTTTCAAATAGATATTCCATAATAGACTTCTTTCAAGACGCTATTGCAACGCGTTTCGAAAGAAATCTAATAAAGCGAATAAGAACGTACTGATGTCAGTTCTCTATGAGGTTCAGTGTCATTATCTTAGATTTAGGGGTGTGGTATGGAGGAATGTTCTTACACAAGTCTGGTCGACTTACTGGAAAAAAAAGCAGAGAAAAATCCGGATTTTCCACTCTATACGTTCATAAACAAAAAAATGCAGGAAAGTAAGAGTCTGACTTATCAAGAGTTGGCAGAACAAGCAAAGAAAATAGCAAGTGTTCTCTGCGAAGTAACATACCCTGGTGATCGGGTATTAATTATTTATCCTCCCGGCCTTGATTTTATTGCGGCCTTTTTTGGTTGTTTGTATGCAGGGGTTATTGCTGTACCTTCATATTCTTCTACTACTACAGATTGGGGCAAAAAATTCCAACATATTATTAAAAATTCCAATGCACGTGTTGTCCTGACCACAAAAGAGCTAGAACAACAAATCAAAAAATATAAAGATTATGAAGAGTTAAGATGTGTCATCACAGAAGATTGGGTCAATGTAATTGAGACATGGAGCCCTCCGTCTCTTAAGGAAGATCATCTCGCTTTGTTACAATACACTTCCGGATCCACCGGAAAACCCAAGGGAGTGATGATCAGTCATGGTAATTTGTTGCATAACTTATTTGCAATAGGAAAAGCAAATAGCCTCACTGAAGAAGATATTAGTGTTTCTTGGTTGCCTCATTATCATGATATGGGACTTATCGGAGGGATATTACAACCTGTTTTCAGTACGATTCCTGTAAAGCTGATGTCGCCATTGACTTTTTTGCAACGCCCAGCAATTTGGTTGGAAACAATGTCACACTATCGAGCTACAGCAACGGTTGCTCCTAATTTTGCTTATGATTTATGTGCAAGTAAAGTCACTGAGGAAGAAAAAAGCAGATTGGATTTAAGCAGTTTGCAATGTGCAATGAGTGGCTCAGAATCTATTCGCAAGACGACCCTCGAGCGTTTTCTTCAACGTTTTGCTTGTTGCGGCTTTTCGCCTGAGGCTTTTTATCCTTGCTATGGGCTTGCTGAATCCACCTTGATGGTCACAGGTGGACGTCGTAAACAAGGAATAAACAGTCAATGGGTAGATAAAAAAACACTAAATCAGAACAAGGTGCTTTATTGTAATGAAACGCATCCTGATGCCCGCAGTTTGATTAATTGCGGACAGCCCGTTGATAGTTGTTATCTTGCTATCGTGAATCCTGAGACTTTGCAGGAGTGTCCAGAACGAGAGGTTGGAGAAATATGGGTCGCAAGTAAAAGCGTTGCCCAGGGGTATTGGCAATCGCCTAAGGATACAAAACATAGTTTCAACGCATGTATTGCCAATAAAGAACATTCTTATTTACGCACAGGGGATATGGGTTATATGGATCAAGGGGCACTCTATGTAACGGGGCGCCTTAAAGATCTGATTATTATTCGTGGATGTAATTATTACCCACACGATTTGGAAGATACCATCCATACATGTCATCCTTATCTGCGTGAGTATGGCTGTGCCATTTTTTCAGTAGAAGAAAATGATGCGGAATTATTAATTATTGTTCAGGAAATTAAAAAGAAAGTTCAGACACTGAATTTAGAAGAAATCATCAGAACCATACGGAGTAATCTGCTGCAAATGCATGGGATTGATGCAGATATTGTGGTTCTTGTTGCTCCTAAATCAGTTCCCAAAACCACCAGCGGAAAAACGCAGCGTTTGTTATGTAAGAAAAAATACCTGGGAGGAGGTTTAGATATTATCTGTATCGATAAGCTCGCAAAGAATGAAGCAGAGAAGCCTGTAAAGACAATGAATTCTGAATCTTCAGATATTGATCAGATGCTCAAACCAATTTTTAATGAAGAGATTACGGTCTTAGATAAAGAAAAAAAGCTAAGCGAATTGGGGTTAAATTCAGTGCAATTGGGGGAGTTACACTATGTGCTTTCAACATATGCTGATAAAAACATATCCATTGAATTCTTGCTCGGGGATCCAAGCTTAGGCGAAATTATGGATTTATTCGCAGGGAAAACAGAGCAACAAAAACTGCATGAGCATCCCCCGATTGATCTGATTGCTGAGTTTAATCAATATAAAAGCATATCACCTCATATTACTTCTTTGCCCAAGGCTATGCCGCAACATGTATTGTTAACCGGGGGTACAGGTTTTTTAGGAGCTTATTTGCTGCGCGAGCTTTTATCCAATACGAGCTGGCAAATTACGTGTCTTGTTCAGGCCAGTTCACCCACGGCAGGGATAAGCAGAGTGATTAAAAACATGGAACACTATGGGGTGTGGAATCCGGTTTATCATGATCGAATTAACATCGTTTTAGGCAATTTGGAAAAAAACAACTTGGGCCTAGCTAAGCACGATTGGTATTATTTGGCAGATACTGTTGATCTTATTTTTCATGGAGCCGCAGTACTTAATTTTATTTATCCTTATCAAAAACTGGCAGCAAGTAATGTTTTCGGGACAAAACAACTCATCGAATTCGCTGGGTACAGACGGCTGAAAGCGCTGCATTATATTTCAACTGTGGGCTATTTTATGTCTGCTGATTTGGCAGATGATGTGGTAATCAATGAACGAACCGAGCTTGAACCAGAAGATGGAATTTATGGTGGCTATAATCAAACAAAGTGGTTGGCTGAGCGATTGGTATTTCATGCTCGTAACTCTAATATTCCAACAGTGATATACAGACCGAGTTTGATTACAGGGGAAAGTCAAACAGGATTCTGGAACCAGGAAGACGTGGTGTGTCGTATCCTCAAAGGATGTGTCGAACTGGGCGCGCGACCTTTATTAGATGTGGGTTTTAATTTTGTTCCAGTGGATTATGTCGCAAAGGCAATTGCTCGATTTGCTTTGGAAAGACCTTATCAATCGGATACCTATCATTTAATAAATCCGCAGGAAGTCGATGTCGATCAATTATTTGGATATGTTAAAGCCAAAGGTTTTAAGATAAAGGATGTCGCTTATCCTGATTGGGAAAAAATGATTAAGGAGAAAAACCAATTTGATCTGAATCACCCATTTTCTCCATTACGTCCTTTCTTTACGGAAAAAATATTACATAAAAACAGTTCGTTGTTTGATTTATATCTTCACAACAATAAGGCGAAAATTGATTGTACCTATACAAAAAACCAGTTAGGCAATCACGAAATTTACTGTGAAAAAATAGATGAAACGGTATTCAATAAATACCTTAATTATTTAATTCAGTGCGGATATTTAACCTAACACATCACTTACTTCCCGCTGCTTGTCCGCGGGATCCAGTTTTATTGCAAACTCCCTGGATCCTGCGGATAAACCCTGAGAGATGGTCACAAAAAGTGACCATCTCTCAGGCATAAAGCGCGGTACGTAGAGAAATTTAAAGCAGTACGTAGAGAAACTCAAGTGGTACATGATAAATTCAAAAAACTGACGATCATTCAGGGTCTGTTTACCTGCGGTATCGTCAGTTTTGAGAAACCTCCACTAAATTTTTCGCCTACGTACCGCGCTTAATTTCTTAGTCTACGTACCGCGCTTTATGCGCGGTATCCAGGGGATCTTGCTATAGAAATGCTCAGCGGCATCTTAAAATATCGTTCTGGATACCGCGCATAAAGCGCGGTACGTAGAGAAAGCGGTACGTAGAGAAATTTAAAGCAGTACGTAGAGAAACTTAAGTGGTACATGATAAATTTAAAAAACTGACGATCGTTCAGGGATAAACCGCGGGACGTAGGGTAAATTGAGGATATCGTAGGTTATTTAACTCAAGTCACTGAAGAAGCAAAGAGTTAAGAAGTTTGCTGTAGAATTAAGCGAGTGGTAGCGTAAAAAGAAGGAACAGTCTATGTGCTATATTTTTACAGGAGCATGTTGATTAGGAAAAAAGTATGCCACGTATTCAACACATTACATCATTGCCTAATGATAAAGGGATTGATGTGTGTGAACTTGTAAAAGAACACCACTTTGGTTTGTATGAAACCATAGGCGCGCGTCCGAGCCAAGAGGATGCTGCCTTTGCATGTTGGTATGCACGAGAGCATTTTAAATACCTAACCCCCCAAGAGATTGGCCGTCGGTTGTGGACGAGTTATCATCTGGTAAATATTTTAGGACGTAATATGATGTATGGGGGGACTACCGCATCAACGACCGTGTATGACGGACATGGAGCTTTGATCACCGCTACATTGGCGGACTCTCTCTCTTTTGCAGCGATTTTCGACAAGCAAGGGGAGATAACAGGTGTAGTACGTTTAAATAATATTATTCATCATCCCAATGTTGAGCTAGAGCGTATCCAAAGAGCAGGAGGGACAGTCTTTTTTGATCGCATCAATGGCCAGTTGGCTGTATCCCGTGCAATAGGCGATTTTGATTATAATGCTGAGGTAGTTTGTGCTGATGCAAGTATCGATGTCAATTACCTCGATGAGATCTATGAACATATAGGTATCTCCAAAGAAAACGTAGGAAAAGTGCAATTGATTACGACATGTGATGGTTTTACCGAGCCTTTAGCGTTCCAGACTAAAAAAGAGCATGAACAATGGCTTTTAAATTGTTTAAAGGAAATACCCTCAGCAAGTGCGCTAGAGGAACAGCTATTAGCAAAAATGCTTGCCAATAAAGCCCTCGAATGGGGCTCACGAGACAATATTTCAATTGCTGTACAAACGCTTTCTCTAAATGTACCTTTTTTGGTAGGGATCTATGATGGTCACGGGGGAAAAGGTGCTTCACGCTACACCGCGGAGAATATTGGCGCTATTTTTGACTATCAGTGTTCTTTAACTCAAGAGGCCTACGCACAACAATCGTTGAGTGCAGATAAAAACTTCACGATATATTATCGCGATAATAAAGATCGGGAATGGTATGAACCTTTAGCAGATGCCGCTAAAAAAGAAAGAGAGTCTGAACTCTCTAAATCTGGGGGTGTGCGCGCGCAAATGCAATTATTGATGAAGCAAGCTGAAGCATATAAAGAAAAAGAAGCGGATAAGAAAGGGGGAGAAGTTTTGGCAGCTGCTGTGCAAAATTTTTATGAAGTGATGGATGTACTGTGTCATCACTATACTGATTTAACTCTAAGCAAAGAAGAGTTGGGTGAATGCGTGAGCTACATTCTCAGCTACGATACACCCTATCAATTTACCCCTGCGCGGTATTCATTTTTGTCACTAAATTTCAAAAAATGTAAGGAAGATGCAGAACTAATTAAAAAGAATGATTTGTTCCTGCAAATAATAAGGAACTTAACCCGTGTAGTTTGACTCCATCCTGCAAATCCAGAATTCCTGACACGTTCATGCGGAAAATATCAGGTGCGCAAGAGCTCTAATAATTTAGCCACACCATTCGTGTTATAATTATTTTTTATCATTTTATGGAGAAATATGGTGCAAGAGTTTTTATCGATTAGCGTGTTAATTATGTTAGCGGCAATTTCTCCAGGTCCTGATTTCGCTCTAGTCACCAAGAATTCCCTACTTTATTCCAGACGAGCAGGAATCTATACCGCTCTTGGTGTTTCAGCGAGTCTATTGATTCATGCAAGTTACTGTATCTTGGGATTGGCTTTTGTGATTTCGCAATCATTACTTGCGTTCAGTATTATCAAATACTTAGGAGCAGCGTACCTTATTTATATAGGTATCAAAAGCTTATTAGCTAAGCGTGAAATGATGAAGCTGAATGCAAATCATTCAAGGTATTCCATCACGGGTTTGCAGGCGTTTAAACAAGGTTTGTTGTGTAATCTTTTAAATCCCAAAGCAATCATGTTTTTACTGGCATTTTTTACTTTGGTTGTAAAACCGGGGCATTCCATTATCACGGAATTGGGTTATGGAGTAGAGATCGCTTTAATTCATATGATTTGGTTTTCCAGCCTTGCCTACCTGCTTACCCATCAGTATGTCCAATCCAATCTGAATCGTTTGCAATATTATATTGTTAAAATTATGGGAGGTTTACTGGTTGCTTTTGGCATAAGGATAGCAAGCTTAAGTCATGCCGCTATGGGGAGATAGTATTAACTGAGTAGTTTTACCCTGTTCCTGCCATGGATTCACTTGTGCCCATGTTATGGAAGACTTGGATATTCATTGCCTTGCCCCACGGGGATTTTTCGAGGCTCCGATCGCAGAATAGCGATGAGCGTGGCAAAAGCACAAATCAATAGGTATAGAGCGGGTGCTTCAGGTAATTTCAAGGCCTGGATGAGTTGAGTAAAAGCAAGAGGGGCAACTCCCCCAAATAAGGCAATACCCAGACTGTAGCTGAATCCAACCCCAGAGTAACGTAAATGCGCTGGGAATGACTCACTAATAAGGACTACATAACTGCCATTGATCATTGCACCAAATAAAGCGAAACATAAGGTGAAAATCCAAATAAAAGACTCACCAAAATGATTCAGACCGTAAAAAAGTGGGTAACAGGATAAAATCAACAGTAAGGCGCCAATCATAAGTAGTTTTTTACGATTCCAACGATCCGATAGGCTGCCAAAGACCGCAGTGAGTACTGCAAAACTTAAAAAACTTACTAAATTAATTAAATAAGTATGTGTTACCTTAAGTTTCACGATAGAAGTAAGATAGGCGGGCAAATACAAAAAAAGCGAAATAATGCTGGACGAAACGGCAGTAAATAAAAAAGCATGGAACAATTTTTCCCATGATAAGGTCCACAATCCCCAAAAGGGCTGATGATGTATTTTTTCTTCTTTTACCATAGTTAGAAAAACAGGAGTTTCAATCGACTGTCTGCGAATAATATAGCTAATAATCCCTAAGCCAAACCCAATTATAAAAGGAATACGCCAGCCCCAGGCCATCATTTGCTCCTGATTTAATAGTAATGTAAGAATAAACCCTACTAATGCTCCCAGACTATTACCAAGGGTAATGCACATGAATACAAGACCAATAGCAAATCCTCGCTGCTCCTGAGGAACGTGTTCGATCGTAAATACGGCGGCTCCAGGAATTTCTCCACCAACAGAGAATCCTTGCATCAATCGTAAAAAAATTAGGATGATGGGAGCGGTAACTCCAATGGATTGATAATTAGGTAAACATCCCATAAGCAAAGTTGCGGTTGCCATCATAAAAACGGCAAGTGAAAATGCAGATTTTCGACCGAATTTATCGCCTAAGTGACCAAAAACCATACCCCCTACAGGTCGTGCTAAATACCCGAGCGCAAAGACGGCAAAAGTATTAATTAATCCAATAAGGGTGTCAGTGTTTGCGAAAAAATTTTGACTAATGTAGGACGCGAAGAGTGCGTAAATCGTAAAATCATAAAACTCTAATGCGCCGCCTAAGGCCGTAAGTGCTACAATTTTATATTGCTCTTTATTCATGATTTTTTCTTTATTTTGGGTGCAAAAGGTGTAACTCATTCCATACATAACCATAATTAATCGTGACATCTGCTATCGGTTTATCCCGTCAAGCTAAGAGTATTTAGTGTTTAATTTACTCAATTAGCAAGTGCATCTGTCATCCGCCGCAGGCGGGGATCCATTTATATTTGGCAATGTTGCTTAATCATGGATGGATTCCTGCATTCGCAGGGACAACATCCGCATTTTTCTTAGATTAACGGCCATTGAGCTATCATGTTGCATTGATTTTGACCTCGAGATGTTTTTTTTACAAGAGAGAATTGAAAATTAACAGCATAATTTTTTTTTGAGCTTATGCCATTAAGTGAGTATTGATTGACTGAACTTCTTCATATACTGGGTGAGTGGATTTCCGGGACTTGAATATCCCGGAGTTCAAGACTAGCGTATTTGCAGGAATTCGTTGCAGGCAGCTACTGGCTCATCATTACGTTCTGTAATAGATTGAAATATACTTAATCGATGGAGTTTTTTTGAACTAATATGATACTAAGAATAGTTTTGTTTCTATGCGCCCATTTTTTGGGTATGAAATTTAAATAAACAATAACACTTAACTTTTTGATCTAATTAGCAAATAATCTTAGAAAAAGGAGTCGGAACTTTCTTTTTCTAGAAAAATAAAATGAAACGAAATAAAAGGAATTGTAAATGCAATCAAAAATGGATAAACCTCATATTCAATTAGCTGCCATGTCACGTTGGTATGTCGTTTCACGCGCATTGCATGCCGTAGCTAAATTAGGTGTAGCAAATCATTTGTCATCTGGGCCTAAACGGATTGAAGAATTGGCCAAGGTTACAGAAAGTAAGCCGGAATTGCTCGATAGAGTATTAAAGTTTCTAAGTGGTTATGATTTATTTCATTACGACAAGGGTTTTTATTCGTTGACTGAATTATCCAAACCGCTGTGTGACGATGACCCTCATTCCATGCGCGATGTATTGTGTATGGTGGATGATACTTGGTGGCAAGCTTTTTCTCAGCTGGATGTGAGTCTTCATACTGGAAAGCCAGCATTTGAAATACAACATGGCGATGATTTTTTTAGTTTTCTTAGTAAAAATTTAAAGAAACAGCAGAATTTTGATAGAGGAATGGCCAAATTATCTTCTTATGATGAGGCAGCGATTAGCCATGCATTCAACTTCTCTGTATTTTCCAGTTTAGTTGATATGGGTGGGGGGCGCGGAGGACTGGTGCAAGCAATTACCAACCAATACCCCGAATTAAACGTGATTCTTTTTGATACCCCAGCAGTTATTTGTCAATTGGATTCTAATAAGTTCTCCAGTAAAGTCACGCTTCAGGAAGGAGATTTTTTTGCAACAATCCCATCAGCAGATTCCTATATTTTTAAAGGAGTATTGCATGATTTTAATGATGAAATGATGCATAAAATATTAAAAAACTGTGCCGATCAAATGTCCGAAAATGCAACTTTATTTATTGCTGAACAAGTCATGCCAGATGATGACAAACCACATCCAAATAAAACAATGGATATTGTGATGATGGTCTTATTGGGAGGTAGACAACGCACCTTATCTGAATGGCAGAAATCAATTGAACCGGCAGGATTTACTTTTAAGCACAGTTATCCGACGAATAGTTTATTTACTTTAATGGAATTTAAACCTAAGAAGTAAGGCGGGTGAAGACGAAACTTCTTAGGGTAGGCATCCTATTGGGGAGAAGTGATTTTCTGCACAGCTCTTTCTATAGGATTTAATTGGGTGATTAATTGCATTTAAACTAAAATTTAGTTTTTTACAGAGGATTTTTATGACAACTATTTCATTTTCGCAGTTGAATTGGTTTGATAATGTGAATGATAGGCCACATCCTTGGCCCGGATTAAATTGGTTAACAGCCATGTTAGTGGTTGCGGATGTAAAAAAAGCAATGAATTTTTATGCAGAAGTTTTTGGTATTGTGCCAATTTTTGAATTACCTGACGAAGCGGGGCAAGTTGTTTTTGCGCGAATGCGTTATCGAGGAACAAATTTCACATTAAATCAGGAAGGTGCATTTAACTTTGATGGTAAATCTCCTGTGGAAACGAATACCACTCCACCATTTATCTTTTATATCTATGTTGATGATGTAGAAAAAATTTACACTAAGGCATTACAAAAAGGGTGTAAATCAATGGAAGAACCACACATAGAATTTTGGGGTGATAAAAAAGCTCGCCTTAGAGATCCTTTTGGCTATATCTGGGATATCGCTTTTAAAGTGGGCGAATGAGTTAAAACTATAGTCTGAGTCATTATTCAATCAATAGTGCACTACGTCCCGCGGCTTGTCCGCGGGATCCAGTTTTTATTGCAAACGTCCTGGATCCCGCGGACAAGCCGCGGGACGTGGGAATAAGGCGTGGGAATAAGGCGGTGGGAATAAAAAGATAAAACTGACACGTGGAACTCGAGTTTCCCTGCACTGCTACACTAATCATGATGTAACATAGAGCAAAAAATATTGTGCGGATCATAGAGTTCCTTTAGTTTAAGCCAATCAGCGTATTGCTCTTCGAAATGTTTTTGCCAAAATTTTTTATCTGGAGCGTCTCCTAAATATCCGGAAAGATAACGCTTGCCGCCTTGGGGTAAAAACAGCGCGTCCAGTTGTTTAATTGTTTCTAAACAACTCGGAATCAATGCATTAGGTAAGCCGGGATTAAGGATCATGAGGGCGAAAATATTTTTGTCTTTAGGAAGTTGTAAAAAACCAACAGGAGGATGGGACGCGATCTGTGCGAGATGTACTACTGTAGCGTAGTGTAAAGGCAAAGCTGCTAATAACTCTTCCAGATTATTTAATTGTGAACCGGGTATAAAACACTCATACCACGGATGTTGCAATTCCCATTGCCCGGTCATTTTCATTGCATTAAAACGAGAATCATGACGATGTAAATAAGAGTGGATTGATTCATCCTGGGTATGGAGTAAACGCCAGGGCTTTAACCCCAAATCATGAAAATCAGGTGGCAGAGTATCATGCTCTAGAGCTACATGAATGGAATAAAACCATTGGGCAAAAGGCAATCTCCCTTTTCCGGATAACTTCGCGCCTTGTAGGGCGGGGGTGCAAAATGATTCTACATAATCTGCTTTTGTTTGACATAAACGCAAATCATTAAGCCATTCGTCTTTATCCAAATAGATCAAGAAGAAGGTCCTGACATTATTTAAACAAGGTCTTAAGGCAATGCAGGCTTTGGTAATCAGACCAAAACGTCCTTGTCCACCCAAGCATGCGTGCATTAAAGAAGATTGTTCGTCTGCTTTTACCAATTCTCCGTTAGCTTTCAATACCTCCAAGGCTTTGACATGGGCAATTACACTACCGTATTTACATGATGAGGCACCCATCCCTCCTGCAGAGAGCACGCCGCCCACTGATAAATTACAATTATGAGGTACTACGTAAGGAATGAGAGATTGCTTTAACGAATTATCCAATAAAGCAGCCCAGGAAGTATTTGCTTCTACCCAAATGGACTCTGAATCAGCTTCCGATGCATGATCGAAGTGCTTCATATTGAGGATCACCCCACCGGGAACTGCAAGCGATTGGCCGCTTTGGCTCATGCCATTGCCGCGAAGCGTTACCGGTAATTGATTTTCATGAGCATGGTGAATGAATGATTGCGCCTCCTCAGTAGTCTCGGGTTCAAAAACAGCTACCGGAGCGGAATGAATCAACTTGCCAAAATCTTCACGAAAAAAAACAAGCGAATGCTCATCACTGAGCATCGCTTGTCCAAACTTTTTCTTACACTGCTTTATTTGAGATAAGCTCCACTGGTTCTTTGTTTGCCGCATCTTGCTGATTCCTTTGTTTTGCCAATTCAAGTCTTCGATTACAAGCAATAATCAAGCCATCGAACATTTTGTTAAACGCATCATAACAACGGTCAACCAATTTTAATGCTTCGCGTCGAGTATGGACTGCTATTTGTCTTGAAAACAAAGAGCGCTCCATTTCTTCTTCGAACAAGGCATGAGCCATTTCTACTTCCAAATGTGATGTGGAGAAATATTGAAGGTTTTTATCTTCCCCAGTTTTTTTCACTTGTTTTGAAACTTTTTCAAAGAAAACGTGTCCGGATGATTCAATAGTTAAAAGGAGAACAATATTCAGAATTTCATCATTTGCTTTATAAACCTCGGCTAAAATAGCATAAGCAGCATCGCGAGTGAGTTGGGTTTCTTTGCTGTAGAGCCAACTTACATCGTTCGTATCATTCACTGAATCGATATTCACTGCCCCCATATATTTTTTATCATGTAGAAACCATTTTTCATGGCCTGCATCTTCGAGCCTGTGATGACGGGCAACTTTTCTTAAGTATGGGTCAGTCACTCGTTCTTCGTTGATTCTTAGAATATCTTGGAAGGTCATAGCCCAAAAAGTAAGTTCTGGAACAAAGTAACTCAATTCTTTTAAACTTTTCAATTGTTCAAGTATTTCAAAAAAAGGATGATTCATGAATTCTTGTTGTTTGGAATCAATATAATCTTGTATGATTTTCATAGCCATCTCCATGAGAATTTTGTTGGACACTTTGAACAATGCATGACGCATACCAACTTTTTCCTCTTTATTTCTCGCAAAAACTATGAAAAAAGGATATTTTTGCTTTTTTTCATAGAAAAAAAGCGTGATCTGCCAATAAAAAATGCGCAAAAAATACCCCGTGTGTCAAATTTTTGACAAAGTAACCCCTTGAATTTTTTGCCTATTTTAAAATTCAAATCAATTTAGCCAATTTTTTGTCATATTGTTTAAGTTCTTTCTCTACTTTAGTCCAATCTATCTCTTCAATTCGCTCCACTTGGTCAGATATTTTATTTAAAAACTTCGTTTGTAACTCCCCGTGTGCTTGTGCTTCAGCATAAGGAGTATTAGTAAACATTACCAAAACATGCTTTGAAATATAATCTTCTGGATACCGATGCATTAATTCGAGCTCCAGTTGTTTTTTTAAGTTGAATCGTCTATCTCTGATGTCGACTTGAATTTCATGGAAGTTATCCATAGACATTTGCGCCACTGCATCAGTATTTACTTTCCTTGATTGATAGAAAGCGGGCATTACCTTCTTCCAATCATCATGATATTTATCTAAAAGCTCGTTTAAAATACGACAATCTTCAAACGCACTATTCATGCCTTGACCAAAAAAGGGTACAACTCCATGCGCGGCATCTCCGATTAACAGGCATTGATCCTGGTAATACCATGGATCGCATTTTATAGTACTCATATTACCTGTAGGATGTTGGGTAAACTCTTCAATTAAGTTGGGCATTTCAGCATATGCATCTGGGAATGTTTTTTTAAAAAAAGCTTTAATTTTCAACTCATTATCCAATTCTGCAAAGCCATTTTTTCCCTCATAAGGCAAGAATAAGGAGCCTGTAATTGAGTGATTAAGATTAGGATTGCCTAACAACAAAAAGGCATCCCTTGGCCAGAGGTGTAAATGTTCATGAATAAGATGATTTTGAGCAGGCTCACCAATTGAGAGCTCTTTATATCCATAAGGCAAGTAAGTACGTGATGCATGCACTAAGTGATTTGTATGAAGTTGTTCACGCACTGCAGAACCTGCCCCATCAGCCCCAATTAGAAGTTCATAGTTTCGTTTTAAAATGGTGCCATCAGGTAATTTAAAGAGGACGATTTTTTTATCGACATTCAAATCGATGAGTTTCGTGCTGAAATTGAGTTTAACTTTAGGATATTTTTCTGCTTCATTTAGCAATAACTTATTGAGATCATTACGTTGAATTGCATTAATGTATTCATTTTGATGTCGGCCAAAAGATTGAAATTTAATCTGCCCCTGCATTTCATGAATCGCACGAGCACGCATGGGAACCATAAGTTTTTTCACCTGCGGCATGATGCCTACACCTGCCATGCCGGTAATGCCGCGACAGGACAAAGCCAGGTTAATTGAACGCCCATCATCTGTACGCATGGCCCTAAGATCTGGCCGTGCATCAAATAATTCAAGTTTATATCCTCTTTTTGCCAAATAGAGGGCGAGTAAGCTCCCTGCCAAACCCGAACCAACAATGGTTACCTCTTTCATTCCAGTCTCCTTAGAACGATTGCAGCCTTAAATGAAGCAGGGATTTAACCCGAGTTTGAGTTACAAAATCCTCAAGACCCATTCTATTCACTACATTCAGGCGACAGACAATTACTACGACTGCATTAAAATTCTTTATAACCTTCGTTATGCTGTTTCTGCTGTATTCATTTACTGCATGGAAACTTCTAACTTCTCGAAACAGCGATAGCTTGTACTCAAGCAAAATCTACCGGTTACACAAGAGTTTCTATTTAATAAAATCAATTCAACATAAAAACACTCTAAATACATCGCATCGTAATTTTTTCACAGCAAAAATCATACCGACTTGAAAAGAATTCGTGAAAAGGATAGGAAATCCCAACTCGAGGTTAGGAAAATTTTTCTAGGTTTAAATATGATGCATAATAAAATCTTTTAATTCTTCCGCTTTTTGTGGCATTGCAAAATAATAGCCCTGTGCGTAGTCACAGCCATGCTGCATAATAAAGTCTCGTTGTAACTCTGTTTCTACTCCTTCAGCTAATACTTCCAAATTTAAGCTATGACCCAAATTGATAATTGCTTTTGTGATCGCGGCATCATTTTCCCGATTGACTAACTCACTGATAAAAGAACGATCAATTTTTAATTTATCAACAGGAAATTGCTTGAGATAGGATAAACTGGAATAGCCAGTACCGAAATCATCAATCACTAATTTTGTTCCCATGTCTTTCAATTCATACATTGTTTCAACAGCATGTTTTACATTATCAACAAGTAAGCTTTCTGTGAGTTCCAATTCCAAAAATTTAGCAGGTAAACCTGTTTCAAGAAGAATTTTTTCGATTACCTCAGGTAAATGCGCTTGACGGAATTGACGACCAGAGATATTTACCGCAACAGTGAGTTGGTCATAACCTTGATGATGCCAGCGTACAAGCTGACTGCATGCTTCTTGCAAAACCCACATGCCAATATCAAGAATTAAGCCATTCTCCTCAGCCATGCCTATAAAATCATTGGGAGGAACATCTCCTAAAATATGGCTGTGCCAACGCAACAATGCCTCGAAGCCAATAATTTTATTTGTAGTTAAATTAATGAAGGGTTGATACACCAGATGGAATTCATTTCTCTTGAGCGAATCACGTAATGCATTGTCAAGTTGCATGCGATTAATGACACGCATGTTCATTTCTTTATCATATGTGCGATATGTATTGCGTCCGTTATCTTTCGCATGATACATCGACAAATCAGCACTCTTCATTAAAGATTCATAACCATCGCCATCTTTAGGGTAGTAGCTTATCCCTATACTGCCCGTGATTTTTAAATTATGCTGATCAATCTGAAAGGGCTTGGCTATCGATGTAAGTATTTCTTCCGCTTTTTGTTCTGCTTGCATTTCGGTGGCAATGTCCTGCAACAAAACAACAAATTCATCGCCTCCTAAGCGACAAACGGTATCAAAATCATCAGTAGCAAGAAGCAAACGGTTAGAGACGGCCTGCAAAAGCCTGTCCCCAATGTTATGTCCCAAAGTATCGTTTGTCATTTTGAAGTGATCCAGATCAAGGAATAAAAAGGCTAATATGGCCCTTTTTTTCTTGGCTTGTAAAATTGCTTGATCTACACGGTCGATTAATAAAACGCGATTGGGTAATTCTGTGAGCGAATCATGAGTTGCTTGTTGAATTAATTGTTGTTCCAGTTCGCGACGCTGAGTGACATCATTAAGAATACAGACATAATGTCTCACGTTATCGAATGAATCTCTGACAGGAGCAACACCTACTTCAGCCCAAAAAACTTCGCCACTGCGCCGGTAACTTTCCAATTCTACCGTTTCTTCACGTAACTCTTTTATTGCCAGGTTTATCCGCTTCTGGTTCACATGTTCTATCTTGCTTCCATGCAAAAACGCAAGATTTTGTCCTAATATCTGTCTTTCACTATATCCCGTAATGCGTTCAAAGGCTTTATTCACATAAATAATAGGCAAATCAGGTTTAGAAATATCAAGAATCGCAACACCATGTGTACTTGCTTCTATGGCGCGCTCTCGAATGCGAAGTTCATCTTCTTCCATCAATTTCTGAGTTATATCCCTGAAACTGTATACTCTTCCAACAATTTCGGAGCCTATTCGCTGTGGTTGGGTGAACCGTTCAAAAATTCGTCCATCTTTAAAATGCAAAACGGGTAATTCTCCTTGCCATTCCGGATTTTCATAAAGATATTTCACATCAGCAATTACTGCTTCAGGATTGCTTAGTTGTTGTAAAATATATTCAAAACCAATACTCTCGGTACCTGATTCCAGCATATGAGAAGGAATTCGCCACATTTCTACAAATTTTTGATTCCAATCGACCACTTGTCCTTTGCCGTTTACCATCATGATACCGTCTGCGGTGGACTCAAGCGTGGCACGTAACAGGGATAGGGATTTTTCCAATTCTATATTTTTTTCAAGAATATCATGGGTTTTTACATTAATATTTTCTGAAAGGGGGGCTTTAATAGAACGCTGGAATTCGGGTTGGGCGTGATACCATTTTTCAAGAAGGATAGATAAGTTAGGCGTTGGTGTAATCATTCCTAATTCTTCACATACATTCGTAAGCGATGGCTCGCGGCCTTGCTTTTTAACATGTTCTGCAGCCTGGGCCACTTTTTGGTAATCTATTTGACGTCTCGCCATGTTCCCTCACCCGTTCCCTCTAGACTTTGTAAATGAATCTCTATTGTTCTAAGTTAGGTTATTAAATTATATACCTTTAATGCATTTTTTGCTTAAATAGATTCCAAGAAGAAATATAAAAGAGAAAGGGTAAGATTGGTCGAACGAAAGACGATTCCCGCTTTCGCGGGAATAACACGTGACCTGCTTTATTTTGGTTTTTCTGGAGCAGACGGGGCAGGTGCTGGTTGCATGCCTTGTTTACTTGCTAATAGCTGAACCTGTGAATTCACAGTTTGTATTTGGGTCTGTAATTGGCTTTGAGCGGCTTTGATCTGATTCTGCAATTGGGTATTCACTGATTGTATTTGTTGTTGTAGCTCAGATTGTACTTTTTGAATTTGCGCTTGCAGTTGAGCGTTCATTTGTTGTGTTTGCTGTTGTTGTTGTGCCTGTAATTGTTTTAACTGATTTTGGATTTGTGTATTAAATTGTGATACATCATCAGCAAAAGCAATATTGGCCAAAAAGACAGAACAAAAAAGTGATTTTGCTAAAATTTTCATTACTATTCCCTTACGTGAAAAATAAACCGGATATAATACTTTAACCTAATAATCTATAAATTGACTAGGGCTTGTTTCCATTTAACGTTTAAAGCCTAAGTAACTAAGTATTATCCCAAGAATTAGCTCAAACCCTGCTGCGCTGTATGCCATACTTGTATCTTGCATAAAAACAAGAGTTGCTCTATCAACATAATGTGGATAAAAAATCATGCTTGTCCCTTTCAGGAGTATAATCCAGCCAATAAGGGTAATTAAGAGCCGCCAGTTCCATTGCCAAACATTATGGCTTACAACCATAAGCAATCCTATAATAAGAGTCCAAAAGCCGGTGACAAGCATTAATGGGGCATCTTTAAGTAACTCTTGAACATAAATGGTAAATTGCTGCAGGTTGGCAAACATAGCTAAGCTGACTATGATCAAATAAATTCCAAGCACCTTGCTTAAAAATTTCGATTTGTCCATTTTAGATCTCTCATTTTTTACACTGCTTATAACTCAAGTGTAGTCGTGGATTAGAAGAAGTTCGATGTTACCAGGAGTCGCGCCGGAGAGATCGCCTGTTTCGATTAGAAATTTTGATAGATTAACCATTATTAACAAATAGTGTACTTTACATCTCACGTCCCGTGCTGGTCCGCGGTATCCAGAAGATCTGCGCTAAAATACCGGACCCCGCGGACAAGCCGCGGGGCGTAGGACGAGGTATGATCAAGAGACAAGCGCTGCAACCCAGGCACAGTGAATTTAAGCGGTATTAGTTTAGTACACCAATACTTCCTGCCTGTTTTGTTCTTCCTCTGCTATTCTCATCACATTTCGTGGGTTCGGAAGAGGGAATAAGCTTTGATTTTGTGCATAAGTACGCGCTGAAACTGGGGTGTCGGTTTTTTTGCTGCGTCTGCTCGGAAATTTCTTTTACAAAATTTATATATTTTTTTCGCCAATCTTTATCCATATTGGGAGGAGTATCAAATGACCATTCAACTGCACTGGTAAACATTCGATTAACGAGTTCAGAATAATCCAGCTCAGTAAATAGTTCATACAAATCCAGGGTGATAAAATTGATAAAATAAAAAAATGCATCGGGGAAGTTTAAAATTTTTGTACAAAGATCATCGAATCCATGGCTATCTAAAAAAGTAACACGATCGGGAATGAGATTTAATTTTTTTAACTGAGCGGCTTCTTGTGATGGCAGTTCACTATATTGAGCATGAATGTGGGCAACCTGCTCTACATCCTCTATTTTTTTTAATCCCTCTTTAGTGGGAAAATATACAGAAAAATTATCTTCGATTAATTTTTTAATAATGCGCTGTTTGAGGTAAAGATTTTCAGAGGTTTCACTTAAGTCAGTTTTAAGAACTATTGCTTTTTTTTCGAGTTGAGATGAGCCTATTGCTATGGTATCCCAACATTCGGGATTATCCGCAAGAACTTTATCAAGGTTTAGAATCCCGCCATTGGGTTCAACAGAAGACTCAATAGTTGGTAATTGATTCTTTTCATACAATAAGCCCAGATTTTCGAGGATTTCTGTTTGGGGTTTCATTTAATTTCCTGATAATGATTTGATATTCTTTCGTATTTTTAATTAATAAGGTGCGTTATTATATATCTTTTGGTTTGTTTTATGTGCATTTTTTTGCGATGGAAAGGATCCGCGTACAAGGTACAGACGAATTCTTATACTTTAAAGGCGCATTGCCAAATATTTATCGATCATTTGACGCGAAAGGCTAATGGGTTTGGGCAATTGAGGCAGGTTTTTTATTGAGAACCATTGGGCATCTTCAATTTCAGTTGCATCGATTTGAATGTCGCCGCTGTCGTATTCTGCAATAAATCCTAACATTAAATTACTTTGAAATGGCCAGGGTTGAGAGGCAAAATAGTGCAAGTTTTTTATGTTCAAACTTACTTCTTCTTTTACTTCGCGCATAACCGTTTGTTCCAGCATTTCTCCGGGTTCTACAAAACCTGCCAAGAGGCTATAGATTCCAGGCATAAAATGAGGAGAACGTGCGAGCAAGATTTCATCATCCCGCCAGATTAATACCATCATAACAGGCGCAATTTGCGGGAAAATTAATGAATTACAGACTGGACATACTTTGGCGCGTTCTTTAGTACTGTATTGGGTTTGATGGCCACAACACCCACAAAACTGGGTACTATTATCCCAATGCAAGAGTTGCTTTGCTTTGGAAACAAGTAAAAACAAATCTTCATCGCGCAGAAGTTCATGGGCTTGGCGAATATGCTGAAAAGCCATATTCGGAGGTAATGTGAAAGGTTGTGCGCTGATCTGCGCTGCAAAACATGGCGTATTGCCGTAGGTTCCTAAATAAATTTGCCGCTCAATAGAAAGATTGAGGGCGTTAATATTGCTCAATTGAGGTATGGTATGGTTCTGTAAAAGAATGTCTTCACCGTGAAAAATGAACCAGAATGGGGGTTCAACAAATGATGCAGGAGGATGAATTTGTGAGATAAATGGTTTTGACATAACGGAAATCCATAAGTGGCACATATTAAGTGTATATAATGGTTCTGTCAGTGGTCAAATTTCGTAATTTTCTTATGTTTTCACCTTCTCCCATTATAGGAGAAGATGTTTGCCAGGGAAGATGAGGAGCGATTCCTAAAACATTCCGTTACTATTGGCTGACTCAGCAGGAATGGGTTGAATAACATCCCAATGCTCGTAAATTTTATTGTTTTCCAGACGAAAGATATCCACGATGGCTCGTCCTTGAGTGCCAGGTTCTAAAACAGAATGGACATGCACCATGACATAATCTCCTTCAGCAAAAATACGTTTAATTTCACTATGCGATTGCGGGTACGTGCTTTTCAGATAGTTAATGTAATTTTTTAAACCTTCAATCCCATCTTGAGCCATAGGATTATGCTGGATATACCAGGCACCCAGGTAATTTTGTGCCGCATCAAAGTTCTTTTCATTCAATGCTTTTTGATAAAATTGCGAGACGATGTGTTTGTTGGTCTCCTGAATTGCTCCTGCAATTCCGGAAACTGAGTGAATCAATAAACCACTGGTAATGAGTGATAACAGTATTTTGTTCATTAGGGCTCCTTATTAATCAAACAAATTGATTATAAATGGCTATTTAAATTAAAAAAGCGCATAATTTTGACTAAATATATCTAATTTTTAGATGTATTCAGTTTGGGGAAATAATGACTAAAGTCACTCTTGAACAATGGCGCGTCTTACAAACGGTAATTGATGAAGGAAGCTTTGCTAAAGCAGCGATAAAACTGCATAAAAGTCAATCGAATATCAGTTATACGATAACCAAACTTCAGGAAATGCTCGGCTTGCAATTACTACAACTTGAAGGGCGTAGGGCGGTGCTGACTGAACAAGGTGTGGAAGTGTTAAAGCGATCACGGCAAGTTACCCGGGCGGCAAAAAATTTAGAAAATGCAGCACTTAATTTAAAATCAGGCCATGAAAAATCATTGCGACTCGCTATCGATGAACTCTTACCCTCTTCTTTATTGATGGCTGTGCTGCAAGAGTTTGGCCAAAAGAATAAACATACCAAACTGATTATCAATCAAGGGTTATTATCGGGACCAAGTGATCAATTAATTAATAGCGAAGCTGAGTTGGCTCTTATTTCAAAAATTCCAGAAGGCTATACAGGGAATAAGTTAATGGATGTTCATTTTCTTCCTTATGCTCACAAAGACAGTCCCTTACATCAAAAACAGGTTACTCTCGAAGATCTTTATGATGAGCGTTACCTCATTGCTCAGGATTCTGGGCTCAATAAAAAACGCAATGAAGGTTGGTTAGGCTCTGAATTTTACTGGAAAGTAAGCACTTTAGAAATGAAGATTCAATGTGTGGTGCATGGGATTGGTTTTGCCTGGTTACCGCAGCAAATCGTTGAAGCGCGAAATTTACCCATTCTTCCATTGAACATGGAAGAAAATAACATAAGAACCTATCCGGTTTATTTAGTGCATCACCAACCTCAAGAAGTGGGACCGTCAGCAAAACTTTTAATTGATCTCTTTAAAAAATATGCGTACAACAAGTAGAACAGATTATCTGTCAGCATATAAAAATGATAGATAGAAACATATCCATTCCATTAATAAAGAGAAAAATATGAGAATGTCAAAAGTGTACTTCATACTTAGCGGGTTGATGATTTTGTGTTCCATTACGGCACATAGTATGACCGAAAATATGTCGCAATCTGAATCAGATGCCGCACGAATTTTCATGTTGGAAAAGGCGCTGGCTCCGCAAAAGTTGGATGAAGTTGCAACCTTATTTGCAAAAGCCAATAAAGAGCGTAATGGCGCAATCCAATTTATGTTGTTTTCGGATGAACTCAAAAGCAAATTTAAAGACAGTTGGCCTTCTTGGGTTTCTGGAGTTTCCAGCCCATGGATTATTGCGTATGAAATTAAAAAAACCGCACAAAGTAAAAACTCCTGGAAATTTAAAATTACCTATCAATGGGCTACAGCTTCTGGACCATTTAGTCCCCCTCTAGTCCAAACAATCGTCGTTACTCCTGTCCCCCAAAATACAAACTCGTCGCAAAAATTTTGGATCACTTCATTTAATGAGCCGTAGTTCGTGGGAAGTTTTGAATTTAAGAAGCATATTTATCAAAAAAATAGGAGAAATTCTCAGGTTTCCAGCTACTATAATTAAGTGAAGTATCAGTTTAAGGAATAAACAAAATGCATAACGGAGAGGATGTTATACATAAAGATTTTCAAAATATTTTACTGAGAAATGGGTTCTCTGCCCATGAATTTAAAATCACGATAGAGAATGGCTCAAGTTATGATCCCCACCAAATAGTAAGTACGCAAGTGTGGATAACAATTGAAAAGAATTCTATAAAAAAACGATATGGCCTATACCGGACTAATTGGCCCAACGATTTTGAAGCGGACTTAAAAAAGGGTTATTTTAATACGTAATCAATGGAATAGCCTGGGTGAATCTCCCAGGCGTACCCAATCAGTTGGATATTAAAACCAGCATCTCAATGCAGTTTTTTTCTATTTTCTTGATGCAACGATTCCTAGTGTAGCAACTACGGCTAAGGCAGCTATTCCTACAGTCGTTGAACTGAAAAAGCTGTATCGATTTTCTTCTTTTTCTGACTTTACTGAAGATACATGTTCAGTACTTCCTTTTTCTTTTTCGCTTTCCAAAGATGCAGATTGCGTACTCTCTTTGGGTAACGTCATTGTAGTTGGCGTTACTGTTTTTTCTTCAGACAAGATTTTTTGTATTAACTGGTCCGCTTTGCTGTTTGATGTTGACGGTTTTACTTTGGAGGCTGATTTCTCTCTTAAAAGCTTACGTTGTTCTATTTCTTCTGCAGAAGCATAAAAAATTGGATCAGAATATATAAATACAGGTATTTCTTTCCCGCGTGCGTATGATGATCCTACTTGCATGGATGATTTCCCAAGTAGAACTGCTGCTTCAATTTCTGTATAACCTTGGCTGACTAATTTTTTGAGATCTTCCTCCACTACTGCTTTTTTAAAAGAACTCGCTGTTCCTTCTGTAACATAACCTTCTTCTATTTTATCCTCAGTTTTTCCATCATTCCATGTCACTTTCTTTTTACGTTCTGTTTTTGCAGGAACCGATGGTTTTTCAGTAGTAATTTTAGGTGTTGGCACTTCCTGATCACTTTCTGCAGATACAGATTGTATAGTACTTCGTTGCTCAGTATGGTTATTGGGTGTTGAGGGCATTAGCGTGCGCCTTCTTTGATCTCTTTGCTCTTTTAAAAGCTGTATTTCTTCTCTAGAAGCATAATAAATGGGTTCATTCAGAATACTTTTTTTGGTGATTGGTGTAGTTTGCATTCCTACCAAGGCCGTTGCTTCAATTTCTGTATAACCATCCAAGATCAATTTCATAACTTCCATGACTGCTTTTTCTGGCGGGAGGGATGTGCCTTGTTCGCTTATGTGCCCGGTGTTCCGCTCTTTCTTTTGTCCCATTGTTGTGAATTGGTATTTTTGTTGCATTTTAAGCCCTATTATCATTACTAAAATTTAGGCAATTTTAGCAATAAATAATTAAGGGAATATGAAATCGAAATTAAAATTGATATTTATTTGGCCATTATGAAATAAAAATGCATTGGTTGTGGGATTAACCTCTCTTTACCTATATAATGTCGCCAAGCGAAACCTGTAGATTCTTGCCCTATTTCAATATTCGGATTTTCTTAGATTGAATCAGGATGTGCTGCAACCCCTGATTTGTTTAATTCAACTATAATGAGGAAATAAAATTTTCTATGAGATTAATTAAATTCATTTCAAAATTATATAAAGAGGAATCAATGCGTAATGGGGAGGACATGTATGCGTGTCGATAGGGGATCCTATGCAGCGAATGTCTCGATTCGCTCACCACTATGGCGAGTTTATGGCATTCCCCTGTTTCTATCCTTAATTTGTATTTTAGCTGAGTATCAAACCAACCTTCTAGTTTTTCATACTCTTACTGAATTTTTTTCGGTGGTTATCGGATTAACTGCAATGCTCGTAGCAGCTACAACCACCCATTTCACAAAAAATCAATTTGTGATTTTTATTTCCCTGGCTGCCGGTTGGTGGTCATTTATCGATATCGCGCATATTTTGGCTTATAAAAAAAGCTTATTGCCTCATGGTGGAGGTAATTTAGGTACTCAACTTTGGATTGCTGCACGTTTTTTTCAGGCTGCGGTTTTTCTTTTTTCCATTTATTTTTTCAGGCATACGTTGAGAATTTGGATAGTGAATCTGGGCTTTTTTTTAATAACCCTAATTCTTTTTACCGCCATTTTTTCAGGTCATTTTCCTACGACATATATTGATCATTATGGAGTAACTTGGTTCAAACTTTATTGTGAATGGGGCGTTATCCTAATTTTAATCATCGCACTAATATTGTTTTGGTATGAGAGGGCAATGATACCGAAAGAGTTATTATTTTATATGAGCCTAAGCATGATTACCCTGATATTTTCCGATTTGGCATTGTCCGATTATAAAAGATTATTTGGTTTAGAACATGTAGGGGGGCAAATATTAAAAATATTCTCAATTTGGTTTATCTATGTTGCTTTAGTAGAACAAACTTTGCGTCGACCTTTTGCGATGCTGACACGTGCTGCGACTACTTATGATAATATTCCAGATCCTACGTTAATAGTTAATGCAGAAGGTATTATCCACCAAGCAAACAAAGCTGCAGGCACAATCGCCCATTTAAAACCTGAAGAATTAGTCGGTTTATCTTCCCACACACTTTTTCATAATAAGTCTATAGAGCAGAAAGAATGTCCAGTGTGTTCTCATTTGACTCTTTCAAAAGATAAATTCATTGAGGAAGTGAAGACCGGAAAGAGCGGGTGGCTTGAATGTAGTTTGTCCCCTATAGATTCGGTTTCATTTCCTAATTCTTGGATACAAACAATAAGAAATATTACCTCGAGGAAGAGGGTGGAAACAGAACAAAAAAGATTGACCTACGATTTAGGTGAACGCGTTAAAGAACTGCAATGTCTTTATCAGATTTCAAATTTAATTGCACTTAGAGACTTAAGCATTGAAGAGCTGCTCACAAAAACAGTCAATTTATTGCCCGCTGCATTTCAATTTCCAGAGTGTATGGCAGCAAAAATAGAAAGCATTTGGGGTGAGTTTTATTCAGATCCCAAAGCAAAAAAATTGCCTTATCAATTGGAAAATGAATTTAGAGTTAAGAATGGATCTCGGGTAAAAATAAGTGTTTATTATTGTGTTCAGCCGCCAGTATTAAAAGGTATTTTTTTACCCGAAGAATCGACTCTTTTAGACTCGATAGCTACTCTGTTACAGGATGCTTTACCTAGGCTTTAAGCTTTACCTCGGCTTTAATATGAGACAAACCTTCGGAATATCAGTATAGTAAAAACTATTTACTTTAATTCAAAGGGGTCACTATGTTTCGAAAAACTGCTCCTTGTTTTTTTGCAGTGGTCATTGATGCTTTAGGATTTGGGCTTGTATATCCAGTAATGACGGCAATATTTACAGCAGATCATAGTCCTGTATTGAATGCCGATGCGAGTGTGGCAGCGAAACATTTTTATTTGGGATTAAGCTATATGCTCTATCCCTTATGCATGTTTTTTGGTACCTCATTCATGGGTGATTTATCCGATGTTTGGGGGCGCAAAAAAGTGTTGCTGCTGTGTATGTTAGGAATAACCATCAGTTTTCTGTTAATGGGGGTAGGGGTTGCTTTTTCTTCCTTAAGTTTATTACTTATCGGGCGAGCCCTTTCCGGTTTAATGGCTGGTAGTCAACCTATAGCTCAAGCTTCTATTGCCGATTTAAGTACTCCTGAAACCAAGGCATTGAATATGAGCTTGATTTCTCTGAGTTTTAGTTTTGGCTCGGTTCTTGGTCCCTTGCTTGGCGGGGTCATGTCGGATAAACAATTACTGCCTTGGTTTACTTTTACTACTCCTTTTTTAATGGCAGCGCTCCTGGCTTTTATTGCTTGGATATGGATAGAACTTGGATATCAAGATACTGTGTTAACTTTATCGCATAAGAAAATATCCATTTTTCGCCCGGTGCAAATTTTTATTGAAGCATTTCAGCATCGCTCGGTCCGTATTCTGGCATTGGTGTTTTTATTGATGCAAATGGGGTTTAGCCTTTATTTTCAGTTCATCATTGTGCATATGAAAACAGCTTACCATTACACCAACTGGCAATTGGGTGCAGTACAAGGCATGATCGGTTTAGGTTTTGCTATCGGCATCCTGATTGGAATGCCTTTATGTGTGAATCGATATAAAGTACACCATATTGCTTTATTTACCCTTATTCTCACAGGGTTGGGACAATTGCTCGTGTATGTTATTTCCAATCCTCTTTTACAATGGCCCTTAGCAGTAGTGATTGCAACTTTTGATATTATGGCATTTGCCTGCTTACTTACTTTATTTTCTAATGCTGTCGATGCGCAATCGCAAGGATGGGTAATGGGAATATCCGGTGCGGTAATGGCATTTGCCTGGATGGTCACAGGTTTTGGTTCCAACTTATTATCCATTCTTTCCAGTGCCGGGTTGATCGCTATGGGTGGAATGTTGCTGATTGCTTCAGCGTTACTTTTGCTAAAAAACAAAACCATGAAATGAGCGTAGTGACCACTTGAGGTAAGGAAGAATGAAAGCATTTGCTTATAAAACACTGCCTTTTGGAACATCATGACTACGATGCCTTTTGAACACGCTTCTTATCGAGCACAGGCCAGGAGATTAAGGGCTTTGGCCATAGAAGCGCTGAAGCACTATCCATTGATTCCCCATAACATTGAATTGATAAAATACAGTGCTAACGCAATTTTTAGAATTACAGACAGCCAAAATAAACGTTATGCATTAAGAGTTAATCCCCATGGCCATCATCAACATGCTGCGATTCAGGAAGAAATACAGTGGATAAATCATATTCTTGCAACTACAGACCTTGTTGTGGCTGCACCTGTAAAAACAATTTCTGAGCGCTACTTCATTGAGGTGCACCATCAGGTGATACCTTCAAACCGATTTTGTCTCTTATTTGAATGGTTACCCGGTAAGACAAAATGGAGAAGTATCAACGAACAATATGCCAGGAATTTAGGGAAATTGATTGGTACCTTACATCAGAGTGGACAAAGTCTCTCGATGAAACACCGTGATTACTGGCGAGCAGATGGCTTGATTGGCGCGCAAACAGCAAAATTTTATAATATTGAACAACTCTCTGATGTATCTGCTCATGAACAACAGCTTCTCACTGCAGCGAGAAGAATGGTTTATGAGCTTTTAAAAGATTTGGAAAGTAAACATCCGGACAAAACCGGCGTGATCCATTCAGATACCCAGCCTAATAATATTCTGGTGCATCAAGGCCAATTTGCGATTATTGACTTTGATGACTGTGGGCTTGGATTTTATAACGATGATTTGGCTGTAGCTTTGTGTGCATTTGAACATGTATCCGAAGGCAATCAGCATAAGTCGTTTAATCAATTAAAAGATGCTTTATTGGATGGCTACAATGAATCCATGCCCGTGTCAGCAGACGATATTCGATTACTCCCGTATTTTATGCTGGCAAGAAAACTCGTAACGATTGCCTGGCTGGAAGCACGCAAAACCAATCCCGGGATTCATTATTATTTTCCAATAGCGATTGAGCGAGCCATCCAGTTTTATCAACACCTTGTTTGCAAATAAATCATTGTAGGCAATGAGGTGAAATTTTTTATCCTACGTGCGAAAAAAACAGTTACTGTAATTTAGGTGCAGGCGATGCATTGTCTAAATGTTTTGCGGGTTTACGCGAAAAAAAAGCGCCCAGATAACCCGAAAGAGAACGATTAGACCCTGTTTCAGAGTGCTCCTCACCGTCTGTTATTTCTGGTTCTGGTTGAGGATACAAACTATCTCGAACCATTCCAAAACCCGAAAAAACACTCTTGAGAACCAAAGGTAATAAGCTCAACATAATGAGCATGCTGGTTAAATTGGTAGATTCACCACACAGCGCGTAATTGGCCAAGGATTGCAAGACCGCAATAATCAAAGAAATTCCTATGGTATTTGAAATCAGTCTTGAAGCATTAATATTTCGATTATCCATGGGTAAATCTGTGCTTTGATTGATTTCATAAAATGCAATCCATAGCCACAATAAGTCAAAAGCAACGCTATACCAATGTTGCTGATTCATTTCTTTGACGTCAGCACCTACCGCTTTAGCCAAATCAAAAGTCATTTTTCCACTTTTAAACGCTAAGGCCATGCTGGATTTTTCCTGGGTATTTGCTAAAGGAGCAAGTTGCTGTACAAATAAGCTTTTGGGAAGATGAATATCAAAAAGTTCATAAAAGGTTTTCTCGGAACCAAATAATCGTCGCAGTTGCTCTTCACTGATATTCGATAAAGCATCTACCCCAGGAGCAAAAGTGCCATCATCTGAATGATGGGCAATGACTACATTTGAATTTTTCATCATCATGACATCATTTGTACCATCCCCGTTTGCGACAATAAAATAATGTTGGTCCTTGAGATAACGGGCAAGGACCCCTTTTCCTTCGGTACTCATTTCTGCAAAAATAATGACTGGACGCTTTGTTTTGTTTCTATCCATTAATTGCTGAAAGTAGGTGAGTATCGTTTCATTGACACCGGCAAATATAACTGTGGAATCAGCGGGGCAATTTTCTTCACTTAAAACGACACGATCATCGCTTTCAGCCTGATTGGCACGAA
Organism: Legionella sp. PC1000; assembly: GCF_014109805.1. GTDB lineage: Bacteria > Pseudomonadota > Gammaproteobacteria > Legionellales > Legionellaceae > Legionella > Legionella resiliens. Next base: position 513,154 of record NZ_CP059400.1, read on the forward strand.
GGGTAATGATGTTTTTTGCATTTTCCGGACATAATACTTTGGCAATATTCACCGCAGCTTTCGTGGTATCGCCTGTTGCTACAAATACCGGAACTGATATTTCCCGACATTGAGCGATGAATTTTTCAGCTCCTTTTTTTACTGGGTTATCAATAATAAAAGTTCCGTAATATTCTAAGCTTTTAAGTAATATGGCGTGTTTTATAAGAAAATTCTCAATCTCCTTTTTATCATCCTTATCAAATAATTCTCTTAAAGTCGCAAACTCAAATTCATTGACCTTGGTGCGTGCAATACACCAATCGCGTGATAAGACTGCTGTACGACTTTGCATCATGGTATAGGCTTGCAATAAAGGAGTTTCTTGAAATGCGTCTGCTTTAGGCACCCCGCAAAAAACAAGAGAAGATTCTTCACCCTTCTGAACCAGAGTAAAGCGGCCACCAAACGTCCGATATAAGCCCAGGTGAAACGTCTCGATCTCTTGTTTCGCTTCTTTGATGGCAATTACTTTTTTAAAATGATTATTCCCTAGAGTGGTAACTTCCAAACACTGCTGATGACCTAATAAAGATTTGAAAAATTCCAAAATAGCATGTTCTTCTGGTTCTAATTCTTTTTTACTATGTGTAAAGGCATGACAAAATACTTCAAAGGATTTAAGCCATTGGGCTTCTTCAGGTAGAAGCAAACTTCCTTTTTTTTCTTCGAGTACGTGTTGTACCTTGGTAGGCATATTAGTAGTCCATAGACCAAGTACATCCATCCGGGTCGTAGTTAGGGTGCCGGTTTTATCGGAAATAATGGCAACTCCATTGGGGAATTTGTCACGATAATATCCTCCCAATGCATTACACAAATCCACAAGACGGAGCGCGTCAATTGTTTCAAAAGGCTGATCTCCCAAATTGCTGTTTAATTTTTTCATCAAGCGACTATTTACTGTTTCGCGTAAAAAAGCTTCAGAAAAGGGAATCAATGTTTGAAAAAGCGTGAACATGAGCCTGAGTGTTTCGGCAGGCATTAGAGTAATGTCTCTTTGTAAAAAAGCCGCCATAATAATGGAGCCCAAAATCGAATATAAAACATTTTTTTGCTTACGTTTGGCAATTATTTCATTAATGACTGCTTTTTTCTCGTAATTACTATTTAATAAAAGCTCTTTCTCAGGTTTAATCTGAATAAAAATGTTGTTGTGGCCATATATGTTTAACTTATCACCAACCAATACGCCCGCCTGTTTGCCATCCCTTACTGCATATAAGTCCACTTTTTTGTAATTGGACGTAAAATTAGGTTTGGTATGATGTTCGATCCAGACGTCTTCACCATTTTGTGCTTTAAGATTGACGCTAAATTTTTTTCGTTCCAAGGTTTGGGTAAAAGTACTATCTACATTACGTTGTAGGGCAATCAACTCTCCAGAGATTGGCACACAATCCAAATTGATGCTTTCATCGCAAAGAACCAAATCTCCAGTACGAAGCTGATACCGAGGAACATGAACAAACAGCGGACCTGTAGTTGTAAATTTTAAAACCTGATGTAACTTATGGTTGTATTCATAATCATGATCCAGTTTTTCTTGCTGGACACGCATTTTTTTTATGGTTGATGGAGTTAAATCAGCCAATAATGCAGGGAGGTTACGAAATTTCTGTACTATCTTGTCAGCATAACGAATATTGTGCGCAATCAATCCCAACTGAAAGGCACGCGAACTGACCATAAGCTCACTGGCGATAAAGTGATTGATTTGAAAATACAGATTGGATAATGGGGTTAGCCCACTGGAAATCACTGCAGTGTCTGAACGCTGTGCTCCTCGACTGTATTGGAAGCGGACCAGTAACTCTTGAACTTTTTGCGTGAGGTAAGAAATTCCACTCGGAACAACCAATGCACTGGCTCCTAAACTAGCAATTAATGAATATTCATCAGGAATTTGGTCATTGAGTAAAAAAGTAGTCCCTTTAAAAACAGAATGGTACATATAAATTATTGCAGTCACTTCACTGGCTACTGCAACAGACAGTGCTGCTTTAGAATCAAGTTTTTTATCCGTAATTCGGTTTAATGCGCAATATCCTAATACTGCTGCGCCAAAAAGAAATTGGACCACAAAATCATATTCAGCGCTTCCTGTTAAGAATTCACTGAGGTATGGCGTGAGATAATTTCCCACAAGTAATGCAGCTCCGGAAGAGATCGTAGGCCAAACGTATTTTTTAAACGTACTCCAATCCATAGAGTCCAATGAAAAGGTCCAGGCTAGGGTGTTATATAGTTCTTTGACGCGCAGCGAAAAGAAGTTGCTTATTCCTTTTGCCGTGCTTCTTAAATAATAAGTTCGATCCGGTTCGGCATATTGTATTAATTGAAAGGGTAAGGCTCTGCTGTCTTCTGGATTTGGATTTTTTTCTTTTTTTTGTGTCGGTATCTTTGTCTTCATGTCGAAAATCCTTTTTTGCGCACCAATAAACTCCATTGGATATTTAGGGTCCATCTTGATAATTAACTTATCTCTATAAAAGGTTCAAGAGGATTTGCTAAAAAAATAAAGAGAAAGTGGTAAAACATATAAGATCGAATTCAATGTGATTTTGAATTTAAGTTAAAAATCGCTTTGAGAAATAAAAAGCCGGCATAAGTTTGGTCTTATCCCGGCTACTTCATATTTTTATTTAGGGTTGCATATCCTCAAAACGGAGAGTTTGCTCTTTTACAGTAGGCTGTGACTGTGGTTGTGCGGAGTGCAAAGAATCCTCTTTCACCAACAAAAAGTCTCTGTGTTTGAGGAACTTCTTTTTCCCCGCGATGAAAGGTAACATCCTCAATGCTTTTGGCTTGATTGATACGCTTCAGATCAACAAGAGTCTGCTCTTGCAAAACACTCAGGAGATCGCTGGAAACTTCCTTTATCTTATAAGCGTTGTCTTTATCAAACTGAGAGAGTTCGCCGTTGTCATTGATGCCATAACGTGTAAAAACAATTCCTTTATTAGTATCGTATACAGTGGTAAATGTGATCATTCCTTCTACCGTGGCACTACTTTTACGTACCGCAAAGGGAAAATGGGGATTTTTGTTCAGAATTTTGGTAACTTGTTCTGCATCCTCAACAAAATAAGGACTCCCTGTAATTTGCTGGTATAAAGCTTGGCCTGTTGACACTTTTATAAGCTGGGGTTCGGGTGAGCAATGAGCTCGTCCAAGTTCTCTTCTTCGACTAGTTGTGTCGCCTGTTCCGCATACATTGTCAGGGTAGCTACTAATCGAAGATTGATTATCAAGAAAAACAAGCCATAATAATTAAAGGAACACTAGGGATGTAAGTTAATGAATACTTTTGATAGCATAGCAATTGAATTTGATTTAACCCATCACAGCATCAAGCACGTTGCTCTTGAGGAGTTGAGGATCGATACTCAAGAGAAAAACAAAATTTATTGGATCCATAGTAATTTAAATCAAGAGGATGCTTTTAAGCAATTAGTAAGAAAACTGAAATTACCTGCAGACGTAATTCAGTTATGTACTGAAGAAAATAATTTATCCAATCTTATTGATAATGACAATGCATTAACATTGCAAATTAAGTGTTTGGCTTCACTTGAGTTAAATGAGAATAATGAAATAAATTTAGATAATCTTGTGGTTCACCTTACGCCGAATTATTGTTTTACTGCTGCAGACAAACCTTTGCCTGTTCTATTTGAGTTTTTCAATAGTTGTTCGAAATCAGTTCATTATGCTAAAACGCCTTGCTTCATCTTATTTTTATTCCTTGAGGGTATTATTAATGATTATGCTAGGGTTCTTTTTCATTATGAAGAAATTGCAGAGCAGTTTGATTCTTTAATCCAAAAAACACAGGAAAATATTTATAAAGAGGTTGCAGAGGTAAAGCACCAAACGTTGCAAATTAAACGTGATATGATTGCAATAAGAGAAATTTTAATGCGGATCACCAGTCGAAATATCTTGGTTATCTCAGAAAAATGCCGTTCTTCCTTATACAACTTATCAAATCATAGTCATCTCATAATCAATGAAGTGGATTCGATTCGCGAGTTATTAAATAGCCTATTAGGACAAATCGATAATGAGTTGATGCAAAAAATAAGTGAGACTATGGCTGTGCTTGCAGCATTTGCGGCTATTTTTTTGCCGTTAAATTTAATTACTGGAATTTACGGAATGAATTTTGAGTGGATTCCTGAATTGCGCTGGAAATACGGATATTTTGGTGCGCTCGGTTTAATAATTGTCTGCGCCATATGTCTCTATCTTCTTTTTAAAAAGAAGAAATGGATGTAATCAAATGAGAGTTAAGATGAAGAAGTCTGCCAGGTTAACCTAATGAATGACTTGATTATTCAATTCATTTTGTGGCTTCTTTATCATGGATTCAAATGCAATGACCGGTCGGAATCTCCCAAGTAACGGATCAAAAAATATCGCTAAGCTGGGGTGCTACCCATTTATCGCAAGTATCCTTTACATTAAGGTAATCCTGTTTACTGAATCAGCGCATTCCGACGTGGTGTTAAACAAGCCAAGATAATTGCGATGAGAAATAAAGCAGGAACATCTCCATATAAATGAGCAAAATGCTGTGGATAGTAAAATGATTGAATCGCCATAATGCCACCATGCACGATACTGGACCAAACAGTAAACCAAATTAAACTTAAATGCTGTATCGGATTTTTTGCCGCCAAGAGCAAGAATACTCCTAATGTTGCATAAACCCCGATTATCATTTGCAAATAGACGTTTTGTCCCGCAGGATGCCAAGCCCAGCCAGATGGCCACACAATGGTTAAAGGATATACGGCAAAGATAAAAACCAGTCCAAAAATAACCAATGCTATTCGAAGCAAGGTGTACTCTTTTTTAGCGTCCATAATATAAGCTCCGTTCGAAAATATCCTATCTCTTTTTAATTATAGTAACGAACCCGGTAGAATACGGGGAAACCCGGGTTTCAGCCCTGAATGCTTGCATTCGGGCTACATTTTTAGACGTAGAGAGATTTAAATGAAAAACTGGCGATCCCTCAGGGGTAATTATCTAATTGAATTTTTACAAGTTTGGTCATTGCATCCATCATTTGGTGGCATGCTTCAGGACTTTCTGGAAATTGTTTATAGATGATATTGGCCAAAAATGCAGATAAAGCTTGAGAGATAACGTTACTGTTACGCAAATGGGGGGGAAGCTTTTCCAAGGATTGAACTAAGGCTGACAATAAATTTTGGCCTATAAAATTCATCGCTTTGGAATAATCTTCATTGGTTAATGTTTCGGCTGTCTTGGTGTTTTCATCGAGTTTCATGTTTGTTCCTGTAATTTTTGATTTTAAGCGAAATTATAGAGTCTGCCCCAACTCACTTCAATGTTTGTAGAGATATAGGAGACTTTCTATCATTTTTTAGGAATTAATGCGATAAACTTCTGACTTTTTCTTTTTAGATACAGTCTGAAAGCGAGGAAAACCCATATTATGCTCGGTAAATATGGGTTGCACTTTTTGGCAGATTTGAATTTACAATTTACTCATAATAAATTGGTTCATATAAGGGAAATCATTATCTAGAATTGCATCTGAAATTTGTTTTTCAATCGTTGTACTTAATTCTGAATCGTCTAAATTATTAACCGGAGAATAGACTCCATGTCCTGCTCTTGGCAGTTTGGATTCACTACCTTCATTTAATCGCCCTAGAGGGTCTAATACGATTAAATCCCCTTTTCCCGTTAAGTTAAAAGCGACACTACTGCCAAATAATAGATTGGGTTTAGCCCCTTTTTGAGTCAATAGTTTAAATGTTTGCTTATAGCACAAACTGGGTTCATCGGTGCTGCTTCCAGGACCCACTAATGTTACTTGTTCCGCTAAGTCGGACCATTTAAGTTTTTTGTCTGTAAGTCTTTGCACGTCAGCAAGAGTTCTATCAAGCTCTTCTTTTACTGTTACATAAGTTTCACGTTCGCCGAATATATGGCCTACATAATAACAAAGTTTTCCTTGTTCATCCTCTGTAGCGACCAAAATACCAGTACAGTGTAAGAGACCCTCAGTTCCTAAAACGTCTAGATCGCCTTCTTTAAATCCTGCACCTGCATCAGCTCCTACTCGATAACAACTTAGACTTTTCATGCTTGAAAGTTGTTCCGAATTGGGTATATAGGATGTTGAAAAATCATTGCACTGTTCTATGAGTGAATGGATTTCTTGTTCTTCAGCATCGGCTTTCTTCTTGATTAGGCTTTTAAGGAGTATTGCTGCCCGCCAATACTTTTTTTCATCAAGACTCGAGAGTAATTTTAAAGCTTCATCAAGTTTCTTGTAGTGTGACAGGTTTTTATAATATGTAGACATTTCGCCTAACCTGATGTTTTCTGTATCCAACAGAACCAGTTCATGATTACCTTCAGTTACAATTATTTTTGCCATTGATGTTGCCTTTCTTACATATTGGCACGACATTATACATTTGCGGTGCTTAAATTGCAAAAAAATAAATCACTATGGTCTGTTTAAGGCCTCTTGGGTGGATAGGACAATAGGCAATAGGTCTGTGGTAATTTTTTGTCTTAGACAAGCCGAAGCTTTTATCCTGAGTTGTCAATCACAACTCCATTGATTATGATTTGAATCAATTTAAGTGAATCACCTAGTTTCTTATAAACTAAATAATGGTCTAAATTCAGTGGATTATCCAATACTTTATACCTTCAGACGCTGCCCTTACGCGATTAGAGCAAGAATGACGCTCGCCTATTCTAAGATTAAAGTAGAACCGCGTGAGGTCGAACTTAAAAATAAGCCTCAGGAAATGCTTCTTGCCTCTCCAAAAGGGACTGTTCCTGTACTAATTTTAGAAAATGGTCGTGTGATTGATGAAAGCATTGAGATTATGATTTGGGCCTTAACACAATCTGATCCTGATGGTTGGCTATCTGTCGGACACAAAGATAAGTGTCATGAATTAATTCACTTGAATGATATAAAATTTAAACCCATTTTGGATAATTATAAATACCCACAAAAATCAGAGAAAAAAGATCCGCTTTATTATAGAGAGAAAGCCCAAGAATACCTCTATAAATTAAATTCGCTACTAATGAAAAATCACTTCCTTTTAGGAAACCATATCAATATGGCCGATGTTGCTTTATTTCCCTTCATAAGGCAATTTTACATGGTTGACCCACAGTGGTTTGCACAAAGTGGCTATAAGTATCTACATGCATGGTTGCAATTTTTTCTAGATTCAGAATTGTTTCTTACTGTGATGAAAAAACGTTAAATAACCCTAGGTTCCGTGAACCAATTTTTTTAATTACTTGAAAAGTAGGCAGTTTTTATAGTGAAATTCGATTGCGATCGTTAACAACACTAATGGAACTGCCTACATGTATAATAATATATCAGAACGAGTCTGGGATACAATTTATTCTTTTCTGCAAGGAGTAAAAGGATTGCACATTAAGAATAATGAGAAGACAAGATGCTTTGTGGAAGGAGTCTGGTATGTATTACGTACAGGCTGTCAATGGCGCCTGCTCCCGCCCTATTACGGACATTGGCGTAAAATTCACAAGCGATATAAAATGTGGTCAGATCGCGGCATTTGGACTGGCTTAATGTCTTCAGTTAGCGATGTTGATGATCAAGCCGTCATGATTGATGCCACCATAGTGCGCGCGCATGCGTGTGCATCTGGTTACGACAAGGAAGGGAATGATGCTCAGGCATTGGGGCGCAGTAAAGGAGGTTTTACCACTAAAATTCACGCTTTGGTGGATGGACTGGGGAATCCGATTAAGTTTATCCTGACCGGGGGACATCGAAACGATATTACTCAAGCAGCAGAGCTATTGAAGGAGCAGCGTGACACGATAGTTCTTGCAGATAAAGGATATGATTCACAGGCACTTGTTGACACACTGGAGAGTCAAGGCTGTATTGCAACCATTCCGTCAAAAAAGAATGCGAAGAACCCAAGAAAAATCGATAAAGAGCAGTACAAAGAGCGGTTTTTAGTTGAAGCTTTTTTCTCCAAAATCAAACACTTTCGGCGTGTTTTTTCTCGTTTTGATAAAACAACGACCGCTTTTTCCGGGTTCTTACATTTGGCCGGAGCGCTTATATGGATGCGCTAGAAAATTGGTTCACGGAACCTAGGGTCTGTCTCCTATCTTGGGCAATCTGTATTCGCATACAGCATGTATGCTGAGCCTCGGTACTCGAAAATCAGGCCATTTTGATTCAAGCTAGCGAAGGCCCTAAAGGATAATGATTTTTACTCCATCTCAGGATGAGCGTTTTGTATAATTACAGCCATTGCTTGTATGCTCGCAAGGTTTGTTTTCAAACTGCAGTGTGGTGTGATAAACCGAAAATTTGGTGGCAAGCATTTCTTGAAGCACGGGTAATAACTCTTCTGAATGATTATAAGCACTATCATAAACCACATGGGCAGTAAGGCTGGATTTCCCGCTGGTTAGTGCCCAAAGATGGAAATCATGTACACTCAAAATCCCGGAAACTCGGCACATTTCAGATTTTATTTCCTCAACATCCATACCTTCCGGAACTCCCTCAAGAAGGATGTTAATTGTTTCCTTTAATAAGATCCAGGTCCGAGGCAAAACCCATAAACCAATTGCGATAGCAATGACAGAGTCTACCCATGCATAACCAGTCCAGTAAATAATTAGAGCACCAATCAATACACCAATAGAACCCAGCATATCGCTCCATACTTCAAGATAAGCACTTTTAACATTGAGGCTTTTGTCTTTTCCACTTGCAAGCAGTTGCATGCTGATTAGGTTAATCAACAATCCAATTGCTGCAATCACAAACATGCCTACCGTCTGAATGCTCGCAGGTGCATACAGGCGTTGATACGCTTCATATAAAATGTAAATGGCAACAAAAAAAAGTAAAATTGCATTAAAAGCAGCGGCAAGAATTTCGAAACGGTGATAGCCAAATGTTTTTCGTAAATTGGCAGGGCGGTCGGCTAGATAGACTGCTGTCAGAGAGATGACCAGTGCACTGGCATCGGTCAACATGTGTGCTGCATCCGAAAGAAGCGCTAAGCTGCCAGTAATAAGTCCTCCAACTACTTCAACAATTAAATAAGTCGATGTGAGAATCAAGGCCAACCAAAGATATTTTTTATTCTGATTGGTTGGAATTGCATGACTATGGTCGTGAGACATCCACTTGCTCCTGTTCTTAAAACGTTTTTTCTTAGTAATAGACTAGATGAACTATCGTATTTGACATCTGAAGTGGAATTGTAACACACAGGATCCTTGTTATGTTGCTTAGGCTGTAAAACCCTAGTCAAATTGTTTCCTTGACAATAGTTTCCTAGGAAACTAAAATTGAAATCCTTGGGAGACACAAATGCTGAAAGTTAAAAAAAGAAAAGAAGTAAGTAAGCTGACGGATCATATCGGTTATTGGATGCGGCTGGTTTCCAATGAGGTGTCGCATGCATTTGCAAGGAAGCTGGAGCAAACAGGCGTTACAGTTGCCGAATGGGTGGTACTCAGAAAAATGTATGACTGCAATAACATCATATCTCCGAGTAAGGTTGCTCATATTACAGGACTCACTCGCGGCGCGGTTTCAAAATTGATTTCACGACTCCTTGAAAAAGGTCTGGTAAATCGTAAAGAATCTGCTGAGGATCGACGTTATCAAGACATAGAGCTTACCGCAACAGCTGTTGTGCTCATACCTAAACTGGCAGATCTTGCAGATCAAAATGATGAAGAATTTTTCTCAATACTTACCTACGCACAGCGAGAACAATTCGTGAAACTTTTGAAAAAACTTGTTTACTCCCATCAAATTAAAACGGCACCAATTGAATAGACTTCTTTTGAAACGCTACTGCAGCGAGTTTCGAAAGAAGTCTAATAAAAAAATGGAGATTAAACGTGAGTGAAGCAATTGATAATTTAATGAATGCAATCCAATCTGCGGTGGCAATTCGTCCTAGAGTAGGAGGGTTTCCTGTTTTAGCAGAAGTGATGCGTCAAGCAGGAGTGAAACATAATCTTTGGTATTTACCGTCTTGTCAGAGTGTCTATATCACCAAAAAAGGGAATGTTGTTTCTCAAGAATCTTCTTTAGTTACAGGACAAGTCGATATTCCTGAGTTTAATAAGGCTGCACTTATAAAAGCTATTCGTATTGATCAAGCGGGTGAAAGTACCTTTCCGGAGTTTCTTCGCGCATCTTGGGAGGCTGGAGTAGTCCATTATCATGTTGATTTAGAGAAGCGCACCGTCACTTATTATGGTGTACTTGGTGAGTCGTATGTTGAAGTTTATCCTGCTGTAGAAGTGAATTAATAAAGTTTTATTTTAATTGGACGTAGCTGCACTCAGTTTAGGAGTGCAACCATTGAGCTAAAGCATGGATTCCTGCTGTTAAATCCTCTTCACTCCCCCCAAAGGATAAGCGCACATAACCTTCTTTGCCAAATGCGATTCCTGGTACAAGAGCTACATGTGCTTCTTCCAATGCTTGTTTACAAAACTCTGCAGAACTCTGTTTTTTAAAACCTAGGCTGCTTAAGGAAATAAATACATAAAGAGATGAAACGGGTGGCTTTATGGTGAGATCAAAATATTGATGCAAGGCATTAATGAGTGTATCTCTTCTTTTTTGCATGCATTGTTTCACCCAGGAACTGACATGATCTACTTCATTTAATGCAGCAACAGCCGCCCATTGACTTAAAGTAGTCACGCCGCTGGTGCTTTGACTAATTAATGCGCTGAGTGGCTGGATAATATATTGAGGAGCAAACACAAAACCAATTCGCCACCCGGTCATGGCAAAATTTTTTGAGCAACTTTGAATAATAATGACGTGATCCTGAAATTGGGTAAAAGAACCACAAGAAACATAATTGTGCTCATTGTAGGTCAGGGCGCTATATACCTCATCAGCAATTACTAAAAGTCCCTGCTCATGAGCAATTTGCAATAATTCGGCAAGCTCGGATTCAGTATATAAAGCACCGGTTGGATTCGTGGCATTATTCAGAATAAGGAGTTTACTTTTAGGAGTACATGCGTTTTTGAGTGCTTGAGGGGTCAGCTTCCAACCTTCAGTTTCGTTCGTTTCAACCATAACGGGCACACCACCAAACAATTTGCTCATGGCTGGATAGGAAACCCAATAGGGGGAGGGGATAATGAGTTCATCGTGCTCTTGTACTAATAATTGCATCAGTAAGTAGATTCCAAATTTTCCACCATTTACTACAAGACAGTTCTCTTTTTGGAATGAACATCCATACACTTCATTCATCCATTCACTTGCCAAAATCCGTAGTTCTGGAATTCCTGATACTGGAGGATAAAAAGTATGTCCTTGTTCTAAAGCCTGTGTCACCGCAGTGACAATTGATGGATGGGGTGGGAGTTTGGGTTCACCAGCGCTTAGATTATAAATTTTAATGCCTGCATTGATTTTCTGCTGAGCTAATGAATTGATCACAACTGTGGCTGAATCTTCAGGTAAAATTTTCATTATTTTTGTACCTTTCTTGAGTTTGATATGATTATTTTGAATAAACGATTGATAAATTCTTCTGGTAAATGATACTGCTTGGATAAATGCTCATAAAACTCAAACAATTGTTTTTCACGCGAACGGTCTACTATTTTTTTCCCTTCTTTGGATTTTAAAACGCCAATTTGTTTCGATAATTCTTGACGCTTTGCTAAGATTTCAATGATGCACGCATCTGTTTGTTCAATTTGTTTTCTCAATTCTTCGAGTGTATGCATGATTTTCTCCTTACTTGAGAAGACTTGCGTTATCGCGATACTTTTTTACCAGGATAAAAGCGGTTCGATTCGGATGGCCGTCTTGAATGTTTTCCGCTTTTATTTCTAAACCATAGAGTTCGGCGCACCGTGCCGGGGCAATGACTGCCGCATGAAAAGGCAGTATTCCTTCCGCTAAATCCTTTGCTGCTTTTGCTGTGTCAATCCACTCTAATTGTTCGGTGCCTTTAAATTTATTTTGTAGAAATTGGTTGCATTGAGCTAATCCTTGCGGATGGGACACGATGTGAGTAATTTGATCCTGTTGAATTCCAGGATTTACAAGCAAGCATTGATTAATTTCATGCCATAATTCATCAACGGGAGTAAATAAATGTTTTCCCATCGCTTGGAATGTAGGTTTTACTAATCCCCCTAAGAGATTAACAACAGGCACGATGCCCAGATCAATGGAGCCGTTTTCAATGGCATTGAGAACTCCTTCCATATCCAGCAAATGAATAAGAGTGGGATCAATTCCTTTTTGTCTGGCATAAATTAGGGCTGCTTCTTCAGAAAACGAGCCTACATCACCGGAAATACCAAATAAAGTGCTCATACGAGTTCCTCCATGCGTAATTCCTTTTTCTCTAAAGACCTCAACTTGGCTAATTCCAATAGAAAAGATTCTGTTTGCTCCCAGCTTAAGCAGGGGTCGGTGACAGATAGCCCGTTTAAATCAAGGGATTGTGGGGCCATCGGATCTACTTTTTGACTCCCCTCTTTGATAAAGCTTTCAACCATGAACCCTTTGACCAATGACTTTAAATCAGGATGCCTTTTCAGGCTATCCAAAACACTTAAAGCAATGGAGGGCTGTAAGTGATGATTTTTTTTGCCATCGACCAGACAATTATCATGGCTGACATCAACAATGACTGAAGGGTTGGCTATCTTATGGAGATCCATATAGCACTTCACTTCTTTAAGGTGCGCAATAGAATAATTAGGGGCATGGTTTGAGCCACGTAACACCAGATGAGCGTGCTGATTACCATGCGTTTGCACTTCGTAGCCATCAAATACAGCGACATGATCATGCTGTGAGGCAACAATACTATTTACCCCCACAGCTAACGAACCGTGTGTGGGATTTTTTAATCCTACAGCGCAATCTAGAGCGGAAGCAAAAATCCGATGCTCTTGATCCTCTGAACTGCGAGCACCGATTGCTACCCATGAGAGAAGCTCAAGAAATCCTTTGGCATTATGGGTAAATAAAGCTTCATCGGCAATTGGAAGTCCCATTTCGATGACTTTAATCATCATATCGCGTGTGTATTTTATTCCAGCTGCGATATCTGGGGGAGAAAATAAATCGGGTTGGTTTACAGGTCCGGTCCATCCCTTAGTTGTACGGGGTTTTTGAATGTATACCCTCATGATTAATTTTAATTCGTGTTTTACTTGCTCATTGAGTTTCACTAAACGTTTGGCGTATTCCAAAACAGCTTTTTTAGGCCAGGCAGAACAAGGCCCCACGATCATTAAAAGACGATGATCACGACCTTCTAAAATTGCTTTGATTTCTTCTCTATCGTGAGCAATTTGCAAAGAGGCAGCACTTGATAAAGGGATTTCCTGAATGATTTCTTCTACGGGAGGTAGTTTTTTTAAAACGGAGTAGCTCATAATCCCCTCCTGCAACCGGTGGGTATTACTTTGGATAGGTCATGAGAACGATGTCGCGATTGATGTTGCATAATGTACACTCCTCTTTGGTTCTATCCAACCCCCATGCTTTTTATTGTCTGGGAATTCGGGTACCAAAACCCCCAGACTATGCTGGGGGTTGGAGTGTTAGTTAATTCTACCTACCCACCAGCGCCGGGCTAAAAAAGCTAAAATAAAAAAAGCAAGCAACGGCTTGTGTAAAAGCTGCTTTTCTATTTAACTTGTGGTGTACGGTAGAATGAGACATGAAAAAATCATAAAAATTTATCTGTACTATTAATATACAGTTTAGTGAGGGGGCTGTCAATACCCTAAGCGCATTGAAATTATTTGCGAGCAGAACTTATAAACCTCTTTGTGATTACGGTACATCTCATTTTGCTGCCGTTTTCTATGACTTGCCAGCGACGTGCAATAGGGCTATATTTTTTACTTCTCTTCCTAAAATAGTAAAAAATGACCAAAATCGCGCTTTACTTAGCTGGTGGCGGGGCCCGTGGAGCCTATCAGGCAGGGGTGCTTAAAGCGATCAGCACCATTCTGGATACAAAAAAAATTCCTTTCCATATGATTAGTGGGGTGAGTGTTGGTAGTATTAATGCTGCCGTAGTCGCTGAAAATGCACTGGATTTTACTGCGGGTACGAACAAATTAAATGAATTATGGAATAATATCACCTGTCAGCATATTTTCAAGTCCAGCAATTATGCGTTGAGCATATCGGCTATGCGGAATATGAGCAGCATGCTGACCAAGCAACGTCTTTTAGGCCATATTCTTGATACCTCGCCTTTGCGTCAATTTATTAATAACATTATTAATTTTGAGGTTCTGGAAGGTGTTATCAGGGATAAGCACTTAGAAATGATGGAAATCATCAGTAACTGTTATGAAATGCAAAAAACCATCTCCTTTTATCAACATCATGCAGAAGATTTTGAGGATTGGGATGATCCCCTTCATAGCAGCCAGCGGGTTACCCTGCAAATGAAGTATTTTCTGGCGTCGACCTCGTTACCTTTATTCTTTCCGCCTGCAAAAATCGATGGACTGCATTATGGAGATGGTCATGTGGGGTTAGCGGCTCCTCTACGTGGCGCTATCCGTTGCCAGGTAGATAAAATTTTAATTATTGGTACGCGTACCTTACCGAGTATAAGTGACCCAGAAAAATTACGAGGCGGTGACATTGATTTTTCGCGTGTTTTGGGGGGGATGGTTAATGGGTTGTTTTTAGATAATCTTGAGCGTGATCTTGAGATGGTGAGTCATATGAACCATATGGCGTACATGGTTCCCACGCGGGAACGTTCTCATTGGCGACCCATCCAAACCTTACATCTGCGCCCCAGTGTGGATGTAGCCAATCTGGCTCAATCTCAATACAATAATATACCGATGCTCTTGCGTGTTCTGCTTAATTTTCTTGGTGCCAAGCGTCATTCCGGTGATTTACTCAGCTTTCTTTTATTTGAAAAAGCATTTACCCGCGAATTAATAAAATTAGGCTTTGACGATACGATGGCAGCACATGACTCTGTTTTAGATTTTTTTAATGAATAACCACTATATGCTTAAATCGATTTGGCTCTCATGTTCATGTTGAGGAGGTGGGCTTGTCATCTGCTCATACGAAGTCATGTTAACTTTGCCCTGTTGATGAAGTGATTCTACTGTTAATATTAAAGCGATATGAGCGTGTTTAAATTATTGGGTCAAAATGCCCTGAGGAATCGTCAGTTTTTTGATGAGAAACCTCCACTAATTTTTTCGCCTTGGTACCACGCATAAAGCGCGGTACCAAAAATGACTCAATTACTAACCCCAAAAAAGCAGAATCACTTTATGATCATGAGCCATTTTGAGGATGGATCAATCTTTTGATTATTATTAGGGTTTCCCGCCGTATAATGTTTGCTCATTAAAGTGCTGGTGGCGCTATCAAATTTATTTCTACCAAGGTGTTTTTTGAGACAATTACTTACTGTTTCAGTAGAAGTACCTGAACAGAATGCTTGGTTGAAATCATAATATTGATTGAGTTGGCTTTTACCCGCACTAGTTCCAATAAAATGGTAGGTTATATAATCTTTTAATTGCCATGGGGCACTTTCATTCTGCCTCGATAAAACTAAGGTTTTAAAGGAAGACGCATTGCCGTGATCCGGTCCAAGAGACGCTGAATAAACGATAGGAATGACATCACCTTTATTTTCAATCTTAATCGCATGGATTTCATCAAAATGAGTATGGGCGGCGACCATACCGATAATAATGTCTGGATAAGTTTTTATGATTTTTTTGAATGGCTCTTTGTATTTTGACTCCCAGCTCTGAGGTGGGATGTGCATGGCTAAAATAACTTGCTCATGCTTTGCTTTACTTGTTTTCAGTTCTTCTTCTAACCATTGCAGTTCTTCCGGAGCTCCTTCCCTAGAGGGGGAAAATTGAGGTCTTGAGACAAATACAACACTATTTAATGAAATAAGCTTGAGATGATCTCCTAGATAAGCAGTGTAATAGCCATATTTTGGGTTTTGATTCTGAATACACGTTTCTCCATTAAAGGGACATTGGCGTCCAGTGGATAAAAATCCATCATTATTACCTGTTATCGCTTTTAACAAATCGGAAACAGATTCATCACCATAGGTGAATTGACCATAATCTCTTTGCAACGAATCATTATTACCAAACACATATAAGTAAGGGGATGGATTTATTTTTTCAAACAGTTGTTCAAAAACTAAATTAATATTCTCTCTGGTTTTCTTACGTTTATATGCATTATGGGCGGGTAGGTCACCAAGCAATAGAACTGCATGACGTCTTTCTTGATGTAAGTCGATTTGTTCGCCAATTTTCGCGATTAATGTTTTGAAACTTTGTGGATCCAATTCTTCGGAAGTATTAGGTAGCGGATTTATATGAGCCGTTTGCCGTTTTGTAATATCCACATGAGGGTCAGAAATTAAAAGCACATCCATTTGATTTTGATTGCTTTCGCTTGCTGCCATTGAAGAGAACGAAACCCAACAGAGTAATGCTGTGGCCCAAGCCATTATGAATTTATTGAAGGACATCTTTTATCTCCTTGTTTTTGATTTAAAGTGACTTACTGCATTTGAAAAATGCTGCAAGTTTTCATTTTCTCCACAATGATAGTGCCGTTGATCTCGGTGGCGATTAAAATAATGCAAAATTTTCTGTAAATTACTATTTATTTACAGGGATATGTTCAAAAATTGTAAAAATTAAGTGATGATTCATATATCAGACTTTTTTGAAAACTCCTCCATAGGCATTGATTATAGTTTTTGAGGAGCGTTCGGTTCCAGTTAGTTCTCAATCAAGCATGTTGTAACGAAAGAAGATTTAACTCTATTCGACTCCATTGAAGTGTTTTACAATCGATAGGAGTATAGGTGATTAACTATTTGGGTAATTTTGAGTTGGCAGTATAAAGGACTCCAGCTTTGTGAACCCGGAATTTTCCTATAACGAAAATTCAATTTGAATCATCAAAACAATTCATCGTAAATAAATCTCGGAGGAATAAGAGCAATGGAGGGTGTGTTCATTTGTTTAGTACTTCTTTTTCTGATGGTGATCTCTGGGGTAATTACACGTTTTGTTTCTTTCCTGCCGACCCCATTAATCCAAATTACTCTAGGGGCACTTATAGCAATATTGTTTCCCACCTTTGATGTAGGATTTAATCCGGAAGTATTTATGTTGTTGTTTATTCCTCCTTTATTATTTAATGACAGTTGGCATTTTCCGAAACGGGAGTTTTTACTTTATACCCGACCTATTATTATGCTGTCCATTGGCTTAGTATTTTTTACTGTGGCGGGAATTGGTTATTTGGTTCATTGGTTAATTCCTCTCATCCCCTTGCCTGCTGCTTTTGCATTGGCTGCAGCTCTTTCTCCGACAGATGCTGTATCGCTCCGCTCCATGACCGCTGGAACGCGAATACCTGAACGAATTATGCACATCTTGCAAGGAGAAGCACTTTTAAATGATGCCTCAGCCTTGGTTTCATTTAAACTGGCTGTTGTTGCCATGTTAACTGGCGTGTTTTCACTCAAGGAGGCAGTAGGGAGCTTGTTATTTATTAGTGCAGGAGGAATTGCTGTTGGTGTTATTCTTACCTATATTTTTATTTCACTTTTAGGAAAGTTAAGCAAGCACAGTGCTCATGAGACAACCACTGAAAATTTATTATTGCTGCTTTTACCTTTTACTGTATATCTTGTTGCAGAAAAATTAGGTTTTTCAGGAGTACTGGCCGCTGTTGCTGCAGGCTTCACTATTGATAGAGCTGGATTTTTAGACCGAACAATGGCCAAAATGCGTATCGAAGGTCATTTTGTTTGGGGAGTACTCGATCTTACATTAAATGGAATTATCTTTATTCTTTTGGGGTTATACTTGCCTCATTCGATTAAATTCTTTGCGACAACAGGTTACAGTTTCTCCGAATATGCACTGATAGTCGTTTTTATTACTGCAACCTTAATTTTACTTCGCACGGCATGGATTTATTTAACGCTGCCTTTTGAGGCATTAATTTCCAGACGCAATCGTAGTTCCTGGCGTTTCCCTAACATCCAAATAATGAGTACTTTTTCACTCGGAGGTGTACGCGGGGCAATTGCTTTGGCTGCGATTTTATCTTTACCCCATATGATCCATGGAGAGCCTTTTCCTGCACGAAAACTTTTAATTATTCTTGTCATTGGTGTTGTTCTTTGTTCTCTATTAATTAGCAGTCTGCTCTTGCCGTTAATTACACCGGGTTTGAAAAACTTAATCCATAGGCACACACAAGAGGAAGAAAATGAAGCCGTGCTTGCATTATCCAAGGCTGCAGTTGAAGCAATTAAAATAAAAATGAAGAGTTTATGTGACGATGTAAATGAGCGGGATAGGGCTGTGTGTATCGAAGTTGCAGATAAATTAATGGCCACGTTTAATCAATTTATTGTATCAAATCAGGGTACTGAGAGTGAAAAACTCGAGGGCATATTAGCTTTAACCTTCGAACGCCAATTACGGTATGCTGCTTTAGAAGGAGCCCATCAGGAGTTGCGTACATTGAGGAAAGAAAGAAAAATCAACAATACGACAATGATGAAAATTATTTCTAGATTGGATTTGCGACAAATTACTTTATATTCGGAACATCAAACAATTTCCAGTTTAGGAAAAACAATACAAGGCGCAAAAAATATTATTGGCACAAGTTGAATAAGCGAATAGAGTGGGATTCTCCCAATGCTTTTTGTAGTTTCTGCTACACTCTATTTATATAAGAGTAGAAGAATAGCAAATGTAGTCTATATTAATTGAGCGTCAGATCTTTTTCGGATTGTGTTCGTGAAGTTAATAGTTGTATCTATTTTTTGCAGACAGACTCTAAGTCAGTTTCATTTGAAGTGCAGGGTATCGTATGGCTAAGAAATTAAAAACAATAGTTAAAAAAGGCACCACAACAACCACTAAAGAACAAAGTCTTCACTCAGATCATCATCCCCAACTATTCGGTAAAACATTAATCTGGAACATAGATAAAGATAATGCCAATGATGATTTGGAAATGAAAGCTTTTGCCATCGCCCAAAAAATTAACAAAGGAGAGGTTACGAGTGGCATGTTGCAGGAAGTACCTCATGATTCCCAAGAAAAATTAATCGCTAATATCCAGAAGTATTTAGATCCCAAGCAAAAATTGAGCATGAGGTACAATCAAAATGGTACTCATCCTTTTGGAAATCTCACGTTCAGTTGTAATCCAGTTACACCTACCCCTAATCAAGCATTAGAAAAAGATGTCAAAAAGCTACAACAAAAATATGAAGATTCAGGTGCATCTAAGGGACAGGTTTTAATCACATTAGTCGAAGATGAGAATGGCAAAAAAAGACTTTTGGTCAATGTGCATGCTGAAAGCCCTCCAAAACCTGGAGCTCCTCTAAGAACGCGTCATCCTCCAACTCCTCGAGTCGATCTTAATCAAGTGATGAAAGACATGGAGCAGTTCAGAAAAAATCATAGGGACATCGATGTGGTTGTGGGTGGCGATATGAATAAAGGACGTAAGAGTTTGCCTAAGGAAATGCCCAACTATCAATCGAATCCCAATTTTAGATATCAACACAGTGAACCGAATACGGCCTTTAAACAAGACGGTGCAGGTGTTGCCGTGGACGCTGTTTTCTCCACGGAACAAGGAGTTGATTTAAAAACACAAAAGGATATGAATTTTTTTAATAGAGATTTTGAGAAAGCATTTGATAAAAGCAAAAAAGAAAAAGAAAAATTAGCACAACAAGAAAAAATGAAGCCCGTGGTTGATTTACAAAAAAATCTTAAAAGCAGTCCTGCTTTTACTACTGCAACTGTGCATACGGGTAATTATCAGCAAAAAATTAAGCAAGATACCCAACAGGATTTTCCTGTAAAATTAGTTTTTCAAGATGCACGCCAAGCGCGACAATTTACCAATCACGTTGCATTAAGAGATAAGAAAAATTTATTTCAAAATGAAAATGAAATTTATCTCACTCAGGGAGCAGTTGCCAAGATATTAACCCTTGATATTAATCAACCAAAACTTGTATTTACTCATGTGCATCAAGGTGAAAAACTTTCTACACAAAGAAAAGAAGAGTTACAGCAAAGTTGTGTGGAACAAATAAAAGCAGTTACAGGGAAACAAATTTCTGCAGCACCCACTGTTCAATATGAAAATACTAAAATACGTCAAGATACACGTGGAGAAATAGACTATTCCATGAAACTGACCTTTGCGAATAAGGAGGAAGCTCGCGCGTTTAGTGATGCAATGGGTTATAAAAATAAAACTCTATTATTTCAAAAGGGTGATACAGTATATATCGCAAAAGAAGCTGAAGCTGATTTTCTTAAAAAGATGTGTAAAACGGAAAATACCGCAAGTTTCAAAACACATTTGGCAACGCTCAAATCATCCTCGCCACCACAATTATCTCAACCTAAAGAATCACCAGAAGAGATTGTGATGAGCGCACCTAAAAGTGCTAAGGGACCTCTATAAAATGAACTTTATTTTTATGGGTTTTCTTTTTCTTGTCGGAAGTGGTAATTCAATACCTAATGCTTCGAGAGGAAGGCTGTAGCTTTCTGGCGAAACCACTATCCGCTTCCTTTGGAAAACACTTCCATCATGCTGTTGCTCAGAATATAATTTTTTACTTCCCCCCGAAACAAGCAGCAAGCGTTACTGCATTCCTTGCAGGAAGCCAATGACCGTAATTTTCTCCATGCCAACGAAGGGTTTCCTTAAGTTTGGCGCGCACAACTTGCTGTGTAAGGCCTTCACGGCTAATCCACTGAGCACAGCGTTTTTTAATTTGCCTACGAATTTGGTTTCGGTTAAAAGAGTATCGGCAAGGGTTATACGCTTCATTTAAATTATCTGAGATATAGGGCTTGAGTAGATTTTCCCTAGTGACGTGCTTGGAAAACTCCCATTGATTTCCATTCAAAACCAGGATTGGAGGAAGTGTGCGTTTGCCAATTTTTACGCTATGGCCAAGATTCATATAAAATTTCCATCCAGCATAATTCGCTGATAAGTCTCCGTTGGAATAAACGCCATTAGCTAATGTGCCTAAATAAGTTTGTTCTAGGATTTGACCATATAAAACAATCGCAGCATGGGCTTGTTCCGCAGATTTTCCATGATCAAGATAATACATATAAATTTTGTAGTAGGTATGGCCCATCATGAAAAAATGGCCTAGCTTATCCGTACCAAAATAATAGCCATACATATTGATTGTGGGGGCAAGTCCAATTAAAAATACGGGAGACTGGGAAAAAACCAGCCAATAAACCGTTTTCCAAGGCAAGGCTTCTTTATAGAGTAGCGGTTTGGATTCTTTAGGTAAACGGCGCAACCAACGTGGAAAACCAGGACCAGTATATTTATATACCAAATCGGCGAGGTAGTTATCGTTACGACGTGATGCCAATTGTGATGCGGCATGTCGGCTACGTTGAGCCCTTGGTAGGAGCATTCGTATTTCAGAATTGGTTTGAGCAATCACTTTTTCAAGCACTTCATAAAGTCTGTAGCTTGCCGCCGGCCCGATGTCTTGCAGTTCGCCAGGTGGAAGGGTAAATTGATCGGTTTCTTCTGCTTGCGTTTGCTGTATTCCAAAAATGCTAATTAATACAATTAAAAAGAAAATCCTTGTAAACGCCATAGTTTCTTCCCTTTCCTAAATCATTAGGACATTAGAATACAAAAGCTTTCCCACTGTCTAGAAAAATTGATTATGTCATATAATTTTCAATGAATGGAGGATGAATAGCAGGACTTAACTTTAAGTTAAGGTTAAAGGTTTAATATATTAGTTATATAAAAGAAGATTGACTAATTTAGATAAATAAAACGAGTTATCTAATTAAAAGAATTTCAGCATTTATAATGCTATTGAGGTACCAATGTCAAAAAAGCAAAAAGTAAATACTGGGCAACATCTAGTTATCCCGAATCTCAATAAATACCTCAAATATCATAATTTGCCAATCAAGTTAGATGAAGATGGAATTTGCAATGCCTTGGCTACTTTATACATTCAATATGTATTAGAAGGAAAAGAAAAGGAATTTGTGACGCTTTTATCGGTTATTGCCCAAAAGATTCCTCCAACAAGTGATCTCGATGCAAAATTATTTAGTTTGGTAGAAAAAATAATTGCATTGCAAGTAAGCGATAGTCAAAGTACCCGCAATAAATACAGCCAATCTAACTCGCATGAGCAGATAGAAGTAAAAGGTAAAGAATTGCAATCGATTTTCCAAATAGGACTTAAAACAAGTTACAAAAATTGGGCTGAAATAATAAAACAAATTGATTTAAAACCAAATGAGGCAATGCGTGTTTGTTCTTTAGATCACGCTATTGCTATTGTACGTGACGGCAATGGATATAAAGTATATGACCCTAATAATTCGATAGTAAGTAAGCAATTCAATGATGTAACCAAGATGACGAAGTGGTTATCAAGTACAGCATATAATTTTTCGATACTTCCTTTTGGGCATACGACGCTTGATATGCATATAGATGTCATAAGCACTGATCTTCAAAGTGATAGAACATTTCCAGATAAGAAAACACTGTTGGATAAGTATTTAACACCAGTACAAAAAAAATTAAATCATAAGGTTGGTGGCGGCTTACACTTTGCTATGCGATATGATGACGCTGAGACTACTGAATATATTTTCAATGACAGTAAAACCCGATTATCGGATAGTGAACTTTCGAATGCCGGAGTGGTGGCAATCAGGTATGATTCAGCAAAGGCTCTTGAGAAACTCATACATAAACTACAAAAAGAGAATAAAGCTGAATTACTAGGGCCTTTGTTCATGGTTTCTTGTCAAGAGGGTAGTTATAGATGCTTTGAGAAGTTATTGCAAATAGAAGAAATAAGAGATCTGTACCATGAGCTTATTTCTGATGCTCATGAAATGATATTAAAAAGAGCTTTTGAAGGCCTGAATGAGTACTTAATAAGTAGAGTAGTGGATGACGTTCTAAATAAACATACTGCCAGTGTTTTTACTCCGGAATTCCTATCTGAGTTGATTGATATCTCTATTAAGGAGAAAAATTATCAAGGTGTCAAACTTCTTGCGGAAAAAATTAATGGTTTGGATAAAAAAATTGATGATCCAGAGGAGCGATTAAGATTTTTAAAGCACGCAATAAAGCAAAATGATCCTTTAATGGTTCGAGTATTAATCGAAAAGCTTAAAATGACAAAAGAAGAGTTAAATTGTCTGAGTATAAGCATGACCATGATAAATAAACAAAATGTTGAAATATTCACCATATTAAAAGGGAAGGGTTATGAGTTTTCGTCTCAAGCTGCTGATTTAATCGAAAGAAAACAAAAGAACAGTATTGGTTTTTTGAAGAGTTTGGGCATGGCATTGGTTTGTTTTTCAGAGTTCCTTTTACAGCAGAACAAAATTAAAATAGATGAGAAAAAAATCGAATTGTTTTCTTTTTTCAAAAAGCAATTTGGAGGGATCGTAAAACCTACTGAAGGGATATCAGAAAAAAATCATGTTGATTTATCGATTAAAACATCGTAGATCGTAATAGCCTTCTATGAAACAGTTTTATTTAAAGTGGGTTGGGGTTGGCGCATAAAAGTCAAGGAAGGCTCTGATCTTAGGCAGTTCCGACCCGTGAGGCTGATAAAAAGTAAAAATTTCATATCGTTTAAATTCGATTTCTGGAAGAACTTGGATTAGCGTTTTTTCCTTAAGTGCATGTTCAACCAACCGCTCACCTGTTAAAAAGAGACCTATTCCGTTTTTACATGCCTGGTTTAGCGCATTAAAATCATCCATAAAAAGTATTGGTTTGGGACAGGGTAGGTGCATTCCATTTTCTAGCGGGAGTTCTGTGGCTGGTTTCCTTAAGCTATGCGAAATAAAAGGAAATGACATGAGATCAGAGGCCTGAGTCGGCATGCCATATTTTTCAATTAAGCATGGGGCTGCACAAAGGATATTAGTAACAGGGCGCATCTTTCTATATTTTAACTGATCGGTAAAAGGTGGAATCTCGGGAAAGCCAACCATTACATCGATGTCTTTTCGTGCCAAATCATTGTCGTGCTCAGAAAATAAAAACTCACACTCAAGTAAGGGGTATCGCTCCATAAAATCAGTAAGCCGGTCTAAAATTAACTCACGTGCAAGAATGGTCGAAACCAAAATAGTAATTTGTCCCTGAGGAACTGTGTGTCGTGATTCAACAAACTGCTCGATGCGTTGGGTTTCTTGAAGCAATCGCTGACATTTTTCCAGAAGCAGGATACCAAATAAAGTCAGCTGAACCTTACGTGTATCTCGAATAAAGAGTTTGTCATCCAATTGATATTCCAGATTTTTAATTTGCTTGCTCACAGCGGTTGCCGTGATACCCAGCTCCTCTGCGGCGCGATTGTAATTGAGATACTCTGCAACTTTTATGAAACATCTTAATTGAGAAAGATTAAACACAATAAATAATTAGCTGTTAAACATATGTATTATTATAAACTAATAGTTCATAATTGCGGAAATAATGTTGATTAATATTGGAACAATTAATGTGTAGAATATAAATAAATCAAAGCACTTAGAGGTTTATTATGAAATATCAATATCATCATGTGGGAATACCGGTCACTGAACCTCGTCCAGGCGAGCGTTATAGTTCGGTTATGGACATGTACACCTCAGGAGGAGAGTTACCTGGTCGAATTCAATATCATCGGTTTGGCCCTAATTGTCCCTTACATGAATTGATTCAAACTCAACCGCATATAGCGTATAAGGTTGATAGCATTAATGAAGCGATAAAAGGAAAACATGTTCTTCTGGAACCCTATGTTCCGTTAAAAAATTTTAAAGTGGCTATGGTCGAGGAACATGGGGCCATCATTGAGTTCATTGAAACAAGCTTGTCTGAAGATGAAATATGGGATGACTCAAAGCACCAGGATTCAATGTTGTACCCTAAAGAATAAGCCTGGCTGCTTGCAGCCAGGATCTATTGGGATTCATCCTAAGCGCATCTTGGTTGCCTCCAGTTCATCGTATTTTAAATGAAAATCAAATAATATCAGTAATGTTAAAAACTGATAAAATGTTTACATTATCATACCCAATGATTTAAAATGCGCCAATTTGATCAATGTTGAGGTTGTTTTATGTTTGGTAAATTGTTAGAAAGTTCAATAAGGCTAAGTATGCGGTATTACTCCAACCAAGTGTATGAAACTGCAGTAAGTCTTTTCCATCAAGTTGAACGATTTGGATTGGGTTATACTAGGGAATTTATCCAAGATCCTAAAGCGATGCTCCAAACATTAATCACTGAAGCACGAAGCAGTAAAGAAGGTTATAGTGTGATTAGCTTGGGATATTTGGGTGGAAACTATGCAGTAATTACCCCAAGGTCTCAGCCTCAGCTGGTTGAACTAATCAATCAATTTGACAAAGAACAATCGAGCCGCAAGGGGCATGCCTCGTTTAAATTTTTTTCTGGGAACGATTTTTTTATTATTTCAGATATTGGACATGATGCGATGGTATCGAGAAAAAACCTCTCTCGTTTTCTTACCCCATCACGACTTGCTTATCCCACGATCACAGAAATTGAAAAAACGGTAGCTGTTGATGCAGACATTCCAACCAGGCATACAGTCTGCGGCATTGTTCGGGCTGTTATGGTAGAAAATATGCTCGGTATCAAACGATTACCGGACGATACTTATGATGTAATGGAGTCATATAGAAATGATGTAAAGCGGTGGGGCGCATTTCCCTTTCCTGAATTACTTAATTTTATGCCAAGTTTAAGAAAAAAACGGGATGTTTACCGTGCTTTTTCAAGCAGTATTTTAGAGCATGAATTCAAAAATGTGGTTGAAGTACTTCATCAAGATGCTCATCCAGGAAATGCTAATTTAATTGCTGCCTCTATAGTTAGTTTATTTAAAGAAGAAAATTCAGGGTTTACCGAGGAAGAGCTGGCATCAGCTTTAAAATCTTTGAGTACTCAGGAGATTAGAAGATATTTTGAAAACCCCATTGTTCAATCCTTACCGATGATTCTAAAAGCTGCAGATAACCTCACTGATGCAATTGTACTCTGTCTCGAACAAATTGCAGCAGACCCTAAAAAATTTGAAATGCTTCATGATGAAATTGAAAGATCCCATTTTGTGCTGGATGAACAGTTAGATATTAGAGCTCTTAAATCATTGCCTGTGTTAGATGCTTTTTATAAAGAGTCAGTTCGGTTTGATGCACCTGCGGCAGTACCCAGATATACCCAAAAAGGATATTCATCTGATTCAATGACCATCCCTCCCAATACAATGATTATATTTGATTTGCATGCTTTAGCTAAAGGAGAGCAATACTGGACTAATCCAAATGAATTTGACCCGACACGTTTTTTGCAAGCGGAGCAACAACACGTTGATGAAGAGGGGGAAATGAGCGTTAAAAACAACCATCATACAATAGGCCAATTCCCATTTGTCCCTTTTTCGGTGGGCATGCGTAATTGTCCAGCATTTGCAGTGACCGAGGTTTTATTTAAAGTGGCTATTGCGAAATTTGTTTCAGACTACCAACTTCAATTTGTTAAAAAAGGCAGTGATGATTCAACCTTGCATATTACCTCCCAAGATAAATCTTTTAAATTAACACAATAGAACCTTGAACGAGTAAGTTTAGGATGGAGCAGGACCCGACCCTAAACTTGCCGAACTGACATTAGCGATTTGTTTATAATGGGATTTAAGCAATTCATCGAGCGTGTTTAACTCATTGAGAGGTTTTTTTGCTGATTCTGTGAGTGCACTGAATTTTTTTGTTCCTTCGGGGGATAACTGATGTAAATCTCCCAAAGTCAGGTATAGAGGGCTATGTACTTCAGTAATCGTACAATAAACTATTGATTCAGAGGTGTTAGGCTTTTTTACGGTTAATTGATAGATGTGCACAGCGGCTGATTTTTCAGCCGTATTCATCTTGTTTTTTGCAATCTCAGGTAATTCAGTAATGCCAAAATATACATCTTCTTTTGCCAGATCAATTCCATCGTCTTTAATTGTTTGTCCAATAGTGCTTCCACTGACAATTTTATTATGTGTCTCTTTCAACCAAAGGGGAACTGGTAAAGAGAAATGAACAACTGCAAGAGTTCGCATGACACCATTTGAATTTAAATTGGATATACGAACATTGTTTTCTTGTAAAATGAGCTCTACTCCATAGTTGCCAAATATGAGTTTAATTCGTTGACTGTTTAGCAAACCCTGCATCTTCTCAAGTTCATCGAGTTTCCTACACGTCATGTGTTGATTTACTTTCTTACCTGGCTGGAAAAAAGTGTCAATTTTGGAAGTTGAGGTAGTTACTTTGGAATACATTTAAAAATCCGTAAGCTTAAAATATTTCAGAGACTGGATGTTTTACCCTTTGGGATAGTGCAAGTCAATATATGGATGGTGAAGAGGCTACCTTGTTTTGAAGAAAGTACAATCAAAATAAACGGAACCTGGTTGCAAGCAACCAGGTTCCTTAAATATGGGATGACTAAAAGAACCAGGAATTCAATGGTGTATCCTAAAGAATAAGCTTAGCCAGGGGCCGTATTACGGTCAGTTATATATGAAAATAGCAAGATCATATATAATTTCTAATGTGAGGACGACCTCACCCATTATGGTTGCATGCGGGACGGCCCGATTTTGAAAGGAGGGCTGTATGGCATGGGTTCTATTGGTTTTCGCTGGTGTATTTGAAGTAGTCTGGGCTTTTTCCTTGAAGCAATCCCTTGGTTTTACCAGGATTTTGCCTAGTATCATCACCATTATAACAATGATTGCGAGTTTTGTTCTCTTATCAATATCCATGAAAACTCTTTCATTGGGAACAGCTTACACGATTTGGACCGGTATCGGGGCTGTTGGTGCGTTCCTGGTTGGTCTCATCATTTTGGGTGAACCTGTAAATACCATGCGAGTTGTTGCAGCAGTACTGATTGTATCTGGCGTATTGATGATGAAGTTGTCTTCATAGATAGAAGGCGTAGCCAGCATAGTTTGAGTACCAAACAGGTAAAACCAATTAACAGAAAATCTGTTAATTGGTTGGAGTATGTAAATTAAATCAAGTATACATCGTGTATTGGATTTCTTTGAATCGAGCTTCATCCTCTTCTTGCATTTTTTTAGCAGCTTGCAACTCCTCTTGCTCTTGTTCTTGCTGGGTTTTTAGTTTCATGAGTTCAATCATATTTTGAGTTTTTAATTCCTGCAAAATACCAGCTAATAAAAGGTCGGTAGTCGTTTGCAAACTGATTTCTTGAGGTTGTTGTGTTTTTTGTGCTCCTTGCATTTCTGAGGAGGGGATAATGTGTTTTTGATTAAAAAAACGTTGAGAACTCGAGTTAGAATCAGGTTGTTTTGATTTATTGTTTCCATTTTTTAGACGAGATTTTTCTTTTTTATCCATGGTGATCTCCTTTTCCTTGTGAGTCCCCTTCAGATTAATATAAATATTGACTTAAATGCAAATGTTTTTTTCAATGTTAATAAATTTTGTTGTATTGTTGCCAATATTATTCATATTGATGTTATATGTCCTACTTGGTTTAATTTTTAGTAATGCATGTCATTGGAACAATGAACTGAAAATAATACGTAAAGTTAATGAACTGAATAACACTATTCCTATTTGTCCGAAATATAATGTAAATTTGCACAATTAAATTAAAATTAAATGTCAGAATCGATTAAATTTGTTGTAACCGGAGAAAGCGCCGGAATGGTTGAAGTGATTATTGATAATACTTCATCAGAACTTACCGCAACATTCATCTATAAGCCAGATCCAGAAACGCCTATCCCAAAAGAAATGTTATTAGGTTATCGCGATTCATCTGGGAAAGGTCATATGATTTCCATGACAGAGGAGCATGGTCAATGGGTCGCAAGAAGGTCCATCGATCCAAATGAAAGCAGCGATTTTTTCATGCATCCCAATGTGAAACCAGGAGAATTGGCCCAAAAACCTAATATTATCAATAAAATTGCCTTATCCGATGGAAAAATTGTCACATCTGTGTACGAAAATCCTGAATTGGCCAAGAAAAATAAAGGAATCATGCAAAAACGTGTGCTTAATGCACAAGGGACTTTAAGCGATCCAGGAGACGAACATTATCCATTAGGGTTTGGCGAGCAGTGGGTAGAAGTTTATTTTCCAGCGGGTTATAGGGCTTCAGACACTAAAGAATACAACATTCAAGTAATGCTGGATGGGGAGATGCACTTATCCCAGGATGCTTTTGGAAATAGCATGGGGACCAGGGATATTTTAGATAATTTAATTGCTGAAGGAAAAATGGAGCCCGTCATTGCTGTATTTGTATCGCCTACACAACCTACCATGGAAATGGGGAAATGGGTATCAATGCCGCGACTTAAAGAATATGGTTGTGACCTGCAAACGGATGCGATGCTTACTAAAATTCCAGGCGCACTTAGAGATGCGGGTATCCCAGTTACACGGGATCCTCAAAAAATAGGTATATGTGGCCAAAGTATGGGGGGGCTTCAAGCACTGTATACTGCTAAAATGCATCCTGATATTTATGGACAAGTGATTGCTCAATCGCCTGCGGTTTGGTGGGGACCGTCCTCTCTGCGATTGATGGGTGAAGAAGTGGTTGTTCCTGTACGATATGAGGATGAGCAAACTTGGCGTGCCCCTTTAGCAAATAAGCAAGAGCAACAATATTTATTGCATATGTTACAGACGGGTTATGATGTGCTTTCCATGCGAGAAGTACCGAAAGGAGAACCCCATATTTATCTTCAAGCGGGAACCAATGAAACAGGTGACCGTGGCTTAGGTGAGGAACCCTTGACTCAAGCAACTATGTCATTAGCTCAAGCGTTACATATTGAATGCAGACTGCACAATGGGGGACATACTGCAGAATCCTGGGCAACCGGACTTGCCATACAGCTGCCTCAGGCACATCCTAAACTGACTGCTTTGCAGGATAATCCGCTTGATTCAGTACCAAAGACCGAATCAGGAGCAATTGATTTAACTAAAGCGGAGCGTATTGCTGAAGGAGGCACTCATATACTTTATCGATTCCCAGAAGCTCCTTTTGTTATTAAAGTAATGAAACAAAATCCCAACCCTAAAGAGCTTGAAGAGTTAGAGAAAAAATATGCTGTTTTATATGCGTGTTTTGACAAAGAGGGAAAACAGCGATGCATTCGCGAGCAGCATATTACCCTTCCAGTACAGCTTCCAGGAAAAGAGCCTAGAGATATCGCGTTATCAATCGTTCCCTACGAAAAATGCTTCAAATCTAAAATAAAATTTGATTTTAAAATAGAACCTGCTGAACTGGACCCTTACTTAACAGAGCACAATAAAGAGTTGTTCGGCAAAGTAAATAAAACGCTGATACATAAAAATGACTCTGAATCCAGTTTTGATCTTAATGATTATCCGATCATTGATGAACGAATCGGTGCAATTTTGCAACGTTTAGAACGTGATCCTACGCTCAGAGACGTAATGGTTGAGTTTCTAACTCACTATCGGGATTTTTATCAAAAGACAGGGATTATCATGGATGCTATGGGATTTGAAAATATCCTATTCTTCAAAGATGACCGTGGTGATTGGCAATTTAAAGTAGGCAGCGTAATCAAACACGATACTGGGAAATACACGAACGAATTATTTGATGCACTACATCATGGAATGAATGTTGATTTGGATAATTTTGTTAACTTTACTCATGCTTATTTTTCACCTGCAAATATTAGGGCTGTTAATGTATGTGCAATGAAACTTGGACTGGAGCCTGTTATTCATGATGTGATAATTGATTCACAGGATTTATTTAAAGTATCCCAGGCACTATCGATACCAGAACGGATGCTTGCTTATGCGCGACATGGTGATTTTGAAAAAATAAAACAAATTCTCCAGGAACATAAAGGCGAGCTAAGCTTTAGTAGCAGGGATTTCTGGGCATATTCTTTAATCGCTGATGAATACATCAAACATGCGCAGCCACCTGAAGCCCTGCAGACTTATCTCACTATTGTGAGTCAATTACCCGTGATTTTGCCTGAAAATAAAGAGGATGCAAAACAGGTGTGTGATACAAAAATAGCAATTACTGAGCGTAAAAACGTGCATGATAAGAAAATAGCTCTCCATGAAGAATTCACAAAGTGCATGCCTGATTTTAAATTTAGGCGCTCAATTTCAGGGGAAAGGACCTACGAGATAGAGACCGTAACCCACAATTATAAAAAACAATTGCAACAAACAAAATCTGCGGACGCTCATGATAGCCCGCTTTTCACTCTGGAGCAGTAACAGCAATAGGGCCTATTTATGAATATGAGTTGTAGAACTCCTAAAAATAGGTCAGTATTCCATTAATTTTTTAAAATATCCCATATAATGCTGTTTGAAAAAAAATTAACGCAGGGAGAGCGAGGGATGAGTGGCGCAAGGTGTCCAAAGGTACAACCAAAGGAGCAGGATCCCCAATTAACTTATAAACAAAAGTTTAATATTGATGTTGCCAGTGGGTTAATTGCAGGGGTATCCAACTCAGGGCTTTTTAATCCATGGGATCGTGCTTTGTATTTATCCGTGAAATATAACCGTCCTTTTCTATCAATGCAAAATTTTAAATCCCCATATCAGGGGTTATCTCAGGCATTAGTGCAACGCGCATTTCTTGGAAGTATTTACTATATTGCTCAGGGAGAACTTAAAGCGTACCTTTTTCCTTATCTGCATCATAATTTAGGTTTTAGTCAAACAGCCGCCCAATTTTATGTAGGCATGGCTGCAGGAAGCATTGGAGGAGCATTAACCAACAGTATTTCTGCTGTCAAATATCATACATGGGGGCAAGAAAGCGCATCCTTTCGTTCCAGCGTTTGTGACATGTGGACTCTTGGAGGTCTTAAACCTTTTTTAAAGGGAACTTCGGCAACAATGACACGCGACATGGTCTTTGGAAGTACTTACGAAATGTTACGTAGTTTGATGCAAACAACCAGTAAAAAATCAGAAAATAAAATACCCGGATCGAATCAGTCGTATGTTGATTTTCTCTATAATGCAAGCGCAGCTGCAGTCGCTACCATTGCATCAAGTCCATTCAATTACGTTCGCAACATGCAATATGCAACGTCTCCAAATCTCAAACCGCCCTCTGCATGTGAGGCATTCACTAAAGTGTGGAATGAATCAAAAACACCACCACAATCCTTCTTAAGTCAATTGAGTTTTTTGCAGCAACGATTCAGAATTGGATGGGGTACAGCGCGAGTTGCATTTGGAATGGCTGTTGGTCAAAAATTGTTTGATTACACTCAAGCACGCTTGAGTAACTTATTCTCAGATACCGCAGAGAACAGTTTGAAAAAATAATCAACTACGAAAATGTAGCTAGGGTTAGCCAGATAAATCAAAATTATTCCCCTGCTTTTTTATCCAATATTTACTTAAAAATAGGAGAGATTTTAAATGAATCGATATACGGGAGAATGTTTATGTGGGACATGCCGCTATGTGATTACCGGGCAAAAGCCCGCAGCAATGTATTTATGTCATTGCAGTCGATGTAGAAAAGAAACTGGCTCGATTCATGGGGCTAGTGTTTTTTTTGATGATGCTCAATTAACTTGGGAGAGTGGTGAAAAAAATATCGGCTATTTCAAACTGAAAGATACCAGAAAAGAACGTATGTTTTGCAAGACGTGTGGATGCCCGCTCCCTAGACAAGATAAAAAAGGCAATGTTGTTTTACCCGCAGGGACACTGGATAATGATACTTATCTAGAACCAACCGCTCATATTTTCTATACAAGTCGGTCCTCCTGGGAAGACAAACTAATGCATTTGCCGCGATTTGATGAGTTGCCAAAATGAGACTGAAGTATATAAATGAAGCCAGTCCAGAGCTGAGTGAAAAAGATGATTCGCTTAAGGAAGATGCATGGGTGGATTTAAATAGTCCATTCTGATTTCAAATATACCTGTTTGCATATTGTTTACTATAATATGATTAATTTAATATCATTTTATAGGAGAGCAGATATGTGGAAAAAAGGCGCCTCATTAAAGGGCGGAAGCAGCTTTTTTATACAGAACTCCTCCCGCCGATTCTCTACTGCTGTAGATTACATTTTTAAACTCGATTCCAACATGTGGTCGACATCAAGAAGCAAAAGAGGGCAACTTTCTTATCTCCCAATGTCTTATGGCGGGAGTGTGTTAACACCATCAAATGCTCTATGGAAATTAAGAACGCTTGCAGCAACAAATTGTTTGGCAAGAACAATGAGTGTCAGCGAATTTGACCTGGACTTTCCACTTTTTGAAGGGACTTCAGCTAAAGTTCCTACAGGATTGCGTGGTCATTCTCAATTAGTGAAATTTCTGGAGGATGGAACTGTAGATGAAAAAAAAACAACAAGCGCTTTTAAGGGGCATCATAAACAGACTGGTGAAGGATTTGAAGGCTCTGCACTGTCTTTTTCCCATCAATGGACTATCTATCATTTTTGTACGCTTGTTTCCGGAAAAACAAGTATTGTTTTGGCCGATCAAACAGTGATCCCTGATAATTTTATGTTTGTCCAAGGAGCTGAAGAAGAAGCAACAGGATATGATCCCTCAGGTAGTCCAGATACATTTACTTTCGAGCATGAGGTAACGGTGCAAGATGTGCCATTAATCGCTATTCCAGGAAGATTACATCGACAAGGAATAAATCTGGTATTTTCTGCTAATCCCTATTTTATTGATCTGAAGAACAATGTAATACCAGAAGAAATAAAATCACTTGCAAGACAAGCCACCCAAAGTTATCTAATAGCAAGTGCAATACAAAGAACGGGAAAACCAATACCAGGCCATCCTTATATCACTATGGAAGAGGCTGCGATGCAACAAAAAAAAGTAATAGCTCAAAATATTAGCGTACTAGTTGAAACATTCGATATGACCTCTAAGGAAAAGGATACCTATTATGTACTGCTTCAGGAAGCGAGGGGGCAAAGACAGACAGTCCATTATACCCGTATTGAAGTTGAAGAAGAGCCAAAGGAGCAGTCATTGGAAGCAGGTGAAAGCACAGTAAAAATAGAAGAGATTACAGATGAGGAAGCTGAAGCACTAGAAAAGAGCATGTTAGATGAAGATACTGGACCAAAAATTAAGAGTTGAATAAATATTTATACTCAAAATGATTTCAAAATCTTGAGAATAGAATGTGGTTTTTGAAAGTAAATTTGCTAACTTGAGTAAATTTTATTAAAATCATTCTGCTTTATTGGGTATTCTATTAATTTTAGATGAGTATATTTATGATGATGAAGTCAATGATTAGGCCATTTGCGTCTCGAAGTTCTACTTTTTTTCAATCTTCTTTACAGAGATATGGTCGATCATACAGTGAAGCTGCGTATAAAGTTCGCTTAATGGAAAAAAATGGCGATAGAATTGGGGTAATCACCTCAAAAGAAAATGATATTGAAAAACTATCAAAATTAAAAGAAGAATTAGCAGCGAAAGATTACGAAGTTTACTCTGTAAAACCAGATGAAATTATGGTTGTACAAAATAAAGGTAAATTTCTAAAAGACATTGATGAGGCTGCAAAATTGGTTGAAGAGAATACCTCTAAATTTCAACCTTAGTTTTTAGAGCAGTTATTTCCACGTTAATTTTTAAAACTCTTGGAATGTTGGTGAGCCCTGAACCGTTCACCAATCACCTGGATTTTTTCGATATTCGTCATTTTATATTTTAATTCCAACCCACAAAAAATATTTTTAAACTAAGGAAGCATGCAATATTCACGGTGATCAATATATATTCTATAATGTCAAACTTGGAGCACTTGAGAGAATAGGAATATGACGAAACCCATTATTGTCGCTACTAAAAAAAGCGAATTTTTTATAACTATTGCTAAAAACGGTATTCATAGTTTTGTCATGCTGGGGGTTATGGTAGATGGAAAACCTGAACTTTTAGCGAAGGTAGGTAAAGGGAATGTTATCGATGAAGACTTCGGAATAAGTTGTACTCACCTGTATGGAAAAATTTTGGGAAGTCATTCTGATGCGTCATTAATGGATGAAAGGAGGAATAGAAGAGACGCAGCCATTAGTTATCAAGCATACTCCATAACGTATGAGCACTATTTAGAATTTTTAGCGATAACAAGAGATATTCATCAGAATCAGCTTGAATACTATAAAGAAAGAAAAGTTCGAAACGTCCCATTGGAGCAATTAACCTATCCAGAAAAAGGTGTACATTATCTTAGACGTGGCATCAAATGTTATATTCCAGAAGAAGAACCTTCAGGACGAATCACATTCAGACATCAAAAAGTTGTTACTTTTGGCAAGGCAAGCACTTTTAGTAATGCGCAAATTCGTCAAGGTATCATTGAAGGGGCAAGAGAAATTAATGCATCGAACACATGTCGTACTACAGCATGTGATATTCTTAATTACACCTTACAATATTCTCCTAATGTTCCTTCTTTATTTGTTTTTGGGTTTGATTACAAAATAAATTTGGTAGGAGGACAACTACCTCAAAATGGATTTTATATTCTTCCACCACCACCAAATTGTTTTAAGGTAAATCCTACTCAAAGAGAAGTGCTCAACGAACTGTATCAAAAACTTCTGGATCTTCCCACGAATCATCCCAATTTAGGGGTTACACGACAAAAATTTGACAAATTAAAACACCTGTATCAAGAAATAGCAGGTGAACCTCAATTATCATTGAATGAACTTTTAACTAAAATTACGGATCACAGAACATGCAATTACTCCTTGTTTAATGTTCGTAGAAGTCGAAGTATTTTTAGCGGCTTGGTTGAAGCACTTGGGTTTAAAACAGGCACCCAACAAGCTTATGACCGAATGACAAAAACGGTAACTGAAGAAATCGAAAAGGAACATAGTGCGACGCCATAACATATAAAAGAGAAAATGCCCCTCAGATGATTTTCTGCTTATTCAATGGACACCAAGTCGGCTCTAAAGCCGACTAATCGCAACTATTCTTGCGCTGTGGATGCAGCAACCAAGTGGGTGCTCTTTATTTTCATGAACTATTTCATTAAAAACGGATATGCAAATAAATAATTTATTTCATTTGTACAAGTTCATAATAGTATGGAGATATGGGTTTCCCCCTTCCCTGGCTATGCGACCAGAGTTTCTTCGGAGGGTCAAGCACTGCTATTCTGCTACTGATGTAAGGTAAATTAAAATCACTGGGATCTGTAGCAATTAAAATTAAAATCTTTCCAGAGGGCATTGTTGCACTTGACCAATATTGATACATCAAACTATTCATGCCAAAAATATGTCTTCCGATAACAGGATAAATGTTTTGGATTTTTCCATGTTCCAATAGTTTTTTTTGATAAAATGCAAGCTCACTCCCTATATTATATGCATCTAATGGAACAAGAATAGGCTCGTTATTTCTTGTATCGCTCACATTTTTTGCTAAATCATGGAACTGTTCCGTCATATTTTCCCAGGAAATCATTTTTTGAAAAAACGTTTTTGAAGCTTTTTCAGAGACTCCAAATGCTATCATGCTGATTAAGAGAGCATAGCAAGGCAATAAAAAAAATGAGATTAGATGCCATTCCTTGTGGAATTTGTTTTTAGAAATCAGTAGTGCAAGCCAAGGAATAATAGCGATTAGTCCGGGGCCTATCCAATCCAGTCTAATAGAATGATTAAGACTATATACTCCAAAAAAACCCAGAGGAAACAGCGTGAATATTTGCAGAAAGCGTTTTGTCTTTACTTCAATGTTGATCGATTTTTTATTCCATAAGAGATAAAGGCCCATTACGCCCGAAGGCAATAAAAACAGGAATACCAAACCAATAAAATGATGGAAGGAAAAACGATGGGCCGGCTTAAATCGACGTACGCTTTGAAATACAAATGAAGCCCATTCATGCATGAAATTCCAATAAATTACTGGGGTAAAAATGAGTAGGGCAATCAATGCGCAAAGATAAGGTTCTTTCTTGATAAACCAATATCGGGTTGAAGGTACTGTGATTAAATAAATAAGTACAGCAGGGCCAAGTAATACAATTGTATATTTGGACAACA
Organism: Legionella sp. PC1000; assembly: GCF_014109805.1. Lineage (GTDB taxonomy): Bacteria > Pseudomonadota > Gammaproteobacteria > Legionellales > Legionellaceae > Legionella > Legionella resiliens. Next base: position 550,518 of record NZ_CP059400.1, read on the forward strand.
TTCCTAAACCAAGCCATATACCTGCTTTGTACCAGGATTTAGATTCATCGAAAATAAATATGCGATAAAAATAATAGAGTGCGGCTGACCAACAAACCAGAACCGGTTGATCAGGTGTTATTATGGTAGACTGTATAAAATAAAATGGCATGAGTGAGAGTAATAATACTGCGTACAGTCCGGAGCCTCGATGAATTAATTCAGTTAATTTGAAACTGAAAAAGGCGGCTCCTGCCCAACAAAGCAGTGCAGGAATACGAACAGCAAATTCACTGGTACCAAAAATCAAAGTAGAAATTTTGATAAGCAAAGCGACCATGGGAGGATGGTCCAGATAACCAAAATCGAGATGTTGTGAATAATTCCAGTAATAGGTTTCTTCAACAAACAAGTTGTGTGAACCAATGCCTAAAAAACGGACGGCCAGGGAAACCAAAATAATTGAAAAAGTGAATAATATGCTCATATTTTGGCTTACTCCATTACGAGTAAGAGCAATATTTTCGGATTTAAGTATGGAAGTCATTATCCCTGTACTGAAAACTTAAACAGGTCACATCTTATCCTTTTTAAGGACACTAAGCAAAGTAATAATTCTTAATTATTTGATTTTATTTGGATGATAAAATCAGGAAGAATGGCAGCTTAAAGGGGTGGATAAATTTGGTGTTGGGTCTAAAGGCCTGAGGTATCGTCAGTTTTTGATAAGAAACCTCCACTAATTTTTTCGCCTGCATATCGCGCTTAATTTTCTCGCCTACGTACCGCGCTTTATGCGCGGTACGTAGAGAAATTTAAGCGGTACGTAGATATTAAAGCGGTACGTAGATATTCTGATTTAAAAACTGACAAATTGTCCGGAAAATGAGAATATCCCTCAGGTCATGTTGACCCAATACTTTTGAATGAATTTTTATATTTATATTTGCTTTTTTGAATTTGATCTATGTAACAAAAAGCGCACTCCTAGTTGGCATTAAAAATTTTTATCGCAAGAGTACTTTGAGGATATTCCGTTTTCTTTCGTATATCTTCCAAACTCGTAAAGAAATTAAATGTCCAATTGCGATCTTGATACGAAGCAGTATTGCGTCCTGATGTTTTACCTGCATCTCGCTCAAGAAATCCTTTTTCCAAGTCAGAATCTGCAATGTTAACCATGGCATGAATTGGATTGGATGCATCCCTCTTAACCAAACAAACGCCTTGATTTAAACCGATATCTTCAAAATCACAATCAACGATCTTATATTTTGTTTTGCTGGTCAGTGCTTGAATAAGTACTTGAATGTCTGCAACTTGTGTACTCACCTTAATTTCAAAAATAGCTTTTTCCTTATTGTAGGTAATACTTACATTATTTCTATTTAAAGTATTATCATATTTGTGCAAGAGCTTTAAAATTTCACTTTTCTCATTTCGGATATTTACTTTTTTGGTACCGCACGATAATGAAATGAGATACATTACATTCTGTTTTGTCTTGGGTTCAGATTCTGATATAAAATCTTTAACGTCTCCCTGCATGGCTACGACATGCTCTGTTGAAGCCAAACACGAAACCGGTAAGGTAGGCGCTTTAGGCGCCCTTGAAATAAGATAATGCTCTTTATCTACCTTGCGTTTTTTTACCATGGAAGTATTTACTTCAACTGTTCTCCCATGGAACATATAAGCTGAATAACCTGATTCACGCGATGTATGCAGGGGAGTTTCTGAGTGATGTTTCTTCATGAACTCATCGATTTTCTTTTGCTCATCCTCATCTTCTACAGGAACAATTTTTTTGCCAACTTCTTTATAATAGTGCTGTTCACGTTGGCTTGACATGCGTTTTCTTTTCATGGGCCTTGTTGATCTAAATGATTCAATTAGAAAAATAATTGAGCGATATTATATTAGAATAAAATTAAGAAATTATTAAGTCCAGGCTTTAAAAAGGGTAATTATGGTCCACACAAGATCCTCAATTGATTACTACACATGGATTCTTTTTTAAAGTTGATGTGTCGTGCTATGATCATATTGGGCATTAATGTCTACCCCATAGGTATCTTGCCCAAATTTTCTTAGCGTTTCCCAGGAGTTTGGAAATTTATAAGGATCAAAAAAGTGGAAGAAGCGATACATTGTTGAACCGTAGCTAATTACCTCTCCTTTGGAATTGGTTGTTAGGTTGAAATGAAGTTGTAACGGTTTTTTAAATTCTTCTATTCGTTCTATAAAATTTTGCACTGACGTACTCTCTTTAACATAGTCCACGAGGGATTTTTTAAGAGCCTGCCAGTTGCCTTGATTATGTTGCACTCTCGCATTGATTAATTCAGACTCGAATGTCTGTGAATCAAATTCATCGGGTGATGCAGTAGACTTAGTTGCTGCAATTGACTTTTGTTTTTGCAAAGTCCATTGGGAGATTTTTTCTACATTAGGAAGACCCGAATACGGTAACGCCTTTTCTCCAGCTAAAACACGTTCCAGATTTCTGAATTGATGAAATTTTTTATGCAGCTGGGTTTGTTCTTCCTTGGTTTTGTATTGAATATGCTTTAAAAATTCATTTTCATCTTGATACGTTTTAATTAAAAAAGCATCCTGGCTATAATGATAACGACCGATGATTTTATCGGCGATTTTTCTAGCATATTCTGCTGCGGTAAGCTGGATGTTTGTCTGGACTTTTTGGGTTCTATAGGACGACCCGTCGGGTTCATTTTTAGTCAAGGTATAAGTGGCTTTTGCATTAGGATTTGTTCCATTTGCAATAAGAGCTTGAATTATTGCAATATGGTGATCCATCGTTTGAAATGGATCATCCATGAGGTGAGTCATATTTTCGAGGTAGAAATGCAACAAAGACAAGCCTGTTACAGATACCTCCCTTCCGTCGCTATATGAATCATCTCCGAAGGGATCTGCATAGGTAATAGTTCGGGCAATGGTTTTATCAAATTCCGTTCCCTTTTCTTTTAACTCAGGCAATAGTTTTAGAAAATCTAAGCCTCTTAATTTATTATCATACTTATCAAATAATTGAAAGATTAGATAATATGGTGACATTGTGGCTTGATGATTTAACGTTTTTGGGTCTGCTTTGCCTAGAAAGAAATCAAACAGGTTTTTATAGCCCATTTTTAGCGCGGACATTAAGGGGGTAAAACCATTATTGGGGTTGGTTACATCAAGAGTGGCACCATGGTCAAGCAGTAATTTTACTACGCGAAATACTGACTCTTCCCTTACATGGGTGATATATAAAACTCCGGCAGAGATCGCTTGTATTATTGCAGGTAAGTTGAACGCATCTGATGTTTGGGTACTGGCCCCTTGTTCCAGTAAATACGTTAACATTGCCAGAGCATGTTCCTTGCCTTTAAGAACAGCCAAAATAGCCGGGTTGAGAATACTCATGTGACTGAGATCACCCGCTTTTTGAATGCTGCCCGCAGCGCTTATCACATTCTGCACCAAATCCATTCGACCGGCTTCAATGGCTACATGGATGGGTAACACATTGATATACTGCTTCTCAGGGATTAAACCTGCTTTTTTAAACGCTTCAAACAGATTCGCATGTTCTTTTAGCTTTGCCCAGGTAAACACTGGACTTTCTTTATCTTTTAGCACCCATTCGAAGAGCTGGTTTTTCTCGTGGGTAGAAAATGGAGAAAAATAGTTATTTGCAAGAATCTCTAGTGCAGATGGCATATCAGGTTTAGGCTTGAAGAATAAGTCTGCCCCGAGTTTAATTAATAATTGAAACCCTTTGAGCGAAGCTGTATGTATCGCCGCCTCAAGGGGAGTATGTACAAAATAAGAATGTTCATAGAATAGATCGAGGGTGTGATGTTCTTTAAGGACTGCACGAGCTTTGTTTTCGATGTCTTTTAATTGCTTCTCTATTTTTTTTCGATGTCTTATATCTGGATTAATTGCTTTAAATAATTGTTTTATGGACTTGCTCATGAGTTTTCCTAACATCAAGTGAATAAAAAGCAAGATTAATGAGAGTTCTGATATAAAAAACGCAATTTTTAATCTCGGTGTGCATTTTATCATCGCGCCTTATAATGCTCAAATAGATTCTGGCTGCAAGCAGCCAGGCTACCTTACTATCTCTTGAACACATCTCTGCTACGCCTGTGGCTTGTCCGCCGGGATCCAGCATTCTAGAGCAGATCTTCTGGATTCCCCCGTACAACCCCGCGAACACGTCGTGGGGGCGGGATGTAGGGGTAGAGCGAGACAGGTTTTCCAGTACGATAGTTAGCGGATTCAGTTGCTGCAACCCGGGTTAGTCTGAGGCAGCTATCACAGGAACCCATGTCTACTATTCAAGAAGCAAGGGCATGCCATGGTGAGTAAGAGCTAAGTATTAGTATCATCATTTCCCCCTGGTGAAGGGGAAAATGTTTTTACATTTCTTGATTCAGGTTGAATTACTGGCACATTAGTTGATGGTTGGAACATTCGATAGACATTGGTATCACTGGGAGGTTCCTGCTGTATTTTTGCCGCTTCTTTTACCTTCGAGGTTGCCCCCTCAATATATTCCTTAATCATAAGATAATCTTTTTCATCTTCAGCTTGCATGAGTTGTCCAATTGCGTCAACGAAACTATCAACATCATTAGAAGAAATATTTACTTCATATTTTCCTATACATTCATGCAAAAAAGAAAGTGAAGGCACTATTTCTGCTTTTACTTTTTCTTGAATGGCTTTCGATTTAAATAGTGGAGTATCACTCTCCATTGAAAGAAGATTATTTAAAATATGGAGGGTAAATTTTGGATCTGAAACTGCTTTGAGCATCGGTAATACGAGATTGATATGCTGTTTTTTTAACTCCAGCTCGATTAGCTGTTTCAGCTGATCTTGATTATTTGCTGAACCCTTGATAATTGCCTTTAGCAATTCGCTTGTAGTCTCTTCATTTGGTGAGCAATCAAAAATGGTTTTCTCGTCACTTCTTACATAAAGAGGATCGTATTTTAATAAAATTTTAAAAATATCTATTCGACTATTTTGGGCTGCAAGCATTAAGGGTGTCATTCCAGCACCATTTATTGTATTGAGTAATTGTTTATTTTCATAAAGAATAATTTTTATCGTTTCTTTTAAGACAGATGCATCCATGGTTTCATCTCCTGGACTTTTACAAAGAAGATGAAATGCATTATTGCCCATCTTGTCTACCAGATTAATATCTGCTTTACATTGTAAGAACAGGTTTACAAGTACAGGATTATTAAATACGATGGCAAACATGAGAGGAGTCTGTCCTTTTGCATTTCTTAGTTCAGCCATTTTTTTTATTTCAGCGATTGTTTCTTCAGGGTGACTCTCTGCACGTTGTGTAAGTATGTGCGATAAAGTCACACTCGTATTAGAAATACAAGCATAGTGTATTGCTGTATTCAAATCTTTATCTACCGCATAAATATCAGCGCCTTGTTCAATTAAATAAGCTGCAACAGTTGGGTCATCTAAACCAATAGATAAAAACAACGGTGTTTTACCCTCTGGTTGGGGAGTCTCTAAGACGCTGCGGTCTTTTTCGACAAGGAATTTGACCAGCTCGATCTTCCCTGTTGTGCATGCATGATGAATCGCACTGTAGCCTTTGGAATTAGGCACTTTTATATCAACTTGGTATTTATTTACAAGTAATTCTAAAAGAGGTAAATGTCCCTCTGCAGTAACAAGTGCAAGCCATTGAGGATCATTTTTTATAGAGAGATTGAAATTAGGACAACAATCCAACAAATATTCAGCAACATTTTTATGCCCACGTTGAAGCGCAAAATACAAACCAGTGTCATTTTGATCTTCAAGTGTCTCTATATATTCAGGACCTAGTTTTTCTACAAATAATTTAACGATATTCAAATCCCCTGCAATGCAGGCATTTAAGAAAGCAATCTTAGCTCCTTTTAAAACCTCAGGGTGTTTTTCGGCAAAGATGCGAGCAATATCAGCATTTCCATTTTTGCACGCTACTCTAAATAATTGGAGCGGATCATAGTCAATTTTATGTTCAGGAATTGTAGGTTCCGTGAACCAATTTTCTAGCGCATCCATATAAGCGCTCCGGCCAAATGTAAGAACCCGGAAAAAGCGGTCGTTGTTTTATCAAAACGAGAAAAAACACGCCGAAAGTGTTTGATTTTGGAGAAAAAAGCTTCAACTAAAAACCGCTCTTTGTACTGCTCTTTATCGATTTTTCTTGGGTTCTTCGCATTCTTTTTTGACGGAATGGTTGCAATACAGCCTTGACTCTCCAGTGTGTCAACAAGTGCCTGTGAATCATATCCTTTATCTGCAAGAACTATCGTGTCACGCTGCTCCTTCAATAGCTCTGCTGCTTGAGTAATATCGTTTCGATGTCCCCCGGTCAGGATAAACTTAATCGGATTCCCCAGTCCATCCACCAAAGCGTGAATTTTAGTGGTAAAACCTCCTTTACTGCGCCCCAATGCCTGAGCATCATTCCCTTCCTTGTCGTAACCAGATGCACACGCATGCGCGCGCACTATGGTGGCATCAATCATGACGGCTTGATCATCAACATCGCTAACTGAAGACATTAAGCCAGTCCAAATGCCGCGATCTGACCACATTTTATATCGCTTGTGAATTTTACGCCAATGTCCGTAATAGGGCGGGAGCAGGCGCCATTGACAGCCTGTACGTAATACATACCAGACTCCTTCCACAAAGCATCTTGTCTTCTCATTATTCTTAATGTGCAATCCTTTTACTCCTTGCAGAAAAGAATAAATTGTATCCCAGACTCGTTCTGATATATTATTATACATGTAGGCAGTTCCATTAGTGTTGTTAACGATCGCAATCGAATTTCACTATAAAAACTGCCTACTTTTCAAGTAATTAAAAAAATTGGTTCACGGAACCTAGGTTCAAGAAGAAATTTTACTAATTTTTCGTTGCCGCTGTTGACGGCGGCTAAAATGAAACGGGAGTCATTTTTTAAAATACCTGGATCATGTTCAAGCAAAACTTCAACCGCGCCTAGACGGCCTTTAACACAAGCAAGATATAAGCTGGCAAAGTTAGCTTCAGCCTTGTTAGTTAATAATAATTTTGGCAATTCTACATCATCGCGCAATGAAATTGCATAAATCAAAGGCGAAATCTTCTCAGTATTTGGTATATTAACTAACTTGGGATTACTGGTTATTATTTGCTGAGCTATGCCAGCTTTTCCTTCGATGCATGCATGATGTAATACAGTATTTCCTTTCTTATCTGTTAAATCAGAGTTTGCGCCGTGGTCTAACAAAATTTGGACAATCTCATTAAATCCATGCTTACACGCCAACATGAGTGGGGTTAATCCTTGCTTATTAGGTATATTAAGGTCAACTCCTTTTTCTATAAGTTTATTTATAAGTTCAACATTTCTTGATTTAACAGCAGAAAGTAGTAATGTTGTTGTAGAAGTTATATGTAGGTCACTTCGTCTAATTTCTTTGTGTATTGCACCTAGGGTAATAGATCCTACTGAGCCAAATTGCAATTTGTCTATTTCTTGCATTACCTCACTTGATGGATTTTTTAATGAATTGAGTTGCCATTTGTTTTCTTTTGATAAGCCATATATCATTACCGTATTGCCTTGCTTTATCAAAATTGGAATATTTCCGTGCTCTGCCGATGCCCTGCTCAATTGTTCTTCTTTCAGAGTTACCCCCCTATTTATTTCTACTAAGAGCATGGGATAAGGTTTTTGTTTTTGATTTTGAAGATGTTTTGCAAAAGTAGCATTTAGGAGACGTTCATATGCTTGTATGTTGTGTCCGCTTAATGCATTTTCTCCTTTTAAGGCATCAAGTTTTTGTATTTGATCCAGTGCTAATTCCGGTTTTTCACATACAAGGGCACATTCCAGGAGTTTTAATTCACGGGCTGGTGACTTCAATTGGAGTATATCATCCAACAAATACTCCATAACCAATTGATTGTTGTTTGAAACGGAATCGGCTAAACAATGCTCTAAGGTAAGCGGTAACTGTTCTTGACTCAATTTCGGCGATAGTTGCTGATATAATTGTTTAAAATCATTTAAAGGTTGTGAAGTAAACTCAGCTAGAAGGGTATCGATATCCCGTTCACCTAAATGGGTTAATTCAAGTCCATATTCTTTAAGCTTATCGATAAAATAATCATATACCTCTCTTGTTTTCCTTCTTATACTTAGAGAGGTAGAGATAGAGGGAGTAAGATTGTCCAGTATTAATTTAATGACGTCGTCGTGATCCCCAAGACCCGCCACAATTTTTTTTATGGCGACTAGATTATCTGTTTTTGCTGCGATTTCTGCCCATGTTTTACCATCAGCATCAATTCTACGTATATCACCAAAACTAGTTTTATGAATATCAGAATTTACTTGTATCGAAGCCATTGCTTCTTTTACTTTAAGGGCTTGCTCTTTACTATTTACAGAGGCAGCAAAAGATATGCCAATGTATTCACCTTTATTATCTTTAGCATGAGGCTTATATGCGCTTGTTATTAATGTTGCTATTTCTTTTGCAGAGGAAGGATCATTATTAAAAAATTTGAATTTACGATTTGGATCAAATACGATCCATTGGTTATTCACATAAGTAAGCTCAATTGCATGGCTGCATGCAGTTAGGCTAAATGAAATAGGTTGATATTGCGGCGCAATTTCCGCAAAAGACTGAATTAGTTTTTCAAGTGATTCATTATTATAAACACCACATACATCCCCTGCCGGGAAAATGTTTTTTTTCTGAAAATATTCTGGATTAATTTGATGGCCATTTTTTTTCTCGATTAAATTGATAACTTTTTTAAACGATTCATTTAATATTTTGAATGGCTGTTCACCGGATTTAAATACGGTGTTTAGATCTTCTGCAAGAAGAGTTCCTCTAACCTCATCTCCTTTTGGATTTATGAAAACATAGTCAAGACCTTCTGGAGTAAACTTAGCATAGAATTTGCCTTTTTCTGGTACTTGATTTGATAGTTCTTCAATGCCATATTCATTATTCCACGTGTCCAAACCCAATAAAGAAAGTGTTTCTTCTACGTTCTGTGATTTAATCGCGAGTTCATTAGGAAACAATCGTGAGTAATGTCTTGGTTGTTGTAGGATCTCGACCATTTCACAGAAACTAGCGGCCTCAAGCAACTGTTTTTCCGTTTCGGTGAGTTCTTCCTGTGGATTTTTTGCAATCCTTGCCCTTAATGCATCAATCTCCTCTTTTTTGACGAGGTGACGGTTTTCATTGATAAAATCTAACATCGTAAAGAATGAATCGGTCTTGTTATTGAGACAATAAACCATAAACAAGCTGGCTAATCCACGACATACTCCACCACGACTGCTTCTGTATCCCAGCCTTCTCATGCTATCAATAAACCATCTTTGCCCATCAGGTAGATTTTCCATTCTGGATTGCATAAGATCACCTAGGTTTGTATTTTGATTATACGTTTAATTATAGACCATTTGATGTGGCTAAAATGTGAGAGATTAAAGCAATTTTCCAATCTGTAGCGGCATCAAAGTGATTGGGATTTATTAGGAAATGCAACAATGAAAAATTCAATGCAATGAAGGTATTATGATAATTTTTGCTGCAAAATTTTCTCGCAATGAAAGACCAATTAGGTGATGATTTTTTCCCAGCTAAGTGCCATGTAATTGTACGATTAAAAACCCTTGTGGTTAATGTTTTTCAATCTTGTTCTTGACAGGCTCATCCTGAATCACAATAATTCGACTGATTTTTTGAAAATCCCTTCGCTGCAAGGACTGCCGGCCCTAACTAGGAAAAGAATATGAAAAATAAAATAGTTATGTTGGCTTTAACTCCCTTAGCTTTTACTTTCACGCTTGATGCTTATGCTGTTGATTACCGTTCGAATGGCTTATCGTTAAGTACTTCTGTAGGAATCCTATCCGGTAAGGCTAATGAATATGTTTATAACCAAGAAACAGACACTAAGTTAAGCCAGCTCAATTGGCGCATAAAGAATGCAGTAATAATAAACGGGGAACTAAATTATGATTTCCTAACCTGGCTCAGTATTAATGGCAAGGGGTGGATCACCTTGGCAAAAAATAAAGCTGCCATGGATGATTATGACTGGCTCAATCCTTATCAAGAAACCTGGACTGACTGGTCACATCATGAAAATACACATCTTAATTATGCCAATGAAGTGGATCTGAATTTAAGAACTTGGTTGATGCAAAATGAATATTATAAGCTGGGCGTGGTAGCAGGTTATCAATGGAGCTCCTTCAGCTGGCGAGCAATTGGTGGTTGCTACCAATATAACAGTGGTTCCAATACAGGTTGTTTCCCTGGTAATCAGCTTGGAATTGGATACCAACAAAAATTTAGAACTCCTTATGTTGGTTTGGCAGGGAAGTATTTCATCAATAATTTTGAATTCAATGCTCTTTTAAAATACAGTGATTGGGTTTCAGCACGAGATCATGATGAACATTATGCGCGCAACTTAACGTTTAAAGAGCAGGGAAATAACTCCAGATATTATGCTGCAACAATTAATTCTGGCTATCATGTCACGCGCAATGCGAAAATTTTTGTTGAAGCGTCCTACAATCATTATTCGAATGGGCGTGCTGATACCGAAATAATCGACAACGATACCGGTGCGCATTTCTATGAGAGCGATTCAGCTGGTTTATCTAATAAAAACTACAGTGTCGCGCTCGGCCTGCAGTATCTTTTTTAGAATAAGCACGCAATTTATGTGTGCAGGAAAATACTACCTCATAAAGTAGCCTGGGTGAAGCGAAGCGGAACCCGGGTTACGGCTTCGCCGGCATCCAGGCTTTAACGAGCAGGTTAAGTCATATTAGCGTTGGGTTCATTGCTAAATTTTGCTTTTCGTGCTTTCCTGCTCGACATATTTAAAATAAATATTTATCCGTTTGGGCCCCTGTTAGAGAATGCAGTAGTTATTTCATCATGTATTGCACCTCCGCCATTGATTATATTTCTTAAGGCATTATCCACTTCACCAACATGATCATTCGATGAATTTTGAGCAAAAAACATGCCTGAGAAATAAGTTCTTCCCTGATTGAGCAGATTGGAGCCTGGCCTTCTTTTTTTCCCTATTTCATGGAGTTGTGAAATTAACAATCCATTGACTATCAAACCTGCGGTCAATGCAAGGCGGGAGTCAATTAGGAGCAGGGGTGATAGAATCAAATTTACTACTCCAAGTACCTGTAAGGTCTTTTGCATTTTGACTTCAGGAGGATCGTTTCTAGGCATGGTAAATCTCCTTATAATTATTTTTTTGAGTGGTTGGAAAGGCATAGAATGAGCCGAATATATGCCCGATTGTAACACAGAGTGCTCAAGTGGCAAGTAATTGATATTAATATTATTATTGCTTTATTCACTCTTTTAAATGTACTTATCTGCTTCTCATCTCGCGCCATAATTGACTTCAAAGCAAAATATTTTATACTAAAAAATCTCATGCGGTACCATCTCAGTTCAGGAAGAACGCCGATGCTTTTCCACCGGTTACCTTTAAAGTCTCTGTCTTATTTCCACAAGGCTCCTATTCGTTTCATGGCCCAAGTCGCTCATTCCCATGGTGATGTCGCTGCTTTTCAGTGTCTGCATCAGCGCTTATGGGTACTTCGTCAACCTGATTTGGCGGATGCTCTAGTGAAACATAGCTGTTTTGCCAAGTCTTCTTTTGTGTTTAAACAGCTTATCCCTATTACGGGCCGCCAAGGGTTGGTCCAGTTAGATGATAATGATTGGAAACATAGAGTGCCTGCAATTAAGCCACAGTTCTCTATTCAAGGATTGAATGACTCATTGCCTTTGATAACCACTAATATCGATAACGTATTGCAAGAATTTAATAAGGGGCTCATTGATATTCACCCAATCATTATGAAGTTGACCATGGGCAACATATTAGCCTTAATGGGTATTGAAGGTGTGGGAGATGTAACACCAATCATTAATGATATGTTGGTATTAAATCAATACTGTGGCCAACGCATGCGGCAATTGCTGCGGTTGCCTTTATTTTTGCCATTGCCCCCGCATCGATTGATTCATAAGAAGGCTTCTGAGTTGAGGATAAAATTAGACTTCCTATTACAAACAGCCAGCGTCCGTAGCAGTTCACCATTGCATCAACTTCAACTACACTGGCCTAGGAGGGAATGCATCGATCACTTAAGTACGTTTTTATTTGCTGGTTTTGAAACGACAGCGAGTTCTATTACCACCGCGCTGCATTATCTGGCTAATAATCCAGAATGGCAGCAGGCTATATTAGAAGAAAGCTCCGACAAGGCGCAGTTGTCCGTGCAATTAATGAGGCAATGGTCTTGGACTCAAGCACTTTATTGTGAAACACTTCGTCTCTATCCCCCGGCATATATGCTCGTTCGTCAACCAACGGTTGATGTGAGTTTGTACAATCTGAATTTCCGTTCTAATGATTTGGTGATCATCAATGTCTATGGTATGCAAAGACATAAAAAATACTGGTCAAATCCAATGTCATTTGATATCAGGCGGCATCTGAATGGCTCTCCATTTGCCAATAAAGCGTTCATGCCCTTTGGTTTAGGAAAGCGTATTTGCACCGGACATCAGTTGGCTATGACTGAAAGCATGCTGATTTTATCTGCAATGTGTCGGCGTTTTCGATTATCAACACCAAGCAGTATCAAACCAATAATGAATGCTGAAATTACGCTACATCCAAGGAGCCATATATGGTTGAATTGCCAGCCACGCTAAACCGTTGGTTAAGTGAGTACCTAAGACTGGATATGGGACGTGATGAACGTTTATTTACTCAGTTTTTGTCTTTTGGTTATGCAAAGACTACTTTATCCAGTGTCAGCACTCTTTTTTATGAACACTGTCAACTGGCAAAGTGGATGCTGGGCTCGCTCATTACTTTGACAGATGATTTCACCGATCATCCTTCATTCAAGAGCATGCAATGGGTAACAAGCTTTATTGCGGCAATCCAGGGTGGTCATCAAGTAGCTTCTCTATCTGTTCATCAGCAACAAGCACTAAATCTGGCTTGTCAATTGTACGGATGGTTACACCAGTCTATACATAAAATGACCCTTCAACCAAGACTTATTGCACTCATTGAGTTTGACTTGCAGCAGTACTTCCTCAATATGCGTTTTAGTACCCTTCTCAACAGCGACCCTTTATTAATCTGCAAACGAGAGTATCTGTGGCACGCTCCGCATAACATGGGTATGGTTATTGCGGGAATGATGGATTTGGCGTGCAGTGACCGCATTGAATGGCAAGAAATGGCCGCCATGCGAGAAATTTTTTACTGTGCTCAACGCAGTGGACATATCTGTAACACATTAACTACCCTGGATAGAGAAACAGAAGAAGGGTGTATCAGCAATGAAATTCAATTAAGAAAAATGCATGGGAAGAATGGAAGCGAAGAACGCATTGTTGAGTTTCTGCGACAAGAAAGAGCGGATCTGTATAAAAAAATAGGTGAGGAATCTTTAAAAACATTCTCGGCCCAAGATTATGCGCAGGGACTTAAACAACTGCAAACTTTACATGAAGACATGCAAGGCGTGATATGAAATCATCGCTAACCATCCTTGGTGCAGGTGCGAGTGGATTATTCTCAGCACTGGCTTTATCGCCGTACTATGAAGAGATTTTACTCATCGACCGATATTGGCCTGATGAACTGGGTCTCAGTCAAGGGGCCCCCCAAAGCCATCATTTGCACGTACTGTTAGCAGAAGGGCAGCGATTATTGAGCTCCTTATTGCCAGATGTTTGGCGGCAATTAACCATTAGGTCACTCCCGGTTGTTGATTGGGGCAAAGATACCTGGTGGAAAACCCCATATGGCATACTTGCACCTAATGATTGCGAAGTGAGAACCCACCTATTTAGTCGGCACTACTTAAACCAGGTTTTATGGTCTCAATGTCAACAACGGAAAAACATCAGAACCTTAACCGCTACAGTAGGGCAATGGCTGATTGCGGAAAGAAAGATAAAACAACTGCACTTTAAAGAAAGAGAATCTCTGGCTATAACAGGACACGTTATTGATGCGCGGGGTAGGGCGTCTGATTTGCAAAAGCAATTAGGGCTGGAAAGTTTACACGTGAACAATCAATATCGATATTTTTCTACTCGGTTGGAGCAAAATGATTGGTTAACCGATTTAAAGGCCAAACAGGTTTATATTCAAGCCTGCCCTAAAAGACAACCTATTGGTTTGGTTTTGTCGCCAATAGAAGGAAATGCACTGATTTTAACGTTGATTGATACTACAGGGACAATCAAAACTGATGAGCAAAAACAAGCAGCAGTAAGCTGCTTATTTGAAGAAAACCAACTGGGCCATATCCATTGTCTGGGCAAGTCCTGGATTCCTTACGCTAATTTGAATAATAAGCGTTTAATTATTGAGCGTCAGCGTTGGCCCTTGAACTTATGGGCTGTTGGAGACTGTATTGGATATCAAAATCCAGTATATGGACAAGGCTTAACCGTTATTCTTAAGCAAGTGGAGCTGTTAAAGAAGCGTGGGAGAGTTAATTGGGTGAAGCAAAAACAGCTACACCGCTGCAGTTGGATACCTTGGTTATTGGCCTCTAATCAGGACATGGTTCGTGACAAGAGTAATGCTTTTCAATGGGGGATGCAAAAATTATTGCGGCGGGCGTCCAATGATCCGTCTGTTGGGAAAACATTTATTCAGCTTTTGCACCAAATCAAGTCTCCCTGGGTTTTATCGAATCCGAGATTAATCCTCAAACTGACTCGCAGAGGTAATTATGATTAAGCTATACCAGTATCCTGGTGTTTGGGGTATGCCCAGTTTATCGCCATTTTGCAGTAAGGTATTTTATTTTTTAATCTGGGCAAAGATTCCCTTTGAGGTCGTCCAGGTTTTCAATCCCCGTCAAGGTCCCAAAGGTAAATTTCCTGTGATCGATGATGATGGTGTTGTGGTTGCTGATTCCGAATTTATTATTAAGCATTGTCAGGAAAAATATAGGCTGAACATTGAAGATCCCGTTGAAGATTTGCCCATCAGACGATTATTAGAAGAGCATCTCTACTTCATTATTTTATATTCTCGCTGGATTGATCCAGAAAATAAAGAGCAGATTGACAGGGCATTCAGACATTTTTTTCCCAAAGGCATGGGCAAACTCGTGTTATCTCTAATTCGTCGCCAACTACGAAAGCAAGGCCATTTTCAAGGCGTTTCCCGGCACAGCAGACAGCAAATTTATCAGAAAGGCGTTGATGATTTGCAGGCAGTGGAGTATTTCATAGTCCAGAGTCAACAAGATGAGTGCCGTGTGATTGACATGTCGTTGTATGCCTTTTTGCAAGTCATCCAACAAACCCCACTGGATATTCCTATTCGTTCTTACCTGATTGAGTCAAAAGCTATCCAGAATTATTTAGTTCAGAAGAGAAATCTATTCGAGCATTAAATTAATCTATAGTTGATAAGTTTTGTTTTTAAGTATTTCTTATATCTTTTTATTTTGATGAAATTCTTTTTTTTAATTCTATAAAAATTTTGACAAGCCCAAATCTATTATTGCCCACTTTATTAGCGTGGAGTAGAATTTCTGCGGCTGCAGTTTAGCGAAAGCAGAAAACTCAAATACATTATAAGGAAGCAATAAAGTGGAACGAAGTTCTCATCCTCCTGTGCACCAACATTTCAAGTATCGTGCAGACATTGATGGCTTAAGAGCTATTGCTGTTTTATCGGTAGTGGCTTTCCATGCTTTCCCCCAATGGGTGAAAGGAGGATTTGTTGGCGTAGACATTTTTTTCGTAATTTCCGGCTTTTTGATTTCCACAATTATTTTTGAAGGCCTTGAAAAAAATAGTTTTAGTTTTGTAGATTTTTACAAAAAAAGAATCAAGCGCATATTTCCTGCATTGGTGTTTGTGCTGCTCTTTTGCTTAATATTAGGATGGTTTGCCCTATTTCCTCAGGAGTACAAACAACTGGGGAAGCACATTATGGGGGGAGCTGGTTTTATATCTAATTTTTTACTTTGGTTTGAGACCGGGTATTTTGATAATGCAGCGGAAACCAAACCATTGTTGCATTTATGGAGTTTAGGTATAGAGGAACAGTTTTACATTATCTGGCCCTTCCTCATTTGGTTCGTATGGAAAAAACGATTAAATCTATTCTCTGTAACGGTACTGGTAGTCCTTATATCGTTCCTCATCAACGTAAAAAGAGTTAGCTTAGATGCTACCGCTGCCTTTTATTCACCGCAAACCCGTTTTTGGGAGTTATTATGCGGAAGCTTATTAGCTTATATTACTTTTTATAATATTAATTTTTTCAATAAGATAGGAAAAAGAATAGATGCAGTACTCGCCAAAATTATTTACCAAAAAGGTAGAGCGTCTAACGGGGAGATATTAAAAAATACGCTTTCTTTCTTCGGAATTATGATCATTGCATACTGCCTTTATACTTTTTCAAAAAATACAACCTTTCCTGGCGCTTGGGCATTACTTCCTGTACTGGGGGCCATATTTCTCTTGGCAGGGAACAATTCATGGATAAATCGCGCCATTCTTTCCAATCGTATTATGGTATGGTTTGGTTTAATTAGTTATCCACTCTATTTATGGCATTGGCCTTTACTTTCTTTTGTAAGAATTATGGAAGAAGATCTTCCTAGTAGAACTATTCGATTAATCGTGGTTGGAATTTCAATTGTTTTGGCTTGGCTTACTTATAAATTAATCGAAAAACCCATACGACATGGAATTGGGCGGGACAGGACTAAAGTAGCTTTTCTTGTAGGGTTAATGTCCATTATGGCGAGTTTCGGTTTATTCCTGCAAAAATATAACGGCCTCGACTTTAGAATTAAAAATCTGAACAATTTGAATAGCGTACACGATATTGTTGCTCTTCCCTTGCTTCCGCTAGAAAATACCACTCCTTGCGAAAAGATAATTCCTGAGTTCAAGGATTTTAAATTTGCTGGGGATGGTGTTTGTGTTTTATCAAAAAATCAAGAACCAGATATTATGTTTCTTGGTGATTCTCATACTTGGCATTATCAAAACGCATTATGGAAGCAATTCCCTTCGCAATCGGTTTTGATGCTGGTATCAACTTCCTGCCTTCCCTTTTCCAGTAATCACTTTTTAAAAGGCGAGTGTAGAAAAAAATACGATGAAATACTTGCATTTTTGGAGACGAATAAATCGATTAAAACAGTCGTTTTAGGAGGTTATTGGGCTTATTTAATGACAGGGGGGTTTGAGACACAAGGAACCAACTGGCGTACCGCAAAAGCTTTAGATCCGGAAGGTACGAAGAGTTTTCTGGAGAATGGGCGCTATTTTCTGAGCAAAGCCATTAAGGGAAATAAGGAGATTGTTTTTATAAAGGATATACCTGATTTAAATTTCAATATAAATACCTGCTTTAAAACAAGACCACTCCAACTGCCTCATAAAGTAACTTTTAATAAAGAGTGCTCCATGGATAGGGCCAGTTATGAACAGAGGGCTAATGGTTATGACAATGTTGTAAACCAATTGTTAGCAGAATTTCCGCAAGTAAAAATTTATGACCCCAGGCCTTTATTTTGTAAAGACGAGAAATGTATAGCGCGCGGAGAGGTGCTGCCTTATTACTTTAATGGCGATCATTTAAACTATTATGGTGCGAATATTGTCATTGAGGATTTAAAACATAAAGAACATTTAGATGAAAAAACCGACTTGGCCATGATAGAGCCTAAGAAAGGTAAAGGATAATAGGTTGGATTCAATACCTGAAGTATTGTCAACTTTTTTGATTAGAGATCTTTATTCAAGAAATATTTTACTTACTACGTCCCGCGGACAAGCCCTGAGAGTTGGTCACAATAAGTGACCAACTCTCAGGCATAAAGCGCGGTACGTAGAGAAATTTAAAGCAGTACGTAGAGAAACTTAAGTGGTACATGATAAATTTAAAAAACTGACGATCGTTCAGGGTCTGTTTACCTGAGGTATCGTCAGTTTTGAGAAACCTCCACTAAATTTTTCGCCTACCTCTACCGCGCTTAATTTCTTCGTCTACGTCCCGCGCTTTATGCGCGGTATCCAGGGGATCTTGCTATAGAAATGCTCAGCGGCATCTTAAAATATCGTTCTGGATACCGCGCATAAAGCGCGGTACGTAGGAAAGCAGTACGTAGAGAAATTTAAGCGGTACGTAGAGAAACTTAAGTGGTACATGATAAATTTAAAAAACTGACGATCGTTCAGGGACAAGCCGCGGGACGTAGAAACAAAAGATAATGAACGTGACGTTCCCTAAGTCTTAAAGGCCCCAACTTACCATACTGCGGCTGCAGTTTAGAGTAAGCAGAAACTCAATACATTATAAGGAAGCAATAAAGTGGAACGAAGTTCTCATTCGCTTGGGCACCAACATTTCAAATATCGTGCAGACATTGATGGCTTAAGAGCTATTGCTGTTTTATCAGTGGTAGTCTTTCATGCTTTTCCTAAATTGATGAAAGGAGGATTTGTTGGCGTAGACATTTTTTTTGTAATTTCCGGTTTTTTGATTTCCACTATTATTTTGGAAGGCCTTGAAAAAAATAGTTTCAGTTTCGTAGATTTTTACAAAAAAAGAATCAAGCGCATATTTCCGGCATTGGTGTTCGTACTGCTCTTTTGCTTAATATTAGGATGGTTCGCCTTATTTCCTCAGGAGTACAAACAACTGGGCAAGCACGTTATGGGGGGAGCTGGTTTCATATCTAATTTCATACTTTGGTTTGAGACCGGGTATTTTGATAATGCAGCGGAAACCAAACCATTGTTGCACTTATGGAGTTTAGGTATAGAGGAGCAGTTTTATATTATCTGGCCCTTTCTCATTTGGTTCGCATGGAGAAAAAAATTAAATCTATTCTCTATAACCGTATTGGTAGTCCTCATATCGTTCCTCCTCAACGTAAAAAGAGTTAGCGTAGATGCCACAGCCGCATTTTATTCACCGCAAACCCGTTTTTGGGAGTTATTATGCGGAAGCGTATTAGCCTATATTACTGTTTATAATATTAATCTATTGAGTGAGGTACGAAAAAAAATAGATGCCGCACTGACCAAAATTATTTATCGAAATCGAAGAGAGTCTAATGGGGTGCTATTAAAAAATATCCTTTCTTTTTCTGGGCTTCTCATCATTATCTGCTCCTTTTTTACCTTTTCAAAAGCTACGGTTTTTCCTGGGGCCTGGGCTCTAATTCCTGTGCTAGGGGCTTTACTTCTCGTGTCAGGCAAAAACTCATGGACAAATCGTGTCATTCTTTCTAATCGTATTTTAGTGTGGTTTGGTTTAATCAGTTATCCACTTTATTTATGGCATTGGCCTTTGCTCTCCTTTGTAAAAATTATGGAAGGAGGTTTTCATCATAAAATTTTTCAATGGGTGGCCGTTGGACTCTCTATTGTTTTAGCCTGGCTCACTTATAAATTAATCGAAAGACCAATACGGCATGGGTTTGGGCAGGATAGGACTAAAGTAGTTTTTCTTGTAAGTTTCATGTCCATTATGGCGAGTTTCGGTTTCTACATAGAAAAAAATAACGGCCTCGACTTTAGGATTAAAAATCTAAACGATTTAAACAGCTTAAACGCGATCATTAATCTTCCCCTCCTTCCGATAGAGCCAGCTTTTGGATGTGCATTGAAAATTCCTGAGTTTAAGAATTTTAAATTTGCAGGTGATGGGGTTTGTTATTTATCAAAAAATCAAGAACCAGATATTATGTTTCTTGGCGATTCTCATATTTGGCATTATCAGAATGCATTATGGAAGCAATTTCCGTCGCAATCGGTTTTGATGGTTGTATCAAGCTCCTGCCTGCCTTTTTCCAGTAATTATTTTTTAAAAGACGAGTGCAGGAAAAAATACGATGAAATTCTATCATTTTTGGAAACGAATAAATCCATTAAAACAGTCGTTTTAGGTGGTTATTGGGCTTATTTAATGACTGGGGGTTTTGAGAAACAAGGATCACACTGGCGTATGGCAAAAGCTTTAGATCCGGAAAGAACTAAGAGTTTTCTAGAAAATGGGCGCTATTTTTTTACTAAAGCGCTTAAGGGAAACAAGGATATTGTTTTTATAAAGGATATACCTAGCTTAAATTTCAATATAAAAACCTGTTTTAAATCAAGACCGCTTCAGCTGCCTCATAAAGGGGGTATTAATAAAGAGTGCTCCATGGATAGGGCCAGTTTTGAACAGCGGAACAGTAGTTACGACAATGTTGTGAACCAATTATTGGCAGAATTCCCGCAAGTAAAAATTTATGACCCCAGGCCTTTATTTTGTAAAGACGAGAAATGTACTGCTCGTGGTGAGGCGCTGCCTTATTATTTTAATGGCGATCATTTAAACTATTATGGTGCAAATATTGTCATTGAAGATTTAAAACATAAAGAACATTTAGAGCAAAAAACAGACTTGGCCATGATGGAACCTAAGAAAACCAAGGGACAATAGATTGGTACAAGCGGACAGGTCAACCCACAATTACAGTTATGCCTATGCAGGGATAATAGCCTTTAATGTAGCCTGGGTGCAGGCGAAGCCGTAACTCGGGTTTCGCTTCGCCACGGCTCGAGTATCGATTTGCAACACGCCGACTTGTCCGCAATTTTATGCAATCGTTCTAGATCCCACGGACAAGCCGTGGGATCTGGAAATATAAGGATTCTGTTCTCGCGATGTATGACAGTTTAATCTTATACAATTGCAACGAATTATATCTATGTTAATTACAATTAATACTTTTTGATTTTATTGTGATTAAAAAGTATTGAATAAATCATTATGATCCAGTAGATTACATTTTAGATTAAATAATTACTAAAGGAATAAGATTATGCCAACCTATTTTGATCCAATCATGCTGGAAGACACACTACTGAACGAAGATACACATGTTTATTTAGTTAAAATTGGGGAGAATAAATTCTGTATTAAAGGAGTATCTTCAGGGTTAGAGAGACTGCCGGGCGACCCCACTACGAAGGCAACGGAATATTGGCCTATTCACATTAAAACTTTAATGAGCCTTTCAAGTAATGACGTTCTCTTTGAGGGAGATAAGTTAACAACCAAGCCACTCACAACGGAACAAATTAAAGAATTTTTTGCTTTTGATCCTAATGAACTACCTCCTGAACAGTTTAATAGTTCCATGAAACAAGAATTAACAGATGAATGGGCAGAACATTTGATGCAAAACACATTTGGACAATCTGCACAAAACCCTCACTCTTTCTTTTTCCAACCTATTTTTTTACCTGCACATCATGAAAACCATAATCCCAACGTGGAGAGTGGTCCTAATCTGATAAATCCATCTATCTTAATATTTTGTTTGATGCCAGTGCCGGAAAATAATGAAGAAGGAGCCGTACCCTTAATTTTAAACATGTTGATGTTGATGATGGATCACGAAGATCAAGCAGCAGAAGAGGAAGAAGAAAATGAGCAAAGTAGTTCCAATAATTTAAGCTAAACTCGCTAATCACAGGGTTTTAGAGTAAAAGGCAGACCTTGGGGTTGGAAGTTCACCAACAATCTGTATCGACTAACTAATAATACTTTGAGATTTTCGGTGGAATTATTCTATACTGTTATACACGTAAAATGAAAGGTAGTGAAAATATGACACATGGAAGATCTGAATCCGAATCAATTGATGATGCAATTATTAAAATTCTAAATGCATTATTAGAGCTTGAGATGGCAGGTGTGGTGCGTTATACCCACTACTCTTTTATGGTCTTTGGCTTTAATCGCATCCCTATCTGTAAATGGATGCGTGATCAGGCGCAAGAGAGCTTAAATCATGCTCATTCAATCGGTGAACTGATCACCCATTTTTCCTATCACCCTACACTTAAGATTGGTAAATTATTAGAGACCCATGAACATAATATCAGTAATATTTTAGAAGAGTCTCTTGAGCATGAAAAACAAGGTTTGAGTTTGTATTATCAATTATTACAGCTTTCAGAAAAAAAATCGGTGTTAGCCGAAGAATTTGCTAGAAAAATGATTCAAGAAGAAGAAATGCATATAGGCGAGATTCAAAAAATGCTTAAAGATCCTAAAACTTTGAAAAATTAAGCACAGAACTTTTAGCTCTTGTTTATGTAGCATGGTGGCATGCAACTGAAAGTTCTCCACAACCGAAAGACCGATCCAGTACTATCCTGACGTTCCGCCCCGCAAACGTAGGGCTCGAGACGAGTTATCGTCAGTTTTTCATTCTAAATTTCTCTATGTACTGTTTAAATTTCTCTATGTACTGCTTAAATTTCTCTACGTACCGCGCTTTATGCGCGGTATCCAGAACGAATTTAAAAATGCCGCTGAGCATTTCTATAGCAAGATCCCCTGGATACCGCGCATAAAGCGCGGTACGTAGGCGAAAAATATAGTGCGGTACGTAGGCGAAAAAAATTAAGCGCGGTATGTATGCGAAAAAATTAGTGGAGGTTTCTCTTCAAAAAACTGACGATACCTCAGGTCATTTTGACCCAATAAGGAGTGAAACCAACTCAAGGCTTGCTATCCACTGATGCACAAAGTAAAAATATGGTCAAATCTGATCTAAAATATCAGTTTTTATTTAATTAATTGAATTTAAAATGTAACTTATTGTGTTTATTATGACCAAATATAAATTTGAACTTACGATACAAAACGAAAATATTCAGATATCAGCCAAAGAAAGATTAACAGGGGTAATACAGGGGTATGTTCAATTAAGTTCTTCTATTACCTTGGAAAATAAAAAATTAATAGAAATAACCCAGCTCTACGTTAATAAAAATATGAGAGGTTTTGGATTGGGGGGGGAGCTTGCATCAAGAGCAATCGAGTATGCACTTAAAAAGAATAAAGGCATTCAAATGATGATACAACCTGGATCAGAAGGGTTTTGGAGGAAATATTTTAATAACCGTTTTGATGGGAGGCGTATGACCTTATTTGGTGGAGAAGTTTTAAATACAAAACTATCTGACGGAGTGGTATTTGAAATATCTATGATTAGCTTAATTAAAAACTATAAGTTTCCTTTGGATAAAAATTTACGATCTCCTGGAATTGAACGAATATGTCAGCATGTAAGTGGGAGCATTTTGACCACACAATTTTAAAGCGTATAAAATAACAGCGAACCCTATAATTTTAATAAAATTTATAGGGTTCGCTGTTATTCCAAGCCTATTAGAAATTAAAATAGCTTCTTTCATAGCAGTATAAGGTATGTTCCTTCTCTCTTATCATGACAGTGACAGTTTTTGGTGTTGAGAGAACTTTTACTTTTGTGATTTTACTGAGACTGCAAACACGTTCTGTGGAGTCAATACTTAAGAAATAAAAACCGTTTACAGGAGTTACGGTATCTGATAAGTAGTACACGTTGTTACGCAACTCTACATTAGTAAAAGTAGGAGCAGTTGTTACTCCAGTAATACTCACTTTGTTATTGACTTCTGTTACATTGGCATTTACATCCACGTTTGTAGCATCCACGTTGCTGGTGCTTTGGTTAATATTTGTGTTGGAAGTTCCTTGCCCATTGCTTGAAGGCGTACTTGTGTCAGTAGAGGAAGGCGTACTTGTGTCAGTAGAGGAAGGCGTACTTGTGTCAGTAGAGGAAGGCGTACTTGTGTCAGTAGAGGAAGGCGTACTTGTGTCAGTAGAGGAAGGCGTACTTGTGTCAGTAGAGGAAGGCGTACTTGTGTCAGTAGAGGAAGGCGTACTTGTATCAGTAGAGGAAGGCGTACTTGTGTCAGTAGAGGAAGGCGTACTTGTGTCAGTGGAGGAAGGGGTACTTGTGTCACTAGATGGAGTGGACGTGGTCGAGTTTTGACCATTAGAGTTGGTATTTGCGCCATTAGGTTGCATGCCCGTATCAGCAAAAGCCATAGCGCTGCTTAAAAGCAGAGTTGTACATAAAATAGATCCTTTTTTGTTCATTTTCTTTCTCCTTAAAGTTTGGGAACAATAATAATATTAGACCATAGCCAGAATTTTGTTGGAAAGAAGGAGTTTATCAAGAACAATTATGCTATTTAATAATGACATACCTTTAATAAATCATGATTCCTCCCATGATTTCATTTAACGAATGAAATTGCATAGTGTGCAGCAAATGTAGATCTGGTACGAAGAGAGCTAAAAAATGAGAAATCATACACTTATTCTCAAATGGCCGAACTTATAGCCCTGATCTCTAAAGGATATTCCTACTGCATTCACCGAAATTATGCTGGAAACCCCTTGGTCTAATGCGATTGGCTTTTCAACTCCGAGGGAGCTGGATTGTTTTCTATTTCATACTTAAATCCAATTCAGATTGGTTTGGCATTTCTTTGAAAATTTTACTCACCAAACCATCCATTTCTACTGATTCAGCCATTTTTCTAAAGAGCATATTAACAAAATCCCCTGCTTCAAGCGGCCAATGATCCTCAGGATTGGATTCGTTACTATTTTCTTTATTGATAAGGTGTTCATTTTCTTCTAACAAATCATTTACTGCTTTTTCATCATATGCTACAAGGGCTCCTGAACGAATACTTAAAAAGCCACCTTTGGGAATTACTTTGTATTCTGCACTATCTACTATATGTATGTATTTTTTTTTGCTTGCATTATAAGCATACATCTCTTCGGGAAGCGGGTTAGGAATAATAAAGAATTTTAGCCCAGCTTTTTTCAATAACAGAGTCACTTGAAATAACTCAAAGCCAGAATTACGAATCTGCTCTAATGGCAAATATCCCAGTGCTTTTGATTTTCCAACCTGAGCCAAATCGCTCATTTGGGGATGGGAAAAAAAATCGCTGGGGATTTGATTTGGAGAAAACAAGGGCTTACTCTGAACGGGTTTTTCTTCAGGATTAATGATTGTTGTTTTACTGGAATCACTTTTTGATGGAGTTTTTTGTTTAATTAGCCTTTTAAATGCTTTCATAGGCATCAACTTGAATAATATTTATTCAAATTATAGGCAGAAAACTCGGGTACTTCAAAGAAATGGGTGACTTACAATCTGCAGAGCAATAAATATGCATAAAAAAGGGAGATATAAGTGGAAATGCTGGTTGTAATCAGCTGAATCTTCTAAACAATTCACTGAATGCACCCCTTGGGGACCCAACCTGTACTCTGATTTTTCCCAAGATCCTTAACGTGTGATTAAGAAACAGTTGTAAACAGCAAATGACGCTTGTTTTTTCATAGAGACTCGGAAAGACTGTTCGAACAGAGTAAAATCGTGGCATCCTTGCTATTATTTGCGAATACTATCAATTGGGCTAATCTTTAGATAGAAGCAGAAAGGAGCAAATGTTGGAGGGATACAAAATGAAAAAATTAGTGATATCTTCTTTACTTACTGTATTGAGCACAGTAGCCCTGGCTGATAGCGTCATCGTAACAAAAACGCACACATGGAAAAGCGTACCCATTACAGTAAATGCTGAAAAACATATTTATACTGTTGATCAGGGCAGCATCGTAGTACCTGGAAGTGAGTTTTATTATACTTATTCTGGTTATCGATGCCTAACTGAGAAAACAAATATTGTTGGTGTGAATGCAGTTGTATACCATGCAGGTATCACTGGCGGAAGTGATATCTATTGCTATCCCGAATAAGTGTTAAGTAAAGTAGATTGTTCTAGTGAATAATCTGATTTAAGAATGTAATTGGGGCAGTTTGACTTGCGTTTTTATTAAATCAAGATAATTATTTGCGCATTTTTTTATTTATATAATAACTGATGAATAGTTCCAAAAAACTGATCAGATTCTTTGTTTTTCCTAATTTCTTTGAGCTAAGGCGCACCACAAGCTGCATGAATATAAAATGGAGTAGTTTGACACGAAAGTAATTTAAAAGTAATCGATAAAACATTAAAATTCCTGGAAGGATAATACCTACTAAAATTATAGTCTATTTAAACTATATCGGATGTTGAACATGCCATTACGCAAGAGTAGGTTGGTTCTGACCAATGATACAAACTGATATAAAGAGAATACTCAATATAATAATTGAACCATATTCATTCGTCCGTAGTCTCTTATCAACCTGATGTTCAGACTCTTTTGCATTGGTTTCTTTTTGTATGTCAGCCATTTTTTTTGCAACAAGTTCCATGCGGCTTTCTTGTACGGTTTCATAAGAAGCACGAACCAGCATGGATTCTGGGAGAGATTTGGACGCAATAATTTATGTTGGGATGCCACAAATATAAATTTTTGCGTCGCAAATGAGCGAGTTTTAGATGCACTTATTGTATGGAACACTTTTCTTCGTTTTGTGGTTCAAGTACCGCCTCTTGTGTCTTTTTATGCTCTGATTGTAAGCTTTGTTTCAGCTCAGCCAATACGATTATGAGGTTATTTTTTCTTGCTTGCTTTGATTCGTCGGGCATCATGTTGTTATATGCATTATCTGCACTTAAGTTATTACAGACGATAAATGTGTCGCCTCTTTTCTGGATTTGGATTCCAGGAGTGTTTGGGCCACTATTGATAGCCAAAGTCGTATCATTGACTTTATACATTCCGTACTTGGTGTTCAGCGGAATGTTTTGTCTCAGAGGAAGTTCAGCAAACCATATTTTAAAAGGCTCATAAGTCGTTAAGGCGATGTGCGTACCAGTACTTTGCGAAAAGGCTACATTATTTTCTTCAAATGAGAAAAGCTGAATCTTGTTATAAAAAGCATGTGCTTTTTGCAATTCCTCTTTCATTTTCGTAGATGCATCGATTAAAGAAAGGTGCGGTTCAAGAAAACTAGCGAGCATATTGAGACAATCTTCAGGCAATTTTCCAAAAAAACTATCACGTGACGTTCTGCTTGTTTGGGCAAGAAGAGGTGCAAATTTCTTTATTTCGGGTTTAAATAAAAATCCATTTTGTTTAAGTTCATCCATAAATTCCAAAAACTTAGGATGATTTGCGGCTTCGACTTTTGACTTGTCCCATTCAAAGCCATAAGCTGCTCTTAGCTCATAAGAATATTTATTAACTAAGGCTGTAAATTGTTCATTTACTTTAATGGATAAGTGGCCGGGAAACGTTTTCTCAAAATTTTCAATGAGTAAATTTGCATAGAAATTATTTTGAAAGCCATGTCGTCCTGAATTGTTTTTTTCGAGATATTTAACATATTTTTCTTTCCAGGCAGAATAACTGATATTAATTTCTAAATTGTTTTGCATGACATACTCCTGCGAATAAATATTAGGTGCGCCAGATTAGGATTGGTCTGTCAAAGAATATCGTGCCTGTATTAAGGTATAATTAAGTAACTACAGTAAATAGTGCAGGGTTCAATTAAAATCTATTGGTTCCGACTATGTTGCGTAACCATCAATTCAAAATAGTTTTAGCTCTACTAAATAGATGACCATAGAATAAAGTACGCTAATAACTAAAAATACGATTAATAAAGTCGTTAAAGTTGATTTAATATCAATAGACGTTTTCGGTTTTAAGAAAAAGGAATATGCCCCGAGGAAACCGCAAGCAGCACCGAGCAGCGCACCACCTATTACATCGGTTAGCCAATGAACTTGCAGGACTATGCGAGCCATTGATTCGATTATAACTATAAGGCATGCAATGATTATACCAAGCCAACGGGACGATATTTGTGGAATAATGAGGGCAGACAGAAAAGTAACATATGCGGAGCATAAAGTTACATGCCTACTTGGAAAAGCATAACTTGGTAGCGCGCTCGTTGATATTTCGGGTCTGGGATATGCTATAGCATTTTTTAGGACGTGCGCTAGAAAAGCTGCAATTAAAACGACACCGATTAAATGTAAAGCAAGCCACTGTTCCTTTTTTCCAAAAAGCATAACACTTGTAATGACAAAAGTTGGAATAACGATATATCTATCGCCGAATAACGAGAAAAAAATGCTCATCCAATATAAATAATCATTTTGTAATTTTTTGATTAATAAATAGAAATCCATGTTAATTGATAAATAGGGGCTTTGAAGAAAAAGTGATCTTATGAGTAAAAAAAATAAAAGAACACATACTAAGGCACTGATTAATAAATAGAGTTTGTTATTTTTTATTTTATCTAATTCCATTTTTTTTCCTAGAAGTAATATGCATTGTGTAATTTCCTTGTTGATATAATATTCAGGGATATTTTTATCAGCAGGAGAGTATTTTAATTTTTATCTATTTTTTTCCTTCTTTTAAAAATTATAGCTAAAGAAATTCCTTAAAAAATCTAAGCGATATAAAATTCTTTAAATTGATCATTAATTTAAATTGCCGATTCTAGAATTTTTAATAAGGCAGGCGGGTGGTTTGCTTGGGAATTGAGATTGTTCATAGCGCTCGGATAGTGATCAAAGTGGTGCTAAACAAATATTTGTATTAGTCTTAATATAGGATGTTCTTTTATCTGAAGGAATAGATATGACGATGCAAAATTTAGGGCAATTTTATAATGGATTGAGTGATCGCCTGGCTAATAAAAACTATACTGAAGTGAGGCCAGTGCCCCCTTTAGATTTGGCGTTTTTAAAGCAATCAATGGGTGGTTTAATTCCTAAAGTAATTGGCGTAACAAACTCAATCAATTCTACGGACTCTCCAGCAACTACTTTTCAATACGCTACACCATGGTTTAAAAAATTGCTTGGAAATGGCGGCGCAGGCGCCTTGGTATATATTTATTGGCAACCAACAGCTACAACTGTAGATGAAGTAATGAAATTGGGCAGTGGTATGTTGGGTTATGGCCAGGTTATTGCTGGGGTTTATGATCTTTTCAGCAATCATTATTGGATGTCAGATCATATGAATTGGCCTCAAGAAATTTTTCACTAGACATGGGTCAGGCCTTGGATCAGGGAATGCAGATTGATAGATGGATTCAATATATACTAAGACCGTATCTTATTCTTATTTTTATATTAACAGCACTAGGAAGCTGGCAAGCATTTTTAACCCATAGTAGATGGCATATGGGTGATTGGCTTATCAATTACCAAGGAGGATTTATTCGAAGGGGACTTTTAGGAGAAGTTCTTTATCAACTGTCGGTATATTCGTCTGTTAGCCTCGGTTTTTACGTATTCATATGTCTCATTTTTTTTAATGCTCTCTTTTTGTTGTTTTCATTTCTTTTATTAAAAAGGCAACCCTTTTTATCTCCTTATATCTTGCTTATTTTTTCTCCATTTATATTTGCTTTTCCCATTAATAGCGTTGATCATTTTGAAAGTATAGGTGGCTATTTTAAAGACTGTATTTATTATTGTGTACTGGCTTTTATTGGTTGGTCTGCTGTGAGGTATCAAGAAAAGACATTTGAAAAAATTTATTATTTTACTTTGCTGTGTTATCCCTTGCTCATTTTAACTCATGAAGTTTTTGCTGTTTTTTTGCCCTACCTTGTTGTGGTGTATTTGACAAAAGTGAAGCTTGACAGGAAACGAGTTCTCCTAAATTTAAGTCTGCTCAGTTTATCTATCATTAGTTTTGTTTTGTGTATTGTGTTTAAAGGAAATGATATACAAGTCACCGCGATTTATAACTCTCTGCTCACTCGATACCCAGTACCAATTAATGGTTCTATAGGGTGGTTAGGCGCACCAATGAAAATTGCTATGGAGCGAGTGCTTATTCAAATTCAATCCAATTCTTATTTTAAAATTTATGGCTTCATTCTATTGTTTTCATCTATTGCATTTTTACCTGTTATGCAGCAATTAAAATTTATTTTTAAAAATAAAATATCTCTTTTTTTGTGTTTGGTTGCATTAATAGGCACTCTTGCATTATGTTGTATTGCTATTGATTGGGGGCGCTTTATTCGCTTTAATCTTGTTTCCTTATTTATTTTATCATTAGTGGGAGGGGCGTTAATGCCCAGGAAAAATGAGGAGATCCAATCAAGCCATAGATTTCATTCCTATAGAATATACTCCCTTTTTTATATAGGTATATTTCTATTCACTTTAAGTTATGCCTTTTTGTGGCGTATTCCCAGTTGCTGTAATTATCGTCCGCCCATTTCTGATTTTGCCACCAATAATTTAATTTGGGCTTATCAAACCTATAAAAAAATAATTTACGAGATCGTTTCATCATTTTAGATTGTGCATGCAGATGCCGAAAAAAATCCCGAAGCGGACTTTAAGGGAAGTTAAGTAATGGTGAAATCAGCAAGGTAGCCCGTTTGCAAGCAAACGGACTGTATTTCCATTTAGATGAAAAACTCAAGGTTTTTGCCAAATGGGGGCTCCGGTATGTCTGTTAAGGCAGGTAATGTAAGTTTTTGTCCCTTTACGGTCTTTAGAAAAAATAAAAACAAAATCACCTGCAATTTGCCATGATAATATTTTGGCATGGAAGGGAACATTCCATAAACGCACCCCGGCATAAGTGTAGGCAGTGACGTGATCCTCACTATCGAAAGTTGAAATAACCATCACCGAATCAGGGGTGAGCTTCATTCGCTCTTGCTGGAAATCATAATCCTCTGTCGGAACAGTCGACGCTTGAGTGATTAGAGCAGTGGAAAATAACAAGCCAAGCAACACCATACGAAACAATTTCATATTAAACCTCTTGAATGTAAATGAAGATATACCCTCTATAGTCAACTTTCCCAGGGCGGACAGGATAATTCGATTCAAGTATCGTAAGAATCCCTGCGGACAATACAATTATTCTGCATCTTTGTAAACTGCTTGGGATTGCTGATAATTTAAGAGATTGGAAAAAGCATAGGCTCGATAAATTTGAAACGCTTTACTTCAAAGTATGATGCTATGAGCCAGCATTTGAACTGATTGACGTTCGAATCAATTTATAATAGCGTATTCAAGTTGCAGGATATAAGGGATGAGATCGATAAGGAATAATTATGGGCACCTTTTTAGTTTTGTTTATTCTGCAGGAACTAAGGGTAATGTAGGTCTTTCTATGCCCGAGTCAGCAGCGATTCAATACCCCTCAATCACTTAACTACTGGTGATGCCCTATGCTGATGCACTTGTATGGGCGATAACTAGATAATTCATTTATTCAATTAGGACTCTACATGATTAAAAGACTCATGATAAAAAAGATATGGAGTATTGTTTTTCTCGTTTTCATCCATCAAGTTGTTTCTGCAGCTCCCGGACGTTTTTTTACAATTATAGGCAATGGAGCTCCTGTTGATGTCAATGTTACCTTATGTCTCAATGCAAAAGGACCTGTAAGTTGCCAAGATTATAATGTTCCCACTGCCAATTTAAGTTTACTGACTACGGTGCCAAATCATACCTATCCCTTTGCTGGAATTAAGATTAACTCTCCTTATTATTCAATAGGTGCAGGGTGTACGCAGTTAAGCAATGGATTTTGTATGTTTTCGGTTAGCAACACGGCTCCTGCAATGATTCAGATTCAAGTTCCTGACTACATTATTATTGGTGCAGGTACCGCGGGTGCAGTTTTAGCTAAAAAACTCAGTGATGACTTTAACACTTCAGTAGTTGCCTTGCATAACGGACCTAATCTAAATCAAGACCCCCTTATAAATCTCTCAAAAAACTCTATGATCACGGTATTATTAGGATTAATTGGTCCTCCACTTTATGCACTCACTGAAACGCTTCCCCAACAATTCGATAATAAGCGGATGTTAAATTGGGTTTATGCATTACCGCTAGGTGGCGCATCATCGATCAATGCAGGGGCGTGGGTTCGTGGCACCAATCAAGTTTATTCCCAATGGGAAGGGCTAGCAGGACCAAACTGGTCTGTGGCGAGTATTCAGAATACTTATGTTGAATTAGAACGTTATATGGGGTTAACGACGAATCCTGCTGCCCGCGGATTTAACGGGCCGCTCCCGGTCAGGCAAGAAACAGTTCCTACGCAAGTGTCCCTTAAATTTTCACAAGCAATTATGAATGCTACTCATGTGGGTTTTGTTCCGGATTATAATGATCCCAATACCCCTATAGGAGTTTCTTCTCAATTGCAATACACGCAAATGGGGGCCGATGGTACTTTTCGAGCAAGTAGTGCGATTACTTTTTTAAACAATAATGTAATGGATCAGAATGGCAATGGAGTTTATGGACGTAAATTGCGCGTGCTATTTAATGCTACTGCAGATAATGTGATTTGGAGTGGTAATAAGGCAGTAGGAGTGAATTATTTCCAAAACGGTACCCCCAAAAAACTTTATGCTGCAAAAGGAGTTATTGTAAGTGCCGGGATTAAGAGCAGTGCGTTTTTAATGCGCTCTGGAGTGGGGCCTGCAGCTCTATTACAGGCACTCAATATTCCTGTGGTTTACAATAACCCTAATGTAGGCCAGGGATTAGCTGATCAACCCCATGTCATACTGATTTATACTTCTAATCCCAATGATACTCCTTCATCGCTCGTGCTTCAGATTGCAGGCAATATTATTTCTGCTTTAGCAAATACCTCTATTGGTCAACAATTTATTAAATATATTGGTACCCAGGTGAATGCGCCAAATGGTTTATTTTCGCAAATTGCATTTTTGCCGGATCCAAGTGGAGCGAATCCTGGAGTACGTGCTGTGCGATGGGCTTCAATTAATCCGATTCCAGGCATCACTGTTGTTTTATTAGATTTAGTACAACCAGCGAGTACTGGTTTTATTATGATTAAAAGCAGTAATCCTTTTGTAGAACCCAATATGGACTTGGGTGAATTTAAAAACCAATCTGATCTAACGCTTTATATCAATGCATTTCAAAATTACATTAAGAATATCAATGCCCAATTACACGTTATTGATCCGAGTTATCAGATGATTTTCCCTGACCCATCGGTGTTAGACGATGTGTCGCAATTAACTGATTTTATAAAGCAAGAAGTGGGGAGTAACATGGTGTTCCAAAGCCATTGCCGTATGGCACCCTTAAATCAAGGGGGTGTTGTTGACGGTACAGGGCATGTATATGGAGTGCAACAGCTTCTTGTTGCAGACGCATCCATTGCCCCTGTTCCCATGGATGGTACTCCTATGGCCACAGCATATTTGGTTGCAACAAAGATAGCAAATATTTTGCAGGGACAATAATATTGGAGCTCCCAAACGTAGGTCGGGCCTTTGGCCCGACAATTTGGTGATTAAATAAAAAAATTTGTTTAAACATGCAAGGTTTTTTTTATCTCACCTACGCCCCGCGGCTTGTCCGCGGGGTCTAGCCAGCGTAGGTCGAGCCCTTGGCCCGACAATTTGGTGATTAAATAAAAAAATTTATTTAAACATGCGCATTTTTTTATCTCACCTACGCCCCGCGGCTTGTCCGCGGGGTCTAGCCAGCGTAGGTCGAGCCCTTGGCCCGAGAATTTGGTGATTAAATAAAAAAATTTGTTTAATCATGCAAGTTTCTTTCAACGATGTGTAGAACATTCAGCTGCTTTTATGGCTTTTTGTTCCGTTAATCACACTAACTAAGCAAGGATTGGTTTGTTGGATCATTAGCCACATCTTTCTCAGCCCCATCCTTAATTGCCTTAAATGCATTTTTGCGTTCAACAAAATTTTCTCTAAGGGTTTGTAGCTCATTTTGAGTGGAGGTTAAGGCCGCATCGGTTGTTTCTACCATCGCCGCTTTGTACTCTTTAAAGAAATTTTTCACCCATGCAATAAATCCTAACTCGAGTAAACCAGGGCGGTTATTTTCAATAACTTTAGTATTATTTTCTAAATAGACTAGCGTCTCTTCAGGTGTCCTTAGATTAGAAGTTGTAACCGCAATAAGCATATTTTTAGCAGCACTTTTACGAGCATTATAAGCGTTTAACAATATTGAGTATTTACTAGGACGGTTGTTTTCTAAAAAGTCTATATAGGATTTAATTTGTTGGTGTAGGCTTTGTAAAGACTCTTCGATAGGTACCCCTGATAAAGCCTCATTTAATGAAATTTCTTCACGCTTTTCTGGGTTAGCGATCAAAAACGAAAGTTGATTTTCTGTCGCAAGTTTACGAACGTAGGCATTCCTTCTTAATCCGTCCGGTAATCGTTTTATATTGTCTAAGCGGTCTTGATTTAAATGAATATTTTTTTCTAATTCCTCTTTTCGAGCAGAGAAATCTTTTTCTTTAGGAAGTTGGTCAATAAGCTGTTTCAAATCATTTTCTAATTCATCCCTCTCCTTATCTAAAGCTTCTATCTCGGCCTCTATACTATCGAGGTAATCACTAAGTAGTTTTCCCGTTTCACGCATTGGTTCCACATTTTTTTTTATTAAATGATTCGCAGCATAAGCAAATACCAGCTGGAATGCCTTTTTTTTCTCAACCACAATTACCATTTCTTTATCCATTTCTATTATAGTTGTGTTTACTACTTTCTTGGCTCCCTCTTTTTTTGGATCTTCACACCCTTTAATTGCTTCAGCAACTTCATCCCTTACCATTTGGCGAATTTCTTGGGGAGATTTGTCTTGATTATCTTCTTGCTTCATTAAATATGCCTCATGGCTTAAAAGCGTTGTGGCGGCAGACATCAGTTGAGTCAAATAATATTGCTGTTGCGAACCCGCTTGTGCAGATAAAATTCCGTGCTGAATCTTTACTATGTCATCCAAAGTAATGTTCGTTTCTGCAATTAAACTTGCCATTAAAGGAGTGACATCGTCAGCACCTAACACTTTATTATCATTTAGTGGTTTATACCTGGCATATACTAACTTTCCTAAATTTAAGACAGATGAGTAATCTCCCCTTCTTAACGCATCAATACACTTTTGGGGCGTATCTAATCTTTTAAACATATTTGATTTCCAAAAAAATCACTTGGTTTAATTATAGAACACATAGGTCGCAAAACAGCAGAGGTGCTATTCACTGGAAATAAACATCAGTAAGTACCGCGCTTTATGCGCGATATCTGGTAGTTTTTTACTTTTGAAATAGAATTCAATAATACATCAAAGCATCATTCTGGATACCGCGCATAAAGCGCGGTACGTAGGAAGTGGGAAAATTTTTGAGGAGCTTCGGGGCATAAAGCATAATACTACGTATTGCTGCAGTGCTATGACGAAATGCAAATGATCCTACCTACGCTTGCTATGTGCTAACTCGAAGCGGTACGGAAGGTAGAATTTAGCAAGCGTAGGTCGGGCCTTGGTCCGACAATAATCATCTATAATTTAATTTAAATAGCATATAGGATTTTTTTATGTCACATGTATTAGATTTATATAAAAGATATAAGTCACTGCTTTTAGACCTAGATGTAGCTTTAGACAATTTAGATAGATTAGCAAAAGATAATGCGAAGTTTATTAGTAATGAAAACAATTACTTTGAAAATTATAAAACAAGTGAATTGCAACTATTAGGATTACCTCTGAAATTAAAAGGATTAGATGAGGAATTAGAAAAGATTAATACAAAATTGGGAAATCCAGATCTTGATTCCGCAGAAAGAGAAAAACTTCTGGAGGCAAAACAAGAAAAAAATAAGCAAATAAGTTCGATAAAAAATGAAATAAAGCAATATCAAATACGAGCCCCTGAAATAGCAGAACAAGTACCTTGGAAAGCAAAAAAGCAACAATTAACTACTGAATATCTTAGTGCTCATGGTGCGGATCCGGAACGATTTCACAAATACATGAACTGTTATCATGCTTTTTCTAAAATCAGTATGGAGTTAGAAAACATTCAAGGAGACTTAGATGTCGCGCTTCGTCTGGCTAATTCTGAAGAAAAAAAAGAAGCTACAGCTTGGAGTAAAATAAATTTAATTCCACTTCGGCAAAAGATATTTGCAAAAGAGAATCAGCCCAAATATAAAGGAGCATTTATATCTAGTTTATATGATAAATACCAAGCTACATGTATGGAGCACGCGAACTATTTAAAAAAACCAGAGCTGATTGAAAAAGTACAACAAGGAAAAATCTCTTTATCTAAATTAGAAGGTTTAGTAGCGATTCGCAAGGAGAAACAAGATTTTTATCGCTCTTTATTACCAGATTATGTAGTTACTGAA
Organism: Legionella sp. PC1000; assembly: GCF_014109805.1. Classification (GTDB taxonomy): domain Bacteria; phylum Pseudomonadota; class Gammaproteobacteria; order Legionellales; family Legionellaceae; genus Legionella; species Legionella resiliens. The sequence continues at coordinate 586,693 of NZ_CP059400.1, forward strand.
ATTAGCCCTGATACGCATATTCAAGGAAAAAGAACACTAGGAATTCTAAAAACTGATACTGAAGCTAAAGTAAGGACAATTTGCTCTTTTCTAAATACCCATTTACTGGAAGCAAATCAACAAACAGATAAAGAGAAAATGAAAGAATTATTTGCCGATATTAAGGTGCATTTTAACGATTCTCAAATCTCAAGAATTTATAATGAAGCGAAACAAAAACAGAGTGCCGTCGAAGTAGAACAGATCTTCGATCAGCTGTCCAACTTATGATTAAGAGGAGAAACATCTTGTGTGATAAGAACCCCTTTGAATCGCTCTTTATTAAACCTAGAGTTAATTTAAATTTGATTCCTCGTTTAAAAAAGATATTACTAGAATATCCAGATAATCAGATTGTAAAAGAGGAATATATAGAAGCCCTATTAGATTATGCTAGCGAATTAATGGATATGCAAAATTATAAAGAGGCAGAAAACTATTTGAAAATAGCTGATCAATACACTGATAGAAGACACCATTTAAAATTTCTTATTTCTGACTTGTTACTCCAAATTAAAGAAAATGACTTATGATTAAACCAATCACGGTTACCCTAAATTAGGACTTTACCCATAAATTGGGTTTGTGAGCATGATTTTAGAAACAATCAATTAGGAGAGTAATGGAGATTGGATTTGTTGGGTCTAAAGACCCAAACTTGCTAGCTAGAAGCGGTACGTAATGTAGAATTGAGTTGTATAATCCCCAAATCACCAGTGTTTTTCCGGCCTATAGTTAAATCAATATTAAGTAATTGTATTACATTACCATTTTCAAATTGATAGTTAATTTTTAAAGGAAGGGTGAGTGTCCATTGGTTATCTCGAGATTCAATGAGTCGAGGCACCCCATCTATTTGGCTTATTGCACTGAGTTTTCGGGTCTTAAACGTTTTAATGTTGCCTGATTTTTCAAAAGCATTTATAAATTTGTCCCATCCTTGTTGCGTGTAGCACGATTGCAATTTTTTCAATTGTTCATCTATGGATTGAGAATCAAAATTAAACGATTTAATTGCAGCGTGCTCAGCCCAAGCTAAGATAATATCTTGATTAATGTTTTTAATTTCAACAGGAGTTTTATAATCACAGTCGATAAGGGCTGCTATTCTTTGTTGAGCCGAGGTGGATTGTTGGGTATTTTGTAACACGTGTTCATTAGATTGTATTATTGGAGTCTTGCTCGGTGTTACTGTATTGGGGTTAACTGGATCCTTAAGCGCAGCAATAATTCGCATAATTCCAAACTCGCCTGTCAGTTCACGTCCCATAGTTAAACTAACATTTAGAAATTGAGTTACTTTGACTTGTTTGTTTTGATAAACAACTTGTAAGGGTAATTCGATGCTCCATTGGTTATTTCTAGTTCTGATCAGTTTTATTTGACCATCCACTTTACTGCTCATCATAAAATCTTGTGTTTTAATTGCTTCAATATTGCCTGATTTTTCTAAAGCACTCTTAAAATTCGCCCAACCTTTTGCAGTATAACAAGACTCCAATTTCTGTAACTGAGTCTCTAGAGATGCCGAATTAAAATCAAAAGATTGTGTTGCGGCATATTCTGCCCATTTTATCACCAGGTCTTCGTCAATCTCTGTTATCTCGCTGGGAATTTTGTAATTGCAATTAATTGTCTCTGGCCTCTCTTCAGAACGTCTATTAAATGTAATTTTCGGAAGTTGCGATGATTGCGACATTTCAACATTTTGAGCTAATTGTATTTTATTATTCTGTTGCTGACTGAGTGATTTTAGCGTATTAAGTCCTTTTATTTTATCTAACTTGGGTAATGCGGCATAAAAACTCACTGTGCCCTTTTCTTTGAAATAGGATAATAATTTAGGCAATTTATTAGCAAAAATATCTGATTTAACGGCAAGAAACTGATTTTTAGTCCATTCCAACCAAGGTTCTTCAATCTCATTTTTATAATAAGAAGTTAAGTTTGCTATGAGGGCTTTTATTGCTTTCTCATGTTCTAGTACTTGTTCCTCAATAAGGTTTTGGAGCTGGCTGGTAATATTATACTCTAATTTTAGGCACAATTCGGGATGACTTTGGATTCTATCTGTCTCAGAAAGGGATTTATTTGAAGCAATGAATAAAGAAGTCAGAAACGAAGTAACTGTTTTTTTCAGATTCTCCGCGCTATTTATTTGATGCGTCACGCTCAAGGATACACCTTCCAGCGCCTCCCTTATTGCAGTTGCTTTTTGAGATATCGGAGCAGCACGTGGTGTTGCAACTATTTGAACTATGCCGAGTTTAAATGCGTTCCTCCAGCTGATAATCATGTACACATTAAGAAAATGTGTTATTTCTTCTTGATTATTTTTATAAAAAACTTTAATAGGCACATTTATTTTCCATTGATTTTCCTGAGCATCAATCAGTTGAACTTTTCCATCCAAAATGCTGCTTACCATTAGATTTTGGGTTTTTATTGAATTAATATTTCCCGAATCGGTTAATGCATTAATGAAGCTAACCCATCCATTTTTGGTATAGCATGTTCTTAAATTCTTCAACTGAGTGTCAAAGGACGGCAAATCAAAATTAAAAGAATGGAGTACAGCATATTTTGCCCAGCTTACAATTAAGGCATTATCAATATTTTGAGCTTCAGGAGAAATCCTATAATCACAATTTATTTCGATTGATTGTTGCTTTTTCGTTGTAGTGTTCGCCTTTTGATGAGTTGTCCCTGCATGTTGTACCCCCTTATAGGATTTAGCACGCGTAGATATTTTTTCAGAAATAGAATCCGGGGTTTGTACGGCATATACTTGAATACAGATTAAATTAAATAATACCCCGCAAGCTATATGTCTTTTCATGAGATAACATTCCTTATTAATATCTAACCATTCTTTGTTCACTTCCTGTTATGGGTAGTTTTATTCTTGATTAAAACTTTTCTTATTAAGTGTATGAAATAGTAGAAAAATTTCAACATGGAATTGAGGACTTGTTTGAAGCAGACAAGGTAAATTTTAAGCATTCATTGAGTAATGATTGACACTGTATCGGTATCTATACCCTCAATAAAACAAAATACGTCATTTCAATAACCATATAAAAATATAACGGCTTTTTTGTAATTAAGCCAGTTAAGTGGTCCATTAGTGCTTGAACCTAGCCCGTAGCTCGGGCATGGTTCAGACCTACGTTTATAAACATTACTTATCTCATCATCCGGTTGTCAACATACCACAAGAGATGCCTGTAACTGTTTTTCTTAAAAGAGGTAAATCTTTTCTTTTCATGGCTTCAATCTGAATGAGATTCAAAGGATGAACCATGGTTGATCTTAATTGAATGCTTTCCCCAAGCCATGGTTGATGAAAACAAAAATCGTTCTCACCTGTTATTTGATAGAAGAATAGGATGGTTGACTCGAGTTCTGATTGAAAAGGCTTGAGGTATTCATTGGAGCCAGTCAGTTGGTACAAGTATTGCTCCCAGATAGGGAGGTAAACTTTAGATAGAGTGACGCCTAGTTGTTTGATAAAGGAAGCAAAAAGAGCATTTTCCCTATAGAGAACCTTAAGCCTATTTTTTCCAGGATCATTTAACTCTAGCCAAGTGGAACCAAGCCCCCACCAGGTTGGGAAAAGAAGCCGTGTTTGAGTCCAGCATAAAATCCAGGGGATGGCCCGAAGTTTTCTTTGATCAGGTCCTGATTTTCGTTTGGTCGGACGAGAGCCAATCTTCAGTTCCCTCAAAAAATGATAGGGCGAGGCCTGTTCAATGACGGACCAAAACCATTCGCTTTGTATAAGCGCTTTATATTTCTGACTGACTTTTGTAGAAAATAATAACAATTCTTCAGGATAGCTATCCTCAGTGTTTTTATCTTTTTGTGAATAGATATCAAGGAATTTGTCAATCTGGCTTTTGAGTATGGAACTCGAACTAAAAAGTCTTGCGACCATTTCCCCCTGAACAGTTACTTTATAATTATCCATCATTTCTTTGGACCAGGAAGCAGTCTGTTCTTTGATATCTCCACCTCCTCGTTCGATACTTCCTCCTGACCCATGAAAAAAAATGGGCCGAAGGTTCTTATTTTCCAGTATAGACTGAATACTTCTTAAGCTTTTCGCAATCATGAGCCGGGAAGGCAATACGCCATTTTCTTTAGACGAATCGGAATAACCCAGCATGACTTCATAGTTTCCGTCCCACTGTGTAAGATGCTTCTGTCTAATCTCTTCAGTGATTGAATGATTTAAAATTGTATCAGCACTGGTGAGAGCAAGTTGATTTTCAAACAAAGGCACCACAGGTAGGGCATAGCTTCTAAAAATTTGTTTAACCAGGTTAATTCCATTTTTTATGTCCTCAGCAGATTCAACCATGCTGAGGATAAAACCGCGTATATAGTTTTTGGGGTCACTACCATGAGTTATGGAGTAGACATGTTCAAGCATTTTGGTAATCGTTGTTTTTTTTATGCTTGTTAAACTCTCTTTTACAACGGCTGAATCTTCTCTGAGTTCTATAGGTATAACCAGAGCAGGATAAAGCTGCAAAATGCTGGAGATGATGGAGAATTGTTCAAGCTCGAAATTTAAAAACTTTAGAGTATCTGTCTGTACAGCAGTTAATTCATTTTTGAAGCCAGCTACTTTCTTGTAATCTCTTGGTTGTATTTTTCTAAGATCGTGAGTTTTTTTAATAAGCTGATTGATCTGATTTTCCAATACTTTGTTTTTATTTAGTGCGGTTGAGAGCTTAACTATTTCTAGTACTTCTTTTAGGTATTCCTGAATGCAGGCAATAAAAAATGATCGGGAAAGCTCGAGACTTTTAACCATGATTTTTTCATTAACACCTGAGTGTCCATCTTTATCACCCCCTACCCAAGTACGTAATTGAACAGGAACGCCTTTGGTTAAAAGGGAATGATAAAGTTTGATATTGAGTGGATTGAGTGCGTATTGATAGATGTAGCGTGCCTCGTCCTCTACGCTTGGTTTTTTATGATAGGAAATATTAATCTGAAGTGCGATTTTAAGCATTTGATCAAGATGGGATTCATTCTTCAGATAGGGGGATTTTAGAATCTCGACAAGAGAGTCACGAATTGCTTTAAACAGCGTTAAAAACTCATTTGTGCGCGCTTCTGTTGGATGCGCCGTTAAGACATAATGAATACCCTGAGGCTTGTCAGAATAGAATTTTTCTTCTCTTTGATTGATACGAAAAATACGGTAAGCACCTTCACAGGCATTAATGAGTTCCATCATGAGAGAAAACCCATGAGCAATTTGATAAAGCTGATTTCTATCAAGCTGGGAAAGCTCAGTTTGAAGACCAAGAAGCGCATTTCTAAGTGCAAATGGTTCGCTGCCAATCGTATCTTGCATGGATAGTCGGATTTGCTCAATTCGCTCATATGTTTCTTCCCCATAAACTTCTGCAATGGCGTTCCCTAAACGAGTAAGGGACCAGGAAACCATACGGCTGAGTTCTCTTGGCAGATGGGAGACATTTTGTTTCATTGAAAACTCCGATTTCTAAGAGGGAGAAAGTCCTTTATTGAGTACGCCCCCATATGACTTTCTCCAACTGACTCGCAAACGATTCTGATGCAATGATACTCTTTAAAAAAATAAATTAACGAGGCATAATATCGCTCGTAAAAATATCAAGCGGTAGAGCAAGGGTACAACACGCATTGGGTATATCTACGATTCCACTAATGCGTCCTTCGATAGGAGCAGCACTTAATAAAAGATACGCTTGTTCTCCACTGAGGCCCATTTTTGTTTTTAAATATTCAATTGCATTCAAGCATGCTTGTTTATACGCAATAGTAGCATCTAAATAATATTGTTTTCCTTTTTCATCAACCGATATCCCTTCAAATATTAAGTAGCGCGAATAATGTGGTTCTAACGAAGGGGTATAAAACAGTGGATTTTTAAGTGAATACTTTTTGCATCCTTGAGGGATAAGATCTACTTTTAAGACGATCCATCCTGCCATTTCAATTCCTCCGCAAAAACTAATTTCACCATCTCCTTGAGAAAAATGAATATCACCTACCGAAAGATGAGCATCTTCTATAAATACTGGAAAGAAAATACGCGACCCTTTTGTTAAATTTTTAATATCACAATTTCCACCATTTTCCCGCGGAGGAATAGTTCGAGCCGCTTGATGAGCAATTTTTTCATAATTATTATGAGCACATGTTCCTAATAATGCTCCTTTTTTCTGTGGCAATTCAGCATAAGGAGGAATCCGTGTAGGATCTTTCATTTTAAGTGCCTCTTCACGTTGATTCCATTGAGCTAAAAGTTCATGAGAAGGAGCACAGCCAATTAGGCCGGGGTGAAGTATGCCAGGGAAGCGAACACCTGGAATGTGCCGAGAAGAGGTATATGCACCTTCGAAATCCCAAATAGCTTTTGCAGCATTGGGAAAATGGTCAGTTAAAAACCCACCCCCATTTTCATGAGCAAAAATTCCACTAAACCCCCATTCCGCTCCTTCAAGTGCACCTATGTCGAGAATTTCTACTACCAAAATGTCGCCTGGCCGTGCTCCTTGAACTGCGATAGGACCACTTAAATAATGCACCTGGGTTAAATCAACAAATTTAATATCATCCGCATTGTCATTATTTTTTATTTGTCCTCCTGTCCAATCAAGACACTCTACACGAAAAATATCTCCAGGTTTTACAGTTGCTACGGCAGGAATATCGGGATGCCATCGATTATGAAGCGGATACGGCTGCTCGTGAGGTTTTTTATTGAGATCTACTGTAATAATCGTTTTTGGCATGCCTTCTCCTTTTTATTTACTATCCTTTATTAGGTACAAAAAATAATACCATAGGAAATATGGCTAAACAGCTAGCAAATATAAAAACTCACTTTAATGAATGAGTCTATGAATGCTGAGCATCTATTTGCCTCGCTTAATTTTTATAAATTTAATATATGGAGTGGTTAATTTAAATACTATAATTCGATCAAACACATTAGGATGGAGACTAATATGTTAGCAGTACGTATGCATGAGTATAATAAGCCTTTGGTTCTTGAAGAAGTTCCTGTTCCTGATATTAAACCTGATGAAATCCTTGTAAAAGTTACAGCAGCCGGTATGTGTCGAACTGATGTGCAATTACTTGATGGTTATTTTCAAAAATATGCGAATCTACCTTTACCACTCACCCCAGGCCATGAGATAGCAGGTATGATACAAAAGATAGGTAGCTTGGTTCCTGGTTCTGCTGGGTTTGAGAAAGGCGATCAGGTAGTTGTCGTGGGCGGTTGGGGTGATGAGATGTGTCGTCACTGTCATGAAGGCAATACGCAAATTTGTAGCCATGGGCAGTGGCCAGGGTTTGGTCCTTATGGTGGCTATTCGGAATTTGTTCCGGTCCCTGCGAGATATCTTATCAAGGTGGATAAAGCTCTAAAGGCCGAAGAACTAGCTCCTCTTACTGATGCAGGTTTAACTCCCTATCGAGGCATTAAAAAACTTCGCGATGCCGGAGCTTTGGGGCCAAATCGAGTACTTGGAGTACTAGGTATTGGGGGACTTGGTACTTATGCTGTGCAATATGCAAAGCTCTTGGGCGCTGGAGCGACAGTGGTTGCTTTTGCTCGTCATCCCGACAAACTTACTGTTGCCAAGAAATATGGAGCTGATCATGTTATTAGCACTAAAGGTAAATCAATAGATGATATTAGAAATGAGTTAAGAAAGGCTACTCACCAAGGTGAACTTGATGCGGTTATTGACTGTGTAGGAGCCGAAGAGATGATCATTATGGGGTTCGGGCTCTTATCGATTGGGGGACACTATGCCTCAGTTGGCCTAGTTGGAGACAAGATTAATATTCCTCTCTTTCCTTTTGTATCTCGTGAATATACTTATCATGGCTCATTCTGGGGTAATTACAATGATCTCACCGAAATAATAACGCTTGCATCACAAGGTCGAATCCAACATACGCTTAAACTAATTCATCCTGAGCAAATTAATGAACACCTCAATCTACTGAGGGCTGGTGAAATTATTGGCCGTGTTGTAATTAAGTTTTGAACATTAAAGAATGTGGGGTTTTATTGATGTCATTCCCGCCGCGCGGGAATGGCACGAAACAAATTGATCATTAGAAGCCCGATAAATTGTTTAAAAAAGTGACGATATCTTGGGCCCCGACCTTCGCAATGACAGTTCCCTCTTAATGAAGTATAAATACATGAGACAAAGTTACTTTTGTCGTTAAATTTAGGAGCTCCTAGATATTATGGAAAAATTCTTTTGGTTTTCTCTCCCTATTACCTTGATGATTGTCTATTTAGTTGTACGTGCTTTCACTAAGAAACCCGTGAAAAGAAGAGACATCAATATGATCTCGGCAATCTATTTGATTTTTTATGTACTCATTACTGCCGGGCTGGGGCTATTCTGGGTAGCACGCATGGATTTGCCTGCCTTTGATTTACATTATTTGTTTGGCTATTGTTTACTATTTTTAGTTTCTGTCCATCTTTGGTTTCAACTTCCCCTGGTTTTTCACTGGCTAAAAAAAAATAGCCCCTCTGTTCTGCTTGATGAAACACAGACTCAATGGAAGCCATGGGCTAAAAAAATCTGTTTAATTATCATCACGCTAATTGCTTTTCTTGTGATAACAACGATCGTATATGAATTTATTAGCCCAGCAACAACCCCCCTTATCGAGAATAACCCGGAATCACCGAGTGGTCATCGAATCTGGTTTACCACCGGAGAAAAGAAAGTAGACTCTATTCGTTATATCCACCATCACGGGGATCTCACTCGCAGTACTGTGTTTGGCCTGAAGTTTAATATTGCCAAGCCTGAGGAATTTAAAAATTATCCTAATTATCCAGTGACAACACTGCCGATACCTGGCAATCGTTCTGGCACTTCGCTGAGTCAAAGTTTATCCCCAGTGCAATCAAATTCTGTAACTTCTTTGAGTTTACAGAATTTATCGAATGTTCTTTATTACTCAAACGGGATAACAGATAAGTTAAATTACCCTGGAGTACATTTATTGCTGCGCGCTGCCGCATCAGCAGGTGCACTCTATCCCAATGATTTATACGTTGCTGCGATCAATGTAAAAGGACTTAATCCTGGCATTTATTATTACCACCCTGCAAATCATAATTTAACGCAAATTGGTAACCAGCAATCACTTCAAGCTCTTTCCCTGGCAAGTCCTTATCCTGACATACAAAAAAATGCCTCAGCCATTATTATTATCACCGCCAATTTTGACCGTACTATTTGGAAATACCGGGAGCGTTCTTTTCGCTATATAGTGCCAGATGCCGGGCATATTTTGGGCAATCTTGGCGTTGTGGCCTCATCTATACAGCTACCATATGTAAGCACATCTTTTTTTGATGATGAAAAAATGAAGATGGTCTTGGGACTGTCACCACAAGATGAGGGCGTTTTATCAATGGTCGTGCTCGGAAAGAATAAGCTCACTGAACGCGTGGTAATACCTCAATTCACCCCAGCTGCTCTGCCCAAAAAGATTCAAGATATCGAACTGACGCGTCTTTCTTATAAGCTAACCTCGGTACACTGGACAAAAGGATTAATGAAAATTCCCAAAATTGACTTGGCACAACATCAGGATGATTTTCCCACTACAGATGCGCTTATTCAATTACCACTTGGATCCATAGCTGAAGAAGATACCTTTACCGTTATTAAAAGTCGCCGATCATTTCGGCAGTTTTCCGACCAAGAGGTTAGCCTTGACGATTTTGCAGGTGTAATCCGCCAGTCCTTTGCCCCTCTTAGAAATCCACATAATGTTGAAGATGGGCGTCGCGTTGAACTGTTCGTAATAGTTTCTAAAGTAAAAGACTTAGCCAAAGGTGTTTACCGGTATATTCCTGAAGAAGCCGCTTTAGAGAAAATCAGGGAGGGTAATTTTTCAAAAAGAATATATCAAGCTGGTCTTTCTCAGGAGCTTCTTGAACGAGCAGCTTTTGTTATTGCCTGGAGTGTTGATCTCAGTCAGATAGGAAAGCTCCATGGAGAAAGAGATTACCGGTATGCCAATTTAGAATCGGGCATAGGCGGAGAAACAACCTATCTCGCCGCCCAAGCCCGTGGATTAGGAGCTTGCTCGGTAGGCGCATTTTATGATGATGAATTACGAGATCTCCTTAATATTAGGGAAACTGCGAAACATGTGCTCTTGTTAACTGCCGTGGGTAATAGATAGGTTCTTAAGGATGGGACCGAGATAGCTCGGTTCTGATACCTGAGGTATCGTCAGTTTTGAGAAACCTCCACTAAATTTTTCGCCTACCTACCGCGCTTAATTTCTTCGTCTACGTACCGCGCTTTATGCGCGGTATCCAGGAAATCTTGCTGTAGAAATGTTCAGCGGCATCTTAAAATATCGTTCTGGATACCGCGCATAAAGCGCGGTACGTAGGAAAGCAGTACGTAGAGAAATTTAAGCGGTACGTAGAGAAATTTAAAAAACTGACGATCTCTCAGGTTCTGATACCGACTGCGAATTTTTACTACCCAATTCTATTGAGTTTATCGTTGTTACGAAGCTCAGAAATTTTATTGTTAATTTCTTCTGCAGTAGTAAGTGTAAGCTCATAAGAAACTTCAGGGCCTTTAAAAAATGGTATTTCTTTTCGATTTGTCGTCGTATCTATATCATGCTCTTTAAATATCTTAGTAATATCCGCTACACTGTCAAACATGCTGGCAGGTACGGAATAAGTATCCACGAAAGATCGCCTAACACTATAATCTATTTCACTGAGCCATTTTTTTTGTATAAATGCCTTTTCTAAATAGTTACCCTCAAACTTTTTTTCTTTAGGATTATCACGACTATCGGATGAAATGAATTGAACGTTATTTCCTACAAGTTTAATACGAATCATCTCTGCTCCTCTTTGAAATATTGGTTTTGATGAAATTATGATCATCATGGGCATATTTAATTATAGAAGCATCTCGAAATTTTTGATTTGTTTTAGATTATTCTGTCCTTATAAAGGTCAGTTTGAAATTGACATAGCGATACTACACAAATGCGACTACAGGCAAATGAGTTGTAATCATCATTTCAATAAGTTACAAAAAAAGGGGTTGGGGTTGAGTAAATAACAAGGCTGAGGTGGCAGCTACAATAGAGTCGTCATCTTTAAAAAACAAGAATTTTTCTTAATAGATTGATGATGTTATATTTTTTCCCGTACTCAAAGTATAACCGAGAGCAAGGATTTTTATTTTTCGTGCTAAAGGAAATAAAAATTTAAAACAATATGGCAAAGGAGATGACTGTGTTTCGAATTTTTTTAAAATTAAATAAATTATTTCTAAGTCTCATGTTTATTTCCCTGTCATGCCAGGCAGCCCAATCTCCCTTTATAATCGGTGCAGGTATTTACGACATTACAGGAGCAGCTGCTGAAATCAACATGTTAGGGTATGCACAGCTGCAACAATACGCCCAAGGGATACACTCTCGTCTCTGGTCTCGAGCGTTTATCATTATGTCACCCGACACAGGAAAGCGGGTGGTATTTGTGAGTGCAGACCTAGGTATGATTTTCCAATCGGTAAAGCAGGGGGTTATCAAAGAACTCCAAGATCAATATGGAGACTTATATGACGATAAAAATGTCATGATTAGTGCCACACATACCCACTCAGGCACGGGAGGATATGCATTTGAGACTTTGTATAACTTTACAGTCCGTGGATTTTATAAAAAAAATTATAACGCGGTTGTGAATGGAATTGTGCAATCCATCATTCGCGCTCACCAGAATCTTGAACCCGGTACTATTTATATTGAAGCTTCTGAACTTACTAACACGAGCAAAAATCGCTCTATAAGCGCCTATTTAAAAAACTCCGAAGAAGAACGCAATCAATATGAACATAACACCGATAAATCATTCACATTGATTAAGCTTGTTAATGAAAAAGAGGAGCCTATAGGAACTATCAATTGGCATGCTGTACATGGTGTGTCAATGAGCAATAAAAATGTACTTATTAGTGGGGATAATAAAGGGTATGCATCCTATCTTTTTGAAAAAAGCATGCATAGTGATTACCTGCAAACTAAAACCTTTGTGGCCGCATTTGCTCAAGCCAATGAAGGTGATAACAGTCCAAATATCTTTGATGGTTTGTCGGATGGTGACTGCGATAAAATGACTTGCCATGATATTCAACATACGTTCATCATTGGCGAGCGGCAATACAGAAAAGCCAAAGAATTATTTAATGCAGCGAATACGCCTATTGGCAAAGGCGTTGATTATCGTCATCAATATCTCGACATGGAAAATACCTTTGTGGCACCAGAGTTTACCGGTGGAACCGAAGAACATACGTGCCAGGCATCTCTGGGCTATTCTTTTGGTGCAGGCACCACAGATGGCCCAGGTTTAGAGATTTTCTTTCACCAAGGGGAATTAGAAACCGATCCTTTCTTTGTTTTTTTACGCGATCTTATAAAGCAACCAACTCCCTCGATGATTCGCTGTCAGCAACCAAAGCCCATTCTTCTTGCTGTTGGCCTCAACGAACCTGCATGGGTACCCCATAATATGCCTGTGCAAATCTTTAAAATCGGGGATTTAGTGATTGCGGGTGTTCCTGGCGAATTTACTACCATGTCCGGCCGCAGAATAAAAAATTTATTACATGAGACCTTTCAAGTGCCAGCAAAACACGTGGTTATTGCTGGGCTGAGTAATTCTTATGCTGGTTATATCACTACACCCGAAGAATACCTGCAACAAAATTACGAAGGTGGTTTTACAGTATTTGGCCCATGGACTTTACCTGCCTACCTGCAGGGATTAAAACAAATCGCCCTTGATATGATTTACCAACGAGAAAGTGATCCAGGCCCCTTACCTGAAGATCTAAGCGGTCATACTGGGAACATAATCCCTTCTGTAGTATTCGACGATGTTCCCCCAACGCTAAAATTTGGAAGTGTGCACTTAGAACCAGAGGAAGAGTATCAGCGCGGAGAGCTTGTGCATGTCATTTTCTGGGCCGGTCATCCAAGGAATAATCTTGAAACCATGAGGGGTTTTCTAGAGGTACAACTAAATTCTGGTGGGGAATGGCAAACAATAGCTCATGATTGGGATTTTAATACGATTTACCGATGGGAACGAATCTTTATTGCCTATGCCTATGGTCATGTGTATTGGAAAATTCCACCTGATGCAATACCAGGCACCTATAGGATTAAACATTCAGGTCATTATAAATACGGTTGGAATCAACAAATCTATCCTTATGAAGGGATATCAAAACCGTTCAAGGTGATTTGACCGCTCGCGAAGCCCGTATTTAGCGAAAGCATAATAGGGGACTCTTACATCCCGGGAAGATGAGATTTAACCATGAGGTCCTTTAGTGACAATGGCTCCAACCTTTTGCGAAGCTGGTAATCGTTTCCCTGTATGTTCTTTAGCTGTTTGCTTGCAAGCAGAGTTTTTCTCCATTCGAGGAATTTAATACACTAATATGGAAGTCCATTCAAATAGAGCCTGGATGCAAGCAATCAGGGTATTCTGGTTGTACTTAAATTAATCTCATTGCGTCCAAAGTTGGTTCTTCCAGTTTCGCTTCATCTTTCTTTAAGTTTAAGAGTTGCTTTCCTAATTCATCTTGTTTGACTTTATTATTCCAAATTAGGAGATGAGTTTTATTAGATATTTCTGTTTTAATCGTACTAATTTGTTCTGGAGTAAGTTCCTTTGTATGGCGATAATAAGCATAAAGTTGAGCACATATCTCCTCAATTTTTTTCTCTTCGCTTAGCTCCTCATTCTCCGGCTGCAGGTGAAAATCTATCACACAACATAATGTGGCGTGTACATTATTCATATGAAATGCAGAAAAAAATGCACGATAATAAGCACTGTTGCGCACAAAAACAGGAATAATCGGATTTTGTAAACTCCAGAAACCATCAAGTCGAACAACATGAATAGGAATTTTATTCATCAATGCCAGCTTGGCTGCTCCAGCATAAACTCTAGGCGGTTCTTGCCCTAATCGTGCAAAATTACCTTGAGGGAATAGTGCGACACAGCCGTGTTCATCAAGGGCTTTACTCGCTTGTTCTAATGCGCCGGCATTAGCAGAGCGCCCATTATCACTTTTAGTTGAATGTGCATCTACCGGTATCGCTTTAAACATCTTCAGAAAAGAAGAAACACCGGGCATCGCATTATAAGCAGTTGTGGCAAGAAACCGGGGTGGCGTGCCTTTTATTTTTGAGGCAATAACAACTGCTTCCCAGCCAGTTCGATGCGGACCTACTGCAATGAGTTTATTTTCGTTTTCTGCATTAGTAATCTCTAAATCGCCGCTTTTTGTATGCATCATACGTGTCATAAACAGCAAAAGACCTGCTATTATGCGGGCAAAACGACTTTCATAGTTAAGGCGATTGTTAGACTCAGCGAAACGTGCAATCATCAACGTCATTACAGCAAGACCAGCAAGTAGCAACAATATAGTATTAGCACTCGACACAGAATCATCATTATTTAGCGGATCTAAATGGGGATCAATTTTGCCGTACATGTTAATTACTCCTTTAAAGACTAAATAGATTAGGATTGTATTTCCGTGATTAGTAAATTTAATCACATTCCTTTAAATTTTTGGCTTCGCTGAGTGGACCTTTAATACTTTTTTGAACCTTGAGTTCATTAAAAATACACACAAGAACAATACCTTATTGCTTAGCGTAAAAATAAATCAAGAGCAAAGCCATAGCGAAGACTTGCTATAGTACTTTTAAAATGGTTGTTGTCAATTCGGTGCATCAAAAGAAAGTCTAAAACATCACCAATATATAAAAGGGGAGCAAGCATTGATCGGAACCCGAACAAATCCACATTACTCTCGCTTGCTACGATCCAATATAAAATTTTTAGGTGATGCCCAAAAAGATTGTTGTGAATTGTTTTCTTTTGGGGTTTCTAGCGGGTAGCTACGATTTTCGACAATCCGATTTTTACCTCGTCATGTTCAGGTATTTTTTTAGGGCCGTGAAAAATATTGCTCCTCGATTTATTCAAAGTAAATGGAATAGGTAATTCTGTTTGGGAGCTATTTAGTGTAGTTAAAATTTTAATGGCCTGACTCTGGGTAAAGTTTTTAAATAATTGAGTGTTAATAAAGACAATAGCCCTTTTCTCAATGATAGGATATTCTTTCTTAAATTCGATAGCACCTCGGAGCATTAAGGTTAGAGTTTCCCTTTTATAAATACTAAAATAAATGTTTTTTATTTTATTGTGGCTCTCATGGAGCTGGGTACATGCATTATTAAAATCAATGATAGCTTTTGGGATTTTATTATTTTGCCTAAGTCTTTTATATTGTCTTTTCGTGGGTACAATGCTTTGTTCTGCTAGTATTTTTAAAGAATAAGCATAATTGCTATTTTCATTACTTGCGTATTTTTCAGCGGGTGCATCTTTTTGCTGATTTCTTGGGGGAAGTAATAGTTTTTGAAGTTGGTTTTCCAGTATATCCAAAGTGGGCCTTTGTTCTGGTTTGGGGTCTAGACATAATTGAATGAGACGTTTGATATCTGGGGATGGCTTTAATACAGATTGCATCATAGAACCTAGAGCATAAACATCCATGCTTTTTTTGGCAAGTGTCGGTGTGTGTGACCAGCATTCTGGGGCAATTTGCGGATATTTCATTTTTTTTGATATCCGCTCTTCGTTAGTGCCTACCAAAAAGATATCAGGATCGAGTGGTTTATTTTCTTTTACAGAAATCCCTCCGTCAAGCAAATAACTTTTACCAGAGCTCATATCATAATGGATATTATCCGCTTTTAAATCCAGCACAATATATCCCTTATTATGACAATCTTTTAATGCCGCAATCGCAGAAATGAAAAGTTTTATTTGTTGGCTTTTGTTCATAAAACTCAGCTTCTCATAGGGTATGCCAACAATATAAGGAAGCACCAGGCGATAAGTATCCTCTTGTTCTATTAATGCAATATTCTGTCTGGGGTAAAGAGTTTTGAAAAAGTTATATTTATTATAAACTTCTTTAAAATCAATATCATCCTGATCCTTAGGCTTAAGTACTGCGCGTGCTCGTTGGCCATCAGCGGATTGAAATTTTCTGGCATTGGCGTACGTCCCAGAACCAATGTTTTTTTCTGGATAATATTCTGTTTCTCCTTCACTTTCGTAACAGGATTCTTCAGAATTATTATCATCTTGGAATTTATAGTGTTTTGGCATAATCCTTTGCCCTTCTTTTCTGAATTCCCTAATCAATTCTGCTTATTTTATAGAGTAAAGTCCATTAAGTGACAAAAAAATACTCTAATTTTTTTCATCGAACCCAGGCAAATTATTTCGGGATGGTTCAAAAACCAGTTCTTGCCCGACGTTTCTTCTTTCCCAAAAAACGAATAGGCTAAATTCATCATTGTTTTTTAAGGATGCCTTTTCGAGAATACTAGGTAGTACAAACCTCTCTGTATTAAATCAGAGGGTATCGATTAATTCGACATGTAAATGAGATTTTAAAATCATCAGTGCAATGCGTGATTGTGAATTGAATTTGTTGGGGGCGAATGGCCCTGAGGGATTGTCAGTTTTCATTTTAAATTTCTCTACATACCGCTTAAATTTCTCTACGTACCGCGCTTTATGCGCGGTATCCAGAACGATATTTTAAGATGCCGCTGAACATTTCTACAGCAAGATTTCCTGGATACCGCGCATAAAACGCGGTACGCAGGAGAAAAAATTAGTGGAGGTTTCTCATCAAAATACTGGCGATACCTCAGGTCATCTGAACCCCAAAAAATTAAAACTCAGCCCTCCAATTACAGTTCTTCATAAATCAGTACTTTTTGGAGTGCCAGATGTTTCAGAACATGCTCATTAACCTCAATTCCAAGACCTGGTTTTTTAAAAGGTACTCTCATGCCCTGAATATAAGGAGACTGAGTAAAAATGGGGGTTTTTAAATCCTGAAATAAGAATAAATCACTATCTAAATCGGTAAAGGCGATATTGGGCATTGATGCGGCAAAATGAATCCCTGCTGCAATGCTTAAAGGTCCTTCCATCATACTGCCAACCATTACTTTTAATCCCGCCTCATGGGCTCTTTGCGCCAGCAGCCTTGCCTTCCAAATTCCACCTGCTTTTTGGATCTTGATATTAACGCCATTTACAGCGTTCATACGAATCAATTCGTCTAACTCATCCATGCCCACCATGCTCTCATCAGCATAAATAGTGATCCCTTCAAGCTGGCTTTTAATGTCAACTAATCCTTGATAATCATGCTTTGCCACGGGTTGCTCAATCGCAATAACCGTTCCCAAAATCGATTGTATTTCTTTTAAAACTTCAATTGCTTGATGTGAGTCTTTAAAGGATTGATTTGGATCGATGACATAAGCCACTTTTTCGGCAAATACGTCTTTAATTACTCTTGCAATTTCAGGACTAATTTTATCATTATCCAGTTTAATCTTAATTAAGTGCACTTGAGGATGATTTTGAAGAATACTCAACGCATACTCTTTAGTTTCTTTTAAACCTAAGACCGGTATAGTCAAGCTATTAGGTGAAAGATTCTTCTCATTACCAAAAAGCCCATATACAGGTTTATTTTTGATCTTACCTAGTAAGTCGTGAAAGGCGCTGTCCACAGCAGCAGCCGCATGAAAACTGTTCATATTGTCTTGGAGGAGCTTATAAAAAACTTGTGGCGCGTCGTTAGGATTGATCGCGTAACGTTGAAACTCGCGTAACTGAGAAACCACATAATCATAAGTTTCCCCAGTAGAAAGTGCAAACGGCGCTGCTTCACCAATACCAATAAAATCATCATAGTGAAGTTGAACTAAAATAGTTTCTAAATGAGTCCAGGTATGTGTTGCAATAGAAAATGGTTGCGGCAATTTATATTTAAGCCGGTACATTTTTAATGAAGCTAAATCCATATACAGCACTCCTTATAAGAAATACTATAAAGACACTCAATAGTGGTTATAACACAATATTATAGACTTCCTTTAAGAGAACGCGTTGATGTGTAGGCGCGCATCATTCAGCAAGCGTGCCTGACAATTTTTCAATTAAAAAAAAGCCTTATTCCAATCCTTTGCTTAAGCTAGATTTGGGAGGCGTTTGATTTTCTTTCTCATCATGAATCTTAAAAAAAGATGTTGTAGCTCTTCTTAGTTTCCTTGTATCTGTATCTTTTCTTCCTTCGGGGAGTATAAATGAATTATTTTTTTTAAGAACAGGCCTATCCTGATCTACACCTTTTTTTCCGAAGAATCGTTCCAATAGACCAGGTGCTTTTTCTTTGGGTGGCATTTGCTGCGGCGTATGCGTTAGACGCGGGGAATGAGTTGGGCTGTATTCTGATGGTTCTGAAATGGTCTCAGTTCGCTCTCGACCTGTATTGTTAGAAAGTGGTAGTTCGTCTTCCTCAGATTTATCATACAACGTTACAGTGTCCTTTTTTGTATCGCATAAAATTAATAAGTCGTTACACTGTTTCTTGATATTTTTATTTTCTATAGTACTTAACAAGTGTATCGTACTTGCATATTCAGAGAAATTAACCCCATCAATACGCTGTATAAGATTATTTTTAATATCCTCCAATATCCCTCTTGCTGCACTTTCAATTACCAATTTGCCTTTTTGCGACGTAACACCCATTAATTTAGTAACAAAAACCCGCAGCGCATTTTGTAGTTTTCCTTCATTAACGCCTTCACCAAGATTTCGGTATCCTTTTCCTTGCCTTGCACTATTAATGACAGCAGCTAAACTGCTTACTGCTTCTTCTTTTTTCGACCCTTTTTTCATTTGTACTATTTGGGCGATGTGAGTTTCCAGGCCCCTTTCCAAGGTTCTCATCTCATCATTAAAATCAAAATAAATAGTTCCCTTTTCTGGGTTACTTTCTGAGCCTAAAAAATGTTCCAGCGTATTCCAGGCATTATTAATTATCGTAGCAAACACAGCAACTTTAGCAGTCAAGAGGTTTCTTCTTACTAAGATTTCAGCACGTTCAGATTCAGTCAATTCACCTGCGAAATCATCAGTAATTTTTTTGTTTTTTCTGCTTAGCCAACTTTGTTGTATTCTATAAATTATGGCGCTGGCGATTTGATCATGTACCTTTTGGATTTCTTTACTTATCTCTTCTTCTGTTGCCCCGTCATTTTCAGACTTAACCCGCTGTGCTATTAATTGCACTTGCCTTTCCCAAAAGATATGCCATGCTTTACTCTCTTGAATAGGCTCGAAAAAAGATTTATAAAAAGCTGCTTTGGTATGCCTTAGGTTAGTTTCATTCACTCGCGGCTGCCATTTATCGAAGAGTTCGCCAAATGATTCGAGTACTTTATCCCCACATAATATTTCTAACAGCTCCGTAGGTTCTTTTATCTGAATATTTGCCAGGGATGGGGTAAAAAATAACCTTCCATTTAATTTATTTAACAGTTCACCTACATCTTTACCACTAGCTGGTGTGAATTTCAGAGCATCTGATACATACTCTAAATATTCGACTATCATCTCAGCAGCCTTTTTCATTGCAAGCTCCCTACTTTTAGTTCATGTTGTTTTATAGTTGGCGCCATAGTATCAGTTTATTCCAGCAAAAGGGAGCAATCTCTGCCCCAAACCAGACCAACCTATCCAAGATAAAAATGATTTGAGGAAACTTAAATTCATTCCAGGATTTACTACGAGACGCATTTGGTTTTATACCATGATTGACAAGTGTTTCTGCTGCTTTGGGATGCACACTTCCAGTCGGAGCGCTACCTGCACTGAAAGCCAGATAGCGTCCATTGGAGTAATAATTGGTCATAGCTTCAGCCATAATAGACCGACAGGAATTACCAGTACAAAGAAATAATAATCTTATCGGTTGGGTATTCATCAGCCACAACATCCAGTTGTTTTTGTATCACAGCCAGCGGTTGCTGTGCTTTTTTCTGGTATGCAACAAGAGCTTTCTGTTGTCTAGGGATAGTATCTTTGGATGCCCTAATTATTAATACAAAGCTTAATAATCGAAAGAAAGATTTTCATGGAGGACATTGCAACAATTTTTCTTATTTAAGAAAATAACTTTATATGTCTCTTAAAAGATCAACTAATAAATTGATTGAATTAGCAAGAGCTATTTGTTCTTCCACAGTTAAAACCTGAAGGTTCTCGTTCAATCTATTATGCAGAAGATAAGGAGCAGCAGAAACAAACTCTTTTCCTTTTCCTGTAATATCAATATAAATAATGCGACGATCGTGAATATCACGTGTTCGATTAACAAATTGTTTTTCTTCTAGACGGTCAATTACCCCTACAATAGTGCTCATTGATAAATAAATTTTTTTTGAAAGAGCAGATATGGTCACTCTTCCATTTTCATAAATTTCATACAAACAGACTATTTGAGGAACAGTTATACCATAGCATTTGTTTAATCTTCTGGAGTGATAATCCATCTGCTGCATAATTTTTCGTAAGGCAAGAATGATGCTTTTGGAGCGCTGCTCTGACTGTTGAGCAGTTGTTATTTTGTCGTCAGGCGATTTTTTATCGATATCACTCATGGAGGATTCTATACCTATTAACGGTTGCAATGAACTAATTTACCTATTACCATGACAAATACTTTGTGTACAAATCATATCAACTGATATAGATCTTTAAGGGCATTAACTATTGTATCCAAGTATTCAATATAACTATAGAAGTATCCTCAAAAATAATATTGGAATTAATTTTCAATACACCAATCACTTTAGTAATGCTCGAGTATCATCAACAAAGGGAGGATTATCGAATGGATAATCAAATTAACAAACTCTTAAAATCAACCAAGAATGCTTCGCAATCGAGCTGCGCTCCAACAGAAGAAGAAATTTATTTTAATAGTAATGGAGTATTAACATTAGGAGTAGAAATTGAGCTGCAGCTCATTGACTCTAAAAACTATAATTTATGCTCAAGAGCAACTGATGTACTTAATGCTACAGCCCATCTAGAAAAAATTAAACAAGAGTTTTATTTAAGTACTATAGAAGTGAATACAGATAAATGCATCACTGCTCAGGAAGTTGAAGATGATCTTTATAAAACACTCGCTTCATTACAACTGGCAACAAAGGATTTGGGTATTTTATTTTCCACAACCGGCTCCCACCCGTTCTCTAAATACTCCGATTGGGTAGTCTCTCCTACGACTCGTTATCAAGAGCTCATTGATCGTAATCAATGGCTTACCCGACGTATGAGTGTATATGGCTTACATGTTCACATTGGCATGTCCAGTGGTGAAGACTGCATTCGGTTCAACAATTTTTTTATGTATTTTTTGCCTCATTTATTAGCGCTGTCTTCAAGCTCTCCATTTTGGCAAGGAATCGATACAGGGCTTGCTTCTTGTAGACCAACTACGTATGAAGCGTTACCAACTGCAGGACAACCCTATCATGTCCGAACATGGCAAGATTTTGAGCATCTATATAAGTCATTAAAATTATGCGGTTCGATTAAATCACTTAAAGACTTATGGTGGGATTTAAGACCAAGTCCTGGTTTTGGAACATTAGAAATTCGTGTTTGTGATGGAGCAGCCACTTTATCAGAGACTCTTGCTTTAGTTGCCTTGATTCATACACTTGCCCATTGGTTTGCTGATAATGGAAGTTGGCTTGAATCAGTCGCCTATCCTCCTTATTGGCTTTCTCGTGAAAACAAATGGAGAGCCATTCGTTATGGTTTGGATGCTGAACTAGTA
This sequence comes from Legionella sp. PC1000, assembly GCF_014109805.1. Taxonomy (GTDB): domain Bacteria; phylum Pseudomonadota; class Gammaproteobacteria; order Legionellales; family Legionellaceae; genus Legionella; species Legionella resiliens. Next base: position 608,607 of record NZ_CP059400.1, read on the forward strand.
ATGAATACTGAAGGTAAAACCAAATTGATGCGCGAAGACATCCATGAATGGTTTGAGAAATTAAAACCATATATCAAACAATTGAACTATCAAACTTATTTTTCTACTCTTAAAATGATTATGAATTCGGGTACTAGTTCCGAACGTCAACGCAAGGTATTTGCCCAAAATCGTTGTCTTAAAGATATTGTGAAGCACAACGTAAGCGAATTTTTACTTCAAACTCCTTTATACAGACGTGAATCTATTATTCCATACCCTTGATGGGGGTTAATCACTATTTAATAAAAACTAATTCGAGGAAGATCTTAATGAAGCAAGTAACCTATAAATCAAAAAAATTGGGCGAAATAATCATTAAAAGCAAATCCAATCAGTATACAATTCTTTCGAACAGGTTGGAGGCGAGATCCCTTAACCAAGATGAATCGTTTTTTTTAGTCGATAAATACACTCATCTTTTAGAGAATCCTGAAAATACACGGTTGTTTGGTGCCGGGGGCCCCTGGACGCCTTCAGCAGTAGAAGAATTCATCCAAGATGAAAAGAAATGTTGGAACTCCGGTAACAAGTTCTCTGTGTTTTCAATTTACCTTCCTGCTACTCAAGAGTTTATTGGTTATCTTCATATAAAACATTCTTTGAAAGATTTCTCGAATGTAGGAATTGGTCATCCCAATGTTGGGGAGATCATTTACATTATTGATCAAGCGTTTTGGGGAAAGGGCTATGGAACTGAAATCGCAATCTTAGGAAAAAAATTTATTAAACACATTATTTCTGAAAGTGCCAATGAAACCTTAGAAAAGAGTATTAAAGAAATTGTTGCTACAGCGCATCCCTCCAATGAAGGCTCAAAAAAAATTTTACAAAAAACACTGAAAAATCAGGACCCACACGAATTTACTAAATTTAATGGGCAGCCGCGCCTATTATTTTTTAAACCCTTAAAAACCGATGTTACCTTGGTAGATGAATCGAACGCGTTAACAGCAAAATTATAAAAAGGAGGGTTTATGTGTGGTATTGCTGGTGAATTCCAATTCAATAAAAAGAATATTTCTCTTTTAAATCTAGAAAAGGCTTTGCTTAAGCAGTTCAACCGTGGCCCTGATGATGGTCAAATATACCTTACGAAAGGCATGGCGCTTGGACATAGAAGGCTGAAAATATTTGACCTGTCTCATCGTGGAATGCAACCTATGGTCGATTCGGATTTAGGTCTGGCATTGGTTTTTAATGGAGCAATCTATAATTTTGTGGCGTTACGTGAAGAATTAAAATCTAAAGGATACTCTTTTATTTCAAATAGTGATACCGAAGTACTTCTCAAAGCCTATCATGCCTGGGGGAAGGATTGTGTGCATCGTTTTTCTGGTATGTTTGCTTTTGCAATCTGGGAACAAGATACGGGTAAATTGATACTTGCCCGTGATCGTCTAGGCATTAAACCTCTTTATTATAGCGCAGATGCAAATTATGGATTTAAATTCGCATCCACCTTACCTGCATTAATTGAATTTAGTGATATCGATACATCAATTGATAAAATTGCACTTCATTATTATCTTACATTTCATGCAGTCCCTGAGCCACTTACTATTTTATCTGGTGTAAAAAAACTTCCTCCAGGCTCTATAATGACTATTCATCCTGAGGGTAAAATTGAAGAAGAGGTTTATTGGGACTTAAATTTTGATAATACAAAAACAGATCATTATCGTAATGAACATTATTGGATAAAAGAAACCTACGAAGTATTAAAATCAGTAACGCAACGCCAATTAGCAGCAGACGTTCCTGTTGGTATTCTACTTTCTGGAGGGTTGGATTCTTCATTACTTGTGGCGATGGCTTCCAAACTCGGACATGAAGAAATGCAAACATTCTCTATTGGGTTTGATGGTTTAAATGGAGAGCAAGGTGATGAATTCTTCTACTCGAATCTAATTGCTTCAAAATTTAATACACAGCATCAGCAAATGTTTATTTCAAATAAGCAGTTAGCTTATTCATTAGGAAATTGTATTTCTGCAATGTCAGAACCTATGTTGAGTCATGACAATATTGGCTTTTATCTTCTTTCTCATGAGGTATCCAAACATGTTAAAGTAGTTCTTTCAGGCCAAGGCGCAGACGAGATTTTTGCGGGTTATCATTGGTTTCAAAATATACATGTAAATCAAGCTTTACCCTCACAATCAGCGCAAATCATTTTTAACAAGGTAGCTGATCGTTCTTTTAAAGAATATCAGCAACTGGTAATGCCAGACTTCCAAACGACATTTCATGCTTCGGATTTTTTAGTTAAGCTGTGTGAAAGAAATAATTCTAAAAACCCAATTGATAATTTACTTAAATATGAAAGTACCTTTGCATTAGCAAATGGCCCTTTAAGCCGAGTTGATAATATGACAATGGCAGCAAGCCTCGAAGCAAGAGTACCTTTTTTGGATGAAAAGATGCTCCAACTTGCAACTTCTATGCCCCTTCAATATAAATTGCCCCAAAGAGGTAAATATATTTTAAAACAGCTTGGAAGAAAAATGCTTCCTAAACCAATTGTAGATCGCCCTAAAGGATATTTTCCTGTTCCAGCGTTGAAATATTTAGAGGGGAGTACTTTGGAGTTAATGCGTGAGGTACTTTCTCCTGAAAACATAAAACAAAGAGGTATTTTTAATTTACAAGCGGTTCAAAACTTATTTACAAACTCAGCAAAGAATTTTACGCCTTCTGGAATTTCTAAGCTGTGGCAAATTGGTTTGCTTGAGTATTGGCTGCAACAACATAATTTATAACCCTACATACAATAAGGAGGTGTCGTTTAGCCTATAAAGCGACATTGCAGACATTATTAATATTAATACTTTTCAGATGTGGACTGTTGAAGGAATTTTGAAAAAACCAAATAAACACCATTCGTCCAACCAAACCCAATTTCATTGGTAGCATAACTGTATTTAATTTTGTTATCTGTACGGGTGCTTAATGTATTAACATCATATTTTTCAAAAATCGCGTGATTCTTTTGAAACCCTCTATTTACGGTATTAATGAATTTACTAGCTACTTCAATTGCAAACTTTTTGTAGCCATATTTTTCAAGACCAAGCACAGTAAAATATTGCATTGGAGCCCATCCAAAAGGAGCATCCCATTGTAATCCAGAGTTATTAACGCTTGTTACAATTCCCCCTCTCTTTAATAAATCGGGTAGATGTCTCACTACTTCTGCAGCCTGTTCTTTTGAGGCAATACCAGCCCACAAAGGATAAAAAGTGGTGGCAAACGGATAAAACTTTCGTTGTTTCTTTTTAAAGTCGTAGTCCAAATAATAACCTGTAGGCTCATCCCATAAATAGCGATTTATATTACTAATCCGAATTTTGGCTCGATTTTGCCATTTCATAGCCTCTTGAGAATCACCTAATATCTCATAGATTTCCTGTGTATCGCGCTCCATTTGATATAACAATACATTTAAATCTACGGGAGCATAATCTAATATTCCAATACCAAAAGGCCCATATTTTGCGGTAATATCAAAACCAGACTCACGTATTGTACGATCAGCAATATAAAAAAAACTGGTTAACTTATTATTTTGGTTGTCATAAAAGCGCGTCTTGTCATAATCAACTATTGAATGGGTTTTAAAATAATTTAATACTTTTTCATAATATAATGGTGATTCTTCGGGTGTGCGTCCTTTTCCAGCCGAGTAATATCGAGATAAGCCAATGTTAGGTATTGCATGAGGCGGAGATGTCCAAAAATGGTATAATTTTTTAATTGCGGGCAAAGTAGATTTTAACCAAAGTTTATCAGAATCTTCTTGATAATAAGCCAATATCATTTCCGTTAAGACAGGTGGCTGTGTTCTCCCTAAATAATAGGTGCGGTTAGCATTTAGAATGGTCCCATAATTTATTACTTCATAAATTAAATTATCCACCATACCCTTTGCAAGGGTAAATCGATTATTTTTGAGAAGCCCCAATTCAATAAAAAAGCTGTCCCAAGCATACATCTCATTAAACCGACCTCCAGGGACTACATAGGGGTATGGCAAAAAAAGCAGGCCATGTTTTTTTATTTGAGTATAATCTTTAGGTAAATACTTAAACTTAATTTCGGTTAACTTTATATTTTTTTGCCTAACTGCTTCTATATTTTCATCTTTTGGTAAATACACTATCAATTCATCGATTGATAATTTTGGATCCACACTGGATTGAACCCAATTATCACGTGTTAATAAATCCCAGCTTTTATTAATATATTGGGTGACTTGTAAGTTAATATTATCAACTTCACTAGAAAATGCATTTTGCAAAAGAAAAATCAATATTAATAAAGACTTATATAAATATTGACCTTTTAAAACTATGCGCAATTTTATATCCTTATGTATTACATTCCAAACTTGCTAATCTTATTACGTTATATTTAGTTTATTAGTTGTAACGTGAAAGCAGACTTGCATCTATTTCAAATCAAGTTGCCAGCAATATATTGTCAATCATACCCAATGGTACCAATACAAATAATTGAAGAAATGAAATGGTCCCATCAACTTAAAATACGATATCCTAATGTGCCAAAATAGAACTAAGCATTTAAGACTCAATATAAATAGTACAATATTGAGTATTGATTTAGCAAAAATATATTTCAGCCGATTGTGGTTCGTGACCGATGTGAAAGAGATTTGGCTAATTTCTGACGTTATTGCGAATTAGCTAAAAATTGGGGAATATAGTTTCTTCATTGGCCTTGTTTTTTTAAATATAACTTCCGGTTGCCATGAAATAAAACCACTATAATCATATAATCAAGAGAAAAGGGAGTTTAACCATGTTTATCGAGCAATTTTATGATGAAGGACTCGCACATCTATCTTATATGATTGGTGATGAAGACAAAGCAATCGTAATCGATCCTCATCAGGATGTAGGAGATTACCTTGACCTTGCGCTTAGGAAAAAGGTAAAAATAACACATATTTTTGAAACACATCGAAATGAAGATTATGTTATTGGCTCGTGCTCGCTAGCCAAGAAAACCAACGCAAAAATTTATCATGGTAACCAGTTGAATTTTAAATATGGTTCCTCGGTTAAGGAAAATGATGAATTTCAATTTTTAAATATTCTAATTAAAGTCTTAGAAACACCAGGACATACGCCTGAAAGCATTTCTCTAGTTCTTTACGATACGGCCTCTAGTGATTCACCCTTTGCTGTATTTACAGGGGATACTTTATTCGTAGGAGCCGTAGGTCGTACTGATTTATGGAAGTCTCGTAAAGAAGCCGCTGGATTCCTTTATGATAGTATTTACCAAAAGCTTTTGCCGCTCGGCGATCATGTTTTAATCTATCCTGCTCATGGTGCTGGTTCAGTGTGTGGGGAAGGGATAGGGACACATAATTTCTCTACGATAGGCTATGAAAAAAGTTATAATAAATCGTTACAAAACCTGAGCAAAGAAGAGTTTATAAAAGCTCAATGTCACAGGAAATTTGACCATCCACCCTATTTCGAGGAAATGGAAAAAAGAAATCTACAGGGGCCTGAAATATTAAATGCTGTTCCACACCCAAGCCGATTAAAAGTTGAAGAAGTGGCAAAAAATAAGTCGGCTCAAATTGTTGATGTTCGGCCACCTGAAGCGTATGCCGGTGTCTCAATACCAAATAGCATAGCAATCCCGCATGATATGATCTCAAAATTTGCTGGATGGTTTTTAGATTATGGAAAGGACATCATTTTAATTGCTGAAAACGAAGAAGATATGGAATCAGCAGTCATTCAGCTTATTCGTTTGGGTTATACAGGAATAAAAGGCTGGTTGCCTGGTATCCATGCTTGGGAAATAACAGGCAAAGAATATTGGCATTTCCCAGTTGTGCACGCACAGGAAATTAAAAAACGTCTCGCGAAAAATAAGCAATTCATACTTCTTGATGTGCGCGCGGACAATGAATGGAACGAAGGGCATTTACCTGGTGCAAAACATATCTTCATAGGTGATTTACCAGAACATATAAAAGAATTGCCCGAAGATACAGTGATTACAACTTTTTGCGGTAGTGGCAGCAGAGCTACGATTGCTGCTTCTTTATTAAAGCAAAGAAACTTTAACCACGTGGAAATTTGCTTCGGTTCCATGGCTGCTTGTAAAGCAATCGGATGCCCAATTGAATAAATTAGATTCCATAAGGTGACAAAGAGAGATGAATTTACTTTTTTGGATAATCAAATATCAGCCAATAAATGAAAGATCCTAACAACATTCCAATTACAAAATAAAGCGGATCCATATTAAATGTGGATAGTGCAGTTATGGATGGTCCTGGACAGTAACCCGTTGCTCCCCAGCCTATGCCAAAGAGCTGCCAAAAACAAGTTGTTTTGCTTATTTTCGTTTTTTCTGGAATGTAAAAAGTTTCAGCCAATTTGAGCTTTTTCGCCTGAAGAACAATTTTGTATCCAATAAAAGTTGTTAGTACAGCAGACACCATAACTATAAGTAACGTTGGATCCCATGGTCCAAAAAAATCTAAAATCTTGTAGGGATGAGTAGACTTTTTTCACCGGGTTGCCCCAAATAAACGGAACTGTCAAAAACATGCACCGCAGGAGGGTTAAGTAGGCCATAACGCGGGTACAATTCAGTGAACAACGGCGTTTCGTTTGGCCGCATGTAAATTAGAGGGTCAGAAGCATTGGCAGAGGCAGTGACAAATACAAACAATAAAAAAATCCTAGGCTTTAATATTGCCTTCAAAAAATTCGCTCTAAGCATCAACCAATCTCCTATAAATTAGCTCCTTTTACACATGGTTACAATTAGACCACCTAGGGTCAAGCTTTTTATTTATTAGATCGACACCAACTATTTTTACTTTATCTGCAACGTCGAACCGTTGCAGATATCGGCTAGCTGCAGTCCCGAAAGCGGGGGGCATGCCTTGAATTTTGAATCATCAATGTAATCTTCAAGCCCTGACCCCATGAAGCTCTATTCTTTTATTAATGCTTCAAGGATGATTGGATCTGGGTTAACATAGAGCAATCACCTGATGAAGGAAGCATTGATATGGGTAATAAATTATTGGTTTTATTGATGGGAATTGTTTCTATTGCTTGCCATGCGGCTGGTGGGTATCCCTGTACCCCAAACAATGTCAAAGAAATAAATCACGCAATTAAGAATTATATCGTCAAAACCGCTATATCTTCAAAAGAAGTGACTATTTCCGCAAAAAAATGTGTGGGAAACTACGCTTATGCGGAAGTGGCCCCCAATAAACCCATTACTGATACTGCTATGGTATATTTGCATAAAGAAGGTAAAGGCTGGAAGGTTATGAATTGGGGGACAAGTTTTGATGAAACGTTCTTAGCTAAATTGCCTAAAGAATTGCGAAATCCTTAAATTGCCATGCCCGCATCAAAAAATTGCTACAGCTACTGTTTTTAGTACGAACTTGGTCGATTTGAGTGATGAACAACTTCCGATACATATAGGCAAACAACAAGCGCTACACGTGCTTGTTGAACTACGTAATTACCAATGCATGGAATTATAAAAAGCTATATGCTAAATTGTGTGAATTTCCCTCCAAGAATCATTCTATCATGACTCGATTTTTTAAAATGAATCCCCAGAAAACAAAGCTTGAGGAATGTGATAATCCTGAGAGTGCGGAATTTATAGAAATTTATTGGAATTGGGAAGCTTTTGCCGTTCCAATGGTGTTAGGGTTAGAGGAGGCTGTAAGAAGGTTTAATAATCGGTTTAAGGTTGATGATGATTCTTACTCCGTGATCAGTCCGTCAACTTGGTTTGCGTTATTCGAGCACAATGCAAAATATTGCCTGCCTCAAGAAGCAGAGCTACTGTCTAAAGCAACCTTAGCTATGCGTCCATCCTAGATAGATTAAGAGCTCATATTTTTTTTGGGCACTGCCTCACTGCATTGATGTTTCTTTTTTACCAGCAAGTGTAGCCTTGATAAAGGTAGCGTAATCAAGGTTTATATATTTAAATCTATGGATTCAATTTGCTAATCAAGGCGTTGTCTCAAAAGCAAAATATTGCGTCACTTCCTTAAGCGGCTTCCCGAATGCAGCTGAAGGTGCGGTAATTTGCAATATGGCCGCTAATGTAGGAGCTATATCCGTAGTTTTGGTTAAATTCATGAGCCGTTTAGGTTGAAATGCTGGATGAGCAAATAATAAAGGAACATAACTATCATATTGCCAAGGGGAGCCGTGATCGACATCTGTTTGATCGGGGACAAGGGTATTGGGGGGAAAAACAAGGTAAAGATCACCTACTCGATTTAGAAAAACCATCCTGTTTACTTTATCACTTAACCAATCTTGAGATGTAGACTTTACAGGTAAACTATAGGCTTGAAAAATACCTTTTTGTTGACGTAAAACATTAAGCAACACGTTACTCACATCTTGATAAGCAACACGCTGCTCATCAATGAGGGCTTGGTTAAGATAAATGTAAGGTAACTCAATGGATTGGATAGTCTCTTCGGGTAAATTAAATTTTTCTGCTAAAGTATTTGCAATGAGTATGCGTAGGTCTTTAAGCGTTAAAGGGGAAGCGGTCTTAAAATGATTGGCTTTTAAGTAAGGAGAGGAATTAGCTACTCCATGATCGGCAGTTAAAACAATTAAAGTATTTTTAAGACCGACTTGCTTATCAACTGCTTGCAGAAGTTTTGCCATAGTATTATCAAGACGGATTAAATTATCTTCTGACTCCAGGCTGTTAGGACCAAATTCATGTCCCACTCCATCTACTGCCGAAAAACTGATAGCCAAATAATCTGTTTGCTTATTATTGGTACCGAGCTTTTCTTCTTGTAGTAATTTTATAGCAAAATCGGCAGTTAATTCATCAATCTTTGGCATTGCTTCTAAAATTTCAAAATAACGAGGATCAGTAGGTTCTCCTGTATGATGAGGAAAGTTTTGTTGAAATTCTTTAAAGCGATAACTCGTTATTTTATTACTTAAAGACCAGGTTTCTTTTTGGGGGGAATAATGTTTATTCCAGTCGACAACCCAGCTTGGATAAGCGGAATAATAATAGGAGCTGGTAATAAATCCCCCATTTTTTTGATCAAACCAAAATGCTTTACCTGCATGACCCGCTAAAGTAATGGCAGCGCGATCTTTATACGAAATGCCAAAAGCACGTCCTTTTTTGGCTAATACGATCTCATCACTTAATGTTGAGGCCATTAAGTTCTGAGGAGAACGGCCTGACATGGGTTTTTTCGTGTGAATGGTGGGGAGAATTTGACTCTTTAAGTCTTTTACACAATATTCTGTTTTTTGAGTTTCTCGATTAAACCAACTATTTGCTATGATGCCGTGGAAAACCGGATCCGTACCGGTAGCCAGGGTAGCATGGCCAACACAGGTTACTGTATTCGCATGAGCATGATAAGTATTTTGAAAATTTATCCCATGAGCAAAAAGATAATTAAAGCCATTGGCACTAAATTTATCTTGATATTGTTGGAGCAAATCGCCACGCAATTGATCAATAACCACCTGTATAACGAGCAAAGGTGGGCTGGCATTTGCCAATAAACTGGTTAATGAGAGGAGTAAACTCATTATTTTTTTCATCACTAAATCCCTTTACCAACATTCTCTATACTAGGATCTGTTGACAATTTATCAAAAACACCCTACGTGCCGCGCTTTATGCGCGGTATCCAGAAGATCTCAAGATATAAGAGAATATTTGTTCCATGAAAAGGGACGTAGGTGTGGGAATGAATGGTAAACACACCCTAAAAATCCCTTTAAAAAAAGCGAGAGTATCATTTTGTTATAGAGACAACAAGTTTTGATTTTACTAATATTTTTCATACTTATGATTAGGTCTGTTGACCCTAGGCTTGGAAAAAAATAATCAACACATTATGATAAATGCCGTTCCACCTAATATTACTCAAGGCAAAAAATAATGAAGGATCTGGTTGAAAAAAAGGATTTTTTTAATTCCATAAGTATCGAAGAAAGTCTCTCTGACCAATTAGAGAGGCAATCAACACGGTTAAATGCTTTGGATTTGCAACGCGGTTTCATTATGTTATTGATGTCCTTTTCACATTTCCGGGATTATTTTCAACCACTTTATTACGTTAATAATGACTGGAATATATCACCTGTCTGGCGTGGCACCAATTGGGTTGATTTAATTCAGCAAATGTTTATTTCCACAGTAGTTGCCGGTGGATTTTATATGATGATGGGAATAGGAGTTTATTTACTTTGGCAGAATCGAATTCGCAATGGAGCCTCCGCAAAACAAGTATTTTACTATCTGCTTAAGCGAGGTGGATTGTTAATCGTGTTGCAGCTTACTTTATTACAGGCTTTTGAAATAGTGAGCTTCGGAAGAATTTATTTTTATGTGGGTGTTTTGTTAACTCTAGGGATCTGTATGATCGTCGCCGCAGGCTGCATGTGGTTAACTCAAACTTTAAAATCAGTGCCACAATTAAAAAATTGGTCTTGGGAGTACTGCATTCCTTTGTTATTTATTGTAATTATTCCATTAAATATGCAGTTATATCTTGGAACTTATCATTCTGATTCTCAAGTTTCTTTGCTTCCCGCTTTCTTTTTTATTAGCGGAGAATATCATTTTGGATTGGATGTCGATATTAATTTCACGCCCATACCTTGGTTTCCTGCAGTAGCCTTTGGGTTAATGATAGGTCATCTGTTGCAAACAAAAGGAAAAGACGCCTATAAGACAATTGGCCAAATTGCCGTGGTACTGCTTGGTGTATGGTTTACTTTGCGTACTGGAAATTTATTGGGTTGGTTTTCTTTTGGTGATTACAAGCCGATTGCGAGCACAGATGCCATAACATGGGCTTCTTATTTTTGTCTCTCAAAATATCCACCAAGTTTCGAGTATTTTTTATGGTCATGTGGCTTAAATCTTTTGGGTATACTGGCATGGCATAAAGCAGAGTTTTTTTCCCCAAGATTAATAGAGTTTGCGCAACCGTTAAAAGTATTTGGTCAATGCGCCTTGTTTTTCTATATGATGCACTGGTTTGTATTTTATGGATTATCCTTGTTCTTTCAAGATAGCTCTTCCACTCCTGTTGTCATCAGCTGTTGGTTATTGGGGATAGTTATTCTTTATCTGTCATGTATAAGGTATCGTAAATTCAAGTTACAAAAGCCGAAAAATTCTTTATGGCGTATGTTTTAAATTGCCTTGATGAAGCGTAGCATAATCAAGGCTACACTTGCTGATAATATTTTCTTACGTTGAATAATCCTGATTGCAAGCAAGGCTTTCCAGGTTTATATATCTCCAATGAAGCAGCACGCTATTTTGGGATATTGAGTTAAATAAGCTTATTCGCTTAAGATAACTATTTAGCAGTATTAAAATACCAAACGTTTATTGTTCAACAAGTGGATTTATAATGCAATCAGAAGAAATATCAAATGAAGAGAAGCCAATCCTCTCTGATAAAGAACTACATGCTCAAGCTCATCAGTATATAAGCGAATTTAATCAACTGATTTTTCAAAATCTTCCCTCCGTAATGTCACAGATTATTGAACGGGAAGTTTGGAAAAAAAGAAATAATCCCTATAAAAATTTTGGGGAGTATGCCCTTGATAAATCACCAGAAGGCCTGGGTATTACTAACAATGAGATGTTGTGGTTATTGCGGTCTGCTATGGATATAAATACGCAGCATGTAGCTCAATGGGGTGATGTTCTTAGTATGGTGGATAACAGTGTCAGGGTATATGCAAAGGAAAATAAAATTTCTATTAAAGATTTGAATAATGACCTTAGGGAGCAAGATAATACGAATCCTAATCTGTATCAGGAAAACAATATTACGTATTTACCCTCTCGTTCCAGATCGATTGATGGGCAACTTTTGAAGTTAAAAAAGAAAGATCCTCTAGCCTATGAAAATGTGATACAGGGAAAAATAAATATAAACGATGCTTGGGTCAAAGTTCCCAGAAAACAACAACAGCCTATTGAAACAATTAAAAATAAATTTTTTAACTTGTCTAAATCAGAGCGTGAAACTTTTTTGGAGTGGCTTGAACAAGAAAAAGAGAACCTTCTAAGTTAGAATTCGCACAAGGCGCCGAGTACTGCAATTTTGCGAAGGAAAAATCGGATAATATTTTTTCTGTTAAAATTTCTCTACATACTATGCTTTATGCTCGGTATCCAGAACGATCTTTTAAGATACTGCTGAGTTTCTCTAAAGCAAGACCCCTGGATACCGCACTAAAACGCGGTACCTAGGCGAAAAAATTTATTGGAGGCTCTTGTAAAAAAGTGACGCTCCTCAGGTCATTTGGGACCCAACAACTTAAAAGTGATTGCAAGGACACTCCGCACTCATACTTTAATGACCATGCAATCCAATGCCAGAGCAATGCTTTGCCCGCCTCCAATACATCATTTATGGCCAGCAGGAACTCAACACTGTTCCTTCATCTAAAGTAGGGCTACAATTGGGCTTAAGAATATCCTCGTCACTCGAGCTCGTATCAAAAAATCTTAGCCCACCTTGCCTCATTTTAGAGTTATCAGGTTTGGGAGATTTTTCTGATTTGGGTAATAGAGTATTTTGAAGTGTATCTGGAGTATGGCTTTGATTCATTTTTTCTATCAATGGCTTCTCCATCAGTGAAGATTGAGTGGATTTTTTTCTTTGAAAAACGGTAGGCCAAGTAAACGCTATCGATACGAATACTAAAACGATGGGAGACAATATTGCCATGGTAATGGTTAATGCAAGTTGTGCCCCTATTGCTTCTCCCAGCGTTTCGCCAATATGAATTCCGCTTCGGATTCCACCGGCAACAGAATATGCAAGAGAATCACCTATCAAAGCAAATAATTTGAGCATATTGAGGGCTCCATGCTTTATTTTTTGTGCTTTTGTTTGGTTTTCTTCCGGTGGTTGATATATTGATTCAAATTTTTCTTTCAGATCGACATAGGTTTTCGGGTTAAAGACTTTATATACTTGTGAAAAAGTATTAACAACCATCGTTGTCGAAGTACATATCATAGCAATAAAATGTGCTAAAAGAGTATCAGGAGTCACCCCTAAAGCATTAAAAAGCTTATTAACCCCTGATACAGTAGTAAACCAAGTTAGCGTCGCATAAACAGCTAAAAAGATTGTACTTACGGCTCCTAATAAGACACATCGCAAAAGACCATAGGGTTTTTTATAATCTTCAATAAAAAGATTTTTAAATTTTGCATAATTTTCACGTATGCCTACAGCTTGAAACGAATAAAAAGAAATCGCTGCAATCACAGATAACCCAATCGTAACTGCCAAAACCAGAGGGTTAGAGATGAGCAGACCTGCCCCCAAAAAAGTGAGAAGGCCTACGAGACCAGCATATCCAGAAATGCCCGCAGAAATACATGCCAACAAGGTCACGATGCCAAAAAATAATTTCTGTCCTCTATCGACTATCGTTTTTTCTTTTTCATTTTCTTCAAGGGTCTGGAATGTTTTTTGTTTACTGGGTTGAAAGCCAGCACTATCCAGCATTGCTTTCCCCCGACTTAATAAACACACTATTCCGTTACAAAAGGAAAGAACTATTGAAAAAGCGAGGCTAGCCCCAAAGGGAGCTCCTAAAGTACTTAATAATCCCAGGCAAAAAACCATACACAGAGCCATGGAGGTAACGACTTTGCCAGTGACTAATGGCACTCCTTTAAGTAACCTATTTCTATTTTGATCTGGGGTTCTTGTAAATTCCTGGCCATTGCTTGAGTAGGTAGAAATTTGTAAGACCTCTTGCTTCGATAATCTTTTCCCACCCGAAAGTATTTCTCCCCACTTAAAAGTTAGGAAACTCCAAAAAAAATGGGAAAAAGGGCGGATAAGGATATCTGTTATTCGCAAATCGCCATTGAGAATGGCTTGTTGAACTATTTTCGATTCCTTATCAGTAAATTGATATTGGTTGAACGAAGCAACAATCCAATCTTTTTGAGTACGAAATTTTCTTTCTAAAACCTTTAAGATTTTAGAATGCTTATGATTCGTGATAACGATCTGATCTTGAGCTAATAGATTTATTATTTCTATCATTGCGATAAATTCCTTCTAATGCAAAATGATGAAGCTTATTTATAATTTCATAAGAATTCCATTTATATTTTTAAATTATTTTCAATTGATATAATCTGCAATTTTTTTAACTAGAAAGATTTGACATCCTTTGCGAGTTACATTCTAATCGTATTTTTTTCATGATATGGAAAATCATGGCATTTTTGAATTTTCTAAAACCGGCACCTTATCTACATGAAATACAGGATAAAACTGTTGTTGAACGGCAATATCGTTATTGGCGTATTCGCACCTTTTATGCAATGTATATAGGTTATGTTTTGTTTTATTTTACGCGAAAAAGTTTTACTTTCGCGATGCCTGCATTACAAAGCGCCTTGGGGATGAGCAAAACTGAACTGGGTCTGATTGCGAGCATTTTGAGCTTGAGTTATGGCATCAGCAAATTTTTGAGCGGGATCCTTGGCGATAAATCAAATCCTCGTTATTTAATGGCGATTGGACTCATTTTGACAGGTGTGGTCAATATTTTGTTTGGCTTGTCCTCCACCTGGTGGTTATTTGCAATTTTTTGGGGCTTGAATGGTTGGTTTCAAGGGTGGGGATGGCCAGGGTGTACCAAACTATTAACCCACTGGTATTCTCAATCCGAACGTGGCCGCTGGTGGAGTATTTGGAATACATCACATAACGTTGGGGGCGCATTAATTCCCTTGATTGTTGCTATGTGCGCGCAATATTACGGCTGGCGTTCCGCTATGTATGTACCTGGCGTCATCTGCATTCTAGGAGGATTTTTTTTAATCAATCGTTTAAGAGATACTCCGCAGTCGCTTGGTTTACCTGCGATTGAGCAACATCGACAGGATTTTTCCGGTATATCAAGTCACCACCCAGAAAAAACAGAACTCTCAGTCAAAGAAATTCTTTGGAATTATGTGCTAAGCAACCCCTATATTTGGATACTGTCGATTTCTTATGTGTTTGTTTATATTGTCCGAACAGCCATTAATGATTGGAGCATGCTGTACTTAACCGAAGTGAAGGATTATTCCCTAATTACAGCAGGTAGTTGCGTCATATGGTTTGAGGTTGGCGGCTTTTTTGGAAGTCTGGCGGCCGGCTGGCTCTCGGATAAAGTATTTAAGGGCAAACGCAACCCAATCAATGTTCTCTTTACTGCAGGCGTATTTGCCACTTTGTTGCTTTTTGGGTTGACCAGGGGATATACACCATTCCTCGATTCCTTGTTTCTTTTTTTCTTTGGTTTTTTTATCTTCGGACCCCAAATGATGATTGGTATGGCCTGTGCGGAGTTATCACATAAAAAAGCTGCGGCGACTGCAACTGGTTTTGCCGGATTTTTTGCCTATTGTTTGGGTGCTGTTTTGGCTGGTGCTCCATTGGGTGCAATTATCAAAAACTACGGCTGGGATAATTTCTTTCTGACCTTGTTCATTTGCTGCTTGATTCCATTACTCTTGATGCTGCCACTCTGGAATGTGAAATCCCATCGAAGATCTCGTAAACCAGAATTTACAGGCAAATCAGAGTTTGCGTAGTACAGGTTGGGTCGTATTCGACCCAACACAAAAATTTTGAATTACCCCCAAAAGCAAGCTTAGGTCGAGCTCATGCTCCAACATTTTCTTAGCCTTCTCTCCCTAAAAATCCACCGCATACTAAATTCATCATGACCTACCGAATGTTAAGAAATGGCTTTTTGAATAAATCGATAAATACTGAGGATCTTGCCAGTCTGATGGTTTTGCTTCATTAAGTCGGAATATAGCTCTGCATCTTTGGCTATACTTAATCATAAGGGCTAGTAAGTAACATAGGCACTAAACCATGGATGAAAATGTTTTAGAAAATTTTATGAGGCAATCTCATCTTATCAATGATTTGTGTGAACCATTGTTATTGAAGTATGGAGTGAATTTTTTCAGGTACATGGAAATCCACGAAAGTGGAGATTTCATTGGTTTAATCAATAATCTCAAATATTACGAATATGCAGCTTCTCAAATGCAAAAAAATGATCTCTTTCTTTCTGCCCCGTTATGGTCGATAAAGCAATATCCTCAAAGTGGGACCTACTTGTCTTATCTGCGTGCTTCAAATGGTCCTGAGATTTTACAAGAAGTTGCTAGAAAATTTGTAATTGGCAATCTTCTGACGATAGTTAACAAGGAAGTAACTAAGGAAGGGATTTTAATTAAGATTTTTGTTTATGGAACAGATATCAATAATATCAATATTAATCAACGTTATTTAAGAGACCTTAAATTATTTCAGGAATTCAGTCAGTATTTTAATAAACGTATGCTGCGTTTATTAAGTACTATGGACAGGGCTTCTCCCAGTGGGCTTTTGACTACCGATATTAAGGAAGCGGTATATCATTTTGACTGGGATAAGGAGACATTAGAGACAATAAACGTCAAGGATAAAATAATAAAAATTAAACAAGACATCAGGACATTGAATTTAACGAAAAGAGAGCAGCAGATTATTGCAGAATACATGAAAGGCTTAAATCATAGAGAGACAGCAGACAAATTATTCATTGCGAAAAAAACAGTTGAAAGACATTTTGAGAATATTAGAACTAAATTAAATTGTAGCTCCAAAGATGAAATTGTATCTACATTAATGGACAAGGGGTATTTTTATATAGAAGACTCGAATCATATCACCTAACCACGCGAAGTAACTATTGACTCTGGAGCCTTTCCAGGAAGATTTGAAAACCTATTAGGTAAAAGCAAAATCAACAAGCAGTTATAATAAGCAGAAGTTATAATCTCAAATTTAATTTAAATTGGGTAGATCTACCCACGCGTCGTTTATAGTTCATTTAATAATGCATTCGTAAAATAAACTACCAATTTATAAGTTTATTTAAGGGTATTATTATGAAAACTAATTCAGATATTGAGCAAATATTAAATGAAGATAAAGATAAATTTGAGTTTGATAATTTACCTTCTGAGCTGCAACTTAAAATAGCACAGACTTTATCTAACCCTGATTTGTTAAATTTTGCTATGGTTTCACAGGGTCATTGGTCTTTTTTTAAAGAAGAGGAAGTTGATGTTCGTAAATTATTACACCATGTTGTACGCGGTGAGCATGATTTGGTTCAATCGATGCTAAGAAATAATATAGATTTAATCTTTAAAAGAGGGAAAGTGACGGATTGTTCCGGACGAACCTTTGATAACATTAGTGCTTTTGAGTACGCGCTTTGGGCCCTGGATAAACACATGTGGGATGCCATGCTGGCTTGCATACCTGAAAATGAAGATCGTAGGCCGATATTAGCCAAATTACACTCTCGATATGACCAAGTCAACATAAAGGGAGTCACTTACAGGCTCAATGGAAATACAATCACGGAACAGCATTTTGATTTTGCAAATACCATTATTAAAGAATTGCGACATCACACAAAAATAAGCCGAGCAGCCTCGTGGTTTTGTTATCAAGATCTGGCTGCTCTGCAAAAGCATTGGGTAGAGGGGGTTGGTGGTACACAAAAGCTCTTGCCGATGCATGTTGTTCATGAGTACTGCTCTCCTGAACCCTTTTATCCTGTGCCAAATTTTACCTCCAAACCACAATCATTCAAACAATTTTGGAAAGCTGATAACACTCAAAATTGGTTCGGGCCTTCGTCTGAGTTGGCGCTTGAGTTGGCAATACTTAAAGGAACATTTGGGAGAGCCTATGCGATGCTTCCGCCGCTCACGCTTGCCTTTATAATTAAAGAGGATATAGATGCCTTAGAGAAATTATGTGAAGTAAGAACAATTGACTTTATTCGCCTCGAATCGCAACTTGAAGAACAGTTAACAACTGATAAAACCCCAGGTTTAAATATTGGCTGATTCAGTCGCAATCTAAAAAACCGGCAGCCTAAGCTGCCGGATATACCTCCCTAAAAATACCTCAAAAAACATAAAGAAAAATCTTGGTATAACCAGTTATTCTCATTAACCACGTAACCTACAAAAAATTGGGTATGTCTACCTAACCTACTTGTTGCAATTAGTGTAGAAGCACCGTTCTAAAAGTATAAATAATTATCGCATTTAAAGAATGTTCCATCCAGAATTTCTCGTAAGTATTTGGTTTTATTTAGCTTGCAAAAGGACAGAATGAATCAATGCCTCGAAAGATTATTGGGTTTATTCAAATTGGGTATATCTACCCATACACAATCTAAAATTCATTTAATATTAATTTCTTATCATAAAGTTTATTTCATAAAACTTTAGGAGATATTAAATGCAAAGTCCAGAAGAAATCCGTGAAGCCTTAAGACAACAAATGGCACAAAACAATGAATCAGGGACTGGAGTAGATTCTTCATTTTCAGATGCTGAACTTGATGCAATTGCGGCCAAAAAATTAAAGTCTAGAGAGCACGATAACGATGCTTCTTTAGGTTGGGAAATTTCTAAGAAAAAGGCAAAAAAAATCTTTAAACTGGAAGATAAAGGGCCAATTCTTATTTTTAAAAGACAAATTACACCTGATGCTGAAAATATTCTGCTTTCATTTGAAAACATGTTGCGCAATAAACCGGATGGATATTGGCTTATTCGAGAAAGTAGACAATTTGGAATGATTAGCGTCACCTATAAGCAAGCAGGAAAAATCAATCATGCTCGATTTGCTTTTGTGGGTGAGAATTGGAAAGAAGTGGGTGGAGATGACCTTGTCAATTACTCAAGACCTGATAGCTATCAACGGATCATGAGAGAAAACATAAAAGAAAAGTGCGAGGAACTTCTTAAGCAAATATTTACCACCATAGGACTAGAAAAAACGAACATTCTCATTCCTACAGCAAAACAGGCCTCTACGGCACCTGAATATTCTGGTTATTGCGACATTTATCAGGTATATGTGAAAGTTGGCTCTGGAAGAGAAGTCGTTTATGGTAACCCACTTGAAGCCCTAAATAATGTTGAACTGATATTAAATACTATTTTAGCGGACTTAAAAGGTCCCAGAGCAGAAGAAAATGAATCTAATAGCGCTCTAGCTTTTTTGAAAGAATATAATCTACCCAATATAACGCCAGAAGAGCTGACTCAACATTTTCGCCAACCCAAACCTTTTAAGAGTGGAGACCATCTCCAGGAAGTAATACAATTAAAAGACCAATTTGCTGAATGGTTAGAGAAGTGTGGTCTACGAGATAATCTTTTCTGTCCTGTCACACAGGAATTATTTCTAGAACCCTATTACTTAACAGAAACAGGCCAAGTTTATGATGCAGATGGTATTTTTCATCATGATAAATTACTGGATAAATGCCCGTTAACTCAAACTCCCATCGATGAATATCCTACGCATTGCAAGGGTTATCGGAGCAAATTGAAGCTTTGTCTTTTTAAATTTTTGGAAGCAGTGCAATTGGTTCAAGATCCAGAGCAACAGCAACAGATAGAACAGGCATCTAAAGAAGAGCAAGAAGCCCTTTCAGAAAGAGCCATTGCGGGGACAACAAGAAACTCAAACTTTTCCCCAGCTTTTTTTACCAGCACTCCAAGTTTGAGAGAAGGCAATAGCACGGAGACATCGTGTGCTGAAACTGATAACACTGATCAAAAGCATGGAACCTTCGGTCTTTAGCTTAACTAGGTAGATTGGGAGCCGAATAAGAGGACTTGAAGGGCTCTCAATGTGCCCTTATTGAGGCATAAGTAACAAAATATTTCGGCCATAGGCTACACTCAAAGGTATTTCTGAGGTGTATAACAGTTTTGAGTGTGCAAGAAGAAAAGGAAATGTCGGGCGAAGCGCCCGACCTACGCTTGCTAATCCTTCTTCTAAGGGGAGATTCCTTCGTAGCTGTGCCTTTTCAATTCATAAAGTAATTGAATACCAGATAGACCATATAGTATCCTTTCAATGATTATGTTTTCCATACTATAACTCCTTCAAAAACGGGCACTTTTAGTTCGAATCTAATAGTAGATTGGAATTTCAAAATAAAAACTATCAGATCCATATACCACATCCGAATACGGTCTGATTTTGTTTGATTAGTCTATAATTTAAACTAGAAATTAGAAATTAGAAATTGGAATATTATCATGTGGTCCAAGTCAAAAAAAAATTCTTCTAATCATCAAAATGAACTCTATACTAAATTTCTTAGGGCACATAAGGATCTTGATAATCATGTAAGCGGGGATATATTGGTTAATTTAGATAGGGCCCAAACTGAATTAAAAAAGATAGAAAAAGTTTTTAAAATTATTGAGGATCATAAACGTCAACCGCTAGGTAATCTTGAGGAAAAATTAAAAGAAGCAATGGGGCATGAAACTCTGGTGGAGCAACTGAAACTAGAGAAATCTCTACTGGATGAAGCAACTAAGGATGTAGAGAGGCTTGCTTTCTCATTCGAAGAGATGAAATTCTTATTAAGCCTTTTTGGACACGAAGGAGGGGGAATTTCAAAATTTTCTTTGGAAAAAGTTTTGGATACATTAGAAAAGCTGCCAACAAGTACAAAAGAAGAGGATAAACAAATTCTTGCTAAACTTGGCCAAGGTAACCCAGATAAGGCAAATGCAGTATTAATGGGGCTCATAGATGAAATTAAAACTCGTTCAGAAAACCCCGACATCGGGTGGGATTATCTAAAAGATATATTATCCAAGGGGGTTGGGAAGGTAGCTCACTATAATGATAAAAAAAATATATACAATGAAACGCTTATATTGAAAACCAAGTTGGAAGAACAAATCACAGATTTAACAAAGCCCAAAACGCTTCAAAGAGGTTTAGAGAAATTAAAACAAAAGCAAGCAGCTATTTCTAAGTATGTTCAGGAGCTCAAAGGCGTTAAAGCAATTCACGAAAAATATTATGTTGTTCTAGGTACCACTATAGACAGGGATACATATGATTTAAAGAGCGATCTCAAAGGTGTCGAAAAAAATTTAAGCTCTGTTAAGAATAAGGAAAAGAAAGAGGGATCCAGTGAATATAGCCGCCGGAAAGTCCAAGAGCTTGAACGATCTGTAAAAGTCTTATCATGTTTAACCAAAAAAGGAAGGCTAACTCAAGCTATTAGTGAGATAGAAGACGCTTTTAGCAGAGAAGTAAAACGCTTTGATGATGTTTTAAAAGAACTAGATAAAGAATCCACAATGAGAGAACATCAAAAAATTTTATTCATGCCTGGCACTCCTTCAAGCAGTAAGGATAAACAAGCAAAATATGAAGAAAATAAACTGGAGATTGCACGATTAATGGCCTTATTAGATGGAATAAAGGTAGAAGGTAAAACACTTACAGAAGACGAGAGAAAAAGATGGGAAAAAATAGAAAAGCAAATCGAAATGTTAGAGTATGAAAATGACGCACTCCAGCCAGATAGATCTTCAAAAAGTAATCAAGAAATCATTAGTTACTTAAAGGATGGCATGCGATTAACGTTAGAAATTGAAAAAAACAAAAACAAAGCGACCTCGTACTTTAAAGATACAAAAGAATTGATAAGAAAATTGAGGGAAGAAGATAATCCTCCAGAAAAGGATGACTCTTATTCTTTATAAAGAAAAATGCAACTAACTAGTAAAACATAGTTACGTACCAAAATCAGAGAGAAAAACCCGTATTACGCTTCGCTAATACGGCTAGGCGTGCTAAGTGTATTGGGTAGGCACCTTCACAAGAAACTTAAATATGCCGGTTTTGTGTTATCTATTTTTTCCAACCATTACGCCTTTACAAACTCACAGTATAGTCTGTGGTTACAGGGGTATTTAAGGTCAGTTTGTTCTATAATTTAACAATAATTATAGGAACAAACCTGGGAGTCTTGTTATGGAAAATCAACCTTATGATCAAGAAAAGGCTGAAGCATTTGCCGATAATTTACTGAGTACTTTTAACAGTGCCGCATCAACCCTGATGATTTCGTTGGGGCATCGAACCGGTATTTTTGACATTATGCAAGACATGCCACCTAGTACTTCAGCTGAAATAGCCAAGGCTGCATCACTTAATGAGCGATATGTTAGAGAATGGTTAAATGCGTTGGTGACAAGTCATATTATTATTTATGACAAAGATAGGGCAACTTACAAACTACCTTTGGAACACGCTGCTTTTTTAACACGTCAATCTTCACCAAATAATATGGCAGTGATTGCTCAATTTATCCCGGTATTGGCTTATGTTGAAAATGAAATTGTTCAGGCCTTTAAAGAAGGCGGGGGGGTTCCATACGAAGCGTATAATCGCTTTCACGAAGTGATGTCTGAAGAAAGCGGTCAGACTGTCGTTTCATCTCTTTTAGACAGTATACTGCCTTTAGTTGATGGTTTGATAGAGCGGTTAGAATCCGGTATAACTGTATTGGATATCGGATGTGGTTACGGTAAAGCAATAAATATGATGGCAGAAAAGTTTGTAAATAGTACTTTTTATGGCTACGATATCTGTCCAGAAACCATCGAAAAGGCCCAGATGGAGGCTGAATCAAAAGAGATAAGCAATGTCTTTTTTCAACGTCAGGATCTTGCTCAATGGCAAGATGAAGAAAAATTTGATTTCATCACGGCTTTTGATGTCATTCATGATCAGGCCCATCCTGAGGTTGTATTAAAGAATGTTTATCATGCTTTAAAAGCAAACGGTGTTTTTTTAGCTCAGGATATTAAAACCTCCACTTTTGTTGAAAATAATATTGATCATATTTTAGGACCATTAATATACACAATTTCTTGTATGCATTGTATGACAGTATCACTTGCCCAAAATGGCGCTGGCCTGGGAGCGGCATGGGGAGAAGAGTTGGCAGAAGAAATGTTCAAAAAAGCCGGCTTTAAAAGCATTGAAAAGTGTTATTTAAAGCACGATATTGTGAACACTTATTATATATTAAAAAAGAATAATATACGATGAATCTCAATATTAAAGTTTGATACCAAGAAGCTTCCTTAGATATGCTTTTATTGGTGGGGCCCACTAGGACTTGAACCTAGGGTCAGATTATGAGCCCCCAGTTAAAAATAAAAAAGCAGCGGTGACTGCAACAGGCTTTGCCGGATTTTTTGCTTATTGTTTAGGAGCTGTTCTGGCTGGGGCTCCTTTGGGTGCAATTATCAAAAATTACGGCTAGGATAATTTCTTCCTCACATTGTTTATTTGCTGCTTGATTCCATTTTTTATGATGCTGCCACTCTGGCATGTGAAAGACCGTCGAGGGCATCGTAAATCAGAATTTTCAGGCAAATCTGAGTTTGCTTAGTGATTGACTTCCCTAGGTGATCCAGTATAAATAAAGGGTGGTGCAAGCAAGGCGGCGAAAGACAAACGCGCTGTCATGCGATTAGGGTAGAAATCGAATGTTGGTATCATGCAATTAATCTAAACTACTTTTACTGCCCAAGGCCAATTATAACTGCTTTACAAGGTGTGTCCTCGTGGATTGTCATTGGTTTCATAAATCCGTGGTTTTCATCCGGGGTAATTGGTATTAAATAGCCTTTAACTTCAACGTTACTCCGGCTACTATTGATAATTAAAGCCGCCCTTTCAGCTAAATTAGAGTTGTGAATTTTTTTATTATCAAATTTAAATAAACCACACGAGAGTGCGGGAACATTTTTTTTCCGATTTCTCCATTCTTCTCTTGATTGTACATTGCCTACGGTAGCGCCTCTATGTAAGTAGGGGTTATTTACACCATTTATTTTCGCGGAATTTGTTTTATCATAAATGTTCTTTAAGATACTATCTGGTATGTAGGGGATGTCATTTTTATTGCAAACCGCTAGCACCATATAGTTATTTTTGAGTTTTCTTTGCTTATTAATCTTAATCATTTCTCCAAAGGTTTCTTCTTTGTATTGCTCATTATAATAATGGAGCTGATATTGCCCTTGTGACATTGTAAGTACAAAACAAGGGAAGCTTAGTATTTTTTCCCTATCTGGGGTAGCAGCGTTATTTTTTTCACATTGGTATACATATAACATTGCAGAAGATGATTTGGTTTCAACCTCGGGGGTTTTTATATCCGCTGTGTCGCAGCCTAAAATGGTAAACCGCTTGAGTCGCGGATATTGCTTCTCATGCCTCAGTTCGTTGGCAACATTATCAACTAGCTCCCTCGTGCTGTTGTAGGATGTTCTATTTTTCCTGGACCAGTGACAATTAACCGTGACTTCACTAACATATTTCATTAATTCCTGATTGACTACGGGTGTGTCTGTGGCTATCACGATGCCCTTTTTATAAAACTCTTTTTTCTTGAGGTTACTAGCCATTTCAAGTTCAACTATATTTTGTGTCGTATCCTTATTTGTAATTATCAGTTTCAAATTGATATCATTTTTTTGGATGAACTGACCTAAATCTTCCACAATTCCTCTTGCAAGATTATGATGTTTTAATTTTTTTAGTTCATTCAGTTCGCTATTGAATTCTGCAAAAATGGTACTGGAATTTTCGAAATCCCATTCTGTCTTGAATTTTTGAGCTTTGACTTCCCTCTTAAACTCTTTTAATAATTTAACCATGTTATTCAAGTGCTTCGTTGCTTCATCAATATCCGCGCTCATGATAATTGGTCTATAGTTTGATGCTCTCTTATAATTATACTATTTGGCCTTCAAGTGGGCCACCAGATTATTTCAAGGGCTCATTTTTAGAAATCACTGGCTTTGTAAGATTTCTCCATATATAGACCTAACTATGGCAATTCACGGGGAGACGCCAGGGCCATTATTTTTTTCAAAAATAAAAATGACTGTCCCTTTTTAACAAAGCCTAAAAAAGCATCTGCTTTTGCATTAGGCAGTTTTCCAGGATTGTAATGATAGAGCCATATTTTTTTCTTCAGTTTTTTGAGGATAGTGATCAATTCTGAATAATGCATGAACACCACTACTATTTTCTGTTGTTTCGCAATCATGAAAAATAATAGTTGCTTCTAAAAGCTGCTTGGGAACAAAACTCGCTCAAACTGAGGGCGTTGAATTGTATTTTTTTAAACTGTAGCAAAATCAAGTCTCTTGAACTGAACGTTGAAGATATTCTTTAATTTCTATTCTGGAATTTTAATCGTATTAAGCAAAGGAGTGAATGATGTTAAAGGGGTTTTTATCTTCCGGAGTGGTGTTAGGCCTATATATGAGCACTGCCTTTGCGAACATGTTTACAAATAGTGAGCAGTTTAGGTTTATAGGGGTGATCTTGGTCTTAATTCTGTAATAAATAAATCTACCGAAACCCTAATTGGACAGCAACAAAAGGGTTCGGGTCTTGCTTTTTGCCTATTGCCTAGAAATCGGCAAAAAGCAAGACCTGACCCCAGATATATGACCCCAGATATGCTTAATTTTTATCGCAGTAATCCACTACAAATGTCCTGCGATGTATAACAGTGTCGTACTCAAATACGCAAATTCCCCACAATAAATTTTTACCCCATATCGATTCTTTCATTATAACCAACATCATTGCTATCGGGGTAGCGGATAGACGAAATTTACAATAGTTCCATTAAAGCTGCCAAGTTAGCTAAAAGGAAATGCATGTATTAATGATCTATCTATCAAAGAACTTTACTACCAAAACGACCATTTTCTCCTGTGTTGACCTTACTTATAACACTTATTCTTAAGCGAAGTTGCTTTTCAATTTCAATAATAGCAAAAAATATTGCGCCAGTAAGAACGATTAGCACACCATCCCAAAAGGGGATAGCTTCAGTAATAAATAGTGTCTGCAAAGGAGGAAAATAAGTGATTGCAAACTGTGCCACAGTAATCACGATGACTGCCATCCATACCATTTTGGTCCCTTGTACCCCTTTCCATGTAAGTGAGGTGGTATAAATGTTGCGAATATAAAACAAATGAAAAATTTCAAGTACAACCAGAGTATTTAACGCGATGGTGCGGGCCAGCTCAAGTGAATAACCACGATCTAGGGCATAAAAATAGATGCCAAAAACCCCGCAGATAAATAGAATGGAAACCAAAATAATATGCCATACCAAACTTCCAGTGAGCAAAGGTTCACTTCGAGGGCGAGGCGGGCGATGCATGGTTCCTTCTTCTGTAGGCTCAAAGGCTAGAGCAAGACCAAGCGTCACCGCAGTAATCAAATTAATCCATAAAATTTGAATGGGCGTTACGGGTAAACTTAAGTCTAAGAGCAGTGCCAGAATAATAGTCATTGCTTCACCCGCATTAGTAGGCAGGGTCCAGCTAATTACTTTTTTAAGATTGTCATAAACGGTACGGCCCTCCCGAACAGCCGCCACAATAGAGGCAAAATTATCATCTGTCAGTATGAACTCAGAAGCTTCTTTAGCAACTTCACTGCCTTTTTTCCCCATGGCGATTCCAGCATCTGCCCGTTTTAATGCAGGAGCATCATTCACCCCATCGCCGGTCATGGCTACAGTCATGCCATGCGATTGCAATGCCATGACCAGTCTTAATTTATGTTCAGGACTGGTGCGGGCAAAAATATCGGTATCCAATACCGCATTTCGGAGTATCGCATCATTCATGCTATCCAAATCAACACCCGTTAATACCTTGTCCAAATTTTTAAGCCCTATTTGCCGACCAATGGCAAGTGCGGTACTGGCATGATCTCCTGTAATCATTTTGACTACGATACCTGCGGCATGGCATTGTGCCACCGCCGTAATGGACTCAGGCCTTGGAGGATCAATTAAGCCAACCATTCCAAGTAACGTCAAACTGCCCTCAACATCAGAAAACTCCAAAACGGTATGTTCTGGCTTTGCTTTTTTGATTGCAAACGCCAGTACACGCTGTCCACGGGCCGCGATTTGCTCCATTTGCTCTTTCCAATACATTTCATTTAAAGCTTGTATTTCGCCCCAATTGGTTTGTTGATTTTGGCACATCTTCAAAACTTGTTCAGGAGCACCTTTTATAAGGATCATCGCATGTTTTAAATGGTTATGATTTAAGGTAGCCATGAAGCGATGTCTGGCATCGAAAGGAATCACATCGGTACGTACCCACGATGCGTTTTCTTCTTTTAGAATCAGTCCTGTTTTACCGGCAAATGCGAGTAAAGCACCCTCCATCGGATCGCCCTCTACAGTCCAGCGCCCTTCTTGTTCATGAAGTGTGGCATCATTACAAAGCATTGCAGCGCGTGCGAGATTCTTAAGTAGAGGATGCTCGTTGCTATCAATCACTTCTTCGTTAAAGCTAATCATTCCTTGAGGTTCATAACCAATGCCATCCAAAATAAATAAGTGATTACTGGTTAAGACCGAAGAGACGGTCATCTCATTTTGGGTCAGCGTACCGGTTTTATCGGTACAGATAACCGATACTGAGCCTAAGGTTTCAATGGCAGGTAGTCGGCGTACAATGGTGTGTCGTCGCGCCATGGCTTGCACGCCAATGGCTAAAGTAATTGAAAGGACCGCGGGAAGACCTTCAGGGATTGCCGCAACCGACAAACCAACCATGACCATAAACAATTCACCAAACGGATGATGCTGGACAAAATAACTATAAGCAAGAAGAATTGCGGCAATTAATAAAATAAATAAAGTGAGCCATTTTGCAAACAGCCCCATTTGTAGGACTAATGGCGTAGTTAATGATTCTACTCGTGACAATAATCCACTAATACATCCAATTTGAGTCGTGGAGCCTGTTTCTACAACAATCCCTTTGCCTTGACCAGCAGTCACCAGTGTCCCGCTAAATGCCATGCACGACCGGTCTCCTAGTACAGCATTCCTTGAAACAGAATGGATGTGTTTTTCAACAGGGACGGATTCGCCAGTAAGTATGGCTTCCTGAATAGTAAGACCATGAGATTTTATTAAACGTACATCAGCAGGAACTTTATCTCCTGCTTCCAGTACAATAATATCGCCTGGAGCAAGCTTCTCGCTGGCAATGCGCACTCGCTCACCATCTCGTATTACCGTAGCGGTAGGGGAGAGCATTTTTCGAATCGCATCCAGTGCTTTTTCTGCTTTTCCTTCCTGGATGAATCCGATTAGTGCATTGATGATAACAACGGCTAAAATAACTGCAGTATCTACCCAGTGTTGTAAGAAAGAAGTCACCAGGGCAGCCACTAATAATACATAGATGAGTATGTTATGAAACTGAAGTAAAAATCGGAAAAAAGTGCTTGTTCTTTTGGGCTCTGGTAAGCGATTGAAGCCATAAACCTTTAATCTGCTTTGAGACTCCTCCTCGCTTAGACCAAGCTCTGTAGTATTTAATGTCGCGAGAATTGTTTCTTTGGATTGCTCATGCCAGCATCGTTCTGAGAGGATGTTGGGTTGTTCTGCCATGATACTTTTTTCCCTGATTAATACGCTTTTACCGGCGAAACAAATCCGAGAGGCTTTAATGCCAGTAATGAACAATCAATTTTCTGCAAAATGTTCTCTGCGGTATTGCCAATGATAAATCCCGATATACCAGTGCGGGCGACTGTACCCATTACCAAAATGTCGATTTTTTTATGAGTTATGATCTCTGGGATGACCTCCTCCGGTTGCCCTTTGGGATATTCTATATGGTATTCTGCAGGAATTTGCGCTCGATTAATTAATTCTCGCAGCAGCAATCCATGATCCTTTTGTTCTTCAACGACCATTTTCTCGAGCTCATCTTCAGAGACTTTTATCCAGACACTGTCTCGTAAATAATTTTCCAATTCGAACTCCCAGCAAGAAAGGATGCTTAATTTCCCCTGATAAAAGGTGTTCAATGAATGCGAAAGGGCCAATAAACGAAGCGACAAATCTTGTGCGGCAGGCTCTTCATCTTTGGGATCGATAGCAACTGCAATGCGAAGGTCTTGTAGGGTGTGTTTCAGCGGGCGATAAAGAAACAAGGCACAAGGGCATTTGCGCAATAGTTCCATATCCAGGGCATTAAATCCTTTCATACCCTCTGGTGTTTCCGCTGCTTTAATAAGAAGGTCATGAGAATTTTTAAGGACATGGCGAATGATTCGGATATCGGGTGTCGTGCCACAATCTACTTCAATATCGATGGGTATTTTCTTTTTAGGAAAGCCAAGCCCTGATTTTGCCGATTGAATGGTTTTATTCATTTTATCAATTAGAGACTCTTCATAAGAAGTTTTATACTCACTCAGTGTGTCAGGAAAAGGAGGGCAGGTAATTAAGATACGCAGTTGAGCTTCATTTTTAGAAGCTAATTTTAGTGCCAACTGTAAGGCTTCTGTTTCATCCTTCACTCCATGACTAACGAATAAAATATTATGAAATCGTTGCATTACTTATTCCTCCTTGAAACGATTTTTTGAGAAAGCAACGATTCAGCGTCGTGTTTGAAGCATTGCTTTTGAGCCTCTTACATGTACTGGCCGCCATTCACATCCAGATTGGCCCCGGTGATAAAACCTGAAGCAGGGGATGCTAAAAAGACAACGGTTTCTGCAACATCTTGTGGGAGGCCTAAACGCCCAACCGGTATTGCTGAAATTATAGTATTTAATACCTCTTCTCGCATGGTGCTCAGCATGGGGGTTTCAATATAGCCAGGGGAGATGGTGTTTACCGTAATGCCCTTGCTGGCTACCTCAAGCGCCAAGCTTTTGGTAAAGCCAAATAAAGCCGCTTTAGTCGCTGCGTAATTACATTGTCCAAACTGACCTTTACGTCCGTTAATGGAGGAAATGGAGATAATCCGTCCATATCCTTTTTCAAGCATTGCGGGTAAGGTATTGCGTGTCATGTTAAATACACTGGTTAAATTCGCATCCAATACAGATTGCCACTGCTCTGGCATCATCTTTTTTAAACTGGAATCTTGGGTCACCCCTGCATTGTTGACCAGGACATCGATTTGACCATAGCGCTCCATAATCAGTGAAACCAGCTGTTCACAATCATTAAACTGTGAAATATCCGCATACAGTATATCAATCTCAAACCCTGCTTTTTGTTGTGCTTTTTGCCATTGAATGGCCTCTTCATGATTGCCATTTTTGAAGTAGCAGGCAATGACACAATAGTCCGTTGCTAAGCGTTGACAAATTGCGGTCCCAATCCCGCCAGTACCACCAGTAACAATTGCTATCTTTTTCTCCATGATTATCTTCCTTAATCAAATCAGTTTGTCCGTATAAAAAAGTACTTTACAGCTAACGTTTGATGGATGCCTTTTTTAGCATTAAAAATCCCGCTAATCCTGATATAAAAGAACCAAGAACCACCCCAATTTTAACCATAGGCATTAAACTTGAATCATTATTTTGGTACGCTAAAGTGCCAATAAAAAGACTCATGGTAAAGCCAACGCCACAAATGAGTGCAATGCCATAGACTTGAGTCAGGTTCACCTTATCCGTTTTTAGAATTTGCTTGAATTTAACAAAATAACCTAAAGAGATGAAGATGCCGAATTGTTTTCCAAGAAACAATCCTAAGCCAACTCCCAGCACGATAGGATGAGTAAACATTGATAAATCAAGTCCAATAAAGGTAACGCCTGCATTAGCAAATGCGAACAGAGGAAGAATTAAAAAGACAACCCAATGATGTAGTCCATCTTCCAAACGAGACAGCATGGATTGTTTCCCCTCATCAGGAATCGTCATGGCAATCACAATCCCGGCAAGGGTGGCATGAACTCCTGATTTTAATACCGCAATCCACAAAGCGGCTCCAAAAAGCATGAAGACCGAGATATGACGACATTTGAAATAATTTAAGCCAATCAAAATCAAAGTAAACAATAAAGCGAGTGAAAGCGAGAGTAACGATAAGTTCTCGGTATAAAATAATGCAATAATAATAATGGCTGCAATATCATCAAAAATAGCGATTGCGGTGAGTAAAATTTTAAGTGAAAAAGGAACGCGGGTGCCTAAAAGAGACACAATGCCTAAGGTAAAGGCAATGTCGGTGGCGGTGGGGATAGCCCACCCTTTAAGGTACACTGGATTATGAGCATTAAAGAAAACAAAGATTAATGCAGGAAATATCAATCCGCTTAATGCCGTAAGGGCAGGAACTAAAAGATTTGTTTTGTTACTTAAAATTCCGCGATTAATTTCCCGTTTTATTTCAAGTCCTATCAATAAGAAATATATCGCCATTAATCCATCATTAACCCACAAAAGGAGCGGTTTTTTTATAGACAGGCTTCCAACAGAGACATTGCCACTAATACTTAAAAAATGTTCATAACCAATACGATAAGGGGAGTTAGCAACAATTATTGCAAGTACTGCAGCAATAAATAATAAAATGCCTCCTATGGTTTCTAAGTTATAAAAGGAATCCGATTTTTTCATGAATTTATTTTACAAGTGACTAAAAAAGTAAGTGTACTTTGTGTTTGAGACTGATACAAATTTTTATTTTAGATTAGAAACTTCTAAATTTAGAGAAGATTACATAAATCCTAGGAAAGACATCCTCTACTTTACCCCCTATATTAATAAATGGAAAGGCAATCAGAACAATGGGATTACTATTATAAAGCCACTTAATTATTATGTTTAAAGAAGTGAAAAATAAGTATTGATAGCAATGCAGTCATAATGAAAGGTATTGCAATTGGTAGTTGATTCTGGTCCTGAGAGAGTGCAACCAGACTGCTTGAACCTGCTCCTCCCAAAATTTGCATAAAACCAAATAAAGCTCCTGCTGTTCCCGCTATTTTAGGAAAAGGTGTAAGTGCACCTGCAGATGAGTTGGGAAAGACCAAACTTGAACCCATCATAAAAAGAAGAATCGGCATAACAATGACGACCGTATTAATATATCCAATCAGATAAAAGAGTAACAAGTTGCGATAAAAAACCAATATTCATCATACGTTCTAAATTGATTGTTCTGAAAACAAACGTTTTCTTAACCAAAATGCAACATTCACAAGTAAAATAAGAACGGGTACTTCAACCAATGGGCCAATGACTGTTGTAAAAGCAATGGCAGAGTTGAGTCCGAACGTGCCAATTGCTACAGCAATAGCCAATTCAAAATTATTGCTTGCTGCGGTGAATGAAGTAGCTGTTGTTTTTTCGTAGTTCGCACCTATAACTTTTCCCATTACAAAACTGATAAAAAACATAATTACAAAATAAATCGTCAGTGGAATAGCAATGCGAATTACATCAAATGGAAGTTGTAAAACCATAGATCCTTTCAAAGAAAACATCGCCAGAATTGTAAACAGCAGGGCAACCAGGGTGATAGGAGAAATTTTTGGTAAAAAATTGGTTTCATACCAATACAGCCCTTTTTGCTTTATCAATACAAAGCGAGTCAGAAATCCAGCAAAAAAGGGAATCCCAAGATAAATAAAGACACTTTCTGCAATAGTCATGAAATTGATATGAACTATTTGCCCAGCTAAGCCCACTAGTGGTGGTAGGACTGAGAGAAAGAACCAGGCATAGATACTAAAAAACAACAGTTGAAAAATGCTGTTAAAGGCCACCAAGGCTGCAACATACTGATTATCTCCCTCAGCAAGCTGATTCCAGACAATCACCATGGCAATGCACCGTGCCAAACCAATGAGAATAAGTCCCGTCATGTATTCGGGATAACCATGCAAGAACAATACAGCAAGCCCAAACATGAGAAATGGACCAATAAGCCAATTTTGAATTAAAGACAACAACAGAATGCGCCAATCTTTAAATACCAGCGGTAATTCTTCATATTTCACCCGAGCCAAGGGAGGGTACATCATTAAAATCAGCCCGAGCGCAATGGGAATATTGGTGGAACCAATAGACAAGGAATTGATAAATTGTGGTGCTCCAGTAAAGAGTGAACCGATCCCAACACCTGTGACCATGGTTAGGAAAATCCAGAATGTTAAATACCTGTCTAAAAAAGAAAGACGTCTGGTGCTGCACGTGCTCATGACAGCAACTCCTTTTCTATCCGTTGTTTCAGTTGCCTAAATACTTCTTCAAATGCGGTATTAATTTGAATTTCAGAGTCTTTTATTTTAGCTGGATCAGGAATACTCCAATGGAGTTTTTTGGGATGCCTAGGGAAAATGGGACAATTTTCGCGAGCTGCCTGGTCACATACTGTAATCACTAAATCAATAGACTCTGACTTAAATTCATTCCAGGATTTACTACGAGGCGCATTTGGTTTTATACCATGATTGGCAAGTGTTTCTGCTGTTTTGGGATGTACGCTTCCAGTCGGATCGCTACCTGCACTGAAAGCCAGATAGCGTCCATTGGAGTAATGATTGGTTATAGCTTCAGCCATAATAGACCGACAGGAATTACCAGTACAAAGAAATAATAATCTTAACGGTTGGGTATTCATCAGCCACAACATCCAGTTGTTTTTGTATCACAGCAAGAGGTTGCTGTGCTTTTTTCTGGCATGCAACAAGAGCTTTCTGTTGCTGTTCCACCAGAAAAAAATTGGGCATCTTCCATAGTATGATAGGCTTCCCATGCAATTCCACTTGGATCATTGACCCATGATTTTTCTGATTTAGCATAGCAACAGGTTGTTTCACCATCGCTATGAGTTGAAATATTGGCTTCTGAAAATTGTTTTCTTAATGTCTCTAATTCAGCGGCATCATCTACTTGAATACCCAAGTGTTCTACCCCACGCTTGCCAGCACGTGTTGAGATTGCAAAATTGATGCGCGGATCGTCCAACATCCATTTGGCATAATCCGATTTCTCTTTGACAGGCTTGGCTCCAAACAAAGCATTATAGAAACGGATGCTATCAGCGAGGTTATTCACGCCAATATGAATATGAAAACGTTTCATGATTTACTCCTTAGTAGAAGGACAACAACTATTTAATTCAATAACCAGACAATTTTGTGTATCAGGTTGTTGAATTTTGACTTGTTGTTTACTGCAGCAATCCTGAACCATAAAGGCGATAAAATCGCGCATTAATTCAAAATTAGCTGAATAAAAAACATAACGCCCCTTACGGCATGAGTTTACAAGTCCAGCATTCGATAAATGGCTTAAATGAAATGACAAGGTATTGTGTAAAATACCCAATTCATCACCAATTGCGCTTGCTGATAACCCTTCAGGCCCAGCTTGAACAAGTAGTCGAAATACTTGTAAACGGGTTTCTTGTGATAGGGTGTCAAATATTTTTAGAGATTCTTTTATGTCCATAATTCTAGAATAGTAGAATTATTTGATTTGATCAAGTGATCTTTGTGTCAAGTTTTATTCTGCCTGGTGCTGTTCTCATGCATTTAGCGCAATTTTTCTTTTTATTTGACAAGTAAAACTATTTTTTATAACTTAGACAATAACGCTTTTCCTGAGCGAGCCCCCTTCCAGTGCAAAACTCTTAGAGAGTAGGAAATTCGATTTTTATATTTAGAAAAATAAATATTAGGAAGGGAGTGTTTATTTTTCGCTAATATGAGGATCGAAATGATATCTTTTTCTAAAAGTATTCCTTCAATAAAATCCCTTAAATTATCAGCAAAAAAAATAGCTTCAACGAAGAATATTCCACTAAGCCAAGCGCTTGATCTTGTTGCCAATGAATACGGATTTACTCATTGGATTTTGCTGCATAAATATTTTAAATCAGTGCGCATGAATAATGTTGAATCCATTTGGCAATCATTTCTTCCTGGAGAAATGTTATTGCTATCCGCGGCTGAGGGTGCAGGAAAACTCTCTTTTGCTCTTAATCTGGCTTTGTATGCAGCACAAATAAAATTACCAGTTAAATATTACTCTATGCATGTTAATGCATCCTTCATTTTTGAGCGTTTAAATAAAATTTCATGTCAAAATTTAGAGTGTGATTTGCAACAAGAACAATATATGGAGGTAGAAGTAAATTGTTTTGATCAAAATACTTTAATAGAAAAAATTAAAAAAGATAAACCTGGTTCTTTATTAATTATTGACTATTTACAAGCCATTGTATCCCATAGAGAAATAGATCCATACCATGATTTTGTGCGTGAATTGAAATTAATTGCTCAACAGCATACTTTGAGAGTATTAATACTCAGCCAAGTCAATCAAGAAATTAATTTTGAATCTCTGGATTATATTGCTGGCGGATGTTCAATCAGTAGATATTTCGCCCACGTGATTCATATAGAGCCACAGCAACGTGAAATTGAAGGCGAGCGAGAAATCGTTTTGGTTAAATCAATACATTACCAAAAGCAAAAATCGCTCTTGCAGTTTAATAAAGATAATTATCGCTTCGTTTAATCATTTTCACAAAGGGTAGCCAAGATTTATCTTTAATAAAAACAATCCATGGTCTGTCGTACTCAAATACGCAAACTCTCACAATGGATTTTTACGGGATTTTTTTAATATTGAAACCCGTTATTGGGTTTTAATATTAAAATTATAGGTATGAAACTAAATAATGAACTTACATTGAAAGATCAGTTTACAAGACCAGTCGTTTACGCCGCAGAGGCACGTGAAGCACGTATTCACCCCAGCCGACTCAGCTATTATGTTAAAACTAATCGGATTGAACGCATTGGTCATGGTGTTTATCGGGGGGTAGAATCCTCTGTTGATGCGGATTTTCAATGGGAAGATCTGATTATTATCACCAAAAGTATACCGCAAGGTGTGGTCTGTCTCGTTTCAGCTTTGGCTCTGTATGAACTGACGGATGAAATGCCTCGAGAACATTGGATAGCTGTTCCTCATTCTACTACGGCGCCAAAACGAGAGCATACTCGTATTGTTAGAATGCGTGATATGGAAACAGGTAAAACACTGTATACAGTAGGACGAGAAACAGTAGTCATTTTTGACAGAGAAAGAACAATAATAGACGCTTTTCGTTATCTCAGTAAAGAAATTGCCATTAAAGCGCTTAAAGCTGCAGTGAGTGGTAGAGCATTCAAAAAATTGGATATTAAAAAACTTCAGCAGTATGCGAGACAATTTGGACTTAATCTTGAGCCTTATATTTTGACGGTGACAACATGAATGAACAAGCCTTAAAAGCACGCTTAAAACATATTGGCAAAGAAAAAGGTAAAAATTTTAATGAAGTTTGGAAGCTATTACTTCTAGAGCGATTTTTAGCCAGACTTTCTCGTTCTGAATATTCTGATAAATTCATATTCAAAGGCGGGTTGCTATTATCCTATTATCTGACTATTGGCAGTGAGAACAGGGGTCAAATCTTTTGATTATCGTATTAGTTTTCAATTTACCCTTAATCAAAAGACTTGACCCCTAAATTTTTAGACTTGTTTAAATTTTTACAAGGTTACCTTTTAATGTGATGCAACACGACGTACACACTAAGCCAAATAAAAAATTAGCTCCAATCAAAAAATGATAAAATTAAGATGTGGATATATGGAAATAAATTACTCAATATGGAACTATTATGAAACAACATCTCTATCATTATTGGCTTAGGTGTGCCTGCGTTTTAACCATGGTAACAGGACTGATAAGCTTGCTTGCAAGTTATCCCGATACAGATTTTTTATGGCGTTATTTGTTTAATGCTCTGAGTGGGTTTCAATCTGATATCCAGTTTAGTGCAGTGGCCCGGACCCTCAGTGCTGTTTTAGGTGGAGTCATGATTGGCTGGGGATGGATGATGTTTTATCTGGTTCATCCATCTGTATTTAATCAATTTATTCGCAATGCCCTATTATCCGGAATAATTGTTTGGTTTCTTACGGACTCTATAGGATCCTATGTATCTGATTTGCCTATGAATATTGTTTTGAATATCATCTTTCTAATAATTTTTCTGATTCCTCTTATATCTTTAAAGAAATCGAAGTGAAATGGATGCAGCGGAAATTTTATTAGCATGCAATAGATTCATATATCGATCTTTCAAGTTATTGGGATTATTAGTATCAATATCTGAAAGGTCAACATATGAGGCGAGTTGTTTTAGTGGTTTTTTTGAATTTAAAGCTTCATTTATTGCAGGACGATACTCTTCGCCCAAAAGTTGGGCTAAGTCTTTAGAATGTTGACTTATGCTTGTATTGGGCTTTGATTTACCAAAATCAATTAGCTTAACATCCATATTGTGTATATCGCTGATTATATTGTCTGACTTAATATCATTGTGCTCTATACCTTTACGATGCAGCTTATCTAACTTTAAAATGATATTTTCCGCGATATTAAGTTTCATTGCTTGCGATAAACCGTTTTTTAAAAGATATCTTAATAAAATTCCTGATTCATAAGGCATAAAAAATTCACGGACAACACCTTTCCCACTTGGGTCTTGTGCTTTCCATATAGTAGATTCTCTTTCATAATATTGGACGGCTTTAGGCTGAGTTTTATGTGTTCTTGCTTTAAGGATGCCAAGTTCATTTTGAATTTCTGTATGGGACGAAAAAGAACACCAGGGCTGCAAAAGCGTGACAGCGTCTGGTGTATTGACAAAAAGTCTTCGGACGACGACTTTGCGAAAGCACTGGTCCTGACAATTTCGAAGAGGCGGAAAAGTATCTCGCAAGGCGACTCGAAGAGATAAGATTGGCAAGTCTCGTGGTTGCTCAATATAAGCAGCTGTAACAGCTGGCACTTTTAGAATTAGTTCAGCCAGCACGTTCCATAGTGATCCCAAAGGAATCGAATTCGAATTATAATTTAAATTTAGGAGAAAAACATGAAAGTTGTAATAATTGAACAATTTGGACCTTCAAGCGTGATGAAGCTTATGGATCAGCCAACGCCCAATCCAGGTTACGACGAAGTTCTTGTCAGAGTGAAAGCTGCTTCCGTAAACCCTGTCGATATACAAACCAGAAGGGGGGACTACAACAATTCGATTACATTACCAGCTAGGCTCGGAGTTGATTGTGCAGGTATCATTGAGAAGGTTGGAAAAGGTGTTCATGGTTTTCAGATTGGGGATGAGGTGTTCTATGTCCCGAGGCTACTCGAAAACGAGGGGAGTTATGCAACGCATCATGTCGAGAAAGCAACCATAGTCGCAAAAAAACCTGAAACGATTTCTTTCGAACAAGCTGCTACGTTACCGTTATCCGCTGGTACCGCATGGGAGTGTTTGATTGAGAGGGGGCGCCTAAAGTCGGGTGATAAAGTTCTCATTCATGGCGGAGCAGGAGGCGTCGGTGTGTATGCAATCCAGATTGCAAAATTTTTTGGAGCACATGTTGTAACTACATCTGGCCTACATAACAAAGATTTTGTAGAAATGCTAGGAGCTGATGTCAGTTATGATTATCGCAAAGAGTCATTGTATCAAGAACTTCGTCAAGACTATCCCGCTGGTTTTGATATTATCCTAGATACCGTGGGTCAAAAAACAATAGAAAATAGTCTTTCATTACTGGCAACCTCAGGGAGGTTAGTGTCAATTGTCGATATATCTGAACCTCAAAACTTGATTAGTGGCTGGCTAGTTAATGCAGAGATCCATTTTGTTTTTACAACTCAATCCGCGAAAAGGCTTGCTGAAATTGCAAAAGTGGTCGATGCGGGCGGTATAAAGCCTATTATTGAACGTGTTATGAAGTTAAGTGAAATAGTGTTAGCTCATGATCTAATCGAGGCTGGAAACAGAAAAGGTAAGATTGCAATCTCAATAGATTAGTGCGTGTGTGTGGATTAAAAGTAGTCTAGCCGAATCTATCTATAGTGCAAACAGCGCCATCAATGCCTTTTGGCTCTAGTAACGGCAACACCTAATGTAAGCTTGGAACGTTCTATGGATTTTGATTCAGTTGAGTTTAAAACAATACGACGCCTTTTATAGCCCTCAAATATAAAAACTTCATCACCAACTGCTTCAAGTGCTTCTGCAATTTGTAATCAAAGTGGAAGATGAAAATTCGGTCATCACCCTTTTCTGACTTAATAAGCAAAACAACCACAACCCAGTGCCCATGGATTGTCAAAATTAGGCCTATGATGGGCTGTCTTATTCAATCCGAGCCAGCGTGATAATTTTCCATCATGTCCATGAACCATACAGGAAGACCCATGCCAATGCGGTACTGCATAGCCACCATAATGTGCTACAGGGGACCATTCCGGTGAAGGTGGAGGCATAGGTGGGTCAAAGGATTTGAATTCTTCAGCAGCATATACGATTTTGCCTCCGACCACAGTGAGTACTGAAGTAATCGCTTTAATTGCTTCGTCAGCCACATGCATAAAATCGTCGGAGAGTACGGCTAAATCAGCATATTGACCAACAGATAAGGCGCCTTTTACTGTTTCTTCATTTGATTTATAGGCACTACCTTGCGTCCACAAGCGCAGTGCTTCTTCACGTTCTAGCCGATTGTTGTCATGATATAGCGAAAGTCCCCCAACTGTTTTTCCTGTAATTAACCAGTAGAGAGAAACAAAAGGATTGTAGCTTGCTACACGAGTAGCATCAGTTCCACCTCCTACAGGAATTCCCATATCGAGCATTTTACGAATGGGTGGGGCATTTTGTGCTGCTTCCTTGCCATATCGCTCAACAAAATATTCACCCTGGAATGCCATGCGGTGTTGTACTGCAATACCACCTCCAAGCTTTTTAATACGTTCCATATTGTGTTCATCTACTGTTTCTGCATGATCAAAGAACCAGCGCAAACCATCAAATGCTGTATCCTTGTTTACTGATTCAAATACAGTTAGTGCACGATCAATGGTTT
Organism: Legionella sp. PC1000; assembly: GCF_014109805.1. Classification (GTDB taxonomy): domain Bacteria; phylum Pseudomonadota; class Gammaproteobacteria; order Legionellales; family Legionellaceae; genus Legionella; species Legionella resiliens. Next base: position 648,432 of record NZ_CP059400.1, read on the forward strand.
CATTATAGGTTGCATGCAATCGGAAGGGCCAACGTTGGTCAACAAGAAAACGTACTACATCTTTTAATTCGTCTTCCATTTTTCCAGGCATATCCGGACGTGGTTGCAAGAAATCTTCAAAATCTGCTGCGGAAAAGACTAGCATTTCACCAGCACCGTTGTGACGATAAAAGCCATCGCCACTATAAGGACTAATCTGTTTAGTCCATTGTTGAAAATCAGCTAATTCCCTACCTGGATTTTGAGTAAAAAGATTATAGGCAATACGCACGGTCATTAAACCTTCTTGATGCAGTTTTTCAATCACTTGATAATCTTCGGGATAGTTTTGAAATCCACCACCGGCATCAATACAGCTGGTAATCCCTAAGCGGTTTAATTCGCGCATGAAATGGCGGGTAGAATTAACTTGATGTTCAAAGGGCAGTTTGGGACCTTTAGCTAGGGTGGAATAAAGAATCATTGCATTTGGTTCAGCAATCAGCATACCAGTTGGATTACCTTTTTGATCACGTTCAATTCGACCACCTATTGGATCAGGTGATTCACGAGTAATTCCTGCTGCTTTAAGTGCTGCGCCATTGAGCAACGCGCGGTCGTACAAATGCAGAATAAATACAGGCGTGTTAGGTGCTGCGTGGTTGATTTCAGCAAGGGTTGGCATCCGGCGTTCTTTGAATTGGAACTCGCTCCATCCACCTACGACACGAACCCATTGTGGATTTGGTGTTCGTTCTGCTTGTTCTTTCAATATCATTAGTGCATCAGCTAGTCTGACTACTCCATCCCAGCGTAGCTCCATATTATAATTAAGACCGCCACGAATAAGATGTAGATGTGAATCATTAAGTCCTGGAATGACTCGCTTACCCTGAAGGTTGATTTGCTGTGTTCCTTGTCCTGCGAGTTTCAGGATTTCTGCATCGTTACCAATCGCCGTGACTACCCCATCCGATAAAGCAATGGCCGATACTTCTGATTTTTGTTTATCTAACGTTGTGACTTTTCCATGATAAAGGATAAGTTCGGGATGTCCTTTTGACATAATAGTTTTCTCCTGAAACATAGCCAGATCAATAGCTTCCATTACCGTCCGTAATTTAAGCAACTACAAATTAAGCTTTCTTTTGGGATTGTATGACCTTATGGAGATATTTTGCTCGTTGCCCGTAGTCATGCACCATGCTTGCTGCATACTCAATACCCATTCCATAGGCACCGAAATGATCACGCACAATATTGGTTATACCTTCGTAAGTCTCCTTACGACTCCAGTCACGTTGTAATTCCAGGGTTAACTGTACTGTAGAGATTGACTCGGCACCATGTTTTTCACAACGACGAATCGCGGCGTCATGAGCTTCTTTCGATGTACCTCCAGAGGCATCAATATTCATGATGACCTCATATCCTTCATCCAAAGCACATAGCGTGGGAAAAATTAAACAGGCTTCTGTCCATAGTGCTGCAATAACCAGTTTTTTTCGCCCCGTTTTTTTTACCGCATCCACAAAAACCTTATCTTCCCAACTGTTCATGCTGGTACGCTCAATGGGGTCTTGTTGCAGCACATCCATCAACTCAGGCCAAATGTAACCACTGAATGATTCTGTTTCGACCGCGGTTAGGAGGGTGGGGATATTGAATAATTTGGCGGTTTTTGCCATGGCGACCACGTTATTCTTAAGCAGCTGACGATCAATGCTGGTGACACCAAATGACATTTGCGGTTGGTGATCAATAAAAACAAAAACGCAGTTTTGTGGGGTGAGTAATTGTTCGGTTGCTGCAGACATTGCCTTCTCCTGGAGTGTGTTAATAATTCCATTTCATACTGCATTTATACTATAGCTCAAAGCAAAATTACTGCAACCATGCGGGGTCATCTTATTTGCTTTCTCTAGAATCATGTATGGTTATCGTTTCGGTTTGTGTGATTTCCGGTGCCCATCACCTTGGTTGAGCTCAATCCTGTTAATCAACAATTGCCCTTCGCAAGATAAGCATAATTTTTGCAAATGGTATGAGATGTATTTATTTTGGCCTAAATTGGCCGCAAAATTCCTACATTCTTAGACATGCTTACTGAATTAAAGCAAAGTGCATTTAAAGCCTTAGCTTCATTGGGTAAGACACTGGGGGCTTGGAAAGATGAGTTTCCAGAATGTGGCGTTTTAGTAAATCTAAATGGAATCACAGAAGGCTTTCATCGCAAAATGAAACTCATTCAGTGAAGAGCTTATGGTTTTAGAAATTTTGAAAATTACAGGGTGCGTGTTAAGGTGTTCTGCGGGTGATTATAGCTGCCCCCCTTAAATGGGAAAGAGCCTTAAATAAATGAGAACGTTATTTGCAGCAACAGCCTGTCATTGCGGCTATCTATTTAAACAACGATTACATCGGCTGCTCATGAGGAAACATCGCACTGCAAAGCAGTGTACGCGTTTAATACCTCTCCTTCTTCAACTGGTTGCCAGTCTGAAAGAAAGTCCTTTTGAGTCACTAAAGACTCTAGGTAAAACTTTATATCAATGGCGGGAAGAAGTGGTTAGAATATTGGTGAGTCCGTACGCTCACGTTTGAAGAATATAGCTGTTAAAGAAGGTTCTGATTTTAATGCGGTATTGACTCGTTATGGTCTAGAGCGTTTGTTATATCGAATTGGAGAATCAGAATATTCTAAACAGTTTTTGTTAAAAGGTGCCTTACTATTTAACTTATGGTATGACATGCCCCATCGCCCAACTAAAGATATTGATTTATTGGGGTTTGGGCCAATAGAAGCCCATTACCCTGTGCTTCTTAATGATCTTCCTGCCCCTAAGATCCGTACTTATCCAATTTATACGGTAATCGCAGAAAAATTGCATGCTATTGCATTATTGGGTATGACGAATAGTCGATTAAAAGACTACTTGGATCTTTATGTATTATTAAGTAATGAGCAGATAGATAATCAAGTCTTGGCTAAAGCCATACAGGCTACATTTACTCGTCGAGGTATGACTCTTCCTGAAGTGCTGCCTTTTGGCCTGACCGATGAGTTTGCTAATGACCCAAGCAGGGAGTCAATGTGGAAAGCCTTTTTGAGAAAAAATGAACTAGAGCAGAAACCATTAACCGAAGTTATTGCTGTGATCAGAAATTTGATTCAAGTACCATATTCTTTGGCAAAGTAAAATATTATTTTTGCGCTGATGAATGCCAGATAACTGCAGCGATAATTATGCAGATTAATTTACCCAATAAAAGATGCACAACATAGAGGATCAGGCCTTGTGCACAACATAGAGGGTCAGGCCTTGAGTTTTGAATTTTCAATTGTATGGTTATTAAACCATTCACATTTCAAAGCCTGACCTCGAGATTTTTCAAGTCTTTTGGCCTTATTTCACCAGTTTTATTCATTGATTTAATTCATAAAAATAATTGAGTGCCTTATCAATTAATTCTGCTTTGGAGAAAACACCTAATTTGAATTTGATATTATTCAGATGCTCTTCAACCGTACGTTGAGAAATTCCCAATTCGATAGCGACTTGCTTTGCTGGTTTACCTCGGACAGTTAGGTGCAAACATTGTGATTCGCGTTGTGAAAAATAAGGAAATGTGTAGTCATTTTTAGACGGAAAGTTAGTTTGAGTAACGCCAGTTTCATTGATATTCAATAAATCTAGGCTAATTAATTTAGATAAAAATTCGGCTAAGTTATGCTTGCCAATAATGCTTCCGCATCCAAAGGTGCCAATTATTTTATTTTCGTCATTATACCAAGGGAGTTTGAAGAGAAGACATTGATGAGACGACCCATCAAAGCGAATAAGGTCAAATTCAGTAATTTCTAACTTCTTTTTTATCATTATCTGTTCATCATGGTTGGTAGCGATAACGGCTTGTTTCTGAACCATAAAGTCAACTGGCCTTTTGCCAACGGATGCTTTCACAGATTCTAATCCGCATATATTCGCACATCCATCATTTAAAGTAACAAAAGCACATTCAGTATTACTAAACCAAATGTTAAAAGGTTGTTCAAGAAAATCTGCGACTGTGTGACGATATTGTTCTTTAAAATGATGCTCCTTCGAGTTTGGCTTGATTAACTTAATACCCTGACCGATACGTTGGATCAAGAACTCGTTACTGATGGCAATATTATTTTTCATGTGCCTTTGGTCAAAAACAATTGTCCGATAATTGTACAAATATTTGTGACGAAAGTAAATGCTATATAAACCCTTAGGTACCATTGACTATGTCATAAAGACCCTCCTCTGTTCGCGGCTAGATTGTAAGTATCACGAATAGCAGGGCAGATTAAAACAAAGGGAGTGGAGCGCTGTTAACAAAAATTAACCAATAATACCCGTAAAATTTACGGGTTATCATCGGTTAATCCTGTGCATATAATGACCATTCTTTTATTTTTTAATTGCTTTGGTTATCAATTAATTTTTTTAATCGATCAAAATTTCTCTTCTGAAAATTATATCAAGGTGTAATCGTGAAACAATTTGAAGTCCTAAGAAGTACAACAATTTCTGTTCGTAATATCACTTTAACTACTAAAGGCGGACATCGGTTTTCTTTTGATATTACTCTTGACGCAACTAGTAAATTTGGCACCTATTTTTTACAACGTGTCATGACACCTATGGGAGCAGCAACAGTAATAGGCGTGTATAATGATAATTTATGGTTTTGGGTTGATGGTGACAAAGGTATAACCTACTGGGATAACATTCATGGCAATATTTTTGATGCTCCTGTTTTGATTACTGGATATAACGATAACGATTATCCCGAAGAAGTTAAAAAAGCAATCCAATTTGCTCTTGGTGTAATTCAATTCAATTTTGATGGAAAATTTGATCTTTTATATATATTATCCAAAATAAATATCTTATCTCCCGAATTTATTTGCGTATTAGTTATAAACGTTTTAACAATCAATCCTCAAGAAATGAATCAACAACTTGATTTATTTTTTAAAGAATTTGAAAGTTTAACTGCTCTTGACATAGAACGACTTGCTGAACTAGGTAATTTAATCCATGGTCAAGAAAATAAATTCAATACCCATTTTATAACCGATACACCACTTGATACACTTTCAGAAAAACATGTAGAGAATATTCGTAGAGCAGCTTTGGATTGTCAAACATATATTGATGTGATTAATGGACAAATCAAACTATTGGATAAAAGCAACGTTCCGCTACTCTATGCTGACTTAAACTCACTCAAATTAAATCTGGAAAAAAGCCTCAACAATTTAGAACAGGGTTCTCGGGAAATAAAAGCGGTATCCTCAGATATTGCTCGCCTAAAAAAAGTGTATAACTTCCAACATTTCAATTCGCTATTGGAATTGATAATGAATGCTTTTTTTGAGTTTCAAATAAATAAGCAAATGGCTACCCCTAGAGTTAAATTCTATCTTGAAGCTGCGGCTAAAATCACCCAGTTTTTATACAATCACGGACATCATTTCTTTGAGGAAAGCGGAGAAGAACTTACCCATGATAAGGGCAAGCAAGAAAGTTCTGGGTCTTTAAACTTGCTTGAATTAATGTACCTCTTTTTACTATTAAGTGGAACTTCTGCCTCATCAAATTTAAAAGCATGTGTCTATCTCAAATTATTAAAGGCATTGAACATAAAACTCAATGAACATGAAAACATGCCCAACTCTTTTGATTTATTAAATTTCGTTACTGGAAATCCAGATGGGTTTATCACGTTATATCAACATTTCTTTACCACAGAGGGACCATTGAAACAAAAAGTTGAAGAGCTTTTAAAAAAGCAACATCCTATTTTATTAACTGAATTCGGTAAATTGACCTATTATTATGCCATCGCTTTAAAAACAAGAAGTGAGGAACGCTTTTTTGCTCATGCACAATTTGCGATTAAATTAAATTTTATTAAAGGAACATATTACTTACGCCAAGCACTAAGTCAAGGTAATCCATTTGCAGCTGAAGAAATGATTACCTTCTTATCAAGCCAATATAGATTTCAAATAGATACTTTTGAAATGGAAAAAGATCTGGCTTTGTATTTTTTGAATAGAAAAGAATTAGTTAAAGCACGTTCTTATTTAGAGCGTGCGCTTCTATCTTTTAAAGATAAGAGAGGCAAGAACATATTAGACCAGTATGAATTGGACAAGAACTTTTGGGAAGAGGAGGAATTGCATTTAATACAGATTAAGATTGATATACTGCAAAAAAGCGGAAATGAACAAAAACAAGCAATTGAAGAATTAATACAACGCTCCAGACTGGAAGAGGATAATCCAGCGCGCGATCTATTGAATGAACTGAGTACCCAATTACCAGTTGTTGCCTTTGCTGCAGTTGTAGAATGGCATAAAACAGACCTCAATAAACTCTCACTCAAATTATTACAACTGGCAGCAAAGGAAAATCATGGAATAATCGCATGGTACCAGAATGATTACCAAGTGGTGTATTTAAATCAAAATCCTGATCTTGGTTTAATCTTAAAAGCAGTAAAAGTTAACTTTGCTCCTGCCATTATTGATTTCAATACATTACTCAAGAGCTCCTCTAGTTACGCCCGAGATTATAAAGATGAAATACTTCCTCTTTTGTCTGACTTTGAGATGTGGCAACACATTGATCCAAATAATCTCACTTCGCTTCTTTTAACCTATATCGACACAAATTTATCGAGAACTGATTTAAGTAAATTCATACAATCCTTAGCTCATGCCTCCTTTAATAATCCAGAAAAGCACCTGGAATACCTTACAGCGGTACTTAAGAACTTAAGTGCTTTAATAGATACTGGAGATCTAATGTCCATTTTGTATGCAATTAAAAGAGTCGGATCATTTGCTAAAATGGATACCGAGGTACGGCAAGCAATAGCCTTCAACCTGGTTGGAAGTCAATTCGATAGGGATAAGTCGATATTATGTGAGATGGCGAATGCTTTTCCAGGGTTGATACTGGCTTTATATGAAGATCCCAAAGCCTGGAATATTATAAAATCAAATCACCCCTTAGTAGCTCTTTTTGATAAAACCTTGGATCATAATCCCCATGATCAAGATACAGTGGTAACTTATGAGGGAACTGCATTGACTAACCTTTCTCTATTTAAACCTTCTAGTCATGATCCTGTAAACTCAACTCAGCCTCAGGAAATGCCTATGGAATCAAGTGATATAACTACACCCCAATAAACTCTAAAATGACATAGTCAGGGAAGAGTACTTAACTGATAATCGTGAAGAGAAGATAAGCAGACCTCATTAAAAACAACGATACACATACTGTCGAATGCCAGACTACATCTAAGTTAAGCTATAATTATACAGGAATAGAGGGTCAGGCCTTGAATTTTGAATTTTCAATTGTATGGTTATCAAACCATTCACATTTCAAGGCCAGACCCTCGAGGTTTATATTCTTCACACTTTTTATTGGTTAAGTCTGGTAATTTATTTATATGTATATAGTTTTTAACCATCTTTTGTCATCCATGCCAAAGATATTCTGATATTAATAATTATATATTAGATTAAGATATGAAAACTAACATGATAAGTCTTGAATGAATCTGTCTACATTGCGTCTACACGACTTTTTCAAACTTTCTAAAACTACTCGTAACTACTTGATTTTATTGGTGGGCCCACTAGGACTTGAACCTAGGACCAACGGATTATGAGCCCCCAGCTTTAAAATTAACTCGTTGATTTTAAATTAATAATTTGCAACGGGATACCACTACAAATGTCGTACAGAGTATAACAGTGTCGTACTCAAACACGCAAATCTCACGCAAGGATATTTTAGCACTTTATTGGTATTTTACTGGAAAAGCCATTTGGTTTTCATAAAAATGACTATTTGAGACGTAATGAAGAATAAGATAAAATGTAGGTCATTTGATACAAATATTCGTTATTTATTTGTAATTAACGAAATTATGTATCATAATTTAAATATGAAGACAGAAGCTACCTATAAACAAAAAGTACTCCAGATGGCTAGTAAAACGGGCATTGTTCGAATGTCCGATCTAACCGAAAGGGGGATCACTAGAGCGACCATTTCGAGGCTTGTTAGCGAAAACAAACTTGAAAAACTCGCTTCTGGGCTCTATTGCTTGCCTGAGGCTGAGTTTTCAGAAAAAGAAAGCCTGGTTATTATAGCAAGCCGAGTACCTCAAGCAGTGTTTTGCCTGCTAACTGCTTTGCAGATTCATGATCTAACAACACAGCTACCTCGAAAAGTATGGATAGCTATGCCAAAAGGGAGTCATGCGCCAAAAATGGATTATCCTCCGCTAAAAATGGTGCAATATTCAGATGAAGCCTTTAGTGAAGGAGTTGAAATTATAGAATCAGATAATATTAAACTAAGGGTGTATAACCGTGCCAAGACAATTGCAGATTGTTTCAAGCATCGCAATAAAATTGGACTTGATGTGGCCATTGAAGCGCTCAAAGAGGCTTATACAAAAAATAAAGTCACAGTTGATGAACTATGGCATTATGCGAAAATTTGTCGCGTTGCAAACGTAATGCGTCCTTATATTGAGGCAATTCAATGACAAAAAATATTGGTGAGTCTATACGCTCGCGTTTAAAGAATATAGCTGTTAAAGAAGGTTCTGATTTTAATGCGGTATTGATTCGTTATGGTCTAGAGCGTTTGTTATATCGAATTGGAGAATCAGAATATTCTAAACAGTTTTTGTTGAAAGGTGCCTTACTATTTAACCTATGGTATGACATGCCTCATCGCCCAACTAAAGATATTGATTTATTGGGGTTTGGTGATAATGATCTAGCGTATATTAAACAAACGTTCAGTAATATTTGCAGCATATCTGCAGATGATGGAATAAGTTTTCTGTCTGAATCAGTGACGGTTGACACTATCAAAAAAGATGGGGGGTATACTGGAGCAAGAGTTGAGTTATTTGGGGAACTGGCGAAAGCAAAGATTAAAATACAAATTGATATTGGTTATGGTGATGCAGTTACTCCTGGGCCAATAGATGCCCATTATCCCGTACTTCTTACTGATCTTCCTGCTCCTAAAATCCGTACTTATCCAATTTATACAGTAATTGCAGAAAAGCTGCACGCAATTGCATTATTGGGCATGGCGAATAGTCGATTAAAAGACTACTTGGATCTTTATGTATTATTAGGTAATGAACAGATAGATAATCAAGTCTTGGCTAAAGCTATACAGGCTACATTTAATCGTCGCGGTATGGATCTTCTTGAAGCGCTGCCTATTGGCCTGACCGATGAGTTTGCTAACGACCCAAGCAGGGAGTCAATGTGGAAAGCCTTTTTGAGAAAAAATGAACTAGAGCAGAAACCATTAAGTGAAGTTATTGCTGTGATCAGAAATTTGATTCAAGTGCCATATTCTTTGGCAAAGTAAAATATTATTTTGCTAATGAATGTCAGATAGCTGCAGCTATAATTGTGCAGATTAATTAATTGACCCAACAAATAGATGAATATTTAAGTTTGTAGCATGTCCTGCCATGCCTCAACGATCATTACCATGGCCAATGTATCTAATTCACAGTATCTCAATAAAGCATTTCTAAGTTCCTCTCGCTCATAATCACTCATATTTGTAAACTGTAATTTTGCATAAGCTATTGTTGCGGCACCACCTTCTTTTAAGTCTTCACTATCAAATAAAAATTGAGCATCTTCATCAGAGATATCTTTATTAATTGGTGGTAACAAATGATAGGGGTCTTTTATTCGATTATTTTCTTTAACTATCCAGCATTGATTTATAAAGTTATGGCTTTGAATTCCATTTACGGCTCCATAGATTGGTTGGATATATTTTTCTTGTAGGAAATCTGATCGATTTAAAATAGCAGGAAATACTTGTTTAATTGAATTAGAACCATTAGTTAGTGGATCATAATAAAAACGTTTAACTAATTCCAAAATATCAACCATACAACGCGGTCCTTCCCATTTTACCTTGCTATCAGATGGTGACTTTGTGATGGAACGTATAAAAGAGCATAAATCTTCTTTATCATTAGGAGGTTCAATCATTTGTTCTAGTCGTTCAAGAATAGAGTTGAGATAGGTATTTTCATGGTTACTATATCGAAATATTGTCCCATCATCATTTTCTAATTCCTTTTTTAGATGGCGAACAAATTCGATGCTTGGATCAACTCCAAGCTCAGAATTCAGATACTGACCAACATGAGAAACTTGACCGTTTTCATTAAGTGTATGATGTGAGAATTGAAAGGCGATACCTTGATAAGGATGAGAACCTTTATTAAAAGGAATTGGTAGCATAGCTGTTTCAAAGTCTATAAAGTGGAAGGGATATTTCCATGAGTCCATTTCAGCCTTTAGGTTTTCTTTATCAATCCAGACACTATTATCTTGAGTTTTAACTTTTTCTATCTGAAGCCATTGCCTTTCTGTCCTGGAAATACCAGGTTTATCTGATTCGGTAATTTTGAATTCTGTTTCGTCAATGTCTTCTAGCTTGATCAGCCCTTGCTGAAAGTATTTAGGTTTGTCTCGGAAATCCCATAAATTGAGAATGGTAGGATCATTAAAATCTGCTTCGTTGTACCCTAATGCTTCACTCCAACATTCTCTAAAACCAGATAAGAGCTTGTCTGATTCATTTGTATTAAACTGGCAATTACTGCATTCGCCTTTTGCTTTAGGCGGGAATTTCTGTCCACTAAAATATATTTTGCTGAGATGGTGAAACTGGTCTTTTACTGTTTGTCCTTCGTCATTTTTTACTTGCCAAAGTAAACTTATATGATTGTCAACATTAACTTCTTTTAGGATTTTTATCGATAAATCTTCGTCAGTTAATTGTGATATTAATGTGACAATAGCTTTACCATTGCTATCCTTTTGAACTAGAAACTTTTGATTTAAGCCGTCAGTTGGACAAATAGCATCAGTATCGACAAGCATTAAATAACTACTTATGGTGAAGGAGGGATATAGCTGCTCAAGCACCCATTTTTGAAAAGCGATATCAGCAATATATGATCGCCATTTTTTAGTTGTCATCTTAGCTTCTTTTTCTTTGCTTATGGATTTTGCTTTAACTTCGATTATTTTGATATGACCTGGTCTTTTCTGCAGGATATCAGCACGCAGGAAATAGTTTTGATATTGAAAGGAGGCTTCAAATAGGGTGATCGAATCACTCTTAATTAACTCTTGAGTTTTTTCTAACGCTTCCTTTGTACTTGGGGCATCAATTGATATCCCTTCTGGATAATAATATCTTGCCAATGCTTCTACTTGAGCACCGCCTTCAGCCAATGCTTTTAGAAATGAGTCTTCATCCTGTTTGTTTATATATTCATCAGGTCGATCATAATACCAGAGCTTTGTTGGGCATTCTAAAGCCATCTTAAACTTTGATTTAGTTAGTAGCATTCCTATCCCTGTCCCTACAAGTATCAGTTTAATATCTATGCTATTAATTTTAGTTGATAAAAATGGGAAGCCCCAATCTGGGGCTTAATAACAGAAGAAGCTCATTTACAAAACAATATAAGAATCATACAAGAAGCAGTAAACAATGTGGCCGAAGATACCAATGCAAATCGACTGAATTTATATGTCTTTTGTGTGAAGGAGTGAGCCTCAATCAATGAATCAGAGATCAATTTCTGCATAGCTTGAACCGATTCTTTAGTAGATTCATGCAGCAATCTGGTTATAGCTTCTTTACTACTAACTAATGCTGCATTGAGAACTTTTTCAGCTTTTTCCTTGGCATCATCTTTCCATTGTGAGGAAATGCCTTCCATTTCCTCTCGGAACTGCAGCAGTAAATCCTGTTGGGCTTTTCGATTTTCCTCAACCAGTTGTTCATTCATAGTTTGAAGCATGAGGATTGGATCATCTTTACCCAAAAGTACACCATGTTTGACAGTGATGTCTTGAACGATTTTATCAAGTTTCTCTGACATTAGATCACCCTGGCGCTATCCAGCTGTCCAAAAAGTTGATCGCGAACGATTTTTAAACGTTGACGGGTCATAATGCTTTTCTCTGGCGTCCCCAGGACTTCATCGAAGGTCAGCTTTTGTTGAAGCATTTCAGTTAAATCTCGGCCGTAGGTTTCTTTCTTCAGGTCGGGGATTTGAATTAAGGCTGATATTCTGTCTTTATTATCTCGGTAGGCTTTCAGTTGTTCAAATGCTTTTCCTTCATGCTCTATAGCTCCCCAATAGGGATTAAGCCAGACAACAAATTGTGCTTCATTTGCAAACTGGTCAATTAGCTGTGCAAAACCATTAATGGTATCGAATAGGGCTTGGCCACCGGTGATGACCGTATGAATCACCATTTCATGACCTAATTCCTTTAACAATGCGGGAACTTGGTTGCTGATGAGGTAATGAGATAGCGGTACGAAAGAACTGGCGCCGTTGTCAATGACGACATCATTAGTTGTTGCGGCAATTTTTTCGATGAGGGCATCAAAAAGACGGGGGTTAATTTCATCACCACTCATGACTTGAATATGATCCACGCTGAGGGCTTTAAAGCCATGAAAGGTTGAATTGATGGGGTCGGTGTCAATGCATAGCGGGGTGTGGCCTTTGTGTTGTTTATATTGTGCAGTTGTTGCTGAAATAAATGATTTGCCGACACCGCCTTTTCCCTGCAGTGTGATATGTATTTTTGCCATTACAAGAGTTCCTCCAAGTTGGGTTTTGGATTAAAAGTAAAGCCGCGAATTTCGGTTTTTGCCTTATTTTTAGCCTTTTCATCATCCTTGGTGTTTTCCTGCATAGATGGCTTTGTTTCTGCAGCAATCAAACGTGCTACATAGCCACAAAAAGTTTTATATGAAAATGAGATTTTGCCTTCCTCAACTAATGTTTCCCAGACAAGCTTTATAGACCAGCCGTCAGCTAACGCTGAAGCGATATCATTTTTTAAAGCAAGAAATGCGGCTTTATTTACAGATTTAGCAGAGGTTTTTTTTACCATTTGCTTTGCTGCGATTCGTTCGCTAAGGGAGTTTCCCATCTTATACCATCAACTTATTATTGTTCTCTTTCTGATAGTACAAACTATTTTGTTGCTGTGCAATGAGTTAAGTTATTTTCTTTCCTTTTGGCGTAATTAAACATCTTCTTAAACCTATAAATATGTAATTTATCGTAATAATTAGTAATTATTAGAAATTAATTTGGTTTTAAAACAAATAGCCTTGAAATTACATAAAATTACCTGATAGTATGCTACTAGATGAACTTAAAACGCAGGGCAAGATAGGTGAAGTTAGCTAACCAGCAAGCTGGCTACCAAACCTCACAAGTCTTATTCGCACCTTCGGTGCTCAACGAAAAACCGGTGTTTTGAGATCAAATCAATACCCAAAGGATTGCATAACCACTTTATTAAGAGGTCGGCATCCTTATGGACGAGAAACTTAAAACACCTACCAGAAAAAATGGTCGTCATCTTCGCGTACCTGTTTTGCCTTCTGAAGAAATTCAAATCAAATCGAATGCAGCCACTGCCGGTCTTTCAATTGCCGAATACTTAAGACGGATAAGTCTTGGTTATCAAATTCAAAGTAGTGTTGATAAAGATCATATACTGCAGCTAGCCAAAATTAATGGGGATTTAGGACGGCTTGGGGGACTATTAAAACTATGGTTGACTCAGGATAAACGCGTTGCGCATTTTGACCTCCAAACAGTAAAAGCATTATTAAATCGTATTCAAACCACCCAGGATGCAATGTTGGAAGTGGTGAAAAAACTATGATTATTCGCCATATCCCTATGAAGAAAACTAGACTTAGTAGTTTTTCGGGTCTTGTTCAATACCTGTGTAATCAACAAAACAAACAGGAGCGAGTGGGTGAAGTCAGATTATTAAACTGTAATAGCCTCGATCCCATTTGGGCTGTTCAGGAAGTATTAGCAACACAAGCTAAAAATCAAAGAGCCACTGGGGATAAAACCTATCATATGCTTATTTCTTTCGCTCCAGGAGAAAACCCTTCCCCTCAAGTTTTACAGGAAATTGAAGAAAGGGTGGCATTGTCTATTGGATTTAAAGAACACCAAAGAATTTCAGTTGTTCATCATGACACAGACAATCTTCATATTCATGTTGCGATTAATAAAATTCATCCTCAAACCTTTAATATGATTGAACCTTACAGGGCTTATAAGACCTTTGCTGAGGTTGCATCCATGCTCGAAATTGAATTAGGTCTTCAAATAACCAATCATCAAACTCGGAAAAACCGTTCGGAAAATCTTGCAGATGATATGGAGCGCCATTCAGGTATTGAAAGCTTGATTAATTGGATGAAGCGTCATTGTAAAGAAAAAATAGAGGCAGCTACAAGCTGGAAGGAGATTCATAGTATTTTGGCAGAACATGGGTTGAAGATACGTGCTAAAGCCAATGGTTTTGTTTTCTGCAATGAGCAAGGGATGACTGTTAAAGCTAGTTCAATTTCCAGAAGCTTTTCTAAAAAAAATCTCGAATCCAAGCTAGGTTCCTTCGTACCATCCTACTCAGAGGGTGATGCACCTGCACCCAATGTTTACCGTTATGAACCATTAAATAAAAAAGTACTTGGTTCCGCTCTGTATGACAAATATAAGCACGAAAAATCACATAATAAACACTTTATCTCATACCAACTTAAAAATTTGCGAGAGGCCAGAGCCAAACTTATTGAAAAGGCTAAAAAGCGAGGTCGAATTAAACGAGCAGCTTTGAAATTTATGAACCTTTCTAAAGTACAGAAAAAGTTCCTATATAGTTACATCAACAAAACGCTGCTTAATGAAATTGATAACATAAGGAAAAATTACGTCAAAGAACGTAGCCGGTTATTAGATTCCTACCAAAACAAAACCTGGGCTGATTGGCTGAAACAAAAAGCACAAAGTGGCGACCAGGATGCCTTAGTGGCAATGCGTTATCGTAATCGTAAAAATAAGCATGATTACACCATTTCAGGTGCAGACTCAGTTTTTACTACTTTAAATTTTGGACAAATCGATTCTGTTACTAAAGAAGGCACTGAGATTTATAAAAAAGATAACAGTGTTATTAGAGACAATGGAAAAGAAATTATCATTTCTAAAGGTGGGTCTATTTCTGCACTTAAAAGAGCATTGGAGATGGCTAGGCAGCGTTATGGCGGCTGTATTTGTGTGAACGGGTCTCCACTATTTAAAAAGATTATTTTGCAAATCGTCATTCAATATCAAATGCCAATCACTTTTGCTGATTTGGATTTGGAAAATCAACGTCAAAAACTAAATTTTGAACAGGAGAAATCTCATGAACAATCAAGATCAAACTGGCAATACTATCGAAGAGGAACTGCAAGAAGCCATGAAGCTATTGGAACAACCACTGGAATTTGGCCCACGAAGCCCGACTCTTTCAGCCTTGGACAAGGCTCGCCAGCCAAAGATCACAACGGCTTGCGAAACTTGTCCCAATGCGATCTGGTTCAGTTCACCAGAAGAAGTCAAGTGTTATTGCAGGATGATGCACATGATCACCTGGAGCGGCAAGGATTCAAACTTGATAACCATGTGCGACGGAAAACTTATCGATTAAAGAAGAAGAGTAAGGGTTATAGGAATTGAGATCTTTGCTGAAAATTTGAAACCAGCAACTTCCTTTATGGCGGCGATCATTACCCGAATATATAAGCATTCCTAATTTGTCGAGATGATTACAATATTCCCTCAGGGTTTTCCATGATGAGGGCATATTTCTTGAAATATCGGTGGGAATAAGCTGAGGAAAGCGTCTTCCGTATTTCCCTACAACCTGAGCACAAGGAGGGACTTTACACCTGGCTGCATTTTGAAGCCAATCATCTACCTGCTTAATGGAGAAATAATTTTTTTTGTTCTCATTCAGAATGAAAAAATTATAATAAAAAGCGGTTTGCCATATACTTTTATGGCAACCGAAAATCCAATCACCGTCAGAGACATCTACATTCAGGAAATTTGGCAATTCGCCAGCAGAAAGCTGAAGATATTTACTGTAAAAGACCCCTGCAGGATGCTTTTCTGTTTCTTGTTCATGCTGCACTCCATATTTCTTAGTACGAAGTATCTTTAATTCCTCCAGAGCCTTTTCAAGTGTTGGTTTTGCTTCTTGCTCCTGTTTCAATCTCTTAATTTCTTCCTTCTCATATTCTTTTTCAATTCCCTGAAGCTTTTTTCTCAGTTGTTTTTCAAGTTCTATACTTTCACTAGCTGCTCTGGCGTTATGTAGCCATTGAACTCGATTAGGATCATTGATGCATGACCAAAAAGCTTCCCAATCCTTCACGTCGTCCGGGGTAAGATCAGATAGGTCAATTTCAATGGTAGATATATTAGCTACCTTAATTTTTTCAATTTTTAGATCGTCTACTTTGTGTCGATAAAAAATTTCTATAATGAGCTTATGGTTGCGTGTTATTGCCAATATATCGGCTCGCATTTCACTTATCTCTTGTTCTTCTCCCACTGAGTCAAAGGTAATAATTTTTCCTTTCTCGACAATGGTTTTGCGTTTGGGGTGTATTTTTCCTTTCGAGTCGAAGACTTCTTTTGTGATGATATATTCAGGGAGCTTTATTTGTTTTCGTTCTTTTATAATCTGCTTAGCAGCCATATGGATGGCGCTTTCCAATCCTCCTTCACATTCAATGGTAGTTGCATGTTTGAAGTGGTGCTGATTTTTAATGCCTTTTGCTGCGATCAGGGGAGAGTGGCAAGATGGACAAATACAATTGCAATTCTTACCACTATCAACATTAGAAATGTGAACGATGATATTATTTTCATTTAAGCCAAAAGGAAGTTTTATTTTTAAAGATTTCATTATGTTTCCTAATTTAAAGAGCTGGTGACTAGAAATATCAAATTAAGGAGATTTCTGGTTTTGCATAACCAAAATGGCCAGCAATACGCTTCAGTTTGATTGTTAGGACAACATCGATAGGTTGAAAATTTACATGGCTTGAACCGTAGTATCTGTTAGATACCGTTATTTTTACGTCATTATTTGTAGTTTCTATATCAGGATTAAAGTCATATAGAGGTTTGTTAAAAATATTGCCTGCCTTTTCAAAAGGACCAAAATTTCTTGGCAATATTAAATGGCCATTCTTTTGCAAATATTCTTTGGTGATTGCTTTAGAAAGATGTACCCATGATGGAAACGAATTAGCTACAAGCATTTTTTGAGCTGCCAGGAAAGTAAAGATTTCCTCGCCTAATCTGTAGGTGTCTGGTAGGTCAGATGGTAAATCCACAAGGCATTTCCGACGTTCTTCTATAAAATCGGATGGAATGAGAACAAAAATTTTTGCTTGCCCAATATTCTCTATGGATGCGAGGGTATCTGATAACAAGGCTGCCTTTGATTTATACCCAAAAAATGCAGCAACGAGCTCATGAGCATGGCTTGATTTTAGTTTAACACCATAATTATTGGAAATAGCACGAAGTTGATCTGCGCATAGTTTTGCAATAGACATTTGTAGATTCCTTATTAAATACGCTGGGCTTAATTTTGTTTTCATAAGTGTTTAAGGAAAACTGCCCACAGTTAATAAAGATTAACTACAAAACAGATTACGTTTTTGAAAATCGTTTTTTGGCCACTTATAACCAGGGATGTCGACAAACCTGGTGGAAGTATACATTGAGAAATTTAGAAATTACAAGATAAAAAGGAGGTTTAGATATTGGCAGCATTTGACCCCGTCAATTGCTGCCATATTCAATTGAATCTAGGCGATACGAACCACATTCGACTTTTGCGTTAATTGCAAGCGACTGTTTTTCTTAGCAACACTATCAATTTTTGATTTTAACTGCCGTTTCACTCCCGCGATTCCAAGCTGACTGTTGTTAGCCAGATCATTAAAATCGCTAAACTGTCGAGGGTTTGATAACTGCTCGCCTGGAGCAAAAGTCGGTATAATCATGAAACCATTAACTGAATTTGCCGCTTCACTACCTTTTTCCTTTCCAGGATTGATGCCCTTTGTTAACTCAAGATGTTTGTCATCATCTGCAGCCACAATAATTGGTGTATTAGGAAATTTATCACGTAAAGCTTTAGCGACTGGCTTGAGGTTACCGGAATCAAAGGCGGAGACGACAGCTGGTAATTTGGTTGCATCTTTTATTGTTGCTGCAGTAGCGTAACCCTCCGTAATCAAAATAACAGGTGTTTCTGCTAGTTTTTCTAAACCACCCAATACATGAAAACATTCCTCTTTTTTTGAGTCTTTCGCAAAACGCTTGGTTCCATCTTCAGCAATATACTGAATAGTCCAAAGAGTTCCTTCGCAATCTGTTGCAGGGATGCAGGTTAGTCGTTTCTCACTATCGGTATATACTCCGTAATGATTCTGAATACCCTTAGCCTGCATATAAGGTGTGGGTTCCACAACTTCCGTCATCATGGATAATTTTTGCTGGAGTTTTAATGCAGTACTTTTTTGTTTTGCTTCAAGCTCACGTTGGCGAGTTTGTTGATGTTCCAGCGCTTCTGCTTTAAGCGTCGCCTTCTGTTCATCAGTTAAAATGTAGCCCTTACATTTCCAGCTAAGCTCAGTGCCTGTCCGGTTGTTTTTAATATATCCCGCTGGGATACCGTCTAAATGGGCTACATAAAATCCTGCCTTCTCACCATTTTTATCACCATCCGTGGAAATGCGATGGGGTTTCCCATCCATAATTGGATGCTCACCTGAAACGATAGCACCGAGGCTTATCAATGCTGCTTTAAATTCATCCTCAGGTATAAGCGCTTTTTCTTGAGGTTGTACTTGATGTTCAGGAAGCCAGGCTTTGATTTTCTCAAAAGCAACACCAGGCTTTGCATACCAACATTTTTGCACTTTATCCCAAGAGATACCTGGTGTTCCATCAGGTAGTTTTCCTATTGTGGATTTGGCAATCTCTTTTTGTTTGAAGGGGATGCTTAGCCAGATCTTTTCATAAGTGGTGTTGTCAGTCGCCATATAGACTTCCTCTTTTAGTTTATCAACCTTGATTTCAATAAATTCTGACAGTTGAAGATTTTGGGTTTGCTCTAAAGCACACAAGTGATTCACTATTTTCTCTGCATCTGCGGAAGCTCTGAATATTTCTAATGGTTCATCTTCCAAAACACGAATCCATGATTTGATATAAGCAGTGTGTTGCGAGGGGTCATGGCCTATACCCAGCTCGGCACCTAAAAGCATGCTTGCAATTTCTGCTCTTAATTCTTCTTTTGCATAGGCATCTGAACCATAAGGATGGCCTAAATCTCTATCCAGTCTTGAGGGATGACCGCTCCAATGCCCTAGTTCATGCAGGGCAGTAGCATAGTAGTTCGCTGCGGATTTAAATTGCTCCTTTGGTGGAAGATGAATGCTATCAGTCGATAACCTGTAAAAAGCTCTGTCTGCTTCAGAATGCTCAATGTTAGCACCTGAGTTATATAGCAGTTTTTCTGCTCTTTCAATTAAGGACCAATCTGGCTCTTTTGCAATGAGTTCTGGCATATTATCAATTTGCGAAGCATGAAATACCGTTGCATAAAATACCTTGGGTCGTTCAAGATTCACCTGTACTTTTAATGGATTACCATGCTCATCAAGCACAGGTTTACCAGCATCATCGTGTTTGGTTTGTTCTTCATGAAATTTCCAATATTGGATTGTGGTGCCTTTTTCTCCTTTGCGAACTTGCGCATCCATACTTTGTGCTTGTTTATAGGTTAACCAACGGTTGTCATCATTTTGGTTCAGCATTAAATACAATGCATTAATCCCTCTATAACGCTTTCCTGTGATCGGATTATATGGAACTTGGCCATTGCCTATCCCTGGCTCCCATGGTTTCAACCAGGGAGCGGTTCCTGCTTTCAGGCTTTCAATAATTTGATTGGCAACAACTTGATGGTAGGGCATTTTAGTCATACATGGCCTCCATCGCATCTTCTTCATTTAGTGCATCTTCAAAAAATGCGCCCATGAAATCAGCTTCAATCGGACTAACTTCGACAAGAAAGCCAGGGATTACTAAATCCTCGTATTTTTCTGAAATCACATCCATTATCTCGGTTTCATGATTCATGTAGTTTTCTCCCGTTTATTAATTACCCATATGGGTGTGATCATTCCTTTGATTTGTCTTGTGTGAACAAGACCATAATATCGACCATCAAATGACCATTCGCTTTGACTGGTCATAGTCATAACTTCATCTTCTTGGAGTTGGTAATTCATTACTTGCCATTGAGGTAAGTTGCGCTTCATCCCATCCTGTAGTTTTGGTTTTGAATAGGGGGTTAGTATGTGATTAACAAATACCCCTCTGTTGGTCACAGAGAGGATATCGCCAGAAACAGCCACCACTTTTTTCATTAAGTAACCATATCCATCACAGTAAAGACCATGGTCTATATAACCTCTATCCCTCGCTAATCTAAATGACTCTCTGTTATCAGGACAAAAAATCACATAAGTATTTTTGATAGGGGCTTCGCTGGTGATGCGATACAAGCCTATAGGAATGGATTCAGTCAGGTTTATTCTAAAACCCATGGCATGAAATAGTGCGCTTACAACAATAAGGCTTATCAATAAAGTAGAGATGATGGCTGACAGTTTTTTCATAATCTGATGACCTCATCCTCACTTAAACGAGTACGTAAAATATCTGAGTGGACAGGAGCCTCAACTGATGCTCTTGCCATAAAGATCGGATCTTTAAAGTAAAGAGGTTGTTTACCATAAATAGCAGGGAAACCCGCTGCATATACGACCATATCCCCAGCTTCAACAATCAGGCCATTAGCATCTTTTTTAGGTCCTGGCATACGCAGACACTCATCAACAGTTAAGAGCGGTCTCGATATTTCCTGAACGGTTTTTGATATTTGATTTAAGAACGTAGAAAAGCGTTTTCCACTGGTGGTGATGTGTTCTTTAACAATAGTTGTTTGGCCTGTTAGCTTGGAAAGATGTTCTGCGGTTTCAATTCTGTTAGGTGGATAAGCATTTTGGATATGACAATTTGAAGTGATGGTTTCATCAGGGCCATAGCCTCGTTCACGGCTTTTAAGCTGATTAATGTCCTGACAAATTAAGTAAAACTTTAAACCATAGCCGGCAACAAAAGCCAATGACTCTTGCAGTATGTCGAGTTTTCCAAGACTTGGAAATTCATCAATCATGCAAAGCAGTCGATGTTTATACGTTTTTTTAGCACTCACATATGATAATCCTTTGTCATCGGACACACGCTCAAACTCCATTCTGTCGGCCAATAACCTCACTATCATATTAATCATGACTCTAATCAGAGGTTGAAGCCTTGCCTTGTCATTAGGTTGAGTAACGATATAAAGGCTCACAGGATTTTCATGGTTCATTAAATCGCGGATGCAAAAATCTGAGGTAGAGACGTTATACGCAACCACTGGATCACGATATAGCGCCAGATAAGATTTTAATGTAGATAACACAGAACCTGCTTCTTCTTCGGGCCTATCAATCATGTCACGAGCAGAGGCTGATATAACAGGATGGGTTTTTCCCTCAACATGCGGGTATTGGGTCATTTCAATGAGCAGGTCAGCAATATTAATATTGGGATCAACCAGCATGCGGTCAATGTTGGGAAATGTGGCTGGTTCTCCCTGGGTTTTCAATTTATAAATCGCATGTAGAATAAAACCAACCAAAAGGGCTTGGGAGGTTTTCTGCCAGTGGGTTTCCAAACCCTTACCATCGGGATCAACCACCAGCGTTGCTAAATTTTGTACGTCACCCACCTCTGATTCCGTACCTACTCTTATTTCATCCAGAGGGTTCCAGCGAGCGCTTCCTTTTAACGTGGCAGGCTCAAATCGAATGACCTTGTTAGCAGCATGTTTCTGTCGCCATCCAGCCGTCATTGCCCAGAGCTCGCCTTTTAAATCAGTGATGACGCAAGAATGTTTCCACGATAGAAGGGTTGGAATCACAAGGCCAACACCTTTGCCTGAGCGCGTTGGTGCATAAGTTAAAACATGCTCAGGCCCATTATGGCGTAGATAATGAATTGCTCCTTTGTCATCTTTAAACGCGCCAACATAAACTCCTTCATCATGTCCAATGAGGCTTGCATTGTTTAAGTCCTCCCAATTAGCCCACCTGGCTGAACCATGGAGGTAGTCACTCACATTGTTGTTTTTAAAATATTTGGAAGCCAACACGATCATCATTAAAAAGAGACAACCCATCATAACGATAAGACCAAAGGCAGCATTAAAAGAATCAGGATAATAGGATTGATATTTAATAGCCCAGATAAAAATCTGCCAAGGCATATAAATAGGTGCGAATTCCCCTCCAAGGGCATCAGCATAGTGAAATTGATGCGCGAAAAACTGAGTTCCAATTTGCATGCTGATTAAGAAAGAACAAATCACTAACAAGACTAAGGTTTTATTTATCTTGCCGTGATTTTTTTCTCTGACTTGAGGACCAATGGCTTTATTAGGCTTGTTTTGGCTCATTGGCTTTCTCCTGATGCCTTTTGGTTCACAAATTGACTCACCTCATCTGATGCCTCAAATCCTGAACTAAAACTACCCTCAGGGGCACCCATAGATAAAATATTTTGGGCATTGGATTCTTGCGATTCAGAAGTGGATGAATTCGCCTTGCTTTGAATTGCTTCGGCAATTTTTCCACCCGTTGTATCAGCGATTTTCTCAGCAATTGATTCTTTAATCGAATTCGCTTTCTCACGAGCAACATCCATAGTGCCTGAGGCTAAATGTGATCCAAATGAACCTGCAAATTTGGCAGCAGTTCCCATTGCTTCGGCTAAACCACCAGTTTTGGAACCTTTATCCATTCCAGGCAGTGTACTTGTTTCACCAGAGTTGGTTGATTGACTGGCTGCTTTAAACGCGGCATTAAGCGCGGATAATCCACCACCACTTTGGGCAAGTGCGGCGCCTGCTGCACCTGCCATGGCAGCACCTGCAATTCCTGCAGCTCCCATAGCTCCACCAAGACCGAGTCCACCGCCACCACCAGAACCACCTCCTGACACAATGCCAGCTAAAGCAGGCGGAATTTTGTCAATAAGAACTAATAACAGTACGGCAACAACCAGCATGACAAACATTTCTTTAAGCATAATGTTTTCAGACATCGCTGCGTAATATTGATCTACAAAAGATTTACCGATACCAATAATCAAAATCATGGCAAAAGCTTGCAATGCGATACCCAATACGGTTTTGTAGTAGTTAATCGCAATATCCTGCGTCCAACGGCCACCACCAAACCCTAATAAAACAATGCCACCATAGGTTAATATCCAGGCGGTGATTAAGATAATCAACATGTTAATACTTACTAAAGCTAGAATAATCAGAATGACCCCTGCAACGAGCAAACCAACTGTAGTTGCTGCAGGTGACCAGATGGATGAACTGTCTATAGCTTTTGAAACAATATCAAACCCAACATCCACAATATCAGAAGGAGAGACATGCTCATTAATTCCAGAAGCCTTTGCTGCAAGTTGTCGCATGGAGTCTATGATTGCTTTTGCAATTGCGGGTCCATTGTCTAAAATCCAATAGAAAAAACCGACAACCACAAAAAATCGTACCGTTTCGCTCAAGAATTCTTGAATGTCTGCTTTACGCAATGCCATCAAGCCGTATGTCCACACCATACTAATTGAGGCTAAGGACCAAAAAAGATATCTGGCGTAACTCAACATAGTTTTGCTCCATAGTGCGGATGTGCTAGCAAAACGCTGTAAAATATTATCCAGTAAATCACGACTATCCATGCCATGCCCTTTAGCATGGCAGCAAGCAGAAAACCCAAATAAACCAAACGCAATTACATAGGGGATTAGTTTTTTATTCATGGCATTACCACTTCTTGCCAGAGCTTTTGGAGTAACTACCCCCTCGAAAACACGCATCACCAATAGCCTGCAGTTCTTCTTGAGTTCGACCCTCTCTTGGGCTGCTACAGGTGAGTGTTGCTAAGTGCTCAGCTTTTTTCTGAGCCTTGGATTCAGCACTGTCGCAACCTGATAAAACACAAGCAACGACCATAATTGATAAATATAAGATCTTCATTTTCCTCTCCTTTTTATGATGGATTACCACTTTTTTCCTGAACTTTTATGGTATGCGCCTGATCTGAAATGCTCATCTCCTGCAGTCTGTATCGCTTCCTTGTTGGCACTCGCTGCATCTTTGACTGCCTGAGCATTCTGCTGCGCTAATAACACGCCTCTGATTTGAAGCAATTGATGGGATTGATTACTGGCTAATTGAGAAGCGGCTTGAAGAGCCTGTTTTTGGCCTGCAGCACTTTGTGCCTGAGATTGCAAAGTACGCAGCTTTGCAGAATCATTTTTTAAGCTCTGTTGTTGTTTATCAATCCCTTTAAGCATGGCGTCATTGGATCGCTTTTCAGCAACAGAAGCCGCTAATCTGCTTTGTTTGATTTTTCTAAGTTCTTCAGCAGAACACTGACCTGTGCCATTAAAACACGGGGTCTTTTGGTAGTATTCCTGACTTTGGAATCGGTCAAGGTACCCTTGGAGGCTGCCAGCTTCCTGCTTGTAATAATCAATGGTATCAGTCGATTCAAGCAAATTATTAATAACTGAGTTGGCATTATCCCATTCAAACGAAGTCAGTGACTTGGTGTTGTCTAACATATTTTGATATTGGTCCATCTGATTCTTGTATTGATCGACCTGCGTTTTGTACTCGCTAAGTTGCGTTGCAATCATTTTTCCATTTTGAATCCAATTCGCAACGTCAAATACAGGGGCATTTGCAAATGCCGGCAAAACAAAGCAATAAATAATCATGGATTTAAATTTCATAATGCTCTCCTTCATTAATAAACAAATTGCCTATAGGGCTGGTTAAACGTTAAGTCCTTCACCACGATGATATTGAAACGATAACCTGGGCGAACATTGATGGTGGGAGACACATTTAGGTTTTTCGAAACCAGTTGCGAAGTGACTTCGCCCAATTGTTGCCCCAAAGCCTGACTCATGACGCTGCCCGCTGTGGGCTGGGCATAACCGAATTGGTTTGATTGATTGGTATTTTGGCTATAAGTAATCCCAGCAATAATGCCTGACATTAAAAGTGCTGAACCATAAATTCGTCCATAATGATGATCTACCTGATCACGAAATCCGGCATATCCAGCACTATCAGCGCCAGGCATAGAGCCAATATCCAGGGCCTTACTATCTGGAAAAACCAGACGTTGCCATGCGACTAATACAGAGTTCTGACCAAAAGGGACATCACTGGAATAAAGCCCCAATATCTTGGTACCTTGAGGTATTAAAAGATATTTTCCGGTAGCGGTGTCATATACGTTTTGTGAGACCTGAGCTATGATTTGGCCTGGTAATTCTGAGGAAATGCCACTAATCATTACCCCTGGAATTACACTACCAGCTCTTAATTCGTATCTGCTGTTTGGGCTCTGAAGTGTTGAATTTAAATGCCAGCGCATTTCATTTTCTTCACCACCTAAAGTTTGTGGCATGGGTTTGGCTTGCCTTCCTTGTAATAATGCAAGCTGCTCTTTAAACGCTAATGAGGGGTCGATGTTTAATGCCATCTCATTGCTATTCATGGACGTTTTGGTTGTGTCGCGATTATTCAATCGTAGGTTATCGACCATTACGGATGTCTTAGCTTTGACTGCCTCCTCAAATTCTTGAGTTTTTTCCTGACGAATGCGCTCGATTTCAGCTTCAGATACATCTTGTGTCAGAGTATCTTCTTTACGTGGAAGTTGTTCAGGAATGAGCAAAGGGGTTTTTTCACTGTCAGCTATCGCGACACTCTGGGGCGGAATTACTGCTGATTTATGGTTTCCTACCACGTCATTGGCAAGGCTCATGGTATTTTTCTTTGAGTTTTTAACCTTCACTATTTCTGGTGGCTGGTTTTGCGCATTAGCTCGTTTATTGGCAACCAATGCGATGAGCACCACAAAAAGAGTTAGAATACCAATTGCAATCATGAGTGGTATATTATTCACTCGTTTTACACCTGTGGTTTGAAGCTTTTGGGGTGAATTGTCTGGTGACAAATAATCATTATTTTGATTCATAGCTCTTACTCCTTATGAGTCCATGCGCTGACAGGGATGATATTTTCATGGCTTTTTGCATACACACGGCTCAATGTTTGCATTCCCACAAAAAGGCTTATTCGATAGCTTTGAGGTTTAAGCTCATCAAGCACGTAGAAAAAATTAGCTTTATTCCTAGGGCATCGATTTTCATTGATGCCATAACCCTTTTTTCTCAGGTTTTGAATAAGACTTAAGCCAAAGCCATCGTTGACTGCCTGACCAATACAAAATGTATTTTGAGCAGGTGGATAGACTCGCGTTAATTGAGTGGCTGCATCTGCCGCCAGATAAGCATCGCGGCCCACAGACATTTGAGTGAAATTGCCATAACGCATGCTGGCACAGCTTGATAACAAGACGGCAGCCAATAAAACACTTAATTTTTTCATCTTCAGCACCTTGTAATCGTAATTTTTTCTTGAGAGGAACCGCTGCCAATAACTAAGATGGCTTTATCAAAAACCCCATCTACGATGTAACGACAACCCTGGAGACGATAATTGACCATGACTGACTCTGATTTTTTAAATAACCCTCGACTTCTTAAAACCAGCAGCGCAGGCGCTTCACTTTGAGCCATGGTTGTTGGCATCTCAATAATCGTTTTGACACCATTGTTATAAACTCTAACTGGCTTAAATCGGGCATTGCCTTGAATTCGATAATTGAAGTTAAGGGAGCCAAGATATTCATTGGTTTCAGGTAAGGTATCTACTTTTCTTCTTTCAGCCTGAATGCGTTGTAGTAACTGCCATTTTGCTTTGGCTTCATCAGGATAAGTAAACGAAATGTAAGGCATAAATTCGGTTCTATCTGACTTTAATCTAAAGTGATATGTTCTTCTGTCTGTGGTGACTACCAAAGAAGAATCAAGCCCTACATCTTTAGGTTTTATTAGCAGATGGATTTGTTGCATAGCCCCAGACCCTGTGAGAGATGGTTCAACAACAAAGCGTGGGTCACCGACATTCATGTCGTTAAACTGCTCACCTGGTTGAAGGGCAATATCACACACTTGTAAAGGGGCACAAACTACTCTGATTTGCCCTGAACCATAAATAAAACTGACTGAACCATCGCTTGATGCAAAGGGTATACTTGTTTTTTCTCCTTGTTGTGTACGCTCTGCAATATCTAAACCTTGTTTTTCCTGACTCGATAGTTTGGGTACAGTATCCGAAAAATAATGCTCGGCCAGAATCGTGTTATCCAATGCAAAACTGGTGAGCGGTGTTAATAAACAAAATAGCTGCATTATTCTTTTCATTGCTGTTCTCCATGCTTTAATTCGTATGACCAGTTAAAATCACGCACATAAATCAGGTGGGGATTTTTTAAAATAGACTCACTGGTGGCATCGTTGATTTCATTCTCTTGATACAGAGCAATCATCGCTTTCATCATGCGAGGCTTTTCTTTGAGTGAACCATCACGATTTCTAATGGTTTCAATCCAAGCTACTTGCCAGGTCTCATCAGATTCTTTAAGCACTGAACGAATGTCTATGCTCACAATTTCAAAGGCAGCTCTTTCAAAGGGATTAGATTGCTGTTTGTCGCTGTAGAATTCTTGAACCTTGGCAAGGGCTGCATCATTGGCATTTAAATAGGAATACACTTGAAAAACAGCTTTCTTTTGTAGTTCTACATCAAGGCTTACCATGCGTATGTTTTCAATAAAATGGGCAGCTGCAGCACGATAATCATCAATGCTTGCCTCACCAACTCTATCAGCACGAGTAACCGATAAGGTATTGCCATTGGCATCTTGTTGAAACACCAAAGGGATAAACTTAGACTGACTACCTATTGCGATGAGTCCACCAACTGCCGCTAATGCGATTAAGAGGCTACTTAAACCCACTAATTGCCAAACTTGGAGTGATTTCATAAGTCCTGCGGTATGAACATTCCATGCCCGTCGGGCATTAAGGTAAGGGTTATTCGTTACAATTTTTTTCATGCTGCTTCTCCGTATTGATTCATGCGAATACCTTTTTCTGAAAGCCATTGAGAGACCCATGTATCCCCATGCTTAAACTCCAGTTGCTTCATTCTTGCTATAGAATCGGGATCAGTTGCTCCAACAAACGCCAGGACGTAAGGTCCTAATGCCAGTTGATAAAGACGCTGACCTTTTTCACTGACATAGTAGTAATCCCGTTTTGGTTGAGCTGCTGCAATGATGTCAATCTGGCGTGGATTTAAACCCATGCGCTCATAAATGAGGCGGGTTTCTGGATCTCTTGCATACAGATTTGGTAAAAAGATTTTGGTGGCGGTTGATTCAACAATAATATCCAGGATTCCAGAGTTGGCTGCATGTGATAAATGTTGGGTTGCCATAAACACCACACAGTTTTTCTTAGCCATGGAATCAAGCCATTCAGCAATCTTGTTTTTAAACACTGGATGAGCCAGCATCAACCATGCTTCATCAAGCAAGATTAGGGTAGGGCGACCATCTAACGAGGTTTCAATACGCCTAAAGAGATAGAGCAATACCGGTAATGCAAATTTCTCACCTAGACCCATTAAATGTTCGATTTCGAATGTCATAAAAGAGGACAAGCCTAAACCATCACTTTCAGCATCTACTAAATGGCCCATCAATCCATCAATGGTGTATTGCTTTAATGTCTCTCTAATAGGCTCATCTTGAATAGTCATGACAAATTCAGATACGGTTTTAGATCCACTTTGATGCATGCTTAAAATGGCATGGCCGATTTCATTGCGCTGAGCTGGTGTGGTATTCAAACCATTCAAAGCTAAAATCGTGTCAATCCACTCCATAGCCCAAG
Organism: Legionella sp. PC1000; assembly: GCF_014109805.1. Taxonomy (GTDB): domain Bacteria; phylum Pseudomonadota; class Gammaproteobacteria; order Legionellales; family Legionellaceae; genus Legionella; species Legionella resiliens. The sequence goes on from NZ_CP059400.1 coordinate 677,469, forward strand.
CTCTATCTGCTTTAGTTTCTAAGAACTGTAAGGGTGCAAAGGCAAGACGAGAGTCTTTATCAGCAATGGCGAAATGTTCCCCACCTGTTGCCTTACAGGTTGGATACATAGACATGCCCTTATCAAAAGAATAAATACGTGCATCTTTATAACGACGCCAGGACAATGCCAACAAACCAAGATGAGTTGACTTACCAGAGCGTGTGGGCCCAAACATAATGCCATGCCCTAAATCTCTCACATGAAGATTCAAACGAAATGGCGCATTGCCGCTGGTGACGCAGTGCATCAAAGGTGGTGAAAGTGGTGGGAACAGTGGACAGGGAGCTTTATTTTCTCCGGTCCAAATGCTGGATGTAGGTAACAAGTCCGCCAGATTCATGGTATTCATCAGCGGTCTTCTGATGTTTTCAACGCCATGGCCTGGCAGGCTGCCCATATAGGCATCCATGGTATTAATGGTTTCTGTTCGTGCGCTAAACCCTAATGCATTGATATTCTTTTCGATGAATAGGGCTGCTTTCTCAACGTTCGCTCTATCCTCGTTCATTAACACCACAACTGATGTATAGTAACCCTGACCCACCATTCCTGAATTGGTTTCAGCAATGGCTGCTTGCGCATCATTAACCATGCCGAGCGCGTCTTCATCAACGACACCCGAGTTGGTATTAAACATTTGGTCAAAAAAGCCTCTGACCTTTTGTTTCCATTTTTTACGGAATTTAGTGAAATGAGCTACAGCTTCATGGGGATCCATGAATATAAAGCGAGAGTTCCAGCGATATTCCACGGGCAGTTGAGTTAACAGTGTTAAAATACCGGGGTAAGACTCCATGGGGAATCCTTCAATAGCAACACACTGAATGAAATTTCGGCCAATTTTAGGTGTAATCCCTGGAGTTAATTCCTGACCGCCAATTAAAGCATCCAGATAAATTGGATTTTTAGGCAGATTCACTGGGTGGTTAATTCCTGTGACACAATATTGAATATGCCTTAGAAAATTATCCTGAGTGACTTTATTGTTTTCATTGATGAATATTTCTGAGCCTAACCTTTCGAGTTGAAGTGCAGCACTCATACGAGACTCAAAGTTTCTGCACGATTGCTTGAAGGTTTCAATCAGTTGATGGGTTTTAGCTTTGTGGTTTAATTTTTCCCCTGAATCATCAAACATCAATTCTATAAAACGCTTTTGTGCCAATACAGGTGGATACCAGGTGAGTGTGATAACAAAATAACCTTCATACAATGCTCCTATACTTTCAAAGTATTGCCGTCTTTCTTCATCAACAGCCTTTGATACAGGATCTGGGAAGTATGAAGCACTCTGCTCACTGTAACCTGGAGCTGCACGTCTTATGGCATCGACATGAATCATCCAACCATTACCCAATGAGGACATTGCCTGATTGATTCGAAAAGCTATCATTTCACGGGCTTCATCTGTAGTGTTGGCTATGTCTTCCCCTTGATACAACCAGGCTGCCATAAAAGAGCCATTTTTACCTACAATCACACCATCATCGACTACTGCTGCGTAATTCAGTAAATCTACCAGTCCAGCTGTATGACTTCGATGTCTTCTGACATGGTGCTTACGGTTTTTTATTTGAGTGGCGTGAAACAATGTACCTAACAACAAAAGCCCAGTAATACTGATTAAAAAGGTAATGAATCCAATCATAGATAACTCCCTTTATTATTACGAAAAGGGGTAGAACGTGCTGGATAATAAGCCTGATAGCCTCTTTGTCTCAGATAGACTGCTCTCATATAAGGATCAGCTTTTGCCATGAGCCTTAGACCTTTTAGGGATAAAAACCAAAGGGCAAAGCCAAAAAGTGCAGCAAGCCAATCTTGAGCTGCGAATATCAAGATTGCTGAGAGTAAACCTGAAAACATAACCAGCTCGCGGTCACCACCCATGAAAAGGCTTGGGCGGTTACCACATCTGCGTATAGGAATGGTGCGGAGGCTCATAGCTGCGACTCCATAGCGCTCGTTAAAACTGAGGGTTTAGCAATTTCGGCTCCCTTGCCTGTTATCGCTGTCATGGTATTTTGTGCTGCAACCAGGAATGAAAGCACCAACACAATAAAGAGAAGGGTTCGCAAAAAACCATTCATTTCACCACCAAATATCAGCGTGGCTCCTGCACCAACCAAACCAATAATGGCAGCAGTAAAGGCAAATGGACCGGTAATGGATTTTTGTATTTTGGTGAGATAGGAATCAAAAGGTAAACCTCCACCTGCACTGGAAGCACATGCAGGATCGGTTATAAACAGAAGCAATAAAACAATCGCTCCCATCATCCATATACTTCGATAATTTATATTGACTGCTTGGTTCATACCTATTCTCCTTAAATAAGTTGTTCGATGTTGTAATGACCGTTTTCATATCCTTTAACCGATATGATTTCTTCAACTCTGCGTCCTTGCGGGGTTCTTGCGATATGCACCACACAATGAACTGTCTCACCTATCAAAGGTTCTATTTCAGTAGGCGCTGCGGGGTTACGGGTAATAAGTGATTTCAAACGATGAAGTCCTGCAAGGCAGTTATTGGCATGCAAAGTAGCAGCACCGCCCTCATGGCCCGTATTCCAGGCATCAAGTAAATCCAGCGCTTCACTGCCTCTAACTTCACCAACAAGGATTCGGTCTGGCCTCATCCTAAGCGTGGTTTTCAAAAGCTGGGTCATATTGACATCAATGGTGGTGTGATATTGAACGCAGTTCTCAGCAGCACATTGAATTTCACCAGTATCTTCAATGATGAAGACACGCTCGGCTGGTGAGCTACAAACCATTTCATTGATAATGGCGTTAACTAAAGTAGTTTTACCAGAACCTGTACCACCAATGACGAGAATGTTTCGATGTGCGATAACAGTCTTCTTAATCACCGCACATTGTGCTTCAGTCATAATTCCTGATTTTACATAGTCATCCAGTGTAAAAACCGAAATGGCCTTTTTACGAATCGCAAAGGTTGGTTTTGATACCACTGGTGGCAGCTGCCCTGCAAAACGTGAACCATCCAGTGGCAGCTCACCTTCCAGTATCGGATTAAAACGGGTTACTTCCTTGCCATGAAAGCCTGCAACAGTTTTAATGATGGATTCAGCACGCGCGTCATTGATACTACCTATACAACGCATGGTTTCTCCAAGTCTTTCCTGCCAAAGTTTGCCATCTGCATTGAGCATGATTTCAATGGTTTTAGGATCACTTAGCGCTTGTTCAATCGTGCCACCCAAGTCACGCCTTAGCTTTTCACGGGCGCGGTCTTTAACTGTGCTTCCTTGTTCTTCTTGTGCATTCATACGATATAATCCTCGATTACTGATGCTTTTAAGCTGACTTCAATCCGTTTTTGAATTTGCTAATTAAACGATCAACAATGCTTTCCTTATTGGAGGAAGAGTCGCTGAACCATTGATCTTTTTGGCGTTCCCGATAAATGCGTCTTTGAATTTCATCACGGTGAACCGGGATTGATTGAGGGGCATCGAAGGCTAGACGAACCTCACCATCTCGATAACCCACCACAGTGCAGTAAACTTCCTCACTGATAACAACTGATTCACCAACTTTTCTTGTTAAAACCAACATAATGCGTCTCCTTTAAGTTATTTAAATAAATAGGCCTTACACTGCCTGATATTCTCTTCAACCACTTCTTTGCTGGCTGGTTGATATTTTTCTGATGTGACATAAAAAGCACTTCGTCTTTTGATATCACGACAAAAGCCAATCATTTGCGGCAGGGTAGGAGGCATTTCGCAATGATCGCGGCAATCAATAATGACCTGATTCAAAATCTCATCACTGAATTGACCTAATCCTTCCAACCACTCTTTCTTGGCAAATTCCAAAAAACCATCACTCTTAAACTGACTTCGCCACAAATGTCCGTAGTAAACTGCAAATCGGGTAAACAAGTTTTCAATACATTTTTTTCTACTGTCGGTAGCATTGCAGGTTGATGACGTTTGACTGCTTGTATTCGCTTTCATCGGTGATTGCTGCGTCTCCTGTTTCTGGGTTCCAGAATGGATCAGTGGCTCCGCTCTTAGTATTTGTGCCGCGCTTCTCATTCCTTTTCTCCTGCGTTAATTCGATTTTGACTTCATCTTCCCAACATTTTTGAGACAACCAGTTGGCTGGAAATTTCCATGCTGGAGTCCACTCACCATGCGCTTCTTTCGCTTTACGGGCTTTAATTTGCTGATCAAGGGCTTGCAGCATGCTTTGCAGCAAAAGCTCATCTGGATTGATTTGTGTAAAGATTTCAAAGGCACGTTCACGTGACTTTTTTTCGGGGTACATACGCCAGAAATGGTCGAAGCGTTGTAATAAATAAATATAATTATTTTCTTTTATTAGAGGTGTGTCGGCTTTTAGGATTTCATCTGTGTCGGCTTTTTCCCATACACCTTCGGAATACCCTGTATTTACAGGGAGTTTTGCATGTGCTTTTATGTCGGCTTGCTGTGTCGGGTTTGTGCCGGGTTTATTTTGGACACAATAACTGATATCCGCTAAAAGGCATTTTAAAATAAGATGTTTATCGAAAGATTGAATGACAATAAGCCCTGATCGTTCAAGACCTTTTATAGCTCGGCGAATTTGCTGACGGCTAGGACTTCCTGACTCAGTAATGCCTTGATGCGGTTCAATATAAAGTGCCTCAGCCAGCGATTGATAACTAATACGTCGTTTAATCCCTACTATGAAAGTATTGCGATCCATGTAAGGTCGAATACCTCTTAAGTAGGTTATTTGCTGGATATATGAAAGCCCACAGAGCGCATCCAATTCATTGTCATTCACTGTAAAGTACATAAATAGTCCGTTATTCCTTAACTAAAAGTCTTAGCACCCTAGGAAACTTGTGGTACCATTTTGAGAACTTAAGGCGTAAAATAGCTCTAAATGAGCTTAACTACTCAAAACGAGTAGTTTGTAAATCTCAAAATAACACAAATTGAGTTATAGTCAATATATAAATGGATTAATTTATTAACCAAACACCGTGGAATAGGTATGAACATCAAAGAGAAAATCGGCCAAAGAATCATGAATGAAAGAAAGGCCAAAGGATTGACGAGAAAAGCATTGGCTGAGTTGACCAGTGAACTGAAAATTTCACGTATTAATAATTATGAAAGAGGGGACCGCACCCCTGGTCCAACAGAAATTAAACTGCTCGCTGACGCTCTGGAGGTTTCTGCCTCTTATTTGATGTGTTTAACCGATAACCGTGAAGGGAAGATGACAAAATCTCTTGGAATGGGGGCATTGATTCCAGTCTTAGATTACAAACAAGCAATTGATGCAGCTGCTTTTATACAGAAAATCAAAGATAATGTTGATTCTAAAGTTGAGTTTATTCCTGTCAGCACAGCAGTCAGTGAAAACATTGGAAAAAATGCTTTTGCACTCCAGATTAAGGATGAAAGCATGGTTCCAGAGTTTAGAATTAATGATGTCATCATTGTAGATCCTGATACAAGTCCTAAGCCTGGTGATTTTGTAGTGGCCTTGATTGAAGGGGAGCAGGAAGTTATTATTCGCAAATATAAGCAATTATCGGCTTCTAAAGAAGCGCGGGAATATGAGTTAATTGCTCTTAATGAGGACTGGGCTGACATTCGTATTGGTTCTAACGAAATACAAGCCCAGATTATTGGATGTGGGGTTAGTTTAGCTCGAGAGTTGAGAAGTTAAGTTTGTTGAAAAAGTAAAGTCTTTCAAAATTACATAAATACATAACCAACATACGTAATGCGCTTGTCCTGATTTTAATTCTTCGATGCTGGATAATCCATGGCAGATTTTGTTTCGATAATTTCCAAATCGTTTATCCAATAATAAAAAATAAAGATTGCAATAAATATCGTGGCCATATGTGCTTAATATATATTCAGAAATGATTTCATTATTAAACATTTGATTTAAAGTGATTTGTTCCAGATTATTTTCATTGGTCATATTGGATATCTGTATAGAATTTTTGCCTAATATAAATCTAAGGTGCGATTCTAATTGAGGAATAATTAGATGTATTGCTATTTCTATTTTGCCTTGAAATAAATACTTTATTGCATCAAAGGTTAATTCCAGAATATCAGCAGAGATCAAGGATTTATTATTTCTTATTAGCTTGTCTTTGAGCATAAAAAACATTGAATCCCATTGAAGATTAAATGGGTTGTAACTATTGTTTTTTAGCATTTCTCCAAACAAGGATATATTTGCTTTATGTAGAAGTAATATGTGATTTATTTCATCGTCATTGAATCTGATGTGATGTGGTTTTTTATCAAATGTTAAATTACCATTTTCATTGGAATGTGCAACGTGGACTGTTTGGATTAATCCTCCTGGCATGTTTAGATAATCAATAAGATTTAGGCCTTCAAGCTGACGGAAAATTTTACTAATATAGTACTCAATGTCAGTAAAAAGACTGTTGCTCCAAGTAAAAGGCATACTTGGAATTTGTATCGAAAATCGTTGAAATGTCATATTGTCTGGTAATTTATTATACTCTTGCTTTCTTTTATTAATTTCTATCCTCAAATTATTTTTTATTGATTTTTCAATATTTAATTCATTGATTTCTTGAGTTGCAGAAATTAATTGTTCAAACGCTAAAGGATATTGCCCTTTTTCTGCATATTGGTCTGATATATTAACTCGATATTTTATCTTATTTATTTTGATTAATACTTGTTTATCTTTGTCTTTTGTAATCATTAAAGATAAATCATAATATTTGATAGTCAAATTTGGATTGATTCTTTCATCTAGTAAAATTTTATTAGTTTTATTTAGTATATAATCTGCCTTATTACTATCTATCCAGCTTAAAGCTATCAGCAGGTGGTATCTTAGGCCGACTGAGATTTTTATGTCTTCAATTTTTTCTATCAGAATAGATTTGAGTTCATCAAAAAAATCTTCTTCCTTGAAGATGTTATTTAAATAAACACAAATGTAAGCTGATCTTAAAATGATTTTGGCGGATTCCCTGTCATCTAGCTGTTTTGACTGGATGATGTAATTTTTTACAGCCATTTCGGCTATTTTTCTTTGGTTTATGTTTAAATTTCTACTTTTATTATAGATGCACCATAGTAAATCATTGATTCTTGCTGAGAGAGCGTAATGATTGGGATCTAATTGATTACTAATATTTTGTAACATTGAAATTTCGTCATCTGAAAATACTGAGTTTAAGAAATCAGGTAGATTTGTATCTTTCTTTAAAAATGCTATTGGTTTAAGTAAAGGTTTCGATCTGGGCTTAGTATCTTCAAGATCAATATACCAAAACAATATTTTTTGTATTAGTTTGATTTCATCTTCATTAAGTGATAACAAATTGTTTGCTAGCATATCTTTATAGCTATCAACATAGCTATAAAAGCAATTTTTCTTACTCTTATGGGTAATTGCTATAAGATTGGTACATATATTTTCTACGTTCAGTTCAATAGTAGATATTTCATTCATTTTTTATAATTTCTAATAAGTTCATTAAATGTATCCTCGCTAAAAAGCGTCTCACTTCTCGGATTAATCCTATTTTTTTTCGCAGTTCTGTTTGATTTATCGTACAGCATAAATTAAATCCATGAATTATTAGGATGAGCCAATAACTTCCATCAGTCTCGAAAAGCTATCCACCACATCATATTTCACTCTGTTTTCATTTAGATTCTTATTTAAGCAATAAAAAAACCTTCTGGCGCATTCGATTTTATGCTGTTCAATTTCCCGCAGTTGCAGTGAAGACATGGTGCCTTTGGTTTCAGCAACAAAATAAATGTGTTTGACAGCCCCCTCTTTAAATGCGATCGCCCAGTCCGGGTTATAATCACCTACTGGAGTTGGTATGGAAAAACCTCTCGGTAATTTTGCATAAACCACAACCTCAGAGCTTGTATCTAACTCTTCAACAAAGTTTCTTTCTATATCTGAATCTGTAATAACATAATCATAGATATGACTACGCAAGGTTGTTCCAGCAAGACTGAAATCCTCCTTGATTTGAGCGCCAGTAAAAATATCCAAACCATGTTTGTCATTTAAAGTATCGTATGCGAGATGCTCAATGACCTGGGATGCTTTTTGCTCGTTGATTATCCTTGATGTTTGGCTGATAAATTCTTCAGGGTTTTGTTTAAACTTAGCAAAAGTTTTCTGATCTATCTTAGATAAGATCGTGGCAATTGTCTTTCGGGTTAATTGGGTGTTATCAACCACGCTCCCAACCAAATCGTAGCGAACCTTTGATTCGATATCTCTGTTTTCATAATGTGATGATGTTTCTTTAAGAATAAAACCTTTTTGCTGTTTTAATTCATCGGTACTGTATGTGTCTAGCTGCTCTCCAGTTTGAATTGTATAGGATAAGGGGCTCACCTTTAGATTTTTATCCAGTTCAGCCACACATTTTTGGACAAGCTCATTTGAATCAAAATGTACATTGTACGCTACTTTTTGATTTATTCTATTCCAGAGCTCTTTGAATTCTTTTTTGTGAAAATTTTCGTTTAACGGATTAATTTTAAACCTACGATCGTTGACGATAGAGGGTAGTGCATCGCTATATACCCCTTTAATTAATTCAACGACCTGATCAACGATGACACTTAGTGACTCAGGAAACTCTACTAATTTGCCACACTCCAAATCATCATGAAATTTTTGAGTAATGATATCATCGGTATCAATATAATCATGCTTAATTAAATAGTGATAAATATCCTTGGCTTCAGAAAGAGATAATTCGTGTTGTTGATTATTTTGTATAATCACTTTACCAGTAAAATAATCAATATCTGCCTTCCTTGCTCTTTCTGTTAATGACGCGCTGATATCTTTTTGTAATTCACTCACAAATTCTTTATAGCTTTCACTTGCAATCACAGTGAGTATATTGGTTTGGTGAACTGTTGAAGGATTGTCTTGGCGTTCACCATGCTGGTTGACTGATAATCTGAGGCCTCTACCAACCTCTTGTCTACGAGATATCTGGTTGTCACTATGTTTTAAAGCACAAATGACAAAAACATTGGGGTTATCCCAACCTTCTCTTAAAGCCGAATGCGAAAATATAAAACGAACAGGTTCTTCAAATGATAACAACCTTTCTTTATCTTTAAGTATCAAATCGTAAGCATCGACATCATCAGTTTCCTTGTCACGGTTTGTTTTGGAATTAATATACTGTTTGGTTTTTTTATCAATAGAAAAATAACCATTATGCATTCTATTGACATCATGTTGTTTAAGGTATTTCTGGTATTCATGTTTGTCAGACAAATCAATATTGTTAAGACAGGCTTCATATTCTTCAGTAAACATTTTGGCATATTCACCATTAGCCTGACCATGTTGATCATATTGGCGATATTTGGCTACTTCATCGATAAAAAATAAGGATAGCACTTTAATGCCTTGATAAAACAAAGCTTGTTCTTTCTCAAAATGAGCTCTAATTGCTTCTCTTATTTGTATGCGACGTAAGGTGCTTTCGTCGACATTTCCAATTGCTACTCCGACATCTAGCTCTATTCCATTAGTAAATATGACTTTCCCAATGTGGCCATTAAATTCTGCATTGATCTCACTAATCACGTAACCTGCATACTCTGGAAGACCGTTAGAATGGTCGAATAAATTATCACCTTTTTTGAGTTTTTTAATGATACGTTTGATAAGGCCTGTTTTTTGTTTTACTTCAAATTCAATTCTTGCTATGGGAGCTGACGTTGATAGTTCAATTGACTCAAGATACAAATAGGCATTGGTTCCACTCAATCCATTTACGGTAATACCTCTAACGGATATTTTCTTAACTAGTTTTTGATTATAAGCGTCTAAAGCATCAAGACGGTATATTTTATTATGTGTGGTTTTATGGGTAGCAGAATATCGCAAAACCATTAAGGCGTTGAATTTTTCTAAGGAGTTTAATGTTTTTCCACCTTCCATTTTTTGTGGCTCATCTAATATTAAAATAGGGCGGTTTGCTTTGATAACATCAATGGGTCTTCTGCTTTGAAAATCATCCAGTTCTTCATATATACGACGGTTATCTTTACCTGTTGCATTAAACGCCTGCACATTGATAACCATCACATTAATCCCTGCATCGGAGGAAAAACTTTCTATATTGTGAAGCTCCTTGGAATTGTAGATAAAAAACTTTGCTTTTTTACTATATTGTTCAAGAAAATGCTCGCTGGTAACCTGTAAACTTTTATATACACCTTCACGAATAGCAATACTTGGTACGATAATGATAAACTTAGACCAGCCATACTGCTTGTACATTTCAAAGATCGTTTTAATGTAGCAATAAGTTTTACCTGTTCCAGTTTCCATTTCTATATCAAGATTTACCGGCGCAATTGCATTTTTACTAAGGTGTGCCGATACTGGGATATTTTGCTTTTTTTGTATCGCTTGGATATTCTTTAAAATTTGAGCTTCATCGATATCTAAATCAGCGTTTTTAAAACCAGACTCATCAAACATATCCATTTGGCTATTGGATTGAATGCCAGGATCGACTCGATACATAATTCCTTCATGTCTTTTCTGGCCTTTAAAACACTCGAGCACTGCATAAACTGCTTCTGCCTGATAAGCTTGATGTTTAAATTTTAACTTCATCATTTAACTTAAAATCCTTAAATGGTTTTAACCTCAGTATGCGGAGATAGCTGTTTAAATATTTGCGCCACATTGATTTTTACACTGTCTGAAGCAAAACCTGCATCTCGGAATACGACTCTGATAGGGCTATATTGAGTTAGCTCTTTGACGAATTCTTCTGTGATTTTTCCGTTGCTATCAAAGCAAGCAACCAAAGCATCTTCATCGACAAAAAACACTTCATGATTGTGGATGGTTTTTTTTGTGATTGGCAGGGTTAAATCAACACCCCAGTCAAGTAGAATTTGGAATAGTAAATCTTCTGATGTTCGATCGGGCTTTACATTATCAGTGTGTTGCGTTAAGAGGTCTTGGTCAACAGTGTTAATGGTGTAAAACACATCTGCCATACTACTAGAGTCGATTTTCAAGACTCGGAATCCTACGTCTAGTTCGTCAATGCCTTCTTTATCTTTATGTTCTGTCTTGATCCTTTTTCCGACACGGCGTATTCGTTCTTTACCGATTTCAGCAATATTTGAATATCCTAATTTGTAAGCTTCCGACTTAAATTCACAACGTTCAGGAAGTTGGATCATTATAAATTGTCGTTTTCCCTTATCTTCTGCATTCAATTGTAAAACAGCATCAGCTGTTGAGGATGAACCTGAAAAAAAATCTAAAATCAGTGCCTCTTTATCTTCACTACAAGCAATTTGAATTAACTGATATATCAGTTTAGATGGTTTTGGAAAACTAAATATTTGTGCACTTCCAAATAATTCGATTATCTCATTGGTTCCATGCTGAGTATAAATATTATCAATTAATGAAAATGGTTTTCCTTGCCTAATAGTACCATTTTCATCTTGTAAATATTGCTTTGTATGAACACTCCAATCACCATTTTTATCCTTTAAAAAGGCTAACTCATTATTGCTTAAAGCAATTTCAACTCGTTCTTTACTCCAAAGCCATTGTCTTTTAGGAGAAACCTTTGAACCATCCGGAGCTTGTATTTCAAAAACTAAATTTGCTCTATCACCCATACTTTTTGTAGCTTCTAATGGATGAGTTCGGTAAGGTCCCCTTATAGAATAATTTTCATCCTTTAATTTGTAATATCTCTGAATTGATTCATCGGTTAAAGGAATAAATAAATTATCCAATTTCTCAATATTCTTTGCATAAACCAATACATATTCATGGACTGTAATTAAAAATTTTTCCTTAGCACCTCCGCCATATCTTTTTTTCCAAATAATACAATCTACAAAGTTATCCTCGCCAAATAATTCATCCAAAACTCGGCGAATATTTACTATCTCGTTATCGTCAATAGAAATAAATATTAACCCTTTGTCATTTAATAAATTTCTAGCCAATTTTAATCTTGAATAAAGCATTGACAACCAGCACGAGTGAAATCTTCCATGCGTATTAGTATTAGGGATAAGCCTATTACCTTCCTCGTCTATCTGGCTAGATTTTATAAGATAACTAAGAGAGGTTTCTGAAAAATCATCATTATAAACAAAATCATTTCCAGTATTATAAGGCGGATCAATATAAATCATTTTTACCTTTTCTAAATACGTTTCCTGTAGCAGTTTTAACGCATCAAGATTATCACCCTCAACAAACAAATTCTGAGTGTTATCAAAGTCAACACTTTCCTCTCGGCATGGACGAAGCGTCTTTGCTATAGGTGAGTTAGCATTTAATAATGCCTGACGTTTACCCGGCCAATTTAATTGATAACGCTCCTGAGGTCCTTCTACAATTTCTCGAGACAATTCCTGCCGTAGCAAATCAAAGTCAATTTTCTTTCTTAACCGTCCTTGCTCATCTGTCGCTTCAGTAATGCAATTAGGAAATAACGATGATATTTTTCCAATATTCTCTTCTGTAATATCTTTACTGTGCATCTTCAAAGAATCCATGCGTATTCAACCTCTTTATTTAATTTCTTAATTGTTCAATTTGTTTTTTTACATCGCGCAACTGCGCATTAATTTCAACTTTATAATTAAACTGTTTCTCTTGATGCAATTTCTTTTGCAATTGCTCTGATTTTCGTTCTAATTGATTCAGAGCCTGATAACGACTTAACAGCTGCTCAATGGACTCATCTTGACGTTTAGTTAGGGGAATTAACTTTTGTAAGAGAGAATGATAAAGGCTTTTCAAATCCAATGCTTGTGGTAAATCGGACTTTTGATATCGCTTGGCTATCCAGGCACTTTCAAAGTAATCCCCGACTACCCACGTGGTTGAATCAGCATCGCTAACCCGTTTATATGCTGCTCGGTACTGAATACTTTGGTCCTCATAAATCACAAATAAAATGGGGGACGGTATGGCCTTGTCAATGGTTTTTAAGAGTTCATTGTTAAGTTCGCTGCCCTTAAGAAAAAGCTCAAAGATTTGAATTTCTTCAACACCCTCTTTTGAGGATAAATTGATCGTTTCAGGAGAAAGTTTATAAGCCCAAATCATTCGTTCAACTTGTGCTGTGAATAGATTTTTAATGGTTGTATTAGCTTGAACCGATTCAAATAATTTTTTTTTGGTTATCTGTCTATTTACAGCCGCTTTATCAGGAAAAGCCAGCAAATCAAGCACGATTTTCTCCTTCTATTACGATAAAGCTAAGAAGTTCAAAATCATCTAATCCTTTGATTGAATCGACTAATGCAGTGGTTTTCCGTTGAGTAAACAAACTATCAATATCTTTTTCTTCTTTGACCTGAATGATCGATTGGATGGTTTTACTCAATAAATCTGAATAAAAGCCCATATTACGGCCATCATCTGTTTTCTTATTAAAGTTCTCGCAAATGTCTAATATAGGTTCATCGTATCCTTTACAGTTAGCCCTGAGCAGATCCAATATTTGTTTAACCGCCGTATGATCAGTAATAACCCCGCCATTTTTGCTGATATAGACCAAATAATAGGGATGCAAACGATTATGTTGGTTTATGTTTATGCCTTGTTGTCTGTTTCTTAAAGTAAATACAACACCAGGATATAATCCCTTATCAGGACATGCTGGTAACACAGCATGCATACCACCCGGTAGGTGGTCTAAATCTCCATGATGTTTAACATAATTCACTAAATCCATTCGAAAGTCATTTAATCCTAAATCGGTAATATTGACTCCTGTTTTTAAATCTTCCATTTCAATCACTTCGTCCTGTAAACGCTGTAATTGCTCTTTTCTGTATGAAACATCATTAGCCTGTGCTGATAAAACATTATCATCGCCCGTTGCTGTAACATCGACAATGACCATGCGGTTTTCTACACGTTCTTTTAGGTTAATATACTCATCTAAAGAGATGTCAGGCCAATAATTAACCAACTGTATTACTTTATTTTTGGAGCCTATTCGATCAACTCGACCAAAACGCTGTATGATGCGTACAGGGTTCCAGTGAATATCATAATTAATCAGGTAATCACAATCCTGTAAGTTTTGGCCTTCTGAAATACAATCAGTGCCAATTAATACATCAATCTCTTCAGGTTCGTCTGGTACTACTTGTTCTTTTTGTAGGGAAAGAGGGGAGAACAACGTCAAGATAGTTTGAAAATCATATCCTTTTTTTAAGGTAGTAATCGCACCGTTACTTCCTGTTACTTTTGCACAATGTATACCCTGATCTTTTAATATGGGTGACAAATAACCATATAAATAATCAGCGGTATCAGCAAAAGCTGTGAAAATTAATATTTTTTTGTTTCCTGGATTAATAGGATTAGCAATTTTATTAGCGATATGTTGATTGAGGCTTTGAAGTTTTTCATCATCTTTAGGAATGATTTTTTCCATCACATTGAGTAATTCACTAATAACCTTTAGATCCGCTTTTAGATCAAATTCCCAAGAGGGTAGATCCATATCAGCAAAATTAATTTGAACTTTACCACCTGTTCTGAAGTCACCCAGATCGGAAAAGTCCTCATCCTCTGCTTCTAATTTATCTAATGAATCTGCTAAATCATGTATAGATGAAACTTCTCCATTGCTTTTAAATAACTCAATTTTGTTCAAAATATATGTGTGGTTGTTTTTTAATGATTTTAAAGTTAAACGAAATGCTTCAACTGAGCTTTCCAATCGTTTGAGCAAATTTGTAGTCATTAATGACTGTAAACTTCTTTCACGATCAACTTGTCGTAGTTTTCCTTTACCGCCTTCAACAGTGGTATCATATAAATCTTCATATTTCTTTATTCGACTCGGCAATATATAGCTTACAGGTGCATAGACGGACAATTTCAGTCGTAAAAGTTCTTGATAAATTTCATTAAAATCAGGAGTATCTTTGCGAGTAGTTAGAGGGCTGCGATAAGAAATTGGTTTTAACCGAGTTGGGAATGACCCAATTTCTGACGTATCATAGAATGTTTCAATATGTTTTCTCGAACGTGCAATTGTAACGCTATCCAGTAACTCAAAGAAATCAAAATCAAGCACATCTAAAATAGCTTTAGCGGTGCGTTGCTCAATTGGTAATTTGCTCCAGGCGTTAAAAGCGGCTTGAGCTTGCTTAAAAATTTCTTCAATACTTTTCCCTGTCTTTAATTTATCCCTGAGCGTTTCTGACTCCCCTTCATAAGCTAGGGCCAATTGATTTCGCAAATCATTAAATCGGTTATTTACTGGTGTCGCGGATAACATGAGAACTTTGGTTTTTACGCCATCCTTGATAACTGCATTCATAAGTTTTTGATAACGGGTCTCTTTATCCTTATAAGCCTCATTGTTTCTAAAGTTATGTGACTCATCAATGACAACCAGATCGTAATTACCCCAATTTATTCTATCCAATTGGATGCCAAATGATTCTCCAGATGTTCGTTGTAAGTCGGTGTGACATAGGACGTCGTAGTTCAAGCGATCTTTTGCTAACAAATTAGTCTTAAGGTTTTTATTATAGTTAAGCCAATTATTTGCAAGCTTTTTGGGGCAGAGCACTAGAACAGATCGGTTTCTGAGTTCGTAATATTTGATGACAGCCAGTGCGGTAAAGGTTTTACCAAGTCCAACACTATCAGCCAAAATACAGCCATTGAATTTTTCAAGTTTATTGATAATGCCAGTTGCTGCATCTTTCTGAAAATTAAATAGCTTATTCCAGACAACCGTATTTTGATAGCCAGTCAAGTCATTAGGTAGAATATCTTCATTTAAATCTTCCAAAAACTCATTGAAAATGTTGTATAAAATAAAAAAATACATTTTTTCTGGAGAGTTTTCTTGATACACAGATTCTATGTGGTAACAGACTGTTTCAGTAACATCTTGAACTTTTGAGGTATCATTCCAAATTTGATCAAACATTTGCAAGAAGGCTGAAGTGTTCTGAGAAGTATTATCTTTACTGATGAAATTAGAGATCGCATCACCTTTTTGATAACCTAAATCAACTGCAGTAAAACCATTTATCATGGTATAAAGGCATTGTTCTGGGTTCGAATCTACGCAAGCAAACTGCTGCATAGGTGACTTGGTTGAATTAGAACGAAATTTAACCTTTTCCCTTATCCATGCAGCACACTCTTTAGCAATCGCTCGCTGATTAAGTTTATTCTTTAATTGTATTTCAAACTCAGTTCCATAAAGGTTTTTTTCTCGCATCTTTTTGGGAATATAAAATTCTCTATGCTCTTTCCTCAGTTTGTCAGTTACATCATTGGGAACAAACGCTGGTTTTGTAAAAATAAATTGTAATGATTCAATTTGGCTTAATTCTTTTTTTAGTGCTTCAAATGCATAAATAGAAAAATACGATGCAGCTATTTTTAATTTAGATCCGGGGTGTAGTGATTTTTTAAGTTCATCACCCCATAAATTATAGGTGTTATCTATCAGCTGCATAGGTTGTATTTCTCATTCAGTATTAACTCAAGAAGTACTCAAACTTTCATTGTTTGAGGCATTTGCTTCACCTTGTTTTACCCAACTGTCAACATCTTCTTTCTTAAACTTCCAAAGTCGTCCAATTTTATGGGCTGGCATTCCTTTATCATTAATCCATTTATAGACAGTATCTCTTTTCACCCCGAGATACTCCCCAATTTCATCAACCGATAACCACCTATCATTCATTGCTTTTCTCTTATGATTATTTTTGCAATATAAAAACAAGTATAGCCAATGAAAAACTAGATTACATTAGGCTAAAGAGGTTTAAAACCGGCTTATGCTAATGAATTTATTTTGATTAATCAATTTACAGGCATGAATATAGTCAGAGTGTACCAATATTGATTTATTTGATGGGGGGATCTGTTCTTTAAAGTCTCAAAAATCATAGAACAGATCTGGTGTTACAGAATTAAAAGAGTTAATGACCAATCAACATGGTGAAATAATGAAATAGGTTGTGTGCCTTCGAAGGTCCTAAAAACTCCTTTCCAGCCAATACCTGGCTGAGCATCAATGGGCTAGCTTCAAGTATTTGAGCCAGCTCTTTGCAGTCCAATTTACTGTATGACAGAATATAATCAATCAAATATTTCTGAGTATCTTTTTTTAATTGAAACTTAACATCAATAACAGGTTCCGAAACTTCGATAAAACATTCCATGTAAAACATCCTCGCTTTCATATTAATACGGCATAGTCCAGTCAAAAAACAGTAAACCATAGCAGTGATATCGATAAAATTAGTTTTTTTCCTAGAAAAGATCAGAGGCAAAATGCAATTTTGATCAATTTATTACCTGTCTGGTCTTTTCTCTTAAGTAGCCGCTACAATCTCGGAGAGTTCGGAATCTTTTGTTTGCTCTATAACAGGTCTGATTCTTTTTGCGATTAAGTAAAGGAAAACAGCACCTAGTATTGCCCACATACCCAGCTGGTTAAATACATGCAGGTAATCACTATTGGATAGTAATGGATTAGTGGTTTCACCTTGGGTCATAGCATTGGAAAAGTAATGTGATAAAGATGCTGATACCCCTGATACCATCATCCAGGTGCCCATAAGCACGCCTTGTAAATGCGGAGGGGAAATTTTGCCAATCATGGCATAGCCGACTGGTCCTATCAGTAACTCTGCAATTGCTTGCGTGGTGAAATGGAGCATTACCCAATAAACACTAACATATCCATACTTATTAGAAGAGAGGATACCGCTGGATAGGCAGAAGAAAGAACCTGCTAATATCAGAAATGCCCAAACAAATTGTTTGGTTGTTGATACATTATATCCTTTTGCTTGCAGTCTTGTTAGCGCAAGTGATAACAAAGGAGCACCGATAATGACCACCATAGCATTAATATTCACAAGCCATTGGGTTGCCATTTCATAATGGAATAAATGTTTATCGACATTGTTTTTAATAAACAGGGTTATGCCCATTGGGCCTGTGAAGTAGATCATCCAGAATAAGATTGATGTTACTGTAAGTATTAGAAAAGCTGTAATCTTTTGCTTATCCAAAATCGACTTTTGTTGGTGGCCAAGATATAAAATGACAAAAAACATAATGACGCTCAGGCCCACTACAACTCCATTACTGAATTGAGCTTTATGAAAACAAAGTAGGGTGAATGGAATAAGAGATAATGTAATTCCCAAGCCAATTGTTTTTTTGAAGTTTAGTGACGCTTTGTTTTTTACTTTGAACAACGGTGTGTCTCGATCATTCAAGTCTGTCCAGTAACCCCACACGAGTAAAATGGTAATTAAGTTTGGAGTTATGCTGGCATAGAGTAGAGTTTGATATTGGTTGGAGTAATCAAAAAATCCGCTAATGATGTAGCCTGCGCAAAAGCCTACATTCATGTAGGAATAACTCAAGAAAAAGGCTTTATCCCTGCGGTTATCATCAGGCGCGAAGCGTTGTGTCAGTATACTGTTGTATGCGGTGGTGTTTAAGCCACATCCTACCAGAAATAAACTCAGTCCAAGATAAAGCAAAGACTTAACTGAAAGCGCCAAAAATAAAATACCGATCGTTTGTATGGCTGTGGTAATCAAAAATAAGGATCTGTTACTTAGATATCTTCCACCAACCACTCCGCCAAGTAAATGCAGAACATAGTTAAAGGCTAGAAATAAACCAACAATGCTGTTTGAAAGGGCATTGGATAATCCTAATTGTTTAGTGAGAAATAGCGATAATGAGGAATATAGAATCGCGTAGGAAAAGGTTGAAAAAGCCTGTATTAGATATAGTGGCATGATTCCTTTTGGCATTTCTTTTGATAACAGCATATTTTTTCCCTAAAGCTATTTTGGAAGGTGACTCTATCATTAAA
Organism: Legionella sp. PC1000; assembly: GCF_014109805.1. Classification (GTDB taxonomy): domain Bacteria; phylum Pseudomonadota; class Gammaproteobacteria; order Legionellales; family Legionellaceae; genus Legionella; species Legionella resiliens. Next base: position 696,441 of record NZ_CP059400.1, read on the forward strand.
AATGGATAAACTTAATCCCTTTTTGCAATTATCCTGAGTTTCAATGGACGATAATTGAAATTGCTGTATAGGTGTTTAGGAATGAACAAAATTAGTAGAGTTTCATGGGATGAAGTTAAGCCTCAAGTAAAGCAAGTCAACGAATCGATATATCGTGTCATTGAAGAAATTAAACCTGCTAAAGAAATTCCATTCTTTGTGGCTCGTTATAAATTTGGTGAACATTTCGGTATTAAAAATCATGCTTATCTGCCAACTAGCAGTGGTCAAATGGAAAAAATTGACAGCAAGCACACAGATAACGAGTTATTCAATCATCTAGGTTATGGCAAAAATAGCCTACCTTTGGGATTAATACTGGATAAGTTTTGCGAGTGGCATTATTTTGGTGAAGATGAACGTATCTTTCCAGACTGTGTTCAAGGACCTGGTGCAATTTTTAATATGCAGGTTATTTTTGATGAAGATCAGACAGTAGATAATAATGTGCTCTCTGTCTCATCAGGGGCGCTTTCATCCTTTTTATTACCGAGTATCGGTTGTAAAAGAAAGCATGCACGAATTCAGAAGTATTTTAATGTTGCTGTTCCAGCGCCCAAGTCTCCGTATGAACATTACCTAGTATTCAAAGAGATATTAAGGGATAAAAATACTATCGATAACTGGCATAGTGAGATTCTTTATTTTTCAGAGCAGTTTATTAATGAAGTGAAACATAATGATAAATGGCTTAAGCTGAAACTATACTTCTCGGAGTCATTAAGGAAAAAGCTGACCCAAAATACTTACGATGCTTCTTGTAACGATTTATTTCTCAGTGCCAAAAGCATTAACCGTTTCAGACCTACACCATTTATCATGGATACGGCAAAATATATTTTTAATATTTGCATGGGCTCAGGTATTGGTGTGAAGCCAGCTATTGACGAGCAATACTTTCCGGTTAAGACAATCCAGAAAATTTATAATGAATGTTATGACTTAGAATACACCGCGACAGTTATGGTTCCATCAGCCATGAATGGACGGTCCGATAGTGTTTACTATCCTTTACAGTGTCCCTTCGCCAAAATTAATACATTTAAAACCAATCAAAGTAATAGTGCCTATAGTGAACTGGAAATGCTAAAAAATGTACTATTGGCTTATCAGTCGGAGTTTACCGCAGATAATAGTTCTGCTTTTGGAAGTATGCTTTACCATGTAAGCAAACAAACGGAATTTTCTTTTTACCACTATAAATCCTCTAGTAATAAGAGCATTAATAGTTCTGAAGAATTAGAGGATACGGATAACAGATTTGCTTTTTCTTATTGCAGTGATAAAACGCAATTTGCCAGTGATGCAAAGTTATTTAGAGGTTGCGTTAGATTAAGAAAACTATAAGGTATTTATCATTTCAGTATGAAATCATCTACTGTCAGATTGAGCAATCTCAAGTATTTGTTGCTAATTGCTTTTTTTTCGATTGGAGGAATATACACTGTCGTTATTGAAGAAATAACCACTTGATCAAGATAGCTGAGTTTAATCCACTCTAGTCTTGGGGAGCAAGTGGGCAGGGAGGGTGCCTCATAAAGACAGATGGAGAAGTCTGCTGGATAATAACCACTTAGATAATCTTTTAGTATTGATAGATTTTTAGTTTTTTTCCCATCAACTCTACCGAAGTTTGCAACCTGACAAAGTATTAAATGCGCATGGACATCGATGCATCGTTCAAATAATACCAACTCTGTAGCTTCTATCGAAAAACAACCCTGATCACCTGGGTCAATTTCAAGATCACTAAACAAGCAGTCCTGGGCTGATACTGCAGGTAAAATAATGGCTTCACCACCATTTTTTTTAATTTGTCTTACTGCATTAAGTGCCGAGTCTGCAAAGAAAGTAGGATGACCGTAAAAAACAACGCATAAAATTGAAACCTTCTTATATTGTTCAATAATGTGATTTGTCAGAGACTGATATGCTTCAATTCTTTTTTCGCTGCTAAAATAGATAGAATCCAACGATTCAGAGTTTTTAGCTTCTCGTTGAATCCATTGTTTTAGGTTATCTTCATTTACAAGATAAAGTACCTTATCCGCATTTTGGATAACACGTTTTGTTTCTTCGGTTAGATGGGAAATCGATTTTATTCCCGATCCTACTACTATAAGTTTATGCATTAATTCGTTTTTGATTCTCTATGATATTGCTATCAACTTTGTAGGAATTTTGTATTGAAACTATTTTATTGGCATTAGCCTGTCTTTGTTTATTTTGATTGATATTTAAGAGTAAGTCTTTGTGGCTTATCAAATACTCATTCCCTACAGCATATTCAAGTTTGTCCATTAAACTCATTTGATATTCCTTATATTGAATTTGATAGCCATTGTACAAATAAAATTCTTATAGGTATAGCTTAAAAAAATATTTGCAGTGATGTGCTCAATATGCTCTAATAAATACTCGAAACGAGTATTTTGATTTATGAGTTACAGGAGTTGAGAAATCATGGGCAATATTCACCTAATCCCCCGACTAATTCGCTTAAGAGATGCACCAACCTATGTAGGTATGGATCGCCATCGATTTAATAAAGATGTCAGACCTAATTTAGTTGAAATTCCAATGGGAGTTCAGGGAGTTGCTTTTGATCGACTTGATTTAGATGCTTGGGTAGACGATTATATACAGTGTAGTGGTCGTCCCGCGGCAGTTGAACGTAGGAGTTTGGAGTTATGGGACGAAAAAGAACGCCAGGGCTGCAAAAGCGTGGCAGCGTCTGGTGTATTGACAAAAAGGTCTTCGGACGACGACTTTGCGAAAGCACTAGTACTGACAACCTCGAAGAGGCGGAAAAGTATCTCGCAAGGCGTCTTGAAGAGATAAGACTCGCAACAGTTTACGGTGTTCGCCCAAAGAGAACATTCAAAGAAGCTGCTACTAAATTTCTGATGGAAAACCAACACAAGCGTAGTATCAGTGATGATGCTGGACGTTTACGAGAATTGGTGAAGTACATTGGTGATACGTCTATTGAAGCAATTCATATTGGTAGTTTGCAATCCTTTATTGAAGGTCGAAAAAAGGATGGCGTGAGTATGAGAACTATTAATCATGGTTTGAAAATAGTTAGGCGTATATTAAATTTAGCAGCTAGTGAATGGATGGATGAATTCGGCTTAACCTGGTTAAACTCAGCGCCAAAGATAAAACTTTTACCTGAGCCAGATTTAAGGAAACCTTATCCATTAAGTTGGGATGAACAGCATAAGCTATTTCAGCAGTTACCGGAACATCTGAAAAATATGGCTTTGTTTGCCGTAAATACAGGGTGTCGGGATCGTGAAATATGTGAATTGCGCTGGGATTGGGAAATACAAATTCCAGAATTGCCACACATCATCGTTTTTATTGTACCAGGTGAACTGGTCAAAAATGGAGAAGAACGGCTGATTGTTTGTAATGAAACAGTTCGGGAAGTGATAGAAGGGGAGAGAGGTAAACATCCTACTCATGTCTTTAGTTTTAAAGGTCGACCATTAAGTCGTATGTTATCGACTGGTTGGCGACAGGCTAGAGAAAAGGCGAAATTGCCTGAAGTAAGAGTGCATGATTTAAAGCATACCTTTGGTAGACGATTGAGAGCTGCAGGGGTAAGTTTTGAAGACAGGCAAGATTTACTTGGGCATCGTTCAGGTAGGATTACAACTCACTATTCTTCAGCTGAGCTGCAAAGTTTATATCAAGCTGCGAATAAGGTTTGTGAAAATCGTAAAAGCGGAGTGATATTAACGTTATTGCGAAACCCAAAGAGTAGACCTGCCAGTCAAAATACTCTAAGGGAAAATCACGTAAGTTTGTAATTGCGTGATCTAGGTCACGCAAAAGTCACGCAAGAACTTTTGTATTAAAACAGGTAATCAACGTAACTTATTGATTTTAAAGGTCTAAATTGGTGGGCCCACTAGGACTTGAACCTAGGACCAACGGATTATGAGTCCGCTGCTCTGACCAACTGAGCTATGGGCCCGGAGAGGGGGTCATTTTAAACTTAATTTGTTTAATGTTCTAGTTTTTTTTGTGATTTTTTTAGGGATTTTCCTCTCCCATTCGGGAGAGGGTAGGAAAGGGTAAAGAGGTCACAAATCCTTTTTATCCTTCCTCTTTATTTGAATCATTAACCTTCATCACCTTCAAGGAAACTTCTCAGTTTTTCTGAACGAGAGGGGTGACGCAGTTTGCGGAGGGCTTTGGCTTCGATTTGACGAATTCGCTCACGAGTTACGTCAAATTGTTTGCCTACTTCTTCCAGAGTATGGTCGGTGTTCATTTCGATACCAAAACGCATACGAAGTACTTTGGCTTCTCTTGGGGTTAAAGTTTCCAGGATTTCCAGAGTTGCCTCGCGCAGGCCCTCAGCAGTGGCCATGTCGATTGGTGATTCAATGTTATTGTCTTCAATAAAGTCACCTAAGTGTGAATCATCATCATCACCCACCGGGGTTTCCATGGAAATAGGTTCTTTAGCAATTTTTAAGACTTTGCGAATCTTGTCTTCGCTCAATTCCATTTTTTCAGCCAATTCTTCGGGGGTGGCTTCACGGCCAGTTTCCTGAAGTATTTGTCTGGAAATTCGGTTGAGCTTGTTAATTGTTTCGATCATGTGTACCGGAATACGGATAGTACGCGCTTGATCGGCAATCGAACGGGTAATTGCCTGTCGAATCCACCAGGTTGCATAGGTAGAGAACTTGTAACCGCGACGGTATTCAAATTTATCTACTGCTTTCATCAAACCGATGTTCCCTTCCTGAATTAAATCAAGGAATTGCAAGCCACGATTGGTATATTTTTTCGCGATGGAAATAACCAGACGTAAGTTGGCTTCAACCATTTCCTTTTTGGCGCGCCGTGCTTTAGCTTCGCCAATGGACATTTTACGGTTGATGTCCTTAATTTCGGCAATCGTCAAACCATATTCGGCTTCGAATGCGACCAATCGAGATTGGATACGCAGAATTTCCTCGGCATATTCCTGGATACGGTCCACGTCGAGTTTTTTACCGTGTTTACTGGTAAGTGTGTTGAGCCATTCCATGTCCGTTTCTTGGCCTGGGAATGTATCAATAAACAGCTTTCGCGGAATACGCGCTTTTTCAATGCAAAGGCGCATAATACCACGCTCGAATTCTCTTATGTGGTTACGTAGTTGACGGAAATGACGTGTTAAACGATCAACCTGTCTGGAGGTCAGCTTGAGCTTTAAGAACGAGTCAGACATGGCTTCCAATGCTTTCAACGCCTTAGCGTGTTCTCTTCCAAACTCTTTTAATACAGCGGTTGCTTCTTGATAGGTATCGCGTAATTCATCAAAATAAATTTTTGCTTGCTCTGGGTTTGGACCATCATCGACTTCCCCAATGCCCCCTTCACCGTCTTCATCTTCTTCATCATCAGAAAGAAGTAGATCATCTTGTCGATCTTCATCCAGCATGGAGCCAATGCTCGCAGCAGGAGCTATTTCATCTTCAACATCGGAGAAGCCACTAATAATTTCATTCAGACGAATTTCTTGAGCATTGAAACGATCATAATCGTCAAGCACTAACTGGACAGTTTCCGGGTAATTAGCCAAAGATTTAAGTACTTGGTAAATACCTTCTTCAATGCGTTTTGCAATGCGAATCTCGCCTTCACGGGTCAACAGTTCGACTGTACCCATTTCACGCATGTACATGCGGACCGGATCGGTTGTACGGCCAGTTTCCTTGTCCACAGAAGCAAGGACCATTGCAGCTTCTTCGATATCTGGAACTTCTTCTGTATTGAGCAGAAGCGCCAGTTCATCATCGCCAGGCGGCAATTCAAATACTTTGATGTTCATACCTTCCAGCATGCTGATAATGACATCAAAATGTTCAGTATCGACTATATTAGGCAGCAAGTCATTGATCTGACTGTAAGTCAAATAACCTTGCTCCTTACCTAGGCTAATGACTTTGGTTATCTGTGAGCTTTGCTGTTCTTGATCATTTATGGTCATAGGCACTTCTCTAGGGACAATTGGACATTATCCTAAAAAACAATGAAATCTACAGCAGCACATACACTAATTGGATTGCTTGCTTCTTTAGGATTACAAAATCTTATAATTATAAACCGGGAGGCTGCAACATACCAGTAGTTTTTCATTGCTTTTTTCTGGACATCTTCTTTACAAGAGTCTAGCACATGATGGGACACTGCATGAGCTAAGGTTAATACCAATTGCATTATCCAAACTCGGGCTGCTCCAGAACTTAGCTAGGTACCAGTTTAACAAGGAGTTCTTTTAGTATGTTTTGTAACTTTATTACTAACTCTTATTCAGGAACCCGATATTCCCAAGCAACGAGAGCAAAGCCACAGCAACACGCATTGGTGTAAGTGCTGTTCCTAGTAAGTCCACGATAACTAAACTGACTTAAACGATGCATTTCGATATGACTCAAACGAGTAACCTCTCCTACAAGTAATTGCATGTCTGAGTGGTTAATTCATTTTTTATACAAAATGTTCAAATAAAGCTATAATTACACTTGTCTATCGAATAAGTTTATTTGTCCTTTGCGGATTAAGAAGTATTAATGTGAAAAATAGACCTAAACATTTTGTCGAGAAAATTAATCGTGCTTATGAACTGGTTACAAGTATGAAGGAAGGATATGTTTGGCGAGGTTCTAGCGATTATAGTTTTAGCTATCCAGATGGAGTGCAGTTAAACACCAAAAAAATTATCGAGAAAGCGTCTCTTGAGGGGGATATTACTATATTGGATATTGGAACCTCAAATGGAGTATTTATTTCTGCGAACGATACGGAAATAAACAAAGGGCTCAAACACAAGCATAGAGTGACAGTATACGGCATTTCGGCAACTGATGAACGTACTCCTGTTGATAATAATATACCTAATGAAAAATATTTTACTGGGAATGCAGAACATTTAGGAGATCCAAATTATAAAGAATTTAGAGGAATTGCCTCGCAGCAATTCGATTATATTTTTTCCAGCAAAACATTTATGCATTTGGTGGATCCAGTTTCTGCAATAATTGATGCTTACAATAAATTGAAGCCAGGCGGTACATTGGTAATCGATGAATTTACTCTCAAAGGGTGTGAAGGGCGTTTACAAGATATTATCACGCACCTAAGGCAACAAGGTCATTGTGTTGCCGTATCGTTAGATAATCAGACAGGCGTCATACACCAATTTTGCATAAAAAAGACCGACAAGTCCCTCGAGTTTCCTCTTGAATACGATGAGCATCGGATTGGTTATGTACCATTCCCTCAGCTAGAAAAGGACAACCGCAGTAATCTTGAAAAGATCGCTGCTGCACGAACTCTTCTTGAAAGTACGTTAGAGAAAGCCGAGTTATCTGCATTCAAGGAATTTGCTTCCCTTGAAGCCTTATTGAAAAGCAAACAATATCTCGCTCTCCCTCATAAACAGCAGGAATATTGCATACTCTACGTTGTTGCAAAAGAACTTAGTGCTTCTGCATCAAAACATCCATCACAATTGAGTTCGACAAACAATTTTTTTACGAGTAATCCCATTTCATTACAAAAGATTCTTAATCTGAAACAATTATGTTTTGACAAGGGTGTTGAAGGTGGGCGTATTCTTTCTGGAGATTTATTTGGCGTGGGTTTAGGGAATATCTTAATTAACAGCAAATATCTTCCATTAGCAACCAGATTGAATTTGATCCGCTTAACCGCCTGTCAAAATATGTTAAGCATGGATCTTGAAAATTCCGTAGAAAATGCAAAGGCGTTTGCTCAAATGAATGTTCGACTTAGTAAAGTAGACTATTTGCATAACGAGAGTCTTTTTAGCGCAATATGCGACACTTTATCTCAGCCCAGACCATCACAACCCATGAACGTGGTTATGGGTAGAAAATTTACTGAAAATTCGCAATTTTCTGAATTAAGTCCTCATTTCAATGAGACATTAAAATTTCTTTATCAATACAAAGAGCATTTTTGTAATCAGTTACAAATAAAACTGGAAAATTCTTCTTATAACTTCACGAAGATTACATGTATTGGTACTCCAGGTCATTATTCCTTCAATCTACTTGCAGAAAGCCATTATTCCGGGGACACGCCTGAAGAATTTATAATTCCAGCTTCCCAATTTCTTGCCATTATGAATCAGGCGTACAGTACTATCCATCGGCAAGAACTGGTCGCAGAAAAATTGCCTCTTATTTTTGATTCATCCACTTTGGTTGCTTATCTAAATAGTAATCTAGGAATCACAGGCATTACTACGCTTGATAGTTTGAGCCAGAATTGTATGGTAGAAGAAATAAGCGGCACGGAGGATCATGATAGCTATAAAATTAGCGTCAAAATGGAACATTCAGAAGATGTTGAAGAGATTATGATTTCCAAAGAGGAACTCTCTGAATTAATACAGCAGCAGCAAAGTGCGTCAATGGAGAGCGGTTTTTTCTAATTTCAAATATGACGCTCTTTTAACATCTCCTGTAACTTTATTTTCTCTGCTTCATCCAAGCCTTGTTGACGCGATTTATTAATCAGTTGACGTATGGTTAATTCACGATTTTGTTTTTGTAAAAACACCATAATATCAATAAATTCTTTGACCAATTCTTGTTCAGGAACACAATGCTCCCAGGCTGCGAGTTTGTTTATGGAGTCAAAATAAGGATGGTTACGCCATGATTCAATGAGTGTTGCGGTAGTGGCTTGTGGATTTGTTGCGAGTTGGTGTAACAGGTGTATTAAAATTTCATGTTCTTTAGCATCCAAAAGCTCGAGATTAATGTGCTGTTTGATCTGCGTATAAATTTCTGGATGTTGTAAGAGTAAGGCAACAGCAACACGCATTGGTGTACGCGCTATAGTCATTGCTTGTTCATGCGGGGCTGTATTCGATCCCTCGGTAACCATCTGGCTTAAGCGATGTGTTTCAATATGAGTTAATCGGGCAAGATCTTCGATAAGTAATTGCTTGTACGAGCCCTCATTCATTTTTTGTAAAAAAGGTTTGGCCAAATTAATTAATTGAGTCTTTCCTGCAGGACGAAGCAAATTGAGGTCTTTGGCTAAGCCATCAAAGAGAAATCGATGCAGTGGAATGGCTTGCTTAAGCTGATTTAAAAAATGGTCTTTGCCCTCATTGCGGACCATACTGTCCGGATCATGTCCATCGGGTAAAAACATAAAACTGGCATCGAGTCCCAGGTTCAAATGCGGCAAGCTGCTTTCAAGTGCGCGCCATGCAGCTTGTTTTCCCGCATTATCGCCATCGAAACAAAAAATCAGCGATTTTGTATGTTTGGCAAGAAGTTGAATGTGATAAGTACTGGTTGCGGTACCTAAAGTGGCTACTGCATTCATAATGCCATGTTGGGCTAATGCAATCACATCCATATAGCCTTCAACCACAATAATGTAATCTATGGTTTTTTGTTGGCTTAGAATTTGGTGTAAACCATATAATTCTCTGCTTTTTTGGAAAATGACCGTTTCAGGTGAATTAAGGTATTTAGGTTTTTGTGCAGCGTCCAGGACACGCCCACCAAATCCTATGATGCGTCCATGGCGGTCATGAATAGGGAACATGACGCGGTTTCGGTACCGATCATAAATTTTTCCCTCTTCGTTTTTAATTAACATCCCGGTTGCAAGCAACTCACGTTGGTTGCGAGGAAATGCTTTTTCAAGATGATGCCATCCTTCAGTAGCATATCCTAATTGATACCGTTTCGCGATCTCTCCACTTAAGCCTCGGCCACGTAAATAATCGATGGCAAGTTGCCCTTCATGTTTTAATTTTTTTTGATAATAAAGGCTTACGGAAGACAAGAGTTTATACAGATCCTGGGCTGGATTATTTTTTTCAGTTTGTTTGTCTCGAGGAATTGCTAAACCCAGGCGAGTAGCCAGCGTTTCAACCGCATCAACAAATCCCTGATTGAGGTAATTCATGACAAAGCTGATGGCATTGCCTGAAGCGCCACAACCAAAGCAGTGATAAAACTGCTTTTTAGCAACGACATTAAACGAAGGAGATTTTTCATTATGAAAAGGACAGCACGCAATATGACTGTTCCCTCTTTTTTTCAAGGGAACATAGCTGTCAATTAATTCAACCAGATCTGTTCGGAGAAGAAGATCATCAATGAATGGCTGCGGGATTAAGCCAGACATATTGATCCTTAACTTAACTTAACCTTTATCATGGCACTCACTTGGGCCATATCAGCACGTCCTTGCAAGCTTGGCTTTAAGAGTGCCATTACTTTACCCATGTCAGCCATTTTTTCAGCGCCAGTTGACGTAATGGCGTCTTGAACCATTTGTTCAATTTCTGCAGCAGATAAAGGCTCAGGCAAATATTTCTTCAGGACTTCCAATTCATATTGCTCCTGAGCGACCAAATCGTCTCGATTCGCTTTTTCGTATTGGGCTATGGATTCTTTGCGTTGTTTGCTCATTTTATCCAAAATTACCAACATCCGCTCATCATCCACTTCGATGCGCTCATCTACTTCGACCTGTTTTACTGCGGCAGTGATTAAACGAAGCGTGGATAAAAGTTCTTTATCCTTAGCCCGCATTGCATCTTTGACATCATTATTGAGGCGTTCTTTAATCGTCATTTTTATTCCTTAAAGTCTAATAAGCAGCTCGGCCCTTAATGTACTCTGAAAAGCAAAAGGCCACGAAATACGACACCATAATCATAAAGCAATTGTGACTATGCGAAGTATATGTGGCCTTGGTAAAAAATACAGGAACAGACAGATCCTATTTACGTCGGCGTTTTCCGCCTTGTTGTTTTGCTGTCATATCACGAGAAATTTTCTTCAGATGACGTTTTACTGCAGCAGCTTGTTTACGCTTACGCTCAGCAGTTGGCTTTTCATAAAATTCACGACGGCGTAATTCGGTTAAAATACCGGCTTTTTCACAAGAGCGCTTGAAACGGCGCAGTGCGTATTCTGGGTTTTCGCCTTCTTTGACGCGAACGGTAGGCATTAACTAGTCCTCTGGTTATTTGATCTTAATAGGTGGGCAATTCTAGTGCTAGTTGAAGCACTCGTCAAGTTTTAAACTATAAATTTTATGAATTCCTAGTGGATTTGATACTTGGATAATAAATTAAGGGTTAAATATTAAATAGATGAATGTCACTACACTGTCCTAATTGATCAAAGACTCTCGATATTTTACCGAAATCGCCAGGTAAGCCTTGGGCGAGTACTCCTTATGCTGTGTTTTCTTCATGAGGGGGGTAAGGCTTACTTAAATGCGCAATAAACTCTTTGGTAAAGGCGTATATAAAGCGTTGATCAACTTTTGTGTACGCCATTTTAATGCTCCAAAGTTGAGTAACCAAGGGCTTGAATTGCTTCTGTTAGGCAAACAAATGTATCCAACTCGTGCTAGCTATTATTGTTTGATTAATGATCAAATTATTCGTTAGATGCATTGAGAATCTACTCCCCCGATTAATGTGTTACAATTCTGGCTTTGATAATACTCTTAGATTAGGTTTTGTATGTTGATTTTGGGCATTGAATCTTCTTGTGATGAAACCGGAATAGCGATTTATGATTCAGATGCTGGTTTGTTGGCGCATGCCTTACATTCGCAAATAGATACGCACCGAGTGCATGGTGGTGTGGTTCCTGAGCTTGCTTCACGTGATCATATTAATTATTTAATTCCTTTGCTTGATAAAGTATTGCAACAAACAGGAATTGATAAAAAAGCATTGGATGGCATTGCCTACACTGCAGGTCCAGGTTTGATTGGTGCATTACTGGTAGGTGCTTGTTTTGCAAAAAGCTTAGCATATGCATTACAAATCCCAACTTTGGCCATTCATCACCTGGAAGCGCACCTTTTAGCTGCAAAAATGGAAACCCCATCACTCGAATTCCCCTTTATCGCACTTTTGGTATCTGGTGGTCATTGCCAATTAGTTGAAGTTAAGGATTTAGGAGAATACCGTCTCCTTGGAGATACTCTGGATGATGCAGTAGGTGAAGCTTTTGATAAAACCGCGAAACTCATGGGCATACCTTACCCCGGGGGTCCGGTACTTGCCGCCCTTGCCGATCAATGTGAAGCTACGCCTTATCGGTTTCCCCGCCCCATGACCGATAGGCCGGGTCTGGATTTTAGTTTCAGCGGGTTAAAAACCTTTGCATTAAACACTTGGAACCAAAGCACAAAAGATGAGCGGGCACGTGCTGAAATTGCCAAGGCGTTTCAAGAAGCAGTAGTTGAAACCCTAATGATTAAATGCAAGCGGGCTGTGCAAGAATCGGGATACAAGCAATTGGTTGTGGCGGGTGGAGTCGGGGCAAATAAAGCATTGCGTTTAGGCTTGCGCGAATGGATTGAGGGTATTGGCGGCACAATTTATTTCCCTGCTTTGGAATATTGTACCGATAATGGAGCGATGATTGCTTATGCTGGATGTTTACGGATGTTAAGGGGTGAAAAGGATTTAAGTAGTGGGGTAGAGGTTAAGGCAAGATGGCCTTTGGCTTGATTTTTGCAATCCCTGAAAATCTTTGAAAATAGATCATTCAGGGATTTCTAGACTTTAAAATCTGTGCTTGTTTTATTTTATTTCTCTTCAGGCTTCTTTGTTTTTGCTTTCGGTGCAGCAGTTTTTTTAGCTCTGGTCTTTTTTTCAGATTCCTCGGCTTTTTTACTGGTCTTTTTGGTGGCTTTAGTTGTTTGCGTTGGTTCAGGCTCAGCCACTACCGTTTCAGTGATGATGACTTCTTCTATCTCAATTATTGTTTCTTTGGGCATCGTTTCAGTTTTTTTGGGAGGAACGGCGTTCTCCACTTTGGCCTCCATCATAGTATCAAGAACATCTTCCTTTAATTTAATGTGAGGTTCTTTTTTATCAATAAGACGCACAATGTTTTCTTTATGTTTATAGACGACTAATAAGGCCATAATGAATATAGGCAGGAAAATATCCAGACGCTGGATAAGTAATAGCGAATAAAATGGAGCAAAACCAATCGCTGTTATAGAAGCTAAAGAGGCATAACGTGAAAATTTGGCGACGATTAACCAGGTTGCCGCAACTAAAATGCCAACAATGAAATGAAAACCTAAGAGCGCACCAATCGCTGTAGCAACTCCCTTTCCGCCTTTGAAGTCAAAAAAAACAGGGTACATATGGCCGATAACTGCAGCCAAAGCAGTAAAGCCTACGGTCGCCGGTCCTGCACCCAAGAGTTTGGCGATGAGTACAGGAATAGTACCTTTCAACAGATCGGCAGCCATAACCATCGCCGCATATTGCTTTCCTGCAATGCGCAAGACATTGGTAGCGCCAGGATTTTTTGAACCCTCTGTGCGTGGGTCGGGCAAAGAGCAAGCCTTGCAGACGATGACTGCAGAGCAGATAGATCCCATTAAATAAGCAAGAACTACCAAAAATATAAATAATATCACCGATTGCTCCTTTTCCGGAAAGTAACTTATTATCAATTAATCTTTATTTGCAAGCAAGAGGCTGGAAATTTAAGGGTAATCGACCACTGCTCACATGCGATGAGTTGTGATTGTAATCGGTTGACCTCCTCCTACGTCCCGTGGCTTGTCCGCGGGATCCAGATTTAGCGATCACTCATGGATACTGCGCATAAAGCCTGAGAGATCCTCACAAAATCGAAACAGGAAAATACCTATTCTACATCTACAGTGATGCCTGAAATACTGTCATCTCTGCCTACGCAGGGATGAAAGCCTTTTTGACTTCGATAGGGTGTCCATCCCTTAGACTGGATGGATTCAAGTAACCAATGATTTCTACCTTTTCGATTTTGTGAGGATCTCTCAGGCATAAAGCGCGGAATGTATTTTTTTGATTTGGAGTTTATAAATATAGGGCTTGTAAGTCGTTGGTGTAACGTCTGCCAAAAGCAGTAACTTGCCAGTATGTATCCGTGAGGGTTATTAGTTTTTTTTGCTCTGCTGTTTTGAGTTTAGGGAGTAAATAATTCAATGGCAAGCTTGTAGTTTGCGTGAAGAGTTCTAACGGGATGGCTTGCTCCAATCGGGTGGCGTTGAGCATAAATTCAAAAAGAAGATCTTGGGGGTTAACTGTCTCTATACTCGCCAAAAAAGGTTTGCCGTAATCAAGATATTCTTTAGGCTGACGATGTTTGCGTGTTCTTAGTATTCCATTTTGGGTGGTGATTTTGCCATGAGCACCTGCCCCTATGCCCAGGTAATCACCGAATAACCAGTAATTTAAATTATGTTGGGCTTGTCGCGCAGGTTTGGAAAAGGCGGAAATTTCGTAGCGTTCAAAACCGGCTTCTTTAAGTAAAGCGAGTCCTTCTTCTTCCAGAATCCAGGCTTCGTCTTCAGAAGGTAATGGAGGTTTTTCTTTATAAAATACTGTATTGGGTTCTATGGTTAATTGATACCAGGACAAATGCTCTGGTTGGTGCGCTATCGCAGCACGTAAATCCTCAAGTCCCTGCGCTACACTTTGCTTGGGCAAACTGTGCATGATATCCAGATTTAAGTTGTTGAAACCGGCATTACGTGCGGAGTCGATGGCACGATGTGCCTGTTGTGCGTCATGGATGCGCCCCAGAGTGTAAAGATGCTCCGGATTAAAGCTTTGAATACCCAAGGAAAGCCGATTAATACCAATTTGCCGATACTCAGTAAAGCGTTGCTGTTCTACTGTCCCTGGATTTGCCTCCATAGTGATTTCAATATCTTGGGCAAAGGACAAAAGATACTTTAGTTCAGTGAATAAGGTATCGTAGGCTTGAGCAGAAAAAAGGCTTGGGGTACCTCCGCCAATAAAAATGGAACAAATTTCACGGGTTTCAACGTGCTGCAAATCAGTTTTTAAATCAGCAATTAGGGCTTGAACATAATTTTGTTCCGGTAAAATCTCAGGACTTTTATGGGAGTTAAAGTCACAGTAAGGACATTTGCGAATGCACCATGGAATGTGGATGTACAACGATAAAGGAATCATTACTCTTTTTAGACTGGCTTGTTTGAGAATGCAATAGTATCATGTTGCGAGTTTTCAAACAAAAAATGTAATCATTCATGTTGTGTTCTTCCCGCTTAGCGAGAGAGAGTTTTCGATGATTACCTGAAAAACAAGAGGAAATCACATGACAAATAAACGAGTTAGAGTTGCTGTTACTGGAGCAGCTGGACAAATTGGTTATGCATTATTGTTTCGGATCGCTTCGGGACAAATGTTTGGTGCAAATACTGAAGTGGAATTAAATTTGCTTGAGCTTGAAGCCGCACTCCCTTCTTTGGAAGGAGTTGCTATGGAGTTGGACGATTGTGCCTTCCCCTTATTGAAGCGTGTGATTTGTACTTCGGATATGAATAAGGCAATGGACGGGATAAACTGGGCGTTATTGGTAGGCTCTGTGCCTCGCAAGCAAGGTATGGAACGTTCTGATTTATTGCAAATTAACGGTGGAATATTCACCAAACAAGGCCAGGCGATAAATGATTATGCAAGTGATGATGTGCGCGTATTTGTAGTCGGTAATCCATGTAATACAAACTGTTTAATCGCCATGAATAACGCTAAAGACATACCTAATGATCGTTTTTATGCTATGACTACCTTGGATGAATTAAGATCACGCACGCAATTGGCAAAGAAAGCAGGGGTCGATATTACTGCGGTCACGCAAATGACTATTTGGGGAAATCATTCTTCCACTCAATATCCTGATTTTTATAATGCGAAAATCAATGGAGTTTCTGCAGCTAAGGCTATTGATGAGTCTTGGTTGAAAGAAACTTTTGTTTCGACTGTACAACAGCGTGGTGCTGCAGTAATTAAAGCACGAGGTTCATCTTCAGCCGCTTCCGCTGCCAATGCCGTTATCACTGGTGTCAATCATTTAGTTACTGATACTCCTGCTGGAGAATCATTCTCCATGTGCCGTAGTTCTAAAGGGGAGTATGGTGTGGATGAAGGTTTAATCTTCTCCTTCCCTTGCCGACGTGAACATGGTGAATTAAAAGTAGTTGAGGGTTTGCCTTTTAACGATTATGGCCGTGAAATGTTTGACAGAACTTTAGATGAGCTAAGACAAGAGCATGATACAGTGAAGTCTTTAGGCTTATTGGATTAAGGATAATTTCTTTATGTAGCCTGGGTGAAGCATCGCTGTGGAACCTGGGTTCCTGCTATTTTTATCAATTAAATTTGTGGCTTGGAATACTCATCTTCTGCCAATGAAGGATGCTCTTGATGATTTTTATATTCTTCACTTTGGTATATTTGAAAAAATTCAGAATCATCTAAAGTTTCTTTAGCTTTGGAATTACGTAGAAGCGTAGAAATTGAGCGCCCATTAGATAATATTCCGTTCAGCCTCTCTACGAGTTGTTCCACCTGGACGAATGGATTCGGATCTTCTGGCAGTAATTCAGGCAAATATTGGATTATTGCATGAGCTATTTGCTCATCAGTTAAGTAAAAAATTAAGCGTGTGCCCGAGATCTGGATAAAATTTTCTTTGGACTCCATAATTAAACGCGATAAAAAATCTGGATCTTTTTTCAAATGTGAAATAAGTCTTTGACTAAATCCAAGTTGTTCTCGATGAGCGATTAACTGAGAATGCAGGCTGGGGTCTTGCTCCGTAAAGGTTTTTTCGGACATTGCATTTAACCAGGGGACAAAGTCGACATCTTGTAGATGGTTGTGGAATGGGAACCTTGGTGAGGTTTTAGATTGAACAAGGTACATATCCCAATCAATAGCAGGCATGTGATGTTGTGCAGCCAAAGAATTCATTGAATTTTTTATAGGCTCAAAATTTATACCCCATTTCAAAAAGAGAGACAAGGCGGCACCTACTGTTTTTACCAGCTCAATGAAAGTAGCCTTTTCATTGGGCTGATAATTTTCGATTGCTTCCTTGAGCTCCTGGATTTCAAAAAAAGTATATTTTCCGCTATTTCTTGGTCTTACCAAATAAAAAACGGATTCAACGGCATTTTTTAGCGCAGAAAAAGGGTCATCCATAGATTTGCCCTCAACCGGAGTAGGCCCTTCTTTAAAAGTAGATTATAAAAAAAGAAAATGCCAAGTTTTTTACATATTGCCTTTAATAAAATTGAATTTTGCAAAAAAAGCGCTTTAATTCCGGTGTTTTCTGGTGCGGTGCAGCATGATTTGAGTTTCAGATTGATTCCGAAAAATTATCGAGTTAACGGTATGCTGCGTGGGTATCCGTGATTGTTTCGAGCCATTCTGATACAATAGTTTGCAATTTTTTCTTTATGTGGTGGAGATATGCAGTCTTTCAAAGTGAGCTGTGTGGTTACTATTGCCATTGTATTATGGGCTTCAGCATTCGTTGGAATACGCATTGGATTATCCGCCTATTCCCCAGGAGCACTTGCCCTTTTACGCTTTATAATCGCTTCACTGTGTATGTTGATAATCTACTATGGCTTAGGCATTAAAAAACGAGTGGTATGGAAAGATCGGCTTCAATTACTTCTTACTGGCATGGCTGGTATAGGTATTTATAATATTTGCTTGAATTATGGCGAGTTGAGTGTTTCTGCTGGCATAGCCAGTTTTGTTCTTGGGTTAATGCCGGTGTTGACTGTTATTTTATCGTTGATTTTTTTACAGGAGAAGCTGGCTCGTGGCGTTTGGGTCGGTATGATTATCAGTATATTAGGGCTGGCTTTATTGGCAATTGACAACAATTCAGAACCTGGAATGCAGCAGGGAATTTTGGCGATCCTGGTTTCTGCCTTGATGGGTGCGATTTTAACAATTATTCAAAAGCGCTTCGTGAGTGTTTATCATCCTGTTGCGATTATTGCTTGGGTGATGTGGGGGGGAACGCTGTTGTTATCCATATTTCTGCCTGACATGCTTCAGCAAATTCAAATTGCAGATTTTCAAACTACCGCAGCTGTTGTTTATATGGGTATTTTCCCCGCGGCGATTGCTTATTTGGCATGGGCTTATGCGCTGAAATATTTATCTGCTTCTAATGCATCCATCATGCTCTACGCCCTTCCTGTTGTATCAACCTTAATGGGATTTCTCTTGCTGGATGAACAACCTTCATTACTTTCTCTTGTTGGCTGCAGCATTACTTTGGCAGGCGCTTTTATCGCCAATCGCTTTCAAACACGCTTTTCTTTTGTTCAAGAAAATGCAACTTTTTAATTGATTAAAGAGCAATCAAAACGCGAGTCCCGTTTCGCTGCACCATAACCTAGTCATCTCTCTGAGTCCAGCAATAATCCAACGTCCCAGCCCCCACACTTGTTCGTGGGGTTGTCCGCGAAATCCAGAGGCTCGGTGCTAAACCACTGGATTCGCGGACAAGCCGCGCGGTGAGGCAGCGATGTACCCTGGAGGCAGTTCGCTGCGCCCAGGTTAAAGATTCTTACTTATTCTCTGTGAAAAGATAGAAACAGGGTTTATACTTTTGATTTTGATGTCATTTGTGAGAGTACTCATGGAATTGAGAATTGATAATACCCCGTTTAAAGCGTTATTTCAGCCTTTAGATTTAGGCTTCACTCAATTAAAAAATCGCTTGTTAATGGGGTCCATGCATACTGGACTTGAAGAAGATAAGGACAGTTTAAATCGTTTGGCGCAATTTTATCGAGAAAGAGCACTTGGGGGGGTAGGATTAATCACAACAGGTGGTTTTGCACCGGATAGAGCCGGACGTTTAGCCCCGTTTGCCGCCAAATTGACAAACAGTAAAGAGCAGCACAAACATGAATTAATCACTCATACAGTACATGAAGCAGGTGGCAAAATTATTCTGCAAGCGTTGCACGCAGGTCGTTATGGTTATCATCCATTTATTGTCGCACCCAGCGGCATCAAATCACCTATTAGTCCTTTTAAACCTTGGGTAATGAGTCAATATCGCATTAAAAAAACCATTAAACATTTTGCGCGATGCGCCCGACTTGCCCAATTAGCCGGCTATGATGGCATCGAAATCATGGGCAGTGAAGGGTATTTAATTAACCAGTTTATTGTCACGCATACCAATCAGCGTCAGGATGAATGGGGCGGTAGTTATACGAATCGTATCCGCTTTCCTATTGAGGTAGTTCGAAGTGTTCGTGAAGCAGTAGGTGAGAAATTTATTATCATTTTCCGTTTGTCGATGCTCGATTTGATTGCAGAGGGAAGCAACTGGGAAGAAGTAGTCATTCTGGCCAAGGCAATTGAAGAAGCAGGTGCTACGTTGATTAATACAGGTATTGGTTGGCATGAAGCACGAATTCCAACGATTGCTACCATGGTTCCTGCAGCAGCATTTACTCATCTAACCCAACATCTGAAACCCGAAGTTAACATTCCGGTAATTACCTCAAATCGCATTAATACACCTGAATTAGCCAATCAACTAATTGAGTCCGGGGTTGCAGATATGGTCTCTATGGCGAGACCCTTTTTAGCCGATCCCTTATTTGCAGAAAAAGCCAAAAAAGGGGAAAGTGAAGCGATAAATGTGTGTATTGCCTGCAATCAGGCGTGTCTTGATCGAGTCTTTGTGAATAAAACAGCTTCCTGTTTGGTGAATCCGCGTGCATGCAACGAAACTGAATTGATTTATGAGGTGACCCCCACACCTAAATCCATTGCTGTAGTGGGTTCAGGGCCTGCCGGGCTTGCTTTTGCTACGGTTGCGGCAGAACGTGGGCATAAAGTGACTTTATTCGAAAAAAGTGCTCAACTCGGCGGGCAATTTAATCTGGCAAAAAGAATTCCGGGGAAGGAGATTTTTCAACATACTCTGGATTATTTTAATTATCAATTGCAGAAATTTAAGGTAACTATTCTTTTAAATACTGAAGCAACGCTTGAACAATTGCAGGATTTCGATGAAATAGTTTTAGCCAGTGGAATTAAACCACGTATTCCCGATATCAATGGCATCAATCATCCTAAAGTGGCAAGTTACATCGATGTGATTACTGGAAAAAAAGAAGTCGGTCAACGAGTAGCTATTATTGGTGCAGGTGGAATTGGTTTTGATGTGGCCGAATTTTTAACACATGAGCATCCAGTTCCCAAGGAGCAGTTTTATAATGAGTGGGGGATTGATATCTATGGAAAATATCGGGGTGGAATTAAACCTCCTGAAATTACCCCTAGCCCTCGCGAAGTCTATTTATTACAACGTAAAAAAGAAAAAATGGGCAAACGTCTGGGTAAAACAACAGGATGGATTCATCGTTCAAGTTTGAAACATAAACACGTTCAGATGATTTCAGGGGTGAATTATGATGCGATCGATGATGAAGGATTACATGTACAAATCAATGAAAAAGCACAGGTTCTCCCCGTAGATACAGTAGTGATTTGTGCGGGACAAATCGAATTGACTGAATTGTTCACGCCTTTGAAAGAGGCAGGAAAAACTGTGCATTTAGTGGGCGGTGCTTATAAAGCATTGGAGCTTGATGCACGCCACGCAATTGATCAGGCATGTCGTTTAGCGGCTCTAATTTAAAAAATAGCCTTGATGTTCCCAAATAAAAGATGTAACCTGTTGCTTGCAACCAAGATTATCTTATAGAATATGTACCAATAAATCCTGGCTGCGAGCAGCCAGGCTACGGCAGTAAGGTGGGGGACGCAATTTAGAAAAAGTCGTGTTATAGTTACTTCACTCCAATTATCGCTTTGGACTTCATAGCTTATATTTCAGTTGATGCTTTCCCTAATCATTTCATAAATATAGTGCATTATTCTGTTTATTTTGTTATTATACTGTTCAATTTTATATCACTCGGCCTTTTGTAGGTTATTTTTTAATCGATCAGGATTTTTATGTCTCAAGAAATCACAAGCTTCATATCCTTCAATTTTTCAGATGCTTTAAACAAAGCACTAGAGGATATGAAGTTTACCACTCCTTCGCCAATTCAAGTTCAAACGATTCCTTTGCTTCTGGAAGGTCGGGATGCGATTGCTCTAGCACAAACAGGAACAGGAAAAACTGCTGCTTTTGCCTTGCCTATATTGCAAAATTTAACCCCTAATGTACAGAGTACTCAAGCTTTAATTTTAGCCCCTACTCGTGAATTAGCGATTCAGGTTGCAGAACAGTTTGAATTATTAAGTGCCAAGCAACGTGGAACCACTGTTGCTGTTCTATGCGGCGGACAAGATTACGGTCGTCAATTAAAACAATTAAGAGCAGGTGCTCAGGTCGTGGTTGGAACTCCAGGGCGCATTTTAGATCATATCGATAGACGTACTTTGCAATTAGATAATTTGCGTACATTCATTCTGGATGAAGCAGATGAAATGTTACGTATGGGGTTTATTGAAGATATTGAAACCATTATGGCAAAACTGCCGGAAAAGAAACAAATAGGTCTCTTTTCAGCAACTATGCCCCATCGTATACGCCAAATTGCCAATACTTATTTGCATAATCCTGCTTCTATCGAGATACGCGGAGAAACAGCTACAGTAAAAAGTATTGAGCAGCGCTTTTTATTTGCTTCAGGGCATCAAAAGCCTGATGCATTATTGCGAGTACTGGCTGTAGAAGAATATCAGGGTGTTATTGTATTTGTGCGCACTAAAAGCAGTACTGAAGAAGTTGCCGAAGTATTACAACAACAAGGGCTACGAGCCATGGCCATTCATGGTGATATTACCCAGGCCTTACGTGAACGCATTATCGCACAGTTCAGACAAGGAGCAATTGATATCCTGGTCGCTACAGACGTTGCTGCTCGTGGTCTGGATGTGGAGCGGGTAACTCATGTGATTAACTATGATTTACCGCATGATAATGAGACCTATGTACATCGCATTGGAAGAACAGGTAGAGCTGGGCGTTCCGGAGTGGCTGTTTTATTTGTAACCCCTAAGGAATCACGTTTAATTACAAGTATTGAGCGACATACACGTCAGCGTATTTCCAAGGTAACTGTACCCAATGACCATACGATTCAGGTTGCACGCCAGCAACGTTTTATGGCGAGCATCACAGCACGTTTAGAACATGAAAACTTACCTTCATACAAACGAATTATTGAAGAATATATTAAAGAAAATGATGTTTCTGCAGTAGATGTTGCTGCCACACTTGCTTTATTGTTAAACAAAGATTTACCTTGGCAAAAAGAGCAAGCTTTGCCGAAATCACCACGTCCAATTAAAGAAAGTCGTGAGCATGGTGGTAAATTTGAGCGCTCTCGCGATGAGCGAAAAGGGTTTGCTGCAGACAAGAAAGGTTTTCGCGAAGGACGTAAAAAAATCAATGACGAATTTATAGGTCAAGATTTATTCCGAATCGATGTAGGTAAAATTCATGGAGTAAAACCAGGCAATATTGTTGGCGCGATTGCTAATGAAGCGGGTTTGCAAAGTAAACACATTACTGGCCTTAAAATTCATGAAGATCATTCAACGGTGCGTTTACCTAAAGGTATGCCTAAAGAAGTAATGAGTGATTTAACCAAAGCTTGGGTTTGTGGACGCCAGTTAAAAATAACTTTGATTGGTAGTGGAGCATAAAGGAAGGTCGAGGAAAGAATCGGCTAATCCGGGTTCTGCTTCGTGGGACCGAATCTTCTATATTCGCTGCAAAACCAGTCCAGCGCTACTCCGACGTCCCGCAGCTTGTCCGCGGGATCCAGGGAATATGCTAAAATAACGGATCCTGCGGACAAGCCGCGGGGTGTAGGCAGGGATTTGATCAAGAGACAATTCGCTGCATCTGGGTCGGTTAGATTTCTACGCTTTATAAGACAATAATGCTATTGTTGTTGCAGCTGCAGCCATGACAACCAAACCAGCAGTCACCGGAGTAAAAAAGGAATAGGGATTTTCATTGTTTTCTATTTTGTTTTTAAGCTCCGTTTTAATTTGCTCGATATTTTTTTTTACTGAATCAATCCTGTTATTTGAATTGGTATTTTCAGTCATCCTAGGTAGGTATTTATCCAGAAATGCCTCATTGGCAGCATTTACTTCCTGAGCACGCTTATCACTTTCCGAGTAAAATGATAAAGAGCTACGCGCAATTGCTTCAAAAACAGTGGCGCTCAAGCTGAGCTTGTCTTGTTCATTCCATTGCGATGCATCCGTTATTTTGGTGTTAAGTTGGTAGCGCGAAGTAGGAACTTTATTTTCAGTATAATGATGAACTGCTTCTGCTAACTCCTCATCGTGAGCAAGAATTTGTTCCATACACTCAAGACATTTGAGGATAAATTTTTGTTTAAAAGTCATTACTTAAGCCTCCCAGCAAAAATATTAATATAAATTTCTTTTGATTGGGGAGCAATCGAAAAACCCCAAAGGTTGTTTTTTTGTTTATGAAATAAGCATGATTTTGACCTGGAGGGCTATTTTTATGGAGTTTGATTTTATTTAACCCATTGATAAATATATAAAAATAATAAAATATAGGTTTATGCAAAAAAATTGCTTATGAACGATTTTTCATACTATAATGCGGATTGACTTTGTTTTTAAAATAACCAGATACACTCTTCAAAATTCAGTGCAGTAGCCATTTGTGATAAGATGTCACTGCTTTTTTTAGGATTAGAACTTAAGGGTATTCATGAAACTGTTAGCAACTATAGGGGCATTTTTATTTTCTGGAATTGTTTGGGCTACACCTCTTCATAATATAGTTGTATTTGGTGATAGTTTGTCTGATAACGGTAATTTATATAAATTTATGAAACATCAATTACCTCCATCCCCTCCATACTTTGAAGGACGTTTCTCTAATGGCCCCGTCTGGATTGAGCATGTAATTGCCTCTTATTTTCCTGAAAACCCTACTGAGCATCTATTAGATTATGCATATGGTGGCGCTGGTGTGTCTGAGGAAGAAGGAGATGATGAAGTATTGTTTACTTTGAGAAGAGAAGTAAAAAATTATTTATTAGAACATAATGACAAAGCGAGTGAAGACAGTCTTTTTGTTATATGGATAGGCGCAAATAACTATCTTGCATTTCCCGCAGAAATTGAAAAAACACTTCACGATGTGCATGCAGGTATTGTGCATAGCATTCAGCGTTTGGTAGAAAAAGGTGCAAAACATATTTTGGTGGTTAACTTACCCGATTTAGGACGAACTCCCGCTGCAATTGAATTTGATTCAGTTGATGCGATGACCTATTTTGCCAAGGAACATAATAATTTATTAAGGAAATCAATGGATGATTTTCAGCAAGAATACCCGGATGTAGAGTGGCTGTATTATGATCTGCATAAAGCCTTTGAAGAAGTCATGACGGTTCCTGAAAATTATGGTTTTACAAATATAACAGGTACCTGCGTTAATTCTGTAGTTGAGGATATAACAAAAACATCGGTCTTAAAAATGGTGACCTCTGTGAAACATGAAATGAATGCGGATGGTTGTACTGGGTTTCTATTTTTTGATTTAGTACATCCAACTGCATTGGCGCATAAGATCCTGGGCGATAGAGCCAGAGAAATGTTGGATCAAGCAGGTATCGAGTTGACGGATTAGATGAAGTACTATCCTTCAATGTAGCCTGGGTGCAGCGTAGCGGAACCCCGGGCAGAGATGGTTAAATTTTTCCGGGTTCCGCTACGCTGCACCCAGGCTACAGTTCATTTTCAATCGATTCAGGCTCATTTATTAGGATGATATGAAATATATTACAAGGACAGTCCTAATCTTTTTTTTCGTATGCTCAACTTTATTTGCAGACACATTGGTGATCAAAGTTGACGGTAAAAACATCGATTTACCTTACTGGTCTCCAAAAAAAGAAAAATATGGGGCAGTTCTCTTAGTCAATGGTGGTTCACAAGCACATTCCTCTCTATTGTTGGATAATCTGGCAAATGAATTAGCTCAAAGTGGATGGCAGGTTGTATTGCTCAATAACGACAGCAGCATTACTGTACCCTGGATCAAACAATTTCCCGAGGTGGTTGCTGCTTTACGCAAACAAAAAAATATACGGGTTGTGATGGTGCACTATGGAGAACAATTAAAACAAACATTCGAATATTTGGGAAAACCTCCCGTGCCCCAAATTGAAGGTTTGATTCTCTTGTCTGCCTACAACACTCCTCCAACTGCAGATAAAAAACTTGAATTAAATATGCCTGTTTTTGATATTGTTGGTCAGTTTGATTATGACCTAATCAAGCAAGAAATGGCAGCAAGAAAAAAGGAATTTGCAAAAAATAAAAACAATTATTTAGCTATAGAAATACCGGGAGCCCATCACGATTATGAATACAGTAGACAACTTCTTTTTTCATTTATCCATGGTTGGATGGTAAAGCTCCCTATGCTTCAACCTAAATCTCCGCCGCGGATGTACTCTTATCTAGTTCCAATCGCTGCTTTTTTCAAGAATCAAGTGGCAGAAAATAAGAAGTCAAGTTGGAGCGGTTATCTTGAGGAAGTTCCTGAACTGTAAAGATCAACGCCTACTGAGGAAAAATTTAATTTTGCATACTTTTAACGAAAAGCGACCTAAAAAATACTTACAGACCCATCTATACTCCGTATAGTTGCCTGCTGGGTGCAGCGTTGCGGAACCCGGGTTTCGCTGCGCTCACCCAGGCTACAATGAAGCAAAACAATGTGAACGATCTCTTTGTGGCCTGTGACGTTTACCAGCCTTTACTGGTGCAAATTAATTCATATGCTTTTACAATTTTCTGGGTTTTTTCATTTGCCATTTTTATCATTTCTTGCGGTAAGCCCTGGGAGATTAATTTATCCGGATGATTACGGCTTAATAAACGTCTATAGGCTTTTTTCACTTCTTGTTTGCTCGCATCGGAGGGTACTTCCAAAAGCGCATAAGCATAGTCCAGGTTTGTTTTTGTGGGTTGATAAGTATATCTGCTGTAGGATGAATACGACTGCGAAGACGAATCGGATTGTCGCGATTGTTCTGATTGTTGCTTGGCATCATTTTGCGGCTCTGATGAGTAACTTGCGTCGCCAAAATCTTCATAAAAGCGATATTGTTTGTGAAGTGGTGCAAAACCCAGCTTGGAAAAAATCTTATCCAGGACTTTGATTTTTTTTGAATCCAGTCCATCAGTCTGGGCTGCTCGATATTGAATATCAATAAACAGCCGTAACAAGTCACGGTTTTCTTCACAGATTTTTTTTAAATTTTCGAGGGCGGCATCTAAGTTAAACTGAGGTTGCTTTCCCTCATTAAAGAAATGTTTCGCCAATGTTTTTTGTTCGCTGCTTAAGCGCATTTCATCCATGAATAAACGTGCCATATTCAGTTCTTGTTCACTGACACGACCATCGGCCTTAGCTAAATGCCCCATAATGGAAAAGGTGGCTTCAAAAAAGACTTTTTGGATTGCTTTGCGTTTTTCGGTGTAATATATCCAATGAGGATTAGAAAAATAACTATATAAACCACGATCAAAAAAATTACCTACTAAAAGACCAAAAATTGCCCCTATAGGACCATCGATTAAATAGCCAAAAAATGCGCCAATAATCTTTCCCCACCAAGTCGATACAATAAAAAATTCCCGAAAAGACATTAAAAAGGATCCCTTAAAATTAAGTCATTAAATTTGATTTTATCGCTTATACCACATTTTAAGTATATACTGTCGATTTTTGGGTTTGGTTTTATATGCGATTTCTTTACTCTTTTTTAATGTATTTGCTGACTCCTTTTTTACTAATTCGCTTGTGGTGGAAAGGGAGAAGCTTACCTGCATACAGGGAGCGCATATCAGAACGTTTTTTTCTTTGTAAACATGAGTATAAACCTTTTGACGTATGGATTCATGCTGTATCTTTAGGCGAGGTTATTGCGGCTATTCCCCTCATTGATGCCATGTTGGAGAAAAATTGGTCTTTAATGGTTACTACCATGACGCCAACCGGTTCTGAACGAGTGCAAGCACGCTTTGGTAACAAGGTGGCTCATCAATATCTACCCTATGATCTTCCCGGCGTACTTAAACGTTTTTTTAAACAAATTCGACCGCGTGTGGGTGTTATTATGGAAACTGAATTATGGCCGAATTTAATTTATCAGGCTCGGGCAGCAAACGTCCCTTTATTGCTTGCTAATGCACGGATATCTGATGATTCTTTGAATGGGTATAAAAAGATTAAATTTTTAATTAAACCGATTCTGAATCAATTTTTTGCCATTTTAGCGCAGGGAGAAGAGGACGCGCGACGTTATATCGTGTTAGGGGCAAGAAAGGAGATAGTCCATATTTTGGGAAATATGAAATTTGATTTACAGACTAATACGATAGACAGTAAGCGCTTTAGCGATTTAAAAAGTCATTGGGGAGCCGAACGTGTGGCAGTTATTGCAGCAAGCACTCATGAGAATGAAGAGGCACAGATTTTATCTCATCTAAAACGGTTGCAACAAGCGATTCCTGGCGTTGTCTTATTAATTGCTCCACGCCATCCTGAACGATTCCAGGCGGTTTATCAATTATGTATGCAATCAGGATTTAAGACCGGCTTACGCTCTAATTTAAATACCCTAAGCTCTGAAAATGAGATTGTGGTATTAGATTGCCTGGGCGAGCTTTTAGGGTTATATCAGATTAGTGATTATGCTTTTGTAGGAGGTAGTTTGGTTCCGGTAGGGGGACATAATGTCTTGGAACCAATTGCAATGAATGTTCCCGTGTTAAGTGGAAGTCTGGTGCATAATTTTAAAGCCATTTGCAACGACTTACAGGCTGCTCAGGGTATTTTATTGGTACGCCAGGCAAACGAAGTAATCGATGGGATTATTAAATTGCATTCTGATCCCAAGTTTCGTCAGCAGATGATTCACAATGCTGCTGCTGTTTTTGAAAAAAATAAAGGATCTGTGATACGCCACTTACAGCAAATTGAAGGGGTAATTTAGGGATTTATACTGCCGCTACTTTATATTACCTTCTATTATGTACCGCGCTTAATTTCTTCGTCTACGTACCAGGGGATCTTGCTCTAGAAATGCTCAGCGGCATCTTAAAATATCGTTCTGGATACCGCGCATAAAGCGCGCTACGTAGGAAAGCAGTACGTAGAGAAATTTAAAGCAGTACGTAGAGAAACTTAAGTGGTACATGATAAATTTAAAAAACTGACGATCGTTCAGGCATAAAGCGCGGTAGGTAGGCGAAAAAATTAGTGGATGTTTCTTATCAAAAAACTGACGATCCCTCAGGTCATTTTGACCCTACAATTGAAACACAGGTTTAAATTAGAGGCGTCGAGATTTTAAAATTATCAATGCAATGAGTGATTGTGGAATGTACTTGTTGGGTCGAAACGACCCAACCTACTCGATCATTTCTGTCTATGCAGGGATGACCGTTTTTTTAGGTATAACTGAAATTTTTACTAGGAACCTTGATTTTGTTTTTCTTTGATCTCGGACAAAGTCTTGCAATCAATACACAAAGTCGCAGTAGGTCTTGCTTCCAAACGTTTGAGGCCGATTTCGATACCACAGGCTTCGCAATAGCCGAAATCTTCATTTCGCAAACGTTCTAAGGCATCCTCAATTTTCTTAATTAGTTTACGCTCACGATCACGAGTACGTAATTCAATACTGAATTCTTCCTCTTGACTGGCTCTATCTGAGGGATCTGGAAAATTAGCCGCTTCATCTTTCATGTGCGTCACAGTTCGATCGACTTCTTCCATCAATGATTGACGCCAAGCTAGCAATATTTTTTCAATATGTGCTAACTGCTTTTCATTCATATATTCTTCCCCTGGGGCTTCCTTGTAAGGGGTGATTCCCATACTACCTATTGCGTCGTTTTTCACGTTGTGTCGTCTCTCATTGGTTTTATCAATTAATTGTTCGGTCATTTTAGCTCCCGTCCCCAACTCGTGTACAACCTGGGTTTACAGAAAGCGGATAGGTATACCAAAAAACCATTGTATCATCAATAAATTTATCGCCAACCCCCACTTACTCTGTCATTTCCCTGAATGTCTTGCCAACACTGTACGTTTTTATACTGTAACTTATTAAGTATAGTCTGTACTTTTAATTTTTGATTATAACCATGTTCTAGCAAGATCAGGCCGCCAGGTAGAAGGTGCTCATAACCTTGTTTAATAATACATTGTAGATCAGCTAAGCCTTCTTGACTACTCACCAAAGCATTTCGTGGTTCAAAACGCAAATCACCTTGGTGTAAATGGGGATCGTATTCTGAAATATATGGCGGATTAGCAACAAGAGCATGGTATTGCCGGTGTGGAATGTTACTAAACCAATTGGATTGATAAAAGCTTACATTCTTTATCCTATGGTTTTGCGCGTTTTCTTTAGCAATATTTAAGGCTTCTTGGCTGATATCACCAGCAATAATGTGCCAGTGCGGTCTTTCTTTAGCAAGTGCTAAGGCGATGGCTCCGCTTCCTGTACCTAATTCCAATATGTACATATCCGGTTGATTGGGGATAAGTTCCAGGGCGAGTTCGACTATTCGTTCTGTTTCATGGCGTGGAATTAAAGTATGTTCATTGACTTTTAAAGTAAGTGACCAAAATTCACGCTCACCGATGAGATAGGCAATGGGAACCCCTTGAGCTCTTCGTGACATCAAATGTTGAAAGGTTTCCCATTGTTTTGAAGTTAATAAAGCTTCAGGATGTGCAAAGAGATAAGCCCTGGTTTTGTGTAAAGTGTGGCAGAGTAAAATTTCTGTTTCCCGATCCGGATTTTTTCCCAGAGCTTCACGAATACTAATCATTTCGTCCTAGCTCTGCGAGCAACTCTGCATGATATTCACGTTTTAAGGGTTCAATTACCAAGGACAAATTGCCTTCCATCACATCGGCAAGTTGATAGATTGTCAAATTAATCCGATGATCCGTGAGTCGTCCTTGTGGGTAATTATAAGTACGAATTCGTTCAGAACGATCACCAGAACCTACCAGTGACTTACGTGTTTGTGCTTGTTCTTTTTTCTGCTTGCTTTGTTCTGCATCCAGCAAGCGTGTTTTAAGTAAAGACATGGCTTTGGCACGGTTTTTATGTTGTGAACGTTCATCTTGACATTCCACTACAACGCCAGTTGGAATATGCGTGATGCGTATGGCTGAGTCTGTTTTGTTAACGTGCTGCCCTCCAGCGCCTGAAGAACGGTACGTATCGATTCGCAAATCATCAGGATTAATTTGAATATCATCAATTTCATCCACCTCTGGCATAATCGCTACCGTACATGCAGAAGTATGGACACGTCCTTGAGATTCAGTTTCAGGAACACGTTGTACGCGATGAGCACCCGATTCAAATTTAAGTTGTGAATAAACTGCGTTACCGCTAATGCGCACGATAATTTCTTTATATCCACCATGCTCGCCATGACTTGCACTAATTAACTCTTGCTGCCAGCCCTGATCTTCTGCATATCGACTGTACATGCGATAAAGATCTCCGGCAAAAATTGCGGCTTCATCGCCTCCTGTTCCTGCTCTGACTTCAAGATAAATATTACGCTCATCATCCGGATCTTTAGGAATCAAATGCCACTGTAATTGTTCGTCAAGTTCTTCTACTTCTTGTTGCGCAACTTCCAATTCTTCTGCAGCCATTGACGCCAGCTCCGGGTCCTCACTTTCGAGTAGCTCCTGCAGTGAAGACAAATTATTTTTGGCTTCGATATAGGTTTCATAGCATGTTGCTACAGGCTCCAGTTGTGCGTATTCTTTGGAAAGAGTCTTAAACTGATTTTGATCGGCAATAACCGATGCTTCAGATAATAAGCGACCAACTTCCTGATATCGCTCAAGCATTTGCTGCAGTTTGAGTTCAAGAGATTTCTTCATAGGATGATTGATGTGTTGTTGTATTAAAAAGATATTGTGCCAAGGTAAATAAATCTTCTCGGCCATCTTTAGCGATTTGCCTTAAACCAGCAGTAGGATTATGTGTGAGTTTATTGACCAGGCGTTCACTAAATTCATTTAAAACGATCTGCTGGCATTGACCGGCAGAAAGTTTTTTCAAGGCTCGTTGTAATTCTTTTTGCGCCAGGTCTTGCATTTGGCTGCGGTAATCGCAAATGACTTTCTTCGCTTTAAGCGAGCGATGCTTGCGAATGTATTTATTCAGTTCTTCATCGATTAATTGTTCTGCATGTAATGCAGCATAGCGTCTTTCTTCCATACCTTTATCGATCATGGTTTGCAAATCATCAATGTTATAAAGTTGTATTTTTCCTAATTCCTTAATGTTTTCTTCTACATCTCGAGGAACAGATAAATCCAAAAAGAACATTGGATTATGATGTCTTTGATTTAATGCCTGTTCGACAAGGCTTTTATTAATAAAATGGATAGGACAATTTGTAGCAGAAACAATGACGTCTGCTTGAGGTAAATATTCGGCAATGTCAGTAATTGGAATGGTTTGCCCATTAAACGAACTGGCAAGTTTCTCCGCATTTTCCAGTGTTCTGCTTGCTATCATAAAGCGTTCAACACCTTGCTGGCGCAAGTATTTTGCAACCAAAGAAGCGGTTTCCCCGGAACCAATGAGGAAAACATTTAACGATTTGTAGTCGGTAAAAAGTTGGCTTATTAATTGGACTGCTGCATAGGCAATTGAAACGGGATTCGAACCAACACCACTTTGGTTGCGCACCCGTTTTGAAGCACTGAAAACATATTCAAAAATTGGACGTAATTGAGTTTTTATTGCACCAAGGTTGCATGCATGTTGGTACGCCTGTTTCATTTGCCCAAGAATTTGAGGTTCACCAATCATCATGGAATCTAAACCGCTGGCAACACGTAAAAGATGTTTGATTCCCTGGTTGCCTTTATGAACATAAAAAAATGGGGACAATGAGTCCAATGGTAATTGATGTTCTCTAGTAAGCCAATGTGCAATGACCTGAGAATCGTGAGCATCACAATAAATTTCTGTGCGATTACAGGTAGACAAAATAGCAGCTTCATTCACTTCTGGCAGAGTTAACAGGCTATGGAGCAAGGAATCCTGGGTAGCCGGAGATAAGGCGACTTTTTCACGCACGTTTATTGGAGCAGTTTTGTGATTCAATCCGCAAGCAACAAACACCATAAAATATAAATTATTTGAATATGAATTATTGAGTTAATCGTGGGATTGTAAACGATTAGTCATTAAATTTGTAGTGCAAGCAGTCTTATTTCTTTATTCTGATTCAAGAAAAATGATTCTATAATCTAATAAATAAACAGCAGAAGCCAAATTATCACTTTGACTCTACTTAGACTTCAAAAAAATAATTGTAAAATTAAAGTACATTTTTATTCGGCCGCTAACAATAGTAGAGGGTTTTATACAAAATCCCAAGTTATGGGGAGATCGTCATGGATATAATCCTGCAAGGTGAGCATAGCGGCGAAGAAGCAGCACAAAGTTTGGCGCGTGTATTAGAATTATTTAAAGAACGATATCATATCGCTGGATTTCGAGAAATTCATTTAACAGTGACGTTAATTGATGAGCAAGGTGATGATGTCGAGTTAGTTGATAGTGAATCGAATCAGGCGTATCGGGTTTTTGAAGTGTATCGTCAAGGTTATGAATTGAATGGTAAGAAAGGAACACCCTTATTGCAATTGATCGTTGATAACACGCGGCCCCGGTGAAGGAGTAGCTTATGTTTTTGGCAATTATCGCCATAATTCTTACATTGATTTTGGTAGTGGGGATCCATGAGAGCGGACATGCAATAGCAGCGCGCATTTTTGGAGTAAAAATCAAAAAAATTTCCATAGGTTTTGGCAAGCCGCTGTTGCGCTGGCAAAGTCCAAGCGGTTGTGAATGGGTTTGGGCATTTTTTCCTTTAGGGGGCTACGTTCAATTAGAAAATACACGGATTAGTCCAGTAAAGCCTGCACAATACTCCGGATGCTTTGATAAAAAACCTATTTGGCAACGCATTTGTATTTTATTGGCCGGGGCTGTTGCAAATCTAATTGTTGCTTGGGTTGCTTTGGTTTTGGTGTACAGCATAGGTCTTAGATACACGTTACCAGAAATCAAGGAAGTGCTTCCTAATAGCGCCGCTTCCCAGGCGGGAATGCTTCCTGGTGATAAATTCATCTCCATGAATGGTTCAGCGATTCCAACATGGAATGATGTAGGCATGCGGTTAGTTATTCTTTGGGGAAAGAAAGATATTCCGGTTACACTTATTCGTCCCGATGGCAAAGAGGCAAAAGCAACGCTTGATTTAAGCCATGAGCAATTTCATGGAGTAAAAGGATCGTTATTGACCCAATTGGGGATTAAACCTAATTTATCTGCGGCAAAAAGTACCCTGCAGGCTTCATCTTTTATGGATGCAATCCAGAAAACAAATGAATTTATGGCCAATATGGTTTATTTTTTCCTGATGATCTTGAAACAATTATTTACTGGAGTAATCCCTTTTTCAGCCTTGTTAGGTCCTATAGGCATTTTTGCCGCTTCCGTGGCTTCACTTACACAAGGGGTAGTTGTTTTTCTATTTTTTATAGCCACCTTAAGTCTGGCTGTTGCCGTGATTAACCTGTTTCCTATTCCAGGATTGGATGGAGGTTCTATAGTTTATGCAATTATTGAAAAAGTCCGCGGCAAAGCAGTATCTGTTCCCATGGAGCTTTTATTGCATCGGTTGGTAGTTATTGTGTTTTGTGTGCTCTTGGTTCACTTATTAATGAATGATCTGCAACGAATCTAGGCTTTCTACTGTCTTGGCTAAAATGGTCTGAGAGATAGTTAGTTCTTTGGTAAGGAAAACTCACAAATCACTTAGACATTTTGACTCAATTTAGCGAAATGAAAACAGGCCTTTCTAAATTTAGGATGATTTACTTCTGTTTCAATACGGATTTGCTTAACGCTTGAAAAGTAATTACAATCGCGCGCAGTTTATGCAAAAAAGGGACAAATTATGTATCGAAAACTAGAGCAACTACAAGAGCGAACCGCGCGACAAGGACAAGGTTATGCTCAATTCTTTTCAAAAGAAGAAAAGAAACCAGTAGAAAAAAATATGATCCACATTAAGATTAAAAATACTCAATTAAATATCAATAAAGGTCATTTTGAAGGCAGTTTAGGGGCAGCTGAAGAAGCAATCCAATCTTTTGCAGATCAGAATGAGATAACCTATAAATCTCTTGGGCATGGATATGGAACTTTGACTGTTCAAGGCGTGAATCACCAGATTACTCCTTATGGCATTGATATTTCTATGATGTTGGAATACTGTAACATTGACGAATCCGAACTCACCCAAAAGCTCGAGATACCTTAACAATAAAATCGTAGCCTGGGTGAAGCACACACCCATAACCTGGGTTCCGCTGCGCATCACCCAGGCTACAATTTATAATTTACCCACGGCTCGGGCGCAACACCATACATCTACTTTTTTTACCCCCGATTTCTTTAAAGTGAATGCCAGCTCATTGGCTGTGCTGCCCGTAGTTAAGAGATCATCAACAATTGCTACATGGTGCCAGGGAATTTTTTTGACGTTAAATGCATGACGTAAATTTTTTTGTCTTTGTTCGCCGTCAAGACTTGCTTGGGGCTCCGTATTAAGGATTTTTTGACAACTGGTTAAGTCGTAAGGTAACTGTAATTTTTTTGCGAGTAATCGAACTAAAACTGCTGCTTGGTTAAATCCGCGCGACTTAATGCGTTGTGGATGCATAGGGACGGGGATTAAACATTGAGGCATAACTTCATCCTTTGGCAGTGAGTGAACCATTAATTGACTTAAAAAAGATCCTAGATAAAGACCATTGCGGTATTTAAATTGATGCAAAAGATTGCGTAGAGGCTCTTCAAAGACGTAATTAATGAGTGCGCGATCAAAATAAGGTGTTTTTTTAATACAACGCCCACAGACAAACAGATGAATATCGGGCAAAGGATATGCGCAGTAGTGGCAGGCGGGACCTAAGCGGGTCATGAACTCAATACACGAGGTGCATACTGCCATTTTGCTGTGATGAAACTGATTGCATAAAACACATATTGAGTACAAGCGTAAACTTTGTGTTAAACTCCATATTTTCTGGCGCACGCGTGTTGGATTCCTTTAATTTTTCCTGGTTTTATAATGGCTGTTATCTACGAAATTAGCAAGGCATTTAATCAACATGCCACTGAATATGAATTTGCTGCCAAGGTACAAAAAGAGATTGGATTGCGGTTATTGGATCGATTGCAGTATTTGAGTATGAAGCCACAACGCATTCTTGACCTTGGATGCGGCCCAGGTTTATTTTCTTATGAATTGACGCAGATGTATCCAAAGGCACAGGTTGTTGGTTTGGATTTGGCTCAGTTCATGTTGATGCAGGCACAAAAAAAGCAAAGTTGGCGACGAAAGTGGTCTTTAGTGGCTGCAGATATGCGGCAAATGCCTTTTGCTACAGGTACGTTTGATTTAGTTTTTGCCAATCAAGTGATTCATTGGGGCGGTCCTTTGACGCCAGTTTTTCGTGAGTTGAATCGTGTCATGCAAGCGAATGGTTGTTTGATGTTTACTACTTTGGGCCCGGATACATTTAAAGAATTAAAGTATGCTTGGTCTGAGGTAAATCATTATGCCCATGTCAATGAATTTGCTGACATGCATGATATCGGTGATTGCTTGATGTCAGAACATTTTTTAGAGCCGGTAATGGATATGGAATTATTGGCCGTGCATTATGAAACCCTACCCAAGTTATTACATGCTTTAAAAGCCCAAGGAGTAAAAAATATTAATCCTCAAAGAAACCAAGGATTAACTGGGAAAATGGCTTGGCGACAATTTGAGCAAAACTACTCTGCCCTGCAAACCGAGAAGGGGAAATATCCGTTGACATATGAAGTGGTTTACGGACATGCCTGGAAAGGCGAGCAAAGAAAAACCGAGCTTGGGATAGAAACAATGATCCCTGTTTCGCAGATAATAAGACGTCGAAGTTAGTCCATTCATTTTTTAATTGCCGCATAATATTGCAAAGCCCTTTTCCGTGCCAGATTATGATCGACTAATGGGAAAGAATATTCTGCTCCTAAGGTAATAGGCAAAGCATTTGCTGGAGCTTCCCAAGGCTTATGAATCCACTCATTAGGTACTTGCGCCAATTCGGGTACCCATGTTTTAACATATTTACCTAGAGGATCAAATTTTTCTCCCTGGAGCACGGGATTAAAAATGCGAAAGTATGGAGCGGAGTCTACCCCAGTGCCGGCTACCCATTGCCAACCAGCGGAATTATTTGCCAAATCGGCATCAAGAAGTGTATACCAGAACCA
This sequence comes from Legionella sp. PC1000, assembly GCF_014109805.1. Lineage (GTDB taxonomy): Bacteria > Pseudomonadota > Gammaproteobacteria > Legionellales > Legionellaceae > Legionella > Legionella resiliens. The sequence goes on from NZ_CP059400.1 coordinate 732,807, forward strand.
TTTTGCTCCTTCTCGCCAGTCAATTAATAAATCTTTAATTAGAAATGAAGCAGCAATCATCCGTACTCTATTGTGCATGTAGCCAGTTTCCCATAATTCACGCATTCCAGCATCCACAATGGGAAAACCCGTTAGACCTTTTTGCCACTTTTTGAGCGTTTCATGGTCTGTTTGCCATGAAAAAGCATCGAATTCCTGGCGAAAATTTCTATAGGGTAAATCCGGAACGTGATAAAGCTGATAGTAAGAAAATTCCCGCCACCCTAATTCAGCGAGGAAACATTCTGACGAGCTCATATTGCCGTTTGGTTGCACTTGGAACTGTTCGATTGCACGCCATATTTGCCAGGGACTAATTTCACCGAAATGTAAATGGGGCGACAGCCGAGAGGTAGCTATTTTACTTGGTTTATCACGGCATGCTTTATAGTTTTGTAGATGATGTTGAACAAAAAAATCCAGTTTTTTCAGTGCCCCGATTTCACCAGGTTCCCAAAACTCAGGAAATCTTTTGGCCCAATTAGGTTTTTCAGGTAAAAGGCTCCACTCCGCAATAGGTTCTGAAGTAACTGTAGGACTATCAGGCCAATTATGAATAGTCAGTGCATTAGGTATTTCCATGTGCTGTAAGCACTGTTTCCAAAACGGGGTAAACACTTTAAAGTACTCACCGCTTTTATTTTTGATTGTCCATGGTTCGTTTAACAAGCTCCCGTTGAAGGAGTTTACTTTTATTCCTAGGCTGCTCAACTCTTTAGTAATGTGTTTATCACGCTCAATACTCGCCGGTTCATAACAGCGATTCCAATAAATTTCGGTAATTTCATAATATTCGATGATTTTTTTTAAAATCGGTAATGGTTCTCCTTTTTTAAGGAGCAGATCCAGGCCGTGTTTTTTCAGTGTTTTTTGCAAGCAAGATAGACTATGATGGAGCCACCAACCCTGAGCACCACCAAGCAATTCGCCGGGATTTTCCAAAATATAAAGGGGGATAATGGATGGATGCGTTTTGCACGCTGTAAATAGGGCAGGATTATCACCACAACGCAAGTCCTGACGAAACCATACAATTGCAGTTGACACAGGCTTCTCCTTTTCAAGTAGGGATTGGAGGCGGGCTAAGCATTCTTTAATTGTAGCCCGGGTTCTGCTTTGCTTCACCAGGCTACCGATCTAGCCAGTCAATTGGCTACGTTTTTGTAATTTCTTAGTTAAGTCAATTAATGGAAGTGCTTTTTGAGCAAATATTTCTAATGCGTCGAGGGCAATTTGATAATGCTTATTGATCTCTTCTTCCAATTTTTTTGGGGAAAATAGAGTCGCAAACGTTATTTTTTGGTTTGCCAAATCAGAGGAGCGACCTTTACCCAGTACCTCGGTAGGAGCATAACGGTCCAAGTAATCATCTTGCATTTGAAAAACCAGACCTAGATGGCTGGCATAGGTTCGTAAAGCTTCTTTATATGTTTCCGGTGCTGAGTGGGCATTCAAAACCATTTCTATGCACGCTAAAATAAGCCGTCCCGTTTTAAGGTAGTGAATTTCTCTTAGCTGTTCTTCATTCGTAGATGATTTTGCCAATTCAGACAAATCCAGACTTTGCCCGCTTACCATGCCGCTGATACCGCTTGCTTTAACAAGCTCAAGAGTGATCGCAATGACTTGTTGGGGGTGGAGCAAGGGAGAAAGATGGGTTAAGAGTACTTCAATGGCCAAGGCCTGCATGCCATCGCCTACTAAAATTGCTGTTGCCTCATCAAAAGCTTTATGACAACTGGGTTTACCACGGCGTAGATCATCATTGTCCATGGCAGGGAGGTCATCATGAATTAACGAATAACAATGCGTTAATTCGATTGCAGCAGCAATAACATCCAGAATTTTGAGATCAAGATCAAGTAAGTTCCCAGTTAAATAGACCAAAATAGGTCTGATTCTCTTTCCTCCAGGGAATAGAGAATAATTTATTGCAGAATATATCGTTGTCGCAGGTACAGAAGAGTCATTAATTATTTGTTTGAGAAATTCTTCGTGCCGTTTTATGTAGTTACTTATCACTTAATTATTCATCCGAGCTGGGTTCTGCAGAAGTTAAAGTTTCTATTTTTTGTTCTGCCTTTTGTAATACATCCTGACATTGTCTCGCCAGACTAATTCCTTTTTCAAATTGTTTCAGGGAGTCTTCTAAAGAGAGTTCTCCTTTTTCCAGTTGCCTGACAATTTCTTCTAGTTCTGTGATTGACTGTTCAAAATGCATACCTTGGCTCATAGATTTTGTCCTGATTGTGCAAAATGTACTGATTATACTGGGTTGTTCCCAGGATTCAATGTAGTAAATTAATTTTTAATGTTCATCCGCGTTTATCTCTATGTCACGTGGATAACCCCGTGAACAAGTCCCGGGCGGAATGGAGTAGGCAAGTAACTGATTTCTTGAATAATGGTTCAATACATCGATAGGATAAATCGTGTATATTAGAGCTCTTGCATGGTTATGCAAGAACGCTTTCAATTGAAACTGAATCGGATGGATAAGAATGAAAACAAAGACCCAATTTGTCTGCAGTCAATGTGCCGCAATTTCTAAGCAATGGGCCGGGCAATGCACCCATTGTGGCGCATGGAATTCGATTGCAGAAGAGGGGATGCCAGTGAATCGTAATTCACGCAGCGGGTCATGGGCGAATCAACGTTCGGTAATCACTGCTGTAGAAGATGTAGTCATGGATAATGAACTACGCATGGATTGTGGTTTATCTGAACTTAATAGAGTACTTGGCGGTGGTTTGGTGTATGGTTCTGTAGTTCTGATTGGAGGGGATCCTGGCATTGGTAAGTCCACTTTGTTATTGCAGACTCTGGCTAATCTTTCCATGCAGGAAACTGTTTTATATGTAACGGGAGAGGAATCTTTGCAGCAAGTAGCTATGCGAGCCAAACGTCTGGGTTTGCCTTTGGCAGGTTTAAGACTTTTAGCTGAGACACAAGTTGAATCAATTATTGCTCAAGCACAAAAGGAAAACCCTAAAGTGATAGTGATTGACTCGATTCAAACTATTTTCACGGAAACCATAAGTTCTGCTCCGGGGGGAGTAAGTCAAGTACGTGAATCAGCAGCACAATTAGTTCGCTTTGCCAAACTGACCCAAACAGCAGTATTTCTGGTGGGGCATGTAACGAAAGAGGGCGCCCTGGCTGGGCCACGGGTTTTAGAGCATATGGTGGATAGTGTTTTATATTTTGAAGGTCAAAGTGACAGCCGTTTTAGAGTGATTCGTGCCATTAAAAACCGTTTTGGTGCAGTCAATGAATTGGGTGTATTTGCCATGACCGATAAGGGATTAAAAGAAGTGGCCAACCCCTCAGCGATTTTTTTATCGCGTCAACCAGAGCCTACTTCAGGTAGTGCGGTAATGGTGACCTGGGAAGGATCACGTCCCATGTTGGTTGAAGTACAAGCACTGGTTGATGAAGCACACGGACAACAATCCAAACGTGTTACCGTTGGTCTTGAGTCAAATCGTTTGGCCATTTTACTTGCTGTCTTACATCGACATGGAGGAATTGCTACTTATGATCAAGATATTTTCATTAATGTAGTGGGCGGTGTAAAGGTCACAGAAACAGGTTCCGATTTGGCATTATTAGCTGCTGTGGTATCCAGCTTACGCAATCGGATCTTTGACCGGGAAACCATTATTTTTGGCGAAGTGGGTCTTGCTGGTGAAATTAGACCGGTACAAAGTGGGCAAGAGCGACTAAAAGAAGCAGCAAAACATGGGTTTAAGCGTGCTATAGTGCCTTTTGCCAATGCCCCCAAGCAACATAATTCTTCAATGGTTATCGAGCCAGTTAAATATTTGCATGAAGTTCTGGAAAAAATGTAGTTCTTGATTGTAAGCTGGATAAAGCGAAATATACCTGGATGTTTTTTCTGCTTTTCCGGTTGCACTTCGTTTAACCCAGTCTACACTGAGTCGTGTTATAACGCTTCAAAATTTTATGACATGATAATACAAAGTCTTTACCTTTTTGCTGTTAATCAACAATAGGAGCAATGATGACTTTTCCAGCCGAGCTAAAATTTGCATTTATGGATATGCTAACTCGCAACAAAATTTCATACACCCAAGGTTGGTCGAACTTTATGGGAAATGTACGTAATCCCTCCGCCGTGGTTATTGATGTAGAAAATGAAGCGCAGGTCCAATGGGTCATGAAAGAAGTAAAACGAATGAATGAGAATCGGACTCCAAAAGATAAAATTACCTTAAGAGCTACTGCAGGGTGGGAAAATAAAGAGAAACCTGAAGGTTGTTGCTTATTTCCCTGGTTTAAAGTTCAAGACGACAAATATGGTAAAGGGAGCTTTTCTTTTTCAGAAGTAGTTGGTGGCAGAACCTCATCTCAAGGTGAAGGCACAGACATTATTATCCGTTTCAAAAAGAAATATCACAAGGCGAAAGTTCTTGGGCCGCTTAATACGAAACCGGCATGGTTTAATCCAGACAATCCAATTCATCAGCTTCCTGCATCACTGGTTGAAGTAAACGCAGGAATGCAGGTAGACGACTATGCAGAATTTTTGCGTAAACATAATCTCTCTTCAACAACGCTAAGCATGCTCAGTTGGGCAAGTCTGGTGGGATTAGTGGGTACTGGTGGTCATGGCACAGGCCGTGATGAATCGGCTGTTAGTGGCTTGATTGAATCAATAAAAGTGTGTGATATGGATGGAAACATTCGTGAATTGACTCCTGAGCATCCTGATTTTGAAACGTTACGCGCGGCACACAGCGGCTTTTTAGGGGTTGTTCTTAGTGTGAAGATGCGTGCTGTGCAAGCTTACAATTTACGTGAAACGATCGCTGTATTTCATAACACTGAAGAAATGAAAGGAAAATTGGGAGACATATTAAAGAATAATCACTACGTGAGTGTTATGGGAATGCCCAGCTCTTCCAAGTCAGAGCTTAGTGAACACATTCACCAGTGGCAAGTGCGTATGTGGAATTTCACGACGGAAAAACCAACTCAAAATAGTAAGCCTACTTATGCGCCAACAATTACTTCGTTTATTCAGGAACTGGGAGCACGGTTAGGTGAGGATATAATGGATTTTCTAGTTAATTCGGACTTAAAGGTTTTGTTGCCGGAATTTATGTTAATTGCTGCTGCTCAATCAATTGAAGCGCGTGGAACAAAACCTATAGTTGATTTTGAAAACCATATCACGCACCCGCAAGTCGCTTTCCCTGAAGAACTCCGTGATGTAGATTATTTTATCCCTGTAAAAGATGACAAGGCAGGGGAGCATTTGGAACATATTTTGCGACAAATTGAAATGCAGGTAAACACGTCGGCAAAGCGTGGGGAATACCCATTAACTTATGCAGTGTATGTCCGCTATTTGAAAGGAACTAATGGTGGATTGTCTACAACCAGTACAAGTACCCAAGATGAACATGTTATTGCTTTGGATGTGGTGACTCATCCTCAAGCACAGGGTATTGTTCGTTTTGAAAAAGAGTTTTTAGAGTTTTTAAAAGAACAAAAATTAGAAGTAAGAAACCACTTAGGTAAAAATTTTCCAGCCGGCGTGGTTCGTTATGCCCAATTTTTGGACTCTAAAAATATGAAGCAATTTATAGAAGCGGCGGAACGCTGGAATGCAACACCCAACAAGGATGATGGCGCAGAGCGTTTGGCTATGGCTCCTTATTACACAAATTATTTCCAGGAAATGCTTGATCTGCGTCCAAGTTTGGAAAGTGAGTTGGAAAAAAAGAGCATCATAGGAGAAAATCGTTCACCAAAAACGGAGCCAATAGAATATACTAAAGAAGAATATGTAACATTTTTAACCCGTTTATGTGACGTAGTTGATTTAATGCCAATGCAGAGCGATGCTGCAAAAAGTGCCAAGGCGACTTTTTTAAAGACTTGCCAGCATGAATTGGAAAATCGAAGGCTACGTGATTTGATTATTGCGTAAATTTGTTGTGGCTGTAAATTAATGCCTGCGTACTGCGCTTTAGGCGCGGTATCGAGAAACATGTTTGGGATACTCCAGAGTTCTGTTTCAAGGGCAAGAGACTCTGGATACCGCGCCTAAAGCGCGGTACGTAGGGTAAAAATTTGTGAGGATCTCTCAGAGCTTGCCCGCCAGATCCAGTAATGGTGAGCAATGTGGTGAGCCCGCGAACAAGTCGCGGGAGGTAGAAAGATAATTTCCTTAACTTAATAGGTAGCAGTGAGGCTAAAGCAAGGTGATATATGGACATAACTCCTTTTTTTAAATTAATGGTAGATCGCGGTGCTTCCGACTTATTTTTTAGTGTGGGAGCACCGCCTAATATTAAAATCGAAGGAGTTATTTCACCTGTAGGGCATGCTCCGCTCAAAGCACAGCAAATGGCTGAAATTGCTTTATCGCTAATGAGTGATGATCAGCGTAAAGAATTTGAGGCTACTTTGGAACTTAATATGGGGCTTTCTATTTCCGGAGTTGGGCGTTTTAGAATTAACTTATTTCGCCAACGCGGTGATATCTCCATGGTTGTGCGTTATATCCAGAACAAGATTCCCTCGATTGAGCAATTAAATTTACCTCCACTTTTAAAATCGATTGTCATGGAGTTGCGCGGCCTGGTTTTAGTAGTAGGTTCCACGGGATCAGGAAAGTCAACCACCTTGGCAGCAATGATTGATTACCGTAATGAAAATCAAAGCGGACATATTTTAACAATTGAAGACCCCATAGAATTTATTCATCAACATAAAAAATCCATAGTGGATCAACGTGAAGTGGGCATTGATACAATGAGCTATGATAATGCATTAATCAATGCAATGCGCGAAGCCCCAGATGTGATTCTAATCGGTGAGATTCGCGAACGTAACTCCATGAAACATGCCATTGCCTATGCAGAAACTGGACATTTATGTATTTCAACGCTGCATGCTAATAATGCGAATCAGGCTATGGACCGGGTTATTAATTTTTTCCCTGAAGATGCACGAAAGCAAATATTGATGGATCTGTCGCTTAATTTGCGAGCTATTATTTCAATGCGCCTCATTCCAGGCTTAAATACGCAACGCATCGCAGCCGTAGAGTTGTTACTTAATACACCCTATATTTCTGATTTGATTGAAAAAGGAAAAATTGATGACATTAAAGAAGCCATGGAACGAAGTACGGAGCAAGGCATGCAAACTTTTGATCAGGCTTTATTAAAATTATATCGAAGTGGATTAATTTCCAAGGAAAATGCTATTAAATATGCTGATTCAAAAAATAATGTTGGTTTGCAAATTCGGTTAAATAGCAGCGCAGACTTTGACTCACAAGATGATAATCTGACTATAGAAGGAGATTGATTTTTTTGATCTTTGTGTTAAAATTTGAATCAATTTGATTCCGCTTTATAATTCATGCCTTCTTCATTCCTCCAGATCAACGATATTGAATTAGGCCCTGCTTCCCATGCAACGGGCCATGAAACGTATCTCCGTGCGGTATATACTCCTCCCGATAAAAGAACTCCCCCTTATCGAATCATTTATAAGAAAAATAAATATGGTCGAGCTGAACTTTCGCGTTTGGAAGTGATGTTCGGTCAATTAGCCCGTCTGTTTTTATTATCTAATTTAACGCCTCTTAATAATTTGGTAGTAGATGCTAACGGTAATATTGATGGTTTGGCAGTTGAGCATCTTTGCTATGTCATAACAAACAAGGAAGGCAAAGACACGCTTTTTTATACCTTCAAAGACCCAGAAACAGGGTGTGACTATGCTCCTCCGGCACGATACGTTGATCCTACCCAAATACCTATTTACTTTATGGATAAAGTGCCTCAGGGCTTTTATGCGCGTTTAGTCGAAGCGGAGATAGACGGGCGTTTAACCATTGATTATGAATCCTTAGCCAGTATTCTCGCTACTTCTTATACGTTAGAGGAGGATGATTTACATAAAGGCAACTATGGATTTTATCTGGTAGAACGAGAGGGCAAGCCCCACGTCGTGTTTTTCAAAATTGATCATGATTTGATGTTTGTAGACAGCATCATGGGGTTTCTTACCCGTCGCCCTTTCCATTTACTACATGGTGCTCATGCTTTTGATATCATAAAAGATGATCTCAAGTCTCTGGTGTGCTTAACCAATTCCTCGAATTCATATTGGCCAACAAAATTTGGTTATATTTCTAATCCTTTTGACAATAAAGAATGCCATAACTATGCCGATATTAATGCTTTTTCCCGCTTACTCCATAATCCTCAGTTTATCCGAGCGAAATGGAAGTCTTTTTTTAAGCATATTTTAATTCCGAATGAGCTTATTGTGCGGACATTAGAGGACTGTGCTGATATGACGAAAGCCCAGGATCGGGCGGAAGTCGCTTTAATAACTCAAACTACCGTAGCAAGGCTTGCGCGTTTGCGGGCAGCACTGTTTTCGATAAAAGAATTTCGTACGTATGTGCGGGAATTGGATCCAGAGCAAATCCAGGCTTTATTGAGAGAAATCATTCCGCCGAATTTGACTGAGACGCTGGGGCAACACCTTCAGGAGTCTTTTTCCCAATATCGAGATTTATGTAATGGCAATGGATTCGAAAAAGGTGATACACCGTTACATACAGCAATCAAGCTGGGTGAATATCGTTACGAAGAAACAATCAGCATGTTTCGCGAGTTTATTAATGTAAAAAACGCTGCAGGTAAAACTCCTTTGGATATTGCACTGGAACGGGTTCAATCGGGGAGCTCTGATGAACATGACGTGCAAAAAAATGGAAAGCTAATTAGCAAGCATTTAATAAAAAATGGGGCGGACACCACCAAATACCCCCATCTCATTCCAATAATCCGCGCCTATACTTTTAAAAATCCTTATCTGGAAGGAGTTAATGCAAGCATGCGCTACAGCTCTTTTAAGGATATTTTAACCCAAATCGGTGAGGATCATCGATTTTGCCTTAAATTTAAAAAGAATTTGGCACGTGAATGCATTGAGCAGTTTATCAAAGTGAACGCAGGGCGTCCTGATTTTACGAAGCGCTTGGAACGGTTAAGAGACGATATCAATGGATATTCATCCGAAGAAGAATCTGCAGGCGTAAAATACATCCGCCAGTTACGCAGCAGCTTCTGGATTATTCGCCAACTGCGAGGATTGTATGGCTGGAGTTCAACTCAATGGGAAATTCATACGATGATAAACAAAGCGTTGGAAGAGAGAAAAGTTAAGGAACCCAGTTCTTTTTCATTCTTTTCTTGTGGTGATGAAATGGAAAATTCTATTAAGTCGCGGGCTGATTCATGCGCTATGACCTGACCTGGGTGCTGTGTCTGAATCTGCAACATCCCTTAAGAGCCATCCCTGCCCACGACTTGTTCGCAGAGACGGTCACAAAATATAGATGTAGTATTTTGTTTTATAAATAATTTTTAAGAAATTCCTACGTGCCGCGCTTTAGGCGCGGTATCCAGAAAATCTTAAGTTGTTCAAATTTTTTTCTTCCATCGCACTTTCTATGGATACCGCGCATAAAGCGCGGTACGTAGGCAGAATATGGCTTTAGTTTTTGACGATCTTTCAGGGACAAGCCGCGGGGAGTAGGCTGAGAACGTGAGCAAGAGGTAGGGCTGTGTAGCGGAGCCCGGAACGATTTATTTTTATCCAGACCCCTAGGAGCTAATGTGTTTGCATTTGTCCTAAGCGGAAAGGATAATCATGCCGGCAACGGGCGTATGCGGCGCCAATCTTGGCAGGATTAGGATAAAATGCATAATGGGTAGCTTTGTATGCGCAGCAGGGGACTGCACTGACAAAACAGCCTCTTTTCGCGTTCCAAAGGTAACGGCCATCTTCTGCAAGCTGCAATGTTCTGCCATCAAAACAGACATAGCGAGGCTGTGAAGGAATTTCGCCAATGACACACCCTTGGGCATAAGCAAAATGGGTTAATGTTAAGAATAAGCCAATTAGTATGATTTTCATCACTTAATCCTTTAATCTTGCTATACTAATGTTATAACGTTAGTCCATCTTACTGCCTTTATTCAAGCGGGATGTTCTTATGCGATGAAAATTTAAGGTTTATTTAATAAAATAAGTTTAAAATAGATACATAATGATTTGCGGAGTGTGCGACCATGCCTATTAAGAATAAAATTCTTTTTGATCTTGTGAATGATCCCAGATTGGCTGCAATGACAGGTACAGATGCAGAGAATCGAGATAAAGCATTAGAGGCCCTATTGGCAGTTGATATTAGTAACCCAGTAGAGTTCAGAAAAGCGGTAGTGCGGCATGGAGTTTTTTGGGAGACACTAGACCCTAATATTAAACCCAATACACGCTCAACGTGGCAACTTATTGCTCCAGAGTTTTTGGGAGGAAGGACACCAGAAGCTTTTTTTTCAAATGACGATTTTTTAAGTTCTACCGTATCAGATAATTCGCTTGCCAAAATCAAACTAGCCGCTGCCGAACAACGCGTAAAATTTGGTGTAAACGCAATAAAGGATCAAGCTGTCCTCTTACAAATTTTATCCCATAACACAGAAGAATGTAGGGCTTATTTGGCAACAAAAGTTCCTGCAATAACAGGGACTCACGGTTGGATACCCTCCGTAAAGCCAGCTTTAGTAGGCGGTGTACAACCCCCGGATACGAATAGCTCCATCAATATTTTGCCAGACATAGCGATTAAAAGAATTAAACAACAAGCAGCGAATCAATTTTTGACACAAGTTGTTACTGATGCAAAATCAGATAAGCTTTCACAATTAGAAGCTCTAATCACCCATAAAAACGATCCAGCGTCATTAAAAACTGCCATGGAGGCACTAGGTCTGCCTGTTCAGTCAACACCCTTATTTGATCGATTGAATGGAGACTTGGAACGTGCAGTAACAACTCGTATCACCGCCCTAAAAAACGAGGCTGCTATAGCTAAATTTAAAGAAGAACTGCAAAAGTTTGAAGACGGCCTTAAAAAGCCAGAGGATCTTTTGAGGGAATCAGTCCTCTTAAATGATACTGTGGACAACTTCCGAAACGCTGTGGGAGGTAGATTCCCTCCTCCTCCTCCCGACGATTATATAAATAGGGCGAAGGCTGATGGAACTGTGCAGACGCTTGTCGAAGACATGCATAAGCGTTTATGCGTTAGATATGTTGAAGAGGAATTAAAAAAAGTTCCAGATGTTCCTGCTCCTATTAACGTAGCCCATATGGCTGAGGCATTGAAAAAAACGACTTTCGGAGATATAAAAACTCAAATAAGAACTAATTTCCTTCCTGGCAAAGATGAGATTCTTAATCGAGCTATAGTTGACAATCCAGAGCAAAACCGTTTATTTAAAGCAGCTTTGGTAAAACGTTATATAAAGGAATTGACGGGTACGCCGAACAAAGCGTTTCTTGAAAAGCTTGCCAAACCAGAAACAGATATTAAGGAAATTAGAAGAGAGTTAGCAGCAAAAATAGGTAATGGTCTTACCCATGAGCATTTAGACTGCCTGCAAGAGTCTGATTTGAAAGAGATAAAACAACCTGCTCGACGCGAAGTGTTTAAATTGTTAGTTGGAGAAGGGCATCCTAAATTAATCGAGGCATTTAGTTCATTACCTGATAAGAAGCAAGAGGAACTCATTAAGCTTAAGCCTGAGGAATTACGTTTTAGATTGAACGCACAGACCAAATCAGTACTTAAGAGTTATTTGGGAAATGATGTTAATGGAAAAGATGATTATCTTGCCGGGATAGTTACTGAAAATAAAAACAATGCCTTTTTTAAACAAATAAATAATACAGAAATAGCAAAAATTTTGGCGGGTTATAACCCACCTATCACGGATATGAACGATGCCAAAGTTAAAGCAATCAATGATATTTTATTGGCAAAGCGTGGCAATGATCTTACCGACTTGGCGCAGATAGCTGATTATAAAGCGATAGTTGATGTGCTTTTCACACAATCCGGAATAGCAGACGATGCCCCTGCCCATAATAATAAACAAGCTTTTTACGCGGCATTTAATTTAAATCCAGCAGGGACGGCTTTTGGAGCATCTGTTGCAATCACCAATGCAATTAAAACACAACATGATCATAATCTGCTCTTACATAATAAGTTGCATACAGTTAAAGCGCTCCCTGTTCCTCCACCCCACTCTGGTTATGAAAAATTACTGGATGTTTTATTAAAGGTAGAAAAAACAGCTCAATTTGATCCTAATGCAGGTGGACTAGATAATATACGAAATAAATTTTATGAAAGTCCGACTCTAGAGAAGTTTCTAGATGTGCCTGAGGTGCAACTTATAAAAGACAAGCTCAAAGAGCAGCTTTCTGATGAGTTTGATAATATACGACAAGGACTCAAAGTCGATAAAGCGGGTAGTGTTAATGCTGTTGATACCCCTCAACAAAAGAAGGATATCCAGGAAGCAGAAAAAGCGTTTTTAAAAATTGATGCAAGAAGGGACGCGCTGCAAGATAAGCTGGGTGAGATCGCGGTTATTACCCGAATTAGTACAAGTCACGATAAAAAGGCTCCTGAGTTTGTAGGGCAATCCCAGGAAAAACTTAGAGAAGACCATGATACCTACACGACTGCAAAAAATAAGTGCTTGGATTACATCAGCTATTTAGAAAAAGCTCAGAAAGACCTCCAAGCCCTTAGACCTGCAATTCCTGCTAAGCTGAATCCCCCCTCCACTGCCAAAGAGGTATCAGCTCGTAACGACTTAAGAAGAGAAGCATATCAGTTGGATTTGAAGATTCAAGCTGAACTAACCCAAGTTAAAAAGCTCTTGGGTAAATATCAAACGGCGTATACGGTAATAACACAAGAAATATTACCTGCAGTTGAAGAGGCATCTAAGGACTCTAAAAGAGTAACGTATCAAGCTACAGATCTTACGATTGTTCGTCGGGGCCGTAAAGAAGCTTTGGACATGGGGCATAAATATACAGATCCAGATGATCCACATATCATCGCCAAACCAAAAGCTCGAAACACTAATGTCCTTCCGGGGCAGGATCCAGAGTCGCTTTTTAAAGCAACGGGAAAACCAGATCCCAACGAGGTGATTTGTTTTGATACATCGAAACCAGTAACAATTGTGGTTCCAGGGCCTGGCGGTACTAGGACGAATGAAAACGTCGTCATTGAAGGACGTTTTACTTACGATCCATCACCCAAAGGCGGTATTTCTGGAACGATGACGGGATCTGATGTTACCCGAGCTATGCCAGGAAAATATGAAGTCATCCAGTCTCCTCGACCTACGAATGATCCCCAGGGTAAGAAGAAAGCGGGGGAAATTACAGATGAACAAATCGATTTCTATATGAAAATGGCAACGCAGATCCTTTCAAATGTCAAACTACCGCTTAACAAAAAAATAGTAGTAGAGGGTGTGCGTGGCAAGGATGACGAAGTAAAGTTTTTACATACTGCATTACTTCTTGTTGGTGAAAAGAAGGGGCTTAAGCCCGATGACTTTAGGGTCACTGGCGATGCTGACTATAATCCGCAAGCACAAAGAAAGAAAACAGCTGGCATAGACAGAGGATTTTCTGACACCTCTTGGTATAAGAAGCATTTCGTAAATCCAGATGGTACTGTCAAGAACATGGTCAAGAACCATCTTGATCAATTCGAGACAGAAGTCAAGGGGAAAAAAGAGCAAGTCAAGACAACAGAAAAGGTAAGCAGCAGTCTGCAGAGTACTATGAAGGAAGAATTCCAAGTGGGTAGGGAAATTCAGGATGAGGCTAAGAAGCGAAAAGAGCAAGAAGGCATAACACCAGAGGTTGCACGAGTAATAGCTAATAACGGGTAATGTTATACACTATAACTATGAACGAATAACAATAAGGGGTTATACAATTGAACTCAAACCAATTGGCAATTGGTGTATTTGACTCAGGGATGGGCGGCCTGACTGTTCTGCGTGCTTTGCGGGAGGGGTTGCCGCACGAATCATTTATCTATTTGGGGGATACTGCTCGACTTCCTTACGGCACTAAAAGTCCGGATACAGTAAAACAATATGCCATGCAAATGGCAAAATTGCTGGTAGAGCGACGAATTAAAGCATTGGTGATTGCTTGTAATACCGCAACGACAGCAGCATTGCCCTATTTGCAAGAAATGTTGCCTGATATGCCGGTGCTTGGGGTGGTGGCTCCTGGTGCTGCAGCTGCAGTTGCAGCGACTGAAAACAATCGCATTATTGTTTTGGCGACTGAAACAACCATTGCATCAAATGCGTACCAGCAGCTCATTACCCAACACTTGCCGCAGGCAATCATTAATACTCGAGCATGCAGCGTTTTGGTTGCTTTGGCAGAAGAGGGAATGGTGACCAATCAAGTGGCTCGCGAAGCATTAAAGCATTATCTGGATGGTTTTACTAACGAAGATACGGTTCTTTTGGGATGTACACACTTCCCGGTATTTAAGCCTTTATTAAACAAATTATTACCTCAAGGGGTTACTGTAGTTGATTCAGCACATGCAACTGCACTGGCACTGCATCAGCTGCTCGAAAAACAGGATTTGTTGAATGACGTTCCTTCCTTAAGTAGTAAAGTAGCCTATTTAGTAACTGATTCAATCAAACGTTTCCAGATTGTAGGCGAGATATTTTTGGGCGAACGATTGGCATTGGATAATATCGAACTTGTAGATGTGAAGCCCTAAATAAAACTTCCATGAGTCACAGGGCTTCCTAAGAGGCGTTATTTTTTTCATTATTCTTTATTCCTACGTCCCACGGCTTGTCCACGGGATCCAGTTTATTGCAACCATTTATAGATCCCGCGGACAAGCCCTGAACGATCGTCAGTTTTTTAAATTTATCATGTACCACTTAAGTTTCTCTACGTGCTGCTTAAATTTCTCTACGTACGGCTTTCCTACGTACCGCGCTTTATGCGCGGTATCCAGAACGATATTTTAAGATGCCGCTGAGCATTTCTATAGCAAGATCCCCTGGATACCGCGCATAAAGCGCGGTACGTAGACTAAGAAATTAAGCGCGGTAGGTAGGCGAAAAATTTAGTGGAGGTTTCTCAAAACTGACGATACCTCAGGTAAACAGATCCTGAACGATCGTCAGTTTTTTAAATTTATCATGTACCACTTAAGTTTCTCTACGTACTGCTTTAAATTTCTCTACGTACCGCGCTTTATGCCTGAGAGATGGTCACTTTTTGTGACCATCTCTCAGGGACAAGCCGCGGGACGTAGGAATCTAGTGATGTATTTCTTAAATAACGGCAATACATCGAAGGCTTCAAATTACCCCAGTGCTTCCTTCATACGATATTTTCGTAATATGGAGTTACTCTTCCTTAGGTGGGCGGCTCATTAGATTTTGAACGACCTGTTTTGGACTAATTTTTCCTTGCAACAAGGAGTTAATTTGCTCACAGATAGGCATTTCTACTTGATGTTGTTTGGCGATAAAGCAGACTTGTGATGCATTATATTTTCCTTCTACTACTTGGCCAATTTGCTTTTCTGCTTCGGGGATGCTGATATTATTCCCTAGAAGTAAACCAAAACGGCGGTTTCGTGATTGATCATCAGTACAGGTTAATACTAAATCACCTACACCAGCCAAGCCAAGGAAGGTCTCTGCTCGAGCTCCCAAAGCAAGTCCCAGGCGTTCCATTTCTGCTAACCCTCTGGTGATTAATGCTGCTTTGGCATTCGCTCCATAACCCAAACCATCACTGATACCACATCCAATTGCCAAAACATTTTTAATCGCACCACAAATCTGGACACCAATAAGGTCCTCACTCAAGTAAACTCGAAGAGTATTATGGTGAAGCAATTCACGAATTTCTTTTTGATATTCTGGATCATTAGAGGCTAGAGTTACTGCAGTAGGGAGAAAGTGTGCCACTTCTTTGGCGAATGATGGTCCTGAAAGAATTGCCTGGGGAAAAGTAGAACCAAAAATTTGACCCACTAAATCACTGAGTAGTAGATGACTTTGTGGATCAATTCCTTTGGTCAGCCAGGTTAAGCCACGAGGTGTATTTTTTATTTTGGCAATGGTTGTTGCAAATGCATGGGAGGGTACGGCAATAATGATGTAATCGGCTTCGTCGGTACATTGTTCAAAATGAGCTGTGGGTTCCAGTGTTTTGGGAAAATCAATATCAGGTAAATAGCGTGAGTTTGTTTTTTTTTCCTTCATAAGAGCAACATGCTGCGGATCATGCCCCCAGAGTAAAACATGATGCCCTACTTTGGCGAGATGAATTGCAACTGCAGTGCCCCAAGAGCCGGCACCTAATATAGCAACATTTTTTTTGTTCATTTTATGCTCTTAAATAGGGAATTAGTTCGTAAGCACATCACTATTAAGTGAGAAAATCAGATCTATCTATGTCCCGCGAACAAGTCGCGGGACGGAGTGATAAGATTAGGATCCTTAGTTTAATGGCAGCTGGATTTGCTTTTCCAGGCTATGCTATTTTAATCCATACTTTCCTAAGATTGACCTTCTTTTTGTTTTTCTGCAATTTGTTGCATGTATAACGCATCGAAATTAATTGGGGCCAATACCAGCTGTGGGAAACTGCCGCGAATTACTTGCGAAGTAATGGCTTCCCGAGCATAAGGGAACAAAATATTGGGGCAGAAACTATTTAATAAATGATCCAATTGATTTTCTGGAGCGCCTTGAATAGTGAAAATACCTGCTTGTTTTACTTCCACAAGAAATGCCGTAGTTTTTTTGTTGCTTACAGTAGTAGTTACTGTCAATACAACTTCATAAACGCCTGCTTCCAGTTTTGTGCTGCTGGTGTTGATTTCAAGATTCAGTTCAGGTTCCCATTGTTGTTGAAATACTGCAGGTGTATTAGGCGTTTCAAAAGACAAGTCTTTTGTATAAATTCTTTGAATCATGAATTGAGTTTCATTTTGATCTTGTTGTGCTGGGTTTGCTTGTTCGCTCATAATATTGCTATCCTCTTAGTAATGGGTCGAGTTCTCCCTGTGCATCCAGGGCATATAAATCATCGCAGCCACCAATATGTTGGCCATTAATGAAAATTTGCGGTACCGTACGTCTGCCGCTTTTAGTGATCATTTCCTCACGTAATTCCGGTTGTAAATCAATACGAATTTCCGTAAATGAAGTCTGCTTCTGTTGTAATAACTCCTTGGCTTTGAAACAGTATGGGCAATAGGCAGTACTGTAGATAATTACTTCAGCCATAATTTTATTTTCCTTTAACCAGGGGTAACTCTGCATTTTGCCAGGAAGTAATTCCACCACTAAGTATATGAGGTTGGTAACCTTGAGTGCGAATTTTGCTGGCAATGGTTTGAGCTTCAGAAGATCGTGCAGAGATCAAAATGATCGGAACATTTTTATACTTATCCATTTTTTGCTGTTCAAAATCTTCGCTTTTAACATTGATTGAATCAATGATATGTCCTTGTTTAAAGGCTTCTTTGTCGCGCAAATCAATGACTACAGCATTTTCATTATTGATCAAATCAACAGCAGCCTGGGGCGTTAGTTCTTTTGCTTTCTTTTTTTGAGTGACTAACTCGTTGATAAAGATGAGCACTAAAATCACAATGAGGGTGAGCCATAGCTGCCAATGATTTATGATAAATTGACCTAAGTGTTCCATGTTCTCTCTTGATATTTTATGAATGTACGAATTATCCCCAGAATGAGGTCTTAACGCAAGTAAGGGAATTATTTAAATGTAGTGGATGCCGCGAAGCATAGCTTAAACTTCAATAATGGTTGGTATAAATAACTTTATTACTTGAGTTTGATGTTCAAGGCTGGCGAACGCAATTTAAAGTTGCAGCTTAAACTCCCGCTTTGGAGTATCCTCATCCCTCTTAAGAGGTTGCGATGATAAAAAACGAAACTCGGAGACTTTAGGTTTTACTCCAGAGTTTAACTCTGTAGTTGATATAATTTGCAGATCACAAACCCCATGCTTATCAAAAAACTCTTCAAGAGCGGCCTTATGCTCTGGATTGGTTGCGATAGTCTTTATATCTCTACCGATTTTTAACTCATTATGTACCCTATATTCATAAGCTGTTTTTTTTATTGTTGAAGGATCGGGTTCCTCCAAAATAAAAATAATCGGAAAAGTTTCGGTGCATAATTTCTTTTCTTGCTGGTTAAATTCAATTACATCGCCTTTAATAGCCTTCTTTAATAACGCAACATTCTCGGTAATTTGCGAACAAGCATATTTTATTTCCATACTTAAGCGGATGGGGTCAACACGTTCTTCACTATAAAAGTAATGGTCAATGAAATCCTTTCTTTGAGGGTCAATAAGGACTGTATCAAATTTATAAGCAGAAAAATTATTTTTAGTTACATCACTTTCAGGATCCAACACGCGAAAATATTCTGAAAATTGATGAGAGTCTGTGCTTAATTTATTGCTCAATAAGTACTCTGTAAACAATGAATCAATTTTTTTAATAAACCCCTTTTGCTCTTGGATCTGACTGTCTAGAAAATCAAGAGGGATATGTTCAAGTACAAAATCCATAAAAGGGCCCTGAATTTGTGGTGCTTCAACATCAAGTCTATTTGCTTTTAGATAGTGGGTAAAAATGTAATTGCGAATGTAATGCTTTTTAACCGTATCAGCTCCTTTATCCACCAGTTCCCATAATAACGCTACTGCCTGTTCACTCAGCTTAATGTGTTCACCCATATGAATTTCGCGCATGATTTGGATAATAACTTCCCAAAGATTCACTAAGTTTCCGTGAACCATGGTCTTGATCGCTTCTGCCAACTGAAGTTCATCCTGGTATTTTTTTTTCCAACCATACGTACCATATTGAGTAATAAGCTGACTTACAGGCCAAAAATTTTCTTCTGCTGAGGCAAATGCGATGCCTGGACTAACCGTGCATCCTCTGTGGCCACCTAAAGAAATTTCACCCGCTATCGGCGCGACGCCATATTGACGAATTAACACATCAGAACTACATAAGACAAATTGGGATTTTTTAAGCCCAACAAGTGTCGCAGAGCTTGTAGCATGATAATATTTCGTCATTTTAATAAATAATAAACCTTATAGGTCTCACATCGTACACTCGATGGTTCAGTTTGGCAATTTAAAAAACTGGATTTTGGGCATTAGTATTTAGGCGGGCATACCTGATTTTTCAATTGAGCTCAGAAACAAAGCCCAACAAGTTATCTCTTTCTTTTAAGTAATACATAAACTGCCCCACTTCCTCCATCCTTGGGTAAAGCGCTATGAAATGCCAAGATTTCATCCATCTGTGGTAACCAGCGATTCAATAAATTCTTAATCACAGGAGGCGCACCGAGGTAGCCTCCTTTACCATGAATAATGAGTAGGCATTTTTTGCTGCTTTCTGCCTGAGTTTGAATAAAATGGCACAAGATATCACGGGCTTTTTCACTTTTTAAACCATGTAAATCCAAACGGGCTTCCCATGGGATTTTCCCATGTTTTAATGCTTTAAATTGTTGGTTGGAAAGACTCGGATGGGTATACGATAGAATGGTTTCAGAAAAAACGGTATCCACAATCATATCCGATAAGTAATATTCCTTTTTATCTTTGGTTTCCAGGGATTTATATTTTTTAGGCTGAATCGAAGGCTTGGGCGTCTCAACTTTTACCCGTTTTGTTTTTTCATTTAATGGTTTTACCGAACGCATGGATTCGCGAAATAAAGCTTTGTCCTCGTCGGTTAGAAAATCATCAGCCATTTTTTACTAGAAATGATTAAGTGATAATTGAAGTATAACTCAGGTTGTTGGGATGCTTGAATAGTAAAGCTTTGGAGTGTTACTTGAATCCGTCCAGTCTAATGAATTCGAAAGTTCTGTTTTGAAGCCTTGAGTTATACTATGCTGCCCAAGGTTACTACTTTTGTTGATTAACATAGGGTACAATTTGTACCTTTCTGAGTGAGAATTAACATCCAATGAGCAATTATATACTTAAAGAAATGGAAGAATTAGTTACAATTTTGGATTTTTTACGTTTTAGTGTGTCCTGTGCAATGAATGCGAATTTATATTATGGTCATGGCACCGATAATGCTTGGGATGATATGCATTCATTGATTCTGAGAAGCTTGTTTTTGCCTTATGATTTAGAACCAAACTGGCTTAATGCACGTTTAACGGCCAGTGAAAAAAAACATTTACATCAGCAATTGGAAAAGCGCATCAATCAACGGGTACCCGTTCCCTATTTGATTAAAGAAGCCTATTTTTGTGATATTCCCTTTTATGTAGATGAACGTGTTCTTATTCCTCGCTCGCCAATTGCCGAGCTCATCAAACATGAATTTTCTCCCTGGTGTGATGCGAATAAAGTACATCGTATTTTGGACTTGTGTACTGGCAGCGCATGCATCGCTATAGCGTGTTGCTATGCTTTTCCTGAAGCAGAGGTTGATGCAGTGGATATTTCCAGTGAAGCACTTGCGGTGGCTGCAATTAATCGTGAACGATTAGGGGTTGAGGACCAACTTACTTTAATTGAATCAGATTGTTTCTCGAAAGTGCCTCAATTAGGCTATGATTTAATTGTTAGTAATCCTCCTTATGTAGGTAAGGAAGAAATGCAAACGTTACCTGATGAGTTTCGTCATGAGCCTGTTTTGGCTTTGGAAACAAGTAATAATGGGTTGGCTATTGTTGAAACAATTCTCCATAATGCCCATGATTATTTAAATGAACACGGCATTTTGATTGTGGAAGTGGGGAATAGTGAAACAGCTTTATGTCAGGCTTATCCTCAAGTCCCTTTCACTTGGCTTGAAATGAGTCATGGCGGGCATGGCGTATTTTTATTAACAAAGCAACAACTGGAAGAGTACTTTAATGTCCGGTAATACATTTGGAACTTTATTTGCAGTAACCACTTTTGGGGAAAGCCATGGCCCGGCTATTGGTTGTGTGGTTGACGGCTGCCCTCCAGGGCTGCACCTGCGAGAAGAAGACATCCAGCCCTTTCTGGACAAACGCAAACCTGGACAATCCAAATACACAACACAACGCAGGGAAGAGGATAAGGTCCAGATTCTTTCTGGTGTTTTTGAAGGTAAAACTACAGGTGCGCCTATTGCCTTGTTAATTCATAATACCGATCAACGATCCCGGGATTATGAAGAAATCAAAAATTTATTTCGTCCGGGACATGCAGATTTTACGTATCATCATAAATACGGTCATCGAGATTATCGTGGAGGCGGTCGATCTTCAGCGCGAGAAACCGCAGCACGTGTAGCAGCTGGAGCAATTGCACGTTTGTATTTACAACAACATCTAAACCTGGAAATAGTGGGTTACTTACAGCAGATGGGCGATTTGGTTTTGCACTTTGCAGATGAGGCAGAAATTAATAATAATCCTTTTTTCTGTCCCAATGCGACTCAAATTCAGGATCTTGCTGATGCAATTGAGAGCTTAAGAAGGCAAGGAGATTCGGCAGGGGCTCGGGTGAAGGTAATTGCTAAAAATGTACCTGTAGGATTGGGCGATCCTGTGTTTGATAAACTGGATGCAACATTAGCTTACGCGATGATGTCTATTAATGCAGTTAAAGGTGTTGAGGTAGGTGCAGGATTTTCAGCAGTAAATCAGTTAGGTTCAGCACATCGCGATCAAATGTCACGACAAGGCTTTCTTAGTAACCATGCTGGTGGAATACTAGGGGGCATTTCTACAGGGCAAAATATAGAGATCAGTATTGCATTAAAACCTACATCGAGTATAACTACTCCAGGAAAAACGATCGATGTTTTTGGTGATGAAGTGACTGTAATCACTAAAGGTCGGCATGATCCTTGTGTGGGGATCAGAGCGGTGCCAATAGCCGAAGCAATGATGGCTTTAGTGTTGATGGATCATTATTTGAGACATAAGGCATTAATCAATAAATAATTGTTTCTAAAAATGCCTACATGCCGCGCTTTATGCGCGGTATCCATAGAACGCACAAGAAAATAGACGCTGAAAACGGCTCAGATCTTCTGGGTACCGCGCATAAAGCGCGGTACGTAAGATGGACATAATGAGATTATGTTTCCCTTTAGTGGAAATACTTAAGAATATAGAAGAGGTAAAAATGAGCAGAGAATTAAATGTAGCCATAGTTGGCGCCACTGGTGCAGTTGGTGAAACTTTTTTAACTGTATTGGAAGAGCGAGATTTTCCTATAAAGACTCTTTATCCATTAGCTAGTTCTCGTTCTGTAGGAAAAACGGTAACGTTTAAAAATAAGCAATTGGACGTATTAGACCTCGCCGAATTTGATTTTAGTCAGGCTGATATTGCCTTATTCTCAGCAGGCGGTTCTGTATCTAAAGAATATGCGCCTAAGGCTGCTGCAAGCGGATGTGTGGTTGTCGATAATAGTTCTTGTTTTCGTTATGAAGCGGATATTCCTCTGGTTGTTCCGGAAGTTAACCCACATCGTATTGCTGAATATAAAAAGAGAGGGATTATTGCCAACCCCAATTGCTCTACGATTCAAATGGTAGTTGCTCTGAAGCCTTTGTATGATGCAGCAGGAATTACTCGTATTAATGTCGCGACCTATCAATCTGTTTCGGGCACTGGAAAAAAAGCCATTAGTGAATTGGTTTCACAAGTAGGGGATCTTTTGAATGGCCGACCTGCCAAGGTTAGCGTTTATCCCCAGCAAATTGCGTTTAACGCAATCCCGCATATTGATCAATTTGAAGAGAATGGTTATACCCGTGAAGAAATGAAAATGCTGTGGGAAACCCGTAAGATTATGGAAGATGACAGTATTATGGTCAATCCTACAGCGGTTAGAGTACCCGTTATTTATGGACACTCCGAAGCCATTCATTTGGAACTAAAAAAACCTTTGACTGCTGAAGAGGCGCGTCACGTTCTTTCTAAAGCTCCAGGTGTTAAAGTGGTGGATAATGTGAGTAAAGCAAGTTATCCAACTGCAATAAAAAATGCGATAGGCCATGATGAAGTATTTGTTGGTCGAATCCGGCAAGATATTTCCCATCCAAATGGACTAAATTTGTGGGTAGTCGCAGATAATATTCGCAAAGGTGCTGCCTCTAATGCCGTGCAAATTGCTGAAATACTACAACGAGAATATTTATAGTTTTAATTTCTACTGGCCTATTCAAAATCGCTAGATTATGTCGTGCGGTCTTGATTTTCACACATCGAAGCAGCATATATACAAGTATGTGGGTATCGGAGCACAGAAAATCAAGACCGCGGACAAGGTGGTAGAATTGTAAATAGGCCCTAAAAAATCCTCCTACTTTTTATAACGTACGTTATACTTTGATTAACACGATTGGATTTTTGAAAATATGCTAAATGAATATTATTTAACCGATGATATCGAAGAACCGGTTCTTGCGAGTAGTATTTTATCTTATGTTACTCCCAATGTTTCTGCAAAACGGTATCATGAATTAAAAACAGGATATATGCACTGGGATGCAAAATTGGACCTTTCTGGGTTAGAGCCAGAGAGTGCCCGTAATTCCTTGTTGAAATTCATTCGCAAGCAGGTGAAAAATAATATAAAGTGCGTACTCATTATTCATGGTGTAGATGGTCCTAAAAATACTCTCCCCCTACTAAAGAATTTAATCAATCACTGGTTACCGCAAATTATAGAGGTTGCTGCTTTTCACAGCGCACAACCTAAAGATGGTGGCACTGGCGCAGTGTATGTTTTGCTCAAAACAACACAGGATCTTCCGAAACCAACTCGCATCGAAAAAAGCACTTCCTTTTTAGTTGCTGAAACTAAAGCTATGGAGCGACAGAGACGTTTGGCCGAACAGCAAGGGGAACGGAGGATCGCATTAGTGAAAGCGCGAGAACACTCTGACTATGAGGCTCAGCCCGGTCCTGAAGGGGAATTGCAAAATAATATTTTACAACATCCAGCATTAGATAGTCAGCGTTTTGACGGGGTGGATACTCCTTTAAACCCTGAGCCCCCATTAAATACTGAGGCGCGACGAGAATATGATAATGAACGACGCAATCAGGAACAAGAAAAACAACTGCGTTTAGGTCATATGCCAAAATTCACTAATACCCCTAAACCTAGAGGTCCTTATTAATGACAATAGCAAGTGACATAATCAGTCATCGAATGCCTGATTTTGAAGCTTACCTTCGAGCAGGAGAATCATTAGATGACATTGATGAATACGGTTTTACCCCTTTAATTGAATGTGCGATTACGCGTCAAATTGAAATTGCTGAGCAATTAATTGCTCGTAAAGTTGACGTAAATAAAGCAGATGTAACAGGGCGGACTCCTTTACATTGGGCGGTGGATAATAATGATGTTACGATGGCGCAATTGTTATTAAATAATGGTGCAGACCCCAACGCCTATACGCGCAATGGACTTTCTGTTTTGGTTTATCCTGTATTGCGTAATCAAGAAACACTCAAACATTTACTGTATCAAAATGGAGCTAAACTCGATTTTGCCCTTGATTTTATTAATGGCAAATTAATAGGGCATCGTTTTGAACTACAAGGTGATGTAGATATAGTCAATGCCAAGGGTGAATTTATTGAACTGGACTATGAGGGGTTCATTCTTGAATTTACTGTTGCAGTAATAAGAGATGCCTTGAGGCGTTTTATCAGCAGTTATTCAACCCGGCATTTGCGCGAGTATTTTCCGTTAGCCCATGTCATTATGGATGCATTTTTGCTTGCAGAAGAGCTTTTGCAATATCAGCATTTGCCTTTTCTGGATAAACAACACATGCAGCGGCTGAATGAATTATTAAAAGCGCCTATGTTAATTCTTCCGGCAGCAAGTCGCGGCCACGCCATGGGTTTTATTCGCTTTGGTCAATGGTGGGCTAAAATTGATCGAGGTGAAAATAGTCTGCAGGAAGGAAGCGTGAATATCTATAAAATTACTTCTCCTGAGGCATTCAATGCGCGGTTTTTACAAAATTTTCTTTATAAAAAACAAGCAAGACGTTATTTTCACCAGCAGATCAATCAGCAATTAGGTTTAGTTCCGCTGGCAAAAATGCCGATTAGTTCACAAATAAGCGGCAATTGTTCTTGGGCTAATATACAAGCGATTGTGGCAGTTGCCTATGCGATTCAAGGATTGGAAAAAAGCAATTTTTTTAATTCGGACTCTGCTATGGCCTTTTATAATGAGTGGGTAGCGTGGGATAAAGAACGAGCTATAGATGAATGCATCCAACGCTTTTATTTGGCTAGCCCTGTGCGTAAAGCAAGTATCGCGGCAATGTTAGGGGGCGTTTTATTTCAAGCATGTAATTACGCGAACAAGCGACATTTAGAAATGGCGGAGAAAATTCTTAAAATTTTAACTCTCCCTGATTATGAATACATTTTGAAAAGTTATCTTGAAGAATATTGTATTAAACGATTAACAAAAAAAGGGAATAATTTACTTAAAATCCTCGATGATTGTGGGATTAATCCTAATATTGGTGTTAATCCTATTGCCACGGATTTATGATTGTAGCCTAGGTGCAATGAACTTAATCTGATGCACATCGCTGAAAAACTAGTCCAGCTTTATTCCTACATCCCGCGGCTTGTCCCTGAGAGATGGCCACAAAAAGTGACCATCTCTCAGGCATAAAGCGCGGTACGTAGAGAAATTTAAAGCAGTACGTAGAGAAACTTAAGTGGTACATGATAAATTTAAAAAACTGACGATCGTTCAGGGTCTGTTTACCTGAGGTATCGTCAGTTTTGAGAAACCTCCACTAAATTTTTCGCCTACCTACCGCGCTTAATTTCTTCGTCTACGTACCGCGCTTTATGCGCGGTATCCAGGGGATCTTGTTATAGAAATGCTCAGCGGCATCTTAAATATCGTTCTGGATACCGCGCATAAAGCGCGGTACGTAGGAAAGCAGTACGTAGAGAAACTTAAGTGGTACATGATAAATTTAAAAAACTGACGATCGTTCAGGGTCTGTTTACCTGAGGTATCGTCAGTTTTGAGAAACCTCCACTAAATTTTTCGCCTACCTACCGCGCTTAATTTCTTCGTCTACGTACCGCGCTTTATGCGCGGTATCCAGGGGATGTTGCTATAGAAATGCTCAGCGGCATCTTACAATATCGTTCTGGATACCGCGCATAAAGCGCGGTACGTAGGAAAGCAGTACGTAGAGAAATTTAAGCAGTACGTAGAGAAATTTAAGCGGTACGTAGAGAAACTTAAGTGGTACATGATAAATTTAAAAAACTGACGATCGTTCAGGGCTTGTCCGCGGGGCGTAGGGCACAGATGTGAGCAAGAGACACCGGCTTGTCCGAGGGATCCAGGAAATCTGCGCAAACAATGGATCTTGCGGACAAGCCGGAATCTTCTATACATCGTTGAAAAACCAGTCCAGCTTTATTCCTACATCCCGCGGCTTGTCCGCGGGATCCAGAAGATCTGCGCTAAAACACTGGCCCCCGCGGACAAGCCGCGGGGCGTAGGCAGAGAGGTAATCAAGAGGTAGGTGCAGCTAGCGGCATTGGAGTTACAAAGCCTATTACACTTATTTTTTCAGCTATAATCAAAAGGTAAGAATTCTCTTATTTATAGATAGGGAGATCATTATGTTAAAGTGGGCGCTCATCTTTTTAGTTGTCGCCATTGTTGCAGGTTTATTTGGTTTTCGTGGGATTGCGTCTACGGCTACAAGTATCGCCAAAGTGCTCTTCTTTTTGTTTATTATTATTTTCCTGTCATTATTAATTTTGAGTTTATTTGGAACTGCAACACTTAGTGCTGTGCCGTAACCTGGGTGATGCGAAGCGAAACCAGGAACGAAAATCGCTCTAAAAATCTCTGACAGACTACAATGTCAAAACAAGATTTCAATCCAACGTCTTGTACGAGAGTAGTTGCCAATAGAATTTTTTAGGACAGAGAAGCCATATCAATAACAAAACGATAGCGAACATCACTTTTCACGACACGTTCATATGCTTCGTTGACTTGGTGTATGGGGATTAATTCAATATCCGATGCGATGTTGTGTTTGCCGCAAAAATCAAGCATTTCCTGAGTTTCTTTAATGCCTCCAATCATTGATCCAGCCAAGCTTCTTCGTCTGGATATCATGGAAAATGGATTAACTGGGATGGATTCTTCTGGAATGCCAACTACGACCATGGTTCCATCACGTTTAAGTAATTTGATGTATTCATTCCAATCGATTTTAGCGGAAACAGTACAAATAATAAGATCAAAATAATTAGTTAATTTATGAAAGGTATCAGGATCCGAAGTAGCAAAGAAATGATCAGCGCCCATACGTTTGCCATCTGCTTCTTTATTCAGTGAATGGCTCAATACAGTTACTTCTGCCCCCATTGCATGGGCTAATTTGACTCCCATATGTCCAAGCCCCCCCAAACCTAAAATACCCACACGTTTTCCAGGACCAGCATGCCAATGTCTTAGAGGGGAATAAAGTGTGATTCCCGCACAAAGAAGCGGTGCTGCTGCATCCATAGGTAAATTTTTAGGAATTCTTAGGACATAATTTTCATCCACTACAATTTTGGTAGAGTAGCCACCTTGAGTAAGATTACCGCTATGTCGCTCAGTATTGTTATAGGTTAAAGTCATTCCGTTCTCGCAAAACTGCTCCATTCCTTCATGGCAGTTTTCGCATTGTCGGCAAGAATCAACAAAACAACCAACTCCAACAGGATCACCCACTTTAAACTGAGTAACGGATGAACCTACCTGACTGACTACACCAACAATTTCATGTCCTGGAACCATTGGAAATAAGGAGCCGCCCCATTCATCTTTCACTTGATGAATGTCTGAATGACAAATGCCGCAGTAATGGATGTCAATCAGTACATCATTTTTCCCAACGTCGCGCCGATCAAATGAAAAAGGGGTGAGTAGCGCTTTTGCGCTTTGAGCGGCATAGCCTTTTGCAGGTATCATTTAAAACTCTCCTTGTTTTATGGAAAAATTTTCTTGTTGTGGAATGAGGAAAACTAAAAATCTTGGATTCAATTTGTAAAGCGAATAAACTTTTAATTTAAACTGTAGCCTGGGTGGAGCGCAACGGAACCCGGGTGATAAACAGTGATTTTTATCTGAGGCCCTGGGTTGCGGCTTGCGCCTCCACCCAGGCTACAATTCTTTCAACTTTATTCTTTTATTGCAGGTTCTCTTTTTTTATTGCTTTCCCCTCTAGGAGCCGAGGATTTGACATTCCCTTGCTGCTGACTTCCTTTTCTACGGTTTTGACCTGAAGCTTGGCTCGTATTTGTATTTGTATTTGTATTTGTATTTGTATTTGTATTGGTTCGTTGTTGTTGATTACCACTGGGCCGGCGTCGTCGGTTTTGTGATCTTCTGTCCCCAGAACCTTTAGAAGTTTTTGCTTGAGGCTGATTACGGCCATGCATTCTTTTAGATTGGCTTTGTGGTGCCGGACTTAAAGAGTCTGTATTCCCACCACCAAATAAACTTGACCATAAACGTTTGATAAAACTGGTTTGGGCACTTTTTGCAGGCGGATGTTCTGTAAAGGATTTGACTGCAGGTTCATCACGTAAAGAAGCTTCAGCATCACTACTGGTAACCTGTAATTCAGGTTGTTGAATTAAAGTATAACTGGGCTTTTTAGATTTACCTACGTTATCTTCTTTTAGCCGCGTGATTGAATACTGAGGTAAGTGCATAAAGGGATTAGCGATAATCATCACTGTGACACTATGTCTTTTTTCAATGTCTCTAATGAAACTGCGTTTTTCATTGATGATGAAGGTTGCCATTTCCGCAGGAAGTTGTACTTGTATTTCAGCGGTCTTTTCCTTTAATGCTTCTTCTTCAATAAGACGCGTAATAGCTAGCCCATGAGACTGAATATTACGTACCGTCCCCCGTCCTTCACATCGTGGGCAAACTTCCTGAGCGCTTTCACCCAATGATAATCTGAGGCGTTGACGAGACATTTCCAAAAGACCAAAACGCGAGATACGTCCAATCTGGATACGGGCTCTATCTGCCTGTAAGGCTTCTTTCAAGCGATTTTCTACATCACGTTGATTCTTACTGGAACTCATATCGATAAAATCGATAACGACCAAACCACCCAAATCGCGTAGACGTAACTGACGTGCAATTTCATCAGCTGCTTCGATATTTGTATTGAAGGCTGTTGCTTCAATATCTGCCCCACCAGTTGCTTTAGCTGAGTTGACATCAATTGACACCAGAGCCTCGGTTCTGTCGATCACCAAAGCGCCTCCAGACGGCAACATAACTTGTCGTTGGTATGCAGTCTCTATTTGGCTTTCAATCTGATAAAAGTTAAATAAGGGAATGCTGCTGTTATAGAGCTTCAGGTTTGGTAAAAATTCAGGTTTTACCCGCTCAATGTATTGTTTGGCTTTAATGTAAGAAATTTGATCGTCAATGATGATTTCGCTGATTGATTTGCGTAAGTTATCGCGAATAGAACGGATGATGACGTCACCTTCTTGATGAATCAAACAGGGGGCAAGTTCTGTATTATACGCTTGTTTGATTGATTGCCATTGATTGCACAGCATATCCAGGTCATCTTGCAATTCTTCTTGGCTTTTACCTACACCGGCTGTGCGGATAATAAGTCCCATATCTTCGGGTAAAGTCAGTGCGTTGAGTGTTTCACGCAGCTCATCACGCTCGTCCCCTTCGATACGTCGTGAGATTCCCCCAGAACGTGGGTTATTAGGCATCAGAACCAGGTAGCAACCTGCTAAGGTAATGTAGGTAGTCAGCGCAGCACCTTTGCTGCCTCGTTCTTCTTTATCTACTTGGACCAGTAATTCCTGACCTTCACGGATTAACGAAGTAATTGGTGGTTTTTCATCCCCAAATTCTTCAAGATTTTTGCTTAGATATTCAGGTGCAATTTCTTTAAGAGGCAAGAAACCTTGTCGTTTGGAACCGTACTCTACAAAAACAGCATCAAGGCTTGGTTCTCGTCTGGTAACGGTTGCTTTATAGATATTCCCCTTTTTTTTCACTTCACCAGGACATTCAATATCCAGGTCAAACAAATAACGGTCTTTCACAAGTGCAACACGAACTTCTTCGGTTTGTATTGCATTGATTAACATTTTTTCCATCTATTACCCCATAATTAGGGCGCAGTCATTTAAGTTGAGATAGTATAAGGCTCAAAATACCTTAGAGGTTCAATTAGCCTGTCTACAACTCTACTATCTTGAGTCGGAATGCATTGCTTTTCTGTGCCCCGAGGCTCGCATACTGATGTATGCGCTGCGCTTCAGTGCTCGAAAATCAAAGCCTTGCGACTCAATCTAGCGAATTGTAAACAAGTCCTGAGATTTACTGGTATTTCTACGCTTTTGGGTGATGTCGGGATTTTTTGTGCTTCGTTGCACACTTCAGTATGCTTTGTAGCAATGTTTGGAACCCCGGGTGTTTCACCGCAAGTAGGTAGTAGGTCAGTAGAATCTGGAATTGAACAATAAGCGATGTGAACTTTAGGCGAACCCATAGCCATAAAAACAGACTTTACGCATGTTCCCTTTTCAATGAGAGGTGCACACTGTGAAATATACTGGTTACAAATCAAACGGGTTGAAATATGAAGCCAAAGGCGTGCGAAAACCCTGAAGTAATTCATAATCGGTATAAAGCATGTCTGGCATGCGTAGGTTTCTGTCAAAAATATGCTCAATTTATCTCTGGCATTGGGTCGCTTCCTTATATCTTTAAGCTTAAATGGAAGCGCTATTTTTTATTTTAACACGTAATTATTCATTTAGGTTGGGTTAAACCCCCATTTCCTCAATGACTAGCGTATACTTTAAAGTAAATAGTCACGCTTTTTATTTAAATGCGTTATAATTCGGTTGCATGGAAATTTTCCCACGCTATAGGCGATCATATCAAAAAAATCACGCCCAGCAAACAGGTTTATTGACAATGAGTGAAGTTAGTTATAAAGAAATCAGTAATGAAGAAGAAGGGCAACGTCTGGATAATTACTTAATTCGTATTTTAAAAGGTGTTCCCAAAAGCCATATCTATAGGATTATACGTGGCGGAGAAGTCCGGGTTAACAAAAAAAGAGCGCAAATCAATTCAAGATTGCATGCTGGAGACAGTGTACGGATTCCTCCAATCCGCCTGTCAGAATCAAAAGAGGTATTTGTCAGTGATAATTTGGCAAAACGGCTGAAGGAAAGCATCATCTTCGAAGACTCTTGTTTTTTGGTAATTAACAAGCCAGCAGGTATTGCCGTTCATGGAGGTAGTGGTTTGAGTCTTGGGGTAATCGAAGCGTTGAGAAAAACCAGGAATGATTTGCATTATTTGGAATTAATTCATCGTCTTGATAAGGAAACCTCAGGGTGCCTTTTATTAGCCAAAAAAAGAAGTACGCTCAGGGCAATACATGCGTTGCTTGAGTCACGTGAGGTGCAAAAAACTTATTGGGCATTACTAACACATCGCTGGGAAAATAAAAAACAAGTAATTGTTCGTGCCGCCCTTGAAAAAAATACTTTAAAATCAGGTGAACGTATTGTATCGGTTAGAGAAGAAGGAAAAGCTTCTGAAACAGAATTTAGGCTTCTGGAAAATTATCAACAGGCATGTTGGGTTGAAGCCAGTCCCAAAACGGGGCGTACGCATCAAATTCGTGTGCACAGTGCTCATTTAGGACATGTCATTGTCGGAGATAAAAAATATGGAGCACTTGCAGGAGAAATCGAAGGGATAGATAATCAGTATCATCGTCTTTTTTTACATGCACGATCCATTCAATTTGAATTGAATGGTACAAAGCATTTTTTTCAAGCTGATGCAGATAACCATTTTTCTACCGCACTAAAACAATTACGTGCGAGGAGCGTAGTGAGCAATGAGCAATCCATATGATTTGGTAGTATTTGACTGGGAAGGTACTATTGCGGATACTTTAGGGATAATTTTACATGTAGTTGCTACAGAGGCGAATGTGCTGGGATTTGGTAACTTTGATCCCCACCAGGCGAGAAAATATGTTGATTTGGGTTTAGTACAGGCTTTGAGGAAAACCTATCCTCACTTGACAGCAACTCAACATCAACAATTATTACAGGCCGTACAATTGGCCTTGAACTCTCGCTCATCCGATGTCTGTTTGATGCCTGGCGTGCGTGAACTGATCTATCAATTGCACGAGGCTAAGATAAACCTGGCAATTGCCACCAACAAAGGACATCAATCCTTGTTACGTGCCTTGCAGGCTGCGGGCCTTGATACACTGTTTAAAGTAACGCGCTCTGCGGGGCAGGTCCCTGCAAAACCTTGTCCGCAAATGTTGGAGGAAATTATTGAGGAGTATGGGGGAACTGCTGCGACAACTTTAATGATAGGCGATTCACTAACCGATATGGAAATGGCAAAAAGTGCTCAAGTTACTGCTGTAGGAATAGATATTTATCATCAACAAGAAGAAGCAGCCCTTAAGGTCGCTGGTGCGATCGTAGTATTTGATGATTATAAACAGGTAATCGATTTCCTTAATTTAGCGAAAAGTAGTTAACTACAGACGTAATTGTTCTGCCTAGGCAAGAAACATGGTAACTTCCAGGATTCCTGGTTATGTTTCATTTTACTTAGGCTGGATTTTTGGGCTTACTCAGAGGATGGGGGTTGCTTTATTTAGTCATATGTATAGGGAGTATCAAGCGTTGAGTACATTAACCAGTTTGCCGAATTTATTAACATTGCTGCGGATTATGCTGATTCCAGTATTTGTTATTATATTTTATTTGCCTTTTTCATTTGCGCATATGTTGGCAGCAAGTATTTTTGCTGCAGCAAGTTTTACTGATTGGTTAGATGGCTATTTGGCACGTAAACTCAAGATGATGTCTCCTTTTGGTGCTTTTCTTGATCCTGTGGCAGATAAGCTATTGGTTTCCACCAGTTTGCTGTTATTGGTAGGAGCTAAGGAAATTAATTACATTACTATTCCTGCTATTGTCATTGTTGGACGTGAAATTGTTATTTCCGCATTACGTGAATGGATGGCTGAGATTGGCCGAAGGGCGAGTGTTACCGTAGGTTATGTGGGTAAGATAAAAACGTTTTTACAAATGATTGCTTTATTTTTATTGCTCGCTTTTAATCCGGTTGATACTTGGGGTGGTATCTTTGGTTTTGTCTTACTTTATGTGGCTGCAATTTTAACGATTTGGTCGATGATTATTTACCTGGTAATTGCTTGGCCAGAATTAACGAAAAAAAATTAATTTTATTATTGACAGGGTGTTAAATTTCGGTAGAATCACACCCCGTAGAGACGCGGGAATAGCTCAGTTGGTAGAGCACAACCTTGCCAAGGTTGGGGTCGCGAGTTCGAGTCTCGTTTCCCGCTCCAAATTAAAGCGACAAAAAAGTCGCTTTTTTTTTTAGAGCTACGAAGAAGATACAGAAGTATTAATTGGGGCTGTGTGGCAGAGTGGTCATGCAGCGGCCTGCAAAGCCGTGTACGCCGGTTCGATTCCGGCCTCAGCCTCCATAATCGATTGCCCAGGTGGCGAAACAGGTAGACGCAAGGGACTTAAAATCCCTCGGTGGTAACACCATGCCGGTTCGATTCCGGCCCTGGGCACCAATCAACTTATTCTGTAGCAAATAAGATTAAAGCAAGAATTGCAAAGACCATACCCAATCCATGTTTGAATGTTAGTCCTTGTTTCAGAAACACAACGCTTAACAATAGAGTAATCATAGGATACATTGATGTGACAAGCACTACGGGCATTGTAGGTCCATTACGTAGCGCAGCAATGAAAAAAATGCAGGCAACCCCACTTGCTAAACCGTTCAATAGTCCGTATGCACTCCCTTTAGGGCAAAGATCCAGTTTGAAATCAAGTAATACCAATGCGATGATGCCGGAAATTAATACACCTATGCTTGAATAAAAAGTGATGGACAGGGGATTAATAAAACTTGATGCTCTTGTGCCCCAATAGCCCCAGGCACCATAAAGACACAAAGCAATGAAGGAAGGATAATACCAAGAGCTAGGATTCATACACATTACCTTACCTGATACCAGGTTTTACATATTAGTTATATAGGATAACCGCTCGTTGATTTAAAAAATACACTACCGAGTATCCTTTCTTGATTCCTGGATCACTCCACCCAGTCATATTTGCACTTAGCTAGGAACTACTCTTTGTTCCGCTGCTGGCGAGTTGGATTGATAATCCAGTTCTCTTTGTTTACCTAACCATTCAATTAATCGAGTACGAAACGTTTTAAAAAATAAGCAGAAACGATTGGATGAGCGCACTTGAGCCATTTCATCATTTTGATACAAATCCATTACTTCTTTTGATGTGGTTAATTTTAAATTCAAGGCAACTTTATCTGCATGAAAGGCAATGTCAGTCAAGGCACAATTTTTTAATTTGAAGAAATCCTCGACAATTTCACGACCTTCTATTTTAAAATCAGTAAGCGTAAATTGATGTTTTGCGAAGTAGGTACAGTTTTTACCATTTGTTGCTTTTAATTCTTCATGGGCACCTGCTTCAATAAGTGCCCTACTTAAATCATCAAAATGATAAAATCTTGCCCAATGAAGCGCAGTCATCCCATGATTGTCTGTTTGATTTACACTACATTTTAACGCGCGCATTTTTTCCAAAATATGCGTTGCAGCCTCTTTATCGGCTAGTTTGCAGGCTAAGAGCAGGGCTGTATTGTCATACGAGGTTGCTAAGAGCAGTTTCGGGTTTGCCAAGTCCAATGCTTGATTCAGATTAAAAAAGTTGCGATCGATAATGGCTTGATGTAACGGGGTATTGGTTGGTACTACATCATCATAACTTCCTTTCGCAGGGAGAGAAAGTCGGCAAAATAGATTGAGTCTTTCTAATGTTTCTTCGCATGATCCAACAGATTGCAGTTCGTGCAGGTAGACATTGAAAAAAATATTCAGTGCGTCTAAATGATGTAATAAGGGCAGAATGTGTTTTAAAACAGTGGGGTGCAACAAATCATTACTTTGTAAATAGCCCAGGAACGATTGAAGTTTTTCTATACTTTTTTTATACCTTAATTGAGGGAGCATTTCTTCTATTATATCTTTTCGCAACAGATCGAGCTTGCCTACGAACTTAAGAAATTGTTCAAGTGTTCGCAGATCTTCCCCGGAGTAATTCACCGTAGTTAATAATTCTGCCATTAAAGGAATTAATTCAGAAGGCAGGTTTTTACAGAGCCCAAATAGATCAAAAATTAAATACCACTCGCTATATTCCTCCGTATATTGCAGGTCACCCTCATGCCTGCTAAAACGAAATGGGGTCACATGAGTTATTTGCGCATATCGAGCAAGTTTATTTTTTTGGGCTAAAAAACAGATGAGCTCATAAATTTTATCATCACGTGCAGGAGTCATCATAATTGCTTTAATCAGCGCTTTACGTGATTCCTGGCTTGTATTTTCATTAATAAACAGGCGCAAGGCCGAAACAGGGTTTGAAAACTGTTTTGCTTTAATGAAGGAAACGAGATGAATGAAATCAGTTAACTGGTCAAGTGCTTCGCCACCTTGAACTACCTGAAGTTCTTCACCCACCAGAGCATCCAGTTCATCAAAAAGAACATCAGGTTTATTGATTAAGGCAATAATCTTATCACTGAGAATGATTTTTTTTATTTCTACTTGCGATGAAGCCATAATCGTCCTCCTCTTAAGTCAAATACTGGTTTTATTGATAAAACATCTTACTTTAATTAAATTAAATTCACAATTTGTAAAATTAATGATTTTTATAGAAATATAAGGTATAAGAGAAGGCAATCGTCCTGCATAAAGAGATATCCACAAATTCTGTGGATAAGTTTGTGGGTTATCTGATGAAGAAAATAATAAATCGGAACTGGGTATAAGGTATATCTCTTGGGTGATTTTTTCTCTACAATAAGACTTTAACCAAAATCAAAGCAAATATGTATAAACCATTAGCCCTTTTTATGGGGTTGCGCTATACGCGTTCCAGAAAAAAGAATCATTTTGTTTCTTTTATTTCGTTAAGTTCGATGTTAGGCATAGGCTTAGGAGTGATGGTTCTCATTACGGTCTTATCGGTAATGAATGGATTTGACCAGCAAATCCATAATCGATTTTTCGGGATGGCCCCTGAAATTACGGTTTCCGGACCTAGTGAACGACTGAGTAATTGGCCTGAAGTGGCAAAAAAAATCCAAACAATTCCTGAAATTAAAGCACTCGCGCCCTATGTTGGGGGACAGGGATTAATGGTTAATGATGGACAGGTTTTACCTATTGTCTTGACGGGAATTTTACCCGAAAAAGAACAACAGATGAGCCACTTAAAAGATAAATTGCTTGCTGGGAGTCTAAATAATTTAAAAGATTTTGGCATTATCTTGGGTAGGGGACTTGCAGACAGCCTGGGAATGATGATTGGGGATAAGGTCACCGTTATGATTCCCCAAGCAACAGTTACCCCTGCCGGAATGATTCCTCGTTTTAAGCGATTCACAGTAGTTGGGGTTTTTTCTGCTGGAAGCGGGTTTAATTTTGATACTAAATTAGCATTTATCAATATGGGCGATGCGCAAAAATTATTGCAAATGGGAGATGAGGTAACTGGTATCAAAATGAAAATAGATAATGTTTACCAGGCACCGGAATTATCTGCTCAATTATCTCATTTATTGGGTGGCGAATATCAGGTGGGCAATTGGACGCAACAATATGGTGCATTTTTCCAAGCGGTTAAAATGGAAAAAACAATGATGTTTCTGATCTTATTACTTATTATCGCTGTGGCTGCATTTAATCTGGTATCTTCCCTGGTGATGGTTGTTAATGACAAACAAGCAGAGATCGCAATTTTAAGAACTATTGGTGCGACTCCTTCTACCATATTATGGACTTTTATCGTACAAGGAATGATGGTAGGAATTGTAGGCACCTTGTTTGGTTTACTTGGTGGATTAGTATTGGCAAAAAATGCAACCACAATTGTGAATCATCTGCAAAGCTGGTTTCATGTTAAAGTTTTATCGTCCAGTATTTATTTTGTTGATTATTTGCCTTCCGAGATTCTGTTTAGCGATCTATGGAAGGTGTGTGTAATGGCATTATTAATGAGTTTTCTCGCAACAATTTATCCTGCCTGGCGGGCCTCAAAAACAGTGATTGCGGAGGCTTTGCATTATGAGTGAGATTATTTTAAATGCGGAAAAACTATGCAAGTCATACAACGACGGTACTTCTAAAGTTGAAGTATTGCGAGGGATTGATTTGTCCATAGCTCAAGGTGAGCGCTTAGCAATTATTGGGCCTTCAGGGTCTGGGAAAAGCACTTTATTGCATTTGTTGGGGGGATTGGATAGGCCAACAAGCGGAGATGTACGGATTAAGGATGTAAATTGGCAAACAATAAATGAAAAACAACGATGTAAACTACGTAATCAGGGTTTGGGATTTATCTACCAGTTTCATCACTTGTTACCCGAGTTTACAGCACTTGAAAATGTTTGTATGCCTTTATTATTAGCAAATATTTCAGTGAAGGCTGCAGAGGCTGAAGCAAGTAAAATGTTGGATGATGTTGGTCTAAAAGAAAGAAAAACACATAAACCTGCACAGCTTTCAGGTGGAGAACGACAACGGGTTGCGATAGCTCGAGCTTTAGTGCACCAGCCTTATTGTGTATTGGCAGATGAACCTACGGGAAATCTGGATCAGACAACCGCAACAAAAGTATTTGATTTAATGCTGGGATTGAATAGAAAAATGAATACTGCTTTGGTTATTGTGACGCATGATCATCAATTAGCCAATCAAATGGATAGGGTTTTAGTGCTGGGAGAGGGTATTTTATCTGACTTTAAGTAGATTTGGGCTATTAGTTAAGATCCAACCGGAATTGTTTAGAATGATAAAATAGGAAATAATAAGATGTTTAAAAAAACTGAAAAGGCTGCTAAAAAGCAATCAACCAATGCCGATGATTTGCCTCGAAATATCCCCTTGAGTAACTCTCAAAGTTTAATAAATAAGATCACGACAGACAAAAATCAATATGTGCTCGCAGATGCTGGATCCCCATTAACTTCCCAAGGTTTCTTGTCTCTCCCAAAAAACCGTAATCCCTTAAAAGAAAAAGATATGCAATCGTCTAATATCGAGAAACTAGAAACAATACTCGAAGATCCCAATGAAGAAGAATCGTCTAAGAGTGAATTGATTCGCTTCTAACCTATTGGCCTACAATATTTTAATGAATTGGAAGAAGCAGAGTTCGTATCGAACTCTGCTTCTTATTCCAAGAAGATAGACTTATTCTTAATAATCGGCATGTCCTGGTGTGCGTGGGAAAGGAATAACATCACGTACGTTGGCTAAACCAGTAACATAGCTTACCAATCGTTCGAAACCTAAACCAAATCCCGCATGAGGTACTGTGCCATAACGACGCAAATCTCGATACCACTGATAGCTTTCTTTATTTAGATTGCATTCCTCGATGCGCCTATCCAGAATATCCAGGCGTTCTTCGCGCTGACTGCCTCCGATGATTTCACCGATTCCCGGTGCTAAAACATCCATAGCGGCAACTGTGTTTCCATCATCATTGAGACGCATGTAAAAACCTTTAATTTCTTGAGGATAGTTAGTAAGTATCACGGGTTTTTTACAATGAATTTCTGCCAGATAGCGTTCATGTTCAGACTGTAAATCCAATCCCCAACTCACAGGAAATTCAAAAGACTGACCGCTTTTTTCCAAAATTTTAATGGCATCGGTGTAAGTCATGATTTCAAAATCCGAATCCACAATATGTTCTAGGCGTTCAATACATCCGGGGGCAACGAATTGATTGAAAAAGCCCATATCATCCGCACGCTCGTCAAGAACAGCTTTACATAAATAGCGCAACATACTTTGACTTAAATCACAAATATCTTGCAAAGTTGCAAAAGCAACTTCAGGTTCGATCATCCAGAATTCAGCCAGATGGCGGCTTGTATTTGAGTTTTCAGCGCGGAAAGTTGGTCCAAAAGTATATACTTTGGACATAGCCATACAATAGGCTTCTAGGTTTAACTGTCCTGAAACAGTAAGAAAAGTCTCTTTACCAAAAAAGTCTTTGCTAAAGTCAATTTGGCCGTATTCATTTTTAGGTACATTTAAAAGATCTAAAGTGGATACGCGAAACATTTCACCCGCACCCTCACAATCGCTTGAAGTGATAATGGGAGTATGTACCCAGAAAAAACCTTGCTCATGGAAAAAACGATGGATTGCTTGTGATAGGCAATGGCGGATTCGCGTAACCGCACTAATTGTATTTGTACGAGGTCGCAGATGGGCTACCTCGCGTAGAAATTCCAGTGTATGACGTTTCGCCTGAATAGGGTAAGTGTCTGGATTCTCTACCCAACCTACGACTGTAATCGAGTCAGCCTGAATTTCAAAAGCTTGGCCTTTTCCTTGTGAAGCGACTAATTTCCCTGAGGCAATCAGAGAGCATCCGGCATTAAGTTTGCTGACTTCTTCATTATAATTAGATAAACCATCCGTAGCTACGATTTGAATAGGAGCAAAACAGGAGCCATCATGCAGGCTAATAAAAGATAAGCCCATTTTGGAATCACGTCGGGTCTTTACCCAACCTCTAACAGTAACGTGTTCATCAATGCTGATTTCACCATCTAAACACTGTTTTATGGTAAAAACTTTGGTCATTTTTTACTCCTCACTCTGTATATATTTTGCTTGGTCACAAAGCATTTTTAGGGCTTGTTTCCATTTCATTCTCTTGGCCAAACTATCCTGATTTCCGGGTTATGACATACTTTGGGTACATGCCCTTCGGTGCTCGAAAATCAGGTCATTTTGACTCAAGCGAGCGACATGGAAATATGCCTGAGTATTTTTTAAATTCTATCATTCTTATACATTTTCGATTGAAGAACTCATTAGGTTAGCAAGGCTGGATACGCCAAAAAATCGCAATTTGTGACCTCATGAAGTATAGATACCTTTAACTAAAAATGAGATGATACACTGGGGTTATCCGCATTTCTACTGTCTTGGTACAAAAGGCATGGATTTTCTGCTCCACTGCGGTACTTCTAAAACAAAATTTTAAATTTTATCTTAGCAAAAATGAAAGTGCTTAAGTCGATCTGTTTTCAATTCGCAGAATTATAAGCAGGCCACTAGAATCATTGAGGAAACATTATGTTGCGAATAGTACTCTGTATTTCATTATTCTTTTGTTCTTTTATGGCTGCAGCAAATGATACGATATTAAAACTATACAGACCTTATGGCGATGCGACAGAGCAGGCATCCCCTGAAGTGAAAAAGATAGTCGAGGGAGAGTGCTATTCTCAATCGCAACTCATCGTCCGCGAAGATGCCTGGCGCTGTAGTGCAAATGGCAAAACTTATGATCCGTGCTTTGTTAAAGCAGGTCCAAACAGAACACAGGCTATATGTCCTCAATCTCCCTGGAGTGGAGATAGTGTGCAGATTAATGTGAAGCAGCCTTTGGATAATGATCTCAATAAAACTTTGGATATGTCTCGCGCTTATCCTTGGGGTGTCGAGTTAACCACTGGAGAGCGTTGTAAAGCAATTGATTCAGGAAAAATCTACGATCAATTGCCAGTGCGTTACCAATGCAGCAAAAAAAATTACCTGGTTGGTCATTTACAACGATGTAAAACAGTATGGAGTATGCTTAAAAAAACCCCAAAAGGTGTTGTGACTGTAGAACTAAGTAAAGCATGGTTCTAGACAGAATATTGAGGAAAAATCATTTTCCGATTTGACTATTGATCGAAAATAAATTTTTATTGAATGTCGTAACAAATCAGGAAGTCTCGGCGTTTTAAGTTTCTCGAAACTGTAGCCTGGGTGAAGCACAGCATCATCCGGGGTAGGCATCATAAAACTTCGGTTATTCTATGCTTCACTGAGGCAAACACATACTACATCTGATGCGTTGCTTCAGGAGTTGCTTTTTGGAATGGTGCCAGGGTTAAACAATGAGTATTGATTTCATTGATCAGCGGATAGTTATCCATTGCGAAATGAAAACGGTTTGCATTGTAGACCTGGGGAATAAGGCTGAGATCAGCCAAAGTAATCGCATCACCGAAGCAAAAAGATTGACTGCGCTCAATATGCTGCAATTTCGCTTCAAAAGCGTCAAATCCTGCTTTAAGCCAATGATGGTACCATTCTGTAACTTGTGTTTCATTCGCTTGAAATTGCTCTTTTAATCGATTTAATACCCTTAAATTATTCAGAGGATGCATATCACAAGCAACAATCAAAGCAAGAGATCTTACAGTAGCTCTATCCAGAGGATTCTGAGGTAATAGGGCAGGGGCTGGGTAAGCCTCCTCCAGATAGTCGATAATGGCAAGCGATTGACTAATAACGTTTCCATTGACTTCCAGGCTGGGAACCAATTCTTGAGGATTTATCTTTCGATATTCAGGACTATGTTGCTCCCCACCATGATCCACTAAATGAATATCAATTTTTTCGTAAGCGATATTTTTCAAGTTCAGGGCAATACGAACGCGATAACAGGCCGTTGAACGAAAATAGTCATAAAGTTTCATTGTTTATATCCGTTCTACGACTTGATCGATTGCGCCAAACAGGCTTCTTCCTTGTTGATCGAGCATTTCAATTCGAATGTGATCCCCAAAATGCATAAAAGATGTTTTAGCCTGGCCTTGTTCTATGAGTTCCAGCATTCTTTTTTCAGCAATGCATGAGGATCCTTTGCTGCGGTCAAGATTCGAAACAGTCCCTGAACCAATAATCGTTCCAGCACCAAGGACTCTGGTTTTTGCCGCATGTTGAATGAGTTCTGGAAAAGAAAAGGTCATGTCAATTCCAGCATTGGGTTCGCCAAATAATTGTCCATTTAGATGGCTCAATAAAGGGAGGTGCAGACGCTGACCGTCCCAATCATTGCCTAATTCATCAGGGGTAATGGCAACAGGAGAAAAACTGCTGGAAGGTTTGGAATGGAAAAAACCAAAACCTTTTGCCAGTTCATCTGGAATTAAATTCCGCAATGAAACATCATTAACCAGCATCAATAATTTTATATGTTGACCTGCATCTTTAGAGCTCATGCCCATAGGGACATCATCAGTTACCACTGCAACTTCTGCTTCAAAATCTATGCCGTATGCTTCATCGGCAACTAAAATGGGGTCTCTGGGGCCAAGGAAAGAATCCGAACCTCCTTGGTACATCAAAGGATCAGTCCAAAAATTAGCTGGCAGTTCAGCACCACGGGCTTTACGCACAAGCTCAACATGATTGACGTAGGCGCTGCCATCAGCCCATTGATACGCTCGTGGTAAGGGGGACGTACAGTGTTGTGGGTCAAAGTTGATGGCATTTGCCAAATGCCCCTCATTAAGTTGTTGATAGACCTTTTGTAACTGATCTTTTACCGTGTCCCAATGTTCTAGAGCGTATTGCAAATTGGCAGCAATCTGGGGTACGCGTATGGCAAGAGTCAATGATTGATTGACTACGCATAATTCCCCATCTCGTGATGTTGATTTTAAACTGGCAAGTTTCATAAGTCCCTCATTAATAGTTGTAGCCTGGGTGCAGCGCAGCGGAACCCGGGATTGAGAAGTGATTTATGTTCATAAAACCCAGGTTTCGCTGCGCTGTACCCAGGTTACAAAATATTTCAGACCACATTCTTTAAAAAGATTCTTCTTTCAAAGTACCACGTCTGATCTGATCTCGTTCAATGGCTTCGAATAAAGCCTGAAAGTTACCTTCACCAAATCCCTGATTGCCCTTGCGTTGGATAATTTCAAAAAACACAGGGCCAAAGATATTTTCAGTAAAAATTTGCAGTAATAAACCATGTTTCGGGTCACTCTCACCATCAATTAGAATTTTCTCTTCTTGAAGTCGATCGACTTGCTCTTGATGCCAGGGAAGACGATCGTGCAACATTTCGTAATAGGTATCTGGAACATCAAGGAATTTAACGCCCTGTTCTCTTAATGTGTGCACCGTACGATAAATATTGTTAGTAGTTAGTGCGATATGTTGGATGCCTTCACCTTTATATTCGTGAAGAAATTCTTCAATTTGCGATAAATCATCTTTGGACTCATTTAAAGGGATTTTGATTTTCCCACAAGGACTGCCCAGAGCACGGCTTAATAAGCCAGTCATTTTTCCTTTAATATTAAAATAACGAATTTCCTGGAAGTTAAAAATGGACTCGTAAAACTGAGCCCATTTATCCATGTTGCCGCGAAATACGTTATGGGTTAAATGATCGATCATGATTAAACCATTTCCTTCTACATTTTTATTGGGTTGATGTTCCCAATGAGCAGAAAAGGGTTGATGTTGATCATCAACAAAATAAATGACACTTCCACCTATAGCCTGGATACCAAGTAAACCATGATGAGCATGGGTACACTCTTCAAAAGCAGTTGCTCCATGCTTGATTGCATGCTCAAACGCTGCTTGGGCATTTTTGACTTTAAATCCCATGGCGCAGGCACCTGCTCCATGAATCTTGGCATGATCTTCAGCTTGGCAATGTTCGGCTGCATTTACTATAAATTGAATTTCACCTTGTTGAAATAAAGTGATGTCTTGGTTTTTATGACGTGCAGTAGCTTGGAAACCCATGTCAGTGAATTGTTGATGCAGGCGTTTTTTATCTGGACCTGAAAATTCTAGAAAAGCAAAACCATCTAATCCACAGGGGTTGTTGTTTGTTTGCATTGTCTATTTACTCCTTTAAAATTATTCGGTACTTATATAACAATTCCTTACACTACAGAAGATGTGGGAAGCCAGTCTCCGTAGCTTGGGTGACGTGCTGTCCTGTTCTGCTCTCCTACGTCCCGCGGTTTGTCCGCGGGATCCAGAAGCTCTGCACTAAAACACTGGACCCCGCGGACAAGCTGTGGGGTATAGGCAGAGATGTGGCGCTTCACCCTGGCTGCATTCGGTCCCTAAGATGGTTGTACTAGAAATAATCCATCTGCTATGGGCAATAAACTAATAAACACACGCTGATCATTTTTAATCAATTCGTTAAGTTTCCTGATCTCTCTGGTTTGTCCACCTGTTTCATTCTCATCGATTACTTTACCATCCCAGAATATATTATCTATAGCAATTAGCCCTTGAGGTTGAATTAGTTTTAATGCCAATTCATAGTAATTTACATAGTTGGTTTTGTCGGCATCGATAAAAATGAAATCAAATTTTTGCTCCCAACCTTCAGCGATTAATGCGTGTAACGTGTCTAAAGCACGACCAAGTCGTAATTCAATTTTATGGTCTTGTTTTGCCTCTTTCCAGAAAGGATGTGCTTTACTTGTCCATTCTGCATTGATGTCACAGGTAATGAGCTTACCGTCATCAGGCAGCATTAAAGACATTGCTAAAGCACTATAACCAGTAAATGTACCTAACTCTAAAACATTTTTTGCATGAATCAAACGCAAGAGCAATTGCATAAATTGTGCTTGCTCCGGCGCGACTTGCATGTTCGCCAACTCCATAGTAGAGGTTACTTTGCGTAGGCCAGTCAGAGAGGGGTGTTCCCGCAAAGATTTATCTATCATGTATTCATAAAGATTTGGAGTTAGGCTTAAATGTTTCATAGTGTCAACAAACCTCTAAGATAATTTTTCTTT
This sequence comes from Legionella sp. PC1000, assembly GCF_014109805.1. GTDB lineage: Bacteria > Pseudomonadota > Gammaproteobacteria > Legionellales > Legionellaceae > Legionella > Legionella resiliens. The sequence goes on from NZ_CP059400.1 coordinate 777,651, forward strand.
TGCCAAATTATCCGCAATTTCACTAGTAGGTAAATTTTCTTTTACAGACAGGGCAAAAATTTCAGTTAAATGGCCATAAATTGCATCGATCTGTTCGTTAATTTTTTCTTCGGGAGTATGAAGATATTTAGATGCCGCAAAAATTAATCCACCAGCATTAATGACATAGTCTACAGCAAATAAAATGCCTTTGTCGTGCAATTTTTTACCATGATACGTATGAGCCAGCTGGTTATTTGCTGCACCGGCGATAATTGTAGTTTGCAGTTGGGAAATAGTAATGTCATTGATAATTGCACCTAAAGCACAAGGTGAGAAAACGTCACAGGGTACTTTGTGAATTTGATCGGTACTTACTGCTTTAGCGCCAAATTCGGTAACAGCACGATCTACTGCAGTTGGAGAAATATCAGCAACAGTCAGAGAAGCTCCTAATTCATGCAAATGTCTGGCGAGCAAAAATCCAACATGACCTAAACCTTGAATGGCCACATGAATGTCTTTTAGGCTTTCTTTTCCTAGTTTGAAGGCGACAGCTGCTTGAATGCCTCGTAGAATACCTCTGGCTGTAGAAGGTGAAGGATCACCATGGTACTTGGATAAACTAGCTACATAGGGGGTATGTTCCCCAATAATATCCATGTCTGGCAATTCAGTTCCGCTGTCAAGTGCCGTGATGTAACGTCCATTTAATTCATTAACAAATCGACCAAATTGATGCATGTATTGGGCGCGATCAAATGGGCCATTGGGTTTGATAATAACGGATTTACCGCCTCCCAAAGGCAAGTTCACCGATGCCGCCTTGAAACTCATTCCTCGTGCAAGACGCATGGCATCTTGGATCGCAGCATACGTACTCGGATATTCAATGAACCGACAACCACCTAAAGCAGGACCTAATTTGGTATTGTGAATGGCGATTATTGCTTTCATTCCAGTTGCAGGATCTACTTTAAAATGTAAGTCACCAAAACCATGAGAGAGGGCGTAATCGAGGAAATCATCTTCAGCTATTATTGGGTTATTACTTGATATATTGTCCACTGACATCATTGTTTCTGCTCCTCTTGCAAATATTTTGCAGAAGTTATATTCCTATTTTTTGATTAAATCAATGGTAAAGGTTAATAATTTGGTGTCTTAAGGTATGCTGGTATACACTTAAATTCATTATTCATCATGTTGGAGAGAGTCATGCGCCAAGTAGCTGTCAGAATGTTGGCTTTAATGTTAGTCACGCCGTTTGCTTTTGCTGAAAATGCCTTACCGCCTTCTTTTCCTCCTCAGTTAGTTCTTGATAAAATTGATTTTCAACTTTCAGCAAAACAATGGGTGACAACTCAAACTGCTTTATTGGGAGTCAATATTAATGTGACTTTAACCAGCGCTGATTTAGTAAAGGCACGTGCTGATATTATGGAGCGATTAACCAAAATCGCAAAAGGAGAATGGCATTTGATCGAATTCAATCGATCACAGGATAGTTCTGGTCTTGAAAAGTTATATGTACAAGCACAAGCACGAGTAAGTCAGGAAGTGTTGACTGATATTTATAAAAATGCCAAAGAGGTGAGTTTACCTGGTGCTAAATATGAGATATCCAGTGTTGATTTCAAACCAAGTTTCGATGAAACTCAGGCTGTTTTAGGACAAATTCGACAACGCCTGTATCAACAAGTGAATGATGAGCTTGCTCGTATTAATAAGGCATACCCAGGACAAAATTACAGCGTCAGTAATTTGGTTTTTGTTGACGGAACTAATCCCCCTCTGCCAAGACCTTATCAAGCTAAGACGATGAATACCATGATGGTAGGAGAAGCAGCCGCCGCGGCTCCGGCTTTGACGGTCAGCAATGAATTAATACTAACTGCAATTGTTGAGGTTGCTTCGAATCGTAAGCAATAGTTTTCCTCGTACCGCGCTTTATGCGCGTAGTACGTAGGGTATAATAGGTTGAGATGATTAGAGTAGGGGGAGCAATGAATCGCAGTCTTGTACAAAAAAACAGCACTTTCACAAGGGGAATCCATTTTGTTGGTTGTTGAAAAAATTATTGGGCATCGAGGGGCGTCTGCTTATACTCCCGAGAATACTTTGGCTGCTTTTGACAAGGCTTTGGCTTTAGGATGTCGTTTTATTGAATTTGATGTGATGTGTAGTGCTGATGGAGAACCTTTTGTAATTCATGACGACAATTTAAAAAGAACAACAAATGGACGCGGTGAAGTCGGCATGGTGGAGTCCAGCTATTTGCGCTCATTGGATGCAGGCTCTTGGTTTTCACGGCAATTTAAAGGCGAACCTATTCCTCATTTTAAAGAAGTACTGAAATGGTTGTCTTTTTCAGGCGTTCAGGCAAATGTGGAAATTAAACCTTATCCTGGTACAGAAGAACAAACTGCAGTAGCAGTAATGAGCCACATTCAGCGTTATTGGCCACAGGATAAAGAGCTGCCTTTAGTTTCCAGTTTTTCTTGGGATGCTTTAGTTTTATGTCGCAGTATTGCTCCAGAAATGCCCTTAGGTTTACTACTGCATGCTTGGGATGAGCAATGGTTGCAAAAAGCAAAACAGCTAGAGTGTTTTTCCATTCATTTGAATCGGAGGGTTTTAACCGAGGAGCGGGTTAAAGCAATTAAAGCAGCGGGCTATGTACTTTGTACTTATACGGTGAATCGCAGACGTTTGGCTAATAAGTTATTTGGCTGGGGAGTTGATGCGGTTTTTAGTGATTATCCTGATTTACTGGCATGAAAAAATTATTGCTTTTCTTATTCATTCTCTTTTCTACTCTTTCTGTCCAGGCAAAGCGAGTTGAACTGGTCTTTTGGCATGGAATGGCCGGACATCTTGGAGATGAAGTCAGATTACTCGCGGACGACTTTAATCAAAGTCAAAATGAATATTTTATTAAACCTGTTTATAAAGGAAATTATGTAGAGACATTAACAAGTTTTGCTGCTGCATTCAGAGCGCATCATCCTCCGGCAATTGTGCAAATTTTTGAGGTAGGGACCGCCATTATGGAGTCGCCAAAGGGTGTCATCAAGCCAATAGACGAGCTGATGCAAGAGCAAGGGATGAGCTTACCCCAAGAAGATTTTATTCAATCGGTGCGTGAGTTTTATAGCAATAACGGTCAATTAATGGCCTTGCCCTTTAATCTCTCAGTTGCCACTTTGTATTACAATCTGGATATACTTGCCAAAGTAGGTTATTCCCAAGCCAATTTCCCACGGACTTGGGCCGAGATGGAAGTATTGGCAGAGAGATTAAAAAAAGCGGGTTATGATTGTACCTATACCACAGCTTATCCGGGATGGGTGCTTTTTGAATCGTTTTTGGCAATCCATGGATTGCCTTTAACTCAGAATAATCCTGTACGGGCTGTTTATGCCACACCGCAATTACTCCATCATTTTGAACGTTTAAAACGTTGGCATTCACTGCATTATTTTCGATATGCAGGCCGGGTTGATGATGCCACTATTTTATTTACCAGCGGTATTTGTCCTTTATTTAGCCAATCTTCTGGGGCATACAATAGTTTATCCGCCTTGGTTCCTTTTCATTTAGGCATTGCCAGCATGCCTTTGGATACAGAAGTAAGTAAGCTAAGACATGCGAATGTTGCTGGAGGCGCTGCATTATGGGCAGTGGCCGGACAAACTAAGAAACATTACAGAGGAATAGCCCTATTCTTTGCATTTATTGCCAAACCTGAAACACAAAAACGTTGGCATGAACATACAGGTTATCTTCCTATAGGGTTACACGGTGTCTATGCAGATATCTTGCGCAGCAGTCGCCATCCTACCTTACTGACAGCACGTGCTGATTTGGCAGCTGAGTTACCCGAAAAGCCATTACAACGTTTTGGTCCACAAAATCAGATTCGTAGCATCAATGATGAGGTTTTGGAAGCGATGTTTGCTGGTTTTCTAAGTCCAAGTATGGCCATTCAGGAATCTGCAGCGCGGACCGATCATATATTATTGCGTTTTGTAAGAAATACTACGGGAAAATAATGATAAGAAAATCAAAAATAATTTGTATTTTAGCAATTGCGTTTTACTGTTTCCTGGATGTTTTTGGGAATGTTTCTGATTATTATGTCAATTTTTCTGCGGTCAAGCGCACACTCATGATGAGCGATATATTTCCGGATTCTTTAATTGGTTATCGAGCCGTTACCAATCCCATACTGCATCATGCAATATATCTGGTTATCATTGGTTTTGAATTGTTAACCACGGTAATTTGTGGTGTAGGCGCATGGAAGTTATTTAAAGTGCGACATGCAAGCGCATTGGTATTTAATGGTGCCAAGCGTTGGGCTGTAGCAGGCCTTACTTTAGGATTTTTAACCTGGCACGTGCTATTTATGTCAGTAGCAGGTGAATGGTTTGGCCTATGGATGTCCTCATTGTTAAGCGGTGCTCTGACAACTTCCTTCCAAATATTTATTACTTTTTTAGTTCTTCTGATCTACTTAATTATTAAAGACGAGTAAAGGTTAGCTTGGGGATCCCATTGCTAGTACATAATAAAAAACCCTCCGCAAGCGGAGGGTTTAATGAACTATGAAGAATATTTATTCCATTATTGCACCGAAGTAAATCGCTTATTGGCTTCTTCTATTTCTTGTATCATACGCTCTTCTTGGACTCTCAGTTTCTGCAGTTCTAAACTTCCTTCTTCGTACGTAACTTGAATTTCTTTGATAGCGTCTTCCAGTTTTTCTATCTCGTGGTTTATTTGCTCAAGAGTAAAGCGTACTTTTTCTGTTGTAGCATTCAGTGTTGCTTGCTTAAGAGTTATTTTTACCCACATTAAATAAAGTGATGCATTTCGAGCATACTCAGATGGAAGTCTGGTTTCAGGAGCCTTACCTTTTCTTCCAGGGATAATTTCTAACTCTTTCGCAAGAGTTGTTATATCTCGTTCAAGATATTCTTTCTGAGACTCATATTGCTTTTCGGTTCTATCCCTTGTTAACTTGTAAGTAACCACGCTTTTCTCTTTGTCTTTTAAAAGATTATCGAGAACGTCCAATTTTTTAACAAGTCCCTCAATTCTATCATGTAAAGGTACACATTGTTGAAACAAGGTAAATGCGTCGAAACCTTTTAACTCAGTCTTCAGGAGGCGAACAACAGCCGCTTCTTTTTGAGCTTGTTTCTCCCTGTTTTCTAAAACCTCTCTTGCTTTCACTGCCGAGTTTTTAACATCAATCACGTCATGTACAGTAAGAATTAGACCTTTGCCTTCATATCGTTGATCAATGTATTGTTGAACACGAGCTTCGGTGTCTTTATTTCTTACGCAACGGCCAGTTGCCTGTGGTCCTGACAGGATTCCGTTAATCACATTGATATCTGATTCAATGACGGGCGAATTAGTATTGATAATTTGCACGTTCAAGATATCTCTGATACTAACCCCTGTTGCAATCACCTGATCCGCTACAATATGAGTTCTCAATCCTACTTCGATTTGAGCAATTTGCTCATCTTTTGTAGTTTGATTCGTACTCATATCAATAGCACCGGAATAATTCTCAGTTGCTTGCAAAGTGACTAAATTAGGCAGAGGAGCCCCTTTTATCACTTCAGATATGGGTTCAGATCCTTTGATCTTGGTTACTATTGCTTCTGCTCTATCCAATATCAATTTAGTAATGGCCTCCTTTTGTGCTGCAGGCAAATTGGAAATAGGTACGCCTAACTTTTCTAAGGCTTCTTTTAGTGTTTCCCTGTTTTTTGTTTCACATGATTCAAGCTTGGTAGCATAGGGTTCAGGTAACACTTCCTTTTTATATTTCACAATATGCTGATCGTATTCAGATAAATAGTTATCAAATTTGTGAGTTCTGTCTTTTTCCGCGATATCTGTTTGCTTTTCATTGAAGACAAGAGCAAGAGCAAAGCTATTGATTGCTCTTTGAATATCTTTTTGTTGTTCTGTATCGATATCTTGCTTTAAATTTACTACCGGTAGAACTACAGTTTTTCGGAACTCTATTTCATCTACGGCGCCAAACTTCTGTGCCAATTGCAATCGTGCGTCACATTCAGATTTTTGTCTAAGTTTTGCAACCTCACCTTGATATTTTTCAATAGTTTCTCTATCTCCATTGGCGATTTTTTGATAGATTCCAGCTAATTTTTCGCGTGTTTCTTTGTCGTCAGAAAAACTCATATTGCGTTGGCAACGGATTCGGTTCAATGCTAAAGCCTGATTAATAGCTCTTTCTTGTGCGACAGAGTCTTCAATTCCTATTTCCGCTTGTATGATCTGTTTCTTTAATGCAACAGGATCAACATAACCCATCATTCCTGCTTCGAGATAATAATCATCAAAGTAGTGAACCACGGCTTGGTCAACCAAATCACCTTCTTCCAAATAAGCCAATTCAGGTTTAATCGGTCGAATAGTTCCTAGTTCAATTGCAGCACCAAGACTTAAATCGTCTAAAGGAGCACCCTTAAAGAGATCATATAATTCAGAAGTTGGAGTGGCTGTTAATGCCAGAACTGTGTTATTTTTTTGTATCCCTTTCAAAATCTCTGTATCTTCTGGTTTAAAAGTATGTTTATGGCTTTCATCTATTAAGACCATGGAATCGCTTATTTCACTTGCGATAATCTTGAATAAGGGATGCTCAGCTTGTAAAATAAGTTGATCAAAAGGTTCAGTACCTGCAATCACTTTGCGAAAATATGCTTTGATTTTTAGTATGTCTTCTTCCTCTATATCACTTAAATCCTTCTTCAAAGCGTCCCAGAGAACGTCCACTTTTCCTTTAATAGAATCTAAAGTGAATATTCGTGGAGCTACTTTAACACCATTGACTACTCCGGCACTAAGCAGGTCAGTTGTTTCTTTTATTTGTTGCTTTACCAATGTTTCATCAGGAACAATCATGACTGTGCGTCCAACGGCTTGTGCTATACCAGCCATAACAATACTTTTGCCTGAACCGGTACCCATAACTGCAAGTCGTTGTTCTTGTCCTGCCTTTAAACTATCATGAAATTTAGCTAAAATTTCATTTTGATATGCGTATGGAACAAACGATTTGGTATCAACAGCTAGCCCTTTATGAGTTACTGCACGAAGATCACCATCTTTATCATAGGTGAGTTTCACAGTAGCTGTATGGTCATGATCGAAGAATAATTTTCCTCTGCTTACTTCAGAATTTAACTTACTGGTAATATTTACAGTATAATTTTGTGTCGTATCTACAACAAAATCATATCCATCAAACACTAAGTCAATTGTATAAACTGCGCCACCAATAGTAATTGCAGCTTCAAGATGTTGCTTTTCGTCATCTTTTTTGACCCATTTAGTGCTTTCTCCAGGATTACCTGCACTTTGTAAAATCGCTTTAACGACATTTCCAATCTTTGGATCTTTTTCTTTATTTTCTATAGCAATAATTTCTTGAGCTCGACCTATTGTAACTACAGCCCCACTAGTTACCACCTCTTTTAATAAATGTACCGCTGCAACAGTATCTGTATAATTTTTAAGATCGTCAATCTGCTTACGGACTATATCTTTACTAGCGCCCATCTTTAGTTTCCCCTCGAATACTTTTTAGAGATTTGTTTTTAAGTTAGGTCATTGTGATATTTGGCTAAATAGTTAGGTCACAATTTACCTGGCGAGGATTATACAAAAAAAATATTAAGTGACTATTAAGTGATTCTGTTGGTGGTTAATTGATCACACAAATAAAAATTTTTAGGGGGATGATGAGGGGAATGACCTATCTTAAGATCAATCAAATAACTGCGACAAAGCTTGAGAAAATCCGAAAATTTTTGCGAAAATCTTTTTTCTATCCATTGAATTCAGGATATTAAAACTCGATATCACTTCGTAAGCTGAAGTTTGAATTGGGTATCTGAGTTCGGAATCTGATTATAAACCCCCCCCGCAGAGGGCGGAGGGGTAGAGAGAGATTTAATCCATATTACATAGTTAATTTACTGTTGATTTCTTCCATTTGTTGGAGCAAACGCTCTTCTTCAACTTTCATTCTCTCCAAAGATATGGTTCCAGTTTGGATTTCTTTCTGGAGCCGTTCTATAGAGTCTGCCAGATTGGTTATTTCTTCTCTGACTTCTTCAATAGTTTGTCTCACTTCTCTTGTTTCCATTTTAAGTGACGCTCTTATAAGAGTCGTTTTTGCCCACATGCAATAAAGAGTTGGATTACGAGCATAATCAGTTGGAAGCGGGCTTCCTATTGGTTTTTTGCTCATTCCAGGAACGATATCCCTTAACTCGCTTTCAAGCTTTTCTACTTCCTCAAGTTTACCCAGTTCGAGTTTTTTGGTTCCTAAAGTTTTCTGTTGGTCCTCTAAATGTACTTTTTGTAACTCCAATTTCTCGGTGAGTGCCTCAATTTTTTGATGTAAAGGTACACATTGTTGGAACAATCCAAAAGTTTGGAAGCCTCTGATCACGCTTTGCAAGAGAATAATTGCTTCCCGTTCTTTTTGAGCTTGTTCTTCCCTGTTCTTCATAACTTCTCTTGTTCTTTCTGCTGAGTTTTTAGGATCAATGATCGCATCTACGGTAAGAATTAGACCTTTGCCTTCATATCGTTGATCAATGTATTGTTGAACACGAGCTTCGGTATCTTTATTTCTTACGCAACGGCCAGCTGCCTGTGGTCCTGACAGGATTCCGTTAATCACATTGATATCTGATTCAATAACGGGCGAATTAGTATTGATAATTTGCACGTTCAAGATATCTCTGATACTTACCCCTGTTGCAATCACCTGATCCGCTACGATATGGGTTCTCAAACCTACTTCGATTTGAGCAAGTTGCTCATCAATTGTAGATTGTGGCGTACTCATATCAATTGCACCAGAATAATTCTCAGTTGCTTGCAGAGCGACTAAATTAGGCTGAGGTGCTCCTGTTATCACTTCAGATACGGGTTGTGATGCTTTGACCTTAGTTACCATTGTCTCTGCTCTGTCCAATATCAATTTGGTAATGGCTTCCTTTTGTGCAGTAGGCAATTTGGAAATAGGTGCACCTAACTTTTCTAAAGCTTCTTTTAGTGTTTCCCTGTTTTTTGTTTCACATGATTCAAGCTTGGTAAGAAATGGTTTAGGTATTTCATCATTTTTCGTTTTATATTTCGCAATATGCTGATCCCATTCTTTCAAATAGTCCTCAAGTTTGTGAGTTCTGTCCTTTTCCGCGATATCTGTATGCTTTTCATTGAAGACAAGAGCAAGAGCATAGCTATTGATTGCTCTTTGAATATCTTTTTGTTGTTCTGTAGCGATATCCTGTTGTAAATTCACTACCGGTAGACCTACAGTTTTTCGGAACTCTACTTCATCTACGGCGCCAAATTTCTGAACCAATTGCAATCGTGCGTCACATTCAGATTTTTGTCTGTGTTTTGCAACTTCACCTTGGTATTTTTCAATAGTCTCTCTATCTCCATTGGCGATCTTTTGATAGATCTCAGCCAATTTTTCACGAGTTACTTTATCGTCAGAAAAACCCATGTTACGTTGGCAACGGATGCGGTTTAATGCTAAAGCCTGATTAATAGCTCTTTCTTGTGCCACAGAATCTTCGATTCCTGTTTCCGCTTGTATGATCTGTTTCTTTAATTCAACAGGATCAATATAACCACTCATCCCTTCTTCAAGATAATAATCATCAAAGTAGTGGGCTACCGCTTGATCAATTAAACTTTTTTCATTCACATAAGCGACTTCATCCTTAATTGGGCGAATAGTCCCAAGTTCAATTGCAGCACCAAGACTTAAGTCATCTAAAGGAGTACCCTTAAAGAGATCATATAATTCAGAAGTTGGAGTGGCAGTTAATGCCAGGATTGAATTACGATCCTTTATTCCTTTCAAAATTTCTGCATCTTCTGGTTTAAATGTATGGCGATGACTTTCATCAATTAAGACCATAGAATCTTTTATTTCGCTTGCAATGATCTTGAATAAGGGATGCTCAGCTTGTAAAACAATTTGATCAAAAGGCTCAGTACCTGCAATTACCTTGCGAAAATATGCTTTGATTTTTAGTACATCTTCTTCCTCTATATCACTTAAATCCTTTTCCAAAGCTTCCCAAAGAACATCCACTTTACCTTTAAGAGTATCCAAAGTGAAAACTCGTGGAGTTGCTTTAACACCATTAACCAATCCGGCACCAAGCAGGTCAGATGTTTCTTTTGATTGTTGGTTCACTAATGTTTGATCAGGAACAATCATGACTGTGCGCCCAACCGCTTGAGCAATACCAGCCATAACAATACTTTTACCCGAACCGGTTCCCATAATTGCTAATCGTTGTTCTTTATGATCTTTTAAACTGTCATGAAATTTAGATAAAATTTCATTCTGATATGCGTATGGAACAAACGATTTAGTATCAACGGATAATCCTTTTTTGGTTACCGCACGAAGATCACCATCTTTATCATAGGTAAGTTTCACAGTAGCTGTATGGTCATGATCGAAGAATAATTTTCCTCTGCTCACTTCAGAATTTAACTTACTTGTAATATTTACAGTATAATTTTGTGTCGTACTTACCGTGTGATCATTGCCTTCAAAGACCAAATCAATTGTATAAACTGCGCCGCCAATAGTAATAGCAGCTTCAAGATGTGGTTTTCCGTCGCCTTTATCTTCCCATTTAGTGCTTTCCCCTGGCTTACCTGCTTTTGCTAAAATCGCTTTTACGACATTTCCGATCTTAGGGTCTTTTTTATTGTTTTCTATATCAATACTTTCCTTCGCACTTCCTATTGTTACTACCGCACCATTGGTTACGACTTCTTTTAACAAATGAACCGCTGCAACGGTATCTGTATAATCTTTTAGATCTTTAATTTGTTGTTCAACAATTTCTCGACTTGCGCCCATCTTAAATTTCCCCTTAAATATATTTTTTTGACATTAATTATTAAGTTAGGTCATTGTGGATTTTATTTGAGTAGGTAGGCCACAATTTACCTAATGGTAGCCATTATATAAAATGAATCTTAAGTGACCATTAAGTGATTTCATTGAAAATAAAATGTTCATTATTGAGGGATTAAAATAATAAGAGAAAGAGGCTGTATTTTTATTATTTACTATATTTAAAATATACTTTCTTTGTTACTATCTTGATCTCAATGACTCTTTTTTTGGTGATATACGCCAAATAATAAATAAAATTCATTGATATTTATTTGAGATACTAAAGAGAAAATGGCACAGGACAGTGAGGCGGTAATGACATATCTTAAGATTAATCAAATAACTGCGGCAGAAGGTAAGATTATGACTCTCTTAAAAAAATTAGGTTTGGATCCTGATGATCGAATGTTGAAAACCCTTGAAGAGAATCCTGAGTATATTAATCGGCTTGCCTCCTTATTCATGCGCTTAAAAAAATGCAACATTAAGCTGAATGATACCCTTCATAGCCTCATTGCAAGTAACGTTTCTTATGCAGGAAGTCTAAGCAATTTATTAGATTTTATGCACAATGAAAAAATAGATGTAACTCTTTTTCCTCTAGAGCGTTTATTTGCTGCTGCACAATCAGACACAGCGTTAATACAGGGAATGCAGCTGCTCAAAACGCGTACCCCCCTTGATTTGACTACTTTAAAACTTTTCTTTGCCTATCCTGCGCACTCTTTATTGCTTGCTGATTTAATCATTAATTTTCAACAGCACGCTTATCCTACAGAGAAAATAGTCGAAAAACTCCATAAGTTTTCTGCAAAAAATATGGATACGGCTATAAGACTGCTTACCCTCCTTTTAAATAAAAATCTCTATTATTTTGAATGTTTCGATGTTCTTGCAAAGCACCAGGAGTATATCGATAAAATTTATGAGGGCACGGCGAAACTTACTGCAAAAAATAAACTCGCAGCAAGTTACTTCAGTGTCATTGAGAATAATCCAAAGAATGCCAATGTCCTAGCTAATCTTATTTTGCTATTACATAAAGAGTCACTCATTGATTATAGAAAAACAGAAGATTTATTAACGGTAAGCAAATTGGAAGTTGGAGCATTCCATTTCTTGAGTCACCTGCAGCAAGCAGGTATGTTAAATTCTGAAAGTTATAACAAAGTGTGTCGAGATACTTCAATCCTCACTCAGAAAGAGGTCATGGAGTTATTCAGTAGTCTTCCTTTATTTGAAGCATTCGATAAAGTCGAATTAGAAGAAATGCTTCGTTTAATTGCCGAACCTGGTGAGTCCCATGTAGGTGAATTTATTGAAATGATTGAAAAGCATCAATTAATTAAAAACCAAGTTTTAAATAAATGAAATTTGCTTTAAGATAAGCATTTGTGTTATATTTTCCTCCTTTGAGAACAATTTACGGACAGAGGTATGGCTGGACATAATGACACCAAAAGCTTAGAAATACCGAGCATGAGCACCCAAACTATGATTCAAGGTTTAAATCCTGGAGTTATCCAAAAAGTAGTGAAACCCTCTTCTTCTGGAAATGATAAAGAAGAAAAAACTTCTATAAGTAATGCTTTTCTTAAGCGCTTGAATAAATTGGGTCTGGGAGATGATCCTCGAATGCTCAATCTTATTACAAGATATCCTGACTGTGGTAACCGGCTGATTTCCGTATTTAAGACATTGAAAGATCTCAAAATTTCTCTGTCTGATCCACTCGAGAACATTATTACCCAAAATATTTCCAATATTGGTGGAGCGGTTAATTTATTGAGCGTGATGAATGAACTCGATATCAATCCTAATTCTGTTCCAATGGAACTGTTGTTTAAGGCTGCACGCTCCGATTCAACGGTGGCACAAAGCGCACGAACGCTACATGATGCACGTCTCCTTGATAAATCGAGTTTTAATTTAATCCTTGCTTATCCTGATGAATCAACCAATATTTCCCAATTACTTATTGAACTGCAGGAACATGCATACAACCCCGACTCTTTAATAGATAAACTTCGTGCAAGTTTGATTTCAACACCGCACATGAATACAACGCTGAGTCTGCTTAATCTATTATTAACAAAAGACATTTATGATCTGGGGGTCGTTGATATTCTTTTAAGACAAGAACGATTCATCGATAGAATTTATGAAGGTGCTAAAAAGCTTTCAGCAGTGCCCGAATTGTTAAATAACTATTTTGACTTACTAGAAAGAAATCCCGAAAATGCTAATATTTTTGCGAAAAATCTTTTGTTATTACACAGTGTCTCACTTATTAGTCGGTGTTCATCAAAGGAAGACTTTTTAAAGGTAAGTCAATTGGGTGTCGGGGCATTTCATTTCATGAACTACTTGCAGCAAGCCGGCATGCTGAATGCTGAAAATTATCAAAAAATTTATGAACATAATCGCTTTTTAGAAAGGGAAGACGTCGCTCCGACATTAACTGGTCTTCCTTTAATGACTCAATTCACGAAAGAAGAATTAGAGAAAATGTTGGCTTTAGTGTCTAAGCCTGCAATTTCCATTACCCAGAGCGATGTGGGTCGATTTAATGATGTCCTAGAGGAACATCAATTTCATATGAGTAAACAGTTGGGTCCACGTCAAGGCACAGCGCGTTAATCAATAAGCAAGCAATGAAACTTGCTTGCTTTTCTTTCCATGAAAGGACATTTCCATGCCCATTATGTCGAACTTAAAAGATGCATCCAATTTTTTTAAGGGCTTGGTGGTTCCTTAAGCTGTTGCATCTTAAGCTGTTGTATCCTAATCTGCTGCATAATTACTTGCTTTTCCGCCTCCTCCTTTTGCTGTCGAATGGCAATAGAATCATTTATTGCATTAATCGCATGTTCTTGCTCAATGACAGCTTCACTGTCTAGAGATGTATTTGCATCTGTTGGCACATCGGGATAAGCCACTTGTGGAGGATTATATCCAGGAGCATAAGTGTAATGGATTGGTTGATATGTGGTACCAACTACATAAGCTGATGGTTGTCCACAGCCGGTTAGAATAAGTATCATTCCCAAGCTAATAAAATAGGTAACTTTTATCATAAAAATCGCCTTTAAGGCATACAGGAAATCAACCCTATTACCTTTTTGGTTAATTTGTATAATTATAGAACAGAAAGAGCATTATTTTAACAATTCGAGGAAACCTGGATGTATTTAATTATGTTGGAAAAACCTGGGCGTCATTGTTCTGTACCCAGGCTTGCGGTTAAGCGTTATAAAGGCTCGAGGAAATTTCCTAGATTAGGCTTTTGACCCAAACGGTATTGATAGACTATATAGAAAGCCATAATATTTTTTAAATAGTTACGCGTTTCTTGCCAGGGAAGGGTCTCTATCCATACATCAATTTCTTTAGGGGGATGCGTTTTTAACCAAAAAACCACCTGTTTGGGTCCTGCATTATATGCTGCTGCAATGAGTATTGGATGGTTGCCAAAGCGTTTTGCAAGTTGTTTTAAATAAGCCACTCCGATATTGATGTTCTTTTGAGACAAGAACAATTGCTTTTGATCGTTATAAGGAATCTTATCTGCTTTTGAGACTACTCTCGCGGTATAAGGCATAACTTGCATTAAGCCCCGAGCACCTACCGAAGAAGTCGCATCGTCTCTGAATCCGCTTTCCTGACGAATGATGGCATAAATAAATTCTGGAGCAACCGCATATTTTTTAGAATAAAGCGAGACACTGTCTTTATATGCCAGAGGAAATCTTAACGAAAGTTGATTATTCAGGGTCTCATTATTGCTTAAGTAAACCGATTTACCATGCCATTGCAATTGCTTATCTATCCAATAAACCAAAGCGCTTGCCTCGTCTTTAGGTAATTCACTGATGAAATCATTGAGTAGGCGTGATGCCTGCAAGGTTTGCTTGGTCATGTAGAGTGTTTGAATTTGATCAATAAACGCTTGATAGGGTTTCAATACATCCAGATTTGTTGTAGGAACTTCATTGGCAAAACTGGGCGTTTTATTAAGACGAAGGCTTGCAAGAAACCCATAATACTGCCTATTTTTTGCAAGAGTTTCGTAAAGAACCTGTGCTTGTGCTTTTTCCCCTTGTGCTTCTAAAGAACGTGCTAGCCAATATTGCCAACAGGGTTCATCTTTATGTTTTGAATCATTAATTAATGCAGTGACTTGTGCCCAGTTTTTTCGTTTTAAAGCAAAGCGTATTTGCCAGTCCAATAACACATCATTGTAGTATTGTGGTTTTACTTGGGCAAACCATTGTAATGCATCTTCATGATTACGCATGGCTTTATAAAGAGCTACATGAGCTAAAAAAGCTTGTTGTTGTGCTTGGGTAAGCATTTTTTGGGTTTTGCTTTGTTGCCATAGGTTAAGCGCTTTATCCATATTAATCGAAACCATACGCTTCAAGCCGTAGAGATAGATGTCATCATTTAATTCCCCTGGGTTTAGTTTACTGATGTTCTCAGGATTTTGATAAACAGCAATTAAAGTATTCAGTTCTAGTGGATGAGGTTTTTTGTATTTCGTTAATAAATAGCGGGCTAATTGGATATTGCGTCGATCCAAAGCCAGGGCAATTCGTTGGGTAATTAAGTTTTGATCAAAATTATTATCTTTCAGAAGCAAGTCAAACAAACTGTTGCAGGAGGGGGGCCTTGAATCACCATTTAGCCACAGTGGAATGGATGCTTTTAATGCTTCCTGTTGCTTGCCTGTATTGTAATTTGCAATCTGTTCATAACAAACGAGATTGAGGTCGTTAGAGGGTTGATAATATTGACTAAATTGAGTCCAGTCCTTGCTTTTGGCTAACTCATACAGCCATTTTTCACGTAATTTGGTCGATAAAGGTGTGGTTCCGCTAATGAACTCCAAGAATGGCGCACTGGGTGTCGTAGTCGGTAACTTTTGACTAAAGGACAAGTAGTTATTAAAACGCTCCATATATTGTTCTCCCGAAAGGGCGAGACAACTCTGGAAATTAATAAATACGCATAAGAATAGAATAAATTTTTTCATAACTTTTCTTAATTAATGTCCTTTGATGGTTGCTAATTGTTTTCGCATGGCATCAATTGTTTCTTTGTAATTGTTGCTCTTGAATACTGCAGCACCAGCCACAAATTGGTTTGCACCTGCGCGCGCCAAAGTAGCAATATTATCTATGGTCACGCCACCATCGACACAAAGGTCGAGTTGAGGATAGCGTTCGCGGACTTGGGGTATTTTATCAATAATTTCAGTGATAATTTTTTGTCCTCCAAAGCCAGGATTCACGGTCATGATTAGGACAAAGTCAAGTTTATGAGCGCACCAGGTTAATACTTCAATTGGTGTTGCCGGGTTTAATACAAGACCTGCTTCACAACCTGAATCTTTGATAAGCTTTAAACTGCGGTCCAGATGAATGGTTGCATCAGGATGAATACTAATTCGTTTTGCTCCAGCTTTTGCGAATGCTTCAATCAATGTATCAACGGGGTTGATCATGAGATGGACATCAATAGGGAGCTTCGGGAACCGTTTGAGTAAGGCTTCACAGAACGCAGGGCCAAACGTTAAATTGGGGACATAATGATTATCCATAACATCAAAATGAATAAAATCTGCGCCTGCATTCATAACTGCTTCTACTTCATCACCCAGACACGTAAGATCTGCAGATAAAATGGAGGGTAAAATATGATAAGTCATACAGTATTTTTTTTAATTTGAATAAGTAGGTATATCATATGCTGTCTTGAAAAAACATTCTACGATGTTAAGCAATGAGTGTGGTATTTAATTGTTTTTGATACACTCATATGAGTGCTTCGCCGAGTTCTTGCACTTGAGAATTTGGTCAAAATATGAGACAATATGGTTCTATTTCTGCTCTTGTAATTTTGAAATTTATCTCAAGATCAGGGGTTGTTAAGCCTTTCGCTAGCCTGAGCTAAAATGGTCTGGTTCTCGAGTACCGAAGCAGCTACAGGTAGTAGAAATGTAAACAGACCCTTGGGAAATTACAGAGACCTAATCATGCTTTTTAGGGAGAATAATATGAGTCAAAACTGGCCTACCAGAGACAAAGATTTACAAACCGCCCGTGTGATTATGGAAGAATACGCTAGTGAGCGTGAAAGTGATACATTAGGTCTTTTTGAAATTGTTGTAGATCAAGCGGAAAAAAAAATGAGTTTCCGTTTATCAGGATGGGTTGTCATTTTAGCAAAACATTTTAATTCAACGTATGGCGTGAGCCAGGGTGATTTTATAACACGGCAAGTCATTACACGTTGTCTGACTCAAGGACACACATTACATTAAACGCAGACCCTAGCCTAGGGTCCTCTAATTAATATTGATTTGATGTGACTGCAGATAGTGAGAAAATTTCTTCGCATGATGCCTCAAATAACTCGGACAGGTGCTAAGCATTTAACTTCCCGGGTTTATGGCACTTTCCTCATCTACTCTTAGAATTGATACAGGTATTTATTATAATTTTGTTTGAACTCATCGGAATTTTGATATTGAACCAAGGCTTGGTTTAGTTTTGTTAATAAATCAGAATTAGCAGGATTAACAGCTATCCCATAGCCATAACCGTACATATAGCGTGGGCCTATTAATCTAAATGTGTTTGCTGAATTGGACGCCCAGTAAGTCGCCGTCGGGTTATCCAGAAGAATAATATCTACATTTCCTGCACTTAAAGCTGCGAGTTGCTCTTGAATGCCGCCATAATACTTCACAGTGGGATTTTTTACCCCCATCTCCTTAATTTGGTCGAAAAATACCGTGCCAGTTTCCAATCCTATTTTTTTAGTATTTAAGAGATCCAGGCTAAACGATTCTTTTGTATTAGACATTCTTTCTAGGTTCCGTGAACCAATTTTCTAGCGCATCCATATAAGCGCTCCGGCCAAATGTAAGAACCCGGAAAAAGCGGTCGTTGTTTTATCAAAACGAGAAAAAACACGCCGAAAGTGTTTGATTTTGGAGAAAAAAGCTTCAACTAAAAACCGCTCTTTGTACTGCTCTTTATCGATTTTTCTTGGGTTCTTCGCATTCTTTTTTGACGGAATGGTTGCAATACAGCCTTGACTCTCCAGTGTGTCAACAAGTGCCTGTGAATCATATCCTTTATCTGCAAGAACTATCGTGTCACGCTGCTCCTTCAATAGCTCTGCTGCTTGAGTAATATCGTTTCGATGTCCCCCGGTCAGGATAAACTTAATCGGATTCCCCAGTCCATCCACCAAAGCGTGAATTTTAGTGGTAAAACCTCCTTTACTGCGCCCCAATGCCTGAGCATCATTCCCTTCCTTGTCGTAACCAGATGCACACGCATGCGCGCGCACTATGGTGGCATCAATCATGACGGCTTGATCATCAACATCGCTAACTGAAGACATTAAGCCAGTCCAAATGCCGCGATCTGACCACATTTTATATCGCTTGTGAATTTTACGCCAATGTCCGTAATAGGGCGGGAGCAGGCGCCATTGACAGCCTGTACGTAATACATACCAGACTCCTTCCACAAAGCATCTTGTCTTCTCATTATTCTTAATGTGCAATCCTTTTACTCCTTGCAGAAAAGAATAAATTGTATCCCAGACTCGTTCTGATATATTATTATACATGTAGGCAGTTCCATTAGTGTTGTTAACGATCGCAATCGAATTTCACTATAAAAACTGCCTACTTTTCAAGTAATTAAAAAAATTGGTTCACGGAACCTAGAAATCGAGAGAAGCTTTGCAGATAGGGTAGGCTGAAATTGACTATTTTTGCGCGTTCAGTAGTTATAGTTATCGAGCTGAGTGCGACATCTACTTTTTGACTAGCCACTGCATCAAGTAATTGATTGAAACGCATCACATGGAAGACACAAGTCCTATTCATGATTTTGCATAGACTGTTTATCATATCCACATCAAAACCAAAGAGTTGATTATGATTTCCTTGCATGACGAACGGAGGATCAAAGCTTTCGACACCTACATTTAAAGGTTCACCTTGAGCAAAAAGTGAAGAAGTGAAACAAATAAATGCAATCAGAATTAAACGGATCATTTTATATTATAGAATTGTTATTGATTTTTATAGGTTATATTATAACGGCAGTATTCATTTTGGAATGAAAAAAATAAAATTTATGCAAATCGAAATTCCTGAGTTATTGCAATCAAAAGCATGGTTCATTGAAAAGCATCTGTCCGATTTGCACCATCCCTTGCGTGAAAGTGTCATCAAATTACTCCTCATCAGTGATTATGCATGCAGGCAAATTCAAATATTAAAAGCATTACTCATTGAGGATAAGTGTTCTTCTTTGATGGCACGGGAAGATTATTTTCGTACTTTGAAAAATGTGTCATTTAATGTGCCGCAAGCAGCTTATTTGCGTGCATTACGTCATTTCCGCAATACGCATTTTTTGCGGTTGCTTCTTCTTGAAATATCCGCTATTGCCAATACAGAGCAGATTCTGCATGCCTGGTCTGATTGTGCTGATGCGCTTATTTTGCATGCGCTAGAGTATTGTAAACAAGGTTTGTCCTTACGTTATGGTATTCCACGTGATGCAGAGGGAAATGAAGTAGAGTTATTTACTCTGGCCATGGGGAAACTAGGGGGCAGAGAGTTGAATTACTCTTCTGATGTAGATCTTATTTTTGCTTATACGGTGGTAGGAGAAACTGATGGTGAAGAGCGCATCGATAATCAACACTATTTCAGTAGATTAGTACAGCAATTTGTACAGACCTTACAAAATGTAACCCCGGATGGGTTTGTATTTCGAGTCGATTTAAGATTACGGCCTAATGGAGACAGCGGCCCACTGGTTTCAAGCTTGGCTGCCATGGAAACTTATTACCAAGAACAAGGTCGTGATTGGGAACGCTATGCTATGGTTAAGACACGGGTAATTACTGAGAAGGTGGATGAGATACAGCCATGGTTTCAGCGATTGATTGTGCCTTTTGTATATCGCCGTTACGTAGATTTTAGCGTAATTGAATCGTTGCGAAGTATGAAGGCGATGATAGAGCGAGAGGTGCAAATAAACCCTCGGCTGGATGATATCAAGCGAGGCAAAGGCGGAATCAGAGAAGTAGAGTTTGTTATTCAGAATTTTCAGCTAATCCGCGGGGGACGTTTGCCGCAATTACAAGAGCAAAATGCTTTGTCGGCTCTTGCTGTTTTAAAGCATGAAAAATTGTTACCGCATACTGATGCTTTAAAACAGGCTTATCTTTTTTTACGCAAACTCGAAAACACACTCCAGAGTTTAAATGATCAGCAGACTCACTCTTTGCCAGAAGATCCAGTGAAACAGGTACAAATTACTTTGACGATGGGGTATCGTTCCTGGGACGATTTAATTAACAAATTGCATAAATATCAACGGATTGTTAGTTATGCTTTTCATTCAGTGCTGGGCAAAGTCAAAGACTATGAAGATGAAAAAAGATTACTAACGAATCAGTTAGCTAGCCTTTGGCAAGGGCATGTTGAGACCACGATGGCAATTAATTTATTAGCCAGCTTAGGTTTTGCCAATGCCCCTCATTGTTATCAAATGATTCATTCCTTTCGTCATAGTCCTCGTTGTCGACGTTTAACACAAGGCGCACGAATGCGTTTGGATCGATTCATGGTGATGTTGCTGGTTGAATTGACTCAGGTTGAAAAAACGGACGAGGTTTTATTGCACGTGATGCATTTGCTCGAAAATATTGTGGGACGGAGCGCGTACCTTGCTCTATTAACAGAGAATCCACAGGTTTTAACCGAATTATTGTTTTGGTTCGCTCAAAGTCCATTTATTACTTCCTTGCTAGTAAATCAACCCTTTTTATTGGAAGTATTGCTGGATCAGGGGCAAGAATGGCGGCCTCAGTCGTTGCATCAATTACAAAGACTATTAACTGAAAAATTAGCGCATCATCATGATGTTGAAGTGCAAGAGGAAATCTTACGTCAATTTAAGCTAACCAATTGGTTAATGGCTGCACGCGCGGAACTTTATGGATTCTGCAATGCTGTGCGTATTGGACAATTTTTGTCGGATGTGGCTCAAGTCATTGTAAGCCAGGTTTTAGTTATTGCCAGCGAACAGTTATGTTCCCGATATCCAGAAATGGAACACACAAAATCACATTTTGCGATCATTGCTTATGGAAAGTTAGGTAGTCGTGAAATGAATTACGCTTCTGATTTGGATTTGGTGTTTTTACATTCGGCAAAACTATCAGAAGAAGCCTTAATTACTCGTTTAACTCAAAAAATTTTGCATATGTTGACTACTCGCTCCCAATCTGGGGTGCTTTATACAGTAGATACACGTCTTAGACCATCCGGAGCAGCGGGGTTATTGGTGAGCCATGTTGATGCTTTTGTTGAATATCAAAAGAATCAGGCATGGACTTGGGAGCACCAAGCTTTATTAAAAGCGCGTATTTTGACAGGAAACGCAAGGATTAGGCATGCTTTTTTGCAGTTGAAAAAGTCCGTATTGTTATTGGCGCGCGATAAACCTACATTACTGCATGATGTGGTGGCGATGCGATCCAAAATGGAGCAGCATCACGATCGAAATCCTATTTCTGGTGGTCTATTGGATTTGGAATTTTTAGTACAGTTTTTAATGCTTCATTTAGGAGATCCTTCCTTAGCCCGATATACAAATACATTAACCCAACTTCATCATTTATTTTTAGCAGGGGTCTTAAATAAAAAACATTACTCTTTGTTAAAGAAAGCCTATAAAAAACACCATCAATTATTGCATCAAAATTTATTGCGCCCAGGGATTGGAGAGTACAAAAACATGCAGGATGAAATACTGGCTGTATGTAAAGCGCTTTTTAACACAGCTTTTGTATAAGAGATTAGGGTGTATCTCCTAATCTCTCTTGCTGCCAAAGAGAACCTTCCTGATGGTTTCTTTGGCCAAAAATAGGAGGGATTAGTTATTATTTGAATTCAGCGTAAAGATCGTACTCATCACTATCCGTAATCAAGACCTCTGCAAAAGACCCCACTTTGACCCCGGGGGTTGGCGGTAAAATAACGACACCATCAATTTCCGGAGCATCACTTTGGCTTCGTGCAATGATTTGTTCCTGATTGACTTCATCAATTAATACGGTTTGCATACTGCCAATTTTATTTTCGAGCTTATCGCGGCTAATTTCTGCTTGTAATTGCATGAAGCGATGATAACGTTCTTCTTTAATTTCTTCCGGTACTGGGTCGCTTAACTCATTTGCTTTGGCGCCTTCAACTGGAGAGTATTTGAAACAACCTACTCGATCTAGCTGAGCTTCCTCGAGGAAGTCGAGCAGCTCTTCAAATTCTTCTTCGGTTTCTCCGGGAAAGCCAACAATAAAAGTCGACCGCAGGGTAATCGTCGGGCAAATTTCTCGCCAAGAAGCAATGCGCAATAAAGTATTTTCACTGCTTGCGGGGCGCTTCATTGCTTTGAGTATTCGCGAATTGGCATGTTGTAATGGAATATCCAAATACGGGAGGATAAGGCCGTCTCGCATTAAAGGTATAATTTCGTCTACATGGGGATAGGGGTAAACATAATGCAGACGAATCCAAATGCCAAGGGCCCCTAATTGCTCGCATAAATCATAAAAACGGGTGTTAACGGTTTTTCCTTTCCAGCTTACTGGTTGATAGCGTGTATCCACACCATAGGCACTCGTATCCTGAGAAATCACTAAGATTTCGTTAACACCTGCATCTTTTAATTTTTGGGCTTCCGTTAGGACTTGAGCCATTGGGTAACTTTGCAATTTTCCACGCATGCTAGGAATAATGCAAAAAGTACATTTTTGATTGCATCCCTCAGAGATTTTCAAGTATGCATAATGACGTGGAGTTAGTTTAATTCCCTGAGGGGGAATAAGTTGGGTAAAAGGATCTGCAGGCGGGGGTAAATGCTGATGAACCGCATTGACCACTTCTTCATAGGCGTGTGCACCACTAATGTGCAGAACATCTGGGCATGCTTCTTTAATAATCTCTGCTTTAGCACCTAGGCAACCCGTGACAATAACACGCCCGTTTTCTGCCATTGCTTCTTTAATCGTATCTAGCGATTCTTTAACGGCGCTATCAATAAATCCACAGGTATTGATAACTACTACACCTGCATCTTGATAACTGGACACTAATTCATATCCCTGAGCACGCAATTGGGTGATGATGCGTTCTGAATCTACCAGAGCTTTGGGACAACCCAGGCTAACAAAACCTACTTTATGATTCATAAAACTCTAACTGTAAAAAAAGTGAACGAATTATACCTCTTAATGCGCCTTTTTGTCGACAGGATTATGGTAAATTTAAGTTATTTTAAGTTGCGGTTTTTATGGTACTTATGAGGCTTTTCTTAAAATTTTTTCATCCCGTTTCACGCTCCTTCCTACGTACCACGCTTTATGCGCGGTATCCAGGAGATCGATCTCTTTTGAAACTGAACTCAAATATATCTTGGTATCTTTCTGGATACCGCGCATAAAGCGCGGTACCTAGGGGAAATTATATGACAGTAACCTATTCTTTAAGTTTGCGACTACCTCCCTAGCAATCATCTTTGTCTTTTTATTATTGTGTCTATTGGATTATTTTGATTTAAAAATGCATGTACTTTGGCCATGGTTTCGTTCCACGAGGGGAAATTGTGATAAGCAGCAAGCGAAGAAAAACTCATCTCTTGTAATAATCCCCGGTTTTTAATTAATTTTATAATGTACTCCCTGAGCATGGTACTGTCGCCAGGAGTTATCAAGAACCCGTTAATTGCATCATTTACAATCTCAGGCACGCCGCCAGTATTCGTCGCAATGACTGGAATGCCTGCTCCCATTGCTTCCGTATAAACAATTCCGTAGCTTTCGAAATAAGAAGGAACAATGAGTAGGTGCTGCGAAAGGAGTTCTTTTTTTAAATTTTCAATATCAAGTAAGCCATGAATTTTTATATTATCCTCAAGTTTTAAATAAGTAATCATCTTGAATATTTTTCTTGTATACCTCAAATCAAAATGAAGATCGCCAACAATTGATAATTGCCAAGAGTTGTAATCTATTTGTGATAGAGCCTGGAGCAGGACATGCAGCCCCTTGTTATACAAGAGGTTGCCAATAAAAATAATCATGAGCTTATTGTCTTGGCATTTAAGCTTGATGTTATCCCTTAAAATATCCAGTTGCAGGCGATCTTTTCCAGGATAGGCAATTAAGGAGTTATGGTTTTTCCCAATAATTTTCGAAATGGATTTTTCTGTGGAAATGCTATTGAAAATAAAACCGTTTACCGATTTAAGGTAGATACTCTCTATTTTTTTAGTGAGCCATTTCCTTAAAGAATTTTGCAATGCATTTGCCTGTAAAAGATGAACAATACTTATAATGGGAAAATTTGCTATTTTTTTTAGTTTTTTATTTAGAATAAATAATGAATTAAAATTCATCTCATCTTCTAAAAGGACATCAGGAGAAAATTCAATAATTTCATGGATTAGTTTTTTCGAAAAATTATTTCTGATTAATCCCCAAAAATTCTTTTTCTCTTGCGAAAAAATCTTAACAACCACACCTTGTGAACGTAAATATTCAACTAACTTATAATCATAAATATATCCACCGGTAGTGGTAGTGATAGACCCATAAAGAATTAATCCTACGCGCATTTGGTTTCTCTATAACTGGCTTGAGCAATATCATCCTCCCATAATCTAATCGTAATTTGACTGTCAACCGGGAGGTCAATGTGATTATTAAATTTTTGCCAGAGAATTTTAGAAAACAGTTCGAGACTCGGATTTTGGTTTTTAAATTCAGGAAGCTCATTTAATATCTTATCCTGAAAATAAGATATTAATTGATCGATATGCGCCCTGACTTCAACGATATCAATCAGAAAATTGAACTCGTCAAGCTCTGTATTTGCAATTTCCAATTCAAAACTATAGTGGTGGGAGTGTCTTAAATTTTCTGCTCCAAAATCTTTCCCAATCAAGAAGTGTTGTGCAATGAAATTTTTTCTTAACATTAAATGATGCATCATTTTACTCCCCATAGGTTAAAGTGATAAATAAAGTATCATGTGGATTAGAATCCAATAATTGATAGGCTTTATTCGCATCAGTAATATGAAATTTATGAGAAATGAACCGTTCCGGCTTTATTTTCTCCAACATTTTAAAAACAACTTCGAATCGTCGATCTTTTGTCCATCTCCCTTGGAGTTCAGAGGCAATCGTACTGACCTGACTTGCAATGACTTTAATACGATTTCGATGAAAACGCCCCCCTAAATCAATAGCACATGGTTTTCTTCCATACCAAGATCCCAGAATGATGCGCCCTTCATAAGCAGCAAATGAGATAGCGCTATTGAGTGCATCAGGATTACCTGTCAATTCATAAATAAGATCGATCGTGTTTGATTTTACGTTTTTAAGGTAATTGGTTACCTGCGAATGAAGATCAGATTGGGATGCATCAAAAGTACGTTCAGCTCCTAACTGCATACAAAGATTTCTTCTTTTGGCATGTAAATCAATCCCAAGAAGACTGGTTAACGGGAATTGTTGCAATAAAGCAGCAGTAAGAAGGCCCACAATTCCAAGCCCCAAAATAAGTACGTTTTCTCCGATTAAAGGGGAACCATCCAATACCAGGTTTATTGCTGTTTCCATATTGGGTATAAATAATGCGTCATAAGGAGATATGTGCTCCGGTAACACAATAATTTGTGTTTCCTTGGCACAAAAATAACTTTCGTGTGGATTAAATACAAACACCCATTGATTGAGTAAATGGTTTAATTTTCTATTACCTGCTTCAATTACTTTCCCAATAGAACAATAACCGTACTTGAATGGGTAACTTAGTTTATGTTTCAGAGAAGGAATTGTTTCATCCAGGCACAGCTCAGTGGGCATTAAGCCGCGATAAAAAAGCATTTCTGTACCCGAACTTATTCCTGAAATAATGTTTTGAATCAACACTTCATCCGTTTTCGGTCTTGGAATAGATTCTTCTAAGACAGATACTTGCTTGGGTTGATTAAAATAGAGCACATGATTTTTCAAGTTGGATTCCTTTCTATATCAGCCATGATGATAATGTCTTTGCCTAATTTATACTGAAGTACATTTTTTAATTCAGGAAACCCCAAATTTTCCTTAATTTCTTTGGATAAAACAGAAACTCCGCCGACAAAAATTGGAGCCACGGTAATGATTACTTTATCCACATGATTTTCATTAATGAAATTAGTAATAATGGCTCTTCCCCCTTCAACCATTACTGTTTTAATACCAAAAATAAATAATTTCTCCAGAGTTTGACTTAAATCAATACGACCATCTGCAGTTGCATCCACTACCACAATTTTAGCATTCATTTCTGTAAGAAGTTTTTGTTTTTCAGGATTGGCTTGCTTTGTTGTAAAAATGATGGGGGGATTGGAGTTTTTTAAAACTCGCGCAGTTAAAGGAGTGCGGAGCTTACTGTCTAAAATGACCACTTGTGGATTCTTTCCTTTATAATGGCGTACGGTGAGAAGAGGATCATCCGCAATAACCGTACCTACTCCAACCAATATTGCATCATTTTCAGAGCGTAATTTATGGGTCATTACCAGCGATTCTTGAGAACTGAGCATCAGTCTTTTTTTTCGGTGAAATGAAATAGACCCATCCAGGCTTTGTGCATAAGCCAAGGTCACTACAGGTTTTCTTTTTTTAAAGAAAGAGGAACATTTTTCATACAATTCTTTAAGATCATTCTCTTCAAAAAAATGATTCATTTTTTGTTTTTTAGTTAACAAGTAAAAAGCATTTTGAGGATGAACAGAACCTTTAATAGGAACTCTTGAAGTAACATTCAAATTATACTGATTCAGCGCTTCTATTTTTTGAGGATTATTAGTAAGCAACCGCAGCGATTTAATTTGTAACTCTTTTAAAATATGAGCAGCTACCTCATAAGATCGTTCATCTTCCTCATGACCTAGCGCGAGGTTGGCGTCAACTGTGTCTTTTCCTTGATCCTGCAAATTGTAAGTATGCAATTTGTTAATTAAGCCAATCCCTCTTCCCTCTTGTCGGAGGTAAATAATAATGCCGCGTCCTTCAATAGCAATTTGACTCATGCTCATTTGCAGTTGTTCCCCGCAATCACAGCGCAAAGAGCCCAGGATATCGCCAGTCATGCATTCTGAATGAATTCGCACTAAAATATCATCTGCATGGTGCACTGCTCCAAAGGTGAGCAAAAGATGTTCTTTATCATCTTGATTCGTAGTAAATAATGAAAGTTCAAAAGAACCATATTTTGAAGGAATTGCAGCAGAAACTTCTTTTTTTACAATGAGTTGATTATCCATAATCAAATCCTTAGACGGAATCTCCGACTCTTATGTTTTTCAGTGCCTTTATAACTATAGTTCATTAAAATTATGGGTCAAATTTTATTCAAAGAAATTATAAAATAGTCAAACCTAAGAAAAACCTGGGTCAGAAGGCCAAAGCAATTACATGACAGGGAGTTAAAACAATGCTGCAGCCTCTGTAGTTTATATACTTCGCAAAATCCCCCACAAGCCATAATTCTTTCTTAATGCCCAATAATTATACTACCTGAAAATAAATTATCTAAAACTATAAAAAAAGCAATAAATGAATGTAAAAATATGGAGTCGCTAAAATGTCCCAGATAACTGGCCGAGATATTTACTCACTTAATGAATGGCAAACTATTTTGCTTTCTTCAAGTTATAATAAAGAAAATAGAATTATTATTGAAATAACGGATGCGATAACAAAATACCACCAAATTGAAAAGAAAAAAGCAGACAACATCATTGGCCGCAAAGAAGCGTTATGTCGCATAGAAAAATTGTGTGAGATTTATATTGCAGGGCGTGGAGACGCTTTATGCCAAAAACCAAAGGGGTCCCCCAAAAAACTAGAAAGCAGTATCGATTACTGGATTTTGTCATTGCAAAAAAAGTCTAATCATAAGTCACAATACCTTAACAAACTAGAATCGTTCTTAGCTAATGCTAAATCGCATCATATTAATCGCAATGAAATGATTGAACATCTAAAAGTACGCAACAAATCGAACACACACTCGCGATTAAAATTATTTAGTGGGACCTATCTCGAAAAAATTGATCCATTACATCGTCAATTTGAATTTAATATGAATAGATTACCTAATAAAAAATTCGGACTAAATTCTGCATTTTTAGACTGGGTAGAAAGCAATGAGACTACTTCATTCTTTCTATGGCTGGAAGATCATGAGGTATTAACCCAAAATCGAGTTTCTAAAGAAAAGTACGAAATTAGTTTGATTGATTATAATTTGAAGGCTGCACATATTGCGACATTTAAAAATATTGATGGGCAAAATTATATTGTTTCAAATCCCCAAAATAGCGATGAAGAAACTGAGAAATTAAATTCAAGACAAATGAAAAATTACAGCTTTAAAATGGGTACGGCATATGGATCAACAGCATTTGTATGGTGCATTGATAATGAAAATCAGTTTCTTACCCATCCTCATCAAGCTGGCAAATTCCATCATTCTTCATTGAGTGCGGGGAAAAGTGTCCGATGCGCAGGTATGTGGGTAGTAAACGATGGAATTATTACACACATAAGCAATAGCAGCGGACATTACAGGCCAAGCTCGCTTTCGTTTTATTTGCTCATCAAATTCTTAGAAAGCAAGCAAGTGATTAATGATAATACGAGGGTAGCTGATTTGCGCAAACCCGATGAACTTGTCGATCCCAACCAACCATTTGGATCCACAAAAAGCCTCTATGCTCCCCTAAGAGCCTATCTTGATTGGGCTGAGCAATTATCTGAAGTACGGGAATACCTACAGACCGTCAATACAAGTGACGATACACCAAACGTGAAATGCATTATTTTTTAATTCAATCTCCAAGCCATCGCCTCTGAATGTGAGGCTAAAATGGCGGCTTTTATACCGAACAAATAGAACCATGGGATGGTCAACATTGTTTGTTGTATTTTCAGGATATTGTCTCCAGGTTCTAAATTAATTTCTTTTTAAAGTTTCGGGCATCAAAGATAAAAAAAGAATCAGGCCAATCAGTGCAAAGAAAGCCAAAGTATAAAAGCCCATATTATAATTATATAATTTTACAATGTATCCGCTGGCAAAATTACTAATTGCATAGGCCAAACCTTGGCAAAGAACCATCAATCCAAGCATAAAATTAAACCGGCCGGAATGTGTCGCAAGTTCTGAAACCATTACAATGCCAATTACACCAAAAATACCGCCACTTATCCCATCCAAAATCTGTAGTGCAATAATAAAATAGGGGTTGTGGGAAAAGGTAAACAAAATTGCCCGTATAAAAACACAAAGAAATGCAAGTAAAAATAAAGGCTTACGCGGAATATTTTTAATGAAATATACTAAGAGAATTGAAACGAACATCATGACTATATGGGATATTATTATACTATTTGCCATAAAAATGGAGCATGCTTTTGTGCTGACTTGCACAAAAATCAAGCCAATCAGTGTCAATTGTGCTGCACTAGAAAAATGAAATAAAAAAACAGAAATCAGGAAAATAATATTGGTGCGCGAGAGTAAGATTTGTTTAAGAGATACAATTTCCTTTTTTTCAGTATCCAAATCTACAGGTGCTAATTGGCGTGCAATATCATGATCAATATCCTTTTCTTTAATCAGGAAAATTGGCAAGATGCCTAAAATGGAAAAAAGGCCATATGAGTAGATAATCCAAATATTTCCGCTGTAATAAGAGCATACGCCAACAATTAGGGCGAGAATTATATTGCCAGCATGACCTAATGTTTCATTAATGCTTTCTCTTTGTGGAAATTTTCTTGTTCCAACTAAACCAAGTGTTATGGCTACGATTGCTTTGGGCATAATTGCCGTTGCCAAACCAATCAAAATTTGAGCGCTTATTATTGCTGGAAAATAAGGAAATTGGGCAATGAGAAAACAACTTATTGCAAAGATTAAACAACTTCCTACCAATAAGAGGCGTTTTATTTTGTATGCATCAATAAGTAATCCACTAGGGATTTGATTGAGCATATTTGCAAAATTCATTATTCCGAGAGTAATACCAATCTGACCAGGGTCCCATTGCAATTCTGCTTTTAGATAAATTGTTAGAAAAGGGCTGATGCCAGTTTGGAGACCGGCAAGTAAAAGAATGACACAACTTAAAGCAAAATAGCTTTGAAATGATGTAATTTTTTTCATTTATGGATAATTCACATTACAAGAGTAATCAATATTTATCATCTTAGAGACGGTGAACAATTCGCCCGGGGGTGCCTGCAACCCGCGTTTTATGCCTAAGAGTTTTTCTCATAACCTAAACAGGAAAAAATTGTTCTACAGTCTAGAGTGCTGCTTAAAAGACTGTCATCCCTGCGCAGCAGGAATCCATCGACAATGTACATCTAAACTTAGTCAGAATATTCTATTGATCCCCCAATGTGGCAATACTGCTCTATCGCATTTGGA
This sequence comes from Legionella sp. PC1000, assembly GCF_014109805.1. GTDB lineage: Bacteria > Pseudomonadota > Gammaproteobacteria > Legionellales > Legionellaceae > Legionella > Legionella resiliens. The sequence continues at coordinate 808,231 of NZ_CP059400.1, forward strand.
CTCTACGTTGATATTCTTGCAGTAAAAAATATGGAACTATATATGTGGCGTTCCAGTAATTTAACATAACGTATCTAAGAACATAAAAAAAATTTAGTCTATGGATTCACTTCTAGTCTATCTTTTTTAAAGTGTTTAAAAATTTACTTGCAGAAATTTCACCAACCAGTTTGAGCCCCTTGATCTCATTGCCTTGAGCATCTAAAAATATAAAAGTGGGTGGGGCTACAACATGGAAATAATTAAGTAGCGCTTTATCGTCAGCATTATTTTTTGTGACATCAATTTTAATTACGCTAAAACGTGCTAAGGCCTCTTGTACACGAGGATCTTTAAATGTAGTTGCATCCATCACCTTGCAGGATGTACACCAATCGGCATAAAAATCAAGCATTACCGGTTTGCCCTGAGCATTAGCGATTGCTTGCTTTATAGTGCTTAAATTTTGTTCTTTCTGTGTTTTGGCCGGGGCAGCGTTTGCTGATTGGATTGTTAAGGGTTGCAAGGGATTTGTTGCACCCATGCTGGCACCTACCAAAATCAAGAATCCATAGACGAGTAGAATAAGTCCCACTCCTTGGTTGAATTTTTCGCGATGCGTTGCAGAATACGTAAGAGCACCACTGTAAATTCCTGAAAAAATAAGTAAGCATGCCCATAAGATCATGCTGACTAATGGAGGGGCTATTCGAGAAATAAGCTCAATGGCAGCAGCAATAAAAAAAATGCCAAACAGTGCCTTGATGGTATTCATCCAGCTGCCTGTCTCCGGCAACCATCTACCTGCGGAAGTACCGATGAGAAGTAATGGTGTGCCCATCCCCAAACCTAAAACGAACAAAGTCAGGCATCCTAAAAGAACATTTCCACTTTGGGCAATATAGGTTAATACTCCAATTAATGGAGCAGTAACACAAGGTGAAAGGATTAAAGTAGATAAGCAGCCCATGACTGCAGCCCCAAGATAGTGGCCGCCTCGTCGATTACTGGAACCGTGTATTTTCGCCTGCCAAGAATGCGGTAATTTGAATTCATAAAATCCAAACATGGATAAGCCTAATAGAATAAAAATTAGACTAAATATCCCAATGGACCAGGGAGATTGCATACTAATTTGCAGATTGGCTCCAAGCAAGGCCACTACTGCACCGATGATTGAATAGGTAATGGACATGCTCAGTACATAACTTAATGAGAGAAAAAAGGCTTTGCTTGTGGTAATTTCCTTACCATGCCCAATAATAATCCCGGATAAAACAGGGACCATGGGCAAAATGCATGGGGTGAATGATAAAAGCAAACCAAAACCATAAAAGGTAAGCAGAATCAGGAACCAATTGTGGCTTAAAAAGATTTTAGTGACGCTGTCATTTTGTGATTCTTCAGTGTCTGCTGTCTGGGTGCTTGAAGGTCCCTCCAGACTTACTTCCGCTAAAGCCAAACCTTCATCTATGGTGAGCTGAATTGTTTTCGTTTCTGGGGCATAGCAAAAACCATCATCAGAACATCCCTGGTAATGCAAATCAATTAAGGCTTGTCCTGGATTATTCCCTAAAATTCCAACAGGAATGGAAACTTGGTTGCGATAAACAGTATACTTATGTCCTTGTTTGTCAACTTTGTGTTCTGTCGGTGGGAAACGCAAAGGGCCTAAGTGAATTGTACCGTTTGTATTTGTTGTTAATTTAATGCGATCACTATAAAGAAAGTAATTAGGTTTTACCTCGAAATTGATGGCAAAAGTATTGGGATCAATTTTGTTTACATTAACACGAAATACTTCTGCAGCAGGAAGTGGGTTTGCATGTAGAGCAAATGTAGTTATATAACAAAATAATAGTAAAAACCATTTTCTCATTCTGAAAACCTTTATAATACAGAGGAGTAAATTTATATATGTAACTATATCAGAACATCATGGGGTATGAATAAAATTAAAACTAAAATTTTTTTTTATTTTTACCCTTGAAACTCTTTGTCTTGTCCCCATATGACAGTCAGTAACATTGCAAATTGACTTTAAAGTTTAATTAATCAGGAGATAAAAGTATGAAAATTCGTCCTTTACACGATCGAGTTGTTGTTCGTCGTATGGAAGAAGAGCGTACCACAGCGGGTGGTATTGTTATTCCAGATAGCGCTACTGAAAAACCAATGCGCGGTGAAATCATTGCTATTGGTGCGGGTAAGATATTAGACAATGGTGACGTTCGTGCTTTGGCAGTAAAAGTGGGTGATATCGTTCTGTTTGGTAAATACTCAGGTACCGAAGTGAAAATCGACGGTAAAGAAGTGGTTGTGATGCGTGAAGACGACATCATGGGTGTAATTGAGAAGTAATCGTTTCATTAGGAGAGAGAGATAATGGCTAAAGAATTACGTTTTGGTGACGATGCGCGTCTACAAATGTTAGCTGGTGTTAATGCATTAGCGGATGCAGTACAAGTAACCATGGGTCCACGTGGACGAAATGTAGTATTAGAAAAAGCTTATGGTGCACCTACTGTAACTAAAGACGGTGTGTCTGTAGCTAAAGAAATCGAATTTGACCAACGCTTCATGAATATGGGCGCTCAAATGGTTAAAGAAGTTGCTTCTAAAACTTCTGATACTGCTGGAGATGGTACTACTACCGCTACTGTATTGGCTCGTGCGATTGTGGTTGAAGGTTATAAAGCAATTGCTGCTGGCATGAATCCTATGGATTTGAAACGCGGTATTGACAAAGCGGTAACTGCAATCACCAAAAAATTACAATCAATGTCTAAGCCTTGCAAAGACAATAAAGCAATTGCTCAAGTAGGTACTATTTCTGCTAACTCTGATGAAGCAATTGGTTCTATTATTGCCAGTGCAATGGATAAAGTAGGTAAAGAAGGCGTTATTACTGTTGAAGACGGTAATGGTCTTGAAAATGAATTATCTGTTGTTGAAGGGATGCAGTTTGATCGTGGTTATATTTCTCCATACTTCATCAACAACCAACAAAACATGACTTGCGAGCTTGAGCATCCATATATTCTATTGGTTGACAAGAAAATCTCCAGCATTCGTGACATGTTGTCTGTATTGGAAGGCGTTGCAAAATCAGGCCGTCCATTATTGATTATTGCTGAAGATGTTGAAGGTGAAGCTTTAGCAACTCTGGTTGTAAACAACATGCGTGGTATCGTTAAAGTATGCGCTGTTAAAGCTCCTGGTTTTGGTGATCGTCGTAAAGCAATGTTGCAAGACATCGCAATTCTGACTCGTGGCGAAGTAATTTCTGAAGAAATTGGTAAGAGCTTAGAAGCTGCTACTTTAGAAGATTTGGGTACTGCAAAACGTATCGTAGTAACCAAAGAAAACACCACGATTATTGATGGTGAAGGTAAAGCTGCTGAAATCAATGGCCGTATTGCTCAGATTCGTGCTCAAATCGAAGAAACTACTTCTGATTACGATCGTGAGAAATTACAAGAGCGTGTTGCTAAACTTTCTGGCGGTGTTGCGGTTATCAAAGTGGGTGCTGCTACTGAAGTGGAAATGAAAGAGAAGAAAGCTCGTGTTGAAGATGCATTACATGCTACTCGTGCTGCAGTAGAAGAAGGTATTGTAGCGGGTGGTGGTGTTGCTTTAATTCGTGCACAAAAAGCTCTGGATTCTTTGAAAGGCGACAATGACGACCAAAACATGGGTATCAACATTCTGCGTCGTGCTATTGAAGCGCCAATGCGCCAGATCGTATCAAACGCAGGTTATGAAGCTTCTGTCATTGTAAACAAAGTATCTGAAAACAAAGACAACTATGGTTTCAATGCTGCCACTGGTGAGTTTGGTGACATGGTTGACATGGGTATTTTGGATCCTACTAAAGTAACTCGCATGGCATTACAAAATGCTGCTTCTGTAGCAAGTTTGATGCTGACTACTGAGTGCATGATTGCTGATTTACCAAAGAAAGATGAAGCTGCTGGTGATATGGGCGGCATGGGCGGAATGGGCGGTATGGGAGGCATGGGCGGCATGATGTAAGCCTCTCTCGTTCCTATTCCTTTAAAAACCCGCCTTGATGGCGGGTTTTTTATTACTGGATTTCTGATTTATATATGGGATATACGCAGCTTAGATTTGTCTAATTACGAGTTATTAGTAGCAATTAATCTAAACGCGATAATTCAGTCCAAAGCTCAATTGATTACTGTAGACTCGCAAAAACCTGGTGGGAGCGCCATTGGCTGGGACACCGTTTGAAGCTATGGTATCGTATTGTCCGCTATTAGTGGTTTGACCTATGGTTAAATAACTGTAATTGATATCGACGTCTAAGTGCTCCGTCACTCGAAAAAGACTGCCTGCACCAACTTGCCATGCAAAGCGGGTGATAGTACGTCCAAATTCATGTTGAACCGCCAGGGGCCAAAAAATAGTATTAGTTTTTGAGGTTGCTGCACCTACGCCGCCACCGAGATAAGGCTCAATTCGTTGATTCAGGGGGTAAGATAAATAGCCATTGATCATATAGGTGTAGGTGTTAATACGTCCATGAGCTGTTTCATTTCCATCATCTGTAACTGAGAAATGAATGTCTGGCAGTCCTTGCACTCGAAAATCTGTTCGGAAAAAAGGATTGAAACGATAACCAACTCCTAAGGAGTATCCCCAATTATCGCCTATAGAAGCCGCTGGTGGAGTAATTGCATTTGGAGAAAAAAAGGAAGCAGTCTCTGCTCGGTTAAAATCAAATGCATTGTAGGTGGCAAGTCCCACTCCATAAAAACCCTGCTCCTTTTTATAAGGTACAGGCCCCATATCACCTGAGTAAGCAGGGAGTATTGCTGCCGAAAAACAAAAGATCGCGACTTTTTTTAACCTAAGATGCATACCAGACACTCCGTTGTAAGATGAAATTCATCAGTTAGATGAAGATGGCTCAAGCAAACGATAAGTTAACGAACCCCCAACTTTATAGTTACAAAAAATAACTTTTAACACAATAAGCAATGTCGTTAAGAATTATGAAGCCCTTCAGGCAATTGGGGTAGTGTTGTATAGCACAGAAGAATTGCCGAATAAAAAACTAATTATAAATCCTAATTCGTTGATTAAAAATTCAATTGACTAGGTTCCGTGAACCAATTTTTTTAATTACTTGAAAAGTAGGCAGTTTTTATAGTGAAATTCGATTGCGATCGTTAACAACACTAATGGAACTGCCTACATGTATAATAATATATCAGAACGAGTCTGGGATACAATTTATTCTTTTCTGCAAGGAGTAAAAGGATTGCACATTAAGAATAATGAGAAGACAAGATGCTTTGTGGAAGGAGTCTGGTATGTATTACGTACAGGCTGTCAATGGCGCCTGCTCCCGCCCTATTACGGACATTGGCGTAAAATTCACAAGCGATATAAAATGTGGTCAGATCGCGGCATTTGGACTGGCTTAATGTCTTCAGTTAGCGATGTTGATGATCAAGCCGTCATGATTGATGCCACCATAGTGCGCGCGCATGCGTGTGCATCTGGTTACGACAAGGAAGGGAATGATGCTCAGGCATTGGGGCGCAGTAAAGGAGGTTTTACCACTAAAATTCACGCTTTGGTGGATGGACTGGGGAATCCGATTAAGTTTATCCTGACCGGGGGACATCGAAACGATATTACTCAAGCAGCAGAGCTATTGAAGGAGCAGCGTGACACGATAGTTCTTGCAGATAAAGGATATGATTCACAGGCACTTGTTGACACACTGGAGAGTCAAGGCTGTATTGCAACCATTCCGTCAAAAAAGAATGCGAAGAACCCAAGAAAAATCGATAAAGAGCAGTACAAAGAGCGGTTTTTAGTTGAAGCTTTTTTCTCCAAAATCAAACACTTTCGGCGTGTTTTTTCTCGTTTTGATAAAACAACGACCGCTTTTTCCGGGTTCTTACATTTGGCCGGAGCGCTTATATGGATGCGCTAGAAAATTGGTTCACGGAACCTAGCGGAAATGGGAACAAGCCCTGGAATTTTTGCAATGTATCGTCCACAATGATGGGGAATTATAAAGTCAGGAGTAATGATGGAAGCAATAATTAAAAAGTTGGAAGTGGTTTTGGCCGATACCTATGCCTTATATCTTAAAACACAAAATTATCACTGGCATGTTAAGGGAGCTCAGTTTAAAAGCTTGCATGAATTGTTTGAAATGCAATATAGAGCATTGGCAGAAGCGGTGGATGAAATTGCAGAGCGAATTTTAATTTTGGGACATAAGGCGCCTGCTACCTTTACTGTATTGAATCAATTAAAAACAATTGAAGACGGCAATTCCAATATTAATGCGAATCAAATGGTGAGCGAGTTGGCTCAGGATCATGGGATTTTGGTTAAAGATTTAAACAAAGCAGTAAAACTTGCTCAGGAACATGATGATGAAGGAACGGTAGCATTACTTAGTGAGCGTATTGCTGCTCATGAAAAAGCGCGATGGATGCTGAACGCCTCCGTTGCTTAGAGTTCGTTGCACATCGATACATATAGCCCGGGTGCAGGCGAAGCCGTAACCCGGGTTCCGCTTCGCTTCACCCAGGCTACATTGCTGCGGTTATTTCGTCTTCATCATTTCTTTTTCAGCTCCTTTTTTAATGACGATGATGCTGATTCGTCGATTTTCTGGACTGAAAGGGTCTTTGGTATTCAGAAGCAAAGTTGATCCGAAACCGGATACACGAATCACTTTATCGGGATCCAAGCCTGCTTTAATCAAAGCACGACGGGCGGCATTGGCTCTCTGGGTGGAGAGTTCCCAGTTGGTATATTCTAATTCATCTGGGTTATGGTAAGGGTGGGCATCGGTATGTCCTTCAATGGTAATTTTATTGGGAACTGTCTTAAGTAGATTGGCGATCTGTGTAAACATCGGTTCCATCCCCGGGTTAAGTATGTCTGAACCCACGTCGAACATGGGTTTTTTCTGATTATCGATTAATTGAATGCGTAACCCATTTTTTACTACTTCCATGATTAATTGATTTTTTAAACCAGAAAGAGAAGGATCTTGTTGGATACTTAAATTAATTTTTGATTTTAATTCTTCGAGTTTTTGCGTCTCATTTTCAGTGGATTGAATTACCTGAATGTTTTGCGGTTTTTTATTTGGTGCAGATGAGAGCTCGGTTTTAGAAACTTGCCCATTGGTATCTTTGAGATTAGGCCCGCCGCCCTTAAGATTAATTTGCTGATTACCCACATTTTCACCACCAAAAAAAGTTATTTTCATGGGTTGTTTAAAATACTCGGAAATTCCATCTTTTTGTGCTTTATTTAGTGAAGCAATCAACCACATCAACAAAAAGAAAGCCATCATTGCGGTAACAAAATCTGCAAAAGCAATTTTCCATGATCCCCCATGCAGTTTGTGCTTATTCCTTTTTATTTTTCGAATTATAGGGGTTGGACCAGTTTTTCCTTTACCGCTGTTTTCATTCATACTCTAACCTCATTAGCTCGGTGTAGCTTCAGCAGCAGAATTTTCTCCAGAACTGGATGAGGATGCTGCTGGTTTGGAGTTTTTAATTTCTTCATTGAGTTGGGTGAAGGAAGGGCGTTGGGCAGAAAACAAAACTTTACGGCCAAATTCAACAGCAATAATAGGTGGATTATTGTGCAGACTCGCTAATATTGTGGCTTTTACACAATGCAGCATCAATTGAGTCTGATTGGCATGATGTTCCATTGCTGAAGCTACAGGACCGACAAATCCATAACCAATTAAAATACCTAAAAAGGTTCCTACAAGAGCATGAGCAATGAGTACTCCTAGTTCGGGCGGCGGTAAATTGATCGATTCCATCGTATGCACCACGCCAAGGACTGCAGCAACAATACCGAAAGCAGGCATGGCATCAGCGAGTTTTGCTAAGGCATTTGCCGGGATCATTTCTTCTTCATGATGCGTTTCAATTTCCATATCAATTAACGCTTCGAGCTGAAAAGGTTGTATGTTCGAAGTAATGATCAATCTTAAGTAATCGCAAATGAACTCAATGATATGATGCTTTTTCATGAGCGCAGGATAAGCATTAAAAATAGGACTTTCTTCGGGGTTTTCGATATCTGTTTCTAAGGACATCAGTCCTTGTTGCCGCGACTTATTCAACAGATTGTATAATAAGCCTAATAGATCACTGGAATTTTCCTTAACTGATTTTTCACCTCGAAAAACTTTAGGTAATGCTTTTAACAATGATTTTAACACCGTAGCACTGTTGGCAACAATAAGCGATCCGATTGCTGCTCCGGCAATGATAAGCAATTCTATGGGTTGAAAAACCGCCGCAAGATGACCCCCAGCGAGCGCGAACCCGCCAAAAACACAGAGTAATATAATTATATAGCCTATTAGAATTAACATTTATATTCGATCTCCAAGTCCTTTTAAATCGTTCAAATTCTTTATTTAAGATAATCGTGAACAACACGACCATAAGGTGAGAGCCGTTAATAAATGTATACCGCTTACTCTACGTCGTATGGGCAGATTAGCTACCGGAGCCAAGGCATAATGTGCTAATTGCAACTGAGCTGGTCCTTGCCACGCCCCTTTAATGTCAACCTGTTCAAGAGAATATTCAACATAAGATGGACTGATGAGTGGCATGGCAAAAGCATTCGTTATTACCTCTGCTTCATTCATTTGCAGACTCCTCTTTTAAATGTTTATTGGGAGCCATGTCGTATACAGCAATACCCGTTGTTTGTGATACGCGCTGGTCCCAAGGGGATTTTTTTATGGCTTTTTGTCCATCAAGATAGCCATTTTTTATGCGTTCCGAAATACTTTTTCTGGAAAACTCATAATCTTTTGAAGAAAACTCGGTTTCATCGTGTTCATATAAAAAGCGCACCAAAGAAATCGTAGATTGATGCCCACGCGCAATACAAAGTTTTAGCTCTGGATTATCTCGTTCTTCTTTAGGAACATAGCGTGAAAGAATATGAATGGTATTTTTTAACGCATGAATCTGTTGATACATTTCAACTGCCTGGGCAAAACGACTTGAATATTCTATATCTTTTTTGCGTTTCATTACCGCATCTAATGAAGTAGGATACAAACCATAAGAGTCAAATAAATGAATCGCGAAACACAGTAAGTTTCGGGGACATCGATTTACCGATAATACGTAAGTTGCTGGGGAATTACTGGAAATCCCGCCATCCCAATAATATTCTCCATCAATTTCAACAGCGGGAAAACCAGGAGGCAATGCACCACTTGCCATAATATGCTCTGGCCTTATTTTTGTCTCTTGTGAATCAAAATACACCATTTCTCCCGAACAGATTTCAACAGCGCCAACGCTTATTCGGGTTTCTTTAGAATTGAGGCGATCAAAATCGATAAATTGTTCTAAAGTAGATTTTAAATTTCTAGTATCGTAAAAACTTAAGCTATCGGGAGCATCATAATACCCCATAAGAAGAGGAGGAAAGCGAGGTGCAAAGAAACCTGGCTGGCCAAAAAGCAATGCGAATTGTGCGGATAAGAAATGTTCAACCTTTCGACTCTCATCATCGTTGGGAAGAAGGGTACTCTCGATAAAAGAAGGTGTGGCAATGCTCTCCCAAAATTGATACATTTTTTCAACACGTTCTTTAGGTGGATTTCCAGCTGCAATTGCAGCATTAATCGCGCCTATTGAGGTGCCAGCAAACCAAGTTGGATCATAACCTGCTTCATCAAGAGCATGCAAAACACCTACTTGATAGGCGCCTAAAGCGCCTCCGCCTTGAAAACAGCAGGCAATATGGTGATGCCGCTGTTTTTGGGGTTTAGCTTTATTCGTCCGAGCCATAGAATTTACTCCATGAACCACCCATGACTAACAATTAACGATTGACCTGTAAGGGCATTTGATTCGAAAGAAGCAAAAAATAAAGCAGTTTGCGCTACGTCGTCCGTGGTAGTGAACTCTCCATCCACTGTATCCTTAAGCATAACATTCTTAATGACTTGTTCTTCAGTGATTCCTAATTCTTTAGCTTGTTCAGGAATTTGTTTATCAACTAGAGGCGTGCGTACGAAACCTGGGCAAATGACGTTGGCTCGTACATTATGGGTTGCCCCTTCTTTGGCAACTACTTTACATAAACCAATCAAACCATGCTTTGCAGTGACATAAGGTGCTTTCAGTTTAGAGGCTTCTTTGGAATGGACTGATCCCATATAAATAATGCTTCCTCCTTTACCGGAGGCATACATATGTTTTAATGCAGCGCGTGTTGTTAAAAAAGCTCCGTCCAACTGAATGGATATTAATTTTTTCCAATCAGAAAAAGCCAATTGTTCTACAGGGCTAATAATTTGTATCCCTGCATTGCTGACCATAACGTCAACGCCACCAAAGTATTTAGCAACATCATCCACGCCTTTATCAACTTCTTTTTCATCGGTGACGTTCATGGCAACCGCCATAGCCTCTCCACCCTTAGACTTGATTTCTTCAGCTGCACTCTTTGCTTGCTCCAGATTGAGATCAGCAATAGCAACTTTAGCCCCTTCTTTTGCATAGACCAAGGCGATTTCTTTACCTATTCCACTGGCAGCCCCGGTGATTATTGCTACTTTGTTTTTTAAACGCATGATTAACATTCCTTGTATTATTTTGAGTGAATGATCAATCGCTTACGCTTGATCTAAAAATTCTTATAAAAGTATAGCAATGGAAATTTGATATTGCCTCTATTCACTAAGATTTTTTATTTTTATCGTTTACATGAAATATACTTGGCTTAACTGATTAAAATTTAAAACCCTTAACCTCTTTTGGAGGTTAAGGGTGTATTTATTTGTATTGATATTAGTAATAGTAGTAAGGACGATAGTAACCAGAACGATAGTAACTAGGATAGTAACCTGAACGATAGTAATATCGTCTATCTTGTTCTCGGCCAATTGCATTCCCTACTAGTGCTCCAGCTCCGGCGCCAATTATTGTTCCTGCAGCACTACCTCCGGTCGCAGCATAACCTATACCAGCTCCTGCAGCACCACCAGCAGCGCTACCTACTTGAGCACCAGTACAACCCCCCAGCATAAATGCCGATATACCAGCAAAAAATAAGGGAGCGATAATTTTTTTCATAGTGAACTCCTTTTTATAGTTTTCAGGATCCCTGCATTGATAAAGCAGATATTCATAACAAGAAAATCCTGGTTGCTTCATCTTCACTATGATTTTAGTACAAAAAAAATATTTAATGCAAAATAAATGAACATAATTTGTTTTAACAATCATTTTTTTAAATATCAGATTTTGCTCCGACCTTCATTTTCCAGTAGTATTAACATAAGAATTATAAAAATAGGGGACCTTATGTTTAAAGGAAGCATTGTAGCTTTATTAACTCCCATGAAAAATGATCAGGTTGATGTGCCGTGTTTACGGGAGTTGGTTGAGTTCCATATTGAGATGGGTAGCCATGCTCTGGTTGCGGCAGGTTCTACGGGTGAAGCAGGTACTTTATCTCACGAAGAAAAACTGTTGGTTATAAAAACAGTAATAGACCAGGCTAAAGAACGAATTCCTGTTATTGCAGGTACCGCTATGAATGCAACACGCGATTGTATTCAACTGACCCAGGAAGCGATGGAATGTGGAGCTCACGCTGCATTAATTATGACTCCTGCTTATATCAGACCTACTCAAGAAGGCTTGTATCAGCATTACAGTCAAATAGCCAAAGCAGTTGCCATACCGATTATTCTTTATAACGTGCCAACACGAACTGCTTGTGATATGTTGCCTGAAACAGTAGCGCGACTTGCCAAGATTTCTAATATTGTGGGAATAAAAGACGCTACGGGACAGATGACTCGGCTACAACAAATTTTACGCCTTTCAGAAGGCAGCATCGATGTATTTAGTGGCGATGATTTTACTGCTGCATCCTGGATGTTGTCTGGAGCTAAGGGAAATATTTCCGCAGCGGCTAATGTGGTTGCCAAATTAATGGCTAAGTTATGCGACTCAGCTTTAGATGGTGATCATGCTTTAAGTTTACGTTTAAACGAACAGCTAATGCCTCTATATGAATTATTGTTTATTGAAACAAATCCGATTGCAATAAAATGGGCAGCAAGCAGAATGGGGTTAATGGAGAATGAATTAAGGATGCCGTTAACTCGTTTATCTAAAGAACATCATGAACCATTGGAAAAGGTAATGAAGAGTTTGGAGTTAATATAAGTGAAAAAGTTGAGTTTTATTGTTTTTTTTGTGCTTTTGTTCTCTGGGTGTAGTCGTTATGCCAGTAATGGTGAGCATCTTTACCTCAGTAGTCGTAATGGCCCCTCATTAGAAGTTCCACCGCCATTAACGAGAACAAATATCAGTAGTTTTTATGATTTGCCGCAACAGAATCAGAATGCACAGGTAAGTATGGCTCCACCTGTATCATAAGGGGTTTATTATGACACCATCAGAATCAGCTGAGTTGCTTATTATACAGGAATTATCGCAGCGTATTGTGGAAGCGCAACGCAAGATCAGGATTCTTGATAGTATTAAATGGGATGAGACAATAAAAAAGGAATTTTTTAAGAATAAAGGCAAAAAGCTTCCAGCTGTTGATAAAGAATATTACGGCAAAAAGCCTTTGCCTTTTGATGTTCATGACAAGCAAGAAGAGTTTCGTATTATTTTGCGCGATACACAAAACCAACTTGGACAATATTCTACCCTAACTCGTTTAATACGTCGTCAGTGTGAAGAATACAGTCGAGCGACACAAATGCTCGCTGTGCGAGGTACTCCTGCATTTTCTGAATTAGCAATGGAATTGTATGGCAGCCCAAACGATGTGTTCTATGCGGGCGGGCCACGCATGTCCGAAATGGGGACTTTACTCTTTGATGTGTTAACCGGACTTAGTGTTCAATTGCAGTCTGAAGCTGATGTAAAACGTTATACACCACAACAGGCTCAAGAAATTTTGCAAGCCCGTTTAGGGCAGTTTTTTGATAAGCATCCTGGTAAAGTAACCGTTATGGTCAGTGACGATATGATCGCAGATGCTTCTGCTGGAGCGGACAGCATTAAATTGAGTCAACAGGCAATGTTCAGCGATCGTGATCTTCGTTATCTGGAAGTACATGAAGGTTGGGTGCACGTCGGAACAACCTTGAATGGTTCGATGCAACCCAATTGTTTTTTTCTTTCCAAGGGCTCACCTTCCAGCAGCGTTATTCAAGAAGGTTTGGCAGTAATTACGGAAGTTGTTACATTTTCTTCATACCCCAGCCGCATGTTAAAGATTACCAATCGCGTGATTGCTCTAGACATGGTCACGCAAGGGGCAAACTTTCTGGATATTTATAATTATTTTATGGAATGCGGTTTAAGTGAAGAAGACAGTTACAATCAATCGGTACGTGTCTTTAGGGGGAGTACGCCAACGGGCGGACCTTTTACCAAAGATTTATCTTATGCTAAGGGTTTTGTATTAATTTACAATTACATCCGTTTTGCGATCAGTCGAAATCATGTTGACTCTATCCCCTTATTGTTTACCGGGAAATTGGTACTGGATGATTTACCCTTACTTACCGAATTAAAAGAGCGTGGGATTTTAACTAATCCTGTTTATCTTCCACCTCCATTTCAAGATTTGGCAGCGTTAAGTGCATGGATGAGCTTTTCCTTGTATTTGAATCAGTTTGATTTGAATGAAATTCAAAAGAATTTTCGTTTTTTGATTGTGTAAAGTGCCTCTAAAGTTTCTCTACACTTATGCCTAAAAGGTTGTCCTCCCTGCGAGGCTTCAATCTTCTAGGCATTGCTGAAAAACCAGTCAGCGTTCCTCCTACGCCCCGCAGCTTGTCCCTGAACGATCGTCAGTTTTTTAAATTTATCATGTACCACTTAAGTTTTCTCTACGTACTGCTTTCCTACGTACCGCGCTTTATGCGCGGTATCCAGAACGATATTTTAAGATGCCGCTGAGCATTTCTCTAGCAAGATCCCCTGGATACCGCGCATAAAGCGCGGTAGGTAGGCGAAAAAATTAAGGGGGGGTACGTAGGCGAAAAATTTAGTGGAGGTTTCTCAAAACTGACGATACCGCATGTAAACAGACCCTGAATGATCGTCAGTTTTTTGAATTTATCATGTACCACTTAAGTTTATCTACGTACTGCTTTAAATTTCTCTACGTACCGCGCTTTATGCCTGAGAGATGGTCACTTTTTGTGACCATCTCTCAGAGCTTGTCCGCGGGGCGTAGGAGGGATCCAATTTGAATAGAAACTAAATAACTTTTACCTGGGTTGCTTCGTTTCACCCAGGCTCCGGTTTTTTTAGATTTCAAATACGATAATCAGGACTTGCACGCTACGGTTTGCATAAGCTCCAGTGATTCTTCTTTTTCTTGTGGTGTAAAGAATCGTTGAGCGAGAGTGTAACTTAAATTGGGCTTCGCTTGGTGTTGTAATGCTCTTTCTAATTGAGGATATTCACCTACGAGCAATTTCGCTTGTTCTTTGATGTATGAATCATCAGATCGATTAATCATCGTTACGTAATGCGCTGCCTTTTTCAGATCGTCAGGCTCCGTTGAGTTACCCAATATTTGGCACATCACCAACATTGCATTGGTACACCCCAAATTAGCAGATTGGCGCATAGTTTGTTTGTACTGAGAAGATGTTGGTGGATAAATATGAGCTAAATGATATAAAGCCATAGGATTATCCTGAGCTAAAGCCATCATTTTAGGTAAATGTTGGACCACAGCTTGCTTTAAAACAGGATCATTAGGTGATCTGTGTAATTGATTTACCAACGTAGCAAATTCATTACTTGAAGACATATCCTACCCCTAACTTTGACTCATTCCCTTGTAGGATAAAAGATCAAGGTTAAGGTAAGATTAAGAGGGATAGGCTTTACGTTTTTTTTACATTATCAAATACTGCCCACCCTAAATGGAACAACATATGCGCAAGGATTGCTACAATAAGTCCATATTGCCAAAATAGATATCCAAAAAATAAAGATTGGTAAAGGCTAAGTAAAATTAGAGAATAAATAAAACGACGGTTTGAGGTACAACCGGCGGCGAGGTAAGCGGGGAGTTGGCTTACTGCAAATACCAAGCCACTAATAAAAATTGAAATCCAAATGATTAAGACAGGATATTGTTTCGTAAAGAGCAGTGCGAAAAAGGTAGTAAGATTCATTAATCCCCATCGGGCTATGATTTCCTCTACTACACCTCCATAAAGAACACAGCCATCGAGGCCAAGGGCCATGCGTAGATTGGTCATGATTTTCATGTTTTTTTCATCCATGATGCGAGCAATAACACCATAGTAAAGGACCAAAAACACCAGCAATCCAAAAAAAGCATACAAAACAGTAGGTAATAAAATAGGAAGTAATGCATTTATTCCTACAGTACCCTGTAACAGTTCTTCAAGTATTGTGGCATGTAAGCCAGTAGTGTTTGATAATACAGCGCCTGCAATACACAGGACCAAAACCATAAATAGGGTTTGCAAGATGGCGAAGCGACTCGCCCGTTTTTTTAGCTCTTCGGAATTATCTGGTAATAAAAAATAAATTAATCGTTTTATTGCAATGACAACACCTGGGATGGATAAGCAGAACAAAACGATAATTAACGGCCAATTGATTGTCATTTATTATCCTTAAATATAAGCGCTCAGCCTAATCAGTGAACAGCCAATCAATGCTCACATACTGATGTATGCTGCGCTTGCTTAGAAAAATTTTCTCACAACCTGCACTCAAATCCAACTGTTCAAGTTAACATGGGAAACGAGTTAATTACTCTTAAATAGTACAGCATAGAAAAATCCATCCATACCTTGTTCCCCGGGTAAAATTTGCAGGCCATGCTTGGTTGCATGTCCACTGATCCCGTATTCTTTTATTATCGTACAGTCTGGATGGGTTGCAACAAAATTTGCAATTTGTTGCTCATTTTCGGCAGGCATCACAGAACACGTCGCGTAAACCAGTAAACCACCTTTTGTGAGCAAAGGCCATAAGCAATCGAGCATGTTATTCTGGATTTTAGTTACAGTAACAATTTCTTCGCTGTTACGTAATAATTTTATATCTGAATGGCGTCGAATGACACCGGTTGCAGAACAAGGAGCATCCAGCAGAATACGATCAAAAAGTTGACCGTCCCACCATTTGGCAGGAGCTAAAGCATCACCATCTATTAATGTTGCATGCAAATTAAGACGGTCTAAGTTTTCTCGAACACGTTTCAATCGCTTGGGATCAACATCTAAAGCAATACATGCCGACAAATTAGGTTCTTTTTCTAAAATATGGCAGGTTTTTCCTCCAGGAGCACAACAGGCATCGAGAAGACGTAACCCTGGTTTTAAAGACAATAAAGAAACAGCTAATTGTGCTGCACCATCTTGAACGGAAATACATCCTTCTGCAAAACCAGGGAGTTGGCGTACGTCGCAAGGCGTAATTAAATTAATTCCTTCCGGTGCTACAGGATGAGGTTCAGCAGCAATGCCTTCTCGCTTTAAAACGTGTAAATATTCGGCAACAGAATTTTTTTGTACGTTAACTCTTAAGGTCATGGGGGGATGCATGTCATTTGCTTGAGCGATGGATTGCCAGTCATCAGGCCAATCTGCTTGCAAGCGTTCCAGTAACCATTGGGGTTGGCCATGAATGAATAAGGGATCAGTACTAAGACGTGCCAAAATTTCTTTTTGCTGACGGCAAAAATTGCGCAAAACAGCATTAACCAAGCCTTTTGCCCATGGTTTTTTGATTTTTTCAAGTAAGGCAACTGTTTCTTTGACTACGGCATAATCGGGTAGCTGCATATAGTATAATTGATAAAGACCGATAAGCAGCGCGACCCAAACATCCACTTCTTTGGGTTTTTTTTGCAGCAGGCATTCCGCTATAGCGTGTAAACGAAAATAATGACGACAAAAGCCAAAGCAAATCTCTTTAGTCATTGGGGCGACTTCAGCTGATGCAGGCATGAGTTGGGATAAGGATGATTTTTCAGTGAGTAGGCGAGTTAAAATTTTTAAGGCATGCAGTCGTTCATTCTTGTTCATGAAAACACAAATCCTGCGTGTACCTGTGATTTGGAGGAATTTAACCAATCTGCTATGGAAATCACTTTAGCGCCTGGAAGCTGGATTCGTTCTACGAGCAAACCTTGCTCTCCGGTGGCAATCAGCATCCCTTTTTTATCGATGCTGACTATAGTACCCGGTGTTTGGGAAAAGGGTAGGGCTACTATTTTGGCTTGATGGATCCGCAAAATTTCTTCACCTAAGTGTGTGTAAGCGATTGGCCAAGGATTGAATGCGCGAATTTTTCGATCGATTTCTACTGCAGTTTGCTGCCAGTTAATGTGTGCATCTTCTTTGTTAATTTTGCTGGCATAGGTGGCTAATTCATTATTCTGAGTTTCAGATTTTGCGGTTTGAGCCGCTAATTCATCTAAGGTTTGCAGTAAGGGTTGTGCGGAGATTTCTGCCAGGCGGTCATGCAAGCTTTGTGCGGTTTCTGATGTACTTATTGGACAGGTAATTTTACGCAGCATCGCACCGGTATCCATGCCGGCATCCATTTGCATAATCGTTACCCCAGATTCTGTATCGCCATGAAGAATGGCCGATTGAATGGGGGAGGCACCACGCCAACGAGGTAATAAGGAAGCATGCACATTAATACAGCCCAGGCGGGGAATTTCCAGAACTGCTTTAGGCAAGATTAATCCATATGCGATAACCACGATGACATCCGGTTTGAATGCTGCAAGCTCTGCGATTGCTTCAGGATTTTTGAAGTTGGAGGGTTGATAGACTGGGATTTGATGGTTTAATGCCCATTCTTTCACCGCAGAAGCATGTAGTTTTCGACCGCGCCCAGCAGGACGGTCTGGCTGAGTATAAATCGCTTGAATATGATGTGTTGAATGCAGTAGTGCACTCAGGCAAGGCAAACCAAATTCTGGTGTTCCAGCGAAAACAATGTTCAATCGACTCATGATAACTACTCACCTCGAACAAGGAGCGCTTTTAAGAGACGCGTCTTGAATGAAAAGCCTGTGAAAAAAATGCAGTGTATTATTTCAGAAATACCCCGCAATGCTCTCACCTTACGTACTTTTATCCAGAGGTCTTATTTTAAAAAAGAACCCGGGAGTGTGTCCCAAAAAAGTGTTCTGGATACCGGCGCATAAAGCGCAGTACGTAGGAAGTTTATAAAAGTTTATTATTTAACAATAAACTACTTTTTAGTTTTGTGTTCTACCACAGACATTATTTACGTGCGTGTTGACGTTTAAATTTATCCAATTTTTTACGAGCCATGGCTTTTTTTAATGGAGAAAGCAGATCAATAAACAGTTTACCATTCATATGATCAATTTCATGTTGCAAACATTCAGCGAGCAAGCCTTCGGCTTTAATCTCATAAGAGTTACCCTTTCTATCCAAAGCCTTGACTGTAACTTTTTCTGCACGTATAACCGTATCGTAAGCTCCGGGAACAGAAAGACAGCCCTCTTCAAATTTGTTTTCGCCCTCTGATGCAATGATTTCAGGATTGATAATCACCAGTTGATTCTGTTTGTCGCCTGCAATATCAATCACCGACAAACGCAGGCTAATACCAATTTGAGGTGCAGCAAGACCAACGCCACGAGCGTCATACATTGTCTCAAACATATCGTCAATTAATATTTGCAATTTGTCATCAAAATGAACAACAGGTTTTGCAACCGCTCTTAATCGAGGGTCAGGTAAATATAGAATTGGATGAATAGCCATTGTTTATCTGGTTCTCTACACAAAAATCATGCTAATATTATCCTTCATATATTGTAAGGCTGCAAGATATTCCAACAAAGGATTGACTCTAATGAGATTTATTCTCCTTATATTCTTCTTTTTTTTCTCCAATTTGAATTATGCTTTGAGCTTAAAATCAGATGCCCCAGAGCGGTATGTGGTTCAACATGGTGATACTTTATGGGGTATAGCAGGTCGCTATTTAGATAATCCCTGGGAGTGGAAGGAACTTTGGCAGGCGAATCCAAAGATAAAAAATCCACATCATTTATATCCGGGAGCAGTTCTGATTCTAGCCTATTCTGGAAGCAGACCCTATATCAAAGTACTATCGAATGGCACCATAAAATTATCACCCAATATTCGTCCCTTACCTTTAGATGACCCCATTCCTGCAATTCCTTTAAACGAGATTAAACCTTTTTTAAATGAGTCGCTTATATTGGACCAAGATGTTATCAATCGAGCTCCTTACATTGTATCTCTAATAGGAGAACACATGTTGGCTGGGCAAGGGGATAAAGCTTATGTCAAAGGATTGCATCCTTCACGAGTATTGCCTGTAAGAGGAGTTCCTGCCTATTCTGTTTTTAGAGGCGGGAAAGATTATGTACATCCGCTAACTAAAGAACTTTTGGGATATCGAGCGAATTTGGTAGCTAATGCGGAGTTGCTTGCTGGGGGGGAGCCTGCCACTATTTTATTAACCACCATTAATGAAGGAGTTAAAGTAGAAGATAGTGTAATGATTAATAATAGCTCTGAATTTAATTTGAATTTTGTACCCAAAGCGCCCCTATTCCGTGTCAAGGGATTTATTATTGATATGCCTAATGCCATGTCTGGGGGGAGTGTCGAAGGGGCTATTGGCGGCGTGGTCGTGGTTAGTTTAGGTGCTCGAGATGGGCTCGAAGCAGGGGATGTTCTGGCAATCTATAAAAAATCACGTACAGTCAGAGATCCCAAAAATAAACTATACCCTATTCGATTGCCTCCCGAACGCGTTGGCGAGGTTTTGATTTTCCGTGTGTTTACTAAAAGCAGTTTTGCTTTAATCGTTCGCTCAACCCGACCTATATATTTATTAAATTTAGTGGCCAACCCATGAATAATTTATCCTGTTACCTCGCATTAAACCGAATGGAAAGAGTGGGGCCGCGTACGGCAGGCAAACTACAAAAGCGTTGGCCTGATTTACAACACATGTTCCAGCTTTCAGCAGTTGAGCTGGAACAAGCAGGTCTACCCTCTGCTTTGGCACAAACGATAGCTGGTTTTGATTTGAGCTTAGTGCAAGAAGATCTCAGCTGGTTGGAGGCTGCAGACGATCATCATATACTCACTTGGGATTCGCCTGAGTATCCCTCTTTATTGAAAGAAATTACGGATCCTCCTATCGTTTTATATGCAAAAGGACAGCTTTCCTGTTTAAAGCAACCTACATTAGCTGTAGTAGGTAGTCGCAATCCTACTGTAACTGGGAGTGAAAACGCACGGCAATTTGCAAAAGCAATCGCATCCCATGGCGTTACTATTGTAAGTGGCTTGGCACTAGGTGTGGACGCCCAGGCTCATCTAGGATGTTTGGAGGCAGGAGGGCAAACAATAGCGGTTTTAGGTACGGGAATCGATCGAATATACCCTCATCGGCATAAGGCATTATCGCAACAAATTGCTCAAAATGGTTTGTTAGTGAGCGAATTTTCCTTAAAAAGTCCACCGATCGCTGGACATTTCCCTAGAAGAAATCGTATAATAAGTGGTTTATCATTGTGCACTTTGGTTGTTGAGTCGGCAATCAAAAGTGGTTCGTTAATCACAGCACGAATGGCCTTGGAACAAAACCGGGATGTTTTAGCAATCCCTGGCTCCATTCACAATCCTCTGGCTCGAGGGTGCCATTACCTGTTACAGCAAGGAGCCAAATTAGTTACCTCAGTTGTTGATGTTCTCGAGGAGTTACAGATTGATTCAGAACAACAAACAGCTGATAAAGCTATTTTACCTCTTGCCAGCGGGAATAAAAACCTAGTAAAGTTCATTGGCTTTGAAATGACAACTGTTGATCAGATCATTTTACGTAGTGGATGCACCGTTGAGCAAGTCCTTAGTGAGCTTGCAGAATTAGAATTAAATGGGGCTGTAGTTTCTGTGCCCGGTGGCTATATGAGGTGTTAGTATATGAAAGATAACTTATTTGAAATGTTATTGAGTTTATTTGAAAAAAGTCTTACCCAGCTGCAAAAAAGCCATAAAACCGCTGATCAGGATGCATCGGAACAACTTAGTGGAGAAGATATTGAGGCTTCAGAGGAACAAGTGTTGCATTTGAAGTTGCAAGAGCACACCTCCACACGAATTTTTACTTATGACGAGCAAATGAAACTGACTAAGGCCAGTTATCAATTTCTCATGCGTATGCAATTATGGAAAATTCTTAATCCAGAATCGTTTGAAATGATTATGAATCAATTACAATTTTCTGAATCTCGTATCGTAACTCTTCAAGAGACTAAATGGACCATAAGAAATGCCTTGGCGAGTTCATTGAATGAAGAACAGCTTGCTTTTCTGGATTTAGTTCTTTATCAATCAGAAGATGAATTGACATTACATTAAAAAAATCATCTATGCCCAAGAAACTTCAAAATGCTCGTTCTAGACGATTTGTTTTTTTTGTTCTGGAACGTAAAAATAATAGGTTAAAGAGAGTTTTTTGGAGTTTTCTTGAGTATATTACCTATATTACTAGAAGTTGGTGATATTTCATTTTCAGCGCCAATGGGCCGTACTTTTCTTCAGGTTCGGTCATTCCCGGTGCTAAGGGATGAAGTGAAAAGGATAAGGTTGACGTTACTATGAGTAAACATTTGGTGATCGTTGAGTCACCCGCCAAAGCGAAGACAATTCAAAAATATTTGGGTAGTGATTATGAGGTAGTAGCCTCTTATGGACATGTCCGTGACTTGCCAGCCCGCAAGGGTTCGGTCAATCCCGATAAGCACTTTGCAATGACGTATGTGCCCATTGAAAAAAATTCACGCCACATCGAAACCATTGCAAAAATGCTCAAAAAGTCAGATTCCTTACTGCTCGCAACGGACCCTGATCGTGAAGGCGAGGCGATTTCCTGGCATATTTATGAATTAATGAAAGAAAAAAATCTAACCAAAGATAAACCCATCCACCGGATTTTTTTCAATGAAATTACCAAATCAGCAATTCAGGATGCAATAAATCATCCACGTTCTATTTCTATGGATTTAGTGAATGCCCAACAAGCACGACGGGCATTGGATTATTTAGTGGGATTTAATTTATCTCCCTTGTTATGGAAGAAGGTTAGAAGAGGACTTTCTGCAGGGCGCGTACAAAGCCCGGCTTTGCGGCTTATTGTCGAACGAGAAGAGGAAATTGAGCGTTTTATAGCTCAAGAATATTGGAAAATCTTAGCTCAATGCATGCATACAAAGGTATCCTTTGAAGCGCGTTTGACTCATTATAAAAATGAAAAATTACAGCAATTTACGATAACCAAAGAAGATCAGGCACAACAAATCAAAGAGCATCTGATTCGTCAGGCGCAAGGTTATTTACTGGTTACGCAAATTGAGAAAAAGCAACGCAAGCGTAAGCCTTCACCGCCGTTTATTACTTCCACGCTACAACAGGAAGCCGCACGAAAATTAGGCTTTACTGCTCGGAAGACGATGATGGTCGCCCAGCAATTGTATGAAGGGATAGACATTGGGACAGGAACAGTCGGTCTTATTACTTATATGCGTACGGATTCGGTTAATTTATCTGCAGAAGCAATAGAAGAAACGCGACAGTTTATTACCGAGCGTTATGGAGCCGACAACTGTCCTGAAAGCCCAAGAGTTTACAAGACCAAATCAAAAAATGCCCAAGAAGCACATGAAGCGATTCGACCAACATCGATTAAACGTTCACCGGAAATGGTGCAAGCATCATTAACCGCAGATCAATACAAACTCTATAGTTTGATCTGGAAGCGTACGGTCGCTTGCCAAATGGCCGATGCGATATTGGATACGGTTGCTGTAGATTTAAGCTGCGGTGAAGGAATAATTTTTCGTGCCAATGGTTCTACAATTACTTTTCCCGGATTCCTTTCCGTATATGAAGAGGGTCGTGATGATAACAAAGAAGATGAAAATGAAGGTTCATTATTACCCCCATTGGTTGTTGGTGAAAAAGTCAAAGTAGATGACATCTTAGCCAATCAGCATTTTACCGAGCCGCCACCAAGATACTCGGAAGCAACACTTGTGAAGGCACTGGAAGAATATGATATTGGTCGTCCTTCAACTTATGCGTCCATTATTCACACCTTACAGCAGCGCGAATATGTTGTTGTTGATAAAAAAAGATTCTTTCCAACAGATGTTGGTCGTATCGTGAATCGCTTTTTGACCGGTTATTTTACACGTTATGTAGATTATAAATTTACCGCAGAGCTTGAAGACACTTTAGATGCTATTTCACGCGGTGAAAAAGAGTGGATTCCAGTTTTAGAAGAATTCTGGCAGCCATTTGTGCAACAAATTCAAACCACTGATCAACAAGTGCAGCGTAAAGACGTAACCTCTGAAGTTCTGGACGAAAGTTGTCCAAAATGCGGAAAACCACTGTCAATAAGATTAGGTAAACGCGGACGCTTCATTGGATGTACTGCTTACCCTGAATGTGATTACACTCAAGATATGGGGGGGCAGGATAACGAAAAGAATGAACCCGAAGTTGTTGAGGGAAGAGTCTGTCCAGTATGTTCCAGTTCCTTACATGTCAAAACAGGACGTTATGGCCGTTTTATAGGCTGCAGCAATTACCCGCAATGCAAACATATGGAGCCTATTGAAAAACCAGCTGATACTGGCGTGGAATGCCCCAAATGCCATGAAGCAAAAATTTTGCAACGTAAATCAAGGAAGGGAAAGATTTTCTATTCCTGCGGTAATTATCCTAAATGCGATTATGCCTTATGGAATGAACCGATTAACCAACCCTGTCCAAAATGTAATTGGCCAATATTGACGGTAAAAGAAAGCAAAAAATTTGGCCGGCAAATTCTTTGCCCACAAGAGGGGTGTGGTTACTCTTCCAAGGAAGATGCGGATTAGAGTCAAACAGACCTGAGGGATCATCAGTTTTCATCATCCTATTTCTACGTCCCGCGGCTTGTCCGCGGGATCCAGTTTTATTGCAAAGTTCTAGATCCCGCGAACAAGCCGCGGGACGTAGGAGGTAGTAAGCAAGTAGAATGTTTATTGAAAATGGCATACATCAGGGTTTCTTATCAAAAATACTGACGCTCCCTCAGGTCAGACTAGAAATGAACGTGCGAAGAAAGATTTTTTGCGAAACAACCCTGAGGGATTGTCCGTTTTTCATCATCCCATTCCTACGTCCCGCGGCTTGTCCGCGAGATCCAGTTTTATTGCAAACTTCTAGATCCCGTGAACAAGCCGTGGGACGTAGTAAGCAAGTAAATACCTTAGAAATCCTGGGTTACGGTTAAGCCTTCACCCAGGATGCATTTTTTTAATTAGTAAAAATCAATAGTTGTTGTTGTCACATCTAGAGGTCCCACTGGGTAAGAATAAACGGTTACCGGTTGAACAACAGGTGTCACAACACGGGTAACAACAGGTGTGACAACTGGTCTGACAGCAACCGGCCTATAGGTAACTGTTCGTGCATAAACCGGTGTATAGGCTGGTGTGTAGTATGTAACACCACTGGTACAACAACATCCAGCCAAAACAACACTTCCCAACAGAATAATCCATTTCATTATGAAGTCCCCTTTAATGGATGCTTTCACAAGGAAGTGTAGATTATTTGTTCATTTATCTCAAGATTTGATCATATCTAAGGTGTTCCATCCGGGATGCTAAAAGCCAATCCCCGGGATTATCCAGAGGGCAATCACCCCAGCTCCCAGGCGATATAAATAGGAAAATTATCAGCACCAATATGCCTTTTAGCCGAGGATACAAACTGATTCTTCCTGTTCATTTTGAATCAGTATATACTCATCATCTCTTCATAGAAAATACTCAACAGGATGTAGTGATGTTAGACAGGACCATTATAGTTGATGAGCAATTTTTAAAGCGAGTAGAGCAAGCGGACTTCCCAAAACCCAAGAGTACAATGAGTCCGGAAACGGCGGAATTGGATAAAAAAACTGCCATAGAGCTTTTTGATTCGCAAATTAAATCACGCCTTCTTGATTTGATTGCCAGACAGCTTAAGGAAAAAGGCTTGTCTTTTTATACTATAGGCAGCAGTGGACACGAAGGTAATGCGGTTTGGGGGCAGGTTTTTCGCCCAGACGATATGGCATTTTTGCATTATCGAAGTGGGGCTTTTTATTTACAACGTGCCAAGAAATTACCCGGTGTAGATGGTGTTAGAGATATCTTATTTTCTTTAGTTGCTGCCGCAACTGATCCGATTTCAGGAGGACGCCATAAAGTTTTTGGTAGTGTTCCTTTAAATATTCCGCCGCAAACATCAACAATTGCTTCCCATTTACCCAAGGCTTTGGGCGCTGCGTTATCAATTACGCGAGCAAAAGAATTAAACATTCATAGCCACTTAAATCCAGATTCAGTCATCATTTGCTCTTTTGGTGATGCATCAACGAATCATGCTTCGGCGCAAGCCACTTTAAATTCTTGCTCATGGATTTCGCAACAAAATTATCCGTTACCCATTGTGTTTATTTGTGAAGACAATGGAATTGGGATTTCAGTACCTACGCCATCGGATTGGATAGAACGTTCAGTTCGAGCTCGACCTGGATTGCATTATATTGCTTGTGATGGCTTGAATGTCGCTGATGCGTATGCGAGTGCCCAAGAAGCAGAATATTTGGCCCGTGTAAAAAAACAACCTGTTTTTTTGCATATGCGTTGTGTGCGCTTATTGGGTCATGCCGGTTCTGATATTGAGTCACAATATTGTACACCCGCTGAAATCGAAGCCAGAGAAGCTCAAGATCCTTTATTGCATACAGCCGGTATTCTTTATCGCGAAGGTTGGATGACTGTTCAAGACATGCTGAGTCTTTATCGGAATAATAAAGATTTAATTGAAGCAAAAGCGGTAGATGCGATAAGACAACCCAAACTTTCCAGTGCTGAAGCAGTAATGTCTTCGTTAATTCCTAGCATGCCAAAAAAACAAGCGTTTCCTCTACCTAGTGAGGAAAGGCGGACAGAGGTCTTTGCGAACGCATTCTCACAGTTATCCCAAAAACGCAATTTATGTCAGCAGATTAATTTTGCGTTGACTGATTTAATGCTGCAATACCCCAATATGGTGGTATTTGGTGAAGATGTGGCCAAAAAGGGGGGGGTTTATCGAGTGACTGCTGATCTGCAAGCCCGTTTTGGAAAACGCCGGGTATTCGATACTCTTTTGGATGAAACGACAATTATAGGCACTGCAATTGGCATGGCGCACAATGGGTTTATTCCCGTTCCGGAAATTCAGTTTTTGGCTTATTTGCACAATGCAGAAGACCAGCTACGTGGTGAAGCATCCACATTATCCTTTTTTTCCAGCGGCCAATATCAAAATCCTATGGTCCTTCGTATCGCCTCATTGGCGTATCAAAAAGGATTTGGCGGCCATTTCCATAATGATAACTCGATTGCTGTATTACGCGATTTGCCAGGAGTGATTGTCGCATGTCCTTCAAATGGGCCCGATGCTGCAAAAATGTTGCGTACGTGCATGCGTTTGGCTTATGAAGAAGGAAGGGTGGTTGTCTTTTTAGAGCCTATTGCTTTATATATGACTAAAGACTTGCATGTACCTGGCGATAACGGATGGCTTTTTAATTATCCAGCCCCAGATGCCATGATTGCACCAGGTGAAGTAGGCGTGTTTGGCGAAGGGGCAACGGTTATTTTAACCTATGCCAATGGGTATTATTTATCGCGGCAAGCGGCAGCGGTACTGCAAGAAGAACATAGCATTTCTGTGAAAATAGTGGATTTGCGTTGGCTTAGTCCCTTGCCGGTTAAAGCAATTTTGAAAGAATTAGCCAAAGCAAAACAGGTACTCATTGTGGATGAAGGCAGGCAAAGTGGTTCAGTGAGCGAGGGCTTGATGACTTTATTGTTAGAAGAAGCCTCATCCAGGTTGAAAATCAAACGAATTACCGGTAAAGATTGCTTTATTCCCTTGGGTAATGCATGGCAATATTTGTTACCCAGTAAAGAAAGTATTATTGAAGCCGTAATTGCGTTACAGTCTGATAAAAGGGAGAAAGAAAGTGGACGACTTGTTGTTTCTTGATGAGCAGTTGAATGGTGATGAGCGCATGATACGTGACAGCGTAGCGCGTTTCGTCAGCAACGATGTAATGCCTTTGATGGTTGAGTCTTTTGAACATGCTCAATTTCCACGCGAGCTTATTAGAAAATCCGCAGAAATAGGTTTATTAGGTTTGACTTTGCCTGCAGAATACGGCGGTGCTGAAGCATCTTATGTAGCGTACGGTTTAGTGTGTCAGGAACTGGAGCGCGGTGACAGTGGATTACGCAGTTTTGTCTCAGTACAAAGTTCCTTATGCATGTATCCTATTTTTCGTTATGGTTCGGAAGAGCAACGCGTGCGTTTTTTACCAGGAATGGCTACAGGCGAGATCATTGGTTGTTTTGGTTTGACCGAACCTGATTTTGGCTCGGATCCGGCGGGTATGAGAACTACCGCGAAGAAAGTTAAGGGCGGCTGGTGTTTGAATGGCGCAAAAATGTGGATAACCAATTCACCAATCGCTGATATCGCGATTGTTTGGGCAAAAACCGATGAAGGTATTCGTGGTTTTATTGTGGATACGAACTCTCAAGGATTAAGCCGTCCTGAAATCAAATTAAAAATGTCATTACGCGCCTCCATTACTGGGGAATTGGTTTTTGATAATGTGTTTGTACCTGACGAAAATTATCTACCCGGTAGTGAAAAGGGTATAGGCGCACCTTTAAGTTGCTTAAGTCAGGCACGCTATGGAATTGCTTGGGGGGCTCTGGGTGCTGCAATGGCATGTTTTGATATTACCCGCGACTATTTGTTAGAGCGTAAACAGTTCAACAAGCCATTAGCTTCTTTCCAGCTTATTCAAAAAGACCTGGCAGATATGTATACTGAAATTCTTAAGGCACAATGTCTTAATTTACAGATAGGCCGAATAAAAGATAATCATCGTGAGAATCCAGTGATGATTTCCCTTGCTAAGGGCAATGCTTGCCGTGAGGCATTGAACATTGCGCGAAAATGCAGGAATCTATTAGGAGCAAACGGAATCAGTCTTGAATACCATGTGATTCGCCACATGCTTAATTTGGAATCAGTATTTACGTACGAGGGTACGGATAACGTCCATACTCTGGTACTGGGAAAACATATTACAGGAATTAATGCTTTTGCTTAATCAAGGACAAAACGGTTAAGCACTAAGATCAATGACTTTTCGTAACCCGGAAACCCAAGCCGGGTTACACTTCGTTTCACCAAAGCTTCAACGTCATTGGCATCAGTAGCGTTTAATAAGGAGGTTTCTTTTTCTCAAAGTAGAACTTATTTTTCATGCATAGGATTGTGTGAAATAAAACAGGTTTATTGAGCAACTTACAGGAGTATCTATGGTTAAAATAATTTCAACAAGAGCGTTAATATTAAGTTTAATTGTATTCAGCATGAATGTGCAGGCCGGGCCAAGTAAAGAATTTTTGGCCAACCAATGCTACGAGTTGTCGCGAGTCATCATCTCTTTAGCAGAGAATCAGGAAAAAAATGTCTGCTCCAATAAACTCCATATGGCTTCAGTACAGATGAGCACCGCCGCTTTTTTAATTATGGAAGATTCCCCTGATCTGGCAAAAGAGATATTAAATAATGCAGTAGCTGCTCTGCAATATGCAGAATTGCTCAGTTGCAAACACTACATTCAAATCTCACACTCTAAATTTGAAGCTCAGAAGATTAAAATATTATTGTAATCATGATACTCTTCAAGTGCTTTGCAGAAGCCTTGAAGAGTTGCCAGGAGCTTAAGTGTATTCATATTTAAAAATTCTTTTTTTGATTCTCGCGATTTTTGTTATCGGTGTAGCAATTGGCGTCCGCTATCATCCATTAATTCATGTGGTGTTGGAAAAAATCTGGAATAAAACTCAAGAACCAATAACCGAAACGCTTCATTTTTGCCCTCCACCGCAAATTGTTAGAGAACATCAATATAATCCTGAAGTATTCCAAGTAGAAAAATTATACTGGCAGATGGATTATCAGGGATGGAAAGCACCGGACAAAGTTGGTTTTATGCAGGCGCTGATTAATGAGAACAATAACTTGGTTTGTTATTATCGCTGGCCAAATCCAGAAGATAAAGGAACCTATTTATGGATGACCATTCACTTATCGCCCTCAGTGAATCAATTAGTGAAGCCCTATGGTTCCTATTGGACAATACAAAAAGAAGAAAAGCAGGCTTTATGCCGATCAGGAATTAATGCATGCGGCTTTATTCTTTCAGAAAGTTCTAAAAGAGTTATCCCTCAGAAATAAATGCAGATTGTAGCCCGGGTGCAGCCTAGCGGAACTCGAGTAGGGAAAAATTTATGCAAAAATCCCGGGTTCCGCTGCGCTGCACCAAGGCTACAAAATAATAGTGAATCGATAAGCTCTTGTTATTTCCCTCAGACTTAGTTATCATTTGCCACCAAGTCGGGGCGTAGCGCAGCCTGGTAGCGTACTAGCATGGGGTGCTAGTGGTCGAAGGTTCAAATCCTTCCGTCCCGACCAAGCCCAGTAAGGGTTATAATAAATCCCCATTCACTAATATAAAATCTTGGCTACACTTCTGGCTACACTTTCTGGAAATGGTCCAAATGAGCGTAATAAATATTAAACCTATTTCTGAAATTTATCTTCGTGTTCGGGGTGAGTTAAAGTTATTGAAAATTGCTCTGATAAATAAAGACTTAAAAAAAATTATGCGGCATAGAACCACCTTGCATAGCTTAACAACAAATTTTGAAATTAGTTTAAAGCATAATGAAAAAAATTTACTTATCCATTATAGGATTAAAGAAGCATCTAAGAATTTATTGATGCTTGTGCAATCCACTCTTCATACCGCATCGCACTACCTTTCGATGAATTTAGGGTGTCTATGAGTGGCTTCCAAAGTTGTTTTCGAATTTTTTCATTATATGTTGAATTGGTTGCATGTATCATAATTGACCATAAATGCCATTTATAGGCATCTTTTCTCATAGAATTAATCAATCCAAGTCTATGTAATATGTTTTTTAATTGATTTAGAGGTTCTCCGGTTAAAAGAGATTTAGTTTGTGGTTGCAATTTAATTGAAAAATTTGCATTGAATTCTTTAACTCCCGTTTCAAAAATAGTTTTTACTATTTCTGAGTAATCTGAGGAATTTCGATATTTTTGGAATAGTTGTGCAGGACTTCCACTAGCCAGAATTTTATATTCAATCTTGATGTCTTGAGGGTTAAAACTATTTAATTGATCAAAATATTCCCTGACAGCTTTTTGCACGTTATATTTAAAATCATTCAAATTTATATCGATTTTTCTTGGTTCAACAAGCAAATTAAATTCATTTTCAGTAAAATCGCATATTAAATAGTGTATGCTTTTATTTTTGGCATCCCAATAAAATGAAGTTCTTATGTCCATATTTTTCTCCAAGAGTTAAATATAATATAGAACAATAATTAATCACTTTGTTGTTGAGTTACAGTATTAAGCCCCTAAGAAAGGCTTAATGATAAGAAAAATGAGGGTAAATTCCAAATGTATCTTGATTCCAACCAAATTGTATTCTCACCGTCAGATCTGACTCAGTTTATGGAAAGCCCCTTTGCATCATGGATGGAACATCTTGCAATAACTCATCCAAACTTAGTGCCTACTCCTGATGAAAGTGATGAATTGTTGAGTGTTTTGCATGACATGGGAAATCAACATGAATCAGAAGTATTAACTGCATTTGAAGCTAGAGGATTAACGATTGCTAATTTGCGCAAGCGGACTGATTCATATCAAGCAACTATTGATGCTATGAAAAATGGGGTAGATGTAATTTACCAGGCGCATTTGGAATTGTTACCGTTTAGAGGGTACGCCGATTTTTTGATTAAAGTCCAAGGTAAAAGTATTTTTGGAGATTATTGCTATGAAATTTGGGATACTAAATTAGCCAAGTCCGTTAAGACTTATTTTCTGGTGCAATTATGTTGTTATGCTGAAATGCTTGCTGTAATGCAACAAACAACTGCCGAGCATATCACTATTGTTTTGGGTAATAAGGAACAAAAACGATTCAGGGTTAATGATTATTTTTATTTCTACCAAAATCTTAAGCACAAATTTTTGTCTCTGCACCAAGAATTCGATCCCGTTAAATGTCTTGATCCGGCCTCATCAAAAAGTTGGGGAAGATGGAGCATACATGCTGAGAATCTACTATTGGAAGCAGACCATCTGATTCAGGTTGCTACCATTACTTCTGGACAAATCAAGAAATTGAATAAAGCAGGTATCGATACCATGACTGCTTTAGCTAACGCTAATAATAAAAATGTAAAAGGAATAAAACCTGAACTATTTGAGCGGCTAAAAGCTCAGGCCAAAATTCAAAAAGAGAGCATTGGAAAAGATATTCCTGCTTATCAGTTAATTGATAATGAAAATGGAAAAAAACAGGGATTGGCTTTGCTACCACCTAAATCAAAAAATGATATCTTTTTTGATATCGAAGGGTTTCCTTTAGAAGATGGAGGTTTGGAATATCTTTGGGGCGTAACTTATTTTGATGATAATAGTCAGCGTCAATACATGGATTTTTGGGCACATAATAAAGATCAGGAAAAAGAAAGTTTCAGAGCATTTATTGAATGGACTTACCAACGATGGCAGCAAGATCCATCCATGCACATATATCATTATGCAAGCTATGAAATTACTGCTTGCCGTAAACTAATAAGCAGATATGGCGTGTGTGAGTATGAAGTTGATCAGTTATTACGTAACGAAGTATTTGTTGATTTATACAAAATCGTAAAAGGCGCGCTATTAATAGGAGAGCCGCGTTACTCAATTAAAAATGTTGAGCATTTATACCGCTCCAAACGAGATACAGAGGTAGGCTCTGGTGGAGATTCAGTAGTTGTTTATGAACGATGGCGAGAAAATCCTGATGGTAATACTTGGCAAACGTCAAAGGTATTAAATGATATTCGCACTTACAATATTGATGATTGTAACTCTACCCAGGAATTGGTTACCTGGTTAAGAGAAAAGCAGGAATCCAGTGGCATTTGTTTCCTTGGCAAAACAGAATTAGTTGAGCCTGAGATTAAAGAAGAAATTAACGAACGCATTAAACTTCGTGACAACTTGCTTGAACAAGCTTCACAATTGAAAGGTGAGGATCAGGAACAATTATCAAAAATTAATTCTGTTATGGCTTGGTCAATTGAATTTCATAGACGTGAGTCAAAACCCGTTTTTTGGAGGATGTTTGATCGGTTAGGATTAAGTGAGGAAGAATTACTTGAGGATATTGATTGCTTGGCCTATTGTCAGCGAACTGACAAATCGCCGTATAAGCCAACGCCTAAAGCCCGCAACTTAGTCTATGAATATTCGTTTGATCCAGATCAGGAATTCAAAGGTAATGCAAAAGAGTATTACTTGTTAGGCTGTGAGACACCAGATGGTAAAAACATAAAAGCTGCTTGCCACGCGGAAGGCAGTGATCTGGAGAATGGAATTATTGCACTGCAAATAAAAAGTGAACCTGATAGCCCTATTACCTTAATTCCAAACGAATATGTTAATCCTGATCCAATACCTCAAGCTATTACAAAACAGGCAGAGGCATTTGCAAAAGGAGCACTAACTCATACTGTTATAATTGATTTTTTGGGTAAATCTATCCCAAGAATTAAAGGACATATGTCCGGTCAAGCAATAGCCCCCAGCCATGATCCAAATCAACGATTGAATGAAATTATTGAGGCAGTTACTAATTTGAATAATAGCTATCTGACTATTCAAGGCCCACCAGGTGCTGGCAAGACATATACAGGTAAGCATTTGATTGCTGAACTGATTAAAAAAGGTAAAAAGATAGGCATATCTTCCAATAGCCACAAAGCCATCAATAATTTATTAATTAACACTGCCCAATATTGCCATAAAGAAGGAATTACAGGACATTTTGCTTGTACACGCAATACTGACTCTGCCATTGACGATTTGAAGATTAGTGTGCTGGAAAATAAAGATATTGCTGGTTTTGTGCAAGCAGGCCGTGTCGTAGGAACAACTGCTTGGGGCTTTTCCAGAGATGACCTTGAAAATGGGTTTGATTATCTTTTTATCGATGAGGCAGGGCAAGTTAGTGTTGCAAATTTAATTGCTATGAGCAGAGCAACAGCCAATATCATCTTGATGGGTGACCAGATGCAATTGGGTCAACCTTCTCAAGGTAGCCATCCAGAGGACAGCGGATTATCCATTCTCGATTACCTGTTACATTCGACCCCAACTATCCCTGATTCAATGGGCGTATTTTTGGGAACAACCTATCGAATGCACTCGGCAGTCAATCAATTTATAAGTGAGGCAGTATATGAGGGTAAACTTGAAACCGCTCCAGAAAATGATGAGCAATTGATAACTATCCCTATTGGTTATAATGGTATTTTAAACAAGGAGGCTGGAATAATAACTGTACCAGTTATGCATGAAGGCAATACACAAGCCAGTGATGAAGAAGTTGAGAAAATTGTTTCTTTAGTTCATGAATTATTGGGGCGGACTTTTAATACCAAAAATGGTAAACAAAGAACAATTGATTGGGAAGATATTCTTTTTGTTGCTCCATACAATTATCAGGTTAATAAATTGAAAAAAGCCCTTGGAGATAAAGCCAGAGTAGGCAGTGTTGACAAATTCCAGGGACAAGAAGCGCCAGTTGTATTTTTAAGCATGTGTGCAAGCAGTGCTAATGAGTCTCCCAGAGGGTTAAATTTTCTATTTGATAAGAATCGCATTAATGTTGCAGTATCAAGGGCACAATGTATGGCAGTTATTGTTTATTCTCCAGCATTGTTAGATTCTGTACCAAATAACATCGAACAAATCACTATGATGAATTTATTTTGCCAATTAGTGAAAGACTGATACTTTGTTTGATTGCAATGAAAACAAGTTATGAAATAAATAACCATTTTGTGGTTTTGTATAGATCATGGTGTAAAAAATGTCACCTCAACTTAATTGCCTTGATGAGATAATAAATCTATAATCGGAATCTGTTATACAAGGTAATTAATAAGGAGATGTTATGAAAGTATATTATTCTAATAGAATTGATGCCGATGAAGATAAGGACGAATATATGCCTTGGTTATCAATGGAGATATAAGTATCTCCTTTGATGGTTTTATATTGATATGAAATTAGTTTTAAACAATGATGTTTTTGCAGTAATTGATGACTTCTTAGAGCTATCAGCTTTTGAAAAAATTTGGAATTTTATTCAAACTGAAAAATTCAAGTTTGTTCATACTTCTAAATGGGTAAATGCTTTTAGTCTTGAGGATGGCTCCCCTTTATGGGGTGGTGTTACTATTTCTCACCCTAGACCTGAGTCTTGCACTACAGAGCAAATTTACCCTACAAACACAACAATTGATTTATTTATAGAGGAATTAATTGCAGGATCCACTGACTATTCTCATTTAATAGGTTTCAAAGATAAAGATTGGGATTTTTTCTATGCTAGATCCTATTTGTATCCAAGAGGGGCAGGACTATCTTGGCATACAGATGGTAAGTACAAAATATCAGGTGCATATGTATATTACTGCCACCCCACTTGGGACATAAATTGGGGAGCTGAATTATTAATTAATCCTACACCCCAACTAGATTTTGATTATCCTGAAGTGACGTTGATTGATGATAAGAAGAAAAAAGTAGGGTTCCATCTTACTAGTTCTGAGTTGAATAAGTTTGCTGCTGATGGAATAGGCTATTATATTGTACCTAAACCTAATAGGTTGGTTATTTTTAAAAATAATATTTTGCACTGTATAAAAAAAGTAGAGAATGCAGCAGGAAATCATGTAAGGGCATCGATAACCGGGTTTTTTATGAGTAATGATAAAATAAATGAAGCGAAAGAGGCTGAGCAAGAACATTCAAGCTTATAATTATTAGTTTTAGTCCCGCCAAATTATAGATGACTCCCAATCTTAATATGCTTGGAATTAAAAAATGAATTTAGTGCACGAAATCTCCCCTAGTCAGGCTCAAGAAAAAGTAAATTTTGTTATTTTGGTACCCAATACTAAAGAAGTTACTTTATATAACTTTATACTTAGGGAGGAAGAAGTTCCTTATAATGAACAACCAAGTCATTATCAATTTAAAAAATGGTCTGCTTGGTGTTCTGCTCATTTTTCCTCTTATTACTTCTTGGTGAAATATAAAAATGCTCTCTTAAGATGTAAGCAATTTTTGTATGACTTTGGACCTTTATCAACATTAGATCACGCTGCTTTATACGATCATTGGGTTTGGGAAATGAACCCCCACGTTTTGAATCAGGAAAGTATTTGTTGGATTGGTTATGATTATTCGAAATCGAAAACGTTAAGTTTTTTATCCCATGGGACTAATATTGAACTTCGTCTACTTGAAGGAAATTTAAAGGATGAGGAGTTCTTAGAACTTTGTAAATTTTTTTCTCCTCTTTCATCATCAAGTGAAATCTTAGAAAAGAGCTTTTTTGAACTATCGTATTGGTCACGCTACAACAACTGCGTAGAAAATGCATGCATTAATAGAAATGAATATAAACCACCTTCAAGTTTATGGAATTTAAGATGGCCAATGCATAATATCCTTAGTGGAAGCAAGCCAGATCACAATCTAAAGTATTTAAACTATCTAAATTTGGATTTTATTGCCGATAGTCAAATTATTTATGGCAATAAAGATCAAATAGAAGAGATTCAACTGGTTATGTTTCCGAAGAATGGAAAGAAAAGCCAAATTGCATGGTTTCGTGTTTTTAATAAAGCCTCTTTTCCAATAAAGAAACCACCACTTTCTAGATTGCCCAATATGAATTCATTTAGTGGATACAGTAATTTTAATTTAACTGTCCTAAACCCGAAGAGTGATATGATTTCCAGCAATATATACATTGCCAGTGTTAATAATTGTTATGGGCCACATGATGCTCTTTGGTGGGATAATGAAAATGCTTATCTACTACAGCTAAGTGCTAGTGTAAATAACTCTATAGAGTTATTTAAGGAAATTTTTTGTCAACTTATGGATGACAAATGATCAATGGACTCATTCACTTTTAGTATGGATATATTAAGCTAGCACCAAAAGCTACCAGTAAAGCTCCAATCCACTGATATTGGGAAATCTTTTCACCAATAAAATAAGCAAATATTTGCGCAAATACTACTGAGGTATTACGAAGAGTAAGGGCTAGACCAGCTTCAGCATGACGCAATCCTATTAAAAATAGCAAGAAAGATAATGCGCTTATAATTCCTCCTAGAGAAGTCATTTTCCAATTGGATTTAACTTGTTCTTTGAATGTTTGTCTTTGTTTTTTCTTCATCAAAAGAAAAACACAGGGCAAAGCAATCCATAAAGCTGCAGAAAAGAGCGCTGCTGGGTTTGCACCATATACTAAAGAACGACCATAGCATAAATGATAACCAGCAATGCAGATGCCACATAGAATAGGAAATAATAGTTGTCTTGATTGATCAGGGTTAAAAGTTTTGCTTGTTAGTATCAATCCAAAAAGAACAGAGGATACACCAATGATGCTAAATAAATTTATATTTTCACCAAGGAAGCATGCTGAGATAAACCAGACAATTACCATGGCGCTTCCTCGCATAATAATGTAGGCTTTCCCAAGCGAAGACTGACTTAGACTTATAGCTAATGTGATTATATAGCCGCCTTCAAATAAACCAGAGGTTAGTGCCCATAAAAAGGAATCAGATGTTTCAAACAATGGGCCAGAGAAAAAAGGAATAAATAGAAGCGAAAATACAGTTGCAAAACTCATAATTCCCAATACTTCGTAATAGGGTGTTGAATTGCGTTTGGCAAATGTATTCCATGCTGCATGGAGTATTGCGGATAAAATTATAAATACACCAGAACCCATTTTAGTTCATTTTGAGTTAAATAATCGATTATTGTAACATTGAATCAACGGGCTATAATACTTGTTTAAAACCTAATAGAAGTTCCAAAGGGATTTTAGAGTTTAAAGTAGTAGAAAAGAAGCCCCAAAGAGGGGCTTAATAGCTTGAAAAAATATATGCCTGTCCACCAAACTCTACCGAACAATAATCACTAATAAAAAGATCCCGAGCAAAAGCCTCAAAATCAAAATAGCAGATCAAATTATCCGGTATTTGATGGGCATAACAGTCATCAAATAACTGCCTGGAAAAATCAACCTCTGAATCATAACAACCTTGATAATGCTCCTCCAACATAGTTTGTGCTTCATCTATCGAATAATCACAGAGAAGGGCTAAGCCCAGTTCCCCATGCTCTTTAATAAATGATGCGTACCCAACAATATTGCATATTGATTCGTACTCATGGATTTTGATGCTGCCGAATCCTTCATAATCGTGTATGGCGTATTCTTCAGCATTGGGTTCAGGGCTGTTATCCAGCATTTCCCAGATTTCTTCCATAATGTCATCTTCGCTTTGTGTGGCATCTATCCAAACACCATGCAGGATGGCATTGTTGTATGAGGCTAAACACGCGACGTAGATTGAAGGGGTGTCCATGGGATTATCTCCTTGTATTAAGGGAGCAATCCCACACAGGAGCTTGCTCCCGTGGTAGGGTATGATTAAAACGGAATTTCTTCTGAATCGGTTTGCAACATTTCACGCATTTGCGCCATGTGGTGCTCTGCGGTCTTGTTGCTAGATTCATCAGCAGATTTGGAGTGACTGAGTAGCTGGATATGATTGACGACGACGCTTAAGGTTTGATGTGTCTTACCTTCATTGTCAGTCCATTGATTAGAACGCAGTTTACCTTCAAGGTATACTTGTGAACCTTTCTTTAAATATTCAGCTACTTTGGTAAGTTTTCCAAAAAGCACCAGTTGATGCCATTCCACTCTGGTTTGCCATTCATCATTTTTTTTGAATGATTCATTGGTAGCCAAAGTGGCAGTGACAAAAGATTGTCCGTCTTTTCCGGTGATGCTTTTAGGATCAGCGCCGAGATTACCGATTAATTGAACGCGGTTTAAAGATGCAGTCATTGTATTCTCCTGTTATTGTTAAATGTGAGCCGCATAACAGAAAAACATCCGCATAGGCAGGTGGTTTTCTGTTATGCGGATAAGACTTAATTTGCTTCAATTAACAAGCAATTCGTTGAGTATCAAACTGTTTGACAAAGGAAATCAGGGATTCCAATTTGTGCAAACTTAACTCTGCTTGCTGAATGTCATGAGGATTGATTTGGAGTCGATGGCGACTTAAATCATTGACACAACAATTCAGTTCAAATAGCAAATGTTCAATCTCAAGATGTGCTGGTTCCTGTTGTTGCATGGTAGCTCCTTGGGATAGGGAGGATTAGCCCCAAAGGGATAATTCATCCCAATTGGGTTATGCAAAAAAGATCACCGAAACATCGGTTGATTTACCTGGTTATTAATGATGATGTGCTCGAAGCACTCCTCGGGCGCAAAGCCGTAAAGACAACTCCTGATGGGGTTTCCCTGCTAAACACTTTGCCATGGAATTAGGGAACAAGATGGCATATCACAAGACCTATAGGTTTCGTCAGAATTGCGCTGACTCATCAGTTGTGTTGCTTTCAGATTATCAAGCTAGTACTCGAAAGCAAGGATTTTTTCTTGTTGATATTAAATGAGCTCAATTGAAAGCATGGTATAATTTTCTCCAATTCAGTGTTAATTCATAATAGAAGTAATCAAGTGTTAAATCACATTGGTTTAGATGTAAGTAATGTGTAGCACTGGAGGAAATTATGAAAACCAAAATAGTTAACTTTCTTGATGAAGAACATAAAATAAACCTATTATCCCTATATCCCTATATCCCTATATCCCTATATCCCTATATCATGATACATGGTGGTCTAGTGATCGAACTAATGAAAAATTGAAAATATTTATTTTAATAAGGCCAATCGATATTTTCCAATTTCTTGAAAGCCAAGGGCTTTATAAGCGCGTATAGCAGAATTATCATTGGTGAACAAAATAGCTCTTTTGACTTTCTTCATAGCAGCTTGCTTTAAACAAAGATACACAGCGGCCCTGGCAAAACCTTTATTTCTTAAAGAGGGAGGGGTATATACCGGACCTAGCTGCACAATATCAGGTAAATGGGCATTGAATCCACACAGTGAAAGGGGTGCATTATTTACAAATAAAACCCAACGATTTTGACTAAGCTGTTTATCTTGAATTTCATTAATAATGGATTCTTCAAGTTTGGGATTGTTAGCATCGTCTCCAAGTGCTTCTATATGATAGGCGATAAGCCATTCTTTGATGACATCCATTTCACAATCCTGCACTGGTTTGAGTGTGCAGCTATATGAATGAATTACTTGAGGTGTAATCATTTTTTCAAGATTAAGTGAGAATAATTTTTCCTGATAATTAATAGCGAATAGGGATGATTGTAAGTCCAGCTTATCAATGACAACATTGGCTTGAGAGTCTTCACCTAGTATTCCGGCAATTAACCTTGTCCTTTTAAGTTTAAATTTTTCAACTAATGCTGATAACGCAGTAAAATTTTCAGCCTGCATCATCACATTACCATTCCAATAATGAGCTAAAACTCCATTAAGTTGGTTGTTCTCGAAGGAACCATAATACTCTCCGTGAAATGGCTCATCTTGGTAAGTTATACCTGAGTAATACAAATTGTTCCTAATGAACATAGTCGTTTCTTGATAATGATTGAGATAGGATGACAGTTCATCTATATACAATTCGTCTAGCTTTTTTATCACAATCATTTTTTCCTCGGTAAGATGAATATTTTTAATGCACTTTTAAGACATATGCTAAGATAGCCCAATATTGGTTGTTATTAAATACAAAACATAGCATATGATTACCTTACTCCCTCATAATCCTGCGTGGATAGCAGCATTTAGCATTGAAAAACAACAGTTATTGCAATTGGGTATCAAGAATATAACCCAAGTTGAGCATATTGGCAGTACAGCTATTTCTGGCATTTATGCAAAACCAGTGATTGATATTTTAATTGGTGTTAAGTCTTTGAGTGAATTTACTTCTGAGGATATCCAAAAAATTGAATCCTTGGGTTATCGGTATAATCAAGTTTTTGAAACAGTTTTTCCACACCGGCGTTATTTCCAAAAAGATAATGAATATGGTGAGCGCACGCATCAGATTCATTTAGTTAATTATCCATCTTCTTGGTATGCGAAGCATCTGTTGTTTCGCGATTATTTGCGCGTTTACCCCGGTATTGCTAAAGAGTATGAAGCACTTAAGCTCAATTTGAGCAAAATCCATGACAATACGATTGAATATGCCAATGCCAAGAGTGAATTGTGTCAGGCTATTGGTAAGAAAGCTTTTTTGCATTTTGGAGTTAATAAACCAATCATAGAAACCTCTCGGCTTATTGCATTTATTCCCCAAGTAGCTTGTCACGAAGACTATGCAATAATGCTTTCAAATCTTGAGTTTATTCAATGTTATGGTGTTTCATACAATGAAGGCCAGGCTTTAAATCGTTTGGAATCGGATATGACGCATTACAATCAATATGGTTTTGCTCCCTGGATGTGGTATGACAAGGAAACCCATGGCTTTGTTGGGAGAGCTGGATTAAAGACATTTGTATTAAATGAAAAAGAAGAAGTTGAGTTAACTTATCAAATAGCCCAAATCTACTGGGGAAAAGGTTTAGCGTTTGAAATGGGGCAAGCATCATTGGATTATGCTGAAAAGCATTTAAATTTGGCCAGTACTATTTGTTTTACAGCACACAGTAATTATTCATCATTGCGAGTTATGGAAAAATTAGGTT
The DNA here is from genome assembly GCF_014109805.1 of Legionella sp. PC1000. Taxonomy (GTDB): domain Bacteria; phylum Pseudomonadota; class Gammaproteobacteria; order Legionellales; family Legionellaceae; genus Legionella; species Legionella resiliens. Next base: position 849,295 of record NZ_CP059400.1, read on the forward strand.
TTAAATTTGAGTTTGATTTTGAGCATGCTGGAATCACGCACAAGTTGCATCGAAAATCTACAATAAAGAAGCAATAGAGGCCGCCTTAATGGATAAAGTCAAAATTAACATTCACTTAGTCGAAAAACTGATTACTGAGCAATTTCCACAATGGCAATCACTGACTATTCATCCAGTTGCTCAAAGTGGTTGGGATAATCGAACGTTTCACTTAGGTGAGGAAATGGTGATTCGTTTGCCTAGCGATAAGCAGTATGAGCCACAAATAGAAAAAGAATATCAATGGTTGCCATGGCTCTCCAAACAGCTCTCATTTCAAATCACGCAACCTATTGCACTAGGAAAACCATCACCAGCTTATCCATGGCATTGGAGTATCAATCGCTGGATTGAAGGGGAATCTGCTTCAAGACAGAATATTCATGATATAAAGTGTTTTGCGGAAACATTGGGTAACTGTTTAAACGAACTTCAATCTTTAGATGCTACAGGTGGGCCTCAGGCTGGTGCACATAATTTTTATCGGGGAGGTTCATTGAAGGCCTATGATCATGAAATGCGACTTGCAATTCCTAAAATTAAAAACGCTCATGAACAAAGTCTTGCAGTATCATTATGGCAAGATGCACTTTCTTCTGAATGGCGCTTGAGTCCTGTTTGGGTTCACGGAGATATAGCGGTTGGAAATATTTTGGTACATAGTGGAAGATTGCAAGCGATTATAGATTTTGGCCAGATTGCTATAGGCGATCCAGCATGTGATTTGGTGATAGCATGGAATTTTTTTTCCAGTGAAGAACGGGGTGTGTTTAAAAATGCAGTTCAACTGGATAATGATACCTGGATACGAGCTTTAGGATGGGCATTTTGGAAAACCTTATGTTGGCCAATTAAAGGCACTGATGTAAAAGAGGTTTTGCATGAAATTTATAAGGATTATAATGCGCTTAAATAAACATGCCGGAAGTATTCAATGATTAAGGTTTGGGAATATAAATGCAGCGTTGGCATTATAAATATTCGTGAATAACAGAAGTACAAGTCAAAGTTTTATCCCAACTATTTGAGTTTAATCAATTATGAACATGAATAATGAGAACAGATTTCATTTTAAACCAGTGAGTAAAACACAAGAAAACCTTGTTCTTGATTGGATTAGTCAGCCACATATTAATGAATGGCTTCATGGAGATGGTTTAAGTAATACAATAAAAGACATTCATGAATTTTTGAACGATGGGGAACCGTGGGCTACTCATTGGATAGCCTATGATAATGAAATCCCCTTCGCTTATTTAATTACTTCTGAAATAGAGAAATCAGAAGAATATCCTGATGGTGCAGTTACACTAGATTTATTCATTTGCAGATTGGATTATATCGGTAAGGGATTGTCCGTAAAGATGATTCATGAATTTATCTTAAGTCAATTTTCTGATGCCAAAATAGTGCTTATAGATCCTGAGATCGCTAATGAGCGTGCGGTTCATGTTTATAAAAAAGCTGGTTTTGAAATCATTGGGGAATTTATAGCTTCATGGCATCCTGTGCCACACTATAAAATGCAATTGTGTATTGAAATGCTAAAAACAAAAGGGGTCAGCCTAAGTAGACCCTGACTATAGCGATACGAGAATGGCCCATCTCAAGGCTTATAATTTCCCGGGCTTTGCGATCTATTTCTTTTTGATTTTCAGGTAAATGTTTCGATGGGATGCCTCCTTCAATAGGGCATTTAAATGGTTTATTGTCTGGAGATAATTGACTGGTGAGTTCATGATAACGCCTTTGGGCATAGGCGTGGCGTAAGCCATGGCAGTTTTTTAATCCCATCTTTTCTGTCTCAGTTTGGTATCGTCTTAGATGCTGTTTATAGGTTTTACCTTTGGGGATTAATGATTGATTGTGTGGAATTTGACGAAAGGCTTTCTCTAACCATTGTCTTTGTTCATTACTAATAATATCAAGAGTTCTCCCTATACCGCCTTTGGTCCAGCTGGGCTTGATGACTAAATGATTTCCTTGCCAGGCTTCACTAATGACCAGTTTCATTGATTCTTCACGCCGCAGACCAAAAAGATACTGCGCTTCTAGCGATAAGCGTATCATTGGGTCATTGCATTTGGAAAAATCGACATCTTTAATGGCTTTATTATAGGTTGGAGCATAACTGCGCCGACTAATTTGATAATGATCATTGCTTGGTTTGACGAGCTCTGGTTTATTTAGTAGGACGGACACCTTCCGTAATTTAGCCATGTAATTTTTGATGGTGGCAGGGTTTTTACCCTGATTTTTCCAGTGCTCAACTAAGACATGAATATGTTTGGGTTTTAAACCTTTGATATGCGCGACCATTAACCCATGTTCGTGCAGATCTTTAATACAACGATTAAGAATATGACGCATGTCTGCCTTGCTGGCGTAGGAGTATCCTTTGAGATCCTTTAGACATCCATTTATCGAATAAAGTGCGTTTTTTAGTTTTGATTTACTCATGCAGGTATGACCATAGTGTGTTTCGAGATTTAATGCCCATTTCATCGTGTAGGAGCAAGTAGGTTTGGTAGTTACCTAGAAGTGGCAGCAGATATTCATACATTTGCTTGGCATAAAGATAACGCCAGGATTTTTTTGCTGGTAAGTCATGTTTTGCAAGGGTATTGTGCCAATCTGACCGGATTTGTTTATAGCCCAAAAAGTGTATCAGGCTGATACCATTAGTTAGTTGGTTTAAATCAGACAGAATTTGTTTTTGCACTTCATTTCTGATGGGAATCATCCTGTCAGCAGAGTTAAATGCGATATCACGGGTAATCCAGAGTTTTTGTTCTTTGATATGGATACCGGGTTTGATGTGGAATGTTTCACTAAAAGTTAATCCGAATTGTGTTTGCAATGCCATGATTAATTGAGAGGTACTATCAGTGAATGATTCCCAGATATTGGGCTTCCAGTCTAAGCGTTGGCCTGATAGTCTTTGACGGTTTAATTGCAATGATTTGTTATCTATATTAGGTATTGGGCAATCGATACTCTGTAAATAGTTTCTAATGATGGTCATGTGACGCATGATGGTTGCATCTTTCAGATGGTATTTTCTCCAATGCTCAACCAGTTTTTTGATATGCTCTTGTTCCAAGTTATTCCATGATTTAGGTACATCACCAATACGAAATAAATCATCTATCATTTTTTGAATGACGTAAGCCCGTTGTTTTCTCTCTCTGTAGCTGCCGTTATTATCAAGTTGTAAATAACGGTTGGCTGTTTGTCGTAAGGAATATTTTCTCATCGTCCAATCCGAAAATTCATTTGCCCTGTCTCTGGTTTAGTGTTGGTCGAGCGGCTCACTCAAAGATGAAACCCGGCAAAAGCCGTAAGCTCGAAGTAGGGGGGCAAAACAATCGTTATATGGCAAACGATCTCGCCTGTTTACAGCAGTTTTTTGTGTCGGTGTTTTCTCCTTATTAGTTGATTAATAAAAATGACAAGACAATGGGCCTTATCACAAGTCCATGGTCAAATTGAAATAAATTGACTTAAACTCCCGAGGGAGTTGCCCTGCCGGATGACAGAGATTCCTAGATGGTTTTCCCGACTAAACGTCCAGCCACAGAGTTAGGGAATGAAGTGGCGTTGCATAAGACGTCAGAAGACGTTTCGCCGGAATCGCACCAGCTCATCAGTTATGCTTTATTTAAAACTATCAAAGCGGTGCTTGCTGCGCAAGGGTTTAAGGAGAAGAATTTTGTCCTGACGCGTGAATCGCGCCAGGACAAAATGACTGAATGTGTTGATTTTACTGGGTAAAATCAAGGTTGGTTTTCTGCGTCACTGCACATTTTTGCAGTGACGCAGAACAGAGGAGTAGAATACGATGCATTAATGATTGGGTTATATATTGTCAAAGGATACTCTGAATCAGACTTACGTTCATTGCCCCTCAAAAATTTGTTTTGTGTAGTCTAAACTTGGAGGGATTATATGTACGCAGAAGAAGGATTAATATTAACTTTATAGAACTGGGGCACATGAAAATTTTTATTGGAATATCAAAAAAATAAGGGGGCATGACTCGCATGAAGCATATCAGACTGTCTAAAATAGAAAAAATGAGCCTTTTTAAGGTTATTCTTACTGTTATTTTTTTCTTCACAGAAATAAACGCCTATGCAGGCATGGAATCCTATCATATTAAATATCATAAAGATTCCAAAATAAAAAATGTATCTTTATCCAATATCGAGATATTAATAGAGTTCCATCGTAATGGAAATTCAATTGGGAGAATTACTACAAAAACAAGTAATACTCAAGATATTAAAATAGATAACACCTATGGAAAAAATTTGATTATTCATATCCTATCAATGAATATAGATGGAAAAAGGATAAGATGCTGGGGTGTATCAACACGTAAAATAAATACCATTGAGATTCAGTGTGATAAAGTTGTTTCATTGAAAAAGATGGAAGAAGAAACTAAGCCCTCTGATTCAATTAATTGAGAAAGGGATGCGACAAGCAATAATTCTCCTCAGTTCTTTTGATTATGTCTTTTGGTTTTAAAACCCCATGACTTAGAAAGAATAAAAAAATCCAGGATTGCTGAGCTAAAATACTGACTATTGACACAGAGAATCATGTAGCATGACACTATAAAGCACTAAAATCATCAGGGAAAAAACCAAAATGACAAATAAAATTCGCGGTAAAGTAAAATGGTTTAATGAAGGCAAGGGCTTTGGCTTTATTGAAAGTAGTGGCAAGGATTATTTTGTCCATTTCAGTGCCATACAAAGTAGCGGTTTTAAAACCCTTCCCGAAGGGGCAACCGTTCTGTTTAAAGTAGGCAAAGGACAAAAAGGGCCGCAAGCAGAGGACGTTGAACTCGTTAAATAATTAAATAACCAAATCAAGGAGGAAGGAAGGTGAATAAACGAATTGCTTTAGTAACGGGAGGAACTGGTGGCATTGGAACAGCCATATGTCAAGAAATGCAAAACCTCAATTATCAAGTGATTGCTTGCTACTTCAAACATGGCCATCACGAATTAGCAAGAGAATGGCAGAAAAAACAATCCACGCAAGGATTTGATATCGACATTGCCTATGCGGATATTTCTTCCTTCAATGATTGTGAAAAATTAACGGATTTGGTGATAGAGAAGTACGGCAAAATTGACGTTCTAGTTAATAATGCAGGCATTACCCATGATACCAGCTTGAAAAAAATGACACCGGAACAATGGCAAGAAGTCATTAATGCTAATTTAAATAGCGTTTTTAATATGACGAAAACCGCATTATCCAACATGCTGGATAATGGTTATGGGCGTATTATCACGATTTCTTCAGTTAATGGACGCAGAGGTCAATTTGGGCAATGTAATTATGCTGCCAGTAAATCAGCACTCTACGGATTCACCAAAAGTCTCGCGCAAGAAGTCGCAAAGAAAGGGATCACGGTGAATACGGTCTCCCCTGGTTATATTAAAACGGAGATGCTCGCCTCCATGAGAGATGATATTTTAGAAGCAATCGTTGCCCAAATTCCAGTTGGACGAATAGGGCAGCCTGAAGAAATTGCTCGGGTCGTCGCTTTTCTTGCTGATGAACAAAGTGGCTTTATCACGGGTGCTAATTTTGATATCAATGGCGGGCAATACATGTAAATAACTAAGCGTCAATTTGGAGTTACTTTTGGTTTATTAGGCCTTGATATTATAACCGCCATCCACATAAAGGATCTGACCGGTAATGGAGGCGGCTTTATTGGATACCAAAAAAGAGGCTGTTTCACCAATGTCCTCTATTGTAACCAGCTGATGCAAGGGCGCTTCCTTTGCCGCCTGTTCCATCAGCTTATCAAAATCAGCTAAACCTGAGGCCGCACGAGTGCTTATTGGCCCTGGAGAAATGGCATTGACTCGAATCTTTTTACTGCCAAGTTCCATGGCGAGATAGCGCACAGAGGTTTCTAAAGCCGCTTTAACAGGTCCCATGAGATTGTAATTTTTAACCACTTTTTCAGCACCATAATAACTCATGGTCATAATACTCCCTCCATCGACCATCAGTGGTTCAGCGGCTTTTGCCAATCGGATGAGCGAATGACAAGAAATATCCATCGCCATCATGAAGCCATCTTTCGAGCAATCGACAACACGACCTTGTAAATCAGTTTTTGGTGCAAAGGCAATCGCATGGATAACAAAATCAAGACGACCCCAGCAGTCTTTTATTTTCTGAAATAGGGCATCAAATTGTTCCTTATCCGTCACGTCCAAAGGCATAACAATAGGAGATGACACTTTTTCAGCCAAAGGCTGTACATAACCCTTGGTTTTCTCATTTTGATAAGTGATGGCTAGTTCAGCACCCGCTTCATGTAATACTTTGGCACAACCCCAAGCGATGGAGTGCTCATTGGCAATTCCAACAATCAATCCTTTTTTATTCTCCATCAGCTTTTACTCCCGTTTGACGTTCAAGAAGTGACATGGCATGAATTGCCATCATGCGTTCTTCATTGGCTGCAACAACCCGTGTTTCAAAAGGCTTAAGAAATGTCACATGACGCAAGATAGTGCTTCGCACAAAGGCTGAGTTCTCACCAATACCGCCCGTAAACACGATGGCATCCACCCCACCTAGGGTTACTGCCATCATCCCCATGAATTGGGCAGCTTTAAGACAGAAATACTCTAATGCAAATTGAGCCTTTGCATCTTTGCTGTCTTGCAAGGTTTTGACATCATTGCTTAGGCTCGATAAACCAAGAAGCCCTGATTCATTGTAAAGAAGGGACTCAATCTCATTGATAGACAAACCTAGATTACGCATCATAAACGTCACAGCTCCGGCATCTAGACTCCCACAACGAGTTCCCATGGGTAATCCATCCAGGGCTGTCATGCCCATCGTCGTATCAACGCTTATTCCACGGTGTATGGCACACAAACTCGCTCCATTGCCAAGATGGGCTGCAATAAGCCGTCCCTCAGTCAATGACGGCTCATATCGCCGCAAGGTGTGAACAATCCATTCATACGATAATCCATGAAACCCATAACGACGAACACCTTGTTCCCTTATCTTTTGTGGCAATGCATACTCGGTGAACAAAGCCTTATGATGGGCATGAAACGCTGTATCAAAACAAGCAATTTGAAGTACCTCTGGTTTCAGAGTACCGATGAACTCAATGGCTTTGAGATTATGGGGTTGGTGTAAAGGAGCCAATGGGGCTAATGCCCATAATTTCTGCATGACGTGTGGATTGATTAGCACACTGCTTTTAAAGAGGGTTCCACCATGCACAATGCGATGAGCAACTGCAGTCATCTGCCACTGTTCACTCCACTCCTCAAGCCAATCCAAAATACGGCGTAAAGCCTCTTCGTGCGAGCAATTATCAGAAAGTATTTTTTTGTCAGCCAGCTTATTCTCCGGGTTTAGCATGGCATCGGTGGCTATAAAGGAAGGTCTCCCGCCAATATCAGTTACCTTCCCTTGAGCTAAAAGTTGCGGGTTTAATTGTCTTGAAAAAAGCTGAAATTTGACGCTGGAAGAGCCCACATTAATCACAAGAATACTGGCTGCTTTGATTGCAGTCATTTGATTCGTCCTTCCTTTCGAGCTGCCGCCAGCTTAACAGCCAGGGAACAAGAGAAAAGCCGCGTTCGAAGTGAGTCTGCTCGGCTCACCAGAATGATTGGAACACGAGCACCCAAAACAATTCCGGCAGCATCCGCATGACCTAAAAAAGTCAATTGCTTGGCCAAAATATTCCCAGACTCGATTTCAGGAACCAAAAGAATATCCGGATCGCCTGCCACGAGAGAAATAATCCCTTTTTCTTTGGCTGCCTCCTTGTTAATCGCATTATCAAAAGCCAAGGGACCGTCAAGAATGCCATCATTTATCTGTCCTCGGTCAGCCATTTTGCATAAAATAGAAGCATCAACCGTGGCTTGCATCTTAGGGTTGACGGTTTCGATGGCGGCCAGGATGGCTACTTTGGGCTTCTTGTCCTCGCCAAACAATACTCGCCAAAGATTAATGGCGTTTTGGCAAATGTCCGCTTTGTCGGTGGCAGTAGGGGCAATATTAATCGCAGCATCTGTAATGATGAGTGGTTTGTGGTAAGAAGGGATATCCATGACGTAGGCGTGACTCACACGATGTTGCGTGCGTAAGCCCGAGGCGGTGGGTACAATAGCCCCCATTAATTCATGAGTGCTTAATGAGCCTTTCATGATGGCATCAATCTCGCCGGAAGATGCCAATTCGGCAGCCTTGCTTGCTGCGGCATCGCTGTGCTCCGTATCAATCGTTTCCCACTGTGATAAATCAATACCTGCCTCTTGAGCTGCAGTCTTCATTTTGACCAAAGGGCCAATCAAAATGGGAATAATGAGCCCTGCTTTTACCGCATCGTTCACCGCTTCCATGACACTCATACTAACCGGATGCACAATGGCCGTGCGAACAGCACCTATACAGCGACACGCTTTGATTATCGCCTCGAAGCGATCGTGGTTATGTATTTCTATAGACGGTAAATGAGTCCGTGCAACCCGTACTTTTTTCGTTGGCGCAAGCACGGTTGCCAAGCCCTCGATGACCGTTTCCCCGTGCTGATTCACACCCTTGCAATTAAAAATCACACGGGGCTTATTCGCACCCTTATCCTTGACGATGATGGTGATGGTGATCGTGTCCCCTAAACGCACTGGCTTTTTAAATTGAATGTCCTGTTTAAGATAAATGGTGCCTGGACCAGGTATAACAGTACCAAGAAGTGTTGAAATCAGCGAGCCAGACCACATGCCATGACCCACAATACCATGAAAAATATCGCTTTGGGCAAACACCGGATCCATATGAGCAGGATTCACATCGCCTGACATGGCAGCAAATAAATTGATGTCGTCTTGAGTGAGTGTTTTACTTAGACTCGCTTGACGGCCCACCGTAAGCTCATCAAAAGTCACATTCTCAAGAAACTCCTTGTCCATTTTTCTTCCCTTTTATTTCTGCAGTACATAAGTACCTGGTGCAGCGGGTAGTGAGGTATTCATGACCAGTGGAGGGACGCGTTTTTTAGCCGATTGCTGCACTAACCAATCATGCCATTCTTGCCACCAGGAGCCTTCTTGTTGTTTTGCGATCGCAAGCCAACTCGCAGGATTGAGGTAAGCATCACCTTTCTTGCTCTCATGAACACGATAAGAGCGCCCAGGATGACCTGGTTCACTCACAATCCCTGCATTATGTCCGCCGCCGGTAAGAACGAAGGTAATATCACCCTTCGTCATCAGGTGAATTTTATAAACAGACTGCCAAGGCGCTACGTGATCTTTTTCGGTACTGACTGCAAAAAGTGGCAACTGAATGTTTTCAGCAGCCACTGGTTTTCCTTCCACGGTATAACGGCCTTCTGCAAAATCATTGTTTAAAAACAGTTTTTCAAGGTATTCGCTGTGCATTTTATAAGGCATTCGGGTGGCATCCGCATTCCAAGCGGTTAAATCAATCATCCCACGCCGCATCCCGTGCATGTAGTCTTGAACCATTTTGGACCAAATTAAATCGTAGGCACGCAACATTTGAAAGGAACCGGCCATTTGTTTGGTATCAAGATACCCTTGTTCTCCCATCATGTTTTTAAGGAAAGCCACTTGGCTTTTAGTAACAAAAAGCATTAATTCCCCGGCTTCAGTAAAATCCCCTTGGGCTGCAAGAAGGGTGAGGCTATTTAAGCGTTCATCCTTATCTCTACTCATCGCGGCCGCCGTAATCATGGCTAGTGTGCCACCTAAACAATAGCCCATCAGATTAATTTTTGTTTGAGGCAGAATGGCTGATACCGCATCAATCGCAGCCATGGCGCCTTGGCGATAATAATCATCCATTCCTAAATTACGATCCTCTTTATCTGGATTGCGCCAGGAGATGATGAACACGGTATGCCCTTGTCTAACAAGCCACTTTACCAAGGAGTTATGGGGGGATAAATCGAGAATATAGTATTTCATAATCCAGGCAGGGAGAACCAGTATGGGCTCTTTATACACGGTTTTAGTCTGAGCTTCGTATTGAATCAATTCGATTAAATGATTTTGAAATATTACCCGTCCTGGGGTAATCGCCACTTGTTTGCCAGGGATAAAATGTTCAGAGCCTGTAGGAGGTGCGCCTGTTAGCTTTTCGAACCAGTCTTCCATAGCGATTTGGCTGCCTTGAATGAGATTAAGTCCCCCAGTGCGAATGGCTTCATGGAATAAATCAGGGTTAGACCAAACACAATTGGAAGGCGATAGGGCATCGAGGAATTGTCGTGCCCAGAACGAAACGGTATGCTCCACCTGGTCGGGTAATCCTGGCACATGGGTTGTGGCGTGTCGCCACCAATCCTCCACCTGCAAAAATCCTTCTGCATATAAACGCCAAGGCATAGGCTGCCAACTGTCTTTTTTGAAACGTACGTCTTTGCCACCGGCAGCACGCTCAACACAAATGATGTTATTAATGCAATCATTAGCATGAAAAACAGGATAAAAGGCCAGTTCCCATAATACTTCTGGGGATTGTGCTAATTGCCAAAGCCAAGTGGAGTAGGAAGAGCCTATCGCTGCAGGACTTATCCCCGCAGTCCATTTAGCAAGGTTTGCTTGAAATAACTGACCGAAAAAAGCAAAGGCATTATCTGTAGTATCTGCATCATCGGGTACACAGCAAGAGTCTATATGTTCTGAAGATTCTTCCTGCTTAGTTAATATAATGTTCTTGGGGCAGCATTCCTTTTCTAGTCCGTTCATCACCGATATCCCTGGTATTAAGCTATAGAATCAATAAAATATAGTAAATCATAGCATAAAATTTAACCTGTCATTCCATTTTCAAAGAGTTCTAACGCCATTTTATTACCAAAAAGGTGGTTTATGGTGTTCAATATCTGTTGAACTGATTAATTCAAAATTATATTAAATCTAATTTATTGTGACAAAACCTTTCGGGCGTACACATAAAGATAAATGCTCCTTTTATTAATTATTCGATGATTCTAGGGGTGTGGCATAACATGCTGTACAACACGTTATATTAGTCATTTTTCATTTCAGGAGCATTGACTCAATACCTAGAGTACGCTCATCTCTTTTTCAAAAAGTGACAATGATTGGCAGCGCGTGTTTTTAATAGTGCTATTATAATAATAAGTTATCTAATGATACAGGTTGTTTTTATATTGATTCAATAATCGCCTTATTTCATTGCAAGGAGCATTGCTATGCAACCTATCAGACTATTTAAAGTAGTTATTGGGGTAGTGATATTATTAAGCTCAACCCTTCTGTTTACCTCGTGTGCTTCATCAACAAAAGCCACTAATTCACATACTGTTTCTCATACCTATGAAGGGCACAATACTGGAGGGATTGGTTGGCATTAAGCTTAATGGCTTTTCGATGCCTTTCAAAGCCTATTCTTCTGCAAATTGAGTTGCTCAGGAGGTGAAAAAATATTAGTGCCTTCTAGGATGAGCAACCCAAACGCGCCCAACAGATGCTTTACTGTGTTTGTCGCTATTCTTATTATCATTACTTTTAGACTCATTGGTTGTCGTTGTCGCAGAAGTACACGCGCAAACAAAAAAGGTAAAAATTATCACTAAAAAAGTAATTTTTTCTAACCTGGTTAACCTAGCCATTTTTGCCTCCCTAAAATTAAGGTTATTTATTTTAAACAAGAATTTCTATTAGTGATGAATGTCCTTTATTTCTTTTTAGCAATTTTGTGCGATAAGGGCATTGAAGTCCAATGGTGTCGAGTAACCACTCCTCATTGTTTTCTAAGTCGTTTAAGTGTTCTTTGTGCTAAGCTATATATTAATTGTTGCGGCAAACGAGACGGTATTTTCATGGACGAACATAATTTAAAGCGAGCGAAAGACGCTATCCCCAAAGAACAAAAGTCCTCATTGACCGAGGTATTTTCTCAATCTTACCCACTTTGGAATGATTTGTTTCATTATCACATTGATTATTGGCAGCGAAGTGTCCTATTTTTCGACACACTTCGTCAGCGGGCCAATGACATGATGGAACATGAACAACAAGGGATGCCACCACCTCTGTGCTTTAGGTATGAGCTGGTGCTGGATGGCAGAACCTTGGAACCCAAAACGAATTATGCGCTACTTAAAATTCTTGAAATTGATGATGTGTGTTTTGAACAGTGTTTCGACCCCAATAAGCCGCCAGTCATTATTGTTGACCCAAGGGCAGGTCATGGGCCAGGGATTGGTGGAATGAAACGGGATTCTGAAATAGGAATTGCGCTACATCGGGGTCATGCCGTTTATTTTGTCATGTTCTACCCTCAACCCATCCCGCATCAAACATTGGCTGATGTATTGGCAACAATGAAGCAATTTGTTGCACAAGTGAAAACCTGGCATCAAGACCAACCACCCATTCTTTATGGCAATTGCCAGGCGGGTTGGATGTTGGCGTTACTGGCTTCTGATTGCGCAGGCTTGGTGGGCCCACTCGTGATGAATGGCTCTCCCATTTCTTATTGGTCCAGTGGCGAAGAAGAAGTAAATCCCATGCAATTGCTCGGCGGGCTTTTAGGCGGTGTGTGGCTTACTCGTTTCATTACTGATTTGAACGATGGAATCCTTGATGGGGCATGGCTTGTACAAAATTTTGAACTGTTAAACCCCACTACCGCCATTTGGGATAAATACCACCATCTCTTTGATGCAGTTGACACGGAGCGCGAGCGCTTTTTAGATTTTGAACATTGGTGGAATGGATTTTATCACTTCAGCACAGAGGAAATAACAGCAACGGTTGAGAATCTTTTTATTGGTAATAAACTAGAGCGAGGTGAAATTGCTATTCATCATGATTGTGTTTATGATTTAAAGCGCATCCATAACCCTATTGTGATTTTTGCTTCGCAAGGGGATGAAATTACACCACCTTATCAAGCCCTGCATTGGTTAAGAAGAATCTATCCAACGACAAATGATTTAAAAAAAGCCAAGCAACGCATTATTTATCTTTTGCATCCTACCATCGGTCATTTAGGCATTTTCGTTTCAGCCAAAGTAGTTCGCTTTGAACACCGCGCCATTTTGGAACATTGCGCGGCCATTGAGAAGTTACCACCCGGTTTATATGAAATGATAATCACCAACCCAACAGGCAATCCAGATTGTAGCAAGGAGCAATATGAGGTTTACTTTAAAGAACGTGATCTCGCAGAACTGTGTTCCAGCAATCCCATCGAACCCTTCGAGAGGGTGCGCAAACTGTCTGAGGCAAACGACACATATTATCGCGCTCTTTGTCAACCTTGGATTCAGGCAATCAGTAATCCTCTCCTGACATTCTGGCTAGAGAAAACGCATCCCATGCGTCTGAGCCGCTATGTCTTTTCTGAAAAAATAAATCCAACCATGCGGCTCATTTTATTGGTAGCAAAAGCAGTCGAAGCGAATCGTCAGAGGCTAGAAGGTACTAATTTATTTAAAAACAACGAACAGCTGTTTTGTGAGATGGTTCGCTCGTCATTGGAGGCAGTGAGGAATGTGCGAAATAACCTCATGGAACACTTATTTGAATCCCTTTTTGGTGGAGATAACAAGGATAAAGGATGATGAACACAGAACATGACCAACACCAACAGACCAAAAAATCCGGGTTTCCTTCTGCGCGTGGATTTATCCTAATTCTCATTTTCGTGATTATCGGTTATTACCTTTTCACAGAACACAAAGCCCATGTGATCGGTTTTTTGGCGGCTTTTCCCTGGTGGATACTGTTGTTTTTATTATGCCCTTTAATGCATCTTTTTCATGGTGGGCATGGGGGACATAGCAATCACAAAACGCAACATGATAAAAAAGATAACAACCTGGATTCGAATGAAAAGGATAGATGATGGAACATTCTAATGCTTATGGTCTTTGGCTTTTAGTGATGGTTAACTCAGCCATTTTTATTCTCTTTGCCCTCAGTTTTACTCAACTCAAATCCAAACGCGATTGGAAGAGCCTTGGCGCCTTTTCTGCCTTTGTCATCGCTTATTTTACGGAAATGTATGGATTTCCTTTAACCATCTACTTATTATCCGGATGGCTTTCTAACCATTACCCTGGCATTAACCTCTATGGCCACGATTCGGGTCATCTACTGCATACGCTATTAGGGCTGAAAGGTGATCCGCATTTTGACTTATTCCATATCTTGAGTAACGTATTCATCTTTGGCGGTCTTTACCTCATTTATTCGGGGTGGAGTACCCTTTATGCGGCGCAAAAAACCAATCAACTCGCCACCACAGGACTTTATGCCTACGTTCGGCATCCGCAATACGATGGGTTCATTCTAGTGATGATTGGATTTTTATTGCAATGGCCAACGCTTATTACCTTAATCATGTTTCCCATCCTTGTTTACGTCTACGTACGTCTTGCTCACCGAGAAGAACAAGAAACGCAAGCGTTGTTTGGGGAAGCCTATCAACGTTATGCGGCAAAAACACCCGCATTTATCCCCCATCTTTTTCACAAACGCCAAAGAAAAGGAGATCTGCCATGATGTTTCTATTTCACACAGCTATGACGCTGGGCTTAATTGCTTTTTCATTAGGTGTAAGTCTCATTATCTGGGGGCTACGCAATCAAGGAGCTGGCGTACAATTGGCAAGAGTACTGGGATCTTTAGTCGCTATTATTGCTGTGATTAGCATGCTATGCAGTAGTTATTATGTCATTAAATATTGGCATGAGGGTTACTTTGAATCACCTGCTGCTATAGTGAAAGATCGGGGATAAAAACCTATAAATGAAGTCGAATACGAAACATATTATCTTGACGTTCCTGTATTGCCGATAAAAATGGAACGCTTATTCACATCAATCCTGATTTGATCAAGATGATTAATGAGATGGAAATAGCACGATCTGCCAAATGCTGTGATATAAGAAATTATTTTTTGCAGAACATTGAGGTCATTGCTATCACAAGGCTGTACTCTAGTGATAGGTAAAAAACAAAGAGAAAAAAAACAAAGAGAATTGAAAATGTAATGCATTTGTTATACAATTTAATTATAAGATATTTTGGAGTAAATAACATGAGTAAGGCAGCGACAATTAATGCTCGTATTGAGCCTGCTCTTAAAATGCAGGCGGAAGCGATATTGCATAAAGTAGGTTTATCTACAGCCGAGGCAATTCGACTGTTCTATAGTCAAGTTTGTCTTCAAAATGGTCTCCCGTTTGAGGTAAAAATACCGAACAAGAAGACACTTGATGCAATTAAAGAGCTTGAATCAGGTAAAGGAGAGCGATTTAAAACCATGAAGGATGTTTGGGATTCTATAGATAATGCTTGAATTAGAATTAGCCACTCAATTTAAGCGCGATTTAAAAAAGATAGTGAAGCAGGGGAAGGATAGAAAGCTAATCGATTCGATTGTGGGGCAATTGCAAAGGGAAGAACCATTGCACCCAAAGCATCAAGATCATAACCTTTCTGGAAATTGGCATGGCTATCGTGAATGTCACATCACCCCTGATTGGCTATTAATTTATAAAGTCATTAAGGATGAGTGTATGCAGTTGCTAAGATTATCGAGAACTGGCTCTCATTCTGATTTGTTTAAATAGGCATAGGTTCAATTGAATTTAATTATTTTAGTTCTTATTTAAAAACGTTATTAACCCACCGAACAAATTCAGTCACATTGATTAAATCTATTCTTCGTTTTAACTGGATGGTTCGTTACACGATGATTACGTGTTAACCTTGTGTGCATTTTAATAGCATGGATGTAGCGATCTGCCACCTGATTATGGTGATTGGAAAAGCTCTCAAAGACGTTTCTGTCGTTGGCATGGTAAAGGGCTATGGGAACGCTTGCTTGAGATTTTAGTTAACGAGTCTGATTATGAATGACTTATGATTGATGCAAGTAACCTAAAAGTACATGCTCATGGAGCGCATAAAAAAGTGTGAGGTAATTAGTCGAGAGGCTACTCGACTAATTATATTTTTTATGTCCATTTAGGCAATGGTGAGTCCCATGGCAGAGGACCTCAAGGCAGCTATTAAGTAGCCGATCTTGAGGTTTGGGATGAGTAGAACGGCTAGATCATTCCAGCTGAACTCTTCTTTTTTGATTTCTAACGAATCAGTGTCTAAGCAAATAGCCTAGCATGCCAACTGAAAGCCAAAAGACACATCTCATCATCATACAGCCTGACTACTGAATCAAGGAGTAGTCGAAGCACCTGAAAGGGAATAAGTGGCGCGAATTTGTTCAAGCACCTTTTGCAATTTTTGCCAGTTTACCTTCGTGCCTTCTTTATCGTTAGCGTCACCGGTTTTATCAAGACGCTTTGCCAATTGCTCAGTGTATCCCACGTTTTGCTGAAGATTTTTTAATTGTTCTTCGGACAAGTTTTTACTTAAACCAGGTAGTGCTTTGACTAAGTCCCGAATCGCAAACGCATGCTGATGAATGGTATCCAACTGATTGTTGGCAAGTGCTTTATTAATTGCTGTCGTGCGTTCATCTATTGCCTCCCAAATGGCCGGAATGGTGGTTGGGATGGATTGAGCCTGCTCATCAGGGTTGGTTGCGGCATGCAAAGGGGATAATAAAGCCAATAAAACCACCAGCAAAGAAAATAAATCCACTGCTTTCTTATTAATACATTCCATTATTCGACTCATCATGACTCTCCTTGAGGGTTTTGGTTTTCCTTTAAATACAAATGCTGCTCACGCCATGCTTCGATGGCATTATAAACTGTTGGTACTACAAACATATTTAAAAACGTTGAGGTAAATAATCCTCCTAGCAATACTTGGGCCAAAGGACGCTCAAGCTCCTTCCCAGCAGGAGAACCCCACAACAGAGGGATTAAGCCAAGAGCGGCCGTTGCTGCTGTCATTAACACGGGCACCAAGCGGTCAAGGGTGCCCTGAATGACCACTTGTTCACGGCTTTGTCCTTGGATGCGCAATTGATTGTAGTGACTCACTAAAATAATCCCATTACGTGCCGCAATTCCAAATAAGGTGATAAAACCAATCATGGCCGCGACACTCATGTCACCACTGGCAAGATACAAAGAAACCACTCCACCAATCAAAGCCAGTGGTAAGTTGAACATCACGAGCAGTGCTTCACGGAACGTGCCAAAGGCCTTATGAAGCAGAATCAACATAATGAAAATAGCAAGCCCACCAAACACAATAATTACGCGTGAGGCTTGTTGTTGACTTTCAAATTGACCACCATATTGAATAAAATAACCGCTCGGTAGGGTGACCTTTTCCTTAACTCGTTGTTGCACTTCTTGAATCACACTACCTAAATCCCTCTCTTGCACATTAAAGGCAATCACTAAGACGCGCTGGACGTTTTCGCGGTTAATCGCAAAAGGCTGAGGCTCTAAGCGAATATCAGCCACAGCACGCAAAGGAATTTTGGTTTCCTGATTTGTCACTCCATGGGCATCAATGAGCATGTTTTGAATGGCTTTAATGCTGTCTCGCCCTGTTTCATTCATGCGCAAATACAAATCGAACGTTCGCTGGCCTTCGAGAATACTTGATACTGTTACACCATTGAGAAGAACTTGCACATCCTCAGAAATTTGCCCGACATTAACCCCATAACGAGCCGCTTTCTCTCGGTCAATGTTGATGATCAACTGTGGTACATTGATTTGCTGCTCTTTGTTAATATCCACTATTCCTGGAATGGTTTTCAAAATGGCTTCGACGGACTGGCCTAGTTCGTTAAGGGTCGCAAGATTATCACCAAAGAGCTTCACCGCCACTTGTGCTCTGACGCCTGATAGCACCTCATCCATGCGATGGGCAATAAATTGCCCTACGTTAAACAGTGCTCCTGGGATGTTCGCTAGATCTGCGCGAATGCGTTGCAACAACTCATCCGGAGACATGGTTTTGTCTTTGTCAAAATTTAAGCGCACATCAAACTCACTAACATTAGGTGGTAGTGCGTCTTCATCCAATTCACTGCGTCCTGCCCGTTGGGCAATGGAGATAACTTGCGGATACTTCAGCAAAGTTTTACTGACCTGTTTACCTAATCGCATGGACTCATCCAAAGAAGTTCCAGGCAACGTGCTCATCACAATAATAAAATTACCCTCATGAAATTCAGGTAAGAACGAAGTCCCAAAAAAAGGAAGCAAGGCCAAGGCGAAAAGAAAGGCACCGATTGCCATGGCCACGACTGTTTTACAATGGGCCAGAGACCAATTTAACCCAGTTAAAAAATGTTTTTTTAACCAAATCACAAAACGAGTTTCCGCTTGAGCGTGTTGGGCCGCTTCTTCTTCCGTCAAATGATAACGTTCTTCTTGCGATAAAGCATGCATCACTACTTTAGTATCCTGCTGTTTTTCCGTTTTTCGTACTAAAAGAAGATAACAAAGAGCTGGCACCATAGTAATAGAGACCACAAGAGAACCTAATACTGAGGCGATATAAGCAATCGCTAAAGGGCTAAAAATTCGCTCAGGAATACCTGACAAAAAGAAAATAGGCAAAAACACCAAGCTAATAATAATGGTCGCATAGACCACTGAACTTCTAATTTCCAAAACCGCATCAAAAACAATTTCAATGGCGGGTAGAGGTTTTTTGGCCAATCGATTAAGTCTTAGTCGATGTACTACATTTTCAACTGTGATAATACCATCGTCCACTACCTCACCAATAGCAATTGCCATCCCTCCTAACGTCATAGAGTTAATGCCAAAACCAAAATAGTGAAGTACTAGAATACCCACAATAAAAGAAACCGGCATGGAGAGAAAGGTAATGAAGGAAGCTCGCCAGTTCATTAAAAAGAGAAACAATATAGCAATCACAATGATGCCCCCTTCAATAAGGGCTTTGGTCAAATTGTGAATGGCTGATTCAATGAAATTGGCTTGACGAAACACATCGGTGATTAACTCAACACCCGCTGGCAAAGATTTTTTGATATCGGCTAAAGCGTGTTCCACTTTCTGAGTCGTGGTTACCGTATCGGCACCGAAGATTTTAGAAACGGTACCAATGACCGCGTTTTCTGCATTATAAGCCCCATCCCCTCGTTTGATTTCACCACCAAAAGCGACAGTGGCTACGTTGTTAATGGTGATGGGTACTCCATTACGAACCACAATGAGTGTTTTTTTAATGTCTTCCAGCGTCTTAATACGCCCAATGGTGCTCACAACGAATTCAGTACCTGCCTGATGAACAAAAGCACCAGGCACGTTTTGATTTCCTGTCGCTAACGCTTGGCGCACTTCTTCAACCGTGATGCCATAGGCCAGCATGCGCTTAGGGTCAAGTCGTACCTGATATTGCTTCACTTCCCCACCTAGAGACACCACGGAAGCGACGCCACCAAGAGCCAAAAGGCGCGGACGGATGGTCCAGTCTGAAAGTGTACGTAATGTTTCAGGGCTTGCAGTTCGACTAATAAGCGCATATTTAAGTAGCCACCCCACTGCCGAGGTGACGGGCAATATCACTGGTGACGAGACACCTGGAGGAAGACGGTTTATTACTTGTTGAATCCGTTCATTAACCAATTGGCGATTGCGATAGATATCCGTTTTATCATCAAATACCACAGTAATCGTCGATAGTCCGACGGAGGTTTTTGAGCGAACACTGGCTACTCCTGGCGTTCCATTGATGGCACTTTCTAAGGGATAGGTCACCAAAGTTTCCACATCTTGGGTGGCCATACCAGGCGCTTGGGTTTGTACCACCACTTGTGGTGGAGCAAATTCAGGAAAAACATCCACGGGCATTTGTTTTAAGGTATAGCCACCCAGTAAGCAAAGGATAATCGTTAACGCCAAAATCAAAGGGCGATTATGTAAAGACCAGGCAATTAATCGCGTAAACATTTAATGATGCTCCTCTTGGCCTGACTGCGGTTTACTGCCCCCAGTGAGCCATAGTGTATAAAGTTCGCGATTGCCTTGAGTCACAACGAGGTCGCCAGGCACTAAGCCGTCTGTAATCTCTGAGTAGTCATCGTCTACTGCACCTACTTTAACGTCCACTCGTTCATACTCATCCCCATTTTGCACAAAAACGAATTGCTCATTATCCGCCTGTAAAAGGGCGGTATTAGGCACCGCAAGTGCCGCTTCATTATGAGCTAAAATGACATTGGCACGAACAAACATGCCCGGTTTGAGTAGTTCTTTCTCATTATTCAAAGTAATTCGCAGGTTCACTGTGCGAGTTAACGGGTCAAGATTGGGTTCAATTAAAGTGACTTTGCCTGGAAAAACCAGCTTTGGGTAACTCAACGCATGAATATTGACTTCCTGTCCTACCTTAACCTTGCCTAAATCTTCTTCATAAACCTGGGCAATGACTAACAGTTTATCGCGGTTGCTGATGTGAAAAAGAACCGTATTCGGTTCAACGGCTTGACCTAAATTGATGTTTCTCGCATCAATGATGCCGGCAATGGGGGCTGTGACCGCCACACTGGGTGGGGGATTACCCACTAGTCTTGATTGCACAGTAGCTAAGCGTTGTCCTGTCTTGACACCATCGCCTAAATTCACATCAATGGCCGTCACGCTCCCACTAATCCGAATACTGACATCCGCCTGCGCATCGGGTAAGAGTTGAATTTGGCCATTCAAACCAAGCATTTGCGCCATGGGACGATTGGTTGCTTTTGCGACTTTGATTTCGAGCATTTTGGTTTGTTGGGGTGTCAAATGCACAGGACCTTTGGCTCCTCCTTCACTCACTTCGATTTCTTCTCCATGGGCAAACACTCCCTGAGCATGGATGAGGAGACCAAGAAAAACACTGGTGAGTAAAATTGCTCTAATTCGCTGTTGTAATGCCATCATCATAACCATTCCTTTGATAAGCTAAGTAAGGACAAAATCCTTGTGTGTGGCCAGGGCCAATGGCCGTACATAAAGCCACATACACTTGTAAATACTTTTCTAAAGTCGTGAGATAAGTCATTTGCAAATCATTTTGTTGTTTTTGCACTTGCAACACATTCAAAAGCGAAATTTGTCCGTTTTCATAAGAGTCACGCGCCAGTTTCACGCTTTCAACGCCTATTTTAAGAGATACGCTTTGCGTTTCTCTAAGGCTCATCCTAAGTGCTTTCAATTGGGCATAGTTACTCGCTATTTCTGTTTCAATGCTTAAATTCAAGGCGCGTAACGCCATCATCGCCTGAGTTCCCGTGCGACTTGCCTCTAAAATTCGTCCCTGATTCTGATTTAAAAGAGGAAGTGGAACAGAAAGCGTCATGCCCAAAGTGCGATCGGCTGGTTGGGGTGGTCCCTCTTCCACCACAATTTTATCTTGTTGGACACCAAGCCCTACTGTCCAATCAGCAAAGCGCTCCGCTTTTGCCAAGCGGCGATCGGCAATGGCGCGGTTAATTGATAGAGCAATGGATTGGCGGTCAGGACGATTATTAAGTGCTAACGTTTTTAGCGCAGGTAATTCAGGAAAATTTTGCCCTGTATTTAGGTCAGCCTTAAGAGATAAAGGAGAATTCGCATCTCGGCCCATCAATTGGTTCAGTGTGGCCATTTGACTGATGCGAAGGCTATGTAATAAATGCTTTTCTTGAACAATGCGCAGATACTCAATGCGAGCTGCATTCTCATCCAACTTTGAAATTTCAGCGGCATGATAACGATTATGGATGACGTTCACTAATTCTTTGTTGATTCTTAATAAATAATTCAATTGTTGCAGGCGACGCTCCGTAATCACCGCGGCATAAAATGCATTCGCCACTTTGGCACTGAGTTGACGCTCGGCCTCCCTAATTTCGGCGATGGCTTTCATGACATCGAGGCGTGCGACAGTCTTTTGTTTTGCAATACGTCCAGAAATAGGGAATGCTTGACTAAAACCAGCACTGCGCGAATACTCTCCTTCATCATTAAACAAGCGATCATCATTGTTTGAGAGATTAAGGTTTGGATTAGGCCAAAGACCGGCTTGGATCAATCGGGCCTTTGCAATAGCTACATTATAACGAGCCGCTTTTAAATCCTTGTTATTTGCTAGAGCAATTTGGGTTATTTCCTGAAGGATCAATGCATTCCCTGCTATTGCCGAATAGGAGCACAACAGGAGCACTATCCAACAGGAAAACTGCCAAGCACGATAATGTTTCATAAACGGGAAGACTCAAAATGATTATTAATTTGTCTTACAGCGGTAGGCTTTACCCGCCATCCCATGATCCGCCACAAAATCATTTTTGGGATTGCCTTCATAAGTTTGCTGATGTTCGGTTACCCGAAGTGTATTTGCTCCTAAAAGCGCTGCCTTGTTTCTTAAGATATTGAGTTCATCCTTAATCAAATGCTCATGGGATTGATAAGATTGGCTCATCCCATTGCGATCGTAGGCTCTGACCTCACCTAAAAAAGTGCAATTCTTTGTAGGCTTTCCTGACTGTACAATGGTTACTTTTTCGCCTTCAGGAGTTAACTTGGCATTATAAGAACAACCAACAAGGACTGCCGGAACCATTAATAGGAGAGTGCGTTTCTTTAGAAAATGTGTCATTAATCAATACCTTTTTTTTGTTATTCTATCCTTTCAGTATCTCTTATCCAATGTGATTAAACAAGGCATGACATCAAGAAGAAAAAGGGGACTCATTAGAGTCAATGAACTGTTATTGAGAGACTGGTTTTTGTTGGCTTTTACTCCTTATGGGGTAATCTGATTTCCACTAAAATTGATTGCATTATTTTTTGTCGTAATCATGGAATTATAGACACAAACCGAACCATTGATTTTTCTTTGTTTTGCTGCATAACAGGCCAAGTCAGCTTCTTTAATCACGGTATTCACTGAAGCCGAGTGGTGATTCATCTGGGTAATGCCAATGGAGCAACCCAGATTAAGCTCAGATAGAGTACCTTCTTTTAGAGATTTTTTCGTCACCGTAATAAGATTCTCAGCAATCTTTTTTGCCTCATCCATGGAGGTGTTCTCCATCAAGACAATAAATTCGTCCCCACCATAACGAGCCACTACATCATCCCTTCGCAAGCGCTGCCTTAGGAGTCCACCAAACATGTGTAACGTGGTGTCACCTACCTCATGACCATAGCGATCGTTGACCGTCTTAAATCGGTCCATATCAATAAAAAGAACAATAACAGAGCCTTCATTCATCTTGACTTGTTGAAATCGTGTGTTCATCATCTCAAAAAGATACTCTCGATTATTGCAGCCTGTCAGCGAATCATAGGTTGCGTGATGCCGTAATACTTCATAGCGATTTTTAAAATCATCCATCAACTCCATTTTTTGAATGGTATTGGTCATAAGACGACAAGATGAATAGATATAGGTAGCACCTAATAAAAGCACGCTGGCATAAAAATTATTAAGACAGTGGGGATCGACTAATAGACCGTAAAAAATGCTGGCTGAATAACTGAGAATAAAAACCGCAATAAAAGCAAGATAACTGAACCACTGCCTGCGATAATGATTTGTTTTTTGAAGTAACTTATTGATTAAATAGGCTCCACTGATAAGAAGGACAATACCTAACACGATCATTACGACTGGGAACACCATAATTTTGCCTTAAAAACAGCCTGATTGATTCCTTTTAGTATAGATTCTGTCTCTTGATTTGTCAGAAACATTTAAGGGCGCAAATAAAAAAACAGCAAAAATTAATAAAATTGTCTAAAATTGAATAGCGGCCTGTCATTA
The DNA here is from genome assembly GCF_014109805.1 of Legionella sp. PC1000. Taxonomy (GTDB): domain Bacteria; phylum Pseudomonadota; class Gammaproteobacteria; order Legionellales; family Legionellaceae; genus Legionella; species Legionella resiliens. The sequence continues at coordinate 873,114 of NZ_CP059400.1, forward strand.
TCGGCCATCGTGACACTATTCATCGTTTAAGGGAGAAAACCATGAAGATTAGATTATTTTTAATTCCGGCCATATTATCATTTGGCCTTATCAGTTCATTGGCGCAGGCAGCCGACACAGAAAATAAACAAATGACGGCGACGTTTAAAACACAGGATGGAAAGACGATACAGTGTTTGATGGCTCCAGAGGGCAGTAAGGACATGAAGACGGGTGACATGATGGAAATGATGAGCATGCATAGCATGCAGGGAAGCCACATGAAAGGATGCCACATGCAGGGAAACCAGATGAAAGGATGCCCCATGAAGGCGATGTTTAAAACACAGGATGGAAAGACGATAGAGTGTTTGGTGACCCCAGAGGTCGGTAAGGAAATGAAGGCAGGCGAAAAGATGGAAATGATGGGTATGGGTATGCAGAACATGGAAGGAAGTGGCATGGAGGGAAACCATCAGTAATTTGAGGATAGAGGTATGGCGTGCGGTTTGTTTGGGCATGGAGTTTGCAGGGAAAAATTAATTTGGACCTGCAAACTTAAATAAAGATGGCACATAAGACATTGATATGTCTGTGTATGTTTTATCTCTTGCTGCCCTCCTTATTTCTATTGAAAGCTTAGGGTTATAGACACAAACCGAACCATTTATTTTGCTTTGCTGCTAAATAGGCTAAATTAGCATCTTAATCACGGTATTAATTGATGCAGAATGGTGGTTTGTCTGAGTGACACCAATGAAGTATCTTAAATCAAGAGTTGATAGTATTTCGTCTTTAAGACGATGGCTTGCTACAAATATCAAGGCTCTCAACACTTTTCTTGGCTTCATCCATGAAAATACTCTCTCGCCATCATAATGAATTGGCTGTTAAGCATATTGTTTAAAAACAGTACCTATTATTGCTGTGTTTAGAACCTCAATTGAGCATGATTCATGTCGTACTAAAATAATGTTGTTGTGTCCCTTGGGCCACGACGGCTTCGCCGTAACGATTTAGGGCGTGTATATAAGCTGCTGTACGCATATCAATTTTATTCTTTTCCATTATTTGATACACTTTTAAAAACTCAGGTACCATAATATCATGTAACCGTTGTTGTACTTGTTCACCACTCCAGTAATATCCAGTTTTATTCTGTACCCATTCAAAATAACTGACAGCAACCCCTCCCGCATTAGCTAACACATCGGGTACTACTAAAATATTTTTATTTTTTAAAATAGGTTCAGCATCTAGCATTGTTGGGCCGTTGGCAATTTCTACAATCACAGGTGATTTTATTTTTGCTGCATTATCTTTGGTAATTTGGTTTTCTAATGCGGCAGGGATAAGTAAATCAACATCCAATTCCAGAAGTTCTTCATTTGAAATTTTGTTCGCTTCAACTAGTTCACATTCGCATACTGATCTAGTGCAGTAAACTGCTTGAATATTCTTACTACTGTTTTTTTTATGAATCAACGTAGGAATATCAAGTCCTTTTGCTCGATAGATACCTCCTTGAGAATCACTTACTGCTACTATTTTATAACCTGACTCATATAGACAGAGTGCGATGTGCTGTCCTGCATTTCCAAATCCTTGAATTGCTACACGAATGTTTTGGGGTTTCCAATTTTTTTTCTTAGCTAATTCATTAATGCAATAAAAAGCACCACGACCAGTCGCATCCTCCCGTCCATAACTGCCACTTAAAGCAATGGGTTTCCCGGTGATAACAGCAGGACTGTATTCTTGTTTAAGTTTAGAATATTCATCCATCATCCAGCCCATAATCATGGCATTTGTATAAACATCGGGTGCCATAATGTCTTTGTTAGGTCCAATAAAACTGGAAAAATGCTCCAAGTAAGTCCGGCTTAAACGCTCCAATTCCAATCTGGAAAGTTGTTTTGGATCAACTACAATTCCACCTTTCGCACCTCCAAAAGGAATACCAATTACTGCGCATTTAATTGTCATCCAAAACGACAGAGCCTTTATTTCTTCGAGAGTAACGAGAGGATGAAAACGAATACCCCCTTTAGTTGGGCCACGAGTATTGTTATGATGAACTCGATAGGCGGAATACATAGCTAAACTGCCATCATCTTTTCGAAGAGGTAAAGACATTTGAATGATTGCTTGAGGATGCTTCAATCTCTCGATAGCTTCTGGATCAATTTCTGCATACTGATAGGCAACATCTAATCGTGCTAATGCATCCGTAAAAATGTTATCCATTCAATATTCCTTATATGGGTTTTGAGAAGAGTCCGGTCGGACTGTTCCAGCAATTCTTGTGTCTTATCTTCTTATGGGTGTTTAGTATAGTGAAAGAAGAAGTTATAGCCGTTATAGCTTTCGCTTTCTTTCACTTTTTATGTTTTATAAAGATCGTACAGTATCTTAAGCTGCCTAAAACCTGTATTTACACGATTAATAAAAACACAAATCACCCAAATAACATAAGTTATATTTCAAAATAAGGAATTTATCAACGGTACGAAATTATTTTGCTATTAATTAACTAATTAGTGTTGCTGCCATTAAAGTTGATGAGCAATATAAAATAAAATTATTTATGGTCTAACTCAATAGTTGATTATTTACATAATACACAAATATTAGGCTCTCCTTGAAATAATTGAGTTGGAAATAACCCTCCGTTTTATTTACAAGAATAAACTTAGTAAAAGGTAGTATTGTATTTAGTATCTTTTACTAAGTTTATTCTTGTAAATAAGTTAGTAACCTATATAATAGGTAGTAAATAAATTACTACTATTTAATAAAATAATTATGATACAAAATAATTGGCATTATGCTAGGTTCCGTGAACCAATTTTCTAGCGCATCCATATAAGCGCTCCGGCCAAATGTAAGAACCCGGAAAAAGCGGTCGTTGTTTTATCAAAACGAGAAAAAACACGCCGAAAGTGTTTGATTTTGGAGAAAAAAGCTTCAACTAAAAACCGCTCTTTGTACTGCTCTTTATCGATTTTTCTTGGGTTCTTCGCATTCTTTTTTGACGGAATGGTTGCAATACAGCCTTGACTCTCCAGTGTGTCAACAAGTGCCTGTGAATCATATCCTTTATCTGCAAGAACTATCGTGTCACGCTGCTCCTTCAATAGCTCTGCTGCTTGAGTAATATCGTTTCGATGTCCCCCGGTCAGGATAAACTTAATCGGATTCCCCAGTCCATCCACCAAAGCGTGAATTTTAGTGGTAAAACCTCCTTTACTGCGCCCCAATGCCTGAGCATCATTCCCTTCCTTGTCGTAACCAGATGCACACGCATGCGCGCGCACTATGGTGGCATCAATCATGACGGCTTGATCATCAACATCGCTAACTGAAGACATTAAGCCAGTCCAAATGCCGCGATCTGACCACATTTTATATCGCTTGTGAATTTTACGCCAATGTCCGTAATAGGGCGGGAGCAGGCGCCATTGACAGCCTGTACGTAATACATACCAGACTCCTTCCACAAAGCATCTTGTCTTCTCATTATTCTTAATGTGCAATCCTTTTACTCCTTGCAGAAAAGAATAAATTGTATCCCAGACTCGTTCTGATATATTATTATACATGTAGGCAGTTCCATTAGTGTTGTTAACGATCGCAATCGAATTTCACTATAAAAACTGCCTACTTTTCAAGTAATTAAAAAAATTGGTTCACGGAACCTAGGCCTTCATTGGCAAAAAAATATCTCGATTTATTTGCGTTAGGATTAACTTCTGCTCGAGGATTATTTGCTAGAAGAAGAATGGGAAAAACCGAGTTTTTGAAAAAAGATTTTATCCCCGCAGCAGAAAAAGCTGGTTATGTTGTTGTATATACAAACTTATGGGAGTTAGAGATAGATCCTGCAACAGCATTAGTATCAGAATTTTATAAAATGGTAGAGCCTAAAGGATTTACAAAAATCTGGGATAAATTGAATCAATCAATAAATTTCAAAAAATTTAAAGCTTCTGGAAAAATACCTGGCATTGGTGAAGGATCCGTAGAAGCAGATTTATTAGATCCTAAGAGAGTCACAGGTACATTATTAATGGAAGCAATGAACTCTTATGATCGCAAAAAAATAAAAATGGTGTTAATTATAGATGAAGCACAAGTTTTAGCTTATGAAGAAAACTCACATTTTGCCCATGCTTTAAGAGCTGCTTTAGATGTTAGAAAAGAGGGTATCAAAGTAATATTTGCAGGAAGTTCTGAAACGACGCTTAGACGTATGTTTGGGGTTGCATCTGAGCCATTTTACAATTGGGCACCATTAGAGTCGTTTGAATTATTGGGTGAAGATTTTGTAAAAGCTATGGTAGAGAAGGTAAATACCATTTCTAAATTTCCCTTGGCTATAAATGATGGTATTAATGCATTTGAACAACTTAAAAATACCCCTGAATTTTTTCGCAGATTTATAGAATATTATTTGAGTAATCCAGAGCAAGGGCCACAATCAGCTATTGAACATACCAAAAATAAAGTATTTAGTGATAAAAACTTCCATAAACAGTGGAGTGCATTATTACCTACCGATATGGTTGTTTTATCAATGATTGCAGATGGAATAAAAGACTTATATGGCCAATATGCTATAAAAAGACTTGGTGAATCTCTTGGAGTAGGGGGGAATGTAAATAAAAATACCATTCAGAATTCATTAAGGAGATTAGAGAAAAAAAATTTAATTACCAAAATTGATTATGGCACGTATCAATTTGAGGATGAGACTTTTTCAGATTGGGTAAAATATAAGGAAGATTAGAACTTAGAAGCTGTCTAGAAAGTTGCAAACAGAGTATTAAATGCTAAATGAATAATAAGGGAGTAATCATGGGCTGTGATATCCATATTGAAATAGATATATATCAAAAGGGTAATTGGGCTGGTAATCCCCCAAAACTTCCTGACTTTCTTGAGTCACATCGACTCTTTAATTCATTTTTCTCTTCACTTTCAAGATATCATGTATCCCTATTTAGTGGTGCTTATAAAATCCAATCCCTTTTATGTCCGTCCAGGCAGTCGTTTGATGGCACATAAAACATTGATCCACCTGTGCATGTTCCTTTCTCGCTACCTTCCTTGATATCATGCGAAAATGCTCCATGTAATGACTGGGTGGCGCTTGATGACATTGGGAGCAATCCTTTGACCTAGGGGATGGATGAATGAATTCTGGGATGTTCCAATCTGACGTTTCATGGCAGGCAGAACAATTGTTGCCAAATAAAGTAAAGTGTTTGTCTTCATTTTGATGACACGTGGTACATTGCAGGGTGCGCTCGGCAGGGGATACGTGCGGATTGATGAGCGGTGATTGTTTTGGAGATTCATTCATTTCCAAGTAGTGCTGAACTTGCTCAAAAATCAATCGTTGCTCTTCATTTTTGACTGCATTTTTTTTAAGTTGCTTTAGCTCAATTGCAACAAACGCATTATGATCCATTTGGGTGGGACGTCTATTTTGGCCTTGATGTTCCGAATGACATTCAACGCAACTTCCAATGTCGGCATGAAATGAGGTGGGTTGTCTTTGTAAAAGAGCAACATCATTCGCATGGCAGGTGATGCAGTTTACGGCTTCCACTCCTCTGACAGGCGTATGGCAGGCATTGCAATTGTGACTGAGAAAGGAATGCGCTTTAGATAATGTTCCGGGACTTGCCATTCTTTGCCATTCAACAGGATTAAACCAATTCGTAGGCCCTCCTTGTTCATGGCTGGGCGCATAATAGGCTGCAACAAACAGTGAAATTAAAACAGCAAGGGCAGCAAATAGGGCTCCACTCAATTTCATTGAAACCACCTTAGCCCAAAGTAAATTCCAGACCAGACATGCAAGGCAAGCAAACCATACAACACAAGGGCAATCACAATATGCAGCTTCAACCATGTCCGAAAGGCGCGTTTGAATTGTTCATGAAATTGAATGGCGTATTCCAGCTCCGCAATGGCTTCAACCAAACGTAAGGCACGTAGACTTGCTGGGGCTGTGTTTTCGCCAGTTAATACGTTCTCATTAAATAGCCAAGATGCGAAACGCGCTCTCATATAATGAAAGCGTGTTAGGGTTTTCTTTAAATCAGGGTTCGTTTGCATTTCCTGAGCTACCCTTTGATACTGATTCTGAAGGCCTGAAAGGAGTTCTTTTTTCTCACGAACTTCATCGGCTATAAAACTCAAGAGGTAGCGCCCCACAAAACCACTTATCGTGACAATTAAGGTCATCCCGGTCAGGGCAATACCCAGCACACTTTGAAATTTATGTCCGGTATGAATCAGTACTAAAATGGGGCCAATAATGCCTGCATAGATATGCCAGGAAAGTAAGGTGTTCATGGAAACATACTGGGTGACCCAATGTTTTAAAATAGGGATACGTTTAATAAAAAGGTAAAATAAGGGCACGAGCATTAACACGGAACCACTAATGCCAATGACGCCACCCCACAAGCTTCCTGCAAAACGAGGAGACACATGCACCGTAAATCCCAGCCATGTCATCATCATGAGCAGAATCAATCCGAGTGCCATCATGCGTCCTGGTGCATTCATCACACATCAACCTCAATATTCTCATCGGTTTTGGCCTGGCATGCCAGGATAAAACCGTGCTGCTTTTCTTCCTCTGAAAGCGCATCATCACAATCCATGGATACCTTGCCTGTGAGTAATTTCACTTTACACAGCCCACACTGGCCTGTGCGACACGAGTTATCAATAGAAACACCATTGGCCTCGGCGATTTCAAGAAGCGTGTAGTTGGGTAAGATTGGGGCTGTTTTATGAGAACGCGTAAATAAAACAACTGCCTTATTTTCTGGTGCAATAGCCTCCATTTGTTGCGGGGTCAATGGTGGCTTCATGGCCGTACCAAACGCTTCGGTATATATCTGTTTTTCAGATACACTAAGCTCCTTTAAACTATTCAGCACCGCATTCATCATGCCCGGAGGACCACATACATGGATGCGACGCTTGGCGACATCCGGCACCAGATAGGAAATGATGCTGGTTGTGAACTCGCCCTTTAAACCCATCCACACCGTTCCTGATGCGCGTAACATGGTGGCAAAGACATTGAGGTTAGGGTACCTTTTTTGCAGCCGCTCTAATTCGTCACGAAAGATAAAATCGCTGGTTGTTCTGCAGCAGTACAGTAAATAAATATCACCGTGCCATCCTATATCCGTTAAATAACGAATAATGCCCATCATTGGGGTAATTCCCACCCCGCCACAAATAAGGACAATGCTCGATGCTTCTTCTCCGGTAAAAGTAAATTTTCCATTGGGCCCCATCACCTCAAGCACATCGCCTTCTTTAACCTCATCATGCAAATAACGTGAGAACAAACCTTGTTCTTCGCGTTTCACTGTGATGGCACAATAGTGAAGTTGGGTAGGCGTTGAGGCGATAGTATAGCTTCGCTTCGCCCGGGTGCCATTAATGGTGGCTGTGATGGTGATGAATTGACCAGGGAAATAGGTAAAGGGCAAGGCCACTTCTTTTAATGAGGCGAGCCAATAGGTTTTTACCCCCGGTGTTTCATCAAAGATACGGCACACACGCAATTGCCCCTCCCACTGGTCAAGGGGGATTGTTAGCGTACGCATGACCGGAAACTTTGGCGGTTTCGCAGGTGGTGCTAATCCTCCAGAGGATGGATGAGTCTCTTCAATGACCTCAGAAGCGCTTGCAGGAGGAGGACTTATTGGGCTAGTGGCTGAAACATCTCCTTTACTGGCCAAACTTTCAAGTAATGCCGATGCCCTGCGCATTTTAAAAAAATACATCCAAATCATAATGATAAAGAAGACAAGAAACAGCGCGATAATCGTCAAATGAAAAAGCGGGCCACCTAAAAGAGTATGGGTGGCTGGTGCCAGAGGGAGTAAATTCATTTCCTGTTTGAACCATAACAAGGCCACTTGGCGCGGTACCTTTCCCTCGGCAAGCGCACGAGATGCAGCCAATCCACTATCATACTGTGAAAGACCTTCACGTATCGAAGCGACTGCATCCTGCATCTGAGAAAAATTCGTCTTAGCCGATGCTTTAAGAAGCGTATCAATCCCTTTAGCCATCAAAGACAGACCCGATTGCATCCGTTCTTGTGCCAATTGTTGTATTTCACTGCGCCTTTCCAGTGGGATATCGGGCAGACTCATCAACGAAGGATACAGCGCTTTTCGTTTCGGCATGCCCATTTGCTTCATCATCTCACCCATAGCACCCATCATGTCTTTACCAGGAGTTTGTCCAGCTACACTCGGAATGACACTGAGATTACCCTGGCTGCTTTTATGATGACTGGCATGCTCATCGGATGCCTGAGCATTGGATGATGCGGTGGCGCCCATTAAAATCATAACCAACAGCACTTTCAGTAGGGGATGCCATTGGCGAATTGTCTTATTGGTGTTGTGATATCGAATCATTCTTTTCCACGATAAAGTAATATTTCCGAGCTATGCCTATATTATGCTATTGATATTAGTACTATTTTACAAGGGGTGTGTCCTCGCCAATCATCCCCCTTTCGAAACCAAAGAGGGCGCAAGAGATAGGTCCTCACTCAATGTCCAAGTGGTGTTCCTTCATGTCATTGCCAATAATCGCTTCCGCACATCGGATGATGTTCTGAATTTCTTCAGTAATTTCTTCTTGACGCAGTATATTAAGATATTTTTTTAATGCGCTTCGTTTATTCTCTAAGCTATCCAAGGCATGATTCAAATGAAACAGCCTTTGGTGGTTTTCGCCATAAAATGATTTATAAAAAATGGAATAACACATTGAAAATAAATACTGTTCAGCAAACTCAGATAAAAATTGCTCATGGGATAAATTGAGAACCGGTGGAACGGAACATGGCTTGTCATTGGTTAAAAAAAACTCTTGGAATGGGCGCACTGTTTTTACCTCAATTTGATTTTTTTCCTCCTCATTGAACAGGATCCCCCACTGCCAAGAGTGCCATTCCATACGCTGTTGTGATGCTACTTCCTCAAGAGACTGCAACAGATGTAAAATCACCGCAGGAATTTCTTCGAGGGCATTAGCGCCATCTAATGCCTTGATGACACGCGAATCGTTTGCCATTTTCAAAGCCAATTTACGCCCTACAACAAGGAATACTGGCAAAAATTCAGGGTCTTGTTGTTCCCTCTCCGCTATCCAGTGAAGCACATTATCATTAAAACCACCACAAAAACCTCGTTCAGAACCAATAAGAATATAAAGGGAAGAATTACCATTTGGTGTATTCATGGGGGAAATGGGGTAAGCACTAAAAAAATCATGCCCTGCGTCTCTAATGGTTTGCATGACTTGTTCCTGCATAGGAAGAAATTTGGTGATTTTATTGAGCTCAATAGAACAAAGAGTTTTCATGGCGGTCATGATATTACCAATGTCGTCTAAGGCCGTAAAATGATCGTTTAGTTGACTACGCTTGGTCATAAATTTCTTCCCAAAATTCAATGTGCCTGAGAAACAGGCATGGTACTACCCATTTAACCAGCCTTTGACTGCATTGCTCCATTCCTCGCGAGAACTGGCCAGTGACAAGTTGCTTTTTTTGACTTCTTGCTCTATTTTTTTTAGAACCTTCGGGATGTCGTCTAAACTTAAGTGGGCAAAAAGTCCCTCATTGTAGGCAATCAACCAGGCGAGTTGGAATTCAATTGGCAAGGGCGAAAGACGCTCTTGTTTAAACACTTCTCTTAACAGTCGTCCATTTTGAATGTGTTGTTGCATTTTAATATCAAGCTTAGCCCCAAAACGCGTAAACAGTTCCAAGTCAAGAAATTGCATGTAATCCAACTTCATTCGACCCGCCTCTTTTTTTATGTTGGGGTGTTGGGCTTTACCGCCTACGCGAGAAACGGATTTGGTGATATCAATTGCCGGTAGAAATCCTGCTGAGAATAAATGTTCATCAAAAAAGAGTTGCCCATCGGTGATTGAAATCAGATTTGTGGGGATATAGGTCGCAATTTCCCCTTGTTTTGTTTCTATAATAGGAAGTGCGGTCATACTGCCCCCTCCCATTTCAGGAGACAGGCACGTTGAGCGTTCTAATAAGCGAGCATGTAAATAGAAGATATCCGCAGGAAAAGCTTCACGCCCAGGAGGCCTGCGCAGTAAAAGCGACAGTTCACGGTAACAGTTGGCATGAGCACTCAAATCATCGTACACGACCAACGTATCAAAGCCTTGCTTCATCCAATGCTCCGCAACAGCACATCCTGCGAAAGGGGCGAGATAAAGCAATCCGGGTAATGAGGTGGCCAGTGCCACAACCACCGTGGTGTATTCCAACGCCTGAGTTTCTTTTAGCAATTGGATGGTATTGGCAACCGTAGAACGTTTTTGGCCAATTAACACATAGACACAACGCACGTTTTTATCTTTTTGATTGATCACAATATCAATAGCCAAGGCGCTTTTTCCCAACCCATTATCACCTATAATGAGTTCCCGCTGTCCTTTTCCAAGAGGAATGACATTATCAATCATTTTATTACCGGTATAAAAAGGGCGCGTCACAAAATCACGGTGAATAATAGGGGTCGATAAAATGTCAAGTAATCCTTGTTCATCACAGGGTGGTGGTTCCTCTTCATCTAATGGATGCCCTAAAGGATCAACCACTCGCCCCAAAAGCGAATCCCCTACAGGAATACTTAATGAACGCTTCAGATGAAACATAGGCATCCCGGATTTTAATTTTTTAGTTTGCAACAACATGATGGCGCCTACAAGGCGTTCGGTGAGATGAAAAACCATAGCGATACAACAGCCATCGACTGAAATAAGAATTTCATCAATAGCTGCCGTTGGCAGCCCTGCAATCCAGATAATTCCATCGCCCACTGAGACAACATGCCCCACTTCAGAACGCCTTACTTCAAAGTGATAGTTCTCAATTCGTTGCCGCTGATGCTCAAGAATGGAGTGGTTGTCGGGTAAGTTCATTGTTCGTCTCGGTAAAGAATTTTAATTCATCGCGAAGATTCGCTTGCAGAAGGATTGAGCCCATTTGAAGTGTTAACCCTGCCAGAAGCGCTGGGTTTTCAACCCATTCTATAGTTGGTTTTTTACACATTATTTTTTCAATGGCCTGGCCTAGGCGGCGTTGTTGGCTTTTATTGATTGCATAAGCACTTTGGACAACAAGAGCATCCTGTTCAGAAACATCCGCCATTAATTGCCATGGTTTTTCTGGATAACGATTAAGGTCTTCGATTGTTTTTTCAATGATTTTCTGTTCAAGGTGCTCATCAGCAAACTGGATTAACAATTTTTCTGTAAATTTTCCGGCCAGTAACAGCGCTTCTTTGGCATTTTTTTCAATATATTCTTTGGCCTTTTTCATTTCACGTGCATTTAATTGTTCTTGATCTTTTTTTATTTTTTTTTCAAAATGGAGCATTTCCTCCGACTTCCATCGTTCCATCGCTTGTTGGAATTCCTTTTGCAACGTATTCTTCTCTTGTTGCCAATCCGCGAGACGATGTTCATATTTTATTTGTAACTGCTGGGCTTCATTGTGACGTTGTTCCGCATTTTCTAATTGTTCTTGGACCATGTGCCTGCGCTTTGCAATGGTTTGCTGGATTGGGGCATAAAAAAAATAGTTTAAAATCCAAATCAAAACAAGAAAATTAATGAGTTCCAATAAAAAGGTTGACCACGATAGCTCCATTTTTTAGTCCTTATTGGGAAACGAGGTAAGACAATAATGGATTTCTAAATAAAATAATCAAAACAATCACCAAGCAGTAAATAGCCAATGATTCGATCATGGCTAAACCGATAAATAAGGTTCTGGTTATTGATTTTTCAGCCTCTGGCTGCCTTGCTAACGCATCAAGAGCATGACTTATGGCACGCCCCATGGCGATCGCAGGACCTATAGTCCCAATAGCAATCACCAATGCGGCAATCACTGTTGATGCTAAACTAAACCAGCTGATGCTGTTCATGACCACTCTCCTTGTTTCTTCAACTCGTGGGATTGAATACCCCCGGCAATATAGATTAAAGCCAGCATACCAAAGATATAAGCTTGTATCACTGCTTCAATAATATGAAGCATGAGAATGGGTATCGGTGCTAAGAATCCAGCAATCATCAGAACAATAAGTGCCGTTAACTGAAGACTCATGACGTTACCGAACAAGCGGATAGCCAAAGCCAATGTTCTCGATAATTCGCTGATTAAGTGAAACGGTAATAAAAAGGGCGTAGGCTTCAGGTAATGCTTTAAGTAGGCTTTCCACCCCTCCGCGCGAACTCCAAACCAATGCACGGAAAAAAACGTCACCATCGCTAGAGCCGCCGTAACCGATAGATCCGCTGTAGGCGAATAGAATCCTGGAATAATGCCAATTAAATTGGAAATAAGGATAAAAATCCATAACGTAGCAATAAAAGGAAAGACCAAATCAACAGAGGTCAAAGGCAATACTTCTTTCATTGTATCCTGCATTGCGACCACAATACCCTCTAAAACAACTTGGCAATTCCCCGGAAGAAGCGATAAGTGTCGCGCCGAAAGCCATAAAAAGAGGAACAAAGCCATCATAATAAGCCAGGTGGTTAACACACTTTGTGTGATGACCACTGAGCCTAGCGAAAAAGATAGTGCGTTTAAAATCCCTTCTTCCCCCATGGCTATTCCTTAATCAGGAGGTACACATTCACCGCACCAACGATAACCCCAATAATAATTAAGTTGATCGTCCAGCTAATAGAAAAACCCTTCAGTTTGCTGTCTAACCAAACCCCTAAGTAGGCCCCTGCAATAATGGGCAAAATAAATACAAATCCCAAGGTGCCTAAATAAATCGTTTGCGCTAGCACAGTGGATTTCTCCTTTTTGGCTTTGTTGATTTTGCTCACGTCCCATTTGACGTGTTGTGCCAGATCTTTTTTTGGATCTTTAAATTTCATAAGCATTCTGCCGTTTTAAATTCCATAGACGCTGTAATATCTCTTCATCCAAGCGATGTAAACTGTCGTTGATACTGATAAGATGGTCTTCTTCACTCTTTAATTCGTTCTCTAAGATATGCTGTATGGCTTGATACTCTTTGTGACGAACATAATGTCGCGTAGCGAGAAACAATTGATTGTCTTTAAAATAGAAGATTGCTCCTGGCAAAGCCAAATACTCCGTCTCATTACTATCGTAACGAAACCATGCCAAACCGAAATGTAAGCACGTCATCATTTGGGTATGCTGGGCTAAAATACCAAACAGGCCTGAAGCATCTTCACCAACAAAACTGACGACATTAGGGATTTTTTCACATTGTGTCGAACTCTGTAAGTATAAATCGAAACACGCCATTTTAGTTTTAGCTCCTTTTCATGGTTCCTATCATGTAGCACTCATCCTCAGATAATTCATCGAAATCACCATTGATGAACGCTTCGCAATCGGCTAATGTCTCTGCTAATGACACCGACTGTCCTTCCATGGTCGTTTGTTGTTTCGTCACATGAAAAGGCTGGGTAAGATAGCGTTGCAGTTTGCGTGCTCTTAATACCATAGCACGGTCTTTAGGGGACAGTTCTTCAATCCCCATCATGGAAATAATGTCCTCTAATTCATCATAACGTGCTAAATGCTCTCGTACCGCCTCTGCAATCGAATAATGGCGTTCCCCCAGCACGATTTTATCCATAAATTTACTTTTAGACGCCAAAGCATCCACTGCGGGATAAATGCCTTTGCCCGCTTGGGCTCGAGAGAGCACCACAATGGAATCCAAATGGGTAATAATTCCAGTGACTGCGGGATCACTCATATCATCCGCGGGAACATAAACCGCTTGCACTGAAGTCACAGCACCTTGAGCTGTTGACGTAATACGTTCTTGGAGCTCTGCTATCTCCGTCATTAATGTAGGCTGATAACCGACATTAGCAGGCATTCTGCCTAATAACCCTGAAATTTCACTGCCGGCTTGTACAAACCGATAAATATTATCGACTAGAAACAGTACGTCGCGTGCCACGGTGTCTCGCAAATACTCCGCATACGTTAATGCCGATAACCCTGCTCGAAAACGAACGCCAGGCGGCTCATCCATTTGACCAAAGACCATCAAGGTTTTTTCCATCACACCCGCTGCGTTCATTTCATACCACAACTCATGGCCTTCTCGTATGCGTTCCCCAACCCCTGCAAAAACTGAAATGCCCTGATGCCATTGAATAATGGCATGCATCAATTCCATCAGCAGTATGGTCTTTCCTACGCCCGCACCACCAAACAATCCTATCTTACTGCCCCTGACGAAGGGGCAAAGCAAATCAATCACCTTGATTCCCGTCTCAAGAACAGTCGCCTGGGCTGTCTTCATTTCAATGGGCGCAGGACTTGCTAAAATATCGCGATATTCCTCAGTGTGTAGCGGCAAACCCCCATCAAGCGGTTCGCCAAAAATATTTAAAAGTCGGCCCAGGCAATGGGGAGAGACTGGAATGTGCAGTGAGTTGCCTTGGTCATACACGGCGAATCCGCGCTGCAACCCAGTGGCCCGATGAAGGGTCAATGCCTTCACATGATGTTGATCAAGATGCTGAAACACTTCTAGAATATATCGGTCCGTATCGGAATAGGTATTAAGCGACTGGTGCAAGGGCGGCAACCTATCGCACCGTATGGTGACAACAGGCCCATTGACTTCGACAATATGGCCGATTAATTGTTCATTATCCTTAACAGCAACCGAAATGTTATCCATTTTTTTAATTAGGCTCATCACACCAAATAGAAAGCTTATACCTTGCCTTCTGGGCTTGCAATAGAAGGAATCTTCATAAAGCAGGATGTCCTGTTATGAACCAATCCGACTCACTTAGGTCAAATTAAATAACCCCACCACTTATAACCTATGAATCATACGATTAGAACGCGTTTATCAAAGATATGGACTCGCTTTATTAATGACTACACTAATTGATGGAACGGATCGCATCGAACTCATCATCCCAGTCCAAGACACAGTTTGGTTCGTTCTTTTCATGAAACTCTTTCTTTTGTGGCCGCCATAATGCGGTTTCTTTTTCTTCTTCTACACATTCTTCGACTAAGGGTTTTAAGACCTCCGTATCCATCCTAATCATTCCTTGTTATGAGAGTTATTATCACGAACCTCAACATGATTGGAGCATGAAAAAAATTAAGCCTTTCATTCTGTTGAAAGGCTTTCTATTTAAAATATCACGGCAACACCGAAAGACACCGTCGTCTGAGTGGTCGATTCTCCTAAATCAGTAAGAATCCTCTTGTAGGCACCATAATCTTTGTCATACTCAAATTCAGTATAGACATTTAAACCAGGCATAACGCGATAATAAGGTCTAATGATATAACGCATTTGATTTAAGCCAGAACCAAGCTCATTTTCGACCACGGTATGAGTGGCGAGAATGCTGCGGATCCCCGTTAGGAAGAAGAAGTTATTGGTAAGCTGGGTAGCCCGTGATAACTGAATGTCAAACTTAACACTGCCATCACGATAATAAGTTCTAATGTTGGTGTCAATGTAATAAGGCATCAACCCTTCGATGCCAATACCGGGTTGCCAATAAGGTCCTCCAGGGCGATAAAAATAATTGACCCCGCCTTTAATGGCCCAGAATTGACTAATCAAATGCCAATAAAAAACGTCGATGTCCGCATTTTCAACAATTCCTTGATAAATTTCAGCATCCTCAGTATACAGCTGGAGTTTTTGGTAATCAGTCCCATAATATCCTCGAAACGTCATTTCTTGAGCGTTATGAAAAGGATCGGCATTCACCTCAAGAAAATTGGCGCGATAGAACCCTTGATGATGTCCTGCGGGGTGAGTAATAAGGGCCTTATCAATAGGCATCACCTCATCGACTCGTACAATCGGTCGATTGATATAGGGTGTTGGAGCAATTTCCGTTTCAGGCTTGGCTTTTCCGTTCACCACGTCGATAATGGTTTCATATTGGAATACTCGCGCCATACCCGACGTCATGTGAAACAGATGATGACAATGGAAAAACCATTGGCCGCTGGCCTCCGTATCAAAATCAGCCACAGCAGTAGCACCGGGATCGACTTCAATGGTATGCAACAAGGGATCATAAACGCCATGACCATTGCGTAAAATAAACCAATGGCCATGAATGTGCATGGGATGGCGCATCATGGAGTTGTTGGTAAAGATAATACGATAGCGTTTTCCAGGTTCAATGACAATCGGTTTTGCTTTGTATTCCGGCAAGCCATTAATCATCCAAATATACCTGTCCATATAACCAAACAATTCCATGCGGATGATCCCATCGACGGGTATATCCGGGTTGTTGGTAGGAACCGCTGCGGTTAATTGTTGGTATTTTGTTCCTACGGTTTTAGCGCTTATGGAATTGGGCGCTGAAATCGTATCCCCGATAATGGTTGGTTCGATGGGCATGGTCATGCCATTATCCATGGACATCCCATTGTTCATCGTATCGTCTTGCATGCCTCCATCACCCGACATCGTAGCGTGTTTCGTCTGCGTGGTAGACTGGCTCCCCATCGAACCCGTTGACATAGAACTCATGGGAGGCATGCCTTTGGGTTTCATTGGTCTGGAGGCTGAAGTGGACTCGTTCATTGAAGAAGAGGGGGCTGTCGACATTTTATTTTTAAGCATGGACGCATGATTCATCCCCGACATCCCTTGGTCTTGTTTCATAGAGGACATGGAGTGATTAGAGTGCTTGGTATTACCCGGACTATTTTGAGAAGTCATTGCTGGCATGTTGTGTTGATTACCTTGCGAACTCATCGTTTTGGAATGGGAAGGCATGGCCATAGGTTGTTTCATTGCCATACCCCGCTTATTACTCATGGAATGATTGTTTTTTGCCATCGAGCCATGATTCATCCCTGACTTCATCATGTTGGCCATCATCTCTCTTGTGACAGGAAGAGGCTCTGGAAAGGGTACAATGTGCTGATAATCAACGGGTTGTCTGGGCTTAGTCACTAAGGCGCCATAGACTTTGCCCAGCGTATCAATGGATTCAGCATAAATAATGTAAGGCCTGTTTTTTTGAATTTTAACCAAGACATCATAGGTTTCCCCAGGTGCAATCCAAAAATCATCGATGAGATAAGGGCGCACATCATTTCCTTGGCTGTGCACCATTTCCATTTTGGCATCAGGAATTTTAACGCGATAGATAGTACTGGCACCAGCACCAATGAACCGTAACCTTACGGTGTCCCCAACTCGAACAGGTGCCGTCCAGGGGGATGATTTAGGCTGACCATTGAGTAAATACGCATCATAAGCAATGTCGCTTAAATCATAAATACTCATGCGCATTTGCTGCATCATTTTGTAATCAGCGATTAATTCTTTACGTTCTTTAGCTGGTGCTTTGCGATAGTCATGCAGAAATTTCATGAGCGAGGGCTGCAATGGGAATCGAGGGCTATAGTAATCCCCATCTTTTTTTAAATTAGCAAACACGTTATCGGCAGGGGTGTTGCTCCAATCGGATAATACCACCACATGATCTTTGCTGTATTTGTAGGCTGGGGGGCTCGGTGGGTCAATAAGAAAGGCGCCGTACAAACCCTCTTGCTCTTGAGCCTTGGCATGGGCATGGTACCAATAGGTTCCTCTTTGATAAAGAGTAAATCGATAATGGAACACACCTCCTGGCGGAATGGCTTTCTGACTGACGTCCTCGACACCATCCATTTGCCAGGGGACAAGTAAACCATGCCAATGAATGGAGGTTTCCTTATCCAAATGGTTGTACACATTAATGGTGACCTGCTCACCTTCCTTGAAATGTAGGGTAGGGGCAGGGATTTGACCATTGACGGCAATGGCACGTCGAGGTTTACCAGCAAAGTATACGGTTTTATAAGCCACTACCAAATTAATCGTACGCGCTGGGCCACGTGGAAGGGACAGGGGTTTTATTGCCCTGGCAGGTTTCTTTTTAGCCGTTTGTTGTTCCGTTTTTTTTCCCGTAGGTTTGGATTGAGACAGTGTCGTCTTGGAAGAAGTCTCTGTTGGGGTCGCCGCACCATGCTGTTCATGTTGGGCAAACAAAGCAAAAGGACTGAACACCAAAAGGAAAAAAATAAGAAAATAGTTCCTTAGTACATGATGGAAGTCCTTTTTTAACATGTTACTATCCTTCTATAAAAATTTAATGTTGAAGTACTGCTTTTTGTGCTTGGGTAGGTGCAAGAACACCATAACCATAGCGATAGACTAACTCTCCTCCATGCCAGGCCGTTGTTAACAACAGTGCTTGGACAATGAACAAAGCAATCAAGAAAGCCAGGGTTGGTTTTTGGGTTTTACTATAACGCAAAACAGACCAGAAAGCCATTAATAGGATAGTGCTTGCTGTGACGAGAGCCCAGTTTCGATGAATCACTTTCGCTGCATGCATGACCTCATCATGCTTCACCGTGTAATAGGCATAAAACCCGGCTGCTACAGTAGTTAGAGTACTCAGTGCCCCTAGCCACAAACACCAACGAGCCACTATTTCAAATTCGACAACAAAAAGATGTGTTTTCCAGCGGGTATAAGACGCCAAATAGACTAAGGCATACAATAGAGTCGAAATAGTGAATAAGGCCACTGTAAAATGGACAAAAATAGGATGCCAATTAGGGATGATTTCGATCATTGCCTGTGTCCTCCTTGCTGATTTGGGAAATAAGCTATTTCTACCACTATGTCATGAAACACTTCGGCCGCAATAATAGAAAGGATACTATTGCCTCGAATCAAAGATGACCTATCACTCGAAATTACATTGTTCACAGTATTATCCGCCGCAGCCTCAGCGCATTGATAATAACTGAAACAGAAGAAAGCGCCATAGCCAGTGCGGCGATGATTGGACTTAATAGTAATCCTGTGAATGGATACAAGATTCCCGCAGCCAAAGGGACACCCAATATGTTATAAATAAAAGCGAAGAAAAGATTTTGGCGTATATTACTCATAGTCTCTTCTGACAAACGGCGAGCCTTGGCGATACCACGCAAATCACCATGCAATAAGGTAATACCAGCACTCTCAATAGCCACATCAGTCCCTGTTCCCATGGCAATACCAATATCAGCTCGTGCCAGTGCCGGTGCGTCATTCACCCCATCTCCTGCCATTGCCACGGTGAGTCCTTTCTCTTTTAATTCACTTATAATACGGCTTTTATCCTCGGGCATGATTTCAGCCACTACCTTTTTTATGCCAAGTGTACCTGCCACAGCTTCTGCTGTTTTTTTACTATCCCCTGTCAGCATATAAATTTCAATGCCGCTTTGTTGAAGAGATCGGATAGTTTCAGGAGTAGTTGATTTAATTGGATCCTCTACCACCAAAAGAGCTACCGTTTTATCATTGATTGCCATAAACATCACAGAGGCACCTTTGCCACGAAATTCATCTGCCTTTTCAAAAAGAGAAGCATTATCGTTCCCATGCTCTTGCATTAATTTGATATTACCAATGGCAACACGATGACCATTTACTTTACCCACTACTCCTTTCCCAGTTGGGGCGTCAAAATCTTGAACTGGTTCAAGAGCCAACTGTTTTTCCTTTGCAGCACTCACGATGGCTTGGGCAAGCGGATGTTCGCTTTGATGTTCAAGCGATGCTGCTAGCACTAATGCCTCTTCCTCATTTAAGCCTTGATCAGTTACAATCTGCGTCAATTTGGGGTGCCCTTCAGTGAGGGTTCCTGTTTTATCTACAACAAGCGTGTTCACCTTTTCCATTCGTTCAAGCGCCTCAGCGTTTTTAATCAATACACCACTCTGAGCACCTTTCCCTACTCCTACCATAATAGACATCGGAGTTGCCAAGCCTAAGGCACAGGGACAAGCGATGATTAATACAGATACAGCAGCAATTAAGCCATAGCTAAGTGATGGTTGTGGCCCCAACAATGCCCACAAAATAAAAGATAGCATTGCAATTAAAATCACAGCAGGCACAAACCATCCAGATACAGTATCTGCTAAACGTTGAATAGATGCGCGGCTTCGTTGAGCATCGCTCACCATCTGAACAATACGTGAAAGCATGGTATCACTACCAACGTGAAGTGCTTTCATAACAAAACTACCCGTTTGGTTAATCGTCGCACCAATAACTTTAGCACCTGCTTCTTTAGTAACCGGAATAGGCTCCCCAGTCACCATGGATTCATCTACAAAGCTTCGTCCTTCTTGTACTTCACCATCTACCGGTATTTTTTCACCAGGGCGAACGCGCAATAAATCACCGATATTAATCCTATCCAGTGATACTTCCTCCTCACTTCCATCATTCTTAATACGATGTGCACTGTCAGGTGCTAACTTCAATAAAGCACGGATAGCACTGCCTGTCTGCTCTCTTGCTTTTAATTCCAGCACTTGTCCTAATAAGACAAGGGTAGTAATGACAGCTGCCGCTTCAAAATACACAGCGACCACCCCTTCTTGACTTCGAAAAGCTATAGGGAATACCCCAGGCAGCAGTACTGCCACCACACTAAACCCATGCTACCCCAATACCCATAGCTATTAGAGTAAACATATTCAATTGACGTGTTTTAAGAGTTTGCCAGCCACGCTGAAAAAATGGCCAGCCACACCATAACACAACAGGTGTAGCAAATAGCAGTTGAATCCAGTTTGAAACACCGGCAGATATAATGTTTTTCAACAAATGTCCGCCCATCTCCAATACCACAACAGGTAAAGTAAGAATCACTGCCATCCAAAATCGGCGCCTCATATCAAGGTATTCAGGATTTATTTCACTTTCGGCGGTCACTGTTTCCGGCTCTAAGGCCATACCACAAAGAGGGCAAATCCCGGGATTAGTCTGACGTACTTCAGGATGCATGGGGCAAGTATAGATGATTGCACCCTCTGTTTTGGAGGAAGCATCGCGTGACTTCTGTACCCTATGTTCCTGATGACAACAAGCGTCCTTTTTTCCAGTGTTTGTATGCTTTTGTTGATGATGGTCGTGTTTCATTGATCACCTATTCGTATTAGTAGTTTCACTTAAGCAGAGAACATGTTTCAATGCCCACCGCCATGGCCACCCGCACTGTGTCCACCATAGCCTCCATCGACCTCAGTCTCTTGCGAGCCATGCTTCATGGCACCATCACAGGCACTTAAAAAGAACGCTGCCCCGATTAGTCCAACAAAAACAATAAACACCCTCATTGTTTTAAAAATTGACATGTAACACTCCTTGTAAATAATAAATGTAATCGTCTTACTTATCCTTTTAAAGCCTTTGCTAGTTTGTTTTTTACTAACTCCTCCACAATCAAATCACTCACATCAATGGTATTGGTTATATGACTTACCGTATTACAAGTAATGATTTGCGTGCCTTCCATTTCTGATAATAGGGAATAGGCATCTTCTGCAAAAAGCGCATGCACACCAATGCAAGTCACTGACTTAACTCCTAAATCTTGCAAATGCTTCACCGTTACTATCATGGTTCTGGCTGTGGAAATAATGTCATCGACGAGTACCGGCGTAGAGGATTGAAGCGTGGGGACAGTAGGCACGGAAATCACCACCTCTTTATCACCCCGTCTCTTTTTTTCCAAAATCACATAGGGAAAATCTCCCTTTTCTGCAATGTCGGCAACCCATTGCTGACTTTCCATATCGGGCCCAATAAGCACTGGCTTATTAATGTGGCTTGTAATCCATCTCGATATATTTGAAGTAGCATGTAAGACAAAAGTAGGAATGGAGTAGACTTCATCTAAAGAGTTATAACGATGCAAATGGGGGTCGATGGTCATGAGCCAATCAAATGAAGTGGAGAGTAATTCAGCAAAATAACGCGACGTAATCCCTTCACCCTGATGAAAACGTATATCTTGACGTAAATACGGAAGATAAGGGGCAATCAAGCCGATTTTTTTAGCTCCTAATTCTTTAGCTGTTTTAGCAAAAAACAGCAAAGGCAGTATTTTTCCATCGGGTCGGTTTAAGCTATCCACTACAATGAGGCTGCGATTTTTAACTTCCGAATTAATTTTTACGTACCACTCTGTATCTGGAAAACGATGCAACGTGACATCACCCACCTCCACTTGAAGCGCTTCTTTTAAACGTCTACTGATTTCTGAAGCATCAAATAATGAAAATAAAATGGGCTTCAAGGCTTCTCTCCCAGAACAATGGTATTTTGTTTATCGCGAATAAAATCGCGAGCATAAGTCATCTCTCCTGAAGACTCTGAATGGATGGTGAACAAAGGCTGTCCTTTTTCAACTTGGTCGCCAATATGAACATGCAAATCAACCCCTGCTGATTTAGACTTAGGGGCCCCTGCAAGCTTGGCAATTTTTGCGAGAATTCGATTGTCAATGAGAGATACTTTACCTGCTTTCTCAGCACCAATAGGGTGAGTAAAACGTGCCGCCGTCAATTCCCGCATGCCTCCTTGTGCCTCACAAATCGCCTGAAATTTTTTAAACGCCTCTCCGCTATCTAATAATTGTTTGGCTATCGATTGACCTAAGCCAGGTTGTACTGTTGATGAAAATTCCAGTACTGCTCCTGCAAGAGTTAATGATTTTTCGCGCAAATCCTTTGGGGCATGAGGCAATCCTTGTAATACCGCCAACACATCGCGTGCTTCCAGGGAAGGGCCAATACCATTTCCTATCGGTTGTGCGCCATCAGTAATTAGGGTATGGACCACAAGGCCTAACTGTTTTCCTACTTCTTCAAGGGATTGCTTAAGAAGTAAAGCCCTGGACTTATTTCTGACTTTTGCGGTAGGTCCCACTGGAATATCAATAACGGCATGGGTTGCTCCTGTGGCAATTTTTTTAGAAAGGATTGAGGCGACCAATTGACCTTCACTATCTAACTCAAGAGCACGCTCCACCCGAATAAGCACATCATCGGCAGGGCTTAAGCTCACAGCACCTCCCCAAACGATACAACCGTTTTCCTTTTCAACCACGTGACACATAGCCTTTGGGCTCAGTGACACCGGTGCTAAAGTTTCCATTGTATCTGCAGTACCTGCTGGAGAAGTAATTGCCCGAGAGGAAGTTTTTGGGATAATCAAGCCAAAAGCAGCTACAATGGGAACCACAACAAGGGTGGTGCGATTTCCTGGCAAACCACCAACACAATGCTTGTCTACAATCAAAGGAGATGACCAGGATAAGCGATCGCCACTGTCAATCATGGCTTTTGTAAGTTTCATGATTTCAGTATTGCTTAAACGTTCTGCGGCACTGGCCGCTAAAAAAGCAGAAATTTGCAAATCAGAAAGACGACCATTTAAAACGTCATCAACGATGGCTTTGATTTGTTTAAAAGAGAGTTCATTACCATAAATCTTCGTATGCACATAACTTAATGATTCCAGAGGTTTAGGATGGGATAATTGGATTTCATCCCCTTCTTTAGCATTTAAAGAATCCCAGGCATAGTGTGACAAGCTGGCTTCCCCGGGCTTAAGCAGCTCTGAGGTAACGACATTAAGCGTTGCGATAATGGAGCGTTTGCCAAGGGTCACTTGAATACGTGTCTGCACTTCAAAGCCTTCTGCATGACACACATGACAATCCTCTCGCATGTAAATAATGGCTTCATGATACGTCTTGATGCCTAAATATTTTAAACGCAAGGCATGACCCACTTCTTTTGTCACGACAAATCCTCCACATGCTGGTAAGAAGGAATCATGCAGGTGAAACCAAATTGCTGTTCAATCTTGTCTTTGAGCGATTGTGCACTGTGAGGTTCACCATGAGTGATAAAGACTTTTTTGGGTGGCCGAATAAAGTGCTTTAGCCAACCTAACAGTTCCTGATAATCGGCATGCGCAGAAGTACTGCTCATGACAACGACCTTGGCGCGTATAGGAATCATACTACCATGAATTTTGACCTCACGTTCCCCATTGACAATCCTAGCACCACGAGTGCCTCCTGCTTGAAAGCCGGTAAAAAGAAGGGTGCTCTTAGGATCAGGGGCAAAGGCTTTCAAATGATGCACAATACGACCACCCTGGGCCATCCCACTGGCGGCTATAATGATTTGAGGCATTTTATGACGATCGAGTTCTTTTGACTCCTCAGGGGTATTGATATAAGTAGCTGCGTTACATAAGCCATGGCATTGTTCCTCATTTAAACGATGATCCTCTTTATAAGTGCAGAGCAAATGGGTCGCATTGATGGCCATTGGGCTGTCTAAAAACACTGGAACGTCTTTGTGAACCTCTCCTTTTTGTTTCAGTTGATAAATAAAATAAAGAAGACTTTGCGCACGCCCTACGGCAAAGGCTGGAATGACGACAGAACCCCCTCGTTTGATGGTTGTATTAATCACTTGCCCCATTTGCGGCAACGGATCAGTTGCATCATGCAATCGGTCGCCATAAGTGGATTCCATGACCAGATAATCCGCTTCTTGAATGGGAGTTGGTGCCTTCATGACCGAATCATAAGGTCGACCAATATCCCCGCTAAACAAAAGGGAACACTTACTTGTTTTTATTTTGATCATCGCGGCACCCACGATGTGTCCTGCACGATGAAATTCGAAACTAAATCCATTAAATAATTGGTGCGGCGCATTAAAATCAACGGTTTCAAAATGGTTTAATGCCGTTCTAGCGTCTTTTTCGGTATAAAGAGGAAGCGCTGGCTTATGTTTCGAGAACCCGTATTTATTGGCTAATCGTGCTTCTTCTTCCTGAAGATGACCACTATCCGGTAATAAAATAGCACACAATGCTTTTGTACCGGGTGTTGCATAGATTTTTCCTTGAAATCCATTTTTTACTAATAGGGGCAAATAACCGGTGTGGTCAATATGCGCATGAGTGATAATCACAGCATCAATATCGCGCGGGTCAATAGGCAATGAAGCCCAGTTACGTAATCGTAATTCTTTATACCCTTGAAAAAGACCACAATCGATGAGAATTTTTTTAGAATCGATGGTCAAAAGGTATTTTGAACCAGTAACGGTTTGGGTTGCCCCTAAGAACGTTAATTTCATCTTGCCTCCATTAGACTTCCTTGTTTTTTCAAATCCACTTGCCAGCGCCACATCACATAAACCACGGGAATCACAATTAAAGTCAGCAATAGTGCTGAAAAAATCCCACCCACCATGGGAGCCGCGAGGCGTTTCATCACATCAGCACCAATACCTGTCGCCCACATCACCGGTAACAAACCCAGTATATTCGCAAGCCCTGCCATCGCCATAGGGCGAATACGCGATACGGCGCATTGCTGCACCGTTTGAATCAAGTCCGGCAAGGTTTTGAGTAATCCTTTTTCTTTTTGCTCGTTGTAATCAGAATCAAGGTAAGCGAGCATCACCGCACTCGTTTCAGCAGCCACTCCAGCAAGTGCAATCATCCCAACCCAGACCGCGATACTCATGTTGTACCCTAATAGAAGGAGCAGCAAAAATCCGCCAAGTAGAGCAAAGGGTACACCTAGCATCACCATCAATGTCTCAGTGATGGTGCGGAAGGTAAAGTAAAACAAAATAAAAATAATGGCTAAGGTGAGTGGTACAAAAATTTTAAGTCGTTCATACACGCGTTGCATGAATTCGTATTGACCTGACCAGGCAAGCGTGTAGCCCGGGGGTAATGTGACTTTTGCCTTGACCACTTGCTTTAACTCTTCCACGTAGCTTCCAATGTCTCGTCCGCTAATATCAATGAACACATAACCTGCTAACATCGCATTCTCATCGCGAACCATGGCAGGACCTGAACGAAAGGTTAAAGTCACCAATTGAGCAATAGGTATTTCAGCACCACTGGGTGTTTTCACTAAAATACGATTGATCTTATCCGGATCATCGCGTAATTCTCGCAAATAACGCACATTAACAGGATAACGTTCACGGCCTTCAATTGTGGTCGCTATGTTTTCACCACCCACGGCTGATTCGATGATACGATTGACATCCATAATGGTTAAACCATAGCGCGCAAGCTCGTCTCGATGGATGTCAAAATCAAGAAAATACCCTCCAGCCACCCGTTCCGCATACACCGTACTTGTCCCCGGTACTTCTTTGGCTACCATTTCGATTTCTTTGCCAATGGCTTCAATTTTTTTAATGTCAGGACCAAAAACTTTAATCCCTACAGCGGTTCGAATTCCTGTGGTGAGCATGTCATTACGCGCTTTAATGGGCATAGTCCAGGCATTGCTCACACCGGGAAATTGCAAGGCTTTGTCCATCTCAGCGACCAGGCTTTCATAGGTCACGCTTTTGCGCCAAAATTTCTTAGGCTTAAGTTCAACAATCACTTCCATCATGCTAAAAGGAGAAGGATCGGTTGACGTATTAGCCCGTCCCGTTTTTCCAAACACATAAGCCACTTCCGGGAATGATTTTAATTTCTTATCCATTTCCTGGAGCAGTTCTGTGGCTTGTGTGACCGATATGCCAGGTAAAGTAACAGGCATATATAAAATCGTACCTTCATACAGAGGCGGCATGAATTCTGAGCCAATGAGTTTATAGAGGGGAACCGTGGCTAATGCTGCTACCACAGCAATCGCTACTACAACACCACGGTAATGCAGTGCTAATTTCAAAACTGGTGCGTACATTTTTTGCATCACGCGGGTAATGGGATGTTTTTGCTCGGGGATGATACGCCCACGCACCAAAATAGGTAATAACATGGGGATTAAAGTAATGGCCAGCAAAGCACTCATAAAAATGGCTAAATTTTTTGTATAGGCCAAGGGTGAGAATAACCGTCCTTCTTGGGCCTCCAGGGTAAAAACCGGCATAAACGATATGGCAATAACCACTAATGATGCAAAAATGGCAGGGCCTACTTCTTTCGCTGAATCAATCAACACTTTGTTGCGATCGCCGGGACTTCCTTTTGCTTCCCAATCGGCTAACCGTTTGTGTGCGTTATCGACCATGATAATGGCCGCATCCACCATATCCCCAACCGCCACAATGATGCCGCCAATGGACATGATATTAAGGCCGATATTGAAAAAATAAATGGGAATAAACGAAATCAAAATAGCAAGCGGCAAAGTAATAATTGGAATCAAAGCGGAACGAAAATGCCCCAAGAAAACAATGATTAATAACCCAACCACCACAAGTTCTTCAATCAAATTCCAGTTGGCCGTTGAAATGGCTTCTCGAATCAGATTACTGCGGTCATACACATTGACCATTTTTATTCCTTCTGGAATGGCAGTAGCCAATTCTTTGAGCTTATCCTTGATTCGACCAATCACTTCCAAAACGTCTTCCCCAAAACGCATGATGACGATGCCACCAACGGTTTCGCCTTGACCATTTAAATCGACCACACCACGACGCATGTCTGAGCCTAGCTGCACGGTTGCCACATCTCGTAATAAAATCGGCGTCCCATTGGCATTCGTACCAATGGCTATTTTTTCAATATCATCTGTCGACGTGATATAGCCTCGTCCACGAACCATGTACTCTGTCCCTGAAAATTCAATGACACGCCCACCAGTATCATTATTGCTCATACGAATTTTTTCAATAATTTGGGGTACAGAAAGTTTATAGGAAAGTACTTTGACGGGATCTAAATTAATTTGATACTGCTTAACAAAACCACCCACGGTGGCGACCTCTGATACACCAGGTATAGCTCTTAACCAATAACTTAAATACCAATCTTGAAAAGTGCGTAAATCGGCCAGATTATGCTTCCCGCTTTCATCCACTAAGGCGTATTGATAAATCCAACCGACTGGTGTGGCATCAGGACCTAATTGAGGGGTCACCCCTTCAGGCAGTTTTCCGCTCAATTGGCTCATGTATTCTAATACGCGCGAGCGTGCCCAATAAATATCGGTTCCATCTTTAAAAATGATGTACACGTAAGAAAAGCCAAAATCAGAAAAACCACGCACAGCTACGACATTCGGTGCAGATAATAATGCTGTTACAATGGGATAAGTGACTTGATCTTCCACCAGATCCGGTGCTCTGCCCATCCATGTGGTATACACAATCACTTGCGTATCCGAAATATCAGGCAAAGCATCCATGCGAGTATTTTTTAAACCCCACCAACCGCCCAAGGAGAACCCCACGACAAATAGCAACACGATAAATCGATTGTTTGCGCAGAATTCAATTATTTTCTCAACCATGTAAATCCTTTTATCGTATTAATGCGTCAATGCTGCATTCCGCCCATTGCGGCTTTTAACTGACTCTCGGAATCAATGAGGAAATTGGCTGACGTAATAATATTATCTCCCTCTTTGATGCCTTGTACCACCTCGATCAAATCACCAGCACGCACACCCAATGTCACATTGCGCCACTCAATTTTTCCATCCCCATGATAAATAAACACCACCGCACGCTCGCCCGTTATCAAGACAGCATTTTTGGACACTACAAGTCGCTTGCCTAAAGGAATTTTTAAGTCAATATTGGCGTACATCCCCGGTTTTAATTGATCTTTGGCATTATCCACCACAAAACGAACCTTGGCGGTACGAGTTTTCATATCGACCGTTGGATAAATAAAATCCAGTTTGGCTTTAAACAATTGATTAGGCAAATACGACAAGGTGACATCTGCTGTTTGATCGAGTTTAATATAAGGTAATTCATACTCATAAATGTCGCCTAAAATCCACAAACGAGATAAATCGGCTATGGTATACAGTTCATCTTCTGGTTTGATTCGCATACCGACTAATGCCATTTTATGAATAACTGTTCCATTAATTGGAGAACTAATGGTCATCGTATTGGTAATTTTACCGCTTTGGGTTAATTGCTTAATTTCCTTTTCAGAAATCCCCCACAGCAAAAGTCTTTGCTTGGCAGCCTCGAAGGAGGTTTCTGAGCCTGATGCAATCGAACTATTTTGGTTTTTTCCAAGAATTTTTTTGGCCTGCAAAGCCAACAAACATTCTTGTTGAGTAGAAACCAGATCAGGACTATAAACAGTAAATAAAGCTTGACCCTTTTTAACTTTCTCTCCAGTAAAATTGACGAATAATTTTTCTATCCAACCATCAAAACGCACATGAATATGGGCAACCAACCGTTCATCTGCTTCAACATAACCCACCGTACGAATCGTTTTTTCAATCCATTGGCTTTTTACCGGCTCCGATGTAATGCCTATGGCTTGTAAGCGAACTGGGTCTATCATGATTAAATTGTCCGAGGTGGATTTTTTCATATCCATCTTGTCATGAGTAATTGTTGTTGATTGCGCAATACCTATTTGAACGGCGATTAATAACACAATAAATAAGACGATTGGCTTTCTAGACTTCATGTGAGCTTCCCTGTAATTTCTTCTATCTGCGTGATGGCTTTTTCGTGATTTGCCAACTCATTATGCAATTCAATTTCATTTTCTTGTAACGTCAGCAAGTTATTAAGCAAGGTTAAAAAATCCACTTTACCAACTCCATAATTGGCTTGTGATGAATTAAACGTTAGTGTGGCCAAAGGAATGATGGAGCCTTGAATCAATTCAATTAACTTTGCAGAACGCTGTTCCACTAAAAAAGCGTTTTTGACCTGGAAAAGCAGTGCTTGATAGGTAGTGTGCAAATCTTCTATTTCAGCATTGTAACGAGAAAGGGATTCTCGCAAGCCATTATTTTGCTTCTCCATAAAATACAAAGGAATAGTGGCTTTCAAGTTGACCATATATCCGTCATTATTCGTTACTGTGTTATGTAATTTTCCTCCTTCAATTTCAACATCAGGAAAATAATTCATTTTACTTAATTTAACCGTTTGGCGTCGTTGCTCAACGCTTCGTTCGCGTGCTTTTAATTGTGGAGAGCGCTGTTTGATGAGGTTATTGAGAAATGCCAAATTATGACGATGATGGGTTACAGATAACTGCGGTGGGGTATGAATTGCAATATCCAAAGGTCGATTTAAAAGACGGTTAATATCAGCCTCAAGCGATTCCCGCTCTTGTTTTAAGATAACCAAACGCATATCCAGGCGAGCGATTTCGGTTTGCGCCCGAAAAATATCTTGTTGCGGTACTTTTCCCACGCTGTAATTCACTTGAGCACTTTTTTCAAGCTCTTGCAGAAGCAGTAGGGTTTTTTGCAGGATTTCAATTGATTTATTAACCGAATAAAGGTTGTAATAGATACGCTTTAATTGGGCAATAACAACCAGGCACGTTGCCTGATAGTCAGCAGCTGCTCGCTTCGCCTTTTCCACCGCTATTTTCCCACGAACTGCAAGCTTCCCTGGAAATGGAATTTCCTGACTTGCACCAATCATTTGTAGCCGCATGGGATCAATATTCATCGGGGAACCAACACTGACTTTTGGATCAGGTAGTGAACGGGCTTGGGGTGCAACACGATTGGCAGCGAGCCAGCGCGCCTGAGCCGCCTTAATTTGTGGGTTATTTCCCTTAGCCTCTTCAATCAGTTTCTCTAAAGCCGGTATTGGAGCAGCATGGCTTAAAGAGAAAACAGGATAATTGATCAAGCTTATTATCATGATAACCCAGAAGCATTTTTTTAAATTAAAACGCCTCATGAGGTGAATTCCTTAATGTAATCATTTTCTTCAATTCCAAAATCAGTAAAGGGATGGTTCCTAAGACTATCCAAAGCAAGCATTCAGATAAAGTCACTGGACTAATTCCAAAAAGACGTTGCAAAAATGGGACATGATGAATGAAAATCTGCAACGCAAAACTAATGCTGACAATAAAAAACAATCGCATGTTTGAAAACAATCCTACTTGCCATATGGTCTTGGTTTGACTACGAGCCCCAAAGGCTCTCAATAGTTCAGCAGTCACTAAAACAGAAAAAGCAGCGTCCTGAGCCTGTATCAAATCCGCATTGACTAAATATTCGTAAGCAAACACACCAAAGGTGACTAGTGCCGTTAAACAGCCTATAAAAGATACCTGCTTGAAAAATGAAAAATTCATCAGAGATTGTTGTGATGATCTTGGCGGACGTTTAAGAATTCCAGGCTCAGCCGGATCGGTTGCCAAAGCCAATGCCGGCAAACCATCCGTCACTAAATTTATCCATAACAATTGGATTGGCAATAGTGGTAAGGGCCAGCCGATTAAAAGAACACTAAAAACAACCAGCAGTTCACCCATATTTCCCGCTAATAAATAAGCAAGCGTTTTGGCAATATTGTCATAAATTGTCCGCCCTTCTTCAATCCCATCGACAATAGAGGTAAAGTTATTATCCATGAGAATAATATCGGCAGATTCTTTAGTCACTTCAGTGCCTGTGATCCCCATTGCGATACCAACCGAAGCTTCTTTTAGTGCCGGTGCATCGTTTACACCATCACCAGTCATTGCAACCACCATGTGGTGTTTTTTCCAGGCACGAACGATTTTTAATTTATGTTCAGCAGTAACGCGAGCATAAACAGCAATCTGTTTCACACACGCCATAAAGTCATCATCAGACATCTTATCCAGTTCATTACCTGTCATCAGGCGATCGCCTGGATTCAGTATCTCTAATTCACGGGCAATTGCTTTGGCGGTATCGGGGTGATCGCCTGTGATCATGACTGGTTTAATGCCCGCCATTTTACAACGTTTAACCGAAGCTTTTGCATCAGCATGCGGGGGATCCTGGAGTCCTATAAGACCCAGTAAAACAAGATTATTTTCAATGTCTTCATCAGCAGCCTCCAATAATGAAGAATCGCATTGCCGTTGTGCAAAGGCCAAGATTCGCAATGCTTCACTGGCCATCAATTGACAGGATTGTTGCATACGGGCACGTTCTTTAGGGGTTAATTTTTTGATGCCCTCTCGAGTCAAAATATGGGTACAGCGTTCGAAAATCACTTCAGGTGCCCCTTTGACAAACGCAGTCAGTTGCTCTGCTTGCCTACGGATTATCGTCATACGTTTTCGTTCTGAATCGAAAGGCAATTCTCGTATGCGAGGAAAAGTAGACTCCAGATTATCACGCCAAATATCTCCTTTGGCAGCCGCTACTAATAGTGCAATTTCTGTTGGGTCCCCAACAGTGGATAGTTGTCCTTGTTGCAAACGAATTTCTGCATTGTTACAGGCCGAAGCGGCGTTCAAAACCGTCTGTAACAAATTATCTTTGGCGACATCGATCTCTTGACCTTGGGAAATAAAATGACCATCCAAGTGATATCCTTCACCTATGATACTGTACACTTCCTCTGCGGTAATGAGTTTACGGGCTGTCATCTCACCCACTGTTAATGTCCCTGTTTTATCCGTACAAATGACTTGGAGACAACCCAGAGTTTCCACAGCTGACATACGCCTTACCAAGACGGCACGTCGTACCATGCGTTGAACACCTAAGGCTAAAGCAACAGTGACTACCGCAGGTAAACCCTCAGGAATAGCCGCTACAGCCAGACTAACGGAGCTCATAAACAATTCAAAAAATGGAATACGACGTAACCAACCGAGAATAAAAATCAGTAGGACAATGGAAAAACAAAGCCATAATAGCCGGGAACCCACTTGATTAAGCCTTTTTTGTAATGGGGATTCATCACGAGAAGCCTCATTCAACATGGTCGCAATACGTCCCATTTCGGTACTCATTCCGGTTGCGACTACAATGGCTCGACCTGTACCATTCGCCACGGATGTTCCCATGAAGACCATGTTTTTGCGCTCAGCGAGTGGCGTTTCAACACTACAAAAATTGAGATTTTTTTCAATAGGCAATGATTCACCAGTTAAAGGGGCTTCCTCCGTCTTTAAGGAAGACAGCTCAAAAAGACGAGCATCAGCTGCAACTAAATCTCCTCCTTCAAAAAGAAGTGTATCGCCTGGCACGATATCGGAAGTAGTGATCATCTTGGCATGACCATCTCGAATTACCCTGGCTTTAGGGGAAGCCAATTTTTGCAACGCTAAAATAGCACGATCAGCTCGAAATTCGATAATAAAGCCGATAATGGCATTCAAAACCACAATGGCAAAAATGGCAATGGCATCTACTGTTTCACCCAGTAAAAATGAAATGACTACAGCGCCTAAAAGAACCCAGGTGACTAAACTGTTTACTTGTTGGAAAAGAATTTTCAAAAAAGAAGTTTTTTTCTGTTTGACCAATACATTAGCGCCAGACTCTTCTAAGCGTCGTTGTGCTTCTTCCTCAGTTAAACCAACTGATAAATCAGTTTTAAGTACTTTGGCCACTTCTTGGGGCTTCTTGTCATGCCAAATCTGCGTCATTGCGTCCATCCTTTGAATCTGCTCACCTATTATACATGTGAGTCTAATTTCCCTAAAAATTCAAACGCCTAAGTTGGTATTATAAGAGAATCAATACTCACGACAAACCCTTACAATTCAGTCTAAAGCCCCTGATGTTAACGACCACTGCCACCTCCATGGCCTTGCGCGACATGAATATTTTAATTCTTTGTACTATCGTTGGCAGCTCCACTGTTTGTACAAACAGCAAGTAATAAACAGCAGGCTAAAATAAACCAATGACTTTGTTTTATGATGATTTTTATCCATGATTTTAAAAGGAAATAATTAAAATATAGACTGTCATTCAATCACCAGTCAAAATAAATAGCTCTAATTGATTGAACGAATAACATCAAACTCTTCTTCCCAATCCAAAAGATAGACTAGATTATTTTGTGCATGATTACTATTTTTTGGGTGAAAACAGAGAGCTTTTTCTTTTTCCTCTTCGGCTCTTGCTTCAGGAAAATACTCCAAGATCTCCATATCACTCATGATAGTTCCATCGATAAATAGATTGCCTAATAATAACTTAAAATAAAGTGAATTATCTTAAGCATATCTAATTTTTCTTATACTTTAATTCGCTAAACTGATTTAAGCAATTGAATGAGATGTTGTATAAACTCTAAAAAAAACAGTAATCATATAAAGCGGTTAATTGAAACCTAGGTAGTTAGTGTTTATCTACGATATAATGATACAGAACGGTTGAGTGTCCTTGGAGCCAAAATTATTGTGAAAAAATTTATCATTGCCCTCATTGGTTTGCTATTAAGCAATTCGTATTATGGAATTGCTATTGCTGGAAATTCACATCATCATGCGATGAAAAATCCCTCAAAAAATTCATCGAAGTCACAGCAAAGTGCTACCATGCGATTATCAATTCAGAGGATAATTGAAAAAAAGGATAAGAAACTAGTCTTCCTCAAGTTATCTAAAACAACAAATAATAACCCAGTTACCCTAAACGATCTTGTTGAGGCACATACACAAAAGATTCATTTATTGATTATTGATGACAATCTCATGGACTACAGCCATGTTCATCCAGTTGAAACAACGACACCCGGTGTTTACCAATTTGAGTGGCAGCCTATCCTCAAAAATGCTTCTTATCGTGCATGGGCCGATCTATTGCCTGCGAATACAAAAATTCAGGAATATATTATTGCTGATTTTCCATCTCCTAAAAACATTAAGGGATTAGGAGGTCATATTGATCACCAGCCTTTATTTGAAAGCACTGTTGATGGCTATCAGTTCAAATTATCTTTTGATAAAACACCATTACAAGTGGGGCAACCAGCCATGGGTAAAATAGATATTGTTGATGCCAAGGGAAACCCAGTTCATACGTTAGAACCAATTATGGGTGCCTATGCTCACATCGTTGGTTTTAATGAAGACTTTAAAACCGTTACCCACGTTCATCCTATGGGGAAAGAACCCCAAAATAAGGCTGAACGTGGAGGACCCGAATTACAATTTCATATTGAGCCCAATAAAGCGGGATTTATTAAATTGTTCACCCAAGTACAAATTAATGGGAAAACACTTTTTGCCCCGTTTGGAATCCCAGTAAAAAATACAATGCAATATTAGATCCGCAATACTGGATACATCACTTGAATCACGAATCCATTCATCTCATATTGAACAAATAAAACTGGAGAAACCATCCATTGGCATGGTGGGTTAATTTTCTGGTAGTTGATTGATTTTCAATTTCATTGAATAGATATCAGATGACTTATCTTTGTGGCTTAAAGGTAAAGGAACTCTTACTTTATAAAGTTCTCCCCCATTTACTAAAACAAAAGCCTGCCCCTTTGGCAAAGAAATAATATCCTCTACTCCAATCATAGGCACAGAAGAAGTTTGTACTCTGTCCTCATTGGTTGTATTAAAATAAACCCCATCTTCCCCATGAGGTGTATCATTAACCATAGAAACTTGGGTATGTCCAATAACTCCAACTTGAGGCAGCACTTTAACCAGTAAATTGGCTGTTTCTTCATTTTTAACACGCAGCATAATTAGGGTATTAAAATTTCCCTCGGATACTTCTGCTTTAGCCCTGGAACCCAGTGCAACTTCCATATCTTGAATAGTTTGAGCGTAAGCGGTCACTTGAAAACCAGCACCGCCCGCTTTATTGAGAATCTTCACAAAAGAATCCTGGATAATCTCTGACAGCTCATCACAATGCAGATTCAATATATAGCGAGCATTGGGTTCCTTGTAAATTTTACCAGCTGTAGAAACCAGATCTGACAAAATAGCTTTACCCACTGCTTGGGCAATATTAGGATTAGTTAAACTATCTAAACCAATATAAAGCACTTTCTTATTTTTAATCACATCCATCAGCTCAATGTCACCTGCTTTGGCCTTTGACGATAGAATTTTTGAAGCATTACTTTTATTGATTTCAGACAATACAGGGCCGACGCTGGCTGTGATTTTGTCATAGTAGTGTTTATCCATAATAGCTGCATCATAAAGGTCTATCAGGATTTGGTCGTGAAGCGCTTCGGCATTGTTGCTTTTGATGGTTTTGTTGATGTGGTCTTTGACATATTGAATGACTGCCTGGTGGCGTTCCATAGGGGATTTGGTTTTATTGTTTTTACCAATCTTGCTGTCATGTTCCTCTATAATAGCTTCAATCTCTTGATGATATTTGGGATAGTGATTGGGTAGAATGGTGTCGGCATATGTCATCAATAGTTGATCTAATCGACTGATATAAAAGGCTATGGATTGGTAGGTAATGGGTTGTTTCATTTCTTCAAGACAAATGGCAACGATATTAACATATTTCCATGCAAAGGCTGCAAATTGCTTCCCTTCACCTTCTGCGGATATTGCATCGGTGATTCGTGTAGCCACTTCACTGATTTGGTCGAAATTTTTGAGAGGATTATATCGTGCGGATTTCTCTGGAAAGCCTAAGTGAACGATTTTGAAATCTTCTGTTCTGCCTGATACCTTACAGGCAGCCATCATGTCTCTAACCAAGTCCTGGTCGCCTTTAGGGTCTACAACAATAACGGCATCACCGTTTCGGATGTCCTGGTTAATCAGAATACTGGCTAATCGAGTTTTGCCGACTCTGGTAGTACCAACCACAAAAGTATGACCTACACGTACATCTTGAGGAATGTAAACTGGTTTATCTTCTTCTCCAACTCCGTGAAGGAAAGGACTTCCTCCGACGGGAGGATCGGGTCTGAATGGATTTAACTTGGAACGGTTGTTAAGCCATTTTGCTAATCGAGTGTGTTCATGGTTTTGGCAGAATTGTCTGGCCAGCTGATAGCTATAGCTCCTTTGCATGAACTTTTCATTTTTGACCTGTTTGATTTGATGCAGCTTTTGGGTATGGCTTGGTCGCCAGCGGAAACCTTTACCTAGAAATAGCCAGTTTTTGGATAAAGGAATTTCTGTGGTGGATAGGGCATAGGTTGGCATGGCTAAAAGTCTGTGCTGATATCGCTTAACCTTTATTGCTTGCCATGCTCTAAAGACACCAGGGATTGATAGTGTAATCGCTGCATATAGACTCATTGTTTGCGTAAGCAAGAACAGATGTGGTTGGCTATAAGCGAGTAGAGCCAAAGACAAACAGGTAATCGCTGACCAGGCTTCGGTTGGTTCCCGAAATAGGTTATTAATAGGATATTCGCTCATAACATTCTCCAAATCATCAGTGCATCAATAAATAAGAAAATAGCCAGTAGATACCAGCGGACTTTGAGGGCTGTTTTGAGTTGTTCGGATGAGAGTTGATTATTAATCTGTATGCGTGTGACCAGCTTTGGCCATAACAAAATCAAAGCCAGATAAAGTAGTCCATGTAAGCCTAGAAACAACGGTTGTATATTAGCGAATGTATGTTGCCAACGAGTGAGAATATTTGTATTGATAATCCAAGGAGCAATCATCAATAAACCAATGATTGGTAAAATGGCTTGAATCAGTACTAGAATGAATGAACGGATGTAATGTTTAATCATAGGGATAGCTCCAAATGAGAAAGGTATTTCGCTTGTTGGCGGTAGTTCTTGATGCCCTTGTTGGCGTAGCCGAGGATAAACCTGCTAAACGCTATTTGACTGTTTATGAGGCTCAAGAAAAATTTGATAAGGGCTTGATTAGTATTCGTGAATACAATGAATCCCTTGAGTCTAAATAAGGCCTTCATCGAAGACCTCCTGATATCACTTTAACGCCTGTTTTAGCTACCTGCATACCTGATTGACTTACGTTATCGCTATGGCGTTCAGAACCGCTGACTAAATCCATAAGACCTGCACCAGCGTCACCGCCAAAATGACTAGATAATCTGAGTAACAAAACGGGTGCTACAAAGTAAAACATTACAGCCATATTCTTCATGGCCGAAATAGCCTCGTTTTCCCCTAATGGATCAAGCACAGAGCGTTCGAGAAATCCGACCAGATGCCAGAGGTATTGAAGAAAGATAGCCATAACAAACAAGGCGCACAGACTGCCCAACGCTCTTGGACTATAGCAACTTAAGGACAATACTATTGGCGTTAAAATGATTAAAAAGAACATGAAAAACGCTTGCATGACGGGCAGGGTTTGCATGATTGCTTCTCTTTTTAATGGGGTGGATGTCCAGGATTTTGTCCATTGTCCGACATTGACCAAGCTATGGGTAATGGCAGATGCGACCTTACCATTATTATTGTCCATGAGGTTTTGCACAGAACTGGTCTGCATGTCTCTGCTTTCTTGCAAGAGCATTTTTGCAATAAAATCTTCTGCGCTGATGTCTGCTTTCCAGGCTTTCGGATGTTTCATTTTATATTGGCGAACCCTATCCAACATAGCGTAGTAGTTCAGATGTTTATTGAAAACGCTGGCCTGATTAGAGACTTCAACCAAGTCAGTTTTGATTTTATTCCACCATTGCTGACAGCTGGGATAACCATCTTCTGGCAATCGTTCGGGTGGGATATCGCCACGATTAGCTGCTTTTTCAAGATTGCGATTAGGGGCTTGATGAAAGGTAAATCCTGGCACTGGTTGGCGTGCATGAAGTTTGCTGTAATACATCTTTTGCAGGATTTTAGAACCTATCCAGTTTAAATCATCTTCACCGCCATAGCGTTTGAGCATAGGGTCTAATTCACTGGCTTCATGCTTTTCACTATTGAATTGAGTTCTTGCTTCAATAAAACATTGCCTATGAAAATCCAATGCTTGTTTGCGAACGCTTTGGGGTAGATAGGTTGATACCAAATCGCCTTGAATAGATTGCAAACTATCGGTGCAACCCGTTACCTTCATAAGGCTGTAAGTGAAGCTCGACATGAAATTCTGGATAATGGCAAAGCCTATAGGAATTTTGACCTGGTTAGTCAGTAGATCTGCAAAGGCTTCATCATAAGTTGTGCCGCTGTCGCCAATGACCGCAGTCGTTGGGTTCTTTAGTCCACATAGGGGTTTAAATTGTAAGGCTTTGGTTTCCAATGGTACGCAAGGATAGACAAATAAACTGCATATCAGGAAAGTGACTGCCAATTCATAAAGGAAATTATTTAAAGCATGTTCCACAGCATAAAAAGCGCCAGCTGGATTAAGCACATTTTTAAGAAAGCGATAGCCAATGGCCAAAAACCCAAGATATAACAGCCCTGTTTGCCACAGGGCGTTAAATAGAACCTCATACTGTTGCCAGCCTAGATAGGTGGTGTAGAGGGATAAAGGGTTAAAGACGATCATGATTAAGCTCCTTTATTTTCTTTGACGTAGATTGCACCATTTTTTACTGCTGGCTGTTCATGATCCTGGCCTGGGATATTTTGGTTTTGTGCTTGGTGGCGAATGTCCATGATGGTTCCCAAAGTCTCATTCATCATTTTTTTGCGGACATCGTTTTCAAATGACAATGAGTGAATGTCATCATCCAGTTTTTTCAGTGCAAAAAGGACCATGTTCATAGCAGGTTTTAAGTTTTGTACTTCTTGTACTTGCAGTCCTGCTTGTAAAATACGACGCATCATTAAGGCTTTATCCAACATGTTTTGGACAGCAATTTCCTCAGCTAACTTCGAGACAGTGAGCATCTGTTCTTCACGAGGTAAATGTTGAATTGTGATAATGACTTCATCAGTAATCAGTAAATTGGAGGCGCTGACTTTATGCAGATTTTCTTCGGTCAGTGTCCATGTACCATTGACTAAATTCCATAAGGCTTTGGCAATGTTCTGACTACAGGTATTAGCGTTCGCACAGCTTTGCAATAAGGCTGATAAGCCTATCCCTGCTTTAGCATCGTGATTTTGTTTGTTTTCACTGCTGCTGACTTGAATATCACCTAGAACCTTAACTGCCCAATTGGCAGCATCAGTAGGTGTTGGCCAGCTTAGTGTCATAGGGATTTTAGTACTTGGTTTCTCCAAGGAATTTAAAGGTTTTCTCTCCAAAAGAATGTTGTACCCAGCAATGACTACATCATTAATCACCTTAATGGGGCGTTGGAATTTACCGCCAGCATTGCCTTTATCGCTGCCTATCCAGGGTAGACCGTATTCATCTCGTTTT
Organism: Legionella sp. PC1000; assembly: GCF_014109805.1. Classification (GTDB taxonomy): domain Bacteria; phylum Pseudomonadota; class Gammaproteobacteria; order Legionellales; family Legionellaceae; genus Legionella; species Legionella resiliens. The sequence goes on from NZ_CP059400.1 coordinate 913,034, forward strand.
TGGGCAATACTTTTTGACGTTTCGGTCACATCGACGTTTTCCTTCTTAGCCCGTTTGGCAGCATCGAGCCATCCCTGACTATCTGATACTGATAAGATGCCTTCCATAGGAGATTGGTTTTGTTCCAATGCTTGTTTGACTTCCTGACAATCTTTAACTTTGAGGGTAAATTCATTTTGCGCGCTAGATGCAGCATTTTGTAGAACATTGTATAAAGCAGGCATGGACTGTTGTAGCTTATAAAGCGGAAATCCTGCGACAGAGCCTTTCAAATTATCAATTACACCGCCAGGGATATTTAATGCTGATTTCTTTAAATCCTGAAAAGTATTGGTAATGGATACCACAGGATTAAAACCGCTACAGGAAAAGCCCATACGGCCATCTATATCTGCACCAATAACCAGTGTTTGATCTTTATTGACGGGTGGAATAAATAAATTAGATGTTCCTCCTAATTCGTAATAGTAATCAGATTGGCTAGGCATAAAGCTGCCAGCTTGGATCAGAGAGGGGATTAGTAAACTAAGTAGTAGTGATTTCTTCATGGCATCGTCCTATCGTTTTTGAGGTTGTTCTACTTTGGGAAAGGTTAAAAAGTTCACGAGTTTGCCTTCGTGCTGGATACAGCCGCGGTATTTACGCCAGAGGACAAATACATAATTACCATTACCCGCTTTGTCATCTTCTGTACCAAAGTCCTGTGCATCCCCTGGGTGAATATTTCGGTTAATGGGGTAGATTTCCTGCCAGATGACCTTGGTGTTTCTGGGGTCATAAATGGCATTAGCTACTACACAGTTTCTCCCACAGGAATTACGAGTTGATTTGGTGACATGTAAGGGATTTTTATTGGTGACGATATCCGCTGCGTGCATGGCCGCTACAACTGAGGCTCTATAGTTATAGGGCTGAGTCACTCGCATTAATCTTGGAATTTCAGAACCCCAATTTTGGGTGAATGTGCCAATGTCATGATTAATTAATAGGTATGGATGAGTTCCCATATACAACAACTCAGCGGCTTCTGTTCTATCCATGACTGCATCAGCTTCGGCAAGATAATAAGGAACACCAAAACCTGTTTCAGGTCTATGTGACAGGTAAGGGATACGATAGAAAGCAGCAGGGCTGCCAATAACATCAACGATACGGGTGCGTTCATCATTAATATGAAGATCGGTGGTTTGGCCGCTGTCATTGCCAAAACCTAATTCAGAACCAGTCGCAGCTTTATAAGCTTGTTGATACAGTGTTCTTGCTGCTTTATTTTCGTAAAGCGTTCGTGCCTCAAGCCAGGGATTTTCTTCTGGCTTATTGCTGACAGTAATGATTAGATCAGGCAAGAATTGCTCAACCGCGGGCGTGACTTCAAGCCTGGGCGGTAGACGGCCTACAGCCCAGGTACAAGAACCAATCACTTTATAATGGCTGTTTTGAAATAGCTTTTGCAAGACCCGTGTGGCTATGGTGAAGGTGTTCACTGGGTGAGGAGGGCTAGTGCTTTCTAAAGCAAAGGACAAGTTAGTCATAAAAATAAGCCCTATTGTGAGTAGCCGTGTTAGGTTGTTCGAGTTTTTTAGCCATGATTTCAGCAGCTTCAAGGACATCATGTTCTTTCTCCAGGAGGTGGCGTTGTGCTTTTTCTGATTTTTCAGTCATTAAGAGGGCAAGCAGGTAGCGAGGCGGAATGACACGAAACAATCCCTGATAACGTGACCCTAATAAAACTGCTTCTGCATACAAGCCTTTTTGCGAATCAATATCTCTGATTAAGGTTTCCTGCTGCGGTGTTAATGATTTAAAGCGTTTGACATCAGCAATTTCTTTTTCATCAAGTCCCAATAAAATCCAGGTTTCAATCAACGATAAAATTTTGGTGGCCTTTTCTGAATTCATGTCCGTGACGTTTTGGGTAATAGCAACTAGCCAAAGACCGAGCTTTCTTGCTACTTTGGCAATCAGTAAACACACGGTCACAACAGAAGGGATTTGAAATTGCAAATGGGACTCATCAATAAAGAGAAAGGTTGGTCTGTTATCGTTCTGGGTGGCTTCCGCCATGGCTAGTATTCTTGGTAGCAACGACACCATGACCAAGGCCAGTTTGCCGGTATCATCCTTAATGGCTGAAATATCAACATGAAAAATATCAAAGTCACCTAAAGGCTCTGTCGGCACATTAAAAAAACGAGATTTGACACTGTTAATCACATAACTGTTCAATCGATCGTGCATATCAAGGATGCGGTCTTTCTTGCGAGCAACTGTTTCTCTATCCAGTCGTCGTTTAAAAGCACTTACGATATGCTCAGTGAGCATTTGCGGTATTTCATTGTTAAAGGACGTTAAAATTGCATCACTTAACACTTCGATTAATAGAGTTTCATCAGCCAAAGTAAATTGTTCTTCTTCCAAAGCATTAGCCTCAGTAATCATGGTACGTAAAGCTAAAGCAAGCTCGGCCAGATAAGATCGGTGACCATCACCACAGACCACGTCTTCTGAATTAGCAGGTTCTTGAAGGTTGCTCTTTAATTCCATGATTTTTTGAGCAATTAAGGTAGCCTGCTCTGTACTTAAATTATCTGTGATTTCGGGAATGGCTTTATATGCTTCACAAAATGGATTTAATGGGACTGCTTCATCTTTCTTATTGCTCAGTAATAACTGGTTGGTCTTTTTACCGTGCGCTTTGGCGTGAATGAGTATCCTGTCAAAAGAGTTTCCCATTTCAAAAAGCACTACTCGGGCATCTTTCATGGCCAATAAAGATTGAATCATCCAGCCCGTTAAAACCGACTTGCCACCACCAGAGTTTGCGAAAATAGCGCAATGAGAATTTTGGCTAACAAAATCATGATGCAGTAAGTCAAAAAAAACAGGTTCACCCAAACGATTGAAAAAAGGGAAACAAGGTAAATGTCGTGCCCCTTGGTTGCGTCCATAGACCGGAAGCAGTGCTGCCAGCTCAGTGGCATACATCAGACGATCAAAACATAAATATTTACGGGCATAGTAGGGATCAAAATTAAAGGGTAGAGCATTGAGCCAGGAATTTAGAGGATGGAGATCATAGTTGGAATGAATCAAGGGCATTTTGGCATCATTGAAAATCGCGTGCAGATTTTTTTCTATGATTTGAGCTTGTTGCTCATCTTCGGCTTGATAGAAAATGGCCTGATTAACCCAGAACAATCGATTGCCCATACTTAACTCATTACGGGCTGTCCTAATATCATCTTTGACTTCCTGAGGTTTTAGACTGGTTCCTACGATTCCTTTTTCCAATCGCGTTAAATGGGAATCAAGATTTTCATCATGACTAAAGACGACTTGGATTGTGTAGATGCTTCCTTCTGGCAAGGTATCTAAAAGTGCGTATCGATGTTTGGGATTGGCTTGCTGTCTTTCTCGTGAGACTAAACCAATGATAGGCGCTTCTTTTAACCCATCCACATATAGAATTCTTTGTTTCATTCCTTCAAAGATGAAGCCTTGTTCATCGCTTTCAGGTGGAGCAAAGAATACATTTTGCGCTAGGTTAAAACCTGCTGGTATGGGATTCGGATAAGGGTATTGTTCTAATATCTCGTCAGCTGATTTGGGATTAAACCAACGTATCCACCACTGGTAATAATCTTGCCCTTTGAGGCGTTTAATTTCCAGCCCTGGTGAACGCAGTTTGGTTTCAATCTGACTAATGACTTCTTGATGTTCGAGAAGAATTTGCTCTCGAGGTAGAGTGGTTTGGTGTAATTGTCTATAAAACAAAACTCTGATTCTTCGTCTTCGTCCACGGTAGGGCGCGCCTGTTTTGGGATCAATAAATAAGCCTTCGGGTCGGGTCATCTTATTGTAGAGATCGTGCAGGCGTTCTAAATAATCTTGCGTTAATGGACTTTCTCTAAATTGTTGGGGGATTTGGGTTTTAATATGAGTGATAACGGGATCAAGGCAATATTCGTCTTGAACAAACATCTGCATGACCCAAGGATCAACGGCATGAAGTGGAACTACCGATGCAAAGGTATCCCGAATTTTATTAAATACGGCTTGTAAATATTCAGGTGAAGCGGCTTCTGCTTGAATGTCACCTAATTCAAACCCCGAACCTAAACTTTTACCATCGGCAAATAAAAAGACCTGCTCTTGTTCATTAAAATCAACAATAGCCAGTCTATCGGCAAAAGAGGGTAAAGGATTGGCGTAACGCTTTTTAACGGTTTGTTCCTTTATGGCTTGGGGATTCATTTCCCCAAGCAACCAGTTAGATAATCGTTTCATTATGTCTCCTTAATACAGTTCTGATGCCAAGGCATATTGGTTTTGCTTGTAAAGGAAAAAGCGAGTCGTGTAGGCAGGCTTGATGATTTGTTCATCACCCAATTGCGCCACATGCGCAAAAACATGGATAGGCACTTCGGGGTTAGGCAGTTGCTTAAATTCTTCTCCCGAATCATCAAGACGCATCTGTTGGTAAACAGGCTTTTGTATTGGTTGTTGCAGGCTCTGCTGATACAACTGGCTGACTGTTAAGCCCTGCTCAGGAATGGCGTTTTGCGACATCCTGGCAGTGGAACAAGCGCTTAATGCCAGACTAGCGCAAAGCATTATCAAAGTTTTTTTGTTGATGGTAACCATAATCTAATACCCTCCCTTGGTGTTCTTTATCAATGGCTATTGTTTGGCTGAAATGTAAACTGAGTTGATTAGGGACAAACCCTGTATGGCCGCGGATACTTGCAGGAACAAAGACCATATCGAAGCTGCCCTGGATTCTTTTCTCAAGCCAGTCAGTAATCTTTTGGCTGCCTTCGTTGATTGCGCCCCCAGCAGCAAAGTGCGCTAAGTCGCCTGTCGGTGTGGCAATGGCAGAACCTCCCTCGGCCTGATAACTCATTTGCCATTTAGATAGGGCATTTCCTGCACCTTGAATACCGCCAGCTGCCATGAAGGCTGTTAATACTCTGGGGGCATTGGTGATGTACTGTCCTTTGATACAAGGATTACCGAATTGCGTGGTCAGGTAACCAATGCTGTCGTTATTCACCAGCTCTGCGGAGCTTTTCATTTGTTCTTGGCCGACATTCACAAAATGTCCATCCTCAAAGACAAATAGGGCTGAGGTGACATAGGCGCGAACACAGCTGATGTTATCGAGAAAGGAACCAACGCCAATCGAATAACCGCTGATTTTCATACCAGTGATTTCTTCGGGTAGTTGCATCCCATTGGCTGTCATTAAATCCCCTCGACTGACCATTGCTGTGAAGGGAAATAAAGGCTGCATGAGTTTGCCCTCAACAGGAACTTCGCCGATTAAAGCTGATAAGAGCGTGATTTTGCTGAAATCGCTGCCAGCTGGAATAGTATAAAAAGGCGTTTTAGTGGGTGCTTCTTCCTTAGTTGATGTGTCATGTTCAGGGAAAATTTTGCCTTCTTTCGGTGCTTTATCCAGCAAGGTATCCAGATCTTTAATTTGACCGGATACAGGCGCTTGATTGCCTTCCATGGGGTAGGATTGCGTTTGATGTTCAGTGAGTGACGCAAATTTTTCCTTTAATGCATTCAGTTCATCTTGCAGTGCAAAACTTGTTTCTTGTTTGGGTTGTTTTAATTGTTTTTGCAGCGATTTATTCTCTTTGTGCATTTGATCTAATTTCTTTTCTGTTTCTAATAATCGTGCGGAAACATCACGAATATTGTCATTGAATTGGCTTGCTATAGCTTCGCCAAAATTATTAGGATTGGGCGTGTTGTTGTTAACCGGTGCGCTATGACGGCTATTAATAAGAATCATAATGACCGCAAAAAACACCGAGCCTGCCAGAATTTTAATGCCATTGTTTTTATTCATCGGCTGTACCTCGCATGTTGGATGAGTGCTGTTGCAAAAGGTTGATCAGAGATTAAAAAGACAGTAGTGCTTTCGTGTTGATTGCGTGGTGGCAGTTCGCTTTTTGGGTAAAAACTGGCGGTTTGCCAATGCCCCATCAGCTTGGTGAATTGCAGCTTTACAGGTTGATTCAGCAAATTTTTTAAATCGACTGCGGTGACGTAAAGATTGCCGCCACGCCATGAAGCCAGAGGATGAGCTTCAATGCTTGCACCATAAAACAAAGGGATGGTTTTATTGGTTTGCATAGGTGAGCGGTAAATTCCCTCTGGAATTTCTCTGACCCGTTCAGGCGAATACAAGGCTTGAATGGCAAAACGGGTTAATTGAATAGCGTTGTATTCATATTGACTGGCTCCTGCATTAAGGTTGATTTTGGGATCATCTATCAGAATCTCAATCGGCGTGGTGTTGATTGCTTTCTCATTGGCATTAAGATTAAGAATAACCACTTCGCCTTCAGGCAATAACTGGACAATCAAGCGAGAATCTTTGAATGATTCTTTGGCTTTAAGATACAAGCTACCTTTGACTTTCAGAATATCGAGGCTGGCACTGAGTTGTTGATCAATCACCTTAATGGCTTGGGGAAACTGGACTAACCGCTCTTTATTGATCGGTAATTCAATTGTTAAAGGAACTTTTTCCCAAACCAGGTGTTCACTTTGCAGGGCATGGCTTAGGTGCATCACAGCAAAGCACAGAGCGAATAAGCTAATTTTAATGAGTTTCATGGTGTTCCTCCGTGTCGACCAGTAAATCTTGTAAACGTTCTTCAGGACGGGTATAGCCATCCAGAGCTAATTGAAAAGGGTTGTGAAGACGCGACAGGTTGAGCTTGACCACACGAAGATGATAAGCCACTACTTTGTCAGCAATGACCATGGCAGAGTTGTCTTTGAGCCTTTGCGTAATGCGTAGTATCAGCTTGACTTCCCAGGTATCGGGACCAATTTTTTTAATGTCTTGCGGTTCCATAAAGCGATAGAGACTTGCTACTTGAGTGCGGTCAAAGAGTTGAGCGTTTTTATAAGCTGCCAGGGTTTCACGAAGTAACTGCTCATGCCGTGATGTGAAGTAATAATGAAAGGCTTTAATGTTTTGGTTGAATTCTTCTTTGCCTTTATTAGACCAGCTGTAGAGTGTCGGCATTAAGGAAGTCACATATCCTTGCACGTATTCATTCGGTATTTCGCTTGCCTTCATTAAACCGCCATTAGCAGCCATATTAGGACTAAGCCAGAATTCATAGCGTTTGGGCATGGTCATCAGGTTAATAATTAATGCTAAGATGATGATTGATAACACACCGATAAAAGTCAGTAATAAACGATTGTGATGTTGTAGGCTGTCGATTTTTTTCCAGTAGTTAAACATGCGGCTCTCCAACAGATTTATTCTTTTGCCAAGTTCCCTGGTAATGAATCCAAGGTGAATGTTTGAGCCTTAATCGCACCATCCACTGAATCGTTTTCTTCATCACATAACCATAGGGCTTACCTGCTTTGATGCGGGAAACTCCTTTAGGCCACACAGTAATAGACAGAATGAATCCAATCACAAAACCGATGCAGCCAGAGGCCAGCGGAAACTCAACCATTGCTCCTAAGAGAACGAAGAACAGGGTAGTTGCTGGGGTTGTGGTGATAACAATCCAAAATAATTCACGAAGACTTAAACCTTTCCAGGCTGGGAAGTCGTGTGACAGATGGCGCGAAGAAGGCTGACTCATATTTCACCTCCTATATTTTGAACTTGGTAATCATGGTGTAACCCACATAACCAGAAGCAATGCTAATGGCTAAATAGGTGATGCCCATTACGGCAAAAGTACCGAAGGCCACCATGGATCCTTCGTTCTTTTTAGACTCTTCAATACCGTGTTGTACCGTGGTAATGAATTTAATAAAGGTCACAACAGCGGTAATGAAGAGCAATAAACCCAGACCTTGTTTGACGTAATTCCCTGTCACGGTCATCATGCTTTTAGAGCCGTCCCCGATGTTGTCCGCGTCGGAAATTTTAGGGAACCAGTTATCTGCCAATAGCACAGGGGCATATAAGATATTTACTACTCCAAGGCAGATTGAGCGAAGCATTGTTTTCATGTTGTCTCCTTAACAAATAAAACTAAAATGAAGATCATCAGACCAATCACTAATCTGATGAGCCGAGAACCCAGACGCAGTAAGTATCCATGTTGTTGTTTTTCCTCTGCGTCCATCATGTGGTTGACAGACCACATCACCGCTAATATCACCAGGGCTATGGCAATAAAGCGGATACTGCCGGAAAAGACTTGTGCCGATATGTTATTGCTTGCTTGTTTAAAGGTGGTAGCAAACATTCTGGCTATTTCGTCTTTACTCATTAGGGTTTCCTCACAAAGTCCATTTCCAAGGCCTTGATCTTGCGTGGTGCAATGATTGGTTGATTGATGTAATCAATCAGGCCATTGCGAATATTCAGTAAATCTTCTCTTAAACCTGCATGATATTGGCCTTGGACATCTTCAAATCCTTCAATTTGTAATTGGATACGGGTATTGGGGGTTATCTGTGTTTGTGCTTCATCAAGCAGGGGCATGATGGCGTTAATCTGGTTAATGATGCGCACCAGCGTTTCATTTAAATCAGGGTTATTCGCCCAGCTGTGTAGGCTTATCATCATTAAGGTCAAACAAAGCAATCGTTTCATGGTTTCTCCCTATAAATACTTTTTAAAGCGACTGGCCGTCATGGCCACCATTAATCCCATCAATAAACTGATAGGAACAAAGACATAAGCAGGGGTGATGCTGACAGGCAGGGCAAGCCAGAGCATGAGTAAAATCACAAGTCCCTTTTTTAAATAGTGGTTAAGTCTGTGGAATAAATAAGAGGATTCACGGCCTAAGCAAGCGGTGCGTATTGCTCTTTGGTTAAGACCATCAACTAGACCTGCAACCATAGTCAGGGCAAATAAAGGCATGGCAGCGAATAAAATAATAAGTTTGATTAATAGACATTGACTGCTTAATAAAACCAGCTGGAAAAACTGTTGTGATTTTTCGAGTAAGTCTGCTGCAAATTCATTAATCGCTAATTTGTTTAAATAGGGAATAGTCAGCGTCCAGCTAGGTTTGGCATCTAAGGGTAGGGCTGCCAATAGTGAACCTTGATAAACAGGGGTGATGGCTTCTCGTTGAGTATTTACAAGGACATTGACCTTATCAAAGGCAAATGGATAGCCATGAAGCATCCATTGACTTACAGCCCAGATAATCAACGCTAACCAACCCAAGAAAAGAACTAAAGTCAGCTGCATAGTCATTTGTCTGGAATATTGTTTTACTGCCATACAGCCCCCTCAGCAATGATTAAGGGGTAATGTTGTTCACGGATGTAATTCAGCAATGGATCAACATTGACGGGTAATAGTGGCAATTTAAACTTTTCTTGCAGAGCTACAATGGTTTCAAAGTCATTCACATTGGTGATGAACCCAGTGGCTTGCATGGATTTTAATTGCTCTTGATGTTGTTCTAACCATTTGATGGATTCTCTATCCGCGCCTATGACAAATAGAGCCATGTTTAACAGATTGGTATCCAATTTTTTGCGGCTTACTTTGCCAACAGTGGCTTTGCTCTTTGCTGGTACGCCAATAGGGCTAGACAGATTAAGTCTTAATGACGCATCACTTTGTGACAGCGTTAAAGGAATCACATTCATGCTATGAACATTTAAAGCGACCAACAGCAAGAGCAAAATCCTAATCATTAAAATCTCCCTAAATCGACGACTTGCGAAGTTTTGCCTTTTGCCAGTAAGAGCAAGGGTGTTTGTTTCTTGTCGAGTTTTAAGCCCTCATACTGTTGGCTACCTGGGTTCAAGGTGATTTGTTGACTGGTCACCAAATGGATAGGGATTTGATGTCTGTTAGCCCAAAGTTGGATAGCGCTATTGTCCATATCCAGAAAGAGAAGATTGAGCTTGGTGTTTGGTGTACGGCTAATAGCATCGACCAGTTGCAGTACAATGGTGGTTACAGCGTCATCGGCTCTTATAAAGAAATAGAGCGTTTCACTTTCTTTTAATTGAATGGGTTGATGTGCATAGGGAGAGTAAGGAGATGGATCAAAATCACCGACTACAGGCACATCTTTAAACAGTTGGTTATAGGCTTTGTAAAAGGCATTATTCCAGGCTATGTTTTGCGCGACCTTTTGGGCTTCTTGAAGGGCAGCAAGTTCGGCGAAATGAGCTCGTTCAGCGTCATTCTTGGCATTTAGTCCAAGAATATCAACGGGTGTCATACGTAGGTCTTTGTAGTAAATACCACTTCTGCTTTGTATTAATTGCAGATAGCGTTTTTCTTCTGCCTCACTTAATCCCCATGCTTTGGCTTCCTGTTTTTGTAAGTCGTTAAGTTGAAAATCTTTGTCTTCAATAACTTCATCATGAAATTCGGCCAGACCTGCTTTCGTCAACGCATTATCAGCACTGAGCATAGGTGGTGTGGCAATACCTGGGATATACAAACCGGCAATTGCCTGTTGACCCAGGAGTAACCCGATTGCCAGTGTGGACAGCTTAAGCATGGCTCACCTCTTGTTGACTTAGATGAACCAGCAGATGCGCATTGTCAGCATTTTCAAATTCTATGGTTTGCTTCGCAAAGTCGATCTCAAAGACAGTCCATCCTGCCAAGGAATCGCCTTTTTCCAACGCTTGGGTTTTGTAGTGGTAGGAAACAGAGGCAACAGAAACTTCTTGGATACTGTCTATGCTTAATACTTTAAACGGTAGTTGATTTGCAGGAAGCATTTTGACAGGTTGCTTTTTCTCATCCAGATGGCGTAATAAATCAGTAATGCCTTCAAGCTGTTTCTTAATTGCGATTTGTTCAGTTGTAAACATTTCACCTAATTGGTGTTCATCTTTATTTTGTATTTGTTGAATGAACGCTCCCAATTGTTTTATGTTTTTGGTAATAGGCGATAAATCCGGTTGTTCAACAGGTTGATTGAGTTGTTTTTGTATAGTGGTTAATCGCTCATCCAGCGTATTAAATTTATTGTTCTCAATAGAGGGTTGGCTTTTTAAACAAATGAATACGACCAACAATCCGTTTAACAAAAGAAGACTAAGCCATTTGGCATCAAAATACTTTTTCATCCTGCTCTCCTTGCTATCAGACTAAAATTGATTTCTCTTAACAGGTCATCCTGCTTGAGATTGAATAGATGCTGACCGACCAATACCGTCAATCCATCGGTAATCGTTAAAGGTCCTAAATTTCTACTAACCTGTGGTAGTGGTTGTTGAAATACTTGTTGTAGGCTTTCGCTTTGTTTTTCTTTTGGAGCAAGGTGATACCCTGAATAACGAAGCCAGTAATTCACTGCTTCTCCTATAGTTTGTATGGATGCAGGAAAATGAATCTGTTGAACAGTTTTCAATGGATTTATCTGAGCTGCCAAAGGTTGATTGTTGAGCGTGGCATAGCGACCGACTTGGGTTATATTAGCTGCCTGAGCATTTAGGCTACATAAAACAAAACTACAAAGCAGAAATTTTCTAAGCATGATTGCCTCCTGATTCTGTGGATTTATCCCTTAATTTTTGAGCCAGGGCATGTTGTTCCATTGCTTTTTGGATAAAGACCTCTTTACGTTCAACATCAATATGTTTGGGAGCATCTATACCTAATTTGATTAGTCCTTCCTTTTCAGAGATAAGAAGTACTTTGATTCTGCCTTTATCAATGTAAATTGCTTCGCCCATACGACGGATTAGAATTAGCATGATGTTTTCTCCTTAGCTTCTTTGAAGAGGTAGTCTTTCATTTGGTCGATATGAAGTTGGACGATTTTGGGATCGGTAGGGATATGCGGTTCAGTTTTTTGTTTTAACACTTCTTGACGGGCTTGGATGCCTTTTTGGATGTTGGTGCAGTACTCATAAAAAATCGGCAGACAAGGAGGAACAGCCAGCTTTTTCTTTATTTGTTCTAAAGCAAGTTTCAACACTTGATTGTCAAATTCTTTCAAGCCTTCTGACCATTCACGTTTTGAGATCTCGAGAAAATTAGTGTTGCTGTAAGTTGAGACCCACAGATAGCCATAAATTGCTGCAAGGCGCATAAACAGTGTATCCATTCTCTTATCGTACTCTGGAGTTGTCGAATGAGAGGACATTGCTTCCTGACTCTGGGGGTTCATCAAAGTCGAAATCGAAGTTTGCATCTTTGCAGGATTCAGTAAGGATATCTGTTGCTGATTTTTTTCGAGAACGCGCTTGATTGGCTTCATTTTGCTGCTCCTCTTGGGTTTTTAAGGTAAGTAATTCATCGTTCCAACATTTGCGTGAAAGCCAGGTGGCTGGGTATTTCCAGTTCGGCAGCCACTCGCCGAAAAACTCCATTTCCTCACGGTTATTAATTTGGGCTTGCAAGCCTGTTAGTATTTGTTCAATCAACTGTTCATCTGGTTGCAGATAACCAAACTCACGCCAGGCTTTAGTTCGGTCTTGTTTTAAAGGATAAAGAGACCAAAATTTTTCAAATTGCTGCTGTAAAAAAATAAAACGATCTTTGGAGTTATGAGGTGTGTCGGGTTTTGTGTTTTGCGCTGTGTTGGGTTTTTGATATTTTTTGTCGTAACTTGATGATTTAATATTATTTTTATCGTTCGGGTTTGTGCTGGGTTGAAGTGTCGGGTTTGTGTCGGGTTTATTCTGAACAGACAAATCCGAATTGGCTAATAAGCATTTTAAAATGAGTTGTTTACCAATAGATTTGATCTCCACTAACCCAGCGCGCTCAAGCGCATAGATGATACGGCGTAATTGCGGACGACTAGGGCTACCTGAATGTTCAAAACCTTGGTGGGGTTCAACATAGAGGGCTTCAGCAAGCTGTTGATAGCTGATTTTACGCTTAACACCTACCAGAAAGGTATTACGGTCCATATACGGACGAATCCCCAGCAAATAGGCTGATTGCTGGATATAAGGTAACCCCATCAGAGCTGATAATTCATCGGTATTAACAAACAAAAATCCCATTTTTCTATTTCATCCCTTCAAAAGCACCATCAAAAAACAGCGCTTGCACTATCAAATGATTTCAATTAGTATCAATCAATAACACGAAGTGTGTTGTTGATAACCCATTGTAAATAAGCACTTTTTAGTGTCAATGGGGTATTTCCGTTTGATAGCAAATGAACCTAAATGAACATGAAAAAAATTATTGGCAGTAGGATTGCACAGGCAAGAAGGGCGAATGGATTGACGATTAAAGTTTTGGCTGATAGGACAGGATTTGGGGCTGCCAGGATTGGGAATTGGGAGCAGGGAACCAGGAGTCCTGGGCCGGAAGAGGCTAAGAGCTTGTCTAAGGAATTGCAGGTTGCGGCTTCTTGGTTGCTTTGTTTGACAGATGACCCATTAGGTGAACGAGTTGAAAAGAGCATAATTGCCAACACAAAATACGAGTAAATGTTTTCACAAGAGCTTATTTTGAAAGATCAAGAACAAATATTTTAGTTTTATCAGAAATATCTTTATAACATTCATTGAGTTTATTTTTCATTTCTTGTAGAGATTGAGGACGTTTTCTTTTCCAAGCTTTTGGGAGTTTAGATGTGGTTTTATTTCCAAACCATAATACTAAATAAACACCAAATCCGTTGGCATGATAATCTGTTGAATAATTTTGTAGTTGATCTATTGCGGCAGACCATAGATCAGTATGCCATTGACCTTTTATTTCTATTGGCACATCTAATAAATTATAAGTACTAAGAAGATCACATCGTTTATCATCAGATCTAGCGCCCTCTACGTGCGCGCGTGCATTATATTTTTCAAGATGCGGTGTTAGTGCTGATGCTATTAGATCACGACAATAATTTTCTTTATGTGGGTTTTCGTTATCCCAATAAAATTTAAAATCACTTGTTTCACTACCTTTGAGTCTTAACTGTAATATTTCTAATTGGTCAATTAGTAAGGCTGATCTTGCCCTGAATTGTCGGACACCCTGCTAAGAGAGTAAAATCAAAGGCAGAGGTGAATAATGAACAATAATAAACCAGAGAAGCAGTTAGCCAGAAAAAAATATAGTCCCCGATTTAAAGATCAGGCACTTGAACGAATAGCACAAGACGGAGTTCGTCAGGTGGCAAAAGATCTTGGTCTATCAGAACCCTTACTCTATTCCTGGAAAGCCCAACAGAAAAAAGGTGGAGACTCTCTTGAAAATCAAAAGCTACAGCAAGCAGAAATGGCTCGTTTGAAGCGGGAAAATGCACTGTTAGCAGAAGAAAATGCGTTTCTAAAAAAGGCGGCTGCGTACTTCGCGAAGGAATCAAAGTGAGGTACGCCATGATTAAGGAGCACTCAGGTCAGTTTTCCCTTCGTTTAATGTGTCGCCTACTTTCTGTATCGGTCAGCGGATATTATGATTGGCGGAAACGAAAACCCTCCCGTCGCGACATGAATAGTCAAGTATTAGCCAAGAAAATTAAAGCTATTTTTGATGAGGAAAAATCACGCGCTGGAGCCGTCAGGATTGCTAAACGATTAAACAATGAAGGCGAGCCAGTGAGTAGGCATCGAGTGGCTAAAATCATGCGTTCAAATGACTGGCGTGCACGTGCTGCGAAGAAATTCAAAGCGACAACCAATAGTAGCCATCAACTACCTGTCGCACCGAATTTATTGCAGCAAAATTTCCTGGCACATCAACCTAATGAAAAATGGGTGAGCGACATCACCTATATTTGGACTGAGGAAGGATGGCTTTACCTTGCAGTTGTTATGGATTTGTATTCACGCAAGATCGTTGGATGGGCTCTTTCTGAGCGAATGACAAAGGAATTAGTAATTGATGCTCTTCAAATGGCTATATGGAGTCGAAAACCAACTAAAGGACTTGTTCTACATTCAGACAGGGGAAGCCAATATTGCTCTTACGAGTATCAACAACTTTTAACGCAGCATGGTATTGTGTGCAGCATGAGTAAGCGTGGTGATTGTTATGATAACGCTGCTATGGAAAGCTGGAATCATAGTTTCAAAGTAGAAGCGATTCATGGGGAGAAATTTGCAACACGTGCAATTGCCAAAAATCATGTGTTTGAATACATCGAAATATACTACAATCGGAAACGACTTCACTCAATGATCGGGTATAAATCTCCTGAGTTATTTGAGATTAAAATGGTAGCTTAGTTAGGTGTCCGTTTTTTCCAGGCAAGATCAGGCTTGTAAATCCTTGTGTCCGGTGGGTTCTTTGCTCAGTAAGATATTTTGTACATCTTGTAATGAAAAATATTTTTTATAGCTTTCTGATTTATGCTTTTTATTCTCAGTTAACGCATGTTTAAGTTCATCGCAATATTGACATAAATCGTTTTTGTTAATGAGATCAGAAATTAAATCTTGTGCTTCTTGCGTTGTAATTAAAGAAAGTTCAGTTATACATCCTTTAATAAGTCTGGATGCATCCCACGGATGTTGATTTCCTTCCCAACTGCCAGTGGGGTATGGCACCGGTGGCCATATTGAACCAAATTTCAAAATAAAAAAATATAATTGCTGTGCATTCATCTTTGGCCAATAAGTTGAAATTTTCTTATCAACGAAGATAAACTCACTTAATACCCAAATACTTATTTTATCTTCTGAAGTATATTGATTGAGTATTTCAAAATGAGATTCAAAGTCCAGAAGAAAACAAGTGCTTATCCAAATATCCCGTTGAGGGCATTTATCAAATTCTTGCTTACTAATTTGTTCTCGAATTAACTTAATAACATCATTAGGTGAGTAACAAATAGCTATGGTAAGGACTGTTTTCAAGCTATCATAAGCTAATTTTTGGTAATTATTAAGCCATTTTAAAGCTACTTTTCCTGCTATATCCTGGAATAAACTGTCAGTTTGAATTCGATATAATCCAGGAACATATCTTTCTTCAGAATATAAATAAGGTTCTATCGTTTCATAAATAAAATTTTCTTTTGACAATGAGTCTTTGAAAAGAATAAATTCAAGCTCTTTTTGTACAGAAGAGGATATATCATTGCTTTTGAAGCTAGCTCCCCAATGACAAGCAGCTAGAGCTGAATGAGCAATATTTAATGGAATTTCGTCTAACTTTTCATTGCGAGATAAAATAATATCGCAGTATGCTAAAAGAATAGCCTCAAAGGGGGAAATCAAGTTTTGATTAATACGTAGTTTTATTATCTCATGGACGGTTGGTATGTTATTTTCTTCAATAGCTGAACAGATTCCATTTATTGCTAGTGGTAAGAGCTCTATACCTAAAAGTTCAACTACACGTTTTTTCGGTTCATTTCCCTGAATATCACTAAACCAACCTAAATAAGCTTTCGCTATTTGATTTAAGCCATTTATATGTTTTCCTGAAACTAACTGATCTCTAATTTCATGATATTGTTGGTGTCTTTCTATTACTTTTTTCTTTTGTCTACTACGATGAGCTGCTTGCTTTTTTTCATATTGTTCAATTTCTTTTTTTCCATTAGCTCTTTGCAGTTCTATATCATGTATATGTTTTTTTAAATTTATATTTAGAATGGCTTGATCCTGAGCATGTTTCAAAGCAGCACCAGTAAAAGGCTGATAGGCAAATATCCAACGAACTAGTTCTTTCCATTTTAATTCGTTATCCGACGTATGCAGTCCCATAATATTATCGAGATGAAATATTATGTCTTCCTCTATTACCCATAACCATGTATGACTTAAACAGAATATTAGCCAGAGTTTATCTGGCTTTGAGCTTTTAATTGCAACTGATTGAAGAGATCTACGATAATCAGTATTTTCAGATAAATATTTAGTAATTTCATCATACTCATTATGATGCCGAGAAGCATTTGTTTCAATTATGCTTAACCAAGTCCATAATTCTTGAGGTACAGGTTTAGAAATTCGTTTCATTCTCTCTTGAGTAAACTGTAATACTAATCTCTTTATTTTGTTTTGAATTTTTTCATTTTTTTCTGATGATGCTGAGCCTAATTCCTTCAGAAAAGATCGGATACATCCTTCAATTTGTTCAATAGACAATTGTTCGAATAATTTATAACCTAAAGCTATCAAAGATATTTGTTTATCTTCAGCTGATTTTTTTAATATTTCTAAGAAAATTTCTGAAATTTTGTCTGAATTATACAGTTTGGTAGCAACTCTAAATATATCTAAAATGAGATATAGAGAATTAATTTCGTCATGGTGATGTAATTTATCAGATATTATTATCCAATTGGGTTCTATCGTACATTTTTTTAAAGCTGTTACAACAGCTTCTCTTTCTACAAGAGTTACAGTTTGTTCTAATAAAATAGATATGAGCTCATCTTTTATACTATCAATAAAATTAGGAGATGCGGTATGTTCAATGGATTGAATAATTAAATAAGATAATTGAAACGGCGTATCTTTAGTATGTAAAATACTTAAAACATCGTCTCGCAACTCAGGTCTTAACAGACCGTCTCCCACGCTGATATGCCAATCTTCGGCTCGGAAATAGGGATCGTCCTTTGCAATTTTTTGTAAAGACTTCAGAAGAAATTTTAACTGTTCTGTAGTTAAAATTGTGGGATCACTATATTTTAAGAATCCGTAAGGATCTCGGTTAATAAAACTATTCCTTTCTGGCTGACAAAAAACTGCAAGCCAAGCATGGAGTCCTCTAAGAGCAGAAGGAACTATATATCTATCACCATAAAGCAACGCTTCTAGACGTCGTATAGATAATTTATTATTTAACTTATTGCCGAGCCATTTTGCAGCTAAAAATTCTGCTACTGTTCTATGGCATGGCACTAAAATATTATTAGAATCTGAACGGAATAACATTGTTGATAAGATATGTTGCATTAATTCATTAGAACTATTCTCATCGAAAAATTCTTCAATTTTAGGTGCAGATAAATCTTTATTATTAATAGATACGCCTATTTTCCCTGAAAGCAAAAGTTGAGCACAAATACAACCAGCTGTTTCAATTAGCTTATGGATATTTGGAGGTGTTTTAATAGATGCATGAATTTCACTATGTTCCTCAAGAAGAGTCAAACAAGCATTTTCATACAAATCTAATTTAGAGCTCGGCCATCCACCATTTTGTTGATGTGCTTTTAAAAATAATGACAAATTATTAGGATTTCTTAGTAAATCTACAACACCTCGTTTTTGAGCTTCTATAAAAAAGTCGTTACCATCTATTTCTTTACCTTCGTTGTTAATGAACTCTATAATTTCTCGGTCATTTAAGGATAATAAATGCCCAAGAATTGGTTTTTTATTCCATCTGTTTTGAATGATTTTACTATTTACCGCATCCTTCCAGTCAGCAGTGCGACATGCCAATATAAAGTTTGGGCTATGATGATGCGAGATTTTTGATAAAATATTATCGGATATAAGCTCTTTTTTATATACTGTTACCTCATCAATTCCATCAATGATAATTTTAGAGGGCTTAGAAACTGCTTCGATTGCTGGAGATAACATTATGGATACTGCATCATAACAGATAGAATTTGTTCTTTCTTTGAATTCTCTTAATAGAGTAGACTTCCCACTGCCAGGCTCACCTAGTAGGATTAAAGGACCATCCATAGCAAAAAAATCCGCATCAGAGCAAATTTTTTTCTTGTCTGAATCATCAATAATTTCTATTCGTCTTGGAATATAGTTCATTCAGTGCTCTCTGTCTTGGCTTTGTAGGCTCTTAATTTTGGGTATATTTTATCTATAACATGCTCATATCACCACCCAAGCGATGATTGAATAATATAATAGGTTTTGTCAGCTTTAACCAATGAATGTACCAATATAAAAAATAATGGGGGGAGTGTGCAAATTTAGCATATGTAATCGTTAAACTATTTTATGCAGGTAACTGAGAGTATTTTTGTCTATTATTAGAATGCTTCACATACATAGTAATAAAAGCACTAGCCACCAAAGTAAATACTAATATAGAAGGCGATGATGCAATACCTGTTTTTTTAACCAGTATTAAAGAAACTAACGGAGCAAGTCCAGCTGATAAACTTGCAGCAGTTGAATATAAAATTGATAAAACAGTGCATCGTAACTTAATCGGAAACATTTCAGCTAACATCACCGGTACTGTTGCATAATAAGCTCCAGCAGGAATTGCAATTAATGCTTGTCCTAATAAGAGCTCATAAATATCATGGTGCGATAAAACATAAAAAAATGGCTGGGAAAGAATCAATAAACCAACACTAGCAAAGATCACAATTTTTTCTCGATTGATTTTATCAGATAGTTTTCCAACTAAAGGAAATACAGCTAATAAAACAATTAATGAAAGTATATTTGATAGGATAATTTCATGATCCTGAAAATGACTATATAAATGGGCTTGCATAGGACCATAAATGTAAATCTGGAAAGTCGTTGTTACTCCTAGGCAACTTAAAACAAATACATAAAGAGATTGAATTTTATTGTCCTTGATGTAGTTGACTGATTCTGAAAGTAGACTCTTAAATTTAGGTTTTGGCCTGTCTGCATAGTACATGATGTACTCCATACTCTCAGGAATACACAACCGGATATACAAGCCAATGGAAGAACCTAGTAGTGCAAGGACAAAAGGTACACGCCAGACTAGCCAATCGTGTTCAGGATAGTGATTGGTAAAATAAGTAACTAATAATGCTACCAATGATGCTACGAGCATTCCTGACATGGCACCAAACGAAGCCCAGCTGCCCGAGTAGCCTTTTTTGGAGGCTTCTGCATTTTCAACCAGATAAGCTGAAGAATTTAGATATTCTGCACCACAGGAGAAGCTCTGAATAACTCTTAACACTAATAAGGTTATAACAGAAAAAGTACCTATGGTGCTGTGTGGGGGGATAAACCCGATAAGGGTTGTTGACACGCCCATCGTTAAGATGGACGCTGCAAGGATAATTTTTCTGCCATAGATATCGGATAATAAGCCCATTATCATAGCCCCAATAGGTCTGGCTAGATATCCAGCAAAGAAAGTAAGAAATACTAGAAATAAACCCTTTGAAGCATCACCAATTAGGTATTTGGCAATGTAGACTGAGAGTAGGCCGCAAATGGCCATATCAAAAGATTCTATTAAATTGCCTAGTGTGCCTGCCAGTATGATTCGGGTTTGATGCTTCATAGGATTATCCTTTACTTTGCATTGCCGATAGAGTGGTTAGTGAGTCCTGATCTTCTACTCGGTCTAAAAATAAAAATCCATTCAGGTGATCAATTTCATGCTGAAGAATACGGGCTTCCAAGCCGGAAGCTTTTTTGGTAATTCTATTTCCATCTATGTCAAAGCCTGAATATTCAATTTCCATGGCTCTTGGAACCTCTCCCATTAATTCACCGCAATTAAGGCATCCCTCGTAGCCAGTTTGAATTTCTTGGGACAGGATTTTTAATGCAGGATTAATTAATGCAGTATCGGGGATCGGGTATTCTGGTTTTCTCCGTTTGGTATAATTAGTACCAAATACAATAACTCGTTTGCTGATGCCAATTTGGGGAGCAGCTACCCCTACGGCACCTTTGTCAGCCATAATGCCGAACATAGTCTTAATCAGCTCTTTTAACCAACTGCTACCAAATTCTGATTCTTTAATTGGCTCAGCGGTTTGTCTTAAAATAGGATCGTTTTTATCCAGGAGTGTGTTCATAGTTCACCTGATTGTTGATGATTAATGTGAGTTTGGGCTTAGTCTTCATGCAGGACTGTTTGTCTGGTAAAGTTAAATACTCTTGAATTTGCCTTAACGCAAACTTGCCCATGGCTAACAGTTTTTCGCAATGAATGGAGCTTTTGTTTTGGATATAGGGATTTATTCGTTTTAATCCAAATGAAAAGATTGCTCTATGAGAATCATATTCAGTGGGGATGGAAATACCTGTGATGAGTCCAGGTTCTATCTGTTTGTATTTTGTAATTGCTTCTATACAGCCTATATGAGGAAGTTCGCTCCATAATTTCGGTTGATCCTGGCTGATGAACTCTGGTTGATAGCAACCATCAAATAGCCAGAGACTTTTCTCAATTAAATTTTGCTCTATAGCTGGGTTGGAGGACATGAAAAAGATCTGTCCTGCTTGATTGATGAGGGCAATGGAAGCATAGTCTGTTTCTACTTGCCCGAGTACGTCAGAGAACACTTTTCGCATGGTGATATAATGTTCAAAGAGAAAATCTTTTGCTTTAGGGTGAAGCCTTACTTCAACAGCTGTTACATCCATATCTACAAACTTCTTAAACGGCATGACTGTGCTTTTTTCTTTGTTCTTCGTAGGAAGAAATGGAACCAATGGCCAAGTCAATGATTTTTAGTAAATTATTTTCCGATGTGTCAATTGCACGTACTTCTTTGATTAATCCTAACACAAAATCGGCGTAATCGTCATTACTTCCATGAGAAACAGGGTATAAATGATGGCTTTGCTTCAAGATGTAATGAAGTAGTGTTTCATCGACTTCATTTTTCTTAGGAGCTGCATGTCCTTCCTCACCAAATAATAGCCAGCCTGGGTTTACATGAAGATGATGAGCTAATTGTTTAACTTTCTCATAATCAGGTAGAGCATCACCTCTTATATAGCGACGGCAGATTTGTTCTGATGCACCTGTAAATTCTGCTAGGGCTTTAATACAGATCCCATTAGGTGAACGAGATGCAGTATGTCCTTTATCTTTGAGGGTATGGATCAAGCGATTTGCAAACGATTGATAGGGTCCCTTACTCATAAAATTATCCTTTTAATCGAACGTCGTAAAAAAATTATCATATAAAACGGTATCATTCAATATCATATCGTATCTTAATTTAAATTTCTTAAAAATACATATTGATAATTATTTTAATATCGTTTTAATATTAGTTTCGATAAATGATACTTAATGTTCATTTTGCGCGATTTGGACTTTATTACACATGTTTTACAGGAGTATATCGCATGTTTTACGATCAAAAAATCACCATCTATAAGGGTATTATTCAGTATCTACTGGATTCAACCAATTATTCTCTACAACGAATCGCTAATTTATCAAACTCCCCAATTGCTCATTTGCAGTTAATCTACCAGCACAATCGTTTACCTAAAGAAAGTAAGGTTGAATTGAATTTGCTGAAGCTGTTTATCACAGTCATTGATATGGAACACAAGGGTGAATGGAAGGCTCGTTTACAACTTAAATAACAGAGGGATTTGGAGAATCAATGATGCAACCAGTTAATGATCTATTTACACAACAGATTCTGTTTATCAATGACGTAGAAGTCATTATCGGAAAGGACCGATTGACTTTACGCCGTTGGTGGAGTGAAGGGAAATTTCCCAAGCCAGTAAAATTACATGGCAGAACTTTAGCCTGGCATAAAGACGTGATTGATAACTGGATTAATCAATATGTCAGATAAATCCATTTTCATTGCCTGAAGTGGTCAATGACTGCTTTAGACAATGATTAATTTCTAAAGGTTTATAAGTAATACTTATCATCCCCTTTTTCTAAAATGACTTTAAAACCGCAAGTGTGAGAGATGTTGAGGAAGTTACTAAGCTTTACATCTTCTTGCTCACCGGAGCGAATTTTTTGAATTACAGTTGGAGAAAGCCCTGCTTTTTCGGCCAGTTTTCTCACGGTCATTTTGCCATTCTTCATGAGTGCTTTGATGATTTCAGATAATAGAAACTCATCATATTCTTTTTCAAATTGTTCACGAAAAAGAGGGTCCTGCATTTCTCGTTCAAAAGTAGATAAATGTTTCTTAGTCATAATAATCACCTGTTTTTACTCTACTGGTATATTGATCCATAACCTTTAAGGCTTTTTCCTTTTCGGTTAAAGGTAACTTATCCTGCTTCTTCCTAAAGGCATTAGTTAAAATTATTTTTCTGTCTTCAAAAAAGAAACATAAAAATCTATCTGGCTTAGGTTTGAAGGCATAAATTTTGTCTCCTTCATGTCTAAACTTGGTTTTATCGTGAATGATACCGGCATCGCCCATTCTCTTTAATAGCTTCAACAACTGAATGCGTTCGTCTTTATTCAAAGAATAATAATATTCTTGAGATTGGCTATGCTTCTTTTCGTCAAAGTACCATTCAATCGTAAACTTTTCGCCTTGATAGGCAATATATTCAATATCTCTATTCATTATAATAGTACCACTATAGTTGCACAAATTCAAATTTGTTTATTGTTAGTTCTTCTATCAGGCTACTCCATTTATCTAAAGCCTCTTTGCGCTGGTACAGCATTTCGTCTTTGTTATAAGTCGCCATGATCTTAGGCATTTTATGTCCAAGACATTTTTCTATAACTACTGGGTCGATTCGCAATGTTTCTCCAAGCTGAGTGGCAAAAGTGCGTCTGAGATCATGGGCAGTCCATTGTGGGATACCTACTCGTTTTTGTATGCGTTGAATAGCTTTAGATATCGATTTATCGCCTAGTGGGGAATCATCATCGACCCCAGCTAAAACAAAATTAGATAAGCTGATTTCTTTTATTTCCAACAGAAGTTTTTTAGTAAGCTCGCTCAGATGAATCTTCATGCTAAGTCCGATTTTATTATTCTCGGGAGGAATAATCCAAAGAGATTTCTCGAAATTAAATTCAGACCATTTTGCTAGTCTTAGTTCACCAGTCCTTGCACCAGTTAATAATATGATTTTAATGGCGTTTTTAATCTGAATTGACATCGAGTGATTATCACTATCCAAAAATAGCCATATTTTTTTTATTTCATCAAGATCGAGATTGCGATCACGAGGTTTTTCTACTCCACCTATGTCTCTTGCTCGAATATTTATGGCTGGATTAATTGTAATTTCTCCTCGACTTACCGCGTAATTAAATACTTGTTTCAAGGTACTAAGCACTTTATTGGCGTGAACAGGGGAGCCTCTTTGAACTATATTATCCAAGGCCTTTGCTATGTCTCGAGGCTGTATTTTTTCAATTTCTAATGTTCCTAATAGAGGGATAATGTCAGCATCAATTTGTTGTTTAATCTGTTGAGGTTGCTTACGGTGTTTAACAATATAATTGTTGTACCAATCAGAAATTAACGTTTTCACATTATTATTTTTTTGGAGCAATTTTTTTTGGATAATGTCTTCTGGGTCTTGGTCAGACTGCCTTATCTCCCATAAATCATTAAAGGCTTTTCTAGCTTCAGCAACACCCATTACTGGGAAATTACCAATAGTGAGCCATTTCTCTTTACCGCCAAATTTATAACGGTAGAACCAGGTTTTCGTACCTTTAGGAGAAACCCTTAAACAAAAGCCATTACCCTCAGTAATATGGTAACGATTTTTTTCGGCACTTAAATTTGCAATTTTGTTATGAGTAAACTTTTCCATAATTATGCTCTTATTAGGATATCAGAAATTGGCTACACTTCTGGCTACACTTTTTTGTTTGCTTGTATGAAATCAATTTATATCATTTGAAATATTGAAATGCAAATAATCCTTTATTTAAAAGGATGTTATGGTTATAATTGAATTTGTTTGAAATTAAATGAAATTGGTTGTCACTAGCATGGGGTGCTAGTGGTCGAAGGTTCAAATCCTTCCGTCCCGACCAAGCCCAGTAAGGGTTTTATGAAAACCCCACAACCACTTCAGAATTATTTGGTACCAGTTTTGGTACCGGTCGTAAAATGGTACCTAAGCCAATTAATAAAAACTGACTTTAACTGTATTCTATAAATTTTTGTAAGCTATTGACTATGAATCACGTGAGAGAGTGTAAATGTTAGCTGATTCAATTATATGTGGAAAATACAGACATTATAAAAACGAAAAATTGTATGAAGTCATTGGCCAAGCTCGCCATAGTGAAACAGATGAAGATATGATAGTGTACAGGGCGCTTTATCAATGCGAACAATTTGGGAGTAATCAGCTTTGGGTTCGTCCTATGCAAATGTTTTTTGAGAATGTTGTTCATAATGGAAAAACAGTTCCTCGATTTCAACGAATAGAATAGTCTTAATTTAATCACTTATGTAAGCTAGTTGAGTTTCTGAAGATAATAGTATTAGGGCAAAAAGCGAACTCATTTTTGTTGATTCGCAAAACGATGGGTTTGTTAACACATGCGTCAAGATACTCTAATTTACCAGATTGCTTCCAAAACAGGTCGATAACCAATGTCTATTTCCATTTAGCTTTCATAATTGTATACAAAAAGAATGAGTATGACTTCGTTGCTTAGGGTAAGTTGTTGTTAAATCATATTTGCTTAATAGTGTGTAGCTCAAGAATGTTTGCTTACTCATAAATTAGATGAGCCTTATAACAATCCTCAATATTGGAAATAAAATCATTAACTTGAGAACCTTCTATTTGTGGGGGAAATTTTTCTATCATTAGATCATAACATAACCTGTTAATTTCGGTCATTTTGCTGAAACAGTCTTCAAGATTACTAAATCTTTTAACAAAAAGGTGGACATTACTTTGTAGCATAGAGGAGCACCAACGGGGTCAGGCCTTGAATCTTGAATTTAAGGATAGAGTAAACCTCAGGGGTCAGGTCTTGCCTATTGCCTTTTTTATATAAATAGGCGAAAGGCAAGACCTGACCCCTATGTGTGAGATTGTACTTCGGCTCTTTAATCTCATTTTGAGTCTCAAATCAAGGACTTAGTCTAAACTAAGTTGATTAATGTGCCCCCTTAATTGGTGTAGAGCCAATTTATCTTCGCGTTCGGGGTGAGTTAAAGTTATTAAAAATTGCCCTACAGTCTTGATTTAAATATTTTATTCCAACTCATACACGAAGGTTTTTGAGAAAGCGTATGCCAGTAAGATTGTTAGGCATAGGAATCAAATTGAAGCAAGAAAAGATCTATGAGGGCATTCAACTGCCTTTATTTGAATTAAACTTAGTTCAAAAGCGATAAACAACCCTAACATAAGGCATCAATATTTATGACTGAAGAAATCAAAATTCCAAATCTAAATGAAATTCGCGAAGCCAGAACGCTTCTTGGTGATAAAATTTTGCTCACTCCTGTATGGGAATGGAAGGGACAAGAAAAAGATAATCTTTTTGGAAAGAATACTGAATTATTTCTCAAGCTTGAAACACTCCAATACGGTGGGTGTTTTAAACTTCGTGGCGCCTTATTAAATATGATGGCTCTAAAGATCAGTGAATTAAAAAACGGAGTTACTGCTATAAGTGCTGGTAATCATGCAATTGCAGTCGCATACGCTGCAAAACAATTAGGTATCAGTGCGAAAGTGATTATTCCAAAAACGGCTAACAAATTTCGAGTTCAACGTTGTCAATCCTATGGTGCCGAAATAATTTATTGTGACACCATTAATGAAGGCTTTAACCGGGTTCAAGAAATTGCAAAGCAGGAATCTCGAGCCTTTATTCATCCTTTTGAGGGTTATCATACTGCATTGGGCACTGCTACCCTAGGTTTAGAGTTTGCAGAACAAACTAAAGGATTAGATGCTGTTGTTGTCGCTATAGGAGGCGGTGGTTTATGTGCAGGGGTTGCAAATGTATTTAAGCAAGCTCAACCATCTTGTAAAGTCTATGGAGTTGAGCCCGAAGGCGCAGATACAATGAATCGAAGTTTCATAGCGAATAAGCCAATGGCCATTAATAAAATTCAAACCATCGCAGACAGCCTTGGCGCCCCTAAAGCGGAACCATATAGTTTCCATTTATGTAAACTGAATGTCGATAAATTAGTAACGGTTTGTGATCATGAACTTATTACTGCAATGAAATTAATTGCAGAAGAACTCAAAATGATGGTTGAGCCGGCTTGTGCAGCCGGCATTGCAGCATATCTTGGCCCTTTAAAAAATGAGCTTCATGGAAAAAGGGTGGGGATTATTTTTTGTGGGAGTAATATTGATATCAGTACCTTTTGTGGTCATTGTAATTAGTAAAACAATATTACCAATACATGAAGCAGCCTTGATAAGAGCCTCTTTAAGAGGCTCAGTAAGAATGTAAACCTCAGGGGGCAGGTCTTTCCTTTGCCCTAAAGGGAAAAAGGAAAGACCTGACCCCTTTGTCTGACCCATTATCTATTCAGTTGTTCTACTCAAATCGACTAATTATATTGACATATATATGTATTTAAAGTTTTATATGTGAACAATATGTGGGGATAATTTGGGATCTTTGCGTTTCATTCAAATTAAAGTGAGGAAGATATGTTATGGCCGGTGGTAAGAAAATTGAATCTCCCAAAAACAATAAAACATTCGATTCTCAAAAATATCAGGAATTGCTACGTACTGGTGGAACATTCTCAATAAGTGAGGAGTATCCTAATATTGATATTGGATACATA
The DNA here is from genome assembly GCF_014109805.1 of Legionella sp. PC1000. Lineage (GTDB taxonomy): Bacteria > Pseudomonadota > Gammaproteobacteria > Legionellales > Legionellaceae > Legionella > Legionella resiliens. The sequence goes on from NZ_CP059400.1 coordinate 940,342, forward strand.
GGTAGCAAGAAAATAGGCAATGGTTTTGGCACTGCTGTGATGCGTCATGTTGCTGAACAAATAATTGAAAATGATGGAACAATCACTCTTCAAGCAGTTTGGTCTTCCCATATTTTCCATCTTTACATGGGAATGATACCCATTGATCGCGAAGTAAACTATCTAAAAGTCACCTATGGTATGGATAGCCAGAGCTGCCTGGAGAAGTTTCGAGATTACCCTGAGGATGAATTATCACCAAGTATTATCAATAAACTTATCTTCATCTTCAGAATGGAAAAACAAATCGCTGAGGATCAGATACTGACATTACAAGATATCTCTAATGACGATAACCGCTCTTTTCTCCTAAAACTACTTGATAAAAAAGGCTCATATTTAATCCATGAATTTATTCCTAACCTATTGTATATATTTGAGACAAATATCACTCAGAAGTTTCCCAGTACTAGTTCTATGAGATCCGTCAATATGCAATTATCCAATGAGGGTAAATTACGATGGGCAAATGCAATCAATGAGCAAATTGATTTTGAACCTTTCCGCGATTTTGCTCAGCTCTTGCCTTATATGACAGAGGAGCAAAAAAAACAATTGCATTCTATTTTAGAACGTCGTGCTGAACATTTTGGTAAACAGAAAGAAACTACAAATGCTGAAATAACTTTACAGACAAATCCAGAGAAACAATTAGCTAAATCATCAGAGTCTGCTCATATCGCTCTCTCTTTGTTTCCACCTGGACCTAATGAGAGACAAGCAACTAATAATACTGTGATACAGCCAAAAATTTAGTTAAATTGTGATTGAACATATATAGGGTCAGGCCTTGAGTTTTGAATTTTATGGTTTTTATTGGCTCATAGGTGCAATGCAAAATTCAAGGCCTGACCCTACATGCCTACATGCGCTCATTAGTACAAGTACATTAGCAATTTTGTTTCACCATAAAATCTTACCTATTCAATTGGCTATAAACATTTGCTAAGTCTGGCGGTAATTCATATCGTACTGGTTCTGATTTTAGCCATTTATTACTGAAAAAACTTAAATTGGATTTTACAAATTCATAAGCGTTTGATACTGCACTTTTACTGATGTCATAAATTCTTGCGGGGTTGGTGAGTTGTATCATACTATCAATGAAAATCGCATGAAAAATCGACTGCGCATCAGGCTTCTTATTTTCTCTTAATAAGCGTTCCAGGCTGTTTTGAGCGGAATTGATAAACAGAATATAAAATACTCCTAAACCAATAGATGAAAAACTTTCATCTAGTAAATTAACAATTAGAGACATTGTATTAGTAGTTACCAAGAGCCCGGCTATATATCTAGTTAGTTGCACGTACACCGCATTTTGGAATGCAATTTTAATTCTGCTACTCTCAATTTCAGATATAAGTCTGTAGGTATTAAATAGAAATAATAAGTCATGCTCTTCTTTTAGCGAATTACTGATTATTTCATTAAGTGTTTGATTATAGGTTGCCATATTATCACGCCTAAAGAAGACATCCAAAATTCTTAGTCGCGGAGCAGGGTGCCTCAAAAAATTTGCCTTATATTCGCTTATAAATTGACGATTAGGCAAAAGTCTATGGGCTGGAGCAGTTCGGTTTTCATTAGTTCCATGATCAATAAAAGTCAATAGTTCCTGGATGTTCGTTTCAGATGGATTATTGGTTATGTTCTCTTTGAAACTTCTTAATTGCCAATTGAATTTGTTTTCTGTATCTATCTTGGCAAGAACATCATTATCATCAATAAGGGTATTATTATCATTACTTTTCAGCAACTTGCTTACTAAATCTTCATTAGTAACATTTTCGTGAGAGACTGAGATTTTACTTGATAATTTAAGTGCATAATAATGGCCTTTTCGCCTTGATAAAGGGCAAGAAGAAAGCTTTCTCAGAGTTTCCTCATCTCCGATATAGAAGTAGATGTCTTTTTGCTTTTCATTCTGTTTAGGAACTTTAATTAGAAGAGCGTTTTCTTTAGTAAGTGGTTCGAATGATATTGGGCATTTATTAGTGTATGGCATAGATTATTTCTTCTTATTAAAGTTTTCCGGATTTTTAGTTAATCTCTTTACTCGAAGTCTCTCTATCTCTATAGATATCGTGTGAAGCAGTCATTAGAGGAAATTTTAAATCCTTCCTTATTACAATGATTAATTGTAGTAATACTGCTGTTGTGTAATAGTAGATTCCTCTTCTTCATCGCTGTAATACGATTGGATTTCTGTAGGCTGGTTATGTCTATCCTTTTCTTTGTAATAAGCTCTTTCCAGCAAACGAAATTGCTCACGTTCAACTTCTAATCTTGTTTGATCGCTTCTCTGAGACTCTCTATGGCGTTCATTATTTTTGTCGTTTTTTGTAGAAGCATATAAAGTCATCTGACCCAGCATAGTTTGAGTGCTATCTGGACAAGTCCCTGCTTCTTGTTGCAATTCAAATTTAGCTTCTAGAAACAATTCCTTCCATGCTACCAGGGCTTCTTTCATAAGAGGTATGCGATTGATAGCGTCTAATTTTGATAGGCTACTGATAATTTCAGTGGCTTTTAGATGTGACAGAGAGCCTAACTCCCAAATTCCAGCACGCAAAGCTGTATCATGGCTTAAGGCTAAAAGATACAAGAGATCAACTCCATTATACTTGTTTAACGAAGTTAACTTATGATGTGCTATGAAATCTATAAAATCTTGCCCTAAGTGTATGTCTTTTCTTGTCGTTAAAAGAGAAAACTTGTATTGCGAAGAAAAAATAATAGGGGCAACAGCCTGATAATGAGCACTTTTTTCTGCTGATTTTACATCTAGGGGGAATGAATGAGATGTCAATTCATCAATGGAATTTGTCACATGGATCTGGGCATTTTTTTTATAGAAAAAAGGCATTTGTTTTCCTTTTTAAAAAGTTAGAGTGAAATTTAGATAAATACTTATTTGCCTATATGGTAATCTATAGCCAGATAGAACTTAAATAGAACATTTGTATATAGGTTATATAATATTTTTATATTCTTAATGCATGATCTATGAAAGCACACGCGGTTTTTCAAAAGGTTTCAGCACGTGTAGTGATAAGAATTCCTATTTTTCTCAGCAAGCGTAGGTCGGGCCAAACAATTCTTTTTCCTAAGCAACTTGTTAATTTAATCATCAAAATAATTAAATTATTAATAAAACCATAATCTTTTTGAATTATAATTATGCAAAGTGAGTAATTGTATATCAAAAATGACTGCCGGCATCTTTAATACCATAAAACAATGTTTAAATAATTTCTGCGATAACTATTTGAAAACTCCTATTGATGGGTATATTTATGTGCCATTTATGGAAAATGAAATTTCCGAAAAAATGAGAAAAGATATCCAAACATTTAGAGATAATAGTGCAAGCAGATTTAAGAATAAAAATTTTGTAATTTTATATCACAACACCTGTGATCTAGCTAATCTAGCTCCTAACACAAAAATTTATGTGCTGGGACACGGAATTGATTGTTATCCCGATAGAAAATTATCATCAACCTTAGACAATCCCAATTTACCCTATGAGGAATTAAAACATCTCCCCTTTCATGATTGGGCCTATACCGTTTCGGGAGGTAAAAAAGCAATTACAATAGATGAAATTTCCAAACGTATGATAGCTGACGGATTAACTAAAACAGATTCCATTACTATTAAATTGTGGTTTTGTGATCCAAGCAATAAAGCCTATATTATTGCAAGACGATTTGTAGAGGGTTTTGCTAATTATTCAAATTCTCTAAGGGTTGATTATTATGAAAACAAAATTTTATATTCACCAACGATACGAGATGGTGAAATGCATAAATGGGCTAGAGATGAAAAAACGGGCCAAGTAGTAAGAGCAAGCTCAATAAGGGCATCTTTATTTTCTAAGAATCACTCTGATGAAAATGAAACAAATATGCAAGCGTGTAATGAGCAAGTGGAAGAAACAAGATATATTGTTTAAAAGATAGAGTCTGTTTTTGATTCTTTAATCGGTGGCTATACTTCTTGGCAATTTCAAACTACTTCAATTTCAACAGGGGCAATGCCTTTTATACCGAGCTTTTTAGCGGCAGCAAAGGATAAATCAATTATCCTGTTCGATAAAAAAGGTCCTCGATCAGTAATTCGAACCAAAATCGTACGGCCATTATTCAGGTTTTTAACCCGTACTCGTGTAGCAAATGGAAGTGTTGGATGAGCTGCTGTCATCGCATACATGTTGTAGCGCTTTCCGGTCGATGTTTTTTGAGCTTTTCATGTGGGGGTAAGCGGAATTAATATTAACAATATGGCGTAAAAAGAGATTTTCTACACCGCCTTGATTTCGAAAATTAAAAGAAAATTATTCAACAAGCCAAGCTTGAAGTAAATACTCATGGTGAAAATACGGATTTAATTGTCCGGCTCAATGAGAACAAGGAAATTTCCATTGAATCCACAACGAGAAAAACTCATGTTAAAAATAATACGCTACAAGAGGAAGACGATAATGATATAGTCGCAAGTGCTTTAGCTTCTTTGCGTAGCCGTTCTCCATAGCATAGTATTACCTACCTAAAGATAGAGTATCAAATGAACATCTAAAAAATTAAATCTTATCTGCTAAATCATCCTATGGGTTCATTTCTGTTTGCTCTTGGAGGTAATACCCAAATACATGAAACAAAAGTGAGGTTAATCTACCTTTTTGCCAGTAGGTTTCACACTGATTTTTGCCGGAGTAAGGTTGTTGGTGATACGGGAGACCGTTCTATCTACTCGTCGCTGAAGCATGATTTCAACCATTACTGTTTCATTCGGATGAAGAATTTTGTTAATGTCAGCGAGCGAGGAATGAAAATCGAGTAGCTTGTAATAGGCAAGTGCCTGGTCACTTGACTCAGGGTATGCTTTAATACGGAATCCCAGGTTACCCTGCATTTTTGGGGTATTAATCCCGGACTCCATGATATCGTAGTCAAGAAAATAAGTCAGTTTTCCCCGATCATGTTGGTTACGCTGACGGTCTGCGAAGAAACCTGTAGGAAGCGCATACTCGCTATATTGAGGTCCAGCAGTTAGATAAAGATCATAATCTTCAAGATGATTGCCCCGGTCATCAATCAGCCGGAATATAATCATAGAGTAGCGATTGGTGATGTACTCGCGTTTATGTATAAGCGTCTGCACACGTTCTATATGCTCATTTTTCTGGGTTTCTTGGGTAAGCTTATCCAGATCTTTGGTCAATTGACTATAGGAGTCACGATTTTTTACTTGAAGACATCGCAAGACCCATATAGCCGTAGGATGAGTAGCGGCATTGGCCATAGTCACACTGCGGATAATTCCCATTTTTTTACCGGAATGCGAACACCCAGGCAGAACCCCAAATGCCAATTGCTTTGTCCGGGTCATTTTGGAGACAACCAGATTTTCACCATTATTTCCCTCCTGATGTAACTTTAATAGACTGTAATTCATATTTGCAGCAGCTACACGTACAATTCCATCAGACCCGGCTTCTCCCGTGTAGGAGTTAAGTGCATCATAAAGTTGGCGATCAATTTTCTGGCCCGTAAGGACAAACGCATAGATACCATTAGCAGTACAATCGTAATCAAGCCAACTTTCATTAAGTTGCCAGCTCATATTGCTTCCAAGCTCAAGCCAATCAAGCACATGCTGTCCTGGTTCAATACCTTCAAAAAAACTTTTTATACGACCTAGCCGGGATTTACCCAGTTGAGCAAGCGCAGAACCGTGGTTGGGGGGAGCCAACATGATAAGATGACTCAATGGACATTTTGCAAGATTATTCTTAAAGTATAAATCCATCCATTTACGGACAACTGGGCCTCCGGTAGAGTGAGTAATACAAGCAAAACGCTCTCCGTTGCGCAGTTTATCAGCAATTTCATCACGCACTGCATGATTAAATGCACGTGCTATATCGTCGACTGTTACTGTATCGTCAAAGCTGATATAGCGTCCAAGATAGATATTACCCACTTGAATAGTCAGCTTTCCAACTTTGCTCTGACTTTCAAGCCATTGAGGAAGCTCTCCATAAGTATTGGTATGTGTGACACTCCAGCCATGGACGAAGATAACAATCATAACTTTCCTTAACTAATTGACATTACATGGGGTATTGTTGAATAAACCGGATGATATTGCATTATTTTACAATAATATAGGGTTGACCCCATTGATTAATTATTTGAAAAATTAATCAGGAGAGCAAGAGAAAAATCGCATCTACACATGTTTAATTTCAACGAAAAATCTAGTAGGGTTCAATATTGTTAGCGAACTTAATCTTCAATATAATACGATGCTTCGATGATCATCCATCAGCAATGCAGTTCTTTCTCGAGACAGGAGTTTTATGCCATGTTTAGCAAAGCTTTATTAACATCTACATACAAAAATGGAAAACCTGGGCAACGTACTGATGCGCATGAAAGAGCAGAGCACCACCGTTTTAAAACAGAATATCTGTTTAAAAATCCTAAAATCCCCAAAGATTTGTACGTCTCACGATTGATCCAACACTTTTTTATTATTAAAGCAATAGAAACGCAATTACAGGGCTTATCAGGAACTAATAAAGCAGAAATTAATGCATTTTTTTCTTTATCTTATCTTCAACAATTATGGCGTACCTCAGCTATAGAAGAGGATTTGCGACAATTAGGGGTTGAACCTGAAACAATTCAGGAGCACATGAAAGCCAGAACAACCCAAAGTTACCTAGAAAAAATAGAAACATTAAAGCCCAAAGCATTACTTGCCCATTTTTTACTTCATGTTGCCGGTTTTATGCATGGTGGAAATATTATTCAATCAAAATATATTAATCCCAGCAATCGTTTGACTTCTTATAAAATACCAGCAAACCAATATGATTTTTTCCCTGCAGCCTCGTTTCTATCTACGGAGAATCCAATAGCTCTTTATGGAGATATGATGAAGCAAGTGGATAAAATAACTCTGGATGAGGATGAATATAGAGATATTTTTGAGCAATGTACGGGTATTTATGCAACAATGGCAAGTATCTATGATGACTTATGTGATATGCATTCTCTCCACCCAAATCGATTTGTTTCCTCCCTTGCGTTACTCACCGTGAGCATGGTAGCTATTGCATTTATTTTCAAACTAATGACGGATTACTTGAGTCCTAGTCAATCATTTACCCCTACTTAAGACGCATGAAACAATTTAAGGATTCTGGTCTGGGTGATTGTGGCGACAAAGATCAATTGGGGCAGACTCGATTGATTTTACATTCTACCCAATAATTGGGCTGGGGAGGTTCGGGGGAGTTTAAAGAGAAGTCCTGGTTGCGAGCAACCAGGCTTGCTTATCACATTTAGTGCTGTTCAAAGTCTATTTTTATGCATTTGAATCTAAAAATTCTTCCAGGGCTGATTGCGACCTGTTTCCCATAAAATTGTTTTTCATATTATTTTTAAAAGTGATAGGAACGCCTCTAATAGCAGTACCACAAACATTTTCAAATTTATCATTTACCATTTGATAGAAAATCCAATCCTTGTATTTTTCTTTATCAGAAACTTGCCCATAAATTGGCAAAAAAGCCTTGCAATGTGAGCACCATGATGCGTGAACTAATAAGACCGTTTTAGGCATTGCTAAAGCGGGGCAATCTCTGTTAGTAAATGGTCTTAGAGTTGCAAAAGACAGGGTAGGAATCAGCGTTATTAGGGCTATAGCTAAACATTTTGTTACATTCTGCATTTGTTTCTTACTCTGGGTTGATTTCGAGAAGAAATGATAAAGTATATGATAATTCAAATCAATTATAAGGGAATAGCTCAATGAGAGGGTAGGTAGCCACGTCGAAAATAATATTTAAAAGTCTCATTACCCGGAAAGCAGACAGAGATAAAAAGTCGTTTAATTAAGGGGCAAAGACAACGAGAAAAATATTATCTTAAAGATTTAATAATTTACAAATATAAGCCAGCGTAAATATATGGGGTTATGTCTTGAATTTTACATTACGACTTGATCAATGGGGAAGAGTCCGTGATGCTAGATTTTCTTTCGCCTGATAAGTTTTGACTTTTCCCTGTCCCGGGATAATTTTAGAATTAATATTATGTCATTTAAATCAGTCCTCAAATACCATAATACCCTTTTAATTAATGTATCGCGATAAGTTATCTTTTTAAAACAGAGAGTATATAGAGGTAAATGGGGATATCTTTCTGATTAAAATTCAAATATAGTTTCCAACTACTAGAAAATAATATAGGGATATTATCTATGAGATGGGCTATTTCATATACTGGTATTTTATCTGCTTCAATGTTTGTAGCTTTTAGTTCATTCGCCTCGAATATCCATCCAAATAATCCTTCAAATTCCCATGCGAAGGTGATTTATGGTTTATCTAATACACAACACGTTAAAGAAGGTGCGAATGGTCCATTTTACGTTCAAGCCGCTACATTTAAAGATATAAAAAATGCCAGTCTCTATAAACAGCAATTACGAAAAAAATTCCATCAACCAGTAACTGTTAAAGCAACGAGCAAATACTATGTTGTAATCATCGGTCCGCTGAATTCAGTCGCCGAGGTTAGGGCATTGAGTAGCTCCTCGCATGTACCTTTAAACACAATGGCTCATGAGCCTAATAGAACAGTGCATGTATCAAAAGATAAACCTAAAATTAACACTAAAGTCATTATTGGTGATAAAGATGGTGTAGAACCAACTGCCCCTAACCATATAGATATTATAGGCGCTCTTGGGTTTGCAAGTTTAAGTGCAAGTGATGGTTACTTAGGGGTGACCAGCAGTGAAACCGACAGGCTTGTACAAACCAATAATAATCAGTGGGATACATTCGCTGCGCAATTAGGGGTTGGCTATGTTTATCATTTGCGCCATTACAACCCCTTTTCCGACCATGTTCAATGGTTTACCGCTATAGAGCCTGAACTAAACGGATATTACCTCGGTCAAAGCAGCATTAAAGGAGATGTTTGGCGTTTTAGTGATCCTGCTTTTAATGAGATGACCTTTAACATGCCAATAAGAAGTTATCGTCTGATGGTTGATGGGGCCTTAACTGTTGTTTCTAAGAGACAATATTCACTTTACGCCAAGGGCGGTATAGGAAATGCCTGGAATCGTGTAGGCTATCGTGATGCGGATCGTAGCAGTATCCCTTGTGCGGATCAATTTTTAGATCTCAATTCCAATACACGTTCAAGTTTCGCTTGGGAAGTTGGTGGTGGGTTTTTCTATGCGTTCAATAACCGTTTTGCTCTTTCTATAGAGTACTTGTATGCGGATTTGGGCAGTGTGGAAACACCTGGTACTGGATTTACAGGTACTATCACCGCACCTGTCTTAGTTCCAGCCAGTTTTAACCTGACCTCACAAGCAGCATTATTTGGATTGCATGTAGCAATATAACTACACCAGGAATTACAAGGAGATACATGATGTTTAAGAAAGCTCAGCATGGAGTGGTAATTTTAGGTTTATTACTGCCTTTAGCAACGCAAGCACTATCCTGTCGCGGTGTTTCTGAAGGTGGCACATCCCTTGCAAAATGTGACGCAACGTTTATAAATCCCCCCATTTTTGGAGATCTTTGCCAAAACGCAACCTTGACTGGCATTTATACCTTAAGAAACGATACGCCACGTGCTTTGAAGATAAATTATATTAGGATTCAAGATAATGATCCATTGCCTGCCGCTGCTACGGCCATTATTCCAACACCTACGAATGGCTGCGTCATCGGCAGTTTTTTAGCACCAGGTGCTACCTGCAACATTAGCTTGCAACTCCTGCCACTGGCTGCAGGTACTTTCAACCGAGTCCTCCAGGTTGGGATTGATACTCGCCAGGTTCAAATAGATGCTCCAGCGATTACTTCCCTGGTAAGCCTCTGTTCTACGCCAAGCCCTCTCCCTCCTCCAGATTTTATCCCCCCAGTCCCCGTACCCCCTGTCCCGGGTTTTCCTCCCACTGTCCCAGGAGCGCCGCCTCAGCCTCTCTTTAGTACTTCTATTCTTGGGGCATCAACAGTGACAAACACGGGACCAACGTTAGTGAATGGCAATTTAGATCTTACGCCCGGATCATCAGTCACTGGTTTCCCTCCTGGTGTTGTTATCAATGGAGCCATCAACATTAATAATGCTCATGCGACTGGTACAAAAATACAAGCCAGTGCTTATTTCACTGAGCTTAACGGATTGGCTTGTAACTTTAGTTTCGGTCCAGGTGATACGGTGATAACACAAACAATGCTCAATACGAACGGACCAGGCGTTTATTGTTTTGCATCAAGTGCTCAAATTGCCTCTAACCTAAATATTGCAGGTTTACTAGGACAATCCTACACGTTCAAGATAGGCTCTACTCTCACAACAGGTGTTGGTACAATCGTGACGACTAGTGGTGGGATTTTAAATGATAATATTAGCTGGGCAGTTGGCAGTTCAGCCGTTCTGGGGGTTGGTAGTACCTTTCATGGAATCATTGATGCACTTGCCAGCATCACCCTCAATAATGGTGCAATATTAAACGGAAGAGCTTGGGCACTAAATGGGGCTGTTACTCTCGATTCCAATCAAGTAAACCCTACTGGTCCATAATTACCCCAATTTCATTCACTAAGAAGATCTAATTATTAGATCTTCTTAGCTTATACAGTGTAGAAAATAATGATGACCTAATTTTAATCTGCGTGCGAAGACTCCGACCTAAACCAGTGACGGTAACACATCCCTTTTCATTCCCGCTGTTACTGCACACATCAGAATAGCTAAGCGTTTGCAGTGAATTCCAACTGATTTTTGAAGTTGTTTATATAATAATTGCTCGACACGCATTTTTTATTACCTATTAGATTTGGCGACAATAATTGGATCAAAGTACAAAATACGTATCAATTGATTTTCAATAAATTCAAATAGTTATTGGGGGATATTACAGGTCTGACCCCATTGATTCTCTTATTTTTCAAGTAGAACAGCGTATCTTGATAAAGAGGGCATAAATTCCAATGTTATTTTAAGGGTTACAAGAATTGGAACAGAAATAATCGCACCCGCGAAGCCCCATAACCAACTCCAAATCAAAATGGTTAAGAAAATTAAAAGAGGATTTAATTTTAAACGTCTTCCTAGAAAAATAGGAGTTATGAGTTGGCCTTCTATTACGGTAATTAAAAAATATAAAACAGGCGGTGCAAAAATTTGCAGATAAGTATCAAATGTTATTAATGAAACAAATAAAATTATAATGATACCAATTAAATGGCCGAGATAAGGAACAAATGTGAGTATAGCCACCATGGCACCCCAAAGAGGAGCATTCGGCACGTTTAATAACCAAAATACTAAAGCCATTACTAATCCAAGGCAAAAACATATAATCGAAAAAGTGAATAAATATTTAGAAACTTCATTTTTAAGAGTGAGAATATATAGATTTTCTGGTGCCGATGATTTTTTTCGTTTGTAAATAAGTAGTTCTAGTTGTTGTATAAAAGACTTAAAATACATTAAATAGAAGAAAAGCAAAACCACAACGGTACCAATAGAAATAACTATATCAGTGGTTAAATTAAATAGAGAGGGTGCCAAACTGACGTTAGACGTTACAATCACATTCTTTTTTTGGTCTATACCGGCCATGGATTGAGCACTTTCAGCAGCTTTATTGATTTCCCCTAATGAACTTTTTACTGTTCTAAATTTACCCTCAATAATTTTGAAATTATCTGATGCATTGATGATCCAATTTGTAGCAGGTGGAATTATGAAAGTAATTCCTAATGAAATAATGCCGAGAATGCCGCTTAAAATAAATGCTGAAGCAATAACTTTAGGAATCCTAATTTTGACAAGCCATTCCATAAATGGACTAAGTAATAAATATAAAAGAAAAGATAACAATATAGGAAATAAAATATATTGAGAAATTGCAATAGTATATAAAAGAGCAATGGCTACTAATATTTTCAACTCTAAGGATGATTTCATATTTATCTTAATTTTATCTATTCCACTATTTAATTTATAATAATTTGTTTCAGTTCACTATCTAAATTTTATAATTCACAAAAGATTGTTGAAGGGTTTTCAACTCATCCATTTGAGGAAGCACAGCCGGATTGCTTGCAGCCAGGATTTCCAGCGGTGACACAGAATTTTCGAGGCTTTTTCGCCTTACTCGGATTTCCATAGGTATGCACGTGACAATATTCTAGCCAATAAGGGGGCGGAGAAGTTCAGGGGTAATTTTGTGAATAAGAATAGGCAGATTAAATAGAAGTCCTGGTTGCATGCAACCAGGTTATGCTTGTTGCTATTACACTCTTACGATGTTTCAGCAGATCTTCCTGAACATGCTATGAGTGGAACATATATCTTAGGAAGGACATGGCACCAGACCTTGCTTTATCTGTCTTAAACCTTGCGCCACTTTTTCTTTACTCAATGCGTAACAAAAACGTAACACATGTTTTCCTTTATCCGGATTTAGATAAAAAGCGCGTCCAGGAACCACGGCAACTTTTGCCCGCTCAAGTAACATGCGTGTCATGGCGGCATCATCTTTAAAACCCATGCGGGAAAAATCAGCCATAATATAGTAAGCTCCCTGAGGAACCGTCACCTCAAAACCAATGTCACGTAACTCACGAACAGTATGATCCCGTTTTTCCAAATAGCTTTGACACATCGTTTGATAATAATTTTCTGGTAATTTGAAAGCATCGATCGCCGCATGCTGTAACGGGGTCGCAGGACACACATACAATAAATCTTGAACCAAGGCCATTTTTGCAATTACATGTGCCGGACCACTGGCATAACCTAAACGCCATCCCGTCATATTATACGTTTTTGAACATCCTGAAATCGTGATGGTGCGATCTTTAAAATTTTTTAAACTAGCAAATGACACATGTTTATAGCCAGGATAAGTAATGTATTCATAAATTTCATCAGTGATCACTGCTAAATTATAGTGTTCTGCAATTTCGCCAATCGCTAATAATTCGTGCTCAGAAAAAACTTTGCCACAAGGATTACACGGTGTGCAAATGATAATCGCGCGGGTTTTAGGAGTTATCGCTTTTTTAAGATCATCGATTTGAATGCTAAGATCATGTAAATTAATAGGTACCGCTTTAACATTAACTTGATACAGCTCCAAAATATTTTTGTGGTAGCCATAAAACGGTTCAAACAAAATAACTTCATCACCTGGATTAAATAAAGACATCGTCGCACAAATAAAGGCGCCAGTAGATCCGTGGGTCACCAGAATTTCTGTTTCGGCATGAACCGGGATTTTATTAAAAGTTTGAATTTTATTGGCAATAGCATGGCGTAAATTGAATACCCCTTCACAAGCAGAATATACATTTTTCTCTTGTTCAATCGCACGTACAGCGGCCTGTTTGATTATCTCAGGTGTAGGTAAATCACAAATACCCTGACCTAAATTAATGCCGCCAATTTTTTCACACTCCGTGCTCGCCGCACGAATACCAGATTGACACAAGTTTTCACTCGCTTGACTTGTTTTCAGCATGTTGTTAGTTCCTCTTTGATTCTTTGTCCTGCATATAAGAAAAATCTCCGCCTTGTACCGCTCACTACGCGCATCCGCAAAATTGCTTTTAAAAATAACAAGCGTAGCCTTGATGAAGCCCAGCGTAATCAAGGTTTTCATTCTCCGAAGTGCAGGCTATCAACATGCTTCAGTCTCAAGCTTGCCAATGTTCACCTATCCGGCCATTGTGCACATAATGATGAAATGAAGAATATGGCCAATCATGCAGCTCGTCAACTAAACCAGCAAATATTAACGAATAGATTTAAATAATAAACCTTGATTACGCTGGGCTTCATCAAGGCTACGCTTGTTCCCCATCTTTATTTTGCTTGGAATAATGAGAGTTGCAAGGATAAAATAAATTGCGAACTCAGTGGAGTGGGGATAGTTCATTTTTGTGTTTTGCACTCATCTACAATTTCTGGCAATATCCGGCTTCTGTTAAGGATTAAGGAAGATCGTGTCGTGTCGATAAATCTAAATTCCCACTGCTTTAGATTTTTGTTAGGAAGCTTATTGTTCTCTTTCTGTCAAATTATTGTTGCCGGAACTCCTAATGAAAAAGAAAAGAATATATCGCACTATGGCCATGCGATAGCGAGCCAAGAAGGCTTTGGCTTCATTTCAAATGATAACCAAAACAAATTATTTCTGCATGGGCTTTATCAATTTGACCAAGATGCCTTTTTCAATGTAAGGGGGTTAACCATAAATAATGGTGTTGAAAGTACCGATATGATTAACCAGGATAATGTGAATCGATTTTGGATGAGACGTGTACGCCCCATTTTTAATGGTACTTTTTTAAAATATAATGATTTCTATTTCATGCCGGATTTTGGTCAAGGTCAAACTCGCTTATTTGATGCCCTCATTGATTTGCATTATTTTGAAGTGTTCAGTTTAAGAGCTGGCAAACAAAAAAGCCTCTTAACAGGATTTGATCGATTGAGAGGGGCCGCTACGAACAATACAGTTGAACGTGGCTATGCAACGATGATGGCGCCAAGTAGAGAATATGGTTTCGTATTCTACGGAGCTGTGGGGCCAAAGCGAAAAACCAATCAATCTCCTTATAATTATAAGTACAATAAATTCAATGACTGGTTTTCTTATGAAGTTGGGGTATTAACAGGGTCTTTTGATAATACCAATCCCGGATTAAATCCTGTTACACCCACTACCTTTAATTCAGAGACAGCAACTTTAGCGAATAAAGTATTTGAACTTCGTTTGTTTACTAATCCGTTTCTAAACGGTTCTTTGCCGCTTTTAAGAAATTTAGGATTTGGCATCGCTGGCAGTACAGAAGAGGTAAACAATCAAAGCAATCCACCAGCTCTAGTCTCTGTTGGCCAAAATCCAATTTTCTTTTATGAAACGGATGTACACGGCAATGGCCCAAGAAAAAGACTTCATCCTCAAGCTTTTTGGTTCCTGGGTTCTTTTGGCGTATTTGGGGAATGGACACAAACTCAGCAAACCCTGTCTAAAGGGCTTGTTTTCCCCAACGCTGATGATCTTCAATTCGTTGAAGTGACAAATCACGCGGCAGAAGTGCAGGTAGTTTATAATTTGACTCAAGAAGCCTTCACGCTCGGGTCGTTAAAACCTAATCGCAATTTCTCGCCTAGAGAGAGGGGAGCATGGGGCGCGTTTCAATTAGTCGCGAGGTGGTCACAATTAGCGCTGGACAATCGTATTTTTAATTCTTTTTCTGCCGAGGAAGAGCAAACTAATTACACCTTTTCTGATCCTAGGCTATCCGTACAAAGAGCGAACACCTGGGGAGTAGGGATTAATTGGTTTTTAAATAGAAATATGGTCATTATGACAGAATATGATCAAACTAATTTTGTTGGTGGTTGTTCAACAGGAGCATTAAATGCTCCTGAGACACCTGGATGCTTAACCGCTGGTGACTATGCAACCGCTTCGACAAGCAAAGTTAGGAACCGCCCCAATGAACGTGTGATTATGCAACGGTTTCAATTATCTTTCTAGAAATAGTACCTTGCCTAGCCTTGATGAAGCATAGCGTAACCAAAGTTTTCATTCTCCAGAGTGAAATGAAGGATATGGCAATCATGCAGCTCATCAACTAAACCAGCAAATATTAACTAATAGCCTGGCCGACAAAATGAGTAGGGTAGATGAGGTCATTTTGCCCTGAGGTAACGTCAGTTTTTTCATGAGAAACCTCCACTAATTTTTTCGTTTACGTACCGTGCTTATTTTTTTCGCCTACATACCGCACTTATTTCTTCGCCTACCTGCACTTTATGCGCGGTATCCAGGGGATGTTGCTATAGAAATGCTCAGCGGCATCTTAAAATATTGTTCTGGATACCGCGCATAAAGCGCGGTACGTAGAGAAATTTAAGCAGAGAAATTTAAGCAGTACGTAGGGAAATTTAAAATGAAAAACTGACGATCCCTCAGGTTTGTTGGCCTAAGGTATCGTCAATTTTTTGATGAGAAACCCACTAATTTTTTCGTTTACGTACCGTGCTTATTTTTTTCGCCTACATACCGCACTTATTTCTTCGCCTACCTGCCGCGCTTTATGCGCGGTATCCAGGGGATGTTGCTATAGAAATGCTCAGCGGCATCTTAAAATATCGTTCTGGATACCGCGCATAAAGCGCGGTACGTAGAGAAATTTAAGCAGAGAAATTTAAGCAGTACGTAGGGAAATTTAAAATGAAAAACTGAAGATCCCTCAGGTTATTTTGCCCCAACCTATTATGCTATTAATGCACTTCACCACCGTATTTATAGCAAGCAGCGCCACGTGCAAGTTTACCTTGTTTGTATAATTTACTAAGTTTTTTATCACATCTTTTTTTCGCTTCAGCACAGGCATCCGATGCTTTTAAAGCCTTACCTGATTTTGTAACTTCAGCATATTTGCCATTCTCGTATTGTGCAATATATGTGCATTTTTTAAATACCTTAGCATTGGCATTTTCTGCAAACAAAGTCAGCATTAAGGAGGTAGCTAACATTATATTTAAAACCCGTACTATAGTTTTCATTCCTTGATCTCCCAAAAGTACACTCAACTATAGCTCGTTAGTCGAGCTAATATTTGGTAACTATAGCACCTCAATGTGCAGTGGTCTAATAAAACAGAATTTCTATAACACATAAGGGGGCAAGTCTTGAATTTTGCGTTACGACTTGTACATTAAAAATTTTTCTTATTGCTACTTTAGCAATTAAAATATTCGATAAAGACAAGGTATACAAATACCCCTCCCTTATCAAACATATCATTGAAACAAGCGTGAAACCTGCTCAAAACATAGAGTATGTAACAAGGGAGGCCGATCGACACGACTAAAGGCAGTACCTGCGTTTGCGCAAAATATGAATACTTCAATGGGTGTATTATAATAAGTCCATTGTCGCTATAATTTTGATTAATTCTAAACCAAAGCTTTAGAAGTCTGACGCCTTGGAAATAAATGCAACTGAATAAATCTCAAAATGCTATAGAGCTAACATCTCAACTTATTTAACGCTAGGAGATAACTTTGACTATCACCGAGAGCGCGATGGAACAACGCGTTCTAAAATTATCCATAGTGATGACTTCCTTTTTATCACTGATAGGTATCGTATGTGGCCTGCTATCGGGATCATTAGCTATCGTGTTTGATGGTATGTTTGACATGATTGATGCTGTCATGTCAGTTCTTGCGCTCTTGGTTACCCGACTTTTGACCAGTGAAGGTAATCGCCGATTTCAATATGGTTATTGGCATGTTGAACCAATGGTATTGGTTTTTAACGGCAGCATACTTATCTTGGTGTCAGCCTATGCTTTGATAAATGCCATTGGCAGTATATTGTCTGGCGGGAGAGAAATGAATTTTGACATGGCGCTAATTGTTGCTTCATTTATGTCCTTATTATCCATGGGTATGTATGGTTATGTGCGACATAAAAACTTAAAAATTAATTCTGAATTTTTAAGGCTTGATGCCCATAGTTGGCTCATGTCAGGATCGATTTCATTAGCCCTCTTAATTGCATTTGTCATTGCCCAATTAATGGAAGGGAGCAGATACCAACACCTTACTCCTTTTGTTGATCCTTTTGTGTTAGCAATTATGTCTACCTTTTTGTTTTTTGTACCGATGTCGACAGTACGTAATGCAATGAAAGATATTTTTCTCATAGCCCCATTTAGTCTTGATGAGAAAGTAAGACTATTTTTAGATGATCTCATCATACGATATGAATTTAAGACCTATTCAAGCTACGTAGCCAAAATTGGGCGGGCCCAGTTTATTGAAATTCATATTGTTGTCCCACCTGAATATAAAATTTCTACTATTGACTCATTGGATGTAATTCGTCACGAAATAGCTGTTGCTATGGGAGGAGAGAGCCCGCAACGCTGGTTAACCATAGTGTTTACTGCCAATGAAAGTTGGATTTAGGAAGTTGCCAAAGGGAATAGACCCTGGATATATAACATAGCAAGCGTAGCCTTGATGAAGCGCGGCGTAATCAAGTTTTCATTCTCCTAAATGCAAGCCATTAACATGCCTCGGTCTCAAGCTATCCAATGTTCACCTATCCGGCCATTGCGCATATAATGATGAAATGAAGAATATGGCCACTCATGCAGCTCGCAATCATGTATTACGACTCATACTGTGTATATGGGGCAGGTTTGAATATATTAATTTTAAAGGAAATTCACATGCGCCAGTTTTTGATTACAATTTTTATTTTTTTGTTGTCTCTTGCAGCATATTGTGCGCCTGTCTTCGAAATTATTCCTCTTGGAGTCTATGGTGGTTTGAAAGATGGAAATTTATCAGCTTATTTATTAAAGACTAATGAGAGCGAAAATTATACAGTTCTTGATGCGGGTACTCTGGTGCATGGGCTTGAAGTTGCAGTCGGTAGGCAATCAATGCGTAATAAAAATGTTGAGGATTTGCTGCAAAAACATATCCCGACTTACCTCATTTCCCATGCACATCTTGATCATCTTATGGGACTTGTGATGGCGCAACCTGAATTGCGAGAGCAGCAAACAATTATGGCGCGCGAAGAAACAATGCACGCATTGCAGAAAAATATTTTTAATTGGTCGGTTTGGGGGAATTTTGGCGATAGAGGGGAAATTCCGCACTTGAATTATCAGCATTATCAAACTATGCCATTACTACAGTGGGTTGCTATCCCTAATACTGATTTGCACGTAAAAGCGTTCCCTTTGAGTCATGGTGGCATGGCATCAAGTGCTTTTTTAATACGTTATAAGACGGAATATATCTTATATTTTGGTGATACTGGCGCTGACAGCATTGAAAAATCGACAAACATGGGGAATATTTGGAAAGAAATTGCACCACTTATAAGAAATAAGCAGCTTCATGCCATCATGCTGGAGTGTTCATTTTTAAATTCACAGCCAGGTGATAAATTATTTGGTCATTTAAAACCAAACTTATTTATGTTTGAGTTGCGACAATTGGCGTCGATTGTGGATCCTTTAGATTTAAGAAACTCACTACGGGGATTGCCAGTTGTTGTTACTCATATCAAGCCCAGATTAGTTGATCTTGCAAATTCCAGGAAAGATATACGAATGCAGGTTATCAACGAATTGTCTCAGGAAAATGATATTGGCGTAGAATTAATTAAACCTGAGCAAGGTATTATGTTCCGTTTATAATAGACGCTCACGACATCGGTTAAGAGTGCCGAACCAGTCTTAAGAAAGCATGTTGGGTCTGCGGCGGTGCCCCGGACCCCGTGGACAAGCCCCGGGTATAGGCAGAGACGTGATCAAGGGACAGTTGCTACCCCTACACCTGCCCGGCAATGATGGATAGCTAAACTCCATGTTTAATTCCAACAACAATAATTTTTCTTCTATCCCTATAAGCTTGATCTGTAGCTAGAAGATCAAAGTGTTCGAGATTGGCCCGAAAAAATGGACTAAACTATTATTATGAAGGAAGTAATGATATTTTTATTTTGGTTTTCTATTTTATTTTTTTCGCCGTTTATAACGGCAGCGGATCCTCTTTATTCTGATCAGACTGTAAAACTACAAATTTATCTGGATAAAAACAATTTTAGTCCTGGAAAAATAGATGGGGTTAATGGACAGTTTACACGTTTTGTTTTTTCTTTATTAGATAAAATCTCCAAAGAGGAAAAGGCAAACCTAAAACATCCCATTAGTTCAATTAATCCTCTTTATACCGAATATAAAATTAAAGAATCGGATAAAAAATTTATTGGAAAAGTACCTAAAACACCGAAGCAGCAATCCCAAAAGAAATTTATTCCCTATGCCAGTTATGGAGAATTTGTAGCCGAGCGGTTTCATAGTGATATACGTTTATTAAAAGCACTTAATCCAGGAAAAAATATAAATACTTTAAAAGCTGGCGATATACTTAAAGTCCCCAATGTTGACCCTTTTGTCATTGAAGAACTGAAACCAAAAATGTTTGCAAAGCAAAAACCAGAATTCGCAAAACGTGTGATAAAAATAAATACCAAACAACGGATTTTAAGTGTTTATGAGAACGAGGCTCTTTTGGCAGCATTCCCCATAACACCAGGGTCTACCGAGCTTCCAGCACCAAAAGGTGTATGGAAAATTGTAAAAATTACCTTTTTACCCTGGTTTAGATATGACGAAAAAATGTTAAAAAAAGGAAAAAGAAGCAAGCATTTTTTTAATATTCCACCAGGACCGAATAATCAAGTAGGAGTCGTTTGGATAAGTTTAAATAAATCAGGGATAGGTATCCATGGCACGGATAACCCAGAAACAATTGGACGTTCGACAAGTCATGGGTGTATTCGTTTGACGAATTGGGATGCGGTAAAATTAAGCAAATTAACAAGCCCCGGTGTTGAAGTCAAAATCGATGTGAATGAGTAGAGCGATATCTAACATTGCTCCTCTGGTCTTAAGGTAAGGATTTCATGTCCACTATCTGTTACTAAAATAGTATGTTCCCACTGTGCAGATAATTTGTGATCTTTTGTGACAACAGTCCAACCATCTCCTAAAGTTTTAACTTCTTTGCTACCCAAATTGAGCATTGGTTCAATAGTAAAAGTCATTCCTGCCCGTAATTGTAATCCTGTATTTGGTTTGCCAAAATGCATCACGTCAGGTTCTTCCCACATTGCTCTCCCAATTCCATGACCACCAAACTCTCGCACGACTGAATATCCATGTTGTTCTGCATGCTTTTGGATTATGCTGCCTATATCTCCGAGATGAGTCCCAGGACGCACTATCGAAATCGCTTTATATAGGCATTCTTGTGTCACTTCTACTAATTTTTTAGCAAAAGGCTTTACATTGCCAACCAGAAACATTTTGCTTGTATCCCCAATATAACCGTTTTTTTGTACTGTCACATCGATATTAATAATATCGCCATTTTTAAGTCTTTTATCGGAAGGGATGCCATGGCAAACCACATGATTTATGGACGTGCAAATGCATGCCGGAAACCCATAATGATTTAAAGTTGAGGGAATAGCTTGTAAATCTTCGAGAATATATTGACGACAAATTCGTTCAAGCTCATTGGTGCTTGCACCTTCAACCACGTAAGGTTCTATCATTTGCAGTACAGATGCAGCCAAATTACTGGCAATTCGCATTTTTTCTATTTCTTCAGCAGTCTTCACTAACATCGCGTATTTCACCTAATGATGCTTGGTTTATTAAAATTTTGAGAATTTCAGAATAAGTAATTGATGGGTTTTCTTCTGCCAGTTTCCCTATTCTAATCCAATATTCTGCCTGAGAATTAATTGAACGGCTCATTGCTCTTGCCATCAGTTTGGTTGCTTCGTGCAACTCGTCAGAAATTTTTACTATGCCCATATTTTCTCCAAAGCACAAAGAATATAGTGTTTTGTAATAAAATGCTATATTTTGAAATAAAATATATTTCGGGAGAGAGTAATATAATGTACCCCAAAATAAGGGAGATAAGGGTTAAGGCTCGATACACTTGTTGTTTATAAATCCAAGCTTCAAAAGAACTTATAATTAAAAGTAGAATTAAATTCGGAATCTAGATTAGGGACTACGTTAGCTTTCTCTGCAGCAACATCTCATTCTAGGAAATTTAAACAAGCAAACGGGTTACTTCGCTGAATAAGTATAAATTCTTGTTAATAATGTTTATGATTGGCCAAAAATTGCAAATCAATTAAATATATCAGGATTAAATTGATGGATACCACAACTTTAAATCAAACACTCGCAGCGATTCATACCTTTGAAGACTATGAAAAACTTAAGCAGTATATTGAAGAAGACCTCGCTAGAGCGATTATCCATAGACACCAATTACCAGAAGCATCATTAATGCTCTTTTCTGAAGGGACAAATATTGTCTTTTCATATGGGGATACTAAAGTTATTAAAATTTTTCCGCCGTTTCATCAAAGCCAATTTAAAAGTGAGCGATTGGTATTGAAGCATGTGCATGGAAAGCTTTCGATCAAAACGCCTATACTTGAGCATGAAGGTGAGCTATTTGGTTGGCCTTATCTTATCATCAGTAAAATTGAGGGAACGCTTTTAGAAAATCTTTGGGAAAACATGGCTCACAACAACAAAGAGGTCATTCTTCATGAATTGGGAGCACTCATTCGAGAAGTGCATACTTTACCGATCCATGGACTTGAGGCTATTGATTGTCATTGGCCGCAATTTCTTGAAAAACAAATAGCGCATTGCATAGAGCAACATCGAGCTAAAGGACTTTCAACGGCTTTACTGCAACAGCTGCCTGCTTACCTTGATTCAATCAAAGAGGCATTACCGGAAATAAAAAAACCAGTTCTCTTAACCGGGGAATATACTCCGATGAACTTTTTAGTTGGGCAAGTAGATGGCGTTTGGCATCTTAGTGGTTTAATTGATTTTGGAGATGCAATGCTCGGTTTGCCAGAGTATGATTTGCTCGGTCCTGGCGCTTTTCTTATACAAGGCGACAAGCAATTACTGCACACATTTTTAAAGGCTTATGGTTACTTGCCGCATGAGTTGACAAACAGGTTAAGTCATCAATTGACTGCATTAATGCTGCTCCACCAATATAGCAATTTGAACATCCAGGTAAGAATTCCTAATTGGCAGGATAAAGTTAGAAGCTTGAAGGATTTAGAAAATCTAGTGTGGGGCTTTTAAAAACAAGCGGCTCCACCTCTGCCTACGCCCTGCGGCTTCCGCGCGACGTAGGGGTAGAGTTGGAATTCTACGAACATTTATAAAAGGTAATCTTGCGATGTTAATTATTTTTGGTGGGTTGCCCGGAACAGGCAAAACGACGATTTCTAAAATGATAGCCAAGCGTTTAAAGGCAGTCTATCTGAGAGTAGATACCATTGAGCAGACTTTAATGAACTTAGATGGCTATCCTGATTCATTGGTAGTCGGTTCAGAGGGTTACTTAATCAGTTATGCAATCGCTCGAGAGAATTTAGCCTTAGGTTTAAATGTTGTGGCTGACTCGGTTAATCCGATTGCCATAACGCGTAAAGATTGGCAGGATGCGGCAAAACAAACTGAATCAGATTTTATTGAGATTGAACTCATTTGCTCCGATGAAAAAGTTCATCAAAGTCGAGTAGAAGAGCGCATTGCAGATATAGAAGGTCATAAACTGCCTACATGGCAAGCTGTTTTGGATCGTGATTATGATCCTTGGGAAAGCAAGCACATTGTAATTGATACGTCAAAGCATTTAGTCAATGAGTCAGTGGACATCATTATGAGTTTTATAGCCTCGAAGCGAATTTAATTACCATTTGAAGCATTAATGACCTCCTATACCCGGTCCATAACCCTCTTGGAGAACTTGATCTTGATGGCACGCAATAATCTGTTCCTCAAGCACCCAAAGCCCTTCCTGTGTCATATACTGCTGAGTTTCTCTGAAGCAAGCTCCCCTGGATACCGCGCATAAAGCGCGGTACGTAGGCGAAAAAATTATTGGAGGCTCTTATAAAAACTGACGGTACCTCAGGTGAAAATGACCTACTGCTGGATTTCACTTTATCATTTATCTTACTAAATTAATCTTATATTGACGGTATTGTATATTCCCTTTAGAGTTAATCCTGAGTAATTAGAAGTTCATTCTAGATGTTTATTGTTCGGAACATAATTAATAAGGGATTAAACGATGCAATTCACCAAAAATATAGGTTTTATTCTTCTCGCTGTTTACCTGATTATAGTGGCTCTTGGTATCTTGGCGCCTGGAGTTGCAATTCCCAGCACCATCACCGCTGTAGTTGCTTTGGTAGCTGCAATTTTTATACTCATAGGTAGGTAAATAAAAGAAATCCCTATAAGCTTTGATGCACCTCAGCGGTTTGCTAAGCAAAGGGCCTGGCTCGTGCGTGGGGTGGTCGGGTTATAGGTTCAAATCCTACCGTCCCAATCGGCTTCTAGAAAATATCCATGGTGACCTTTTTTTCTGTTACTACTGTAGGGCTTACTTTCTCTCTTGAATGATCAAAAAGGCCCATTTGACTTTGAACAACACTAATTTGCTCTTGAGATTTTACTGGTTCAGGTACCACTGAAATTTCATTTTTCTGTTCTTCTTGGAACTTAGTAAGCATTTCAGCGATTGCGGTAAATCCTCTTGCATTTGCATAATCAAGCGGAGTCTTATACTAGTATCCACAATATCCGTTTTAGCACCTTTGCTTAAAGCAATTCAACTAGCTCTTTTTTTCCCCGGCATACAGCTAAATGCAGAGCAGTTACCTGGATTCAGTTAAGCAGCCAATTGGCTCACTAGGTTAAAGAAGTCAGGGAACGTATTTGTTTGCATGTTTTTTGATGCCTGCATCTGGCGTACTACTACAATATTTTTTTCAGGGATAATGACAAGGTATTGACCTAGATATCCTTCAGCAAAATACATCGTTGGTTGCATCTTTACCCACCAAAGCAAACCGCACATATAAGTGACTCCACTGCCAAAGCGATTAGAGAGTGGCTCTGGATTCATGGATAATTGAATCCATTCTTTGCTGATAATACGCCTGTCGTTCCAAATGCCGTTATTCAGTATCAATTCACCAATTTTAAGCAAATCTTCTGCTTTAATTTGCAGTCCTGCCATACCATGAGGATTGCCAGCAGAATCTTTCATCCAGGCATAATCAGTAATTCCTAAGGGTTGAAATAAGGTGATTTCGATAAAGTGATCCATTGGCAAACCTGATATTTTTTTAAATAGGCCAGCTAATAAATTGATTGCCTTGTTGTTATAGAAAAATACTTCTCCAGGATGGTTACTGAGTTCTGCAGCTAACGCGAGTTGCACAAAATCTGGAGAAGCATAAATCTCTTTGGTTGTTGGATCAGACTGAATACCAGAAGTATGTGTTAGTAATTGCTGAACCGTAATGAATTTTTTTTCCCCCTGCCTCCATTCTGGGTAAAACCGAAAAATCGGATCATCCAATGAAATCAGTTTTGCGTCATATAATATCCCAATGCCCAAGCTAACGATTGACTTGGTCACTGACATGGCTTCAATTGATCCTACGTGCGGCCTTGAAAAATACGCTCCTAGGTTCCGTGAACCAATTTTTTTAATTACTTGAAAAGTAGGCAGTTTTTATAGTGAAATTCGATTGCGATCGTTAACAACACTAATGGAACTGCCTACATGTATAATAATATATCAGAACGAGTCTGGGATACAATTTATTCTTTTCTGCAAGGAGTAAAAGGATTGCACATTAAGAATAATGAGAAGACAAGATGCTTTGTGGAAGGAGTCTGGTATGTATTACGTACAGGCTGTCAATGGCGCCTGCTCCCGCCCTATTACGGACATTGGCGTAAAATTCACAAGCGATATAAAATGTGGTCAGATCGCGGCATTTGGACTGGCTTAATGTCTTCAGTTAGCGATGTTGATGATCAAGCCGTCATGATTGATGCCACCATAGTGCGCGCGCATGCGTGTGCATCTGGTTACGACAAGGAAGGGAATGATGCTCAGGCATTGGGGCGCAGTAAAGGAGGTTTTACCACTAAAATTCACGCTTTGGTGGATGGACTGGGGAATCCGATTAAGTTTATCCTGACCGGGGGACATCGAAACGATATTACTCAAGCAGCAGAGCTATTGAAGGAGCAGCGTGACACGATAGTTCTTGCAGATAAAGGATATGATTCACAGGCACTTGTTGACACACTGGAGAGTCAAGGCTGTATTGCAACCATTCCGTCAAAAAAGAATGCGAAGAACCCAAGAAAAATCGATAAAGAGCAGTACAAAGAGCGGTTTTTAGTTGAAGCTTTTTTCTCCAAAATCAAACACTTTCGGCGTGTTTTTTCTCGTTTTGATAAAACAACGACCGCTTTTTCCGGGTTCTTACATTTGGCCGGAGCGCTTATATGGATGCGCTAGAAAATTGGTTCACGGAACCTAGAATTTTACCATTTTGTGCAACAATCGCAGCATCAGATTGGGATGATTTAGCTCCGCTAATAATATCGATTATAATTTTTTTAGAATTAGCATCAAGTTGATCCAGGGAATAGAATTCATTAGATCGATTATCAAAAGACATATTGAAAGACATACAACACACATCAAAGTTACATCATTTTTTTATATAATAGATTACTTTTTGAACAATTTCATAATTGGATGGATTTTTTTTATCGTTTTTGATTCTTTAACTGAGATATTTATGATTAATTTGACCAACAGGCTACCTCGCTGAGCAGATCATTTTTTGCGATTTTTCCCTCATATTTCCACCTGGCTGCGGACAACCAGGGCTAATATTGTTCGATATATCTTAGTACTTGTTACTTAAGGAAAATGTATATGAACTCATTGGCAAACTACTCGGGAAGTTGGATGGTTTTGGCATTAAACCAAATACTGCTAACCCTTTTGCATGAATGGCCGGTGATATATGGTCAAACGCGACATCCACATCACTAGGAATCGTGTCATGTTCAAGCCCAGCTTGTTTTCTAACATCTAATACCACTGATTCAAAATGCTGTACCAACTTTAAAACATCATCTAAAAGTGTGTTATCTTGTTCAAATGCAGTGATGTAGTGTCGACTTTTTAAATCGGATACTTTCATGTTAGGTTTAGGAAGCACTATCTCCTCATTAACAGGAGGGAGCACAGGCATTACCAAATTCTCAATTGCTGTAGCAAGAGTTTCATCGGTAAAGTGCTTTGCAATTTTAAACCAGGATTCAATTGTAAGCTTTTTATTACTCTCTGTTCCATTCGTGTTATATGCCATCGAATAACTTGCCAGGCTGTAACCCGAAGGCTTCTTTTCGCGGGTCTTTGCTTCGAGGTTCATGCATTCATCAATGTTTTTATAACCTTGCTTTTTTAAATAATTCTCAATTTCATTAATTGTTGCGTCATTGCTTTCCAAATAAATTCTAATTTTTGCATTATCAAGTTTTATCGTAACTTTGATGCCCACAACCATCTCCTTATTATGTTTAAAATAGTCACAACTATACCGATATAGATGTTTAAAATCTATCACTGCCCAAGAGCTATAACGCTCCACTATATGGGCTTAATTCACAGCAAAGCATTATAACCTCTAAGCGCTTCTTCAGGAGAAAGCACTTCACCTTCTAAAGTCTTGTTTGCTGGGATCACTTTTGTTTTTAGGTGCTCAGGAATAGAAAACTCCGAAGTAAAATACATTTGGTCTAAAAAAATTTTAGTGATATTTTTTCTTTGGGAAATACATTTAAAAATGGTATTGTAAAGATTTTTATAATGACAACGGATCTTTTTGCTTATTATTTGATATTAAAGATGATGAGATGAAAAGATTGTCCTTGGCCTCATAACCATTTCAAGCGCATGCTGCGGCAGTATTCATATTCTGGAGTATGGGACGCTGAGCCAAATGGAGAGACAGGAGTGCGTTATCATTTCTGATATTTACTATCGTACCAGCTATTAAATAAATAACAGGGAGGTATTTATGCAGCGATCAGAAAAACACTTGGGCGAGACAACTTTACGAAGATTTTCTATAGCTCTAGGATTAACGATAGCCCTCTATGGGGCGAGTACTGTCGTACAGGCACAAGATTTCCTAACCCACCATATATACCCGGAAATTGCAAATGGAAGTGTGGCATATGTGCGCCCTATGCTTGCGACCAAAGTTTTGCGTCTCGACATTGTATTACCACTGCGTGATCAGGAGGGATTAGACAGTTTTGTAAAAGAACTTTATAACCCTGCAAGCCCCTTTTATCGGAAGTTCCTAACGGTATCAGAGTTTACCGATAGATTTGGTCCGAGTCAGGAGGACTATGACACTGTAATTCATTTCGCCAAAGATCACGGCTTTAAGGTAGTCGGAGGCTCCCGCGATGGTATGGACATTCAGATTGAGGGCTCTGTAGCGAATATCGAGAAAACCTTCAATATATCGATGCAGATGTTCAAGGACGACAAAGAAAACCGCACATTTTATGCTCCAGATCGCGAGCCCACAGTGGACTTGCCATTTCCTCTATGGCATATCTCTGGCTTGGACAACTATTCAATACCTCATCCTCAGTATAAGAAGAGAGATAAGGAGCTGGTTGAACCTTGGGCTATTACGGGTTCTGGTCCTCTGAACTCGTTCTTAGGAAGTGACATGAGGGCCGCTTACTATGGAGTGAATGGGACTCTGACGGGCGCAGGTCAACATCTCGGGTTGCTTGAGTATGCTGGTACAGATCTGATTGATTTGTACCAATATTTCGCTAACATTGGTCAAATCAATAGGGTTCCTATAATCTTGCTCTCCACAGACGGTACGCCAACGAGTTGTGTGTATCCGTCGTGTGATGACACCGAGCAAACACTTGATATGACACAAGCTCTTGGTATGGCTCCTGGACTTGCAAGCCTGGTAATGTACATAGGCTCCACCGATACTGCAATTTTCAGTTCTATGGTATCGCATAATCCTCTACCAACTACTATTGGCTGTTCATGGGGATGGACGCCTGCTGATCCAAACACCCTTAATCCGTACTGGGTGAGAATGATGGCTCAGGGCCAAACTTTTTTTGTAGCATCGGGCGATGATTCTACCTGGACGCAGAGCGGCAGAGCGGCGGCATGGCCAGCAGACTCTCCATATGTTGTCTCAGTGGGTGGTACCAACTTAATTACTACTGGTCCAGGCGGTTCCTGGCAATCGGAAACTGCCTGGTCGCATAGCGGCGGCGGTATTTCCCCAAACAATGTTCCAATCCCCCCATGGCAGACTATTCCTGGAGTGATAAATACCAGCAATAATGGTTCGAGATTTTTGCGCAATGGCCCAGATGTAGCTGCCAATGCGAATTTTACTTTTTATGTGTGCGCCAATCGAAATTGTACGGCAAACCGTTTGGGAGGTACTAGTTTTGCGGCCCCTATGTGGGCTGGCTATATAGCTCTGGCTAATCAACAAACACTGGCCACGCACCAGACGACGCTTGGATTTATTAGCCACACTCTTTATTATCTTGGAGCATCATCCGTTTATAGTATTGTTTTTCATGATATCATCTTCGGCCAGTCCGGCAGTTTTTCAGCAGTACCTGGTTATGATCTTGTAACTGGCTGGGGTAGTATGAAAGGGCCTAACTTGATTAATTTTCTTGCATACTTTGGATAGATGGAACGCTCCGAGCGCTTAGGTACCGAACCACTCCCAGTTGTGGGATGGTTCGGCATTATCTTAAAGAAAACATGTAAATTGGAAATCCTGTTTACAAACAACCAGGCTAGGCGCCAATCTCCTTGATTTATAGTCATTGATTCAAATAGGTAATCCGTTTTCTTTATTGTAATCCACGTGATTAATCAATGTGCAACTCTTTCGCATCGAAATGCGTAATACAAAACGTATTTAGGAACGGACATGTTCAATGACTTGAATTTAAACATGAAACTATACTTCGTAAAAAATATTGGTCACTGTTAAATTACATTCTCCATCACCAACCCGTAAGGTCCTAGTCTCACCAACTCTAGCTTTCAGCAATGTTTTTGCCAAGGGTGAAACCCAGCTTATTTTTCCCGCATTAATATCTGCTTCATCAAGACCTACAATTTTGACAGAATTGGATTCACCATTTTCATTGATATATTGGACAGTGGCGCCAAAAAATACTTGAGTAAGACCCACCTGAAGTTTCGGATCGACTATTTCAGCGCTTTCCAATCGTTTTGTTAAATAGCGAATGCGTCTATCAATTTCACGTAAACGTTTTTTTCCATAAATGTAATCCCCATTTTCCGATCGATCACCATTGCTCGCTGCCCAACTTACTACCTTCACAATCTCAGGCCGTTCATTACTAACTAAATCACGTAATTCAGTTTGCAGCATTGCAAAACCAATAGGGGTCATATAATTTTTGACACTGGGTAACCCTAAGTCTGGACGCTCTGGTTCAGTATACTCATCACCTTCTTTAGTAAAAGCCTTACTCACCACAAACTCCTGTTATAGTCTTTATGATATATTACTTAATTATACCACTCTGTATATAACCTATCTCCAATGGTTTAAGAAAAAAAGCTGGCAATTTTATTGATGAGTTTCCTCATATAAAATCTCTTTCAACGTCATTAATGAAGCAAGCGCCGCCTGAGTTTAGATGTAAGGCCGGAACCAGGCTGCCTTTCATTGTTCCTGGCAATTGCCTGAGTATTTTGATCCGGTGTTTCTCTATATTTTACTTATTGGTACTTACTGCATAAACTTTCTATATCTCTATATGGGTATCAGATGATTATGATGAAATGGCTCTTGATGGTATTATTTTTTTTTCTTAGTTACGGCGTGGGAGCGAATAATAATTTAAATCAGGCTTCGCCAAAGGGGCTTGAAGCCATATCGAGAGCAGCAACCCAATTTGTATCCAATATCTATTCAAATGCAGCGAATCTGGACTTGTTAAGTTCTTCTGAGGGGGATAGAAAAGCGTTCTTTAATAAACAATTTAGTGCGACGAACATACCTTGTAACATCGTTAAAATAGAGTTTCTTAATTTTGAAGTAGCAAACTGGGCGATGTGGGGCGTACAATGTTCAGAAAAAAAATCGTTTATTTTTGCTATCAAAAATGATTATGTAGGAACTATAAAATTATTAGACTGCAAATTATGCACTAATGGAACGTTTAGGCCCTGCCTGGATTGGTGTACACGAACCATTCCTTTAAGTGAAGTAAATACTAAACCCGAATCCTCATATGTAAAACCCGAATTAGCAAATCTGCCCTCGTCAGTCGCTGAGCTATCAACGGATAATGTCCCTCTAGAGCAGGTTTTTTATGATCCAGGCAATCGATATACGATTAAATATCCCAGTGCCTGGAAACAATGGTTGGATAGTTCAGGGGTGCAAAAATTTGGTATCCCTCAAAAACCCTGGGTGGTTTTTGTGTCAAGCTTAGATGATAGGTACAAAAGTGTGATTGAATTATTTAAAGAAAAACCTGATGTAACGTACCTGAAAAATGATTTTACCCAATCCATCAATAAAAACATTAAATTTTTAAACGAGGGCCCATTAACTATAAAAGCGTCCGATGGCAGCAATTTAAAGGCATATTATGTCATCGCCGTTTATTCAGTAGATGGTTTTTGGTATGAACTCTTGGCTGTTATGGTCGAACGCAAAACGGCACCCAAGTATTTAAGATTTGTCTATGCGTCTCCCATAGCACAAGAGAAAGATACCCTATCCATTGCTAAAGCCATGTTAAAGTCTTGGTCAATCTCCCCTTAGTCAATACATCAATAGGGTTTGCGCCGAGTGTTGATGAACGACTCGTTTATGGATTTTGGACTGAGGCCTATAATTAAGCATTGTGTCTAACTAATAATACAAATCAAGTTATTCTTGGCAAGATAATACTAAAACTCGCCCCTTTTAATGTCTTCGAATCATTAATTGAAAGCTTTCCGTCATGTAAACCCAATATGGATTTCGTAATGGATAAACCTAGCCCAATATGTTTTCCTGCAGTGTCGGTCGAATTTAATGTTGTAAAGGGTTCTACTATTTTTTCCCTATCCCGCTCAGGAACACCCGGGCCGTCGTCCTCTACGCGAATAATCACTGATTTATTTTGATATTCCAAACTGATGAGTATTTCTTTACGGGCGTGTTTCAGTGCATTACTAATGAGATTATTTATTGCGTGATATAAAAGTTTCGGATCAAAAAATATCAATTCATTATCGTTTTGTTGGAAATTAAATAACACATTTACTTCATAGGATTGATGCGTTTTTAATAAATTTTCAAGCCATTTACGTAGATTAAGTCGTTCCTTATTTATTTTAAGTTCATGGGTCGTACTTTGTGAATAGAGTAAAAACGTATGAATCAACCGGTTTAATTCTTGGATATCTTCTTCGATGCTTTCAATATGTTCTTGCTCTTCACTGGACTGAGTTTTAATTTTCTTTAAAGAATCAAGTGCCAATTGTATGGTGTATAATGGAGTACGAACTTCGTGTGCGACAAATCGTGCCATATTTTGTTGTGATTGTATCAGTAAATTTATTTTGTTACCCATAGCAACAACATTTTCATAGACACCTCTTAAAGTTGAAAAGCGATTCAGGTGCACCTCATAATTAAAGTGACCTTGGCTGTACTCTTGCGTTAATTTATGTATTTTTGCGCTGTTTCTGCTGAATAACCACGTGAGAACTGCCACGGCAAAAACAGCTAAAAAGGTTGTTGTGATAACAAAGTATATTTGAATCTTTGATAATTGAAGTGAAAAATAGGGGTAGTTTAAAGGGCCTACGCGTATTATTTTGTCACTATTAGGAATTTTAAAATAAATCGTTGTTATAGGGTTCTCATCAGTTGGAATGTCATAATCTACCTCACCATTCATTAATTTATTTTTGGTTTTATAAGCAATATGGGTACTGTTAATTGATGTGAGTTCTAAAGGAATCTGATACTGTAGCTGGAGCGTATCTAATGCTTCATTCCATTTGCTCATCGGGGTAGCATTTAACGAATTTAAAATGAGCATTCTCATCAGATAAGTTGAACTTTGAATGATCTCATTCATCGATGTTCCTACTTGTATTTTCAAAACATAAGGACTCTTGCCCAGACGCTTGTAGGCATAGACATCATGGAGACTGTAGGTTAAAAACATAAGATTTTGTTCATCTTTATAAACAACACCACCTGCAAGCAATTGTTCTTTTTCCTTTTCTGTAAGGGGTAGGGAGCTTATAGCCATCACTTGGGCGGCATTATTGTTTTGTGGGAATAATTTTTTTAATTCCTCATGAGATCGCGAAATAGGTATATTCAATTGCGCTTCATTTGACTTAAGTAATCGGTGTTCGAGTACTGAAAAATTGCCTATCCCTAAAATGTCATGAACTTTTTGGGAACTTACTCGTATGGAGTAAGTAAAGGAGAGATAAAAACCCAGAAGAATGAAAAATAATATCAATAAAGAAGCGCAAATTGTTTTTAGGTATAATTTTATCATTTATCTTTCCATGCATCCGATAAAAATAAATATCCTTTTCCATAAATCGTTTTAATTCGATAAGGATTCTCCAGATCATCACCTAATATCTTTCTTAATCGTGATATCTTAAGGTCAATACTTCGA
The DNA here is from genome assembly GCF_014109805.1 of Legionella sp. PC1000. Taxonomy (GTDB): domain Bacteria; phylum Pseudomonadota; class Gammaproteobacteria; order Legionellales; family Legionellaceae; genus Legionella; species Legionella resiliens. The sequence continues at coordinate 973,703 of NZ_CP059400.1, forward strand.
TCCACTCCATCGTATTCCCGACCACGTAATGCATAATCAATATTATCTCTGCTTAAAACGGTATCTGCATTCTTTGCTAACAGAGCGAGTAGCTCATATTCACTTGGGCTTAAATCAATGGGGTTTCCACAATAACGGACACTCTTTTTTATTAAATCAATAATTAAATTATCAAATTGAATTTTTTTAAATTCTGCAATTAAGCTGGGTCTTCTTAAAAGCGCAGAAATTCTTGCTTTTAATATCTCTTCTTTAACGGGTTTCGTGACATAGTCATCCGCACCAAGTTTAAGGCTGGTTACCTCATTTTGCTCTGTGTTCAAAGCAGTTAACATCAATATTTTACCTCGATACGCATCACGTACTGTTTCACAAATTTGCTCACCATTCATCCCTGGCAACATGATGTCAAGAATCACTAAATCGGGCTGGTCTCTAATGATACGATAGGCAGCACTATCTCCTCGAGACTCTGTAGCAACATGATACCCTTCTTCAGTAAGCATTTTTTTTAAATACTTGACTAACTTAAGGTTATCCTCAACCAACAATATATTTATATTCATCGTTTATCATTTTATGCGGTTTAATATTAGTGTAGTCCTGCGGGCTCATTATTCCACAAATCCCCCATTGCCTGTCTAAACATACTCAATATATACAAAGTTTATACAATTGGCGATTTGTATTTCGATATAATGGATTTATCGAACAGTAACATCGTAGGAGAAACAGCATGAAAGCAAGAATTGTTAAATTAGCCACTTCACTTGTAGAAGGTTTAAGTTCATTGACCTTTAAGTCCAAAAGAACAGAGTCTGATGTGGAATGGATTAGGAGGGAAGCCAATATAGAACAAGTAAGTGTGGCTACCGTGCTGGGTAATGGCACTCCTGTAACCCATGGCTATGGGGACGTGAATAAAGATACGGTCTTTGGCGCTGCATCACTAAGTAAACCCGTATTTGCTTATCTTGTATTAAAACTTGCAGAAACTGGCACGCTCTCTTTAGATATGAATAGGCTTAATGACATTTTGCCCTTTAAGGACTTTTGTCAACAACATGGTTTTAAATGGAAAAAGGACGAAGAAATCAATGAAGAGGATATCGCACGTATTAATGCATTGACGCCGGCCATGATTCTTGCTCATAAAACCGGTTTTGATTTAAATAACTGGACCAATGAGGTGAATCATCAATTTGAACCCGGACAAGAATATTATAGATATTCAGGGCTTCCTTTGTTTTATTTGCAAAAAGTGATGGAAAAACTGCACGAACCACAACTTGCTTTAATGCCAGAGAATGATTCTTTTGAAGAAAATAAACTGTATGTTTCAATCAATCCTCCGAATCTTAGATATACAATTTTTGATATTACAGGGGTAGGAAGATCCGGCACCATAGACTTAAACGCACTCAATTGTAATCTACAAAAGCTCACTGATGTTCAGGAGCTTAATCCCTACTTACCCCAAATTATTGAAGAAGTAGCAAAACGGGGGCATACCGCAAATCTTGAAGTGCTTGCTAAAAAATATGTGTTTGACCCTTTACATATGAACCACAGCAGTTTTGGAAAAAAACCATGCGCAGCAAATACTTTAACCACTACCGCTGAAGATTATGCGCTATTCGTGCAAGCCTGGATGAACGATGAAACATTGAACTATGCTTTTAATCCTCAAATTCGAATGACGCAGGATCCTTGGGCAAAAGAGACGGTGTCGGATCACCGTGATTTAAAATATGTAGCAGAATGTTTGGGTTTTCAACTTGAAGTAGATGAAAATGGCAAACCGCTAACGGCGTTTAAGACAGGTGATATGGGGCCATGGAGAGGGTGGGTTGCGATCGATTTAACCGGTGATTTAAAAGAAAGGAAAGCAACAGTTTTTTTTGCAAAGGGCCCAGATGAAGGAAATGGACATATTCTTGCTGAGACACTCATCAAACCCTATTTTCAATTAGAGCATGCGATGAGGTGGTTTAAAGAAAAATATGGCTTTGCTACAGGCTGGGAAGAAAACTGGGAAGCTTTGCAGAAAGTACGATGTGGGCGCGGAATAAACTATCAAAAACACTCACCGAAAGTATCTCAGTCGCAGGATGAAGTTACTGTTCCTAGTGATAGTACACAAAAAATACTTCAGCTTATGCCCAAGCAAGAACCAGTACCACAAACGGTTCAATCTCAAGAAGAAACACACTCAACTAAATCTGTTCAGGCAGTGGAGCAAATAAGAGAAGAGGATAAAACGCAAGAGGAACGGAAATTTAATCCCACCCCATTTTCAAACTCTTATGGCTCATATTACTAGGCTAATTAGGAGAAGGAAATCAATACTAATTGTCGGGGGATTTTAGGATGAGACCAACTCCTAAAGAAACAAGCAGCAAAAACTGCGGTTTCGGTTTGAACCGCAGGTCTTTCAGACCTTCAACCAGGCTTCTTGGGCTGTGAAAGTTCTAAAGTCACTTTGTTTTTTTATTCTATACTTATTAGGGTTAAGCAATAAATTTACACTTGAATTGCTACGGATTATAACTATAGGGAGATTATAATGGCTAGAAATGATTCAAGTAGTAGTGTTGCAATAGTTGCTATAGTAGTGATTGTTATCCTTGTCGTTATTGCAGCATATTATTTCTTTCGTGAGAGTCTTGGCACTACAACACCTACAGCTCCTGCAGTAATTAAGGAGGCTCCAAGTACAACTATAGAGGCACCTAAAACGACAATTGAGGCACCTACTATAGAGATGCCAAAAGCAACGCCAAATAATTCAAGTAGTGGTGATACGAAAAAATAGGGATAATGATAGGAACTTCCTGGTTGCAAGCAACCAGGAGGTAACTGCTTGGAAATGATGGGAATTTAAAGTTATAGTAACACCCTGTGCTTATAAATGATTAGGACATCGCTTCATGGATTGGCAGCCTTTTAAACCGAGAGGGTGGGGCATAAAGACTTTAAGATTCCTTTCGACATTTATTGCGGTGTATTCATTAAATAGTTATGCCGCGCAGCTTCCGCCATTTTCTTTTTCAGAAGTAGAATACTTGGCAGAACAACAGGAAGAGGCATCCTATTTAGGGCATTTGCCTTCAGACTCAAAACAGCTTGATCATGGTTTTGCTCTATCCGAGCATTTAGCAGCAGGACAACAGGTGGCGCTTTTATTTGAGCCAACCAAATCGCCTGAAACGAATGGTTTGCTGCATTTACGCAATGGCCTTAAGCTCACCTATGGGAATATTTTAAGCCTGGGCGATTTATGCGGTATTGTTGGGCAGCCTATTAGTTTAGGAAAAACTCCCAAAGAACGACACCAGCGATTTCTAAATACCTTTTATTCCTTTGCTAAAGAGGTTCGCGCTGTAGATGAAGTCAATCAACTCACTCACGTCATTGAGCAGGAACTACAGGCAATCCAAACGGGCATGCAGCACGGAGAGACACCAGAAGTCATTTATCAACGCATTGGTAATGAAGTAGGTCGACAAGTTAACTGCATTACGGGGGGCGGCTGCCTCTCTTGGAATTGGTGGGTGTTCCCGGGGCGTTATTTGAAATTAGCTATGGAAAATTATGATCATTTCATCCCGAATGCACAAATTGCTTATTTAAGCGGGCATCAAGCTGCATTGTCGCAAGCTTTAAAAGCGCGGGAAACGGGTTTAAGACAGGATTTGGAATTAGCCTATGCAATGGATGCTTTTGCCTGTCATTTTTTGTCGGATCACTTTGCTGCCGGCCATCTGCGTACTCCGCGTATACAACTTGCTCAAGAGGTTTATCCTTCACTACTGGGCTCATTATTAGCAAGCTATATGCACAACGAAGAAAATAGAGAAGGATTACATGTGCATAATGAAAATCAGGAACATTGGATTGTCTATGGTGATTTTTCTTATTTTAATCCCGCCAATGAAGAGAATAGAAATAAACTGGCGCGTGTGTTACAGCAATCTGCCGATGATGTTTTTAACACCTATCATTATGGAATAATCAACGATTACCATCTGCTCCTTGCCTCAATTCCTGAGGCAGATGAAAATAAAGACGAGCACAGCATGGACATTTCACCCTTATTTTATTGGGATGAGCGTACGAAACAACTTTTACGTCGAAAAGATATAAGCAATCCATACGATCGTCGCTTTACCGCAAATTGGTGGGGATGGAGTACTTTTATTTCTCTAAAAAGACACTACGGAATGACCCAGGAAATGCGTTCTATGTCGCATCTTTTAGAGCACAATTCTCAAGAACAGGAATAAGAAAAATAGATATTAAGAGTTTCTGGTTTCAGTGAAAAAACTACAACCATTTCCCTAATGGATTGGTTGTTGGTCTCAAAATTGGGATAAACGATAGAACAACCAATTGCAAAAATAAGAGGTATTCCATACAGTGCCCAATACTAGGTATAAAGTCCTTCATTACCAGGGTCTAAGAAGATCGGTACTAAAAACACTGGATCCCGCAGAGAAGCCATGGGTCGCAAGCACAGATCTGATCCAGGGAGATGCCTGCAGTCCCGAAGGGAAGATGAGGAGGGAACTTCTTGTTGCAAGCAATAAGGCTACGACACACCAGCTGTTCGGGGCTGGTTAAGGTTCACTTGTTCGTGTAATGCTGTTATAAAATCGCTTACCGTATGAACTGTTTTGCCATTCAGTAATTTATCTGCCAAACCTTGTTTTACAAAGACTCTAATAGCGCCGCCTAATTCACCCTTACGTAAGGTGGATAAATGGGCTAATAGATTCGTTGGATTTTCTTTTAAAGCATTTTTAAGCGCCTCAATAGCCTCTTTATTTGCCGACGCGCTCTTTTTAGAGGCAAAAAATCCAAATGGATAGTCTTTATTTAATAGATCCTCAAGAGCCAGAGTGCTGTTTACATAAGAAACAAAATGTTCATCAATAGCTATATTGGCTTGATGTGCCTTGGTGACTGCCTTTATTAATTGGAATTTTTCAAAGTTGGGGTCGGATGACTTTAAATGGTTTAATTTATGGAGCTCCTTACTTTTATTTATTTGATCTTCAATCCACTTTACGGTGATCTGGGTTAAGTCATCGCTGCTTAATATGACATCAATACAAAGATTATATATAGGTGATGTTTCTGCGAAAGAAGCAGGGTTTGCAAGTAATATTTTCCTTAAAGCATGACGATATGCACTGTTGAGATATCCAATGAGTTCCTTTTCATTAATGAGATCCTCTTTAGTGTGAGTTTTTTTAATAAATTTTAAGGGATCATAATAACCGTAAATCGTATTTAGTCTGGGCATACACGCTACTCCTTAGCCTGTTTCAAAATTTTGCTCGTTCTATCTGGATGCAGAAATTTTTATGAATTAAACATACCATACACTATGTTTAAAATATAATAAGTATTTGCAATAAAAATAATACATGGCGGATAAACTAACCCATTGAAGATCTCGAACACCCTCAACATCTTGTTTTTTTAATTAATTCAACCTCACGATAAAATATATTTGTTCAAAAAACCTAAATCGAATCGATGAGTATTTTTTTAACAAAAACTCATTTAAATATAGATAGACAATGCCTGTACGCAAGTGTTATTGAATATACTAAAGAATTTTTAAAATTGAGGTTAATGCAAGAACACCATACCTTTGTAGCTTGAAAAATGGAGCCCCACGGATTATTTCGTTCCGTAGAGGAAATGCAGAAATTTTTATGAATTTAACGTAGCATACAGCGTATTTAAAAATATAAGGATTTGTAATGAAAGTAATACATGATGGTGATGCTGCCTATGAAGATATAATGGCATTATGTTTATTGCTGCTAAATGCTGATGTAGTTGCTGTCACTGTAGCCTATGGAGAGTCGACTACCAAAATTGGTGCCGAAAATATGGAGCGAGTATGTCGGATGTTAAAACCCACAGCAAAAATTCCTGTTGCATACGGAATTAATGCTGCTTTGGATCATCATGGTACACCCTTTCCCGAATATATTAATAAAGAAGCAAATACTATTTTAAATAATACCGATGTGCCCACCATTGCAGATTCTCAAGTTACTGATTCTGCAGTTCAGTTAATGTATGACACGTTAATGTCCAGTGATGAAAAAATAACGATAGTAGCTACTGGCCCTTTAACAAATATTGCTCAGCTGGTATCTGTTCATCCTGATTGCATAGAAAAAATTGAAAAAGTAGTTATTATGGGAGGCGCTGTAAAAGTACCGGGAAATATTTCGGATCTGATTCCTAATACAAAAAATACCCAGGCAGAATGGAATATTTACGCTGATCCAAAAGCCGCAGAAATTGTGTTTACCACAAAAAATCTTTCCATAAGGCTTGTGCCAATCGATATTACCCGTCAAATGCCTATGACACGAGAGTTTTATGCACGATTGGATAAGGAAACATTACCCTCATTAAAATTGGTCAAAGATATGTTAGCGTCCTTATTACGAGAGATGGGAGCCGAATTATTTTATGGTAAATTACAATTTTGGGACAGCTTATCAGCCATGATCGCTTTGAATCCAGCTATGGCAACATTTGAGGAACTCTCACTCATAATTGACTTAAGCACAAGCCAGACAAAAATAGATGAAGCATCAAGCTCTGAAGTAGCTCGTGTTCAGGTTGCAACCTCGCTCAACAATGTTGAGGCTGCTTATGACACCTTCTTAGGATTAATGAAAACAGGAAAAGAGCATGTCAAGATGAGTTCAGATTATAACGGAACCTTTTTTGGATTATCGAAACCAGCGGTGTTTTCTCAAAAATCACTCGATCCAGAAATACCCACAAGCACTCTCACTTAATCCGGGCTGCTTGCAGCCGGGGCTGCACGTATTGTTTTTCTAAGCAAGCTTTTCGTGAACTCGTTCCATGTTAATCAATTTTTGCCATTTTGAAATAATCAATACAGCAATGGCATTACCAATCATATTGGTTAAAGATCTTCCGGAAGACATGAAGCGATCTACTCCAAGAATTATAACCACCCCTGCAACGGGGATCGTGCCTATAGCCGCCAGGGAGCTGGCCAATATAATAAAACCGCTGCCTGTAACACCGGCCGCTCCTTTTGAACTGATAATCATGATAAGCAATAAAAAGATTTGCTGATGAAGCGTTAAATCAGAGTTGGTTGCCTGTGCGATAAATAAAGCAGCAAGGGTAAGATAAATTGCGGTCCCATCCAGGTTAAAAGAATAACCTGTTGGTATCACCAAATCGACCACTGATTTATCGCACCCTAAGTCAATTAATTTTTCCAGTAAATTAGGCATGACTGTTTCAGAAGATGAGGTAGCAAAAACAATAAAAATTTCAGTTTTTAAATACTGGATTACTTTAAATACATTTAAGCCTAAAGCAAAATAGAGAACGCTGCCGAGCAGGATCACGATAAATGCAATGCAAGTTAAATAAAAACAAATCAGTAATTCAGTCAATTCAAGCAAAGAATGAGCGCCATATTGACCAACTGTGTAAGCCATCGCAGCAAAAGCTGCTATTGGAGCGTAATGCATCATTGCATGGATTATATTAAAAAATATTTTTGCCAGATGCTCGAAGCCTTCCAAGATAAATTTTCCTTTGCTTCCATAAGACATCAAACCCAATGCAAATATGATTGCAACAAACAACACTTGCAGAATTTCCCCATGAATAAATGCACTAAAAAATGTTTCAGGAATAATATTTAGAACAAAATCCTGAACATTGTTTATTTGCTCTGCTTTACCAAGATATGATCGTGCTTCAGATATATTTAAAGAGGATGGGTCTATATTCATCCCGGTACCAGGCTGGAATATATTTGCAACAACCAGCCCCAAAGTTAAGGCACAAAGCGTTGTGAGCACAAAATAAATCAATGATATACCCCCAATCTTCCCTACCGTCTTTAAGTCACTCATTGCAGCAATACCTGAAACAAGGGTTAAAAAAATGATGGGGGTAATCATCATTTTTATTAGCTTGACAAATAAATCCGCAAAGGGTTTAAATGAGATAGCGAGTGCTGGAGCAACTATACCCAGAACAATACCAATAATAATTCCCGCGATAACCTGCACATATAACTTTTTAAAAAATTTCATAATGAGCCTGCTCAGTACAATGATGTTTTCTTCCAGTATTCCGACATAGCACGAGAACTTCATTTACAATAATGGGGATGAAGTTGCGATTATATCCGGTTTAAGGCAAAAGAGGAGAAAATTAGCATGCGTGGCCAAATGTAGTGTGAAGCAGAAACCTGGATTACAGGTAATCCAGGTTTGTTGATTCGTTTGGAATAAGTTAATTTTAAGTCAATTTAAAAATAATATTTATTTTCCATGGAGTACAGAAGCGATTAAGTTCTATTCGGGCCTAAACCATAACGAGACACTGCTACTTCTGAATTATCATCATTAATCTTAGTTTCATATCCTTGTATTTCTTTTGCTACTACGCTGGTTTTTTTTGTATTTTGTCTGCCCATCGCTGTAAGCTTATGTAAAACATTATTTATATCGTATTCTCCATTTAATCGTGCAATATCTTTGAGTAGGTAAGTAAGAATAATACCTTCCTTTGCCCTGTCATGACTTTCGTAAACAACTGTTGATTTTTCAGGAGATTGGGACAGTTTAATTTGTTGTGAAAAATAGCGCAATGCCGGCAACATCTGCAGCATAGTAGGTTTGTAGTGCTCGCTTTCATTGCTAATTGAAGAAATTTCACCGGTGTTATCTGTTTCTATAAAACCGGCAGCTTTTACTGGCTGCCCCGCAAAAAACCAGGAATGATTCCAATTATAGCTGGAAGGCACGGCATAAAGATTATTATTTTTATCAAGGACATAGAGTAATCTGCTATCTAAAATTACTTCATTTTTGTAATTATAAAGTTTGCCCTGATTAAAATGTACTAAATAAGGCGCTCTTTCATTCTCCGTATGCAAATAATGACTTGTATCCTCGGTGAGAAATTGACTGTCCATGGTTATTAAGTCCGAGGGAATGTTAGTGGCGTTGATATCATCAGGTGAAGGAGTTAGAGAAGGATTTTCGAATGGATTACTCCGGGAGAAATAGTCTTCAACGGATGAGTGATTACAAATTTGCTGAACCGTTTTAGCTAAACCGGATAAAAAGGATAGTTCTCGTTTTAGAGAATTATTTTCTACTTCAAGCTCTTTAATCGTTTTACTTGTTTCCAAAATACTCGTCTTCAACGCTTCAGCTTGTTGTTCCAGGCGAATTTTTTTTTGTTTCGCTCGTTCTCTCGCATGACGTTGATTTAAAGCATTTTTTGCTTTTTTTAATTCTTTTTTCTCTTCATCTTGGAGATCGCCCCGTCTTTCTTCAAGGAATTCAATCCTACCCTGTAACTCCATATCATTAAGTTTTCTCTTTTTGGAGCGATGTTCGACCTGAGGCGACGGTTGCGAGTCAATTACTGGAAATAAATCAAATTGATCAAAAGGAGGCCAATTCAGTAAATCACTTGGGGTATAGGGGGGGTCATCATTTTGTTTCAGTTCTTCTTTTGGATTCTCTAAATGACTTGACGTACTTTTTTCTCCAAAAGCATCAAGGCCGTCAAAATTAGAATCTAAGAAATCAAATTCGTCGATGCCATCAAAAAAATCATTTTTTCCAAACATAAAATACCTCGATTTTTTAGGATCATTTATTTAAGACAAAATGGCGCAAGTATATAGAATCATCATTAAGAGAACCTTAAGGGGTAAATAAATAGCTGACTTAACTCGATATGGCTTAAATTTGAATGATTAAATAAGGAGTTCTATTTGGATGGCACAACCCAGGTGAACGACCGCGTAATAGTTCATCCCAGGCTATGCGTACTTATCCAGACGTTGAATTTTTTTATGAAGGATTAGCTACTTTGTAGATATATTGTTCGTATCGAATATAACTCTCTTGAAAAGCTTGCGTCAAAATGTTCTGTATTACATAGTTTTTCATCTCATCAACATTTTCGCGGCCATCCCATTCCCAAGTAATTGAAAAATATCCATCCTAGGTGTAGCACCAGCCTGCGGACTCTTGCTCGCAATCATTTTTCCATTGGATATCGCGTAATAATTTAAATGGTCCCAGCGCGCTTTACTCACACTGCCAGGCAGGATATGGGATTGATTCATCATATGGATGTAGTTACGCTCATAAACGAGTTGGACTTCTTCTCTAAAGGCAAAACGGTTGTTAAAAAGTGATTGTTGTACCTCAAGTAGAAATTGGTCTTAGCTAGAGGCTGTGACGGAGGATCTTGGGTTACGGTGAGTTTCACTGTTCCACTCTTATAAAAATCATCAACAAGATCTTGAACAATATAAGCAGTAGGATATAAATTTTGATATGAAGCAGGGAGCACGAATTTGAAATTGTAAAGATTTCCTGTATTGTTAATTTGTATCTTTTTAGCATCAGGCACCTTGATATCTTTGCACTCAAGAGCGCGTGCTCCGTGAGGAGACTTTACAACAGAAACAGCACCAGCCTCAGAATAGCATAGGCTCAGGGCTAAAAAGAGAATGCCTCTCTTAACCGTAGTAATTCGTTGCATGATAGTTTCTGAATTAAAGATATTTAAAATAACATGAAGATACTTATGTGTTAACTTGTTGATGATTTGTTTTTATTGGAAAAAAATAAAGGTGCAATATACTTGTTAATTCATCTTTTATTGGACATGACAGAAATACTATTAAGGAATTAATATGCCTAAATCAAAAGCTCATCAGGCAGTAGAACAATTTTATAAAAATGTAAAAAATCTTGATTATAAATATGGCTATGAACAAGAACACCTTGCAGGAAGAGCTGCATTTCTTCTGGAGGCAGAATTAAGAGCTCTTTTGGCCAAGGATTTGAAAAATCCAAATTCTTCATCCCTTGATGCACAGCAAGAATTAATCAATGATGCTGTTAAGGTTGTTACTCAATATGAAAGTTTAATGAAAGTAGCTCCTGGTACGGTAAATGAACTGAAAGCAATAATTAATTATTTTGTTGGTAAAAAGATTTTCGATGTAGAGGATTCAATATTTTCAGAGTCTTATAGACCCACCGAAGTGGATAGTTCTAAAAAAGATGTTGCTCGAAATTTTAAGCAATATAAAGAGGAACTTGTCGCTATAAAAACATCGGTAGAACTGAATGCGAATGAAGAAATTTCGTATAAAAGTATAATATAGTTTCTAAATTCATACCCCCGTCTGCAGGAGAGGGGAACGCTTTTTATTTGAGCTTGACATAAACAATCAGCTATTTGATTATATCCGCATCGCTTTGCACCAGTATATTTTTCCAGGAATCTGCCAGCAGTGAAAAAAATATTTGCTTTAACTTGTTTATTGATCAGTTTGATAACTTGGGGTATGGATGTGTTTGCCATAGTCAGTCCCTGTGCTTACTGCCGTGTTCAACGAACAGTGATTGGATTGCTTGGACTCATTCTATTGCTTCCATATCTCCGATCTTTTTGTCTTCGATATCTTGGTAACGTGCTTGCTTTTTTTGGAGCAGTAATCGCTGCGATGCAGCATTTCAACGGATGGAACGAGATTTCACAGGGTAATTTTCAATTGGTTACTCCCCTGTATGCAAATGCTTTTATTCTCTCTGGAGCTGCGCTTGCAATTATTATCGCAGAGGCAATGATTTTGAATAATGCAAGGGATGTTCGAGCTACCATAATTTAGGGGTAGGGAGTTAAATGGTCTCAGTTACAGTAATTGGATCCGGAGCCGTTGGTAAATTTTATGGCGGATTGTTTACCCTTGCGGGATGCCACGTTTGCTATCTCGAACGCTCTGATTTCACAATTTTGCAAGAGAAAAAATACTATGAGATTGAATTACCTGATGGTCATGTTGTAAAAATCAGGCCCAGTCAAATTGAGAATGATTCGTTACAGCTTCCAAAGTCCGACATCATTATCATTGCATTGAAAACAACTGAAAACCATTTATTGAAAAAACTCCTTCCTCCTGCTCTTAAACCAGAAAGCAAAATCCTTCTTTTGCAAAATGGCATTGGTAATGAAGAGTATGTATCTGCTTTTATTAAAAATCATTCCATTGTATGTGGCGTGACTACGATTGGCGTTACCCGAATAAATTCTGGATATATCAAAGTAAAAGATCTTGGCGAATTAAAGTTAGCTCCTTTTACTAAGGGTGATGAATCTTCTTGTGAATATATAAGGCAACAGCTCGTATGTGCTAATCTTTCCGATGCCCTTTGTTCCAAAATACACCTTTTTGAAAACCATCGTGCTCTTCGCTGGAGCAAGCTATTATGGAATACTTCTTTTAGCAGTCTCTCTCTGGTGTTTAACACATCAGTGGATGTCCTTGCCACCCAAAAGCATTATCAAAACATTGTTAAAGCGATAATGCATGAAGTATGTGTCGTTGCAAAAGCAGATGGAGTAGAAATTGAAAAAAATATTGAAAGGTTAATTCAACGAACAATAACGTTGCAAGGATATTATCCGAGTATGTATCATGATTTTAAAATGGGCAAACCTATTGAGTCTCAATATATTGTGCTTCATATAATCGATCATGCACGATCCCACCACTTGAATTTACCTTTACTCTCTTTAGTTTATGAGAAGCTAATGATGCTGCAAAAAAATGGCAAATGGTTTAGCGCTTCCGATCAAGAAGAAATTTGTCGCCAGTTAGAGATCAAAATCCAGAAGCTTGACGAGCTCATTGGGTTGTAAACTGGGACTCAATTCGGAACTCTGTTCTCGGCCTGCGTTTGTTCACAGTATGAAAGATTTTATTCTATTAATGAGCTTTATTGTTAGTAATAGAGCGTATTTGATATTATTATTCAGTATTTTTATGATTTACCTGCCTTAGAGATACAATTGAGAAAACCTGGTATCAGCCAAATTTCAACATTTCAATTTTATTCTGCTGATTTGCAAAGCTGGATGCGTTTTAATTTATTGGCCACTAGGATAACTATGTGGATTAGTTTGTCTTTATTCGGTCTTTATATATTTATTTTTTATCTGGGTAATGGGATTACAGGAAGAGGTCTTGAATGGAATCAAAAACTGCCTGGTCTCTTTGAGACCAATGAGATGCTTCCAACAGGCGGAATTTCGCTCCACTTTGTTGCAGGAGGTATTCTCTTAATTTTGGGATTTATCCAATTATCTCACTATGTACGCCAGAGATTTGCTTGGTTTCATCGTATATTAGGCAGGATATATATAGCTGCATCGCTGCTGGCTGGCATAGGTGGTTTGACTTTTATTTTCGCTCACGGAACGATAGGTGGTTTGGTGATGGATATTGGCTTTGCAGGTTATGGCATTTTGATGATTACTGCTGCTATCCAAACCTTGCGTTTTGCTAAACGCGGTGAGTTTTCAAACCATCATATCTGGGCACTCAGGCTTTTTTCATTGGCTATTGCATCCTGGCTTTATCGTATGGATTATGGATTCTGGTTCTTTTTTACTAATGGTTGGGGGCATACTAAGGATTTTCATGGATGCTTCGATCAGTTTATGGCATTTTTCTTCTATCTCCCTAATTTGTATGTGGCTGGGCTGATTGCCCGAAGTAAATCTCAATCCCTAAGTCTAATATATCAGTATATTGGGGGTAGCTTACTTGTTTGTGTTAATGTATTTATTATTGTTGGAACTTACATATTTTTGAGCCGGTCATGGTGGCCAGCCATTCTGAAAGTATTTGGTTTTTCGTGATGAGATCAATGGTTAATTTATTCTCTGATTGCTGCCAAAACGACAATCAGAGAATATAATTTATTTATTGGTTTTGAGGATTGGTTGCGGTTTGATTACCTGATTTTATCCCAGAATTTAAGATGACACTCTCAAAATTCTGGTCAGTTCCTACAACCAGCAATCCGTTATTAAGCTTATAAAAATAAACACATTCTTCCTTTCCATTAAACCAGTGCTCCCACGTCATGCAAATACTACCATCATCTTTTACGAGCCAAGTTCCTTTATCATTTTGTGGGGCACCCTCGGTTTGTTTCGCAAATCCTCCCATCATTTTACCGTCTTTACTAAAATAGCCGGTAAAACTATTGGCAAGTACTTTATCGTTGAGCGTAGCGGCTGATATTGTCGTGACAGTCTTATCGCTTAAGGCTTCGGTTACTTCCGATTTACTCATTGAAGAAATCGATGCAGCAAAGCTAAGTGAGGAAGTTGCCAATAGAACAGCGGCAATGGGTAATAGTTTCATAATTATTCTTTCCTTGAAAATTTATTATATTTTAAAAGAAGAATAGCAGAAATAAAAAAAGTGAGGTAGCTTTGGAAATTTTATCTTTAGCAAGTGATCTTTTTCTGCTGGCCTTCTTCCTTTAAAGACAAATACGGTGGCGGTGGAGAGAGTAGTTACAAAATAGTGCATGTTTCAGAGTTTTGCTCAGGACCCGTATTGGTATTACCTCCTTCTTTTAATTGCATGTATTTGCTTTTAAAAGGTGTGCTACCAGAATTATCTAACGGATTATACTTTTCGAGCTCTTCTGGAAGCGGCTTGAGTTCTTTTTGTAATGAGCTCGCTCTAGTTGCTAAATCTAGAGCACTGTAATAAACCCTCCGCTCATCATGAGTAATCTCTTTAAAATATGAGTGTTTTGTCATGCTCTTTATTGAAACAAAATCCATAGAACGTATTGACCTATATAATTCATCTAAAAAGGAATTACGATCATTTGAATTATCTGAATTTATCATCCCCCGTAGATTAATTAACAGCTCTTCTCTTTGGGAGGATAATTGGCCCCAGTATTGATCGTATACGTCCTGATATTTTGTTTTCAGTGTTCCATCCAAATCCATATTGGGATCGCCTAATATAGAGCTGATAGCATCCATTTCTTCAAGCTTTTCTAACATTGCTTCATCAGTTTGGCTGTCGGATTCATGGATTGTGGGAATTGCGTCTTTGTATCCTCTTTCAGAAAAGCAAGTCATCTGTTGTTTGGTAACCGAAATGGACTCAACATCATTCATGTCAAGTAACTTAATCTCTGCAATCTGAATCCCATATGTTTCGCATAATGACCTTAAATATCGCTCCATACCTAAATAGGGATGATGCTCCAGCCCTTTTTTATTTTTAGGTGTGCCTATTTCAAAATAAATGGGTTGCCCACCAGAAAGCTCTTTTAATTTTAATAGCCATTCTTTATAGGTAACATTATTTGTATTATCAGGCCGGTCAGCAATTGTTTGTAGATGGTAGAGTCCAAACATAGAGTCATTTTTTGCATAAATTGCGGTACATCCTCCAAAATCTTGTGTACGAAGTTCATCATTTGAATTGATTGGAAGTACTTCTCCATTATTCATCCGAACATCAGGCATAGCTGGCTCCTTGATAAAACACCCTATTATTAATTATATATTAATATTTATAATTGATTAAAAAGAGATCAGCTCCATGCCGGGTAATAACAATACCTAGTGACTTAGACTTGAAACATAGGGAATAAATGCAGGTGCAATCTGGGACGTGGCCCATGTCAGCTTAAGAAGCCCAAGGATGTAGGCTAGCCTGAAAAGCCAGAGGGAGCATTAGCAAGTAGCAATTGTCTTGAAATAAATTTTCAAGACAATTGCTACTCTCTAAATTTTAGAGCCATTTTTTCTTGAGCTTTTTGTGAATGGTTTTCTATCGGCTTTATTGTATGTTGAAGTTGTTTTCTTATGAGTAGGAGAATGTTTTTTTGGCTTGGAAACGATATTGGTCTGGGGGAGATTGTGCTTGGGTTCGAAATCTTCGATTTCAATACGGTTTAACTTGTGTTGAATTAGTTTTTCTATAGCGTGTAATTGATTTACCTCATCAGCACTTACTAGGGAAATCGCTACTCCTGAGGCGCCAGCGCGTCCGGTTCGCCCGATACGATGGACATAATCTTCAGCAACTTGCGGTAAATCAAAATTGACCACACAGGGCAATTGATCAATGTCAATTCCTCGTGCAGCAATATCTGTCGCGACTAAAATATGTAACTCTCCAGACTTAAACTCGGTTAAAGCTTTAGTTCGCTGGGATTGCGATTTATTGCCATGGATAGCCGCAGCATGAATTTGAGCTTCAGCCAATTGCTTAACTAATTTATTTGCACCATGTTTGGTCTTTGAGAATACTAAAGTCTGCCCCCATTTATTTTTATGAATTAAATGGCTCAATAAAGCAGCTTTTTGACTTTTATCAACTGGATGTACTGTTTGCTTGATTTTAACTACGGTTGTATTTCGAGGTGCAACATCAATTTCTACAGGTTGGTTTAGAATGGTTTTTACAAGATTGCGAATGTCATCAGTAAAAGTAGCTGAAAACATGAGATTTTGTCGGTTTTTTGGCAACCATTTAATAATTCGTTTCATGTCATGAATGAAGCCCATATCCAGCATTCTGTCCGCTTCATCCAGAACAAGCGTATCAACTTCATCGAATTGTATGGCGCGTTGCTGATGCAAATCCAATAAACGTCCCGGGGTAGCGACTAAAAGCTCAACCCCAGAACGTAATTTCATCATTTGCGGATTAATTTTTACCCCACCAAAAACTACTGCGGAGCGAAGCGCTAGATGGCGTCCATATTGAATGATGCTTTCATGGACTTGACTCGCTAATTCACGTGTTGGAGTTAGAATGAGCACACGAGTTCTGTTGCTTTTAGCTCGGGGTTGTGTGCTGAGTTTTTGTAAAATAGGTAATACGAAACTTGCTGTTTTACCTGTTCCAGTTTGTGCCGAAGCCAGAACGTCTCGACCTGATAATATCTTGGGGATGGCCTGAGTTTGAATAGGAGAGGGCTCTTTGTAACCTAATTCGCTAATGGCTTGAAGTAAGGGTTCGATTAAACCTAACGGCTTAAAACTCATGCGGTTTCCTTTATTTATAGGGGACAGTGAAAGGGGAAATGGTTCTGTTTTCATTTCAAATTGTTTATTTTCAGGGCAATTGTATCACAAATGTTAGAGAGTATGTTAGTAAATAAACTGTCTTGGGCTCCTAAACAGTTGTTTACCTAAGATCGGGATGAATAATGCTTTCTGGAATATTCCAGAAAGCATTTGATACGTTATGATGTTTTATTTATAAGTATAACCCATCGTTTGCTCATATTTTTGCAGGTATTGCTCTTTAGTTTTTTCATCTAATCCATTCCAAAAAGCTTCTGTGGTTGGTTTGGGCGACATTTTATGGGGAATACCTTGAGTTTCTTCTGATAAATAAGACCTAAATTCAATATCTAATGCATCATAAATTTTTGATTTTTTATGGAGATGATTCTGGAGAATAACTTCTTTTTCTTGTTTTCCCAGCATACTCCAATATTCATTGGTTGGTACATGGTTAAAAAATTCTACGCGTACTTTGCGTGTTGTTTCAGAAATATAGGCTTTAAACTCGGCATCAAGCTGGTCCCATTCATTAGTAAAGAAACTTGAATTGCTTCCTGGAATGGAAGGGTTTTTTTCTGCTTTCTGTATTGCTGAGTGCGCCTCGAGCACTTCGGTAATGCCGTTTTGTAAATCTTCTGGAGATTTAACTTGAATTGCTTTAAACCCATGGGTTCTTGCTTCTGATACATTATGAAAGGAGTCATCAAAAAAATATATTTCTTCTTTATTGACATTAAATCGTAAGGCAATTGCTTCTAATCTCGGCACCTTGCTGCCGTCGGTACCTTTTTCTGGACCCATATAATTTTCAGGTGGAATATTTACACCATAGCGTTTAAAAAAATCCAGCGCGTGTGGAATTACCTCTTTATCTAAATCTGCACCATTATTTGTTACTAAAACGATGTGGATGCCTTTTTTTTGAGCACGTTGAAGTAACTCAGCGGTTTGTTGTCCTCCAACCATTACCGAATATGCTCCTGGGATCACCTCATTCCCTACACGCATCGGCTGTCCTAGACCATGGTCATCATATTCTGACCCAGTTTGTAATGTCTCTGACACATCGAATGCTAATATTTTTGTCATATTGAGTCCTTGTTATTCAAAAATAGGTAATTATAAACCAAATTTATTCAAATTTCCTTATGTTTGTTTGGTTTTTGGGCAAAATGGGTGAATTTTGCCGAGGGTATTCACTTCATTCACAATTTTAAGCATTGTTTCCAAGATATATTTGGCATAGTCTGTCATTCATGTAATTGGAAGCACTTCCTTGACACGTTCTCATCGCTTTGCTTAAGATGGTTACCATGCTGCCTTCTTCAAATGATTTGTATTATTTTATCGAAGTGTGTCAAACGTTGAATTTGTCACGTGCTTCTGAACGCCTGGGAATTAGTCAGCCCTCTTTAAGTAGTGCAGTCAAACGACTTGAACATGCAATTGGCACCAGTCTCTTTATCCGCATAAAAAATGGCTTGAAATTAACGAAATCGGGGGCGCAATTTTATACCCACGTCAAGCAATTGATTCATTTATGGGAAACCGCTCGCGCAGAAAGTCTGGCAAGTGTTAATGAAATCCAAGGGGATTTTGCTCTTGGTTGCCATCCTTCTGTAGCCCAATATGACTTGCCTTTATTTATGCCCAAGTTGCTTGAACAATATCCGCAAATAAGAATTACCCTGAAACATGATTTATCACGCAAAATTCTCGAAGGAATTATTAATTTTTCCATTGATATTGGTATTGTTGTTAATCCAGTGAGGCATAGAGATTTGATTTTGCAAAAGCTTTACGATGATGAAGTAGGCTTTTGGCAGCCTCAAGATAGAAATCTCATGAAAGAGCAAAAGATTTTAACCTTATTATGCGATGTCGATTTATTGCAAACGCAAAAATTACTCAAAGATTTGGAAGCAATGGGCATCAAGGAATATCGTTTATTGCCTACCTCAAATCTGGATGTAATTGCCAGTTTGACTGCAGCGGGGTGTGGTGTGGGTATTTTACCTCGCTCCGTAGTATATACTCATCATCAGCAGCTGCTTTCCCAAGTTCCGAATACACCCATTTTTCATGATGAAATTTATTTAGTATACCGACCGGAGCAAAGGCAGGTTAAAGCGTTTCAGGTTATAGTGCAAACAATTCGTGATTCGTGTAAAAACATGCCGCATTAAATGGTTAAGCAACATCTGAAATGATGTCTTCGTCTAAATGTTCATTAAACCAGCGGATTAAGGTTTCTTCACCTAATTGCTCGTAAATATAATTCAAAAAAAGCTCTAATTGGTTGGTAAAATCATCTTCAGTAAAGTTCAATTTTTCACGCATATTGGGAACATGATGCAAATACTCTCCAAAGTAGCGATTACAGAATTCATGGTAATCCAAGGTAATCAGAATAAATTCATGCCACATATTATCGACCGGTCTCATTTCTTCATGCATGACAGGAATGAATTGCAGGTCTGGATTACCGGGGTTGGCTTTTAAATCATATTCGTGTTTTACACTGAGCCATAGATATTTGAGCATGTCGGCAAACAGCAGTTCTGCTGAATCAGAATAACCAGGAAAATTTTGTTTAAATCGCTCTATAACTAATGGGTTTTTGTATTCTAGTAATAGTCTAAGATTAGGTAATTTTTTCATGGTCATTCTCATAAAATAGTCTATGGCTAACAGGATATTAGGAATAACGACAGCATTTGCAGCGCATCATCCCTTTTTGTCTTTTGGCTTTAACGATTTGTTGCACTAGTTGTTTTTTCATCTTTTCTCTCCATTGGTAATTGTGTTTTTAGCATAATTTATATGGAGCGTTTTAACTATAAAGAAAAAGCTATCGCTGTAATAGTTTATTGTAAAAATCCCTGCCAGGTACGTTTTGAAATTGTCACGCACTTCCAGAAATCAAACCGTATTCTTGAAAGTGCGCACAAGTCATCAGTACTCATTTTTTCAAGAAATTAATTTCATTTTTTTGTTGGTAATTTACTAATTTCTTCCGCTACTTCGGGCTCATTAATACCACGAATAACCACCTGCTCCTTTTTCTCGACGTTTGTCACTTCATAGGTAACCTTACCTAAGGTTTTATTTAGACTCCTCAAGAAATCTGAAGATCTTACCTGGCGTGTTTGCTCAACTTTTTCGAGAGGTATAAGTGCATCTACACGATGTTGGCCGTCTTTGCGCAAACGGACTGAAACTTCCGGGCCAATTAGAGATTTCAGAATGGAGGCGGTCGACGTATTAAGCTCCTCTGATTCGTAACTATAACAACGAGCACTTATTTGATTCCATAAAGCGGTATCCAATTTTGGATCGGAATTTTGAAAAATATTAATTCCAAGAGGGAAATAAGCATCATAACCTTTTCTTTCATAGGCCGTAACCAATTCTCTGTGATCTGAAGTTTCATTAGCTGGATTATGTACATGGAACCAGAGAAATTGATCCGGATTTTCAGCGTATTGTTTAATCATTTGTTGGAATATGCAATGACCAAACCCCAAAACGACCACAATTCCTCCATCATTTTTCCTGGCTTCTTTTAAGGTGTTATCAGTAAGTGTTTTTTCTCTTCTTTCGGAATTCAGACGCTTTTCTTTAAGCTGCTCAGAAACCGGTAAATCAATTCCGCCAAGTTTAAAACCTTGGTCCCTCATTGCTTCAAAAAGTTCCAGTTTAGCAAAAACGCTTCTTAATTTTTCAGCTTCGCGTGCATAATCAGGATGGGCAGGCGGCATTTCCTCTAATCTTTTTGCTTGCATTGAAACGAGCATTTTCATCATAGAAATATTTTGCTCCAGTGATGCTCCTGGCTCCATTCCATCGACACAAATCGTGGTATAACCTGCTTTTTTTAAATGAGGCAGTTGTTTGATAAGGAATTCGCTTGTGGCCCTATCTGCATGGCTTTCGAATAATACAACAGGGGGGAGTGCATATTTCGCATACATGATTTTTTCCCAATCTAAGTGTACTATTTTAATTATAGTAAATTAAATTTTATACAATAACTCCAAATGTAGAATTAATTTCATCCTAATGAAGAAATAAATTTTGATTTTTCCTCTATAGTTACTCAACTATTGAGTCTCTTGTTCCATATCACTTGATCTACGTTAAGTAGGTGTTTAGCTATTAAAAAGGCTATCAATAAAGTTATTTTCCCTTTCCTGCTCTGTTGGCAACTTACGTTGACCTAATTCTTGTTCCCCAAGAAAAACCGTTTGTCTTTGAGTGAAGAATAGCTGGCTAGCAGCTATAGAAAGGTAATAGAAATGATGGTCATTAGTTTCATAATCCATAGCGTTATCATCAGCTCCAGGCAGAGAATTATCATGAGTCTGATTTGCTTTATGGCGTTTTCTGGAGGAATTGACTTCGTTGTTGTTCCCTCTCTTATGTCTTGGAGTAGTAAAAATTACTTCATCTGGGACAAGTTTATTCTGACTAAAATGAACAAATTCTGTCATAAGAAAATTCTTTTTAAACAATTCAAATCCCATTGATAAAATCATGTCTGGATAATTTGGATCTAAAAAATAGACCTGTTGAGTCGGTTGATCGTTACAACCAATTAAAAGGACGCAGTGAGGGATGTTATCTGCAAACTTGTCAATGTTGTAAATATTTCTTTCTAAACCGCTTGCTGTAGTAATTTTTTCAGAAGGGGATAAATTTCGACCGGGTAAGTTATTTCCCCTAGTGAGCCTTATTGCAATGGGTCCGTATTCTTCTAAAATATTTTTCAGCCCAGGTATGGAGAGATGATCCTTAACAAGATTTATGTCCTCAAGGGTTTTGACGGGTAAATTGAGTAATTTTGCCATGGTAATGTCAACTCCATATTTATCCACAAAATCGACAACCCAATCCCCTTCATAGCTACTGTCTTCCTCGTCCAATATTTCATCTCCAAATCGGGTAAGATCTTCGGCATGATCTGTCAATATATTGATCATGATTTCTCTGTACCCGTCCGTTTCATGTTTGCATGCCTCAACAATTTCTTGTACATAAGGTGGGATATTATTTGGCTGTCCATGCATAGCAAGGAGATGCAAGAATGAAAAGTAGTAGCACTGTGGGCTGTTCTGGACAGGAACATGTGTATGTTTGGGTATGTAAATAATCTCTTTCTTGCTTAACATTTTATTTATCGCTCATTTTAATCTTCTTTGCCATTCAGGTATTTCTATATCTTTTATCGCCACATTCGCTATGAATATATAAAACATAATGATATATTTTAAATCATTATGCTTAGGGAAGTGTTAATTAGTAGATCATTGCTCCAGCTGATCGGAGATGTTTTTAATTGGGGAAAAATCACCCGAAAGCGATCGAAAAATGCACTTCTTTTTAGCAAGAAAAAAGAAATAATTGATTAAATGTATTATAAAAGGGGATTTTTTATTTCATTTTGAACCGGTGGGGGCGGGGAAAAGAAATAGAGAAGCAGTAAAATGAGAAAAATAATTATAGAAATATAAAATACAATTTTTGCATTATTTGCTAATGAAGGATCTGTGCTTTTATATCCAATGTATCCTGAAACAATCACTATAACTAAAAAAATAAAAGCTGCAGTTAACATTTTATCGTTCCTTTTAAGAGTCAAAAAGTATTTATTTCCTTGCTTTTGTTTAGCCTCTTTTATTTTAATTATAGATATCTTTTGTAAGTTCGTTTTTTCAGGGATGGTTTAGGGGCTGTTTACAATTCTACTTCCTCGGCCAAAATAGCGAATTGTAAACAGACTCTATTAGATCGGTCATTTTTTTTTCTGAATTATTCATGACGAACTCGTTTGTTTTTGTATTGCGATTATGTTAAAAATCATGGCTTAATACCGCAATAATGCGGCAATATCTTTATCTTATAAAGAGATTTTCATGGACGAAAATAATAAATCCCTGGCTCTCCGTGTCTGGATAGTCTGTGCGCTGGGTTTGTTCATAGATGGTTATGATTTATATATTGCTTCTGTAGCAGAGCCTTTTATTAATGCTTTGTATCATCCTTCGTCACTTATGATTGGCCTCACTCAAGCTGCAGCACCTCTTGGGGCAGTATTTGGTGCAATCATTGTTGGTCGCTTGGCAGATATGCTGGGTAGGAAAAGTATGCTCATTATAAATCTTGTATTTTTTGTGCTCATTGCTCTGTGTTCCGCTTTTGCCTGGAGTATAACCTCACTATGTGTTTTTCGATTTTTACTCGGTTTTGGCGTGGGGGCTGATTATCCTATTTGTGCAGCCTATTTAGCTGAAATGATTCCACCTCATAAAAGTGCCCAATTTATCGCAACTGCTATGTTTATCAATTGCCTTGCTTCTCCAGTAGGTGTCATTGTTGCCTGGCTTTTATTTAAACTGCATCCTCAACTCGATGTTTGGCGATGGATATTTGCTTCAGGAGCAATTCCTGCAATTGTAGGATTGTTATTTAGAGCTAAGCTGCCAGAGAGTTTTTTATGGCAAGTCCATCAACGGTTAAAACCACGCTCAAGACGTGCTGTTTTCACTCATTATCAATTTATATTTTCGCCAAGAATGATAAGAGTTACTGTTTGCCTTTGTCTTTGCTGGTTTTTACTCGATATATCATATTATGGAATAGGGCTATTCACTCCTTACGTCTTACAGGCATTTAACCTTTCGAGCGAAGCAAATTTCCTAAGTGCGCAAACGGAAGTTCTAAAAAGCACTTTAGTGGTCAATATTTTTGTTACCTTAGGTGCTTTTGTCGTCATTTTTTTTGTCAATCACGTTTCTTTGATTAAACTGCAGAAAACAGGATTTCTCTTTTCGTTTGTGGGATTGTTAATTCTTAGCCTCAGCTATCTGTTCCCAAGTACTGGCATTATTTTTATAGGATTTATACTGTTCAATTTTTTTATAAATTTTGGTCCAGGAATTTCAACTTACCTACTGCCCGCAAAACTTTATAATCCTGAATTTAAAGCTACGGGACATGGATTGGCGGCTGGAACCGGGAAATTTGGTGCGTTTATTGGAACGGTTTTTTTACCTATCCTTCAGGCTCACTTGGGTATTTATCTGACTTTGGCTATTCTTGCCAGTACTCTTCTGCTGGGTTGGTGGTTAACAAAATGGTTAGAGCGGGAAGAGGGTAAATTAGCTACTGTTTCGGATGCAATTTCTGAAAATACATTGCTATCAGCGTCTTAAAAGGGGAAATCATGAATTATCAATTAAGTGAAGCGCAACAAAGTTTTTGGCAAAAACAGGGATTTGTCCTTTTGCAAGATTTTCTCTTGATTACTCTGAAACACCATCTGCAAACCTGGTGTGATGAATTAACATCTTGGCCTGAAACACCAGGTAAGTGGATGAAGTATTTTGAAAAAAATGCCCAGGGTGGACGCCAGCTTTGTCGTGTTGAAAATTTTATTGATTATCATAAAGGAATGTATGAGGTAGCTAATGGCTCACGTACTTTAAACTTAGTGTCTTCATTAATGGGAGAACAGGCCTCTATTTTCAAAGAGAAAATTAACTATAAATTTCCGGGCGGGGGAGGTTTTAAACCGCATCAGGATGCTCCTGCTTTTATTAGCTTTAACCAACGATTTCACATCACCATGATGGTGGCAATCGATGATTGTACTTTAGAAAATGGTTGTTTACACGTAGTTAAAGGAGGAGCGAATAAGCCTGTAATTCTTCCTCAAGAAGCGGATGGTTCGATTAAAACGGAAATTGCAGAGACTTTCCAGTGGACTCCAATTGAATGTAAAACGGGAGACGTCATTTTATTTGATTCTTATTTACCGCATTATTCTGAGGCAAACCGCAGCAATAAACCGCGTCGGGCGATTTTTATTACCTTTAGCAGATTGTCTGAAGGTGGGGCGAAGCGTGAAGCTTATTACCAGGATAAGCGGGAAAAGTTTCCTCCAGACTGTGAGCGCGATCCCAATAAAGATTACTCAGCCGGTGCTGCGATTTATAATGTCGCTAATCCTATTAGTGAAATGATGCAATGAAGACAATGAATCATATCGACCAAAAAATTGATAGGGTTTTTCAGTATTTGTGTTTCTCTAAAGACATGGATTACATTGGAGAGTCTGTTTCGCAATTAGAACATGCGTTACAGTGCGCCTATTTTGCCGAGCAAGCAGGACATGGCCAGGAAGTCATTCTTGCGTGCTTGTTGCATGATATAGGGCATTTTGCCTCAGATACCGAGCAAAACAAGATGGCAGATTTAGGGGTAGTGCATCATGAATGGATTGGTGCGCAATTAGCCTATAGCTCAGGATTTTCTGCAAAAGTAGCCTTGCTCATTGGTAATCATGTGAATGCCAAACGCTATCTGGCAGGAAAGAAAAAAGACTATTTTGAGCGTTTATCTGAAGCAAGTAAGAAAACGCTTCTCTTTCAAGGCGGGGTGATGTCGGATGAGGAGATGCGGCACTTTGAGGCAAATACTCATTTTAAAGATATATTACGCGTGCGAGTAAATGATGAAAAAGCCAAAGAAATTGGTTTGGAGGTTCCCGACCTTGTTTATTATCGCCCATATTTATATAAGCACTTTGAGGAAACGGTAGGATGCCCAGTAAATATGGTGCTCCCAGATTATGTGGATAATGTATGGGTAGAGCAATTTAAAGCGTCACTTGAGAATGAGTGCAATAAGAATTTATCCGGTGAAAAATAAAGGTGGCTCTATTGGGAAAAAAAGGTTAGAATTATTGCTGAATAATTTTACATTATGTAAATATTTTCAATAAATTTTTTCTGTTAAAGTCGGCTCGCCGCTCCACGTTCCCAAGGGCCAAGAATGAATATGTACGCACAAACAACCCAAGAAAAAAGACAACTCTGGATTATTTTACTCATTGTCTTAATTAGTTTTATTGGTTCATCTATTGCTTACCCCATTTTCCCACCTTTGTTTTTACAATCCACGGATCAATCAATTATTTCCCCGGAATGGAGTGAAACAAGCAGACGTATTTTGCTGGGGCTAACCCTTGCAATTTTTCCTTTGGGACAATTTATTGGCTCTCCTATTCTAGGAAGAAATTCTGACCTGTACGGCCGCAAAAAAATAATGGTAATCAGTTTGGCAGGAAGCATACTGGGGTATTTATTGACTGTCATCGCATTTTGGACAAACAGTTTCTGGTTGTTATTATTTAGCCGCTTTTTAACCGGATTCATGGAAGGAACTTTTGCCGTTGCAAGGGCGTTGGCCACTGAATTAACTACAATTAGCAAGTTTGTAAGCTTTGGTAGAATTAACAGCATGGCTGGCATTGGCTACATCATTGGACCAATCATTGGTGGTTTACTATCAAACTCAAATATTGTTCCCTGGTTTTCATGGTCGTTCCCTTTTACTTTTGCAGCATTCGCTTCAATTATCACCCTGAGCCTTGCCTGGTGGAAATTACCAGAGCATAAAACCCTATCCAAACCTGAAAAAAAATCCATATTAAGCCAACTCAATATTATCCGGCAATTCAAGCTCTTATTTCAAAATCATCCCCATTTAATCCATCTGCTCATCATCAGCACATTGTTTACCTTCGCAGTGGATATGTTTTATGAATTTGGCCCGGTTTATCTGGCGGGAAAATGGTTTATGTCTCCAGGCATGATTGCGGTTTATAATGCTGCATTGTCAGCTGCCCTTGCTTTAGGTGCCGCATGGCTTCCACATCATCTTTCAAAACATATGCCCGTTCATAAAATGATAATCTTGGCTATGATGACCACTGCTCTGATTTTTGCGGCGATGGTTGCTTTTCAATACCCATCAGCCCTATTTTTATTGTTCACACTTATTGGATTTAGTATCACTACTGTGACAACAACGATGACGATTCACATATCAAACATGTCTCATACTGCTATTCAAGGAGAAGTCATGGGTGCACAATTAAGCTTGCGTACTCTAGGTGATGCTATTATTTGCTTTGTTGGTGGGTTTCTAATTGTTTTATCAATTATCACCCCTATTATTTTATGCGGTATCACTGCATTGACTGCTGGCATTTTGTGCTTGGTATATTTAAAACCAGCAGTCTAAATAGGTTTGTGATGATTGAATAGTAGTACCCTTATGCAGGTAGAGCCTTTCGCTGTTGATCATAGTAATAACTCATCATTGATGATTATTTATTTATTGAAAAAATGCATTTAAATTATTTAATTTATTGATTAATAAGTAATTTTTTATTTTAGGTGGCCCTATGATTTTTTCGAAATCTCTGTTAAATTAATTCGCTGTTGTTTTTATCAGAAGAAGTTTGCTTAAAGCACTTTTTTTCGTGTAGTTATTTTTTAAGGATGAAGAAATTGTTAAAGAGTAAATATGGATTTGCATTAGCTATTTTTGGATTCACTTCAATTAGTGTTCAACCAAGCATTGCGGCTGCTTCGCCTGTAGTAAAAAAGCACGCTGTTTGGAAAGATCAGATTGAAAAAAAAGTTGATTGGTTTTCAATGAGTTGGCGTCCTTTTGCAACGGTATCATTAGGCGCAGCATTCACTGATGATGCAGGTAAGTCGCAATTTATTTCTATTGACGATCCTGTTCAAGATGAGTCATTTAGTTATTCTGCCGACGATACGGATCAATCTAAATTTATATATGGGGTTTCGCTTGGGATAGAAATTCTATTAAATCCAAGTTGGTTTTTACAAACCGGGTTTAGTTATTATCAACCCATGGAATTTAATACCCAAGGTGTTGTGACACAAGGCGCGTCGGATGTATTAATATTTGATTCATTTTCATATAAGTATGATATACAGGCATACCAAGTATTATTTGAAAACAAACTATTATATAACTGGATGTACCAATCGCTGACTTTCCATCCGTACATTTCAGGAGGTATCGGGGTTAGTTCGAATACTGCAAAAGATTTCACTGTCAATATTGTACCTGAATTTAGCACCTTTAGTAATCAATTTAAGGATGAGACGCGTACCTCTTTCTCGTATAGGGTAGGGGCGGGTGTAGATTATGATGTGACAAATCATATCCGTGTAGGTGTGGGCTATCGATTTTCTGACTTTGGTAAAGTGGAGCTTGGAAACGCTTCAATCGACGGTGTTCCCACATTTAATAATTTATCACAATCTCATTTATATACTAACGAAGTATTAGGACAAATCACTTTTGTGATTTAAAGGAGATGTAAAGCCTGGTTTGGTTTTATATAGACTCCAACAAAGTACAAAATTTACTTCAGATGCTTAAATTTTAGGGATATGATTGGCGTTTTGAGTGTGATCTAAATTGTCATTCAAGTGATTTAACTCATTCTTCTTACTCAATGATAGTTCCTGAGCTTTAGGCATCTGTATTTGAATTAATAGATGTGCTTTTGAGCAGCTTATTTTTTAAGCATTGTATTAGACTATCAAAGGATGAACAATGAAATATAAATATCATTTGTGTGCGGTTGGTTTTTGGGGGATTGTCGCTTCAATGAGCAGCTTTGCCTTACCTTTCAATATTAATCCCCAAGGTACCTTACCTACCACTGTTCCTGTAGGAGCAAGTGTGAATGCTGCATACACGGTGACGAACAACACCTTATCGATGCGGTTTAATAATTTTGTTAAGTGGCTTCCACCTAATGTAACTCAGGTGCTTGAGCCAACAGATCCGACTGTTTGTCCACTTTTTTTTAATTTAGGGCCAAATGGTTCGATTAATCAAAGTTGTACTTTAAAATTGAAAATATCCGGTGCGGTTAATCGGAATGATCCTGATCCTCACCATCATTTATTTGTTTGCTTTCCTGGGGGCAAAACCTGTGCCGGCCCAACACTTGATAATTCGTTAAATGTAATTGTAACCAACGCGCCACCAGAAACCCAAATTTCTGTTGCAGTGGGGGGCTATGGAACTTTAACTTCAGGATTTCCGCTTGTTTATACAAGTAATAATAATGGCGCTACCTGGCCCACTCCGGTATTACCACCCACTGTTGGTCTTCCCGGTAATCAAGCAGCACTTATTGGTGTGGCGTGCAATGGAAATCTCTGTACTGCCATTGGTGCGGTTTTCGGACAGGTAGATGATACGTTGCCTTTTTCATATTCAAGCTCAGATAGAGGAGCAACCTGGTCTGCACCTAACCTTTTTTTACGGACCGGTCCTCTTGCAACCAGTAATGAGATCCTCCTTGTTACTGTGAGTTGTGTGGGTAGCAATTGTGTGAGTGGAGGAACATGGCGGGACAGTGTTTCTGGAAATCGTTATCCACTGAGCTATTGGAGTTCTAATAATGGCGTCACCTGGTCTCAGCCTACGTTTCTTTCAACTGCAGCTCTTCCACCTGGAAATGAAGGTGCAAGACTTGGTTCAATTAGTTGTGTTGGAACAAATTGTTCTGCAGTTGGTTTTTATAATGACGCTACAGGCGATCGCCAACCTGTGAGTTATTTCAGTGCAAACAATGGAATGACTTGGTCCGAAGCAATCATACCAAGTACTGCTAATTTTCCAGTTGGATATGTAGGTGGTGCTAAGCTGATGGGTGTAAGCTGTGTTGGCACGAATTGCAGTGCTGTGGGTGAGAGTCCTGACCCAGCAAATCCTAACGGAAATTTACCTCTGAGTTATACCAGTGCAAATGGTGGAATTTCCTGGTCTTTAGTAAGGTTTCTTTCAATAAATGGTTTGCCGCCTGGAAACAATGGAGCGTTTCTAAATGGAGTGAGCTGCGCCGGTGTTCGTTGTTCTGCGGTGGGATATTACAGAACAAGTACGGATCAGGTATTGCCTGTGAGTTATTTCAGCGCAAATAATGGAGTAACTTGGTCAGAAGCTATATTTCCTCCTACAAGCGGGATTCCTGCAGGCTTCGAGAATGCCCAATTAACCGGAGTTTCATGTAAAAATAATATATGTTCAGCAGTTGGCTTTTATAACGATCCAATGGGCACTACATTTCCTCTAACTTATCAAAGTTTGGATAATGGAATAACCTGGACCCTCTTTTTGCCGAGTATTGCTTCTATTCCTGGCGCTACTTCAGCTGTTACGTTTAGTGTAGGTGGTTCTGAAAGTGGTCTTTTGCAAACCTAATCTTGGGATAAAGCTAACTCAGGATGTTTCCTGGGTTAGCAAATTACCTTAAAGCAAAATTAGTATTATTTCCGAATCTAATTGCAGGTGAAATTTATCTGGGATCCTGGATAGTTGTTCTCAGTGATAGATACCCTCGATAAAAATCCATGATTGAGTAAGCCTGATATTGGCCATTGCAATTGTTGATGCTCTATGACTTTGCCATTACACGAACTCAAAATAAGTTGTCCGTTATTATTAAAAATAGAGAAATTTTTGTTATCGGGTAAATTTTGGAGTGTCTCCCTGGATAAGGAGGTCATTCTGGGGTTAGTGATGAGTGCTGCATATATAAAATCCATACGACTTTCTATGGGCTCACCACACATTGATTCAAAATATTTTTGCGCGCAAAAGGATAATGAGGCTGCACTGCCAGCAAGGGTTTTTACAGAACCTTTTTCTCCAGAAGGTAGACTGCCTTCTTTCATCAGGAAATTACCTTCCTTGTCTGCCAAATAGAAACTATTGTGCTCTTTACGAATATCCAAACTTCCTAATTTATAGGCTCCATCTTGACAACCTGTGGGCCCCAAGGCATCGGTTACAAGAATAATTTTGTTTTTAACCGCATTGTGTATGAGCGAAATAAATGAGGGAGATAAATGTACACCATCAGTAATGAGTTCCACCCCAGGCGGACAATGCTCAGGATTTTCGAGTATCCATTGTACTACATGGCTTTTGGGGTCACTTAAAGTAAGTGGTCGTGTCTCTCTGCTACACGATTCTTGACACCCATTGCCTAGGTGCGTAAATCCACGAGCGCCCGCCGCAATTGCACGGCTAAGGATCTCCTTATCATCCGGATTGCAGTGACCAATAAATACTGTTACAAAAATACCTTCTTGTTCAAGTGACTTTGTCTGTCTAATAAAATCTTCTGCACCTAATAAATCAGGCGCAATTGTGATTTTCCAGTGTTTAATGTGAGGCGCTACATCAATA
Organism: Legionella sp. PC1000; assembly: GCF_014109805.1. Lineage (GTDB taxonomy): Bacteria > Pseudomonadota > Gammaproteobacteria > Legionellales > Legionellaceae > Legionella > Legionella resiliens. Next base: position 1,004,771 of record NZ_CP059400.1, read on the forward strand.
ATATCCCTAAATTGTTCCATACAAATACTATTTTGTAATGCATCTTCAGCATGAGCACCTTTACAACTCTTTGAGATAAAGGGGCCTTCTAAATGTACGCCAAGAAGCTGAGTATCACCTGGGGTAGGATTTTGTTCTTGTTTGTGAATAAAATCATTAATTTTTATCAGTGATTTTTTTAAGGCGGGGATTGGCATGGATACTAGAGTTGCGAGCGCATAAGAAAGTCCCGTGTTTCCTAGTGCTTTAACAATCCGATCCAAGCCTTCATCACTTATTTCATTGCCTAAATCAGCAAAATCAATACCGCCCTGGCCATGAACATGAGAATCCAGCATCCCTGGCATGAAGAAATAGCAACCTTTAGAATCAATTATTTTATCCTCTTGAAAAGATGATAAATCAGCATCAATATTGAAAATTATTCTTGCCCCATCTTCGGTAATTTGCACGTGTTTTAATTCTTTAATCCCGGCATGGTTATAGACATAAATATTTTTAATTAGCATTTAATACCCTCTTAGGGATGAGCTCCACAAACAATTGCCGGGCGCTTAATCTATTCCGGTCAGAGCTCTAAATACATGTTTTAGAACCGGACCCCCTCAGGAAATGCCCTAGAGTTTCACTGCTAAATTGGCTAAAATCGCACGTCGATAAATCAATTTTTTTTATGATTCATTGGCATCCTGCACTATTGTAATTGTAACAAAATATGGGAATGAGATGAATGGAGTGTTCCATAAGGTTTTGTTTACATTTCTACTGTCTTGGTGAAATGTAACCAAATCCTAAGTGATCTTCTTTAATCTGAATTCTTATTTGTATCGGATAGTACACCTTGAATTCTCGGAGAAAATATTTATGTTTAGCCGCATTTTTGTTAGGGAAACATCTGAAGGCATGGCAAGTAAAGCTGCTCGAGCTATTCAAATGACAATTATGGAAAATAATAAGAAAAAAATACCTACCGTTTTGGGACTGGCAACAGGGAGTACTCCTGAACCTTTATATAAAGAATTAGTTCGTCTGCATAAAGAGGAAAATTTAGATTTTTCATTGGTTATCACGTTTAATTTAGATGAGTATTTAGGATTAGGACCAACGCATGTTCAATCGTATAATTACTACATGCATCATCATTTTTTTGATCATGTTAATATCAAGAAAGAGAATATTCATATGCTTGATGGAACCGTTCCACTTCAGTCAATTGAACAGCATGCGAAAGAATATGAAGAAAAGATTAAAGAAGCGGGTGGAATAGATATTCAAATTTTAGGTTTGGGCGTGAATGGTCATATTGGTTTTAATGAACCCGGCTCTTCATTTGATTCTAAAACACGATTAATACAGTTAGATGATAAGACCCGCGAGGCGAATAAACGATTTTTTAATTCAAAAGATGAAGTGCCCACCCATGCGATAACAATGGGCATTGGAACGATTTTGCAACACAGCAAAGTGTGTTATTTGCTCGCCTCAGGCTCAACAAAGGCAGATATTATTGCTGCTGTTAATCTGGCTTCTTCACCGAATCAAGATATTCCGGCAACCGCTTTATATGCTCATAAAAATGTTACAATCATACTTGATAAAGAAGCAGCGTCCAAGTTGCCATCGTTGGTTAAACCAACAACATCCCCATTACTGTCGCGAAGCATCTATGCTCCTAAAGTTTCGGAAGAACTCAAAACAGTTCCTGTTAATGGGGTCAATGAAGTAAGAATAAATCTAACCTGATAAGACATCTAAAGCAATTCATCCAAACCCTATATTCAGGAAAGACGAATATGGGGTTAATTTTTTTAGTTGCAAACGAAGAGCTTGAAGAAGGTAATGAATTTCTTGTGATACGTTCATTGGCGATGCCGTGTTGGTATTTTTTGAAAATGGGTATTGCAGAAGGCTAAAGCAAGTCTACGGAATATTTACTTGAGAGCTAAATCTTTATCTATAAATTGTGGTTTTTATAGGATAAAGTAGGCTGGCTCACTGAGTGCAGCAGCTCAGCACCAACCTACTGAGTTATGATCAATTAATTATCATCATCATCTTTATTGAGAAGCCGCCTGGCCATTTTGATAATTTAACTGGCTTTTTCTATATTGTGTTTGGTAGTTCGGTTGGCCAGCTTGATAATTTACTTGATTATTTTGATAATTTAACTGGCTTTTCCTATATTTTGTTTGATAGTTCGGTTGGCCAGCTTGATAATTGACCTGATTATTTTGATAGTTTAACTGGCTTTTCCTATATTGTGTTTGGTAGTTCGGTTGGCTAGTTTGATAGTTCACTTGACCATTTTGATAGTTTAGCTGGCCATTTCTATATCTTTTTTGATAATGTACCTGGCCATTATCATATCCTACGTTGCCTTTATAATATTTGGTATTCCCATATCCAACGTAGGTGTTATTGTAGTAACCGATGGGTTTATTATAGTTTCTATAACCCCCGTAATGTCTCGTTTTTCCAGTATTATAGACGATATTGTTTGAGTAATATCCTCTTGTTCTAGAGTAAGCGCTAGGCCAATAACCGTTGGTATTACCATAATAGCCATCATGCCAGCCTGCCCCATAACTACCTACTCTATAATAATTAGTAGTATATCCCGGAGGAGTATAACCAGCTGAATAGACATGATTGGCACGGTATCCAGGTGAATTCACGGTGGTCGTAGTACAACCACTTAGACCTATCAGAGTTGCAGCAATCCCCACGAGCTTAATTGTTTGATTCATAATGACCTCCTGTCGTTAAAATGCAATTTCATTGTAGTATGAGATTATAATTTGATCAAACTGGAATTTAATGATCCATGTCTCATTGCATTGGGATAGGAGTTCATTGGATGCTTGAACAGTTGGGAAATCCTCTATTTTTGAGAATGGATAAAGTTTTTTATCTCAATAAAGCAATAGCGGAGAAATGGTTCGTTGAGTTTTATTTTAGAAATTCCTTCTTTATGATCTTTTAAAGGAATTACTTCAATTAGAAGCGTATTGGCATTCAAGTTAAGGGCGTTGATCGTTTCTTTTGTGTCCACTCCATATCGATCGGAATCTAATTTTCCATTTCCATGTAGGAGGCAATTACGAATTTTAGAAATATTAACGAGCATGTTCCAATGCGTGTTATCAACAAGGTAGCCTAGTTCGCTCAGAACGGGTTCAAATCGTGATATGCTTGCCTTTTTCTTAATTAACAATGGGTCACATTCATAATACAGGGCTTCTTCTAGTTTGGCGTAAATTTGCAGGAAGGTCGATTCAACTAGAGTCTGGACGCTTTGTTTATAAAACTCCAGAGCATGCATTTCTTCTATTGTGAGTTCATTAATATTTTTCTTCGCTTCGAGATGAGCGAGCTCTTTTTGAATGGATGCAGAGATTAATTCGTAGAGTTGTAGTTGATATTCAAAATGAATTGTTTTTAGAAATTTAAATTGCTTCATCGCTCATTATCCATGTCAGACAGTTGTTCTGCCAAGAAAATAGACTGAGTAGGATATCACTTTGAGTCAGTTATGTCTCATCCGAAGATGTTGAGTAGCCAAGAGTGCTGTGCCTTAACTCCTCATTTGCCCGAGTGGTTATTTCTTCAGATCCCAACGCATTCCTTTTTATCACATTATCTCCAGTAGAAGTATTTGAGTGAAATAAAGAATCAAAATGCAAGACATCTTTAGGGCTTTCTTGGTACTCATCTGAATCTGGCGGTAAGATACTGTAACTGTGTTTTACCTGAACTTCTTCTTTATTTAAATTGAGTCGAGTATAGAGATAATTTATTGCTGGGTCAGCAAGTTCATAAGCACCAGTTACTGCCAGGGCGGGCAAAAGTAAAATAGAAACAACTGCAGCTGTTGCTGCAGAAACCACAGCAACCGGTGCAAGCAGCAAAAAGAAAAGGACACTTGTCGTTGATAATGAAGTAATTATGGGGCCATTTCCATAGTTGGAAGTCATAATATTTTTAGAAGGATATAGCCAGTTTGTAAATTTTTCAGACAACTTTCCGGCAGACCATAAAGCACCGCCGATAACTATAACAGGAGAAAGGAGGGCAAGCATGGCCAGTAACAATGCTACTAGTACTACGCTTGCAGCAGCAGTAAATGGCAATAGGAGTACTGTCAATATACCAGTCAGGACCTGTTTCATCTTTTACCATATTATTGGTGTGTTTTTTATTTTAACAGGGTGACCTTAAGCAATACTTAACTACATTTACTGGAAAAACATAAAGCAGGTTAGACTTTAATTTTTGAATAAAAAGCAGCTTTTTTGCCTACATGCCGTTCCCGACCCCCAAGACTTGTTTGCGGTGTCATGCTGCTCCTATAATGCGTGGAGTAAAGACTTTTTGGTTTCGTAATGATGCGCTCACTTGATCATAGAGTAAGTTCTTAAGCTATACTTTTTTTTATGGAATATAGAATAGAACATACTGATTATGATTAGTAGAGAAGAAGCCCAACGACGAAAATTTGTGGATTGCCAAGCTTTAATAAAAAGCATACGTCAAAATCTTTCAGAGTGGGAAAACACTGAAATGCCTCCTCAATACCGTGAGACCCACCAGGACGTTACCCAGGTTGTAAGCAATGAGGTGGAGCGATTAGACAAAGCTTTAGTCGCTGCTGCCCCTCCGGATGAGGAGGGCCGCCTCAATGAGGTTTATGAGTCGCTCCAAGACCTGAGTAAAAAAACTACAACCGCGCAACTGCTGAGTAATGCTGTGATTATGACCTATGATCTCAGTAAAGAGAAACGGCTTGATCCTAAAGCACTACAAGAAGTAGGTATCAATTCCGTGAGAGTCGCATGGAATTTGGCCACTGACTTAGCCTTTGATAAATCCAAATCTTTTACTGAAAAAATGATGGGTTTTGCTAAGGCGTGCGGTAATGGAGTAATTGGCATGTGTCAAGGTGCCCTAAAGGGGTTTGATGAAGGTAAAGGTTTTTTCGACACAATAAAAAATATGGTCACAGGAGGGTTTGAACAGGGCATGGGAGGGTATAATAAATCACTTGCTACGAGTTTGTTGGGCGAGAAGGAGCGAGGAAAGCAAATTATATCCGATCTTAGGGCAGAACATGACAAAGTAGCGAAAGAGTTTGAGGATGATCCTAAGAACTCCATAAAACAAGCACGAAAAGCAATTATCGATGAGGAAGCCATCTATTTAAAGGATCTTGAAGACAGATTAAATAAAAGCTCAGGTAAAGAACTCTCAAATACTGTTCGCTCTTTGGAAGTATTACAATTAAGCCATGCGGGTACGTCACTTCAAAGTTCTGGCTTGTCATTTCTGCATCGTCTTGTTCTTGGCGATGACAAAAAATTAGATCGCAGCGTAGTAGAGAAATTAGGAAAGGATACGTTAAATGTCACCAGAAATATAAATCAACTCCTCGATGATTCGGCTAAAAGTATGCCTTCTAAATTATGGGATATGACTAAAGCTTATGCTAGTGCAGCAGGAGATGGAATAACAGCGTTTGTGAAAGGTTTCGAGGGGGGCAATTTAAAAGAAAAATACGTAAATGCTGTAGAAAAAGGTTTTTCTACTTTTATGGAAAAATTTTCTAAAGCACTGGATAAAAGTAATTCCCCAAAAAAATTAGATGCCGAGCCAGATTCGTTCGAAATGACTGCCCTCCCATCAACGAATAAACCACCGTCTATTCCACCGATTGAATCAACCCTCCCCACCAAGAAAGAGCCAACCGAAACGGCTAAAGTAGAAAGTGACTTGAATATAAAAAACGGCTGATATCTTAAGGGACTACTGAGCGCATGATGGGATTTTGCAATGAAATCAATGTCTCTGTGGATTGAATTTCATCGATAAGCTGAATTTTATTAACGAGTAACTGCTGTAAGGTGTCTATGGATTGGCACATCACTTTGATAAAAATATTAAAATGATGGCCAATCGTGTAATATGCTTCGATGACTTCCTCTAAATCCTCCAGTTTCTTTAAGACCGCTTGATAATCTTTTGCATGATTCAAAGTAATGCCAATGAAACAACAGACATCATATCCTAATCGCTTGGGATTAATATGGACATGTACCCCTTCAATAATACCTGCTTGCCGCATTTTTTCTACACGGACATGAATCGTAGCAGGACTTACGGCACAGGCTTTAGCGAGTTCTGCATAAGCAGTACGTGCATTTTTTATTAACGCATTCAGTATTTTTCGGTCAAGATTATCGATTGGATAATTTTCCAGGTCTTTCATGGTTATTTATTAAAATTTATTTAATTAAATTGCCATTTTAATAGATATTATTTTCTTTATCTATGTTTATTTTAAATTGGTAATAAAAATAAACTAAAAATTCAATATAATGTTAAGTTCATTTATTTTTGAGGCAGTGTAATGAAACAGGCATTTATTGAAAAGCAAAAGCAAATAAGCTTTGTTAAGGGCTTTTTTTCCCGTGAATTGGAACAAAAATTAGGTCTTATTGAGGTGCAAGGGCCATTATTGACTCGTGTTGGAGATGGTGTACAAGATAACCTGTCTGGCACAGAACAAGCTGTTTCTGTGAAGGTTAAAGCCATGCCCAATCATTCTTTTGAGGTTGTTCATTCTTTGGCTAAATGGAAAAGAAAATTACTTGGAGAATTTGCATTTCAGGCAGGGGAGGGAATTTATACTCATATGAATGCTTTAAGGCCTGACGAAGAGACATTAAGCCCGACCCATTCAGTTTTTGTGGATCAATGGGATTGGGAGCGTGTCATAGACTATAAAGACCGTTGCTTAAGTTATTTGAAAAAAACAGTCATTGAACTCTATGAATCGATAAAAAAAACAGAACATATAGTCAGTGATTTGTATGGTTTGACCCCATTCCTTCCTCAATACATTCATTTTATTTATACTGAAGAATTACGCGCTTTATATCCTCATCTATCGCCTAAAGATCGAGAGCGGGCTATTACTAAAAAATATGGGGCTGTTTTTTTAATTGGGATAGGTGGTTCGTTATCCGATGGAAGACCTCATGATTTACGTGCTCCTGATTATGATGATTGGAGTTCAGTGAATGAAGTAGGATTAACCGGCTTAAACGGTGATATTTTAGTTTGGAACCCGATAATTTCAGATGTTTTTGAAATTTCTTCTATGGGTATTCGAGTCAATGAGGCCATATTAAAATACCAATTGGCATTAACAGGTTGTCAGCATCGTTTGGATTTTGATTGGCACCAGAAATTAATATCCGGTTCTTTACCTCAAACAATTGGCGGCGGTATTGGTCAATCGCGTTTAGTGATGCTGTTGTTGCAAAAAAAACATATAGGCGAAGTCCAATGCAGTGTTTGGCCTGAATCCGTAGAAATTTGACCTACTCTGAGAGTAAATTCAGGGCATAAATCCAAAGATACTGCATTTGGATTATGCCTATTACTCAACTCTTATTCAGACCGTTTCTGATAATCTCCGTCCTACATCGTTTTACTGACACGGTTTTCAACTTCTTCGCCTACTTCATGACTGTCTTCATAGAATTTACGTAATCGCTCGATAGAGACGAATCGCACACCCTCAGCATTGGTATCGGCAAATTTATCAAAAAAAGCGCTCCATTCGCCATTAGATGCCTTTAACCCTATTCCAAAAGTATCAGAGCGTGTTTCCTGTTGTCTGCATGCATCTAAAAATTGATAGAAGCTGGCTTCAGTAATCACCAATTTGTTCGTCTCTTCATTTTCTTCTGCATAGTCAAGCAGCTCACTCCATCGTTCTTCATTAATGGTTCCATCCAGGTTGTAAATCCGCGTGCTTTGAGGATGATTGAGTACTCCAACTGCGTGTTTGGCTTTAAATATGGAAAATGGACAGCCGCTGACTTTCATTCCACCAGCAGCCGATACGATGGCTGCATTGGAGCGTGCTGCAAGCCAACTATCTCCCAGACGTTCATTTTGTTGGCTAATCGAGGTATAAGAAATTCCCTCGGGTTGGTTGCCGCCAAAATATTTCATATGTTTTTCTAGTGGAGTGACTGTTCTGGATGGGGATTTTTTTTCTTCTTTTTCATCTACGTCTACTTCCATTTTTAATTCCATATCAAAAGCTCCTAATTAAATAGTCCAATTAGATCAAATACTTACATCGCGAAAAACATAATACCTTAATTTTTTAAAATGATCTAATTACTCCAATTGACTTCATTTTGCATGTAAAATAGCTTCAATGCGGAGTGATAATTAAATGTTCTTTTGATTAAAAATTGAATTAAGTACTAAAATTAGTATATGGGAGATAAACGACACATTTACTTATATGGATATAAATCACAGACTCGCAAAAAGCTCTATTGTTTTCAAAGAATATGTGAACAAGTATGCGTATATAGGATTAAGCATTTCTATTTGTAGTATCTTCATTGCGTCACTTATTGTGTCGTATCAAATAACAGGATTCATCAATCTGAGTGGTTTTGTTAAAGCTCAAACAACAAATCCTGCCATTTGGGTTCTTGATCTAAGTCCTTTTCTCTTTGCTTATTGGGGCCAGTCATTTTGTCATGGATTGGCCAATACAGCAGAATCTCTTGTAGCAGATAAAACCAAGGAACTTCTATATAAAAGCGGTGATCTTGAATCAAAACTCAAATATGAAAGCGAACATGATTATTTTACTCAACTACCCAATGCGCTCCTGTTTAGTGAACAAATCAGACAAGCAATTGATAAGATTGAGAAACCAAATGAGTTGGCAGTGATTATCTTAAAATTGAATGATTTTAAGACTGTTCACAACAATTTTGGTAATTTTAACGCAAATAGTGCTTTAATTCAGTTCGTTAAAAAATTAAAAGATATGTTGCTTAATCCTTTTATGCTACAGGCTACTATGGGAATAAATAGCATTGCCCGGATAGAAGGTGATGAATTTGCTTTATTGTTGCCAAGATTAAATAAAAATATCAATTTCAACGCGTTGTTAGAAGCTATTATTGGAGCAACTACTCTTAATTTTATTGTAGATGGGATTCAGGTACATATCAGTACTACTGCAGGCGCAGCTATATATCCTCAGGCTGGGGAAAATGATGTTTCATTAGTGAGTCATGCTCGAACTGCTGTTTTCCATGCAAGAAAGAAAAGTAAGCCTTTCGCTATTTATAATTCGAACATGGAAGACGATTTTACTTCAAACCGAATTGTGATGAATTCGTTAAAAAAATCAATAGAAAACCAAGAAATCAAGATCTATTATCAACCCACAGTAGAGCTGGCAACAGGTAAAATAATTGGTGCTGAGGCCAAGGTTCGTTTTGTTCATGAAAAATATGGATTAATCAGTGCGGAAAAGTTTAATCCGCTTATTGAGGGCTCAAGTTTAATCCAACAACTAAGCTCATTTTTGTTAATCGATGTCATAAAGCAACTCGTACTTTGGCATCAAGAGGGACATAAAATATTTGCCTCTGTTAACTTATCTGTTCAAGATGTTATTGATGTGAAATTACCTGATTTTGTAGAAAAATTACTAAATAAAAATAAAATTGCACCTGAATATTTAATATTAGAGTTCAATGAACGTGCCTGTTTATCGGATCAAGAAAAATCAACTGAGGTGTTAAATCAATTAAGCGAATTAGGCGTTAAAATATCGATAGATGATTTCTGCAGTGGTTATTCTTCGTTTACATATCTGGTAAATTTTCCTATCAATGAAGTTAAAATTGAAAAATCCCTCGTTCTGAACATGATTAAAGACAAGAAGAAATCTAAAATTGTCGAAGCTATTATTAAGCTGGCGCAAACTTTAGAGTTAAATGTTTTAGCTGATGGGATAGAAAATCAAGAAATTAGAGAGCAACTGCAACAGTATGGTTGCAGGTATGGGCAGGGATTTTATTTCTCACGTCAGGTAAGCCCTTATGAATTTATGGCTCTGTTAAATTCAGAGGTAACGGGATAGCAAAGAAGAATCAATTTTATCCTTTTTTCCCGTTTCGCAGAAAAAATCTTGCAAATTAAACTATACTAATCATACAAATTGCGCTTTTAGTGATTAGAATTGATACCGTAATCATTGAGGAGTTGATGTATGTCTCATATTAAAAAGATTTTTATGATCTTGTTTGTAAGTTGTTTTGTATCTAATTCCTTTGCAGCTTGGGGATATCATAAATCCACCACTGTTTGTAAAGGAGGCACCTGCCATCATACAAATGTTAAAAAAGGTTGTGTTGATGGTCATTGCGGGAAGGTGCGATATGGTACAACCTGGCATAGATAGTAAGAAGATCATGAGATCACACCCTGATGTGATCTCATTATTTGTAGTTCCATTAATTCAATAATCGAATAATTCAAATAACGCTGCTTTTATGGAAGTAATTATTTTGACCTAGTCTAACCCTCCTATATCATTGCTCTTAAATAATACTTATTGATTGGATAGTGATATAAAAGTAATGTAATATCATTGCCATATAAAAACTAAAGGACTACAATGATGCCAATACTTTTGTTCTATCCTGCAAAAAAACTGTCTTCTGATACTTAAAACCAACTCAATTATTTATTGGGCATGTCTGACACAAGAGGAAATCTCTAAGGAATCGAGATTTACAAAAAAAGGAGCTTATTATGTTTCATGTAGACAATAGTGGTGAAGGCAATTGCATGTATTATGCCTACAGCATTTCTTTAATGTATTTTTTACGAGCAAAAAATACTCCGCACCTGACAGAAGATATTTTTAACAAGTTAAAACTTAAAGAAGATGCTAAAGTTAATTTGCGAACCCTATTATCTAAGGAAGCAAATCAAGAATTTACCTCCCATGAGATCAAAACGATTATTGAACCCATATTGGGAAGAGCAACGAGAGATTTGGCTGCGGAACATACTCAACATGAATTCAAAATGTTTCCTAAAGATTCACCATTATTTTCTGCCTCTAAATACGGCTTAGAATATTATTTTAAGCTACAGTTTAAGACGAAGCATGGGGAATTGTCAGGACTCATCACGCATGAATTTACTCATGCGGATTATACTGAAGCAGAAATATATCGAGTTAGCGGCATGAAAACTGCGATGGAAGAATTCGCCAAAGCAAGATTCCTTCAGGTCAAAGAAGAGTTTGACCGTGAGTGGTCAACTAAAGAACAAAAGCTCAAATCAAACGGTAAAAGGCTAACCGAAACGGCTATTCAATCTCACAAAGCACATCTGTTAGATAATATCCTGAGAAAAGAAACGGTTGCATTTTTTTCAGCCGATAATGATAAACATCTTACTCAATATAAAAATCACCTAAAAAATGAGCATACGTGGGGTTCGGAAGAAACACTATTTGTCTTACATCGAGCCATTCAAGGTGAACGTATGGTACGTAATACAAAAGGAACTATCGATACTTTCTATGATCATGAGATCGTTTTACACCTTCACAGAAATGATAGTAGCCCTTTTATTCAATCTGGAAATCCAGTAATGATTTTGAATAATAAAGATAATACACATTGGACCTCTAAAATACCGAATTCGATATTTTCAATCAACCAATCCACTAAAATGACTCAAACCGATTACCCTGCAGAAATTGCTCTTTTTGTTAAAGAAAACAGACAATCGGGCCCAAAAGTAGCAAAAGCGCTGAGAGAGATGTATAAAAAAGGGTTGCTTGAAGACAATGAACTATACTCCCCAGAACGGTGTAAACAAATAGCAGAACACTATCTAAATTATGTAAAAAATCACAATCGTCGTTTTATAATTACTGAGGTAGAGTATTTTTTAAAAGAAATGGAAAAACTCATTAAGAAAAAAACAGACATTGATAACCCCCCTGCAGTTGATACAAGTCCCTTGCCAGAAGTGAAGGAAGCGAATTCCCAGCCACAAATGACCACTACAGATAAGCCTATGGGAGAGGTTTTACCCGAGAAATTAGAGCCCCAAGATGGGACATTGAATATCCCAGTTGCAAAGGAGCTTACACCCTTTGTTCTGCCAGAATATCCCATACCAAACAGTGACCTTACGAGCAAGGATAAGCTTTTTGCAAATAAGAAAGACAAACAATTTACACATCCTTATGATGACGAGGACGTCACTATGTTGTGTCAGGCGATTTATGATTGGGTCGATACTTTAACGGATAGATCATTTAGAAGTTTAATCAATTCTTCATTAAGAAAATATGAATCGAAAATATGGGGAAGTCTTTGGGGCGCTTCCAGGAGAGCAGAGGTAGAGGGTTATTTACATGGGAATTGCGGTTCGAAAGCACTTGCCCTGATGCTTATAAATGGAGATGCAGAGTCAACATTCAATGCGTGTTTGTTTGTCAAGATAGTAGAAACAATTAAAAAAGAAATTAATCGGTACCCAGTAATGCGGGAAGAGCCAAAATATCAATTAATTTCTCAATTTAATTTAGAGGAGCATGGGGCGTTTTATCTTACGAAAATGAAATCTCATGATGAAACGATTTCAGTTTCGCAGCGTCAATTACAAGATACTTCGAATTTAACATGTTGAATTCTGGGCTTTTTAGCCCAGTTTCCTTTATTATTTTCAATCGGAAGTGGGTTGGGTGGAACGGGCCTGAGTTATCCTCATTTTTTCATTTAAAATTTCTCTACGTACCGCGCTTAAAATTTCTCTACGTACCGCGCTTTATGCGCGGTATCCAGAACGTTCTTTTAAGATACTGCTGAGTTTTTCTAGAGCAAGCTTCAACCTGGGTACCGCGCATAAAGCCCGGTACGTAGAGAAAAAAATTAGCGGAGGTTTCTTACCAAAAAAGTGACGATTACTCAGGTCATTAGACCCAAGCTTGCTTGCTTTTTTTAGAGTTCAAATGAATTATTATGGAATCCAGAATATATAGGCTTAGATCTTGTCAATAGTTGGCGGAGTCGATATTTTCTGGTCTTCTGTAGTGGGGTTTTTCGCATTGAGGGAGTCTTTTGCTGTATTAAAAACACCAATTTTTATCAATGCATTACTTAAAGTTTGAGGATCTTTAATCTTAACCTCAGCTTGGGCAAGTGCATCTGCATCCGGTTTTGGGGTAGGCATCTCTATTGAGTTATTATTGACTTGTACTTGGGTTCCGGATTGTGGATACGTTTTTGATAGAGCTTCTTCTGTTGCTGACGTTTTGGTTTGAAGAATCGCTCCAACCAGCCCCATGCTATCTGCTAACCGTATGCCAGCTTCGACATATTCCCTATTGGCAGACTCTAGAATTAACTGAACCTCTTTTCCAGGAAAAACTCGATTCAGCGTACCATCGAATAAACAAGGGGTTGGCGCTTTGTTGCCAGTACACAGGTTTAAATCACCTTTATAGGTTACTTTACCCAGGGTTACGTCATTATAGTTTTTGCTTTGCTTAATCGTAGATAGTAGTTCAAGTAGCTTGCTTTTTATATCATCATTGGTATAGGGGTCTGGGATATCTGCCTCTAATTTTTGTAAGTCCGATAATTTTAATTCTTTCTTAATTAAAGCAAAACCATTAGAGAAAGACTGCGTCCTTTCATGATAACTTGAGATGGCAAGCTCTCCTTTGGGGGTAATTGCATAGTGCACATAAATTTTTGGCATGATAAATAACCTCCCTTATTTTGGATAAAATAAGGATGAATATAATTATTATAGACTATTGGACTGTATTTGGATTGAATCAGAAACTTTCGTTGATTCAAGCGATTTATCATAATATTCAATAAAAAAATCTTTAGCTTGGGACGGTAATTCAAATCCCAGAAAATTACTGCATTTAAGCCCCTGACCTATACTCGCATTTTGTATGCTGTAGTAGCTTTCTTTTAAAATGAGCTCCGCATTATCCAGCAACTCCAAAACCAGTCTATATTCGGCCTGTGCTTTTTCCACTTCAAAATTGTTGAGTAACCAGATACAGTAATGACTAATTGCATAGGCTAAAACCATATAACCATAACTGCCATAGTGCGGAAGCATGAGTTTACTATTCGTGATAAGCTCCTGGTAAAGCATGTGGGATTCTTCAGGGCTTGCTTGTTCTAGTTTATGGTAAATGTATTCATTATACCGTTGGATTGCATGAACAGAACCGTAACGAATTGCAATTTTAATTGATTCAATTTCAGAAAATCCGAAATCCCGCTCCATATTTTTTCTTACTTCTTGAGAGAAATGAAAAAAATAGGCGCCCCGTACTAAATCAAACGGATTTAATTGAGGCTGAGAAAAAAACATCATTAATGGTATATTTTTTTGCTGGGATAAAGCGACACCATAGGCACACCATATTTTTTCCCAATATTCCTTTAATTCCGGGACGTTACAAAATATTTCAACATCATGGAAATGATAAGCAATTCGCGCAATTGTTTCAATTTTCTGGTTTCTGATGAGCTCAAGTTTTTTAATATGATTTGCCTGATTAAATAGATAGAGAAACAAACGATCGTGCTCTGTTAATTTTAATGACGTATTTAATGTCTTAAAATCAAAGAATTGGTGCATATTTTTCTATTGCCTTTATTTTACAGATCCTATTGGATATATATTAATATATTTCATCAGTTCCAAGCCAACATGTACTTTTTACTAGTGCCAGACTTTTTTCATCTGACATCAGCTCTAACTTGTTAATTTTTGTTGTTCTTTTGGTTCGTCTTCTTTTTTGGAGGTCACTGTCGACTCTTCTTTTACCGGTATCTCAGGGAGCTGGACACTACCTGAGGAGTGTGGGCTAGTTAATAATGGCTCATCCTCTGTGGAACTTGGAGGTGGTGTTTGTGGCTTTTGAAATTTATCTAAAGTAGGGAGTTTTTCCATCTCTTCTTTACTCGGTCGTAAAGGACCCTCTGTCAATTCCTTATCTCCTCTGAATAGTTTTCCATCCTTTGAATAAGCTAAAACTTTATTTGTCTCTTTATCAATCATGATAAAGTTCTGAGTCTCGGCTAATTTTTTAGCAAATTTGAGTGCATCTTCATCGGACTTAAAGCTTAAACTTGTCCTATTTCCCTCAGTTTTGGGTTCGTGAGTTTTATACCATTCATTATCTTTAAAATACTCTCTAAAAGCACTGACTACAGCATTAGCATTGGGGGATTGAACACTTGTCGTTACGGAAGGAGGGCTTGGATTATGTTTCTGATAATGCTCTTTAACTGTATCCAATTTTTTACCATTTTTTTCAAAAAATGCTTGATATTCCTTATAGGCGTCCATACTTGCCTTATCATTTTCTTCTTTAATTCTTATATACTCATCATAGGCTTTCTCATTTAGCTCTTTGCATTGTTCAGGAGTTATGGCGCCGCTTTTTACTTGATCATTATTCATTTCACAGGTTTTATGATAGTTTTTAGAGGCTTCTTCAGATTTAGCTTTATTTAATTCATCAATTTTTAGATAGACGTCATGAGCCTGCTTGTTGACGGCGTCAAAGGCTTTTACAGCGGCTTCTTGGTCTTCGATTTTAGGAATTCTAGGAGGATGAGGCATAGCTTCGATTATCGCTTTATCTACTAGACGCTGAGCTTTTTCAAGTTTTTTACGCTCCACTTCAAGAAGCTCTTTTATTTTATCTATACCAGTTGACATAATAGTACTCAAACCCACATCTACATATATAAATGTATAGCATAAAACTGCAACAATATTAGTATTTGGGCGTTACTTATTCAATATGGTTTGAAGCTTATCGTTTGGAAAGAATAACTTATTTAATCAATGGACGAAAATTAAGAACGGCACGTAATGCGGTAAGCTCGGAGCATTTGACTCCGAGCTGACAATACTATTTTGCACGAACTTCTTTCCACCAATTTGTTTTGGTTTCTGTTGCCCAGTGCCCTTCGCGCATACGAGCAACAAACGCTTCAGCCTTTTCTGGAGAGGACATTTTTTGATCTAACTTAATGCACCAATCCCATTCACCGGTTGTGGACCACATTTTCTCTACGCCTTCCCATTTTGCCATTGCATTCATGTCAGACATCGATTTGTTACTTTTTACAAAAATTACACTATTCCATGCTTCCATTATTACGATCCTTATAAAAATGTTTAAATGAACTGCTTGAATGATTCAAGCATATTAAGAATAGAATAATTCAAGCGTTCTTTCCATGTATCCCATAATTTTTTATTATTTGATTTTTAAAGTAATTTTACTTATATCGAGTAAGTTGGTATTCGAGGTATTTTGACGGATTGAGGATAGAATCGATATATAACAACCAGGTAACAGTTAAGCTATTAATAAAATAGAACAAATATAAAACAATGTGATAACTAATCTTGATTGATTTCAGTAAAACAGCCATTTGTTAACAATACCATAAGTTTTATTTGATATCATATTGCTTATTTAATTTATTTAATTTTTTAAAATGCGTGATAAAAAATTCGAGATTCTTTCTTGCTCTATCGATCAAGATCAGGTGAATGTTGCCCAACAATGGGCTAAAACATTTATATATAATTCAAAAGATGATCATGCAGTTAATATGACCCAGTTGTTGCTGGCCTGTTTGGCCTGTGGTGACTTCGGAGTACATCCTTATCTATCCAAATCCCCTGAATTACAAGCCCCATCTACTCATCTAAGCATTGTTGATTACATATCTCATGCGAGCCGCGTGATTCTTGATTATCAAGAACTATCGGAAGCGAATAAAAAAGAATTATTAGATTTTTTCCCTGCTCCCGGAGGAGACAATAAGATTTTTGCCCGCTCAGCTACTCATAACGTGTATCGCGGCGGAAAGGGGGAAGTTGTAGAGGGGAAGGGCTTCTTGTTGGGGGTAATAGGACAATTGCCCGAAATGATCAAATCAGCCCTGGATTTTGGGATTAACATCGCCATGGGGGGAGAAGGGCAAAAGAATTTTTATGGTAAAAAAATATCAACCAATGGTTGCAGTGGCCATTTCTATTTTCACCGCAATGACAAAGATAACTTACTCATGCTTGGGCTGGAGCAATCAGCACCAGCAGCTTCTCCATTAGCATTTGTTTGGGGGACAGAAAAATATCCTGAGGATGTGCAACAAAATCATGATCAATTTGGTCAGGGACATTCATTGACAGGTGCCTCTGATACTTACACTGCTGCAGGATCTCTATATTTTAGCGATCCTGTTTATCAAGCAAAACTCTTATCGGAAAAAGGAGTTTTTCCGCCGGATAAATACGGAGCAATGCGAGTCAAGGTTACTGATACAAATTGGCCAAAAATCAAAGAATTTTTAGAGCAATTGAGAGCACTGTCTGATGAAAGGTTTAAGGAACAACTATTAGGCTTATTGCTAACCAAGCCTTCTACTGCAAAGCCAGCTAAAAAAGACGACTGCAAAAGTTATATCGCACTTGATTTCCAAAGTTATTTAAAACGCGTCTATCAAGTTTTTATTAGTGAAGAGGAGTTGGATTCAGAGAGTCAATTGCACTTCTTCACATTACAGTCTAATTTATTATCTACTATTAAAAAATTACAACAAGGCCAAATTGAGAGTTATGAGTTTTTTAAGGAACAGATTGCAGAAATAATTGGAATAAGAAATATTCCACCTGAGTACCGAAAGGCGATAATTCGTATTCAAGAGTTATTTGAATTACAACTTAATATCGATCCGAAACTGAATCAAACACATGAAGAGCTCTTACTCAGAAACCAATATGATGATTTGCAGGAAGAAAGTAAAGTTATCCTGGAAAAACTCTTGGAAATTCAAAGGTATTTCCAAGAGCACCCTCCTACAAAAGAGCAAAAAGAATTACACGCTTTTCTCCTGCAACTGGATACACAAATTAACGAGCTAGAAAACCCGTTTGCTTCAAAAGACCCAGTTGATTTAGAATTAAGTTGGGTGATGTGTGAATCTCCTGTTCCCATTAATACGGATTCTATTGAAAAATTGAGACAAACAATAGAGCGGGCTAAAGCACTTACTAAGCAAAACCCTTTAAAAGACAGGGAAGGAGTTTCTTTCCCTCAAGTAATCTTAGGCTGGCAAGAAAAGCTTTTACCGTTATCCCAAATCAATCTTATTGATTACACCGAATTAAACTTAAGTGATTTGGCGAAACAATTTAATGAATATGTAGATTTTTTAGCACAGCAAGCGGAAGATCTTAATCTCTGGGGACACGAGCCTTCGCAAACGACGAATCTCCTAGTTAAGTACTCCGATAAAAATCCCGAGCTTGCCCATGGCCATGCTTTTATAGCGCAATACCGTGAGAGTACAATTCTCAGACGTTTATTTACCTTAAATACTTTAGATCTGGGAACTTACCGTTTTAAACCCTATGAAGGCCCTAATACACAATGTAGGGAGCAACTACCTGAATCTTATTGGGGCAAAGTCAGCACACTTCTGACAGCAGGATCTGATGTAATTGCGATGCTTCGAACTTTAAAAAACCTGCAAACGCTTAAAGCTTCATGGGAAGATATGAATCGTACAGCAACTTTATTGAAAGAGGCAGTAGCGCGATTTGAAAAAGCACGTGAAGAGGTAGCGAAACATCCCAGCAACATTTCAGAAGAAGAACCTAGAGTGGCTTTTGAAAGTCCATTTTTCTATCCCATCAGCGATGAAGCATTAAATACAATGAATGGTGTGCAACTTGCCACCCTATGTCTGGAAGAGTTGAATGCAAAAACACCGAGTATTTTGGTGAAACGCATCACAAGCAATCAAGAATTATGGCAATCTATGAATGCGGGCTTAGAAACTGAAATAGCGGATTTCAAAAGACGTAAAGATAATGTGGAACACAAAATTGTGGTTTTACGGCAAATTCGCAGTTTCTGGGAATCAGTTAATCAGTTTAAAGAAAGTGCCATTCTGCAAATTAAAGAGACTCAGCTGTTGGAGCTGGAGCGTCTATCGAAAGAGTGTCCTTCTATTTTTGGAGCTGAGGAAGCCATTAAAGAGGCTCAGACGGAATACGCACTATTACAAGACTTCTTATTACAGTTGCGAGATTTAGCGAATAAAGTAGATAAGTACGCAGCACTTCAATTATTGGAGCAAGGATATCAGAAGCTTGCCGAAAATGAACAAGAGTATTATGCACCCCAATTGCTTAGGGCGAGGGAGGCTACTTGCCAGTTTTACTTTGAGAAAATCAATGCATCAAAAACAATTGATGAGAGGAAAGTATATTTTAAAATCTTCCATCAATTATTTGAAAAACTGCGTGTTGAGTCACAAGAACAATTTAAGGATGAACATGAGGTAAAACAAAAAGAGGACAGTTTATACGCATTACAAGAGCGCTTAAGAACAGCGATTTTAGTAACTGACAAGCAACAAATTTTCAATAATGAATTATTTGCTACCACCGTACAGAATTTTGAAAATATAAGAGATGACCTGACCTCTGAATGTGCCAAAAAAGTTCATAAACAAATAACAAGGGCGAAAGCGATCTACGAAACACTTTTACGTGAAAAAGTTATTCAAGAGGAAGGTACAAGCAATGCTGTAGACACACTTCTAAATCAGCTGGAACCAATACTTGATGCAATTAAAGAGCCCCTGCACAGCCAATTAGTAAAAACAGCACTCCAAGATGAAGTTTTTAAAAATGCTCTTCTAAAAAACGCAGGCATTAAAAAATTCACCTCAGCATTGGTTCAGGATTTATTTACCTTCAAAGAGTTCCGAGATCAAAAAATTGCGTTAAGTGCCGAGAAAAAATATGGTAGTGAATATGATCAATCAATTAATGATTTTTATGCAAAAACCTTAGACATACGCTTATCAGGACTTCCTCTAAAAAAACAGGGTGAAAAAATAATTGACGTTGCCAATGCTGAGTTTAAACAGCGACATGATGGAATTCGCCTGGTTGCTGATATAATCATGATAGTTACGGTTTTGGGTCTTCTGGCAGGACTAGGGCGTTTGGCTTTAAATAAGAATTTCTTTTTCAGTAGTTACCTCGGTGATATAAAAACAGATAGAGAAGTGGAATTAAAAGATGATTGGCTTGTTAAAGAGTTACCGGAAGATGAGAGTGATGCTCGAATAATAGCTGCTCCTGCTGCTTAAGCATAAGGAGCAGTCGAGATCTAAAAATAGCAATTAAGTGCAAGGGCTCCGGTCACGAATTTAGCTGCATGCGGTCCGGTTACAGAAAACCAAACGCCGCCAATAAGACCGATATTGGAATTAAAGTTATATTCGACGGCAGGGGCCAGCGAGGCTTGTTCATTTGCCCTTCCTCCCAGACCTGCAAGAGTTCCTCCCGGAGTAAATCCTGGATTACCATCAAAGTGGCTTCCCGGACTGTGTACATAGAGCACTTCAAAAACGGGAACCCAGTTTTGTGTTAGGGTATACTCAAATGCCAAGTCAGCAGAGTAACTATTATCCAGTTTTACTTTACCTCTGGTTCCGGAGGTGCCGCCAAAAACATTCAAATTATGTACGGTGATCTCACTAAACCTCGCGCCAACCAAGCTCAAACGTGTTCGTAAGTAACGTCCATTATGGAACTGAAGCAATTTTTGAAAGTTAAAACCAAGGTAGGTTTGGTAAGCACCTAAACCCGTTTGATCGGTACCCAATCTTTGAGGATCCAGGTTTTCAAAGCGTCCAGTGGGAAAAACCTCTTGCACAACTACCCGGAGGTCAGGAAGCCATGAATTTTCTTTTTGTCGCAGAACTTGAAATCCTAAAGCCAAGCTGTAATCGCCAATGCCATTCCCATGTTGCCTATCATCCCAACTGTAATCATAAGGCAGAGAAGTTTGTAAATCTACAAAACTAAGAATCCCTATGCTTAAAATGGGAACGACTTCAAAATTTCTAAATCCTTTGGGATAGCCACTATAAAATGCATAAGGTTCAAAGTTTATATGGCCTGCTGGTATTGTTTTTCCAGCTGGTGCGAGTAGAGGTCCTGTAAACCATGGACTTGCAAGCGCAGTATGAGCAAAAAATAATAATAATAAAAAAAGCAATCTTAAATGCATAGTGAAATAGTTCTTATTATGAATGGAAAATAGAATTTAAAACTTTTTTCATATTAATGGAATCTATTTTTACTCACTTCTTAAACTTTTTTTGCTATCAATGATTTATGCGTCAAAAAAATTTTCACAGTCTGCATTTTTAGAGTACCAGGCAGCATCCAAATCCGAAAAATGCCGCTCATTTATTTCAGCAGATGGCTCATCATAGGAAGAAGCAGCACATTTAAAAGACCTGATAAAATCATGACCAGGCTCGCAATAGCTCCTTCATCATGCCCTATTTTATGGGCTTGTGCAGTCCCCGCGGCATGTGCTCCAGCGCCCAAGAGCGCACCTCGGGCCAGGGTTGAATGAAACGAAAAGCGTTTTAGAATGGATTCCCCCATAATAGCTCCCAATATACCTGTAATCGCCACGAATATGGCCGTCAGTTCAGGGAGACCACCAATATTGTGTGACACTTCCAGCGCGAAGGGCGTGCTAATCGATCGGGGAAGCAGGCTTAACCGTATATTTTCATCAAGGCCTACCAGTATTGCTAATGACCAACTCGATAATATTGCAGTGAAACTTCCGACAAGTACGCCAACTAAAAGTACTAGCCAATGTTGGCGAATGAGTGCATGTTTTTCATAAATGGGAATTGCGAAAGCGACGGTTATCGGTCCAATTATTTGAGCTAGCCATTGTGTTCCATGAGCATAATCCTGATAACTTACATGCAGTAAAAGAATAAGACCAGCAATAATTACTGGTGTTAAAATAAGCGGCATTAACCCAAAAAATGACCACCGTCTGTATAAATTTTTGGTAATAAAATACAGGCTTATTGTTATGAAGGACCAGAAAAGTGCTGGTGCTACTGGTTTAAAGAGAATGGGGCTTAGCACGATTAGTTCTCCGATAAAAATAATCCACAACAATCGCAGTGACAAGCATCACACAGAGCGTACTGAGTAAAATAACAAAGAGAATTTTAAGGCCTAAGAGACCTATAAGCTCATGATGCTCGAGTACTGCAAGTACGGCTGGGATAAAGAAAAGCAACATATCTGCAAGGATTAATTCAGCTCCATTCTTAATCAGATTCAGTGTTAAGCGTTTTGTTGCTAAAAGCAATAAAACCATTCCTAGGCCAAAGATTCCACCAGAAAAAGGAAGTTTTAAAAAATGGACAATAAGTTCGCTAGAAAGCCAAAATAGGCACACTAACCCCACTTGAAGTACCGAATTGTTCTGAATTTTTAATGTTAAATATCTGTTCATTGTGTTCATTCCCATTTCAGTGTATTTTACACTTTTCTATAATATGAATAAAATGAATTTATAGACTAATGATCATTCTAAAATGGAATAATTATGGAATTTAAACTACTCCGTGCATTTGTCGAGGTTGTGCGCCAAGGCAGTTTTTCCAAGGCTGCTGAAACTCTTTTTGCTACTCAGTCCACGGTGAGTAAAGCGATAAAGCAGCTTGAAGATGAACTGGGCGTTGCTCTTATTAATCGATTTAAAAAATATAATGTACCAACTACTGCGGGTGAAATTGTTTATCGCAGAGGCGTTAAGTTGCTTGCTGATCGTGACGATCTTCTCAAAGAGCTTGATGCAATCCGTGGTTTGAAGCAGGGACATCTGCGTCTGGGTATTGCTCCGGTGGGGAGTAGTATTTTATTTGCTCCTCTTTTTGCGCAATATAACCAGCGCTATCCAGGCATCGAGGTGGAACTCATTGAACATGGAAGTGTTAAGCTTGCGGAATGTTTACGGGCAGGTGAAATTGATTTTGCTGGAACATTATTATCTGTTGTTTCTGAAGAGTTTGATTGTCAATTAATCCGTAGTGAGCCTCTTGTTGCACTTTTGGCGTCAGGTCATCCTTTGGCAACGCGGCGTTCAATTTCCTTGCTGGAGCTTAAAGAGACGCCGTTTATCTTATTTAGCCGTGATTTTGCCTTATATCGAATGATACTGGATGCGGGCCGTCGAGCAGGTTTCGAACCCAAAGTGGTAGCCCAAACCAGTCAGATTGATTTTATGGTAGAACTTGTTGCTGCAGGTCTTGGCGTTGCCTTCTTACCACGAATGATTGCCCATGAACGATCAAACCCACAAGTTCGGTTTCCATTACTTGAAGGGGAGGAGTTTCAGTGGAATATGGCCATGACATGGCGCCGTAATGCGTATCTTTCTGATGCTGCAAAAGCATGGTTGGCTCTGGTACGTGAAGTACATGGTACAACTCCCCCTCTATTTATTTGAATGATTGTAACAGTCGCTATTCTTTTTTGATTCCATTTATTTGTCTTCAAATTTTACTATATGATGCAATAGTAATATATTTGGAAGGTGTGCTTCGATATGTAAGCCAAATCAGAAGAATGTTCAGGCAATTTTGACCAGATAATCGAAATGACATAATGAAAAGTTTTTGTCAGAACAGATGAGTGTAATGCGGTACATTTCCAACACTATGAACAATACAATGTATGTCCCGCTGTTCATATGAAGGTTATTATTTCTTAATTGTCAACATGCCCTAAAATTCTCTCGCAAAAATAAATTCATGTTGGGTCAGAATTGACCCAACATGGTTATTTATAGAGTATGCAATCGTGCCAGTTCCGATAAGGATTGTTCGAGTGTTTCCAAGATGAAATTGACGTGTTCTCGATTAATTGTGAGTGGCGGAGCTATTCGGAAGACGTTACCAAATTGTCCTCCTTTTCCAACTAACAACCCTTTATCCTTACACAAATCCATTAATTGAAATGCTTCATCAGACGCTGGAATTTTTGTTTGAGGATCTTTGACGAGTTCAATCCCTAAAAGCAAACCGCGACCGCGAACGTCTCCAATGATGGGATATTTCTTTTGCAGTTGCTGGAATCCGTCTTTTAGTAGTTCGCCCATGATGCGCGCATTTTCAACCAGCTGTTCCTCTTTAATAATTTCCAATGTGAGTTTGGATTGAATCATTTGTAAGGGGTCGCCAGCAAAGGTATTAAAATACGTTTTGCCAGTCATTGTTTCAGCCACTTCGGTTTTCATAAGCACTGCCCCAACTGGAGCGCCGTTACCAAATCCTTTAGCCATAGTGACCATATCGGCATCGATATTTAGGGTTTTGGTAAGTAACAGATCACCACCACCGCGACCCGCTCCGGTTTGTACCTCGTCACTAATGTATTTACCGCCGTAATTATGAACAATACGGGCAACTTCGCTAAAATAATCATCAGGAGGGGTAATAAAACCACCTACCCCCATTACAGGTTCCAGTATAAACGCTGCAATCTTTCCATGAGTTGAATTCTGAATGGTTGTTTCAACATTTTTTGCACAGGATAAATCACAACTGTCTGGTTTTTGATTAAACGGACACCGGTAACAGTAGGGTTCAAGCGCCGAGGTTACACCGGAAACTGGCTGTGCCTTGAATCTCCAGATTGAATGGCCACATGAGGCAAGTGCGGCAGAAGTCCCTCCGTGATAAGAGTGGCGTACATTTACTACCATTGTTTCGCCAGTCGCATGGCGAGCTGCCATTATGGCAAGTTCATTAGCCTCTGAACCCGAGTTAGTAAACGATACTCTGTCCATACCATTGGGTGCTTCTTCGAGTAAACGCTCTGCAGTTTCTACGGGTGCCTGGTTTAAATAAAGCAGGGTTGTGTGTTGAATTCCATCATTTTCTATCGCTTCAATAAGTGCTTTTTTGATTTTGGGATGATTATGTCCCGCTGAGATGCAAACAATTCCGCCTATGGCATCAAGGTAGCGTTTTCCTTCAGAGTCCCATACATAAGCATCCTGTGCTTTGACAAGCTGAATGGGTTCTTTATGGTAAAAACCAGCGGTTGGTAAAAAGTGTTTTTTTCTGAAATTAATAAGCTCTTCGTTTGAGCGCAGTTGTTGTTGATTATTACTCTCGTTCATGAGGGTTGTTTCCTTTTATGTTTGTAAAGACTTGAGCTTGTAAATAAAGAGCTTTTGCAAACTCCTTTTACTTCAAAATCTTGTTGATTTATTTTGAGATTTACATCTTTCAGTATTTTTTGAACACTATATTCTTTGGAATTCATAACTTTATCATTCTCCTATTTTGTATTTTCGTTATTAAAAAATGAAAAATATAAGTTTGCGCATGTGCGCTTAAAACTAATGAGGAGACCTTAACGTGTTGAGGTCAAGCTCCTCAGGGCTATCATTCTTGCTGCAAGCAGCGTCTCTTAACCGCATCTGCCCCTACGCCCCGCGGACAAGCGGTGGGACATTGGAGTAGCAGCGGAGTTGTTGTTTCAGCGATGTATAGAAAATTCAGCTGCAAGCAGCCAGGCCATGAAATGTTGGGTTTTGACCCAACACGTGCTCAATTATTCTAAATAACCGATTTATCTGTTGCAGTTTCCTGTGCCAAAAATAGTTTATAAACCGATGCAACGGATTTGGTTCCCATAGGATCAGCTTGTGTTTTTAGTTTGCAGAAATTTTCTGCCCATTCAGATGTTCTGATTCTCAATGGAGGATTTTTACTGTTCACTACGTCAACGACACAATCCGCAACCTGGTCACTACTTTGATAAACATCAAGGGTGGACGCATTTTTTAAACGCTCCCGCGCCTCTTCAAAATACCGTTTGAAAATTGGAGCATATTCGTCATTTTCTGAGAAATCAATCGTACTGTTTTTAATAACATTTGTAGAAAATTCTGAAACAATACCCCCTGGTTCAATGGCTGTGAATTTAATATTGAAAAAAGGCTGTATGTAACTTGCCATACTTTCAGTCAAGCCTTCTACTGCAAATTTGGACGCACAATAAATTTCATTAAATGGCTGTCCAATTAAACCACCAACTGAGGTGATGTTAATAATTTGTCCTGATTTGGCTTGGCGCATTGCAGGCAATACTGCCTTAGTTGTGCGGACAACTCCCATGAAATTAATATTCATTACCTGGTTGATCTTTTCCTCCGAGGCGTTCTCCGTGGTTTCTACAAAACCCATTCCTGCATTATTGATCAGGCAATCAATACGGCCGTTTTGCTCAAGAATGGCTGAAACAGCACAGGCAACGCTCTCTGTGGACTCAACGTCCATCTGAATTAAATGAATATTGAGATTCTTGTTTGCTATGGCTTGCTTTATTTGATCTGCTTTATCAAGATTACGCATACTTGCATAAACAGTATGACCTTGCTCTGCAAGTTTAATCGATACGCTTAAACCTAGGCCGGAAGAAGTTCCGGTAACTAATATTATTTTATTCATGATGATGACTCCAATGTCCGCTCAATGATCCACTATGTGTTTATAACGCAAAATATGCGTCAGTATCAAATGAAAACTTTTTCAGCCGGGAGGATTACCCCACTGCTGTTATTGTTTTTCTGCTGTAAATAAGGGCTATATGCGAGAAAGACGTCATTAATTTTTCTGATGTGGCAGAATCTTGCATGAGTGATGTCCTTATTCAAACTTTTAAAAAAAATAGTAACTTAGCGAAATGATAGACAAACAGCTCATTTATTTAATTTTTGCATTTCCAGCAATTTGAAGGGCTCCTTGGGCAGCTCTTTCCATAGACTTATCGGGTTTATCAAAAAAAGAGTGATTTAAAAAAGTACCCGAGGTTGGTATTGTTCCAGAAGGTCTGCTAGGTGATAAATTAGAACTGTATTTAGGGGCAGTTTTGGAACTGGCAGGCATCATAATATTCAACGCTGCCTGATTATCGTGTTTCTTTGCAATATCAAGCGCTGTTTCGTCATCGATGTTAATGAGGGTGACATTGGCTTTGGCTTCTAAAAGCAGCCTAAGTAATGCAGGTTTTTTTTGTGTATAAGATGATTTACATGCCAGCATTAAGGGAGTCATTCCTTTGGCGTTTTGCATGTTCACATTAATATTGGCATTGCGAAGCAACAATTGTACAACACTTTCATTGCCATACCTGCAAGCAACTCCCAGCGGGGAGTCGTCGTCATGACTACAAGGACTATTGATATCTATTTTGGGAATATTTATTAGTTGATTCATAATATTCGACCGATTGCAGGCTGCCGCATAAAAGAGTGCACTCTCTAATTCAGATTGGCTGATAACCGGTGATTTATTATGTAATCGCAGTATTTTCCAGACCGTACTTCTATCATCATTTTGAACTGCCAAAGCAAGCGCACCATAGCCGCGGCAATTACTGATTTGAATATTCTCTGAACTGACAGGATATAAATCATCAATCGCCCGTATTTGTTGTGCTAAGTTCCGTTTTCCCGACTGTGCAATGAAAGAGCAGTGAAATACCAAACGCTTACTGGATTCAAAAAGGGATTTATAAAGTATGGGGCAGAGTTCCTCGCTGGTTAATAGTTGATAAGGGTATTCTTCACTTTGTTCATATAAGTGATTGATATCCATGAACAACCATGTATTGTCTTTATACTTTTTAAAGCCAATCGTATGTTCTTCGCTACTACAAACCACCACAACATGGTTTTTAGCCGGGAGGATAATATGTAGTTGCTGTAAAAATTCCTTGACGTTTTGGGGGGATGCCAAGCTTATTGTTTTACTAAACAGATTCTTAACGGTGTTTTGATTTCTACAGAGATTAAGCTGGATCATCTTGTAGATAGTATCAATATTAGATTGTTGAACCGCTTGAGCATAAATCTCATGATAATCGTCGGGGGATTGAGCCAGGCATATGGCTTCAAGGAAAGGTTTTATTTCGTTTCGTTTTTGTTCTTTTCTGGAGAGAGTTTGACTCGATCTTATTTTCTCACTAATAGCCTGTAACGTATTGGGTAATGTTCTTTTTTCACGCTTAATCAGATTGAGCCGATTATAAAATTGATAATCTAATCCAAGTGCTGCTTCTTGAGCCCAGGTTAATGTAAATCCATGACAAACGCCGTCTTCATGTTTGTAATTAAATTTATCAAAAAGAGTCAATAAATCTTCATGCTCTAAAGCATTCTGTCTTGATAAAGCAGGGATTAACTGATTCAATGGTATGAGCTTAAGCTGGTGTACTACTACAATCAGCAGAGAGATTAAGAAAAGCACATAGACGACGTATTCCATGTTACGAATCGGTTATTCCTTTACCAAAATCAAATCATAATCCGCATACAAAAGCAACGTCTGGTAAAAAATTGATCAATAATATTCCTAAGGTATTGATACGCGTCGCAAAGTTCATGAGCTAAACCAATGGCCATAGGTCTCTGTTAATTTTTTTATTTTTTAATGCTTTTTTAATAGAGTAACTGCTTCGGATACTGGGCTGACCAACATTTTTTACACCATTAAAACTTTTTAAATTATAGGCAAAAAAATGGAAAAAATGATAAGTCGTTCTACACTTAAGGTATCTGAGGCCTCGTGGTTAATTAGCTCCATATGATTTATTGCGGGTTAAGGGAGCTCCAAATGAGGAAAAGAGTCATGGAGGACATACATGAGAATTTGGCAATCAATCGTCGCAACTTTCTTGCTGTTTCCCTTAAGTCATGCTAATTCACTTACAAGTAATATCACTGATTTTCCCCAACTCGTACAAGCTGTTGAGAGTGGTAATGATGTCCGCGCAATTATTCATTTTGATAACTGTGATGTTACAGGTCCTGAACTTTCGACCCAAGTGAAAAGAAAATTAAACGGAGCCACAACTCGATTTAATTTTACTCAGTATTTCCATGGTAAAGAAGATATTGATGATCAGTTAATCGATACAGTAACCACGTCCATGAAAATTTTTATAAAGAAACCTACAGGGGAATTCTTAACATTCTCTGGTCGTTTAAGTGTTTTTGAAGATAATACTGCGACACTGCATGTGGATTTCTTTGATCCCGTTTTGAAAAAGCAAAAATTGGTTGTTGATTGGTTTTGCAGAATTAGTAATGGCAACGATAATAATGGTTTAGTGTTATTCAATTTTTCGTAGCAGGCTAGGGGCGGCCCTGAGGCATCTTCTGTAAACCTCTATTTTATTAGGGACATTCACATGGTATGGAGACGTTTCTTTTTTCTAATCGGATTTTTGTTATCTTATAGCACCATAGCTGTGGCCTTGAAGGTGGAACTCGGTGAAACAAGCCCAGCATCACCTGCAGTATTACATCAAGATGAAGCGCTCTATGTGCTTATTCATTATCAAAGTGAGCAGCCTTTGCGTTTCCAGGCCATTGGCACATATCTTGGAGCGGAGATCAAGACCAATGCCCGTATGAATCCTTCCCAAGCATACCCTGCAGGTGAAGGGCAAGCTATTGCTTGGGTATCTTATTATAAGCCCACAGAAATTGATTCAGTGAAGGTGACTGTATATAACGCTAATTGGCGGGCTTTAGAAACTAAATCCCTTTCGCTTTCAGCAACTTGGCAAGAAGATTACCGTAAGGTGGCTCATCCAAAGGCTCCCTGGGTCAATGAGCTGAATCAGCAGCAACAGGCAAGCGTCACCGCAAAGCAGCAGCCTCTTTCTACTTGGGATATTTTATTCATAAAACTTCTTTTTTGGTCCATTCCTATCTATTGGATTTTGCAGCTCCTCACGTTATGGAAATGGTCTGGTACATGGCGGAAAATCGCTTGTATTCCTCTATTTTTTAGTATTCCTTTATTGATTTATACTGTTTTTGCTCTATTTGCAGGGTCTAATTTGTGGCCGTTAATGATGCTTTTTATTACACCGGTTCTTCTATTGCTCCTCTTGATTATTATGATTATGAAAAAAATGAGCACTTCATAAAATCTAAAAATGCCCGGATCTATACCCGCTCTGAGCTCAATTCCCAAACTACACTTGATTTGTTAATCAATCCTTAAGCAGCATTGTTTTATACTGGTAAAAAAGTAAGGGGCGCATCAAATTCAATCCTTGAGATAAAATAAGATTCATTCTGTATTATTGAAATACAAAAAATAACATATAATTAAAATATTAACGCTGTCAGTTTTTTATATTCTCACTCACTGAATAATTAAATATTAGTGGGGGTTTGATAATACATCAATCAAAGAGGAGAAAAGAAATGGGTCGGGAAAAATTAATAAATGGTCTTGGACAAGAATCCACTTCTCTTAAAAAAATGGCACCCCCAAAAATAAGAGAAGGCGTATCTACAGCTTTTCTTCAGTCTCTTTCCACACAGGCAATGCTTGATTTGAAGAATGAGATTATAAATAAAAAAGATGATGAGAAATATATAAAGCTTACACTAGACAGCCTGTACGTAATACATACCAGACTCCTTCCACAAAGCATCTTGTCTTCTCATTATTCTTAATGTGCAATCCTTTTACTCCTTGCAGAAAAGAATAAATTGTATCCCAGACTCGTTCTGATATATTATTATACATGTAGGCAGTTCCATTAGTGTTGTTAACGATCGCAATCGAATTTCACTATAAAAACTGCCTACTTTTCAAGTAATTAAAAAAATTGGTTCACGGAACCTAGAGTATGAACGCATCAAGATAAATTTTAAGAGAGCTGCACGAGAGATAATTGAAGGGGATTTTTCTGAAAGTAAAAAAAATGAATTTGCCCAATTAACTCATCAGTATTATAGCGCTTTAACGATTTTTACTGACTGTCAGTTGCATATAGCAAAGCACTCAAACCGACTGATGACCACTGAAGAAAAGGAGTTTACGCATCTTCAAGATGACATTTCTTCATATAAAAAGAAGGTAGAAGAGGTTGCATTTGCGGTAGCAGATCACCAATTAAGGAATATCCAAAAAGGAGAGAAAGTAAGGCTTAATGAGGTCATTCCTCATATCAAAGCAGTCTACGATAAAGCATATGAGGATGAGCATAATCCCTTTTGGCGATGGATTAAAAGTAAGTTTAAAAAGAGCGACAGAGCCAAAGAAGTTGAATTTCTAAATCAAATATCAAAACATCCCCAGTGTAGTGAATCGATTCGGCTCCAAGCAATACGTTTAGTGCATGATAAAATTATTCACGAAGAAATGTTTGGTAAAGAAGGTAAAGTTTATAAGGGTAGCAAGCTCGGTAAATTATTTGAAAGAGTTCTGGGAAAGGGCGATTTTTTTGCTGATAAAGATGGTGCGACGTTAGTTGATTTTATTAAAGAAAATAATCTGAACGATGCAATTCCAGATGGTTTAAAGGATTATTTAGCAAAAACTGATCCTGAATATGGAAAAAGTGTTACAGTCGTAAATCAGTAATAATCCTAGATCAAACAATCTATCAATATTAAAGCATCTCTTATGCAAATATCGAATAAAAGATGCTTTAAAATTCGAACTACAAAATAAACGAGCTTACAAGCACAGGAAATCTGACTTTATTTTAAAAATATTGTCTATAATATGATTTGTTTGTCCGTTTATATTTCCTAAAAAATTTATCTAACAAGGGAGAAGATCATGAAAGGAATAATGAAAATGATTGTTTTAAGCAGTATGTTTGTGGTATCAAGCCATGTAATGGCGGATAACGCTACTTCTACTCCAGCAAATACGACAACTGCCACCCAACCCGCAGCAAATACGCATCCAGGCATGTGGATATGTACTACCAATGCGAGCAGTCCAACTTCAGGTTCACCTGATGAGCAGGCTGATGAACAAATGTCTAAACATGCAGCCAGTGGAAGTTCTGCTTTTGATTTTGCTTTAAAAAATTGTCGTGACTGCACAAAAATTACCTGTGAATTGCAAACAAAACCTACAGAATAAGGTAATCATTTACTCAACCCGGTGCTATGTTGCACCGGGTTTTTCTTGCGACAAAAATTTGTGACAGTAGCGATATTATGAAATAAATCAGAGTTATAGCAAAAATTATCCTCATCATGATTAATGCCCATTTCCCTTAGTGTTTATAAGCAAAATCCTCAATTGCGTAAAGAATACCTGGAAATTAAGATAAATCATCCTTGCTTTATGGTCATTTGAAGTGCTTGAAGTCGTTTCATCAAGTGCATCTTCAACTAAGAAATATTAGGTTCTGAACTGCAATAATAAAGGAATAATGACAATGCCAGAGAAGATAAACGGAACTGTAAAATGGTTTAACGAACGCAAGGGCTTTGGATTTATCCAAAGTAATGGCCAGGATTATTTTGTACATTTCAGTTCCATTCAAGGTAGTGGCTTTAAGACTCTCAAAGAAGGTGAGTCCGTTTTATTTAAGCAAGGAAAAGGGCAAAAAGGTCTCTTAGCAGAAGATGTTCAAGTGGTTTAAGCTCATGGATGTGAGTAAGTTCGTGTTATTTGATAGTTAATGATTACCCACTCGAATTCCGCGGATTAGTCCGTGGAATTTCTCATATTTGTAGTCACATTACATTGGCAAATGTTCTCGCAGAAAATCAGATAATTTTTGCTCTGATAAATGAATCACGTCATTCTTAATATTATAAGTTATCAAATTATTGATATGTTTGTTTGTATGCTGTAATAAAAGCCCATTCATATGCGGTGGTGCAACGATAATGAGTCGGTCATAATCGTGATTATTTCTACCATTATCCAGTTCTTCTGCGATTTTTCTTGCAAAATCATCGTTCTCTATTTCTTTTGGATCGGATTGTTGTGTATACGTTCCTTGAGTAGTGGTTCCGGTGTTGAAGCGACCTGCTTTACCTGATGTCATCTCAATATCTCTAAGCTTACCTTCAGGATGGAGAAATTCTTTGACCAATGAAAATTGATAAGGTTTGGTGGTCGATTTATAGATTCTGCAAGTGCTTGTGTCTGCAGTCAGAATCCATGTTGTATGTTGATCAATTTTCATCACGATATCCTTATTATGAGTAGTGGAAACTTTAATATTTATAACTAAATCGATGAGGCAAGAGTTTCTACTTCATTTTCTTCCTTCAAATGGGCATCAAGCTTCGGGGAAAATTCATTTTTCAGTGCATATTTTTTTAACAGATGCAATACAATTCCATCTATTTGTTCGTCTATTTCTTTAAACAACGGCTCTATGTTTTTATTATCCATA
The DNA here is from genome assembly GCF_014109805.1 of Legionella sp. PC1000. Taxonomy (GTDB): domain Bacteria; phylum Pseudomonadota; class Gammaproteobacteria; order Legionellales; family Legionellaceae; genus Legionella; species Legionella resiliens. The sequence continues at coordinate 1,037,777 of NZ_CP059400.1, forward strand.
ATAACTCCATTCATTAGATTGCTCTCAATGCCTTCATCGAGATGGGAAGTATGTCTGGCTACTGACAATTCGCTAGATTTGTCAACAAACCCTGGCAGAACCTGTTTTCTAAATGTAAATAGCTCCTAGTTTTCCTGAAAAAGAGTTGACTGAATTTCTAATCAGAAATGGGCAATTTTAATTTCTATATACTTTTTTTAACAATCGTGGTCTTACTTATAAAAACTAAGGAAAATAGGGATGCATTGATTTTCCAATTTCCTGAGTGGAAAAGCACCTATCTTATTGCTCCTCTAATACCTATGACCACAGAATTTTTATCCAATTTGACAGCTTTTACTTTCATATACATACCCGCTTCAAAATGACCCGGTAGATTACAGGCGAATACAACATCATGCTTTGGATTTGATTTAAATTGCCAAGTCAATGTTTTCGTTTCACCAGGATTAATTGTGATGGTATTACCCTCCTCATGCACCATACTTGGCATGGCACGCATCATTTTTTGATGTTCTTTTTGTTCTTTTTCATCACCTATAGAAAACTCATGAACTACTTTCCCTCTATTGGTCACTTTAAATGTTATAATTTCACCATCATGAAATTTGGGGGGTTGTAAAAAATTAAATCGCATATCATCTGAAGCAGTCACTTTAATTGTTTTGGTGGTTTTTGTTGCCTTCACTGGACTTCCTATGGAACTTGCTTCGTGGTGAGAATGGGCAAATGTTGAATTGATAAAAATTCCTGAAAAAAAGCCGGTCAAAATAATTGTTCTTGACAATCTAGTTAACATATTTGAAATCCTATTTTAATAATAAGTGCTCAGGCCCTAATCAGAGAAACGAGTAAACAATCACAGGGAGCTGGGCTATTATGTGCACATGGAGTAATCGTATGGGTGATTCTAAATGATCTTAATGTTTCATTGCACCCGGCTGCTTTGGTAAAGTACAAATAAACCAGGCGCCTGTGCCATCGTGATTCTGCACATAAAGTTTGCCGCCATGAGCTTCAATGAGGTTTCTACAAATAGTAAGCCCCAAGCCAGTTCCTTGAGCTTTAGTCGTAAAATAAGAGTGTAAAATTTTATCTTTGTGCTCAGGAATGATGCCTGGCCCATTGTCACGGAAATGAATCTCAATGCATTCATCTTTATTCTTTGTTTGAATGGTTAGTTCAGGGACTTGGTTTATATTCTCTTGCATTGCTTCAATGCTATTTCGAATTAAGTTGATAATAATTTGCATTATTTGAATTCTATCAATATCTAATTGAGGGAGCTCCTCTTCTAAAATTAAATTAATCTTTAAGTTTGATTTATTATTTTAAAATAAAATTCTTGATCTAAAGTAGCTATCGCATCAGAAACATTTTGTAATAAATTGGTAACCGTCTCTAGGTTCCGTGAACCAATTTTCTAGCGCATCCATATAAGCGCTCCGGCCAAATGTAAGAACCCGGAAAAAGCGGTCGTTGTTTTATCAAAACGAGAAAAAACACGCCGAAAGTGTTTGATTTTGGAGAAAAAAGCTTCAACTAAAAACCGCTCTTTGTACTGCTCTTTATCGATTTTTCTTGGGTTCTTCGCATTCTTTTTTGACGGAATGGTTGCAATACAGCCTTGACTCTCCAGTGTGTCAACAAGTGCCTGTGAATCATATCCTTTATCTGCAAGAACTATCGTGTCACGCTGCTCCTTCAATAGCTCTGCTGCTTGAGTAATATCGTTTCGATGTCCCCCGGTCAGGATAAACTTAATCGGATTCCCCAGTCCATCCACCAAAGCGTGAATTTTAGTGGTAAAACCTCCTTTACTGCGCCCCAATGCCTGAGCATCATTCCCTTCCTTGTCGTAACCAGATGCACACGCATGCGCGCGCACTATGGTGGCATCAATCATGACGGCTTGATCATCAACATCGCTAACTGAAGACATTAAGCCAGTCCAAATGCCGCGATCTGACCACATTTTATATCGCTTGTGAATTTTACGCCAATGTCCGTAATAGGGCGGGAGCAGGCGCCATTGACAGCCTGTACGTAATACATACCAGACTCCTTCCACAAAGCATCTTGTCTTCTCATTATTCTTAATGTGCAATCCTTTTACTCCTTGCAGAAAAGAATAAATTGTATCCCAGACTCGTTCTGATATATTATTATACATGTAGGCAGTTCCATTAGTGTTGTTAACGATCGCAATCGAATTTCACTATAAAAACTGCCTACTTTTCAAGTAATTAAAAAAATTGGTTCACGGAACCTAATGATTGATTTAATTGAATTTGCTGTGATTCTAATTGACGCACATAAGTTAAGTCCCTAAGAAGCAGCAGTATTAATTTATCTTTGGTAAAGAGACATTCAATCTTTATATATTTCCGTGTTCCACCTTTTACTAATAATTCCAATTCACAATCTTGTTTCACTACTTTCTCGATGAGATCGTGAATGCATTTTTTAAGCGTATTGTATTGAAAAGTACTAATGAAGTTAAAGAAATTTTTATTAATCAATTCATTACGTTCATAACTCATTAATAAGGAGCTTTGAAAGGTTACAGCTTGTATTGAATAATTTTTATCAATAGTTAAAAAAGCAGAGGAATTAAAATCATAAAATTCAGTCAATTGATTTTTTAATTCCTCAATTTCTATATTAAGAAAATTAATCTCCTCTTCTTTTTCATTTAACCTATTTTTTTTGAATAAGAGTCGTTCATGTAATTTTTTAATTTCCTCATGTATTTGGAACGATGATTCTTTAATGACTTTTGAATTCATTTCATTTACTTCCAGTTAATTGAAATTAAAAAGTGTTTACCAAAAATTGTTTTTTCTTGAGATGAATATCCTTAATTAACAAACTATGCCCATTATTCTGGGTCCACATTTTGCTTATCATTAAGAACTTATAATGAATCTTTTTAAACAGTATTAATAATTCAGAATCCAAAACTTTTTGAACAGTTATTTTATAAGTAGATTCATTGTCAGCTTCGAGCTCTTCTTGAGAATAATTTTTCTTGCTTGTTAAGAAAATCCTCCAAGAAATGCTTTAACTTGTTTCTATCTAATTTTAGGTTTGATTTAAAAATATTATTGGTAATAATGCTTTCTTTATTTTCATTAAATTGTTTCGTTAAGCAATTATTTGTTATGAATAAACAATACTCGCTTCTTTTAAGATGTTTAACTATATACCAAATTTATTAATTCAAATATAGGGTAAACCCGTAATTCAGCGCGTGTATTTCATAATGGTGTTTTTTAAAAAAAGTTCGTACAGTTACTCTTGAAAAGGGAGTTGAGTTGTTACAAATGTGCATAAATATGCTGAATCAACATTTTTAGATTTTTGCTAAGTTATTATTCCGTTGCCAAGTTACTCTATAACCTAAATGTAGCGACTTGTTTTATCTTTGATAAAGATGCTGAGCAAGTCGCAACTCTTCGGAAAAAATAGATTTTTCAATGCAATTAAAACAATGAACCCGATTTAAATGATCTACGTTCACTTTTTTCTGGTGATGTTATTATGTGGGGCACTGGTATTCACGGGTATCGAAAAGGTGTCTTGCAAATCGAGGAATAATTTTTGTGGGATTGGAAACAATATGATGACCCGTAATAAATCAAAGAAAATTGTTGATGATGTGTTAACTAATGAAACAAAGAGATACGATAAGCTTTACTCAGGTACATTTACTATATTTATTTAGAATTTGAAACACATCATTTAAATCGAAAGGTTTGGACAAAAAAGTTTCATGCGGCATTTTTTCCATTTTTTCCAAATTCGTTTTAGCAGAAGTAATAATTGTGGGGATATTTCTTATCCGTTGAGATGTTTTTTTTCTTTCCCGGAATTCAAAACCATCCAGTACGGGCATCATGAGATCCAAAAAAATAATTGCCGGCAGGGGATCTTTTTCAAGCATATTTAATGCCTCTTGGCCATCTCTAACCGTCACTGTCATATACCCTGCATAGTCTAAAGCCCAAACTAAAGCTTCACTTACAGCATTGTTATCTTCGATTAATAAAATAAATTGCTCTTTCTTATCTAGTTCCATGGAATCAATTAGCAGTAAGTAAAAAATTCATTTGCCCCGGTTTCAACGAATCCCCGTTTTTCTATGTCGTGTAAGTTTGATTAATTCCTGCTGCCTATCGAGCGAATGCGATCCTTACACAAAATCAAACTGATTCATTCTGTAGAATCAATGACTCCGGTATAAATTAGATTAATCTTTATAAGCTCAGCTAAAGATTTTGTCTCCATTTTTCTCATGACATTAGCACGGTGAACTTCCACTGTCGATAAGGATATATTAAGGTCATAAGCGATCTGTTTATTTAATTTACCATTAACCACCAAATCCATAACCTGTTTTTCACGTCGGGTCAAACTATCTATTCGTTCATGAACATTAGACTGGGAGATTATAGTATTATTATTTTTTTTAAGGCATTTTTGTGTGGCTTCTAATAAATTTTGATGATTAACGGGCTTAAGAATGAAATCCTCGGCTCCAGCTTTCATAGCTCGTATGGCCATTGAAATATCACCATAACCTGTGATTACGATTACTGGTAATTTATTTGGTGAGGAATTTAATTGCTCCAATAACTCTAAGCCACTCATTATAGGCATGCGTACATCAATGATTAAACATCCTGGTTGATTAGTGTAACTATCAAGAAAATCCCCGGCGTTTTCATAGGTTTGAACTTGAAGATTGATTGACTCAAATAACCACCGGAATGATTTGCATATTTCGGGATCATCATCAACAACAAAAACAGTTTTATTAAACGGCATATCCTTTACCTTTGTTGAAACGCTGTAAGTTGAAAACAAATACTATGAGCACATAATTCAGCTAATAAGACACCACTCTCTTGATCAAGAAAAGTATTGCAATAGGTAAGTTCATTTTTAAAATCCTCTTCTTTTATTAAAAAATTACTTTTGATTGTGATTCTCATCGAGCTTTTATCCATGTAAGTTTGGATTTCTAATTTCGCTCTGTGAAGCTTATTTTTTTCTACCGTGTGAATGCATTGTTTCAATAAACGAAATAAAACATGTCTGATCTGAAAACTATCAATGTGAAAATTAGGAAAATCTCTTTGAAAATTTAAGATTAAGCTAATCTTGTGATGTTTTATTTCATAGGAATATAGTGAAATAATCTCTGTAATAACGCTATGGACGTCAGCAGACTTTTCTATGAGTTTTTCTTGAGATATGTGCTCATACAAGGAATCAATTTTATTTTTCAAGAAATCAGCCTGTTCATTAATTTTTTGCAAGACGCTTAGTATTTGTTCCAGGCTTAATTTGTTTTTTTGTATTCTGAGTTCACAACCTCCTAAATAGGCTTTAATTGCTGTTATTGGTTGATTTAATTCATGGATCAATTCTGAAATATATTGATCTTGCGAATCGTCTTTCCTTATTTTTTTCATTTTTCCTTACCCAACAATTTACATACCCTAAATAAACTAAGCATGCTGGGATAAACCATTTTTTACTCGCCATACATCTAACACAAATCCATATTAATTTATATAGTTTCTTTAGTTTATACTGGTTAACCTTAGTTGGAACTGGAATTACAGTACCGGTGGTTAAGGCGAATGAAGATGCAACTGTTGATAGTATAGGATTTATGTTTATGCCAGAGAAGGTATAAAACAAAAGTGAATCAGGTTACACTTTGAAAAGTATCAGGGAACAGTTAAAGGTAAGGAATGCATTATATTGGTTTCATCATTGTGTTATTGATGAGCTTCATGAGTGATGGGGCGCTGGCGACTGCTCCCTTTACTTTTAAAGAGGCATTAGAAATTGCCTATCGTAATAATCCCGATTTGCAAGCAGAAATGGATAAAGCACAAGCAATGCGCGGTTATTTTATCCAAAGCGGCCTCTATCCCAATCCCCAACTGACCTTAACTGCTGAAAATTTTGGCGGCTCAGGCAGCTATTCTAGTTATGAGGCTGCGGAAACCACGGCATCTGTAACTCAGCCTATTCCTTTAGGGCATCGTCTTGCTTATCTGAAAAACGCAACCTATGCAGATTATTTGGCTGCTTTGGCCCAGATTAAAGTTCAAAAAGCAGTACTTTATGTATCGGTTGGGGTGGCCTATGTTGATGCTTTGTACGCCGGTCAATGGCATCAAGTGACTAAAAAATTAATTCGCCTGAATGAAAGTATTGTGGCAGCGATCGAACGCAGGGTAAAAGCCGGGGTGGGTACTGAATTGGATTTACGCTTAGCCCAAGGACGTTTAGGCGAGGCGCGTATTCAAGCACAAAAAGCGATGCGAGATGCGTTTTCTCAACGAGCAAAACTTGCCCGTTTATTAGGAGATGGATTGAGGATCGACAGGGCTTTGGTAGATAAAGGGTTACCCGATGTTGTATTAGATTGGTCATTTCTCTTGAAAAAATTACCACAAAGCCCGCAATTAATGCAAATGCAACTGCAACTTCGAGCAAAACGGGCAACAATTACAGCGGTTAAAAAATCAGTTTGGCCCGATTTAAATATTCAACTAGGAGGGCGTCATTTCTCCGATGATGGAAGTAATGCAGCAGTAATTTCTGCTTTTGCACAAGTGCCTGTTTTTGATCGAAATCAGGGAAAGATCCTGACGGCAGAGGCACAATTTACGCAAACAGCCCATGCATATCAAGGAGCACGGCTTGATGTACGGCAAAATGTTTATAATGTTTTTTTACAGGCGCAGCAAAGTCGTTACGAAGCGAATTTAGTTACTGAGTCACTTTTACCTTTAGCCCGTAAATCAATTAAACTTGCTGAAGATGGATACCAAATGGGCCGATACACCTATATTGAATTATCTCTTGCTTTAAATACATTATACGAAGAAGAACGGCACTATCAACAAGCCCATGCGGATAATCATAAAGCATTAATTCAGCTTACGGGACTCTTAGGACTTCATCCTGCTAAGGAGAGTAAATGAAATTTCCAAGACCATGGGTTTCTTTTCTATTATTGTTTGTTCTTCTGTTGGGGCTAAGTTTGACTTTCTGGCTAACGCACGCGACGGATGATGTTCACCAAGAGACTTGGGAAATAGGACCGCATAAAGGTCGTTTATTTAAGGAGGGTGATCTGGCACTCGAGCTTTTAATATTTGAACGGGCAATGCCTCCTCATTTTCGCGCTTATCTTTATAAGAAAGGGGACTTGATTTCCCCGGACAAAGCACAGTTATCCCTTTTATTAACACGATTCAATGGTAAAAAAGAGGCGGTTACCTTTAGTCCCGCCAATCCTTTTTTACAAAGCAATGAAGTGATTAAAGAGCCGCATTCTTTTGATGTCACAGTTCAATTAGAGCTCTCAGGAAAGCAGATGAATTGGCATTATGCCTCGTACGAAGGGCGAGTTCAGTTGAGCCCAACGGTCCTTAACGCTGCCAGGATATACACTGCAACAGCACAAAGTCATGAGATCAAGGCTCGATTAAACGTAGTGGGAAAAATTCTCCCTAACCGCGATACAATGGCACCTATTTATGCACGTTATCCTGGCATCATAAAATCCATGACTAAAAATTTGGGTGATGAGGTCATGAAAGGAGAAACATTAGCCACGGTAGAAAGTAATGAAAGTTTACAAAATTACACGATTACAGCCCCGATTACCGGTACTATTGTACAAAAGAATGCTACGAATGGTGAGTTGACGCAAAATACCAAACCGATTTACGAAGTGGCGAATTTAGCGAATGTATGGGCAGATTTTACCTTGTATCGTAAAGATGCTCCTCTTGTAAAGCAAGGAATGGAAGTCATAGTAACGGGGGACGAAGGAAAACCTGAATCCTTGAGTACCATTTCTTATATCTCCCCTTTAGGCATTGAAGACAGTCAGACTAATTTAGCACGTGCCATTCTTCCTAATGAAGAGCGCTCCTGGTTGCCTGGTATGTATATTAATGGGGCGATCATCATCAACAAAAAAACAGTTTCTGTCGCTGTTCCCCTCTCTGCCATTCAGAAAATGAATGGAAACGATGTGGTTTTTGTCCAACAAGGGGATTATTTTGAGGCAACTCCAGTACTTTTAGGAGAAAAGGACCAACAATGGGCAGAGGTGATTTCGGGGCTTGATGCAGGGCAACGTTATGTCAGTAAAAACAGTTTCTATATCAAAGCAGAATTAGGTAAGGAAGGCGCAAGCCATGAGCATTAAGGATAAAGATGCTTGAAAAAATGATACGCTTTTCTTTAAAACATCGTTGGTTTGTCCTTTTATTCACAATGATTATTGCAGCGCTGGGGATCTATAATTTTCAGCGCCTCCCAATTGATGCTGTGCCGGATATCACGAATGTCCAAGTGCAAATTAATACCGCAGCTTCAGGTTATTCACCTTTTGAAGTGGAGCAGCGCATTACTTTTCCTGTCGAATTGGCGATGAGTGGCTTGCCTAATTTAGATTACACCCGTTCTTTATCACGTTATGGGTTGTCTCAGGTTACTGTAGTATTCAAAGATGGGACGAATATTTATTTCGCACGTCAGTTGATTAATGAACGGTTACAAGAGGTTAAAGATAAACTCCCTGCAGAGGCAGAAACGACATTAGGACCTATTTCTACCGGTCTTGGTGAGATATTCATGTACGTTGTGAAGAATAAACCTAATGTCCCTAAATCACAACGTTATAATCCAACAGAACTTCGTACACTTCAGGATTGGATCATTAAACCGCAATTACGTAATGTGGAGGGAGTAGCAGAGGTCAATACGATTGGTGGTTATGAAAAACAATTTCATATTACACCTGAACCGAGCAAATTGGTTCGCTATGGCTTAAGTTTAAATAATGTGGTCGAGGCTTTGCAGCGCAACAATAATAATGTAGGAGCAGGGTACATTGAGCGCAATGGCGAGCAAAATCTCATTCGCGTTCCCGGTCAGGTAAAAAATATAGCGGATATTGAAAATATTGTCATTGCCAGTTTTGAGGGTACGCCAGTTCACATCCGTGATGTAGCGGATGTTGCTTTAGGGAAAGAGTTACGCACTGGAGCGGCTACTGAAAACAGTAAGGAAGTAGTTTTAGGCACGGTGTTTATGCTGATGGGAGAAAACAGTCGCACTGTATCGAAACGTGTTGCGGCTAAAATGAAGGAAATTAATAAATCTCTTCCTGAGGGAGTTGAGGCTGTTACTGTTTATAACCGAACCGCGCTCGTTAATGCCACGATTAATACTGTTAAGAACAATTTACTTGAAGGTGCTTTGCTCGTTTGCGTTGTTTTATTTTTATTTTTGGGAAATATTCGTGCAGCGCTGATTACCGCTATGGTTATTCCTTTATCGATGTTACTGACCATAACGGGGATGGTCAGTAATCAAATCAGCGCTAATCTGATGAGTTTGGGAGCGCTTGATTTTGGTTTGATTGTTGATGGCGCGGTGATTATTGTTGAAAATTGCATGAAGCATTTAGGAGAGCAACAGCATAAGCTACAGCGTATTTTAACCCATGAAGAACGTTTAAAAGTTATTGCCTATGCAACGACCGAAGTCATCAGACCCAGTATTTTTGGGGTATTCATTATTACTGTAGTTTATCTTCCAATTTTAACCTTAACCGGTGTGGAAGGAAAAATGTTTTTGCCTATGGCTGAAACGGTAATTATTGCCCTGATGGCCTCAATGTTATTTGCTCTAACTTTTGTTCCAGCTGCAGTGGCTATCTTTCTAAAAGGACGGATTCAAGAGAAAGAAAATAGGTTGGTGCATGGTATTTCATTAGGATATGCGCGAATTTTGCGGCATAGTTTTCATGCTCGATATGGGGTGATTTGGGCGGCGGTAGTATTAGTGCTCATCAGTCTTCTGATTGCTTTTCGATTAGGTGGTGAGTTTATTCCAAGCCTTGATGAGGGCGATATTGCCATGCATGCAATGCGTATTCCGGGTACCAGTTTAACTCAGGCGATTGCCATGCAAGATTTGGTTGAACAACGGATTAAGCAGTTCCCTGAGGTACAGATTGTTTTTTCTAAATTGGGCACGGCCGAAGTTGCTACCGATCCTATGCCACCTAATGTGGCTGATACGTTTATCATGCTAAGACCACGTAAAGAATGGCCTGATCCTAAAAAAGCAAAGCAAGAACTCGTGCAAGAAATCGAACAGGCCGTAACACAGATCCCAGGAAATAATTATGAGTTCACCCAACCCATTCAAATGCGTTTTAATGAATTAATTTCAGGTGTACGCAGTGATGTAGCTGTGAAGGTATTTGGTGATGATATGAATACTTTAAGAGAAATTGCAGAATCAATTAGTACGCAACTTAAAGAAGTCCCAGGAGCAGCTGATGTGAAAGTAGAGCAGGTGAGTGGCTTGCCTCTGCTTACTATTGAAATAAATCGGGATACGCTCGCTCGTTACGGTTTGCAAGCAGCCGCAGTTCAAGACGCTATTGTTATTGCAACAGGAGGAAAGAAAGGGGGAGAACTTTTTGATGGGGATAAACGATTTGATTTAATTGTGCGTTTACCAGAATCCTTACGTTCCAGCCCTGAAGTGTTACGACAAGTTTTTGTTCCATTACCGCCGGCAAAAGATGGAGAGCTTCATTTCATTCCATTGAGTGAAGTGGCTAAAACGATACGAAGCGAAAGCCCGAATCAAATCAGTCGTGAAAGCGGTAAGCGTCGAGTAGTGGTTACTGCAAATGTTAGGAACCGGGATTTAAGTTCGTTTGTTAATGAAGCCAAAGAACGCATCGAACAAAGTGTTAAATTACCCAGTGGGTATTGGATTACTTGGGGAGGCCAGTTTGAACAATTACTCTCTGCATCTCAACGCTTACAACTGGTAGTACCTGTTACCTTATTAGGTATTTTTCTATTGCTTTTTATGAGTTTTGGGAATGCCCGCGATGCACTTTTAGTTTTTTCAGGTATTCCTCTTGCTCTAACTGGAGGCGTCTTTGCTTTGTACTGGCGAGGTATTCCATTGTCCATTTCTGCAGGGGTAGGGTTTATTGCTTTATCCGGGGTGGCGGTTTTAAATGGCCTGGTGATGATTACTTTTATCAATAAGTTATACGAACAGAAAAAGTTCTATTTAAAAGATGCAGTAATGCAAGGTTCTTTGGCGAGACTTAGACCCGTGCTGATGACCGCACTGGTTGCTTCTTTGGGGTTTGTGCCTATGGCATTGGCAACAGGCACTGGTTCAGAGGTTCAAAGACCTTTAGCAACGGTAGTCATTGGTGGAATAATTTCTTCAACTTCTTTGACGTTACTGGTTTTACCGGGTTTGTACTATATAGTTCATCAACGACGTAAAAGAACACCAAATCCAAGTCTGTAATTTTTTAGTATGTTCCTGATGTTGCATTGCAGTACAGTACAGGTAGCGCGCTTTGAAAACGGTCAATTGATTCAGTTTTTTGCAGCTTATCATGAATTGTGTTTGCACTTTTTTTCAGGTAATTTGATATATATAAAACAGATTCTTACATGGATGGTATTATGGCCGACATGATTATTTTGGCGATTCGTAATTTTACATTGACCTGTTTTATTTTAGGCCTGGTGTTTTCTTTTATAGAATGGTTGATAAAATCCAGGCCAATGCAAAAAGCCAAGGTTATTGAAATTATATTTTCCTGGTTTTTATTATTTAATATTGGCTTGGCTTATTTGTTTAATTTTGTAATGCATGTCTTCTTCGGTTATTTTACAGCACAGTTTATTGGCTGGCCGCAAAGCCCGTTTCAAATGGAGGTTGGCTTTGCAAGTTTGGGAATTGCTGTGAATGGGATAATTAGCTTTAGAAGCCAAATTGCTTTTCGTGCCGCAACGATTATTGTTCCTGCCATGTTCTTATGGGGGGCTGCTGGCGTTCATCTTTATCAAATGATGACTACCCATAATTTCGAACCCGGTAATGCGGGGACCATATTTTGGACTGATATTCTAATGCCTGCTGTCGCTTTTCTATTACTCTGGCTTCACCATCGCAACCCGCTTGCCCGATAGGTGAGTGGGTTCAGATAAAACACGTCATTCCTTGGTATTTATTACTTTTTTTTCAGGTGAAGCTTCATTTGACAAAGTTGCTTTTTATTACCAAAATTTATAGATACCCATCGAGTTATGGAGGTGAGTCATGAGCAAAGTAACTCAATTCAAGAAAGGATCTCCTTCTAAAGGATCTTCCATTCAAATTAATCGTACGCACAATCCTTTTTTAAGTCTGCAAAATGAAGTAGATAGATTATTTAGAGACTTTAATGATTTTTTACCTACATCTAAATTCAATTTGGGACAATTTGAAAAGCTGGATCTTTCTCCTTCAATGGACGTTGTTGAGGACAAAGAGCATTTTTGTGTTCAGTTAGAAATGCCTGGCATGGATGAAAAAGACGTTAAAGTGTCTATAGCTGACAATGTACTCACTATAAGTGGTGAAAAGTCCAGTGCGAAGAAAAATGAGGGTAAAAAATTTATATCCCGAGAAATTAGTTATGGAAAATATGAACGTTCCATTTCGTTACCTTCAACAGTTGATCTCGCTAAAGCAAAAGCAACATTTAAAAAAGGAATGCTTTGGGTTGATTTACCTAAAAAATTAGAATCCAAATCAGGTGTGCGATCAATAAAAGTTGAACAAGCCAAATAGATCTTAATAGCCTCATAGTTAAACTATGGGGCATTATCTAAGACTAGATCATTCACGCATTTATCCAAAAAATACGCACTAAAACGTACAAAGTGGCCATGCCTAAAATAGGGATAACAAGAAAAGCAAGAACGTTATAAAATCCTATTCTATTCTCTGGCGAAGCATTGTAAAACGCTTTAAATTTTTTCCACAGGGACATTAGAAACGATCTCCATTTTTTGCTTAAGCTTCATTGAATAAGATTATAGATTCTAAAGAGGTCTAATGGTACTCTTTAGACCAGCCGATTACAGGTTCGATTCAAAATCAATGGCAAGGTTGGGCTTGCTCGTTATGAGGATGTAAAATGTTGCTTTTTAGTGCTGCGTTGTTTAAACATAAATTGAATTTTAAACCACTATCAGAACGCATGGAGTATTTATCGCTGGCTGCAACTTGGGCAGAAGAAGAATGGGGATATATTCGTAATAAAGGAGTTGAATTTCGTAAGGGTGTTCTCAATAATTTGAAGGAGCATGTCTATATAGGGACTTTGAATGGTACACCGGTTGCCTTATTTGCTTTATTCCCCAAAGAAATGGCTCCTGAGTTTAACGAAAAGAAGTTTAAAGCACCTATTATAAGTGACTTAATGTATGTTTATGTGGATAAGCCTTATCGCGGATTAGGTTTTGGCACACAAATAATTGAAAAGGCCAAAGAAATTGCTAAAACACAAAAAGCGGAATTTATCATGCTGGATACATTAAAACCTTCACTAAATCGATTTTATAAAAATGCCGGGGCTGAAGTTATTGCAGAGAATCAGTTGTTTTCTCATCCTACAGATGTTTTAACAATTAGATTGTAGAATTCTGCGGACACCCCCGCGAACAGGTCGTGGGGGCGGAACGTCGGAGTAGAGCTGGCCTTGGTTTTCAGCGATGTGTAGAAGATACAGGAAGTATAACCTGGGCTACGCGGATATTTCACCCAGGATAGACAATTGAACGCTTTATAACGTAGCAAGCCTAGATTTAAAGTTTAAAAAGTCGATATCCCCCAGATCAGCCCCAAATTTTGCGCTTGCTTGCACCAGGGTATCCGTAGTAACGGCTTCCATAATATCGATTAAAGGGGTTTCTTTATAGCGTCTCATGGATTTAACGTGTTTTTCCAAATTCTGTCCAGCAACTGTTTGAGGATTAGTATGATTCAATTGAAATTGCCCTAGTCCTATTTCACTGGTTACTTTATCCAGTGCTTGTTGATAGGAAGTGGCCATACCCGATTTAATTGCTTTTACTACTGAGTCAACAGGAGTCCCTTGCTTCAGTAACTGAGCGCATATATCCGCCAATTGATTGATTTCATTGATATAGCCTTGTTGTTTGCGTAACATTAATATTTTCATGGCTGAGGCAGCTGTCGAACTGACTTGGGGAATATCTGCGGTTAATTCCTCTTCAAATAAAGCATCTAAAGAAAATACAGGTTGATTTGTTACATCAATTTTTTTTTGCACAATAGACTCCAAAAATAGAATTAGATGGATAAATTGCTCACGCATTGAGCAAAATAATCAAGCATTATGTAGTAATTTTGCTCAACTGTAAAGGCTTTTTCAAAATAAAAGAAGAGAGAAACCTACTGAAATATGCTTCACTTCATGTGGTATAATAAGACTATTTTTATTGTTTTCCGAGCGAGTAGTTAAATTGATTTCCAATCGTATCGATCTTCGTTCTTATCATACCGAAAGTTGTAGTCATGCTCATGATTTTGCGCAATTGGTTTTACCTCTCGCAGGCTCCATGGAGTTAGAGTCAGGTCTTTATTCGGGTGTGGTGGATACGCATGTAGGTGCATTTATTGCACCTAATGAACGGCATTGTTTTGCAGGAAGTCAGAAAAATCTTTTTTTAGTGGTTGATGTGGCTGCCCAAAATCATCTATTTGAAGATCGCAGATCGCATGCGTTTAATTTAACTGCGGGCGTTAAAAAACTGTTACATTTTACACATCATTATTTAGCAGCTAAAGAAGGAGATTTCTTTACTGATTCTTTAATTAATCAATTACTTATTCATTTTACTACAAAATCTTTTTCGCCCGAGTCGGATCCAATAGCAATTAAGGCAAAAAACTGGATTGATCTGTATTTTGCGGATGCTGTAGATGTACGTAAAGTCGCACAGCACTGTCATTTGAGCGTAAGTCAATTACAACGTCGGTTCAAACATGCTTTGGGATCCAGCATGGCCGAGTATTGGCGATTTAAAAAATTACACCACGCAAAGCAACTGTTGTCTTCAAAAAATCTTTCTATTGAAGCCATCGCTTTTGCAGTGGGTTATGAAAATTTACCTGCATTTAGTCGACGATTCAGTAAAGTATTTGGTGAGTCGCCTTCTCAATGGAGAACAAAAGCGTTATCAGCAAATAAAATGCGTGAACCAGATAACTCATGCTGATTTTAAAATTGATAAACTACTGATTCGTTTTTCAATTTAAAGAAGTGATTTATAATGAAAAAATCCAACGCTTATTTTCTGCAAGGCATGCTTTTTCTTATCCTGGCGCAAATTATGGTAGGCGTGAATATTGTTTTTTCCAAGTACGTGCTTTCCTCAATTCCCATTCTCTTTCTATTAACGCTTCGGTTTACTTTGGCAACACTCATTTTATTACCCTTACATTGGCTGACACCTGCCAAAAGCAAACCGGTTCGTTATTATTTTTCCCAATTAAAGCAAAAAGATTGGATTTTTATTGGTGCCCAGGCAATCTCTGCAGGGGTGTTGTTTAATTTCCTTATTTTATGGGGATTAAATTACACTGATGCCAATGTGGCAGGCATTATTACCAGTGCTTTACCTGCAATTATTGCGATGATGTCCTGGATTATTCTTGGGGAAAAAATTTCAGGGAAGAAAGCCATTTGTGTGGGTTTTGCTACACTGGGATTAGTTGTTATCGCATGCGATAAATTAGCTGGCGTGCGGGTAAATCATTCTTTTTGGGGGGATGCGCTTGTTTTAATCTCCCTTTTGCCTGAAGCAACTTATTATATTTTAAGTAAAATGCATAAAAATTCTCTTCCAGTATTTTTAATTTCTTCTCTGCTTAATGCAATTAATGCTTTTTTATTATTACTTTGCCTGAGCTTTAGTACCTGGAAAAGTTTAACCATCCCGCCTTTAGACTGGCTTATTTTGATCATTTTAGGTTTAAGCTCGGGTCTTTTTTACGTTTTTTGGAGTTTTGGTTGTCAGAGGGTGGATGGTGTAATGACTTCATTATCAACTGCTGTGATGCCATTAGCTACAGTGCTCATCGCGTGGATGTTGCTTGGTGAGCATTTAACTCCCGGACAGGCTATCGGGATGGGCATGGTTATTCTTTCTATTGCTGTATATGCAAAACGGTAGAGCAGATAATTTTATGAGCCATTTGCTTTATTAGATGATTTTTTTCAGATCAGGAGGGTGTGACCTCGCATTAATACATAAGTCATTAACAGTAAGGACTTATTTCATTAATGATCTTTGTAATATCAATTTGTCGTTTTAATATCCCATTATTCAAGTATAATAATCCCTTTTTTTCTAATTCACTCGAGTTGTAAAAAGCGTGCAAGCCAAATTCGAATTATTTAATGAATTGCCCCCAGAAATCCGAAGAGAAATAGCACAATGTTTATCAACTCCTGATTTAGTAAATTTTACTATGGCATCAAAGAAGCATTGGGATTTTTTTAAGCCCATATTGAATGTCCGTAAATTATTAAACCATATTGTACGCGGTGAGTACGATTCGGTTCAATCGATATTAAAAAACGATAGGAGTTTAATTTTTAAAAGAGGCAGAGTGACCGATTGCTCTGGTCGAATCTTTGAAAATATTAGCGCCTTTGAATACGCACTTTGGGCCTTGGATAAACATATGTGGTCGATGATGCTTGAATGCTTACCCCAAAACGAAGAAGGTAAAAAGATATTAGCAATGCTACTTTCTCAATATCATAACGTAAATACAAAAGGGGTAACTTACAGGCTTAATGGAGAAACAGTCACAGAGAGTCATTTTGATTTCAAGAACACCATCATTAAAGAACTGCAAATGCAAGTCGATTCTATACATGCACCTGGGGATAAGGATTGGGTTGCCATTGATAAGCAATGGAGAGAAGGTGTTGGTAGTTCACAAAAGAACCTTCCTATGCATGTTGTTTATGAATACTGCTCTGATATGCCTTTTTATCCTATGCCTGAATTTACTTCCCGGCCAAAATCATCAAAGAAATTTTATAATTGGATAACTGAAAAGATGGAAAATTGGTTTGAGGATAATTCTAAATTGGGTAGTGATTTTGCAATATATAAGGCGCGGCAAACGACGTGCGGGTCGGGGGGCGCGTGGGGGCGTGTTCCCACTGGGATGCTGAGTGTGTTTGTGGCCGACCTGGATTTAGCCGCCATAGAGACATTATGTGAAGTAAGAACAAAGGAGTTTATCAATCTTGAGTCGCAACTTGAAGAACAGATGATGGTTGATAACCAGCACAAAGCACGTCAAAATTTCCCAAAAACCATAGATCCTGGTATTTTCTTATTATCTATCTAATCCAGGCCTTTCTCCGATATTAAGAAGGAATCTAATGATTGCACAAAAAAAATGGGAGCATTTTTCTCATGAATCAGACATAGGGGTGAGGGGGTGCGGATCTACAATAGCCGAGGCTTTTGCAATGGGCGCTTTGGCCCTGACCAATGTGATTACTAGCTCAGAATTAATCCAACCTCACAAGACGCTGCGTATAACGTGTGAGGCACCGAATCAGGAGATTTTATTTGTCGACTGGTTAAATGCCATTATTTATAACATGGCAATTCACAATATGCTGTTTAGTCAATTCGATGTTTCCATTAAGAGGCAGAAGTTAACTGCTATAATTGCAGGAGAGCTTGTGGATATCAATCGACATCAACCTGCAGTAGAGGTCAAAGGTGCTACGTTCACGGAGTTAAAAGTTTATCAAAGTGATGGCACCTGGGTGGCTCAATGTGTGGTGGACGTGTAATTTCTTTTTCATATCCTGTATTCCTTAATTTTTAAAATAAGCTCTTGGAGATAAGGTAGAAAATCAATGGAGTTAAACCGGTTAGAAAAAATTAGTGATTTTGAATGGCGAATCCCAAAACATGGGAAAATGCGTGTACCAGGGGTGATTTTTGCCTCAGAGGAGCTGATACTCAATATGGACATGAAAGTCTACGAACAAGTCACGAATGTGGCAACTTTACCTGGTATTGTTCACGGTTCATTTGCCATGCCTGATGCGCATTGGGGATATGGATTTCCTATTGGCGGTGTTGCTGCATTTGATCCTGACAATGAAGGAGTTGTCTCGGCTGGCGGTGTAGGTTTTGATATTTCATGCGGGGTAAGACTGTTATCCACAGGGCTTAAACGTGAAGAATTTGAACCGTATAAGGAACTTCTGGCAGATACACTGTTTGCTCATATTCCAGCAGGCGTAGGCAGCAAAAGTCGTATTCACCTCACCATGAAGCAAATGGATGATATGTTACGTGGCGGCGCGGTTTGGGCTGTAAAACAAGGATATGGCGAACGGGAAGATTTAGAGCGAATTGAAGATAATGGTCGTGTAGAAGGCGCATTGCCTGAGCATGTTTCAGAGCATGCAAAAAAACGACAAAAAAATGAAATGGGTACTTTAGGCTCAGGGAATCATTATTTGGAAATTCAAGAGGTCCGCCAGATATATTGTGAAAAAACCGCTGCCGCATTTGGTTTAGCACAGGGAGATGTGGTTGTGAGTATCCATTGCGGTTCGCGTGGTCTGGGCCATCAAATAGGAACTGATTTTTTGCGCTCCATGTTAATTTATGCTCAGCAGCATGGTATTCAACTCGTGGATCGCGAATTAGCTTGTGCGCCTATTCGTTCACCAATGGGCGAAAGCTATTTAGGTGCTATGCGTTCAGGAATAAATTGTGCTCTGGCAAATCGTGAAATCATTACCCATTTCATGCGTGAAGTTTTTCAGAAGGAAATGCCAGGAACCCAAATAAAACTTATTTACGATGTATCCCATAATACCTGTAAAGAAGAAACGCATCAGGTAGATGGTAAGACAATGCGTTTATTTGTTCATCGTAAAGGGGCAACTCGAGCTTTTGGCCCAGGCCACCCTCAATTAACAAAAGACTTTAGACAGGCAGGGCAACCAGTGATTATTGGCGGCAGTATGGGAACTGCGTCTTATATTCTCGTAGGCACGGCGAGTGCTGAAAATAAATCATTTGGTTCAGCCTGTCATGGTGCTGGACGTGCAATGAGTCGACATCAAGCAACCAAAAAATGGCGTGGCAGTGAAATCATTGAACAACTGGCGCAACGAGGGATTCTCATTCGCAGCAGTTCCTACCGTGGTGTAGCAGAAGAAGCTCCCGAGGCGTATAAGAATGTCGATTTTGTTGTGGATGCCGCGCAAGCATCCGGTTTAACCCAAAAAGTTGCAAGGCTTGCACCGATTGTTTGTATTAAAGGATAGGGTCTGTTTACAATTCTACTCTCTTGGCCAAAATGCTGCGATTTTATGCGCTCCGATACTCACATACTTTATGTATGCTCCGTTTCGGTGCTCTAAAATCGCAACATTTTGACTCAAGATAGCGAATTGTAATCAGACCCTGGTTATAGTTTACAATTCTACTCTCTTGGTCAGAATGCTGCGGTTTTATGCTCCCATACTCACATACTTTATGTATGCTTCGTTTCGGTGCTCTAAAATCGCAACATTTTGACTCAAGATAGCGAATTGTAATCAGACCCTGGTTATAGTTTACAATTCTACTCTCTTGGCCAAAATGCTGCGGTTTTATGCTCCGATATTCACATACTTTATGTATGCTTCGTTTCGGTGCTCTAAAATCGCAACATTTTGACTCAAGATAGCGAATTGTAATCAGACCCTGGTTATAGTTTACAATTCTACTCTCTTGGTCAGAATGCTGCGATTTTATGCGCTCCGATACTCACATACTTTATGTATGTTCCGTTTCGGTGTTCCTATTTGATTAGAAACATTTCTGAGCAAGTAAAATTCCAAACAGACCCTGAATGGGTTTGCCAGATTCATCAAGCTTATGCAATTTTCCCACGACTTCTTTATATTCCAAAATGGACCAGCCACAGTTTTGATAATAATGGTAGAGCTCCTCATGTTCTGCCAAATAAGTAAAGAATGTAGGTAATTCAAATTGTTCTGAGCGGATTGGAAAGACAAAAAAATGAATTCCTTGTGCTACTGTTGCCTCCTGTAATTCCTTTAAAAGAGATGGAATTCGTGCAGCATCTAAAAATTGCAGGGATACGGTTGCAATAACCAAATTATAAGCCTCTCTTTTAAGGGATAGAGGGGTGTGGAGATCATGAACTATGGGAGTCAGTGTCGTTATTTCTTCCTCATGAACGATTTGACGCATTTTCTTTATTGCTGCTTCATTATGATCTATTCCTGTTACTTCATGCCCCATGAGCGCTAGGAAAAGTGGGTTGCGGCCTGAACCACAGCCTATATCGAGTACTTTTAACTTATCCTTTTTCTGGAGGTAGGTGGTATAAACATAGTATAAATCGGTATGCACATTACCCAATTTGTATTTCTTATCAAAATAGCGATGTGGTTTACAATAAAAATCCAAAGATGCATTAAAAACAGCGCTAATGGGGATTATTTTGTGCCAGGATGCGGGGGGAATGACGAGGTGATTATTTTTTTCATTTAAATGGTGGCGAGATAATTCCTGTCCATTTCCATCAAGAAAAAGAAAATCAATTTCACCAGTATTAATTTGCAACTTGCCCCAAGTTCCCTCTTTAGTACTATGTTTTTCAAGGAAAAATTTGAGTTTCCCATCATGAGTTATTTGCAACTGTTTATAACAAATCAGGTCCTCATAAAAAGCAGTCATGCTTTTTTCTCCATGTCAGAATAAGTGGGTACGATCCCTTTCAGTTGAAATTATAGCTTTATTTGCATAGTGTATTAAAAGGATTAAGTATTATTTGTTGTTTCTTGCTCCAATTATGAGTAAGGCTACTTTATTTAATAGGTTAATTTTGAGATGAAGACCACGTTTAGCTTACATCCAGTAGCTCCATTCCAGCTGGAGTATACAGTCCTTGCGTTGCGTCGAAGAAGCAAAAATAATGTTGATCTTTGGGATGGGCACCGTTATACGCGATTATTGGTCATAGAGAATGTGCTTGTTAAAGTCGTCGTTGAGCAAAAAGAAATTAATAAACCAGAATTACTTTTATCCATTGACAGCCAAAACGAGGTATCTCAAAATCAAATCGCATCTCAAATAGAGAAAATGCTGGGTATAAAATGGGATCTAAACGATTTTTATCACCTGACACAACATGATGCTCAATTAAATCCACTTGTTGTTCAATTTAAGGGAGTTAAACCACCGCGATTTCCTTCTCTTTTTGAAGCGCTGGTTAATGCGGTTTCCTGCCAGCAAATATCCCTTGATGCAGGATTGCACATTCAAAATCGATTGGCTGAATTTCTGAGCATGAGAATAAAGGAAAAGGAGCGCATTCTCTATGCATTTCCAAGACCAGAAGAAGTTGCTCATTGCACTGTTTCTGATTTAAAGAAAATAGGCTATAGCACCCATAAAAGTGAAACATTAAGGCAATTAGCAGTGGCAATCATGGAAGAAGAATCAAGTTTTGGATCTTTGGAAAACAAAGCAAATGGAGAGGTAATCGATTTTTTATGCCGTTTTAAAGGAATAGGGCGTTGGACTGCAGAATATGTTTTGTTGCGTGGTTTGGGGAGGATCGAGACTTTTCCTGGCGACGATATTGGTGCACAGAATAATTTATACCAATTGCTGCATCTTGATAAGAAACCTGATTATAAGAAAACAGCGGAAATTACTGCCAAATGGCATCCCTACGCAGGATTAGTTTATTTCCATTTATTATTACAGCGCTTGTATGATAAAAGAATCCTAAAATAGCCATACTTAAAAGAAATTTTGTTTTATAATAATTTTTTTTTATAAAAGTACAAGATCAGTTTCGTGAGTAAATTAAAAAGCGCATAAGGAATGTGAATGAATAATAAACCTCAAAGCTCAATGGAATCTACGAACTTTGATAAAGTATCTAATGTCTTAAAATGGATTCTTTTAATTACTGCAATTATCTGTTTCATCGTGCTGATTTGGGGTACTTATAAAACCTATCAGCTTGCCCCTCCTTTACCGCAGCAATTTCAATCCCCTTCTGGACAAATCGTGATGACCGCAGAGGATATAGTGGCTGGTAAAGCGGGTTTTCAACGCGCTGACCTTATGGATTATGGAAGTCTTTATGGAATGGGCTCTTATTTTGGAGAAGATTATACTGCAAAATACTTAGTCAGTCTTGGTAGACTCACCGAAGATAAAATAGCACAACAACATTTCGGTAAGCCCTTCATGAGTCTGACTGTAGGAGAACAATACACCGTGCGTCAAACGATGCAACAGGATCTGCAGAAAACTGATCTGAGTCAGCCAATCAGTATTTTGTCACAGCCAGTAGCCGATGCAATTGTGCAACTGCGTAAGCAAATTTCACACAATCTACTTAATCATGATCCAGAAACAGGTTGGACCAAAGCTTATAGCTTAAATGAGCAAAGTGCTTTACAAACGGCAGATTTCCTTATTTATTCTTCGCTCACTACGATTGCGCATAGACCCGGGCAAAATAGTTCCTATACCAATAATTGGCCCTATGAACCCACCATGGGAAATACGCCAACAGCCAATACCTTTTACTGGACTTGGGTATCGTTTTGTTTTGTATTTCTGGGGTTTGGAGCAATACTTTATATTTATCATCGATATTTGAGTGTGCCTGATGATGCATTGAGAACTCCCGTGTTTTTAGGGTTTGAGCCGCTGACACCAAGTCAGCGTAAGGTAGGGCAGTATTTTGTTGTCGTTGCACTTGTTTTACTGATCCAGATCACTGTGGGTGTGATTATGGCGCATTACTATACAGAGCGAACGGGTTTTTATGGAATTAATATTAATGATTATTTACCTTTTAATTTCTTGCGCGATGTACACATTCAAACACCAATCGTTTGGATCGCTCTTTCATGGGTGAGCGCTGCTGTTTTTATGGCTCCTCTCATCAGTAAAAAGGAAGCGAAAAGACAAGGCTTTTTAGTTGATCTTTTGTTTTGGGTCACCTTGTTTATTGTTGGCGGAGCGCTTGTTGGCAATTATTTGGGGATTATGGGTTATGTGAATGAATCCTGGTTTTGGATCGGCAATCAGGGATTGTCCTATCTACAGCTTGGTCGCTTATGGCAAATTGGATTTTGTTTAGGGCTTTTTCTGTGGAGCTTTATTATTTTTCGTGGTATGTGGCCTACCTGGCATGGCTTAAAAACTGCTACTGTTGAGTTTTGGACTGGGCGTATTCGTTTAGAGCATCTTTTTTGGGCAAGCACGATGAATATTGCTGTATTGTATTGTTTTGGAATGATCCCTTTAACGGGAATTGAAAAATCATTCACAATCACTGATTTTTGGCGCTGGTGGGTAGTTCATCTTTGGGTGGAGCAGTCATTTGAATTTTTTGCTGCGTGCGCCACTGCTTATCTTTTAATGGGAACAGGATTGGTTTCACGTTCTCTAGCAGAACGTACAATGTATTTTGAAACAATTTTAATCTTTTTAGGCGGGATCATTGGAACTGGCCATCACTGGTATTGGACAGGGACGCCGGATATCTGGGTACCACTAGGAACTATGTTTTCCTTTATTGAAGTATTGCCTTTGGTTCTCCTCATTATTGATGCCATCGAACATCATCAATTGATTAAGGGCCAACGTGCATTTACTTATAATTTGGCTTTTCTCTATATTTTGGGAGCATCCTTTTGGAATTTTGTTGGTGCAGGAGTATTTGGTGGGGGGACACTCAATGCGCCACTTATAAACTATTATGAGCATGGGACATTCCTTACTTTAAACCATGCGCATACCGCATTATTTGGTGCATTTGGTTTGCTTGGCCTAGGTTTAATTTATTTTTGTTTGCGCTATGCGGCTGGTGATCGGTTTGCTTGGAGTGATCGTTTAGGAACTTGGGCATTTTGGTTGTATAACCTAGGTCTTGTTTTATGGATTGTGTTGAATTTCTTTCCTATTGGTTGGGCGCAATTAATGGATGTTTATGAACATGGCTTTGCCCATGCAAGAAGCCTTGAATTTTATAATACAACATTGTTATGGCAATGGTTGCGATTGCCCGGAGATGTCGTATTTGCTCTAGGTGCATTATTCATGGCCTATGATTTTATTAAAAAGTTAGGTCCCTTTTTCCCAAGATGGTCGGGAGCTAAGCAATTAGAACAGCATCTTGTTCGCGATATTTAGAGGAAAAAGCAATCCAGAAGGAAGATATAATTATGTCTGAGCTTTTTACGATTGGCCACTCAACGCATACTTTGCAGGAGTTTTTTGAAATAATCCATGCCCATCAAATAACTCATGTTGTTGATGTGCGAACCATACCCAAATCGCGCAAGGTTCCTTGGTTTAATAAAGAGGAATTCAAGAAATCGCTTGAAAAAGAAAAAATTGCTTATACACACTTACCTAAATTAGGAGGGTTACGTAAAGTTGAAAAAAACTCCATCAATATGGGGTGGAAAAATGAAAGTTTTAGAGGATTTGCTGATTACATGCAAACTGAGAGGTTTCTCGAAGGCCTTAGTGAATTAAATAACTTAATTAAGAAGAGCCCTAAGGTGGCGATCCTGTGCGCTGAAGCAGTGCCCTGGCGATGTCATCGCTCGCTTATTGCTGATGCAGAGTTGATTCGAGATTATGCGGTTTGGGATATTATGAACAAAACCACTGCGAATCCTCATCAATTAACTTCCTTTGCGGTGGTAGACAGAAAGAAAAACCCAATACAAATTTATTACCCCTAGTCATTTCTTATCGCAACAAAATTGGATTCATAGTGATGTAATTACTGGTAGACTCGCTGGCTTAATTCAAGCTGTTCGATTCTTCCAAAGAGTTTTGGTCCGTATCATCCTTCTTAGTTGTTATTCTGACTCCATTGAAACCCAATGGTGAAATATGAGTACCATACTGCTGTACATTTTTAAAAAGAGTATAAAAATTCGGAAGTTTATAGGTTGATGCAGAAACGGTATCTTTTTTTTGCAGAGCGTTCTCAATAGATTGGCAATTTTCTTCCTGGGCTTGCTCGAAGTTAGATACTCCAGCGATTAACAGATTCAAATCTGGTGATAATGATTGAAGCCAGTGATAAAATGTCATCTCGCGTCTGAAGTAGTTATCCTCAAGCGGATAAATACATTTCCCCTGGTTATAGTTTTTCTCGGTTAATACGACCACCTGCTTGATTCCAAATTCTTTTAATTGCCCCAATGTTGGTAGTTTTGTAGCGTCAATGGCAGTGAATCCATGATTGGGTTCGAGGATTAAACCTAATGAAGCGTCATGTGATGTAGGTGATTGTGATAACAGTTGGTCACGCGGTAAAGCGTCTTGTAGCTGATCCATTATCCGTGTTTGGGAAGTTTGATCATTCATTATGGATAGCTGCCAAATGCAATCAACACCATTCATATATAATGCGCTTGCAACAGGGGCTTCATGGCCGGTAAAGTTTATAAACAATGTATTGTCGAGCCTATGTTGCGTATTTAATTCGGCTAATACAGCATGTGTGTTGTCCCTAAACACCTCATCAACGGCTTTTGTTATAAAGTCCCGTCCTTTGGGTATCACATCAGACGGACTCTTAAGACGAATGAAATGAAGTTCACTTCCAAACCTGGATAATACCTTTTGTGAGGGGGTCACAATGTCTACTAATGTCTGTAAATCATGTTGGGTTCTTCTCATTTCAAAGCTTTTTGGGGGATCTTGTTTTACAGGGGGATTTTGCAAGGCATTTATTTGATGGGTGATGAGCTTTACTTTGAGTAACTCATCGATAGGGATCTTAAACGCAAAATTGCCGTCTATATTTTCTACTGAAACACCTAAATACTTTTTAAAGAAATTATCGCGTAATCTATATTTATTGATCCTGCTTGCCTCAACATTACCATGCTCAATTTTGCTAAAAATCAAAAGACAGTTTTCATTTTCTAAAAACTCTATTTTATCTTGGTAGTAACCAAAATCTTCGGTCTCGTCAATTACTGCATTTAAAGCATCTATAATCAGTTGTATCTCAGGTTTCATTTATTCACTATCTAAAAGTTACTGTCTCGAAAATTAATAAGATACCTGAAACAAATCTGTGGGGTATGACGCGTCAAGCACTTATTTGTATAATTATTGTACTATTATAAATGAATAACATTAACGACAAATTAAGAGGGTATGGATATTAGCCATGGAATGATCGGGATAAAGGGTTCTATTACGCATGAAGAGCGGAGCTGGATTCCGCGTATAAAAACGCGGAATGTAGCCTTTTTGATTTTATATCATCTGGCTCGTTACTGGAGTTCATTTCTAACCAAATATTTAAAGACCGATGTTTATTGTATTTTCGCTGTCTAATGTGGTCTCATTGATAATCTTATATATTGAGTCACGAACCTGTCTAGGCACGTTATTACTAAAGATTAGGTGTATGTCATCTTTATTTTCTCTCGAAACAGCTAATTGAATCATTTGCGATCTGCTTCCTGTAATATTCTTTTGGTATAGGTAAGAAGGACGTCCTTCTACTATTCCAACTCCAGCTCCTTGATTCATAAACATGAACCCTGCCTTATTAAGAAATGCTTCAATTCTTTCAAATTTCATTATTAGTACCCAGTTAATAAATAAAAGTGGCATTATGAATAAAATTTATATTAATTTCAATTCATTATTTGTTATTGCGTGTGGACTTGGGATCAGAGAGGTTAATCTATTTCACAGAACGAATGTTTTGATATACTTTAGATGAATCCAATATTAAATCTGTGTGACATGTACATCAAATCCGGCCAATTAATTTTCTCGCCATCCGATCTTACCCAATTTATGGAGAGTCCTTTTGTATCTTGGATAGAACATCTTGCAGTGGTGCACCCTGATTTATTGCCTAAACCCGATGCAAAAGACGAATTAATTGATGTATTGCAACATTTGGGAAACCAGCACGAATTGGAACTCTTGGCATTATTTGAAGAGCAGGGATTATCCGTTGCTAATTTGCATCGACATCCCAACTCTTATGATGCAACCCTAACTGCCATGAATGATGGAGTAGATGTGATATATCAGGCGCATTTGCAATTGCCTCCATTTCAGGGATACGCTGATTTTCTAATAAAGAAAGCAGGTAAAAGTCGATTGGGTGATTATTACTATGAAGTTTGGGATACTAAGCTTTCCCGATCGGTAAAACCAGGTTTTCTGCTGCAATTATGTTGCTATGCGGAAATGCTTGAAGCAATGCAGGGCAGTAGAACAGAATACATTACGATAACTTTAGGTAATAAGGAAAAAAGACGCTTTCGTACCGCCGATTATTTTTATTTTTATCAAAATCTGAAACAACAGTTTTTATTGGCGCATCAAAATTTTGCTCTTAATGCCTGCCCTGATCCTGCTGTATCTAAAAGTTGGGGCAGATGGAGTACTTATGCTGAGGAGTTATTAGCTAAAGAAGATCATTTGATCCAGGTCGCAACCATTACCTCAGGGCAAATCAAAAAACTGCAGCAAGCAGGAATTAAAACCATGACTGCATTGGCTCATGCAAATTGTTCTTGGATCAAAGGGATTAAACCGGAACGTTTTGCACGTTTGCAAGCACAAGCTAAAATCCAAAAGAAAAGTAGCGGCAAAGATACTCCGTTATATCAGATACTTCCTCATGTCCCGGGACAAAAGCAAGGCTTGGCGCTGCTGCCTCCTGCATCACTGTCCGATATATTTTTTGATATTGAAGGTTTTCCTCTTGAGGAAGGGGGGCTGGAATATCTTTGGGGTATTGCTTATTTTGATGAAAATGGCCAGCGCCAATATAAGGATTTTTGGGCTCATGATGCAGAGCAGGAAAAAGAAAGTTTTCAAGCTTTTGTGAAGTGGGCTTATGAACGTTGGCAAGAAGATCCACACATGCATATTTATCATTATGCCAATTATGAAATTTCTGCTTGCCGCAAATTAATGGGGCGGTATGGTGTTTGTGAGGATGAAGTGGATCAGCTCTTACGTAATGAAGTTTTTGTTGATTTATATAAAATTGTTAAAACATCTCTAATTATTGGCGAGCCACGCTATTCCATCAAAAATATAGAGCATTTATATCGAGGGAAACGAGATACAGAGGTGGGGTCCGGGGGCGACTCAGTCGTTGTTTATGAACATTGGCGGGAAAATCCAGATGGGGCAAGTTGGCACACGTCCAAAATATTAAATGACATCCGCGTTTATAATATGGATGATTGTAATTCCACTCAGGAACTGGTGGATTGGCTAAGGGCGCGGCAAAAGGAAGAAGGTATATACTACTTAGGTAAAACTGAGCGTGTTGAGCTTGAGATTAAGGAAGAGGTCAGTGAGCGTGTTCAATTGCGCGATCGATTATTGGCACAAGCAGAACGTTTAAAGTCTGAAGGGAACATAGAATTAGCGAAAATACATTTGATTTTTGCATGGTCTATAGAATTTCACCGACGTGAAGCGAAACCGGTGTTTTGGCGTATGTTTGAGCGATTGGGGCTAACTGGAGAGGATCTACTCGATGATATTGATTGTTTGGCCTATTGCCGACGAACCGCTAAACCACCCTACAAGCCCTCGCCAAAATCACGCAATATGGCCTATGAGTATTTTTTTGATCCGGAACAGGAGTTTAAAGGAGCTGCCAAGCAATATTTCATTTTAGATAAAGAAACAGAAGACGGTAAGACGGTTACCGCAAATTATTATGAAGAAGACAGCGATCTGGAGCATGGGATTATTGTCTTGCAAATGAAAAATGAATTGGCTGATCCAATTACTTTAATTCCTAATGAATATGTAGATCCCCATTCGATTCCTGATGCGATTGCAAAACAGGCTGCATTATTTGAGCAAGGCATGCTTGAAAATACTGCGATATTGGATTTTCTGAGCAAATCATATCCGCGAATTAAAGATCATCCTCAAGGATTCGCGATTGCGCCAAGTCATCATCCTGAAGAACGATTAACTGAAATTATTCGTGCTGTTTTAAATTTAAATAATAGTTATCTTACTCTTCAAGGTCCTCCCGGTGCAGGTAAAACCTATACTGGAAAGCATTTAATCGCAGAACTCATTCGGAGAGGAAAAAAAGTGGGTATCTCGTCCAATAGTCATAAAGCAATCAATAACTTATTGCTGAATACAGTTACCTATTGCCATAAGGAAGGGATTAAGGGACATTTTGCATGCGCTCGTAATACAGATGGAGAAATTGAAGCTTTAAACATTACAGTTTTGGAGAATAAAAAAATTGTTGATTTTATTCAACCGGGATGTGTTGTAGGGGCTACAGCTTGGGGATTTACCAGAGAAGAACTCGTTGATGCTTTTGATTATCTTTTTATTGATGAGGCAGGACAAGTCAGTGTTGCAAACTTGATTGCCATGAGTCGTTCAACCCGCAACATGATACTCATGGGTGATCAAATGCAGTTGGGTCAGCCTTCCCAAGGAAGCCATCCAGAAGAAAGTGGTTTATCTATCTTAGAATACTTGTTACATACAACGCCAACAATTCCAGATTCCATGGGGGTTTTTCTAGGGACTACCTATAGAATGCATCCCGCGGTAAATCAATTGGTTAGTGATGCGATTTATGAGGGAAAACTGGAAACTGCTCCTGAAAATGCCCATCAAGCAATAAGCATCCCAAAGGGATATCAAGGTGTGCTGAATAAAGAAGCCGGAATTATTTCTGTACCCGTCATGCATGAGGGAAATACGCAATCCAGCGATGAGGAAGTAGAACAAATTGTCTTATTAGCCAGGGAGCTTTTAGGTCGGACTTTTAAGGCAAAAGATGGGTCGCAAAAAGCAATCAGTTGGGAGGATATCCTTTTTGTCGCCCCATACAATCATCAGGTGAATAAACTGAAAATGGCACTGGGTGAACAGGCTAAAGTAGGAAGTGTGGATAAATTTCAAGGACAGGAAGCGCCCATTGTTTTTTTGAGCATGTGTGCGAGCAATGCAGATGAATCTCCTCGAGGGCTTAATTTTCTTTTTGATAAAAACAGAATAAATGTTGCGGTTTCAAGAGCTCAGTGTCTGGCAATTGTTGTTTATTCTCCTTTTTTACTTGAAACTATTCCTACGAATGTCGAGCAAATGGCGATGATGAATGTATTTTGCCAATTGGTAAAAAATTAGAGGATCTTAGAAAGCAATTAGCTGAAATTCATTCTGACCTATAGAGGTATAACCACAGCTCCTTTTGCTTGCTACGAGCCCACGACTGCTTTTCCCGAAATTACCCCTTCATTGAATGCACAATGATTTCCATTAATAAACACGGCGGGGTTTTAACTTATGAGCAATAAGGGCAAGTATACTTATAATAGGTAATATGATTGGAAATATTATAAATTCAATCATTCTCATCAGATATTTTTTAACTCCAGTCGATAAAGCATAACGTTCACTAAACTTTTTAACAATCGGCCAGTTACTAATTAAAAAACCGGTTGGTTCTTTAAACCCGAGGAAAAAATATCCTGTAAAATACCCATAAATCTGCAGTATTTTTTTAGGATAAAAAATATAACATGCAGAAGAAGAAGGTTCGAGATATTCAGTATAGTGCCAACAATTTCTTGGCATAAACAGCATATCCCCTTTTTCCAGGGTAACCCTGTACCCTTCAGCTTGTTGTGTTCTTGGATATTGCTTATTAATTTCTTCTAAAGGAGTGCTAAAATCAATCAAGGTATCACTCACAAAAGGAAGTTTATAAAGCGCTTCGCTCTGATCTTTAGTAAATAATAAAAATCTCTTTTTCCCGCTTAAACATACATGAAGATTGGAGCAATGCTCTCTGTCATAATGCATATATGTATGAGTGTTTTGGCCACCAAAAAAATAGATTACTTTTAAAGTTTTATTAAAGTATCTAGGTCTTAAGGGAATATGTTGCCAAAGGGGTATATGCTTTTCAATCTCAGCAGACTGTTTTTCCGTAAGAATTTGGCCAAAGATTCGGTAGGGCATATTTTGTTTTATTTTAGCTATTATTGTACCAAAATCAGCAGGTTGATGTGCGACGCGACGATTATTTTCAAAAGTTGCATAGGTGGTGTCTGCATGAATGTGTTGTTCAAAATAATCTAAAGTAAAGTTACCCCTAAAGTTTTTTATTTTTATGAGTAGGGGCTCCGTAGATTTGTATAGAATTTTCTTGATTTCCTCTTCGTCGCCATAAAAATAATCTATGGTCTTAACATCCCTTATCTTCATTGATTGACCTTTTGAATTAAATAATAAAAATAATATTTTTTACCGTAGAGAAGGGTTTTTTTGCGCTCTTTTTTTGCAATATGGCGTAGAGCTGATTTTTTAAACAGAAAAAACCACCAGGGAAGAAAAGCTAATCCCATGGAACTAACGAAATCTGGAAGTTCTTCATCATCATTCATCATCGAATCAATATAGGGTAATATTTTTTTCTCATTTACGATTAAGCGATGATAAATAGCCGATTGAACCATTCGAGTTATATCTACTTTTTGAATTATTTTTAAAGCTTTGCTTGTCTTAAGATATTCTTCTAATTTTTTTGCTTGTAATTTATCTTTAATATTTATATCAGAATAACAAAAAAAACCATTAGGAGACAAAATACGCTCTACTTCTGTGAAAAATAGCTCAATTTGTGGGTAAAGATGAGAACTCTCAAGGTTTGTTATAATATCAAAACTGTTATTTTCAAAAGGTAAATATTCCGCATCGGATTGAATATAATTGATCTTGTTTTCTTTGTAGAAATTATGATGAGCATGTTGTACTAATTCTTTTGTTAAATCAACACCTAAAGCGTATTTTGTTTTGAGTAATTCGGAACTAACTTTTAACCCAATACCATTACCACACCCAACTTCAAGCAGTTTTTTATCAAAAAATTGCATTCTTACTAACGGTCTTATCAGATGATAGAGAAGTAAGGGAGAATAAATATCTTGTATGTTACATATTTTTGAAAAATTAAAGTTCAATGCAGCATATTCATTATATACTTGTTTATTCCATAAACCCCAATTCAAAAAGGATTTATCAAAAATAATATGTGCAAAACTTTTATAGCTCTCTTGAACCTGATTTTTAATCAATTTTACTTCTGAGGGATGAAGATTCCCTAGTCTCAATAATGAACGAAGTTGTTTTAAAGCCTGGCCGTACGTCTTAATGTTATTTTCCGTGATTAAATGCATAATAAATAACGTAGCATGGAGTGTTGTATTAATCAAATGCAGTACCCGCCAATACTGAAATGAAGAAGTAATCTTGCCTCGTTTTTTGTTCTATTGAATCTTTTGTGCTATTAAATAAGTATAAGTGTCATGATGCCCTTTCGAGTCACTTTGTAAATAAACTTTTGGGCTATGACCTTATTGTTTTCATATGAAATAAAGGTAGTGGGGATATGGTGAATAAGCACATAAAAGAACATGGTATTCAGTAATAAACAAAATCAACGTGTGGGTCCCGTCACGCAAAAAATTTGTGTCTTGTTATAAGTCCTTATTATTGCTATTTTTTATTTTAATTTTGTGTACTACCTCTGGTGGTCACTGCCATTAAGTTAATGACTTTTGGCCCTTTATCCTACGTCCTGTCTCCACGGCCAGCTCCGGGGTTCCGCAGGATCCAGAAATGTCGCGAGTTTCTGAATTTCTCGGACAAGCACGGAACGTAAGTAAGGCACTTGGTTTCTTAACTTCATGGTATTGTCTCTGGTGGTATGGGAGTATTTTAAAGTGGTGAAAAAAAACCAGGAACGTAATCCAAAAGACATTCTTAATGAACCTCTTGCAATCATTGGAATGAATTGCCAATTTCCTGGGGTTGATTCGGATATAGAAGATGTTGAGGCATTTTATACAATGCTGCTCAAGGGACTTTCGCCTATTAAGGAAATGCCAAAAAATCGTTGGGACGTTGATGAATATTATGATCCTGATCGTGAGAAAACCGATAAAATAATTGGTCGTAAAGGAGGTTTTCTTAATAACCCTCAGTTATTCGATGCATCTTTTTTTAAAATATCTACAGTCGAAGCCAAACAAATGGATCCGCAACATCGTCTTTTTTTAGAGGTAGCGATTCGTGCTTTAAATCATGCCAACCTTCCACTGGACTCATTAAATAATTCAAATACCGGAGTATTCTTTGGTAGTTCAACGCAGGATTACAGCCAACTCAATTATAAAGACCATATCGAATTTAATGCGTATACCCAGATTGGTGCAGCCAGCAGTGCTGCAGCAGGAAGACTGTCGCACTTTCTCAATTTAAAGGGACCCGGTATGGCTGTAGATACAGCCTGTTCTTCTTCACTGGCAGCGCTTTATGTTGCGGCAACCTCGTTGAGAATGAAGCAATGTTCTATGGCCATTGTTGGTGGGATTCACCTTAGTCTTTGCCCTGAAAGTTTTATCAGTGTGACTAAAGCAAAAATGTTATCTGCACAGGACCAATGCAGAAGTTTTGATATCAATGCGGATGGTTATGTTCGCAGCGAAGGGTGTGGTGTTGTTATTGTAAAACGCTTAAGTGATGCCATTAAAGATCAGGATACAATTCATGCGGTCCTCAAAAGTATTGTCATGAATCAGGATGGTGATGATGGAACGATTTTGGTTGCTCCAAATATTAAGGCACAAATTGCAATGCACCACGAAGTGCTGGCACAAGCTCATTTAGCCCCAAGTGATATTGATTATATTGAAGCTCATGGAACGGGTACAATTGTGGGTGATTCAGTTGAATTTAATGCGATCCAACACATACATAAAGGCCATCATAACCAAGCTAAGCCTCTGATTATTGGCGCAGTAAAAAGTAACATAGGGCACAGTATTTCATCATCTGGAGTTGCCTCACTGATTAAAGCAATCGGTGCATTGAAACATGAAACAATTCCAGCCAATTTACATTATACACAACCGAACAAAACGATAGATCCTGAAAGCATACCCGCGCTTTTACCAATACAAGCAATTGCTTTTAAGAAGCAAAAAAATAAAAAGAGACATGTGCAGATATCTAATTTCGGTTTTACGGGTACTAATGTAAGCGCGATCATTGAAGAAGCAGACAATGATGCATTACCCTCGGTACCATTAGATGATGGGCAAACAAAATGTTTTGTTGTTTCAGCAAATAGTGAGTATTCATTAAGGCAGATGTTAGCACGTTATGTACTGTATCTTCGCGAGAGTATGGCGAGTTTGCATGATATTTGTTTTACACTCATCAATTGTCGGGATCATTATAAATATCGTTGTGCCATTGTTACTCAAGATAAAGAAACATTGATCAAAAAGATTGAGTCTGGCGATTATGAGCTGCAAAAGATCACGGTAAAAAAAGAGATTCAAAAAATAACCCCTGATGCACATCAGATTTATGAGGCGTATCTTGCAGGATTTAATATAAAAATCGATCCAAATAATGTTCAATTCAATAAAACAGATTTACCCCTTTATTATTTTGATAGAAAACCTTATTGGCATGAGCCCAGAAAAAAGAATGGGTTAAATACTTTATGCCTGCAACCCAAAGAGCAGCAAGTAGAAGCAATCAAGGAGAGGCTTGCCGCTCAAATACAATCTCTTTTAAAAAGAGAACACTTAGAAGAACATCAGGATTTCGGTTCTCTGGGTTTCAATCAGGAGTCACTGACCGAACTAGAGCAGATCGTTTATGAACTCTTTTCTTATAAAGTGTCCATTCCTGCTTTTCTAACTTTGGATAAGTTGGCCAGACACATACAACAAATTCAGATGCCAGAACCCGTTTCTCGCCAACCTATAGTGAATGTACTCAGCAACGAACCTATCGCAATTATTGGAATGAGTTGTCGTTTTCCCAAAGCAGAGAATATCCATGAATTTTTATCCTTATTGGAACGCGGCGAAAGCGGTATGGCTGATATCCCTTTAGAGCGATGGGATAATGAGAAGTTTTATGATCCTGATGTGAATGCTTTGGGTCGACTCTATATTAAACAACTTGGATTAATTGAAAATATAAAAAATTTTGATGCAGATTTTTTTAATATTAGTCCACGTGAAGCAAAGCTCATGTCGCCGCAATTACGGGTGTTTCTGGAGACTAGCTACCATGCTTTGGAAGATGCAAACTTACCTCTAGCTTCGATTAAAGACAGTAAAACTGGAGTTTTTGTTGGTTGTGGTACGAATGAATATCCACGGTTATTAGCGGGTCTTGGTGTAGGTTTAGAAGATCTAAACATTTATTTTGCAACTGGAAATGTGTTAAATGCGATACCTGGCCGAGTGGCTTATGCATTTGATTTCCATGGACCAATACAAGCCATTGATACAGCATGTTCCTCATCGATGACCGCGATTCACGATGCATGTTTGAGTTTGCAAAATGGTGATTGTGATATGGCACTTGCGGGAGGGGTGAATATTTTGCTGGCTCCAGATTCCAACATTACCCTTTCAAAAGCCAGAATGTTATCTCCCGAAAGTCGCTGTAAGACATTTAGTGAGGATGCTGACGGTTATGCACGCAGCGAGGGATGTGGTGTTGTTGTTTTAAAACGGTTAAGCACTGCTTTAAAAGACAATGATATGATTCTTGCAGTAATCAAAGGCACTTCAATTAATAGTGACGGTAAAAGTGGTGGTTTTACTGTCCCTAATGGTACTGCTCAAGAGGAAGTAATTCGCAGCGCTCTTGCTAAAGCAAAATTATTGCCCGCGGATATTGATTATATCGAAGCACATGGCACAGGTACACCATTAGCTGACCCAATCGAAGTAAATACGCTGACGAAAATTTTTAGTGAAGCTCACAGCACAGAGAGGCCCCTGTACGTCAGCTCAGTAAAAACGAATATAGGCCATTCCGAAAGTGCTTCGGGTGTATCCGGCTTAATTAAAGCCGTTTTAAGCTTACAAACACATCAATTATTTAAGCATCTTAATTTCAAAAAATTAAATCCTGCGATCGAGTTAAAAAATACGGTAATTCCTTTGAGCACTATGGAGTGGTCTAAAGAAGAGGGGTTACGATGTGCTGGCGTTAGTTCATTCGGGTTTAGTGGAGCCAATGCGCATGTCGTATTGCAAGAAGCACCCCCTATAAGAAAAATAGAAAAGCGCATACTCCCACAAGAATCCTTATTAGTGCTTTCAGCAAAAAGTAAGCCCGCTCTTGAATTACTTATAGCAAGTTATCAAAAGTATTTAGCGAACACGCCGGAGGAATTTGCGGATATCTGCTATACCGCCGCAACCTGTCGCAGTCATTTCTTATTTCGTGTAACGATTAAGGCACAGACAACAAAAGAAGCCGCTGCAGTTATTGAAAAGAATAACTATACGATCTATCAGATTAAAAAAGAAATAAACAATCCTATGACTTTGCAACAACCCAGATCATTGGTGCACTTACAGGAGGACTATCAAGCAGGAGTTATTATTGATTGGAGCGATTATTATCGTTCCCTAAATACCCAGTTTAGAAAAGTTAAACTCCCTTTATATGAGTTTGCTCGCGAAGAGCATTGGTTTGAAACGAAAGATAAACTCAAAGATGCCCCTTTTCCTAAAGATTGGAGTTTTCAATTGCAATGGCAGCAGCAACTTTGTACTCGAAATAATCGCAAAACTCAGGGTAATAATTGGCTACTTATAGGAGCCCAACATTTAGCCCCCCGGCTTAGTGCCCAGGGATTAGATATTATTTTAGAGGATGAAAACTATCCATTAGGGCAACTGGATGGGATTATTTTTGCAATGGGACTCGATAACCCTTTAACAACCGATATTGAATCCAGCATCGATTTTCAAAAGAAAACACTCAAGAAATTATTAACTCTGGTTAAAGAATTGAGTAATGAAGCCGCTAAATTGCAATTAATTGTGCTTACTGTAAATGCAATCGCTGAACTTGCTGCAGGTGAACTCAATCTGAGTAATAGCCCGCTTGTTGGATTTTGCCGAACTTTGGTTTTAGAGCTACCGCAATTAAATACTATTTTGATTGATACGGGAAAAACGGAAGATGAAGACTATGCTGGGCAAATCGTGGATGAAATCCGGCATAATTTTGATCAATGCTATGAGCATATAGTTGCCTATCGTGAAGGAAAACGCTTCGTTGCACGGCTGAAGAAAGCCAAACTGGTGGATAGGAGGCGATCTTTATATGGTGAAGGCCGGTATCTAATTACCGGTGGTTGCGGCGGTTTAGGTTTAGTCACTGCACAAGCTTTGCTTTCAGCCGGTGCCAGAGAAGTTATCCTCACTTCAAGAAATGTGGATAAACCTGCAGTAAAAGAAGCAATTAAAAAAATTAAATATAATTATACTGGCCGCACCATTAGTCCTGTGAGTTTGGATGTTACTGACAAAGAAAAATTACGTCTCTTGCTTCTTGAATTGAATGCTGATGGGTTGTTAAAAGGCATTATTCATGCAGCTGGTACGGCGGTTAAAGCCCCATTACTGGAGCATACAAACGAGGATGTAGATTATTTATTTTCTGCCAAAGTCCAAGGCAGTTGGTATTTGCATGAGTTAAGTAAAAATTTCGATCTGGATTTCTTTGTTGTCTATTCTTCGATTTCTTCAGTTTTTGGAAGCAATAAAGAGTCAGTTTACAGTGGTACAAACAGTTTCTTAGATGCTTTGATTGCTGAACGTCAACGTTTGGGCTTAGTGGGAACCGCGATTGAGTGGGGGCCTTGGGGTGAGGTTGGGATGGCCAAAAAAAGATCTCAAGACCAAGGTTTGAAACAATCTTTAGTCAGTAATGAACAAGGCCAGACATTTATTAAAATTCTTATTAATGATCAATTAAGCCATGTAGCCATTATTTCACCGGAATACCTCAAATTCATGCTTGATTTTGTTCCTAAACCTGTACCTGCTTTTCATAAATATTTAGCAGATGATCTGGCAATAACAGAAAAAGTTGCTGATAAGAATTTGTCATCATGGCTTAATGATTACCTGGAAATTGACGAAAAGAATCGATTCCAAGCCTGCAAAGATATGGTGTGCGCTATTTGTAATGAGATCCTTGAACTAACCGATGCAGAGGATCTGGATGCAGATGAAGGATTTTTTGAACTTGGTTTCGATTCATTGATGATTACTGAAATGGCAACCAAACTTAAAGAAAAGCTGGCACCAATGATTAAAGTGACCGCCACCATAGGTTTTGATTACCCATCAATTAACAAACTGGTTCGGTATATAGAATCTGAATTGGATAAACATTTAGTTATCAAGCAATCGCCAAAACCAGTGGCAGAAAAGACTGATGATTCAATTGCTATTATTGGTATGAGTTGTACTTTTCCTAATGCTCCCAATGTTACTGCTTTTGAAATGCTGCTTGAAGAAGGCAAAAGTGGCATGAAGGAAATTCCATCCGATCGATGGGATAATCGAAAATATTATGATCCCGATATGGACGCTCCAGGAAAATCTTATGTCAATAAACTTGGATTAATCGAAAATATTAAATGTTTCGATGCGAACTTCTTTGGCATTAGTCCTCGTGAAGCAAAATTGATGGAACCTCAGCAACGAATTTTTTTAGAATGCTCCTATAAGGCATTAGAAAATGCAAATTATTTGCCTGAGTCATTACGGGGTAGTTTGACGGGAGTTTTTGCAGGTGTAGGCCCCAATGAATACTATGCGCAACTGGAGAAGTCCGGTTTTTCTAACGAAGAGCTCAGCGTCTATTCGATTACCGGAAATGTGTCCAATCTTATTCCTGGTCGTGTAGCATATACTTTTGACTTTAAAGGCCCATCAATTAGTGTAGATACCGCCTGTTCGTCTTCTCTGGTTGCCATTCATTATGCATGTCAAAGTTTAAAAAATCGGGAAATTGATTATGCATTGGCTGGCGGTGTCAATGTGCTGTTATTGCCTGAAGCAAATATTACTTTGTGCAAAGCCAAAGCTTTAGCTCCGGATGGTTACTGCAAAACATTCGATGAGCAAGCCGATGGATATGCCCGTGCAGAAGGCTGCGGCATACTCTTTCTTAAAAGATTATCCGATGCGCTACGCGATAAAGACACCATTTTAGCAGTCATTAAAGCGTCCGCGGTAAATAGTGATGGGAAATCAGCGGGCTTGACCGTTCCCAATGGTAAAAGCCAGGAAGAAGTGATGCAAAAGGCTTTAAGCCAAACCGATTTATCCAGTAATGACATTAGCTATATTGAAGCACACGGAACAGGTACACCTTTGGGTGACCCGATAGAAGTTCATGCAATCAATCAAATCTATGGAAGGGGGCGTACTCAGGATAATCCTTTATATGTTGGTGCAGTCAAAACCAACATTGGCCATCTTGAAAGCGCTGCTGGAGTAGCAAGTGTTATTAAAACGGTTATCAGTTTGCAAAAGAAAAAAATTTATAAGTTGCTTCATTTCAACAAATTAAATCCCCATATTCATCTGGGGGATACTCGCCTGGCAGTGCAAAAAATTGATTGGAACCCCGATTCCAAATTAAGATGTGCCGGTATTAATGCCTTTGGATTTAGCGGCACTAATGCTCATCTTCTTTTACAAGAATTTCCCAAAGCTGAAGAGCATAAGGCAACTAAGCCCTCTAAAATTCAACTGTTGGTTCTCTCTGCGAATTCGCAAACAGCCCTGGAACATTTAGCTCAAAGTTATCAACAGTATTTGGCAACAACATCTGATGATTTTGGAGATATCTGTTTTACTGCAGCTACCTGCCGCGAGCAGTATACTTATCGATTGGCTTTAATTGCTCAGGATGCTCAAGAAGCATGCCAACTATTAGAAACAGGGCAGTTTGCATTATCTCATGGAAAAATGAATGCACTTGAAATACAGAATGATCCTGCGCTTAAATCAGTATTGGCAGACTATATGCAAGGAAAACAAGTTGATTGGGGCTTATATTATAAAAACAGTGGTTTTGAATTTAACAAAGTCAACGTACCCCATTATGTATTTGATCCCATTGAATTTTGGATTGATAAAAAAACCTCTACCCGGACCCCTGCAGATGTTCTCCATCCTCTTTTAGGACAGATGTTTTCACTCCCTGGCAATGAATTTTTATTTAGTAATAAGCTGGATTTAGAAAATTTAACTTATATCAACCAGAACTTTGTTTTTAATAAGGTTGTTTTCCCGGCAACAGCATTTATTGAGTCGGGTTTGGCGGTTGCCAAACTTGTATTGAAGCGCAATACTTTTTCTATTGAAAAATTTCATATTGAACGTCCGTTTTACCCGAAACACGATCAAGAGCTTCAGGTTCAAGTCAAACCGAAAAATGAAGAACAATACAAAATCAATATTTTTGCAAAACAAGATGATAATTGGCAATTGTATTCGGAAATGGAAATTAATTTGCAATCACCCTCAATAGCTGAATCTATTGATATTGATCATTTAAAATCGACTTTTAAACGTCGATTTGATTTATCACAAATTTATGAACATTTTAAAAGGCAGGCTCTATTTTATGGCGCTGAATTCCAAGTGCTACAAGAGAGTTATATTCATGCCGACAACGTTCTATCGAAGGTAATGACTAAAAGCACTCAGAGCATTAGCTATTATTATCCCCCTATTTTGCTTGATGGTGTGATGCAAAGTATTTTGTTGCTCAGAGGCAATCAGGTTGAACATTCTACTTATGTGCCCTATACATTTGCACGGATGACTACAATTCAGGAAGCACCACGAAGTGTGTGGGTTCATTTAATTCAAAGAATTTCAGAGCATGAGAGTGAACTGTGTTTTGATGTTAAATTTTATGATAATTCAGGGTTATTGATTGGTGCAATTGAGAAGTTGAAGCTAAGAAGAGTGACCCAAAGTCATTTCATTCCTTATGAATCCTATCTCCAACAGTTGTATCAAATTCGCTGGATCCCATTTAAGTCGAACTTATTCACTCAAAAGCAGTTGCCCGAGTTGTTTGTGATAACAAATGAACCGGATAAGGCAAAAACAGTATTGGGTGATGTGGATTATCGGCTGATACGCGATCTGGATGAGCTGGAGCATATTGAAAATAAAAATATAATTTTTTTATACAGTCAGGATCAATTCAACGAGTTATTCTATTGTTGTCAAAAAATGTTTAAGTCACGGCCTAATTGCTTCATATTGGTCACAGAGAATGCATATGCGATTCAGGATTCTGATAAGGTAAATCCTTACCACACTATGGCATGCGCTTTTTGGAAAACCTTTAGCAATGAGCTTGAACTTACCAAAAACTACACCATCGATTTGGGCACCCACAGTGCCTTATCAGAGATTTTAAAGTACCTTTTGGCTGCCAACTGTGTTGAGAATCAATTCGCCATCAGAGATGCGATTTATATTCCCAGATTAAAGAAAGCACAGCTCTCGGCAACTCTTGCACAACAAGAGATGTTATTTAAAAGTGATGCAACTTACCTGATCACTGGCGGTACAGGCGGTTTGGCAAAAACATTAATTGAGTACCTTATTCACCGAGGGGTACACCATATTGTGATTACGAGTAGGTCTGAATGCTCTGCGGATACTAAAGCTCTGATTGATCTCGCCCGGAAAAAACACGTATTCATTAAACATTATCAGGCTGATGCCAGTAATTATCAGCAAATGGAACATGTCATTACAGAAATTGAACAGAGTTCCGAGACACTTCAAGGCGTATTTCATCTCGCCGGCATTGTGCAAGATGGTTTATTGATCAATTTAAATGACGAAGAGATGCAAAGTGTATTAAGTGCAAAAATGGAAAGTGCATTGATTCTGCATCAGTTAACCAAAAATATTCCACTGGATCTTTTTGTTTTATTTTCATCTTCAGCTTCTGTATTAGGTGCTAGAGGACAAGCAAACTATGTTGCAGCCAATGGATTTTTAGATGGATTAGCCTATCTGCGTCAGCACGAAGGACTTCCCGCATTGTCAATCAATTGGGGACCTTTTCATTCAATGGGAATGACTGCAAATCTGAGCCAGGCAATTCAACAACGCGGCTTTACTTTGTTAGACAAGGACAGCATTGATGTTCTTGATGTTTTGTTAAGAACTCAGTTGGCGCAAATTGCTGTATGTCCTATTAACTGGGATATTTATTTCAAATATTCACCGAAACAGGCATGGCTAGTGGAACTTATGAAGCATACGCTTCCAGCCGATCAGCACTTTTTAAACTCTCTTCGCCAACACACCAAGGAAGAGTGTATCACCATACTGAGTCAGGTTTTACGCGAAATTGCCGTAGATGTTTTAGGGTTAGATGATGTAGAGCAGATTAAGTTGGATGATGGTTTATTCTCTTTGGGCCTGGATTCCCTGATGGCTATAGAAATTCGCAATCGCATTCATGATAAATTACAAAGCCCCACCCTGAACTTATCAATAGAATACTTTATTAATGAGCCAAGTATTAGCAAGATTGCTAAAAACATCACGAATGAATTACACAATTTATTTGATTTTGATCATAAAACTGCAAATCAGGCAGCGATAAACATAGTTGGGGAAGAAGTCCCTTTATGTGATTTTCAATTTGTTTTTTGGGTGCTCAACAGGCAAGATTATCCGTATAATATTGGCACGCAGTTACAGATTCAAGGCAAGTTGAATAAGGATTATGTAGCCCAGGCATTTGATGCAGTAGTAAAACAGAATAGTGCTTTTTGGTTGAGCTTCGAGACAGAAGTACCCATTCAAGTGTTGAAGAAAAAAGGTCAATTTGAATTAATCTATAAAGACATCTCCTTAAATAACGAAGAGAAGGTGCTCAATCAAGAGTTTCAAAATAATATGATGTGGGAGATTCCATTAACACAACAGCCACTCATTAGGGTATCTCTTTATAAGATAAATAGTGATCTGCATGAACTGCACCTAATTATTCCTCATATCATCGTTGATGGACCTTCATGCGATCTTATATTGAGCCAATTTAAAAAATTCTACGAAATGCTTGCTCAAGGCAAACAATTGATTCTTGAACCAGAAAAAGATTCATTTCTTAACTTTGTCAAAAAAAATAATCATCTTTATACAGCGAATTTAAAACATAAAATTAAATTTTGGCAGAATTATAATAAAGGTTTTAAAATGCTGTATCTCGGACGTA
The DNA here is from genome assembly GCF_014109805.1 of Legionella sp. PC1000. GTDB lineage: Bacteria > Pseudomonadota > Gammaproteobacteria > Legionellales > Legionellaceae > Legionella > Legionella resiliens. Next base: position 1,080,937 of record NZ_CP059400.1, read on the forward strand.
AATACTTTATGTCCATAGAACGTCAAAAAAAATATTTATTTCATTATCCTATTGATTCGCAGCGAGCAGAACAATTTATTGAATGGCATAGAGCTAAAAATATCAATGTAAGTACCGGATTAATTGCTGCATGCCATCTTGTTTTTTACAAACTCAGCCGCCAAAAGAAAATACCATTTATTCAGATTCATAGTGGTAGGGAAGGCAGCCAATATAATTCTATTGTCGGTTTGTTTTCGGAATATAAACGACTCAATATTACTTTAGATACCCAATATACTTTCATTGATTTTATTAAGGCCATTGAAGAGCAGCAATTAAAAACAGCTTCTTTTCAAAAATGTTCTCATGTAATTAAAAACAGTGAGTTTAAAGACTCGGGATTCACAGTGAGCCATTATTTGTTTTATAGGTGGAATAAACTGTGGTTAACCAAGCAATTTAGAAAGAGCAAGCTTAATTCAGTGATGATTGATTTTTATCTCAAGTACTTAAGTTGGGCAGAAGCACTAGGTTTTAATACGTCACTCAAAAGAAAATTTAATAAATTATTTAAATTAAATATACCTCTGCAAAAACCAGAGCGGTTAAGAGTTCTTGTAAATATTACCCCTTCTTTTTTCAGTAAAGCAGTACGGGATATGAGTGTTACCCATCTTAAATATCGATATGCCAATCATTTTGGCAGCGAGGATCGTCCGGTAAACAGTCGCTCTTTATGGGTTTTGTTTTCAAAAAATCAGGAAGGTGAGTATTTAATTTCGATTAATGGGCCGATAACAACTCAGTGCAAGGATTTAATTGCTCATGAATTTAATCAGGTTCTTGCTAAGTTACTAGAAAGTGATGAGTATACAGTTGATGAGTTAATTCAATAATAGGCCAATCTTATAGACAATTAAAGGTGGATTTTCTTTAAAACAAAAAGTATAATTTTTATATAATCTGTTTAAAATGATGTATATCTAGATTGAAAAAAAATCCATTACCCTTCAATTTCAATCTAAGACAGGTCGTGTAACGTTACGAAATTATAGGGATTAGTGAGTTATGAAACATGGGCATTGTGATCGCGAACAGCATAAAAAAACGCCACCAGAACCAATGAATGCGCATAAGGCCTGTCATCAACATCCTATGCATAGGCAGCTTCCTAGTCATCCGGATGATCATCGAACTGAGACCGGAATCTACACATGTCCTATGCATCCAGAGATTCGCCAATCGGATCCAGGAAATTGCCCTATTTGCGGCATGGCTTTAGAACCGGAAACCGTTTCCGCAGAAAAAGAAAATCCTGAATACAAAAGCATGAAATACCGGTTTTGGGTGGCACTGATTTTGAGTATCCCTGTAGCTGTATTAGAAATGGGCGGTCATCTGTTCCATTTCATTGCGGCCAATACTTCTGCCTGGATTCAATTTGTATTAGCAACTCCTGTAGTTTTATGGTGTGGTTTGCCTTTTTTTCAGCGCGGCTTTCTTTCACTGAAAACCCGCCAACTGAATATGTTTACACTCATCGCTATGGGGATAGGGGTTGCCTGGGTTTATAGTACTATAGCTCTATTGTTTCCTGGACTCTTTCCTGCTGCTTTCCGTAACCAAGGAGTAATCAATGTTTATTTTGAAGCAGCTGCAGTCATCACTACTCTGGTTTTGCTCGGACAAGTTCTGGAGTTAAAAGCACGAGAGCAGACGGGCGGAGCCATTCGTGCTTTATTGAATTTAGCTCCTGAAAGCGCCCGTCGAATTGATCAGGAGGGCAATGAAGAAGACGTAACTCTGGATCAAGTCCAGGTAGGGGATATGCTTCGTGTCCGTCCTGGCGAAAAAATTCCTGTAGATGGTGAGGTACTCGAGGGAGGCAGTAATGTGGATGAATCCATGGTTACTGGGGAATCGATGCCAATAAATAAAGTGGCTGGCTCAAAAGTGATTGGAGCGACAATAAACCAGAATGGCAGTTTTATAATGAAAGCTGAACATGTGGGTAGTGACACCATACTTTCTCATATTGTACAAATGGTGAGTGATGCTCAACGAAGTAGAGCCCCAATTCAACGATTAGCTGATACAGTTTCAGGATGGTTTGTACCCGCGGTGATTTTGATTGCACTAGCGGCGTTTACCGTCTGGTTTTTCTTAGGTCCACAACCTTCATTTAGTTATGGTTTGCTTGCGGCGGTATCCGTGCTGATCATTGCCTGTCCTTGTGCGTTAGGTTTGGCAACACCGATGTCCATTATGGTGGGTGTTGGTAAAGGTGCTCAGAATGGAGTCTTAGTTAAAAATGCTGAGGCACTGGAGCACATGGAGAAAGTTAAAGTACTCGTTGTTGATAAAACGGGTACTCTAACGCTTGGCCATCCAAAACTAACTCAAATTATTTCTGAAAAAGAATATGAAGCTGATGAAATACTTGCTTTAGCTGCTGCATTGGAACAGCAGAGCGAGCACCCGATTGCCAACGCAATCATCACTGCGGCAAAAGAGAAACAGCTGTCATTTGCTACAGCAACGGATTTTAAAGCAATTGCAGGGAAAGGTATTATAGGTAAGGTTAGTGGTTCAAAAGTTGCACTTGGGAATCGGCAATTAATGAAAGAATATGGGGCAAATAATACATCGCTCGACGAGAATGCTGATGAATTACGAGCTCAGGGAGCAACTGTAATGTTTGTGGCTGTCGACGATGAAATCATTGGCATCCTGGCAGTTGAAGATCCAATTAAATCGAGTACGCCTGATGCCATCCTCGAATTGCAAAAAAATGAGATTGAAGTATATATGCTCACTGGGGACAGTCAAAGAACTGCAGAGTCAGTGGCAAGTCGTTTAGGTATAAAAAATGTGATTGCTGAAATTATGCCCGAGGATAAGCGTCGTATAGTGAGTGAGTTGAAAGATAAAGGCTTTATTGTGGCAATGGCAGGAGATGGGGTGAATGATGCTCCCGCTTTGGCTATCGCAGATATTGGTATCGCAATGGGTACAGGTACTGATGTTGCCATTGAGAGTGCTGGAATTACTTTACTGCATGGTGATTTGCGTGGCATCGTTAAAGCATATCATCTATCTCGAGCGACAATGGGCAATATACGTCAGAATTTATTTTTTGCCTTTATTTATAACGGATTAGGTGTGCCCTTAGCTGCCGGAGTATTGTATCCAGTGATGGGATTATTGCTTAATCCCATTATTGCCGCAACAGCGATGGCATTAAGTTCTGTTTCGGTAATTATTAATGCACTTAGATTAAGGAGAGTCAGGCTATAAGACTGCCTGGTTTCAACAGGTGCTATAAACTATAGTGTCGTTTTATTTGGTTGATACAGAGGTTTTATGTCTAAAATACTCATGAGTGCCTGTCTTCTTGGTCAAAAAGTTCGTTATGATGGAGGCGATTGTTTGCAGAACCATCCGCTTTTACAGCAATGGTTTAAAGAAGGAAAAATAATTGCTATTTGTCCGGAAATGGCAGGAGGATTACCTACCCCCAGACCCCCTGCTGAGATTCAAGGCAGAAAATCAGGCATCGATGTATTAAAGAAAAATGCTTTAGTTAAAACCAAGAACAATCAAGATGTTACTGACTTTTTTCTTGAAGGTGCCCAAAGAGCACTGGAACTCGTAAAGAAGCATCACATACGTGTTGCTATTTTAAAAACCAGAAGTCCTTCTTGCGGATCGAATACAATCTATGATGGAACATTTACGCGTTCATTGATGCAAGGGGAAGGCGTTACTGCCGCATTATTAATGGAGCATGGCATTCAAATATTTGATGAAAACCATATTGAAGAAGCATTGCGTGCGGCACTAAGGTAAACCCTTAATAAACCGCAATTTACAAGTCCATAATTTGTCCCTATATTTAACCAAGATCTATAACACTTTTAGTTTGTTCGTTACGGCCTCAACTGTTTTTTTCTAGGTTGAAACAGATTTATTTTACAAGGAGAAAAAGATAATGGAATACAAATGCCATAAATGTGGAATGGGAGTGAAAAACTTAATGTGTAGCAAATGCAATGCACTACTGGTTAGTGATGTTGTTAAAACCGATAATGGGAAGGTTCAAGTAGCAAAATGTCCTAATGGGTGTGGACAAATTAAATCACCAACATGTTGTGGTCACGATATGGTAAGCTCGGATTAATTGAAAGTTTTTAGCGAATCTTTCACACATCGCTGAAAAAAACGTCGATCGCTCCCCCTACGTCCCGCCCCCACGACTTGTTCGCAGGGGTGTCCGCGAGACGCAGAAGATCTGCGCTAATGAGCACCGAACCCCGCGGACGTATGCAGAGATGTGATCAAGAGTCAGTTGTTTGCAAACAGGTTGCCATTCAAGCATGAAGCAGCAGTTTCTGACAAATCGCTCTAGGGCAAGCTTGCAAACAGGTGGATTTGCAAGTTAAGAATAAATCCATATTTCATGCAATATTCTGCTGCATATTCATGATTACGTTGATTTTTTTCCATATCTAAAAGCCCCGGTTCCCAAAAGCTGACTACTTCATTGATTTCAGAACGCTCTGCTAAAGTAAGATCACGTCCTTTATCACGAATTGTGCTAACACGTTGAGGCTCTTTTTGGTATCTATTCATAGGACTCACAAATACCGGTTTCTTTGTTTTTTCGGCCCATTTATGTGCCCAGGCTGGTATTTCACTATAAGGTACATACTTGTTCTCTTCGGGGGCTGACATGACAAATTTCAAGCAATCAGCACGTTCCAACATTTTTGCATTCGGCTTCAGGTATCGAATAACTTTCCCATCCTTTTCCAGGCACTTGGGGCTAACTACCAAGGTGGTGCTTTTAGGAAGGTCTGCTAGAATGGAAATACCATTCGATTCAATTTGAGTGTCTTGGAAATACGACTTGGCTTCTTCTAAAAATAACGATAAATTTCGTTGCAATAAAGGTTCTCCCCCTGTAATTACGAGGACCATTTTTTTTGCCAGGCCTTTTGCCCAGTAGGGCGTTGGAAGATTACGACTCTGAAAAAACGCAGCAATGACGCTATCTGCTTCCTCGAGTAATGATTTAAAGCTTCTCCATTCACCAGTATCAAAGTAAGTATCGCAAAAGGAACATGCCAAATTACATTTGGCCAAACGAATAAAATAGGCTGGATGGCCGCGAAAAGGTCCTTCTCCTTGCAAGGTAAAAAAACGACTGGTAATAAAAAGCTCGTCCGGCTTTGCTTCTTTAAAAAAAGACTTTCCTACACTGTCGTTCATGCCGAACATCTATTTATCCTCTGGCTGTATAAAAATTTTACATATTATACTCTATTGCATTTAAAATGTGAGCCTCTCCTCTTATTTTTATTCTATGGAATGCGCTGTTCGAATCTTTGGGATTATAGCTTAGTGAAGAACGTAACCATAACTCGGAATTTGAGAGGCTTTATAGAAATGCGGTACTTCCAGGCTACAAAGCTTTTTTGCTGTTGTGATGTGAGCCGTTTAAAGACTGAATTAAGGCAAAACGCTCTATTAAATTGATGTTCTTTGAGGCCAGCTGATAAATTTTTGCAATCGTTTCCTGTCTTTTTTGCTTGAAAATAAGCTTTATTTCATTTTGTTGAGGCAGGTATATAGGGGAATACCGATAGGCGCCAAGTATTTTTCTCATTGAGTTCAAATTAATAGAATCAAAGACATAAAAATTATTGCGGGTGTAAATCTTAAAAGGGAATGATGTTTTTCTTATTTCGGGGCTAAAATTTAATTTACTAAAAGGCAATTTATTTTGACTGAAGCAATTCAATTCTTTGTATCGCTTTATGAAGTTGATTTGATTTAGATAGAAAAAATCTTGTGAGATTCCACTTAGTTTTCTGTTTACGATAGAGCAGTTAATTACGGGAAGGCCAAAGCCTACGTAATTAATAAAAAGCAATTCAAATAAATTTTCAATATAATGTTCTATTGCGTGCTCACGATGGCTTAGCAATGCTTTATGGATAAAATGAAAATCAAGGCCTTTCCAGGGTGTGGTATCGGAATGTAAGTACCACAGAAGATAATAAATTCCATCCCATGGGTTCTTGTAGTACTGCTCTGCTATTTGATTTTGCAGCTTACGAATTTCAAGCACCAGAGAAGGAGTGATAATGTAAGGAATTCTTGGCTTTAAACAAACGGCCATTCCATTTGTTTTTTGATGGCGGATGGCCAGTAGCTCGATATTATGCACAGCAATCCTTATTAAATAGACTAGAAATATCCAAATAAGGGAATAACATTTGAAAGTTTAGTAGAGAAAATCGAGTTTTTCAAAAAAAAACGTACTCTATTGTTTTTGAGGATCCGAAATCAGCCGCACAGCCATTAAATTGGAGATATGTTTTAATTGCTCACAAAGCTGGGGTAGTGATTCTTGAGGACCGCATATATCGATAAGATTCGCTGCAATTAATCCACGTGATTTATTTTCCATTTGTTCAATATTGTATTTTAGCTTTGATATGCTCTGGGTGATCTTACCCATCGCTCCTGGAGTATTTTTATTGATAACCAATATACGGTAACAATTAGGGACTTGAGTAGTAGAAAGGGAGATATTTGGAAAATTAATAGAATACTCAATGATCCCATGTTCTAAATAATTACAAATATTGCGAATTACCATTTCTGCTGCGGTCTGCTCCGCCTCCTGGGTACTTGCCCCCAAATGAGGAAAGCTCAAAACATTAGGATGATCAGCCAAGTTAATTGTTGGAAAATCTGTAATATAACCCATGAGTTTCTGATTATTTAATTGTTGTAAAATAGCTGCTTCACTTACTATTTGTTCGCGTGAAAAATTAAGTAACAGGGTATGGGGTTTCACTAGGGCAATATTTTCTTCATTGATTAAATGGGTGGTTGTTGCATTTAAAGGAATATGCAGCGTAATAATATCTGTGTGGGCAAGCAATACATTCATATCAATGACTTTTTCAACTCCGGGCATCAATGCTAGAGCATTTGTCAGAGTCATATTGGTATCAAAACCTAATACTTTCATTCCTAAGGCTAATCCAGCATTAGCCACTTTAACGCCTATATTACCTAAACCTATAACGCCCAAAGTTTTACCTGAAATTTCATGGCCAACAAATTTCTTTTTTTTCGTTTCTATTTCTCGATGAAATAGTTGGTTATCTTCTTTTGCTAATTCAGTAATGAAGGAGCGTGTTTCATCTAAATGTCTATAGCCTATTATCATGGCTGCCATTACCAATTCTTTCACTGCATTGGCATTTGCTCCAGGTGCATAAAATACCGGGACACCCATATTGGTCAGCACATCGATGGGAATATTATCAATACCTGTTCCTGCCCGCGCTACTGCTTTTAAGTTTTTTGAAAATGGATGATTATGTAATTTATGGGAGCGCACCAAAATAACATCCGGGTCGATGGGATTAAGACCTAATTGATAAACGTCAGGGTGAAACAAGCTCAAACTCTGAGGAGATATATTATCAAGAATTTGAATGGTGAACATGCGCATCTCCCTTGATCAAAACAATAGAATTATAAATCTCTGCAAGTCCTTGTTCATAATAAGCATAATATTGTGAGGGCAATTGTTTCAACTCATCTTGAGTTAATCCTAAAGGGATTATTGAGTAAAAGCTGGTATTGGTGATATAGAAATCGGAATGGTTTTTCACCCATTCTTTAGGATTTAAACCAGCAAAACCAATAAATCGTGTTACTGTTTCTCGAGCTTCCCAGTCGCTTACTCCATCACCTATCAGTAGGGATCGTTCACCTGGTTTAAGTATTGAGGCAATTTCCAATGTTTTACCATTGCCCTGAGTCATATTGCTTTGTCTATCAAAGTCTTGATAGTTCCCTTGTTTATCAAAATACACTTCTACTGCAAGCACATTACTTGAGGGAACTCGGAGATCCTCAGCAAAGGGAACTACGGCCATTTTAATCCCTGCGGAAATGATATAGATTTTTTTATTAAAATGATGCAATAACTGAAAGAGTTCTTGTGCTCCGGGAGCAATATTGCGTTTATAGCGCTCGGCCAGCTCTTCTATTTGTTCTCGTGTAGGTTGAACATAGCTCAAACGTTGCTGATAATCATTAGGGGTCATGCCGGTTTGCCCCATACATCGTTCAGTAATTTCATGTACTTGTTGGGCAACCCCATTCATGGTTGCTAATTCATTAATGCCTTCAATTAGAGAGAGTGTCCCGTCGCAATCAAAGAAAAAGGTATCAATGGGGAGTTCTAAAGCCCAGGGATTTGTATTTTGCATGAATAGCACTCTTATTTTGTAGTTATTACCCGATTTTTAAACTGAGTATCACAGCCCTGGTAGAGATGGGCCATGCGCGTATTCTTCTTTATCCATTAATAGGCGCAATTGTTTCGCAACGGTATACCAATACTCTTTGTCATAGATTGTTTCTTCTTGTGGTTTATATTCATCTCCTTGCACTAGGCAATTGAATTCTGCAAATAAATAAGAGGCGAAAGAGTGGTTTTCACATCGAGTATCAGGATCTTCGAAAAACCGCTGCATTTGCTGCATAATTGCATCAATGTTTGGGCTTGCTTCCGCTTCGGCTTTAACCAGTTCTGCTTTTTTTTGCCCATCAGGCCCGTGGCGCCACCAACTAAACCATCCATTAGGTTGGCGAGTATTGATACCTAGTTCATAGTATTTTTTGTAAGCGATCTGTGCATTTCCTATTGTCTTCTTCAACACGTTGAGCCAGTCTTTAGTTAAGTCTGCATCAATTGATTCACTGTGTTTTGGCTCATTTTTTTTAAAAAAATCCTGCGGGAATGAGTTCGATTTGCGTTGGGGACGTGAAGGATTTCTATGCTCAATTTTGGGCCTTGATTTGGTAACATGAGTCAGGGATGCTTTACCAGGAGGTATCGCATTAATCGATGTTGGATTAAGGGGTATCGGTGGATTATGAGGTATCCCATTAGCATTAAGAGGTATCGTATCAAGGTAAGTTGTATTAAGAGATATCGCACTCAAACGAGAACGTTCTTTTGCGGCAATTAATTCTGCCCTCCTTTGAGCAACTAATCCTGTAGGAATACCAAAATTGTTCCCTTTTTCAATTGAAGTTTTCTGCTTATCCTTTTTGCCCATTGTAATTCCTTATCCCTAAGTTATTCATTTACAACATCAAATTGATATGATTTTAAGGCAATCTAATCATATAGGCTCTTTTTTTACTATGCAACAATCCCAACTCATGTTACCTGAGTTATACAGCAGGATTAAGACTCAGCTATAACCTCAAGAATAAGTCTATACTTGGAAGAATGATAGGCTCAGGAAAAAGGAATACCCATGAATACCTATACACCAGACATTGAACATCCAGTAACTATCCCCAGTAAAAATGTTTATCTCAACGGTTTTTTATTTATCCCTGAAAAAGCTAAAGGAATGGTCGTTTTCGTGCATGGCAGCGGAAGCAGCCGTTTCAGCAGCCGCAATCAATATGTGGCAAGCACCTTGAATGAAGGGAAATATGCTACGTTGCTCTTTGATCTGCTTACCTCACAAGAAGATGTTATTGATAATGTCACTCGCGAATATCGTTTTGATATTCATTTATTAGCTTCTCGACTTGTTGATGTCATTCATTGGTGTACAAAAGAATTTGCAGAATTTCATTTTCCAATTGGTTTGTTTGGTTCAAGTACTGGCGGGGGTGCCGCACTTGTAGCTGCAGCCCAGGAACCTAAGTTAGTCAATGCGATTGTATCGCGTGGCGGCAGGCCAGATTTGGCTGGAAACTATTTGCCTCAGGTCAAGACGCCCACTTTACTTATTGTGGGCGGTGATGATGAAGTGGTGATAGGACTCAACCAGCAAGCGATATCCCAAATGAGTTGTACCACACATTTGGAAATAGTTCCTGGAGCAACTCACTTATTTGAGGAACCTGGAAAATTACATGAGGTCTCAAACTTGGCCAAAGAATGGTTTGATGAGTATTGTGCTGGATAGTAAGGAGGCTTTTATGAATAAGGATGCTTTGCAAAAGCTAATAGATGAACTCAATGGTGCAATAGTTTCACTTAAACCTGATGGTGAAGATTATGATGCAATAATCAAACAAATTGGAGATGCTCGATTTGTGATGATTGGCGAAGCAACTCATGGAACGCACGAATTTTATCAAACACGCATCGAAATATCGCAACGTCTTATTAAAGAGCATGGATTCATGGCTATTGCTATTGAAGGGGATTGGCCTGATGCACATCGTGTTCATCGTTATTTACAAGGGAAAGGCAATGTAACCGACAGTGAGCGAGCCTTGAATGGTTTTCAGCGATTTCCAGTATGGATGTGGCGTAATTCAACGCTTCCTCCATTCCTGAGTTGGTTACGTCAACACAATGATGCCTTGCCTGCAGCACAAAAAATTGGATTTTATGGTCTTGATTTATACAGTTTAAACTCTTCGATGCAGGCAGTTATTGATTTCTTAAATAAAATCGATCCTGAAGCAGCACAACGTGCCGCACAACGTTATGCCTGTTTTGATCATTTAAATCAGGATCCTCAAATGTATGGTTATCTAATTAATGCCGGGATTAAAAAGGCCTGTATTCATGAAGCGGTAGCACAATTAGTAGAATTACAGCATCGTGCTTTTGAGTATCTTCATCGTGACGGAGTCACTGTTGAAGATGAATATTTTTTTGCAACACAAAATGCTCGCTTGGTAAAAAATGCAGAAAATTATTACCGTTCCATGTTAGAAGGGAGGGTGTCTGCATGGAATATTCGGGATAGTCATATGATGGAAACACTCAATGTACTCGCTGATCATTTGGAAATGCGATTTAATCAACCTGCTAAAATTATTATTTGGGCGCATAACTCGCATCTTGGGGATTCACGTGCTACGGAGATGGGGGATCGTAATGAATTTAATTTGGGTCAATTAGTACGCGAGCAATATGGACAACATTCTTATTCTCTTGGTTTTTCTACTTATGAAGGAACCGTAATGGCTGCATCCGATTGGGGAATGCCTGGAGAGAAAAAATCAGTGCAACCAGGGATGCAAGGAAGCTATGAGGAGTTATTTCATCATCTGAAGCACAAGAATTTTTTCTTGAATTTATTAAATAATGAGAAATTGGAACATTATTTAAACATTCCTCGCTTACAACGGGCTATAGGTGTGGTTTATCTTCCGGCGACGGAACGTTTTAGCCATTATTTTTTTACACATTTGCCTTATCAATTTGATGGGCTGATTCATTTTGATAAAACAAGTGCTTTACAGCCTTTAAGTTAAGAGCCGCTGATGACTCATGACTCATGAATAAGGTAAAACGGTAGCCTGCATCCAGGCTACTTTTACTAGGTTTTTTACTTGATATTTAATGCAATTAAATCTTCTTCATTTAAGGTTTCTTTTTTTAATAATAATTGCGCACCTTTCTCTAAAATTTTAATGCGCTTTTTGATGATATCCACAGCATCATCAAAGGCAGTTTGAATTATTTTGCGAACTGCTGCATCAATCTCACATGCAGTTTCCTCGCTAAACTCACGTTCGTGGTGCATTATAGGAGCTTCCAGGAAGGGTGAGTTTTCTTTTTGGTACGTTACAGGTCCAAGTTCTTTATCCATACCGTAACGCATGACCATATTCCGTGCAATATCAGTAGCTTTGGCAAGATCATCTGCTGCCCCCGTTGAGAATCGACCAAAAACAACAAATTCAGCTGCTCTACCTCCGAGCAAAACCATCATTTTATTTTTTAATTCTTCTTCTGTCATAAGATAACGGTCTTCGGTAGGACGTTGAATGGTATAACCCAAGCTACCTATCCCGCGGGGAATAATTGAGACTTTGTGTACCTGGTCTACATTAGGCAAGGACAGTGCTATCAGGGTATGTCCCATTTCATGATAAGCTACTGCTTTACGCTCTTCAGGATTGAGTAAGCGATTCTTTTTTTCCAACCCCGCCACCATGCGTTCAATAGCGTTGGTAAAGTCATCCATACTTACAGAATCGGCATTATGACGCGTAGCCAGCAAGGCTGCCTCATTGACCAGATTCGCTAAATCGGCTCCAGAAAAACCTGGTGTTAAGGCCGCAATCTTTTCCGGATCAATATCAGGACCCTGCTGTATTTTTTTCAGATGAACATTGAGAATTTCTATCCGGCCTTTTTTATCAGGTCGATCCACAAGTATATTGCGGTCAAAACGTCCCGCCCGTAATAATGCGGGATCAAGAATTTCCGGTCGATTGGTAGCGGCAAGGAGTATTAATCCTTCACTGGGATCAAAGCCATCCATTTCCGAAAGCAACTGATTTAAAGTCTGTTCTTTTTCATCATGTCCTCCGCCAATAGGATAAGCACCACGTGCTCTGCCTAAGGCATCCAGTTCATCAATAAAAATAATTGTTGGAGCGGTTTCTCGGGCATTGGTAAACAGATCACGTACTCGTGCAGCACCAACGCCAACAAACATTTCTACGAATTCTGAACCATTAATTGAAAAAAATGGTACTCCCGCCTCGCCTGCTACAGCTCGTGCAAGTAATGTTTTTCCTGTTCCAGGTGGGCCAACTAAAAGTACGCCTTTAGGTATGTGAGCGCCAATACGAGTATAATGTTGCGGGTTTTTAAGGAATTCAACCACTTCCATAAGCTCGGCTTTTGCTTCATCTACTCCTGCAACATCTTGAAATGAGACATGTGTTTCTTTTTCCATGTAGATTTTTGCTTTACTTTTTCCAACATCCAAAACTCCCCCAGCTGTAGAACCCATGCGTCTTAGTAAAAAACTCCACAGAGCAAAAAAGAGCAATGCAGGAATAATCCAGGATAATATCAGGGTTAACCATTTGTTTTCAGCTTGTCCATTAAATTTCACTTTTGCTGCTTCCAAAGTAGATATAAGGGACGGATCATTAATGCGGACCGTAGTGACTTGGGGGTTTTTGCCGCCATATTCTTTTATTTCATTAAATTTATCTTCAGTGAGTAATCCTGATAAACCTTCAGTTTTTACATCTGCGGTAATGTAGCTTTCAGCAAGTAAGACATTATTTAACTTATCGGCTTTCAACAGTTTTATAAAATCACTGTAAGCAATATTTACAGGGTGGGCTGCGAAAAAAAAGTTCTGGAATAAGATGATAATCCAGAAAATTATCAAAAAATACCAGAGCGAAAACTGCCATTGTTTGTTTTCCACCACTTCCCCCAATTTATGGCCATCCTTTTATTAGTAGAAAAAACGAACTGGTTTTATACAGTATATACCAAAGGATGAATGATCAAGTCATCAGTATTAGCCCCTTCCATATTTTCAGGCTGTGCTTCTGCTGAAGAAGGATAAACTCAGCTTAACTGAATCTTATTTTCTAAAAATGCACATACTGTTGAATATTGATTCATTTTTAATTATAATTAGGCTATCGATCCGTAACGGGCATTAATTCATGTATCAAGCTGTAGAGAGTACGACTAACACACTTCCTAACGAATCTTATGTTCTTGATTATCCTAATAAAGATGATTTATCTGACTTTTTAAATTATGTCCGGCACGAAGATGCGATGGCTGAAATTTATTTTGAAAATGATGTTGAAAAATTAGATGAGGAAACGATTCTGTTATTTAACAATAATGGAAAATTGTTACATAACAAGAACAATAGATGTGATTTAATGCTTGTTTTACGTGACGATGGAAAAGTCGTTGGTTTTATTGAATTAAGACTAACTAAAGATACAGAAAACATATCTCAGTTATTTAGTTTATTCGTAAGTGAGAAATATCGTCGTAAAGGGCTTAGTAATTTAATGATGGCCTATGCTCTGGATTTTTTCATAAATAGCGGTCAGAAAAATATGGCCGTCGCTCCTTCAGCAGAATCACTTACCGTTTATAATAAGTTTGGTTTTTATCCACTAGAATTTCATGCAAATAAAGAGTCATTAGAAAATTGGTTCAAAAAGACGGAGGAAGAACGGCTTGAACAGTTAAAAGATGACCCTTCAGAGTACCTTGCGATGGATTTAACCGATCCATTTTGTCGTGAAACCTTTGAAAATCATTGTAAAAAAGTTGCTCCTCATTTTGTTAAATTTAAGATTTCCCAAGATTTACAAAAGGATCTAAAAATTGATGTTTTCGACTGGAGAAAAAAAACAACCACACCAACTTTATCGAGCAGTGGCTTGGGAGTTCTAAGTACTTTAGACGATAGCAGAAAAAGAAAATCTGAGTCTGAAACATCACTGCCGCAAGATGAGTCAGACGAGAGCAAAAAAAGAAAAGCTGAGCCTGAAACATCGCTGCCGCAGGATGAGTCTCAAACCCCAAAAATATTTTTTGAACAATAGAGAAAGTGCGCGCAGAATCAATATTCAGCGCGCGAAACATCCATCGCTTATTGTCACATATTCTTTAATTTACGACTATTATTAGTAGAAAAAAATGAACTATTTTTCAGGTTAATTAAAGGATGAAGGCTCATGTCATCAGTATTACCCCAATTCCATATTTTTTTATGTGGTGATGTCATGACGGGGAGAGGGATTGATCAAATCTTAACTCATCCGTGTGAGCCGCAAATTTATGAATCCTATGTTAAAGATGCACGTGATTACGTCTGGCTTGCTGAAAGGATTAATGGCACGATTCCGCTGGGCAACAAAGGAGCCTATATATGGGGTGATGGTTTAATCGAATTAAAACTAAGAAACCCTGATCTCCGTTTAATTAATCTGGAAACAAGCATTACCCGCAGCAATACTCCATGGCCATTTAAGGGGATTAATTATCGCATGCATCCTGAGAACATAGATGCTATTACTTCGGCACATATTGATGTGTGTGCTTTAGCAAATAATCATATATTGGATTGGGGAAGAGAGGGGTTTTTAGAGACATTGTTGACTTTGGATAATGCTCGAATAGCTTATGCAGGTGCAGGAAAAAACATTCAGAAAGCGACTGCACCTGCAATTCATTTTATTCCAGGTTTTAAAGGAAGAGTTCTCGTGTTCTCGATGGGGCTTTATTCCAGCGGTATTTTAAATGAGTGGGCTGCCACTCAGGAACAACCTGGGTTATGGTTGTTGACTGATTTAAGTGAAGACTCCATAAAGCGAGTCAAGGAAGTTATTGAGTATTATAGAAAAACTGGAGATTTATGCATCGTTAGTATTCATTGGGGAGGAAATTGGGGTTATAACATTCCCGCCCAACATCAGCAATTTGCATACACACTCATTGATGAATTAGGTGTTCATGTGATCCATGGTCATTCCTCACATCACCCAATGGGTATTGAATGGCACAATCAGGGCTTGATTCTTTATGGTTGTGGGGATTTGATTAATGATTATGAGGGTATCAGTGGCTGGGAGCACTTTAAAAGTGATTTGTCATTGATGTATTTTTTCTCTTTTGACCCAAATTTGCGATTGACGCAATTGGAATTAGTCGCAATGATAAGAAAAAATTTCAAATTGCACTACGCAAGTAACGAAGAGTGTCAATGGATGATGAACAATCTTATTCAATGCTCTCAGGATTTTAAGACATCTTTTGAATTAGAAGAGCGAGTGATTTATTGTTCATGAATTCAGTTGCTTAAGTTTGAGGAGAGCGGTGAATCTATCTTTTGGGTTAGCCCTTCTGTAATAATTGAAATTAAAGGTGCTAAGCTTTTTTTGCTGCATTGCTCGAGTTTTTTTCGTGTTTTTTCATGTGAAGTAGAATAAAAATCAGCAGAATCATTATGTTCATAGCAGTAGAGTAACCATTGTATGTCTTTTGATGTTGGTGGCGAAGAAAAAAAGGAAGTCGTCCATGAAGGTTTCTTTAAAAAACAAATTTGTTCCGCCAGATGGTCCGCAACAGCTCTTCGCAATTGGTTTATCAGTGGTGCGGGTGCATTGCTTTCTTGGGCAATTTTGTAGAATAGAACGCATTGATTCATACTCATTAAGGTAATTAATCTATTTTGCAAATGCTCATCCAAATGGAAAAATAATGTTTGATATTTTTTCTCGGTTAACCAATGTTCTTCTTGTGCTGCTATGGAAAGACGCAAAAAGTAGCTCTTCTTTTCTATATCGAAGTTATTGGACTCCTCGAGTAGGCTTAATTGCCTTAATGCAGTAAAAAATTCAAGTATGGCATTGGGCGAAGGTCGATCCTCCCTGTTTTTTTTCCCCATATTCAGGATGAACTTTTTAACTAATTCACAAACAAAGAGGTCAGGTTTTTCTTTAAAATGTTCAAAAAGGCCCTCAGTGCAAAAACCAATGTCGCGAAATGTTCTTATTAGTTCATCTCGCTTCATATGCATGTTGTTATTTCTGAATTCAATAATTTTTTTTAAGGGGTTATGTGCACCAAATAGACTTAATAAAAGCGGGCTCAATGCAAAAAAATCACTCGATTCCGAGTAGTTGCCGTTTAATATTTCGATGGCAACATGTTCTGGGGTTCCTTGAGGGATTTGCGGCATATCAGTGATGAGTTTGGCATAATCGAGATCCAGGAATGACACGTCGACTTTATATTTTTTCCCCTCAGGAGTCTCAATTTCTTTAATTTTTATTTTGATATTTTCCCCTTTAATATCGCCATGAACGATCGCAGGACCGCTGGTATTCCTATAATGAAGCGTATTAAGCTGAAGAATTAATTGCCAAGAGATCTCTACCACTTGCAAAAAAGTTAATTGATTTAGTTCAGGATTATCGCGAGCATCCGGATAAATATGGAACCCGTCGATGTAATCCATGATGAGCACATCTCTACCTTTAATATCTAAGACAGCTATCTCTGAAGCATAAAATTGAAAAGGGGAGGGATGGTGCTTGCCATCATAGAGCTTTATGGCTACCGGGCTATTGTGGTCAATTTTCAATTCTTCTTTTTTTACATGTCGCGGTTTTAAATGAATGGGATTTGCGTTGACTAAAGTACACTGATACCCCCTATAAACAGAATCGCCTAATTCTTCAGAAAAATCAGAGACATAGTACACAATTGAACCCTGTCGTTGTTGTACAGGAAATAAGGTAAAGGGCAGGGGTTTTTTCCCTTTTTCTTTATTTGTCATAAAGCGTAAGCCTTTTTTAATAGGGACTATTTTAGTGCTCAAATCGTGTCAAAAATGAAAACACTAAATACTCTTAATTAGTGACATGAAGCCTCCTGAAAAATTAGTTACTTTTTTTATTTAATGCAACATACCTTTGCATTATTTTTACAAACTGCTTAATAGTCTCTTAATTTTAAAGGAATAAAGTTAAAGGAGGAAAGAAAAAATATTAATGAAGAAGAATTAAATTTTCTTATTTTTAACTGCAACTCCAATCATTACTCTTTAAAGAGGAAGATGACATGATATCTAAAAGTGAAATTTTAAAAAAACACAACGCTGTAGGTATCACAACAGATCATTTTGTTAAGGAATATAAAGAGCTCATCGAAAAAATTTCGGGGCTGCAAATGGATACCCCGCGCCTGAATCGCATGAGTCAAGAAATAATTAAAATAAAGGAAAATGATTCTCTATCTTCTGATGCAAAAATTATGGCACTTTTGGATGTCTTCGTGAGTGAATATGCTGTTATTTTAAATTCATTTGGGGGCTCATACAGTGAATTAGGTACTCTTATTAAAAATTTCTGCTCAAAAAATTTTGGTGTCGAATTAGGTAAAGCGCCTCTATATCGTATAAAACCAGATGGTTTAATGATGCATATTTTTAATGATCAGATAAGAGCTGAGTCCCAGGAGATAGAGGAAGAAAGTTTGCTGCCACCTATCAGAAGGAGAACAACCGAATTGGGTTCTGTCTCAAAGAGCGAACCAATACTCAGCGTGCAAATGGAGTCAAGGCCCAGAGTATCTTCTTCATTAAGTATTCTCGACACAGAGACAGAGGAAATAGGCCAATTCACCGTTCGCAAAACTAAAGAATTAACTCGATTAGGCAGTATGTTTGGTGCAAAACAGTTTTGTTATGCAAAAAAACCTAGTGGTGTAGAGCCAGGATTTAGGGCGATCGATTTAGATAAATTATTTTTTCAGGAACTGGATTCAATTTTAGCTGCAGAACATTTGCCCTCTTCAGAGCGAGTCCCGGATAAAGAACGATTAAAACTTATTCAATTAAGAGATGACTTAAAGAATGTAAAAAGTGTGGAGCAAAAGCGAATTGTATTTTCAGTTTTTATCAATTCGCATATAAAAGGTCCCCATCCTGAAAGCACAGTGGTTCCTGGCATTCAATGGCTATGCAATGAAATAAAAGAAGCTGTTGCCAAGAACAATGGCTTAAGTGCTTGGATGTATAAACTTGATTATGCCGAAGGGCAAAAAGACAGAATTAAAGCCAACAAAGAAGCAATAAGAGAGTTTGTTGGCACCCGTTTGGCCGGGATTTTTAGTGCGCAAAATCAAAAGCAGGAACTTATCTGGGTAAAAAATGGTTCAAAAGGGGTTCATGCATTATTAGCGTGCGGCTGGAAAAATGGTTTGCGGGAGTTAACAAGTTTTCTATATGGCGGTTCTGAGCCTGATTATAATGGTGTCTTGGTAGAGGATAAGCAGGCCTCAATCAAACGCTCCAAATACATTGCTGGATTAGCTAAAAATTTAATTTTTGGCATTGCAATTGGTGATCGAGATGGCATGGGTAAGGATGCGCAAAATAAAGGTTTTGCGGACGATGCATTTTACGGTTTTGATTATGGCAAACCTTATGAAGGCGAAGGCGTATGCTCAAGCTTAAGTGACGATTTTTCATTTGAGGACAGTTTCGCTAAAGCACCTTCCCTCTTTAGAAGCTCTTCAACAATTGGTTTTGCCCGCCACTTTATGTATCGAAACTACAGCGTTTTTTATGATACTACCTTGTCTGAACGCATGGTTGGGTTCCATTTGCTCAGAAAGATGATCACTGGTGAAAACCCCAGTGACGAAGTGATTGAAAGTTATCCAGAGCTTAGACAGGAATTAGAGCGTATTGAAAAAAGTACCCCTTCCTATGAAGAATTATTAGGCTCTTTAGGAGGACTTAGGAGGAACTGTAGAGAAGGAAGTCAATTACAGGCTCTAATCGATACCGATATTATGAAAATATGGACAGGAAAATTATCAAATTTTGATCTTTATTTTACTAAAATAAAAATTGATTTAATCGAAATGGGCATAAAAAATGACATGCCCTATGAAGAACTTGAGGGATATCTAGGGTTTATTAATGATATGGCAGCAACAGCCCATAACAGCAATCAACAGATATTGGCTAAATTCCAAAAACGAATGGTGTTAATGTCACCGGAAATCGATTTAATCGATAAATTAGAAAAATATTTTTCACCTACATCAGTCATGTCGCATGATGGAGCAGTTTTTTTACGTACCATGCGTCTTGATCCACAAAGTGGCAGAATTCCATTTCAATTAAAAAAAGAAGAGAATGGAACTTATACCCTAACTACAACGAATAAAAAAATTGCCCATCAATTGAAAGAGGAGTTTGCGCTTGAGTGTGTTCACAGCGATGAAGGATTAAGCTGCAGTATTATGCCCAAACAACTTTTAAAATTAATGGAAACCGTTGAGTTTAAATACAATCAAAAAAGAGAGATGTTGTTAATTAAACCAACCTATAAATTTGTTACTTTTCCTAATATGTCCTTTTTACTGAACCAGCATAATACGCCATCGGATCCTAAAATAGATGTTGGTTTTTTATGGCATGCAGAGAATACCTTATCTTTGCGGATTATTGCTAAAACCGAAAAACAAGCACAGCAAGTGCAAAAGCTCTTTGGAATACTTCCTGTGCTTAATCAAGCTGAACTTATTGAAATTTCATCAGGCGAACATTATAAATTTCAACAATTCATTGACCAATCCTATGAAGATGCTCAGGAATTAATACGATGCAAAGCGTGTGTAAAGGCGGAACGAAGAGAAGATGTGATTTCTACTTTATCTCGTTCGAGCATGCGAATTGCTTCGACAACAACCAGTAATACCAAATGGAACGGTTTACATGAAAAGGCTGAAGTTGAAGAAGAAGTGCCAATAAGCCAATTATTACTGAAACGATTGCGAGGATTGATTGCTGACTCAGGCATTTTACAACCAATTGAAAAAGTGGTTAACGAGATAACGAGTCCTGTAATTCTCGAAGAATTGATGCAATACAATGATAAAACGCTATCCTCTCGTGATAACCTGAAAGCGATTATTGACGAACGATTTGATGCGATAGTAGAGATTGGAGAGGAATATGAGCTAATGGATTTATCTGCTTCACACAAAATAAAACAAACAATTTTTTAATAAACGAATAGGTCCTGGCTGGCAGCAGAGCACTTTATGCATATGCTCTTTCTGTTTAGAACTGGATCCCATATAAATAAATGCACCTACACGACATTCCCATGCCTTTTATGTCGAATTCATATTATTTAAAACAATCCCTTTATATAATCCTTTGCACTGCGTGCTATACCAAATGCCTTTTGTAATTCCTGCCTCACTGTATTTATATAAAAAATAATTGATCTGATCATGCCAGGAATTTTTTGCTGTCTTCCCCGATGCAATTAAACTGCCGTGAATGAGATAAATACGGTCTACTTTATCACTTTTAAATGATATTTGTTTTAGTTTAATCCCCTTATTGGTAATTAGAGGCTTATCAATTCCATCATTTATGGTGTGAATAAAGGTGCCAGGGTTATGTTCCTTACAGTATTTTTTTGTGACTCCTTTTTTATTCGGAACTGCTTGATAATAAATTCCTTTCCAAGTGATTAAATCAAGATTGGCAAATAAAATACCAGGAAAAAATAAGAGATATAAAAAAACAAATATGCAGTACAACATGATTATCCTTATCTAAATATATGTAATCTGAATGTAGCGGGCTACATCGTACTTAGCTCATAATAATGGTTTGTGAAAAGGGATTGGAAGCCAATGCGTGTGTAAAGATTAAGGCCAGCTGTGGATGCTTCTAAAAAGCATGTTTGAACTTTTAAATCCAAAGCTTTTTTCAAGGCATAAACCATCATTGCGCTGGCACAGCCGCGTTTTTGAAAGCTCGGTATCGTAGCTAAGTCATCGATGCGGGCAAGATTGTCTTTTACGGTTAAGGTTACCGATACAACTGCTTCTCCTGCAAAAAAACCTGAAAAATGATACATGTCATTCGATTTTTTCAATGCCTCATCATGTCTTAAGGTATAAACATGGGTAATTTCCGGTGTTGATTGAAACCCATGAATAAGGGGGATACTCCAGGTAGGTAAATCCTCATTCATTTCCCTAAATTCAAGCGGGTTATCCGGAATGTTTAGCGAATTCGCCATAAGATTGAACGCCATACCTACGCCCGTATCAGTTAATTCATAATCTTGGGGTAATTGATTATCGTGTTCTGAAAAAATTGGTGTATCTTCTGCAACAATAATTGCCCATGGTAAATTCTTTTGCGCAAAGTATGATCTGCACTTTGCGAGATCATGTAAAAATTCCTTATCTGTATCTGTCTTGATAGCAAAAGCAGGGTTCAAACCCGTCGCAAGCACTCCAGTTTCAAAAGCAGTTATTGTTTGATAATCAAGGCAATTCAAACTTATAAGAGAGAAAAAGCATCTTTCCATCTCATGAAAATCATGAATCAGTTTTTGCATTAAAATAAATCCAATAAGTAATTTTTTATTGCATTATAACAAACTCATGAGAGGATGATGTATTGAAAAAGGAGGAAATCTTATTTAAGTAGAATGCTAAAACGAAGCACAGCGAAAGAGCGTCCAGTATATGGGTAATCCTTCGCTATAATTCTTAGTTTACTAAAGTTCATTCATTCAGGATTGTTTGCCTCTGATAAGGAGAACTGGCATCGGTGCATTACGGATAACCCCTTCTGCAACACTACCAAGTAATAAATGCTGATAGCCTCGCCTACCATGCGTTCCTACGACAATCAAATCGGCTGGCCAATTTTTTGCTGCGTCAATGATTTTCTCGGACACTTTTTCTTTAGAAGGATTTATTTCAAGTAAATGTGCTTCACAATCTGCATGGTCTTCGCGTGCAATGGTTAGCATCTTGTCCAGAAATTTTTGACCATATTCTTTGAATGAAGCTTCCAACTTCTCATAATCAACACCGGTTCCAACATAAGGAGCATAAAATTCGTTTGCTATATGTACGATGCGTAATTTTGCCTGATGCACTTTGCTCAGCTTAATGGCTTCATGGAAGGCTTGCATTGATGTAGTACTGTCATCAATTGCAACTAAGATATTATGATACATTATTATTTCCTTATGAAAGTAAATTGATTCCAGTGGTAAAGGCATTTAAATCAAAAGGCCTATATTCCGCTCTTAATACGGAATACAGCTCCGGTCTTCATGCACGATTGACTGGATGCCCTGCATAAAGCGCGGCAAGTAGGCCCAAAGAGCGGTTTTTATGTTCAAAAATTAGATGCCTTTACCCTTACATTCTGGAATATCTTACCTATAATCTAGAATGAAACCTAGGGCTATTGCCAATCCGCTTGCGTTTCTATGCTCTAAAATCACATCATTTTGATTAATCTAGCGAATTGACCGCAGACCCTATAGAATGTTTTTAATTATAAAAAATACAATGAATTATTTTTTGTGTATAAAAATTGCATGAGGCAAAGAATGACTACGAATAATGAAATTCTGTTTACTCCATTTAATTTGCGAGGTTCAACTTTAAAAAATCGCATCGTGATGGCTCCACTAACGCGGAATCGTTCCATTCATGGAATGGATGCTCCTTCAGAACTTAATGCGGAATATTATGCGCAACGAGCAGATGCAGGTTTAATCATCGCCGAGGCGACACAAATTTCACCGACTGCAAAAGGATATGCTTGGACCCCAGGAATTTATTCCTTAGAACAAATAGCCGGATGGAAATTAGTAACAAACGCAGTCCATGCAAAGGGCGGGGTTATTTATCTGCAACTTTGGCATGTAGGACGAATTTCACATCCTTCTCTGCAGCCAGGAGGTATTGCTCCCGTAGCCCCTTCTGCTATTGCGGCAACAGGGCAGCGCACATTTATTGAAAATGGGACTTTTGTCGAAGTTGGAAATCCGCGTGCCTTAAAGCTTAGTGAAATTCCAAGTATTATTGAAGATTATCGAATAGCTGCAAGAAATGCCATTTTAGCCGGATTTGATGGTGTTGAAATTCATGCAGCCAATGGATATCTTATTCATCAATTTCTGTGTGATGGAACAAATCATCGCACCGATCAATACGGTGGTTCGATTGCTAATCGGTTGCGTTTTGCACTTGAGGTGACCAGTGCTATTGTATCTGAAATTGGTGCAAATCGAACGGGAATTCGTCTTGCTCCAGTAAGTCATGCCAATGGAGTTTCAGATACTTCGCCTGCTGCTGTTTTTTTCCCGCTTGTACGGGAATTGAGCCGATTCGATCTGGCTTATATTCATGTCATAGAAGGAGAAACGCAAGGACCAAGAGAGAATTATGGTCTTGATTTCTCCGCGTTACGAAAAGAATTTAACGGACCTTGGATGGTAAATAATGGTTATACATTAGAAATGGCAACCGAAGCGGTCAGCAGTGGTTATGCAGATCTCGTAGCTTTTGGGCGATATTATATTTCCAATCCGGATCTGGTTAGGCGATTTAAAAAAAATGCTCCATTGGATGAATTAGATCGTGCGACTCTATATGGTGGTGGTACAAAAGGTTACACTGATTATCCTCGAATGAATGAAGACAAATAAGATGATGCACAAACAATTATTACTGGTTCTTTTTCTTTTTATTTTACTGGTTACTCTAGCGTATTTTTTTCAACGCCATTTCATTTATTTCCCATCCGCTGAAAAACCGGATTTGAGTAACTTTCAAGCCGAAGACATGCACATCATCAAGATACCTGTTGCTGATGGGTTGCTTTTAAGTTCTTGGTATAAACCCGCAGTGGATAATAAGCCGACGATCCTCTATCTACATGGAAATGCGGGGCATATTGGTTATCGTATGAATTTGGCTCGCCAGTTCCTTTCACAAGGGTTTGGCGTGTTATTACTTGAGTATCGTGGATATGGGGGAAATCCAGGAAAGCCAACCGAATCAGGATTGTATCAGGATGCTCGAGCGGCAATGAAGTTTTTACAACAACAGGGCATTCAGGCAAATAATATTGTGCTTTATGGAGAGTCATTAGGAACTGGGATAGCGACACAAATGGCAACAGAATTTCCTGTTTGCTCTTTAGTTTTGCAATCCCCTTATACTTCATTAACCGCTATGGCTCGATTTCATTATTCCTGGGTGCTCATGCCTGTAATTGATAAGTATGATTCTTTATCGCGTATTCAAAACATTCATGTTCCCGTCTTAATGTTGCACGGAAAATTGGATGAGGTTGTACCTTACGATCAGGGTTTAGCCCTTTTCAATCAGGCAAACCAGCCAAAAAAATGGATTGAATTTGCTGATAGAGGGCATCATAACTTATGGGATGAACATTTTGCTCAAATCGTTATTCATTTTATTAATACGTATTGTGTCCCTAGCATGCAAAACGCTGCAAAACGTTAATTTGGGTAACTTTTTTTGATCCAATAGATCTTGCGGTAGGAAAAAAAAGTAACATAGAATGCATTATGTTTCTTGTTAAGGGGTTATGGATGACCTATTTGAAGCCTATTGTAGCTTCCCTCAGTCTATCGTTGGCTCAGGGATTGGTTTTAGCAAAACCAAATACTGAAACTCGGATATGCGATGCAAGCATGCATAATCCTTGTATTGTGCAGGATACTGAGTATTCTTTTTCTCCATTAAAGCTATTGCGTCATGCCTCTATGATTGCCGATGCCTACCAAGGGAATACAGCAGGCATTAAAGAGCTGGCCATTTCTGGTAGTGAAGAACCAAGTGAAAAGGGATGGAAAGATATCTCTGATTATATTTCCAGGCATAAGAATTCAAGGAATCAACCTGTTTTGGTATTGGACTTGCGTCAGGAGAGCCATGGTTATCTTAATGGTAAAGCGATTACGTTAGTGAGTGAATATGATTGGATAAATAAAGGGAAAAGCAATAGCCAAAGTCTTAGCGATCAGGAAGATTGGCTTAAATCATTAAGAGTTCAGAACAAGATAAGAGGAATTTTATCCTCACAACAGTTTGCCGCTAAGGAATATTCCAATGGTAAAACCATCCCTGTTAAAGTAGTAAAAAATGAAAAAGATTTAGTTTCTAGATTAGGTTTTGAATATCATCGGCTCTATGTGACCGATCATGCTGCACCCTCTGATTCAGAAGTTGATGCGTTTTTGACCCTAATTAAAAAAGCACCTAAAGATACGTGGTTTCATATCCATTGCCGGGGAGGAAAAGGCAGGACAACAAGCTTTTTTGTAATGTACGACATGTTAAAAAATGCAGATAAAGTCAGTTTTGAAGAAATTGTTGCGCGACATGCCTCAATACCGCCCTATTATAATTTGTTTGAAGTGAATCGAGCTGATCCTTTCCTTACCCCTTATTATGAACAGAGGATTCATTTTCTTTCACATTTTTATCAGTTTGCTCAGCAGCTTTTGAAAGGGTATCAAGGGACATGGAGTCAATGGAACAAGAGCAATCCAGCGGATTTTGATAAGGCTTAATTTTCTTTTACCCCTTAAAGAAAGAGCTACTTTGACCCAATAGTTTATAGTTGGAGTTGAACTATTAAAAATGGTTGACTCTATACCTGAGAGGATAATATTGAACAAAAATACTGGAATAAAACTTAGTCGCAAATTGATAAGATATGGTATTTTTCTCTTTTTGTTAGGATTACTCACCGGCTTTACATTACCTCTAATGCATAATCCTAGAATGGGTCTCTCCAGCCATCTTGAAGGGATCCTCAATGGTATGTTCTTAGTTCTATTAGGATTAATATGGCCTCAATTACATTTATCACAACGTACATTGAATTGGGGTTTCGTTCTTTCTCTATTTGGAACCTATACCAATTGGGCAACCACTTTGTTCGCAGGGATTTGGGGCATCGGCGCAGACATGATGCCAATTGCCGGAGGGGATTTTCATGGGGTTGGCTGGCAAGAAATACTGATCAAATCCGGATTAATTTCTTTGTCATTTGCAATGGTTATTGTCTGTGGCATGTTACTTTGGGGACTGAGGGGCAGATTTACCTGAGGGATCGTCAGTTTTTCATTTTAAATTTCTCTACCTACCGCATAAATTACTCTATACCGCATAAATTTCTCTACGTACCGCGCTTTATGCGCGGTATCCAGAACGATATTTTAAGATGCCGCGGAGCATTTCTATAGCAACATCCCCTGGATACCGCGCATAAAGCGCGGTAGGTAGGCGAAAAAATTAAGGGAGGTACGTAGGCGAAAAAATTAAGGGGGGTATGTAGGCGAAAAAATTAGTGGAGTTTTCTTATCAAAAAACTGACGATACCTCAGGTCAGATTTACTATGGCGAGAATTAATCCGATCTAATACCGATAGGTTTGTGGATATTGTATCACTTGGTAAATGAAATAATTCACTTGCAGGGGGGATTTGGGGATTAAATCAATCAACATCATATCCATATGAATTCTTTAAAGATTTTTTTTTGGAGTGATAGTTGTATACCATTTTTCTCCAAGAATAATTTGTTCCCACCAGGCAGACATATTTTCCTCATTCATTTCGTGCCATTCAACAGGATGTAATACCAAAGCATCAGCCATTCGTTTTGATAAATCATACATGGCAAGACGTTTAGGAAGGGAATCTTTTTCCCATGTTGCAATTGCTTGCTGAAAATCATCGCATTTCATGAGATGTTCACTAAGACTTAGCGCATCCTGAATGGCTAAAGAAGCACCGTTTCCTACATGAGGGCGTAATACTGCACTTGCATCACCCAATAAGAGAGCTCCCGGAACTGCAAGACGATTGACACAAACATCAACAATTTTCTGCATGAAAGGAGATGGCGTATCAAGAATTATTTGTGCCGCGACCTCAGGTAATTGATTACGAGCTAATTGGTGTAGATGTTCTTTTGCTTTTGCAGAAAAGTCGATTAAAGAGGTTGACCCTAAATTCTCAAGATTTTCACTCGCCATTTTTTCATAAAAAACCCAGTTTAACTTATTCGTTTGATGATGATATACCGGATAAGTTAATAAATGTCCTTGGTTATAGCAGTAATAAAGCCCCTGATCATTGAAAAGAGTTTTATTTTTTATCCTCTCCAATTCCAGTGTTCCACGCCATGCAACATAACCCGAATATTCCGGCTGCACATTGGATATCAGTTTTCTTCCCAGTGAATGAACGCCATCAGCAAAAACAATGAGATCAAAGTACAGTACTTCCCCCGACTCTAAAGTGACTTGAGCTGGGCCTTTATCATGGAGTTGCACATCAATGACTTTTACTCCATGATGATATATCGAGTTGGGTAATCTTTTTCTTAAGTTAGTGAATAAAGTATCCCAGTGGAGGCTTGCCATGGAAATTCCCTGTTTCCATAAAAATTTTCCATAAACCGGCTCATTGTCCGCTTGGCAATAAAAACTGCGAGTGGTGAATGTATGAGCTAATGTATCTGGGTCAATAATATTTTGGGCGATTAAGGTGTTGAGTAATTCAATAGAGAGGGTAATACCCGCCCCACGTGATTTTAAATCAGGTTCTCGCTCAAAAACAGTGACCGGAAACTGGTCTTTCAATAATAAGGCTAAGGTACAACCTGCTATAGAACCTCCAATAATGGCGATTTTCAATGTAATTCCTTCCAGGAAATTGAATGAATACGATGGATTATATAAAGTAACAAAACAAAATCAATAAAGACCAATTAAACGCACAGGGGCTTCGGTTAAATCAGCGATTTTCATAGGTAAAATCATGCTGAAGGCATCTACTGCAGGTAATTTTGTTGCATTAAAAACATTTTCAACAATATATTTGTTGTTTTCGAGCATCAGCTGGTGAACGATATAGTCATTTTCTGGCCTATCCGGAGACAAGGTATCAATCCCGATACCTGCGCAATTTCGTTCCAGAATTAAGTGTGCGGCTTCTTCACTAATACAGGGAAAAACCAAATTATTCCTATATTGCTGGGTATCATGCCAATGCTTTTCCCAGCCAGTATAAAAAATTACAAATGAATGTTCGGCAATTGTTCGATATTTTTTCTCGAAATCCAGGATATCTTTCCCGGTGATACTGTAGCGCTCATGAGACTGATGACTTACATCAATCACCACACATTGGGTAATTAAATGATGGTCGATAAGATCGAGCTCGGCGACGTGAAGCCCGTTTTTAATGCAATGGGCTGGAGCGTCAATATGGGTGCCAATTCCTGCTGGCATGCTCATTTCTTGCACTTTAAATTGTACTGCAGTAGAACATTCGTCATAATTTAGGATTGTTTTATGACTAAAGCCGCAGCCTATATCCCAAGAGGGACTTTCTGGCGAAAGTGTATGGGTCATGTCAACGATCTTAAATGGAAAGGTCATTGGATTTCTCAAAAAAACGATACGTTCTTACGTTTTGCCATAGTTTTGCGAAAAGGAAAATAGATTTTTGTTTATTTCTGCGCGGGTAACCCAGTTACGTGCAAATTGAATCCGATACACATCCCCGAAGAATCAGTCCAACTCTATTTCGACGTCCCCCGGCTTACGAGGGGCGTGGCTAAAGATAGTTACACGCAACCGGAATAAAGGTATTTTTAATTCAAGTTCCAATCAGCAACCGGTGTTTCTGAATATTGATTTTTAATATACTGTTCCAGCATATAATTAAAATCATTTTTATGTTTTGCAAGATGATTCTTTTGCCAGATACTTCCATTTTGATTTTTATAAAGCCTGGTTTTAATGATATCTAAATAAAAATGAGCATCAACAGAGCTTATTCCTAAATCTTCAAGTCCTTTTAAAGCCAGGGGTAATAAGTTTTTTAAAAGGGTTCTGGCCTTAATCTTACCTGTATTCCAATTTAATCTCGCCTCTAATCCATAACGGGCTGACGCATAAAAATTTTTTAAAGTAGATTCATGAGTTATTAAAGAGGTCAAAGAAGGTGATGTGTTTGCATAATAATAAGTGATGCCATAAAAAAACGCAGCATTTGCTATCATATCGATTACAGTTGGGCCTGTAGATAATGCCCGGTGTTCTATTCTCAGATAAGGTTCATTCTGTTTATTAAAATCTAAAATAGGTCTGTTCCACCGAAAAATACAACTATTTTGACATCGGACATGGAACATATTATCAATGGGTTCTTCATAAGCTGCTAAAGGCAAGAGATAAGGAAAATTGTTTAAATTATTTTCAAAAATAGGAAATAGAGTTTCTTGCATATAACTAGGTTCAAAAAAAACGGTTTTTTGCAATGGATAAGGAAATGTATAAAGTTGTTCAAAAATACCAATTCGTGTCTCGCTCCATAAATTTTTCCCACAAAAGTAAGGCGAATTACTGCTCAGGGCTAATAAGGGAGCGGATAATATTTGAATAATATTAAAATAATGAACTAATTGATCTTGGGGAACTTCGATATGAAGTTGCAAAGCACATATTAAACCTTCTATAGCTAAAGATTCTGGAGATAACTGGAGCTGTTCATTTCCTTTGATATGAATAAATAAAGGCTCTTCTTTGCGATATTTGGTTACAAACTCATTCATTAAAAGAAAAGCATTCTTAGGCGTAATATAGGAAGATCGAAAAAGTGCAGGGTTTGTTTGCGGTATTGAACCTATGAGCGCCAAGTGATGCTGGGTATTAAGCGCGACTTCACAACATTTATTCCATGTAGTTAAAATATTTTGATGCAGTAGAGATAAAAAATTATCTCTTAAGTGAAAAACTGGAGTGTTAATTTCCAGTTGAGTACCTCCTGCTTCTCTTACCAGGTCTTGATTTTTTAATTTTTTAGTAAAAAGAATATTATGAGGCGTTAATTGATATTCTTTATCCAAGATAAGAAATTCAATTTCTGCGCCTGCATTCATCCGTTCAGATTTAAAATAATTTTTTGTAAACCATTGTTCTAAAAGCTGGGTTTCAGCAATTAAATTTTTTTCAAATAATTCACAATCAATTTTATAGTTTTCAATTTTTTTAATGCGCATTGCATAGTCCTTAGTATTTACAACTAAAGCTTTTGTAATGAAATACTTAAATTTGCTTCAACCATGAAACAATGGTTCGCCGGAATAATTTGCCATCTAAATCCATTATTGGTTGATAACTTTTCAGAAGCAATGATGATGTATTTGTAAATGGTTTCATTTGTTGTTTTTTGTACAGGATCTTCTCCTACGGAGAAGTACATCGTTTCAGGTTTAATGCATGGAGAAGTACATGAACGAAACGCAACGATCCTTTTTCCATCTGTAATGCAAATATTAAAATAGGATACTCCTTTTTCATGATATTTTTTTACTAATTCGTTAATTATGTTCAATGTTTTTAGCAAAGTATCGTATATATCATAAGCATTTTTTATTTTTACATTTTTTGCTAATTGCAAAAATAATGCAAAAATCAATTCTGAATCGGTATTGCCTTTAATCCAATTATAAATATCATTGTCCAATAAATTATGAATTTGACGTTTAATTTTTTCAAAGTAGGGTATCCACCCATTATGCATAAATAACCATTTTTTATATATAAAAGGATGGCAATTAAATTGAGAGATCCCTCCTGTACTTGCTGCACGTATATGGCCAAAAAACAAATGCGACTGGGTCTTTTTTGCCAAATAGGTTAAATTTTGATCGTTCCATGCAGGGTAAAGCGATGTGAATAAAGCCGGTGCTCTAGAGAATGAAGTATACCACCCTAATCCAAACCCATCACCATTAGTCAAAGTACGTGATTCACGGGCAAGGAGGCTTTGTTTTATAAGCGAATTATTCGGCTTTATTAAAAGATCCGCTAATAAAATATTTTCTTTTCCTATATAAGCTACGAATCGACACATAATTTGTCCTTATCGAGGCTTAAAACGATGCAATCATTGTAATTTTAGGCGGGGAAAAATGAGATGTCCAAAATAAACATTCAAATAATTGCTTTTCTGCTTATTTCTACTCATGTCATCCAGATTGTAGTAGTGTTATTCGGTTTTTCCGTTGCTTTTTTAAAATCACTTCCTAAATCCAGGCACTGTATAGGATGTTGTGTAGTATAATTAATAACAATGAGCGGCCATGGACCTAGGCAGCAAGATGGAAAAAAATAAATGGGAGTTTTGGATCGATCGAGGCGGCACGTTCACCGATGTTGTCGCGTGCAGTCCTGAAGGGCGTGTAAGTAGCCATAAATTACTTTCTGAAAATCCTGAACGCTATCCAGATGCGGCCGTTCAGGGAATTCAAGACATCCTCAAATGCACTTCTATTCCAGCGGATGACATTGCATTCATTAAAATGGGAACAACAGTAGCAACGAATACCTTACTTGAGCGAAAAGGAGCGCAAGTCCTGTTAGCGATTACTCAAGGCTATGCTGATGCATTGCGGATTGGGTATCAAAATCGCCCCGAACTTTTTGCACTCAATATTAGATTACCTACCTTACTTTATGAAGAAGTGATTGAAATTAAGGAGCGAATTGATGCAAAAGGCACAGTCTTACAGCCCTTAGATGTAGCAGCGTCGCGAAAAAAAATGGAACAAGCTTTTGCTCAAGGATATCGCACGCTTGCTATCGTATTGATGCATGCCTATCACTTTAATCAGCATGAAAAAAAATTAAGGGAAATTGCCGAGGCAATAGGATTCACCCAAATTTCGGTGAGTCATGAAGTCGCACCCGTAATGAAAGTGGTAAGTCGTGGCGAGACTACTGTTGTTGATGCTTATCTTTCTCCAGTATTACAACACTACATTCAAAGCCTGCAAAATAAGTTAGGAAAAATCCCATTGTTTTTTATGCAATCCAATGGGGGGTTAGTGAATGCAAAACTTTTTCGGGGTAAAGACAGTCTTTTTTCAGGTCCAGCCGGAGGAGTGATTGGTATGATTAAAACCAGCCAATTTGCTGGTTTTAATCGGGTTATTGGCTTTGACATGGGGGGAACATCAACTGATGTTTCTCATTTCGCAGGCGAATATGAGCGCAGCTACGATTATGAGTTCAGTGGTGTACATATCCGAACGCCAATGATGCTGATCCATACTATAGCAGCCGGGGGAGGGTCAATTCTTAATTTTGATGGCCAACGTTATACTGTAGGACCTCAGTCAGCAGGAGCAAATCCAGGGCCTGCCTGTTATCGTCGGGGTGGTCCGCTCACTATAACTGATTGCAACGTGTTGCTTGGTAAAATACAACCTCAATTTTTCCCTAAAATCTTTGGTTCTGCAGCCAATCAAGAAATTGATGCGCTCGTAGTGAATGAGCATTTTCAGGCTTTAGCAGAAAAAATTCAAAAAGAAACGGGAAGGAAAAAAACAGTTGAAGAAGTTGCAGAAGGTTATCTCAACATCGCAGTGGAGAATATGGCGAATGCGATAAAAAAAATTTCCATACAACGTGGTTATGATGTGCGGCAGTATGTATTAAATTGTTTTGGTGGGGCTGCAGGACAGCACGCATGCATGGTTGCTGATAACTTAGGAATCAAAAAGATATTAATTCATCCCCTGGCAGGTGTGCTTTCTGCTTACGGAATGGGATTGGCAGAAATCAGCGTCATGCATGAACAAGCAATTGAAAGAGCATTGCAGCGCGGTATTCTTTCTTTTTTGCGCTCAAATTTTAAAAAAATAGAGCAAAAGGCACATAGGGCATTAAAATCCCAGGGATTAACCAATAAAGCTGTGGCATGCAAACGGCAAGTGCACTTACGTTATGAAGGCTCAGATACTACATTACTCGTTGCATTTGGAACCATTAAATCCATGCGGCAGAGATTTATAGAGCAACATCGTAAAACTTTTGGATTTGCCTCATCCAGAAAAAAACTGAT
Organism: Legionella sp. PC1000; assembly: GCF_014109805.1. Classification (GTDB taxonomy): domain Bacteria; phylum Pseudomonadota; class Gammaproteobacteria; order Legionellales; family Legionellaceae; genus Legionella; species Legionella resiliens. The sequence goes on from NZ_CP059400.1 coordinate 1,114,033, forward strand.
TGCTGAAGCAATTTCTCTGGAATGTGCCGTTCCTAGTAAAACCTCTATTGAATTGACTGAAGAACCATTTAAGCACCGTCCTGAAAATAAAATTCCACAACGTGAAACCGTTAAAATTTTTACTCAGAATTCTTACCATAAAGCTTCCGTATATGATCGAGGTGAATTAATTCCTGGGGATTGCATTAAAGGTTGCGCCGTCATTATCGAGGCTAATGCGACCACCATTGTGGAACCAGGCTGGCAGGCTGAAGTGACTGTACAAAAATACTTATTATTAACACGATATCAAACCCCGGCTGCTAAAGAAGTAACGACTCAAATTGATCCTGCCCTATTAGAGATATTTAATAATCGCTTCATGAGTATCGCGGAGCAAATGGGCGAGGTTTTACGTAAAACAGCAAGTTCGGTTAATATCAAAGAACGACTCGATTTTTCTTGCGCTATTTTTGATGAGGAAGGCGAGCTCGTTGCCAATGCGCCTCATATTCCGGTACATCTAGGCTCAATGAGCGAGAGCGTTAAATCCATTTTAAAGGACAATCCGCGGATTCATCCTCATGATGTATATGTCTTGAATGCCCCCTACAATGGCGGGACCCATTTACCGGACATCACTTTGATCACTCCTGTTTTTGATAAACAAGGAAGTAATTTGTTATTTCTAGTTGGTTCACGCGGGCATCATGCAGATATTGGCGGGATTACTCCTGGATCGATTCCTGCGGAAAGCAAAATTGTCGAGGAAGAAGGGGTACTGATCAATAATTTTAAAATCATGGATCAAGGCCGTTTTTTAGAAAAGGCCACATTAAATCTGCTCACCAAAGCAAAATATCCAGCGCGTAACCCTCATCAAAATTTAGAGGATTTTAAGGCTCAAATTGCAGCAAATGCCTCGGGTGTACAGAGTTTATTGGATTTAATTGCGCAGTTCGGTTTGAACGTAGTGCATGCTTATATGAAATACGTACGTGATAATGCGACTTCATCAGTAGAGCGTTTATTAGGTAAGCTGGGTAATGGTCATTTTACTTATGCATTAGATGATGGCAGCCCAATTAAGGTCGCATTGAGTATTAATAAACAAACAAAACGGATGCATATTGATTTTACCGGAAGTTGCAATCAACATCCGGGCAACTTTAATGCACCCACAGCAATTTGTAAGGCTGCTGTTTTATATGTTCTACGCTGCCTGATTGCTGAAAATATTCCGTTAAATAGTGGTTGTTTTGTGCCGATTGAACTCGTTATTCCTGAAAAAAGTATTTTAAATCCAAGTTATCCTGCTGCGGTTGTTGCAGGTAACGTTGAAACTTCCCAATGCATTGTTGATACCTTGTTTGGTGCATTAGGAGTAGTCGCTGCATCCCAAGGAACGTGTAATAATTTTACTTTTGGCAATAAAAAATATCAATATTATGAAACGATTTGTGGCGGGGCTGGAGCTGGACCTGATTTTGATGGAGCTTCTGCAGTCCATACTCATATGACGAATACGTATCTTACCGATCCAGAAACTCTAGAGTTGCGTTTCCCAATTCTGCTCGAGCAATTTTCCATTCGCACAGGAAGCGGGGGGGGCGGTTTACATTGTGGTGGGGACGGTGTTGTTCGACGAATTCGTTTTTTAGAGAAGATGATTGCAAATATTATTTCCAGTCATCGTGTCATTCCTCCCTATGGGGTGCAAGGAGGGGCTTCGGGTAAACCTGGACACAATTGGGTTCAACGTGCAAATGGTCATGTAGAAGAATTAGGGAGTTGTGCAGGTATAGAAATGCATCCAGGTGATGTTTTCGTTATTGAAACGCCTGGAGGCGGGGGATTTGGTAAACGATAACCCCAGCTGCAAAAAAATGCCTTCAAAAACCATGTACACTGTAATGGTACTCATTTCGACGTTCCGCGGCTTGTTCGCGGAATCCAGGCGATCTATTCTGCCGGATCCTGGATCCCCCGGAAAAGCCGCGGACGTGGATGAAAAGGATTTTAAAGGATTTTACTCGTTAACTTAGTACTATTAGTATATACCGCGCGCTTTCCAATATTTTTTCTTCGATCATGTCTCTTTACAGTTTGGCGCGAATTCTATTAAAAATGTGCCACAAAGCGCAGTACTCCATTTGTACCTTGGGCGCGATTTCGGGCACCTTGTTCAGAGTACACATTTAAAAAAATAAAGTGGTTTTTGCTAAGACTATAGACCATCCCTGGACCAATTGCCCAAACACGCTCCTTGCGATCGGGAACATCAATACCATTTACCAGAGTGTCGGTAATCTGATTGAAAAAATAGCCATTTAAGCCCACAGTGAGCTTCTCTATTACCGCATATCCTACTGCAATATCCCCAAAAACCGCTTGTCCTGCTTGGGTGGAATGGACATTAGGTCCAAAAGCAACGTTAGGACTATGATTGACACCATTCCATAGATAATGCAGGCGTGCCGCAGCGGATAATTTAGGCGTCATCCAAAACGTAAAAGCCCAGTAGGGATTTAACGACAAAAAATTGCTCCCGGGATTAATTGCATTGAGACTGCTGTATCGTCCTGTTGGTATAACTACATCCAGTTCAAAGCGCTGAACAAATAAAGGCCCTTTGCCGTCTTTTCGCATAATTGGATCAAATTGCAGCGCAGGCCCGACCCACCAATCTCCAGGACCATTTTCAGCTTTTAGAATCCTATTATCTAATCCGTCATCCACACGGGCATTAACTACCCAAGGCAAAAGTGTGGCAAAACCTAAATTAGCTCCGAATATTTTTTTTGTCGTTACATAGATGAACTGAGTCACATTTGCAACAACATCAAGTTCAGTACGTGGCAGAGGAAGCTTATTACCCTGGTTATCATTAAACCGATTGGAAGTGTAGTACTGAAAATAATCTTGGAAATAAAAACCTGGGCCGGAAGGAGGACTCCCATCATAAAAACTGGTATAACCCAGGTTAACAACGGGTTGATCATAAGCAAGTACTGAGGAAGCAGCCAATAAGAATGCTAAGCTAAAACAAAAATGCAGTATTACTTTCCATTGCATAAAAAGTTGTCCTTTCTAAAACCTATCTCTTTCTAGTAGTTACTTCAGAGTGATATCTTCTATTGCCTGCTGAACTGAAATGTACGGAATTAACCTGAGTTTTTCAGCGCTCCTGTTGTGCTATGGGGGATGATTATTCTTTTTTGTATATTTATTTGGCATAATTAAATCATTACTCTTCGATAATTGATGAAATTATGTCTGATTTATTGCAGAAGAACAATATATTAAAGGAGGGATTTTCCCATATGAATCAATGGGTAAAAATGAATGTTTTAGGAATTAATAAATGCATCCAATCGTTTTTATAGAAAATCCAAGTGAAGAGGATCACGGCGCCATTTGCAAGGGGATAGATCAGTACGCCGCCCAAATTGGTCTTGCAGGAACAGGTGGTTATTTTTATGCAGCGTATGACGCGCATCACAATATTATTGCTGCAATCTCGGGATTTGATAATTTTGGCCCAGCTGAAATTGGTGGCTTGTAGGTCGATGAGCGATTTCGAAATCAAGGATATGGAAAAGCACTACTTGCTAAAGCAGAAGAATGGGCGAAAAATAAGGGATGTAACATGATGACAGTTTTTACTTTAAAAGATTGGCCGGCATGTGTCTGGTACCAAAAATTGGGTTTTTCTATAGAGTATGAACGATCCGACCATGCCAATAATTCTATAGGTTGTTATTTGATAAAAAAACTAGACGTGTAGAACAATTCCAGTCTTCTTGCCCAAAATGATGTGATTTGATGTGCTGCTATGTATGCCCTATATGTAAGCATAAGTAAGTAGATTAATATTGCTCTAGTTTTATTGATATCCAAAAGTATTTGATGGAGGTAATACTATGCGTACTGCATTTATCGGTTTGGATTATATTATTGATATCATGCATCCTCAAGGTAAAATCGCGCGTTCCGCTTCACATGCACAGGAGCGAGATGTAATTAAAAAGGTAAATAAGGTTCTGGAAATTGCAAAACTAAAAAATTGGTTACCCATAATGGTTAAAGTAGGTTTTAGTGCACATTATATGGAGCAACCGAAACACTCTCCTATTTTTGGTAAAGTTCATGAATTGGGTGCACTTAAGTTAGGTTCTGAAGGAACTGAATTTCACCCGGAATTGCAAATTGGTGATAGTTTAGTCATTGTAAAACCTCGAGTTAGTGCCTTTTATGGAACGGCACTTGATGCAGCATTGCGAGCAAATCAAATTGAACGGCTTATTATCGGAGGAGTAAGCACCTCTTGGGCGGTGCAAAGCACTGCCCGAGATGCCCATGATCGTGATTATAATGTGTGTATCGTTGAAGATATTTGTGCAGCGGCGAATCAGGAGGAACATCAATTTTCCATCCAATTAATGCAAAAAATAGCACAAATTGTAACGGTAAATGAATTAAAAGGGATTTGATGCAGGTTATTTCTAAGACAATACAAACAATAAAAGATGAGATTCTGATATGGCCGTTGTTAAGAGGTATTAGTGTAGTATTGCCTTTCGCATTTCTTTATTTGAGCACCAATAATCCACGTTGGCTCCAGTCGTCCGTTTTGACTATGGCGACCCTAATTGTCGAAGAACGACTGGCGCTGACTGCATTAGGTGTGTTACTCCATGGCAGTATGATTATTGCAATGTTTTATTTGCTTTTTTTAACCCAAATAACGCCTATGCTGTATGTTGTTTCATGTTCCCTTGCGGCAACGATTGTGATCTGGGTAACAATAAAAGGAGAGAAGTTGCGTCCTTTGGGAAGTTGGACTTTTATTCCTGCCATTATTCTTGCTACGGAGTTTGCAGCTGAGACTAAGCCCGCAACAATGTTTTATCAAGCGCCTCAATTCTTACCGTATTTAGTGTTTGCATTAATTCCTACTTTATTGATTGCGCAGATTGATAAAATGAGAGCATTTTATAAAAAGCGTATCACCCATTATCATCCCTTGCGATTAGGAGGGTTAGGTGATTTCGGAGAACAAAAGCCTTATCTTGAAAGCATGATCGCTATAGCACTTGCTGTTTTTATTTCTGCATTTTTAGTTGAGTATGTGCAAATGGAAAACGGGCAATGGATGATTTGGGGGGCGGCAAGTGTTGTGACCGGTAATATAACGACAACCCCACAAAAATTACGTCAACGCGTTACTGGAGTCTCCATTGGTGTACCATTAGGTATTTTATTAGGTCAGTTCATTCCCAATACCCCTTTTGATTTGACGTTTAACGTGTGTGGTGTTTTTTTAACTTTAGTGGCTTTTCGTCGTTATGCAGTTGCATATACTTTTCGGTGCTTCTTTGTTACAACAGCTGTGATATTGGCGACTCATTCAGTGAGTATTGCTTCAGAGCGCTTTACTCACGTTATATTGGGAGGTCTCGTAGGATTCGTATGCGTTATGATCTGCCATTTTTGCTTACTTTGGACAACAAAAAATAAAATTTAAAATTGAGATGTTATTTGAATTTTTGAACGGGTTACATTACGGGTTAGAGATATTTATCATTTTTTTGTAGGAAGATTTCTAATAAATTAAGCTACAGGGAGGAGTAACTATGCGTTGTCGAATGAGTTATTCAAACGCTTTTATTGCTGTTTTATTGATTTTATTGATTATCCCAGCTGTTTCTTCAGCAGCACAAAAATTTAATCTGCGGAATATGCGTTATTGCGAGATTATTTTTTCTAAAAGTATTGGTTATTATGCAGTGTATAATACGATTGGACTTAATAATTGCCCACAAAATATTTGGGCTAAGATAACACCAAAGGATGTAGAAAAAGCTACAGGATCAACCCATGTTTACTTGAATGGTCCTCGTTACTGGACAATTGATGGAATGCAAAATTCTGCTCTAGTTAATCCGGATATCATGACATTTAATGGGTTGGCTATGCGCGAAGCGGGAGTACTCTATATTCGTTTAAGGGATGTATTATTAGATGCCCCTTATAAGCTGCGGGATGTCGCTCGAACAACAACGTGGATTTATGATGCGGGAAAACCTGTTTATGAACTCATTGACCCCAAAGGCAATGTGTTTGTCATGCAATCCTATAGTGTGCAAAAAGTACCACAAACAGAACAATCTCTAGCTCAGTTGGGTGCAAAACTGAAGTTGCCTGCCCATTGGCAATTTAAAACAGGGATTCTTAAGAAAGCGGGCGCAGTACATGCGATTGATCATATGGCTGTAGTTGTTCAAGATGATTTTTTAAATACTTATCAAAAAGCAACTCATGATTTGCTTGCGGATTAAAGAGAGCTCACAATAAATGGGAAATTTGAGCACTTTAATGGGAAACGGAGGAAGCTTTTTATGGGCTTTTACAAAGTCCGTTATTTGTTCTTCATCCTTAACTGTGGCAGAGGGAATACAGCTAGTACAGGTATGTTTAGTATACTTTTCGGTAACAATATTTATACTTTTATTTCCATACGAGAATTTCTGGTAATTTGCGCGGTACTACCGGTTGAGGGGCAGCTGGAAACCCTACAATAATGGGGGCAATTGCTGTTATATCAGAGGGAATATTCAGTTTTGTTTTCCATTCAGGGGTATTTAATGCCGAAACCGCAAGGCCGATAACACAGGTTCCTAGTCCTTGAGCACACGCAGCGAGTATTAAGTTTTCGGCTGCCAACCAACAATCTGCAGTTACAAAATGGCCATGATATTTACTGTAAATAATGATGAGGGTGTTTGCATTATAAAATGCATGAAAATCAGGATCATTTATAAGTTCTTGCAGATATTTCATCTGTATTTTTGAATAGTTAAGGGATTCTGAATAAATGAGTGCTTTCACACTGTCTGATAAACGATCTAATGTATCCTGCTCTTGAATTACAGCAAAAGACCATGGTTCTTCATGCATGGCAGTAGGCGCTTGAACTGCGGCATCAAGTAATGCATTAATGGTTGTCGGATCAAGTTTTTTTGATGTGTAATTACGTATGGATCGGCGTTTGTAAATTATTTCAATTTCGTGCATTAGGGCTTTTTCTTCCTTAGGTTTTTTTGAAGTAGCCATAATTTTCTCCGTTTAAACCCTGTGACCTTACAATCACAAGAAAAATAACACATTTTTTAATACGATTTCTTGGAGGTTGTTGTGCTTGTTTTTCATGACCAACATAAGAACTCCTTTTTCTGGGGCGATGAATTGATTGTAGATGATAGGCATGGATGTTTTTTCATAACATCAAAATAATTCCCCTTTTATGGTTCTTAAATTTTGGTTCATCTTCCCGCTTTGTCAAGTTTATCAAATCAGGCTCGATTGATTGAAAAAAACAAAGTATTATTTTGGAGGTTATTTTGAAATAACCAAGATAATCATATAAGCAGCATTTTTGGAGGGAGCCTGCCGGAGAGTAAGGATGCGTTACTTTTACCCTGAACCACTAAAACCTGGAGATACCATTGGGCTGATTACTCCATCCAGTCCCATGATCCCAGGCATATTGGAAGTTGGTACTTCCTACCTACAGCAAAAAGGGTTTCAAGTGAAGCTGGGACAGTATGTGCGTGCTACTGATCGTTTTTTAGCCGGTGAAGACGAATTCCGGGCAAAAGATGTTATGGGTTTTTTTATGGATGATGAGGTTAAAGTGATCATGGCGATTGCCGGAGGTTATGGATCGCAACGAATACTACCTCTTCTTGACTATGATCTTATTCGAACTCGGCCCAAATATTTATGCGGGTTTAGTGATACTACCGCTTTACACGTGGCTTTACTTAAGAAGGCGAGAATGATTTCTTGTACAGGATTTGTATTTGGTGATTTAGGAGATGGTCCACTCGATTCTTTAATTGAGCAGACTCTATGGACATGTCTTGCAGGAGAATCATTTCAAATCAAAGAAGGGCAAACAGTGCAACCGGGTATCGCCAAAGGGAGATTGATTGGTGGCAATTTGGAGGCCTTGATTTCATTAATGGGGACACCTTATCAACCCGAAATAAAGGACTGTATTTTATTGTTAGAAGACGTAGGTGCAGAGCCTTATCAGGTAGATAGCCGTTTATCTCAGCTTGATATGGCTGGAGTCTTTAGGGAAGTTAATGGTGTTATTTTTGGACAATTTGCTCGCTGCGTCGCAAAATATTTTCCGGAGCGTGATGGGATTGTTGAGGATGTGATTGAAGAATGGTCATTGCGGATGAACGTACCTTGTATTAAAAATTTTCCGTACGGACATTTTTCTAGGCGATGTGTATTACCTCTTGGTAAAGAAGTTCTTTTGCATGCAGATCAATGTTTAGTGACTATTTTATAATACATTCAGTACCAAATGAGTTATTATATTTTTTTAATTGTAAAGGTTAAATATAATAAAAAATGAGCAATCCCCTATGAACTACAAGAAGATAAAATGGAGCTGAACTATCATGTATGACGCGATTATCTTTGATTTTGATGGAGTTATTTTAGACAGCGAACCTCTTCACTATGAAGCATGCTGTCATGTACTTAAGTCATTAGGGATAACTATAAGCTATTCTGAATATATGAAAAAATACTTGGGTTTTTCTGATAAAGACATGTTTCCAAGGTTATTGCACAATGAGGGAGTTCGTTGTTCGGATAAAGAAATCAAACAGTTGATCCAGCAAAAAGCCATGGCCTATATCAATATTATTCATCATCGAGATTCCATACCTCTGATTGTAGATTTTGAGCAATTTATTTTTAAAATTTCTTTTAAAATTAATAAAATTGCCATTTGTAGCGGATCCAGCCGCCCCGAAATCACCGCGGTACTCTCTAAAGTAAGAAAGGGAAAATTACAGGCTTATTTTGATACCATTGTTACATCAGAAGATGTGCAGAGCGGCAAACCATCCCCTGAAGGTTATTTGCTAGCAGCCAAACGTTTAAAGGTTGCTCCTGGACGCTGTTTGGTCATCGAAGATACATTACATGGAGTCAAAGCAGCTAAAGTGGCAGGGATGCAAGTAATTGGTTTGATGACAACCTATGACAGACATCAGTTTTTAATTGCGGATAAAGTCATTACAGGCTATAGACAGTTATTGGCTAGAGTCTGGTAAGGAGTATTCATATAGCCAGGGAACGTAGCAAAATTAGGGAAAATCCATGGCTAAAACTTCTGGTTCCGCTACATTCACTCAGAAGACAAGGCTTTGAGCGCGGCTTTATTGATTTGCTAACCAATCTTCATAGGTTAAAGCAAAGCGGAAATGATCGCACCATACGTCGTTTATTTTTAAGTATCTTGGGGAGAATCCTTCTTTAAGAAAGCCATTTTGGGTGGCTAAATGAATGGATGCCGTATTAGTAGGTTGGATGTTTGCTTCTATGCGATGCAGTTTTAATTCTAAGAAAATTTCTTTTAAAACCAGTTTTAATGCTCGACTCATTAGTCCTTGGCCAGCATAGGTTACCGATGCAAAATAACCCATATACGCACTTTGAAACATACCGTGTATCATTTCATTAATATTGAATACACCGATAATCTCTTCATTTTGGTTTAATGCTAAAAAACATCGGCGATCCGCGTGCTGATATTTTTGGAAATAGGCTTGAAACTCCTCAGAAGTTTGGGGCGCCTTAACAAAAGGATAGTGAAAGTCCCGGCTTTTTTGCATGCTCAGGAGAAAATTGACTTCATCATGCTGACTTAATGTACGCAGCAGTATTGTATTTGGTGTTTGCATAAGTATAGATGTTTGAGAAAGCGAACATATTATCACAGTTATCATTTAGGAGTTTAGGGTTTACCTGGAGTTTGGAAATACGACGGAACTGGTTTGAATTGCAAAGTAAGTTCTTCATTTGAATCACTTTATTATTTGGGATAGAATCGGCAAAAAAATACCCAGGTAATTGAACTCATGCCACTTATTGTCAATTTATCAGCCATACATGCCTTGAAACCCATCAGCACCTGTGTTCGAGCATTTGAAGATATTTGCGATCGTTATTCTACTGGGTATTTCAGTTGTTGTTCCAGTTTCTTTCAATCATGGACAAATTATGCTTGGCTTATGTATCAACTGGGTAGAAATGACTCTAAATTGATTCAGCCTTATCGCTTAGGCAAGCTCACCACAGAGCAGTTTCTGGAGCGTTTATTGAAGATTTTTTCATTTCTTGAGGATGCAACTCCTGAAGAAGGGGAGATGGAGGAGTTAAAAGGCAAGCAGTTGTATTCCAATACTTTTGCAAGGATGCTTTTAGAAAATGCTTGGAATTCACAAGTTGAATGGGATGAGTCAAAGGCAGATTATCTCTCAGCATTAATTCATGAAGCGGAGGGAAGCGATTTAAATGCAGAAGTTTCACAAGCAGTTGAGTCTAAGCCTAAAAGAGATCCTATTTATTTCATTGCGAACACCAATGAATTGCATGTGTTACAGATTCTCAATATGTTGCGAAAAGCCTATCCATCCATTAAATTTTATCGAAATATTGATTTAAGTATTAAGGAAGACAAAGAGCCGGTTGAAATTGCTCCGGGCATATTTCTTTGTTTATCTTACCGTTACCAACTATTTAAAACACAAGAGGAAAACCAAACGGTTGATCCCAGCTCAACGATGTCGTTACTCAATTATTTGGTTACGAAACAATTTACAGATGTACCTGTTTCAGAACTTCGTGTTATTAGCCAGCACCAAGAGGATTTGGTCGAAGCGCTACGCGTTGGTATTGATGCGGATCATATTTATCAGGCTAAAGATTATTTTGCAGTTCAAACAGCAAATATAAAGAAAATGAGTTAAATCTATGGATAAGGTGTGCTTGGGGCTCACATTATATTTTTTCTTACTAGGGAGTACCGCGAGTATGGCTATGGACATAGTAACTGTAGAACAACCTCAATACCGCCAGGTTCTAAAGAGCAAGGCTCAAGAAGTCCAGTTTCCTTTAAGCCAGGAAGATAAAGAGTTAATTGCTGCAATGAAGACGAAATTGCATGAACTGGGCGGGGTTGGCTTGGCCGCGCCCCAGGTAAACTGTGCAAAAAGAATAATTGCTGTTTATATTCCCGAAGAAGCGACTTTATTGCGTGATAATGTTAAAAAGTTCTATCCTATGCATATTATGATTAATCCAAATTACGAACCGATGGCAGCTTCTGGGATGCACCAAGATTTTGAAGGTTGCTATTCTGTTTCCAGCAAATCTGGGAAAGTTCCTCGTTATGAGCAAATCACGGTGAGTTATTATGATGAGTCAGGCGATTTTCATCAACAAATTGAAGAAGGATTTTATGCTCGGGTTTTACAACATGAAATTGATCATTTAAATGGCTTTCTAATTATCGATCGACTTACTCCAGATTGCATACAAGGTACAGTGGAAGAAATGATGGCTTTACGACGAGAATCGTTACCTCCAGAGAAAAGAGCTCTCTTTGATCAGGCTATGGCACGAAAGAATAAAAAATAACCCTTTAAAGATTACCTTATATGAGTTTATCCGCATCATATTGAGGAGTGCTTTGTAATAGTTCAGCTAAATTTTGAGCAGTAAACTGAGCTTTTGCTTGTACATAACCCGCTTCAGCAATTTCTTTGTATTTTTTGAAATCCAGAATGCCGTATTGGTCTATTTTTAAAGTAATACCATAATCTGCCATGGCCATCATTTTCGAAGTATTTTGATGAGAGCTTATGGTTAATAGCCTCAATACCAACTCACCTAGGTTAATAGGTAATATGGACTCTTTCCCCATAAATTTATTGTACAGCAGTTTCCAACCAGAAAGTGAATAGGGTAATGGTGTTAATTTAAATATGTTGTTAATGCTGATATTGGAAGCAATAATTTTACTGCTATGAGAGTACTGTCTCATGATATTAGTAGGGATATTATTGAGTATCCCGCCATCAATCAGAAGTTTGTCATTAAAAGACACTGGCGGATAAATAAAAGGCAGGGATATGCTGGAGCGAATGGATTCCCATAATCGTCCTCTATCATGGACATATAAATTTTTGCTGATTAAATCTGTTGATACGCAAAAATAGTTAAGCCATAAATCTTCGATTTGACTGTTTTCACCATAGAGCTCAATAAGACTGTCTGTGGCTCTTCTGCCTGTAGCAATCGCGATGTAGGGAAAGGTAAAGTCAATCTTGGCGCCTTTAATTAAATGCTCTTCCACATATTTCAAAACATCACTGGAGGAATATCCCATGGCAAAAGCAGCCGCGAGCATTGCCCCCATGCTTGTTCCGGCAATGTAATCTACAGGTATTCCTCGTTCTTCTAATAAGCGATAAACCCCTATATGGGCAAGACCTCGTGCTCCGCCGCCACTGAGTACTAAGGAAATAGTATTGTCAGTAAGGATACGCATCATTCGAGAAGTACCTTCCTCTGTATTATTTCGAACATGGAAATGACTGTTGACAGAGGGCCGTTTTTCTAACCAGTTTTGCGTATTGTTTGGTGGGTTTGCAGTTTGATGAAGAAGTACTAATACGTTTCGTTTAATAAAATTACTCTGCATCGTTAAGATGTAATTTTCTACCTCAGATAACGCAGGATCATGTTCTTCTGCGAGCGCTAAAAAAGCGAGCGAATCAGCTTGACGAACGCAAAATTTAGTCCAGCTTGTTATTGTTTCATCGGCTAGGTAGAAAATAAAGGAGTATTCTTTTTCTAGTTGGTTAATCCATAAAATCCCTTCATTACTCATATTTCCATTTACATCCAGCAGATTTGTTTTATTTTCCAGATAACTGCTGTTTAATAAAAGAATTTTTTCTCCATAAGAGAAACGACGAATCATTTCTTGCAATTGAAATTCGAGGTCTTGTATTGGTCTTACAGGGATTAGAGCAATGGATTTATCACGTGCAGCAGCGCTATGAATTCCCTGCAGTGAATTGGTTAGTCGTTGAATGGTGAATTGGGTTATTTTATTCAGTAGTTCAGGAAAAGTTTTGCACAATTTCAAAAAATTTTTTTTCGATAATTTTAATATAATGCTGTCGCGTAAGGTATAGACATTCGCAGAGCGTGGTAAATCAGATAAAAGAGCCATTTCGCCTATAATTGACCCTTCATGTAACTCGCCTTGAAACGTTATATTTCCTTCAATATCGGTTATCTGATAGTAAAGACGACCTTTAATTAAAATGTAAAGATCATTCATATTTTCCCCTTTTTTTATCAAAAGGGAATCACCGGTTCGAGACTCGATTTCCAAAACACGAGAAAGTTTTGCAAGGCATGCATCGCTCATAAACCTAAAAGGCTCATGCTGTTTAATGAATTCAAAAATTTCTTTGGGTGTAAGTAAGGGTTGATCCATATTTTATTGTTAATCAAGATTAAATTAATTATTTCTATTATAGACTTTGTTTTGGGAGTAGGGATGAGTGGAGGCCGCTTATTGCCGTTATTCCTGCGATTTGGCTAAACACTAAGGAAAACCATTATTTTTCAAAGGTGAACTTGACAAAATTAAATATAAATTTCTAAAATGCGAAGGGCTAAATTATATTTTGCCTTATAGCTATATTTAACTAACTCTAAAAGGAATTTAGTAATGAACAAATTACAATTAACAGGCGTTGCTCTTGCAATGGGTGCTGCTTCTATGTTTGCTTTGACCCCTGCTTTTGCTGCTGATACTTCTGCTGGCATGGTAAAATGCCAAGGTGGTAATGCATGTAAAGGACAAGGCGCTTGCAAAACTGCAGATAACGCTTGTAAAGGCCAAAACGCTTGTAAAGGCAAAGGTGTGGCTGAAATGTCTCAAGAAGACTGCCAAAAAGCTGGTGGTACTGTTGTTCAATAAATTTCATCTGAATTTCGCGTAACTCCAGGCATGTTTGCATGCCTGGTTTCACATTTTTCCCCGGACTGAATATGGATATCCCAAAGTATAAAGTAACTGAAAAAATGCCTTTTTTAGGTTTTGGATTGGGATTACGACCTGATTATTATGAAGAAATCTTAGAACAAAAACCCAACTTGGATTGGTTGGAGATACTCACCGAAAATTACATGGTTCCAGGCGGCAAACCACTTTATTATCTTGATCAAATACGAGCCCACTATCCTGTAGTGATGCATGGGGTGTCTCTTTCATTAGGAAGCACAGATGCTCTAGATCGAGACTATTTAAATCAGTTAAACGCTTTGGTCGCTCGTGTCGAGCCAGTATGGGTTTCTGATCATTTATGCTGGACTGGGGTTAACGGCATTAATGCCCATGATTTGTTACCCGTTCCCTATACACGTGAAACTGTAAACCACATTGCATCACGAATTCAGCAAGTACAGGATTTTTTAGGACGTCCCATTTTAATTGAAAATGTTTCCAGTTATCTTACTTACAAACAATCTGAAATGACTGAATGGGAGTTTATCCAGGAAATTGTAAAACAAGCGGATTGTTATATTTTATTAGACATAAATAATATTTATGTGAGTTCTGTAAATCATCAGTTTAATCCTATAGATTATATTATGGCCATGCCCGCTGAGCGTGTAGCCCAAATTCATTTAGCTGGTCATTCAAATCATGGAAATTACATTATTGATACGCATGATGCACCAGTAATTCAACCTGTTTGGGATCTTTACGCTGCAGCATTACAACGTTTGGGACCAATATCATCTATGATTGAACGGGATGACAATATGCCTCCTTTCTCAGAGTTGCTCGCAGAAATCAATCGCGCACGGCGAATTGCGGAATCAATATTGGTTGAAGAGGTATTTGTATGATCACGCTTTCTCAGTTACAAGATCAGTTTCAAAAATTTTTATTATCAGGGCACGCTGCGATTCATGGATCTATAGTACAAACCGATTTGGTATCAGTGGATATTCGTTTAGGCATTTATCGTGATGCTTATAAACTTCGGCTTATTGAAAGTTTGAGTACTAATTTCCCGGCGTTGTATGCTTATTTAGGAACTGAAGAATTTAATAAGTTAGCAACTTATTACCTTGATGCTCATCCTTCTTATTATCGATCCATTCGTTGGTTTGGTGATTTATTACCAGATTTCATTAAACATAATTATCCACAATATCCGTATTTATATGAGCTTGCTGATTTTGAGTGGAAAATGGGTTTGGCATTTGATGCTGCTGATGAACAGATAGTACGAGTTGAGGATATGGCAGTTATTCCACCTGAGGCTTGGCCCAATCTTCAATTTGTTCTCCACCCATCACTGCAGCGAGCCAATTATTTGGGAAATACAATTCCTCTTTGGCAGGCTTTAACTCACGAACGAGAGCTTCCGGAATTGCAACAAAACTCAATACCTACATCCTGGGTTTTATGGCGCTCACCAGAATATATAATTCAATTTTATAGCTTGTCTGATGAAGAAGGTTGGGCTTTAGACAACTTAACACAAAGACTGTCTTTTGGTGCACTTTGCGAAGGGCTTTGTCAGTGGATAAAGCCGGAAGAGGTGGGGATGAAGGCTGCTTCTTTTCTCAAAGGTTGGATTCAAAATGGTATGCTATCGCAATTATTGATTGCCGATTAGTTGCTTTTTTCAAATAAATACTTCCTATTGCGAGTTAAATTCTCTCGTAGCATAATATGTGAACATTTTTGTTTTAGACCTCTTTGGAAACTCGCTGGAGAGGGGAGTTGCGAGGAGACATGGAGCGTCGCAAAACTGGAGTGTACACGCAAGCAAGTACATGAGGATTCGAGCACCGTATCGACGAAGCAAGACGTCGCTACAGTAGAGTTTCCGAAGAGGTCAAATTCTATAAAGTGCAACCGGGGAGCATATCAATGTCTGGAACCAAAATTGAAATGGACAAGGGACCATCCATGACTTATCCGAGCTCCGAAGTCTCCGATGATACTCTTACTGTGGAAGTGCAAGAAAGGATAATCGATAATCCAGGTGGTGGTGATTGCGGATTTTATGCTTTTGCTATAGGTTTAATCGATATTATTCAAAAAGAGCATGCACTTACCGGAACAAGCAAAACTTATGATCAATGGAAGATCCAAAGTCGTTATCACATCAGTTTTCAAGAGATTCTTGGCATTGATTTAAATGAATTATATCATTCACGTGGAAATTATAGGAAAGAACTCCAAGAGCTCCTGTTCAAGTTACAAATGTCTTTACGAACTATTGCCTGTAATATCTATAAAGACGAACCCATTAACAGAATAATAACAGAAGCCGTATTAAAAGATGGGCGAGCCAATATTGAAGCCACTCCAATATTTTGTAAGTTCATGGAATTGGTAGATTTTTTCTTAGGAAAAGGCGATTCACTTGCCAAGATAAGCCAGTTTAACGAATTAGCTTTTTCTCGTGAAGTCCAGGAGTTGGCAATAGAAACTGCTCAATCGCTAGTACCACTGATAACAGATAAAAGCGAGAAGGAAGCAAAAAGAATACAAAATACTCATGTCAAAGAGGCATTACTAAAAGACGTAGTAGTGGACAGGAAAGCAAATCCGGATTCAGTTATTTTAAAAGGCGTTGAAAAGATTAAAGAAAAAGGAAGATGGGCAACTCATTATGACTTGAAAGAAATTGCAGATCAACTTCATGTAAATCTCCATGTAGTCGGTAAGGTGAATGGACGTGATAAACCTTCTTACCCTGTGATTACCTTATATAACGAGAGTAACATCCATTGGACTACAAAAGCGACAATAGTTAAAAAAATGTCAAAAGCTTTAGCAAAGCCCACTAAACTCCTTGAGGTCAGTTCGCTACCCGGTTTAAGCAGTAAGAAAATAATTGAGTTAGAAACAGAACCTAAGCCACTTAAAAAAGATACTGTTACAAAAAAATCACCTATCCAAGATCAAAATTTCCAAAAAACAGAAGTAGGTACGCAAAAGAAAACTCAACCTCAAGTAATGAAGAGACAGCCTCAATACTCTATTTATAACCAAACTCTTTTTAATCACAGTGATGAGATACCTTTAACGTCAATGAGTTCAAAGGAAGATCAAAAAGAATTAAATCGATTAATTCATATAGTCCATCGAGCAGTAATAGCATATTGTACCTATAGTGATGGAATTATTTTTTCACTTTTTCACAGACATGGCGCATCCGGGAGGACAAGAGCCAGTAAGTTTGATGAACAGCTTTCCTTAGTTGAAGACCTTGAGCAGGCCAAGAATATGTTAATGGATTTTCTAGAAGATAGTAAAAACGGCAATACTCATCCTCATTCATTCAGGACTATGTTATTACAAGGGTTATTAGCTGCAAATGACCCGCATCATAAAAAAGATTTAAAATATGTTTCTAAAAATTATTCAGTACTTTTAGAGGAGTTTCAAGAGGAGTTAATTCCTGATGAACTGGTAATTTCTTTGTAAGCGTCCACGCTGGAACGCCATATTTTGTTCGTTCAACCTCAGCGCAAATCTGACGTTCTACTAAGAGTCACAAATACCTTATGAAGTAAGGCGGCATTTATTCATCTGAGTAGGCTCGTTTTCGACTTAATAAAGCAAGAAGGGGGGGTAATATTGAAATAAAAATGATCCCGTAAATTACTACAGTGAAATTTTCTTTGACTAATGGAATGGAGCCGAGAAAATAACCTAAGCTCAACAAGCTGACGATCCATATTAAGGCACTAATCAAATTGTATAATGAGAAATGAACAATTCGCATTGTCCCTATACCTGCAACAAAAGGTGCAAAAGTACGTATGATTGGAAGAAAACGTGCAAAAATTATCGTTTTACCTCCATGTTTTTCATAAAATGCATGGGTTTCCTCTAAGTGTTTTCTATTAAGCAGCCAGGATTTATCGGTAGAAAAAATACGAGGACCTAGTAAACGACCAATCAAGAAATTGATTTGATTTCCCAAAACTGAGGCAAGAAAAAGCAGCAGCAACAAAATTGAAATATTTAATGGGTTCCCAGGTTGCGCTGCGATACTGCCTGCAGCAAAAAGTAACGAGTCTCCCGGTAAAAAAGGGGTCACAACAAGTCCGGTTTCGCAGAAAATCACTGCAAATAAAAGCAAATAAGTCCAAAATCCATAGTTTGAAACAATGGCATTTAGATAAACATCAATATGAATAATATAATCAAAAATAGTGTTTAAAAGCATTTTATATTGAAATTGGATTAAATAAAGTAAATATTCTTACATACTTATTTCTTAATTAATATAAATTTTATATCTCCAGCGTGCCTGCTTTTGCTATTCTTATAGAATAGACCAATACAAGGAGTATGTATGGCTCAGAAGAATGGAATATGGAAAAAACAAAAAACGATTAAGAAATTAAATTCATGAATACTTTATTTCATCTCGCATTCCCAGTGCATGATCTTGCTCTCGCAAAAGATTTCTATCACCATAAATTGGGTTTTTCATTAGGACGTGAATCGGAGCATGCACTGATTTTAGAATTCGACAATCATCAAATTGTGGCACATAAAGTGGATACCATCCTTCCTTCACAAGAAGGTATTTACCCAAGACATTTCGGCTTAATTTTTCTCGAGCGACATGAGTTTGAGGCTTTTTTGACAAAAATTAAAAGGGAGCAGGTTTCTTTTGAAATTCCATTGAAAACACGATTTAGTGGAAGTCGAATTGAACATCTATCCTTTTTTTTGAAAGATCCCAGCAATAATTTGTTGGAATTTAAATATTATCTATTTAGCTCGGCCATTTTTGGCGAAAAAGATTTTAAACGAATTGGCGAGTCATCCAATAAGAATGAATCAAGATAGATCAGTGTAATGATACAATGTAACTCTGTTCTCGCTTATTGATAAATGGTGTGCAACTGTCTTGCATTTTTTTATACACAAGAATTTCTAATAATCAATATTAATAGTAACAATACATTTTGATCTAAATCCCAGTCATTCCCGCGCAGGCGGGAATCCATCTCACAAACAAAGTAATGAATTAATATGATGGATAGATTCTCGCCTACGCGGGAATGACACTCTCAGCTGTGTTCTTTTTTAATTTACATTCGCTGTGCGCGCTTTGGCTTTTAGTCTTCCTTGGAGAGTTGCAAGATTGGGTCATTTTGACCTGAGGTATCGTCAGTTTTTTGATAAGAAACATCCACTAATTTTTTCGCCTACATACCGTGTTTTATGCCTGAACGATCGTCAGTTTTTTAAATTTATTATGTACCACTTAAGTTTCTCTACGTACTGCTTTCCTACGTACCGCGCTTTATGCGCGGTATCCAGAACGATATTTTAAGATGCCGCTGAGCATTTCTAGAGCAAGATCCCCTGGATACCGCGCATAAAGCGCGGTACGTAGACGAAGAAATTAAGCGCGGTAGGTAGGCGAAAAATTTAGTGGGGGTTTCTCAAAACTGACGATCACTCAGATCATTTTGATCCAATCTACTTGCTAATTATTTCAATAGTGTGAGCGGTTACGATACAATATACGACATGGGTTTCACTTTGGGTGAACTCGCAAAATCTGCCGGTGCAATAAAGCCTTTTGGATTGTAGTTTATTGTAATACCAATGGATTTATAACAAATGAAGACATATTCAGAACAAATGAATGCATGTTGTGAGATAACCTCGGGACTTGTTTTGTCAAAACCAAAAGCACTCATTCCTATTCGCGCAGCAATTTTGAGTATTTCCTCAGTATCATAAGGATATCCAAGTAAATCAACTGCTTGTTTTGAGAGATTTGCAAGAGAGTCTGTAGGGAAATCCTGATGACGAGCCAGCATTAACCTTCCAGGATATCCCTGACCGCTTCCATTATAATTACGTACATAACTGCTTAAGGGCACTGTACGTACCCCAAGGGTTTCAACACTTTCCATAATCATGATTCGATCAATGGATTCCAGGCGCACAATAAATGCGACATGACTCCACACGCTGTTTGTTGCCCCTTTAATCATAGTAGACATTAAGGAGTTTCCCGAAGCAAATAGGAGATCTCCCGTTTTGATAGTATCTCTTATTTGTTCATAACTATTTACACTTACATTAGGAAAACCATCCATAGCTACTCCCGAAAATAATGGAAAATAACGGTAAATATAACCTTTGCTTACATCTTTTAACAGACCTTGCCACAATAAGTTGAATAACCGTTTTGGTAATCTTACAATGGATTTTTATAGGTGGAGTTTTCTAGCCAAGGATGCTTAGTGCGTTTTTTATTTCCTATTAGTTTGTTCTTAAGCGCCATTCTTTTATTTAGCATTCAACCTATGGTTGCTAAATCTTTATTACCTGTTTATGGTGGAACACCGGCAGTTTGGACCGTATGCATGCTTTTTTTTCAGGTTGTATTGCTGATTGCTTATGGATATGCCGTGGTGCTTGGTTTTTTTAATAAACCAAGTGTATGGCGAATGATGCACGCCGCATTTGTTTTTTTGAGTTTTATTACTTTACCGCTTGTATTTCAACCCTTGATCCTTCATGAATCTCCTGAATGGAGCATTTTATCTAATTTATTCACCCAATTGGGATTGCCCTTACTTGTTATTGGTGCTTCAGCACCTTTATTGCAGTTTGCGTACAGCCAGACTAAAGAAAAAGGCGCCACAGATCCTTACTTTTTATATGCTGCTTCTAATTTGGGTAGTCTCTTGTCTTTATTACTTTATCCTTGGGTAATAGAACGTTTTATAGGGTTAAAAAATCAATTTTATTTATGGAACATAGGTTATGTAGTCTATGTAGTTCTGTTGTTTTTTATTCTCATTGCTAATCGTTATCAGCCGCTTGAAAAACAAAATGAATTCGCTGCAGTCTGGTCTTGGCAGAAAATACTGTATTGGATTTTTTTTAGTTTTGTTCCATGCAGTTTAATGCTGGGAGTGACTTTGTATATTACTACAGATATCGCAGCAACCCCTTTATTTTGGGTATTGCCTTTGGCTTTGTATCTGCTTACTTTTGTGCTTGTGTTTACTAACAAACCCCTAATTTCATTTCCCTGGATAGCACGAAATAGTGTATTTTTTCTCATTTTTCCAATTATTGGCTTTATTTTAAATGCAGGACAAATAAAGGCTTGGCAAGGTATCTTGTTTCATTTGTTGAGTTTCTTCGGATTAGCATTGCTTTGCCATAGTCAGTTATTTTTCAGCAGGCCTAAACCCCAGTCCCTTACTTTATTTTATTTTTGTTTGGCTCTTGGGGGGGTACTGGCGGGGGTGTTCAATGGAATTTTAGCACCCCGTTGGTTCAACCAGATTTATGAATATCCTTTGGCAATCCTCCTAAGTCTTTTTGCTTTACCTCAAGTCCCAAGAAAGTATGGCTGGTGGGTTCCTGTAGTTGTCCTGGCTCTTATGCTTCTTCATTACACTCTTCGCGGTATTTATTGGCCTGGAGGTTTTTCATCCTTTCAGATCTGCGCTATTTTGGCATTAATTGTTATCGTTATCTGGCAAGAAAGTAAAACCAGTTTGATTTTATCGTTATTCATTTTATTTGGGTTTATTTTTTCACCACTCTTGCAAAATGACTCAATTTTAATCCAGGTACGCAATTTTTATGGGGTAAAAAAAGTAATAAATAAACAGGGAACACATGTCCTGATCAATCAGTCTACAGTGCATGGATTGCAGGCTTCAGGAGAGAAAAAACCTACTGGACTGACTTCCTATTATGGAGCGGTTAAACCCCTGGTGGATGCCATGCAACAAAAATGGAGTTCTTTATCCGTAACAATTATAGGCTTAGGTATTGGTACTATGATCTGTCAATTTCGAAAAGAAGATCAGATTAAAGTAATTGAGATTGATAATCAGGTCATTGATCTCGCAAAAAATCCCCAATTATTTACTTACTTACATAATTGTGCGCCACGTGTCTCCATTATAAAAAATGATGGACGATTGGCTGTAGAACAATTACCGGCTCATTCCCAAAACTTATTAGTCATTGATGCCTTTAGCTCAGATGCAATTCCTGTACATTTATTAACTCTTGAAGCATTTACTTTATATCAACAAAAAATTACCGAAGACGGGGGCATATTGATTCATTTAAGTAATCGGCATATGAAATTATTCGCTGTGATCAATGCTGCTGGTAGGTCTTTGGCGTTGAAAGTGCTTTATTTAAATAATAAAGGCCTTCTGTCATTAGGTCAGTTTGATTCTCAGTGGGCTTTTTTGACTTCTAATGAAAATCTGGCTTTTCAAATTATGAAAGGGACTCATTGGCACTTTAATACCAGTGACGAGCAGTTTTTATGGACGGATGATTATTCTAACTTAATCCCATTGTTCAAGTGGTAGCTATTATTTATTGCTCATATAGGGGAGTTTGGAGCGTGGTTTATTGACTGCATGAGGTTTATGATCGCATAGTATTTCCCAAAATATTATGCGGATCTGTTATGCAGTATGCAGTTTGTAAAATCAATTTGAGAATGAGTTTTAATCCTAATTTCAAACAAGTAAAAGTCTTAGAGAAAAGGTGGTTATGAATAATTATTGGCAACTGGGTGAAAAAATACTATCCTTTGCTGCAACACGTTCAAGTAACAATTCAAATTGACTATTATCTAAAAATTCTTCTTGGGCATCTTTTAAATAGCCTGCCTCAGACATCAATAATTCTCCACTTTCAAAGGCTTTCAATCCGCTATCACTAAACAATTTTGGATAGTATGAAGGATGAAGATTAGTTAATTGCCTCATGGAATTAATGTAGTTATTTTCAAACAACTTTAAACCATTGGCGGATATAATATGCTCCAGTGAACTCTTATTAAAGTAGATTATTGCAAACCAACCTGAGATGTAGTTTTTTTTCATCATTTTTAAGCCACGAGGTGACACGAGCAGGTTGACTAATGGTTGAAGTTTGGGATTGTCTGATAGTTTTGCATCAATTTCCACGGCATTAGATGAGTCGAGTTTTCCGCTATTGACCAGTTCAATGAGTGTGGAGTTTTTTACTCTGGCGCGAGCACAGTCTTTGCTAAAAAACGTATTACTCCCAATGGGCTTAAATTGGCATAGTTCTAATTTTTTGGCGGCTATGATCTCAGGAGGTAGATACATGATGCCATGCATGTAACATTGTAATGAGTCCAAATTGGTTAGTTTTTTACCGGAAGATTTAGCATTGGCAATTCTGTTAGCAAACTCATCATTCTGGGCACTGTAATCACCATATTTCAATATCTCTTCAAAAGAAAGTGATGTTAAACCCTTTTTCCTGGTAAATGTCTCAGCATCTATTTTTAAGGACTGGTAAAAAGAATCTTTTTCAATTTCACGTTTTATAGCGGGTGATTTAGTAATTTGATATTCAGATATTTTTTTGTGTAACCACATAGCCCCGGTTCCTTTTTTCCTTAGTCCCATATGAAAATAGGCGGCTGGTGAATTATCAATAGCATCTAGCTCGATACGACCATCTTTACCAGCTTGGATACTCTTGTGAAAGGCATATTCAAACAAAAGAGAACCAACATATTTATATGGAGCATCAGAATTAATCGTATAATTATCCATACGATGGATATAAAGGCAATTTTCCTGGATAGAATACTTCATATAACCAATCTCTTTGCCATTTACAAAAACCCTCACCTCTGTGCGTGGACCAAGTAATGTCTCTCCTGAGAATTTATGAATCCTATAATTAACTGGTTGGTTAGAGGAGGTTCTGATTTGGGTGGTTAAGGGCATTTTGCAGTCTCTGCGTAATGAATGATTATTAAGGCGGCGAAATAGTAGCAGATAAAAAGAAAATTACAATGACTCATGGGGTTATTGAGTCAACCATAGAAATTGAAAAGTTAATAACAGCAAAAGAAGCTTTCTTCCTGAAATTCTTTGTTCTTTAACAAAAAATTGGCCTATGCACTTTAATATCTTTTTGTATTGCTTTGCTGCCGATTTCTCAGACACCAAGGCTACTAATAGGAATTATGCCTAGGAAAAATTAAATTTCCGCTAAATTTCCTTTAGACTCCAACCAGACTTTTCTGTCGCTTGCTCTTTTTTTATTTAACATCATATCCATAATTGCTTCAGCTCCTTCTTCATCATCCATGGTTAATTGAATCAAGCGTCTGGTGTTGGGATCCATGGTTGTTTCACGTAATTGGATAGGATTCATTTCACCCAAGCCTTTGAAGCGTTGAACATTTGCTTTAGCTCGGGTTGTTTGTGCCAAGTGGTTGAGGATGCGATTTTTCTCTTCATCATCCAGAGCATAATAAACGTCTTTGCCTGCATCAATTCGATAAAGTGGGGGCATGGCAACAAATACATGTCCTGATAGAACCAGGGGTTTAAAATGGCGTAAAAATAAGGCACAAATCAATGTTGCAATGTGTGCTCCATCGGAGTCTGCATCCGCGAGAATGCATATCTTACCGTAACGAAGCCCACTTAGATCAGAAGAACCAGGATCTACCCCAATGGCTACGGAAATATCATGAATTTCCTGGGATGCCAAGACTTGTGATGAATCCACTTCCCAGGAATTAAGAATTTTTCCGCGCAAGGGCAAAATTGCTTGAAAGTCTTTATTACGTGCTTGTTTTGCTGAGCCTCCTGCCGAATCGCCTTCTACTAAAAATAATTCAGCTTGGCTTAAGTCAGTAAGTAAGCAGTCAGCCAATTTACCTGGGAGAGCGGGTCCTTGACTTACCCGCTTGCGTGCTACTTGTTTTGCTTGTCTTAAACGTTTTTGTGCACGGTCAATTGCCAAAGAAGCAATCGCTTCACCTTGGTTGCGGTGTTGATTGAGCCACAATGCAAAAGCATCTTTAACCACATTACTGACAAAGGCTGAAATTTGACGGGAACTTAAGCGTTCTTTAGTTTGGCCTGCGAATTGAGGTTCTTTCATTTTAACTGATAATACATACTGGCAGGGCTCCCACAGATCATCTGCGGTAAGTTTTACTCCTCGGGGCAGTAGATTTCTTAGTTCACAAAATTCCGCCATGGCATCAAATAAACCGGATCGTAAACCATTGACGTGAGTACCCCCCTGAACAGTTGGAATTAAATTCACATAACTTTCATTAAAACTGCTGTTTGCACCATTAGACCAAACCAAAGCCCAGTCAACAGTTGCTTCATCGCTTTTGAATTCGCCTGTAAAGGGTTCTTCAGGCAAGTACTCTCCATCGGGTAATGATTGATTTAAATAATCAATAAGTCCTTGCTCATAACACCAATGCATTTCTTCATTACTTGTCTTATTGACAAAAGTCATGGCCAAACCAGTGCAAAGCACGGCTTTTGCTCTAAGCACATGAGTAAGATGTTTTACTGAAATACGGGTGGTATCAAAATACTTGGCATTGGGCCAAAAGCGGATAATTGTACCTGTATCTCTTTTTTTAGTAAGGCCGGCTTCATTTAATTCGCACAATTTATCGCCATTGGCGAAAGACATTTGATAAATAATTCCATTGCGTTTAATTGTGACATCAAGACGCTCAGAAAGGGCATTTACTACAGAAACACCGACTCCATGTAATCCACCAGAAAAGCTGTAATTTTTATCAGAAAATTTACCTCCAGCATGTAAGCGAGTCATAATGACTTCAACACCACTTAAGCCTAATTGTGGATGTAAATCGACTGGCATACCGCGACCATCATCTTCTACTTCAATAGAACCATCCTCATGAAGTGTGACACGTATATTGCTTGCAAAGCCTGCCAATACTTCATCCACGCTGTTATCAACCACCTCTTGTGCCAGATGGTTAGGGCGCGTCGTATCGGTATACATGCCGGGGCGCCGCTGAACAGGTTCCAGTCCACTTAAGACTTCAATTGCTTGGGCAGTATAGTTTTCTGACATGGGTATTTCTCAAATAAAAGTTAGCTTTATTTTACCATATATTATGATACAGTAGACCAAAGACGAATATTCCTTTTGTAAATCTATTATAAAGATCCCCTGCTCTGCAAGCGGAAGAAGATCGGAACGTCGTAACTGAACCCTGGATTTGGGCCGTCTAGGTCCTGTTTCCATTTCGCTAGCTTGAGTAAAAATGGTCTGATTTTTGAGTACCGAAGCGCAGCATACATGGAGTATGTGAGCATCGGAACGCAGAAAATCAGGGTAGTTTGGCCAAGATAGTAGTAAAGGGAACAGAACCTAATCTGGGAAATGAATAAAGCCGCTTTCCTGGATTATGTGGTGCTTCATCAAGCGAAACAGAAACATATGCAAAAAAATAGTGTTGAAATTCATCAATTATCCGTAGCTTTTCAAAATCACCAAAAAACGGTATCTGCTTTGGATGAGGTCAGTTTTAATTTACATCCTGGTGAAACATTGGTTTTATTGGGGGAGTCAGGCTGTGGTAAATCCTTAACTTCTTTGGCGTTAATGCGTTTATTACCCAGGTCCGGTGTTTATGGAATTGATAGTGTCATTCATATGGATGGACAAGACATTCTGGATTTACCGGAACAGATGATGCGGCAATTGAGAGGCCGCAAAATTGCAATGATTTTTCAAGAGCCAATGACGGCACTCAATCCGGTGATGACTATAGGAGAACAGTTAACAGAAGCTTTGGTAAAATGTAACGCCTCCTTTACTAAGAAGGAATTGCACGAGGCATTATTATCTTTACTGCTTGAAGTAGAAATGCCTCAGCCAGAAGTTAAAATCCATCAATACCCCCATCAATTGTCCGGCGGACAGAAACAACGCGTCGTCATTGCTATGGCTTTGGCTTGTAAACCTGATGTTTTAGTTGCTGATGAACCCACCACAGCTTTGGATGTTACAATCCAGGCTCAAATCCTTGCACTACTCAAAAAAGTACAAAAAAACCATCAAATGAGTTTACTGCTCATTACGCATGATCTAGGAGTGCTTAGGGCTATGGCATCCCGAGTGTGTGTGATGTATGCAGGGCAAGTAGTGGCGCAATCTTCTGTAGATGATTTTTTTTCACGAGTAAAGCAACATCCCTACGTACAGCAGTTGTTGGCTTCTGTGCCTTCTTTCGCAAAACGTGAAGAACGGTTGTCCGTAATTCGTGGATTTGTACCCTCTTTGGAAGAAATGCCTTCGGGATGTCGTTTTCACCCACGGTGTATGTATGCATTTGAGCGTTGTCCCATAGAGGAGCCGCAATTACAAGAACAAAATAGTCAACTGGTCCGATGTCATTTATATCCTGATTTAGATGAACTACCTCCTTTACAAAAAAATAAAATAGCCTGGAATATTGCATCTTCTGAAACAAAAACAATACTCACAGTGAATAATTTATCTGTTGGGTTTATCCAGAAAAAAGGAATATTCAGTCGTAATAAAGTTATTTTTAAAGCAGTTGATGGCCTTTCCTTTCGTTTGCAGCAAGGAAAAACCTTAGCTTTAGTAGGCGAGTCAGGATGCGGAAAAACTACGGCCAGTCGTGCTCTGTTGCGTTTATTGCCTATTTCTGGTGGCGAAATCCATTATAAAGAAAACGATGTGCTGGCATTAAAAGGACGTTCATTAAGGGAATACAGAAAAAAAGTTCAAATTATTTTCCAAGATCCTTTTTCATCTATGAATCCACGAATGACAGTAGGAGAAATAATAGCCGAGGGCATGCATGCCCAAGGAATGAAACGTTCCATAATTAACATAAGGCAAAAGGAGTTGTTAAATCAGGTTAACTTACCTGGTAATAGTTTGCAGCGTTATCCGCATCAATTTTCCGGTGGCCAAAGACAACGAATTTGCATTGCGCGCGCTTTGGCCACAGATCCGGATGTTTTGATTTGTGATGAACCAACCAGTGCGTTAGATGTTTCTGTGCAGGCACAAATCCTCAATTTATTAAAGGAATTACAGCAGGAAACAGGTATTTCTTATTTATTTATTACTCATAATATGGGAGTAGTCTCCTATATTGCTGATGAAGTGCTCGTCATGAAGAATGGGGTAGGTGTTGAATTTGGAAGTTGTGAATCCCTTTTTAAAAATCCTAAAGAAGCATATACCCAGCAGCTTTTAAATGCCGTTTTAGAGGTTTTTTAATCAAATTTTCAAGTCACTATGAGCTATCTTTCATATTTTATTCATTAAAAATGTGATATATTTGCGCACTATTTGGATAATAAAGTCTTAGTATTATTATCCTAGAAAAAAGCAGTTGAAGCCTACTGCGCAAGCTAAAGGTACCGAATCTGCCGGATTTTTTTGAATTTTTTCACTCACCGTAGTATTGCTATTGCTTTCGCGAAAAAATTCAAAAAAATCCAACATCTTCAGCACCTTTGGTTTGCTCGCTGCGGCCCCAATTCCTTTTTCTAGGATTTATTTGGGGGACATGGTTGTATGAGAATCGCTGTGGGCAAAGATAATTTTAATAATATCAAGGATTTTCTCACCTATTTGGAAACCACCTTCGAGCAAGATAAGTTGGTTTCTGAAGAAGTTACTCTGTCTTTGGTGTGTGATGGATTACTCCAGGAAGAATTCAATGAATTGACTGAATTTCTTTTAAAACCAGAGCGTCCCAGACTTTATAAATTCAAATTTTCTCCCCAGCAGGGGCAATATCAATTGCCTTTCGATAATGTCTATCTAATGGCTAAACGACAAAAATTTTCTCTTGCATTCCAACATCAGGTGGAGTTGCCTGGATTACCCATTTCTTTTCAACCCCCCGCCAATACAATACGCAAAACAAAAAAGAATTGGATGGAGGGGACAAAAGGCCCAAGCATTAGTCTACAATTGCAATATCAGATTCAATCCCAACAGGAACACCCTCAACCGCGATTCCAAAAGGCAACTCTGAGAAAACGAAAAGAGGAACCTGTTGTCGGTGCTGTTGTTGAAGCAGAAAAAATACGCTCGGAAGACTTGGGCGAATTAGTTGATCGTGCCAGTTTAGATAGTAAGAGGTGGCTGAGTTTTCTAAAAAAACAATTGAATCCAGGCAGCCAACTGGCCATATCAGATAAACTGCTACTTTCCATCTGGGATAGGCTGGTAGGTAAGGGGGCCAATCAAGTTAAAGCACTGGATAGGAAAATTACCCATGTGCAGGTGGCTGCCATGGAGAAAATTATCCGAAATTTTCCTGAGTTTTCTTACGGCGTGCTTTTTGAAAATTTACCTGCAGGATTTTATTTACAACAAACTCTGGATGGCAAAAACGTATTGTGCTTTAGTGAAGCGCCAGAACATCAACATCCCGAACAAATAACCCCTCTTACGCTCGTCCCTGAACTTTCTCCAGCGAATGGCCGCAATATTGTTGGCTCGTACCGCCAATTCTTGAAAAGAAATTCTGAAAATGTGGAACGTTATAAAGCTGAGTTTAGTGATCTATTGAGTAGAAAGTGCACGCCGGAACGTCGTCAAGAAGCTGTTGTTTTTTTCCTGTCAGAGTTGACAGAAAATGATGCGCTAAAATTGAAGCGGATAAAAAGATTATTACAGACTTTACCCTTATCTGATCTCAACTATCGTGGTCTGGCTCAAGTGCTAATTCATACTGGAGCCGATGGTGTTTTACTTTTGTTACAACAACTTAAGACCTTCCATGAAAAGAATCTTTTTAAAGATTTTAATGAAATGTTTCTGGATAAACCGGAAAATTATCTCGCGCTCATGTCAACTCAAGGTTTTGCAAACCTTAAAAAGTTGAGTGAATTAAATAGTGAACAGAGAGCCTGGTGGAATTCTTTAGTGGCGCAACATAAAGCAGCAGGTGCCCGTACCGAGTTTAATGAGTTATTTGCTGCTTATGATTATTTTCTGAGACAGCTGGAAAACAAGAAACTGAAATTACCTCTATCCTGTGCTTTAAAAAATATTAGACATATGAAGCCCGCATTAGATCGCTTACTGTTTATCATAAACAACAGCAGTGATCCAGAAGAACAACTTACGTGTCTCGATGGATTGGATTTTGATGTTTATGGCGCTTACTATGCCAGTCGGTATAACAGGTATAAGTTATTATCAAGGCACATGAATTTAAAGCCCAACGTCCATGAAGAGGCCCTTGATTATGCGGCCCCTGCGATGCCGAATGAAATGCTCGCTTGGTTAACGCGTTTGGATGATTCATATGGGGAGGTTATATCCCGGTTTTATCGTTTTATCGGAGAGCAGGAATGGGCATTTACACTGGATGTATATCAAAAAATCGAACATGAAATTAGTAACAATCAAAAGCTGAATAAGCAGAATAAAATATTATTACTCAGTATTGTTGCTTTGATAGCTACAGGACAACAGGTTTGCTCTAAAACCGAAGATCCCTATGCCCAGGTTAAGAATTTGCTGAATCAATTCATTACAATAACCGAGGACTTTGATGAACACTTAAACAGTCAGTTGTCGACAGTACTTCTTGCTTTTTTGGGATCCCTGGAGCAATGTCGTTGGGAATCAATGCCCACTGCAGATGAGTTGCATCAGCTTATTGATATCTTATTGCCCATGCAAAAAGCAAAAGTCCCAGATGTAGCACGTCAAGACTTCCTGGAGATGAGTTCGCTTGCTTTGAAATTCATGGGAGAGTACAACAATGCTGCATCAATAATTATTGATAATTATCAAAGACGCTTTGCGATAGAGCAGACAAAAACGGTTCCTATTCAGAAGTTTTCTTTTCCAACTTTGTTAAACCATTTGGTTACTCCTTCTAAACTGAATCAATTTCTGCCTGCTCTTTTTCACGATCAACCCGAGTCACTTTCTCAGTTCATGGTACTCTTTTCATTATTTGACGATGAAATACCAGAAGGTACCGGAAATGAGCAAGAAGATAGTGAATTTGAGACAAAAATAAAAAATCTGGCACAAGCTGTATATCACATGCTGCCCGAACGTAGGGGACAGTTATTATCCATTCTCGCTGAGATTAATATAGAAGCTTCCTATCGACTGCCTTCGCTGGAACAACTGATAAAAACGGTTGATTCGGTGGCAAAGGCAGAAGAGAAATTAGGTGCACTGCCAATTGTTGAAAATCAAAAAGCAGGTATTCTTGAAATTGTTCGTGCTGAATTACCGAATCTAAAAGTAGGGAAAGAGGCAGTTAACGAAACAGAGATTACTCTTTTTAGTGTGCTGAGACAAAGTTATGAGGAATGGCAACTCGAAAGTAAGCTTGCGAATTTACCAGAAAAACTAAAAGGATATTTGCAACCCTGGATGGATGCTCATCAAGTGGTACTGTATTATTTGAAAAAGCAACCAATCAACCCCAGAATAGTCTTTGAGTTCTTGGCTGAAGAAGAACAGGAAGTTAAAAATTTATTGGGTAGTAGATGGTTTGCTTGGACTTTATCCGGATTTCCTCAAGAAAAAATACAAATGACTCAAGCATTGGGGGCTGAATTTTTTACAAAGAAATCCTACTTGGCGGTGTTGAAATCTAAAATCAAGGCGAATGCTCAATCCAGCTTAATTGCCGCTTTAAAGCCATTACAAACAAATCAGGATTTTGATAATTTTCTATTGAAGCAAATTAAAGGATTAAATACGGATCAACCCATAGATGAATCACTCCAGGCATATGGGCTGCAATTGGATGTAGTAAATGGCTTAATTAATTCCTTAACGCGCATTAAAAACCAAAACAACATTGAGTTTCACCGTTGTATTTCATTATTAACTGATGGAATTAAGTCCATAGCACCTGAAAAGTCTTTTTTAACTGCAGTGCAAATGACGAATTTGCTGGATGCTTTGAGCCAAGGAAAAACATGTTTAGTCGCCTCTCCCTTAGCTATTTTATGCAAAATATTAAACGAAACGCCACAATATACAGCGCAGCAGTTACGTGATGCTTTGAGCGAGGTTACTTATCTAACAAAATACCGGGAAGATCTTGGACAAGAGGTGTATGAAAACTTATTACGTTATTCATTCACTCAGAATTTAACCCAGAAATCCTTATTTCCATTAAAAGGAATGATGGGATTGAAGCCCCTAACGGATGCAGACGCAAAACATTCCGAAACTTTATTCAATGCGCTAATTCATGTTATAAAAAAAGCAGATCCAGATGTTGATGCGGAAATACTCCAAAAAGTGATTGATAAAATCACCTCTATTACCCGGACCAAAACCTCAGTACAGTCATTGGTCCCATTACTCACTTTATTAATAAAAACATGTACCAAAGGCAGCAAGGCTGAGTTGACTCGCTTTTACAACACAGTCGATAAATTGGAAGCCACAGAAGATTCAGACTTAAATAATTGGGCAAAAATATTGCTTATATTGGGTGAGCGTGCAACTGAGGAAAATATTCATCAACTCTTGGATGTACTGGCAGGGCTTGAATTAAATCAACAATATCTACAGGAAATTACAACATTATTTGATTATCCGCCTTACCCCGAGATAGAGCCATTTATCAAAATATTAAATGGGTACGTTCAGGATCTTAGGGCTTATGTTGATGCATTTGATAAAGATCCAAAATCT
Organism: Legionella sp. PC1000; assembly: GCF_014109805.1. GTDB lineage: Bacteria > Pseudomonadota > Gammaproteobacteria > Legionellales > Legionellaceae > Legionella > Legionella resiliens. Next base: position 1,146,476 of record NZ_CP059400.1, read on the forward strand.
GGGCGTTCCTCGCAAAAAAATGCATTTGATATCGTTCTAAAAGACTCTGAACAAGTTCTTGATGAGCAATTTGAGAGCTCACAAGTGAAACAAGTCATTACCAACATTAAAGATATTTTTGCAGGAATTTCTTTAAGTAGCCAGGAACAATATGATTTAGCCCAACAAGTTACCTACATCAATGCGATAGGAAGAGATAAACCTCTAACTCTAGTTGTGGGCGATGATCCAACGACGAAACAAATTAAAGTCTATAAAAATTTAACTAAAGTCAGCCGCGTTGAGTTGCGTGAATTATCAGATACATTGATTGCTGCACTTAGAAAACCGGATCTTGAGGCTCATGAGAAGCTAAAAGCCCAATTAAGATTGCTTGCTGTGTTGCGGGAGCAATATTCCCGGGCTACAGGAAAGTTTGTTGACGCCACACAGCTTATTGCCATTTTAATGTCATTAAAAAATCAGCAAAGCAATATGTTGTTGGAAATTGATAATGAGGAAAGGAACAGTATTGCAGCTGCATTATTTGCAGTAATGCAATGGGTTGATGCTGATGGCGGGACCATTGATGTGTGTGCTCCCAGCCGTGATTTGATGGCTCAAAGTTATAAAGATCATGCCAAAGATTTTTTTACCTCTCTGGGTATTGCTTCAAGTAGTATTGAGATAGGGGCTCCCAAAGGAACCTATAAAGTGGGCGGGATAAACTATTCCACTATAGGTGACTTGGCATTATATCGTTCTCGGGCCAAAGCTGAGAATGAAAACTTAACCGCTTACAAGGCTGGTCATCGTGTATCAAGTAATTTAATTCTTTATGGATCTGATTTTTCAGAATTAGATGAAAGGATTTTATTTAATCTTGCTATTAGAGCCGAGGGTAATGAGGGTAGCGACAATAATCCTTATGCATGGATTTATTTCTTAGTGAATGAATTTATTAATCAGCAACAATTTAAAATTCTTCATTTGACTAACGGTTGGAGCGTGGATCAGGATATAGACCAATTAAAAGAATTTTTATATGAGTATGCGCCAACAGGTTTGCATAAGGCACAGTTAAACGCCTTATCAAAGGATAAGTTTAGTTTATGGATTAATTCAGCTATAGCTGCTCAACGTTTCGTTGAAGGCGAAGATTTTGTTATTCCGCCTTCTGATACAGCACAGCATTTTGCTATTCCCATAAATCAAAAAACGCACCAAAGCGGTTTAACCTTTATGGAGCATCAATTTTTGCATGCTCGGTTACAAAAAGCATACCCCGATTGGGAATTCGCTATTGCTCCAGAGATGCGTTTTGTTGATTCTGTTTCAACTAAAGAGCTCATTGATGACTATAAAAAGCAAGGACGTATTGTTAGTATTTCTAGAGCTTTAGAAAGACAAGATGGTTTAGTTGAACAATGCAGCAAGTTTGATATGAATGTTGCGTGTCAAATACCACTTCATCAAAAAAATAAACGTAAAGAAGCAGCTGCAAAAGAAACTGCAAATAAAGAAGTTCATTTGCACGCGCTTAATGAAGCTATCAAGCAAGCAAGAAATGGACAGCCTATTGTCATTCTTGCTCGAGACGCCCATGAAGTAGAATTCCTTGAAGGGAAACTAAAAACACAGTTTACTGAAAAAAATATTGCCGCATTTAAAGATGCCGGCCAGTTACATGAAAACTGGGTAAAGAATCAGTCTGGTAAGGACAATACGATAACTATTGTTACCTCAACACTCGGACGAAAATCCTCTTTTGATACAAAGCATTCTAGAGGGCTTTTGACGATTCAGACTGAAATGGATACTCCTCAAGACACACTGCAAATCATGAATCATATTGCAGGAGAGGATAAGCCAGGCAGGCACATTGTAATTTATGAAGAGTATGGAGCATTTTTGTCGCAATCTTGTTTTTATCAGTCCGAGGAAGGCCGGGAGAACATGCTTGCTAAATTAGCAAAGCTAAAAAGACAACGAAATGAGGACATTGCAGTTGAGCGTTATTACATTCAAACGATTTCTAGTGTACAACAAGTTGTTCTACAGCAATTCCAGGAATGGAAAGAATTTTTGCATCTTGTTTATCCAAAATCTGAATGGAGAACATTGGATGCCGAGTTATTGGCCCAAAGAGATGATTTAACTCTTGCTTTGAGCGAACAATGGACTGAATGTCTTGAACATTCTGATCCCCAAAAAAAATATCCCAATCCTTATGTGCGTCGTAATCGTAATGCAAATAAAGAATTACAAACTGGAGCACTGGATGAAGCTGTAGCTGTGTATGAAATTGCTGTAAATATGATTTGGGATCAGCAACGTGTGTTTCTTAAAGAAAAGGTTATGCCTTTCATTGCAGAAGACTCAGTCAATGCGTTGCGTTGCCATTACCTGGAAGGAGTGTCATTGAGTGAGCAATTGCAGCTTCATCGATTGGCAGAACATGAAAGCAAAAAAGAGATGTTTGCTCAGAAGAAAAAGACGCGTCGTTATGTTGAATCTGGATTGGAAGTAAACGGAGCGATGCTGCGGTTTGCTGATGGTAATGTAGAAGCCTATCGCAATGCTTTTGTTAAAAGTCAAGTAAAATTATTTGCTGCAGACATTAGTCGTATTATAAAAAATAATTCTTATTTAAATAAAACCACACGATCATTATTGGTTAAGCAAATTGAGCGTGCAACGAATTTAGATATTCTTGTTGATCTTTTAGTTGATTATACGAATTATCTGCCTGAAGATCGATTTGCTGAAAAATACGCCCTGCAACCAATAATTCAAGAACTGTTAAGGGTGTATCAACAAGCCGGTCTTGAAGAAACAAGCGAGTTGCAGGATTTAAAAACAATCTATTTGGATCAAGTGGCAGTAGAAATTGTTGACGATTTGGAAAGTACTCTATCTTGGGCAATGAAAGAACATCGCGGCTTGGGATATTTCCTTGAGCGTTCCGCTGTTACTGTTGCTGCGGATGCCATATTGAATGCCACTCACATTTTAAAAGGTGCTAAAACACTTCCTGATAGGCAAATTGCAATTAAGAATTTGTATAAAGTATTGACAAAACATGAAGCGCAGCTGGAGGGTTTATGGATATTCTCTTTTGGCCTCCATAAGAACACACATACATTAATAAAAGAAACTTTGGCTACTCTGGATGGATTAGTGGCGATGAGTTCAAATGAAAATGAACTGGATGCTGATTTCATACATGATTGTAAAGAAGAGTCTCTGTATGAAGTGATGAAAGGAAAATTGGATTGTTCAATTCAAAATGTTGAGAAGGAAGAGCCTCGTTTACAAAAAAATAAGGAATGGAATGCGATTAAAAACGCATTAAGTGTCATGCAAGCTGAAAACAACACGATTTATGGTTTTTATGAAATGCATTACTTTCTCGCGAATAAAGTAGAAGAGTTGGCGAGAAAAGGTTCTAAGTTGCAAGAGTTTGTCATTCGTCTGCGAGGAGAGGTTCGCAATCTTTGTGGACGGTTTAGCGAGGACCATAAAGAATTACTTAATACAAGCAAGTTTTTAACACGCAAAGCGGATCATCTTAAAGAAAAACTTAATGGGTTAAATGGATTTGATGTCAAAGAGGTCAAGCTCAAAGAAGGGCATAATGGCTTTAGTGATTATTTTGATTTGGTAATCGAAGGTGCTGGTTCACATCCTTTATTCCATAATTTTACACAATATAATTCACGCGCTCACGTGCTAATCGAAGAACGAAAAGCTTTGGAATTAAGACTAGTCCAAGCTAATGAGCAACTATTAACGTGGGACCGATTGATAAAAGAGCAATTACCTCTGCTTAAGTTTGGAGCGAAAATTAAACCGGATGCGGAGCAGTTTCCTAAGCAATTTCAGGTTCAGGTCAATGAAATTCTGGTTTTAAAAGAATGGGTCGCAGATCAAATGCCTAAAGATTTAAGCTCTTTTTCTGAAAAAGTCCGCAGTAGTTTTCTCGATAGAGAGTTAATCAAAACATTTAAGTTTCCTGATTTACAAGCAGAAGAAATCGATAAAATTCAGGATATCATGTTAAGAATTGGATTTAGGGATTTGCATGAGCGGATAGTTGAAGGAATGAAGCCAAAAACTACTTGGGGTAGTATTACTTCTTATGTAGCAAGCTATGTCTTTACTCCAGAAGATATGGAAGATTGGCGTTTGGATTTTAATGAATTGCTCAGAAGACCGGAACGAGATTTGAGCGATGCATTGGGGCTGGATATTAAAAATAAACAGAGTGTATTGGCTGCTCAGCTTGGTAAATTATATCAACAAACAGGAGACCAAGTAGAGTCGCTAAAACAACAAGTTGCATTTCTCAATGAGAAAATTGATGAGGAAGAGAAAAAAGGTGGAATGTATGTTATGCGGATTACTAACCCATCTGAGCTTTTGGAGTTTGAGAAGCAACTATCGACTATTCAAATGATGCAAAAAGCGAAACCTGTTCCCCAGCTGGAGCCGAAACCTAAGACATCGGTAGAAACGACACATCCACAAGTTGATTTCTCGGATCAGCTAAACAAAATAGTGGAATTGGTTATGTAACGAATCGTGTAGCGCTGAGTAAAAAGCGCTACTTAGGTTACAGGAACAATCTATTAGCCCCTGACTTCCCTTCCGCAATGAACCTGGTAAGCGGTCTATTGAGTATCGCTCCATTCAAAACGCAATCTCTTTTATGTTTAAATATTGAACTATAATCAGATCTAGGTGATATTGAAATTTGGAACTGCAATGTTATCTCCAGAGGTAGTAAAGGTTATTGATACTATTAGTGAAAAAATTGAAGCCAATAATTTTGAATCATTAACCTTCGAAGATATTAAAAATGCATGTTTTATGGTGATGGGACAGATAGAACATTTGAAAGCCAACAATCAATTCCCTACTGCAGATAATTCCAAAGAAAAAGAACTGATTGCATATAAACGTATCGTGATGCACTTAGTAGAATGGCAAGCACGATTCATAGAAATGAAGAAAAGCAACGTGTTGGGAAATTACATTGCGGATTTAAATTTTTTACGGGAAATGGTCCATTCAATACCTGATGTATTAGGTGCGGTTTATAAAGAAGAAAGGGAAAAAATTAACTTTTACATTTCCAATATACTCGGCAACATAGATAAGCTAAAAAATAAATTGCTTGAAGTAAATTGCTTTGATGTTGCGCTAACGGCACATACGCAATGTGCTTATGAAATTACGTGCTTATACTCTAAGCTTCTCGAAATACACTATACAGCAAAAATGCGTTATTCAGTGGTTATTAAAGGCTATTTTGAAGCAATTCAGGAAACTTTTGATTTTTATTTACAAGAAATAACCTATTTTCGTGATCTTGAAATTACCAATGCTAAATGTTTGAGCTACTGCGTGATGAATTATCTTCCCAAAAACGTACGGCACTGAACTGAACTAGACTTTTATCACACACCTTACTCCAGAGGATAGGGTTATCCGCTTTGGGTTTCTTTGTACTTCGTTTTCTGTACCAAGTTTCTGAAGAAATATACAGAGCCAATCACTCTTAAGTCTCATGCACTCATCCCCATGATTTTGTAGGCAAATAATTTACATATTAAACATAATAAATGCATTAGATATAAAAAATACTATACTTTGATAAAATATGGTCATAAATCGGATAGTGAATGATGGGACTCCTTCATATATCACCAGATGAACATTTAAAACGCGTAATGGGTAATCCAAGTGATTTAATCTTAAAGCAACGCGAGTTATCGGAGGCAACTTATCCGCTTTTGGTTTCTTATTTAGAATGGCTCAGAAGACTTAATGCGATTCAAAATAAAAATGATGTAATTCGTCAAAATGAACAATTTTTTGATGAGTTCATCTACTTGTGCGAACATAATTTACTCTTTTTTCTAACTGTAAGTGGTCGTTTTGATATCATTCACGAGCTTTTCAAAGATAAGGATTTATTGGCAAAAGAAGTTGCATTGCTTGAAGAAATTGAAGAAGAACATGCTCTGACCGCAGCAGCAAATCTACAGAATTTTGTGTTTATCCCCAGAAAAAAAGAATCATCAATACTCGAATCCGAACCACCTAAACCATTACCTCTTCCAACATCTGAATGGGAAAAATCGCTTTATGGCATAACTAATATGAGTTTATATGAATATTATGAAGAGGAAATGAAACGAATTACTTATATCCATCATATAAAACAAATTAAACTCATAGATACATCTTATGAGGAACATATTGCCTTGATGCAAAAGGCAGTAAACTTAATTTCCCAAGATGAAAATATTGGTGAAGAAACAAAACAAAAAGCGATAACACTTTATAATAAATTAATTGCAATAAAAAATGAAATGGAAATGGAGTATCCTGAAGGGCCTCTAGTGGATGCAGGTTCATCAGAGATAGAGGTCATTGAGAAACAGTACCAAGTGAAACAAGAAAAACTTAAAGTTGCACAGGAGGTTCTTGAGTCTTTTTTTGAAGAGGCTCGTCACGAAGTGCCACAATTGCAAATGATTTATGAGGAACATCAAGAAATTGTCAGAAACTTTGAAAATGAAAGCCAAGCAATTCAAACTGAGTGGAAGCAAGAGATGGAGACGCTATCTACTCATTATGAGAATGCACGTGTGCATGCTTTAGAAGATATAGACAGTAGTTTGAGTTTAATCATCGATGAATTAAAAAAGTGTCCTGTTGACGAATTAAATGAAGAACAAATCAACACATTGGATGCTACGTTGATTCAATTGCAAAAGTATAAAGAGAAACTAAAAACAGTTGAACATTATGAGTCTACCCAAATTTTATTAAGCGCATGCAATAAAGACTTAGATACAATAGCAAGTATCATTAAACCTGTACTATCAGAGGAAGCAAAAAAACGTTTTGACCTCAATATAACCTTAATGAAACACCTGTTTGTTGCACCACAAGATCGCACTGAGAACTGGATTCCTACCTCAGGTAATTCGTTACAAGAAACGATAGATACGGAGCCTGAGTTTTCTCCTAAACTTAACGCTACTACTCCTTTACCTGCAGAGCAAGGCAATGACGTAAAATCAAATACGCCTACTATTGAGATTGTGAAGATAGAACAACCTCAAGCAGAAATTTCTAAAGGTGAAAAACTTGAAACTGTTCATTTACCTGAAGAGCTAGGCATTGACGTAAAGTCAAGTACACCAGCTATTGAACTTGCGGCGATAGAGCCGCATCAACCAGAAGTATCGGAGGGTGGAAAAACTGATACGATTCAGTTACCTGAAGAGCGAAACCATGTAACGGATGCAAGTAAACCTGCTATTGAGTTTACCAGTACGGAACGGCATGAGTCTGAAGAGCCTAAAAAGTCAGAACCTATTGAACGATATCGATTTTTTATGAATTCGATAAGGGATGCTAGTGAACTTATTGAATTTGATCCGGAGAAACAGCGTAATTATGAATCTGCACTGAAAAAGCTATCCAGTGTTTTAAGCGACTTGCATGAAGAGGTCGAGCCAGAAATTTCAGAAAAAATAAAAAAAATCGAAACTCTTATTAACGATGCAAAATCAATGGGATTTGCTACAGTAAGCCCATCACATATTCAGAAGATTTGTGATGCGTGTGATTTAGGCATTGATTATGAACCCTTGAGTCATGTAAAGGATAATCTTGCCTCAATGTTTCATTTCAAAAATAGCCACCAAAACAGTGTGGGAATGTAGTACATTTTGCCCAATAATCGGAATATTATATGACAGCATGCCCTTTTTTTGGTATAATCTGGCCAATTTTTTATGATAGGGAGAGAAAAAAATGCCGTCAATTTATGAAGATGCATTATGGGAAGCTGTAAGTAAAAAAGAATATGAAAAGGTTAAAACACTGATTACCGACCATCCAGAGTTGGTGAACGCAGTAAATTCCAACGGCAGGACTCTTCTTATGAGAGTGGTGCTTGCTCTGGTTCCACCATTAGACCTAATTCAATTTATTGCAAAACATCCTGATCTCAGTTTCGAAAATAAAAGTCCAGAGGCCACCCAAACAACTGTTGGGGCAATTTTATCTACAGGACGTCCCGATATATTGGCCATTTTTGCTCAAGATGCACGCATTATTTTCGATGGTGATAAATTAGCCTATACAACAGCCAAGAAAAATTTGGAAAGTGCAACAAAAGGCAAGATAGAAAACTATACGAAAATGTTTACTATCATTCGTGATGCGACCATACGCCATGCTATTGCAACCGATGACTCCAGTTTGCTTGAGCGATTAGAAAAAGCGGGAGATAATCTGTCCGAAGCGTTGAGCGATGGAAAACTTCCTGTGCGTCTAATCACTAAAGAGAATCCTGCTCCTAAAGTGAAATCATGGTTTCAATCCCAAATTGGAAAGAACGGGCCGAGTATCGGAACTCATGTTGATTCATTTTTTGCCCAAACCCTTGAAATGCAAAAAACAAAAGAACAAATTGATGAACTTAACCGTCGTAAAGTGGAAGATAATATCAAATTGCTCGATCAGACTTATACGTCCACTTTAGACAGTATGGAAAAGGTTGTAAGCACCATGAGCCTCTCAACCTAAATTAATTTGATTGAACCTGGGTGAGCGCGAAGCTAAGTAAGTAAAATACAAATGTCTCTACAGTCCAAGGGCTTGTCTGCAGGATCGAAAAGGGAGTCACGAAATAGAGATGTATTTAATAAATGCCTACGTACCGCGCGCTTTATGCGCGGTATCCAGAATGATCTTGCGTTACTTTCAAAATCTATTTCTTCTACTATACTGTCTATGGATATTGCGCATAAAGCGATAGGTAGATTACCTATAGCGTTGATAAAAGGGCTAGGAAATCGCCCATACTTCTTCATTCTGATTTATCTTGTAAGCTATCAATAAATTATTTAATTTGCTTGATTAAAAAAAATTACAGGGGTAATTATACTGTGTGGTATCAACACGATGTTGAAGGCTTAATCCTTCATTTATATGTTCAGCCAGGCGCCAAAAAAACAGAGATTGTCGGGATTCATGAGGGTGAGCTTAAAATTCGCTTAAATACGCCCCCAATTGAAGGTCGTGCCAACAAAGCATTGTTGAAGTATATTGCACAAATATTTAAGGTACCGGTAAGAAATGTTATATTACAGCGCGGGGATAAATCAAGACATAAAATACTTAGGGTTATCAGTAGTGAGGTAACACCTGATAATTTGTTTTGAATCGTAATGTAAATTTTGCGATAGTAAAAAATAATAAACAATTAATCATTTAAACACTATGAAAATTGAACAGTTTTCCATCTCCTTTAATACCTCAGGTCGAGGCACGCAAGATATCACTGATGAAATAAAAAATATTATTGCAAAAGCTTCAATACAACAGGGTTTATGCCATTTATTTCTCAAACATACTAGCGCCTCTTTAATGCTTTGTGAAAATTATGATCCTCAAGTTCGTATGGATCTGGAACATTTCCTGGTTCGGTTAGTTCCTGATGGTGATCCTCTTTTTAAACATGTGATTGAAGGTAAGGATGATATGCCTGCACATGTTCGGACTGTGTTAACGCAAACAAGCTTAACTATTCCCATGCAAAATGGAAAATTAGCTTTGGGGACGTGGCAAGGAATCTATCTTTATGAGCACCGCTATCTATCACAAAAACGTCATCTGGTTATTACGGTTGTAGGAGACTAATCAAGCGTTTTTGATATACTATGGTCAACAGACCTTAATTAATTTTTTTTGAATTGGAAGAAAATATGCCTCATATACCCCAATGCCCTAAATGTGATTCAGAATATACTTATGAAGATGGTAGTCAATTCATTTGTCCAGAATGTTCCTATGAATGGTCAAAAGATGGTGTAGAAGAGCATGTACATGACGAGCACCGAATTATCAAAGATGCGCATGGCCAGATCCTCCAGGATGGGGATACAGTGACAGTAATTAAAGATTTAAAAATAAAAGGATCCTCCCAGGTAGTAAAAGTTGGCACTAAAGTAAAAAACATCCGCTTGGTTGAAGGGGATCATGATATCGATTGCAAAATTGAAGGAATTGGCGCCATGAAATTAAAATCTCAGTTTGTGAAGAAGGGATAAACGGCGATGCATAAACCACTGCACATTACTTTTTTATTTTATGAAGGGATGACTGTTCTGGATGCAATTGGCCCTTATGAAGTACTAAGTCGTTTGCCAGAAGTTGTGGTGCAGAGGGTTGGTTTAAATTGCGGACCAGTACGTGCATGTTCGGGACTCACTCTGATTGCTGAGCATGCATTAGCCGATATTTCACATACCGATGTCCTGTTGGTTCCAGGGGCGGGTAATGCAACCGCATTGCGTGAATTTCCCGAAATTCTTGCATGGGTTAAAGCAACTCATGAACATACATTATGGACTACCTCGGTCTGTACTGGAAGTTTGATCCTTGGCGCAGCAGGAATTTTATCGGGAGTTAATGCAACCACGCATTGGGCAGTAATGAATCGATTGAAAAATTGGGGAGCAATACCAACTCAAAAGCGATTTGTTGAAGATGGAAAAATCATTACAGCAGCTGGTGTTTCCGCAGGTATTGATATGGCTTTATATCTTGCTGCAAAACTTACTGATGAAAACGTAGCACAAAGTTTACAACTTGGTTTGGAGTATGATCCTGAACCACCTTTTAATTCTGGCTCACCAGAGAAAGCACCAGAAACACTGGTCCAATCTCTTCGTGAACGTTTGTTAAAAAATAGGTTTGAATCGGAATAATTTAGGGCATGACATAGATTATCAACGCAATTAATCCAGCAATTGCAATGATTGGATGAACTATTACTGCCAATTTGGGGAGCGGTTTCCCTTTCCTGGCAAGCATCACCAAGGTCAAGCCACCTAATGCTGCAACAATCAAGATAATTAAACTTGCAATAAGCAGGGAAGATTGACCTGACATAAATGTAAGCATGTGCACGATCATAATAAGTAGGCCTAATCCTGCAAAAACTCCATGCAGAGCTTTTACTTTTTGATTAACAGGCCTATCTTGCAATATCGCGGTCAAAAGAAAAAAACCACAGATCACTGCAGCAAGAAATAAAACAATAGCGAGTTTTAACATACAATCTCCTGTTTAATAAATCATATCTAATAACATTGGAGCCTGGGTGCAACGAGCGGAACCCAGTTCAGAAATGGGGCACCGCTCGCTGCTGCCTCCGGGCTACAAAATACAAATTGTTTTATTCAGGTGTCACATAGTTTTCTTTTAACTTAGGGAGATTTAGAAGTTCATTTTCTAACTCTTCGCCCAAAGTATCTTTTTTCATAGAAGGAGAGAAATTGATGATTGGCGCAGGATTTTTCAGCGCTTCCGTCAAGCTGATAAATTTATATCCATTTTTTTGATACATTTCCAAAACATCACCTAACGCATAACTATTTAGAAGATTTGCATGGATTAATAATATTTGTTTGGCATTTTTCCCTTGAGAGCGTTTTTCAGCCTTTAAAGTTTGCTTCCATATATAAGCCAAATAGCGGGGTTTTAATTTTTGAATGTAATTTACTCGAGAACGATATGGAACTTTATAAAGCATCGCATTAAAGTCAAAATCTTTACTGTCAATGGTCACTGGGGCAATTGTGTAATTATGTTCTTTGAGGTAATCATATACTTGTTGCTTTTTGGCTTTAGCACCTTCTGCCAGATAGGGATAGCGAAAATATTTGGGCTGGGTCATGATTGGAGTAAGAATTTTATCGGCGCGATCCAAATCAGCAAGGTATTTTTCGGCACTCATTTGATTCAGGTTATAATGTGAATAAGTGTGATTACCTAACATAAAGCCTGCTTGGCGAAATTGCTCAAGAAAATCCCATTGACCTTTTTCTATAGCTCCTGCAATCACAAAACCTGTAACTGGGACTTTATATTTTTGAAAAGTTTGTACAATTTGCGTAAAACGCTCTGTTGAACGCTCACGATTTCCTGGAGTATTCATTCTTGAGGCAACCAGAGGCAAATCATCTATAGTAATTGCAATTTCTTTTTCATCAGCAAAACAAACTGAAGAAAACAATGCAATAAAAAGAAAAAGTAATTTAAGCATCGACAGTCCTTATCAAACTCTAGTAACAAGATGGTAACATAATTCGATGAATACGTTAAAAGAAGATTAGTGTAAACTCTATTATGGACTGAGCCAAATGATTTAGTATAGAACCCTGAGCTATCGTGAGTTTTTGCTTAGAAACTTTGATGCATGATCCATTATTCAATAAAAAGTGCACTTACTTAACTACGTCCCACCCCACGAGTTGTTTGCAAGGTTGTTCACGGGATTTTATCAATCTCAAATCGCAACCTGAAAAAAAGATGACTGTTGATAATCAACCCCAAGTGAGCGATTTGGTACTTTGGTCGTTAAAAATTCTGGCATTTGTAAACATTAAGTGCATATTCTTTATGTCTAAAGGGATAGGTAGGGGTCGGTATTTTTTGACAGTGATCAAAATATTGGTCCAAGCAGCTCTGCCGGTCGTATCGATCGATATACCATGCTTCTTTTAATGTTTTATCGGCAATTTTTTTATTGATGTCAGTGCCCCATAGAGCATATTGATTTTGCGCGGTATCACAACCTAAAGTATAAATGGTCGGTTTATTTTGGAGGAAAAAGAGCATACGTGCCGCAAACCAGCCTGATGTAAAAATCGTGTCGGGTAATTGAGGGTATGTAGCATTAAGTTTTTGAATTAAATGATAAACAACAAGTTTTTTTGATTTAATCACATTAAATTTCGATGTGTTATTAATTAAAATGAAGAGACTGATTACGGCATAAAACATGATCAATAAAATGGCAAATCCACGTTTATAGGCTGTGGTGGCCCAATATCCCAATAAAATTGCACTACTCATTAGATACGGTGTCAGCCAGAATTCCCGGATCCCTGCCTTAGTGGCGGTATATAAGTAAAAACAAAGAAAAGTAATACAAACAATACGGCACAAGGTCACAATTAATGCCTTTTTCTCATCCATTTCTTGGTTTCGTACTAAAAAGGGAGGAAGAAGCATAATGTTGAGTGAGGGTACAAATAGGGTAAAAAATGTTTTTATCGCATGGTAAATGGGGTTTACCTCATGATGGAGTTTATGAGCGGTTAACTGATAGATGAATGATTGCCAATGATTTTGATAATTCCAGAGGATAACGGGACTAAAAATAATAATGGCTAAGATTGTAGCAAAATAGAAATGCTTTATTTTAAAAATTGAGCGGTAAGTAAAAATTGTAAAAATAAGCAGGGAAAGAATTAAAACAATTCCGGAATATTTGGATAACATCATTAATCCGGCACTGATCCCGATTAAATAGAGAGCTCTTACGCTGCTTGTTTGGATAAATTTTATAGTGAAATACAGAGTTGAGGCCCAAAATAAAGCAAGGGGGGTGTCATAGGTGGTTTGCTGTAAAATATCCAAGGTGACAAGAGGCGAAAATAGCCATGATAACATGGCGATAAAGCTTGCTTCCTGGGATAAAAAAAATCGGGAACTCTTGTAAATAATCCAACTGCTGAGAGCCATTACGGCGATGCCTACACTGCTCAAGGCAAACAGATTATTTCCAAACAATGAAGTTGCAAGCCTAATAAAATAAGCAATCATGGGGGAGCCATCATAATAGGATATCGCCAAATGGCGGCTCCAGTCCCAATAATAGTAGGTATCAAGAGATAAGATGTTAATGGGGGCTATCAATAACAGGATGACAAAATAGAGGGTTAAACACAGGTAAACACTTCGCGAGTTAAAAAAGTCCCACGAGATAATCTTGCTATGTGCCTCCTCCTCCAGCGTATCTCTATTACCCAGTTGAATGCCTAAAGGTGAAATTATTTTCCTCAGATTCTTTATCATGAACAAGTTCACCTTTAGCTAGGGACAAGTTTTTCCGCCCAGATATGACGAGAATAAGTATAGTAATTTAAAAGGGATATAAAACCTATGCCAATACCCATGATTATATTTTCGCGCAATGGGCCACTGCCAAAGCAAAGAACTCCAAGCCGCAACCAATAACTTTGCAAATTAATGATAAACACTGAATAAATAGTGAAAAGAAGGAGGCGTTTTATTTTTAAAGACCAGGGTAACTTATGTTTCACATTAAAAGTAAGCCTGTTATTCAAAATGAAATTATTAATAATTGCGGTACATACTGCAATTTGCGACGCTTCGAAAGGAGAAAACTGAAAATATTCACGCAGTACATTGTAGGTAATAAATTGTACAAAAATACCCAATGAGCCAACCAGACACATTTTTAAATAACGTTTGATTTCTTGATAACGCAAGGTAAAAATAACGCGTAATGAATCGACAATACTGTTTTTAGGTAACTTGCTGTATCCAATATTGCGGTCGATAAAATCAATAGGGTACTCGCGAATTTTTGCTTTATTTTTATGTAAAAGCCAAAGCAATTGCATTTTATATGCATAGTGATTCGTGAGAAATTGTTGGGGCAGAATTTTTATAAGCTGTTGTCGGCGAGTAGCACGAAAACCGCTGGTAAAGTCTTTATATTGGGGAGTAAGCACTGCCCTGGCAACATAATTACCCAGAATGGAGAATAACTTGCGATGTAATTCCCAGTTTTTCGGAATACTTCCTCCATCCACATAACGGCTTCCCAGCACACAATCACAGGTTTGCAACATATCCAGCATAGGACGTATATATTTGGGTTGATGGGAAAGATCTGCATCAAACTCAAAGATAATGTCCGCATTCAAAGAAACTAATGCAAAATTCATGGCTTGCAAATACGCAGACCCAAGTCCAGATTTGGTGGGTTCAGTTTGTAAATGTAATTTCGAGTAATTTTTCTGTAATGAAGCAACGATTTCTTGCGTATTATCCGTAGAGGCACTATCAAAAATTAAAATATGTATATCATAGTGATCAATGAGTTCTACTGATGTAAAAACTTGTTCTACTGTTGTTTGAATAACGGACGCTTCATTGTGCGTCGGAATGATAATAACTACTTTCTCTTTTTCTAATGAATTCTTTTCAATGGAATCAGAGGGATTATTTGCATCAAAAATCAACTTTATATCTCGGATTGATGGATATTTGAGGCAATGAGTGTATCAATTAGTTTTTAGAAAAAAAAGAGGTTATTTCCGTTCTGAGCTCCTTCTTTTGATTTTGCTCATTTTTTCTATTTTTAACTGTTTTTTTGCAAAAAATTAACACTATTGTTTTAATCTGTTATTGGTAATCCATAGTACAATTTAGCAATTTCTCTCAATTCCTCTCAATGAGTTTATGGGAAAATCAAAAATTGGTCTCATAAAACATACTTTTTTTAACGATTCATTTAAAAAAAACGATTTTTCTTTTAAAGAAGAAACGTTTCGTTTAGATCAATTAAAATATGAGTTTTCATCTTTATATCAAGTGCTGATTTCTAATAAATCGCAATGGACAGAAGAAAATCTCATAGTGCTTTATATGTACTTTTTGTGTGATTTGCTGATTTCTTATTATCACCTGGATTATGTTGGTTCTGATTTGGAAAAATTAAAACAATGCCGCAAAAAAGTAGAAGCATTTTATAAAATAGACCCGATACAAGAAAAGCAAAAATCGATTGCGGGTTTCTCGGAATTTATACGAGAAGAAGTAGAAACGAGCATCCGCGATTTTCTGTCTTCATTAATTAGAATTTCCAAGCTGCGCCAATATATTGGTACTATAAATACCAGGCGTTCCCAATTTTCCTACAGCCGCGGTTTAGCAAATTATGCAATTATTTATCTGCAGAAGGGTTCTATTTCTGAGTTGATTCAAGAGATAAATAAAGTTTTTGGCAATAAATACAGTTTTATAGAAGGCATTAACTTTTTAAACAAATCCCGTGAAGCCATTACTGATTTGGGTATTTCGCTCTATGCACTTCGCTTCTTCATCAATTTAACACTTATGATCAAACATATTGTCGAGTCGGCAATGAGCGATGAATTATCAACAAGAAAAGTGCTGAAACAAGAAATGGAAAAGCGTGGCTTTACAATGGCTAATGACTTGGTTTGGGCCGTAGTGGGTTTATTGACTACATATGATAAATTTTTTCACGTTGCTGAGACAGCTGTCCCGCTCATCACACTTGCTTTTTTGACATTTGATACACTTTTACTTTTAGCTCAATGGATTTTTGAAGCGAGTCTGCATCATGGGCGTATGCTTGAATTACAGGAGCAATTAAAAGAGGCAACAGTCCCGGAGCAAGCAGTGATTCAGCGTCAGATAGATGTTTTAAACGATGAATGGGAGGCTCAAAGTACTTATTTTGCAATTAACGTTTTAGGAGCAAATATAATTGCCACCTGTTTTGCAGTAAGTTTACTCTGCACCGGTCCGCTTGCTTTAGCCGGGCTTGCATTATTTAGTATGCTGGGCAATGCATTCTATAACACTTCCGAAGAATATAAAAAATATCAAAAATCCTCTATTGCCGTGCGGCGTGAATTGGCAAATGGTGCTATTCTGGATGATGAGCATCATCACCAACTTTTAAGAAGACTCAATGAAGTGTGTAACAGAAATTACTGCGAATTTTGGAAAGGATTGGCATTCAATGTGGGCGGAGTCGCATTTATTATCACTGCAGCCGTAGCTTCGTGGCCAGTTGCTGTAGGCTTAACGCTTATTTATGGGGCTTACCGATTGAACAATGCCTATCAAAAACAACTTCATAATCAGGAGGAGGAGCCTCAAGATATTTACCGGCTTTTAAATCTGGAGCAATCAAATAAACCTTTTTTAGAATTTGCCTTTTAACCCGCTTTTCAAGATCCATTCACTCAATTGATTGATGCACTATTTCTCACTCTTGTTATTTTTATATCGGCTTATATTACAAAAAATACCAACTACACTATATATAACATTATAATTTTTAAGGAATAAAAATTATGACCATGACCACAGGGCTATCAGGAAATGAGATATTTTGTTTGCAACTTAAAAATTATTCTCCTGGGTCGATTGTTGTAGGGAATAGTGTTCATTCCTTGGGAATTATAGGGAGTGTCGGTTCGGGTTTTAAAGCAATGCTAGGTGGTGAATTAACCCAGATTACTTCCCTTATAGAGCAAGGTAGAGAAACAGCATATAAACGCTTATTAGAGGAGGCAGTGAGCAAAAATGCAACAGGGATTACAGGAGTTACCAGTCAATTGATTCTCCATGGGGCAAATGTTGAGTTTTTATCGATAGGCTCAGTGATTTATGCAGAAAGTGGCGCGGATAAGGAAAAGTTTTCAACTTCAGCGGATGGTCAGGAATTATATGCCCAGCTTGATGCGGGTTATAAACCTATTTGTTTTTCTTTTGGTAATGTTGCCTATTCTATGGGTTTAGGCCGAGGGTTAATCGGTAGTTTAAAAACCTTAGGACGCGGTGAGATCAAGGAATACTCTGATATTTTTAATAAAACAAGACACTTGGCATTAAATCGTATCGCTGCTCATGCGCGACAATACAAAGCAAATGCGGTATTGGGCATTAAGACCACCGTTTTGCCTTTTGGCGGTGTGAATGAAATGCTCATGATAGGAACTGCTTCTCAAAATCCTCAATTAATAACCGACGCAAATCACGATGTAGTTACCAGTGATATGACAAATATTGAAATGTGGAATATGGCTCGCCTAGGATATGCTCCTGTTAAATTATTATTAGGCACATCCGTTTACTCCTTAGGGTTAGTGGGCGGGATTACTTCAGCAATTAAAGCGTTTGTGCGGGGTGAAATTAACGAACTCACGCGCATGATTTATCATGCGCGTGAGAATGCATTAGCAATTATCAATGAAGAAGCCCAGTCTATAGGTGCAGATGATGTCGTCGGGGTTAAAACCTATGTGTATCAATTAGGTAATGGTTTAATCGAATTCCTGGCTATAGGTACTGCTGTAAAAAAAACCAATCGCATTAAAACCGAATCCGAACAATTGCCTCCACAAGCGATTGTTGTGGATAAAGATACTTTTTATGATTCAACCAATACAGACAGTATGAATGTCAATATAAACACAGGAGCAAAGCCAATTAATAGAGGGAATCTCTCTTTGCTTGTTCCTTTATTCATAATTATATTTTTTATATTGATTCAATTTTTTATTTGAAGCTATGTTCAGATAGTTTTTTGATGTAACTGACTCTGGATTCTTTGTTGGCTCAGCAGAAAAAAATCGTTTAAGTTCCCCCAAGACGGGACAATTTCAAACTGAATTATTACAGTTAATTGATTATTAATGAATTTTTAATTATGACAAATTGTTCTAACATCTCTTGAAATTATGGGCTATTATTAAAACCCAAAATAAATAAGGAGATTATCATCATGTCACAAAATTCTATGAATCAATTCTGTTGGAACGAATTAGCCACTGCAGATGTGAAAAAGGCGAAAGAATTTTACAGTAAAGTATTAGGATGGCAATTTAAAGAAATACAATCTGGTGAAATGACCTATACCCTGATCAAAGCTGACGATAAGGAGTTTGCAGGTATATGGCAAATCCCTACAGATCAACAAAATGAAATTCCCCCCCATTGGATGGCGTATATTTTAGTGAAGGATGTGGCGGATACTTTAGCAAAGGCAAAACAAAATGGAGCTCAAGAAATAAAAGGAGTTACCCATGCTGGAGATATGGGGCTTTTTGCGATTATTAAAGATCCTACAGGGGCTCATATTGCATTTTGGGAAACAAAATAAAAGATTTTAATTTGGGTCTGTTTGCAGCCTCTTATCGTGTAGCCCGGGTGCAGGCGCAGCCGTAACTCGGGTTTTGCTTTGTTCCCAGGCTACAAGATACTGCAAATTTTTTGACTCTAACTTTTATTCTTTTGATTGAGTTCTTGCCAGAGCTTGTATATTTCGATTGCTTCACGGTGGGCGTGATAAGTCATTGGCAAATTTCTTTCCTGCCAGGGTTTCGCAAATTCATCATAAAAATTATCCAAGGTGAAATATTTACGATCGTCAATATAATATTTTTTATAATCATCTCTTAAAGTAATAAATGTTACCTTTAACGGACTGCAATAATACATCGCGGCCAAACACATGGGGCAAGGATGAGCTAGAATATAGAACTCACAATTAAGAAGATGTTCTGTATGCAGTTTCGCAGTCGCTTTTCTTATTGCCACAATTTCTGCATGCGCGGTAGGGTCGTTGGTTTGGGCTACCAGATTGGTTCCTTCGGCAATAATTTTACCCTTTTCTACAATGAGACAGGCAAAAGGCCTTCCGCCTTGCTTCACATTCTCTTTAGCTAATTCAATGGTTTTTTTAATAAAATCCATTTTTTAAAGTCCTTAGAGTCAAAGTTATTTAAGAGTATAGCCTCTAATATTTAACCCAATCTTGTTCAGGAGGGTTCTCCAATAACAGTTCATAAGTTTTGAAGACATCTCCATCCCGAGATAAAAGAATTGCTATAGACCTGGTTTTTTCAAAATGAGCAAAGATAATCATCATCATGACTGTGATTGGTACTGACAGGAACATTCCTAATATTCCCCATATTGCTCCCCAGACGGCTAATGCAACTAAAATAACTAATGGGCTTAAGTTCAATGAATTACTTAAGTAACGCGGTTCGATTAAATTCCCTACGATAAATTGAATGGTGCCCAAACCCAGAATTATTTCAGTAAAAGGAATCCAACTGGTAAATTGTATTGCTGCTAAAGCGGTTGGGAAAGCAATGGCAATAATCGCACCGATATTAGGAATAAAATTGAGGAAAAAGATAAGAAGCGCCCAAAATTCGGCAAAATCTAATCCTACCCACTTCATGATTACCCAACTGGAAAGCGCAGTAATGAGACTTAAAATGGATTTTAGGCCGAGATAAGTTTGGGTGTTATTCACGATATGGCTAATGATGTTGTTCATCAGGATACGGCCTTCCAAAGTAGGGAATAGGGCATCAATTTTTTTTAGAAAAAAATGTTGTTCGACAAATAAAAAAACAACATACAATAAAATGAGTACCATAGAACCCATAAGTGTCGTAAATACCCCATAAACGTTAACAAAAATCGTTTGGAGGTTCAGGCTTTTGATCATAGTATTCATACTTGCCAATACTTTTATATTAAATTTTTGATCAATATTGTTGAAAATTTTTAATAAATTTTCTTGATAGCGCCCGGATGCTGCAATGACATTATTGACATTATCCGTAATGATACTGGTAAAAATAAAAATACATGCGGTAACTATTGAAAAAGCGAAAATCATACTCAGCCAATCGGGGAGACGGGGGCCTACAGAGGGTATGCGTTGAATGATGTTACTTATGGTATTAAGAAGATGCCAAATAAAAACTGCAATCACAAAAGGAATCAGCACATGACTCCCTACAATCAGGAAGTAGCCAACGATCCAAATAATAATCAATCCCGCTGTAAAGAGAAGCGTTTGGCTCATAGGGTTAACTCCTAAAGAATGACTAGGCTGAGCTGAATGACGTGGATTATTTTTGATACATTTCGGCGCATGAGACAATTCCTTTTGGATTTAGTTATTTATTCACTGATAATAGCATTGATTAGGTAGGATAAGAATTTAAAAATAAAGATTAAAGAATTGATTTTTGGAATGCGAAGATTTACAGAGTCCCGGGCGCATCATAGCGAAACCCGGGAGCTATTTGAAATTTATTCTTATCAGAAGAGTCCTAGACCGCAAGTATCCTCAGAACCGTCACTTCGAAAAACTTCTTTAGTGAGTTCACTTTTTCTGTTGTTATAATTTGTACTGAATTCCGCTTTCAATCCAAGAGCATTTTTCTCGGTGTTAAAATATGACTCAACTCCAAAATAATGTTCCAGAAAAGCATTGATGTATGCTCTGATCTTGTTCAAAGCGCCAGGAGCAGCCATTAATGTGGGCTCGTACCTATAGATGGCTGAGCGACAATCATTAGCAAAATCTCGAACGCGGTGTTGGAATAGAAACAACGGTATCCCTTTTTTAAAATCGTTATCAAACTGTCTTTTGCTATCATTTAATTGGGCTTTTAATTGCTGTACCGCATTGAAGATGTCTGGATGAAGTGGTTCTTCACGATCCTTAGCTAATCTTTCTACGTGGGCTAATTCATCAATTAACTTTCGAACTGTAGTGTAAATTGGCGGGTTGTTTGTCGCAACCTCATCAAATGCAGTGTTTGCCTTGTCATAGTATTTTTTAAAAAAATTAAACCCCATTTTAGTTACCCTCTTTAGAATCTTATTTCTTTTTTACTTTCCACAAAAGCAGAAAGATAGCTAATTTTAACCATATAGACTAGAAAATGATAGTCAAAGTCAAAATAAAATCATTTGCTGATTTACTAAGCATCTAACTGTTCAAAAATTGAATACAAATATTTGCTATAAGTTCAGGATTATCCATATGTACATGATGACCGCCTTGGACCTCATGAAGAGTTAAATTTTTTATTGATTGCATTCTATCTTGAAAAATGTTTTCAGGATAAGGTACTCCTTGCTTGGCGCGAATAAGGCAAGCGGGGGCGGCCAGGGTATGAAACATCGCCCTTATTTCGTCTTCATAAGGAAGCGTAAAACCAACACAGCGTAATCGCTTATCAAAAGTCCAATGCCATCCTTCCTTACTGTTTACAGTACCTCGAGAAACTAAAGCTTCAGCAGCTTGATAACTAATGGACCCGACTTTCATACGATCATGGATTGCTGCGATGCGATTATCAAATAGAGTGCGTTGGTTTTGATTATAGGATAAATAGGTCGCCACATCTTGGGGGAGGTTTATTGTGGCCTGTTCTATCAAATTGACTGTTGGTCCCAAAATATCAAGAAAAATTAATTTTCTGACACGTTCGGGTTGGGCAATTGCGATTGTTGTTGCCAATAAGGAACCCAAAGAATGTGCGATAATATCAAAGTGCTCCCAATCCAATGCTTTGATTAGATGCAACATCAATAACGCATCATTTTTCCAATGGGGCATAACGCCTGGAGGGTAATGGCTGGAAAATCCCGTACCTGGATAGTCAACAGCTACAAGTTGCCTATGAGGTATTAAAGGAGCTAATAGATCAAAGCTTGCTGCGTTATCCAGCTTCCCATGCAAACACAAAATGGGATTAGGTTTTTCGGGATGCCAAATTTTTAAGGCAAGCGTAAAGCCTGGGATATGAATCGTTCTTTCTTGATAGTTTTGCATAAGCAGTCATAGGTATATCCTTGAGCTGAGCGGCGATTATACCTTTAATTTATCTTTTGTGTAGCCTAAGTACTAGGGCTGCATTTTGAATCGAAGAATTTCATTGCAAATGTGCTGGATATTCATTTCTTCGGTATTAATACACAACTCACACTGATCTTGAAAATCAAATCGTTTTAACCAATGAAGTGCTGATCCCTTTAATCGATCCCCTCGAGCTTCTTCTCTTTGGCTAATTACGGCTTCGGAAGCATAAAGATAAACAAATAAAACGCCATATTTTTCCAATGTTTCTTTATAACTGTTAAACTCATCCATGGTTGTAATAAAAGAGTCAACAATAATATTGAACCCTTGCTCGGCAATGAGCTTCAGGACGTTTGGTATGGTTAAGTAGAGTTTTGAACATAAAGCTCCAGGTATAATTTCATAGGTGCCATCGGGATATTGTTGCGCATAGCAAATATCATTAGGCACACCTACTTGAGGGTTATCAGGATGCAATCCGCCAAATTTATCACCCAGCATGCTTAAATACCCATCTGTACTAAAATTAAGCCAGCCATTATCAAGTCGGTTTTGCAATTCTTGGCAAAGAGTTGATTTCCCTGAAGATGAAGTTCCACAAACTATAATAATCATTTTTACCTTGACGTAATGAGATGTATCGTCTCGCCTATATTAGGGCTATATAAGGATTTTGTGCAAATCTAACTTAGACTGCAACTTATTTTTCTTGTTTCGAGCAGGAACGATAAGTTTTTTAATTAATGCTCAAATGATGCTAAAGTATGCCGTGATTTATTTAATCCACAAAGGAAACAGAGGAATGTTGATGTTAGAAAAATATTTGCATAAAGGCATCGATTTTAAAAGAACAGAAGAAACATTAGATGTTGGAATAAAGTTGGCGAAGCAAGCAAATGAAGGAAAAAGTGATTCTAGTTTAGTACAGCAAACAAAAGAAAAAGTTAAGGAAATCATTTCCGAGTACACTAAAATTTATACCTCATCCTCATTATGGGCCGTCAGGCAAACCCAATTAATGCAGGAGTTACGGGAAAAGATAGCAACAGAACAGCCCAAACCTGATGAGTCCGAAATATCTAATGGCATGAGTTTGAAGAGATAAAACAGTTGGTTATTTGAGTGAATAAAAGGAGAGAAGTATGCCGCATCATAATTCGATTCGTCCTGAAGATGTATTGCCTGATGGAGTGGATAGCACATCCATCAATGGCAAAATAGTAAGAAAAGGTACAATTGCTGCTTTTTTAGCAAATGTTGCGATTTTCGAAACACAAGACAGTACGGAAAAGCAAAAGCAGGACGCTATGAAGGCAATGAAAGAATTAGCCCCAGGAGTAATTGCTATTGGTTTGCATCAACATGTTGTATTTAAAAATAGAGAAATCGAGCAAATTCTTATAGATGCTGAATAATAACTAAGGGCTATGTTGATCAATCATCTGTAGCCAACCTCCCGCGATGTGTTCGCGGGATCCAGGACATGGAGAATAAGGTTGGAAAAGAGCGATGCGATGCGTTTATACCCGGGTAATATTCTATACTATGTATTGAATTCGCTCATTTATCATTAATTTTATGAATCCACCAAATCATCAAAACCTAGCTTGGGCTCATCCGCTCGTACAGGATTGGTTTATCCAGAAAGTAGGTCAACCTACTGAACCACAGGTGCAAGGATGGCCTTTTATTTTAGCAGGTCATGATACGCTTATTTCCTCACCAACGGGTTCAGGGAAAACTCTGGCTGCATTTTTAGCGTGCTTGGATGGGTTGGTTCGCAAAGCGTTGTCCGGAAATTTACACGATAGGACTGAGGTCTTGTATGTTTCACCGCTTAAAGCGCTCAGTAATGATGTGCAAAAAAATTTACTTATGCCGCTTGAGGAAATTACTGAATTAGCCAGGGAGCGCGGTATGCATTTGCCAGAAATTCGAGTGGCAGTGAGGACAGGAGATACACCCACTGGCGAGCGCCAAAAAATGCTGAAACAACCGCCGCATATTTTAATAACCACACCGGAATCCTTTTATATTTTATTAACTGCTGAAAAAAGCCGCATCAATTTGGCTAACATTCATACGGTGATTGTTGATGAAATTCATGCTTTAGCAAGCAACAAACGAGGGACGCACTTAGCTTTATCTCTTGAGCGTTTGGAAGCTCTCACTTTAAAACCCTTTATTCGCATTGGATTATCTGCGACCCAAAAACCTTTGGAAAAAGTGGCACATTTCTTAAGCGGTGCCAAAAAAAACAAAGTCAAATTAGTCAATATTGGGCATGCACGCCAACTTGATTTGCAGGTTGTGGTGCCAGACAGTGAGTTAGCTGCCGTTGCTTCCAATGAAATGTGGGATGAAATTTATGAAAAAATTGCTGCTTTTGCACGAGAAAATCGCTCTACCTTGGTATTTGTGAATACACGAAAATTAGCGGAACGGGTTGCCCATCATTTGGAACAACGTTTAGGTGAACACAAGGTTTTAGCACATCATGGAAGTTTATCGCGAAAATTGAGGCTTGAAGCAGAAACAAAATTAAAAAAAGGTGAGCTGCAGGTATTAGTTGCTACCGCCTCTTTAGAGTTAGGAATCGATATAGGGAGTATCGATCTGGTATGCCAAATCGGATCACCGCGTGCCATTGCTACGGCATTGCAACGCATCGGTAGAGCCGGACACTGGCATGCCGCAATTTCCAAGGGGCGAATTTTTGCGACGACGCGTGATGAATTGTTAGAGTGCGCCGCATTGGTTTATGCAATACGTGAAGGGGATTTGGATCAGCTAATCATTCCACAAGAGCCCTTGGATATTCTGGCTCAACAAATTGTGGCTGCATGCGCTACTCAGGATTGGGAAGAGAAAGCACTCTTTCACCATTTTAAAAATGCTTATCCATATCAACATTTAACGAGGAAAAAGTTTAATGAAATTCTTACGATGCTATCAGAGGGAATTGCCGGTTCGCGAGGACGTTACGGATCGTATATTCATAGAGATCAGGTAAATCATGTCATAAAAGCTCGACGTGGCAGTCGCCTTGCAGCGATTACAAGTGGAGGAGCCATCCCAGACAATGGATTGTTTACGGTTATTGCACTGCCTGATAATGCGATGGTCGGTACTTTGGATGAGGATTTTGCAGTAGAAAGTAATCGTGGAGATATTTTTTTATTAGGGACAAACTCCTGGAAAATACTTCGTATTGAAAATGGGCGTGTACTTGTGGAAGACGCACATGGTGCTCCACCTAGCGTACCTTTTTGGTTAGGCGAAGCGCCTGCGCGAAGCATTGAGTTATCATTACAGGTTTCGCAGTTGCGGGAAAAAATAGATGCATTGCTGCCAGAAAAAAGTCCACAAATTGTTGATATAAAACATTACCCCGAAGTTAAGGCAGCCATTCAATGGTTGATGAGTCATTGTGGCCTGGATCATTCTGCTGCAGAGCAGGTACTGGAGTATGTCCGTTTGGGGCGACAAGTCCTAGGGGCGGTTCCTACACAAAAAACAATCATTGCCGAACGTTTCTTTGATGAAAGCGGTGGAATGCAGTTAATAATCCATGCACCTTTTGGTGCTCGTATTAATAAGGCTTGGGGATTGGCATTACGCAAGAAATTTTGTCGATCATTTAATTTTGAATTACAAGCTGCAGCTACCGATAACGGGTTAAATATCGCTTTGGCAGAGCAACACAGTTTTCCTTTGTCTGATGTGTTTCATTTTTTGCATACAAACACATTAAAAGAAGTTGTGATCCAAGCGGTGTTGCAATCCCCTTTATTAGGTGTGCGATTTCGCGCAGTGGCCGCGCGTTCCTTGTCATTATTGCGTTTTCGCGGCGGCAAAAAAATTCCTCCAAACATTCAACGTATGCTTGCAGATGATTTATTGGCAGCTGTTTTTCCAGATGCAGCCGCGTGTCAGGATAATTTGGGCGGCCGGGATGTCATGTTGCCTGAGCACCCACTCATCGAAGAGACTATGAAAGATATTCTCACCGAAGCTTTAGATATCGATGGATTCGCTGAGGTGATTCATGCTATTGAATCCAGGCACATTACGTGTCTTGCAGTAGATACTCCAGTGCCTTCCGTATTTTCTCATGAAATTTTAAATGCCAACCCCTATGCATTTTTGGATGATGCTCCTTTAGAAGAGCGGCGATCACGAGCGGTCGAAATGCGTCGCGTACTCCCTGAGGCTCTACTGGAAGAGGTGGGTAAACTGGATCCCAAAGCCGTAACTGAAGTACAAGAACAAGCTTGGCCAGATATTCGTTCTGCAGATGAGTTGCATGATGTCTTAAACACCGTGATTGTTTTTCCAGAAATAATTCATTTGTCCGAGTACCAAGCTACTTTACCAATATGGAAACACTATTTTATTGAATTACAGCACAAAGGAAGAGCGGCATTGGCCACGGTTGGGAGCAAGAATTATTATGTATCTGCTGAAAAAAAGAAGACTTTTCAGAGTATTTTTCCGCAAGCAATGTTGGTTAACGAGATGATTGATATTGATGAAGAGCCAAGTTCACAAGATGAGGCCATTCTGAAAACTTTACGTGGTTGGTTTTTGCATACAGGTCCAGTCACCCAAAAAATACTTGTTGAATGTTTGCAACTTTCTTCACTGGATGTGGAACATGCTTTATTAAAACTGGAAGCCAGTGGTTATTTATTGCGCGGAAATTTTAGGGCAGGGTATGCTGGTGAAATCGAATGGTGTGAACGTCGGTTGCTGGCACGTATCCATCGTTACACTACTGAATCTTTGCGGAAACAAATCAAACCCGTGACCCGAGCACAATTTATGGCTTGGCTACTCAAGTGGCAACATGTAGCAAAAGGAAATCAGATGCGTGGCGAGAGCGGATTGTTGGAGGTAATCAAGCAACTGCAAGGTTTTGAACTTGCTGCAAATGCATGGGAGTCTGATATTTTTCCTGCGCGTGTCCACGATTATGATTTGTTGATGCTCGATAAACTGTGTATGAGTGGTCTTGTAGGTTGGGGACGCATATCGCCTCATCCCTCTGTAGTCGTAATCGAAGAGGAGACGAAAAAATCAAGACGCCTATCCCCAACGCGAAATGCACCGATTACGTTTTTTGTCCGCGAAGAATCCGATTGGATCCCACCGCATGCCCTAGTGGATAATATTGAGGAGGTGAATAGTTTAAGCCATCCTGCACGGAATATTTATCAATTTTTACAAAAATATGGGGCTTCATTTTATGCAGACATCGTTCGCGGTACGGGAAATTTAAAAGTTGAAGTGGAAAATGGTTTATGGGAATTGGTTGCAGCGGGCATGGTCACAGCAGATAGTTTTGATAATATACGTACTCTGATGAGTACAAAACGTAAATATCATAGTCGACATCGACGCAGACCTCTGTTTCCCCTCAGTACAGGTCGTTGGTCCTTATTGCATGTACATGCACAAGCTGACCATGAAAAACGCGTGGAAGCCGCGGGTTGGGTTCTGCTAAAACGGTATGGTGTAGTATTTCGTGATTTACTTGCACGGGAAAAAAATATTCCGCGTTGGCGAGATTTGTTGATTTTCTTGCGACGTCTTGAATTACGTGGTGAAGTGCGTGGCGGTCGTTTTGTTGATGGATTTTTAGGTGAACAATTTGCATTACCTTATGCTGTGGACTCGTTACGAGCTATGCGAAATGAGGAGCTTGATCCGATATCACAAACCATTTCATCTGCGGATCCTTTAAACTTAATAGGAATTGTATTGCCAGGTGAGAGAGTTTCTGCTGCGATAAAATCGGAGATACAGCTAATTGGAGGACAAGTTGCTTCACACCTGTAGTGAAGCTCAGTCGATTTGTAATAATCTTACCTACGTCCCGCGGTGTGTGTCTGCGGTATCAAGCTTTGGCGGCCATTCACGGAGATATTGTGTTGATTTTTCCTGAAGCTCGGATCTGGATTCCGTGCATAAAGCGCGGAACGTTGGCTTTTTGATTTTCGAACGCAGATATTCTTATTCGTTTTCTACTTCATTCCAACAATGTAGATACGCATTTCATGATTTTATTTCGTGGCTATGTAAGAATTTAACGCCCTTATGTAAAAGTTCAAGTTTAATTCTTTTAAAATCAAGTTTATTTAGGGGGCGAGTAGCATCTTCAATTAAATGACATGTGAAACCTTCCTGAAGCGCATCTTTTATCGTGAAGTAAACGCAAATATCGGCACATAAACCACAAAAATAAAGTTCTTGGATGCCTTTTGCGTGAAGATAACCACCTAAGCCAATGTCTCTTTTATGGTCATTATCAAAAAAACCGCTGTAACTGTCGATTTCAGGATCCATGGCTTTTCGAAAAATAGCAGCTACAGGTCGTGTATCAAGTGTAGGATAAAATTCTGCACCAAAGGTTCCCTGTACACAATGATCAGGCCATAGTATTTGCACTATTCCGTGCAACATAATGGGTCCAAAAGTTTTTTTTCCAGGATGATTGGAAGCAAAACTTTTATGATTTTGCGGATGCCAATCCTGAGTGGCAACAATCAAATCGAACTGGGGAAGTAGCTGATTAATTACTGGGACAATAGAGTCCCCTTGTGGAACTGCTAGGGAACCACCTGGCATAAAATCATTTTGTACATCCAGAATAATTAAGGTTTTCATTCGTAAGTTATTTTTTATATTTTTTAATTAGTTCATTTCGTTTTATTTTAAGTTTCTTACTTAATCCTACCTGATAGGAGCTTGGTTTTTCAAACCGTTTGTACTCCTCAGGTAGCTGGCATAACCGCTTCCTGCTGTATTCTGCAATTTGTTCCAGTGTTTGCGATGGAATTAATCGCTTGCCATTTTCCATGACTTTTTGCAATAAAGGTTCTTGCTGATCATGATCAAGAGACAATAATTTTTCGGTTTCAAAAGGAGCATAAACTCCATCTAAATTCGTCTCATCCATTAAACCAACAACATCAAAACCTAAAAAAGTGTTTCTTTGTAATAACCTGAAAACCTGCTTTTTATAAGGCAAAGTGATTTTAGTTTTTGATTCAGAAAGTTTAAGGCGAGGTTTTTCATTAGCAAAAGCCAGTTTATATACGCCGTCCAAAGCAGCATCCGGAGCGCCAACAACTAAATTTGTGCCCACCCCAAAAATATCAATAGGTGTTTTCTGGTCACGAAGGATTTTTATTCTCGTTTCGTCCAATTGATTAGAGGCTACAATTTTCACATAATGTAAATTAGCTTCATCCAACATGTGACGTGATTTTTTTGCCAAATCCTCCAAGTCGCCGCTGTCTAGTCGAATGGCTTGCAATTGATGGCCATGTTGTTCCATTTCTTTGGCAACACGAATTGCATTAGGTACGCCACTTTCCAGAGTGCTGTACGTATCAACTAAAAGAGTACAATTGTCAGGCCAGACTTCAGCAAAATCACGAAATGCGGCTAATTCACTATCGTAACTTTGGATAAATGAATGCGCCATAGTTCCGGAGATAGGGATATCGTAATCACGTCCTGCACATACATTGCTTGTTGCATCAAACCCTCCGATAATTGCGGCGCGGCTGGCATAATAGCCTCCAGGACCTTGAGCCCTGCGCAAACCAAAATCAATTAATTTGCAATCGCCTGCAACGTGGCGAATACGGCTTGCTTTTGTTGCAATCAGCGTTTGAAAATTAAGTATGTTCAAAAGAATTGTTTCGATGAGCTGTGCTTCAATCATATTGGCTTCAATCGTAACTATGGGGCAAGCTGGGAACACTAAATCTCCTTCAGATGGAGCATAAACAGTTCCATTAAAGCGAAAGTTTTTTAGATAATCGAGAAAGTCGGGATGCATTCCTTTGCTTTGTAAAAAATGAAGATCACGTTCGTTGAAATGATAGTTTTCCAATAGTTCCAATAAGTCTGCTAAGCCAGCAAAAACGGCATATCCTGAACCCAATGGTAGTTTTCTGAAAAAATAATCAAATACAGCAGGATTGTTTTTATGACCTTTCAAAAAATAAACTTGCGCCATAGTGAGTTGATATTGATCAGTATAACTTCCAGTAAAATCAAACATTAGGGTAAGTATCCTTGTTTTGCGGCAATAAAAATCCAGGTCATTGTAAAGCTCGTTATATTGACATAATAATTGGTGAAATACACTTCCATGAAGCATTAACAAGAATAATGTGGCATGCGGTATGTTGCTCTAGATTTAAAATAATTATTTTGTTATATATTTAGAAAAAATGACAATAATTTGCATTAATTGTTGACCCAAATTTGTCGTGTTTCAGTTTTTCCAGTTCATAATTTTTTTGCAATTACTTTCTTAAAAATAACTGCTCAGTAAAGACATGGAGTGAAAAGGATGAAAGTCTATGAGTTAAAAACACACATTGAAGAACTATTTAAAAGCAAGATTGCTCCATTACAAACCCCTGGAGCAATCATTGACTTCATCGCAAAATTAGTTGAGATACTTGAGCCGCTCGAGAAGGAGAGTGAATTCTCTCCTGAAATGATGCCTCCTGTTAAAAAACTGATTGATCAATTTTGGAATTGGGTTGTAGGTAATTTACCGTATGATCAATGGAAAGTGGGGCCTTATGTCACTCCTTGGCTTTCTTTCCAACAGCTTTTAGTTAAAGAGGGTTTATTAGCTACTGATTTTCATCATCCTATTTTGTATGAAGCACTTAAAAATCAGTTTAATTACTTGGCAGGAAATCGCTTGGAAATAACGGAGCTTATGCCTTTACTGATTCGTGCCAGTCGAATGCTTGGTTATAGGGAGTCCACTGAGGATGGTTATCCTTTTGTAAAATTATATGCAGGAATCGCTGCACACATGCCACAAGAGACTGTAAAAATAAAAGATATCATGTTTTTGCTGAGATCGGCTTTTTATTTAATTTATAAAAACTGTACTGTGGAGCAATTAACGTTAATGCCTTTTCTAATTTATTTTCGAAATTTTACCACAGATGAAGAGCGGCGTTCTGAATTAGCGATTTTTGATTATTTAACCCAAAATACAATAGATTGCATCGAGTTTTTTAATACTTATGATGAATACATCGATACTCGATCAATCACTCTAATTGAAGCTTTACGGAATGTATCTGCTTGGATACCCACGAAGCGTACGGATTTTCTTAGTGCTACCAACCGAAGTCGTTGGATTTACCCTTTTATTCAGCACGTACGGCTTGCTCCTGAGAATGATTTAGATGTTGGAGATGATTTAATCAATAGAACACTTCATTTATTAGAGCTGGATTTTGCGACTCGAAAAGATCAATCGTTTACTGGGGCTTTGAGTTTTATTGCTGCAGTCAAAAAGCAAACGCAAGTGCTGACAAATGAGGAAGCAAAACTCGTTCATTCAGCAGCTTTTTTATTTTGTTTGGAAAAGTACATAAAACATCGTAAAGAAGATCCTCGCGGTGACAAACATTCCTTTTTATCACTCTCTGGAGAGACAAAGTGTCACGCAGCTGAAAAAAGAAAGTCGGCAATTCTTGGCAGACCGAGCAAGTTTGGTTTTTTTGAAACCTTAGCCATAAATCAAGGGCGTTTAAAAAAATTGATTGATTTTCTTGAAGAGAGTCCAGAAACAAATTCAGAGGATTATGTTGTGTCGATATAAGCTCAAATTAAATCGATAGGTTTTATTCTACTCACTATGTACTTGATGCCTCAATCTCTCCAAGCTTGGACGAATAGGTTTTGTACAAAAAATTACTTTTATCCCTACAAATGACTTTTGATAAAGTTTTATGAATATTGTATAATTTAATGATTACTTATTGAAAATTAATTCAAATAATTAGGTGTTAATTATGAGGTCCAAACATCTTTTAGATTTAATGTACGATGATGAATTTGATAAATTCGATGAATTCACTGACTTACTTCAACAATGTACCTCTGAAGACTTAAAGCAAGAAGTTACCACTTCTGGTGATAACATTTTATTTAGGGCATTTTACTTTCATGATGCGAGGTATTTTCAAGCATTGCTAGCTAGCAATGCTTGTGATCAATCGGTTTTAGAGTGGGCCACTACGCCAGGGAAAAGAACCATTCTGCATGATGCAATAGAAGAAATTAAAGGTAAAGGAACTTCAGAAATTTCAAAAGTTGGGTTGATTTTAAACCATCCTGGATTCAAAATAGAGTATCTTAAGAAAGAAACGTCTCTTGGGAGCACTCCTATTGAACTGGTGATAAAGCTCCAGCATACCGAAGCCCTAAAACAAATTATTAATCATCCCCAATGTACTGCACCTATCTTTCGTTCTCTTCTTACGCATGCGGTTGTCCATAACAATATTCAAGCTCTAAAAGAAATTATTGGACACCCAAAAAGTCCTGAAGATACCTTTCGTTTCATTCTTCAGGAGGCGATTGTTCACAACAAGCCTGACGTTCTAAGAACAATTATGGAGCATCGTGACTGCCCTAAAGATCTTTTCAGTTTCACCGAAACCCATACGGCTTTACATGACGCGGTTAGAAAAAATCAGCCCAGTCCAGTAGTTATAAAGCTCATTGTTCAGTCCAAGAAAATTGATACTGATTTCTTAAGGATAAAGGATGATAAGGGAAAGACCGCTTTGGATCTCGCCCTGGAAGCTGGCAATGCAGCGGTATTGGAAGTACTCCTCGAGTCTCCCCATTGTACTGTAGATTTTATTAAACAAGAGAATATTAGAGGAAAAGCAAATAAGACCCATGATAAACAGATTATTGATTTAGTTAAAAAACATGAGGGAAGAGACTCTTATAAAAAGATCTACCAATCTGTGAAAAGTGGAGAAGATATTCGACTTCAGCAGGCCGCAGATTTACTCCGTGATTACAGTACTCCATTGCGCTATGCTCGTTTTCACTGGAATAGAAATCATACCAAAAAGGTTGATGAAATTCTTAAGGAAATCGGTAAAGAAATTACCACCATAGACGAATTGGTGGATCGATTAAGTGCACTTCAAGAGACACTACCCAATAAAATAGGTTCCTTGTCAAGACGCATCGAATTCATTAAAAAAGAGTTTGCCCATAGTGAAATCGAAAAAGGTAATGATTTAACCGTGTAAATGGAAGAGGGCTTCTTGAAAAAACAAATTCTAAATAGGAAAAGATGTGACGAAATAAATCAGTAAAAAAGATTCACCAGCGTCTTTGTTGCATTAAGAGGGCTGTTTTATATAAAAATTTTTCCGTTTGAAATTTGCTTTTCCAAAGGGGGTAACATATATTTATTATTAGCTTCAGTACCTTAAAATCATTTTTAAGTTATTTAGAAAAGGAGTTCTTATGCGTGTCATTAATAAGCTTTCACTAGCAACAGTGTTAGGTATTTTGGCAGTTTCACCTAGTGTTTACTCTGCGGATGCCCCTGATATTTCCGGAT
Organism: Legionella sp. PC1000; assembly: GCF_014109805.1. GTDB lineage: Bacteria > Pseudomonadota > Gammaproteobacteria > Legionellales > Legionellaceae > Legionella > Legionella resiliens. The sequence continues at coordinate 1,180,225 of NZ_CP059400.1, forward strand.
CCTACAAATGTTCCTATCATGATCCATTTACTACTCCTAATGATGGAACCGAAACTGTAGTGTTCAAAAAAAATGGAGATGTTTATAAAATTTCAGGAATTCCTACAGGGAGTGTATTCCCCTATTATATTGGTAAAGGCATAATGAATAAAAATGTCAGTAATGCGATTGGCTATATCTTTTGGCAACCCAAATCTCCATCCGTAACAACGATTCAACTGTTTACAATCAAACCTGATGGTTCTTTGGATGGTGTTTTTGCAGAAAGCAATAAAGATAAGGGTGGTACTGAAACATGTACTAAGACAGCACAACAATAATAGAGAGTTATTCGCATAAGATGATTATGAGAAAAGGAATTTTATTATGAAAACTGTGATGAAAAGTGTTTATTTAATTACTGCATTATCTCTGCCCACTTTGACGGCCTATGCAGATAATGCCAGTACAAGCAATACCAATGCTTCGACCTCGCCATCGACACCGACTACTGATACTGCGCCAAGCAATACCAGTACCTCGACAAGCAAAACGGGCGCTTCTGCTTTTTTGGGTGATTATCAATGCCAACGTGTTGATGCCGCAAATAATACCGCTTCTTATCCGCTTACCGTATCAAAATCAGGGGATACTTATACGTTACAATGGGAAAATAGTAATGGGGATCCAGTTCTTTACGGCACGGGAGTTATGCATCCCAATATGACTAATGTTGTTGCGACTTCATTTTGGGATCCTAGAAAGCCAGATACAATTGGTATTCAAATGATTGAGATCAAGCCAGACGGATCCTTACAATCCAATTGGGTAGTACAAACAGACAATCAGGTTGGCTCAGAGACGTGTACTCGAAGCAAGTAATTGAATCTTATCATAATCCGCAAAATAAAAAGGGGGTTCCATTAAATGGAACCCCCTTTTATTTGGTGCCAATTGCATTAATTAGTTGAAAGCTCATAATCTATTTCTCATTTTATAATAGAGAATGGCAAGAGGTTCTTTGAGAAAATAACGTGATAGATATTTGTTCTTGGTCCAACAGGTGCTTTTTACTGCAGGTGAGCTGATTACTTTAATCCCTAATTTTTGAGCGACTAGAATGGCTCTGGGGGCATGAAAAGGTTCAGTTACCAACATAATGGATTTAAATTTATTCGTTTGAACTATTTTTTTGGAAAAAAGAAAATTTTCATAAGTCGAAGTTGATGCTGATTCAAGCAGGATGTCTTTGGCAGGAACACCCAAAGAAAGTGCAATTTGTTTCATGGTTTGTGCTTCATTTGCTCCATCTTCGGTGTCAGTACCGCCTGAGAAAAGAAGTTTGGGCGCATAGCCGGCTTTATATAAATCAACCGCATGTTTTATGCGAGCTACAAGACAAAGATTGTATGCGTTATTGCGATAAGCCTTTGCTCCAAGGACTAAAATAACATCCGCCTGTTTTTTTTCATCGTTTTCTGCATTTTTTATAATATAAAGAGCAAAAAAAGAATAAGCAATAATGAATACGAGTAAGACAAAAATACCGATTTGCATGAACAGTTTCATGAAGCCTCTAAATCCATAAATTAAATAATTGGGTTTGGTCCCTTATAAATTTAATCTAATTATTGTATGGATGCTGAATCGAAAGAACAAGCAAAAATCTTTTTACTTAATCATGATTTAGCCAGAAAAATAAGTATTTTACACGCTAAAGTGATGTCAAAAAAGCTGTCATCCCTGCGTAGGGGATGACAGAAGATGCTGAGATGACCGCTTTTAGGATAACTGTGAAATTTTACTTCTTTTTTTATAATCAGTAGTGTTGATGGTAGTGTGGGTATGGAGTGTTGTTTTCCACTACAACGCTCGGTGGAGGTGTCCATCGATAAACATTTTTCCATCTTGAATGATGATGGTGACGATGGAACTTGAATCGTGGATAATCATGATGTGAATGATAAAAAGCGAAGGCTGTTGTAGTGGAAAATAACGTAGCTGTGCTTAATATCCCACACAGCAATAATTTTTTAATCATCTTGTTTTCCCCTCTTAGATTATTATCTGCAGCCTAGTCTAAATAACAAATGTAACAGGGATATAACAAGACACACTGTAATTGTAACAAAGTTGTTACAATGAGGTTATAAATAAAATGCACCCAGCTGCTCCTGTGGTGCATGATTTTTTAGGGACTGGTTTTTAGTTTTTGGGATTCAATATCATGAACCACATCAGTTAAATCAATTTCTTCATTAGGAACGCTAGGCGTTATTCCGCGCGCTATCCCTTTTGCAAGCAAAATAGTAGCGCAGGGGCTAAAACACGCAGTAACAATTATAGTGACAGGTATACATGCAAGAAAAGTTACCGTGGTTGAATAAGATGCTCCAGCTGAACGTAAGATATAATAGATACCAAGATGTATGCCGCTACCCACGGCTGTCATCGCAAGCCCCGTGCCATTTTTAAAAAAACAGTTTGTCTCAATGCGAAAGGAACGGTCATTAACTACCTCTTTTCGTTCTTTTGCATTGGCGAAATAAATATTTTCATGTTCCTTAACCAGGGTCTGTATTGAAGGGTTAACATATTGATCTTCTATTTGAGAAGGCAGGTCTTTATTTTTATATAAAGTAAAAAAAAGATGAGGATTTGTTTTCTTGATTACTTCTGCTGTCAGACTAATAAGCTTGGGAATTTGTTGTGGTTGAATATTTTTTTCATGCATTGTCATAACCTTTTAAACGGATAAAAATTTAATTATATATTAACAAGTTACTATGTCATTATTTTGTTCAAAGTTTTAAATAATAATTTATGTAAAAAAATATGATGTTCTAATGTACCCTTAAGTTATATGATTGGGAGCTGCACGCATATTTCAACATTGGGGAGAAAAATGAAGGATTTTTTTCATGGTATGAGTTATATGTTACGCGGAATTCGTCATCTTTTTACTCGAGGATTGAAACGTTTTGTATTATTGCCTTTAGTAATTAATTTCATAATGTTTGCAGGCTTGTTTTATCTCATTTACCACTATTTGTTGCCTTATGCTTATCATTATCTGGATAAACTGCCTTCTTGGCTAAGCTTTCTCAGCAGCATTTTTTTTGTTATTTTTATCCTGAGTTTTTTCTTGATGTTTTTGTCACTTTTTACGGTATTTTTTAATTTAATCGCAGCGCCTCTAAATGGACTTTTAGCAGAGAAAACCCAACATATTTTTTTTGGAAGTGCCATTCCACCTGTACCATTTTATAAAATCGTGCTTCGCAGTATAAAACGTCAAATTGAGTTTCTGAGCTATTTTTTACCTCGTTTTTTAGTAATAGGAGTTTTATTTTTTGTACCCTTTCTACACCCTATTTACCCTTTTTTATGGTTTCTTTTTAATGCATGGATATTGAGTATCCAATATCAAGATTTTGCTATGGATAATAATCTGATTGGCTTCAAAGAAACACGTAAGAAAGTTGCTCACAATAAAATGTATTCACTTGGATTAGGTTTTTCTATAAATCTGGTCAGTTTTATACCCATTTTAAATATATTGACCATGCCTGCAGCGGTTATAGGGGGCACTATGCTTTATTGTGATCGCAATAAACACTTACTTAAATCTCTTCAAGGCAAGGATTTAATTTAAGAAACTCATAATGCCTTAGTCCGACAATTTCTGAATTAACTCAAAATTAATTTATTCATTGCAAGGGTGGGTCAAAATGCCCCACCCACTTGCTACGTCCCGCGGCTTATCCCTGAGAGATGGTCACAAAAAGTGACCATTCTCTCAGGCATAAAGCGCGGTACGTAGAGAAATTTAAAGCAGTACGTAGAGAAACTTAAGTGGTACATGATAAATTCAAAAAACTGACGATCATTCAGGGTCTGTTTACCTGCGGTATCGTCAGTTTTGAGAAACCTCCACTAAATTTTTCGCCTACCTACCGCGCTTAATTTCTTCGTCTACGTACCGCGCTTTATGCGCGGTATCCAGGGGATCTTGCTATAGAAATGCTCAGCGGCATCTTAAAATATCGTTCTGGATACCGCGCATAAAGCGCGGTACGTAGGAAAGCAGTACGTAGAGAAACTTAAGTGGTACATGATAAATTTAAAAAACTGACAATCGTTCAGGGCTTGTCCGCGGGATCCAGGCTGCAAGTCAGGATTAATAAGCTTGAACTACAATTTTCCCTACCGCTTTCCCTGACTCAAGCAACGAATGCGCTTTATCAATGTTCTCGAAGTAAAAAAGATGAGGGTCAATGAGCGGATTTAAATGGCCATCCTCTACTATCCTTGCGATTTCTTTTAAAATTCTGCCATGACGTTCGCGTTGTACATTATGTAATAATGGCAATAACATAAAAACAGCATGTAAACTGGCTGATTTGGCATGTAAAGGTGAAAGATCATGCTGGGATGCTGCTTGAATACTGATGACGTTTCCATATGTGGCAACAGCAGCCAATGATTTATCAAGATTTTCCCCACCAATTGTATCAAAAACTATATCAAATCCCGTACCATTGGTTAAGCGATTAACATATTCTTGAACCGAATCAATCCGGTAATTAATTGCTTCTTTAGCACCCAACGATTTTGCTATATCTGCTTTATCTGAAGAAGATACAGTAGTATATACTTCAGCGCCAGCCCATTTAGCTAACTGAATTGCAATATGTCCCACTCCACCAGTACCCGCATGGATCAATGCTTTTTGTCCTTTCTGGATATTTACTTTTTCAAATAATGCTTCCCAGGCAGTGATTGATACCAAGGGTAATGCAGCAGCCTCAACCATGCTGAGTTTCTTTGGTTTTTTTGCAATTAACTTGGCATCAGCAAGCATGAACTCAGCCAAAGCACCACTTTCATTGAGAAAACCTCCTGCACATCCATAAACTTCATCACCCGCTGTAAACTCAATAACTCCTTCCCCCACTTCTTCTACGATACCTGCAACGTCACTATGCAGAATTGCTGGGAATGGAGGTGAAATCTGCCTGTATTTACCTGAGCGAACTTTACAGTCAACAGGATTAACACTCGTTGCAATAACGCGAATGAGCACATAGCCTGGTTTAATTTGGGGTTTGGGAAGCTCAATTGTTTCAAAAATTGAAGAATCACCAAAAGATGATATAACTTGTGCTTTCATAGCGTCCTCCTAACTTGATGCACCAGACGTTTTATTAAAAATTATGAAGAGAGAAAACTCATCTTCATGCATGCAGAAAATAACATTCTAAAAAAATCGCAGAACATTTTCCAGCAACTGTTGATTATCTTATTGATCTTTCTAATCAATAATCCGTTTTTTCCCATTTATTTTTCTATTTTAGGCTTTAGCACTAATAACCTGGGATTAAAATAGCAGTATAGTATTCATTAAGCATCAAGTTTATGATTAATAAAATTTAAAAAGGATGTAAACCATGTGGCGGACACGATTGACTGAAAAAATTGGTTTAAAATTTCCAATTATACAGGCCCCTATGGCAGGCGGCGCTACTACTCCTGAGTTAGTTGCTGCAGTAAGTAATTCAGGCGGCCTAGGTTCGTTAGGTGCAGGATATATGACTCCTGCTGAGATAAGGCATGCTCTAAAAACAATTCGTAAATTAACGAACAAGCCCTTTGCAGTGAATCTTTTTATTCCAGAGGCGCATTATGCTTCTGGGGCGCAAATTCAAAAGTCCTGTGCGGATATAAAACAGTCCTGTCATGAATTAAATATAGAGATTGAGCCAGTTACAACACCTTACGCCCAATCTTTTGAGGAGCAAATCAATGTAATTCTTGAAGAAAAAATTCCTGTTTTTAGCTATGCATTTGGTGTGCTGGACTCTGAATGGATATCAAAATTAAAGAAAAATCACACCATTTTAGTCGGTACTGCCACAACCTTAGCTGAGGCGCGTGTACTTGAGGAAAGTGGCATTGATGCAATTGTTGCTCAAGGAAGTGAAGCAGGAGGCCATAGGGGAACGTTTATAGGTAAAGCAGAAGATGGATTGATTGGTTTGTTTAGCCTGGTACCTCAATTTGTGGAGCAAATCAAAATTCCTATTATTGCGGCGGGTGGAATTATGGACGGAAGGGGAATCGTTGCTGCAACTTATTTAGGTGCTGAAGGCATACAAATGGGAACTGCTTTTCTCGGTAGTTTTGAAGCCGGTATTCCCGATGTCTATAAGCACGCTTTACTGACACAGCAACAAGATAATACTGTGCTTACCCGTGCCTTCTCGGGAAAGTTAGCCCGGGGAATACGCAATCAATTTATTGAGCGCATGGAGGAAAGAAAAATCAATATTCTTGATTACCCCATTCAAAATGCTTTAACAAGCATGATGCGAAAGAAAGCAAAGGAACAAAACGACATTGATTTTATGTCAATGTGGGCTGGCCAATCGGCACAATTATGCAGAAGTACGAGTGCAAGTGAATTAATAAGAGCCTTGGTCCTTGAAGCAGAAGCTTTGAATACAGGAAAATCTGATTAATATGTTAATGAGGACTTTTTTTTGATCTTTTGAGAATGGAAGGAGAACTCCCAGTAAACTGTCCTGGGAGTTTATGGAAACTTTAGAAATGATAACTGTTAGTAGACTCAATTTCTTGCATTTCATCTGCTTTTGGGAATTCTTTTCTAAATTCCTTATCAATTTCTTGTCTTTGAAATTTATAGCCATTCTTTGCATCATCTAGGTTTGCATGAAGTTCACTATTGTTTGAGAAAAATGAATGTTTCTCTGAATAAGCGCGGGAAGCCGAGGTGCATTTGGCAAGTTGTTGATACATCTTGCAATAACTTTCGATTTTACGAACAATGTATTGATTGTCCAAAATGTCGACAGAATACTTCTGGGAGTTTACTAATTGTGTTTTAAGATCAATCAGTAAAATAACATATTTATCTCGTGTAGATGAATTTTGAAACGTGATGCATTCAGTATCAATACAATCAAAAATTTTCTTGTGATCTCCGCTGGATAATGCATCCAATACTTTTTTAAAGGAATCACGACGTTGATAATAATCTTTACCTTTAGTTTTACTTAATAAAGATGTTTCCTTCCCCAGAGCATGCAAATGCTGGTGTATCGCTTTTAACCCTTGGACGAAAGGCAGAGGATTAGGTTTCTCGGATAAATCCATTGTCTGGATAGGTGGAAATTCTTTTACCTTTTCTGCATAGCAAGCAGAATATTGTTCCCAAGTCAGCCTTTTCTTTTTAATCGTGCGCATCGTATCATCATAGGTATCGAGTTCTTGTTTTTCCATGAAGAACTCGCCTTGAATATCCTCAATAAGACAGTCTTTAGCCAAAACATTACGCTCATGCAATGCTTCTACTACTCTGTGCAGGCTATATCCTCCTGGTCTGTAATGGCCGCTGGCATTGGTAATTTCAGTGATCTTGCCATTTTGAACAGAAATTTCTCCAGCACAGGCAACAGCTTTCCCACGAGTAAATGCAGGATGACCAATGCGTTTTCCATCTTTAGATTGATTGTCTTCGTGTACAAATAAATTCCCCTGCGTATCCATAACGAAAATATATCGCTTTTTACCGGTTGAAAGCGGCTCCGTTGTTCCGCCAAGGCAAAGTTCATTTTTGATATTTGCGGTGAGCATATGGGAGAGTGATTCTTCATAAGAAAAATAATAATTATTAATATTTGCTTGAGATTTTTTGGCTTCATTAAACTCAACTTCTACGGTCAAATCTTCGCGTTTTGGTTGCTGTTTTGCCCACTCATCATGAATGGGCTCCAGTGCGTTTCGGACAGTTGGGTACAAAGTACCCCATGGACGATGTTGGGGATCTAAGTGTTCTTTTTCCAATCTTTCTGGTAATGCTAACCCTTTTTGCTTTAACAAAGCATCTACATCTCGGTTTACATCAAAAATGGAGTCTTCTGCGATGAAATATGGGCGGGCTTTTGATTTTTCTTGATTAGAAATGTCCCTTGATAAGAGATGCGGTATCTTGTCAAAACTTTCTTTAACGATAATGCTCTCTGCCCATACATTGAATTTTCTACCTTGTCTTAAGAGCATAAATGCTTCATCCCTTATAGCTTGGTAGTGTTCTTTAGTAGAATTAGAGGTTGTAAGAGACGCTTGGCGGCTTGCGTATTTATAAATTTCAATTAATTCACCACGGTTATGTTTGATAAAATTATAAAGCGCAATAATTGTTTCGGTATTTGAAATATTATCCAGGGAAAACTGCTGGAGAACAGGAAGTAATTTAAAATTAAATCGGTCATGATATTTTTTTATTTGGTAATCCAGATAGGTATCTTTTGTACCATGAGTTCCTATCTTTGTTATAAAGTCAAAATTCTTAGCTTTAAGTTGATTTACAAATGAAGTAATTTTCATTGTTCTCTCCGTCGATTGTTGGACTATGGTGTTCATGGTACCAACAAGGATTTAAAGAACGCTTAAACAACGTACGCAAATTGTGTAAAATACGATCAACCCGGTGTCTTCGTCACTCATCGATTTGATGTATTGTGGTGCTGAGATATAAATTAAGCCTGTTACCGGCTTAATTTATAATCACGCTTGAATGGATCAAGGAGGTATCCGATTGTAAAAAAACAGAGTTGAGGAGTTTTACATGTTCATTCCATTGCCATCAACATCCATTTCAAAATCCTTATCAAACTCCATAGAATTGTCTTCCTTTGACTCCTCATGTAAGGATTGAGCAAAAAAACCTCTTCCTGACTGGGTGGCTGACACTGATCTTTGACTTTCTTGAAGCGAAGAGGGAGTTGTAAAAGAAAACTGTGTTTCTTGGATACCCGGTTTCTTCCGTAGATACTCTACCTGTCCTTGCAAATGTTGAATTATTTCATGGTCACTTTTTTGGGGTACTTTGATCGTTTGTAGTGTTCTAATGGCGTGTTTATATGTTTCAATGGTATCTGTTATCCGTTTGTTTTGAACATGGGATTTGGCGAGCGCTAAAAGTTGCATTGCCATATTACGATAAGCGCTATCACTAGGGGTTTCATTGATTAAAACAGGGTTAAAGGGATGTTTATCTGCTGATAAAGAAAGTTGGTTTAACATACTTTCTATACTGTGATCAATTTGCTGCATTTCACTAATGGATATTGCTCCAAATTGTTCAAAGAGGGACTGTTCCTGCCTTGCAAATTGTCCTTCAGCAAGCAGATGCTCGTGATTTGCAAATTTAGATGAAGCAAGATATGACTTTGTTGAGAGTTTCTTTTCATAGTATGCATGAAATTGTTGGAAGTTAATTGCCGGATCACCGATTCGCTGTTCATCAATAGTTTTGTTTTTTATCAGTCCAAATGCTTTTATGGCATTTGACATTGCTTCATCTCCTCCAAGTTGATTGACCGACTCATAACAGGCATCGGCTAAATCAATATACAGTTCGGTTAATTTTCTATAACTTTCATCATTTAATTCAGTATGCAGAAGTTGTTTTATAGCATCCAGGTAACATTGCCCTGCTTTTACATATTCCGTTTTATTAAAATAGAAAGTCGCCAGATCATAATAGGCATTGGTGAGATCATGAAAGTCAGCTGGTGTCTTATTGATGATTCGTAAAAATGCATTGATCCCTTGTGTGTATTCATCGATTATTATTTTTTTTGCAGCATGTTTACGTTCTAGATATTTAGCATTTGTAATTTTTGATTTGGCATATTTTCGGTATTCTTCATCCATAATTTAAACCCTCCATTTAATTTCATCGATTGACTTCACAATCACAGTATCATCAACAGATATAAAAAAACAATGAGCTCTGCTTGTATATGAAAATGAGGGTATGTGAATGAATTTGTGTGGTGTCAAAGAGAAATCCCGAGCTCTTATGGACACTCGGGTTATGATTTTTGTATGAGATTTTTCTATTACTCTACAGTGATTAGGGTTGATAATTCGCGCAGAGCAATGAAGAAAATTGTGTAATCAATACTTGAACTACCAAGCAGCATTTCCAGTAATTTTTCCCATCGTTGGTGGATAAAAGGGTTTTTTTCGAACCAATAGGCAATGAGCTCATCCGAGTTTAGTGTTTTTTGATTATTCATTAAAATGACGATGGTCAGACGCCGTTGCAAATTATCGAGTTCATCACGTAAAGACAATCGTGCCAGACTATTCCAGTGGCCTTCACGAGAATCATTACCAATTTGATCACGGAACCAGACCAGACTGAATTTACTGCCTACTTTAAAATAAACTTCAGCGGTTTTGCCTAAGTCAAATTTATTTTGTGTTGCTACTTCCACTACATTTAATACAGTATACATAGCACGCGTAGCAGCGATTTTTTTTGCAGCCTCTTCAGGCAAACCAATATCTACAAACTGAATCACAATTTGATTAAGATATTCTTTAGTGACACCCGCCATTAAATCAGGAATTGATTTTTCAAGTTTCGCTATAGATTGACTGTAATGAGCAATATTATTGGTAATTCCACCGGCTAGACGTTTATGATGTAAGAACCACCGAGTTGCTAAATTCATTAATTGTCTGACGTGGTGTAGTAACTCATATTGAGTGTGTACTGTTACTTTATAATTAAGTGAATCAATCAATCGATGTAAGTCGTCAATTCGATAGGCTTTTGCAGCAATAATATAAGCACGAGCAATATCTGCTATTGTTTGTCCAGTCTCAACTTGCAAGCGGTACATGAACGTAATGCCCATACTATTAACAATCTGATTGCTCAGTTGTGTTGCGATAATCTCACGTCGCAAACGATGTGTTTGCATGGCTTTGGCATAAGATTTTATCAGCATTGAAGGAAATCCCGTCTCGAGTATGGTTGCAAAATAGGGATCATCCGGTAAATCAGATTTTAATAATTCACCCGTAATATAAATTTTTGTATAGGCCATAATAATGGACAATTCGGGTCGAGTCAGAGCTTGGCCTGCAGCTTTACGATCCAAAAGATGTTTCTCATCAGGAAGAAACTCAACACTTCTGTCTAAGTGCACCACTCCTTCCAGTTCTTTAATGTATGCCTGATATAAACCACTATAAGCTAATGCATTCGTAGCAGAAAAACTCAAAACCAATGCTTGATTGTAATTATCTTGTAAAACGAGCTCTGCAACTTGTTCCGTCATTTTTGTTAGCAATTGATTGCGTTTTTTCTCAGTCAGTATTCCCTGAAGCATTTCCTTATTCAGCAAAATTTTGATATTAACTTCATGGTCAGAGCAATTTACCCCTGCTGAGTTATCAATTGAATCAGTATTAATCAAGCCGCCTTGAAGCGCAAACTCCACTCTCCCAAGTTGAGTAAAACCGAGATTGCCTCCTTCGCCTACAATTTTGCAGCGTAATTCATTACCATTAACCCGACAAAATTCATTCGTTTTGTCGCCAACATCCGCATGTGATTGAGTTGACGCTTTTACATAAGTACCAATACCCCCATTAAATAATAAATCAACGGGTGCTTTTAAGATTTCCTGAATCAGCTCATTAGGTGTTAATGAATCAGCTGTAATCGAAAGTGCTTTTTTCACTTCAGGGGTGATGGAAATGGATTTGCTTGAACGTGGATAAATTCCTCCACCTTTGGAAATTAATCGAGGATTGAAGTCTTCCCATGATGAGGTGGGCAAATTAAATAAACGTTGACGCTCTGCAAAGGTTTTGGGGCCGTTAGGATTGGGATCAAGAAATATATGGCGATGATCAAATGCAGCAAGCAAAAGAGAATGACTGGTGTAAGTCAGTCCGTTACCAAATACATCACCACTCATATCCCCAATACCAACAACAGTAAAGTCCTGCTCCTCTATGCGAATATCCAATTCGCGGAAATGCCGTTTAACAGACTCCCATGCGCCGCGAGCAGTAATCCCCATTTTTTTATGATCATAGCCTGCAGATCCTCCGGAAGCAAAAGCGTCTCCAAGCCAGAAGTTGTATTCTTTAGCAATACCATTTGCAATATCAGAAAAAGTTGCTGTTCCTTTGTCTGCTGCTACTACAAGATAAGGATCTGCACCGTCATAACAAACCGTGTTTTTGGGTGAAACAACTCGGTCATCTTCAAGATTATCTGTCAGATCGAGTAATCCTCGTATAAATGATTGATAACAGTAAATGACTTCTTGTTTTATCTGTTCTCGATCGAGTGCATTGATTGCTTTTTTTAAAATAAAACCTCCTTTAGCTCCAGAAGGTACAATCACAGAGTTTTTTACTTTTTGAGCTTTCATCAAACCAAGCACTTCTGTACGAAAATCCTCGGGACGGTCAGACCAGCGAAGACCCCCACGAGCTACTTTAGCACTGCGTAAATGTATGCCTTCAAATCGTGTTGAATAAACAAAAATTTCGTACATGGGTTGTCCGGGAGGTAAATCAGGCACTTTCGCTGAGTTGAGTTTAAATGACAAATAGTCTTTATGCTGGCCTTCGGAACCTAACTGAAAGTAATTGGTACGTAGTGTCGCTTTGATTAAAGACCAGAAAAAACGGATAATGTGATCTTCATCTAAGCTGGTAATGGCATCGATATCGGTTCGAATTTCTTTTTCCAGTTCGGCCTTTTTATTTTTATTTGTGGTATTTTGTTTTAGACCAAATTTTAAATAAAAAAGTTGAATTAATTTTTTGGCAATTACGGCATATGTGGAAATGGTTTTTTCAATGTATTGTTGGCTAAAGCGAAATCCAATTTGTTGCATGTATTTGGCATAAGCTCGAATAATAACAATCTCTCGCCAGGATAATCCTGCGCCTAAAACCAGTTTATTAAACCCATCATTCTCACAAATTCCAATACTTATTTTTATTAGGGCTTCGTTAAAAATATTTTTTACTTGATCGAGGGTGAGTAGATTGGAGTGGGCATAGGTAACATTAAAATCACTGATCCAAACAAATTGATTGGGTGCGATGGAAATTTTATACGGTCTTTCTGTGTATGTCCTTAAACCCATATTTTCAATCATAGGCAGGATATCGGACAGAGGAATTGGTCTGCCATATCGATACAATTTAATATGTAATGGATATTCGCCGCGTGGTGATTCGAAAAAAACAATTGTTAATGGGTCCTGCAAGGAAAGCTTCTCAATTTGCATGAGGTCGGTGATTGCTTCCTCAACAGTATGTTGTTCACAATAACTCATTGATAGTGATGGGAGGTATTTTTCGGAAAATTTTTTTCCTTTTTTACGGCCTAATTGTTTTATTAGTTCTTGATCCAACTGATCTTTCCATGAGTTTTCCATTTTTCAATCTCACAACGGTTCTCTATTGCTATTCAATAAGTATAGGTCATGAAAATGATTTGCATGTAATCGAGAAAATATCTTAATGAAGCAGCGTCTACTCCTTACAGCATGTGGTTAATAAAATGTTAATCATGTATTGATATAATGCAATAAGTATATATTTTATTCTTCATGAATAGAGGTTTGGATCTATTTTTTAAGAGTAAGTTTAGGAAGACAGAAAAGAAAATGAATTTTTACAATAATCTAGAATCTTTTATTTTTGCTTATGAATTAGGCTCCTTTTCTAAAGCGGCTAAAAGGCTAAATATAACACAAGCTGCGGTCTCACTTCACATTAAGAACTTAGAAGTTTATCTGGGGGAAAGGCTCTTTGAACGAAATGCCAAATGTATTATACCGACTCAGACTGCTAAGAAGCTTTTTACTTTAATTTCAGAACCTTTCGATAAAATTAGAGGGGTAATAGATAATTTCTCAAAATATACAAATTCAATGAGAGGGGAGATACATATAAGCTGTATCAATGAATTTGCTGAAAATCTGTTAATTAAAACGATCGGTGTATGTCTTGAGCATGGAATTAAATTAAAAGTTAATTACATCTCTAACGATTCAATGATTATTAATGACTTACAAGATAATACCATTGATTTTGGTATTACCTCGGTTAAGTATGACAATCCTAATCTAGAATTTATTAAATTATTTGATGATGAACTTGTGTTTGTTGGAACAGAGCGCTGGGAGAAGTACCTAGATAAAACGAGCGAAGCTGCTTTTAACAAAAGCCTTAAATCCATGAGGTGGCTTGTTTATGAGGATGCGATGCCTTTTATTAAAAGGTATGCTGAGCTTGCACTGGATATATCTCCTAATGCCATTGATCCTTCTCTTACATTTGTTGATGTAATGGGATTAATTCGGTCGGTAAGAAATGGGTACGGAGTAGCCTGTTTGCCAAAGTCTTATATATTACCTTACTTGGAAGATAAATCGATTGCTCAGTTGCATTATCCACAAACAGCGCCTCGATATACTCTTTATCTGGTGTATAGGGCTAAAAGTTTGTTGCATAAACGTATGAACTTTTTTAAAGATGCCGCTACTAAAACAGTGCCATGCACAAGTTATGAAAATACTTGATTCCAAGAGCTTCTCTGAACATCCATAAAAATTATAGATAATATTCCTATGGCTCTATTTTTTATTGGCAGGAATATAAATGGAGTATTGTACTATTGAGAGTTGTTGGCCCTAAATTTTTTCTCGAAAAGTCAAATACTTATGTCCAAGATAAGTGGTAAACGCAGGAGAGGCGAGTCCAATTGCGTGCGCTATTTCTAAAGATTTAATGTCCATAGCAGGCAAAAAATAATGAGCAAACAATAAGCTAACAATCAAAGTTTGCGACATGCCAATTAAATTAATCAGAATAAAATAAATAATGGATCGAGTTAATGTCTGCTGGCTTGTCTTAAATACAAAGAATTTGACAAGAATAAACGAGACAACCATTCCAGTAATATAGGCTAAGAGAATGGATGTTGAAAAACTGAATGAATAGCTATAGATGATTCTGCTACAAAAGTTTACGGTAACCGCTATTGCTCCCGCTATGATAAAAGCAATAAATTGTTTTGATTTTAAATAATAGAACACAGAGCAGTCTCTTTTCAATTGATGTATTAAAAAATAATAGACCTTATTTATTCATTTGGGATGTTTGTTGTAGGGCTATGATCCATTGTTCCTACAGTGGGTAAGTCATACTGAATGCAGCGAATGCGTTGGGGCACGTGACAGGAGGATAGGGATCAATACTTCCACAGTAGAGGGTTGGTATGTAAAAAGTAGGGATCAAGATATAGATAATCCTACTGTACTCATCACAATCCAGGTGCCGCGGCGTGTGCGCGGCATCCAGATTTATCAGAGCATCAAACCTGAATATTAGACGAGTTAGTTCTTGTTTAAACTATTCCAAATCTTTTTTCCTATCCAATAGACAATCAGGCAGATAAAAATCCATAACACAATTAACGGTAAAAAATACACAAAAAATTCAATCAAGCCGTAAGTCACAGTACGTAATTGATCTACTAAGGCATGATAGGAATCAATAAATGCTTCTGTTATTTTCCATTGTTTTTGTTGCTCTGTCTGAATTATTGGATTCATATTCAAGTTAATATTGATTAATGAATAAGCCACTGATTCTTTGTAATATTTAAGTTGTCCTTGGATTACATCAATTTGTCCCTGTACATCACTTAATTGTTTGAACACACTAAGAACATCTGATGTTTCTTTTGCTTTGGCCATAATTTTGGAAAGCTGCTCTTTAGCAGTTTGTAAGTTGTTAAGCTGGCTTTGTAGATCGACGAATTGTTGCGTAATGTCTTCGCCCGTTATTGATTCTTGGGTAACTTGTGTTGCTAATGATTTCAATGCAGTTAATGCATTATTTAAACCTTGGGCAGGTACTCTTATGCTGATATTTGCAGTGGTATTATTCGCATCATTATTATCTTGCATTAAATTGGAGCTTACGACGTAACCTCCTGAGTTTTCCGCTAATTGAGAGATTTTTTCCATTGCTGAGTTAATGTTATCCACTTGCAAGGAAATATTCGCGTTACGAATAATCATACCGCGCATTACATTTTCTGGCTGGCTTGCATTAGACTGATTTTTAACTTGCATTGCCATCGAGCCAACAGCGTAATCAGGCCTCCCAACTGCCGCTTGCATTGGCATAGGACTTCCTGCATACATGGTTTGGCCACTTCTGCCAAAAAACCATTGAGCGATAAGAAATAATAGGGCTATTGTGCCAATGAAGGCTAAAAAATAAAGGATGATTTTTTTCATTATTATTCTGTACTCATAAGTGAACAGGTCATATAAAGTGTGGCAAAGGTTTTTTAAATTGTAAAATAAATATACTGGTTATATTTCTGCAGTGTTTAAGGCAATATCTACTACTCCATTTGCTGCAAACATACTGATGAAGTGTGAGTAAGCTTGAGCTTTATTTCCATACTCCGATGAGACAGAAAGAATCTCTTCAGTATAAATAGCGATATCCTCTACGATTCGTTCACATCGGTAATAAGCTAAAAGTGCTTTATTGATCTCCGTTTCGCCATAGCCTCTATAGAAAAGAGTTTCTTGATAGGGTTCATTCCAAACATTGGCGATTCCACCGCCTATAAACATCAGGTCGCGCTCTTTTGGCGCCATTATCGGCTCATCCCAATCTACAATGTAGATAGAATGATGAGGACTTATTAATATATTGCCAGCATGGATATCAGAATGACATAAGACCAATTGAGGGGAGTCGTTTTGTATCTTTTGCGCGAGATGTTCTGCGCGGTCTACTAAGTTAACAATCACCTCACGGTTTGTTCCCATGAATGAGACCAGCTTGAACGCGTACTCATCCACGGCCGATGATTTTTCAATGTGCTCCCAAATTGCTTGTACACTCTTTCTCCATTTCGGTGCATACGATTCGTGTCGAAGTTGTTGTTGAATAAGTGCCGGTACATCGATTGCATGAATTTGCTTTAAAGTGCTTCCAAGTGTAATCCATTGTTCTTTTGTCAAGGCCTGATTAAAACCATTTTGCCCGTGAATAAAAGGATAAACAATGAGACTAAATCCATCAGCATACAAAATGGGTTGATTTGCAACTGTGTTGATGGGTCTAATAATTTGCGGGATACCGTTTTCGTATAAAAGCTCCAGAATATCAATCGCTACATCATGATGATAACCTTTTTTTAGCTTGACAAAATACGACTGATTTTTTGTTTCTGCTTTATATACTGAAGCATTCATATCCGCACCGATGGGGAGATAGGTTAGCCTAAGTGTATCGATGTGATAATCAGTTTTTAGGTGTTCAATAATTTTTTGGTTCGCCAGGGATAGTTTTTCAAGCATTTTTGACTACCAAGCAAGGATTCATCTAATGCTATTCGTATTAATCTCGAAGATCCAGTTATTTATAGCGCTGTTTAGTAAGCAACCAGCAATTTATTGAATTAAAAATTGCTGGTTTGCTTTCGGGTATTTCGGGTAGCCTAAGCCTGAGAATCCTTATTTTTTATTGACGCTTGTCACAGAAAGCAACGCATACTTTATGCTCTTGGACTTCACCGCCACACGCTGAATAACATGCTCTATAGGTAGGTTCACATCGACATGAGTTGGTACAGCTGCTGCCTCGATCAAAATCATTCACGGATTTATTAACCGGTAAACCCATTTTTTTGCGCTCTTCTTTATATTGCTTGTACTCAAACATCGCGTTTTGTTGTGCCCTCATACGGCAATTGTCATTATCCACACGACAACTTTGTTCGCAATCATTTTTACCTTGAATACATTGGGCTGTGCACATTCTTGCGATATCTGATTTTGGGGGAATAAAACTGTATTCTGTATTATAGATAGGACCACAGGCAGTTAACATGCCCACGAGAACCAGAATGGAAAAAATGAAGAACTTTTTTTGCATATTATCCTCTTTTGATGAGTTATGTGAAGCAATAGTTCTGGCATAGTGTTCATGATGCATGCAGACGAGTGTCATACAGAACAAATTAGATGTATTTTATTCATGCCCAATTGAAAAATCAAGCTGAGATCCTCTTTGCAAAGGTTTGGACATGGTTTGCGATCTTAAAAAAGTGTTGTTACTTTTAATCAATTTTTGATATATAATTAACCAACTTATTTCATCGATGTTCCTATTTTTGTACCATCAATATTTAATTGAAACAATGTCTATGAATACCTCATTTTTATTTGGCTTTTTAACGGGTTGTCTTACTACTGCTGTAGCTGGATGGCATGTACAAAAATTCATGAATAATAGAAAAAATACCAAAAATATAAAGAATAAAAAAATATTGGATTTGGATAAGCTTTTTAATGATTATTCTCATTTTATGAATATCATTAAAAATGATGTGACTCATCCAGGCAATAAGGATATAAGAGAGTTTCTTGTGGTTGAAAAAGAGGCAATATTGAATTCGTTTGTGCCTCGATTTCGCTATGAATTGTCTACCGATATTCTCCCTGCTTTAAATAGATTAGAAGAATTGGGTTATATTGAAAAAATAAAAAACAATTGCCTTCATTATAAAATTGAAGAAGAGTTTATAATGCAACTCAAATCAATTAGGGACTCTAATTAACACCCATTACTTCAATGGGTGCATTTAACTTTCAAAGTAGTGTCACATTGAAGCCTCAGTAACCACAGCCGGTTCTGCCGACTTTAGATTCTTCTGACTCTTGATATGTTTATGAATCAAATAAATGAGTACCGTTCCCAAAAGAGCACAGGCTGGTATCAACATCAAAGCATGATGATAGGAGGAAAGGCTGTATTGTTTTACCCCGCTCGCAGCCAGGTTCCCTTCCCAGTACCAATCCATTATTTTGCCTATTAAGGTATGAAAAAATGATCCGCCAAGCATATTGATGCAATTTAAAAAGGCTATGGTTATTCCTAAATGTTTGTTGGAAACAAGAGCGGATCCTGCCGCAAATACAATGACTTGATAACAACACATAAGCCCAATAGTGAAGAATAAAGTTCCAAGAAGCCACCAATTGGTTACGTTTCCAGAGAGAATCACCAAAAAAGCTAAGGCTAATCCGATTCCACAAATTCCTATAACTGTATAATCTCCTATTTTTTTACTAAGAAACGCAAGCAAGGGTCCTCCAAACAACATACCTACAAAAATCAATGAGGCAAGCAGGGCTGCATCAGATTGAGCGAAACCATAGGCAATAGTTAAAAAGGATACTCCCCAAACATCAGCAAACCCTTCAAGGGCACCAACCATTAACAAATTGGCTAGGGCAAGAATCCATAATAATTTTGAGGTGAACACAACAGATAAATGAGATAGATTTAACTCATTAGATTTTTTTGCTTTAAAACTTTTGGGTGTACGCAAGACCAAATAAGCGAATACACCTACGCTTATAGAGCATAGTGCAAGCACTAACCCTATCCGTTGACTGCCGTAGGTCGAAAGCAATTGAGTCAATGGTTTGCCGCCATAGACCGCTCCTAAAAGCCCAACACTGAAAGAAAATCCAACCATTTGGGAATATTGGGTGCCACTAAACCATTCAGAAATAACTTTGGATACGCCCAAAAAACCAACAGCCGAACTGGCCCCGATTAAAAATCTGCTTAATAAGGCCAGATAAAAATTATGAGTAGAGGTAAAGAGTAGGGCACTTAAACCACAAAGTAGCGCAAAGATAAAAACTACTTTTTGAGCTCCAAATTTTTCGAGTAATAATGCCATGGGAATTTGCATTCCTGCATATCCATAATAATAAAATGCAGCTAAGAGGCCAAAACTGGCTGCATCAATTGAAAATCGATTCATTATTTCCTGCATCATCAATCCTGGCCATAGACGCAGTATAAATTGAAGCGCAAAAAACAATAATGGAAAAAACCACATAACAAAGGGCAAGCAATTGTTTTTTAGGTTAAACGAGTTAGTTTGAGTCACGATACCCTCCAGCATTAATATTCAGTTATTTCAAACTCCCGATGTTTACCCCTAGAGAGGTTCGGGAATAAGAAATAGCTGACCGCTCTAGGGTAAAGAGGGCAAAATAATAATATCTACTGAGGAGTTTGCTGTAAGTAAAGAATCATGGCATAGCGGTAACTTTGCAGTGAAAACTGCAGAAAAGTTATTGCTTTTGTTCGTATTACCCTGATTCATAGTGATATTTGATTAAAATTTTATCTACACAGAGTAACATATCAAATAAAACTCCATTGTGTCAATTTAATTCTTTTAATGTATAAATTCTGGGTTGATTTATTTTAGAATTTTCGATCAAGGAGTAATAGGAGATTAGCCTATAATATAGATAAATCATCACAGGAGGAAATATCTATGAAACACATCATACTGTTTTTATTCTTCTTTCTGATGATTTCATTGAATAATGCGTTTGCTCGAGACAGCATAAAATGGACTCTTTCGCCCAATGGCTTGGGTCCTATTAAGATGAATATGACCCTCAAGCAAGCAGAACATGTCACTGGGGAAAAATTTAATTCTACTAAACCTGATCCCAATCAAGCTGAAAATGAAAGCTGCTTCCTGGTCACATTAAAGGGAATTGATGATGTATCTTTTATGATTTCGGGTAATAAAATTGTGCGTATCAATATTACTTCCCCTGCTTATCACACATCAACGGGAGCAAAAATCGGTGATACTGAATCACAGGTACGCGCTCTATATAAAGGTAAATTAACGACAGAGCCGCATCATTATGATCCAAAGGGGCATTATCTAACCCTTTTTGAAAAGCCAGATAATCGCGGCATTCGATTTGAATCAAATGGTAAAGTTATTACCTTAATCTATAGTGGTAATCACGAAGAAGTTCAATATGTTGAAGATTGTCTTTGATTGAAAAAAGCGGGAATTCAATAGGACACTTTTGCGTTCCACTTGTTCCCGTCCAAAATGATAATCATGCTCAAGTCGAAAAATAATAATTGATTGTGCTTTTGCAGCCCTGCCTACGATTAGGATACTGATTAAAATTATTTCACTTTTGCATAAGATAATGCAGTCATTTCATGAATACGTATTTTTTATGTATTATCAAAAGATTATCTAATTTATATAAAAAGGACTGCCATTATGATAATTGAAAAACAAGTTATTCTAGGAGGGATCCTTCTTGGAATTGCTGCCGGAATAATGCTGTTGGTTCGAGGTAGAGTCCTTGGTTGTAGTGGTATACTTTTTCGTGCATGGAACTTTGAAACTTATAGGCCAAATATCGATAATATTTCATTTATTGCGGGATTATTCTTAAGTGGAGTTCTCTTTAATTTTCTTCAGACAGTCCCCAATCCTATTGCTGTTTTTAAAACAAATCATGAGCTATTGATGCTTGGGGGAATATTGGTTGGTGGAGGCACTTATCTGGGGAATGGTTGTACTAGTGGACATGGACTATGTGGAATATCACTTTTACGCAAACGTTCACTAGTTGCTGTGAGTATCTTTTTCCCGGTTGCAATAATCACATCCTGGCTAATACACTAAGGAGTTAAAATATGAATCCTCTCATCTCATTAATCGCTGGCCTAATTTTTGGGTTAGGTTTAATTTTAACGGGTATGTATAGTCCAGATATTATTATTGCAGGTCTAAAAATTGGGGCTGATACATTTAAAATTAATTTATATGTTACTTTCTTTATAGCCTTATTGGTTACTTTCCTGTTGTTTCAGTTGCGAAAATGGTTGGCAAAGCCCTTACTAAACAACTGTTATGAGTTACCTACAAAAGAAAAAATTGATTGGCAACTTATTCTTGGCGCGGCTGTTTTTGGTTTGGGCTGGGGAATTAACGGACTTTGTCCCGGACCGAGTATTGTGGGGCTTGGAATTTTTTCATGGCCATTTTATTGGATAAATTTTGCAGGAATTATTATTGGCTTCTTACTTACACGTTTTTTTATTAAGCAAATGACTCATTCGAAATGACGGATTGAGAGTTATAAATAATCGTTTTATAAGAAGCGGAACCCTCGTTTGGCGTTCTTCAAAAACTCTGCTTAAAAGGAGAAAAAAGTTTATATTATTGTATTAATTGCAATTTTTTTACACGACGGCTTTCTTCTTTTGATTCATTGCTTTAAAATTATCCTGAAAACAATATTTGCTATTAGGTAAGTGAATATTGTTCATTATATTGACTTCATAAATGAGGCACTTTATGTGGCGTAAACTCAAAAGATTTTATCTGGCGATAATTTTACTCACGGTAAGTCCTATTCTTTCTGCTAGGGCTATTATTGATGCTGATGTTTTCCAAACTTTAAAACATTCCAAAACTTCTACTCAAACTCCTTTGTCACTTCTGGTTTTTTTACATAATCTTTCAGAAAAAGAATCGTTTATAGAAGAAATAAAAAAAATTCAGGATGTGCGCGTTCAAGATGTAGGGTTCATGCCTGCAGTAGCAATCCAAGTTCCCAGGAATCGTAACTTACTTTATCAAATTGCTAATTTTGATGCCGCAGCACAAATTTCTTCACATTTTGCCGCTCAATCGGAGCTGGAAGTGACTGCTCAAGTTTTGAAACTTGCACCTTCATCTTTTTACCCTAATGTAAGTAATTGGTGGGATCATGGTTATACTGGTCAAAAAGGAATTATCGGTATAATCGATACTGGCGTAGATCCTTTGCACCCCGCATTATCCACTAAGCGATTAATAACGCATCAAGAGCTTGGTTCCGGCTATTCTAATCTCATTAATGGAGTAAAAGAGCCGCATGCAACCGGTGTAGCCTGTATTTATGCCAGTAATCATGAAAAGTATAAAGGTATGGCTTATGGTGTTTCTACAATTATTTCTGGATTAGCAGGAGAGGAAACAGCCGATCCATCAAGTATCATGCGCACTATGGAGACTTTGGATTGGATGTTGCACCGTTCTGAACTTAAACCTACGCTTATTAATTACAGCATGGGGAATGGACGGCTGGATTTGAATTGCCCTGCTTGTCCAGAGTGGAGTGGGCTTGCAAAAATTATAGACTATGTGGTGAATGCTCAAAAAATTCTCTGGGTAAAATCAGCCGGGAATGCAGGATATATAGAACCCGCACATCAATTTACCTTTGCCTCCACCCTAACTGTTCCGGGCGATAATTATAATGGGATTACTGTCGCCAATATGAATACGCTTGTTTCTGAAAATGAGACCGTTGTAAAAACTGCAGATAGAAGTAAACACCATATTAAGGACACCAGTAGCCGAGGTCCTACACCTTTTGGTAGACGTAAACCGGATTTAACTGCACCTGGCCATGATACTATGACTTGTGCCCCTGATCCCAAGGTGTATGGCTTTATCTATTCCAATGCAATGAACTACAAAGATGGCTATCGTCTTATGGGAGGGACCAGTTCTGCAGCCCCGCATGTAGGTGCTTCGGCATTGTTATTACAAGATGCAGGGATTCAGAATCCTATGGCCATCAAAGCGCTACTCATCAATAGTGCAGATACCTGGACTGATGCAGGTACAGCAGATTCTGGACATTCTAAAATTATGGGTTCAGCCTGGAATAGAACTTATGGCTGGGGTTATCTCAACATGGAAAAAGCATTTCAACAAAGAAACAATATTATTGAAAGTGAACTCACTGTAGAAAACCCAATATGGGAATACCAAACCATACTTAAACGGGGAGAAAAAGTTACTTTAGTTCATGAACGACGTGTGGGATATACTTCTGAAGGAAACGAATGGAAGCTCAGCCATCTGGAGCTAACTCTTATCGATGTAGAACATCAAAAAGTAATTGATAGCGATACCAGTCCTATAGACACAGTACATCAAGTTGCAAATTGTAAGCGGGAGCCGCAGGAAACAAAATGCTCCGCGGAGAGCAAAACGATGAGAGTTTTAATAAGGGTTAAGTTATTGAATAAAATTATCGATGGCAGTTCAAGCGAACCCTTTGCAATTGTAGTTCCTCCACAAGAAGAAGCTGATATCACTTAAGTGATGTAAATCCTAACGAATGAGTCAGAATATTCTTATCTTTCAACAGAGAAAAAAATGAAGCTTACTTATCTTCTTGAATTCAAATTTATATACACTATGATAAATATATGCCCCCAATTATTTGTTTGCGAATCAATTTTTTTCTCTTTTAGGCATTATTCAAGAAGAAATTTTTACACAAGAGAAAAATTAGAGGGCACGCTCTTATGATTCGCAGATAAAGCGATGCTCACAAGGCGACACTGGGAAATGACTCAGGGTAAAAATATATTTAGGATTTAAATTATGAGAGTTAAATTTTTCAGACGAGTTGCCTCAAATAATGAATATTATAGCGCTTTGAAAGAAGCGCACAGAGCACAAAAACCCGGGTTAATAAGTGGCGCCTTATCAGGTTACAGTTGGCGTTATAAAAGCATGGGAAAAACTATAGAGGTGATAACAAACCTTGAAGAACAAAAAAAGTTACAACAACACGCAACAGATAATTTAAAACGTTGGGCAAAAACAAAATCCAGTGCTCCTTTGAAAGTTGAAGTTGTACCTAAAGATTGGGGATCTGCAACTTTTGAGGCAACGAAAGAACATGGTGAACCTTATTCTGTATTGAATATGGCGAATTCACTCTACCCCGGAGGATCCGTACTCGGAGGAGGAAATGCACAAGAAGAAAATATGTGGCATCGAACCACATGTGCGCTTTCATTGATGGATAAATGGATTGAGTTTGATAAAACTACCTACTCATTTTTATATACTGAGGAAGGAAGAAAGCTGGTTGAGGCAAGGAAGAAAATGACTGAGGTGGAAATCACTATTCTAAAAGAACGTTGTCCCGGAGTCTTTTCTTCTGATGAACTTTATAAAACCTTATTTAGTAAAAAACCCAGAGTGTGCTTTAGAGGCGAAGAACTATATTTTGACCCATCATCAGCAGATGAATACCTATCAAGAGGATATGAGCCTAATCCTGATCTAAGTTACCTGTTTCTTCCTGCATCAAGCATTTTTCCTTTTTATGAATTGAGATCGGCTGCTCCCGAACACTTTTCTGAATCACAATCACAAGAACCTAAAGTATTAAAAGCATATGAAGATAATTTGCGCCGACGAATTGCAGCACAATTGGACACACTAATTCTTGAGGAACGACCTTATGCGATCTTCGGTGCATGGGGTTGTGGTGCGTTTAAAAATGATCCCGAACGTGTAGCAAAAATTTATGCTGAAGAAATTGAAAAAAGGGCTAGCTTTTTTCAACATATCCTGTTTCCCATAATTGATACCAAATCAAATTCCCAAAATTTCGATATATTTTCAGGAGTCCTCACTGGAATAGCACTTGGTGAAAGCAGCGCACCTCGCAATACGAATAAAGTTTAAATATTTCTCTTTGAAGTACCAGGGTTTGGTTACAATTTCGCTATCTTGGCCAAAATGCTGTTATTTTATGCGATCCGATACTCACATACTTTGTGTATGCTCCGTTTCGGTGCTCTAAAGTCGCAGCATTTTGGCCAACAGAGTAGAATTGTAAACGAACCCTAGAGCTTAAGGGAATACGTTAAAATGGATTAAAAATGTTTGGCTTTCCTTCGCTATATGTAGTATTAAAATAAAAATAGATTTAAATATGCAATTGGATCAAACTGGACACTTAGCTTTCTGAAAGTACTGCTGAAAAATAAGTAGCGTGCGCACAGACATTTGCGTGCCTGCCTATTAAAGAGTTCCTAATTATAAGGACAAAAAATGATTTTAATGAACTCTTGGAATTTCTTAAAGGAACTATTTAATAATTGGAGCCGTGATAGGGTTTCCAGTAAAGCCGCAGCACTTGCTTACTATACATTATTTTCCCTTGCTCCAATTTTATTAATTTGTATTTTCATTGTAGGAACAATATTTGGTGAAGAAACTTCTCGCGAACAAATTTTGGCTCAAGCAAGCAATTTAATAGGAAAAGAGCCTGCTTTACAAATCCAAGAAATAATTCGAGATAGAAATCATTCAACTCCTTCTTTTTTAACAAGAGTAGTCAGCTTTATAGTTCTCTTATTTACTGCCTCAGGAGTTTTTATTGAAATTCAAGTGGGGTTAAATGAGATATGGGGTGTCAAAACAAATCCTGATGCAGGATGGTTTGTAAAATTAAAAAGTCGTTTTTTTTCTTTTGTTATTGTTTTAGGAATTGCTTTTTTATTATTAGCATTCTTAATTTTGAGTACTGGCTTCACGCTCTTAAGTAAATATTTAAATTATATGAGTACAAATATTTTAGTGGATTTAATAATAAATCACTTAATCTCTTTTTTTGTTCTCACATTATTATTTGCGATGATATTTAAGTTTCTACCGGATGTAGTATTAAATTGGCGCGATGTGTGGTTAGGAGCATTAATCACTTCTTTATTATTTAGTTTCGGAAAAATTCTCATTGAATTTTACCTGATACAATTTCCTAATTATTCAATATTTGGCGCTGCTAGCTCTTTAATTATTATTTTAATTTGGGTGTATTATTCATCCCAAATTTTCTTTATTGGTGTGGAGATCACAAAACTAGTTTCTATAAATAAAGGCAAAAAAATTAGAGCAACGAAAAATGCCATCCTTAAATAAAAAAATGCAGTAGGGCAAAGAGGGCTGTTGCTTTGCGTATCCATGAAGAAACGGTTTGGTATTACTTTACTGACTGGACCTCAGATGAAAAATTAAAGCTAGAAAATGGCGTGTTACACAGCACACTTAATGATACTCAATCACGCGCTCTTGAGTCGCACCTCGAGGAAACAACCTACACTCGAGTCATTGATATTTGTGCTTACATTGAAAAGACGTATGGCGCGCTACACGTATCAGGTTTAACTAAATGGCTGCACCAACATCGCTTCAGTTATAAATATCCTAAGTTGCAGAAACGCCCGTGAATATCAAAAATAGCCCAATCACTTCGGGGCTGGATTAATGATGATTTTCAGACGATAAATCCAGTACCTTCAAGTTGAATGGGTTATAAGGTTTTTCCACAAGCAATACTGTTCGCATAATTGGGAATACATTAATCTGTCCCTCGCATTAACGCTCAAACAGAAATATCCTCATCAATCTTAGACCAATGTACGCCTAATTATGCGATTAGATATTCTTGAGTTGACGGCAATTTCATCGCATAAGGATTATTATACGATGCGAGTTCTTACAACCAGGTTTCATTGGAAAAACAATTCGAGTGCAGCTGAATTTGTTTTATGTTCTAACAACTAGGTTTATAAGATTCATCTACCGCAAGTTCATTACTCATAGGCTCTCTTATAGATACGTTTATGCCTTGATCTAGTTGCATACTCTTTTTGAATTCCTTGAGCATCTCGGACTTAAATAAACAAGTATGCTGACCTGATCTTTCTCTTAGTGCCGTCATGGTTTTAGAGAGTGCCTCAGAAAAATTTACATGTGCACTTTTAACAGCACAATGACTGTTTGGTGATGGTTCTTCGTAATAGCGAGCCCCTGGTTGTTCTGGTCGACTTGGATGAGCTTCAAGCACCTTTGGTTGAATTTTACTTTGATGAGCTTCAACTTGATCGGGTGTTAAACCTCCAACCTCAAAATGACAATTTTTTAGTCTCAAACTGACAGTACCTACACTTCCTTCTAACTGATGTTGTACTCTATAAAATTGGCCTCCTAAAATATCATTTTTTAAGTGCTCAGGCATGCCATCTGCATCATTTATATGTGTATATTCATTAAATGAAAATCCAAATGCATGCGAAAATGCTATTGCATGAGGAGGAAATATAATGGAGCCTTCCTCTAATTTTAAAGGTGCTGACTCTGGCTCCGGACTTTTTAAATTAAGTTCATTTAATGTCATCCTCATTATCGGGCCAAATACTAATTCACGTTCTAATGGGTGCATTACATTAGCTACTACGAGTAAGTCTTTCATGCTATTAACTTTAATTTCAGGGACTTCTCGATTAAAAATTTCGATTAATTTTTGAGAGCCGGGAAATTCAGACATGCTCTCTATCACTTCCGGATCTTGAACACAAAGCGTATGAATAAATCCTTGAAAAAAACAGTTTGCTCCGGAACCAGTTGTGTAAGCAGTTTTTGTAAGCGATTCTATTAACTCGGATTCATTCATCGTGCATTTAATTTATTTAAATTAATTATTATTATAGCATACTTGGAATAGCTCCAGAGCTTCAAATCTTTTAGACGGGAGTTCGAATTCAGTTGTATGAATTTTAGGATTACTTTAGATTAAATTGTACCTAATTCAAACGACACGGGGCATTCCAGTTTGCATTTATCCCTTTTCTGTAATTTAACCCTTTATTCGAGATTGTGCTCATTTTCGCATGACCCATGATGAATCCCATAAATCTCCTTTTGTACCCTATCATCCAGGAATCTTATGAGTTGGTGTGTTGGTTTTTATTTATCTTCGTGATACAACTTCATAGTTTTTATTTCCTGGCTTATGGACATCAGATTTAACAAAAAGGATTGGTTCATGATGAGAAAAGCTGCTTTATGTCTTTTGCTTATACTGAGTGCAATGAGTTTACCTCTGTTAGCTAAGGATAAAATAATAAATTCTGCATTCCAAGGGAATGAGTGTGTTGAAAATATAGAGTCATGTGTCAGCGATGGCGGTATATTTATGGATCAATGTTCCATACATGATCGAGATATTCCGCAAATTCTATCTTATCTCAATGAGCACCCCGAAATTACCCGCTTGAGCCTCTCCGATAATCAGATTGGCTATCAAGGAGCAGAATTGCTCTCAACGAATACTCATATTCGTTATCTGTTTTTAAATGGAAATCGTATCGGCTCATTAGGGGCTGAGATATTGGCAAAAAACACCTCCTTGGTTTATCTCCTTTTGGGAGACAATCATATTGGTCCCTATGGAGCTGAAGCTTTAGCAAATAATACTACCTTGTTTTTTCTTTCTCTTGACGGTAATCCTATAGGTTCTTCAGGTGCTAAATCATTAGCAAAAAATAAATCACTGATTCATCTTTCGCTAAGAAAAGCTCAAATTGGTGCAGCAGGTGCAAAGGCATTGTTTGCGAATAAGACATTGAAAAGTTTATATCTAAGTAGTAATCATTTAGGTAATGAAGGTATAGAATTTCTTGATAAAAACCAATCCCTCAAATTTATTGATTTAGAAGACAATAATATTGGTAAAGATGGGGCGAAAATTATAGCAAGAAAACCTAATTTGCTTTACCTCATTGTTGATCACAATCCTTTACATAATGAGGGAGCCATTTTTTTAGCCCAGGCCAGGGCCCTTGAGTGGCTTTCAATTGTTGATTGTGATGTGGGTCGAGAAGGTGCTCAAGCTTTATCTGAGTTAAATCATCTTACCCTGCTGAACATCGACAATAATTTAATCGATGATGAAGGCATTGCTGAGCTTGCAAAAATAAGTTCTCTGAATAATTTATATGCGGGTAATAATCTTATTGGAGATTATGGAGCAAAAATCCTGGCAACAATGATACAACTGCAAAATTTGGGTTTAAGTCACAACTATATCGGTGATGATGGCGCATTGGCTTTAGCTGAAACAGCAACCCTGTATACGTTAGATGTAGGATTTAATCACATCACTGCAATTGGAGTAAAAGCATTAAAAAACAATGAGGTACTGACTTATTTGAATACTCAGGGGAATCCCGGGGATGAAAAGTAAGTGCAAGGAACGCATCTTGCGAGAAAAATCCGACCATTCGCTCCTCCTGCCTACGTCCCGCAGCTTGTCCGCGGGATCCAGCTTCGATGGCCATTCATGGATGCCGCCGACAAGCCGTGCACCTGGGTGATATGTCTATTGCAATGTAGCCTGAATGCATTGACACGAAACCCAGGCTACAGGTAACAGAGGTACTTATTTTGAGATTAATTGCATGATTGCATCAATTGCTTTATCCAAGCTTAATTGTTGTGTTTCTCCGGTAGCACGGTTTTTATATTCGACACAATTTTGTTCCATATTTCGTTCACTTAGGATGATACGATGCGGGATACCAATTAAATCGTGATCTGCAAACAATACACCGGCTCTCTCATTACGATCATCAATTAATACATCAACCCCCAGCTCTTTTAGACTTTTATATAAATCATCTGCCTGACTTTGGACTTTCATTGATCGATGCCCATTTAAAGGAATTATGACTACCTGGAAGGGGGCAATATTTTGAGGCCAGATAATTCCCTGTTGATCATGATGTTGTTCAATGGCTGCTGCAACCACACGGGTGATACCTAAGCCATAGCATCCCATTAACATGGTTTCTAATTGACCTTGTTCATTAATCACTGTGGCATTCATGGCTTTAGCGTATTTATCCCCTAATTGAAAGACATGCCCAACTTCGATGCCTCGGCAAGAACGTAGTATCCCTTTACCATCCGGACTGACATCTCCTTCTTTTACATTACGCAAATCAGCAGCAAGGTACTCGCTGATATCTTTATCCCAGGCAGCATATTGGTAATGTTTATCTGCCTGATTCGCGCCACAAATAAAAAAATCCATAGCAAGTGCATGATGATCCACAATTACCGGAATGGATAAATTGACTGGTCCTAATGAGCCAATTGGTGCTTTCAAAGTTTTTAAAACAGTTTCTTCATCTATAAATTCTAAGGGGGAATGGACCGAAGGATGTTTTATTGCTTTGACTTCATTCAGCTCGTCATCACCTCTTAAAACCAAGGCAACCATAGGGTGCTCTCTTCCTTTTACAATCAAAGTTTTGATGGTTTGACTGCTTGCAACATCTAGGAATTTTGCCACTTCTGCTATGGTTTTTGCGTTTGGGGTATCTACCAAAATCATTTTTTGGCTGGTAGGGGTTGCCTTTTCTGGTTTTAGGCTGGTAGCTTGTTCGATATTTGCTGCATAATCCCCTTGGTCACTGTAGAAAATCAAATCCTCTCCAGAATCAGCCAATACCTGGAATTCATGAGATGCGGAGCCGCCAATAGCTCCTGTATCTGCTTCAACTGCACGATATTTGAGTCCTAGGCGATCAAAGATACGGCAATAAGCTTGGTACATATCTTTGTATGTCATCTGCAGGCTTTCCAAATTTAAATGGAACGAATAAGCATCTTTCATAATAAATTCACGAGCACGCATTACACCAAAACGCGGTCTGATTTCGTCACGGAATTTGGTTTGGATTTGATAGAAGCTTGCTGGCAATTGCTTGTAGGATTGTAAGTCATTACGCATAATGTCAGTAATGACTTCTTCATGGGTAGGGCCAAAACAATAGTCTCTACCATTAGCATCCTTCATGGTAAGAAGCTGTCCGCCAAAAGTATCCCAACGTCCAGTTTCTTGCCATAGTTCAGCAGGTTGAACTGCAGGCATGAGCAGCTCCATGGAATTAATGCGATTCATTTCTTCGCGAACTATGTGTTCTACTTTGCGTAGTACTTTTAAACCTAAAGGCATCCAGGTATAAAGGCCTGAGCCCAGTTTACGAATCATTCCTGTTCTCAGCATCAATTGATGGGAGACTATCTCCGCATCGTTTGGCGTTTCTTTTAGAGTTGTTAAAAACCATTGAGACGCACGCATTTCTACTCCTGAATAGTATTGTTCTTAATGGAACAGCATTATACAGAAGTTTCCGCTCAAAAACAGGTGAGACAACGTTATACCTCTTGCCAAATTCGGTGAGCAGAGTGAAGTGAAATTTATTCGGGGTTCTGCTTTGGTATATAAATGTGCCATAAAAATTATACCCCCATCTTGGCTTCTTCTAATAATCCATTTAATTTAGAAGCTAGATGTTCATAATTTTTTCCACCCAGCTGACTCAGTTCATACTCATAATTTTTAAAATGAACTTTACCTGTTTGAACATTATAAACGGCACCAACCATGGAAATATCATTTTGTTCTATCATTTCATGCAGAATGGAACTGCGCTCATAAATTTTTTGCATGGTATTGGCTACGTTTAACTCAGTGACGTTATTCATAAATAATGGATTTTTACTGTTACGACTTGCTTCTGTTTCGCTTTCAGCATTGATTGCGGGTTTTATTTTATTAAGCAATTCCGTAATATGACCTTTTTCAACTCCATCACATGCAGATTGAATGGCGCCACAACGGGTGTGACCAAGAATAATAATGAGTTTGACGCCAATAACATCACATGCATATTCAATACTAGCCAGAATATCATTGTTTACCACATTCCCGGCAACGCGCACGCAAAAAATATCGCCAAAGCTCATATCAAAAATTGTTTCTACAGGTACCCTAGAGTCAATACAACCAAGAACGATGGCAATCGGATGTTGTCCCTTGGCAGTATGCTTAATGTCCAGTTGGTTCGAACGGTGGATCAAGTTATCATTGAGGAAACGTTGATTTCCTTCATATAAAATATTTAATACTTGCGCTGGTGACAGATTCGATTGTACGTCATACGTTGTGACATTGATAAAATCAATATAATTATGAATTTTATAATGCTCCTTAAAGCCAATCAGATTCAAGGAGATTTTTTTATTGGGGGCTTGTTCCTCTTTGAATTCTTTTAACAGCTCGGAAATTTCCTTATCAATGTACTGAGTATATCGTGCATCAATAATTAATTGCGATTCTCTAGGTATGGAAGCAAGTTCTGCAACCAGAGCTGCCTTATTAAGAAAGGTCATTTGTTGTGGAAGGATCAGGCGATTAATTTCTCCAGTAGGATGCATTTCCTTAAGAATGTTAATCCGCGCCTGACTGTTTGATTTTAAGATATAGAACAAACTGACGGCCAGCCCAATTAAAATACCCGTTAGCAAATTAAATACAATAATACCAATCACCGTAGCAATAAATGGAATAAAGCGATCACTACCTTGAGCATATATAGTGCGATAAATAGAAGGTTTATTCAGTTTATAACCTGTATAAATCAAAATGGCAGCTAACGAGGATAAAGGTATTTTATTTAACGTACTTGGTATCAACAGTACTGCAAGGAAAATAAAAACCCCATGCAAAATAGTAGATATTTTGCTCTTAGATCCGGCCTGGATATTAATGGATGTTCTAACGATTACAGAGGTAATTGGAATTCCGCCAATTAAACCTGCTGTCATGTTTCCAACTCCTTGAGCAACTAATTCTCTGTTCGAGGAAGAATAACGGCGTTTTTTATCCAGCTTCTCTCCTGCCTTAAGGTTCAATAAGGTTTCAAGAGAAGCAACAATGCCAATGATAAAGGCATAAACATAGACTTTAGGGTTCGTCAGGGCGGACCAATTGGGGTATTCCAATTGGCCAAATAGATCATGAAAACCATTTGTTTGGGGAATGTTAACCAATTGCGGCGAATCTTGAACCAGGCTTGAATCGGTCCATTGAAACAATTCATTAAGTAGTACCCCTAAAATAACTACAAGAATAGGGGCAGGTATTTCTTTTAATACTTTATTTTTTGTCACATCAAAATAAATTAACGTAGTCAGTGAAAGTACCGTAATCAACATTGCCCCAGAGTTGACATGGTGGTATAGAGCAAGAATAGGGCTTAACGTGATTTCTTCCGTTGTTTCTAGTAAATGTGTTTTGAGTTCATTAAAATCTGCAGAAAGTGTGAATGCCAGCGGCAATTGTTTGATTATTAACAAAATACCGATCGCACAGAGTAGGCCCTGAACCACATTAGAGGGAACGTAATCTGCTACAAATCCAGCTCGGAAACTTCCTATTATGATTTGTAGTAAACCGGCAAGTAAGAGAGCAACTAAAAATGAGTTGAAATCCCCAATATGGGCTATGGCAGTAACTACCACAGCAGCCATACCTGCAGCAGGTCCACTGACACTCACATGCGAGCCGCTTATGCAACCGACAACAACTCCTCCAATAATTCCACTTAAAATTCCAGAAATAAGCGGCGCCCCCGAAGCGAGAGCAATACCTAGACATAAGGGGATGGCAACAAGGAATACGACTATGGCTGCTACAAAATCAAATTTAAAATAACGCTTTGCATAGATTCGAAATATACGTGAGTCAACCGTTGCATTTGTAAACATGGATCTATTTTTCCTCTAGTAACAAAGTAAAGTAAATTATTGATGAAGGTTAAATTATTTTAATTTTAGATTATAGTGTTATTTAATAAAACATTATTGTAACAAAAATGTTATTAAATTGTTACGGTTTGGTTAAGATTTTGTGGTTCTTATTATCTCATTGGCTTATATCGATACATTGTGTGTATTTAAATGGTTCATTAAATGATCGGATAATTTAAGGATGAAAAGATCGAAGGAATTTTTAATATTGGAGAGAATGCAGGGGAATGTTAACTCTAAGCCTGGATTTCATTTCTGCACCCAGGCAACTGAACGTTATTTATACTTCAATAGGCTCAAACTCTTCTGTACTAAAGAGTTCGTCGGTATTGGTTGTTTGATTTGTAATCAATCCATGCTCAAGGTTTCTAAAATCCCACATATCTTGATCCATAAGTTGGCTGGGTTTGATGCTCTGCAGGGCATGAAGAATATTACTTGGAACTTTGGGGTTTTCTTCAGCAAGCTGATTAATTAAATTTGCTACTTTTTTGCGCATTAAGTTTTCCTGTGAACCACAAAGAGTACACGGGATGATGGGATAGGATTGTTCCTTGGCAAACGCAATAATGTCTTTTTCTTGCACATAGCATAATGGGCGAATCACTATATGCTTTTTATTGTCGCTAAGTAATTTAGGTGGCATGGAGCGAATATCACCATTGTAGAGGATCGACATCATTAATGTACGAACTAGATCATCGCGATGATGGCCTAGAGCAATTTTATTGAACCCATGTTCTTCAGCATATCGATAGATAATGCCGCGGCGCAAGCGTGAGCACAAAGAGCAATACGTTTTACCTTCAGGTATTTTTTCTTTAACGATACTGTAGGTATCCCGTGTCAGAATTTCATGAGAGATGGAGCGATCAACCAGCCATTGACGCACTGCAGTATCATCCCAGCCAGGTTGGGCCTGATCCAGGGTAAAAGAAAATAGTTCAAATTTATTCCCGGAGCGGCGTCGCAAGTGATCCAGAATCGTTAAAAGGGTAAAAGAGTCTTTACCACCTGATAAACAGACCATAACCCGATCGCCACGCTGGATCATGTTAAAATCTGCAATTGCTTTACCCGTATAATGGAGTAATTTTTTTTCAACTTGAGAAGGATTGGACATTATTAAAAACCTGAATAAAAGTTGTTATTTAGTGGTCTTGCTTTCAGCTGGCGGTAATCTGCTAACCCGGGTTGTTGCTAACCATGAATTGATCAGTTCGAGATCATTTACATTGAGTGTTCCGGCAAGATATTTTAGAGTTAAAACGGCATTAATTAAATTATATTGGTCATTGGCAAGCTGATTCTGCGCTTCAAACAGACGTTGTTGGGCATTTACCACATCCACCATGGTACGAGTACCTACTTCAAATTGAGCTTCTGTGCTTTCCAATGAATTTTGTTGTGAAATAATAGTTTGTCGATCTGCCTTTACTTTGCTAATTCCGTCGGTAATTGTGTTAAAAGCAATTCGGCTGTTTACTACCACATCTCGATAAGTTTGTTCGACCTGCTCACTGGTAGCTTGAAAATTATGTTTTGCTTGTCGTGTTTGTGAGAGTACCAGTCCTCCTTGGAATGCAGGAAAGTTCAAAGCTAAACCAATACTGGATTGCTTTTGATTTGCAGGTAAGAAAGGGCTGGATGTATTGACTTCATTTGTTGTTTCTGTCGACTTTCCCTGGATGGCGATGGTAGGCCAATTTCCTGCAGAAAGCGCCTTC
The DNA here is from genome assembly GCF_014109805.1 of Legionella sp. PC1000. GTDB lineage: Bacteria > Pseudomonadota > Gammaproteobacteria > Legionellales > Legionellaceae > Legionella > Legionella resiliens. Next base: position 1,215,976 of record NZ_CP059400.1, read on the forward strand.
ATATTTTGCCGGGCTACTTCAAGATTGTATTTCGCAGACCATAATTTATAGTTTTGCCTGAGGCCTGTATCGATCCACTCGTCCACATCGTTAGGTTCTGGCTTAACAAGGGGAATGGTGCCATTTCGCAGCGGTGCTATGGACTCATAAACATGATTGGTTAATTTTCTTAAGTTTTCGCTTTGATTTTCTTGGTTGTTGCGTGAGGCAATAACTGTAGCCACTGATTGATCATAGGCTGCTTTTGCTTCATATACAGAAGTAATGGGATCAAGTCCGACCTCAAAACGTTGTTTCGCTTGTTCATACTGGCGCATGTTTGCACGTTTTTTTGCTTCGGCAAAATTTAATGTATCTTGGGCAAACAGTATATCAAAATAGGCTTTGGCCGTTCTAAGAATTAAATTCTGAGCTGCATCGTTAAACGTGGCTTGTGCTGCTTTAACAGATGATCGTGCTTGTTGTACTCTGGCCCAGGCTTGATAATTGAAAACAGCCTGTGATGCAGAAAATTGCCATGCTCTGGATTTATAATAGTCGTCTTGGATAGTAAAAAAACCATCATTCACATGGATGAAGTTTCGAGTTGTTTGTGCCGTAAGGCCTGCTTGAGGAAGCAATGCAGACCAGGCTTGAGGTAGCGCTTCTTTATTAGCCATATAAGTATCATAGGCATTTTTGAAGACAGGATCATTTTCAAGAGCTTGATGATAGATATCCATTAGGTCTGTTGCAGCAAATGATTGCGACATCAGACCCAAAGTCATGAGATAGCAGATCAACAATTTTTTCATTTAAAGTAAATCCTAAAATACAAATTCTTTGGGCTTTGATTTATTGATCAATAAAGGGATGTTTGTTTCAAAAAGCAGTGATTCATGCCAATTTTCATGGTGATCCAATTCATATAATCGACCTTGCATTACAGGAGATGTTCCTTCAATAACAAATAATTTCCCCCCGGGAAGTACCTGTAAACGTTGGGTCTCGGTTATTTTTTCCATTGCCCCGGTGAATATGACCACATCATAAGGAGCATCTTCTAACCAACCTTGGTTGGCATCCCCAGTGATTAATTCAACATTATCGCAGTGATGCTCTTTTAATTTATGAGCGGCATTATTCGTAAAATCCGCATAATAGTCTATGCTAATTACTTTTTTACACAATTTACTCAGCATGGCGGTAAAAAAGCCACTGCCTGTACCCACTTCTAAAACTATTTCATGGCCTTGTAAATCAAGAGCCTGCAAAATTTGTCCTTCTTCTAAAGGGGTGAGCATGCGTTGACCATGATTAAGAGGTATCTGCATATCTGAATAAGCAAAATTCATAAATTGTTCGGGAACGAATTCATGTCTAAGTACTACATCATACAAATTAAGTATGGATTCGTCTAAAACATCGCCAGTTCGAAGTTGTTGCTTGACCATGTTAATGCGCGCGCTTTGATAACTCATTTGTTCTACCGTGTTGGTTGTTCTATGTTAATATTGACTATTAATTTGCCATAACCCCGCTTTGCGATGTGTTCGCGTTGATTTCACATTTGGGGATTTCAGAATTCCGCAAATATGCTGCGAAACAAGGTTGTGGAAGCGAATTGTCAACACACTTTAAAAACTTTGGCACAATCTTAGCAAAAAAACAGCGTATGTGCTAAGAAATAATGCTTGAATCCCGAATTTCATGGTGACTCTGTTTAAAGTTTGCTATGATCCACTATTTTTAATAGTTTTCTTAAATAGATTTTTGATTACCTCAGTGGATTTCTTATGAAGTGAGCGATCTGGGGAATTTACGATAATTCAATGAGAGGAGAATGCAGTGCTTGAGCAATTTACTGATTATTTGCAAACTGAAATAGCGACACTTAAAAAAGAAGGCTTATATAAATCAGAGCGGGTTATTTCCAGTCAGCAACAAGCCGCTGTCACAGTAAATCATGAAGAAGTACTCAATCTCTGTGCTAATAATTATTTGGGTTTGGCCAATGATCCTCAACTTATTGCCGAAGGGCAAAAAGCACTAGCTCAATACGGCTATGGTATGGCTTCTGTGCGTTTTATTTGTGGTACTCAAACGCCTCACAAACAGCTTGAACAGAAAATCAGTCAATTTTTAAGTAAAGAAGATACTATATTATATTCTTCGTGTTTTGATGCGAACACAGGTCTTTTTGAAACTTTATTAGGAGAAGAAGACGCGATTATTAGTGATGCATTAAATCATGCCAGTATCATTGACGGTGTTCGGCTCTGTAAGGCTGCACGCTATCGATATGCTAATAACGACATGAACTCTTTGGAAGAGCAATTAATCGCCGCTAAAAAAGCACGATTTCGCCTAATTGCTACAGACGGTGTTTTTTCTATGGATGGGATTTTGGCAAATCTACCTGCAATCTGTGAGTTGGCAGATAAATATGATGCCATGGTTATGGTTGACGACTCGCATGCGGTTGGTTTTATGGGTGAAACTGGCCGTGGGACTCCTGAGCATTTTGGAGTTAGTGATCGCATTGATATTATTACAGGTACTCTGGGCAAAGCTTTAGGTGGTGCATCAGGCGGTTATACTGCAGCAAACCAGACTATAGTGGAATGGTTGCGCCAACGTTCCAGACCTTACTTATTCTCAAATACCTTAGCACCAGTGATTGCACATACTTCGTGTGTTGTTCTGGATAATTTGATGAAAAATAACCATTTGGCTGAGAAATTAAAACGTAACAGTCATTATTTTCGTGAAGGTATGACTCAATTAGGTTTTAAATTAATCCCAGGGGAACATCCAATTATTCCTGTGATGTTGGGTGATGCAAGCTTGGCAGGGCGCATGGCGAATCGTTTATTAGAGTTAGGTATCTATGTGGTTGGTTTTTCTTATCCTGTAGTACCTAAAGGGTTAGCACGGATTCGCACCCAAATGTCAGCCGCACATGAGTTACATCATTTGGACAAAGCGATTAAGGCATTTGAAACTGTAGGTAAGGAATTTTCTGTTATATAAAGCAAGTCATCTTTTCTGAATCGCGGGGAAGATCTTATTTTTGAGGTACTTTTATGAAATCATTAGTCAAGGCGAAAAAGGAACCTGGAATTTGGATGGAAGAGGTCGCTATACCGGAATATGGCGTCAACGATGTATTAATTAAAGTAAAAAAAACAGCAATTTGTGGCACTGATATCCATATTTATTCCTGGGATGAATGGGCGCAAGCAACTATCCCCGTACCTATGACTGTAGGGCATGAGTTTTATGGCGAAATTGTTGCAGTAGGCCAAGAAGTACAAGGACTTCATGAAGGACAACGTGTTTCTGGTGAAGGGCATATAACCTGTGGTTTCTGCCGAAATTGCCGCGCAGGTAAACGTCATCTTTGTCGTAATACTTTAGGCGTGGGCGTCAATAGACCAGGCTGCTTTGCAGAATATTTATCCATACCTGCGAGTAATGTGATTGTTCTTCCTGATAATATTACTGCGGAACAGGCTTCAATTTTTGACCCCTTTGGAAATGCTACTCACTGTGCTTTGGCTTTTGATGTCGTTGGTGAAGATGTATTGATTACTGGTGCTGGGCCAATTGGTATAATGGCAGCTGCTATTGTAAAACATATAGGCGCGCGCCATGTGGTTATTACGGATGTAAATGATTATCGTTTGGAGTTAGCCCGAAAAATGGGGGTGACTCGCGCAGTAAATATTAAGTACGAAAAACTGTCTGATGTAACTTCTGAGTTAGGAATGCTCGAGGGGTTTGATGTCGGTTTGGAGATGTCAGGGAACCCTATGGCCTTAAATGAGATGATGAAAGCAATGAATCATGGTGGGCATGTAGCTATGTTAGGTATTCCTCCTCAGGAAACAGCTATTGATTGGAATCAAGTTATTTTTAAAGGTCTCGTGATTAAGGGTATTTATGGACGTGAAATGTTTGAAACTTGGTATAAAATGATTGCCATGTTGCAAAGTGGATTGGATATCTCGCCAGTCATAACGCATCGTTTCCCAGTTGATGAGTACCAACAGGCATTTCAAATTATGGCCTCGGGCCAATCGGGCAAAGTAGTCCTTGATTGGTAGAAAATGATGCAATCAATAACTGAAAGTTAAGGATTAAATTAAGAATAGAGTTGTAGCCTGGAGCAAGGGGAACATCACCATTGCCATGAAGATGGAAAAGGCCTACATCCCGCGGCGTGTTCGCGTGATCCCGAAAACGAGCCAGAGTATTGTATGCTGGATACCACGAATAAATTGCGGTATGTAATATCCAGGCAATAAAGAGTTTAAAAAAGACGGAGTAGTTATGTCACAATATATTTTTACCATGAATCGTGTCAGTAAAATTGTTGAAAATCAACGTTTTATTTTAAAAGATATTTCATTAAGTTTTTTTCCTGGCGCTAAAATTGGTGTTTTGGGATTGAATGGTTCTGGTAAGTCAACTTTATTACGTATTATGGCAGGTGTTGACACTCATTATGAGGGAGAGGCACGACCACAACCAGGAATTAAAATCGGTTATCTTGAGCAAGAGCCCCAATTGGATCTGGATAAAACGGTACGGGAAGTTGTTGAAGAAGGCGTTAAGGATATGAAAGAAAAACTCGCCCGCTTTGACGAAATCAGCATGCGTTTTGCAGAGCCAATGAGCGATGATGAAATGAACAATTTACTTGCTGAGCAAGGTGAATTGCAAAATGCCATTGAAACAGGTGGCGGTTGGGATTTAGATAGAAAACTGGATGTTGCTGCTGATGCACTGCGCTTACCTGATTGGGATGCTGTTGTAGGCAAGTTATCAGGAGGTGAGCGTCGCCGAGTCGCATTATGCCGTTTATTGCTTTCCAACCCTGATATGTTGTTACTTGATGAACCAACTAACCATTTGGATGCAGAATCCGTAGCTTGGTTAGAACATTACCTTGAGGGGTTCCCGGGTACAGTAGTTGCGATTACCCACGATCGATATTTCTTGGATAATGCTGCAGAATGGATATTAGAACTGGATCGTGGAGAAGGAATACCTTACAAAGGCAATTACTCTTCATGGCTTGAACAAAAAGAAGCACGGCTAGAGATGGAGCAAAAACAAGAAGATGCTCATATGCGTGCAATGAAAGCAGAATTGGAGTGGGTACGTACTTCACCTAAAGGACGTCATGCGAAAAATAAGGCACGCCTCGCTCGATTTGAAGAAATGAATTCGAAAGAGTTTCAAAAGCGTAATGAAACAAATGAAATTTATATTCCACCAGGTGAGCGTTTGGGTGATCTGGTTCTTGAAGGGGAGAAAATTACAAAATCATTTGGTGATCGAATCTTAATTGACAATCTAGATTTTAAACTTCCTAAAGGGGGTATCTTAGGGATTATTGGTCCTAACGGAGCAGGTAAGTCTACATTCTTGAAAATGATTACTGGTCAGGAAAATCCTGATGAAGGTGAAATTCGCATCGGTGATACGGTCCAACTGGCTTATGTAGATCAGATGCGTGATGAATTAAATCCCAATAAAACAGTTTGGGAAGAGATTTCTGATGGACACGACATCATGCAAGTAGGGAGTTTTCAAATGCCTTCACGTGCCTATGTGGGACGTTTCAATTTTAAAGGCTCGGATCAGCAAAAGAAAATGGCTCAACTTTCTGGAGGGGAGCGGAATCGTGTGCATTTGGCAAAATTACTGAAAAGTGGCGGGAATGTATTATTACTTGACGAACCCAGTAATGATTTGGATGTCGAGACTTTACGTGCTTTGGAAGATGCAATTCTCAATTTCCCTGGTTGTGTTATTGTGATTTCGCATGATCGATGGTTTTTAGATAGAATTTGTACCCATCTGATGGCTTTTGAAGGTGATTCCCAAATTACCTTTATTGAAGGAAATTACAGTGATTATGAGGCGGATCGAAGACGTAGGTTAGGTGATGCAGCAGATAGACCATCACGAATTAAATACAGAAAATTAGAGTCGTAAGGTTCAAGGTAACTACTCCCTCTTGCCGACGTCCCGCGGCTTGTCCGCGGGATCCAATGATGTTATGAGATTCCTGGATCCCGCGGACAAGCCGCGGGACGTAGTGTGGTAAGTAGTTATGTTCAAGTTTTAATTAAGTGGAGATAAAATGAATAAGTTGTTTTGGGCAGGTTTGTTACTGTGTGTCGGGGGGTTAACATCCTGTGTCGAGAATGATCCATCTACTTTAATTACTGATGATGCAGGTTATGTGCATCGGACGGTTCATTATACAAAAGATAAACGAGGTCGTGATTATTATCCTCAGAAGATTCAGGCAACAGGTGAGAAGCGCTTTATTTTCGATCCGAACGTCTCTGCATGGGCTGCTTATGATGAAGAGGGTAATCGTTTACTGACCGGCGGCGGATCAGCAGGTATTGATGTATGTGAAGAAAATTCAAATCAATCATGCAGGACGGTTACCGGAACTTTTAAAGTTTATAATCGGAGAGGGGTTGATTGTAAGTCCGGGGAATATCCTGTAGATACTAAAGGCGGTGCAAAGATGCCTTATTGTACCTATTTCTATCAAGGATATACCATTCATGCTGCATATGAAGTTCCTGAACATCCTTCAAGCCATGGTTGTGTCCGTATTTTCCCAAGTGCTGCCAAATGGTTAAGTGAAAACTTTTTCCAAATAGGTACAAAAGTCATTGTATTGGAATATCCGAGTGAGCCTGGTGCTAATAAACCAGCTGTTAAATCCGCATAAACTGAGTTAAGTTAAGCTATCTTAAGCTAATCTTATTCTAGCCCTTGGGTGCAACATGCTTCACCCGAGGTTGCTTTCAATGAGCACATCTCTGCCTACGCCCCGTGGCTTGTCTGGGGGATCCAGAAGATCTGCACTAAAACACTGAACCCCACGGATAAGCCTCGGGGTGTGAGCACATGTGAGCAAGAACCGGTTGCTTGCATCCAGGACTTTCATAAAATGAACTATTTTTATTTGAGCCTGGCTGCAAGCAGCCAGGCTACGCCTTTTCTCACTAAAAAGACAATATCAAATTAAGGAGTGTTTGCTGGAAGTGAGGGTTGTGTGGATCGATTCTCTGGCAAAGTAGGCTGTCCAGGAGTAGCTGGAGTTTGGGTTGCCGAAGGATTTGCAGAAGTTGGCTGTGTTGAGGTAGTAGGAGGTGCAGGTTGAGTCGTTGGATTTGTTGGGGTGGTCGTTGTTGGTGCAGTTGTTGGGGTGGTCGTTTCTATATTTGGATTCATAACAGTAGCTGGATTAGGATTAAAATCAGACGGTAGTTGTTGAGTTACTGTCCCTCTTGGGGCAGCAATCATTTGGGTAATTCCTAAATCTCCAGTTATCTTACGGCCTATAGTTACGTCAACACTGAGTAATTGTGTTACTTTTTCTTTATCATTCTGGTAAACAACTTGCAGTGGCAAATTAATTTTCCATTGATTATCTTTGGCTTCTGTTACTACAATTTGCCCCATTACTTGACTGCTTACTGTCAGTTTTTGGGATTTAATGGCTTCCAAATTACCTGATTTTTGTAGCGCTGTGTTAAAGCCAGTCCATCCTTGTTCCGTAAAACAGGGCTGCAATTTTTGCAGTTGGGAGTCCAAATTATTTGAATTAAAATCAAAAGCCTGAGTAACGGCTTTTGTCGCCCATTTAATAACCAGTGATTGATCTATCGTTTTGGTTTCTGGAGGAATTTTATACTCACAATTGATAGGTGCTGCTGGTGCTTGTGCAGGTTGTACCGATGGTATATTTTGGCCGGGAGGTGTAGGTGTAACAGGGGCTTGCGGCATGGCGCCAGGTGTTTGCTGAGGTGGCGGCGTTACTGGCTGAGTAGTAGTATCAGCATGTACTTGAGTACCAAGCAGGGCAAAAAGGGTACTCCAGAGTATTGTATTCTTCATGAAATCGACTCCTAAATAGTATGTAGCAATTCTGCGATAATAAGGGCCGCCAGTCTAGCAGTTTTTTGTTCGTGATCCAAAGGCGGTGACAGTTCAGCAACATCAAAACTAACTACTTTGCCACTTTGGATAATGTATTTCAAGAGTGGTAAAATTTGCCAAGGAGTAAGTCCCAAGGGTTGTGGTGCACTGACGCCTGGGGCAAATGATTCGGCTAAAACATCCAAGCATAAAGTTAGATAAATATGATCTAGATTTAGCATGAAATCATCAAGAAAAGCCAAGTGCCAGGCTAAGCTATTCGCATATAACTCTTCCGCAGTCAGATAATTAACATTAAGTTCATCAGCTCGTTCAAAAAGGGAGGGCGTATTTCCCATTTTTTGGATTCCAATACAGCAATAATGAAATGGTTGATTGTTTTCTTTACAGTAGGCTGCAATTTGCGAAAAGGGAGTTCCCGATGTGCCTGGTTGGTTTTTTTGATGAGGTCTTAAATCAAAATGTGCATCAAAATTTATAATCCCCAATTTGGCATAATGAGGCGCTAATCCTTGATAATGCCCCCATGCAATTTCATGTCCTCCCCCCAAGGCAACCGTTTGATGCCCTTGTTGATGGCAAAAACTGATTAAATTGGCAAATTGCGCTTGTGCAGTTTCTAGTTCATCCTCTGCACAAAAAATAGTACCTAAGTCAAAAAGAGGTTTATCTATGGAGCAGGGCAGTTTTGCCAATTGCGTTTTGATCTGATCGGGTCCTAATTTTGCCCCAGGTCTTCCCATATTGCGACGAACACCCGCATCACTGGCAAAGCCAAGGAAAACAGTTTTTTTCTCTTTTGTAATGAGATCAGTCTGTTGCGCAGGAAAAATAATTTTTTGAAAGAACCGTTCTGCATTATTCGTATCTTTTCTACCTTGCCAAAGCGAAGGATTGGCGCGTTGGTAATTGGTAAGATGTTCAAACATTAAATTCTCCCTATGTTCATATTAGGATCTGTTCACAAGTGCTTACTTCAGGATAAAAAATGCCGTGACTTCAGGATACAAAACTACAATTTTATCTTAGGTGCTTTTTATAAAATAAACATTCTTTTTCATCCTTTAAATCTTTTTTATAAAATTCCATTCCCGCTTTATGAATAACACGTTGTGAAGCAAGATGATTTATCGGTGTAAATGCAATAATTTCATCCACTGAATGTATTTTTTGTTTTGCCCACTTCAACAAAGTAATTAATGCTTCAGTAGCCAAACCTTTCCCCCAGAATTTAGGCAAGAAGACATATCCCACTTCAATTTCTCCACTAGGAATTGCTCCAAAACCACACCGACCAACAAATTCGCCAGTAAGTAATTCAATTGCAATAAATACCCCAAATCCATTTAACATAAAAAAATCCATATTCTTTTTTATATTTGTTTTAACTTGTTCCGCATTTAGAGTTCCACTCGGGAAAAAGGCTCTTACTTTAGCATCGCTATCAAGCAGTAAATAATCATCAAAATCACTTTCTCTGAGTAATCGATAGCCTAGCCTTTCTGAAGTAAAAATAAATGGTTCATTGTTTTGAGTCATAAAATTTATTCTTGCCTTATTTAAATAAAAATCAAATTTTAACTGTGTATTTCAAATGCACTTAATGGCCATTACTTTAGAAAAATTTGCATTATAAGTCACAGTACAGCTTTTTGTTCCAGCAGGAAGCTTACGAATCAGTTGAACTTTTGTATGTGCATAGTCACATGCAGTCCAAGTTTCTTTTTTCCCAAATGTCCAAGTCAGTTTTTTAGCTTTAGAGTTTTCGTGATTAGGTGCAAGGCTTGCATTTTCTTTAGGATGGCCCGAATAAAATGTAATACGCTCAAATTGATGAACACCATTTAAATCATCTGTAAATACATCCCAATCTTTTATTTCATGGTGTAACGATTGATTTGTTTGAATGACCTGTGGGCATTGTAGCGTAGCAGCATATGCTGAGTGATATAAAATGCCTAATCCACAAAGAAAGTTGATACACACAGGAACTCTCATTAATGACCCCAGGTATTATTTATTAAATTCATTATAACATGATGGCGCGATTCCAGTTCTGCCTTTCTTTTCTAGCTCAATTGTTTTTTTGCCAAAGTTCTTAATGTCCTTCGATCAATTTTTCCCGTAAAACCATAGGGCAGTTGGTCCATAATAATGATTTGAGAAGGACGTTTGCCTGTCGGGAGCGATTCGTTAGTCCAATCCATTAATGTTTGAGCAGTCAATGGGTTATTCTTAATTTTTAGCACTACATAAACAATAATTTTATCATCATTCTTCCTACTAGGATTAGGTAAAGCAATTGCAGCAGCTTCTTTAACCGCATCATGTTGATAAAGAATATTTTCAATCTCCATGGGAGAAATCAATTCTTTTCCGCAGCGAATAATGTCTACTTTACGACTTACAAACCAGTAATAACCCTCGTTATCTTGATATGCAAGATCTCCTGTATGAAACCAGCCATTCTTTATAGTTTTCGCGGTCAAAGCAGCATCTTGCCAGTAACCGGAACACATGCTCTCACCACGCACAATAATTTCGCCTGGTTTATGTGGCTTTAAAATAGGTACCCCTTTTTCATCAATTAAGCGCATTTCCATACCTGCTATAGGAAATCCAATCGAACCGGTTTTCTTTTTTCCATAAGGGGGATTCATGGAATAGATCTGAAGTTCGGACATACCACATCCTTCGGTAATTTCAATGTGGAATCGCAAGTTAAATTGTTCCTGGAGAAAAACGGGTGTTGCATCACCACCTGAAAAGCAAAAGTTGAGTGTGTTGATTTCATAATCCAAAAGTTTAGCTTGATTAATGAGCTCAAGATAAAGTTTAGGAAACCCATAGATTTTCGTAATTCGATGCAAATGAAGTTTTGCTAATGCTTCCTTAGGATCAAACTTGGGTAATAGCACTACAGTAGCTCCAACAGCGTGAAAAGGTAAAATTTGCGAGCCAAGACCAATCAAATAGCATACTGGAAACATCACTAATGTTTGATCGCTATGATGAATCTGAATTTGCGTTATTTGATTTTGTGTACCGTGGCTCAAGCTTTGTTGACTGTGTACAACCGTTTTGGGTAATCCTGTAGTGCCCGATGTAAAAAAAAGCAGGGCTGGTTTTTCCAATTCAATTTCAGTTGTTGAAACGGGCGCATGCATAGGTAAGAGTAATTCTTGAAAGTCAAGGACGCCAGGATAACGATTTGCTTCCGAAGTAAGATAGCATTCCTTAATTTCTTTTATTATTTTTTCATCGTTGAGCAGCTGTGTATAATAATCTGACGTGGTTATAAAAATACTCGCTTCACTGTGTTTCAACACGTAATGAATCAGCTCATTATTAAATTGAATATTAACAGGAACTGCTATAGCTCCTATCATAAAGCAAGCATAGTAACATAAAATAATTTCAATGCTGTTTGGTAGAAGAAAAGCAACACAATCTCCTTCTGAGATCCCTTTTTCTAAAAAAGAGGCCGCAAGATGATGAGTTAATTCATAGAGTTTCTGGTAGGTATAACATTGTTGATTAATCACCAAGGCAATTTTATCAGGAAATTTTTCTGCTGAGTCACTGAGTAATGTACTTAATCGATACATAGATTATCCATTATTCCTTTTGAGAGATAATCAAATATTTACTAGCTGCCCAATCCATAAAATTATTTCATTTTGAAAGATGGGTCCAAGTCATTCAGATCAGCTTCTTCAATATCGTCAATCTCATATAAAGCTTGGGTCACTTTATCTCGTGTTATTTTGTTTTTAACTTCACCAAAAAAAGAATAGAGCGAATTGGTATTTTTAGCAGATTCATCAGATTTTCTAATTTTATCTATTTCATCTTTAAAATCTATATAAGAGGAAAATGAGTCTGCGTCCATCTTCATCATTTGGGCTATTTTCGAAGGAACTTTATAATAGGTGCCATTATACTCGACAAGTGTTCCTCCACCTGCTTTTGTTTTTTCTTGCCAGTATGCGAGGTGTTCATGATTGTGTCTATCTAAATTTAACTTTTCTTTCAGTAGGGTAATTTTATCTAATTCTCCCGCACGAGCTTCACTTAATTGGGCTTGATCCTTTATTTTGTGGATTGCCTTAAGCATAGAATGAGATATATCGATACCTTCAGCATAAGCTCTGTTTTCTGAAAAAAATTCTTTAAGTTCACTTTTAAATTCGCTCTCGCAGTCATCGATATTTAGATTCGTTATAAATTCTCGAAATCCTTTGCTTTTTAAAGCCTCCGTTCTGAGTAAGCTTATACGCTCTTGAAGGAAGTTGTCGATTTCCTCTTTTAACTGAAGATCAGATGGAGCATTTACCTCTTGGATCTTCGTGAGAACTTCCGGGGGATAAACTAATATTCTTAAAATTTGAAGATATACTTCCTTTTTGAATTCTTCATTTTTTCTTAATTCATCTTTTATTTCTTTCTTGAGACCTCCCGCCCATATTGTGGGTTTGAAGGTTTTTGGCGCCAAGATATCATCAAGATCCTCAAAGCTAAAATTGACTTGATTGAGATCATTTTGCATTGACATAATTCTTCTGACAATCGGCCATAAGGAAGAGTCATGATCGATTTTAACGCTTGTTCCGCCAGAATTTACACCAATGTTATCAGCCTTTAGATCAGTTTCAGCAAGAACTAGCGCACTAACGAGAATGCGAGCTAGAGTTTTATAGTCAGTAGGTTTTCCTCCTTGTTCCATAATTGATTTAAACGTTTTAAACCCAGGAACTCCTTCGGAAGCTACATAACGTTTATCTAATTTGTCAGTTACTAATCGTGTTTTAGGTTGGGTATTTCCAATCCAAAAACGATAAACTTCCCCAGAGATAACCTCAAGTTCTAAAGGCTCATCAGGGGAATAGGCTTCTTTGACAAACCAAGATTTTTTATTACGCTGACTATTAGGGCGAGTCTCTTTCGCTTTCTTTTTGTGAATCCCCGCCGTATGTCCGCCAGATGTATCTTTAGCACCTTGTGACTCAAAGTTTTCAAGTGATTTTTTTAATCTATCGTCTTTCGAGATCATATTTACTAGTCTTGAAAAATAATTAACTTCAATATAATTATATCAGATAAAGTATATTTATTGGTCACTTGGTGATAATATTGATCACTTCGGGTAAAAAAATATGATCAACAATAATCAAAATGGAATAATATTGACGCTTAGTCTAAAATGGTTATTTTTTTGATCATTTAGGGCTTAAACATGGGATCCGCCTCACTTCACCCTTATCATTCTATTGAAGAAATGAGAACCGTATGGAGAATCGCCATGCATCTCATGTACATTACTACGCAAAAGAAAACTCATTCGGCTTTGGATTGTTCATTATGCGTGAACCAGGAAGCAAAAATGGAGACAGTTAACCGATTGCAATTGACTCTTGCCGATACAACTTCAGCCGATTTAACATCATTAACTCTTTTCTGTTTAGGTGTTTTAAATACCATTTCACAAGAAGATGAAATAACTTTTCAACGTGGTCTTGAGTATTTAAGGCAATCTGTTTCGAACAAAAATAAGCATGCAGCTTATTACTTAGCTCTAATCCATGCCGGGCGTCATCAAGATAAGATCACTTTAACTCTTAGAGATCAAGAAAAAGCGATCCAGTATTATCTTATTTCTTTTAGATTAGATTATTATGAGGCGTTAAACGATCTCATGTTGAGTTTAAGAACAGGGACAGGAGTCATTTCTAAAGATAAAGCTCGTTGGCATCAATTGTTTATTCAATTATTTATTGAGGCGGGACAGAATAAAGATAATATTCTAATATCTCATTTAATTCGTTGTCTTGTGCAACAAGATTATGTTACTTCAAATAGTGAGCATTTCTTATTTCTTGCTGCTGAGATTATCAATTTTTGGATGAAAACACCTTATTGGAATCAACGTTACACAAAGCTTGTTGAAGGCTACCTGCAACAAGAAAGAACAAAGGAAAATCAAGGAAGCCTCTATTTCTTTTATAAACTCGGGTTTTCCCAATCGCAAGGAACTTATTTCTTTAATTCCAAAGTCATTTTGAATGAAGATGATATCCATTTCATTCAATCCATCCAGCAATTAGATCATGAATTTGAAAATAGAGAAACTTCCGCGCAAGGAGAAAGGATGGAACAATTCAGGACCTGTACTATTTTATAAGTTAGAGAGGGTAGTTTCTAATTGGCTAAATGATTCCATGATTTTTGAATGCTCATTGAAAAATGAATAGGGATTTCCATTGGAAAAAATGTGATGAGTCACTTCACCAATTAAAAAGAGAACATGTTTCAACTCATGATGTCCTCCCCATCTCTGGATTAAATCCTGCTTTGCTTGGCGAATTAATTGAGAGCATTGGTTATGAAAATGAAGCATTTCTCCACGTTCACTTTTTTCTGCATCAATTAAATGATAGAGCTCCTGTTTTATAAGGGATATGGAAGCCAATGAGCATTCAGCCTCTTCCTTAAATTGGGGGGAAAGATTTCTGATTTTTTCTTCTATTGTTTTTACTGCTTCGTATATAGTGAAAAATTTTTTACTCTTACTGAGTATTAGGGGATGATCCTCATTCCACTTTTTGATTGAAGGATTTGTGGCAGTCATCAAGATAGAGCGTCTCAGAGACCTATTCTTTTCCAATAAATTAATAAGGCGTTGTTCATCTCCATATCGCATACAATAGGTATCTTTTGGCTCAAGCGCTTTGCCTATTAATGCATCAATAAACTCTGCGATGTAAGAAGTAGGATTGGTCAAAGGTAGCAGAAGAGAATCCGTCAGATTTCTAATGTTCCGTTCTTGTCCTGAACTCAAAGTCCAATGTTGAAATTCTTTTTGATCAAGGAATGGAGCACAAAAAAAATCCAAGTTGGCTTTAATAAAATTAACTGCTTGTTGAGTGTCTTTATGCATTTGTTTTAGAAAAGTGAAGATTGATATATTTGCACTCATTATAAAGTTCCAGAGTGCACAGCGCTAGAGCATAATGACCTAGAACAAAATTAATTTACAAAGATAAATTAGCAGCTAGATGACAGTCATTGCACGAGTTTCATTTGTCAATGAACAATTAGGTTTATATTGTTAAACTCCTACACGACGCATGCGCATAAAATTATGCCAAGTTTATTCAATGTCTGGTATTATCTGCGCATGGCAAATCAAAAGAGTAAGAGGACATTGTGATTGTTATTACCGGTGGAGGAAGTGGGATAGGAAGATCATTAGCTTTTTCTTTGGCAAAACGAGATCAATCAATCTTAATCGTAGGTAGAAGAGAAGATTTATTGCAGGAAACAGCGGCTTTTTCTTCACAAATCCAATATATCTGCGCTGATGTCTCAACACTTGAAGGTTTAGAGTCGATCAAAAATCGCCTGAATCATGTGAATCAAGTGAGTGCCCTGGTTAACAATGCAGGAACTTTAAATCCCTTGGTTCTCCTTAAGGATGTTGCGCCTAAAGACTGGAGTCATGCATTTAATACCAATTTGAATCCTGCTCTTTTTCTCCCGCAAATGATCTATGATAAATTGACGCATGGCCGTGTTTTAAATATCAGTTCTGGCGCTGCTTATTTTGCAATTAAGGGATGGGGGGCGTATTGTACATCTAAAGCCGCCTTATCGATGTTAACCAGATGTTGGCAGTTGGAGTCTGATTCAATTGCTTTTGCCAGTGTTATGCCAGGAATAATTGACACAAAAATGCAAGAGATTGCTCGAAGTAACGAAAATCCTGCTTATGAGCAGATAAATTTTTATAAGCGCTTACACGATGCAAATCGCCTAATTTCACCGGATACAGTTGCCGAATTCTTGACTTGGCTTTTATTGGATGTGGATAAGAACACTTTTATATCCAAAGAGTGGGATATATATGATACCGAACATCATAAAGCCTGGCTTAAACCGCCTCATCAAGTTCTTTATTGGGATTTTTAATGTCTGCATGTGAAAAATTATTATTAAATGCAACTACCATTGATGCTCATGGAAACCAGTTAACTGAGCAAGCTATTGCGATTAAAAATGGTCTTATTGAATGGTGTGGGCCGCAAGCACAAATGCCTTCGCAATTTTATGAACTGCAACATAAAGAAGAATGTCAGGGACAATTAGTTACTCCGGGGCTTATCGATTGTCATACTCATTTGGTTTATGCGGGGAATCGATCAACCGAGTTTCAAATGAAACTGGCGGGAACGAGTTATGCTGAAATTGCTAAAGCAGGTGGTGGAATCTTATCTACAGTACATCACACACGAGCAGCGTCAGAGGAGGAATTGCTCCAACAATCCTTACCAAGAATTCTTGCCCTACGTGCTGATGGCGTGACAACAGTCGAGATTAAGTCAGGTTATGGCCTGGATTTGCCTAATGAATTGAAAATGCTGCGAGTAGCAAGACGTTTAGGTGAGCTAACCGGATTAAGGGTTAGGAAAACCTTTCTTGGCGCACATGCAATAGGCCCAGAATTTCAAGGAAACAGCCAGGCTTATATCGATGTTCTTTGTCACGAAATGCTGCCCGCATTGTTTGAAGAAAATTTAGCAGATGCGGTGGATGTATTTTGCGAGTCTATTGCTTTTTCACTCAAACAAACAGAACAAGTTTTTACGGCAGCACGGAAATTAAATCTCCCTATAAAATGTCATGCGGAGCAATTATCCAATCTTGGAGCAAGTGAGCTTGCAGCAGAGTTTGGCGCTTTGTCCTGTGATCATTTGGAATTTCTGGATGAGAAAGGAGCATATGCTATGGCAAAGGCAAACACAGTTGCTGTTTTACTTCCAGGGGCCTATTATTTTCTGCGTGAAAAACAAAAACCCCCAGTGGAGTTACTGCGACGAGCTGGGGTGGGGATGGCAATTGCCACCGATTGTAATCCTGGTTCATCGCCAACTACTTCATTACGTTTGATGATGAGTATGGCCTGTCAATTCTTTTCATTATCAGTTCCGGAAGCACTAGCGGCAGTTACAAGTCAAGCGGCAAGAGCATTAGGTTTGCACAAAGCGCTTGGTACACTTGCTAAAGGTATGCAAGCTGATTTGGTATTGTGGTCTGTTAGTGACAGTGCCGCTCTATGTTATTATTTTGCCTATCCCTTATCACATCGTATGATGATTGCGGGGGAGTGGGTTTCTACAGAGAATAATTACTAGGAAATAAAATGATGTTGAAACCATTAAAAACAATTTTCTCTTTATGTTTTATCGTAAGCTCTTTCGCTGTTTGGGCTGTAAATCCAGTATCGATTAAAAAAGAGACGCCTGTTTATATTCTTGATATCAAATACCCACAAGAATTTAAAGACCCCCGTATCAATGCTGCAGTACTGAGTTTCATTGAAAAAACCCAAAAAAGTTTTTTTAAAGAAATCACGGATGATGCGGATATTCCTGCTGATGCACCAGGAAAAACAGGTTTAAATGTCACTTATTCTTTGCCCTATAATACGAAAAATGCCTTAAGTGTGTCTTTTAATATTTCGATTTATCACCGGGGAGCTGCACATCCTTCAAATACAGTGGCGGTATTAAATTTCATTAATGGTCGTCAGGTTAATTTATCTGAGTTATTTCGTCCTGAAGTAAATTATTTAAAACCTATTGCCAGCCTCTGCAGCAAAAAAATTACTGAGAAAAATATTTCCGATAAGAAATGGATTGAAGAAGGTACGAGGCCTATAGATAAAAATTATAAGATTTGGTCTTTTTCTTCAGATGGAATAAATATTATTTTTGATACGTACCAGGTCGCGGCTTATGTCTATGGTCCGCAGACGGTAAAAATACCTTTGTCACAAATTTCTTCTTTACTCAATCCTGAAATAATGCATAGTGTTTGGGGTCGTTAATGGCTGATACTCCTTTTATAGCTGCTGATAAAAATGTAGCAGAACTTACTTTTCGAGTTATTTTTCTTGCAATAATACTGACTGTTTTATTGGCAATGTCCAATGCGTATCTTGCCTTGAAGTTGGGGATTTTGACTTCTGCATCCATTCCGGCTGCGATTATTTCCATGGGGATTTTGCGCTTTTTTAAAAACTCAACCATTCTTGAGAATAATGCAGTGCAAACCGCAGCATCCGCTGGTGAAGCTGTGGCAGGAGGGATTGTTTATACCATTCCAGCCTTAATTATTATTGGTTTTTGGAATCATTTTGATTACCTTACTAATTTTTTCATTGCGGTTTGTGGTGGGGTTTTAGGGGTATTATTTTCCATTCCGCTGCGTCGTATTTTAGTCCATGATCAATCTTTAAAGTTTCCCGAAGGAAGGGCCATTGCGGAAGTATTAAAATCGTCCGTTGAAAAAACGAGCCTTAAGGACATATTAATTGGGGGAGCGGTAGGTTCTCTGGTTGAATTATTCCAAACAGGATTTAAAGTAATTGCTAACAGTTGGGGTTATTGGTTTGTGGTAAAACGATCGCTATTTGGTCTTGGCGCGGGTTTCTCCGCTACGATGATAGGTGCTGGTTATCTTGTTGGCCATGATATGGCGATTAGTATCTTTTTGGGTGCAGTGATCTCTTGGTTAGTTGCATTGCCTGTTGTCAGCCACTTTAATCCTGAATTTGTAAATCATTATCCTGCTGAGCAAGCTGCAACTTTTTTATGGAACAGCGAAATGCGCTATCTGGGCATAGGTGCTATGTTGTTTGCAGGAGTGTGGACTTTTTTAAAATTAGTTAAACCACTCTCTAGAAGTATTCATACTTCACTGAAAGCATATATGTCTAAAGGGGGAAAGGTTGATACTGAGTTGCCGCGAATTGATAAGGACATCCCACTACCTTATATATTGATAGGAACTGGTGCATTTGCCGCAATCTTGTTTCTCTTTTTTCAGTTTGTTCTGCCTCTGGGACAGGTAGGATTGGATAATCAATATTCACCAACTCTAGTTTTTTTTGCTGTACTTTATGTCTTATTTATAGGTTTTATTTTTTCGGTTATTACTGCCTATTTTTCAGGTATGGTAGGGGTTACGGCAAGTCCTGGGAGTTCAGTGGTCATCTCAGGAATGCTTTTTGCCGCATGGCTGTTGTTAGTCGCTATTGATCGTTTATTGCCATTACCCTTAAGTGCGCAACAAATCCAGGCAGCTGAAGCAATTACGATTATTATTGGCGCTGTAGTTACCGGCATTGCGGCAATAGCGAATGATAATACCCAAGATCTCAAAGTGGGACAGCTTGTCGGGGCTACACCATGGAAACAACAATTGATGTTATTGTTGGGGGTGGTGATTTCTTCTTTAGTTATTCCACCGGTAATGCAGTTGTTATTTAATGTATATGGAATTGCGGGGGTAATGCCTCATCCTAATATGGATATAAGTCAATCGTTACCTGCCCCAACCGCCGCTTTAATGGCTGCGATTACGGAAGCTGTGTTCAGAAATTCATTACCATGGAGCATGATGTTGATTGGTTCTGTAATTATTCTGATTAGTATTTTTCTCAATTATATTTTTAAATTACGCCGTTATTTAAATTTATCTATTTTAGGAATCGCCATAGGAATGTATTTACCACTTTCCTCTTCATTTCCACTTTTCATAGGCGGTATGATTGCATTGTTCGTTCAGGAACGTTTGAAACGCACGACTCCTGTTAAAGAAGAAGCGATGATCCGCAAACAACGAGGGACTCTAATTGCTTGTGGTTTGGTAGCTGGTTCTGCAATTATGGACGTGTTGCTTGCTATTCCTTTTTCAATCTTTCAAAGCCCAGATGCTTTGCAATTGGTCGGTCCAGGTTGGGAAAATATAGGTGTATATTTGGGAGTGTTATCTACTTTGTTGCTTGCTTGCTGGATCAGCCATAGGGTTGTTGGGAAAGATAAAGAGAACGTCTCAGCTAATGGTTAATTTAACAAGCTGACTGCTTGACAGCCAGGATTGATGAGGAATACGAGCATGATTTCAAGCAACCTGGCTTGTATCTTTAATCTGTACCCAATTAGCCGACGTATGCGCGGTATCCAGACTTGCCCCGCTTTCAGAGATCTTTCTCTTCATTGGATTCTCCCTGGATACCGCGCATAAAGCGCGGTAAGTAAGTTGTTTTAAAATTATTTTAAAACAGAATATTTTTATAGGGACTCTACCCGGGTTTTATGTTGTAACAGCTTTTCTTTAGTTTGCTGTGCCTGCGCCAATTTTTCACGTTCTTTAGCAATAATTTCTGCAGGTGCTTTATCAGTAAATTTAGGGTTATTTAACTTACCTTCAGCAAGCCCGATGTCTTTTTCTAATTTAGCTAATTCCTTTGTTAAACGTGCCAATTCCGCGTCTTTATCAATCAAATCAGCCATAGGAATGAGTAATTCAATTTCACCCAATACCGCAGTTGCAGATACAGGTACCTTTTCATCTGCTCCCAGATAATGAATATGGTTTAATTTACTCAGCGCTTTTAAAGTATGCTGATATTTTTCCATTCTCTCTTTAAGCGCTGGTGTAATATTACGAATATAAAGCGGAATAAGTTTAGCCGGTGAAATCGACATTTCACTACGGATGGTGCGTACAGCTTGAATCGCTGATTTTAGCCATTCTAATTCTTCTTCAATGGTATCATTGATGAATTCATGATTCACTTGAGGGTAAGCGCTAATCATAATGCTTGTGCCATCATCAGTGGTTAACTTTGTAGTACGCTGCCAAATTGCTTCTGTAATGAATGGCATTAAAGGGTGCAGCATTTTAAGAATTTGATCAAGAACGTGAATCAAGGTTCTGCGAGTGCCTCGTTTTAAAGCACTCAAGGCATGTTCATCTTGTAATACGGGCTTGGATAACTCCAGATACCAATCGCAATATTCGTGCCAGACAAATTCGTAAATCGTGTTTGATAGCAAATCTAATCGATATGTTTCAAAATAATGATGTACTTTGCTTATGGTGTGTTGCAAACGGGATAAAATCCACTGATCTGCTGGAGTATACTGAAACGCTCCATCATCGAAATCTATTTGTTCCTCATCGGTATTGAGTAATACGTACCGCGCAGCATTCCACAGTTTGTTGCAGAAATTGCGATAACCTTCTACTCGACCTATATCAAAGCGTACATTACGACCTGTAGATGCAAGAGAGCAATAAGTAAAGCGAAGGGCATCTGTTCCATAGGCACTAATGCCTTCAGGGAATTCTTTACGTGTGTTTTTGATTATCTTGTCACGAACTGATTGCAACATGAGATTAGAAGTTCGTTTTGCAATAAGTGATTCGAGATCAATTCCATCAACAATGTCCAGTGGATCAAGCACATTACCTTTAGATTTGGACATTTTATGTCCTTCACTATCTCGAATTAATCCAGTAATAAAAACTTCTTTAAAAGGAATTTTTCCGGTAAATTTTAAGCCCATCATAATCATACGGGCAACCCAGAAAAAGATAATATCGAAGCCGGTAACGAGTACCGAAGTGGGGTAGAACTGTTCTAATTCTGGGGTACGTTCAGGCCAGCCCAGAGTTGAAAAAGGCCAAAGCGCAGAAGAAAACCAGGTATCCAGGACGTCTTCATCTTGCTTTAGCACCGTTGAATCTTTTATTTTATATTTAAAACGTACATCGTTTTCACTATACCCAACATAAACATTACCATTACTGTCATACCATGCAGGTATCCGATGTCCCCACCATAATTGACGGCTAATACACCAGTCTTCAATGTTGTCCATCCATTGAAAATATGTTTTGGTCCAGGTTTCTGGGATAAATCGAATTTCACCGTTTTTCACAGCAGCTAATGCTGGCTCAGCTAATGGTTGAGTTTTTACATACCATTGGTCGGTGAGCAGGGGTTCTATAATGACATGCGATTTTTCGCCACGAGGTACTTTTAACTTATGGGGTTCTGTTTTAACTAATAAGCCAGCTGCTTCCAGATCTTTAATCATTTGTTCTCGGGCTACAAATCGGTCCATACCCTGATATTTTAAAGGAGCATTCTTATTAATAGAGGCTTTTTTGGTTAAGATATTTATAACAGGAAGGTTATGGCGTTTACCTACTTCATGATCGTTAAAGTCATGGGCGGGTGTAATTTTAACGCAGCCGCTGCCAAACTCTTTATCGACATATTCGTCAGCGATTATGGGGATGGTCCGATCACAAAGTGGTAGATGAACTTGTTGCCCAATAAGATGTTTGAAGCGCGGATCTTCAGGATGTACTGCAACTGCTGTGTCGCCTAACATGGTTTCAGGACGAGTCGTAGCTACAATAAGTGATTCTTTTGAGTTAACAACTGGGTAGCGAATATGCCAGAGAAAACCATCTTCCTCTTCAGAAAGTACTTCAAGATCAGATACTGCAGTCCCTAACTTAGGATCCCAATTCACTAAACGGGTTCCGCGGTAAATTAGTCCTTCGTCAAAGAGTTGCACAAATACCTTTTGTACCGCAGCTGATAATCCTTCATCCATGGTAAATCGTTCACGGCTCCAGTCTACTGACGCACCCAAACGTCTCATTTGTTGCGTGATGGTATTACCTGATTCGTTTTTCCATTGCCAAACGCGTTCTAAAAATTGTTCGCGGCTAAGATCTTTTCTGGAAATTCCTGAAGCCTCAAGCTGACGCTCAACAACAAGTTGCGTTGAAATTCCTGCGTGGTCAGTACCAGGTTGCCATAAAGTTCTATCACCTGACATCCGATGATAACGGGTCAACGCATCCATAATCGTATGCTGAAAACCATGTCCCATGTGTAGGCTACCTGTGACGTTAGGAGGAGGAAGCATGATGCAATATTTTTTACCGTCACCATGAGGTTGGAAATAATGATGATTTTCCCAATTTTTATAGCATGCTTTTTCAATTGCTTCAGGGGAATAGATTTTATCCATGATTAAACCTGTACTGATAAAAGACGAAATATTATCACAAATTCAATCGTAAGTTGAGTTAATTAGAGGCAACAATGTAAGCTGTTTAAATTTATTAATGGGATACGTAATAACTGTCTTGAATTTTATTTCAAGACAGTTATTACGCTTACTTATTAAAGTGACTTGCATAGTTATATTTTCAAATTCCATTAGAATGATTCATATTGGCATTGTTGAGTGTTTCGCTCTGAGGACGATGAAGATTCTGCTGGAGCAAACAGACCAAATTGACTGAGTCCTTGTGCGCTGCTTTGATGTTCATCCTTTTGCTCGTTATTCGCTTCAAGGTGCTCTTCAAGCTGGAGGTAGCCGAATTTAAGAAGATGCGCCCGTTCATACTCTTTATCCTTATTTAGGGTAAATTTATTCTTGATATAAGGTATAAAGGAGACTATTTGCTCTTCCTCATATTTATTTTTTAACGAATTGATGAAGACATCCAATTTTTCATAAGGGATATCAATCGCTTTTAAGGCTTCCCAATCTTCATTAGTTCTCTCTTCTAATATGATGCCTTTCTCCCAGGCGATTTTAATGGCGTCGCGATTGCTATCATGAATGCTGTCTTTAAAATGCTGGCGAACAAATTCACGAATTTCTTGTTTGATGATGTCCTCGGTAAGGAGAATAAAAAAAGGATGGCCGAGTACGGATTGGAATAAACGACGTTTCACCCCTGAAAAGCAACTGGGTCTGTCGCCTTCGAGATCATCAAATTCCTCCGTGACCTGGTTTTCGTCAGCACCAGCGATGATACGTGTTTTGTCCCAATTATGTGCGCGTCCGATGAGAGCGAGTTCATTGATGAAGTGTTCCAATCTTGATTCAAAGGTATGATGGTCAAGGCATGGCATGGTTTTATCGATAACTGCTAAATAAAGCAGGCCGATGAGCGATTGGTATTCTTCAAAGGTGGACCACTTTTCCTGAGTATTATCCGGATTGACATAAACATAACTGGCATGTTCGTGCATCCAGGGGTTGGGTTTGGATAAATAACGCCATGCAGAATGCACTTTATGTTGATAATAGGCTTTCAGAGCATCTTGATAGGTTGATGCATCGAGATGGAGGGCTTGTAATGCTTCCCAGCCCAGGGGGAGCGTGATTGTGGTTTGGTTTCCTTGTTGCTCGATGGTGAGGGTTGCTGGATTGTTTTCATATTGTTGTGCGAGGGTAGTGTATAAATCCTCCATCACCGCAGGGACACTGGCTTGCTTGAGC
This sequence comes from Legionella sp. PC1000, assembly GCF_014109805.1. Classification (GTDB taxonomy): domain Bacteria; phylum Pseudomonadota; class Gammaproteobacteria; order Legionellales; family Legionellaceae; genus Legionella; species Legionella resiliens. The sequence goes on from NZ_CP059400.1 coordinate 1,240,101, forward strand.
ATAGGCTGATAATGCGTAATAGCCTTCTCAAGTCGTTTCTGCTCCCCTTGAGTCAACGCAGTCATAGAGGATTCTCTATTTTGAGCTAAAGCCTGCAAATCAAGCCCATTGCGTTGCTCCACACGGTAAAAGTTGTTTTGTGCGGCAAGTTCGCGCACGGCGGGAATTCCTAATAAGAGTTCCGCCGCAGTTTCATTGCCCAAACTGAGGGCAAGACGTAATAATTCATTGGGGTGATTAGGTGTGATTTCGGTATGGGCTAATGCTTTCACCGATGGGATGCCTATCAAGAGTAGAATGTCATCTCTTCGTGCAGGGTCATTTTGGCGGATGAGATTTCTTAAGACATAAAATAAGAGTTTTGCTTCCTCAGAGGAGGTGATATCAAATACTGCATAAGCATTTTCGTGCTCGATGGTATTTTTCAGGGCCTGAAGGTCAGCAAGCTTTTTTGTTATAAAAGGAGTTACATATTCACGATACTCAATCTGGTGCTGTTCGGCGTAGGCAAAGGCATTGGCGTGAGACAGTAAGAAATTGATGATAGGAAGTGGGTCTTGTATTGAAGTAGCCCAAAGAAAAATATAAATGCTGTAATCTGTAATCATTTCTTGAAATTTTCCAGGAACTTTTTCAGCCAGGAATTGAAGGACGGATAAACTACCGTTTTCTATGGTGCGATGAAAAACAGAAAAAATGTTATCACCAATTATTTCTTGCAATTTTTCCGGGACTTTTTCAGCCAAAAATTGAAGAACTGATAAATGACTTTTTTGGAAAGCGCAGCTAAAAGCAAGATAATTCTCAGAAGCGAGCATCTCTTGCAATTTTTCCGGAGCTTTTTCAGCTATGTATTGAAGGACATATAAATGACCGTATCGGATAGATTCGATAAAAATGTAATTGTTATCCGCAGCAATCATATCTTGCGATGAACTGGAATATTTTGTCATTAAATCCTTAAAATAACTCTCATTACCCCATAAAACCGCAGCGTGAAGCATCACTTTATCCGACATCCCTAACATATCTCCTATATGCTGAAGGGATTCTGAATTAAATTCAGGATGACTGAACGCAATCCCTAACCATAGACATAGTATTTCGCTTTTAGAGACTGGGAGGGGGATTGCTTTTAGTCGATCAATTAACAAATGCTCATCTTTCGTTTGCATTAGGGGAATTAAACAGTCAGGGAGTTCTTCTAAAAAAAGTATATCCCAGAGGGTTTGCGGGATTAATTTGGCTTGTGGATGCTGCATTCTTTCTTCATGCGTGGAACATTTCATTTTTATGACCTTGTGAATTATGTGATGAATATGATTTATGATTAACCAATATGCGCATAATAAATGCTCAAAATATTTATTAAAAATTGATTATTTATATGTGAGGTATACAAATTTCTTATGGAGACTTAGGGAGGTTGTTATCCGCAGCAATTTCTGAGGGAATTTGAAAGACTTGCATGTCTTTAAACATGCAAGTCTTTTACCACTTGTTCAAATCTTTAATGCTTGAACTGACTAATCTGGATAACCAATGTACTCCTTCGTCATATTGACTCTTACTGTGCATTACAAGGTAAATAGGGGTTGGTTCCAGATTGAACGGTAGAGGTTGCATTTTTAAATTAAATTGTTCTGAAAAAATATTAATCAAAAAACTAGGGGCCGTGGAGATAACGGTGTCGGAATTGGCTACTGCAAAAATAGCGGGCAAAATATTTTTTACAAAGAGCATGTCATTACGTACTTTTTTCCTTTTATGTAAATATTCCGCTGAATGGCTGTATCGGGCTGGATTAAAACTAAAGGCAATATGTTTACTGGTCAAATAATCTTTTAAAGACATGGGCTGGTTTATTAGTGGATTATTCTGGCTCGCAAAACAAATAATTTCTTCCTCATATAATTTTTCAGCTTTAAGCAACGAGGGGAGTGAGTTTTCATTAATAGCCCCAATGGCGATATCGACGTTCTCATCAATAAATAGAAGAGGGTTATCAGCCATGGACTCAATAGTGGTTTCAATAACAATATGGGGTAGTTTTTCCAGGGCTGAAATTAAGGAAGGCAACAAGATTAATTCAACATAATCCGGTAGCGCAATCTTAAATGATCTCTTTGAATGAAGGGGAGCGAAGCGTTCACTAGGGTGCAAGATATTTTTTAAATCAAACATTACTTGTTCTAATTGTGGTTGCAATTCTTTCGCTTTTGGAGAAAGAAGATATTCCCCTTTAGCGGGAATGAGCAGCGGATCCTTAAATAGTTCTCTAAGTTGCTTCAAAGAAGTACTCATTGCAGGTTGACTGACGAATACTTTAGCAGCAGCACCACTGACACTTTTTTCAGTTAATAAGGCATCCAGATGCAATATTAAATTTAAGTTAACTCGTTTAAAAGGCGTCACAATTTTACCCTTTTAATGATTCTCCCTTATATGAAGTATAAGAAATTTAGAATTGATTACAAAAGATTGAAGACTTAAAGTTAAGTTGGTGGCTGTTAAAATTATCCCGGGTTTGGCTATGCCTCGCCCAGGCTATTATTTTAATGATTATGAGTAGGTACTTGAACATCTGGAATTTTTGCTTCATCAAACTGAGGTTCGGATTTTTTGGAACGATGGTCTTCAGCAATGTAAGTATACAAAGTTGGAACTACAAACAAAGTGAATCCCGTTCCGATGAGCAAGCCAGTTGCAATAACCAGTCCAATATCAAAACGACTTACTGCGCCTGCTCCACTGGCAATCAAAAGAGGTAATACACCAAATACCATCGCAGCAGTTGTCATGAGAATGGGTCTTAATCTGATTCCAGCAGCCTCTTCTACTGCTGCTCGTTTATCCAGATTTTTTTCACGTTGTAAATGGTTGGCAAAATCAACGATTAAAATTCCATGTTTAGAAATTAATCCAATTAGGGTAATCAAACCGACCTGGGTGTAGATATTGATACTTGCCAAGCCCAAATTCAAAGGAATTAAGGCACCACAGATGGACATAGGCACGCTGATTAAAACGATTAAAGGATCGCGAAAACTTTCATATTGGGCTGAAAGTACCAAAAAGATAATGATGATTGCAAAAACGAACGCAAAGAGCAGGGCGCTTCCTTCTTGGATAAACTGTCTTGACTCACCACCATAATCAGCGGAAAAACCTTTAGGCAAAGTATCATTGGCGGCATTTTGTAAGAACGCTAGACCTTCTCCTAGTGTTTTTCCAGGCATCATGACTGCTTGAATGGTCGCTGAATTCATTTGTTGGAAATGTGACGCTGCGTTAGGTGCCGTTTTTTCCTTGGCAGTGACTACGGTTGAAAGGGGAACCATGGTGCCGTTCATGGTTTTTACATATATTTGTCCTAATTGCTCGGGAGTCATACGAAATGATCGGCTTAATTGGGGTATTACCTGATAACTGCGGCCTTCTAAGTTAAAATAATTCACATAACCGCCTGACAAAGCACTGGTTAAACTGCTTCCAACTGCTTGCATATCCAACCCCATTTCTGAAGCTTTGGAGCGATTAATGTCCAATACAATTTGTGGCTTATTGAATTTGAGTGAATTATCGACATAAATAAATAAACCACTTTTTTGGGCTTTTTCGGTCAGTTTATTGGAAACATCGAGTAAGCTTTGAAAGTCATTCGTTGTTTTGATGACGAATTGTACTGGTGTACCGCCCCCGCCGCCTGGAAGAGGAGGAGGAACAATTGCAAAAGCATTTAAGCCTGCAACTTGTGATAGCTTATCTTGCAAAGGTTGTTTTAAAGCAAACTGGCTTTTACTGCGTTGGTTCCATGGTTTCAATACCATTCCAGAGATGGTTTGGCTGCTGTTGTTTACGGTAAAATAATTTTCTGTTTCGGGGAAGCTTTTATAAATCGCATCAAATGGTTTGGTGAAGGCTTCAATATAATTAAGTGTCGCATATTGAGGGATCATCGCCATGACAAAAAAGAAGCCTTGGTCCTCATCAGGAGCAGTTTCTGCTGAAGTATGAGTATAAAGATAAGGCAGCATAATGATAACAACCCCTGCAAAAAACAGCATAATTACTCGGGTGTTCAGTAAACTGTGTAATGCATTTTGATATTTTACTTTAAGCTTATTGAAAAAATTATCGAGAAAATGAACAAACTTACCACTACCAATCTCTTTAGATAACACCCGTGAGCACATCATGGGAGAGAGGGTTAAAGCAATGATTCCAGAAATGATTACTGCACTGGCCAATGTAAAAGCAAATTCTTTAAATAAAGCTCCCGTCAGTCCACCCATAAACCCAATGGGTGCGTACACTGCAGCAAGTGTAATCGTCATTGCAATAACAGGGGTGGCTATTTCCCGAGCCCCAATCAATGCAGCATCAAAAGGAGTTTTTCCTTCCTCAATATGACGATGAACGTTTTCTACGACCACAATTGCGTCATCAACCACCAAACCAATAGCCAAAACAAAAGCAAGTAAGGTAAGTAAATTGACGCTGTATCCAAGCATAAGCATCAAAGTACATACCCCAATTAATGAAAGGGGAATAGTGACGATAGGAATGAATACTGAGCGAATCGATCCCAGGAATAGAAAAATGACTACGATAACAATTACGCCTGCTTCAATAATGGTATGAGTCACTTCATCCAAAGATGCTCTAATAAACTCTGTTGCATCATAAACTATTGTTCCTGATAGAGACGGTGGAAACTCTTTGATGACTGAGGGAAGTATTTTTCTTACATCGCTAATTACAGTAAGAGGATTTGCTGTGGGTGTTGGGGTAATGGATATAAATACTGCTTTTTTTCCATTGAATGTGACTGAGGTATCATAATCCTGTGAGCCTAATTCAACTTTGCCGACATCGCGTAAACGCACAATAGATCCTTTATCGCTTTTGACAATTAAATTACTAAATTGCGTCGTATCATTCAGATCTGTTTTCGCAGTGACACTGATTGCTACATATTCACCTTTAGTATTTCCGGCAGCTGTGAGGAAATTATTTTTAGCAAGTACGGCAGAAACATCTGAAGGGGAAACTCCCAGCGCGGCCATTTTAATTGGATCAAGGAAAATTCGCATGGAGTAAGTTGCGCCACCTAAAATTTCTGCTTTTGCTACCCCATCTACAGTTTGCAATTGCGGTTGTACGACACGAGTGGCGTAATCCGTGATTTGCTGAGGGGTCATTTCTGTACTGTCCAAACTGATGTACATTAATGCTGTGGAACTATCAGATGCTTTTAATATAACCGGTTGTTGGGATTCTTTAGGAAGTTGGTTCAGGGTTTGTTGCACTTTGCTCATTACATCAGTAAAGGCTACTTGCGGATCAAAATTTAATTTAATATTCAAGGTGATGGTGCTTAAACCTTGCGTGCTTGAAGAGGTCATGTAATCAATCCCTTCTGCACTTGCTACCGCTTTTTCTAGAGGCGAGGTAATGAATCCTGCAATAAGATCGGCATCTGCTCCCGGGTAAGCTGTCATAATGGTAATTACGGTATTATCCATGCGAGGATATTGACGAATTTGCATGTTATAGATGGAGTTAATACCAAAAAGAAAAATGAGCAAACTAATTACCATGGCAAGTACAGGCCGCTTGATAAAAAGATCGGTAAATTTCATAACTGTTCCTGATTAAAAAAATTTTTGTAATAGGCCTATACTCAGGCTCACTGTTATTAAGTTAAGAAACCAAGTCTCTTGTCTACATCTCGCGGCTTGTCCGCGGGATCCAGTGATGTCGCATTATTTCTGGATTCCGCGGACAAGCCGCGGAACGTAGGATAAGCTCAAGGTAAACTTAACTTCATGGCATTTCTGTTTCGCCGCATTTAGGCTACGTTACGCGTTCAACTGATTTTATTGTTCCAACATATCCGGATTACTGAGTTCATTTAATTTGACATCATTATTGATTACAACAGGCGTACCGTTTTGTAATTTTATTTCTCCGGCGCTTACAACGAGTTGTCCTTCCTTAACTCCTTTCTTGATTACGGTATAATTTCCACGTTGCTCACCTGTGGTGACAAAAACGCGCTTGACCGTAAGCAGATCGGAACCATCTGGGTTTTTCTTTCCGTCTGCATTTTTTTCTATAATGTAAACTGCATTACCGTATAAACTGTAAGATACAGCCGTTGAAGGAACAATGACCGTTTTAGGTTCAGGGGGTTGGCTTATTTCAATCGAAGCAAACATGCCCGGTACAAAGGTAAAATTATGAATTTTATTTTTACTGTTTAAATCGGTACTGCAAGAGACAATTTGTTTATCTCCCATAGGCTCTTTTCGGGTTTTTATTAATGGAGATTTTTTGGGATCTTTAATTGCTGCTGTAGGGCAATTAGCAAGAGTACCCTGAACTAACATATTGTGTGTATTGACATCCACTTTAGCATTAATTGCAGTGACCTTAGCCTCGAAAAGAGCATTAGGGAATGCTTCTACGGAAAATGTAATGGTTTGATCCGGTCGGATACGTTTGTAGAGTTGTTCTGGGAGATAAAATTCCAGATACAAAGGATCAAGTGCTTGCAAGGTAACAATTGTTGTTTGCCCAGGGCTGATAAATTGCCCAAGGTTGACTTGTCGTATACCTAATTTTCCAGCAAAGGGAGCAGTGATATGTTTTTGATTGATTTGTGCTTGGGTTTGATCCAATTTTGCCTGGGCTTGATCAAGATTTGCTTTGGCTTCATCAACATTGGAAATTGGCGAGGCACCTCGCTTGAATAAATCATTTTGGCGTTTATAACTTAAGGTTTTCAGGGTTAATTCTGCTTGATTAAATTTTAATATTGCTTGATCAATGCTGTCATCAATCGTAATTAAGGGAGCGTCTTTATCAACGTACTGCCCGGATTCAAAATCAATTTTTACTACGTTTCCTGAAGCTTGAGAACTGATATCAACCCCATTAGATGCAACGAAATTACCCACCGCATTAATCGTCGGTTGCCAGTCTACTGCCTGGGCGACAGCTGAAGCAACGGAGACAGCGGGAGGTTGATAGTTTGCAAAGAAACGCTTAATCAATACTCCCTTGATCAGGTTAAAAGCAATGATTCCACCAAAAACAATCAATAAGGCTATCCCCATGATGATCATTCGCTTTTTCATTAATGCTCCCCTGAAATACTTAAACCTAGAAAAAACAATACGTTTTTAAAATTTGCCAAATATAACATGAAAGATGAATTTATTATCCTTATTGTGCTTATAAGTTTCAATTTTATTTATTTCATGGTTATAAAAATATCCTATTGACTAAATACAACACTTTGCTACTATGCTGCTTTCATCACACAAAGGAGAAACCATGAAGTTGAAGTCCTTGTTATTTGCTCTTTGTTTTTGTTTGATTGGTCAAGTTTTTGCAGCAAATGCACATTTGCATCCAAAAGCTACCGAAGCTGACAAAAATCATAAGTCCGCTGGTAAATCAACGATGTATCCAGGTTATTGTGAAATTGAAATCATCAATAACAGTATCGACAATGTCCGTGTATACGGTACTTTTGATGATGGGGCTCCCTTAAATCCTTTCACAATATTCTATTATGATGCACCTCATTACATCGACTTGTATTATTACGGTTACTGCCATTCTGGTATGAATCTTTTAATCCAAGGCCCTTATGGCACTATTTATTCAGGTTGGACTAACGTAAATAGTACTGTACGTATCGTTAATTACATGAATAAAGGTGTTAAAGGCGATAAAGTTGAAATTACTGCAAAAAAATAAGTAATTTATAAAAAATAGGCAATAGCTTATTTGATGATAGGGAAGTTGCATCCAATTGCACCTTCCCTTTTTTATTTGTGTTTCAGGAGTTGTTCATGAAGCGTTTTATCCCTTGTCTTCTGTTGTTACCTTTTTTGACTGCGTGTGAAATGACCCAACCGGAATATTATGAGGCCGGTTATTATCACTCAGTTCCTCCCCGCTCTGAAATTTATGGTTTCGATGAACGTCCACATGATTATCGTCATCCTTCCCGTCATCATCGAGGTCATACAAAAACAAAAGAGGCTTCTACTCAAGTTAAGACACATGGCCATGGTCATCATGCCAATGAACAGAAACAAGTTACTGTAAATAATGCCAAGCCAAACAATGTTCATGGACATAATAAAAAAAATAACCAAGTGGTTAAGCATCCTTCAGAATCTGGACCCACAGTCATAGTTAATGATTAATTTCAAAAGACTTATTCGATAGAATCAGAATCTAACCTTCCCCGGTTATGGATTTTGCAGCTGGGGACGAGTTTTTAATCAAAATAACAGCATTATTTTCGATTTGTATTCACAATTCGTAACCAAGTAAATTTTGTGGTAGTCTTATGACGTTTTTTCTTTAGGGAGTTTTTGGATGCGTAACTCACTTAAAATGCTGTTTTTGGGACTTTTATCTATATTTATCATAGCATGTGTTGCATCTCCAGGTAGTGAAAGCACAGGAGAGTTTTTGGATAGTTCGACTACCACTGCTAAGGTGAAAGCAACGTTAGTGAATCAATTAGGGCGTACAGGTTTAGCTATACAAGTTAAGACCTTTAAAGACGAAGTGCAACTCAGTGGTTTTGTTGCTTCCCCAAGATTGAAACAAAGAGCAGGGATTATAGCTGCGAGCGTGGATGGTGTGAGTAGAGTACGTAATGACATCATCGTTAAACCTTAACATTTTCCCAAGGATTACTCATGTTTAACCAAAGCTATACCATAGAAAATTTTGATGACGAATTATATCAAGCTATTGTTGATGAACAACGCCGGCAAGAAGAGCATGTAGAACTTATTGCATCGGAAAATTACGTAAGTCCGCGCGTTTTGCAGGCCCAAGGTTCCGTATTAACGAATAAATACGCTGAAGGATATCCAAGTAAGCGTTATTATGGTGGATGTGAGTATGTTGATGTTGCTGAAGAGTTAGCCATCGCCCGTGCAAAAAAACTTTTTGATGCGGATTACGTTAATGTTCAACCACATTCAGGTTCACAAGCCAATGCCGCAGTAATGATGGCTCTATTAGCTCCTGGTGATGTTATTTTAGGTATGGCATTACCTCATGGGGGGCATTTAACTCATGGTTCCAAAGTTAATTTTTCAGGTAAGCTTTATGAGGCAATACCTTATGGCGTTGATGCCCACACTGGTTTAATTGATTATGATGTTTTAGAGGGTTTGGCTCTGGAGCATAAGCCCAAATTGATTATCGCGGGATTTTCCGCTTATTCACGTACCCTTGATTGGCCCAGATTCAGAGCAATAGCAGATAAAGTAGGCGCCTATCTAATGGCAGATGTTGCTCATGTTGCTGGTTTGATTGCGGTAGGTCTTTATCCTTCCCCAGTTCCTTATGCAGATGTAGTGACAACTACTACGCATAAGACACTTCGAGGACCAAGAGGTGGGATGATTTTATGCCGTGCCAATGAAGAAATAGAGAAGAAATTAAACTCCTCTGTTTTCCCTGGTAGCCAGGGCGGCCCATTAATGCACGTAATTGCTGCCAAAGCTGTTTCTTTTGCTGAGGCTTTATTGCCTGAATTTAAAACCTATCAACAACAAGTATTATTGAATGCCAGAACCATGGCTTCAGTACTTATGGGACGTGGATACAAGATTGTCTCCGGCGGTACAGACAATCATTTATTATTGGTTGATTTAATTGATAAGAACATCACGGGTAAAGATGCGGATTCGGCTTTAGATAAAGCCAATATTACCGTGAATAAAAATACGGTTCCTAATGATCCTCGTTCTCCTTTTGTAACCAGTGGCTTACGTTTGGGCACCCCAGCAGTAACCACAAGAGGATTTAAAGAAAAAGAAATAACGCTTTTATCCAATTGGATAGCAGATATTCTTGATGATATTAACAATGAAACGACTATAGCAAAGGTTAAAGAGCAAGTGTTGCTTTTATGTCGTGAGTTTCCGGTTTATAGATAATTATGTTTTGTCCTTTTTGCCATGCAGAAGAAACTAAAGTAGTGGATTCACGCCTGGTCGCTGAAGGTGCTCAGGTACGTAGAAGGCGAGAATGTCTTGTATGTCATGAACGCTTCACTACTTTTGAAACCGCTGAATTAATCATGCCGTTAATCGTTAAACGTGATGGTAGGCGTGAGCCGTTTAATATCGATAATTTACGATCAGGTATGTTACGCGCTTTGGAAAAAAGACCGGTAAGTGTCGATGCACTGGAAGCATCAATTATTTCGATTACGCAAGAAATTCGCCGTAGAGGTGAGAGAGAGATTGATTCTCAGCTCATTGGTGAACTGGTCATGAAAGAATTATATGGTTTGGATCATGTTGCTTATGTACGGTTTGCATCTGTATATAAACGTTTTAAAGACGTCAGCGATTTTAGACAGACAATTGATCAGATGAATAAAGAATAGGTTCTCGTTACATTTCGCTAGCTTGAGCCAAATGACCTGATTTTCGGGCACGGAAGCAGGGCAAACACGAAGTATGTGCGCATCGGATCGCAGAAAAATAGGACAGGTTGGCCAAGAGGGTAGAAATTTAAATAAGTCCTGGTAGTGACTTTTTATCCCCTCTCTTAATGTAATGAGAGAAGGGTTTTATAGATGTTTAAGAAGAGTTCATGAGGTTAAGGTGGAAAAGCAGTCAATAAGCGGTAAAAGAAAAGCCCGAAAATTAGCACTTCAGGCTCTTTATCAATGGTTCATGTCCGGAAGCGAATTGCATGAAATTGAAGCACAATTTCGTGTTATTAATAATATGAATAAGGTGGATGTAGATTATTTTTGCCGTATTTTGCACGGTGTGCCTGCTCATGTTGAAACTTTGGAAGCAAGTATTACTCCTTTTCTTGATAGAGAGATCACAGGACTCAATCCAATAGAACTAACTGTACTGCGTATTGGTTCTTTTGAATTACTTTATTGTCCTGAAATTCCTTATAAAGTTGTTCTTGATGAGTCAATATCATTGACCAAAGAATTTGGTTCCCAGGATGGATATCGTTATGTTAATGGCGTATTAAATAGTTTGGCACGACAGGTGCGTTCAATTGAAATCAATCATGGATGAATTCTCACTTATTGAGCACTTTTTTAAACCACTTGATTGCAGACGAGATGATGTATTATTAGGTATTGGTGACGATGCGGCCTGTGTACACATCTCTCAAGGTATGAATCTACTGGTGAGCACAGATACTTTGGTTTCAGGGGTACACTTTCTCCCACAATGGAATGCTTATGACATTGCTTGCAAGTCAGTTATGGCTAATGTTAGTGATATGGCTGCTATGGCAGCAGATCCTTGTTGGATTACTCTTTCTTTAACCTTGCCTGAATTCAATCAACAGTGGCTTACTTTATTTGTGCAAGGATTAAAAGATTCACTTCGCCAATTTAATATGACTTTAATAGGTGGTGATACAACACGAGGCCCTTTATCAATAACGCTCACTGTTTTTGGTACTGCACCAAAAGACAAAGCGATACCACGTAGTGGAGCTAAACCTGGAGACATAATTGTGGTTTCAGGGGAGTTGGGGGCAGCAGCCTTAGCAATTAAATTTCTTGAAAATCAGAAGATATCTAAAGAAGATAACTCTGAATTAATGAATAAACTACTGCATCCCAAACCTCGAATTGATTTAGTTGATTTTTTACGGCGTTATGCAACTGCAGCTATAGATATTTCAGATGGACTTAGTGCAGACTTAAATCATATTTGTGTCGCAAGTAAAGTGGGTGCGTGTCTCAACGAAGAGGCAATTCCAGTACATCCCTTACTGGATAAGTATTGGTCTGATAAAGCAGTTGATTTGGCATTGACTGGTGGTGATGATTATGAGTTATGCTTTACAGTACCAGAGCATCGATTGGCTTCGTTGATGAATGAGTGCAAGGAAGTTCATTTACATTGTTATCCTGTTGGAGTAATTGAAGCGACACCCGGTTTAAGAGTGAAGGATGCGAACAATCATTGTCATGTGTTAAAACCAGCAGGTTACTCACATTTTTAGTGGGCTGAAGGCAAGAACTGTCACTTGATCATCTCTCTGCCTACGCCCCGCGGACAAGCCGTGGGGCGTAGAAATAGAGCTTGACTGGTTTTCGGGGATATTTAGAAAGGCAAGAACTAGGGTGGTCTATGGTACATTAACGTATTTGGATACAGCCTTTAAAATGAGCTAAGTATAGAGAAAAAGAAAATGAAACAAATAAATTTAACAAAAAGTGTTTTCCAAGATCCTATTTACTTCATCGCTTTTGGATTTGGTAGTGGTTTAATGTCTACTGCTCCAGGCACCTGGGGGACAGCGGCAGCAATACCTCTCTATTTGCTACTTATGGGAACTAATTGGGTAGTTTATCTTTTTATTACGCTAATCGCATTTGTATTGGGAGTTTGGGTTAGTGAGAAAGTTTCGCAGGATTTAGGGGTGCATGACTATAAAGGAATTGTTTGGGATGAGGTTGTAGGGTATTTATTAACTATGTTTTTGGCACCCAAAGGAGCAATCTGGATGCTCTGGGGATTCATTTTGTTTCGAATTTTTGATATTTGGAAACCACAACCCATAGGTTATATTGATCAAAAAGTACGCGGCGGGTTTGGGATTATGTTGGATGATGTATTCGCTGCTGTGCCTGCTTGGTTAATAATGCAACTTTTAGCATGGAGTTTTGCGTAAATGAATGAGAACCATAAAGAGCTCATTAGTATGGGTTTGACTGTTGGAATTGTAGTTCTTAGTTTATTCATTATTCATCGCTTTATTCCATCATTGATCTGGGCTTCCATAATTGTTATTGCTACCTTCCCTTTATATGAAAAATGGCGTTATTTTTTTGGGAATAAAGATAATTTATCTGCCTTACTCTTTACAACTTTAATCGGCTTATTGTTTCTACTTCCATTAAGCTGGTTATTGGGTTTGTTGATTAAGGAGTTACAGATATTTATTAATTTCTTGCAAGATATAAATCAACAAGGTGGTGCAGCCCCTAAATTTTTAAAAGACTTTCCATTTATGGGAAATGATTTGATTACCTATTGGGATAATTATATTGGTAAGCCAGGGATGATTAAAAGCTTGCTGTCTAATGTTCACTTATCGTTAACTCCAACGAGCTATTATGTAAAACAAATAGGCTCCAATTTAGCGCATCGAAGTGTTCAAGTAGGTTTTACCCTTTTGAGTTTGTTTTTCCTTTATCGCGATGGCGATCGATTAATATTGCAGATTTATCAAGTTGGGGAATCGTGTTTAGGGAAAAGATGGTTTCGTTATGCAGACAGACTCCCTAGGGCATTGAGAGCCACAGTAAATGGAACAATTGTTGTTGGGTTAGGTGTGGGGGTCCTAATGGGAATTTGTTATGGCCTGGTTGGTTTTCCCGCACCTACTCTTGTCGGATTTATTACAGCACTTGCAGCAATGATTCCCTTCGTTGTGCCTATAGTTTTTATTACGGTAGCGATTATTCTGTTTTCATTTGGTAGTATGATTGGCGCAATCGTTGTTCTGGTTTGGGGGACTTTAGTGATGTTTGTGGCAGATCATTTTGTCAAGCCTGCGTTAATTGGTGGTGCAATCGAGTTACCTTTTTTAGCAGTGTTATTTGGAATTCTTGGGGGAGTAGAAACTTTAGGTCTGCTTGGTTTGTTCGTAGGGCCTTTAGTTATGGTTTTATTTATGACTTTATGGCAAGAACCGCAAATACTGGCTTATTCAAGAATCCATCAACCGCCAGAAAAAAAATAAGCACCCAGCCCCAACTAGGGGGAACGGCTGTATTTGGTACCTCGTGCGAGAAAAACCGCGCGTCAATCCAACCGTCCTAGTATATATTTGAATAAATCCAAGTCAGATTTATTACTTATAATCGCAGTTATTAAAACGATAAACAACGCCAGCACTGCCCATTTGCGCCTGTAATGTCCGACCAAAACTACCAGAACTTGCTGTTGCCAAATAACGATAGGCAGCATTTAATGCCCAGTTTTCTGAAAAATTAAAAGTGAGCCCGGCAGTTCCTTGATAAGCAAATGCATGTTGATGGTCGTCAAAAAGAGTTATGCCAAAGGGGCCTGTACCTTCTAAAGAAGTTTGAATGTAAGCATATCCAATACCAACTCCTACGAAGGGAGAAATTGTGGGTAGGATAACGTCAGGAAAATCATAATAAAAATTGAACATGCCTATATTGGCATTAGTGTTTCCTGATACCCCGATTTGATCGATGAAATCAACCTGAAAGTTTTGGGTGTTGGCACGTAAGTAAGTGTATTCCAATTCATAGCGCATAGGATTGCTTTGATAGCCTAAACGTAATCCAGCATTAAAACCACTTTCGTAATCAACGTTATCAAACTGAAATCCCAAAATGTTTTTAGATACATTTCCATTTAAATGAGTATATCCGCCAAATGCGCCGGAATACCATCCATTGACTGGAGTTGCTGCTGCAGCGATACCACTTGCTAATAATGCGGCTGAAAAAAATGCAAATTTCATAACATCCCTTTGTTATTATTTTTTATCGAATCATGTTAACGTGTTACTTTAATTTTGCAAGTACTCGAAGCGCATATTTTAGAAAAGAGAGGCGCGTAGGTAATTTTTTATTATCAAAATTCAATCGACACATTTTTATGGCAGAATTTAAAACAGAGTCTATACTTCCAATTGGCATCATTTGTATAAAATATTTTATATAAGATGCTGCGATGATTATGCCCATCGAGATGCGGCTGTGACAAATACTTCGTGAATGCACAAGTTTTAAACCTGAAATAAGTCCAATTTTGCCTTTAAAAAATAAGTCTAAGTCTTCGGTTGAAGGAGTGATGTTTGGGGGAAGATAATTATTATAACCTCGCATGATGTAGAAAAATTAACATGACTATACGCATGCGATCAATTTAGCATAATAATTTTCTGCTTGTATGAAATTAATATTAATGTAAAGATAAATTTTGCATCATGAAAAGGAGTTTCAAAATGCCAAAAAAAAAACCATTAAAAATATCTAAAGAATTTGTTGAACAGGTAGTGGCTATAATTGCAAACGAGTCAGAGGAAGGACGCAAAAGAATAGTTGCCATTGCTCAAAGAGCAGAAAAAAAATACGAACAACCTGTGAAATCATGGATAACAGGTTGGGTTTATCAATACACTAGAACTCGTGGTGAAAAAATAGGCCACTCAATTAATGTGATGAAAGACTTCCCTGATGCTTATACTCGGTTGCAAGAATTAAAGCTCATGATAAGTGACGGTGAGTGGAATGTTAAAAGCTCCTATAATTATTTTCTCTTTCTTGAATTGATTGACGCAGTCCCGGATTACCAGCCTTTGGAAGATCATTTAATGCCTAGCTTCATCATGGATCTGAAGGACGAAGTATTGACAGAGATTAATAGCTTTATGGCTCAATATAAGGCTACATTAGAAGATAAGAAAATCCGAGATATTGAGCGTCAAGCAACTCAAGAAAGCGCACGCCAAGTAACTGAAAACGTGTTGGTTTTTAATAATTTAGCCGCTGCGAAACAATGTCAATCCACGCAACAAGGTAAAATTGCTTTTTCTGTAAGTTATAAAAATGATCAATGGCATATTTCTTGGGTCGATGTAACTGGTGATGTTTATCCGCTTACTCCAGGCGACGAGTTAGCTAAAAAGCTGGAGTCATTAGAAGAAAAAGATGTGGAAAAATTAAACAAAGTACATTTAAAACAGATTATACGAGAGTGTCTCAAAGCAAGAGAACAAGCAATAAAACAATATCTCGCTAAAGTTCAATTAGTTATCAATCCAGAAAACCCCAAAACGCATAGTGCTTTGACTAACGATGACCTCATTGCAAATAGGGTGACATCAACTTTTGTTTTACGACGTACAAAGAGTGAAACAAGTCTTTGCTGGATAAATAGTTTGGGAGTGCCGCATAACATTAATTTAACTGCTCATTCAAAGCTGAATTCCTGGTTAGCTGATCATAAAGGTCCCTTACTTGAAAGCGATGTGCAATTAAAAGCTTATTTACTGCAATTAAATACTGCTCACTCAATTGCTGCATCGAAACTGCATGAAATGAATAACAAGTTATCTCATGTGTTGCAAGCAAACAGTATGTTATCTCAAACGTTGCAAAGGAAAGACGAGCAGGGAAATCCGGTGGTTGATAAAACCCGGGAATCTAAAGGCAGAATAGACCTAAAACAATTTGCCTTGATCGAGCAACATATGAAAGCCCGTTTAGAAAAAGCAGCCACTGATAAACCTACTCTATCTAAACCGGAAGTCGTTGAAGAACCCATCCAAGATCTTCCTAAAAAGTTAGATAAAAGCAGGTATGCGGCGCTTTCACAATTACCTACATTCTGGCAACAACGCAAAGTTGCTGAAGAACAATCAGAAGTATGTGAAACTAAATCTTTAGGCCTTTGTTAATGTCTTATGTTCCGACGCAAAGCAATGCTGCATTTTAGTGATTTATTTTGAATCTTTTCCTTACGTCCCGTCCCCAAGGCTTCTGCGCGGGGTTGTGGGCAGGACGTAGGGCAAAAGATTGGACCTTAAACTAAAGGACAATACCGCAAAATTTAAAAACCATTGGTGATTGGGTAACGCCAATCTTTCCCAAAAGCGGTTGGGCTTATTTTAATTCCTGGTGCGGATTGGCGGCGTTTGTATTCGTTGCGTTTAATTAAGTGAATTACTTTAGTTACGGTTTCTGCGGCAAAGCCTTGCTGAATTATTTCTTCGGGAGTTAAATTCTTCTCCATATAGGCCACAATGATTGCATCTAATGTTGTATAGTCAGGCAAGCTGTCCTGGTCGGTCTGATCGGGTCTTAATTCAGCTGATGGAGCCCGGGTTAGAACGCGTTCTGGAATGATTTCAGAACGACTATTACGGTAGCGCGCAAGAGCATAAACTTGAGTTTTAAGTACGTCTTTTAATACGGCAAATCCACCGGCCATGTCTCCGTATAACGTAGCATAGCCTACGGCAGATTCACTTTTATTCGAAGTGGTAAGTACCATTTTGCCCGTTTTGTTAGATAATGCCATAATCAACACACCACGAATTCGTGCCTGAATATTTTCTTCAGTTGTATCGGGGCCTCGCCCTTTAAATACTGGTTCAAGAGTGGTCATTAGGACATTAAAAGCAGATTCAATCGATAGGGTGGAATGTGATACGTGCAATTTTTCTACTTGCGTTAAAGCATCTTCATTACTCATTTGCGCGGTGTAACGTGAAGGCATAAGCACCGCATGTACTCGATCTGCTCCTAAAGCATCCACTGCTACAGCTAACGTTAATGCTGAATCAATACCTCCTGAAAGTCCAATCAGAACTCCGGGGAAATGATTTTTATTCACATAATCTCGAGTACCACACATTAATGCTTCATAGATTAATGGCTCAAACTCAAGAAGGGGAGACAATGCACCTTCAACATGATTTGCTTGGATCGTTACGGTACGTAAATCCTCTTTAAATGCAGGGGAGCGCGCACAGACCCTGCCTTGTGAATCAATTGCTAACGATTGACCATCAAATAACAGTTCATCCTGACCCCCAATTTGATTTACATAGATTATGGATATGCCGCGTTTTGCGTATGATTTTAAGAGGTCCTCTCGTTTTTGATATTTACTGTAATCAAATGGAGATGCATTTAAAACAAGTAAGACAGAAACTCCTTTCTCAATTAAATCTTCTGCGGGACCTGGATACCATAAATCCTCACAAATAATCACGCCTATTTTGTATTGATTTACGTTCAAAATACATGGATTTTTTTCACCGGGGGTAAAATAACGTGCTTCATCAAAAATTTGATAGTTTGGTAAATATTGCTTGTGATATTCTGCAACTTTTTGTCCTTTATAAAAAATACTCACGCTATTGTACAGGCATTGTTCTTTTTGACTTGGGTGTCCTACAAGGACATAGCAATCGTTTGTTACGGATTGGATCTGTTTTAAATGTTCAGTAACTGCTTGTTGAAATTCCTTGCGAAAGAGCAAATCTTCAGGGGGATAACCTGTTAAAGCCAATTCTGGAAAGAGTATTACATTATGATCAGCTTGGTTGCTTTTTATAACCTCTATTATTTGATCCCTATTGGATGCCAAAGCACCTACTGTGGGATTGATTTGTGCCATAAGTACAGTAAGCTTGTTCTGCATGATATATACTCTAAAAGACTCCAAGGTGTGATAAACCAGGAACTGTTTCCATTTTCTACTATGTTGGCCAAATTGTCCTGATTTTACTGCGCTCCGATGATCTCAACACTTTATCTATAACCCTGTGTTTCGGTACGCGAAAATCAGGTCATTTTGTCTTAATCTAATGAATTGTTCAACAGCTCCTAAATATAAAAAACCATTAATTTAAAGATAAAAATGTTAATTAATTTAAAAATTGACTAAAATAGATCCTTTGTCCAGTAAAAAGCACGCCTATGTTAAATGAAGCACTCTCAAAAATGCCAGAGGTCTTTGATGCCAAAATATTATTGCGAGGCCAAGAATATTTTGAAAATGGACATGTGCTCAATATCCGTTTTAGTGACGGTCTATTAAAAGGTCGAGTTAAAGGAAGTTCGAGTCAAATTTATGATGTACATATGGATTTGAAACTCTGGCCAAAAAAACTCGCGCATTGCACTTGTAATTATCAATATAATTGCAAACATGCCGCTGCGTGTCTATTTGCCCTACGTGATAGAGAAAAAGTAAGCTCTCCTTCTTTTGCGGGTAATAAATTAGATAAAAAGCTTGATAGCTGGCTGAAAAATTTGCGTGCCCAAGAAGCTGCAATTGTAAAAGCGCCCGAAGTGACCCATCATTTAGTCTATCTCATAGAACTAAGGCTCGATGGCTATGAGCATCGAATCGCGATTAAGTTAGCTTTAGCCAAGCTATTAAAGCGTGGTGGTTATGGAAAAATGATCCCGTTTAATAGTCTCGCTGATTCTAAAAAACAGCATTTTATTGGCGACGATAATGATTTGGTAGCACTCCTTCTGTTTAAATGCGGTATTTCAGGTTGGTTTGATACATTAACCATTCGCAATAGTGAATTATTAGAACGAATCATCGCAACTGGACGCGCTTTTTTTATACAAAACCAGGACGAGCCAATTCATTTGGGAGAAGCTATTCAAGGGACTTGTGAATGGGTGTTATCTCATAATGGTAATCAAAATTTATTGTTAATGCATGAAGGGAAGGTACTTGAACCTTTGCTGTTGGATGAAAGTTGGTATTTTAATCGTTCCGAAGAAGAAATGGGACGTTTAATTACTTCATATCCAATAAAACAATTGAGTTATTTGTTGAAAGCGCCTCCAATTCCAATAGAACAGGCAGAATTACTAGCAAACAAAATGGCTAAAACATGTCCTGAATTTCCCGTGCCGCAGATTTTTGTAAAGCGAGAGGTTCGACAAGTTACGCCAGTACCTGTACTTATTCTAGATGCCATTAATGAATTGGATAATGAATCTTCCTGGCTTTATGACACTGAAGAAGAACTGCATGCTTTATTTACGGTGCGTATTCTTTTTGATTATGCAGGTTTAATGATTGCAGGTTCTGAAGAATGTAACACCGTCGTATGTCAGCAGGAAGAACTTTTAATTGAATACCCACGCCATAAGAATTTTGAGCAATCAAAATGGGATGAGCTGCAGGAAATACTTCCGTTAAGAACACCCACAGCCTGGGAAAATGATCAATGGAAAAAAGTAAAACAGGCTGATTTTGTTTTGCGGAATATAAATATTTTGGCAGATTTGGAATTTGTTTGCAGTCAATTGATACCCGAGTTAAAGAGCCGCGGTTGGCGGGTCGAATGCATTAGTCCAATGTATCACGAAGTGATTCGCGCTGATGATGTAGAGTGGTATTCAGACCTGCATGAAAATGCAACCGATTTTTTCTCATATCAATTGGGAATTTTGGTTGAGGGTAAACCAGTCAGTATAGTACCTTTGGTAGCAGATTTAATTCATCGTTACAGTGGTAATGATTTGGATAATCTTCCTGACACACAATTAGTCAAGCTGCCTTTACATGACGGACGTGCTTTGCAGTTAGAAATGGGGCGAATTAAACCTTTGGTTCGTCTTTTATTTCAATTTGGCGTACGCCATATAGATGAAAATCAACATTTACAAATTAACAAATATCAACTTATTTTAATGCGTGAAGCTGAATTAGCTATTGCGGCAACCAGAACACGTTGGCAAGGCGCTGAAACTTTAAGAGATCAAATAAGACAATTGTCTCAATTAACCCATATTCCTGAAATACCACCACCCGCTGGCTTGCATGCTCAACTAAGGGATTATCAACGCTATGGTTTAAACTGGTTGCAATTTTTGCGAACAAGCCATTTCAGTGGCATTCTAGCTGACGATATGGGATTGGGTAAAACAATACAAACCTTGGCTCATTTGCAATATGAAAAAGAACAAGGTCGTATTAATGCAGCAACCTTAATTGTTGCGCCAACTAGTCTTGTGGGGAACTGGGAGGCTGAAGCCAAACGATTTACTCCATCATTAAAGGTTTTGGTTTATCATGGTTCCGAGCGTCATCAGGATAATTTTAATGACTATGATATCGTGGTTTCTACTTATGGACTAATTCATCGAGATAAGGAGAAATTTGTCACTTATTCTTTTTATTATCTGATTTTGGATGAAGCACAATTTATTAAAAATGCACGTACGAAAACGACGCAAATTATTCAGCAATTACAGGCTACCCATCGCTTATGTCTGACAGGAACGCCTTTGGAAAATCACTTAGGCGAGTTATGGTCTTTGTTCCATTTTCTGATGCCTGGTCTATTAGGTGATGCAAAGCAATTTAGGCTCTGGTTCCGCACGCCTATTGAGAAATATGCCGATTTGAATCGACGAGAGGTGCTGACGAAGAGAGTACAGCCTTTTATATTGAGAAGAACAAAAAATCAGGTGGCTCGTGAATTACCTCTTAAAACAGAAATGACACGTACCATAGAAATTATTGGCCCGCAGCGCGATCTATATGAAGCAATCCGTATGAGTATGGAGAAAAAAGTTCGTGATGCGATTGCAAAACAGGGCCTGGGTAAAAGCCATATCCTTTTGTTGGATGCACTACTGAAATTACGGCAGGTTTGTTGTGATCCAAGATTATTGTCTTTGCCTGAAGCAACGATTGCGCATGGTACTTCTGCAAAACTAGAGGCATTAATGGATTTGTTGGATAACTTGGTAGGCGAGGGAAGACGGGTCCTGGTTTTCTCACAATTTACTTCCATGTTGCAATTAATCGAAGAAGAATTGCATGCCAGAAGTTATGATTATTTAAAGTTAACGGGTCAAACCGTACATCGGCAAGCAATGGTAGAAAAATTCCAGGAAGGAAAAATTCCAATTTTTCTTATCAGTTTAAAAGCTGGCGGTACTGGACTTAATTTAACGCGCGCCGACACGGTAATTCATTATGATCCCTGGTGGAATCCTGCAGTAGAAGACCAAGCTACAGATCGAACCCATCGAATAGGTCAGGAAAATCCCGTGTTTGTCTATAAGCTAATTACTTCGGGTACAGTAGAAGAAGCTATTTTAGGAATGCAAGACAAAAAGAGACTATTAGTTGAAGGCGTTTTATCTGCTGAGCCGGCCAAAGCAATGGCTTTAAGTGAAGAAGATGTGGAGCAGTTTTTTACGCCACTAGATTAGGGTCTGCTTACATTTCTACTATCTTGGCCAAACTGCCCTGATTTTCTGCGTTCCGATACTCACATACTCATGTATGCTGCGCTTCGGTACTCGAAAGGCTATTTTGACTCAAACTAGCGAAATGTAAACAGACCTTGGGGTTGCAGCGGGTTATCCCATTTATAAAAAATTACTTCTTAAGGCTAGCATAGTTTTCAATCATAGCATAAGCTATTAAATGATTGTAAACATGGAGAAAATTATGAACTTATGGAAGCTAGCTTGTGGTTTTTTTGTTGCTGTGTTTTATTTACCTGCAGCACTTGCCGCATCGCCAGTAGGTACCTGGGTCACAACTGATGATAAAACGGGTAAGAAAAGAGCTGTTGTCACCATTAGTGAATCTGGAGGTACTTTAAGTGCGGTTATTAATAAGGTATTTCCGCAACCTGGTGATACTGGTATTTGCCAGAATTGTCCTGGGATGTTTAAAGGAAAGAAGGTTGAAGGATTGACTTTTATGTGGGGATTGAAGAAGGAAGGAGATAACGAGTGGGGTGGTGGCTCTATTTTAGATCCTAAGTCAGGGAAAATCTATCGCGCCAAAATCACTGCCCAAGGAAATAAACTTTTAGTCAGAGGATATCTGGGTATTTCTTTATTAGGACGTACCCAAGTTTGGAGAAAACAATAGCCTATCAGTATAATTCATCCCGAACAGCTTTGTTCGGGATGACATCCATGTAAAAGAACATTACAATATACCTCGTTCCAAATTTCTCATTACATCACGACCATGTACGATCTGCAAAACTCCAAAAAAACAGTTGATCCATTAAAACGTCCCCCTCATTCTGTGGAAGCAGAGCAATCCATTATTGGTGGATTAATGTTGGACAATCAGGTTTGGGATAAAGTCAGTAATAAATTATGTGAAACCGATTTCT
This sequence comes from Legionella sp. PC1000, assembly GCF_014109805.1. Taxonomy (GTDB): domain Bacteria; phylum Pseudomonadota; class Gammaproteobacteria; order Legionellales; family Legionellaceae; genus Legionella; species Legionella resiliens. The sequence goes on from NZ_CP059400.1 coordinate 1,262,817, forward strand.
ATCGCACCGAGCATCGAATTTTATTTCGAACAATTTCCAATTTGGTAAAAAAAGATCAACCTTTTGATGTAGTGACTCTGCTTGATGCCTTAAAGTCTTATAACGAATTAGATGATGCGGGTGGGGAAGCCTATTTGTTCGAACTGGCTAATAATACCCCCAGTGTTGCTAACGTATCTGCATATGCCGATATAGTTCGGGAAAAGTCGGTACAGAGACAGCTTATTACTGTAGCCACCGAAATTGCTGATTCAGCATATAATCCTGGAGGCAGGCAAGTGCCTGAACTTCTTGATATGGCAGAAACTAAAGTGTTTGCTATAGGTGAGCAAACAGGCGGTGATGGCGGACCTGAAAATATAAAATCAATTTTGGTTCGTGCGGTAGAAAAAATTGATGCACTCTATCACAATGGTGATGCAATTACCGGGCTTGCTACAGGTTTGTCTGATTTGGATGAAATGACTTCAGGATTGCAACCTTCTGACTTAATTATTGTTGCTGGTCGTCCTTCCATGGGTAAAACGACTTTAGTCATGAATATGGCAGAACATGCCGCGATTAAATCTGGAAAACCCGTACTGGCTTTTTCTATGGAGATGCCGGCAGATTCTTTGGCAATGAGGATGATGTCCTCTTTAGGGCGCATCGATCAGCATAAGATTAGAACGGGTAAACTGGATGATGATGATTGGCCTCGCGTGACCTCTGCAGTACATATGCTTTCGGAAGCCCCTTTATTTATAGATGATACACCCGCTTTAAGTCCTGGTGAAATGCGTGCACGAGCCAGGCGGTTGGCCAAGGAACAAGGTAACTTGGGGCTAATTGTGGTAGACTATTTACAATTAATGAAAGTGCCTGGGTTTTCAGCGGATAATAGAACGGCGGAAATATCTGAAATTTCACGCAGTCTTAAGTCGCTTGCAAAAGAACTACAAGTACCAGTGATTGCTTTATCCCAGTTGAACCGAAGTTTGGAACAACGCTCAGATAAACGTCCTGTTATGTCTGATTTGCGTGAATCGGGTGCGATTGAGCAAGATGCTGATTTAATTTGTTTTATTTATCGAGATGAAGTCTACAATGAAGATAGTCCTGATAAAGGAACAGCCGAAATCATTGTGGCCAAACAAAGAAATGGTCCAATTGGTAAGGTTCGTGTAGCTTTTATTGGTAAATACACTCGTTTTGAAGATTTAGCTTATAATGGTTATCAAGGGGTAGATTAAGGTGTCCAGACCTACCAAACTGGTGATAGAGCCAAGCGCTTTGCATCATAACTTAACGCGAATAAGACATTTTGCTCCAGGCACGAAAATAATTGCTATGGTTAAGGCTAATGCCTATGGTTGTGGGGTACATATTGTAGCACCCATATTGGAAGGACACGTAGATGCTTTTGGTGTAGCTTGTATTGAGGAGGCCCTGGTTCTTCGTAAAATAGGAATACGGACTCATTGTATTCTTTTTCAAGGTATATTTAGCCCTGATGAATTTAAGGCGGTAGCACAGCATCAATTTGGATGCGTTGTTCATCAACCGCATCAGGTACAGTGGCTTTTAAATACTCCTCTAGATACGCCAATTAAACTCTGGGTTAAAGTAAATACTGGCATGCATCGTTTGGGTTTTAAAACTCATGAGCTGCAAGGAGTAATGGATGCATTGCACTCTTGTCCTTGGGTGGATAAAGAGATCGGCTTGATGACCCATTTAGCTTGTGCTGATGAGCCTGAACGCATAGAAAATCTTCAGCAAATTTCTTTGTTTGAACGTATTTCTGCCTCAGGGTATAGTCAACGCAGTATTGCCAATTCCGCTGCCATTATTTCTTTTCCGCAAACTCATATGGACGTTGTCAGACCTGGTATTATGCTTTATGGTGTATCACCTTTTGCCAATCAGACTGCAATTGATTTGGGTTTACTTCCTGTAATGCGTTTTGTTTCAGCAATTAGTGCCGTTCATCATAATCCTCCTTTGGCTCAAGTTGGGTATAGCGGTATTTGGAAAAGTGAAAAGCCCTCCATTATTGGTATTGTTGCTGCGGGATATGGTGATGGTTATCCACGACATATTGCGGCAAACACCCCAGTTTGGGTTCAAGGCAAAGAGGTTCCTATTGTTGGGAGAGTATCAATGGATATGCTTGCTGTAGACTTAACGGAGCATCCGGAAGTAAAACCTGGAGCGCCTGTGGAACTTTGGGGTACGCATATTTTAGTTGAGCGAATCGCACAAGCAGCAGGAACTACGGGTTATGAATTATTATGTCAGATTTCAGAGCGAGTGCGTCACGATTAAATGAATTGTTTTTGATTGCACTCCGTACGCATTGTACCAAGGCATAATGATGCGGAATTAGGATTGAGAAAGTTTATTTATTTATCATAAACCTGCGTTTCATTTCGCTGCATCCAGGCTAAAATATTTAGATTTTCTTTAACTATGGATAATAACTGAGCGTGATGTTAGAATTACAACCGATTTCTATAACCTTTTAATTGGGTGATATGTTATGAAAAAAATAGCTGTTGCATCATTGTCTTTATTATTGGTTGGTTGTGCATCAATGAATCATGAAGACGTAGGTACTATCTCAGGGGGAGTTATCGGCGGATTGATTGGAAGCCAATTTGGAGGTGGCCCAGCAGCGAAATTGGCTGCAACAGCAGGTGGTGCTATTGCTGGTGCTTATTTAGGTGGTCAAATTGGTAAATATATGGATAAAGTGGATAGAATGGAAATGCAACGTGCCTTAGAAACTGCACCTACTGGCAAATCAGTACATTGGTCAAATCCAGACACTGGAAATAGTTATACAGTACAACCTACTCGTACTTATTATCGTGAGCGTTTGCCTTGCCGTGAGTATCTAACTAAGGCAATCATTGATGGAAGACCACAAACATTACGTGGTAGTGCATGTCGTCAGCCAGATGGTACATGGCATGTGGTAAACTAACCACGTATACCTATGTAGGCTGGGCTAAACATAGCCCAGCCCAGATTCTTCGAGCTTCGTGCTGGGGTTCGCAAGCTCAGCACCAGCCTACAACAACTATTTTACTTTTTTAGTCTTTTTTACTTCCACAGCCTCTACTTCCCCATCTTTTTTCTTATCACAACAGACGCATTTGCAGCAACTAAATAAGTTGTATAACCAGCCTATCAGAAAACCTGTAATGAAGGCATCAATGAAACCTATAACACCTCCCAATAAACTTCCCATTATCGAAGGCTCATATCCAGGATATAAACTACCTACAGCAGTTACAAAGCCATGTCCATAGGTATAATAGTAAGCAATTAATCCTATTATTAAAATAGATATTCCCCAGAGAACCCCAAGTGCAAGGCCAAGAGCTACAGGGCTTAATTTGCAACCTTTCATGCTCGTCTCCTTTTTATAGTATCGTCCTATAAAAACCGCAGCCTGGGTGCAGCGAGCGAAACCCAGGAATTTATTTACTAAACCCGGGTTTCGCTTCGCTGCACCCAGGCTACAAAGCTACAAAATTGCAATAAATTCAACTGCCTTTCTCAAAGTATAGACTACAACATTAATTAATTAATTAATAATTTTTCACAAATCGAAAAATATAAAATTTCTAATTGGTACAGATCGTTTAAGGAAACACATTCATTCACTTGATGAATTGTGGCATTCACAGGCCCAAGTTCTACTACTTCAACACCATAGGGTGCGATAAAGCGGCCATCAGATGTTCCGCCACTGGTAGAAAGTTCCGGTGAATTTCCAATAAGTTCGAGTATTGCTTCCTTACAGCGTTCCAGTAAGGTACCTTGGGATGTCAAAAAAGGCTCACCACTTAAACGCCATTCAATAATAGGATTCAGATCGTGCTCTTGAAAAGTAGTAATCACTTTTTCTTTTAATGAGTGGTGTGTGTGTTCTGTTGAGTATCTAAAATTTAGATGTAAAATCAATTCTCCCGGAATTATATTTGCAGCATGACCTCCTGATTGGAGGTGAGTAATTTGCATGGATGTTGGCGGAAAATAATTGTTACCCTGATCCCAGAGCGTTGCGGTCAGATTTGCTAGTGCGGGACTAATTTTATGGATTGGATTGTCCGCCAAATGGGGGTAGGCCACATGCCCTTGTTTTCCATGTAAGGTAATTTGGGCGCTCAATGATCCACGCCTGCCAATTTTGATCACATCACCAACACGATGAGTACTTGATGGCTCCCCGACAATGCAATAATCAATGTGAATGCCTTGATTCTCCAGGAGTTGCATGACATAGGGTGTGCCCATATCATAATCATTACCTTCCTCACCACTGGTAATAAGAAAACCTAATCTTCCCTGAAATTTGGGATAAGTGTTTATAAATCGTTTTGCCATAAGCAGCATGCATGCAAGGCTACCTTTCATGTCAGCAACACCACGCCCAAAGAGCATTCCATTTTTATTTTCCACTGTAAAAGGATCAGATAACCATTTTGTTACGTCACCCACAGGAACTACATCGGTATGACCAGCGAATACGAGAAAAGGGCCCGATTCTCCATAAGAAGCAAAGAAGTTGGAAACAGGCCCTTTATTCATACGTTGGCAAGTAAATCCTGCTTGTTCCAAAAAATGGATCATAAACTCCTGGCAGCCTGCATCTTCAGGTGTAATAGAGGGAAAATGAACAAGTTTTGTTAATATTTCTTGTAAGTCTGCCTCCAAATTTGGTGATACTCTATTTTTCTGCCCAGCCATGCTAACTCGCTCTTAATAGTTCATTAATGCTTACTTTTGCTCTTGTTTTGTCATCTACCTGCTTCACAATGACTGCACAATACAAACTGTAGCTTTTGTCTTCACTGGGCAGGCTACCAGCGACTACCACTGATCCTGCCGGGATACGACCGTAAGTAATTTCTCCCGTGAGCCGATTATATATTTTAGTACTTTGTCCCAAGTATACCCCCATAGACAATACGGAATTTCGTTCTACGATCACCCCTTCGACGACTTCGGAGCGGGCTCCGATAAAACAATTGTCTTCGATAATGGTGGGGTTGGCTTGTAAGGGCTCCAAAACACCACCTATACCTACTCCGCCTGAAAGATGCACGTTTTTACCGATTTGGGCGCAGGAACCCACAGTTGCCCAGGTATCAACCATGACGCCCTCATCAATATATGCGCCCACATTGACATAAGATGGCATTAAAACACAGTTCTTTGCAATATACGCCCCTTTGCGAACCATGGCATGGGGTACCACGCGCACCCCTGTTTGTTTGAATTGTTCTTCGGTATAGTTATTGTATTTGAGAGGTACTTTGTCATAAAACTGACAGAAACCGGAATCAATCACTTGATTGGGATAAAGCCTAAAAGATAAAAGAACTGCTTTTTTTATCCATTGATTAACTACCCATTCATTATTTATTTTTTCTGCTACCCGGTACTGGCCGTTGTCCAGACAAGAAAGTACTTCATTCACCGCCGCAGTAAGTTCGGGAGATGCATTATCAATTGATAATGTTTGGCGTTGCTCAAAAGCTTGTTCAATTAGAGTTTGTAAGGTTTGCATCTATTTTTCCTGTATCTTTTGTAGCCTGGGTGCAGCGCAGTGAAACCCTGGAATTCTTAATCAGTTGAGCCCGGGTTTCGCTGCGCTGCACCCAGGATCCCAATTGCATCCTGGCTTTAATATGCAAGCGCATATTCCAAATCAGCTTGTAAATCCTTCACATGCTCTATACCTACTGAGAGTCGAATAAATCCATCTTCTATACCCAAAGCCTTTCGTTTTTCTGGAGGTATAGACGCATGGGTCATAATCGCTGGATGCTCTATCAAGCTTTCCACACCACCTAAACTTTCGGCGAGAGTAAACAATTCACAACGTGCAAGAAAACGCTTGGCTCCATCGATACCACCATCAATTACCATGGAAATCATGCCGCCAAACCCGTGCATTTGTTCTTTAGCTAATCCATGCTGGGGGTGGTTTGTAAGGCCTGGATAAATAACTTTTTTTACTCTGGATTGCGTGCTCAACCAATTTGCTAAATGATGCGCATTCTCGCAATGTCTTTCCATTCGTAAGGAAAGTGTTTTCAGACTTCTTAAAACAAGAAAACTATCAAATGGACCTGCAATTCCGCCGCAGGAGTTATGCAGGAAAGCAATTTTATCCGCTAAATTAGGATTATCACCAACCACTACGACCCCACTGACTACGTCTGAATGACCATTAAGGTATTTAGTTGCTGAATGCAGTGCTATATCAAACCCTAATTCTATAGGTTTCTGAATCCAGGGGGTCGCAAAAGTGTTGTCTGCAACTGCTATGAGATTATAACGTTTGGCTATCACTGCTATTTCACGTAAATTAGCCAGTTTTAGCATGGGATTCGAAGGCGTTTCTACCCAGATCATACGAGTTTTTGGGGTAATTGCGGCCTCTATATTGCGAGTATCCGACATGTCTACAAAAGAAAAGGATAATCCAGATGTACGAGTTTTCACCTTATCAAATAAACGAAATGTGCCTCCATAAAGATCATCCATGGCAACGACATGATCTCCGGCATCTAATAAATCAATAATTGTGTTGATTGCAGCCATTCCAGAAGCAAAAGCAAAACCACGTTCACCTGACTCCAAACTGGCAATACACCCTTCATAGGCTCCACGCGTAGGGTTATGTGTCCTGGAGTACTCATAGCCAAGATGTTCACCTGGAGCAATTTGTTTGTAAGTAGATGTTGCATATATGGGGGTCATAACCGCACCAGTACTTGGACAGGGTTCCTGGCCAGCATGAATGGCTCGAGTTTCAAAGTGATGCTTTTTCATTGGACTATCCTTAAGGGCTGTGAATTTCTTATGTCGATTACTTTCTTCCATTTATTATAAAGTGATCTGTTCAGAGTGGTTTATGTAGGATATTCTAGTGGGGGTTGTATGTATAGGCAAGTTCTACTTTTGCGGGTATAGAAAGGGTATAGCGAAGTGTTCATGTACAGGCAATTAATGTGTCAGGGGTCGTTTTGACAATGAAATTTGATCTTCAAGCTTTATTTTCAGCAAAATACGCACAATGGATTATTATTGCCTTAATTTCACTATTTTCCATACTGATTATCGCTGAGTACGCTTCTTTAATCTTTTCCCCTATAACTCGTCAAGCGGTACCTGAAACCACAAAAGAGATACCGGTGATAGCAAAACAGAATTCCTTTGATGCGATTTTACATTCTTCCTTATTCGGTGTGTATGTTTCAAATAATTTATCCAGTATTAAAAAATCCATGTTGAATGTTACTTTAGTAGGGATCTTATTTGCTAATAAGATAGAAGACTCCCAAGTAATCATTCGTTCTGCGAATGGGGAGGAAAGCACTTATAAATTAGGTGATACGATACCTGGGGGGGCTGTGATCAAACGTATTATGGCTGCTGGGATTTTAGTTGAACGTAATGGTAATTTAGAGAGTTTAAGTTTACCCAAAAATGAATTAATCTTTGAACCAGTAGCAAAGCCTTTGGAAGGGGAATAAAAATTTATGAGACGTTTATTTAATCGATTAATCGTTGTAATTTTTATTTCTGCTCTAGCTGGATGTGCTGTTACTAGCGCGATGAATTTGCGTGAAGGGATTGATAGTTTCAGGGTTGAAGATTACCGTAGGGCTTTTATTCGCTTAAAACCATTAGCTCAGAAAGGGCAGCCTGATGCGCAATACGCTGTAGGTTATATGTATTATTACGGCAAAGGAGTAGTAGAAGATCGGAAAAAAGCGTGGTTTTGGATCAACGCCGCTGCTAATTTAGGCCAACCCGATGCAAAAGTAGCGATTCAAATATTAGCTAGTGGTGGTTCATTAAGTTAAATGAATTTGTAGCCTGGATGGAGCATAGCGAAACCCAGATTAGTGTGGTGTCTTTTAGCAGTTTGAGATAGGGTTAATGCCACATGACTTCCAGTTTAAAAGCTATCTCACGGAACACTCATTTTTTACATCAATGTTGTAATGAAATGTTAATATTTTGCTGGTGGGCTGAGCTAAGCCTAAAGAATTTATTTGTTCTTTTGCAAACCACTGCCCCTGTTTCTCAGACAATGTATTACCTAATGCTTTAGTTTTTATGCTGAGTGCATTAATTTGCAAATGAAAATGACTAAAGCGATGTTTAAATGTCATGAGTTGTCGAGGCGGCTCTCCTGATAAATCATAGTTCAGACGTATAAAGTCAAGTGGACAATCTTCTTCGTCCACACTGGGTAAACACCATAAACCACCCCATAACCCTACAGGAGGCCTTTTTTCTAAATAGATGGAGTCTTGTTCATTGTATAAAACCAGGAACTGTTGGTTTTGAACGGGGATGGTTTTTTTTACTTTTTTCGTGGGATACAGATGTTGTTCTTCATATTTCAGTGCCAGACAATTATTCTGTAAGGGGCAATTAGGACAATTTGGATTTTTAGGGGTACAACACATGGCACCTAAATCCATAATGGCTTGGGTGTAATCAGCGCAGTTTTCCTGTGGCATGCATGAATTAGCCAGTTCCCACAATGTTTTTTTTACTTGCGCTTGTTCGGGATACCCCTTAATCATGAAAAAACGGGTTAAAACACGTTTTACATTTCCATCAAGAATAGCGACAGGTTGATTAAAAGCTTGGGATACAATGGCTGCTGCAGTAGATGGGCCAATTCCTGGCAACTCTTTTAATAATTGATAATCATCAGGTAAAACACCACCATGGGATTGCATCACTATTTTTGCTGTTTGATGAAGATTCCTGGCGCGGCTGTAATAACCAAGCCCTGACCACAAAGAAAGTACTTCATCATCATGTGCTTTCGCCAAAGCATTTATATTAGGAAATCGTTGCATAAAACGTTCAAAATAAGGGATAACGGTTTGTACTTGAGTCTGCTGAAGCATAATTTCAGAAATCCATACTCTGTAAGGTGTTCGAGGAAGTTGCCAGGGAAGATTATTCCGTCCATAAAGGGCATACCACTGCAGTAAGGGTTGACTCATTTTTTTGTATAAATTTTGTTTATCCACGCGCGTAATTCTTGATGGTTTATTGTTGGCGTACTGTAAAAAAAGTAATGGCGCAGGTCAATGAGTAGCGTTCATTAATATCCATTTAAATGATCCGTACTCGTGGTCTGACCTCAGTATTGTATTCAGAATCTTTAGTTTTGTGCAGAGAGTTGAGGAGAATGTCCAGTTTCTTGTTTCTTGGCTGGTTGATAAAAGAAAGAACTTGGGTCAGTAGTGTAAAACTCATTATTAAATTGTACTCTTTCCTCGTCATTCACAAAAATACCAGGACCCAATGCTCTCATAATTGATAATACGGTGTTATTTTCAATCAAATGAGATTTTGTGGGTTCCCCATTATCTAGATTCGTTTGAATTGATAAAACCGGCCTCAGAATTTCAATACACTGTGCAACGTCCTTTTGAGTTTTTAAATCCCTAATACTATGAATAATATTAGAAGGATAAGCATAAATATTTGTATCAGCATAGACTTCACGAATTTGTTGAAACGTTTCCTTATGCGCCCAGCTTTGCTTTAGAATGATTGCATCATTGATCATCTCTTTAACACGTGTAAGCCCATATTTCTTCATTAGATTCATAAGTAAATCATGCAATTGTTGAAATGATTCATCATCATAAATATCCATAGAAAATTGATTTATATTTTTTTTCTTTAAAAAGTCAATAAAGCCATCGACAAATGATGTTGGATTAGTTTCGCTATCTGAAGCAAAATAGGTTTTAATTAAAGTCCAACAGTCTGCAACTTGTGGACTTAGGTCGACGATAATTACTTGCGGTACACTATTTACTTTTTCTCCTAAATCACAGGCCAAAGCAATAGCGCCAAAAATAGAAGTTCCTACAAAAACAAAAGGCTTGTCTGTTTTATACGGTTCCAGATCTTTTTCTTTAATGGGATCATTTCCTAACCAAAATGCAAAGCATTCATTTAATTCCTGAGTCGGTAGTTGTTTGACTTTAGATAAAAGTTGAACTCGTTTTTTCTGATTTTCTTCAATTTGATCAGTTGTTTGTAATTTGCTCTGCATGTTTGTGAACCCCAATAATCCAACAAGTGGGGATATTATATGTCAGTCGGGGCATAAATTAAACACAGCGATCTAAATTAAATCTAATTAAATACTTGAGTATCTTTTTTCGTGGAAAAATAATTGCGAAGATGGTGTGTGTTGTTACATGGAAAGTTAATTCAATGATGAGACAAAGATTTTCATGCGGTGTTGCCATGAAATAAAAAATGGATGGTAAAGATAGCCCATGAACTTTATGTATATTATGAAAAAATTAAAGTTGACTCGCTAAGTGCCGATATATGGTCTATCGTTTTAAATAGGGGTCCTTTCTGTACTCAGGATGAGTAAATCAGCTGAATCATTTGCTAAATATTGTAGCGAATTCACTTAATGCATTGACGATGTGAGTTTTTTTAAGATTTTTTTAATCTAAAAATGGGGCGGTTTTCATATAGTAGAAACGTAACAGCCCTCCAGAATTAAATGCCACAAAGAAAAATAGATCTTAAAAAAGCTTGCAGGTTCAATGCATATGAGTGCGTGCTGTAATTTGTTGGTGAGTGATTTAGGTCAAATCAAGGAGAGATCGATGCACTACGGCCAACATGAAATCGTGGTATTAAAACCTACAGCTGTCTTTTTATCATTTCTTGCTTCGCAATTGCCTGAAACCAAGTTACCGGATCTTAGATTATTGCAAATTGATAACACTGCATATCTGTTGCACAAACAAAACTCTGATGATGCAACTCTGGATGAAATAGAAAAGCATTTTTCAATAATGTTTCGTCATGAAATTTGTCGTTGGCTAGGCGATAAAGCACGCAATGAAATAGAAACCAAATTTCTTGATTTTCTTTGTTGTTTTAAATTTGAATTGCACAACCATATTGTGTTGATGGATCCTTCAATAGAAACAAGTCATCAATTATTGTTCATTAAACCGCGTGTGGCTTTACTTAGCTGGATTAAAAAAACCATGGAAGACCAAGATAATTTGGTTGGTGTTATTGAAAAAGTAGAGTTATCGCATCTGGAGGAAAATGCTACTGCTTTGGTGAAAAATTTTTCTAATTTAACCGACATAAAACCTTTTATCAAAGAAAACTATATTTCCATTTTTGCAGCAGCGATGAGTCGCATGTCAAGTCAGCCCGATCAATGGCCAAAGATGGATTCACTCCAAACTTTTAGCCAGTATTTTTCTATTGAAATTCATACTCAATTGATTCATTTGTCTAATTAAAGGAGTTGACTATGGAGCCAGTCAGTATAGCGCTTATTTGTACTGCAGCATTGGGAACTGTTGTTATTTTGGCTGCGTTTATAAGACAAATCCTGTTAAGCCGAGACAAGCAGTTAAATGATAAGGCACAAAGTAAGGCATTGACCCAAGAAGTAAAGGAACTGGAGCAAATCCGCGCACAAATGCAAAATGAGAAGCGATTTGATTCGCATTACCAAGTGCTAGGAGCGAATAAAGATGCAATTAGATATATAGATACTAAAATAGAAGAGATTTTACACAAAAAAACAGAGTTGGTTGAGCGTTATGCCCAAGTCATTGTTAAAGAGTCAGGCTCGATAGTCAGCGGGGCAGTTTCATCCGAGCGTAAAGCCGTCTGTGATCGATTAAGAGAAGAAATAGATCGTGAAATAGCATTCTATGATAGTGAACTCAAGGAATTACAGGAAAGAAGAGGTTCTCTATGGGATGCGCATACTGACTTTCAAAGATATCTTTTAAACCAGGAAAAGTCACGAAATGCCAGTTTGGATAGTGTATACAAACAGCATTCAGCACTTTTAGAAAAAGTATATTTACGTCATATCGATGATACTGAAATTGTGGCCGTCAAAAGCATGGAAGCATCAACCATAACTTTTAAAGACATGCTCATGATGCCAATACAATTTTTGATGCAATATTTTGGAGTATCAGTAACTCCCGGAATTTCGCTGATTCAAACGCGAGTAGAAAATGTGGCGCGAGCAAACGTAGATAAAGTTCAACATGAAATAAATGATCCAGTACCTGAGAAACAAGAAGATGTAGCGCATAAAGAGGCTAAGCCGTCAAATAAAGTACACAAAGAGGACCAGCATGATGATGTTCATCAAGAGGAAAAAGACAAAGATCATGAGAAAACTAATTCAATGACATTTGCTTGAAAATTATTCTTTTGACTCATTTGATGACATTTTTGTGGTTATATATTACAATTCGCTTGCATTTGGGAGGAATGCACGATTATGGTCCTAACTTGTGGAGATATATTGATGGAAAGACAACGGTTTTTATGGTTTATTACTTTTATGCTATGTTCAATTCTGGCTTTACCAGGACATAGTACAAGTGTAAATTCACTACTTCCTGATGAACAAAATACGGTACAAGTTTTTCATGAGGCTTCCCCAAAAGTAGTTTATGTTCACAGATTAACAACAGTAACCAATAGAGGTTCGCTACAGAAAAGACAAGTTCCTGATGGGGCCGGCTCTGGAATTGTTTGGAGTAACAATGGGTATATGGTTACCAATTTTCACGTGATTAAGGGTGCAGATAAGTTGGCAATTACTTTAGGTAAATTGACTGTACCCGCTAAAGTAGTTGGAGCAGAACCACGTAAAGATATTGCTGTATTAAAGATTGAATCACCGCAAGCTTTGGCTCTGTTAAAAGAGTTTAAACCGTTTGAAATTGTACATCTTAATGATCTCATGGTAGGACAAAAGGCAATTGCGATTGGTAACCCTTTTGGTCTTGATCATAGTTTATCTAAGGGGGTGATTTCTGCTTTGGGTAGAAAAGTTCCTGGCATCGGCGGAGTTACAATTCGTAATATGATTCAAACAGATACGCCAATTAATCCGGGCAATTCAGGTGGTCCATTATTGAATAGTGCTGGACAGTTAATTGGTATGAACACGATGATTTATTCACAATCAGGTTCGTCTGCCGGAATTGGTTTCGCTGTTCCTGCAGATGATATTGATCGTATCGTGACGCAAATTATTAAAAATGGGCGAGTCGTATTGTCTGGGATTGGGATTCAAAGTGTTCCACCGAGTATTGCTCAGCGATTAGGTATACGCAAAGGAATATTAATTGCAGATGTTATACGCAATACCCCTGCAGACAAAGCTCATTTGCGGGGTACTCACCGAGATGCTTGGGGGCATATCGAGTTAGGTGATATTATTGTTGCTTTGAATGGACATGCGGTTCCTAATTATGATGTTTTATACAATATGCTAACTGATATAAAAGTTGGGGAGCAAATAACGGTATCCATTCAGCGAAATAACAAGCAGATGGATGTAAAAATGAAAACGATTGATATCGCTGGGGTTTAGAGATTTACTGTGAAATTCCTCTGCTGATGTACTTACAGCCTGGTTTGTGATTCATCTCACTCAGGCTGTAATTTTTTCTTAGGGTCTGTTTGCATTGCTACTATCTTAGCCAAACTGCTGTGATTTTTCTGCGCTGCTGCGCTCGGGTACACGAAAATTATGCATTTGGGCTCAAGGAAGCGAAATGGGACAGACCCTATGCTTTAAATTCAAGATGTTCAAATTATTCACCAAGGAGAATAAGGATGTTACTTAATAAAGAGGATTCACTCTTATTATTAATTGATGTACAAGAGAAATTAACACCAGCCGTATTAGATAGTGAAGCGTTTATTGCACGTTGTGAATGGCTTTTAAAATTAGCTCGGCGAATGAATGTTCCCATTCTAGTGAGTGAACAATATCCCCAAGGTCTTGGTGCAACTTTGAACCAATTTCAATCCTATTTTAATCAACAAAATGGTGTTGTTGATAAAGTAAACTTTTCTTGTATGGGTGAGCCTAAATATGTGGAGCGCTTAAAACAATTTCATAAAAAACAATTAATTCTTATCGGCATTGAAACTCATGTTTGTGTCTTACAAACTGCGCTGGAAATGAAAGATGCTGGATATGATGTTTTTGTTGTTGCCGATGCAGTAAGTTGTCGTGGTGAACAAAATATGAAATATGGATTGAAACGAATGAAACAAGCAGGGATTCATTTGGTTACCACAGAAATGGTGTTTTTCGAATGGTTAAGAAAGGCAGGGACTTCTGAATTCAAGCAATTGAGCAAGGAGTTTTTTTAGGGTCTGCTTACATTTCTACTATCTTGGCCAAACTGCCCTGATTATCTGCGTTCCGATGCTCACATACTTCATGTATGCTGCGCTTCGGTACTTAAAAATCAGCGCATTTTGGCTCAAGCCAGCGAAATGTAAACAACCCAAGGCTTCAAATCTATAATTTTAGGGAGAATCATAGTGAATTTTACGAATCAAATCGCCTTGATTACAGGCGGTGCCTCTGGTATGGGAAAAGCAAGTGCTCAATACTTACAGAAGCGTGGAATGCGGGTTGTGGTATGGGATAAGCATACAGAGGACCAAAGCGACACTGATTTATTTATCAGTTGTGATGTAACCAGTGATGAATCGGTCGAAAAGGCAATGCAACAAACAATAGAGCAATTAGGAGCACCGAGAGTTTGTGTCAACTGTGCAGGCATTGCTCCAGCTAAGCGTATTGTTGGGAAAGATGGTGCTATGCCTTTGGCTGCCTTTAAACAAGTGATTGATGTAAATCTTATTGGTACTTTCAATGTGATGAGAGTTGCAGCGCATGCAATGAGTACTTTGGAATTAGTACATAGTTCCCAGGAGCGCGGTGTGATTATTAACACAGCCTCTATTGCAGCATTTGAGGGACAAATTGGTCAAGCCGCATATAGTGCTTCCAAGGGTGGTGTTGTGGCCATGACCTTACCCGCTGCGCGAGAGCTCGCTCAGTTTGCCATTCGCGTCAATACCATTGCACCTGGATTAATAGCGACACCAATGCTGTTGAACATGCCACAAGAAGTACAAGATAATCTGGTGGGAACCATGATTTTTCCCAAGCGTTTTGGTAAGCCCGATGAATTTGCTTCGTTAGTGGCGCATATTATTGAAAATGGAATGATAAATGGTGAAGTGATTCGTTTGGATGGTGCTCTTCGCATGAGGTAACCATTCATTTTTAAATGGGGTTTCAACGAGTAGTTGTCGTTCGACTTGAGGTATCGTCACTATTTCATTTTAAATATCTCTACGTACCGCGCTTTATGCGCAGTATCCAGAACGATCTTTAAGATGCCGCTGAGGCATTTCTATAGCAAGATCCCTGGATACCGCGCATAAAGCGCGGTACGTAGGCGAAAAAATTAGTGGAGGTTTCTCATCAAAAAACTGACGATCCCTTAGGGGGTGAGTTTTTGAAGATTTTAAGTTTCTTGATGATGTGTATTCTCTTTTGCTGATTGAATCGTTCCATTGGAAGTATAAACACTGATTGCATTCGCTTGATTTCCTGACAGTGTATTGACAATTTCTTGACGAACATAAAGGTTGTTGGCTATTATTTGTCCATTTACTGCATTTAATTCACGGCAGCGTGTTAATAGTTCAGCAAGCTTAGTATTTAATTGATTGATTTGATTTGTTTCCTCAACGGTACACTCTTTAAGAAACTCAGTTAAAACTAAGTTCATATCTTGATTAGGATTCGTATAGTTAATAAGTTGTAAGCGTTGTTTGGCACTTTCCTCTAACTTATTTGATAATTCCTGTTTTTTATTGGCAAATTCTTCAAGTCTATTAAATTCCCGAGATGTTAGTATTTCCTTCTCCTCGGCCAGCAAAGAATTGAGTGATTCTATCCAATTAATTTCTTGATCCAGGTGGCTACTCAATGTTTTTATCTTATGATCCATATAATAATTGCCCTTAGAATTTATGCAGGTTCTACATTTAACATTTTCATGGCAATTTTGTCACTATCAATCTGATAGTTTCCGAGCGCTATTTCAGATTTAAAATATAAAACTCGAGCCTCATTGATTTCAGAAACTTCCTTAAGGGAGTTTTTTATAGCTTCTAATTGTTTTGACGTATCACTAATGTTGACATGTGATGCGGGATCGTCAATCAAACTTTGGATTTTTTCTTGATGTTTCATTTTTAAACGATTTTCTGTTTCTAGAGTTTTTACAGGAACTGCATCACTGATTTGATTAAACATAATTTATCCTCAATCACGTTCGACTTCTAAATGTATCGGCTATTTTGTAAAAATCTTTAGTAAATTTTAATTATAAAGGGCACGTTTGCGTTACTAATATCTCGGCGAAACTCTCCTGATTTTTGTGCTCAGCTGCTTCATACACGCATGTGTGCTACAACGATCAGAATCAGGCCATTTTACTCAAGCTACCAAAATGCAAATGGTCCCTAGTTATTAAATAATAACATTTACTTTCTTTGAGTCAGTAATCTGAGCTTCAATAATTTTTTTAGAAGAAAGATTGCGTACTTTAATGGTTTCACCCAGCGAGCCTTCTTCCAAAGCAATACCATCCATACTTACAGTTAAATTGCTATCACTAGCAACAATAGAAACATGTTCTCCTTTATTAATCAATTTCGCTGCTTCTATATTATATGGGCTAAGCGGGTTATTGGGGCCAATATTTTGTTTGCATATTTGTCCTATTAATAAATCCTGGTTAGTAAAATAGCCATGATTTAATCTTTGTACATCCATTTCTGCTTGATAAATATCATCTTTAGCCAGTCGGGTTCCTTTAATAAGAGCACGTTTTGCTACGTAGATCGTTTTTAATACTGTTATTTTAACAGGAACGTATAAAGACCAATGATTGTCATTTTCTTGGCATTTTATTCCCATAGTACGGGTATTTAAAATAGGAGATTGGTAGGGATTAAAAACTACTAATTGCTCATCAGCACACGCTTTGAGATTTAAACGGGAATCAATTTTATCCGCTGTAACGCGAATTATTCCTTCTTTATAGGAAGAAAGCTCATTACGTATGTATTGTTCTATTTTGTTCGTTAGTATTTCAGGAGACTGCATTGCTTCAGCATGTAATCCTGTACTTGCAAAAAATAGTAAAACACTTAGTATGCACTTTTTCACAAATAATCCCTTTTTAAATGACTTCTTCCAACTGCAAATATTATGCCAATTTTCAGGAGAGTATTCCATGATGATTCATTTCATTGTATATGCCGTGATTTTATTGATATTCCAATCACCGGTTCATGCAGAAAGCCATCACCCCCAAGAGTTCTTGAAAGCAATTAGTGGTACCAAAGATGAAGGCGAACAAATTTACAATCATTTTTGCGTCAATTGTCATGCGAGCAAACCATTAATTCCTATAGGAGCTCCTAGAATTGGTGAGAAAGCAGATTGGAAAATACGTTTAAAACAGGGAATGGACGCGCTCTTTAAACATACTGATGAGGGGTTAAACGCGATGCCGCCTCGGGGAGGATGTTTTGAATGTACTGATGCACAGTTAATGAATGCTATCCAATTTATGCTCCCAAAACAACCAAAAAAGTAATCATTAAATAAGCGCTGAGTAAATAAAAAATACACAATGTAAAAAAAATTTATAAAAAAACCTAAACCTATTTTTAAATCTCCCGATAAATATAAAAAAAAGAGGGAGAAATAAAGTGAAAAAATATCTAGTGTTAGTTCCAGTGTGTGCTTTAGCAACATCCTGTGCTTCCATGGATAGATCAGTCCCTATCGTTGATGATGCAGGACACACGCATTATACGATGAGTATGAAGTCTGACCACAAGGGTTCTAATTACTTTCCTGCGAAAAGACCAGCAACAGGGAAAAAAGTGATTGTATTCGATCCTAGAGCAACGGCGTGGGCGGCTTACGATAAAGAAGGTAATAGGGTAAATACCGGTAGTGCTTCGGGGGGTAAAGATTTTTGCGAAGATGCAGGTAAACCCTGTCGTACGGTAACTGGAACATTCCGCATCTATTCTAAAAAAGGTGAAGAATGTACTTCCAGTATTTATCCATTAGAAACAAACGGCGGTGCAAAAATGCCCTATTGTATGCATTTCCATGGAGGTTATTCTATTCATGCAGCGTACGAAGTACCTAACTACAATGCAAGCCATGGTTGTATCCGTGTTTTACCCAGTGCAGCAAAATGGTTAAACCAGGATTTTGCTGATATTGGTACTACAGTTATTGTTAAACCTTACTAGTCAATTTGACATTAGATAGTAATTTTTGATGCAAAATTGACCTTAATAAAGGTGATAATCTCCACTACTGCCCTGCATTTGCAGGGTTTTTTTTATAAAGATACTCTGACGATGCCAATTTTTAATAATAAAAATAAAATCCTAACTGAAAATCAATTATATCGTAATTTAATGGGGCCATAATATTTGAGCTATATTTAATAGAAACAGTCATATAAAGTAAAATCAAAATGAGCACAGAAAAATTACCAGATGATTTGATAGAAAGGATTCTTAGAGGGCAAAATCTTGCAGAGGAAATGTCAAAGAAAGTGCAGATTACGCCCGAGGCCCCGGAACAAAAAAAATTTATACTTAGATTACTTATAGAGAAGATTCCATTGCTTTCTGGTTTATTACAAAGTTTAGGAAGTTCCGGGACTGCAACTACAGCTCTAATCAAAAGTCTGGGTGATACGTCTCAAGCTTTGCAGGGAGCGAGTGCTGGCTTCCACTATGCCGGCCTAGGAGTTGCAGCTGTTAATTTTGTTCGTATTCCTTTGATTTATTTCTTTGCACTTATTGCTAGAGAGCGCCCGCCTTTTACGCTATCTAATAATGCGCGTTGGGCTTATTCCGCTTTATTATTGGGTTTGACCTTAACTGCTATTTTGGTTCCTGCAGCAGCCCCTCCTATTGCCTTGGCTATGGCCAGTTTAACTTTGATACTTAGTTTGGTTTCTATAGGGCATATGATTTATAAACGTTACACCATTCAAAAATCGTTACGAGAAACTACAGAAAAAATAAAGACCAAGGAGGACTATTTAGAGGATATGCGGAAAAATGCTCAAGTGTTGATCTTGAAATTAAAAAAGCTGGATAAAAATGCTCAGGATTATGAGGAAAGGGCCAAGGCTATTTGTAAAGAGATTGAAGACTTAAATGCTAAGCATCAGGTTGCAAAAGACGAACTACAGGAGCTTTACAATAAAAAGCTGGAGGATGAGCAAACACTTAAAGGTCTGGGAACTGCTGCATTTATGGATAGAGGTGTCACTGCAGCCCTTACTTCCGTGGCTATTATTGGTTTAGCACTGAGTCTATTTTTCCCTCCTGTTGGTCTTGGTATTGTTGCTGGCAGTGCAGGGTTAGGTGCTCTTTATGTAGTGGGGCGGGTTGCTGTTTCCCTGCTTGCTCCAATAGTTAGTTCCCAAATAAAAAAACTAGGACTGTGGAATTCCAAAACAAATGAAAATGAGGAATCCCCGGAGCCTTCTCTTAACCCAGACGATTCATTAGAAAATCAATCCTCATTATCATTAACAGATGAATACAAAGGTCCTATGAATAATGAAACTTCTCCATCAGCTGAAGCAAAAAATGAGGATTCTACTTTAAAAGCAACGAGGAAACTATTTGGAATACACGCAAGCAAGAGGTTGCAAGAATTAAAAGACGATGCCCTTGAGATGGAAAAACTAGATACTCGATTATCAGCAATCGTTGAAACTCAGAATCATCGAGAAACTTTAAAATTTTTTCAAAATTTAGCAGTAATTGCCCAAATGGAGGAATGTCCTCATGGTGATTTAAGATGTTTATTCGACAAATTTTCTAGCATGGATAAAGTACTCCCCTTACTTGAAGAAGCGCTTGATGAAGTAAAAGAGGGTACGCTGATCATATCAAAAGAAGAAAAAGCTGCCTTATATGCTTCTGAACCTTTAATAGCTATTTTAAAACAAAGTAAAAGACTGACCGATTTAAGCTTTTTAGTTTCACCAAAACAAGACAATGCATCGCCGGAAGAAGACAAACAATTTAATATGGAACAGCAACAATAGCCACTCACGTAGAAAACTTACCCATCTAAATTCTATTGTAGAACTAAATCAAAACACTTTCTTTTTTTACTAAAATTTTTAATTTGCGAATTTCATTTTTTCTAGCGAACAACTTGCTAATATGAACATCGCAATTTACTATCATGTTTTTTAAACTGGATGCTTGGCATTATGATTCTTTGTATTGATGTTGGAAATTCTCATATCTATGGTGGAGTTTTTGATGGAGAAGAGATCAAGCTTCGTTTTCGTCATACATCTAAAATAAGTACATCTGATGAATTGGGCATCTTTTTGAAAAGTGTTTTGCGAGAAAATAATTGTTCTCCTGAAGCAATTAAACAAATTGGTATTTGTTCTGTTGTCCCTCAAATTGATTATTCATTGCGTGCAGCCTGTGTTAAATATTTTTCTTTAGAGCCTTTTTTGTTACAGGCGGGAGTTAAAACGGGTCTAAATATCAAATATCGTAATCCCATAGAAGTGGGTGCTGACAGAATTGCAAATGCAATTGCAGCAACACATATCTATCCAAACCAAAACGTAATTATTATTGATTTTGGCACTGCAACTACTTTTTGTGTCATTAGCGCACAGAAAGTATATATGGGAGGCGCTATTTTGCCAGGAGTTAGACTTTCAGTCGATGCTTTATCCAAAAATACAGCGAAGTTACCCGCTGTAGAAATCATAAAAATTGAAAATTCAGTCGGACGCTCGACCATAGAGAGCATTCAATCGGGTGTTTATTACGGTGCTATTGGTGCTTGCCGCGAATTGATTCAACGCTTGAATCAGGAGGCTTTTGAGGCGGAGAAAGCATTGGTTTTGGCAACAGGTGGATTTGCTTCCTTATTTGAAAAACAGGAATTATATGATCGCCTCGTTCCTGATTTGGTTTTGCAAGGGATAAGATTGGCTGCTTTAATGAATAATTAATTTTAAATAGATTATCAGCAGAAAGAAAACTCATCTTTGTTGTTTCTTTTTTATTCTTTTCTTGGGTAAGTTACAGATAATTTCAAAAAAATTAAATTACAAAACATAAGAAATGTACTTTATACGCAGACGCCTCGTACTTGGCTCATTCCAGCGAGTTTCGAAAAGCCTTTCAAAATATGTTCATTATTTTTAAATAAAGATCTGTTTTTAATCATTTTTCCCATGCGCCTTAAATAAATTATCTAAAAAGTGGGTTTTTATCTTGACGCATGGAGAAATGTGTTTCTATAGTGTATAAAAGTGGGGTAAAATAATAAAAAAGTGGAGAATTGTGGAAGATAAAAACTTCCGCATAAAAGAAAACCATGTTTCGTGGAATAAATGCCATTACCATTGATACTAAAGGGCGCTTAGCTATCCCTACGCGTTATCGAGCCGCGCTGGGAGCTGAAGAAAAAACTCCTTTGGTAGTGACTATTGATACTGAGGAAACATGTTTGCTTCTCTATACCGCAGCTCAATGGCAGATCATTGAAGATAATTTGCAAAAATTACCTAGCTTTAATGCTGCGGCACGCAGAATACAGCGTTTACTAATTGGTCATGCGACCGATGTTGAAGTGGATGCAAATGGCCGGGTGTTATTACCCACAGTTTTAAGAAATTATGCGCAATTGGAAAAAGATGTAGTGATGATAGGTCAAGGTAATAAATTTGAAGTATGGAGTAAGGATCTTTGGGAAACCCGACGTGAGCAATGGTTGGCTGAGGAAAGTTCCGGAACTGGTGGGTTACCCGATGAAATGAAAACGTTTTCTTTGTAATGGAAACAAAAATGGCAACGCATCAATCAGTATTACTTCATGAATCAATAGAAGGTCTAGCCATTAAAAGCGGTGGGATCTATTTTGATGGCACTTTTGGTCGTGGAGGCCATAGCAGAGAAATTTTGCGACATTTAAATGATCAAGGTCGTTTATATGCCATAGATAAAGATGTGGAAGCGATTGCCTACGCCAGAGATCATTTTAGTCAAGATAAGCGTTTTCATATATTTCAAGGTTCATTTGCACGAATTCAGGAGTTTGCTACTGAAGTGGGTGTCTTGGGAAAAGTAGATGGTATTTTGTTGGATTTGGGCGTGTCTTCACCACAATTGGATAATCCAGAAAGAGGTTTTAGTTTTATGCAGCAAGGACCTTTGGATATGCGTATGGATTTGTCTCAACCCATAAGTGCTGCACGGTTTGTTAATGAAGCCGAAGCAGAAGAAATGGCTTCTGTTTTCAAGCTGTATGGGGAAGAACGTTTTGCAGGACGTATTGCAAAGGCAATTGTTGCTGCCAGAAACATTGCGCCTATTTCTACAACGTTGCAATTGGCAGAAATTGTGAAGGAAGCAAATCCCAAATGGGAAAAACACAAACATCCAGCAACACGCGTGTTTCAAGCAATACGCATTTATATAAATCAAGAATTAAACGATTTAAAGAGTTGTCTGGAGCAATGCGTTAATGTTCTGGCTCCCAAAGGCAGATTGGCGGTGATTAGTTTTCATTCCCTTGAGGATCGCATCGTCAAACAATTTATGCGCGATAAAGAACAGGGAGCCAAACCCCCTCCTGAGGTGCCCATTCGTTACGAAGTCCTAAAGACAAATTTTAAAAGAATAGGTAAGGCGATTATGCCACAAGAAATAGAAGTAAAAGAGAACGTCAGATCTCGAAGTGCTGTACTTAGAATAGGGGAGAAATTAGCATGAACGCTGCAGCGAGAGTAATCAATCAAGGTACTTTATTTAATGGTCAACTGGCAGATATGCATATGTCAAAATCATTATACATGCTGATTATATTATTAGTTGCTGTATTAGTGAGTGCTTTGGCGGTTGTATACAGTACCAACTCATATCGGGTGACTTTAAATAAGGTGGAACAACAAGAACAGTTAACACACTATTTACAGCTGCAATGGGGACAGTTACTTCTAGAACAAGCAAGCCTGGCTAGACCGGCGCGCGTAGAAGAGCTGGCCACTGAAAAATTACAGATGCTTTTGCCAACATCTAAAAATACTTATTGGTTACAAGCACAGCAGTAGAAGTTTTTGTTTTAAACGAGTACCATTGCCATTTAGTTTTAGTAACGTAGCCTAGGTGGAGACAAGGCTATAACCTGGGAGTTCTTGTGCAATATAACCTGGGTTATGGTACTTGCCTCCACCCTGGCTACAGATGGATAAATATCCATGAAAAACTCAACTCATTTAAACAGACTGATTGTAGTATCTACTTTTTTTTTATTGCTCTTATTCATTTTGATTTGGCGTATGGTGGATCTGACTGTACTCCATCGTCAATTTCTACAAGGCCAAGGTAATGCTCGTAGTTTACGTGTTGTAGACATTCCTGCTCATAGAGGAATGATTATGGATAGGAATGGTACCCCTTTGGCAATTAGCACTCCTGTGGAATCGGTGTGGGTAAATCCCAAAGAGTTTTCACCCGATAAAGAACAATTTATGTCCTTGGCAGAATATCTGAATTTAACTCCCCAGCAGCTAAGCAGAAAAATAGTAGATGCAGAAAATAAAGAATTAGAGTTTCTCTATTTACAAAGACAATTACCGCCTCCATTAGCTAAAAAAATAAAAGCATTAAAAATCCCAGGCGTTAACTTTCAAAAAGAATTCAAACGTTATTATCCTGATTCAGACAGTATTTCTCAGTTAGTCGGATTTACCAATGTCGATGATCAAGGCTTGGAAGGAGTTGAGTTTGCTTATCAAGATTGGTTGAAGGGTGTTGTTGGCAAGAAAAGGGTAATTAAAGATCGTTTAGGAAGAGTTATTGAGGAATTAGGTGTAATAAAACAACCTCGCCCTGGGCGTGATATGACTTTAAGTATTGATCGCCGTTTACAATATTTGGCCTATAGCGAACTCACTAAAACAGTTGAAGAATTTGCTGCAAAATCGGGTTCTGTTGTAGTTGTTGACACGGAAAATGGCGAGATTTTAGCTATGGCGAATGTTCCATCCTATAATCCCAATTCGCGGGGAGGTTACGATAAAGATACTTATAGAAATAGGGCGGTTACCGATACGTTTGAACCGGGTTCAGTCATTAAGACATTTAGTATCGCCAGCGCTTTGGAAACCGGTCTATTTACACCATCGACGATTATTGATACGAATCCGAGTTGGATGATTGTTCATGGTCATACAGTTCGTGATGTTCATAATTACGGTATCCTTGATGTAACTGGTGTATTACAACATTCAAGTAATGTCGGGGTAACAAAAATGGTTTTAGCCAGTCCTCCAGAGCAATTAATTGGATTGCTGCAGCGTTGTGGTTTTGGACAACGAACTGAAAGTACTTGTCCGGGAGAAAGTGAAGGGGGTATCGTTCATGTCAAAGATGCAAATCCTTTTGTGTTGGCTACTGTGAGTTTTGGTTATGGCTTGTCGGTAACCGCGTTACAATTAGCCAAAGCGCATATGGTTTTTGCAAATCTAGGCAAATTGATTCCAGTAACGTTACTGCATAATGATCCACCAACTCCAGGCGTGCAGGTAATGAAACCCGAAACAGCACAACAGGTTTTATCCATGATGGAGGCTGTTTTAGGTAAAGATGGTACTGGAAAATCAGCAAGAGTGCCTGGTTATCGTGTAGCAGGAAAAACAGGGACGGCACGTGTAGCAGGAAAAGATGGTTACAAAGATAGAAAATATACCGCAAGTTTTATAGGAATTGCGCCAGTTTCAAAACCAAAATTTGTTGTGGTCGTTATCATTCATGAACCTTCTCGTAAAAGTTATTATGCTGCAGCAGTTGCAGCTCCGTTGTTTGCTAAAGTTATGTCAGGAGCTTTACGATTGTTTAATATACCAACTGATGAGTTGGTAGGATAAAATTCGATCATAAGGTAAAGGTTTTGTTATAATGTAGCCTGGGTGAAGCGCAGCGGAACTCGGGTTCGGAAATACTGCATCTCCGGATTCCGCTGCGCTTCACCTGTCTCTTGAGCGCATCTCCGCCTACGCCCCGTGGCTTGTCCGCGGGGTCCAGTGTTTTAGTGCAGATCTCCTGGATCCCGCGGACAAGCCGCGGGACGTAGGAGAGCAGAACAGGACTGGATTTTCAGAGATGTGTAGAAGATTCAGGCGCTTCACCCAGGCTATTTTTAGAATTATTAGGAATCAAGTGATGAAACTCTCACAATTATTGAAACCATGGATGCAACACATTAATTCAGATTGTACTATTGCCGGTTTAGAAAATGACAGTCGTCGTATTCAACCAGGGGATTTGTTTGTAGCTTATGCTGGTGCAGCAGCTGATGGTCGTTTATTTATAAATAAGGCTGTTTCTGCAGGCGCGGTCGCTGTTGCTTATGATCCTATCCATTTTCCCAAGAGTTGCGTATTACCCGAATCAGTTCCTTGTGTTCCTGTCCCTGACTTAGCGACACAACTTGCACCCATTGCAAAACAGTTTTATGAAGATCCTGGTCGTTTTTTAACTGTAACTGGAGTGACTGGAACCAATGGGAAGACAACCATCGCCTATCAATTAGCTCAGGCTCATCATTTATTAGGACAGGGAGCAGCCTACATAGGCACTATTGGTCAAGGCAATGTTGATAAACTTCAATTATTGGATAATACAACTCCTGACTCACTTTGTTTACAAAAGCTATTACATCACTATAAAAATCAAGGTCTGAGACAAGTATGCATGGAAGTGTCCTCTCATGCACTGGCACAACATCGCGTAGATGCTGTTGAATTTAAGCAGGCTATATTTACGAATCTAACGCTTGATCATCTGGATTACCATCTCAATATGGAAAATTACGCGAATGCCAAGGCATTATTATTTGCTAGAGAATCATTAAAATGGGCAATTATTAATCAAGACGATGAATATCAAAAAATAATTTCTGCTGCTGTTAAGTCCCATGCTAAAAAGTTAACTTATGGGATACATCAAGATTGTGATGTGAAAGCTGTAAATTGGCTTATGGATATAAAAGGTACCGAAATTGAAGTGCATTCACCTTGGGGACAGCATCAATTCAGGATAAAGTCCCTAGGCCAATTTAATATATATAATAGCTTGGCCATATTTAGCAGTTTATTGGCTTCTGATTATGCACCTGCCCAGGTTGTCGAAGTGATGACTCAATTAAAAGCAGCTCCTGGGCGAATGGAAATTGTTGCCAATGCGCCCTATGTGCTTGTTGATTATGCACATACTCCTGATGCTCTAGAGAATGCTTTAATTACCTTAAATCAATTAAAAAAAGGTCGACTATGGGTGGTATTTGGTTGTGGTGGCGATAGGGATAAGACCAAGAGGCCGGTGATGGGAAAGGTTGCAAGTAAACTTGCTGATCAAATCGTCATTACTAGTGATAATCCACGTACAGAGGATCCACAGGTTATCGTTGATGAGATAGCACAGGGTATTTCAAATTCATCGAATGTCATTCAACTGGTTAATCGTGAAGAAGCAATTGCATATGCTTTAAATAAAGCAGAGGAACATGATGTTATTTTAATTGCAGGAAAAGGACACGAGGCCTATCAACAAATTGGCACGATAAAACATGCTTTTTCAGATCAGGATGTAGTAAAAAAATTAATGCAGAGGTAAATAAGATCTGGAGGCAATTCTACTATCTTGGCCAAAATGGTGGGATTTTAAGCGCTGAGATACTCCCATACTTCATGCACTCTAAAACGCATTATTTAGCTCAATCCAGCGAATTACCTGTAGACCCTAAATAAACTATAAACGAGGTGTTATGGTTACACATTGTTCCGGCATCCGCGATTCTTCTCGTGTCTTTTGATCACATCACTGCCTACGCCCCGCGGAGTCCGCGGGACTGGTTTTTCAGCGATGTGTAGGAGATTCAGAATGCTTCTCCGGCTACATTCTATTTATGTATATATCGTTTGAACTTCATCGGTGACATTTCTTCATAGCCTTTGATTGCTACTGCAAATAAATTCGGATCGCCTGTCTCATAGATACAAACTAAATCATCATCGCCTTTACCTGACTCAGGAATCCCTGGGGATGTTAAATCAGCTAAAATATCATTGGTGATATCGATTGTATCTTCTTCAGAGTCAGCTTCTACCGGCCCAATAGCGAATCCCCAGCTGGAAGAAGTATTGTAGTTATTGACTGCATAGCCAATATAATAATTGTAAGCGAGTTGAGAAGCCATCGTGATGCCTACAGCTTGAATATCACTCAGTTTAGGACAGACTGGTTCATCAGCAAAAGCAGATCCTGTGAGGACCATTGCAGCTGCAAAAGAAATTAATTTGGTTTTTAAAGACATAATAAAACTCCTTGTTAAATCTAATTATTCCAAGTTGATCCCGAGCTGGATTTTTTTATCCAGACCGAGCAAATATCTATTTTTACTTATGAGCTTTTAGCAAGTGTTGTTTTAATTTCATTGGGCTAATTGCGTAATCTCTAATGGCAACAGAATAAACATAGGGATTGCCTGTGTCATACAAACAAATCAATGTGTCATGATCCAGTTCCAAAGGAAATCCAGGAGTAGCCATATTATTTAAAATTGCATTTGTCGCATCTAATGCATCATCTTCTGCATCTGCTTTTACTGGTCCGATAGCAAAGCCCCAGGTAGCTGAATTGAATTGACTGATAGTGAATCCCATGAAATAGTTATTACCAATCTGTTGAGCCTCTGAGATTCCTTCTGCTTGAAGATCACTCAAATCGGGACAGGTATTATTTGCGAAGGCAGAACCAGCAAGAACCAATGCTGCTGTAAAGGTAGAAAATTTTACTCCTAAAGACATTTACATACTCCTTTGTTTTTTTTGTAAAAATCGGAAAAAGAGTATCATTTGATTTACTAATTTACAATGGGACAAGTTTAGGACCTATTTACATTCCTGCTATCTTGGCCAAACCATCCTGATTCTCCATGCTCCAATGTTCGAAAACCTGGGCCATTTTGACTCAAGCTTGCTAAGTGTAAAGAAGCACTGGATTTAAGCGTATTATTATGTAAACAATTTGAAATTATTTGGTTGTCTTATTTCTTACATACCCAATAATAATTTAGTTTTATAATTCAACATTGACTCCTCGAAATACTGAGAGAAATCGTGACGTGTTTGATGATTTTTACGCAAATTTAAGAAAGCGACTTTTTTATCTGAAGCATGCTTTAGGGATAATGTTTCTTCAAGAGGGTTATAAATTTTTAATATAAGCTCATGCCATAAGTTGTCTTTTTCCAAGACCAAGTCACGGGGCAGTGCGGGGACTGCAAGTTGTGGGGGAGTCAGACCAGCAATTTGGTGCAAAGCGACGCTCACCATAGCAACCGCAGAGTATTTTGCCTCAACACTATGACCTGCAATATGAGGGGTGCATATTGTGGATTGATTAATAATCCGTGTATCGATATCCGGTTCATTAAGATACACATCGGTGCAATAGATTAATGGTTTTGAGGAATGGAGGAGTGCTTCCTCATTGACAATTCCACCACGAGCGGCATTCACAATGACACAGCCTGATTTTAATCGAGCAAGAAAATCCTGATTAATCAAATGAGCACTGGGATAGGGGGGACTATTATGTAATTCAGCATGGATGCACAGCAGATCAACCGAATACAATTCCTCGATAGTACAACTTTGAAAAGCGGGATCACGTTCTGCTTTGAGTGGATCGTAAGTTAAGATTTCAAAACCAGCTGCTTGCAAACGTACAGCAACTTGAGCTCCTACTTTTCCCAGGCCAATAATGCCTGCTTTATTCCCAAGAAAAGGTTGTTGTTGCTCCAGAAAAGCAAGACAGGCAACGACATAATCAGCAACAGCTCGTGCATTGGAGCCTTTTGCATCAATAATTTGAATGTTTTGAGAATTTAGCCAAAAGTGATCCAGATGATCCGTTCCACTGCTTGCAGTAGCAACGTAGCGCAAACAATGATTTTTTAATAAAAATTGGTTTACTTTTAGATTAGCACGGCAAAGCAGAACATCTTGTCCCACAAGTAATCCCGCAATCTCATCAAAATGATGATATCGCGTTAGGCGAAAGGGCATAGGAAAAGCCTGATCTAATCCTGGAAGAGAGGCATCAGCAAGGATATTCATAATAAGTTGACGTTCATATTTTAAAAATGGCACTGAGTGTGATGAGTCCCAGATTAATTATCGGAGTTAATATCATGCCTAAAACTCCGGTAAACACTAAAATAATAAGGATAAAAAATCCAAAAGGCTCTATTTTAGCATAAGCCATAGCTTGTCTTGGAGGTAAAAGGCTACTGACTACTCGACTACCATCCAAAGGTGGAATAGGAAGTAAATTTAATGCGGCCAAAATCAAATTAATAAATATTCCTGCTTGGGAGGTAGCATAAAGAAAAAGTATAGCCATCGATGTGCGCGGGTTGAGAATGAGTGCGAGTTTGTCGCAAGCAGCCCATAAAAATGCCATGAAAAGATTGGAAAATGGTCCGGCAAGAGTGACCAGGATCATGTCGCGCCGGGGATGGTGAAATTGGTTCGCGTTAATTGGGACAGGCTTTGCATAACCTATAACAAAATTAAATTGTGTTAGCACACCAATTAGTAGAGGCATGACTATGGTACCTATGGGATCCACATGACGAAGAGGATTTAAGCTTAATCGACCAAACATTTTTGCCGTCGTATCGCCACATCGATATGCAACATAAGCATGAGCTGCCTCGTGCAGGGTAATGGCAAGCAAAATGGGGATAGCCCAAATACATATTTTTTGGATCAAGGTAAATTCTATCATTGAAAAACTAAGCAGTAATGAAGGTATCGTGATTCTAGCGAATAGTTGCTTCCAATAACAAGTAAAAAGGAAATTAAAAGTCCTTCTTACAGATGGATGTATTTAATTTTTTTTGTCAAATCAGTATGTTAATTGTTGATTAAATTGGAGTCAGAAAGTTGATTGGTTGGTCTATGCATGATATATTTTGCCCGAAATTTAACTAGTCTAGGAGACAAAATGCCAACATTAAATAAATTAACGCCCGAGCTTAAAGATGCTTTAGGGAAAATAAACGATTTAGTATCTCGATATGAGGCGTTAGGTGAAAAAAGCGAAAGTGAATCTCTTAGAGATAATCAAAATGCAATCCAATATGTTGATGACGTTATTAAAAGATATAATCTGCTTAAAAAAACAAGCCCTAGCTCGTCAGTTTTACAAGCAAAAAAAGAATCTTATTTACCTTTATTGAAAGCGCATGCTGCTGAAGTCGGCATACTCGCTTTTTCTAAGCCTGGAGATCTTGCATCTCGACTTAAAGAGCTGGATTTTGAGCCCAGTAAGATTGATGAAATAACTAAGGGTTTAGAACAAGCAGGCGGTGATGATGATTTAGTGGCGATTCTTTTATCATCATTAGTAACCAGTGAAACTTTGTTAACATGCTCTGATAATGGTCATCATCACGGCCATCCTCACACAACAGTGACATCTTATGGTGGTAGTCATCATCACGGCCACTGGTAATTAAAAATAGGAGAGCGGCATGTTGTTGATGAAGGATTGTGCTATAGATCCAGGCGATATAGTGTTTGTCGTCTCAAGTAGTAGAAAACCTTTCATACGTCTAAAACAGGCCGCTCAATCCATTACGACTCCTGGCAACAAACATGGGCATATGGAGGTTGTTACAGTCTTTGTTTGTACTGGCAAGAATGAACACGGGATCATATGCCACAATTATGAGCGACAACTTTCTTCGTCACCGGATGTATTTATTAGAAATCTTCAAGATAAGACCGTAGAGGAACTAACGGTTCTGCTCCTCAATTATTGCAGTAAAGAATTCACATCCGTGCAAATGAAGAACGCACTTGAAGGTGGCGTTAAATGGATGAAACTTTGGGCTTCCAAAATAACAGGAAATGAGGAGGCAGAAGATCTCATCAAACAATTTCTGGTTGCATGCAAAGAGAATAAAGAACGATTAATCCAATTATTGGTTACGTTTTGGCGCGCATCGGGACTAGCAGAAACTCTACTGACAGTTAATTCAAGTTTGTTGGTATTCAAACATACCGACAATAAACAAAGACAACAATTCCTTGAAGCATACAAGGCTCAAGTGAATATTACCAAAAGATTACTTGAACAAGGAAAAAGCCGCACCAGCTTTTGGGCCGTACTTAAATCACTTTTTCAATGGTCAAATAAGCAGGATAAAAAAGATAGAGAAAAGCGCGTTCCTTCTAATGACACTTTTTGCTCCCACAATGTGATGCAAGTTTTAAATCAGGTGAATCCCGATCTTGTAAATAGAGGAAGACATGTTCTGCCCAAATCTTTGGAGGCCGGTCTTCGTGAAGCTACAAAAAATATAAATCAAGCAAACGATGCTGTGGATCAAGAGCAATTCGATGATTTTGAAGCAATGATTGCAGCACAAAAACTCCCCCCATTTAAATTACAAATTTTACCCGTCTCAGGCAAAGAATTGATGCGTACCTTATTAGATGTGGTAGATAATGAAATTCAGCGCATTGAATCCAGGTGGTGGAGTAATCAAAAGAATAGAAAAAAAGCATTTGATTTGAAAAAACTTCTTATGCCTTTTCGTGATCCCAAACTCCAGGATTATCCCATTGAATTACAGGTTGATGAGGCTTTAAAGCTTATCGCCACATTACTTCCTACATTGCAAACAAAAACAGGATTTTTGGGCGAATGGTTTCCCTCAACTTCTTATACTAATCTGAGGGCATTTGCTCGTACTCAAGGCATTTTTGATGGAGATATCTGTGCAGCAACAGAGAAACTAAAGAGTAATCCCAGTATTCAAGGAAAAGCTCAAGAAGAAGTAGTTGAGGTTCTTGAACCAGTGCCTACCGGTCAAATTTATATTTTTTCTGATTGGTCATTTTCCAGCTGGTCAACAAGTAAGCGTGAGTTGATGTTAGCGCATATGATTGAATTGCTTGCTGCTGGGCATGCGCTATATACCTGGGAAAATGGACAATTGGTTCAAATGAACAAAAAGTCCTTACAAAATGCCATAAATGGAGAGGATTTTGATGATTTACTGGCGTCTAAATTAAAACCGGCAACGCGTGCCACAGTACTTGAGCAAGTACAACATCAACAATTAGATACACAACAGATACATTTCCTGGATTATAAGGTCTGTCGAGACTTGGCAGATGACCATCAATCCATGGAAACACAGCTTAATCAGGTAGCGTCGATATTCTCGCCCAAACTGGACGAGTATCATTTGAATCAAACGAAACAAGCTATTCTCGAAGTTGAAATAGCAAATCCTTTATATACTGAAAGAGAACAATTGGAGTTGCAAAGCCTAAAAAAACGCATTATGAGCGAGAAAGAAATAAAACAAAAAACGTATCAAAGCGGTATTGATACAAAAGCTTTTATCGCTCAGCCACAATATAGAAAACCCATATTTACACCAGTTGATTCACTGACTTTTACTCCACCAACTAAGTATTATCGTGATGAAGTTTATCCTGATCTGGTAATTCATGAAAACCCATCTTCTCCATTCCAATATTTTGAATTAGCGGGCATGAATGCTACGGAGAACTTGGTTAAGTGTCGCTATGAGTTTCATGCTGAGGGAATAACAGAAGAACTCATTAAAAAAAGAAAAGAGGAATCCGATCGTGTCCTTTTTAAAGGAAAAAAAAGGTTAAGTTTGACAGAAAATTGGCAAGCCCTACCTTCCTTGCATCCTGGTGAAACCTTGCGAGACATCGCAATTCAAGGATTAAAAAAGGATGATTTTGAAATAAACTATTCTAATAAAAATCATTTGTATTATATTCGCTTACTGGAACCTGCCGCAGAGCCTAGAGAAGCGTTTGTCAATTTATTGTTACGCATGCCCAAACATTATAGGGCACATCCTGTTTTTAGCACGTTAACCGCACACCCTGAGCATCAAGAAATACATCGTTTATTAATGAAATACCTTAGGTATGGTAGAGATCGCGGAGAGTTACGCAATTCCATTGGAGTTACCGTCCATAATGGCAAGGAGTATCTTGAAGAGGCAAGAAAGTTAGGTGTTGCAAGTTGCCGTTTAAGAGCAATTGCCTTTAAAGAAGAAATGAGTCGTTTGTATCCTGAGATTCCTGTATCTATTGATGTTAATCCGGATCATTGTTTTATTGAAATGGAATTGGATGGTCAATGGCAAAGGTATTGTCTCGGTGGATACAGGGATACCCCAACTTTGATGGAATCAGTCAAGGAAGATACTTTAAGTTGTCGATTCTTTACCGAAAACACAAAGCAGCAATCTCACCCACCTGTCGAGGAAGTGAAGTTTGTTAATCGTTTGTAACCTAGGTGCAGCGCAGCGGAACTCGGGGAAACTGATGATAAGTAACCCGGGTTCCGCTGCGTTGCACCCAGGCTACAATGTAATACAGGGAAATATATAAAAGTAGGGACTTCATGATTAATCTGTTTGATGCGCATTTACATATTATTGATTACCGCTTCCCGTTGGTTGCGAATCAATCTTATTTACCTGATGAATTTACGGTTGTTGATTACCTAAAAATTACAAAACCGCTGCACATTCTTGGTGGAGCAGTGGTATCGGGATCTTTCCAAGCATTTGATCAAACCTATTTGGTACATGCGTTACATGTCTTGGGCCCAAATTTTGTTGGGGTGACTCAATTACCTACTACAGCAAGTAACGAGCAAATTATTGAATTAGATCAGCAAGGAATTCGCGGTATTCGATTTAATCTGCGACGTGGTGGTTCAGAAAAAATGGAGCATTTAACTGACATGGCACATCGAGTTTATGAGATTGCCCAATGGCATGTAGAATTGTATGTTGATTCCTCTGAACTCGTGGAATTAACTGATTTGCTACTCAGTTTACCTGCAGTCAGCATAGACCACCTTGGGTTATCAAAAAGCGGACTCCCAGTTTTATTTAAGCTTGTTGAACAAGGGATCAAAGTCAAAGCATCCGGGTTTGGCAGAGTTGATTTTGATGTCGCAAGCATCCTGAAAACAATTGCATCGATTAATCCCGATGCGTTGATGTTTGGTACCGATCTTCCCTCAACGCGCGCACCACAACCTTTTAAGAAAAACGATATTAACCTTATTTTGGATGTCTTTGATGACCGTATAGCCAATAAAATTTTATTGACAAATGCCGTTGATTTTTATCGTTTACAACTCAAGTTTTAAAATGTAGCCTGGGTGAGGCGCAGCCATAACCCGGGAAGTTTTATATCTAGATCCCGGGGTTACGGCTGCGCCTTCCCCCAGGTTGTTTTTTGAAGGATTTCTTAGCCGCTATATCGAAGTTCGAGAAAATCGGGTTATATCAAAGGATAATAATTTAAAATAATCATAGGACATATAGAATTCGCCGTCGTCCCCTACAGAGGTGCCCCAAGAGTTTCTTAAGAACAATAATCCTTTATGCTTCACTCCGTGATTATCCACGGCAACTGCATTATCATCATATCCAGTAATGACCATTTCATGAGCTGCTTCGACATAATCAACGTCTGCAATTATTTCTGGCGTTAAAACCCACGTATCTTTATATATCCATGTTTTATATTTGCCGACTGCACCTACAGTACCTAAATCGGTACGTGGAAGAAGTACCGCAAAAACCAATCGGTCACCTGCAGATAGGGCTTGCTTGACATCATTTAAGTTCTTTGCTGGATCGGTTTTTTGAAATACATCAGACCAATTGACTTCCTTGCCAAAGATGAACTCGCTAAGTGAACTAAATTGTTCAGGATCCATAAACGATTCGGGATCATGATCTGTGTATGTTGGATAGTATTTCATGCCACCACAACCGAATTTTAGTTGTTTTATTTTGTTAACGATTCCGTACTGTTCCATCTGGTCAATTACATAACTCGCATAACTTCCATCCCAGCCGCTTAAACCGTAACCGTGTTTTTCCAAATAACTACCCAACTGTAAATGACACAATTGACTAATATAATCACCTTTGGTCATGGTGGCATCAAGCGCAGCAGTTACTGCAAAAGTGACACAGGTTCCATGTATTCCTTGATCCAAGACTGGTACATTATTCATACCTAATTGAACATGATTAGGTATTGGTGAGGCTGCTCTATTTGAGGAAGCATAAGCAAACTGGTGGGTATGTGCTAATGCATCTTGGGCACGGTTGGTCAGCAGGTTTCTCACTTCGTCAGAAAGATGTACTTGCAGTAATTGGATGCTCTTTTCTTCGTTCACAAGACTTTTGCGCGACAAATTTGCAGGTGCTTGCTTTAAGGTCTGCTTCAGAGTGCCAACCACTGTAATATCCTGGGCATACGCTCCATTAATTACCAGCGCAGCAAAAATAAGCGCTTGGGTTGACCTCTTGAAAAATTTTGTTAAATCCATGCTAATTCCTTCCTGCTGCTAAGAATAAATGTTGAATTGTTATCCTTCTTGGCTTTAGTGTCAACAATATCAATGATTTCAAATTAAGCTCGAGACAGCTAATTACAATGAATTATCTTATGATAAAGATTCTTTATTAAGATTTATTGAATCGTTACAATAGGAAAAAAATTTTGAGGTTATAAGGACATGTCATTTATAAATAGAATTTTTGGAAAACCTCTTTCTTTGAAGTCCAAGAAGCAGCAAGAATTGTCCATATTAACTGGGGTACCTGCAATTGGATTGGATTCATTAGCTTCAACGGCCTATGGGCCAGAAGCCGCACTCGTTATGCTATTACCAGCAGGAATAATCGGGTTACATTATTTTTTTCCCATTTCCCTATTAGTTGTCGTTGTTCTTTTGTTTTTATATGTATCTTATTTACAAACAGCTGCAGCATATCCCGAAAAAGGTGGCGCATATACTGTTGCGAGTGATAATTTGGGCAAGAAATATGGTGTAGGAGCAGCAATTTCATTGCTGCTTGATTATTTATTGAATGTTACGGTCGGTATATCGGCAGGCGTTGGTGCTATCTTGTCAGCAATCCCGGCATTGCATCCCTACACACTGACTTTATGTCTCGTGATCTTGCTGATGCTCACTGTATTGAATTTGCGAGGAACTCGTGAAACAGGGGTACTTTTTTTAATTCCCGTAGTAATTTTTATATTATGCATGTTAATTGCTCTATCGATGGGATTAGTCGATACTTGGATTAGTAGTGGGCACCCACAACCTTTAAATCCTCCCAGGAAAATGCAAACGAGTGCAACTGAAGCAGTAACATTTTGGATGTTGTTAACCGCTTTTTCCTACGGACTAACTGCGATGACGGGAGTTGAGGCAGTAAGTAATGCAGTCTCTTTATTTCGCAAACCAAAAGTTAAAAATGCGCAATGGACGTTGACTATAATTGTTGTTACCCTGGCACTATTTTTAATATTCATAGGTTATCTTTGTCCTGTTTATCATATTGAAGCCATGGATCAAAATCAGCCAGGTTATCAAACCGTATTGTCACAACTCGTTGGGGCAGTTACAGGAAAAGGTATTTTTTACTATATTTCTATTGCCAGTATTTTTATTGTTCTAACCTATTCAGCACAAACCAGTTTTACAGGCTTTCCGAGAATATGTCGTTTACTTGCAGAAGATAATTATTTACCTCATTTTTTTGCTGAGCGTGGGAGACGCCTGGTTTTCTCGGCCGGGATTATCATTTTAGCAATTTTTTCTGCTGTCATTCTGATTGCTTTTAAGGGAATTACGAATAATCTGATTCCATTATTTGCAGTTGGTTCTTTTAGTGCATTCCTTTTTTCTCAGATTGGCATGGTAAAGTATTGGTCGCGTAAGGAAAATCGAAATGAGCGATATAAATTAATAGTTAATGCGGTGGGTGCTGTAATCACAGCACTCGCACTTTTTATTATTCTTGTCACAAAATTTATAGAAGGTGCCTGGATAATTGTTGTTCTTGCGCCTACATTAGCAGTTTTAATGTATCATATTAAACATCATTACGAAAAAATTGCTCGTAAAATTGAAAATCCGATAAAGATAAATCCTCGTTCCTTAAAGTCCCCTGTGGTTATTATTCCAATACATGGTTTGGATTTAATCGCAGAAAGAGCAGTTCAATTTGGAATACTGCTCTCAGATGATATTACCGCGATTTTTATTGATGCAGAATATGAAGACGTTGAACGTTTGCAACAACTTTGGCATGAACTGATTGAAATGCCTGCTAAAAAAGCCGATAAAGGGATTCCTAAATTAGAAATTATTAAATCACCCTATAGGCGTATTTATAAGCCAATATTAAATTTTGTGGATAAAGTAAGAAAAGAGAGGAAAGATAGGCTGATTGCTCTTATTATACCCGAGTTAGTAGAACCAAGGTGGTATGAGCATTTATTACACAATATTCATGCCACAGGATTACGCGCTTTACTGTTTTTAAAGCGAGATCCTAATGTGATTGTTATTACCATTCCATGGTACTTACGTGAAAAATGAGGATTTGATTGATGTCACAATTTGAAAAGTTCTTTAATTTTATGAAAAAGCCTTGGGTTATTATTCCCTATGCATTTTTGGTTATTTTAGCCTATTATTTTGTAGACAAGCCTTTGGCAACTTATTTTTACCAGTTGGATCTTAGAGTCAATATTCCCATTTTGGTCCTGTTGACCGCCTTGGGAAAATGGGTCATTTATAGTATTTTGTTTTTTATTGCGGGATTGTATTTTCGATACATTCAAGTTAATACTGTTTATGAAACCCGATCTTGGTATTTACTGGGTTGTGTACTTTTAGCCAATTTGGTTTGTTTGATTTTGAAAGTGGCGTTGAGTCGTGCTCGCCCTGAGTTGTTATTTTCCAGTAATGAATTTGGATTTTATTGGTTTAAGTTGAGTTCAGATTATTGGTCTTTGCCTTCAGGACATACGACAACGGTTATTAGTTTAGCAGCAGGATTAGGGGTGCTCTTTCCTCGATGTTTTTATGTGTTCCTTGTTGTTGCTCTTTTGGTTGCTGCCTCAAGAATTTTGTTATATTTCCATTATTTGAGTGATGTGATGAGTGCATTTTATATTAGTCTGTTGGTTGTTGGCTTTTTTACGGAATATTTTAAACGGAAGAATTGGTTTAATAAAATGGATTGTACTATGCGATAACTAGGATTTCAGAAAGTTAACGAGTTTTAGCAGTATCGATCCTAAATAGCCAATCTAGGGAGAGGTTATGACTATAGAGACTGAATTAAAAACTCTGGTTAGCATCTATGCCAGTTATGATAAAGAAAAAGATTGTTATACAAGCGATTTGAACCAGGAGGCTCTTTTACGGTTGGACGCCGATTTTATTAAATTAATCAATAAATCATTGCTTAAAGATGGTCCGGATAAAGGAAAAATAAAAAAAAATTATAAAATTTTATCTTTAAATTTTCATCCGGACCTTATGGGAAAATTCAGTTCGGAAGCAAAATGGATTGAGAGTACTCTGTCTGAAAAGCGCAATGATGGAGCTTGTTTTAAAACATTATCGCTTTGCTATGGTAAGTTAATTTCGCCTCAGGATTTTAAACCGATTAAATTTGATGAAATTGCTACTCGCGAAGATCTTAAAAAATGGTTGGAAAACTTAAAAAATACTTCCAGGACATTTACTGAGCGTCATTTCTATGTGAGTCTTCTGGGATTACTTGATCAATCTACCGGATATTTTGATGAAGTAGGGAAAATAAAGCCAAAGGGGATTCGTGCGTTAATTTCATTTCTCCCAATGATTTTTATTAGTTTCAGCACTTTTGTCTTTGCCGAAGAATTATTTGCTGTTTATGCGCTTTATTTTGCTTTATTGAAAAGTGGTCAATTTATGGCAGGCAGCAATTCAACAGAGTTGCAAAAGCTGGGTAATACCTTGCAAAAAATCACTATAGTTTCTGCCACGACCACAACTACCTTATTAGTTCGTTTAGTTGAAATGACTTTTTGGGCATCTCGCCAGTGCTATGAGATGAGCTTGCAAATAGGTTCTACACTTCTTACGCCATTACTTTGTGCCCCTTCAGAGGAGAAATCTGGCAATTCTGCAATAGATGAAAATTTATGTCGCGAATTGATTCTTGCAAGTCAGAATCAAAGTATCAGTGATAATTTTAAAACGCCTGAATTAAAAATGATTGCAGCGCCAATTGAATCCTATCTCGGATTATTAGAACAGCAATTTTTTAGAAACTGGAGAGCAGGGGGGGAAAAACATCGCGCATTAGATGCATTTTTGCTTAGAATGCGTGTAATTGATAAAGACGATGAATTGAAAGTCGAAGAAAAAATTGCAAAAGCCTCTAAAGCATTAGAATTAGTTAAGAAAGATCCCAGTGTTTACACTCAAGGAGGAAAAACTGCCTTGGCAGTTGATCGTGCTGAACGTGTGATTAGTCTGCTCAAAGATGACTCTGGGATGCAACTTGCTGTAGTAGTATGTCCTTCTACAACGTAACAGCTGTATAGGCAGGTATCTCGTTTAATGTCTAAATTTTAGGCGTTATATTCATGGCCTTTACCATTGTCAAATTCAGGGTAAAATTGAAATACCCCTTGAATTTGGCAGGGTATCTCTGGCAAGATGCGTAAGTTTTGATTATCCAGTGAGGAATTATGAAAATTCTCGTGGCAGTGAAGCGTGTAATCGACCCCTATGTGAAAATTCGGGTCAAATCGGACCATTCCGGAGTTGAAACACAAAATATTAAAATGGCAATGAATCCATTTGATGAAATTGCTGTTGAAGAAGCATTACGTTTACGTGAAAAAAACTGGGCTACAGAAGTTGTAGTAGTAAGTATTGGCGGTGAGAGTTCTCAGGAAACCTTGCGACATGCTTTAGCCTTAGGCGCTGATAGAGCAGTTTTGATTCGCACCCAAGATTCATTAGAAAGCCTTAATATTGCAAAAATATTAAAAAAAATTGTCGATGATGAAAAGCCTGATTTAGTATTAATGGGTAAGCAAGCCATTGATGGTGATAATAATCAGACACCCCAAATGTTGGCCTCTCTATTAAATTGGCCCCAGGCAATGTATGCCTCCAAAATTGAAGCAGGCAGCGACTACCTTCAGGTAACCCGGGAAATTGATGGGGGGCTTGAAACAATTCGCGTGAATTTGCCAGCGGTAGTGAGCACGGACTTGCGTTTGAATGAACCTCGATACGCAAGCCTTCCCAATATTATGAAAGCAAAAAAGAAACCTTTAGAAAACTTGGAATTGGATAGTCTGGGGCTGTCGCTTAAAAAACACGTTGAGGTATTAAAAGTCGCTGAACCTGATGCTCGCAGTGCAGGAGTGAAAGTTGAATCAGTGGCTGAGTTATTGAATAAACTACAGCATGAAGCCAAAGTGCTTTGATAAGGGGAACGTGATGGGCACTTTAGTACTCGTTGAACATGATAATCAAACATTACATCCATCTACTCGTAATGTTCTAGCTGCGGCATTGGAACTGGGTGGCGAACCGACTTTACTCGTTATAGGACATCAATG
The DNA here is from genome assembly GCF_014109805.1 of Legionella sp. PC1000. Lineage (GTDB taxonomy): Bacteria > Pseudomonadota > Gammaproteobacteria > Legionellales > Legionellaceae > Legionella > Legionella resiliens. Next base: position 1,303,394 of record NZ_CP059400.1, read on the forward strand.
CAAAACGGTAGCAGAACAAGCGGCAATTCTTGCAGGAGCGCATGCTGTTTGGTGCATTGATAAACCGTGTTATGAACATCCGTTGGCAGAGCAAATAAGTGATTTAGTTCTTTCATTTGCGCATTCATTTAAAGCCATATTAATGCCTGCAAGTACCTTCGGTAAAAATATCGCTCCACGTGTTGCAGCACAACTGGATGTGTCTCAAGTTTCTGATGTGAGTAAAATTCTCGATAAAGATACCTTCGAACATCCAATATATGCGGGTAATGCGATAGAGACTGTACGAGTTCTTGATTCAATCAAGGTGTTGACGATTAGAGTAACGGCTTTTAATCCAGTAACTACAAATCAGGCGAGTTGTTGCATTGAGCAAATCGATAAAGAATTTATTGCAAAAAATAGCCAATTTGTTAAACATGAGCTAAGTAAGTCTGAACGCCCTGACCTAGGAAGCGCTAAAATTGTTGTTTCTGGGGGAAGAGGACTTCAAAGTGCCGAGAAGTTTAAGTTGATTGAAGAATTAGCTGATGTACTTGGTGCTGCTGTTGGAGCATCCCGTGCTGCTGTAGATGCCGGGTTTGTTCCTAATGATTACCAGGTGGGGCAAACCGGAAGGATAGTTGCACCAATGCTTTATTTTGCTGTGGGAATTTCTGGAGCGGTACAGCATTTGGCAGGGATGAAAGATTCCAAGATTATTGTTGCAATTAATAAGGATGAAGATGCCCCTATTTTTCAAATCGCTGACTATGGTTTGGTTGGTGATTTATTTGAACTTGTGCCACAGTTAATCGCACAATTAAAAAACCGTTAGAGGGAGAAAGTATGTTAGTAGGTGTTCCAAAAGAAATTAAACCTCAAGAAAATCGTGTAGGTCTTGTTCCTTCTAGTATTAGGGAAATTATACGAGTAGGCAGCTCTGCTATTGTAGAGAAAGGTGCTGGATTGGGAATTGGGATTTCTGATGATGATTATCGACATGCCGGTGCAGAGGTTGTTGATAGCGCGGATGAGGTATTTTCTAGAGCTGAACTCATTGTAAAAGTAAAAGAACCACAACCCATTGAGTGCAAGCGTCTTCGCGAAGGTCAAACTTTATTTACCTATTTGCATTTGGCCCCAGATCCTCACCAAGCACGTATGCTTAAAGAATCTGGAGTTACTGCTATAGCTTATGAAACAGTGACTGAAGACAATGGGGGACTGCCTTTACTGGCACCTATGTCACAAGTGGCTGGACGTATGTCGATTCAGGCAGGAGCGCATTGTTTGGAGATGGCTCAAGGTGGTAGCGGCGTTTTACTAGGCGGAGTTCCTGGAGTAGCTGCGGCAAATGTCGTAGTCATTGGTGGAGGAGTAGTTGGTACTAATGCCGTACGTATGGCAATGGGTATGGAAGCTCGAGTGACAGTACTCGATCGCTCCTTGCAACGTTTAAACGAGTTGGATTTCCAATTTGGATCTAAGATCAATACCGTTTATTCTACTGCGGATGCCATAGAAAGATATACAGCCAGCGCTGATTTAGTCATTGGTGCGGTATTAGTACCTGGAGCAGCAGCTCCGAAATTAATGACGCGCTCAATGCTTAAATCAATGCGACCTGGTTCGGTACTGGTGGATGTAGCTATTGACCAAGGTGGATGTTTCGAAACAAGCCGACCTACTACACATCAAGAACCTACATATGTTGTTGATAATGTGGTGCATTATTGTGTTGCAAATATGCCGGGTGCAGTGCCAAGAACATCAACCTTTGCTTTGAATAATGCAACGTTACCTTTTGTTTTAAGCATTGTAACAAAAGGCATGAAGTTGGCTTTATTGAATGATAAGCATTTACTTAATGGGTTAAATGTTCACCAAGGTAAAATTACTTTTGATGCAGTTGCCCGTGATTTAGGCTATGAGTATACGCCTGCAGGAATCGCATTGGCGGGTCGATAAACTTTAGACTTGGTCTATCTACAATCTTGGCCGTAAGGCCTTGATTATAAATAGACCCTTTTTATTTAACATGGTGGTCCGGTTTTTTATTATACCTAGGATTACATTTTCTCTTCCGTCCCCTCCTACCCTATAATTTATGTTAATGATTTATCAATAAATTGATAAACTCAAGTTCTCTTTCCTAGGCATGAGAGTAATATGAGAGTACTTATTTCTGGAGCAGGTATAGCAGGATTGACTGTTGCTTATTGGTTAAAACGCTATGGTTTTATGATCACCATCGTTGAGCGTGCTCCAGCATTGCTCACCGGAGGTTATAAAATCGATGTTCGTGGAGCAGCACTACATGTTCTGCGACGAATGGATATTTATGAGGCGGTTGTAGCAGAAAGTACGGATATGCAAGGTGCATTGCTGGTTGATAGGAATGGGAAAGTAATCCAGGAAATGAGTGGTAATGAGTTTGGACATCGAGTTGGCGATGATGTGGAAATTATTCGTGGAACTTTATGTCAGATTCTCATGGATCAGGTGCTTGATTCAGAATTTATTTTTGGGGATAGTATTCAAGAGATATCTCAATTTCCTGATCATTTAGAAGTTAAGTTTCAAAATAATAAAGCTCGAGAATTCGATTTGGTTATTGGTGCTGATGGGCTTCATTCAAATGTAAGACAGCTTGTATTTGGTGACGAATCACTTTTTTCCCAGGAGTTAGGTTTATATCTCTGTGTATTTACCGTTCCCAATTATTTAAATTTGGATCGATTAGAAATGCAATACTCAGAGTTAGGTAGAGTTGCGTCAGTTTGGAGCGCTTCAGGAGAGCCGCATGCTAAGGCGTGCTTTGGATTTATTTCTCCAGAGAAAGTTGATCTTCGTAATGTAAAACAGCAGCACCAAGTGCTTAGGACTGTTTATGAAGGGATTGGCTGGGAGATTCCTAAATTTCTGAAAATGATGCCTGAGTCACCGGATTTTTATTTTGATGCGGCAGCACAGATCCATATGGATCATTGGTCACAGGGCAGGGTAGTCTTATTGGGTGATGCTGCTTATTGTGCTTCACCTATGTCGGGTCAGGGGAGTAGTCTGGCTATCATTGGTGCTTACATTCTCGCTGGGGAGTTGGCAGCAGCAAAAGGTAACTATCCGCTTGCGTTGCAAAATTATGAAAATCAAATGCGTCCTTTTGTTAAGCTCAATCAGGAATTAGGGATTAAGGCTGCCCAAGTAATGCGTTCTCAAGAGAAGAGTAATTTACTTTCCTGGTTACTCGAACGGCTTATGAAAATTGCACCAGGTTATTTAATTAAATTTTTTATTAATCGTTCAACTCAGCGTATAAATAAAGCTGCAAATTCAATTACTCTTAAAGATTATTAATGAAACATTAAACTTTATTGCCTCGTAGTTTTGGAGCCTGGGTGGAGGCGAAGCCGTAACCCGGGAAATTTATGCCAGGAATTCCCGGGTTACGCTACGCTTCACCCAGGCTACATCGATTAAAACAATCTATCTATCAACAAAGCTGCTAATTTAATTAACCTTAAAGATTATTAATCGAAACATTAAGTCAGGTCGGCTCGTAGTACCGTAGGCTTGGTTGACAAGCCTGAAGTGTCGTCAACTTTTTTGATTAGCGATTTAGATGTATTGAACTATTATTCAAGAAATACTTTATGTACTTACTACGTCCCGTGGCTTGTCCGCGGGATCTAGGAAATTTGCAATAGACGCTGGATCCCGCGGACAAGCCGCGGGACGTAGAAACAAAAGATTTAGAATAAACTATCCTCAACAGCAGGCAGTTGTTGCTGATCATTACTCGCATTAAAGACAGGTGTTGGATCTTCTTCCGCAGGAACTTCTTTATTACGAAAATACTCGATGATCCCATTTGCCTGATTAGGACGCGCCAATAAACCACTATTTGGATCAATGCGAACTGCGACTACATCCTCAGGTTGTCTCATTTCACTTTCAGGTTTTCCTTTCAATGCAACTTTCATAAAGTCGATCCATAATGGCAAAGCGAGCCCCGCAGCATATTCATGTAAGGATTTGGGATTATCAAAACCTATCCATGTTGTTACAACGAGGTCGGAATTAAACCCAGCAAACCAGGCATCTACTTGATCATTCGTTGTACCCGTCTTACCTGCTATGTCTTGGCGATTGAGCACACGAGCTGCACGGGCAGTACCATGCTGAATCACATCTTTTAAAGCAGTATACATTAGAAAGTTAATGTCTTCGGGAATAACTCGCGGAGCTAGCGTTGAATGGTCCACACTGTTGTCGCAGTTATTACAAACAACGGTTGGTTTGGCTTGCAATAATATCTTGCCATCTGTATCAGTAATGTGATCAATGAGGTAAGGTTCAACTTTATACCCGCCATTTGCGAAAACAGCATAAGCAACAGTCAGATCCATAGGGCTAATTGATAAACTGCCTAAAGCCAGGGATAACCCTCTAGGAAGTGCTTTCCTATTAAATCCAAAACGAGATAGGAAGTCGATGGTGTAATTGATGCCAATGTCATCAAGGATGCGTATGGACACTAGGTTTTTAGATTGGACCAAGGCTTGTTTTAACCGTGTTGGTCCGTTAAATTTCAGGTTCACATTATGAGGACGCCATAAGTTTGGCTGACTTGGATCATCAACGACAATAGGCGCATCATTAATCAATGTTGCCAGAGTATAACCATTATTCAAAGCTGCAGCATAGACAAAAGGTTTAAAGCTGGACCCTGGTTGTCTGCTGGATTGAGTTGCCCGGTTAAATTTGCTTTTTTGGAAATTGAATCCACCCACGAGTACCTCTATGGCACCATTTTTAGGATTAAGTGCCACCATTGCTGATTCAGCTTCAGGAATTTGTGCCAATTCCCAATGGTCTTTTATTGAATGAACATAAATAATATCGCCAACAGCAACAACTTGCATGGCTTTGGATGGAGATTTACCTACCCAACCATTTTTAAGTGCTGGTCTTGCCCAAGATAAACCGGCCCAAGGGATAAGAATGGTTCGGCCACTTTGCAATGTAGCTGTTGCCTCATTTTCCCGGACTTCGGTAATAACCGCCGGAAGAAGATGGTTAAGTTCCGGATATTTTTCCAGGTTTTTTTGAATTGAGTGCAAGGATTTGCTGTCTTTTTCACCAATTGTAGCAACAGGTCCTCGATAACCATGCCGGTGGTCATAAGAGATTAAATTTTTTTCGACTACATCATTGGCTGTATTTTGCAACTTTCCATCAATAGTCGTGTAAACTTTATAACCCTTAGTATACGCATCAGGGCCGAAATTATCGTATAAGGATTGACGAATCATTTCAGCAACATAAGGTGCTTTCACTTCGATAGGAGTGCCATGATACTTCGCTGTAATTGGTTGGTTTATCGCATTTTGATATTGCTCTTCATTGATGTAATGCTCTTCCAGCAAGCGTTCTAATACATGGTCGCGCCGTTTTTTCGCAGCTAAGGGGTTTGCAATGGGGTTTTGAGTTGAAGGTGCTTGGGGTAGTCCAGCAATCATTGCGAGTTCTGCCAGATTTAATTCTTTAAGCGACTTGCCAAAATAAACCATTGCGGCAGCACCAACTCCATAAGCACGATTACCTAAATAGATTCTGTTAAGGTAGAGTTCGAGAATTTTTTCCTTACTCAATTCTCTATCTATTTTAATAGCAAGCATAATTTCATTAAATTTGCGCAAAAAGGTTTTTTTACGACTTAAGAAAAAATTACGCGCAACTTGCATGGTAATGGTACTACCACCTTGAGATTTTGTTCCAGTTTTAACCATACGAACTGCAGCACGTCCAAGACCTAAAACATCCACACCAGGATGCTCAAAAAAGCGTTGATCTTCAGTAGCAATTAAAGCATGGATCAGCATGGGCGGTATTTCATCATAAGTAACAGGAATTCGTTTTTTTTCGCCATATTCCTGAATAAGTAAACCTTCTTTGCTGAAAATTTGTAAAGGTACCTGTAATTGCACTGTTTTCAACGAATCTACGTTGGGGAGTTGGCTTTCAAGATAGAGGTAAAATAGACTACCTGCCACGATTAAAACAAAAAACAGGCTCATCAGCGCCCATAGACCTTTACGCCAGAAGTATGCCATTTTCATAGAGTTCATAGTGTTTTAATGAAATTTGGCGTGTATTATACAGTGATTTTTTGTATGATTGCGAGTTTTGTGCAAAAAAGTGGGTCATTTTTGGTGTTTCATTGAATTTTAAAGAGAAAAATTCAATGAAACACAGTAATTGTATCGTTATTCTATAGACAAATTATGCATGTTGTCCTCAAAATTTTCCGGCTTCGGTATACTTTGTGACGAAGTAGTCGTAGGTTGCTGTTGAAAAAATCGAGGGTTAGTTCCTGATTGAAGCATACTTAATGCAGCAAGACTTCCATAGAATGGGGTGTAAGGAGGGAAACGTCTGGCTTCTTTAGCTTTTTGCAATTCCGCTTTAGTTTTTTCCAGGTCCTTAGTTAATTCTTCAATAGTTGCCTGCTGTACTTTATTTATTTCGGTTAACTCCTGTAACTGGGGTTCTAGTCCAGATTTTTGTTTATCTGCCAATTGTTCTAACTCTGATCGTTGCTCTTCTATTTTTAATTTTTGACTCACTAATTCTAATTGTTGTGCTTCTAATTTTGATTTTTGACTCTCTAATTCCAATTGTTGTGCTTCTAATTTTGATTTTTGAACACTTGACTCTAATTTTAGAGTTTCTGTCTCTAATTTTAAGTTATCTTTCCCTGACTCTTCGGTAGCTTTTTTTAATTTATTACGTTGAGACTCTAGAAATAGTTGCTGTTCCAAACAGATGTTTGTAGCAATATCTTTGAGTTCATCATTAGAGTCATCGGTAGTCATATGAAGTACAAAAAGAACCTCATCGATGAGCAGTTGGCCTGAATTACAATATTTGCCTCCCACATACCGATCATTCAATAAACCAAATAACTCTCGAGTTAGAGAACCTTTGGAATTATTTAAAGTTACTGAATGTTTGAATCCCTTTTTTATATTTAATAATTGGCGAAAATCGATGAATAATTGAGTTAATTGTTCTTGCAATGTCTGAAGCTCTTCAGAATTGAGCGGAGTTTTTCTATCGAGTTGTTCTTTTAGATAGGAAATTTCATTTAAAATGAAAGAAAGGAATTCCTTGCGAGCCTGATAACCTCCTGTGCACGCATTGATCTTGCCTTCTAAGTATGGAGCAAAATTGATCTTTGTATCTTGAATTATTTCTACTGCGCGTTCATGAGATTTTTTTCTACGCGTTGTAGGTTCCAGTGCAGCAACAAGTTTATCTTTAGTTGCTATATTATCTTGGCTGTCATGATAACGAACTATGACGGTTGTCAATGCATAAATTAACTCTTCTAACCTAGTCATGAAAATCTCCTTTTTCAATACATAAAATGCGAAATCCCCTTACAAGTTGGTCTTTCACTATATTAAATGTTTTTGGGAGGCGCAAGTTGTTATAACTAAATGGTGAAAATGACAACTTGACATCATTATGGTAAGTTTAATAAAGCAAAAAACATTGTAACTTTTTAAGAGGTTACGTTAACATCACCATATAATCCTAAAGGAGTTTTTTTGAATGCATGGAAGATTCAAAGGAATAAGAAACATGCTCAAATTGTTTCAGTCTAAGCATCGTTCAATTCTCGGAATAGATCTTACATCAACAGCGGTTAAAGTCTTGGAAATTTCAGGTCAGGAAGGTGCATTTGTTGTTGAAAATTATGGACGGGAAGTATTACCAGCAAATGCAATGGATGGGAACACAATTAAAGATGTTGATGCTGTTTCCCAGTGCATTAAAAAAGTAATTGACCGCTTGCAAACAACATGTAAGCAAGCTGCGTTAGCTGTTCCTGATTCATCAATAATCAGCAAAGTGATACAAATCAATGAAGGTTTAAATGATGAGGAGATGGAAGAACTCATTGTTACAGAAGCGGATAAATACATTCCTTATCCCATAGATGAAATTAACCTTGATTTTGAAATTTTGGGGCAGTCTGAAAAAAATTCAACCATGTTAGATGTACTTATTGTTGCATCACGAGCAGAAAATGTGAATCAACGTGTTGAGACGTCCATTCACGCAGGTTTAGATGCTGTAGTGATTGATGTAGAATCTTATGCGGTGGAGAGAGCAGCACAACAACTTGCTAAGGATTTACCTGCATCGGGACAAGATAAAACCATTGCCATCATTGATATTGGTGCCTGCTATACACATTTATTTGTATTGCAAGGCATGAAATTGGTTTATTCGAGAGAAGAAAAATTTGGAGGCAAACAATTAATAGACTCGATTGCTGAATATTATGAAATGTCTTTGGAGCAAGCTGCTCTGGCTAAAGAAAATGGAGAATTACCTGCAGATTATGAAAAAAAGGTTTTGGAGCCTTTTAAAGAAAATATTTTGTTGCAAATCAAACGTACATTGCAGTTTTTTTATTCCACAAGCCAGGATGGAGAGGTAGATCATATTTTGCTGGCTGGAGGGTTAGCCAAGCTGCCTGGATTAGTAAGTTTGGTTCAGGAGCGATTAGGGATGAGTACCACGATTGCCAATCCTTTTTCGTATATGACTCCAGGAAAAATGGTGAATCTGGACTCTATAAATAATGATGCTCCTGCACTCATGGTAGCGTGTGGTCTGGCATTAAGGAATATTAAGTGAGACTATATGACACAAATTAACCTTCTTCCTTGGCGAGAATTAAAGCGGGAGCAGGAAAAAAAGCTGTTTACAATGATGCTGCTGGTGTGCATTGTAGCCTCGGGATTTATTGTATTTTTAATTAATTCGTATGCTTCAGGATTGGTGAGCAATCAAGTCACGCGAAATCAAATGCTTCAGAAAGAAATTAATACTATGGATGCGCAAATAAAAGAAATAAAAAATTTGCAGAAGGCTAGAGAAATGATCATTTCCAGAATGTCTGTAGTCCAGCATTTACAATCCACGCGAACATTAATGGTTCATTTATTTGATGAATTGATCAATATAACCCCGTCAGGAGTCTATTTAACTCAGGTAGAAGGGAAAAACGATGTTATTACCGTTTCCGGGTATACTGAATCAAATACTTTTGTTTCTATGTTAATGAGAAACATAGAAAATAATGAATGGGTTCATAATCCTATTCTGAGTGAAATCAAGAAAGAAAGTAATGAAAAAAAGAAACAGCAATCTGCTTTGCATGAATTTAAATTAACTTTTGTGCTTGCTCCTCAATTCCAGATCGGGATAATACTATGAATAGCCTTAGCCTGAATGAATTAACTCTGGAAAATGTTGGGCAATGGCCGGTAGTGGTTAAAAGTTGTGTTCTTATGGGAGTGAGTATTTTAATTATTGCTCTGGGTTATTGGCTAATCATACAAGACAACTTCACTCAGTTTAATAAACTAAAAGGGGAAGAGGCTACTTTAAAAACAGATTTTGAAAACAAGCAACGCCAATTATTTAATTTGCCAGCCTATCGCATGCAGTTGCAACTTATGATGGAGCGTTTTGCATTAATGCTCAAACAACTTCCTGAAAAAAATCAGATGCCTGGTTTATTGGAAGATATTTCTAAAACAGGAGTGGCATCCGGCTTGAAGTTTGAATTATTTGCGCCACAACCTGAGGTAGTACATGATTTTTATATTGAGCGACCAATAAAAATTTCAGTAGTAGGAACTTATTTTCAATTGGCAATGTTTATAAGTCGGGTCGCTGAGATGGATCGTATTGTAACCTTGCATGACTTCAGTATTGAAGGGGTGTCCTCCAAAGATAAAAAAGTAGTTTCGGAGGATGAATTGGTGATGAACATCACAGCTAAAATATATCGATATCGCACACAATGATAAACCGAAAACAAAAAATTGGTTGTATCTGTTCATTGTCTTTATTACTGGTTGCTTGTGCCGGAAATAATGATGATCTAGTGCGTTACATTAATGAGGTAAAACACAGAAAAACACGACAGATTGAACCAATCCCTTCCTTTGCGCCCTTGCCTACGTTTAAATTTCCTGATAGTGATAACAGGCGTAATCCATTTAAGCCTATAGTTCAAAAAAAGGAGGAGGAGGTTGATGTTAATGCGCCGGATAAAAATAGGCCGAAAGAGCCTTTGGAAGCTTATCCTTTAGATGCTTTAAAATTTGTAGGCACTTTAATGCAAGGAAATGAAATGTGGGCATTGATCAAACTACCTAACTCAGACATTACTCATGTAGGAATTGGTAATTATATGGGCCAGAATTATGGCCGTGTTGTATCAATTAAGAATAATTCAATTCAATTAATAGAAACAACACAAACATCAGGAAAGTGGGAGAAACATAACATCACGCTTGAATTATATACTGGGAAGTAGGAGCAAAAGTGCGGAGAATTGTTGCTTTATTTATTTTAATGACTATGAGCTTTGGGATGGCTTTTGCCCAGAATAATCCTTTGATATCAGTCAAGGTAATTCCTTTACCACTGGGGAAGTTGCGTATTGATTTCGAGTTTGCGCAACCTATAAAGCGAGAGCCTGCAAGCTTTGTGACCCCAAATCCGGCACGTATAGTCCTTGATTTTATTGACTCTAATCTGGAGTTACCTTCCAAACAGAAAACAAAAGAAATTAAATTAGGTTCTCTCGATAAATATACTATTGTTGCTGTGGGCCCCCGTGTCCGGGCTATATTGGATTTAAATTATCCAGTGCCTTATTTAGGCTCAATTTCTGGAAATGTATATACTCTTATTTTGAATGGCAAAAGAGAGGAGTCAATCCAACCTCCTAAAGAACTTCTAATCACCAATCGTCCAGTCAGAACAAGTTATGAAATCAATCATTTTGATTTTCGAGGAATTGAGCGGCAAGGCGGTCGGGCGATAGTAGATGTTTCCAGTACCAGCGTCCCGATTGAAGTAGAAGAGCATGGTAAGGATATTTTAGTTAAATTTTTAAATACGAAAGTTCCTCAGAACTTAAGGAAACGTTTTGATGTTTCCGATTTCCGCAGCCCGGTACAAATCGTTACTTTTCAACAAAAAGGTAAAAACGCACATATGCTATTGGCGGGTACAGGCGCTTTTGGCCATTATGTTTCTCAGGTTAATAAGCAATTCATGGTTGATGTAGTTCCTTTGACTCCAGAAGAGGCACAACAGGCTAAATTAAAAAAGAAAGTTTTTTCTGGAAGAAAAATTTCTTTAAATTTCCAAAACATCAGCATACGTGCTGTATTACAGTTGCTGGCAGATTTTACTGGAATCAATATTGTAGTGAGTGATAAAGTTGAGGGTAATATTACCCTTAGGTTAAATAATATTCCCTGGGATCAGGCTTTGGATATTATTTTGACGACACAAGGTTTAGCGAAGCGTCAGACAGGGAATGTGATATTGATCGATTATAAAGCTTCTTTTGATAAAATGGAGGCAGAAGAGCTTAAGACCCAACGTGCTATTCAGAAGCTAGAGCCGGTACGTTCAGAGCTGATTCAGATCAATTACGCCAAAGCCACCGATCTTGCGATTTTGATTAAAGACAAACAAAATTCCCTTTTATCGGACAAAGGTCGCGTAAGTGTTGATACGCGAACAAATACCCTCTGGGTTCAAGACAGTGGAACTCGGATAAATGAAGTCAGGGAGTTGATTACACAGTTGGATGTGCCCGTCAAACAAGTACTTATAGAGGCACGTATCGTCGAAGTGACTAAAGATTTTGCTCAAGATCTTGGTATTCGATGGGGAGTTTCCAGGCCGACTCATTTAAGTGGTACATTGGCTGGTGCTAATCAGTTGGCGCAAGGAGTTGCTCCGGCAAATGTCGTACCATTTACAGACAGATTAAACCTGGATTTAGTTGCTGCTCCAATAACGGGCGTGCCTCCGGCTTCTGTAGGTATTGCATTAGCTAAGCTTGGCGATAATATTTTACTTGATCTCGAACTTTCGGCCTTAGAAAGCGAGGGCCTTGCCGAATTGATATCTAGTCCGAGGCTTATTACTGCAAATCAACAGCCTGCGGTAATTGAATCAGGGCAGGAGATTCCCTATCAGGAAGCTACTTCAAGTGGGGCGACAGCAGTAGCATTCAAAAAAGCGGTATTAAGTTTAAAGGTAACCCCGCAAATTACTCCTGATAGTAAGGTACTTATGGAGCTGAAAATTAATCAGGATAATGCATTACCTAACCTAACATTTAATGGAGTACCTGTAATTGCAACTAAAGAAATTCAGACGAATGTGCTTGTCAGCAATGGACAAACTATAGTACTTGGCGGTATTTATCAGCAAGATAAGAGCAAAACTATTAACAGAGTACCTTTTTTTGGTCAGTTGCCGGTAGTTGGGAATTTATTTAAAAATACACAAATTGCCCTTAGAAATGATGAGCTGCTTATATTTATAACACCAAAAATAATCACAAACTCATTATCGATTACAACAATTGAAGGTAGAAAACCAATTCGTTTTGATGAAAAATAAGGTTTATCAGGAGTTGAGATGAACTGAGGCATTCAGTTTAAAGGTAGAGACTCCCTATGATCCACTAGGATAAAGGCCTGGATTCCGTACTCTATGCGCGCAGAATCCAGCTTCGGTATTTATGCGATTAAACAGATGTTATGCATAAAGCATCGCAAGTAGGCCAAAAGGTGCGGTTTTATGTTTAATAATTAGGCGCATTGCCTCCTGATCAAGGAATCTCATCTCAACTTAGGTGTTTTGCCGCACCAAAACTACAAATTTTTAGCGCTATAGCATGATTCTACAGACTTATTTTTTAATGAAGTGATATAATATAAATGATTAAGAGTAAATAGTTATAAAATATGCTCATTTGTTGTAGAATGATGGGCGGGAATTTCTAACTGCGAAAAATACAGTTAGGATTGAGCCCCAAATACCCCCACTTTGGCAAATTACCATACTTTAGATTAATGCTAAAATGGGAAGTTATTTTGGACTCGATCTTTAATTAATGACATTTCAGTTAAAGAGGTATGTAATAAAAAATGAGCATAGTTAAAGTACGAAATATTTTTCTCATCGGACCCATGGGTGCAGGTAAAAGCACTATAGGTCGTGCTTTGGCAAAGGAGCTCAAGTTAGAATTTTTTGATTCGGATGAAGTGATTGAAGAGCGTGCTGGTGCCGATATATCTTGGATTTTTGATATTGAGGGTGAAGAGGGTTTCAGACGCCGTGAACAAAAAGTTATTGAAGAGTTAACTCAAAAGACCAACATTGTTTTGGCAACAGGTGGTGGAGTCGTAATCACTCCCGAAAACAGAAATGCATTAGCAGGGCGTGGAACTGTAATTTATCTTAAAACCTCATTACAGCAACAATTTGAACGAACTAAGCGGGATACCAAGCGTCCATTACTGCAGACAAATGATCTTGAAGGAAGATTGGAATTATTGAGGGATGAGCGCGAGCCATTCTACAATGAGTTAGCTGATGTTAGTTTTGAAACAGATAAATTAACGGTCAAAGCGGTTGCAAATAATATAATAAAATATATTTATGGCGAACTTTGAGGTTTATGAGCAAGTTGATGTTTCTTTAACTGAACATCAATATCCCATTATTATTTGTCGCAATGGTTTGCAAAGCCCGGATTTTTTGCACACTATCGTAAAATCTTCGCAGATTCTAATTGTTACCAACCAGACCATAGCTCCGCTTTATTTAAAGTATATTCAAGCTGCTTTCGCTGAAATTCAAAGTGATGTTTTGATTTTAGAAGACGGTGAGCATTATAAAAACCAAAAAAGCTTATTTGCTATTTATGATGCATTAATCCAAAACAAACACCATAGAGATACGACACTTGTCGCTTTAGGTGGCGGTGTGATTGGTGATATGACTGGATTTGCAGCATCAACCTATCAACGGGGAGTAAAACTCGTTCAAATTCCCACAACTTTATTAGCGCAAATTGATGCTTCTATAGGTGGAAAGACGGCAATTAATCATGCTTTAGGTAAAAATATGATCGGCAGTTTTTATCAACCTCAAGCAGTAATTATTGATTTGAATACATTAAACACTCTTCCGGAAAGAGAGTTTCGTGCCGGTTTGGCGGAAATGATAAAATATGGGTTACTTGCCGGAGGTGAGTTTTTCAAATTGCTCAGTGATGCTATCCAGCAGGGATTAACCGCCAACAGTTTGCAGCTACCCCAATTAATTGCTGAATGTTGCCGTATTAAAGCCCAGTTTGTTGAAACCGATGAAAAGGAAGCTGGACGGCGAGCCTTATTGAATCTTGGGCATACTTTTGCTCATGCGCTGGAAACGTATACTCATTACCAACAATGGTTACATGGTGAAGCAGTAGCGATTGGCTTATACTGTGCCGCAGTTTTATCGTATAAAATGCATTTAATTGATAAGCAATTGGTGGAACAAATAGAACACATTCTGCACCAAGCGGGTTTGCCACATAAAATTCCAAGAACTGTTAATTTGAAAAAACTCAAAGATTTAATGCAATCGGATAAAAAAATTAAAAATAACTGTTTACGCTTTGTGCTGATAAAAAAACTTGGTGATTGTTATCTTGACGCCAGTGTAACAGAGGATTGTTTATATAATGCACTTGATGCGGCTGTAGAGGAGAATAAAAATGAATGAGGGAGTAATTCAGTCTGAGGTAGCGGCTGTGATTCAACCAAGAGTATTGTTTAAACCGGGATCTTGGCTCGCTAAGATTGATTTCATTAATCATTTAATTCTTTTCAACAATGTGCTTATTACGATTTTATCAGAGAAAGAGGGGGGCAAAACTTCCTTTAGTACTTTGCTACAAAGTAATTTAGATCAACAAATCAAATCTGTTTCTATGACAGTGAAACCTCCTTGCAATAGAGAAGACATTATTCAGGAAATTGCAAGCCAACTACATCTTAATCACGATGAAAATACAGATATTAGCTCTTTAGTTGCACAAATTAATGAGCGTAAGGCACATGTATTGCTCTTGATTGATGATGCACAACATTTGCCTGAGTCTCTAATTAAAGAAGCAATGTTAGCAATAAAAAATCAAGAGGATTTCAGTTTCTTCCATCTTTGCCTCATATCGGACTACTCGATTGTCGCAACACTTAATAATTTAGTCGCTTCGTTTTTTGAAAATTTAGTTCATAGCATAGAATTGGGATCATTAAATGAAAATGAAACAAGGACATATGTGTTACAACGTGCCATGGCTGCACATTTGATTAGTAAACCTTTAACTGATGCACAGTTTAAGCAGTTTTATCAACTTACCAAAGGAAATGTAGCAAAAATTAATAGTAATTTGGAATCATTTATATTTAAGTGTACTGCCCAAAAGAAAAAAGAACCACGGAAACTGATAAAAAAAGTAAGTATTGCAGCCAGCCTTGCTGTGATTACAGGACTTATGGGTTTTTATTTTTCTGGAAACCATGATTTTTCATCTTTTTATCATTTTGTGACTCGTCCAGTACAAGATAAAGGCACAGAAGCTTTGCTAGCGAAGCAGCAAGTGCCTCCCCAAGAAGTATTAGTGAGCCAAATCCCTTCTTGGGAGGATTCTTCAACGCGACAATTGGTCTATGCTGCGTTGCCCAAAAAACAAAGTTTGGATGATCTCAATGATGAGATGTCTGTTGATACTGTTGCTATTATTGATAAGGTCGTTGTGATTCCTAAATTACAAATGAAAAATTTAGCGGAGCAAGAGCCTAGAATTCCTGAATCTGAGTTTAAACGGGAAAGTCCGGAATCTGATCTTACACGGGAATCAAAAACAGTCGAGATTCCAACAGCAAAGCAAAATAAAGAAGATCGGTCTTCCAGTTCAAATACAAGCACCCCTCTTTATACCATACAGGTTGCTGCCAGTCATAATAAAAAGGATATAGAGCGTTTTCAACAGAATAATAAATTACTCGCTCAAAATGCCAAAATAAGACATTTCACTAATGCAAAAGGTATTTGGTATATCCTGACTGTAGGGGAGTTTGCAAGTAGGGCTGAGGCACAGCGTAATATAACTAAGTTACCAGCAACTTTAGCTAAATTACATCCTTGGGTTAGACCAGTATCCAATCTTAGCTAATCATAAGAGCGTAGCCTGGGTGCAGCGGATCCCGGGTTTCGCTGCGCTGCACCCAGGCTACGTTCTATTCCTACAAGCTTAAGTGTGCTTGTTTAATGACTCAGTTATTTGCTCAATACGTTCTTCAGCAGCTGCATAGACTTGCTTAAAAAGATCAAAAAAATCAGGAAAAGAAAGTTGTTCCAAAGAATGCGCCGTCACTCCATGAGGGGTACTAACGCCAGCTCTTAATTGGGCAAAGGAGCGTCCAGATTTTTTAGCTAATTCTGCAGCACCCAACACAGATTCCAAGGCAATTCGTTTGGAGAGCTCTTCGGGAATGCCTCTACTCACTGCTGCTTTTTGCAATGCCTCAAGAAATAGAAAAACATACGCTGGAGCACAACCGATAGGGGCTGTAAGCGTATCAAGCGTGGATTCCTTCTCAACCCAAAATGTGTAACCTACTTGATTAAAAAGAGTTTCAATTAATAATTTTTGTTCCGATGTTGTAAAAGAATTAGCAAATAAAGCAGATGTTCCTTTGCAAAATTCAGTTGGGGTATTGGTCATGACACGAATAACTCCCAAGTCTTTCTTGTTGAGCCAATGAGTTATGTTATCAATATCTGTTACACCAACTAAAGAAATAAAAATAGGTTGTTTTAGCTGTATGGATGAGCTAATTTCTTGACATACATTCTGCATAAATTGAGGTTTTACAGCAAGAATAAGTATATCGGCGTTTATGACTGCGTGGGCATTGTTTTTTGCTGACAGCACCCCTAGTTCTTGAGCCAAACGTTCTGATTTACTGGGATCACGATTGCTAAATATTATGGAGCTTGCAGGATGTCCACTTTTAATGAGACCACGCGCTACAGCACTTCCCAAATGACCTGCACCGATAATTGAAATGGTTTTATTTTTAAACATATTGTCTTATATTTTAAATTTTCCTTAAAAATACCAAGATGCATGGGCTTATGTCAAGAATGGAGGGAGACAAAGTATATGTAAAATAACTATTTTACATTGAATATCTTATATATCCTGATACACTAAAAAATTAAAAAAAGGATTTAATCCTATATCTGTCATGCCTGCTTTGTACGAAAGGATTTTGATAAAGTAAGTTGGGCATATCAATTTATCAATTATTTTATATGGACAAAGAATAGTAATGATAGAAACAGTTCAGGTGCGAGAAAAAATTCCTGTAAAATGGCGTGATATTAATGGTTGGAACTATTATTTCTTATTGAAGTTCGCTCTTTTATGGGGTGGATATTTAAATTTTCATCCTTTTGTTAATCTAGTATTTTTGGCTTTTTTATTATTTCCTTTACCATCAATATTTCTTCACCGCTGCCGTAATTGGATAGCTATTCCAATAGGCATCGTACTCTTTTATCACGATACATGGTTGCCGGGTTTAAGTTCAATTATGAGTCAGGGTACAAATCTTTTTGCTTTCAGTTCTAATTATCTTCTTGAGTTATTAAATCGTTTTATTAATTGGCAACTGATAGGTATGGCTTTTATTCTCTTAGTTGCTTACCTTTTTCTTTCTCAATGGATTCGTATTACTACGTTTACAGTAATCGCGTTAGTTTGGTTAAATATTCTCACCCTGAGAGGACCAGCTATTAATCTTTTGCCGATAGAAAGTAAGACTGCTACGACGAAGGTACAAGTTGGAGCCGAGACCACCCTAAGCGAGACAGCAGAGCTTAACAGTAAATTGCCGCCTACCAATGAAAATCTCAATACATACCTGAATCAATTTTATGAGCAGCAACAAGGATTACATACCATCTTTCCAAGTTCTCTTCCCGCCGATGCACTGCCTTTTGATATCATATTTATTCAAGTGTGCTCTCTTGCGTGGGCAGATATAGATGCGGTGCATTTAAGGGATCATCCTATATGGAGCAAATTTGATATTCTCTTTAATCAGTTCAATTCAGCCGCTTCATATAGTGGACCTGCTGCAATACGTTTATTACGTGCAAGCTGTGGTGAAACATCCCATGCTGGCCTTTATAAGCCTGTAGCCCAAGATTGTTATATTTTGGATAACTTAGCCAAACTTGGTTTTTCTACTGAGATGATGCTTGACCACGAAGGTGAATTTGGTAATTTTCTCAAAGAGATAAAAGAGTATGGCGGTTTAGATGACGTGCCTTTAATGTCACGAGCGGGCATTCGTCCTGATCTTGTTTCATTTGATGGAAAATTGCTTTCAGATGACAGTCAATTACTGGATAAATGGATTAAGCAACAGAAGGATTCAGGTAAGAAACACAATGCTACCTATTTTAATGAAATTTCGCTTCATGATGGGAATACATTTATTGGTGAAAATACTCCTGCACCTTATGAGGCACGGGCAAAGAAACTTTTAGATCAAACGATGAATTTCTTTACCGCATTGGAAAACTCAGGCCGTAAAGTAGTTGTAGTTTTTATCCCAGAACATGGGGCTAATCTTGTTGGTGATAAATTACAAATGCCAGGTTTACGCGACATCCCTAGTCCAGCTATTACTCATGTTCCTGTTGGAATTAAATTTATTGGTTTGAAAGCAAAACCTGCTCAGATACAAATAAATGCGCCAAGTAGTTATTTGGCTATTTCAGAATTAATTGCGCGTTTAGTTGATGGAAAGATATTTAATCAGGAAAAGGTAAATTTAGATACACTAACCAAAAATTTACCCAAAACTCCCTTTATTTCATCCAATGAGGGTGTTACTGTGATGAAATATCAAGATAAGTTTTATATTTTATTAAAAGGTGACAATAACTGGGTTCCTTATCCTTAATCTACTTATCTTGGGTGAAGAGACTTAGATACTGTCTTTAAACGTATTTAGAGCTAACTCATTTGGTGATGAAGCATGAAACTTATCGAGACCAAAAGACACAAGAACTTCTTCATTAAATCGTTCAATTTCCAATTGATTAGTAAGGCCTGCCTCAATTGTGCATGTGGAAATTCGGGTGTTCATCTCATTTAATGAAGAAATAATCATTTTAACTGCATTTACATCATCATTTTCCATTGATTGACGCAATTTAAAAAGGTCATATAGAGTTTGGTGATATAAATTTGGGAGGATCTATCTTAAGCAAAAAAACTGCTGCTTAGAATCTGCATAATCCGCATCAAGCACTTGTTCTGCATATTCAATCAAGGAAAGAAAGTTATCAATAAATTTACTTTGATATGCTTTCTGTAATTTATCTGCTACCCCATCCTCTGGAATAGCATATAATTTATGCCAATTTATATCATGTGACATTAAATTGTTTTCCAGAATTAGGGGCAACGTGTTGCAAGTGATTCAACTTCTTCCACCTTTCGATATCAGCGATGATAATCGCCCTCATAGTTGGAATAGCATCTGCTGCTCTGCTGGAATTGATGTAAAAAATTTATTTCTTTGTGGTTCTTGGGGGATATCCGCTGCACATCGTAAGACACTTGAAGATGAGCTCTATAATGAGCACTCTTGGTTGCAGGTAACCGGGAACAAGCCGCGGGGGCTAAAACACCTTTATCTAAAATTAGAATAAGGTATTAAGGGAACGATAGGCATGTTCATATCACCTTGCCAGCCTTCAACTGAGTAACGAATGAAAAGAGCGGCATGGCTTGGTGTGTAGTCTGTTGATTGTTGAAGATCTAACCATCCACCGATAACAAAATGAGAACCGAGTCGACGTTCTACCAATGCAAGTACAGAATAACCGTAACCAGTACTAGGACCTCCAGTTTCGAATGAATTTTGTGAAGGGTCAAAATTTGGAATTAGATTAGGTAATGGATAGGCAATAATATCTTGGTTGTGCGCTCGTGACCACGTTATAGAGCCGCCTAATTCATAAGTCCAGTTTGCAGTGCGTCGGCGATAATTTATTGGAAGTGTAAATGATACATAAAAATCAGGGCTAAAGTACCCGCCTTGTCCAAGATTATATCCAAAGAGATTTTTTTCATAGTGCCAGACCATGTTTGTGATTCCAATAGAAAGACGACGGTTTTCTTCATTAATGATTTTATAATAATAACCATCTAATAAAAGGATACGTGTATTAGGAACAACGTTTTTTCCGGTGAGTCTACTGCCAATGATATTAGCCCAGAGACCATGTGCTTCGCCGCGATCGTAACTTAGTGATAAAGTAAGTCCAGTAGCAACTACTCCTCCCCATATGATTCCGGTGTTTGGATCGACAGTGCCCGAAAAAGAAAGCAGAGAGTTTGTCATAGGGCGCTGGGATGCGGTGATTGTCCAGCCTATATGGCGTATTTTACCGTTGTAATTGATGCCACCAATCCAATTTTTTACCGGAAATCCTATAGGTGTTTGTCCAATATCAAATCCCCAGATGGGATTTTGCCATCCTCCATCCCAGCCAATACCTTTAGTCGCCTGTTTAATATCTGTTGTGCATCCATTGATAGCACAAGTCCCAAAATCATCATCATAGACCCCATCAATTGGAGAAAAGCTTCCCGCACCTAAATTGATTCTATCAGCTCTAAAAAATGCACGACCGTTTGAGTATGCCCAATCTGCCTGTGCAATGGTATCTTCGGCACGTAAATCAGAAACTCCGGCTGAACCCGGCAAACGCCAATAATCTTCATGTACTGTGATACGCGTTTCTTGTTGCCGATAAAGTAAAGCTGACTCGGATCGAATACTACGTTTAAGCCAATCATCTTCGACATGATTACGGGTTAACCAAGTATAGTAATCGTTGCTGGCAGGCCATACTGAAGTAATACTACTTTGAACCATCGCCTTTTTATAATCTTCCTGAGCTAATTTAGGCATACGAAGTTCTGTTTCCAAACGGGCAGCATCGCGAAATATAAGCGCACTATCCTGACTGGGTGCTGCATGAATACTTTCTTGTTTGAGCTGGTTGAAAATAGTTAATGCTTTTCGAGAATTTCCTACAGCACTCCAGGCATTCGCTAACCTTCTTTGCATGTTAAGATTAAAATCCAATTTGAGTTTTTGCTGCTGCTCCAGCAACTGATACGCTTCATTTTTATTTCCCAAAGCGATAAGTGATTCTATTACCCCAAGATTCGCATCGGGATTGAGAGGTTCATGAGTTTTCACCTCTTGATAATAATTCAATGCTTTTGCAAATTCACCATCAAGCAAGGCCCAATCTGCTATAGTGAGTTTGATAGGCGTGGTCTGTGTTTGACGCATTAAATAAGCTACTGCACCTTGCTTATCGCCACTTTCGCGTAATTGTTGGGCATGTTGTAAAATCAATTCCGTGGTTAGCCGTTGTGCCAATTGACGCATGCCTTCATTCCATTGCTTTTGTGGAATAGTATGAAGATGGTTCAGCGCTTGCTGCAACTGGTCTATACTCGATAAATAAAGCGCATAAGCATATACTTGAATCGGATTTTTTCTTTGTTTTGCTATCAACCGCTGAAATAAAGCATGTGCTTTTTTGGTTTCGCCAACCTGATTCAATGCCAAGGCGAGATGATATGTTAACCAAACATTATCCGGGTCAATTTTTAGTGCTTGCCAATACTTTTCTATTGCTTGTTTCCATTGGTTCGCTTTTTCAAGACGTTCTGCTTGCTCTTGTAATAAAGCGCTTTCCAAACTACGTTGGGCGTCTGTAAATTTGCTTTTTAGATCTTCAGGCAAACTATTCAGGTAATTCAAGGCCTTTTGTAATGATTGACGCCTGTAAATGCCAATAAGCCCGAAGACTGCGCTGCCCTTTCCAGGGCTAATGACCAAAGCTCGTTTAAATGCTTGTTCTGCATTGACGAAATTTTTGCGGGCAAATGCTACTTCACCTATCCCAACCCAAGCATCATAACTCCTATCATCTAAAAGGAGGGCTTGCCGATAGTGTTTTTGCGCCAAATCAATATTACCTGCCTGAAATGCAGTTTCGCCACTCAAAACCCATAATTCTGCAAGCCTGTCTTTGAGAGCATAAGACCAATTATCCTGATTGTAATTATTCGAATACACTTTATGTGCATTTAGAAAATTATACAGTTCTTGCAAATGGTTAAATGCATTTTGACGCTGAGCGGGTATTCTTGAGACGATACGCCAATATTCAGTACTTAATTCGAGTGTGGGAAAAACTCCGTGAAAAAGAGCATCATATTGAGCTTTAGCCAAATCGAGATGCCCAGACATTGCCATTATTCTTGCTTGTTGCAATTTTAATTTTGCCCCAGGCCGTGTAAGGAATAAACTCATTTTGGCTTTTTTGTATTCAACAGAATCAGGGGCTTTTTGTTTTAATTCCTCAAGTAGTTCTTCTGCTAAAATCAGGTTCTTTTGACGTATTGCAAGTCTGATGCGTGCTGAAAGAACTTCAGGATCATTGGGGGCGATCAATTGCAAACGATCTAGAGAGCTTTTTACAAAATCATCCCTGTAATACGTCTCCCCCCAAATCACCTGATCCAATAAAATCTGTTTTGGATTGATATCAATGGCATAAACTTTTAAAGCCATTAAGCTAAACAATAATAAACTGAATCTGGCTATGAACATTAACTAATCCAATTATTCTGTCGAACTATTTCCTTGGAGCTTTCGACTCCGGGTTGATCAAATGAATTTATATTCCAAATTACCCCTTGAACAAAAATTTTATGTTCGTATAAAGAAATCAGCGAACCAAGAGTTTTTGGTGAGCATTCGCTCAAAGAGAGAAGATTGACAGGCATTTCGCCGGCAATGTAGCTGTGAGGATTTTCTCCGTGATTTCCACCTTTGGTTAATACTTCTTTATGGGCATGACATATTTTGTTAATTACCTTACCGTCAAACGTTTGATCGTTAATTAAATCAGCTGCTATTTTATGTGTTCCTTGACACAAAAGCTGGTAGTAACTATGTTGTGCATGATTACCTAGGCCACCCCAGATAATGGGGCCGGTCGCATAATCAACGGTACGGCCTTGTCTGTTTATCGATTTACCATTACTTTCCATATCGAGTTGCTGAAGATAGGGAACAAAATACTGTAAGTCTTGAGAATAAGTCATGACCAGCAAGTTATTAATGTTTAAAAAATTAATGTTCCATATACCTAATAATGCCATAAGGACGGGTAAGTTTTTTGCAAAAGGCTCAGTGCAGAAATGCATATCCATTTCATAGGCCCCAGCAAGGATTTCTGAAAAATGTTCGAAACCAATTGCAATACAGGAAATCAAATTAATGGCTGAGCAGAAGGAATAGCGCCCTCCAACCCATTCCCATATAGGAAGTATGGTTTTAAAACCCATTTTTTGGGCTTTTTCAACTTGTGCGGTGACGGCGATAAAATGTTGATTAAAGTGCTGCTCCTGATTTAGCCAAGATACCGCTTTTTGATAATGAGACAAAGTTTCTGGAGTAGTAAATGACTTCGAGGAAATAATAAATAATGTTGTTTCTGGGTTTAGTTTCGCAACAGTACGTGAGAACGCATTGGGATCAATGTCGGAAATAAAATGAAATCCTAATTGGTCTGTTACTAAATCACTTAATGCATTAATACAAAAAAAAGGGCCAAGCATAGAGCCGCCAATTCCTATATTCACTACATCAGTAATGGGTTTTCCGGAATAACCATGCCACTCCCCATTTCTGATTTTTGTGGAAATTAGTTTCATTGTATTTCGCACATGAACTATTTCAGGAATAATATTACGTTCATTAACCAATATGACTTTATTTTCTGGAGCACGAAGTGCTGTGTGTAAAGCAGGTCTGTTTTCTGTATTGTTAACAGGTTTTCCAGCCATCATGGCATGAATATGTTCCAGCAGATCACACTCATGGGCAAGCTCAAAAAGTGAGTCTAGAATCGGGGGGTTAATATGTTGTTCACTGTAATCCAGAGTAATGTTCTCGCTGGATACACAATAATTTTTGGTTTCAGAACTTTGATTAATGTATGTTTTTGCATACTTTTCGAGTTTTTTCCATGAGTTCATTTTCGTAAGTTGTTCCATATACATCCCCAATTAATAAATAATCTAATCTAAAAGCCATTTGGTAAAATTTTTCCCTTCAGTTGGATGCTCCTTTCCCAAATCTACATTAGCTTTAAGAAAACCAAGAATACTTCCGCAATCATAGCGTTTTCCCTCATAGGGAAGTGCTAAAACAGTTTCTTCTTTTACTAATCCATTAATTGCATCAGTTAATTGGATTTCTTTATGTTTTTCATGGGGTAGCTTCCTGATTTGCGCAAAAATACTAGGGGTCAGGATGTAGCGTCCTACAATTGCAATATTTGAAGCAGCAAGATGCGGCTTAGGTTTCTCCACCAGATGATGTATGCTCAAAAGACTTTTATCCCAAGGTGCGCCTTGAATAATTCCATAACACTCTGAGAGTTCTTGAGGAATATTTTCTACTGCAACAATGCTATGACCGTATTGCTCATACATTTGGATTAATTGTTGGATAACTGGTGTTGTACTCGTCATTAAATCATCGGCAAGAATTACAGCAAATGGTTCATTGCAAATGATTTGTTCCACACATAAAACTGCATGCCCCAGACCAAGAGGTTTGGCCTGACGAACATAAAAACATTCCATATCAGCAGGGGTTACTGATTGAACTATAGATAAAAGTTCATTTTTATCATGAATGCTAAGTTCATCCTCGAGTTGGTATGCAAGATCAAAATGATCTTCAATGGCACGTTTATTATGGCAAGTCACAAAGATCATTTGGCGTATGCCGGCAGCATAGGCTTCTTCCACTGCATATTGAATTAAAGGTTTGTTTACTACAGGTAACATTTCTTTAGGGGCTGCTTTTGTTGCAGGCAAGAACCGCGTCCCAAGGCCGGCAACAGGAAATACTGCCTTACGTATCGGTGGAAATGATGCATTCATTGTTAATCTATCCATTTCGTAACAATTAATGTAGATTGTACGGTTCTGTAAGTATGCACTTAAAAATTTTTGATTTATATAGTTTTTATCAAATTTTTGAAAAGGTTAGGTAAGTTTCAATAAGGTTATTATGTATTCTTTAAACTGGTCATACGTTAATGGGCTGCCAAAGTCCATTGCTCGTTTTAAATGCAGCCCAGAAGATTTTCAGGTGAATGAATTTTTTGCTAGCCCATTTTCTGGAGAGGGGGAACACATTGTTCTTAGAATAGAAAAAACTGGGGTTACTACAGAAGAAGTGGTTAAATCTTTAGCAAAATTGGTGCGTAAGCCAGTAAAATCAATTGGTTATGCTGGATTAAAAGATAAGCAGGCACGTGCTACCCAATGGCTAAGTATCCATGCTCCTGGTGAGCATATTCCGGAGATTGCCCAACTTATGGCACCGGGTTGGCGTATTTTGGAATGGACGCGACATCATAAAAAATTGAGGCCAGGATTTTTAACTGGAAATCAATTTATTGTGCGTTTGCGCGAAATCTCCCATAAAGAAGATTTGCTAGAGCGCTTCGAACGAATTAAACAGCATGGTGTTCCTAATTATTTTGGAGAGCAACGATTTGGTCGTAATGCTGATAATTTACTGAAAGCCGAAAAAATGCTCGTTCAAGGACATAGAGTTAAAGACCGATTTCTTCGGGGTATTTATTGTTCTGCGGCACGCTCATGGATTTACAATCTGATTTTGTCTCGTCGTGTTATGGAACAATGCTGGAATACACCTCTGCCTGGTGATGTGATGCAGCTTAAAGGATCAAACAGTATTTTTGCTATTGATCATATTGATAATGAATTACTGCAAAGGATTAAAGATAAAGATATTTCTCCCGCGAGTCCTTTGCCTGGAAAAAGTAAAAACAAAATTAAAGATGAAGCATTGCAATTGGTTAATGAAATTTATATTGATTGGCAGCCATGGTTGGCAGGCTTGGAACATTATGGCTTAGAGGAAGATTGGCGGGCTAATATCTTACATGCAGAACAATTTACCTGTGTTATTAAGAATGATCTGGCGGAATTATCGTTTAGCCTGCCTGCGGGGTCTTACGCCACTGCGGTATTACGGGAGTTGACGCTTTATCAAAATGGATAAACGCTATATTTAGAGGTAATTTTTGTTGATTTGATTCTCGCAGCACTATTTGTTTCTATTTCTCCTTTCTACAGTCTTTTCTAAAACAACTATACTTTCTTTTATAGTGCAGGAGAAAGGATTTGTTCAATGGGTAATGAAGAACTATTCAAAACTGCGATCAAGCAGGGAAATTTAATCCAATTTGAAAGACTTTTGTCCAGTGTTGATGAAGAGTATTTTCTAATGACTGATGAAAACGGTAATACACTGGCGCATCTTGCAGCAATATACGATCAGCCTGAAATGCTGAAAATGCTTATGGCAAAGTCAGAGGAGTTCAATAGTTCAATATTAAAAACGTTCAATGATAATGGATTCACTCCTATAGAGTGTTGTTATTTACATTCATCAATGAAGACAATGCCATTATTACAATCTAATCCCCAATTAAGCAATTCATCTAAGCTGGTTGTCTTACAGCAGTACGATAAGATGAAGGGATTACCCCCAGGTGGTTTCCGTAGGGAGGGACTTGGTAAAATTGCCATCGTTGCGAGTGCATTAGGCGATGTAATGGCATTACAGATTCTTTTGGGCATAACACGAGATAAAGAAAGTTTACTTCGCCACCAAACAAAAGATGGCTGGTCTTGTGTGCATTTCGCTGCATATAACAATCGAGTAGATGTACTTAAATTATTTCCTGAAGAATTCGTTGTAAAAGTGACGGACAATCAGGGGAATAATCCTCTTATGGTTGCTGCTGGGAGAGGAAATTTAGAAGTTGTTGAATATTTACTTCAAAGCGGTTGTGACCCACACCAAAAAAATAAGCTTGGGGAAAGTGCAGTCACGTTTGCGGCTGAAAACGGACAATTAGATGCACTTAAACTTTTGGAAAAAGTGGGTGCTGACCTCGCAGTAGTGAATGATAGGGGTGAAAATGCCTTGTTCTTAGCTGCAAAAAATGGACATTTGGCATGTGTTTCTTATCTGTTGGAACGTGGTTTACTTGCAGATTTGAAAAACAATCAAGGTAAAACAGCTTTTCAACTTGCGCTTGAGTCATCTCAACTTGAGATCGCTGGTTTACTTGTGGCACAGAGCACTGCAAATGAAAAAGATCAAGCTTTAATTGATGCCGTAAGAAGAGGAGATTTAGTATCAGTACAATGGTTAGTGGAACACGGTGCTTCTTTATCTGCTACAGATAAATCCCAAATGACTCCTATGCTATTAGCGGCACATTTAGGTAATATAAAATTAGTCGATTATTTTCTTAGTCTGGATCCTTCACCCGTTCATGATGAGGATAGTGAGGGTGATAACGCTTTATTCGTAGCAATAAAAAGTCGTCAGGATTTTCTAGTTGAACATATAGTCGCTCGTGGTCTTTTTCCACTGGAAGAAAGAAATGCCAAAGGAAAAAACCCTTTGTTAGCAGCAGCTGAAGTTAATTCCGATGTATTGGTCGAGTTCCTCCATAAAGAAGGTGGTTCATTGGAGGCTCAAGATAATGAGGGAAATACCGCTTTTCATTTGTTATTGGCCAAAGGATATTTGGGTGATGCCATGAGTTATTTTCATACTCATAGTCCTGCTTTGATACT
The DNA here is from genome assembly GCF_014109805.1 of Legionella sp. PC1000. Lineage (GTDB taxonomy): Bacteria > Pseudomonadota > Gammaproteobacteria > Legionellales > Legionellaceae > Legionella > Legionella resiliens. The sequence continues at coordinate 1,331,154 of NZ_CP059400.1, forward strand.
AAAAAAAAATCATAAAGGAGAATCACCCTTACACACAGCAATAATCCATAAGCGAACTTATGAAATAGAGAAAATGCTTGGTTTAGTTGCTTTAGAACCTAAGATAAAAAAGGAGTTCATTGAAGCAAAAGATGAGCAGGGAAATACCCCTTTGCTGTCAGCTGTAGCGTGCCAAAATTTTGAGGCAATCCCATTACTTTTGGCAGGGGGAGCTGATGTTTTGGCCAAAAACGATAAAGCTCAATCGGTCATCACCATCGCTCCATTAAATACGTTTCCACAGGAAACCCTCAAATTTTTTTTTGAAGCGCATCAGATTGATTATAGGGAATATAATGGTCGACGCAGACTTTATTTTATCTTTGGTGGAGAAAAGTTGAATGAGGTTCTTAAGTTTCCTAATGCGGATGTTCAATTTGGTTCTGGCTTATTTGATGAAGGGGTTCAGGTTCTTAATGTCTATTTAAAGGCGTTTATTCATGAGAAACATCCAGAATATTCTCTACAGTTCGAACACTTATTAGGTGTGTTAGATAAACTCCAATCTGATGCAACAGTTGGGAATATATTAAATCGCCTCAGTAGGGACAGTATGGCTTTTCAGGCAACTGGTTTTAAGGGGCATGGCGTTCTTGCCACTTTAAAAGATTTGCCAGATGGAAGGATGAAGCTCTCGCTTGCTGAACGAGGTGCTCGCGTAGGGGGAGCTCCCTTTTTAAATGATGAAAACAAGAAATTTGCGGCGGTCCGATCAATTATTGTGCCAAAGGAAAAACGTGAGGAAGTGATTCAGCTTTTATATCAAGCAAAAAATGAATCTCAGGCAAAAGGAGTGAATATCCTCTTTAACCAAATACCGGAGATTGTGGGTGAGCCCTATCAGTTTTCTTCCATTTACCAGAAAAAATTCATGGATATTTGTTTTTACAGTAATCCCAAAACAGGTTTGTATGAACAATTTATTGAGATTCTTGGACCAGAGAATGGCAAATCCTTTTATAAGGAATTTGAACTTTATATGCGCGAACAGGAGTTAGATCGATATAAAGAACTCCGTCGACTAGCACACCCAGATGAAAACCTACAAGAAAATCCAATTATTGTTAAAGCACAGGAACTTATTGATAAAAGACATGAGACACTTATATCGTCTGCAACACAAAACCTCCATACTTAGGGTCTATTTACAATTCTAGTTTCTTGGTCAAAATCTTCCATTTCAGTGCAAAACCGCAGCATCTACCTTAAGATAGCAAATTGTAAACAAACCTTATGAAGGCGAGTTCTAAAATAGCATAACCTGATAGATAAAATTGATCTTTTTATCAAAGCAAGCTATGTTTAAATGGGGAAGTCCGATTTATACACAGCTTATAAGGGTGTACTATGAACAATCAGATATCAGATCCACATGGACTGAGATCTTTTGGGCTTCAGGATGATTTGCTCATACTGAGTAAGATATATTCTTTAACTCAGTTAATGTACGTAGATATTTCAAAACAAGAAATTATCAAAGAAATAATCGAACGCTGGAAAATATTGAAAGAGTTTAGTGAAATTGGCTCAAAAAGATAAATAGGACAAGAGCATGCCAGTAATTGCGTTACAAGGAATCCGTGGAGGGATAGGTGTAACCTCCATTGCTGCGGGCCTGGGTTGGGCTTTAGCGCAATTGAAGGAGTCAGTATTGGTAATTGATTTTACAACGGATAACTTATTGCGCTTGCATTTTAATATGCCGTTTGAACAGGCAGAGGGCTGGGCGCGCACTTATCATGACCACGGTGATTGGAGTGAAAGTATTCACTCTTATAACAAACGCCTGAGTTATTTGCCTTTTGGGAAAATAACCCAAACTGAGCGTATTAACTTGGAAAATGAACTCCAGAAAGATCCTGATTTTTGGAAAAATAATATAGATAATTTAGTCACAAGAAATGATTACCGCTGGATTTTACTTGACCTGGCCTCTGATACTACCTTACTCACTCAACAGGTATTGGACAGAGCAGATATCGTATTCTTATTGTTAAACCCAGACATCAACTGTCACATTCGTTTGCATCAGCAAAAAAATCCAGAGCAGTGTTATTTTTTAATGAATCATTATTCTGCAGCCAAGTTATTGCAAAAAGATTTATATGAGTTATGGCAAAGGCTGTTAACACATTTTTTACCAATAGTACTTCATAGTGACGAGGCACTTGCAGAAGCGCTCGCATCTAAAAAACCTGTAGGAGAATGTCACGCACATAGTTTAATAGCTCAAGATATAAATGCTTTAGCTAAATGGTGCATGAGCAATGATTTTGGAACTACAAAATGAGCAAGATCCTGCATTTGCTTTTGTCACACCCTGCATATAAAAAAGTTGAAAGGATTTACCAAGGTTTTTTTCATCATCAAACTTCATTTTTTACTACGATTTGTATTATTTTACTCCAAATAACCGCATGGACTTTTCTACGATTGGAATCACCCCGTTGGCAATGGGTGCGAAGGAATCATTACGCTTGGTTTCCACATATTTCCCGAAAACATCCTCGTCCAGGAGACATATTTCGTTATTTCATTCAAAGCCTGTGGCTTATTGTGTTTTATACAGAACAAAAAAGAAGAACAAGTCACAATTTTTTGCAAAGAGGTATTAATTATTATTACTCTTGGATAGAAGGACTGCCGGATAAGATCGAAGAGAACAAAGTAGCAGAACACACTGCGAAGCGTTTTAACCAAACAAAAAGTATTGTACGCCGTGTGTTGTTTATTATATTAGGCATTTTTTCAGTCCTATTATTATTGATTTGCATTACCCAGCCGTTTCAACCACTGGCACAATTAATTTTTGTGATACTTCTATGGGGAATGGCAATGAGTATTCGTAAAGCTCCTGGTCAAGTAGGAACTATTATGCTGGTTGTCCTCTCTGTGATTGTTTCATGTCGCTATTTATGGTGGAGGTATGCCTATACTTTAGTATGGGATGATACAGAAAGTGCTGTTTTTGGAATCTTGCTTATCTTTGCTGAAACCTACATTTGGCTGGTTATGATATTAGGATACTTTCAAAGTATTTGGCCACTACATCGTAAGCCGGTACCACTACCTGCTGATCAGTCTATGTGGCCCACTGTAGATATCATGATCACTACTTACAATGAAGAATTAAGTATATTAAAACCTGGCGTTTACTCGGCTCTGGGCTTGGATTGGCCTAAAGAAAAACTGAATATCTATATTCTGGATGATGGAAACCGTCCTGAATTTAAAGCATTTGCCGAGGAAGCAGGAGTACATTATATAGCACGTCCCTCTCATGAACATGCAAAAGCAGGCAATATTAACTATGCTCTAAAACAAACACATGGTGAATTGGTAGCAATTTTTGATTGCGACTTCATAATTACCCATCCTTTTTTACAATTGACTGTGGGCTGGTTTTTAAAAGATCACAATCTTGCGATTTTACAAACCCCGCATCACTTTTTTTCACCTGACCCTTTTGAACGCAATTTGAAATCGTTTCGAAAAACACCCAATGAAAGTGCTTTGTTTTATGGTGTGGTACAAGATGGGAATGATACATGGAACGCAACTTACTTTTGTGGATCGAGCGGCATCATGCGCCGCTCTGCATTGGAAAAAATTGGTGGCCTGGCAGTAGAAAGCGTTACCGAGGACGCACACACCTCCTTGCGACTTCAGCGTCTTGGTTATAATTCTGCTTATATTCGTATTCCATTGTCAGCAGGCTTGGCAACCGAAAGTCTTGCAGGTCACGTAAGCCAGCGTATTCGTTGGGCACGCGGTATGGTACAGATTTTACGTATGGATAATCCCTTGTTCGGTAAAGGGTTAGCCTTTGGACAACGCCTTTGTTATTTTAATGCCATGTTGCATTTTCTTTCTGGCATTCCTCGGTTAATTTTTTTCATCACGCCAGCGGCGTTTTTGATTTTAAATGCGTATGTAGTCTATGCATCTGGGGTTATGATACTACTTTATGCTGTACCTCATATTGTTCATGCAGTATTGACTAATAATCAAATTCAAGGTCGGTTTCGTCATTTTTTATGGAATGAAATCTATGAAACAGTAATGGCTTGGTATATTGCGGTTCCTACAACTATGGCTTTAATCAATCCATATAAGGGAAAATTTAACGTGACGCCTAAAGGGGATATTATTTCAGAAGAGCATGTAGATTGGCTGACAGCACGACCGTATATCGTCTTATTGTTTATTAATATTGCAGGTTTAATCACGGCCGCTTTTCGATTGACTGTGGACCCCGCTGCTACAATTTTAGCTGTTCTTATTACTTCAGCCTGGTCTTTATATAATATAGCTATTCTTGGGGGTGCGCTGGGAGTAAGTATTGAGGCAAGACAACGACGTAGAGCGCCTCGCGTGACATTTATTATGCCAGCAGCAATCATGCGATCGGATGGACATGTATATCAATGCATCCTTAAGAATTATTCTGATAGAGGAGTAGGTATACAAATGGAGGAGCAAGACTTGTTTCATACAGGAGAAGAGATAACTCTTCTCCTCAAACGAGGAAAAGACGAATTTGCTTTCCCTGGAACTATTGCCTTTACATTTTATCGCAATGCGGGTATCAAGTTACATGAGCTATCTCTCAGGCAAAATATCGATTTTATTCAATGTACTTTTGCGCGCGCTGATGTTTGGTCATTATGGCAAGAAGAATTTAGTCAGGATAAGCCCCTGAAAAGTATGCGTGATGTATTTGCACTGGATTTGCGTGGTTATTACGATATCATAGAATTTACACCCAGTAGAGTTCGTAAGCTACTTATAGACTTTACCCAGGCAATTATTTGGTTGGGGACATTTTTTCCACGACGCCCTAGGCCTATACCAAAGAGCAACCTCTAGGCATCGATTGAAATTGGAATAAAATTTAAAACTAATGGATGAGATAATGATAAGAAAAATAATTTGGATTACATTACTGGTTTTTGGATTTCACTTACACGCTGCTCCTGCTGATACAACAAATCCTGGTCAGATTGCAAAACCTATATTATCTGTTCCGGCCAATGTCCCAACACGAAAAGTTAAGTTATATTTTAATAATTTAAATCAGCAGCAAGGCAATTTTACTTTAGGTAACTTTACTACAGGAAGAAATATCGAGTTTACCATGCGTAAAGATGAATTGATATTTCAAGCAGCTTTACATTTGCAATTTATCCCTTCACCCGCACTTATTCCTTTACTTTCACAACTTAAAATTTATCTAAATGACGAATTGGTCGACGTGATCCCAATTAGTACTGAGCAATTAGGTAAATTGAATTCCATAGATATACCCATCGATTCTCGTTTTATCAATGATTTTAACCGTCTCCGCCTTGAATTTATCGGTCATTATAAAGCGATTTGTGAAAATCCAGCACACAGCTCCATATGGATAGATATTGACAAGAACAGCTATCTTGAGTTGAATTTTCAAAGCTTACTTTTGAAAAATGATCTCTCACATTTTCCAGCGCCTTTTTTTGATTCACTAGATAATAATCAGTTAAATCTGCCCATTATATTTTCTGGACAACCTAATTTGGCGCAACAGCATGCTGCAGCAATTCTGGCGTCATGGTTTGGAAGTAAGGCTTTATGGCGTGGATCGATTTTCCCTGTTTCGTTTAACCAGGTGCCTACAAGAAACTCCATAGTATTTGCAACGAATACACAAAGACCTAATTTCTTGAAAAATTATAAAACAGTGCAAGCTCCTACAGTCGAAATGATAAGCCATCCCAATAATCCCTATATCAAATTACTGTTGATTTCGGGGCGTGATGATAAGGATTTAGTCACTGCTGTTCAGGGCATAGCGCAGGGTAATGTCCTTTTTCGAGGACCAAGCGTTATTATCGATAACGTAAAAATGTTAGAACCTCGAAAGCCTTATGATGCGCCAAACTGGATGCCTACCAATAAGCCAGTAACTTTTGCAAAATTAAAAGAGTTTGACGAGCAACTCCAAACAAAAGGGTTTACTCCTTATCCTGTCTCCCTTAGATTTAATGTACCGCCTGATTTATTTTTGCATCATACCAGAGGTATACACCTACTCTTAAAGTACCGTTATTCATTGCCACCGGCCGCAAGCAGGTCACAGCTGGATATTAGCCTGAATAATTCTTTTATAAAAAGTTATGTGCTGGAGCCGAAGGGAGAGAGGGCCTTTTCAGGAAATATGGCAGTAACACGTAAAGAACTCTATATTCCAGCAAAATTGGGTGCAAATAACCAATTTACCTTTAATTTTGCATATGGAACGCAAGTGGCTGGAGGAATGCAAAATGAACAATGCATCACTTATCAGGTAATTAATAATCTAGGAGTTATTGATGATGCTTCAACTTTAGATCTTTCCAATTATTATCATTATTTTGCAATGCCTAATCTAAATGCGTTCATGAGTTCAGGTTTTCCTTTTAGTATTTGGGCTGATCTGTCACAAACGGTAGTTTATATTGATCCCCAATCAAAACCTGAAGCAGTGACTTCTTTACTGAATGTTGCGGGTAACATTGGGGCAGCAACCGGTTATCCTATCCTAGCGATGACTTTGACAGATAACTGGTCGCGAGTTAAAAATAAAGATGCTGATCTTTTAATTATTGGCACCTTGCCTAAAGACCTTCGAGATAATGATGACCTTAATCTGCTGATTAATAAAACCCAAGATTGGATTAAAAAGCCTTTAAATAGAAATGCAATGCCAGACATACATCGACTGACTCCTTTCAGTGCAGCTGAAAGTAAAACTACTGTCACTGCAATGGGTTCTGTGGCAGCTATTGTCGGTATCCAATCCCCATATTATAAAAAACGCAGTATTATTGCTTTATTAGCTGAAAGTCAGCAAGGTTTTGATTTACTGAATAGGGCCTTAACTAATAATAAAAATGTGGACAAAATCTTTGGTTCAGTGGCTGTAATCCGTGACTCTGGAATTAATAGCTTACGGGTAGGTAATCAGTACTATCTGGGATATCTACCGTTTTTGGATCGCATTTGGGACTCGTTGCAAAAACATCCGGTTAGTCTAGCACTTTTATCTCTTTTGGCAGCTGTGATTATCACATTCTTGCTCTGGAATGGTTTGTTAGTGCTCATCAGACATCGTTTGAAAGGCACTCAAAAGGATAAAACGTGATTTTTAAATTAAAAATTAAGAAATGCTTATTAATTATTATTTTATTTATGTTGGGTATTTGTAATGCCATGGCAAGTACCCAATGGCCAATTTGGGAGAAATTTAAGCAGTACTACATCAGTACGGATGGACGAGTCATTGATCCACAACTTTCGGAAAGAAAGACTACTTCTGAGGGGCAAAGTTATGCATTATTCTTTGCTTTAGTTGCTCATGATCAGCCTATGTTTGATAAATTATTACACTGGACGGAAAGCAATCTTGCTGCAGGTGATTTGGGAAAGCATCTACCTGCATGGGAATGGGGACAAAATACTCAGAAAAAATGGACTGTTTTAGACCGTAATTCAGCGGCAGATTCCGACTTATGGATTGCTTATGATTTACTGGAAGCAGGGCGCTTATGGAACAATAAGCGATATAATTCTCTTGGTAAAAAGCTTCTCCAACGTATCCAGAAAGAAGAAGTAGTTCAAATTCCAGGATTTGGACTCATGCTACTTCCAGGTAGATTTGGGTTTAATTTTAAAAACTACTGGCGCCTTAATCCCAGTTATTTACCTCCTCAGTTATTTGCTCGATTTGCTCAACTCAATAGCAAATGGAATATCCTTGAGCGTAATAGCAGGCGGTTATTGTTAGAAACTTCCCCCAAAGGATTTGCGCCCGATTGGGTTATTTGGAAAAAGAATCATGGCTGGCAGCCTGATCTAAAGTCTCCTAATTTAGGTAGTTACAATGCGATTCGTGTTTATCTTTGGGTAGGGATGTTAGCTCATGAGGCACCTCAAGCAGCAAAATTGATAAAACACTTTTCGCCTATTATTGGACTGACGCAACAATTGGGGGCTCCACCAGAGAAAATTAATATTCTGACGGGTGAAACAGAAGGCAAAGGCTCTATTGGTTTTGCCGCTGCACTGTTACCATTATTAGCAAATAATCCTTCAGAGCTTGCAGTGCAAAGACAGCGTATGGACGCAGAAGAACTGACTGCTGACAGTTATTACAGCTCCGTACTGAGACTTTTTGGTCAGGGCTGGGATCAAAATCGATATCGTTTTAACGCTCAAGGAGAATTGATATTACCTTAACAGTCCGGAGGCTGTGGCGGTCAAGTTAATTCTTTTATAACCATTCTGTTTTTACCTTCATTTTTGGCTTGATAAAGTGCTTTATCTGCTAAGGCAATTAAAGTATCAATTTGCAATTTATAATTACCTTGAGTAGAGACTATACCCATACTCAAAGTGATGTGTTTCATTATGGATTTTTTTTTAGATTTCTTATTATTAAATTGATCATTGAATGAATGACATACGCTGAGGCCTTCTTGAATAGTTTGGTTGACCAGAATGATGAAAAATTCATCACCACCAACACGAAAAATTATATCATTGGCACGACGAAATCCTTTTTTTAATAGTTTAGCAAAATAAATTAAAAAATTATCCCCGGAAGTATGCCCCAAATTGTCATTAATCAGTTTAAAGTTATCTATATCAATGGATACTAAAATTATTGAATAATGATTACGCTGCGCTTTATCCCATTCTTTCTGTAAAATAGATTGAAAATAACGCCTATTGTATAAACCGGTTAACGCATCTGTTATCGAGAGCGTTTGTAAATCATCAATTAAGCTTTCTTTTTCTCTGGATAATAGGAATATTTTATTTAATGAAGAGTGATTCATTCTTGCAGAAACGATCAACATTATTAAAAAAAATAAAAGCATAATTGCAAGAGTAATTCGCTCTCCTTTATCTATCCAATAGTTGTAGGCGATTAGTTGAATAAAGATAGGAATGACGTAGGCATAATAAGCAGGAAGATAAACAGTCAATGACGCTATTGCACCAGCACTTAATCCACCTAGTGCTAAAATAATAATAAATTCTTGTACAACTGATATGTAAGAAAACATAAGGCAGTAAAAGACTCCCCATGTAATTCCCATAATGAATGTGAGTAAAATAAAATAGATTAAAATATGGGAATTTTCGTAGTGTCCTAGCCCTTTTTTGAGAAAGTAATGACAAAAAAACCATTTAGCTGCGCTGGCCAGGATAACAGGTGATATCCATATAACTTGTTGCAAAGGAACGTTCACATACAGAAGCTCTAAAGCTAATAATATTGCTAAAACTATATTAAATGGTAGGGATCGAAGTGAGCCTTCAAAAAGAAATACGATTTCCTCTTTATGGGGTAAGGTCATTTAAAACCTCAGGTACAATCCTTTGTATTTATAGTATAGCTCACGATATTGCGCATCTAATTTGCTGCCAATTCACTGTATCCGCTTAATACGTTAAGGAATTGATGTCCATAATGAGCCAATTTATGTTGACCTACACCGGGCACTGTAAGCAACTGTTCCAAATTTTGAGGTTTTACTTCAGTCATAGCATGTAAGGTTGCATCGCTGAAAATCATAAATGGCGGTTTATTTTCTTCATCTGCCAACCGGCGTCTTAATGCACGAAGCAAGTCGAATAACGGCGTGTTTATCGTTTCAATTGGGTGTCGTTCTTTGGTTTTCTTTTTACCCCGTTTAAGATCAGTACTAGGTAACGTAAGCGAGATTTTTTCTTCGCCTTTAAGTAAAGGAATGGCTTTGGGTGTTAATTTAAGAACATTAAAATGATTCATGTCCTGTATACAATAGTCTTTATGAATGAGTTGCCAGGCCAGGTGCTTCCAGTAGTGGGCAGATTTGTCTTTACCAATGCCAAAGGTACTTATTTGTTCATGACCGTATTGTTTTATTTTATCTGAAGAACTGCCGCGCAATACGTCTATGGTATGCGTTAAACCATAATTTTGCCGTAATCGATAAATACAGGATAAGAATTTTTGCGCATCTTCTGTTGCATCAGCGGTTATTGGCGGATTTTCACAGACATCACAATATTGGCATTCCGTGTCACAAGGTTCATCAAAATAGCGTAATAAAATTTGGCGACGACAATAGGACGCTTCAGCGAAAGCAAGCATGTGGTTGAGCTTATTGGTTTCAACTCGTCTTTGTTCATCGAGTGGGTTATTAATAATCCAGGAGCGTAATCTTGCGCTATCCGCTGGGTCATAAAGTAACAGTGCTTGGGCTGGTAATCCATCGCGTCCGGCACGTCCCGTTTCTTGGTAGTAACCTTCAATATTTTTAGGTAAATCATGATGGATAACGAAACGAACATTCGGTTTATCAATTCCCATCCCAAAAGCGATCGTGGCAACAACAATATCAATACGATCATGCCTGAATAAAGTTTGGACTTCTCGGCGTTCTTTATGGGGAAGTCCTGCATGATAGGCACGAGCTTTGAAACCAATTTCTTGTAATTTTTTGGCAAGATTCTCTACGCTTGTGCGGGTCCCACAATAAATAATTCCTGATTGTTGTTCTACTGTTTGCAAAAATTGATTTAATTGCTTCACAGCATTGGTTTTAGGGACTACTTTATAATGGATATTGGGTCTATTAAATGAAGCAATGTATTTTTTGGGTGAATAGTTTAATTTATCAACGATATCCTGGCGTGTTTGTTTATCAGCAGTTGCAGTTAAAGCAATAATCGGAATATCAGGAAAATGTTTTTTTAAAATACCTAAAGCAGAATATTCGGGGCGAAAATCGTGCCCCCATTGAGAGATACAATGGGCTTCATCAATGGCAAAAAGTGCTATATGGCATTCTTGTAAGCGCTCCAGGAATGACGTACTAATTAGCCGCTCAGGAGCGATATACAGCAAATCCAATTCATCCTGATGTAATTGCATTAATACGTTTTTTGCCTCTTCACTGGTTAAAGAGGAGTTATAATATGCAGCACGAATCCCCTGTAATCTGAGTGCAGCCACTTGGTCTTCCATTAATGCAATCAATGGAGAAACAACAATACCTATTCCTGGTCTTACTATGGCAGGTATTTGATAGCATAAGGACTTTCCACCTCCTGTTGGCATTAAAACGAGAACGTCATATCCTGCAATAACATCATGAATGATGTCTTCCTGGGGTGTTCTAAACGAGTCAAAACCAAAATATTCTTTGAGTACGGCAAGTGAGTTATTACGAATTACAGGTGCTGCAAGAGTTTCCATGTGTTTATTCTTATTCTTTTCACGACCAGGAAATTTGCAATCATATCATTATCCTTAAAAAAGCAGTAGATCTCTAGCACGAATGCCTATTGCACTGAATTTTAAAGAGTTTTTTTCCAATAGCAGTAGCTATGCCTTCGTCAAAAAAAATTTAAAAAACTCTTTAAAATTCAGACACACCAGTCATTCCCACTACGAGATCTACTGTTTTTTTAAGGATTAGGGTTTGGAAATAAAAGCATTATCTTTTATATAAAAACGCAGTAATTTTTCTGCCCAATCTTTTGCATAATGAACCCCAATTCTTGGTTTTTCAACAATGGTAAACGGACTTTGGTTTTCTGCTTCTGCAATGTAAAAAATATCACCGGTTAAATCACATTGGTTCAATTGTTTATCTATATGCATTGCTTTGGAGAGCAATCCGGGCCCTTGCGTTCTTCCTTGAATGTTTTTGATGGGTTCAACACCTCGTAACAAGATTGCAGAACCTGTACCCTCAGTTTCTGTAACGACATTGGTACAATAATACATCCCATAAATTAAATAGATATAGGCATATCCAGCTGGACCAAACATGACTTTCGTTCTTGGGGTAAGGCCTTTAGAGGAATGGGAGGCGAGATCATGTTGTCCTAGATACGCTTCTACTTCAACAATTCTTCCTATATATTCAAGTCCGGATTGGTTATGGACAAGGTATTTCCCTAAAAGCTCTTTGGCAACACTAATTGTATCACGTTCATAAAATGTTCTAGGTAATTTTCGAAGCATATCTCTTTCATGGAGGATAAAAATTCGCAATAATAATACATTTGAATAAATTTTCTAAGGACAGTTTATGGATTTTGAATTCACAGCAGAACATTTGGCCTTTCGTGAGATGGCAGCTGATTTTGCGCGCGAGAAATTGGCTCCTATGGCTGATAATTGGGATGAGCATCATTATTTTCCCATGGAGGTGTTACGTGAGGCCGCCGCATTAGGAATGGCTGGGATGATGGCGCGTGAGGATATTGGTGGGGCACAATTAACACGGTTAGACTCCGCATTATTGTTTGAACAATTAGCAACAGGTTGTATCAGTACAAGTGCTTATCTTTCCATTCATAATATGGTTACTTCTTTAATTGATCGATATGCTGATGCTGAGTTACGAATGAAGTGGGGACCTAAATTAACCTCCATGGAGGTGTTCGGGAGTTATTGTTTGACAGAACCTGAATCCGGTTCTGATGCTGCCTCTTTAAAAACCAAGGCTGTGATAGATGGAGACTATTATGTTCTTAATGGCTCCAAAGCCTTTATTTCGGGTGGTTCAGTAAGTGATGTATATTTATGTATGGTTCGTACTGGTGATGAGTCGCATCATGGGATAAGTTGCTTGTTAATTGAAAAAAATACGCCGGGATTAAGTTTTGGGAAATTAGAGAAAAAATTGGGATGGCATAGTCAACCTACCTGTATGGTGTATTTTGAAAATTGCCGCGTACCCATTGCCAATCGTGTGGGTGATGAAGGCATGGGATTTAAAATTGCATTGAATGCTTTAAATGGAGGGCGGATAAATATTGCCTCATGCTCATTAGGAGGTGCCCTTGCTTGCTTACGCTTAACTCAAAACTATATGCATGAGCGTAAACAATTTGGTAAACCGCTCACCGAGATGCAAGCATTACGTTTTTATTTTGCCGATATGCTTACCGATTACGAAGCAGCGCGTTTAATGGTTTATCGAGCAGCAAATGCGATGGATAAAAATGATTCTCAAGTCCCTCTATATTGCGCCATGGCGAAACGTTTGGCTACGGACGTTGCCTTCCGTATTTGTGACAAAGCAATGCAAATCCATGGGGGATATGGTTATTTACGTGATTATCAAATTGAGCGAATATTCAGGGACTTGCGAGTGCATCAAATTCTTGAAGGCACTAATGAAATCATGCGAGAAATTGTAGCGAAGGCAACTTTGGATGAGGAGCACTTTTTGTGTTGATTGATGTGCTTGGAGTTTGTAGCCTGGGTGCAGCGAAGCGGGACCCGGGTTTTAGCGCTGCATACTATCCCGGGTTCCGCTTCGCTGCACCCAGGCTACGGTATGTTCTTACAGAAAAGGAGTAATGAAATGAATTTAATTGAACAAGATTTAGATAGCCAGGGAATTTTGACTTTAACTTTGAACAGACCCGAAAAGTTAAATGCTTTAAACTCCGAAGTATTAGATGCTTTAGAAGAATTATTCCATTATGCAAAAATAAATCCAAAAGTTAAGGCATTAATAATTACTGGCCAGGGTAAAGCCTTTTGTGCCGGCGCAGATATTAACCGATTGGCTGAATGTACTGCACAAACAGGATATGAATTTGCTTGTCGTGGACAAGAGGTCTTCCGTCTTTTAGAAACTTTAGGTAAGCCTTCATTAGCTGCAGTAAATGGATTTGCCTTTGGTGGCGGGTGTGAATTAGCAATTTCTGCAACATTAAGAATCGCTTCAACTAAAGCTCAATTCGGTCAACCAGAAGTAAAATTGGGGGTTATTCCTGGCTATGGCGGCACACAACGATTGGCCCGTTTAATCGGTAAAGGACGTGCTTTAGATTTATGTTTGACCGGACGATTTATTAATGCAGAAATGGCATTACATTGGGGATTGGTGAGTGATATTGTAGAACCTGAGGCTTTGTTGGAGCATGGAAAAACATTATTGCGTGGAATTTTGAGTATGGCCCCTCTTGCGGTTGCAAGTGTTATCGAGGTTATTGATCATGGTTATGATTTGCCTTTAACCGAGGCCTTGCATCTGGAAGCAATTCACTTTGCTAAAGTATGTGCTTCTGAAGATAAACAAGAAGGGGTAACTGCATTTTTGGATAAACGAGCAGCTGAGTTCGAAGGAAGATAATCATGACTGATGAAGTACTTTTTAATCAAGAAGGTTCATTGGGCGTTATTACATTAAATAGACCCAGCGCGCTAAATGCACTGACTTTAAATATGATTCTCAATATACAAAGACAGTTAAGTCTTTGGAAAGACGACGATACGATTCATGCGATAGTCGTGCGTGCTGCCTCAGGAAATGCATTTTGTGCTGGAGGAGATATACGTTCGCTTTATTTTTCCGGACAAGTAAATGATGCAGAGCAAATGCAATTTTTTTGGCACGAATACCGATTAAATCATTTTATTCACCATTTTAGTAAACCTTACATTTCTCTAATTGATGGCATTGTTATGGGAGGAGGGGTAGGGATTTCCATGCATGGAAGTCATCCTATAGCCAGCGAACGTTTCGTATTCGCTATGCCTGAAACAGGTATCGGTTTTTTTCCTGATATTGGTGCAAGCTATTTACTAACACGGTGTCCGGGATATTTGGGTACTTACTTAGGCTTGACCGGGAATCGTCTTGGTGCACACGATGCGGTGAAAGCTGGATTGGTTAAAAAAATAGTGTCTTCGGAACAAATGCCTGCTTTGTATGATGCATTAATGAATGAAGATTTATCAATAGATGCTTTTGAACGTGTCAATCAATGTTTGCAGCGCTTTTCTGTTGTACCTGCTACTGAGGAGGTCAGTCAAATTAAGCCATTGATTGATGTTTGTTTTGCGCACCCAACAATTGAAATGATTCGCGCCTCCCTACAAAGCGCCAACACAGTATGGGCTGAAGCAGTTGATAATACTCTAGCCCAAAAATCTCCCCTGAGCCTTAAAGTTACGTTAGCTCAATTACAAAAGGCAAAGGGGCTTTCTTTAGCACAATGCCTGCAAACCGACTATGACATCGTAAGTCATTTTATGCATGATTATGATTTTTATGAAGGAGTCAGGGCGTTATTGATTGATAAGGATAAAAATCCTCAATGGCATCCAGCGCGTTTGGATTTAGTTTCAGAGGAAATGGTTCAGAAATACTTCGAACGTTCTCATCCAGGTTTGGAATGGGTATAATTTCTTTTGGTTTTTTGTAAGACAAATTTGGATCGGTGTTGATAAATCTAATTTAACTACACCGATCTTTGAGATCATTCATAACGATAAATGATGGGATTAAAATCCAATTTTCATCCCTGGTCCGGATGCATGCAGTTCACTATCATTTTCAAGAGAAACATTTATATCATTTTTACTTTGCTCTTGTCCTTGCTCTTGTTTTTTTGCTTTTTTGTTAATATAAGTTCCGGCGTGATAAATACTACTACCTACTGTAGCTGCGCCAATAGAATAAGCTGTGGTTTCAAGAACTGGTTTGAAGAACATCCCAAGACGTGACATCATTTTATCATCCTTTTTAATAGTGTTAAAAGCTGCAATATATGGCTTAAAATTATGCATTGCAGCTCTCTATAATACACTATTTTTGCATAGAGCAAACTATTTTATAAAATTTAATAAGTTTGCTCTATGCAATTTTTCCTAAACACTATTGTGGTTTGCTACCAGTGTCTTTTTCCTTTTCATTAGTTTCTTGAACCTCTTCAATACGAGGAGTTGTTTGTTTGCCCCCAAACATACTGTGCTTGGATTTCCCTGGTGAAGTGGGTTGATATTTTTCTGAAACAACTTTTGCCAGTGGTTCCGAACCCAGAGTTTCACCAACACCAGCAACCAGAGCAAAGATAACCCCTGTTAAGCCCATTCGCATGGGAACTTGTTTAAGAGCCATTGATCCAAAAGTTTTTAATGAAGCTTCTGGATTGCTGATGAAGCAGTAAAATAACTCTTTGGTTAATTTAATTGTGCTTGCATTGTGCAGATGTCCATCTTTAACTGTAGATTGTACCAGTGCATAATCTTTAAATGATGTAAACGGATAAGAGAAAAAGGCAGCAGCCATACCACTGAACATTCCAGAAGTGAAATGAGCTACGTTTTTATCTTGAATCGGCAAGCTTTTTGCTATTCCTTCTTCAAGCACACATAAAGCAGCAAAATTAACCATTCCAGAACCATATCTGGGTATAAATCCGCCCATCATTAGTTTCCATGCGTTATTAGGAGTTTTCCATACAAAATCAGTAGGGAGTAGACCTGGAACTTTTTTCAAGGTAGACAATGATTCAGGTATCTGGGTTACCAGGATATCGCCTAAAGCCATTGCCATAACATAACTGTAACTAATAGCGTATTTTTTACCCTCTTCTTTACCGATCTCATGTGCCCCTTCTTCTAATGGTTTGCTTCCACCTTTAGCGCCGGTAACGTAACCAGTTCGAACTAATGATCCTGAAATTGAAGCTCCAGTTCCAGCATACAATAGTTTTGCGACACTCCATATTCCTCCTGTATAAGGAGGTATCATTGTACCGCTCTTGGATAAATTAACTAACATCGTTTTTACCGGACTTTGAACAGCTACGATGCTTAAGCTTGTTGCTAATGCAACGGTTGCAAAGTTTGTTCCATTCCAAAGTTGTTGGTGCACTGTTTCCTTTGATGGTACGAATGACCAAGCGTAGCTAGGTAAATCCCATACCGGTGAAGGCGTAGTTTTTTTCCCGGATTTTTGGCTTTGTAAATTATGTTTTACCACATCAAGTGGAGTGATGAACCATGAAGTAGGAAAGAAATTGGGCATACTCCATACTGGCGTAGTTCCAGATTGTTGTTTCACTTTTGGAGTTTGCATTCTTTGCTTTACTATATCGAACGGTGTGCTGAACCATGGCATCTTGCTTAGATCAGGAAACCATGGAGCAGGGGTTAGGTTTGGAAAATTCCATACCGGTGAAGCACCAGGTTTTTGCCCAGTTTTTGAAGCTTGTAGTTTTTGTTTTACTACGTCCAGGGGCATTGTTAATCCTGGAATGGGTACTATGGGTAAAGACCATATAGGTGTCGTAGTTTTTTGTCCTGTTTTAGGAGTTTGAGTTTCTTTTTTAGTCTGCATGATAATACTTTAAGTCAATTGTTAAATAGGATTTGTATTATAAGGAGCAAAAATTAACTGAACCTTAAGAAAAATGAATAATTAGAACAAAAAAAAATCGTGAGGATTATTTTATGGGCACAAGGGTGCCCAAATTGAGCAAAAACTCCCAGAATTTTGCTTGCTTTATTGAGGCTGGCGATGAAAAAAAGTCTTTTATTTATAGACACTTATATCGAGATACATCTGTAGGTGCAGAAATAAAATTTTAATCTGGGAGATAGAGTATATTTATTTTAAAAAATTTAATAACAAAATTGCTTCAATGTAACAATTATTTTAACCAATCGCTGAGAATATCAATAATTTTCTGTGCTTGATCCTCGCTGGATATATTAAATTTGGATTTTTGCCAATATTGATTATTCCGTTTTTGATAACGTCGAATTGAAAATTTAACGGGTCCATAATCATTTTGGGCGTTATCCCAATCCTGATACTTAAACATAATCGTAGTCCAGGCGCCTTTACTCAATACCTTCTTATCCAGCTCTTTAACGGTGTCTGTCCCATTTTCACTAAATGCAACAGTGATTTCATCTATGCTTGCAGTCATTTCAAAACGTACCTCAATAAGTAGTCCAAAAAAAGCAGTGGCCTCATCAATTTAAATAGAGTTCTGCCCTAAAATTTTGAGAGTTTATCTTATTTTTTTAACTTGCCATAGTGTTGAACTGTGATTTGCGAAAAAATAGAGAACAGAATGAATTAAGTAATGATACATCCGATCACATTTTGCGGACTATTGAATGGATTGCAATTTACCATTAACAAAAGTCATGGTAACGGCAGGTTGGTACTCCCCAGGCTGATAGAGCCAAACTTGAGGTTTTTCCGCTGTTGGGACAACTTCATTGATAAACGTATTATTTACCATAGAAGGAGAACCACAGGAATAATACACTTTTTGTACTGGATCCCCTGCCTGAATGTTTGCTCCCTGACAAATAGATACCGCATTACTATCTGAGCCATTTAATTTAATAGAACGTACTTTTTGATTTACAACATCGACTTCCAATGTTGCGCCGCCGCTGCCGGTGGGGACGTTCCATACTCCGTAAAAGGCGGTTTGAGTTCCCATATTATTATAAATGAGCTGTTGCATGGGAATTTTTTGTATAAGAGGTTGATTTGACTCTTGTTGGCTCACTGGTTGGCCACATGCTGCTATTACTTCATCAGGTGTCATTCCTAAATTAATGTACCCGTGGTTTTGTGGGCAATAATAAGATTGAGTATCAGCAAATAAACTAAAAGGTAAAAGGATTAATCCTAAGCCAGTGCTACTGAGGAACGTCAATTTCATAATTCAATCCTGATAATCCTCTGCTTAAAATTAAGTATAGCCGCTTTTATAATAATCTCCAGGGCAGATTTGCGTTAATGAATAAGGTAATAATTTTCAATAAAACCAGGATGATAAAAGGAGAAAAATCAAAACCAGAAATATCCGGGATAATCTTTCTACCGAGTCTTAGCAAAGGTTCTGTTAACAAACGTAAGAAGTCAGCAATTGGACCTTGCCATTCTGGATTGATAAAGCTCATGATGACCCGGATAAGTATGGCATAAAATAAAATATCGCAAGGTTGAATGATTAAGTCAGCAATTATATAAATGAATATGAATACAATCGGGATTATTCCATTTAAGGCAAGGAGGCTAATGCAGATAATTTTTAGTAGTTCAACTAAAACCAAGGTGATAATGGCTGGGATATCATATTTTTGTCCGGGTTTATAAGGCTGTTTTGATATCAGTTGAATTGGGTTGACTATAGGGTTAGTTACTTTATAAATAAGTTGGCTTACGGGATGAAGTGCGCTGACACGTAAATAACGAAGCGCGATGCGAAGCCATAAACTGAAAATAACTAGTGAAAAAAATAAAGAAACAATAAATAGTGTTACGGCAATAAGACCAGACATATTTTCCCCTATCCTGCATTTATTACAACTGACTTATTTGGATTATATCGCGTCGCTTTATTTTTGTCGCTCACCAAATAATGCCCGGCCAACACGTACTATAGTAGTTCCTGCTTTAATCGCAGGGACTAAATCATCGCTCATTCCCATGGATAATGTATCCATATTGAGTCCGAGCTCCTGATTTAGTGCATGCATGAGTTGATTGAGTTGAATAAATAGGTCATATTGTGTTTGTGTATCTAGTTGGGGGGGCGGGATAGTCATCAAACCTCTTAACTTGAGGTGAGGAAGTTGACTGATTGCCAAAGCCAGTTCAGCAGCATCTTCAGGAGGAATTCCTGATTTTGTTTTTTCATCTACTAAACTAATTTGTAAACAGATGTTGAGTGGATCTAAATGAGTTGGACGATACTCATTGAGATACTGGGCGATTTTCAAGCGGCTAACACTGTGAACCCAACTAAATGAAGTGGCAATCCCTTTGGTTTTATTGCTTTGAATGGGGCCAATGAAATGCCAGCATATAGGCATGTTTTTTAATGCATTTATTTTTTGTTGTGCTTCCTGGAAATAGCTTTCTCCAAAATGGATAACTCCAAGATGAAATAATTGGCTAATCGCCTCGATACTTTGTTGTTTGCTGACAGCAAGTAATAGAACGCCCCCGGGTTCTCTGCCAAAATCCTGTTCAGATTGCCTAATTAATTGTTTTATTTGATATAGATTTTGCTGAAGACTCATGATTATTTAGGTATATGTACAAACCTTAACAATAGCAAAAGAAACACTATTTGCCGAGTATCACTTCGTGAGTTAATCTAATAGCATCATAATTTTGTGGTTGGACGGTACTAAGGGTTCAACCTATTATTGATTAATAATCAGGACGAATTAAGCAATGGATATAGCAGAACTATTGGCGTTTTCAGTAAAAAATAAATCATCAGATTTGCATCTTTCTGCAGGATTACCTCCAATGATTCGTGTGGATGGCGATTTGCGCAAAATCAATTTACCAGCCTTGGAACATAAAGAGGTAATAAAAATCATCTATGATGTGATGAATGACCGGCAAAGGAAAGAATTTGAAGAATTTTTGGAAACTGATTTTTCTTTTGAAATAACTAATCTAGCCCGTTTTAGGGTGAACGTATTTAATCAACTGCGTGGGGCAGCAGCTGTTTTTCGTACTATTCCTTCTGAAATTTTAAGTATGAATGATTTAGGATTACCGGCTATTTTTGAAGAAATGGCCAGTTATCCTAAAGGATTGGTACTTATTACTGGTCCAACAGGATCAGGAAAAAGCACGACTCTGGCTGCCATCATCGATTACATCAACTCAAATCGTTATGATCACATTTTAACTGTGGAGGATCCTATAGAGTTTGTACATCAAAGCAAAAAATGTTTGTTAAATCAACGCGAGGTTCATCGAGATACACTGAGCTTTAATGCTGCTTTACGTTCTGCATTACGTGAGGATCCTGATGTGATTTTGGTGGGCGAGTTACGCGATCTGGAAACGATTCGTTTAGCAATGACCGCCGCGGAAACCGGGCATTTAGTTTTTGGCACCTTACATACTAATTCTGCAACCAAAACCATCAATAGGATCATTGATGTGTTCCCCGCTGAGGAAAAATCCATGGTGCGTTCGATGTTATCTGAATCACTGCAGGCTGTAGTCGCGCAATCCTTATTGAAGAAAAATGGTGGTGGGCGAGTTGCTGCTTTGGAAATTATGATTTGTACCGGTGCGATACGAAATTTAATTCGTGAAGATAAAGTGGCACAAATGTATTCTTCTATCCAAACAGGTCAGGCAAAAGGCATGCAAACCTTAGATCAGCATTTAACTGAACTGGTGAAAAAAAATATAATTTCTACTCATACCGCACGTGATATGGCAATTGATAAGGCTTTATTTTAAAGAGTTCCCTCCCGTAGTCTGGAGAGTGCTTAAATGTTTTACTTATTTTTGTTCTAGGTCCCTTTAATATTTGCTTGAAGGTAGATTTAAGCAATGGTACTGACTTAAGGAAATCCAGGCATATAGGCTGGGCTGTAAAAGCCCCGCCTACATTTTGGTGCCAGAATATATTCCTTAAGTTAGTTAGGTGCGTTTACGCATTTTTTTGTAATTCAATTAATTGAGGAATACCCATTTCAGCAAGTGCAAGCATATTGTTTAATTCATCACGATTAAAATGTTTGTCTTCGGCAGTACCTTGAATTTCTATGAAATGTCCTGCTTCATTCATGACGATATTCATGTCGGTTTCGGCAAGTACGTCTTCAGCATAATCCAAGTCAATTACAGCCTGGCCGCGATAGAGTCCCACAGAAACTGCAGCGATAAAATTAAATGCCGGCATTTTACGTATTTTTTCTCGCTCTACCATCCAGTTTATTGCATCTCTCATCGCGACACAGGCGCCTGTAATAGCCGCTGTTCTTGTACCCCCATCAGCCTGAATTACATCGCAGTCTAAAGTTATCGTATTTTCGCCCAGGAATTTTAAATCGACACAAGCTCTTAGCGAGCGACCAATGAGACGCTGGATTTCCATGGTTCTGCCGCCTTGTTTGCCTTTGCTTGCTTCTCGTTCCGTGCGACTGTGCGTTGCGCGCGGGAGCATACCGTATTCAGCGGTAACCCAACCTTGATTTTTTCCTTTAATAAAACGGGGAACTCCGTCAGTTACCGATGCATTACACAATACTTTGGTCTGTCCAAATTCAACAAGAACTGAGCCCTCAGCATGGTTTGTATAGTTTCTGGTTAATTTAACAGAACGTAATTGATTGGCTTCTCGATTACTTGGGCGCATTAGATAATCCTCGATAAAATTAAGAATTATAACGCTTAACTTCTCACGATGCATCCTAAAGTATGTGTGATGTGATAAAAATGCATAATCGTTAATCCCTAGCATTGTCTCAGGAAGTATTACTGGAGCTTTTGAAGTGTTTGTTGACCATCCTTTGTGATCGATAAAAACACTGATGCAAAAAGGGGGTCTTTTAGGTTAAATCCACAAGTATTGTATCGAGGGATAACACTCATGAGTTGGATGAATGAGAAGATGGACGAACTTTTGTCCCAAAATCAGCAAAGAAAATCAATCTCTTCGCCAAAATAAGTAAATTATTTAGTCCCAGATTGAAGAAATAACTCGGGACAATTAGCTGATTTATATTTAATTTTCATGAGAATATTTTATCTTTATATTTAATTAATTATCAAATTGGTGTAAAATTGATCACTTGAATTTATGAGCTGATATCACCTCCAGGCAGATTGTCTCTGTCCAATTGCTTTAAATTGGAGTATATTCGCGCAAGGTAGGATTTTTTTATTGGTATCTATATGCTTCAAAGTATGACGGCTTTCTCGCGGGTGCAAAAGCAAATCGAAGAAGGTCATTTTTGTTGGGAAATTAAGTCTGTTAATCATCGATATTTAGATGTTTCATTTCGTTTGCCTGAATCGTTCCGATTTATAGAGCCACAATTGCGCCATTTGCTGCGCGATAAGATCAATCGCGGAAAATTGGAGTGTCAGCTGAAATATCAAGACACAAGTGCTAATAATCAGTCTATGCTTATAAATATAGGCATGGTAAATGCATTAGTGAATTTAAGTGGGAAGCTTGCTGAGTCGCACCATTTGCCGAATGATTTAGGTGTTAGTCGTGTCCTGTCCTGGCCTGGCGTGATTCAAGCAAGTATGCCCGATGTGGAGGTGTTAGGAGAACATGCACTTTCCTTGTTTAATGAGGCAGTCGAGCAGCTAAGGCAAATGCGCGCCACAGAGGGGAGCGCATTAAAAGCACATGTGGAAGGACGATTAAGTGAATTAGGTCAAGAGATTAAGAGGGCTCGATCGATAGTATTAATGCAAACAGAACAAGTGAAAGACAAGCTATTGACCCGATTGCACTCAGTGAAACTTGAAGTTCAGGAAGCGCGTGTAGAGCAGGAAATTGCTTTGATTTTGACTCGTATTGATGTTAGCGAGGAATTAGATAGATTACAGACTCATCTTGATGAAGTGAATCGGATACTAAATTGCGATAAAATAGCAGGCAGGCGTCTTGATTTTTTGATGCAAGAATTAAATAGGGAGGCGAATACGCTAAGCTCAAAGTCTGACTCTGTGGAATTGACTCAGAGTGCAGTGGAAATGAAAGTGTTAATTGAGCAAATGCGTGAGCAAATTCAAAACATTGAGTGAGTATTATTGTGGGTGATTATTCGGGTAATTTATTTATTGTTGCAGCACCTTCTGGGGGAGGTAAAACAAGTTTAGTAAAAAAGTTAATTGAAACTCTTGATGATATTGAAGTATCCATTTCGCATACAACACGAATGATGCGACCTGGAGAACAGCATGGAGTGGATTACTTTTTTATTGATGAAGAACAATTTATACATATGATTAATGATGGTGCTTTTTTAGAGCATGCCCAAGTCTTTAATCATTTATATGGAACATCGATGGAGCAAATTACTAACCGTTTGCAAAATGGCATTGATGTGGTTCTGGATATAGACTGGCAAGGAGCAGAGCAGATTAGACGTTCCTTTCCGAATGCGGTAAGTATTTTTATTGTCCCGCCGTCATTGGATGCCTTAAAACAACGATTATTGAATAGACGGCAAGATAAGGACAAAGTGATTAGTGACAGGATGAAAAAAGCGCAGGATGAGTTGAGTCATTATTCTGAGTTTGATTATTTAATCGTTAATGATAATTTTGAAAAAGCAGCGATGGAATTAGGTGCAATTGTGATTGCAAACCGTCTACGTATTGGGCGGCAGATAAATAAACAATCAAAATTGCTTTCTTTCCTGTTATCATCGCAGTAAAATGCAAGGTTTTGCTACTGGAGAATGAATTATGGCGCGAGTTACAGTTGAAGATTGTTTAAAAAACGTTGCAAATCGATTTGAACTGGTTATGGTGGCCACTAAACGTGCGCGTCAGATTGCAGTTCGAGGAGATCAACCTATGGTTGAATGGGAAAATGATAAACCTACAGTAGTGGCTTTGCGTGAAATAGCAGAAGGCTTAATTACGCCAGAAATTTTGGATAAAGAATAATTTGGAGGATGGCCCCCTGTTCACAATTTGTTAGATTAGCAAGGCTTTGAGCCAAAGACTAGAATTGTAAACAGAGGGCCTAAGAAAAAAGATTGATGTCGCTTGGGTGAAGTGAAATGGCCCCAAGTTTTAAGTGACTAAAATTTCCCAGATTCGTTTCACTTCACCCAAGCTACGAATCATAAAGGATTGTGATTTATACGGGACACCTTAAATAAGGTGAATTATGGGTATAGGGGTATGGTCATGTTAGATACTAGGGAGTACTGCGTGAGCTACTTTAAGGAGCTCGATGAAGAGCTGAAATGCTATCTTGAGCAGTCGCAAATAGAGAAATGTTACCAAGCCTATCTGGTTGCTGAAAAAGCGCATCAAGGGCAGATGCGGCGTTCTGGCGAACCCTATATTACTCATCCTGTTGCCGCAGCTCTGATTCTCGCCCGAATGCGTCTTGATTATCAAACAATTATGGCGACTTTGCTTCATGATGTGGTTGAAGATACCTCAGTGAGCAAAGATGATTTAACACGCCAATTCGGTGAAGAAATTACCTCCCTTGTGGATGGTGTTACCAAACTGACCAAAATCAAATTTGAATCAAAGGCAGAGGCCCAGGCGGAAAATTTCCGTAAAATGGTCTTGGCCATGGTTAAAGATATCCGTGTCATTATAGTTAAGTTAGCCGACCGTTTGCATAATATGAAGACGCTAGGTGCAATGCCTTATGCAAAACGTAGACGTATAGCCATAGAAACTCTGGAAATTTATGCCCCAATTGCGAACCGTTTGGGGATGCATTCGATTTATGTAGGACTTGAGGATTTAGGATTTCAGGCTTTATATCCTATGCGTTACAGAGCTATTAAATCAGCAGTTGAAAAGTCTCGTGGTAATCGACGTGAATTGACCCAGACAATTGAGCGTGATTTGCAACTGGCTTTAGCGCAATTAAACATTCCTTATGAACAAGTATTCGGCAGACAAAAACACTTATACAGTATTTATAAAAAAATGCGCCAGAAAAAAGCCTCATTTACCGAGATTACCGATGTTTTTGCTTTTCGCGTGATTACTGAAGATATTGATTCCTGTTACCGTATTTTAGGCGCCTTACATTGTACTTATAAACCTGTCCCGCAACGCTTTAAAGACTATATTGGCATTCCTAAGGCCAATGGATATCAATCCCTGCATACCACTTTGTTTGGGCCTTTTGGGGTTCCTCTCGAAGTACAGATTCGTACGCGTGACATGGATAAGGTCGCTGATAATGGAGTAGCTGCACATTGGATTTATAAATCGTCTGGCCTTGAAGTAAACGAAGCGCAACTGCGTGCAAGAGAGTGGGTACAAAGTCTATTGGAAATGCAACGCAGCACTGGAAGTTCGTTAGAGTTTATTGAAAACGTGAAAATCGATTTATTTCCAGATGAAGTATATGTTTTTACTCCTAAAGGCCATATTATGGAGTTACCCAAAGGAGCGACGCCGGTTGATTTTGCCTATTCGGTCCACTCGGGAGTGGGTAATAGTTGTGTTGCGGCGAAAGTAAATAGAAAATTGGTGCCATTAAGTATTCCTTTATCTAATGGGCAAACGGTTGAGATCATTACGGCACAAGGTGCTCATCCCAACCCGACTTGGTTAAATTTTGTAGTTACTGGAAAGGCGCGATCTAATATCCGTCATTTTCTGAAGAGTCAACAAAATACGGAATCAATTAGTTTAGGAAAACGTCTTCTTGAGCAGTCATTAAACGAATTATCCAGTGATTATGCAAAAATTCCGCCAGAATCCTTACAAGCACTATTAAGTGACTTACATTATAAAGCGATGGATGATTTGCTCTATGCGATTGGCGTAGGCAATCAAATGGCTATGGTAATTGCCAAAAGATTGGTAATAACTCAAGACACTAATGAACTGGATAAAGGAATTAAAACACGTCCCTTGGCAATTAAAGGAACAGAGGGAATGGTGGTTCATTTTGGTGAGTGTTGTCAGCCTATTCCTGGCGATAATATTGTTGGGAAATTCCAACAGGGTCGAGGAATTATTGTTCACAGCAGTGATTGCGCCACTTTAAAAAATTCACGAACTAATCCAGAGCAATTTGTTGCTTTACGTTGGGATGAGAAGGTTGAAGGTGAGTACTGGGTTGATATTACAGTTGATGTAGTCAACGAGCGTGGTGTCTTGGCAGCTCTGGCAACTGCAATTGCTGAAGCAGGATCCAATATAGGTAATATCAATGTGGATCCACGAGATGGACGACATAATGCCGTTACATTTTCAATTAGTGTTATCGATAGAACGCATTTGGCTCGGGTAATGCGCAGGTTACGGGCAAATAAAGTGGTGATGCGTCTTTATAGAAAAAAACAAGGGGATAATTAATGCAACCGGTAAATACAAAATTGGCTCCAGAAGCTATTGGAACTTATTCACAAGCCATTAAGTGTGGGGATACAGTTTATCTTTCAGGACAAATACCACTTGATCCGGTAACTATGGAATTATGCAGTGAAGATATTAAATTGCAAATTACTCAGGTTTTGGAAAACTTGTCCGCAGTTTGTGAGGCTGCAGGCGGTAGCTTGGCACATATAGTGAAATTAAATGTTTATCTTACGGATTTGCGTCATTTTCCTTTAATTAATGAAGCAATGAGTCGTTATTTTTCATCACCATATCCAGCAAGAGCGGCGATAGGAGTCTCTGCATTGCCACGTGGTGTTCAAGTTGAGATGGATGGTATAATGGTTTTATCTTCGAAATAATTTATTGAAAGGTAGCCGGGGTGCATAAAAAAGTTGTAACCCGGGTTTATTTGGTTTGCAATCTTCAGGGTTTCACCTCGCTGCACTCAGGCTACACGTTTATAATCAGAGTTTATTTATGAGTATTATTTCCCTTCATAGTGTCTCCCTCAATATTGCGGGTAATCAGTTATTGGATAATGCTGATTGGCAGATCCAACCTCAGGATCGTATTGCATTAGTTGGACGAAATGGAGCAGGTAAGTCCACCTTGCTTAAACTTTTATTAGGAGATTTAGTTCCTGATGGCGGTCAAATCAATCAGCTTTCTGGATTACGAGTCGCTGGATTGACTCAGGAAGTTCCAATTACTGAAGAAGAATCAGTCTATCATTTTCTAGTGAAAAGCCTAGGTGAAGTAGGGGAGGTTTTATCGCGTTTTAATGAATTATCTCAGTTGGGTGATGTGGATAAATTAGTTTCGTGCCAGCAACAAATGGATAATTTACATGCTTGGGATAAATTACCACAAATTGAAACCATGGCCAGTCGTTTAGGCATATCCACTAACGAGCGCATGAATAACTTGTCAGGTGGTATGAAACGGCGTGTGCTTCTGGGCGCGGCACTTATTGCAACTCCAGATTTATTACTATTGGATGAGCCTACCAACCATTTGGATATTGAGGCAATAGAATGGTTAGAAGCTTACTTAAAAAGTTTCAAAGGAGCTGTACTCTTAGTTACTCATGATAGGGAATTTTTAAGTCAAGTATCCAACCGGATAGTAGAAATTGATAGGGGAAAACTGTATCAGCATGATTGTAACTATGAAACTTATCTGGACCGAAGGGAATCCATTCGTCTTAGCGAGCAAAAGCAAAATAATTTATTTGATAAAAAGCTGGCGGAAGAAGAGACATGGATCCGTACAGGAATCAAAGCACGACGAACCCGAAATGAGGGGCGAGTTCGCGCATTAAAGGCACTGCGCGAGGAATATAAGGCACGTCGTAATCAATTGGGCAAGGTCAAATCATTCTCTCTCGATGTAACTCGCTCGGGTGCAGTGGTTATCGAAGCAAACCAAGTGAACTATAATTTGGGTGATAAAACAATTTTACGTGATTTTTCCTTACTACTGACTCGGGGGGATAAGCTTGGAATAATTGGACCTAATGGATGTGGTAAAACGACTCTAGTCCGTCTATTGCTTGGGGAATTAGAACCAGATTCTGGGCAAATAAAACTGGGTACTTCTTTGAGCGTGGCTTATTTTGATCAATTACGTCGTCAATTGCACGAAGATCAAACCGTTATGTTTAATGTGGGTGATGGCGCGGATTATGTAACAATTAATGGCAAACAAAAGCATGTTGCCAGTTATCTGCGTGATTTTTTATTTTCACCCGAACGTTTTAATCAACCGGTTTCAGTACTTTCTGGGGGAGAAAGAAACAGATTATTATTAGCCAAACTGCTTGCCAAACCAGTAAATTTGTTAGTAATGGACGAACCTACCAATGATTTGGATATAGAAACTTTAGAGCTCCTTGAAAGTATGTTAGTTGACTATCCTGGAACTTTAATATTAATTAGCCATGATAGGGCATTTATTAATCAAGTCGTTACCAGTGTTCTGGTTTATGAAGAAGCTGGGCAATTTAATGAGTTTGTTGGGGGGTATGATGAATATAAAATGCATAAAAAACAACAACAGCGAGAGCAGACAGTAAAAACACCGGTTGCGAAAAGAAATCCTGTAACAAACAAATTAAGCTTTAATGAGCAACGTGAGCTGGCGCAATTACCAAAAAAAATTGAACAGCTAGAAGCAAAAATAGCCGAATTACATTTACAGATGGCTGAGCCCAAATTTTACCAACAAGATGCCCAGCTGATTACAAAAATTAATCAAGGTCTGGCCGAAGATGAGGATTTACTAACACGACTTTATACGCGATGGGAAGTATTAGAAGATGTTGAGAAAAGGAACACATAAATGTTATTAACACTGGCTTTGGTTGTTCTTTTAAGTTCAATTCTGGTTTTCTTTTCAGAGGAATTTATTAAAGCCTTTAACAAGCTCTTTGCCATAAAAGGAGCTAAATTGTTAATCCCCATGTTTGCTGCTTCCTGGCTAATTTATACGTTTACGTTTTGGTGTTTGTGGGCAATTTTTTATCTGCGTGAAATGTTGCATGAAATACTGAATTTTCTAGTGCGTATCATGCCTTTTCAGCAGGGAGCGGTCTCCGCGGTACTGATATTCATGTTGACTTTTCTTTCAGTAGTTCCAGTTCTTATTCTTGATATTCTTTCACGAAGAAAAAGATTCAAAGGGTATCAGTATCCTTATGTAACAAGTGGGGTAATCTGGATTCTATCTGTTTTCTTGTTAATCATCATATAGTTAGTCTGTAAAGAAATGTAATTTTTATGTAAAGATTTATTAATTTTGTTAATAAAACCTTAAGTTTTCTTTTTTATACTTCTTGCGTCAAAGTTTGGAATTTAATAAAAATCAAAAAGGAGACTAATGTGGCATTCACCAGCAAACAACATCATCATGATCGAGTGACTCTTGATTCTTATCAGCATGGTCATGAACCTCAACCCCTCTATCCTAAGGTAACACCCTACAATCCCTATGTTGAAGTAACGACCTCACAAAAACCTCATGTAGAGGTCCGTTCTACTGGTCGCTCATACAATAGATATCAACAAACGCATCATAATCATCATCACAGTTATTCTTCTACTGGCCGTGGTGGACGTATCTTATTTATTGGATTTTTTATTCTTTTGCCCATTGTGGTTGTTGCGGCAATACTGAGCTCGACTCTTGGTGCAATGAGTTTAACTACGGCTTCTCTAACTGCTGCTGGAGCGGGTGCTGCAGGTGCAATTGCTTTTAGTGCTTCGACTTTTGGGATCGGTGCACTGATACTCTATGGTGCTCTGGGTTTAGCTTATTTATATTCAAGTGCTAAAGAATGCTATAGCAGCGACAAAAACGTGTTTGATATGATTAAAGCGCATGTTGTAAATGAAGATGGAGTGGGTTTTAAAGGAGTTATGAAATCTATAGGCTCTGTATTGTGGTCTCCATTTTTACTCATTGGTGGTTTGTCGGGTATGGCAGTTAAAGGGGCAATGAATGCTTGTGTTTCAAGTCGTTCGGTGCCGCCTAAAGTGGAACACACCCAAATGACAGAGTCCTATACTTGGATGTCGACCAATGAGTTGGGTGCACAACATAAATCTAAGAGTAGTTCCAAGCAAAAAGAGGAGCCACCGGTTTATTCTCAAGTATTTACTGGAACTCCAGAAAGAACCGAAAAAGAGCATCATCTATTAGACTCTCAGGTTGGTTTTCCTGTTTATCCTACTCTTAACTTTTCTAGTACTAATTAGTAGTGTATTAGCTGCTGCGTGCAGATTTTTCAATCAAAGTGGGTTTGTATAGTTTTTTGGGTTCTGTAATAACGAACCCGAAAAACCAAATAAATCTTCTAAAAAAATTAAGAACCTTGAATTTTAAACCTCTTTGAACTGTGTACAATACTAAGTAAATAGGGCGTTCCCCTAGTGGTGCGTCCGTTTTTCCCGCCAAAATAGCCTATAATTTAATCAAGATGCTTTTCTGGGGGGCTTATATGGCTTCTAATCGATCGGAAACTCCTAAGCGAACAACAGAAACTGTTGCTTCAATGTGGCAAGAGCTAAATGAAGCAGAACAAACACTTATGATGGGGCGACTGCAGCAATGGTTTGCAGATATTGAAAAGAACAATGACCCCAACAATACTGGAACAACTCCATCTTTAGCAACTCAATTTCTTTCGCGTTTTGGACTAAAGAATGCCTCAGAGGTGTTTTATTTTCTTAAAACTGCCGGGGGGAAAGAAGCAGTTACTATGATAGCTAGAGAACTGATGAAAAAAGAGGATCAAATTCAATTGATCAGAGAACAAAATGAAGAGGTACTACGAAAGCGACAACATATAGTTTTTCTTCTTATGGGATTAATTGCAGAGCGGGAAGCTTTAGCTAAAAATGTGGATCAACTATTTAGACTGGAAATAGAAAGGCACCTTACAAAGGATAAACATACTGAACATAAAGAAACAATTTCTGGCCATTCTCAAATAGAAATTATAGACGCTATGATCTCCAACTACCTTATGACTATTCACGCTTTAGATGTAGAACTGAATAAATTGGAAGAGCAATTAAATCAGGTTGAAAAAGAATTGATTGCTATTGAAGAGGAAGAAGAGCAGATCGAAGCTTATCATGACGAGCTTCATACACATATCGATATACTGGATAAGTATCTGGAACTGCCTATTTTGAGTCATCCTCAAGAACCTCCTGCTGCTTTTATGGAACGAAGACGTACTCTTTTGATGCAAGATCTTGAAAGATATAGAGAACAAGAGGCATTACATAGAAATACACTATCTGAAGATCCTAATACTCAGGAAATGGCACGAAACCGTATTAGCCGACACATCAGAACAATTGAGCATGAACTCCATTTTCATCAAGCTCACCTAAGCCAAACAGCCATAAACTATGAGGAATTATTTCGTTTAGCTCTAGAACAAACACGATCTAAAATACAAGAACTTAAATCGCAATCTACTTCAGGACCGTTGGGCGCTGAAATAGAAGGTTTACAATTACGTGAACAAGGATTGGTTTCCGCGTTAAAGGTTATGAGAAATAAGAAAATACTCCTTAACGATAAATTGGAACAAGTTTTTGATTTTTCTCAAGCCCGTTTTATTGTCAAACATGAGGAAGCAAAATGCCTGATTCAAAAAGATGATGGCTCATATGCTCTAATCCCTAAGGATATGGATCCTAAAAAATTGACTCAGGATCAATGGGAGCAAGCTAAGCTAAATTTTGATCAAGAAAAAGAGCGCATTCAAACTCCCCGCTTTAATTTTATGGAAAAGATACAAGAAAATTTGCAAAAACAAATTCAACGCAAAGAACAACAC
Organism: Legionella sp. PC1000; assembly: GCF_014109805.1. Lineage (GTDB taxonomy): Bacteria > Pseudomonadota > Gammaproteobacteria > Legionellales > Legionellaceae > Legionella > Legionella resiliens. Next base: position 1,363,215 of record NZ_CP059400.1, read on the forward strand.
TTAACTCTAAGAGAAGTATTACAAGCCCAAAGATCAGAAATGCATCGTGCCAGAGAAAAAATGGGAGAAACTTTAAGCTTTGCTCAAACTAAAAAAGCAACATTATTAGGCAATACTCCTCGTTTGTCGCAAAGAGTTACTCCAAAATCTGATCCTCATCCAAGCTATACACAAATGATAGAAAAATTTGAATCTTTGGTATTAAAAGCGCCCCAAAAAGAGGATATCGAAAAAGCTCGAGGTGTTGTCAAAAATTTATCAATATCATCTGAGAGCAAAGGAAAGCTTGATGAATTAATCGAACAAGTCACACCAGAGAGGGTTATGGAGCCGCAGCAACGGCTTCAATGGCTATACAGCGCCAAACGAATAATAACAGATACATCGTTAGCTAAGCCTGAAGTGGATCCGAATAAAACGATTAAGTAATATGTTTATGGATACACTCTTCTTTAATTTTTTTATCTTTACACTCCCGCCTACGTTGCGTGGCTTTTCCGCGGGACGTCGCATAGTAGAGTAAGGCAGGCTTTGCAGCAATTTGTAAATTCAGCTTTAATTTCCAGGCAATATTTTATGCAGTAGAGATGATGAATGTTTACATTCCGTGTATAATGATGGCAATTTATTTTCAGGTTGCCCTATGAATAAACAGGATTTTTACTTTGATTTACCTCCGGAATTAATTGCACAGTATCCTTTAGCTAAGCGCAGTGATTCGCGTCTTTTAACTTATAATCGTCAAAAAGGTGAATATGGTCATTATCAGTTTCGCGAAATAGCTGATTTTTTAAATCCTGGCGATTTACTGGTTATGAATGATTCCAAGGTGATCCCTGCTCGACTTTACGGTCATAAAACTACTGGCGGAAAAGTTGAGTTATTAGTGGAACGTATTACGGGTGAATTTACTTTTCTTGCTCATATTAAAGCCAGTAAAGCATTAAAGCCTGGATCAATTATTAAATTAGAGCAAAATAGAGAAATCGAAGTCCTTGAAAGAAAGGATGATTTATTTATATGTAAAGCAAATAGGGACGTTTTGCAATTATTGAATGGAATAGGTCATATTCCATTACCCCCCTACATTACGCGAAATGATGAAATTTTGGATCAGGATCGTTATCAAACAGTCTATGCAAAATATGAGGGTTCTGTTGCAGCACCTACTGCGGGCTTACATTTTGATGAATCTGTATTATCCAGCTTACAAGCAAGGGGAGTTGCTGTAGCTTATCTCACTTTGCATGTAGGGGCAGGAACATTTAGACCCGTTCGTTGTGACCATATCAAAGACCATAAAATGCATAGTGAGCAATTCACAATTAGCCCGGAATTATGTGCCGCAGTACACGCTACAAAAGCAGCTGGAAATCGAGTAATTGCAGTCGGTACGACTGCTTTGCGTAGTCTTGAGAGTGCAGCACAAAATGGAGTATTAACTGCATGCAGCAGAGATACGGATATCTTTATTTACCCAGGATATGAGTTTAAGATTTGCGATGGGCTAATGACTAACTTTCATTTGCCTGAGTCTACCTTGCTCATGCTGGTTTCAGCTTTTATCGGCCACAAACAAGCAATGATGCTTTATCAAGAAGCAATCGAAAAAAGATACAGATTTTTTAGTTATGGTGACACCAGTTTATTGCTGTAAATCAGGAGATCAGGAATGTTGGCTGCAATACAGAATTTTATACCTGTTTTAACTTCAGATGCAGGTTTATGTCTTACAATGGCAAATTGGCACGAAGTAAAAATTACAGCGGCATCTTATTCTTTGGAGCATTTGTTGTATAAGCCGGGCCAGGATGTACTCGAAAAAATATCTGATTTAGCCCGTTACTTGGCTTGTCCTGGAACAGTGGTTATTAATGCAATGTCGCTTATAGCCAATAAGGAAAAAGTTTATGTGCTCAAGTCACCTTATGATGGGTCTAGAGTCAAAGTTTCCTTGGAGAAGTTAATTGAACTTATCCATCATTTAAAACCTAATGCAGTTATTTTACCTCAAAATATCCTGCGCGATTTTCCACAAATTTGGGATAATTGGGATGAGGCAATTGTTCCATTTATTGATGTTAAAGAATTAGAAAAACATGAGATAGTGAAGCCACATGGGGTTTATTTTAATGTTGTGGATGAGCTGAATTGGGAGCGATTAGATCAATGGTCTCATTTAGCACGTTATATTATAGGACGTTTTAATCCTGAGTTAATCAAACGTTTACGTGATAAGGGAATCGAGTTTATTGAGACAGATGAGCCATCACAAGCAGCGACTCAAGGAAAAGTTTACAGCCAGACAGGAACCGTGGATTTAACTGATTCAAAAATGCAGATGCAATTTGAAACGATTGATGCAGAGTGCTGTTGTCCTACATGCTCCCAACAATTTACCCGAGCTTATTTGCATCATCTATTGCAACATACTCCCTTATTATGTCAGCGATTTTTAATTCAGCATAATGTATTTTATGTGCAAAATTATGATGTTTCGTGATGGATTTTACCCATCCCCCTAGCCCTCTTCCCATGTTCCGTCAGGTGGATGAGGAATTTTTTATAATGTTTGACAGTTTTTTCCATACAAGATAGCATTACCAACAATTTGATGGCGCGGGGTGTCGTGATACACGTCTGAGAAATACCCGTTGAACTTGATCTGGTTCGTACCAGCGTAAGAACGCCTTAAATCTGTATTCATTTTAAAGTGATTGCTCTCTTAAAGAGTCCTCTCTTAATTTTATGGGTTCTCTGAATACAGGTTAATTGCTTCAATTAGGCTTTCAATCGATATCTTTTGCCATCCTTTATTTTATTAATTAATACAAGGAGCCCATGGCATGAGTGCATTATCAACAAGAACAACTCTATTACTCAATTGGTATGCAAATCCTTACCACACCCCAATTTTTGTTGCCCATTCATTAGGGTATTATCAGCAAGAAGGCATAAAATTAGCAATTTTGGAACCTAGCGATCCTAGCGATGTAACCGAAATTGTGGGGATGGGGCATGTTGATTTTGGGGTAAAGGCGATGATCCATACCTTGGCTGCACGTGCAAAAGGTTATCCTGTTACTTCAATTGGAACATTGCTGGATGAGCCTCCAACAGGTCTTATCGCGCTTAAATCCAGTGGTATTAGCTCCTTTCAGGATATTGTCGGCAAACGAGTAGGGTATATTGGCGAGTTTGGCAAAATCATTATAGATAATTTGGCAAAGCTAGCCGGCATTGATCCCTCAAGTTATGAGACAGTGCGTATTGGCATGAATGTTACTGATGCGATTTGCCGCGATATCATTGACACGGGTATTGGTTTTATTAATTTTCAGAAAGTTGAATTAGAGCATTTACGCGGTGAAACTGTATTTCTGCGCCTTGATCAGCTTGCAGGCTTAGGGTGCTGCTGTTTTTGTTCCATTCAATTTATTGTGCCAGAACGCATGTTAACGAATCCTGAAATCCTTAAAGGATTTCTCAACGCCACACAGCGTGGAGCTGCCTTTACCACCGAAAATCCGGATGAAGCTTATGAGCTTTTATGTCGTATTAAACCCCAATTGCGAACCCCGATGTATCATACAATATTCATTCGTAGCCTACCCTTTTTCTCACGCACGCTTTTAAATGTGGAACGTGATTGGAATAAAGTAGGGCGATTTGGCAAACATTTGGGAGTGATTGATGAGTCTTTTGCGGTAAATGCTTGTTATACGAATGAGTTATTACCTAAGATGCCTCATTCTGATTTGGAGCCTATCGCGTGTTGCGTGAGTGAATAAAAAGTTTTGTCTACGTCCCGCGGATTATCCGCGGGAGTAGGGGGGAAACTGCGATGAAAAATGCTGCTGTTGTGGGTGCTGGAATAATGGGGTGTTTGCTGGCTTTGCGCTTACAAAAGGAAGGCTGGATAGTAACATTATTTGAAGCAGAAACTTCTTTCAATAATTGCAGCAATGCAGCAGCAGGTCTTTTGGCACCCATGTCGGAGCTTGATAAGGCGGAACAAGTTATTTTCAATTTGGGGATGGAGTCGGTCGAAACATTATGGACACCCATTCTCAATCAATTGCCAGAACCCATATATTTTCGTCAAAAAGGAAGTCTTGTAGTACATCATCCACAAGATAGAGCAGAATGGCAGCAGTTTAGCGCCAGAATTGTCAGTAAATTAAGTAATTCGTGCTACCAATTGCTCAATGAAGAGGTACTAAGACAGTTTGAGCCAGAACTCAGTCAATTCCAACGAGCCTATTATTTTCCTAGAGAAGCACAGCTCGATAATCAGACTCTGTTGCCAGTACTTAAAAATCATCTTTGCGAGCAGGGGGTTATTTGCCGAGATCATACTTTTGTTTCTGCTGTCTCTCCAGGGAGAGTAGAGGCAAGGAAGGAATCACATCAATTTGATTTTGTTTTTGATTGCCGAGGTTTGGGGGCAAAAACCTCTTTTCCGCATCTGCGGGGACTTCGTGGGGAGCTTGTTTGGTTGCATGCACCTGAAGTTCGGTTACAAAGACCTGTTCGACTCTTACACCCTAGGTTCATTATTTATATTGCACCGCGTCCTGATTCTCATTATCTTATCGGTGCGAGTGAGTTGGAAACAGAAGATTCCAGTCCAATTTCGGTACGTACATCGCTTGAATTATTAACTGCTGCATACTATGTGCATCGGGGTTTTGCCGAAGCACGAATAGTTAAGACAGTGACGCATTGCCGGCCGACTTTAGTGCATCATCAGCCTCGCATAAAATATGCGAAGCAATTTATTGCTGTTAACGGGCTTTATCGTCATGGATATTTGATTGCTCCGGCATTAGTAGAGGAAATTCTACGTGGATTAAACAGCAATCAAAAAGACATTTGTTATCCTGAGCTTTGGGAGGCTTATTTATGATTATTTATGTAAATGATCAACCATTAACACTTGATACGTCCTGTACACTTCAGGAAATGCTTGCGCAGAGAGAAGAGATTGCGGCGCATGTAGCAATCGCAATTAATAATCAATTTGTTCCCAAATCTATGTTTTCTAGCATCATCTTGTGTGAAGGAGATCGTATCGATCTAATTGTACCGATGCAGGGAGGATAGCTATGTGGTATTTAGCAGGTAAACCCCTATCAAGTCGTTTGCTCTTGGGAACAGCAGGTTATCCATCACTTGAGGTAATGACACATGCCGTTCGGGCTTCTAAAGCCAACGTGATTACTGTGTCATTAAAAAGACAAATGCCTGGTGAATCTGGCACAGATTTGTTTTGGCAAACCATTCAATCTTTAGATTGTTATTTACTTCCCAATACTGCGGGTTGCCGCGATGCACAAACAGCAATTACTACAGCTGAAATGGCACGTGAACTTTTTCAGACCTCATGGATTAAATTAGAAGTAATTGGTGATGATTACAGCTTGCAGCCTGATCCCTTTGAATTGTTGCACGCGGCAACCGAATTGGTAAAACGAGGATTTGAAGTTTTCCCATACTGTACGGATGATTTGGTTTTATGCCAGCGTTTAATTGATTGTGGTTGTCGGATTTTGATGCCTTGGGCAGCTCCTATAGGTTCGGGAAAAGGAGTGCTCAATCCCTTTGCTTTGGAAACTTTACGCAAACGATTACCAGATGTCACATTGATTGTCGATGCCGGGATTGGCAAGCCATCTCATGCGACACGTATTTTAGAGTTAGGTTTTGATGCAGTACTGTTGAATAGCGCAGTTGCTGCAGCAACTCATCCTATAATTATGGCTGAAGCCTTTTCACATGCAGTCATGGCAGGACGAGGTGCTTTTGAAGCAGGCCTTATGCCTGAGCGAATTACAGCACAATCGTGTACCCCCCTGATCGATACACCATTTTGGCATCAAGAGTCTGCATTATGAGCACTGTCTGGACCAATAGTGACAATGAAGCGTTTAGACGAACTGTCCGAGGGTTGGGCCTTGAACTTCAATCACAGCAATTTGATGAAGATGTTCAACCAGGTGCTATTAAAATTAATGGGGAAATTTCTTCTGAGGATTTTCAGCTTCTCAATCATTATTCCGGTCCAGTGGTTTTCGATGTTACTTTATCTTTAGCCCAGCATAGTGTCGAAAAGAGTTTAAGCGAGGCAGGGTTTTCTTTTGCAGATGTTTTGGTACTGAATACGCTTGAGGCGGAATTTATTTTAAAACGAAAGATTAGGACGCATCAATCCATGCAAGAAGGTGCTCATGAATTATTAACCCTTGGCGCGCAAAGTGTTTTTATCTTGGGAGAACATTTACGGGATTCTTCATGGGGGCATGATTATTGGACAAATGGTGCCGCTTCATTTTGGCTGACTCAAAATCGTTTTTCTGATACAGAATACACAGAACTCCGCTCCATTCTCTCAGCAGCAATTACCGCGTCATTGGCTCTTGGTCATTTGCTTGAAGATGCACTCATCATCGCAAAAATGTACGTACATCGAGCAGTTCGTCGAGCAAACGCCGGCGTGTATTATGGTGGTTTTCCGGAAGAGGAACTGGATTTACCTTACCTTTCCTCCAAACCAGTGTACGAAATACCCACTTCATTTAAGCCATGCCATCGATTAGGCCTTTATCCCGTGGTTGATCGTTTCAGCTGGGTTGAAATGCTGTTGAATCTTGGAGTTAAAACCATTCAATTGCGTATTAAAGAAAAAACAAAGACACTTGAAGAGGAGATGCGGCGAAGTATTGCCTTGGCGAAAAAGCATCATGCCACTTTATTTATTAATGATTACTGGGAAATGGCTTTAGAGTTGAATGCAGAAGCAGTACATTTAGGTCAATCTGATTTGGATACGGCGGATATTGAGGCAATTAGAAAACAAGGACTTCTACTGGGAGTGAGTACCCATTGTTACTACGAAGTCGCACGAGCACATGCTCTTTGTCCCTCATATATTGCCATTGGTCCTATTTTTCCGACTACGAGCAAAGAAATGCCTTTTACAGCGCAAGGTATTGCGTCCCTACAACGCTGGAAACGAACTTTAAATTATCCTTTGGTTGCAATAGGTGGAATTAATATTGAGCGCATGCCTGATGTGGTTGCTACAGGGGTTCACGGTATAGCCCTTATTTCGGCAATTACAAAAGCCACAGATCCAAACCAGGCAACCCTAAAGCTTTTGAGTTTAACAGTAGAATGAGTGCCTAAATATGTCTGGTTCATCCGAATTAAAACGTTACGCACAGCAAACCATATTAGAGGAAATCGGTATTCATGGACAAGAAAAATTGCAAAAAGCGCGTGTATTGTGTGTGGGCGCGGGAGGAATTGGTGCAGCTTTGCTTCCTTATCTTGCAGGCGCAGGAGTAGGAACTCTCGGCATTATAGATGACGATCTTATTGAAGAAAGTAATTTGCACCGACAAATACTTTATCAAGAAAAGGAGATCCACCAATCAAAAGCAGCTATTGCAAAGTTAAGATTACAGGCTTTGAATTCAAAAATTAACGTACAGTCTTATGAGTTTCGATTAAACGCTGAGAATGCTGAGGAAATTATTGCCAAATATGATCTTGTTGCTGATTGCTCAGATAATTTTTATACCCGCTATCTGACTCACGAAGTGTGTTTTAACCTGGAAAAACCTTATATTTATGCCAGTGCTTATCAATTTAAAGGGCATTGTTCATTATTTTATGGTAAACAAAATCCCTGTTTACAATGCTTGTTCCCAGCGATTCCTAATACGATTGTAAATTGTCAGAATGGTGGTGTTTTAGGAACTCTTCCTGGATTGTTAGGCATTCTTCAGGCAACCGAAATTATCAAATGGATTACTCATAGTGGGGTTTCCTTGTTGAATCGTTTACTTTGTATCGATTTTCTAACCATGGAAATGAAAAATATTCATTTGGTTAAAAATGAAGAATGTCAATTTTGCGTTTACGGTAAAACCATTGTGGAAAAAGAGTTTGCTCCATGTGCATTGCCCACAGAGATACAATTTTCTACCGTATCATCACTAACTTTGCCCAGATTCTTGCAAGAAAATCCTGGAGTATTATTGTTGGATGTTAGAACAGTTGCGGAGCATAATATGAAAAATTTAGGTGGGAAATTAATTCCACTGGTTGAATTACCCACCCGTATAAATGAACTGGACCCTTCACAACCTATCTTGATTTATTGTCAGTCAGGTCAAAGAAGCAAACAGGCTTTCAGAATTTTACAGCAAGCGGGGTTTTCTGTTTTGTATCATTTGGAAAATGGAGTTCAGTCTTTATTCGATAAATAGTTGAGATAAAAAGAGGAGCTAAGAGCAAAGTATGGATCATTGTAAGTGAACGCGACCGAAAAGATACTTGCAAAATGATACAATTAAAATTTTCTCAATCGCTGCGATTCACTCACTTTTTTTCCTTTTTATTCATTATTCAGATTAAAATTTTTGATCACTTCCCCTGTATATTTGTATTTTATTGTAGATATTTCTTTCTCTATGGTTAAATTAACTTTATATATTGCATCATTAATCGCTTCAGTCATAAGCAAACACGTTTTAGTTCTGTTGTCCATCTCAGAATAGCCAGGATCAAAGGAAAGTCCCAAAATCTGATGCTTTCCATCTACTTCTGCTTTAGCATATCCTCCACTGGAAATTCCTTGAACAACCAATGATTCTAATTCTTCCAGTTTTGCAGCAATTTCTGCTTCCATTTGAATTCCTTTCACCCTAATTGTTTTCAATGTGTCTGCTCCAAGAGCTTTCAAAATATTTTCATCTACTGTAAAAGTACGTGCTGATTTCATTATTCTATCTCCAATATAGGTGTGATTTTACTCTGTTGAATTACCTAACTTGATTGTATTTGCCTTTTCTGATTTTAGAGCCTCTCCTAAACCATGCTCTTGTAAGATCTGAGGTATACTCGAAGTCAATTGCACGGATACCACCGAATTATTGCTAACACCTCGGCCAAAATTATCGAGAGCACGTTTTGCAAGTACCTCAGCAACCGCTTGCAGGTCTTCTTTATCTACAGCTCCTCCTCTTTCGTGGAGTATTTTAATAATTTCTGCGGTTGCATAAGTGGAAGCTGAATAGCAATTGGATGAATAAAGATCACAATGTTGTGGATCACAAATAGTCTTGTTCGTTCTTTCGATTACTTCTTTTATTTCCTGACCAGTGAGTACTACAAATTTCGAATCGGGTAAGTCCTTCTCACTAATTTTTCTTAATCCAATTGAGGAATGATAAAAGGGTGATTTTTGTGTAATATCCGCAAAGCCTTGTTTACGCGCAAAGCCCACTTCAAATAAATCGTCGTCTTTGATCGTACTTAAGTCATCACTTAACATCTTCTCTGGTGGAACACGTACACAAGCTGCCCCTTCTTCTTTTGAAAACAGCTCTACTTTAAAATCACTGCGTTCAAATAAGTCATAATGTTTTTCATTATCTAACTGAGTTCCCATGCCTTTAATCCACAAAGAGGTAGCATTTATTTTGTCATGTAAATGTCCTTTAGGTGTTTTTTCAGTATCTCGCACATAACCAGGACTTTGCCTACCAAAAATGAGCCAGTTCTTTTCCTGGGCATCAATAATTGCAGGGGTGATTTCTGGTACCGTTTGCATTTTCTTCATTTTTTGCTGAAGACTTTGGTACTCTACTGTCTGTTGAGTAAGATATAAAGCACCAGCCCCCATTGTGGCTGCACCAAGATATTTAGCACCTCGTAAAAACATTATTAGCTCCTAGGTCCCAATTGTAAGCACATGGGTTTATTATAGACTAAAATGTATTTAATTAGATCATTATATATTCGTTGACGATAACTTACTCCTGTGTAAATATAATTAAATAAAATACAGTCTGTTTTGAATTGACATACAAGGGAGTTGCAAGATGTTTACAAAATTACTGAGGAGTCATTTTTCATCCAATTCGGCGAGACCCTCACTGAGTAGATTCGCTATGTTTGCGACCAGAAATCAGCCTAACGGATTGTTGATTGGAAGCAATCTACAAAGAACAATTGATGTGGAAAAATCAGTTTCACTCGAGCCAGAGCCCATAGATCCCGAAAAAATGCGCCCGTTGGAGGATTCATCCAAAGAAGATCAATATGAATTAATGTTTGCAACCAAGCCAGGACTTCCAATCCCTCATCTCCCCATCAGCCATTCTGCTATTGCTTTAAAGAATTGGAAGGATGGTTCTTTTTCCGTATACGGACGTCAAAGTCCCTGGGATTTTTCAAAATGGTTGCGAGATGGAGTAACTTTTCATACGCAAAAAGATAATGAAAAGAAATACTTGAGCAAAGGATATAATTTTATTGGTTATCCCACTGGGGTAACTTTTAGTCAGGTGGAAATCAATAAATTTCTTGATTCAGCGGATAGACTTATCAATCAAAATCAAATGTGCAATATGTATCGCTCCAATTGCTATTCCTATTCAACGACAGCATTAAGCTTTGCTATTGAAACCTTATTAGAGCGTCCACACTTTAATTCTAAAGATGTCAGTGGAGTAATCACTGTTTTAGAGCAACATCCATTACAGGACCATTTTTCTATTGGTGTTCAAAACAATCCAGTTGTGGTTGATAAGCTCAGGTCAGTCCTGTCCTCAGTTCAAAATAGAATTACGCTGTTAAAAACCCCTTCAAAGACAGATAAACAGTTGGCCGGTCAAATCGACACGCTACTTGCCAGGCTTGGAAATGAAAGTCGGGAAGAGAGCACGTACAGTATAGGTGGTTTTATCTAATCGCAAAAGAATGAAAAGCAAAAATATTCTTGAGCCCTCAATAGAATCTTTTCTGAACCATTTAAAATTCTATTTACCTTCGTATTGGGTTTAATAGTCTATATTGCGGTTTTTGAGATAAGTCTATTCCTGAGCGTTTTTTCTGTTGATGAATATCCAGTGCTCAGATAGGTCATCGTAAATAAAAGAACAAACGCGAGCTTAAAATTGTCCAATAAATCTCTTTTTTGAACTGTTCTTAAAAATTGTAGTGCAAAATAGGAACTAATATTATGAAAAACTGTTTTAATTTCCGCTTTGATTCATTTACCTTAAGAGCAATTCACTATATGATGTCACGCGATTATCAATCGTAGATTAAAGGAGACAGTATGAGTTTTTTTATTAGCGATGCTCTGGCTGGAGCGGGGACAGCAGCGCCTCAAGCAGATGGATCTTTTTCGCTCATTATGATCGCCGCTATTTTTGTGTTGTTCTACTTTATGCTGATTAGACCTCAAAACAAAAGAGCAAAAGAACACCGCGAATTAATAAACCGTTTAAAGAAAGGCGATGAGATTATTACCTCAGGCGGTATGTTAGCTAAAGTAGTGAGTCTGGACGATCAATATATTAAGGTCAGTCTTGCAGAAGGCGTAGAAATTAATTTACAAAAAAGTGCAGTAAGTACTGTATTGCCCAAAGGCACTATAAAATCGCTTTAAGAGAGCATAGGGACACGGAAATGCAAAATAAATATCCTCTGTGGAAAAACCTAATGCTGATTATTATTGCGGTTGTTGGGTTTATTTACGCTATACCTAATTTATATACAGAAAACCCTGTAGTACAGATTTCATCTGAGACCCCTGTGGATTATGATGAATTAAAAAATCAGGTAGAAAGTATCTTAAAAAAAGATAACCTGCCTTTTAAATCGCTCATCGCTCAAAATGAAGGGGTTGAGGTTGTTTTTTCATCAACTGACTCTCAGTTATTAGCTCGCGATACCATCAAAAATGCTTTGGGTTCTCAATATACTGTGGCTCTGAATTTAGCTCCATCTACACCACGTTGGTTGGATGCAATTCATGCTGCTCCAATGAAACAAGGTCTGGACTTACGAGGCGGAGTGCATTTTCTGTTAGAAGTTGATGTAGACAGCGTCATTAGCCGTCGTTATGAAGGGATAATGAAGAATATTAGCCAAGAGTTACGTGAGCTTGGTATTCGTTATACAGGTATTCGGTATATAGCAGACAAAGGTGTTAATTTACGCTTCCGTGATAGTGAGTCCATGGAAAATGCTTATTTGGGCTTAAAGGAAAAAATTCCTGATCTCATTTTGGTAAAAAACAAAACAGGCAATGAAATTCTAGCATCGATTTCACCTGTCGAATTAAACAAGACACGCCAAAATACGATTGAGCAAACAATGAGTATTTTACGTAACAGGGTTAATGAGTTGGGTGTTGGTGAAGCAGTTGTGCAACAACAGGGGGCAACCCGCGTTGCGGTTGATTTACCTGGCATTCAAGATGCGGCACGTGCCAAGCAAATTCTTGGCGGAACTGCGACTTTACAATTCTATCTCGTAGATCAGGATAATGATCCGCAAATCGCGAAACAAACAGGCGCTATTCCTGTCAATGATAAATTACTCATGATGGATGGCCGTCCTATTCTGTTAAAGAGACAAGTCGTGTTGAGTGGGGATTCAATTACCTCAGCAGTTTCTAGTTATGATCAGCAAACAGCTACTCCCGCGGTGCAAATACAACTTGGTGGGGGCGGTGAAAGTCTGTTTACTAAAGTTACGCGTGAGAATATCGGTAAACGTATGGCCATTGTTTATGTTGAAACAAAAAACACCCTACAAACTGTAAACGGAGAAGAAAAAAGAGTCACTCATAGAGAGGAGCGTGTTATTAGTGCGCCAGTTATCCAAAATGCTTTGGGAAATAATTTTCAGATTACTGGTCTCACTGACAGTAAAGAAGCGAGTAATTTGGCTTTGTTGCTTAGAGCCGGAGCTTTGCCTGCTGCGATTTATCCAATAGAAGAGCGCACAGTAGGTCCAACTTTAGGTAAAGAAAATATCCGTAGAGGTCTTATTTCTTTGCAAGTTGGTATGGGCATGATTCTAGTCCTGATGTTGGTTTATTACCGGTTTTTTGGACTCATCGCTAATATTGCTCTGTTGCTTAACCTCCTTTTGCTCGGTGCTTTATTGTCTATGATAGATGCAACGCTGACTCTTCCGGGTATCGCCGGAATTGTATTGACGGTAGGTATGGCTGTAGATGCTAACGTACTGATTTATGAGCGAATTCGAGAGGAATTGCGGAATGGATTATCACCTCAAGCGGCAATTAGTGCAGGATATGATCGTGCATTTTCTACAATTCTTGATGCGAATGTGACTACGTTAATTGTAGCAATTATTTTGTTTGCTGTGGGTACAGGACCAGTACGTGGATTTGCAGTAACGCTTTCTTTGGGGTTATTAACCTCTATGCTCACAGGTATCACTTACACCCGAGGAATTGTAAATTGGTATTATGGTGGCAGGGTTGTTAAGAAACTGTCTATTGGTATTTAAGGCGAGGCTCAGATGGAATTTTTTAATCCAAATTCAAATGTGGACTTTATGGGGGCTCGCCGCTGGACGGCGACGTTCTCCATATTAATTTTTGTGCTTTCTATAGGCGCTTTAATGATTCATGGCTTGAAGTGGGGGCTTGATTTTACTGGTGGAACTCAAATTGAAGTTTCTTATGTTTCTGCTGCAGATTTACCTTCGATAAGGGAAAGTCTGAATAAGGCAGGGTTTAAAGAAGCTCAGGTTGTGAGTTACGGTACTTCTAAGGATGTATTAATTAGTATCGCTCCCAGAGAAGATAAAGAGCAAGCTCGTCTGGTTGATCAAGTTATGAGTGCTCTACCAGGGGCTGTTAAGCAAAGAGTTGATTTTGTTGGGCCGCAAGTAGGGCAAGAATTAGCAACCAAAGGAGCCTTGGCTGTTCTCGTTTCTTTGTTAGCGACAATGATTTATATTGCCATGCGTTTTGAGTACCGGCTTGCAGTGAGTTCTGCTGTCGCCCTGATCCATGACCCTGTATTGATATTGGGCATTTTTGCTTTTTTCGGCATTGAATTTGATTTGAAAGCACTTGCAGGTTTGTTGGCAGTTATTGGTTATTCTCTAAATGATACCATCGTGGTATTTGATAGGGTACGCGAGAATTTTATTAAGGTTCGTCGTTCGAGTCCTATCGAAATTATGAATATTTCGATTAACCAAACATTATCACGTACCATCATGACTTCTGTGCTCACACTTTTTGTAGTAGTTGCGCTTTTTATCTATGGAGGCGAAGCCATACGCGGATTTTCTCTGGCGTTGATCATTGGTATTGTAATCGGTACTTATTCTTCAATTTATGTTGCTGGGGCTTTAGCTGTAGCAATGGGACTTGATAAAAAAGACTTTATGCCTAGCCAGCGCAAAGAAGTTGATAGTCGTCCTTAATAAGTAGCCTGCTCTGTAATCTGGATGCGGCATCTCTACTCCAACGTCCCTGGCTTGTCCGCGGGGCGTAGGACGGGAGTGATCAAACGACTGGGCAGTACCCAAACTACTCGTGGCAATTACCAATAAATGCATGCATTCAATTTTGAGTCAGAGTGTAATCCTGAGTAGGCAGCCCAGCTTTTACTTATACCAGTGAAAATGATGATTCCGAGGCTACTTCATCATCATTTTTCTGAGTTTCTTCTTTTTTCTCTGGCTCTTGTTGTATTTCGGTTGAATCCTGTGTTTTAGCACGAGCAGCTAATTGTTTCTTTAATTCCTCAATCACTTCAGGGGGAATCTGTACCGGTTTTTCAGAATCTTTTATTTCTTCTCCTTCAATACGAATTTCACCTGATTCAGTTATTTCAAGAATTTTTTTGGTATACCCTTGGGGTAATGCATTCTCCGGGACTAACTGAATGGGGATACCCGAAACTATTGTAGCTCCATCAACAATTCGTATCCCATCAATTGCGGCAAGTTGTGATGGTTTACTGTAATAACGACTTATTAGAGAACAAATAGACCAAAGTAAATTATATGCGGCGTCAAAGGGAAGGCCTACCCCTATCCCGATGCCTTGTCCCAGATATCCTCCCGCTGTGCTCATAATATGGGCTAAGCTGATAGTACAAAAAGAAGTGAGAAGTTTTGTCGCAATCACTGGTGCCAAGAGAGCAACTCCGGTTGGTCCGGCGGGACTAAAAACTAATAAAGTACTTCCAACCAGTGCTGTTAATTGAACGCGGGGAGAGATTGCGGTGGTCGAATTGGTTATTCCCTCCGCCACTACGACACCTACAGTAGCTCCTGCATATGCCAAAGCGGTGCCGAAGAAGGGTTGGGTGATTGAAATTACAGGGAAATTTGTGTATTGATCTTTAGGTGGTTCTTTGGCACGAGTCATTTCTTTTAAAAAATCTGTGAATTCTTTCCATTCTTTCTCTGTAAAAGGCTTGAGCCCATCTTTTTCCAGGACTATATTAGCATGTTCAAGAGCATGTGGTGTTTTAACGAGTCGATCTGCCGTCAAGTAACAGGCTTCTTTATCTTCATCATCCAGATAATTAATAACAGTAATTCCAAAATAGTCTTCTGTTAAGCGATAAAGTGTGGAGTTTCGTTTTGAACTTCTAATTTGTGATTGCACGTACAAGCATGCAGCGAGCATAAATCGAGATGCGATCATCTTGGCTTGACGTTGAGCTGGAGTTTTGATGTCTTCTTCGTTAACCAAATGTACTTTAAGTATTGCCCTTACTTTTTCAAGGAATGAAATTTGCTTTTCCCTACTGGCTACATCAGTTCCTCCAAAAAAAATCGGTGTACCTATCATTGACGGTTTTTCGCTCAAATCAATTTTCTTTTCTGCTTCATAATCTTTACGTAAATTGTCAAATTTTGCGATACATCCTGGCGCAAGAATAAAGTGCATGATATCCCCCTTCCATTGGCATATTTTTTTGTGTGATACACGTGTAATTCCTTTTGCATATTTTATCTTACTTCGTAATTGTATAAATGCAATGTTATTTGATTATTTTTTACTAAATTGCTTCAATATATTGAACGTTTTTATTTTATTTAGTAATTAACATGTTGAAATGATGCATTTTTTCAGGATTATGATACTTTTAGCTTAATGACAAAGAGTTATTAGGAAACTCACTATAATGAGAGAAGTGCGGAGAGACGCGGAGCGCAGAGCCAGAGTGTGCACGCCAGTACATGAGGATACGAGCACCGCATCGACGAAGCAATTGTTTCTCTGTAATAGAGTTTCAAAGAGGTTTATTGTACGTTGTGGGTGCAAGTAGGGTACTTGGGCGATGCGAAGCATAATCCAAGCAACGAGCAGATGAAGGATATATTCGGAGTCCTGCTTACTTCTCCCAGACTGTATTTTTACAGGAACAGAGAAGGTGATTGAATTGATAAATGATATGAAAAAAGTGAGTTTCATGGAAAGGCTGAAACATTTATTTCTGCTTCTTCGTGTGTCCCACTGGGCCAAAGCAGTCTTTGTGATGCTGGGTTTTTGTTACACACCCATTCCTGGATATTTTATACCTGCTTTACTTGCATCTTTGGCTTTTTGCCTTATTTCAAGCGCGGTTTATATTTATAACGATATTGAAGACCGAATTGAAGACAGTTTGCATCCTCACAAACGACATAGGCCGCTGGCGAGTGGAAAAGTTTCTCTAGCCGAAGCGATTTTTATGTTGTTTTTATTGCTGCTTACGGGGCTTACTTTGGGATGGTTGATCTCTAAGAAACTGGCGATTATTCTCTGTATTTATTTAGTAATTAATATTGCTTATAACCATCTTTTCAAACTGATTCCCATCATCGATGTACTTTGTATCGCTGCAGGATTTATGCTGCGTGTGTTAGCGGGTACTTTGGGAATTGGCTTACCCATTTCCGCCTGGTTAATTATTGCAGTAACTTTGCTGAGTCTTTTTATCGCTTTGAACAAACGACAAATGGAAATGCAATTAGGCTTAAAGCATGCGACACGTAAGGTATTGAAGAAATATAATCCTTTGCTACTTCATTGGCTGATTGTATCCATAGGTCTTGCCAGTTTCATTACTTACCTTTTTTACATTGTTTATGTTCGAGATGAATCGTTTTATTTTATATTAACTGTACCTTTCGCAGCAATTGCATTGTGGCGTTTTGCCTGGCTAGCACGGCAAAATATTGAAAACGATGATCCGGTTATTGTTTTTTTGAGTGATCAATTGTCACGAATTAATCTTTGGTGTTTTGTGATTTTGACCTTTATGGCTTTAGCTCAATGAAAGTTGGGGTGCGTTGGTATGACAGCATCCTGATTTTATTGTTTTTTTATTTATTTGTTCTTCAGATACAAGCGATTTGGCCATTTACTATCGATGATATGTACATCTCCTTGCGATATGCGAAACATTGGGCGGCTGGAATGGGTATCGTTTGGAATGTGCATGCTCCTCCTGTGGAAGGATATTCCAATTTTAGCTTTGTCGCACTGGCTGCTTTAACCATTCTATTAAAAGGTAACCCAGTCATTGTCTTAAAAATGGCTGGATTAGTGGGGCTGTTTTTTACATGTTACTTCGTTTATTTAATTAGCCGATTTTGGTTTACCAGACGCGAATCACTTCTTCCTTGTCTCGCATTATTATTTTATAAAGGACAAATTATATGGGCAACTAGTGGCTTGGAAACCACTGTATACGAATCACTTGTATGTGGCGCTGTATATTGTTGCTTTAGAGGCATGGGGTACAATCTTTTTCCTGATTCACGTCAAGGAGCTGTGAATTCTTATTTCGTAGGTGCTGGGATTTTTCTTGCTTTAGCGGGAATGACAAGACCAGAAGCTCCTGCGTTAATGATTCTCTTTTTTATTTTGATTTGTTGGGATAGGCCTATAAAAGAAATACAACGCTATTGGCATGGAGTTATTCTTTTTTTGTGTTCCTTAGTGCTGTTCTATGGGCCTTATTTTTTTTGGCGTCTCATCTATTTTGGGTATTTTTTTCCTAATTCGGTTTATTGCAAAGGAATATCTGGGGAGCTTACTTTTTCTTTGGATGCCCATTACCTTAAATTAATTTGGCCTTTAGCATTTTTAGCTGTACCTGCCTGTGTTAAGTCCAAAGATAAACGACATTATTTTTTATGGTTACCCAGTCTTATCTACCTAATCATGTTAATCGATTCAGATCCCGTTGTAGCTTTTGATAATCGACTTTTTTTGCCTGCTTTTGCTTTATTTCTTCCGCTGCTCGTACAAAGTACTCGTGTGATAGTGCACTTTTTTAGGAAAAAAATAGACTTTATTTTTGCAGTGTTGTTTTATTCAAGTTTCTTTGTAATTTTGTTTCTTTTTATTCCAGCAATGCGTTTGACAGATTATCATTATTTTAGTCAAAATCCGGTTAAAGGCGAACAATTGCGCGGCAAGGTAGTCGATTGGTTAAACCGTCATGCTTCGGCTGGAGATTGGGTTGTTTTAGCGGACAGCGGGTTAATTCCTTATGCTAGCAACCTGAACTATATTGATTCATACTGTTTAAATAATTTGGCGATGGCCCATTATCCTGCAAAACACCGGTATGAGCAATTTTGTAAGGAAGTTTTGCGCAAAAAGCCAGCAATTATCATTTTAACTTCGCTTATTAAACAAGACGAAGTAATATATACACCGAGTGATGTTTGTTTAAAAACTGAGTTGAGCAAATATTTTAATTACAAATTAAGTAAAACTTATGTAAGTATTAGCCCTGACGCGATTTATCGCTATGAAATATATGAAAGCTCCTCTATTTCTTCACCAGAAGAGATAAATTTAGATTAGGGTTTACCATGGTTGTAGTGATTTTTTGGTGAGATACTATTCAACATAGTGTACTATCTCACGATAATAAGATAATAAAAATGAGTAAAGGATGAGCTTTGTATGAGACATAAAATGTCAGTGTTGTTGCAAAAAATACATAAAAAAACCCCCGTTTTTCTGTGTGACATTTTTGCTATTCCTGCTGCGTGGTATACAGCGCATTGGTTGCGTTATAACATGCAACCCTTTCCTAAAATATTGATTTCGTCGCATTCCATTATGGCATTGGGTTTGCTAACAGTGATTCAAGTATTTTGCTATTTTTATTTCAAGACATACCGTGGATTGTGGCGCTTTTTTTCATTAAACGATGTAGTTCGAATTGTAAAAGCCACCCTGACTACTACAGTGTTGGGAATTTCCGTTTTATATGTCACTTCAATGCTGCATGAACTTCCTCGTTCTGTATTTCCATTATATTGCATGATCTTAACTACTATTCTTTGCAGCTTCAGGTTGTTGAGGAGGATTTATTGGGATAAGCGATCCAGAGGCAATAAATCAACTGAAATTAAACGTGTGCTTATTATTGGTGCAGGTATGGCTGGCGAGGGACTTGCTCGTGATTTAAAACGTTCCAATCGATATAAGCCTGTAGGTTTTATTGATGATAATTTAGCAAAACGTGGCTTAGAAGTTCATGGGATCCCAGTTCTCGGAACCTCCAGCCAAATTACTGAACGTGTTCATAAGTATAAGATTGATTTGATTTTTATCGCGATTCCTTCAGCAAGTTCTTCAGTAATGCGACGAATTGTAACCTGTTGTGAGGAAAGCCAAACGCCTTTCAGCACACTTCCTAGCCTTAATGCTTTAGCTTCAGGAAGAGTAGAGGTAAATGCATTAAGACCTGTCAATATAGAAGATTTGTTAGGCCGAGATCAGGTTAATTTACAATGGGACCGACTATCGGCAGGTCTTGCAGGCAAAAGAGTATTGGTTACGGGTGGGGGAGGCTCAATCGGATCTGAGCTATGCCGTCAAATTTTAGCCCTTAAACCCAAGAGTTTGGCTATAGTTGAAAACAGTGAATTTAATTTGTATCAAATAGAGCTCGAACTGAAGCAAAATTTTCCAAATATTCCTTTAGAGCTTAAGTTGATCAGTGTTACTGATGAAGTAGCAATTAATCATTTATTTACGAATTTCTTACCTGAAATAGTATTTCATGCTGCAGCGTATAAGCATGTCCCTCTTTTGCAAAATCAAATACGTGTTGCTGTGATGAACAACGTACTGGGCACTCAGATTGTTGCAAAGGCTAGTGTCGCGGTTAATGTTGAAAAATTTATTTTAATTTCTACTGATAAAGCCGTAAATCCGACCAATATAATGGGAACTACCAAACGGGTTGCTGAGATTTATTGTCAGAATTTGAATGGAAGATCTAGAACACAATTCATTACGGTTCGTTTTGGAAATGTTTTAGGTTCGGCAGGAAGCGTTGTTCCGTTATTTCAAAAACAATTACAAAGCGGGGGCCCAATCAAGGTGACTCATCCTGATATGCAACGGTATTTTATGACGATACCTGAAGCATCCCAGTTAATTTTGCAAGCCATGGTTAATGGAAAAGGCGGAGAAATTTTTGTTTTGGATATGGGTGAACCTGTTAAAATCAGCTATTTGGCTGAACAAATGATTCGTCTGGCTGGGAAAGAACCCGGGAAAGATATAATGATTGAATACACCGGATTACGCCCAGGAGAGAAATTATTTGAAGAGTTGTTCCATGAGTCGGAGCAATTGGCTTCAACAGAGCATGAAAAATTATTCAAGGCAAAAGTCCGTGAGCTTAACTGGGACGAATTAATCCAAACAATGCGTTTATTAAATACAGCATGTGAAGAAAATCAGGCTGATGAGTTATTTATTCTATTGAAGAGTTTGGTGCCTGAATTAAATACGACCAGCGTGATACCAGTAGTCTAATCTACTGTTGCTGTGTTTTATTGAAAAGAGGTTTTAAAATGATTATTTCTTACGATGATTTTGCTAAAGTTGAATTACGTTCGGGCACTGTTGTTAAGGTTGAAGAATTTCCTCGCACTAAGAAACCTGCATATAAAGTTTGGGTGGATTTTGGTAATGATTTAGGCATCTTACAAACCTCTGCTCAAATTACTGTGCATTATACTCCTGAAAGTTTAATAGGACGTTCCGTAGTAGGATGTGTCAATTTGGGTGAAAAAAATATCGCGGGTTTTACTTCTCAATTTTTGCTGGTTGGATTCTCTGATGAGAATGGAGCCATAAGTCTAATAACTACCGATCCTAAAGTCCCTAATGGACAAAAATTGCATTAAATAGACTGTAACGCGTAGCCTGGGTGCAGAGTAGCCGGATTTTAAAAGAAATCGAATTCTGCTCGTTGCCTAAGCTACAATACCAAAGGTCATAGTCATACTACGTCCTGCGGCTTGTCCGCGGGATCCAGTACTGTGTTCGGCACGTAGCGGGAATCCTGTGTTTCGCTGCAGCGTTCACTAAGCTACATAAACTTCACATATTAAACTGGGGGGAAAAGGTCCTGAAACTTAACTCGAGATTTCAGATGTAATGCTTTTTTCCTTTTCTTCGATAAATCAAAAAGCTTATAGACAATTATAGGCACAATAAAGCTAACCATCCCTATATAAAAAGCAAGTTTATAGGTAGGATCTTTATTCAGCACCAGGAAAAACAAGGCAAAACACATAAGTACGATTGCAAGGATTCCTGTATAAGGAGAATAAGGCGTAACATAGCGAAGATTGGCTGTTGTATATCCAGCTTGATATAATCTGCTTCTAAAACGAATTTGTGATGTACATAAGGATATCCAAGCCAGGGTTCCAGTAAATCCAGATACTAGAAGCAGGGCGATATAAAGTTGGGTTTGTCCGAAAAAGTAACCCACCCCTAAAAGAATCCAGATGGTAATCAAGGTTGCAATGATTGCATTTTGAGGTACCGAGTTGCTATTGAATTTGGAAAAAGTGTGTGGCGCCATACCATCGCGTGCTAATGCATTGAGTGCACGAACCGTTCCATAAAATCCTGAGTTAGCACAAGATAAAGTAGCGCTTAGGGTCACGAAACTGGTTACCGCGCCTGCCCATTTAAGATTGTAATAGTTTAAGGCATCGGCAAATACAGAATTGGATAAACCGGCTTTTTGCCATGGGAAAATTAGTACCAGGCAAAATACGGGAATGATGTAGATAAAAAGAATTCTTAAAGTTACATTTCGAATTGCGTGGGGAATCATTCGCGCGGGGTTTTCAGATTCTCCAGCAGCAAGACCAATGATTTCAGATCCCTGATAGTTTACCAGCAAAAGAACCATCGCTGTTAACAGGGACATTACTCCATTAGGAAGAAGTCCTCCATCGTCTAAAATGTATCTGGAGCCAATAATTCCACTGGATTCTGGGCCATGGATTAGACCAAAGAAAATTAAAATAGCTAAAATTACAAAGCCTAATAAAGCCAAAATCTTAATCAAAGCCAGCCAAAATTCGATTTCACCAAATGTATCTACTTTAGCTAGGTTAATGTAGGTAATAAGTAAACCAAAGCAAACAGCCCATATATAACCATTTACTCCCGTAAACATTTCCATGATTATCCCGCCCGCAACGCATTCCGCGGGGATATACGCTACCCAACTAATCCAATAAGACCATCCTACGCCACAGGCAACAGATGGAGATATAAAATCAGCGGTATACGTTACAAAAGAGCCCGAAATGGGGATAGCGACAGCAAGCTCGCCCATGCAAAGCATGGTTAGGAAAATGATCAACCCACCTAGTATATAGGCTAGAAAAACAGCAGGGCCAACCAGGTTGATTACTTCACCTGTGCCTAAAAAATAACCTGAGCCGATAATTCCCCCCAAGGCAATAAGTTGCACATGGCGGTCCTTTAATCTTCGACTATAACCACTGTCTTTTACAGGTTTATCTGTTTCCATCTTACTCTTTTTCACGGGCTGTTTGTTTCTCACAGGTTGCCATAATTTTGGGTGACGCTATGTTATATTCATCTTTAATAATTTAAAACTAAATTTTTCCTATTTATACTAATTTTTTTAAAAAACTGATATAAAAAATTAACCAGCAGGACATTATAAATCATTTTTTATCTAATTGAACTTTTTTTTGCTAGTTTAATGAAAATTATTACAGGGAAAACCTCAGTTTGAGGCTTATTGAGAGATTAAATCAATAAAAAAGATTATAATCATTGGTTTTTCTGTGAAAAAAATTAATTATCTATTTTTCTTCTGAGATTGATTAATAACCACAAGCAGTTGCATCATCATTTAACTTAAGTATACTTTTCAATACGCCGCTGTAGCTCAGTCGGTAGAGCAGTTGATTCGTAATCAAAAGGTCGGGAGTTCGATTCTTCTCAGCGGCAGTAGTGAAATCAATAAGTTACGCCAATAAAATGCAATTTCTATAAATTAAAGAATTAAAAACGTTCCTCTAAACATTCCTTTATACTCTTTGCTAGGTTGTTATTATCCCTAAATTGTATAATTACTAAACAGCCTATTTTCAACCCCTCTTTTTTAATTCCCAATCAGAAGAATAAAATTAAAGCAATATTCAATTTTAAACTTTTAGGGGGCAAAATACATGGAGTAAATAATGTTCTAATTGTTTATTATTGTTCTTTGTTCAGTTTGAATAAAAATAAAGTTTTTACAGCTAGCACCATTGTCACTTTCGTCACTTTATGAAAAGGCGAAACTACAAAAGGAATTAGAATTTTTTCCTATAATTAATAATGGCATATATATAAATACTTGGGGAACTTACTAAACTGATTAATGATAGATTAATTTTTGTATAGTCAATTGGCGTAAAACTTGACTCAAAACAAAAGATGAATTGAGTGCTAAAATTATAAGCATAGTTAAAGCAGTCAATAATAAGCCTAAAGGATATATTAAATGGGTTATTGTGCAAAATTTAAGGGATGGGATGCTGTTACATTATCCGATTTAATTATTGCTTATAGAAAAGCAAAGGCAGATTGTTTTTTTGAGAATATTTTCTCTTCAGGAATAAAATTTTCTGAGTATGAGCGTGATCTTTTAGCTAACTTAAATAAATTGCTAGAAAAATTACGGACAAACGAAGGTTTTATGAATGATTCCTTTTTGTTGGGAGAATGTCGAATTATTCCCAAAAAACTTATAATTGCTCCAAAAGAATCTAACAATGGACATGCGCATTTCTCTGATCCAATTAGAGCATTTAAAACACTTAAAGAACAAAATAATATTACTCTTGAATTTAGAGTTATCGGTGATTTTCCTGTTGATACTCATATTATTTCAGCACTTTGGATAAATATGATAGGACATAAATTTGATGCATGTCTGGATGCATCATCCTATGGCTCAAGATTGCGTAGAGTTAGAAATGAAAAAATATTAGATAAAAATGCATCTAAACCATTCCACATAACCGCTATAGGGTCTTTTGAACCATATTTTGTGCCATATCAAAAATGGAGAAAAAATGGATTACAAGCAATACGATGGGAGCTTGAAAAAGAACATAAAGTAATCGCAGTCTCCTTAGACTTAAAAAATTACTACCATTATATTGATCCGACATTTTTAGCTTCTAGTGAGTTTCAAAAAGATATAGGTCTCAACATTGAATCTTATAATAAAGAGTTAGATAACGACTTTACAAACCAAATATGTGAGTTATTAAAAAATTGGTCAAGTAAAGCTTCTAAATATATGAAAGAGTTTTTAGGTGAAAATGAGGCTAATGAAATCACTGGGGGTTTAGCAATAGGTCTTACTGCCTCTCGAATCATATCAAATGTATTATTACGTAAATGGGATAAATTAATATTGGAGAAAATAACACCTATATATTATGGCAGATATATAGATGACATGTTTCTGGTGTTACGAGATCCAGGAACAATTAATGACACACATGAATTGATGGAGTATCTCCAAGAGCGTATAGGGAAGGATTGTTTAAGTTGTAATGATAAAAATTGGAGAATTATGTTTGGTGATGATTATCAAAAAAACTCTATTTTTCAACTTCAAGAAAAAAAACAAAAATTATTTATTTTAGATGGTCAAGCTGGTTGTGACCTTTTAGATAGCATAGAAAAAGAGATTTATGAATTATCTAGCGAACGTAGATTAATGCCAATGCCAGATCAATTAGAACAGTCAACAGCAGCGCGCGTATTATCTGCAGCAGGAGATTCAGCAGAGCAAGCTGATACATTAAGACGTGCCGATGGATTAACCATTCGACGTTTAAGTTGGTCACTACAAATGAGACATGTTGAAATTTTAGCGAGAGATTTATCTCCTGACTCGTGGAAAAAGGAAAGACATGAGTTTTATCAATTTGCCCATAATCATATTCTTAGAGCAGACAAAATTTTTGATCATTACATTTATTTACCTCGATTATTAGGTTTCGCTATAAACTTGAATGAATGGGAGCAAGCAGAGATCATTGTTAATCGCTCATTTGATTCAATTGAGAGATTAGCAGAAATTTCTGACTCCAATAAATTGGTAATTAATGGTAATCTATGTAATAACATCAAAGCAGAACTTTGGGAGAATGTTAAGCACAGTCTAGCATTGCAATTTATTGAAGCTGTTGCTAAGTATTATGATTTAAATATTCTATTTAAATATAAAAAATCAAAAAATATGTCAAGGATAGAAGAAACTTTTTTAACTAACCTTCGGGAAAAATTTCACTATCCTGAATATTCCATTAATAGTAATGCTGATTTTTATAATATAATTCCACTGATTGCAATATCTGATTTGAATAAAATTCCATATAAGTTATTAAAAGATAATAAAAAACTATTAAAAGAAATTAACTTTGAAAATGAAGAGGAACTTTTCAATGAATTCGAAAATACTGGTTTACTAGAAATTAAGTTTCTAAAGGAGTTTTTAACATGCTCTCAAATGTTATCCATAAAAAAAAATCGCAGTATTAAAAATATTTTTAAACCTTTCTTATTTCCCACTAGACCATTCACACCAAAAGAAATTGCAGAACTTGTTCCCAAATGTATTCAAACAGAAAGCTCAACTAACATTCTGCCCTCTATGATATGGGCTAAATATGTAAGAGTTTTAAGCGGAGTATGGGTTAAGCAATCTCTATTAGTAAATGACATAGAAAGTTCGAATGAACAAAAAGAAAAAAATATTAAACAAAAATATCGTAAAATAAATGTTGGATCAGAAAAGAAAAAAAGCGTTATTATTGCTATAACAAGTTTACTAACTGAAGATGAGTGTTGGGAAAATGCTGCCTCAAGTAAGCCAACTTTAACACTTGAGAGATATAAACGAATTTCTAAATTAGTAAATGAAGCAATACATTTAAAACCTAAGCCAGATTATCTAATATTTCCTGAACTATCATTACCTATAAAATGGATTTCAAGTATTGGTAATCGCTTAACAAGTTCCGGTATTAGTTTAATTGCCGGCACAGAGTATAGACCTATTCGAAATAATAAAATTTGCAGTCAAGCTTGTCTCGATCTTACTGATGACACACTTGGATATCCATCATCAATAAGAATATGGCAACAAAAAAATTATCCCGCAGCAAATGAGGAGAAGGTACTTTTATCAAAATTTGGAAAAATTTGGCAACCAACTTCATCTAATTCTAAACCCATTTATAACCATAATAATTTTCATTTTGGTGTAATGGTTTGTTCTGAGCTACAAAATTCAAAAGAGCGAATATCCTTTCAAGGTGAAATTGATGCTTTAATGGTTCTCTCTTGGAATAAGGATTTAGAGACATTTTCGTCATTAATTGAGTCAGCTGCTCTAGATATCCACGCTTATCTCATTATGGTTAATAACAGAAAATACGGTGATAGTCGGGTCAGAGTTCCAGCAAAAGAATCATTTCTGCGAGATATTGCAAGATTACGGGGCAGTGAAAATGATTTTCTAGTTACAGTGGAAATTGATATTAATAAATTAAGAACATTTCAAAGCCGTGTTAAACGCTGGCCAGAGGAGGATGATCCTTATAAACCTGTGCCAGAAGGTTTTAATATTTCAAAGAGCCGCGAAAAACTTCCTCCAAAATAGTAATTAGCAGAAGTGGCTTAGTTATTTACAACCAAGATTTCAATTTAGTTTATGCTTACTCACCAAAATTACAACTGTATCGCTCCTATCAAAAACTATAGAGGTATGCATTGACGAATATATCTATTGAGTAAGGTTAACAAAGTCAATAATTTTTTATTATGCTTAATAAATCCTGATTGAAACGTTTAGGCTTTGCCGAGTGCTATTTTGATTTTATTTTGTAATTAGCGAATAGAGCGTAGTGAAGTTTTTTCTTGACAGGGGATTAAATACCTCGTAGCATCGCGCCAAAATGATCAAAATAAGATCAATTTTGAGTAGGCTATGTTCTGCTCATATTAAATAAATAGGTGTATATACCGCGAGTTTTCAAATATAAAGTCAACTCAAAAATACAATAATTATCGGTAGTCACTATTTTAATTTCTTTTTGCAGATGTAGAGAT
The DNA here is from genome assembly GCF_014109805.1 of Legionella sp. PC1000. Classification (GTDB taxonomy): domain Bacteria; phylum Pseudomonadota; class Gammaproteobacteria; order Legionellales; family Legionellaceae; genus Legionella; species Legionella resiliens. The sequence continues at coordinate 1,390,501 of NZ_CP059400.1, forward strand.
AATCCATGAAATTAAAGGTACTGTTATTGAGTGTGTCATTTTGTCTTATGCAACTAAGTACCTCTTCATACGCCAAACGATATAGCTATCATTATAGGACGCCTAAATACGGTTCTCAGTATAGAACACATAATGTCAGACCATATTTCAAGAAAAATGGTACCTTTGTTCAGAGGCACAGGGCAGGAAATCCTCGCTCTGGTGTGCATTGTCATAATAATGTTTGTTACTAACTAATTAATAACTCAAGTTATGTTTTCAAACAAAAAAATATTTTTCCTAATTTTTTGCCTTGTTATAAATAAATCTATTTACTCAGTAGGAGTATATACAGGCCAAGATTTCCTGCGGGCCTGTGAAGGGAAGGAATATATTCAAAATTTAGAGATATGTAATACAGCCATAGCACAGGCCTTTTCAGCTTATATGGTTTCCATAGAATTATTTGGTGGTGAAGAGCTAGCAAAGTGCTACAGAAATTATTATCCATTTTTAGAACGCAAGTCGGTTAAAGATGGTGTTGAATTTTTATCTGAGCAATACAAAAAAAATCCAAAGCTAATACAACAATTAGTTGGTTTTGGTTTTTCGGTGGTTATGTATTCTAGTTACCCAATACCAAGTAAGTGTTGAAATTAAATTAATAGGTGTATGTGTATGAAAAAAATAAAAATGATGTTTATTTCTCCAATAATCATTTTGGGAATATCGCAACTTCAAAGCTGTGCCGTTGCAGCAATAGGTGCTGGAGTAGCTGCTGTTAAGTATGCAAATGCAAAAAAAATAGAAGCAAATGAAGGCTGCAAAAAAAATTATAACGATTATTTAAAGGTTGCTAAAAAACCAATTCCACTCTCAGAGTACTGTACTAATAAGTGACATAATAATGCCAGAGTGAAATCATTAAAAAAACAATGGAAGAATCAATAATAAAATGGAGAACGTTAATTTCAACTAGGAAACTCGGTGAAAAAATGAAAAAAATAATACCAATTATTTCTCTAATTATTATGTTGTTTGGTTGTTCAACTGGCTACCATCCTGATGGGTTAACTGGAGGGTTTAGTGAGTTACAAGTAGCTAACGATACTTATGTTGTCAAGTTTCAAGGAAATGCTTATACAAATATGGATCAGGCTTTTAAATATGCTTTGAGACGTTCTGCTGAATTAACAAGGGAAAAGGGATATAAATATTTCAAGGTTATTAGTTCATCTTCAAATGTAAATAGAAGTTTTTATCGAACACCAGTTACTGCCAATACAACATCGAATTCGAGAAGCTCAATTTATGGTAACTATGGTTATGGGAACTATAATGCTTATGGAAATTCCACAAGGAATACTACTACAACATTTTCTGGTGGTGATGTGTATACAATGGAAAAACCAATAACATATATTGCAATAAAATTATATAAAGATAATGCTAATGGACTATTGGACGCAGATATCATTTTGAGTAATTTTAAAAAAGAGAATTGACTTATTCCTTATCCAAAGAATAACTCATGTTATTAATAATAAATAAATTTATCGATTGCTAGCCAATCTCTTGCGCAAGCTTTCGACTCTCTTTAATCACCTGACTAACTACTTTTCTTATTGCCTTAGCTTTGACTGTTGTGTGACCGTGTGATAGGGCATTTTTATTACCTTGAGGTGCACCACTACCGGAAGCACCACCATGCATACGACAACGTTTTTTATTACTAACAGCAGGGGCTTTGCAGGATGTTCCTTGTCTGGTTTTAGCTCCACACCGCGGCGAGAATTGAAAAGGATAAGAGGAAGTATTATCTGCTTGTATGGGGTTAATTTCATTTTTCATTATCTACCCCCTTTGAATGAGCGGTTACCTGACCTACAATTGCCTGCCCACCTTCATTGATATGCAAGTGTTCTACCACTACTTTTTGCTGACTATTTCCCTGTAGCTTATGTAACAAGGAGACTTGCTGTATAAATACGTTAGAGAGCTTAGCTATCGCATTTATATAATACTGGCTTTGCTCAGGATAATGCATCGATTTTCTGGCGTAGATAAGAAGTTTTTGCTGCAACTCGTGCACTCCCAATAATTGTGTAGCCAGCATGTGTTGTAATAAATTTTGTGCGCCAAGGGAATGAGCAAAGCATTCTACTATTTGCTGAGCGTTATTTAACTTTAACTGTTTTTCTTCTTCACTCAAATTAGTAAGGTCAATTTGGGTTTCTGCATAATTTAACTGCACATTAGAAATGATTTTTTCCTCCACACCTTTTGCAAAACAGTAAATTTGATCCTTAGGTTGGTTCATTAGGTTTTTATCTTTAGTGTTATGATTCATTTTGCATTCCATTTTATTTCTTGCATCCTTCAATCTGATGCATAATTTAATCAATGTTTTTGTATTCTATCTTATTAGTGAGGAAAGCAACCTTTCCTACATTTTTTTTCTGCACAAGAATTTTGCTCATCCCCAGTCTTTTTTGAAAATTTAATTGATTAACAGGAATAAATCCTCCATCCTGACAAAACATTCGATATTGAGCGTACAGGCGTTTAATTGGTTCATAATTCATAAGATGAGGGAAATAGCCCTCTTCCTCTAGAAAAAGCTTCACACTATCTGATTCTTTTTCATATTTGTCACGAGCAAGTTTTACCGTTTCGCTCTCTGTAAAATGTTTTTTCTGTAATAGTCTTCCAAGTCCCTGAAGTACCCAATTAAATACGCCAGATAATTCATTTTTAATTATTTTTTGTGCTAATTGTTTATCTTGCTCTTGCTCTGGAATAGTTACTTCAAATGGTATAATTATAAATCTCCTGAAATATGCTTCCGTTTGCTCTACATCTTTGGGCAATTCGTTGCAATTAAATATAAGTTTTGCATATTGCGTTAAGGTAAAAGGGCGGCCATAAGGTAATCGTGCTTCTACAGGCTCACCGCTGACTAATTGTTTAAATATTGAAGCTACAAGCTTGCCATTTATTTCACTGGCGTAATTAACCAATTTATTTGCAATCATAGCTCTAAAGTAGCCGTTTTCATTGGTAAGACTTTGTAATGAGAATTCTGATGTATTTTGTTCTCCTAAAAGGCTGCGTACAATTTCATAAAACACCGATTTACCATTAGCACCAGAACCATATAACAATAGTGTTTTTTCTAATTTCAATGTACTTGGCCGGATAAATACATAACCTAAATACTCCGCTAGGATATTTTGTAACGCTTTTTCAGGGAGAACTTTATTTAAATAAGCATTGAAGATCGGCGCTTTTGCTTCTGGATCATATTCAAAGGGTAGTTGATACGTCATGAAGTCGCTTCGATTAAAAGGATTTAACTTATTACCATTTGGAGTGACCTCAAAAGTTCCATTTTTTAGGTTAATGTTAATGACATCTTTTGGTTGTTCCGGTTTTGGCAAATTAGCGGCAGCCATAAACTGCTTATACAGCTGATCTTTAAAATTAAAATGTTGAGCATGAACATTACGAAGTCCCATTTTTGAAGCTGCGTTACCTAAAAAGGTCTTTAATTCATCTTCTTCCACTAAACTCCAATATTCGCTGTTGAATAAATAAAGAAAATCATGTTGTTTGCATAACCCCCAGTTATTATTTTTTGCAAGCATTAAAATTTGATCGATAATAATAACTTGGATTTGACTATTCTTTAGTTTTTCCCCTTCTTTAAGTTCAGCCAATTGTGCAAAATTTACTTCAGTTACTTTTTCAAGCAGTTGATTTAATATGGCTGAGTGAGGCATAGGTTCTGATTTAGAAACGGCTGCTAAAATCTGTTCACGTATTATTGCTAAAGCTTCTGTAGCATCTAAGCTACCTGATACCAAATGAACAAATAGATCATTCATATCAGTGGGCTTTAATTCACTTAATCGCTTTTCTGATAGATTTAAAGTTTCGAAATCAGGTAAGACGTAAGATACCGCCTCAACGTTTGCGCAGACTTTCTTTGCAGCTTTGACACCTGCATGACGTAATTTAACTTCAGCATGCCATCGGTCATCATCCGCAATAATAAGCAATTTTGTTTCTGGATATTTTTTACGAAGGATTTCAGCAACATTTTGCAGGTTATTGCAGTTGAACGTTATGGCTACAGGTAGTCCGCTAGCTTCATAAACAGTAAAGCCAGTACCAACACCTTCTGTAAGAAGTATGGCTTTGCTGTTTTTTGTGGGGTTTCCAATAGGGAAGTAAGCACCATTACGTTGACCACCCTCCAGAGGCCTTTTTTGGTATTTGGTTTTCTCTTTATCAAAATAAATTCGCTCTATGTTTACTAATTCATTATCAGCGTTATAACAAGGCACCAATAAAGTGCCTTTATAACATTCTGCTTGCTTTGTGTTTTCACTTTCACAAGTTATAACTCGCAGTCCATAATTTTTGACTTGTTTTAATTTCATATAACCATGTTCAGATGCTTCTTTTTCACCCGCTACAGAAAATACTCTCTGAGCTAAAGTTGCAACTGCAACATGTCTTTTTTTAGTTTCGATCTCGTTTCTTTTTCTTTCATCTGCTAATCGCTGTTTATAAGTTATCCATTCTTGCTGCGATACTTCATGTTTTTGTTTTGAACAAAAATCATCTTCGATACCGCAATGCCAGCATTTAAAGTATCCTGAAGGAATACCATCGGCATAAAATTTATACCTGGCGTCCGTTGAATTACCATGAGGACATTTTAGGTAATGAAAAGAGCTCGAATCACAATTAACTTCCCCGTCCAATGGATGACCATTGGACGCCAAGAAGTCACTAAACTTCTGTTCTGCTATGGATGATGAGGCAATCATTCATTACCTCCTTTACTTATAGCATCACTTAATACATCGATCTTTTCCGATAATTTATTGTTCGATTTGATTAAATTAATATTATCTATGCGTTTTGCATAATTTCGTTTAAGATCTTTGAGGTAGCGTTCTTCTAGAGATTGAACGAGACTACTTTTTTCTTTGGCCATCGCTGCGAACGGTGGCTTTTGATTCGACCAATACATTATATGACTCCTTTAGTTGTTCTAGCTTTTTCTTGGAACCATTGTTCTACTTCTACGAGATCCCAACCAACAGAATTTTTCCCTAATTGAATCTTTGCAGGGAACCTTTTATCTTTTATCCACCTATCAATTGTGCTTCGACTGATATCATCATTAAAAAGCGTTCTTAATCCTGGCCAACGAATCACGCCACGTATGGGTAATGCTTTTGTCATATTTATTAACCTTATGGTTATCCAAGGAACTTAAAGAGTATCAGAATCTTGATGTTTTTGTATAATAATTGAGCATGACGAGGTTTCGTCGAATTTAATAAAAATAATAAAACTGCGTCATGGAACGGATAGGCATAAAATAAATTACTCATTCTGTATCTTTTATATGGTATCTGGATTCGTTTCCATCTCTTCTAGTAACTTGGCGAATGAAATACTTCCTTTGGTTTTATCTCCATTTACGATTTGGTAAGCATATTTTCCAATCGTTTCATAGTTATCTCCTAGTTCAATACCGATTTCTGCTAAAAGCGGTTTTGCTTCCAATAGAAACTCATAAAAATTTCCGCTATAACGTTCGTACTCGCCTGAACCATAGAAAGATTTTCTATTTGATTTTACTGCTGGCATTTGACCTGTTCCTTCATAAAAAATACCGCACAATTTAGAGATATATATCTGGGTTTTCGAATACCGTTGAGGAATAATTATATTCCAGTGAAGAGCATCAGTATGCTTGTTGATGGTATTTTTTGTAGAGTTAATCGTCTCTTGATTTCGCAAGGAATTCTTTTCTAAAGGAATCAAGGATTTTTCCAAATCACGTACTGTTTTTCTAATTAATTTTTTATCATGCTCTTTCGATTTCAGCTTAAATTCTTCTCTTATTCTTTCTCTATATTGAATACATGAATGAAGTTCTCGAAAATGCTTCACCAAATCAAAGTTAGGATTAAAAGAAAACATTATTTTTAATTTGTTTACAAATTGTTCCCATGTCCATGGTTTGTCATCGCTCATTTTATGCCCCTAAAATTAATAATTTTGCTGTCTTCAACCTCATAAATAACTTCATTAAGCTTCTGCGCCCATGCTTCCAAGGCATTTAGCTTTTCATTATCATACCCATGTCGATCATATATAGCGGTGACACTACTCTCGACATGGTTTAATATTTTGCTAACTACTAATCGTGGAATTCCCATAGAAGTGATATGAGAAGCAACAGTTCTTCTGAGATCATGGGGTGTCCATGCTTTCACGCCAATAAAAGAGCTACGACGTACAGCATGATCAATAGAGGTACCCCTTATATGGGTATCTTTTAATTTTGCTGGGAAAAGAAAATTAGAGTTACCACTTAATTGTTTTGTTTCTTCTAGTAATTTTTTAGCGAATGTAGTTAAAGGCACTCTATGAGCTTGACCATTTTTTGCTTTTGCTGCTGGAATAGTCCACCATCCGGACTTCATGTCAATTTCAGACCATTCCGCTGAGATGATTTCTCCTTTGCGTTGCCCTAGAACAAGTTGCAATTTTAGTACGAGTTTAGTTTGCTCTGACATTTTGATGTCGTGCGTCGTATTTTGATTGGGTATTTTTTCCAATGCATGCCACAGGATTTTGATCTCCTCGGCAGATAACACACGATCACGTTGATTTTCTTTTGCAACTGGTTTAACGGAAGTGCAGGGGCTTATAGTGATAATGTCTCGTTCTACAGCAAAATTAAACATACGACGAATACAAGCAAATCCTCTGTTTGCTGCGATTGGGGCACCTCGTTCTTTTATTTGATCAAGCAGAAGAATAACTTGTCTTTTAGTTATTTCATTTGCTTTTAACTTGCCCCAAAAGGGTTTAACTTCTTTGTATAAAAATCTTTGATCTTCTTGCCAGGAGCGTTTTCTTGGTTTAGCCCAAACTTCAATATATTCCTCTATCAATGCATTTACTGTAGATGCATCGCGCTCTGCAATTTTTACATTTTTCTTTTCAAGCGCAGGGTCTTTTCCTTCTTCTAACATTTTTAATGCTTCGCGATGTAGTTTTCTTGCATCAGCTAAAGAGCAGTGAGGATATTTCCCTAATGTCATCCGTCTTTTACGTCCATGAAAATGATAAATATATATAAAACTTTTCTCACCAGAAGGAAAAATTGTAATTCCAAAGCCATTCCCACTTTTTTCACGAATATCGCGAGGCTTTATTTGTCCTTCCTCTGGTTTAAACGCATTAATTTCTTTATCTGTCCATTTCATATTTAAACCTTATAACTTTATTTAGTGACAAAAGTGACAGATGTGACACCTGTAAAAACTTTTATTTTTCGGAAGCATACATCTAATGATTCATAATGGGAAGAACGTTTTATTAAAAAGTTCCTTTAAACGTTCCCTTTATATGATGGCAATTGGCGAAGTGTGATGATTAACGATGAATAAGAAAAATCATTATACTTCAATGGCTTGTAGTAATTTTTGAATATGTTTTTATTTTTAATGAACTTTGATGAAGTCTCATGAAGCAGGTATATGGTTCGATTCGTAATCAGAAGGTCCGCAGTTCGATTCTGCGCAGCGGCATTGTAAAATCAATAAGTTAAGAATGTCTTTTGAGGGCGAGTTTTAACTCCAAATGCGACAATCATTTTTAAATTGCTGTATAAACAGTTCATTGGGCGTTTTATAGCCGATACCCTTCCTAGGGCACCGGTTCATTTTGGCTGCTATTACATCAAGTTCCTCTTGTGTTATTAGGTTAATTTTAGCATTTTTTGGTAAGTATTTTCTTAATCGACCATTCATATTTTCATTACTTCCTTTCTGCCATGGTGAATGTGCTTCGCAATAATAAACCTCACACTTCATATGCTCTTCAAGATATTGGTGCTCAGCAAACTCAGAGCTCTGATCAAACGTAATTGTTTTCAGCATTTTTTTAGGTAATCCTTCAAACTTCGTAGTGATCTTTTCCATAACAACCCTGGAGTGTTTACTCTTATTTTTTATGAGGAAAACCATTCTGCTAAGAGTTTTCTATCAACGATTATGTGAGGCAGGAAAAGCTTAAATGACCGCTTTAATCGCTTGTATGCGTAAATTACTCATCATTATGAATGTTCTGATTAAGAAAAAACAATATTGGACTTTTGAACAGACGCAACTGTCTTGAAAATTTTTTTCAAGACAGTTGCTACTTGATGTGAAGTGTTCACTGATTTGAACCATGCCGATTTGATATACTTCTCCAAATGCTCCATCGTGGTTGATGATCAGTACTGGGCCGAATTAATATCCATTGATTGTACATTTTTTTCTGGAATCCATCATTTTTCTTGAGTGTAAGCCAATAATTTAAAAAATTTAATAATTGAGGTGAGTTACGCTGTACCATATACGCAATGAGAAATGGTGCAGGAACGCCTGAAGGCACAACAGAAACATAATCAGGATGTGCCAAGACCCACACTTGAGTTTGAGCTTGGCTCCACAAAATGGCATCAATCAGATTCTGCTCGAAGGCTTGTGCAGGCGCGTTACCGCTTATATTTGGCAAGATCACAATACGCGCGTTAGGAAAGTTTTTTTGAATTAATGGAATTAAAACGGGATCATTAAATACACCGATCCTTAATTTTTCCATATTTTTTATCTGATCTGCAGTTTGAAATTGATTTTGCTTATCTTTAGGTACAATTAAAGAAACTGGACTATGAAAATACGGTCGTGTGAACATGCTGCTTGTCAATCGTTGTTCAGTTGCGTAAATGGCCGACATGGCAATATCAAACTTATTGGCTGTCAGGTCGCGAACTAAATATTGCCAAGTAAAAGGGATAAATTCGAGGCGAGAGTTCAATGCCTTGGCAAGTGCATAAGCATAGGCGATATCATAGCCGACTAATTGATTTTGTTTGTTGTAAAAAGCAAAAGGACGCATATCCGCATTAAATCCCACTCGTAATACGCCGGTTCTTTGTATACGAAATAAAGCGTCTTCTATACTTTCTTTCGATGAGATATTTTTTTCATCAAAAGATGGCATGATGGTTGCCTGAGTATTAGCAACAAGTGTTCTGCTTAATGAAAATGAATTCAATCGCGTATAATTTTTTTCTCCCGGGTTGGGAAATACGCTTTTTAAAGCAAAGGTAAGCATGAAGAGTAACGCATAAGCGACGATGAAATGACCAGCTATTTTTTTATAGTTTATTCTTGCATATCCAAAGAACACGAAAGTACCAATGATAGAAATAAAGGCAAAACCCATGACAGACAATAACACTTGTCCATAGCGAATAAGTGGCAATAAGCTCATATAAAGATTAACTGTATCGATAGGCAAGCTCACCCAATTAGCAAGAAAAGCAACAGAGTTAATAGAACTCGATGGTGATCCAATTGATGAGAGATATGAAACAACAGGCAGAAAGATATATTGCAAGTTATTAATTGGCGAATTGAAATAGAGTGAGGCAAACAAGATGAAAAGATATACAAAGAAATTGCCTAATTGTGCGAGAGGATAATTGATCAGTAAGATTGTTTTAATGATATCTTTGTTTTCTTTCGTATCGACCTCATATTTTTTATGAGCAATAAACTTTTCTGTAGTTTTTTGTATATAGGGTAATGCAACGACAGATAATGTCGTGATGGCAGATATAATAAGTGCATCTCGAAGTTCAGGCAGGATTTCTTTATATCGAATATTAGTAAAAGAAGAAATCGTGATGGGGATGATCCAGAAAATAAGCAATAAAATACCAATAAGAAATAAAATCAAAAATATGCTGAGATCATATAATTGGTTGAATTTTATTGTTCCAGAAATATAAGCCAATAAGGCAAAGGTAGCAATAGGAGCGAACTTAACCAGCCGATTCCAAAATAATAGGCAGGTGTCGCTTATTGTTTCCAATACACTAAACAGGGTTGATTTATTTGGTATGAGCTGAAGTATGAATCCAAATAAGATACAAAAAATTACAACAGCCGGAATATAGTTATTTGTTAAATCATAAAATAGATTTTCTGGCAGTAGAAAATCTAAAATTCCTGATTGTTGAGGAGCGTTTGTTTGTTCGTAGGTTGATAATGTGGTCCCTAATGGTATTGCTTGGGCTAATATAATCAATGTGCCATAGGTAAGTAACAATAATAAAAAATAGACCCATATCTTTTTTAATAGCTTGATTGAAAGCGAGGGCGATAAATCTCCAAGGCTGACTAACAGTGTGGACATAATATAAGGGAACACAACGGTTTCCATTAACATTGTATAAATTCTACCTATGGGTTCAAAAATGACTGCCTTATCTCCGATCAGCAATCCTGTCAGAACACCAACAATAACCGCTATGATTACTTGTAGTGGTAGAGAGATAGAAAAAAGTTTTTTAAAAATCATTATGATCTAATCCTTGGTGTTATTTGTCCTTTCTCACCAAGTTATTTTAATGATTTAAATCACAGAATGCATGCAATAAATATTTTATTAACCCGCAAGTTATAGCGTCTTCCAGTGAGCTAGGGAATAGTTTCTAACCAAGGCGAAAAAAATCAACTAAAACAAGTAGCAACTGTCTTGAATTAAAAATCAAGACAGTTGCATTTATTCGAAAATCCAACATTGTTTTTTCCTAATCATGGCATTCATTATAATGAGTAATTTTCTCATACAAGCAATCAAAGCTGTCATTTTGGAGTTTCCAGCAAGACATAATCTATTATAGAAATTCTTTATTTGATGGGTATGTTTTATAGCGACTAGAGTAGGCATATAAAGCGCCGTTCTTACAGAACCTCCACCACCCCAGATGGTTCGTTTACCTTTTAAAGTACCGCTGTCTCGATTAAATGGCGCTAAACCGGCTAAAGCAGCAATTTGCTTTGGTGTTAATGTCCCCAATATTATTGGCGACCATTTTCTGTTGCTGCTCATTATAAACAACGTTAGGTTTTGGCTCCATTTTATCTGTCTTAGCTAATCTTCCTGAAGCTTTAGCGAAATCCCTTATTTGTCGTGGATTTACAACACAGATCTTTAGATTGGCTTTGCTCAGCTCCTGGCTTAGAGGGACTCATATCCACCCGTCGATTCTATAACAATCAATGCATCCGAAAATCGTTGTTGTATTTTACTAAGTAACTTCTGAATGCCGCACATATCATTTGTAAATTGCATATACTTTTTGTTTGGAAGGATAAATATATCTAAAGTTGTTTTGGAGGCATCAATACCGATATAGATTTTTTCTTCTTGAAGCATGATAATAGAGCCTAAATAACTGGATTAAGAGATAATAGATAGGTTTATATTTTATTGCCTACATAAACTTTTAGTTTAACTGTATAATAAAAAATAAACTAATTTCCATTTGATGAATAATATAATTCAATATCCAATTTGGTTCTCCCTGCGGTCCAAATTGGAGACATAATGAAAGGTTATGCTATTTTTGTAGGCTGAATATCAATAACATCAGCAGATTTAGAGACTCCCATACACTTCAAAACATAATCAGTAACAAGCTGCATGGGTTTTCTTAATCGTTCAACATCAACAATAATGTATCCTGCGGTCACATCATTACTCATCTTATGGTTCATTAAACGCTTTAAAGCATAAGCAGGGATATCCAGACTTTCTGCAATGGTAATGAATGTTCGTCTCAAATCATGTATTGTGAAATGAACACCCGAATTTTTTGTCACATGTGCCATTTGTTTGCGTGGTTCAATAATATGGCCTGCGGCTCCTGGTCCTGGGGAAAACATAGTCGTTCATTGCTTTTGTCTTTCTAGCGATCAACAAATCATAAAGGGGAAGGGTATGGGCTTCATTGTTTTTTGTTTTATTAATAGTAAATGTTTTCGCTTTTAAGTCGATGTCAGACCATTTTAATGTAGTACCCTTGCTGGATATTGCAAATTTCTTTGTAATTTCATACCCTTGAGGACATTTATAGTTGCCAGAATCTTCAAGGATGTACAAATGATACTAAGAATAATCGCCACTTTAGTTTTGCTCTTTGCGTTCTCCAGTTTGAGTTGGAGTATAGAAAAGAAAGGCTTAATAAACATTCCTGGATTATATCTTGGACTATCCGTAATTAAAGATACTGCATCTTATAATTTTGAGCGAATCGAATCCAGCAATGCCCTACCTTTCCTCGATTTTGATCATTTTGACTGGCATGGTTCAGGTTATGGAGGTGAACTTTTTTTGGGGTATGGGAAGAGATTTATAAATAATTTTTATCTTGCTTTAGAAGGCTTTTATAACGCCAGCTCCAATGAGGGGAATATTGAATTCACTGATTCCAATGCACTTTACACTCGAGCCCTTCATGGAACATTTCGCCAAAGATGGCAATACGGTATTGCAGCACGGCCAGGATTTTATTTAAATGAACACTCCCTATTATATGGCCGTATAGGATATTTGATAAGTAATATACAACTAAGTGGGGGCATCACCCAAACTGGAGTATTAGGTAATTTTTCCGGAAAATTTTCCTCAGATAAAGATTGCCAGGGCCTACAATTGGGTTTGGGAATGGAAATAGCAGTGAACTCCAAACTCAATGCCCGAATCGAATGGGTATGGAACACCGTGCAAGATTTTGCTAATCAATCATTGATCAAAGACTCAAATTTAAACCCATATACCACGTTTAGAACAGCATCTAATGTGACATTGGAGCAAATTAAAATAGGCTTAAGATGGTAATCAAAATTAGGAACGCTGTGAATAGTTCGAATCATCCTTTGGTAACTCTCAAATCATATGAATATGTTCAGGTAAAATTACATAACCTCAGCTCGATATAAGTATTCCCAAATTTTTCTCAAGTGCATGGATTTTTAGGGAAGGTTTTCTCGTTTTGAGCATATAAGCTGCTAACCATGATAAGAGGTTAATAACAAAATTATCAGGCTTATGATGTCTCGTGTGTTCAATTTGGCAAATTGATTTTAATTGTTCAATAACTGTTTCGACAATGCTGCGTTGTCCAAGGAAATATTTTTCAAAAGGTGAGAGCATTTTGGATTTCATATTTCTGCGTACCTTTGTAGCTTTTCTATCGCTTTATTATCTTAGAATTAACAACATAGTGTGCCCCCATCTGCTTGGCTTCGGCTTCTTTATCAGGAAAACGCCGTTACTTCGCATCCCCATTTATTGAGAAACTGTAACGCCATATGGCCAAGTCCTCCAATACCGATCACTCCTTCACGGTGAGTGGGACGAACATCAGATGAAGTGTCGTATTTTTGTTTTGAAAAGTGTCGTATTTTTGCTATAATCATGTTATAAGAAACTCTCGGAAAACAGAGCCATGTCACGCGTATCACTTAGAAGTAGAATTGAGAAAAAGATCGGCCGATCTAAACGGCAGGTTTTTTTACGCTCTGATTTTGAAAAATTAAGTGATTATGATCAAGTGGGCAGAGCATTAAAAGAATTATCCAGAGAAGGAAAGTTGCTCAAAATAGGTTATGGTTTGTATGCAAAAGCTAGAATAAATAGAATTACTGGCAAACCTATGCTTGCTGCTGAAGGAGGGTTTACAGCCATCTCTAGAGAAGCATTAACTCGACTTGGTGTAAAGTGGCAATACTCCAATGCAACGAAATCTTATCTCACGAACTCTACACAAATACCCGCAAATGCTGAGTTTGTCGTAAAAAGCAGGTTTAACCGTAAAATAGGAACAGATAAATTTACCCTAAAGGTTGTTAGCCCTTAATGGAAGAAATAGACCCTACGATTTTTGCAGATGTTGCTGATGCTCTTGGTATAGAAGAACCAGTTCTCGTAGAAAAGGACTACTATGCTATTCAATTATTAAAGTTGCTTCATTCTATCAATGATCCTGGATATTCAATTGTTTTTGCAGGTGGGACTTGCTTATCCAAGGCTCACATAGAAATATTTCGTATGTCTGAAGATGTGGATATCAAGTTAATACCATCCTCGGATGTTCAAAACGAAACGAGAGGACAGCAACGAAAATTACGTGGTTATCTTCATCAGAAACTTTATGCATTGTTAGATGCGCGCACAATATTTGAGTTGAGTGAAAAAAGAAAGCGCGATGAGGGCAAATATTTACAATTCCATGTGAAATATCCTCGTTTTCATCCTACCATAAGTGCCATTCGTCCTGAGACCAGTTAGAAATAACGGAATCATCCCTTCTTGATACAACCATTAAAGCACCAATTTCTTCAATGTATTCGAAGATACTTAAATTACCTCCAGAAATTCCTCAATGTGATTGCGCATCTATCGAACTTACAGCAAGTGAAAAACTAGTGGCTTTACTCAGAAGAACCGCGTCTTATGAAAGAAATCCTTCAAGAAATGAAGATGATACATTGGTTCGACATATTTACGATCTCCATCTCATAAATCAATCTAATGCAGATAAGAACGAAATAAGTAAATTAGTCAAGGAAGTCATTGAAATAGATATTAAAGAGTTTGGTAACCAGCACCCTCAATTTAGAGATGATCCTTACAAAGAACTCCTATATGGTTTTGAACGGATTCAAGAACAGGAGAAGTTCAAAGTGAGATATCAAAACTTTATTGGTCCTTTAGTATACAATAAAAATCCTGCTAGCTGGGAAGAATCCATGAAATCACTGAGTGAGATTATTACGAGTTTAATAAAAATATAGATATGCTCTACATAATGTTCTACTAGTACCATTGCAAATTTTGAACGTGGAACGCTGATAGCCCAGTAAAATCAAGTTGTCCTCTTAGTTCCACTTGTACCACTCAAAATTATTAATATATTGTTCAAATGTTTTTGTCATTTGTTTGAAGGGGACAATTTCTCTTCTCAGCAATTTGGAACGCGCTGCGTGCCAAATTTAATAATCCGGTTGTCTCCCATAAATCTCCAATATTAGATGAAGTATCCGAAGTTCCGGAATGTTCATTTAATTTAATTAAAATTTCAAATTAATGCAGTTCAGAATTTAACTTTTTATAAATTGCTATTTAGTGGTCAAGGATTACTTGACTACTGAGCTCTCCTGTACGACCCAATAGAGATTTTGAATTGAAATTCATATTCGATTTTCAATTTTCCCGAGAAAAGAATTTTCTAAGGGCGCAATATACATTGCTTTGCAATGTTAAACTTTTGGAATCAAATTTAATATTTAAAATGGTAATCTCCCACATTACAAACTAATGCAAAAAACCATTTAATTAATTCACTAAACTTATAAAGAAATTAATGTTGAGTAATAAAATCATGATTTATTAATCATTGATGTGCTATATTATGATTAATAAAAGATGAGGTTATTAATCATGAAATGGAATTGGCAGCTTGATAATTGGCCTAATTTTACTTGGGACTCAGATAAATTAGTTGTGTTTGAACAGTCTTTTACTGAGAGTGCTGGGATTATTATTGGTTCCTCACAACATATTTCTCAAGAAGGTAAGCAAAATTTATTTATCGATTTAATGTGTACTGATGCTTTGGATAGCTCTGAAATTGAAGGGGAGCATTTAAACAGAGATAGCGTTCAATCTTCTATAAAAAAAGAGTTAGGGTTGTCTACAGAAATTCCTAGAGCGAGCATGGCAGAGCATGGGATCGCTAAAATGATGGTTAATTTATATCAAACGATTCCTAGTCCACTAACACATCAGGTTTTATTTGAATGGCATCAATTTTTAATGGGTAATAGCCATCATTTGGAACATATTGGGCAATATCGTAAGCATGAAGAAGCAATGCAAATTGTTTCTGGCCCTGATTATGATCGAAAAATACATTTTGAAGCGCCTCCCTCATCATCTGTTCCAGCCGAAATGGATCAGTTTATTGATTGGTTTGAACGTAGTTCTCTCACCGGTTCAATTCCTTTACCCACATTGACCCGAGCAGGAATAGCTCATTTATGGTTTGAGAGTATCCATCCTTTTGAAGATGGAAATGGAAGAATAGGGCGAGCTATAGCAGAAAAAGCCTTATCGCAAGGATTTTCAAAACCAGTAATGACGGTATTGGCTAAAATATTATTAAAAAAGAGAAAGGAATATTATCAACAATTAGGTTTGGCAAGTAAAACCTTAGACCTAACATCTTGGCTGATATGGTTTGCTAACATCGCTCTAGAAGCGCAACAAAGTACTTATTTGTATATTGATTTTATTATTAAGAAGGCTGTTATTTTAAGGGAAGCGGAAGGGAAAATTAATCCAAGGCAAGAAAAGGCTTTATTGAGATTATTTCATGCGGGGCCTGATGGATTCGTAGGTGGTTTAAGTGCTAAAAATTATATGAGTATAACAGGCGCACCGATCGCTACAACAACCAGGGATCTAAACGACTTAGTTAAAAAAAATATTCTCAAACGAACTGGCGAACTTAAAGCAACTCGTTATTTTTTAAATCTCGATAAGACTTAAATGGAATGATTTGAGATTTGGTACGCAGTGTGTACCAAATTTAAGTGTCTAGCAGTGAATTCCAAAATAGAACTTACTGGAACGTGTAATTTGGCCGGATGCCAATAATATCAGCAGATTTAATAACACCCATACACTTTAAAAACGTTTGTACTCTGTCTTCATTAGTTGTATTAAAATAAACCGCATCTTCTCCATGCGGCGTATCATTAACCATAAAAACTTGAGTATGTCCAACAACGCCAACTTGAGGTAGCACTTTAACGAGTAAATTGGCTGTTTCTTCATTTTTAACACACAGCATAATCAAGGTATTAAAATTTCCCTCAGATACATCTGCCTTAGCTTTGGAGCCAAGTGCAACTTCCATATCCTGGATAGTCTGAGCATAAGCGGTCACTTGAAACCCAGCACCTCCAGCTTTATTAAGAATCTTCACAAAAGAATCCTGGCGCTTGCACTATTAAATGATTTTAATTAGTATCAATCAATAATACGAATCGTGTTGTTGATAACCCATTGTAAATACGTACTTTTTAGAGTCAATGGGGTATTTCCGTTTGATAGCAAATGAACCTAAATGAACTTGAAAAAAATTATTGGCAGTAGGATTACACAGGCTAGAAAGGCAAATGGGTTGACGATTAAAATCCTAGCTGAAAGGACGGGATTAGGGGCTGCTAGGATTGGGAATTGGGAGCAGGGAACTCGAAGTCCTGGACCAGAGGAAGTTATAGTTCTATCTAAAGAAACCCTATCGCTTAGTGCATTATATTAAAGGGCTCCCAACCCATAATGAACTAGATACTTGGTTTTTACATTTGAGAATAGCAAGCGGAGGTCGGGCCCTTGGCCCGACAATCAATCTTTATCCTTAATATGCTTATAAATAAGGAAAAAATGTTGGGTGATGCGCCCAACCTACGCTTGCTAACATTATATGGATTTAATTGATGTTCAATATGATTCGGAGCTAAATACTCAAAATCTGACAAAGAATCAAAGGTGAGCTAATCTATAATAATCACCATGTACTATTTATATTCACTATGGGCAAGATTATTATAATAGGTGAATCTCATCTTGATTCTATTGCTGAGCTTGTTACCTTACATCTGATGTCTCATTCAAATGTGAAAATATCTGCATTAGGATTAGAACTTCCAGACAATTTAACAACAATCGATGAAACAATACATAGTTTAGAAAAAATTGTTGAAGAGTATTCTGCCATTCTTCAAAAGGTTAGTTTGGACAAACACTCCCCGCTGTTAAATGAGCAATTATCTACGGTCGAGTTTATGATTCAACAAGTGTATCAATTGCAACTCAAGCTTGAGATGTTAAGACAGCTTAAGAATTTCACGTTTAATTTTTATGCTATTGATAAAGTTTTGCAGAAACTGCCTGAACAAGACCTTCAAGCCGTAATGACTGATCCCGAGCGAGATGAGACTATGGCAGCTCATATTGTGGATATGGCTCACAATAATGAAGATATTTCTGTCGTTATTGTGGGGCAAGCTCACCTGGAAAAGCTACTTCCTATACTAAACCAACGGCTCACACAAGAAGTTTTATGTGTCCATTGCTTTAGTAGCATGAGCTATGGAGACAGAGTGCTCACGGAGTTACTTGATAAAGCCCCACCTACGCAAACATCCTGGAAAGATGAAGAAGGAATCTATCATTTAGATTGTAGAAATAAATCGATCGAAGAAATAACCGATGAACTTTTGACGATAAGTGACACGCAAAACTTATCCCCGCCGCCAGTATCCTCCAAAAAAATGATTAGTGGTGAGGGTGCACTTGAGATTGAGAGTGGGCAATCATTAAATTCTTTATTTGATATTTTAAGGCACAAGCCCAGCTATACATTTACCCCCGAGTTTTACAATAATTTTTTATTGGAAGATTATTATGAAGCGATTTCAAGGGACCAGCCTTCTAAAATACCAGGAAATCTACAGGAATTTATTGATTACCTTGAAATAAAGCATAGTCCTGCTGATCCCCGGCTATATCACTTGTATCGCTTATTGGCTTTAAAACAATTAGGTCTTACTGAGGATCCGCTTTTCAAAGAATCATTAAATATTCTGGAACGTCTCTTGAATCAGCAAAAAGTACCTCGCCTTGGTGAAGCGTTGGATCAGGCGACTGTACTGGCACAACAAATGGTTAAAATTATAATTCTCTGTAAAAAGGGAGAGGAAACAAAAGACTCAGCTGTTAAAAAAATTAATCAGTTATTAGATAATTATAAAGAATTGATTGAGAATTATATGGATGAAGGAATCACAAAGGAGGAGGAGCAAATATTGTCAGAGCAAATGGGAAAAATTACTCAACTAAAACAGTTCTTGCCCATGATAATGCAAAATGTAACCAAGTTAAATTCTCTGCAATTAGAAATGGTGCAGAACGTACTCTCACCACCACAACATTCTTTTGCTGACGAGGACTCCCATGAAAGTTATTATGAGGCTATTACATACTTCAGCCAGGGAATGCTTGCCCTCCACCAACTCTCTTCACAACCCCTCTCAAGTGACTCTAATCGATTTATTATTGAACATTTAACGAAGGCGGGAGAGTTAGGATTTGCCCAAGCTTATGTTGAACTGGGGCATTTCTACAAAAAAGAGGGGGATTTTACAAAAGCATTTAATAATTATCTCAAAGCAGCAGCTCAGGGTTCCAAAGCAGGATATGCCAATATTTCTTTATTATTGGCTGAGTATCAACATGAAAAACCTTTGGCTTTCTTTATGTCCTCTGCGTTGCAATTTCTTGCTGCACGAAGCCAAAAGGTGAACAATAATTATAATCTGGATTTCCAAGATCTTGAGTTTATTGATGAAAGACAACAAATTGTCGCTAATCAATTAAGTACAAAAATAAAAAACAGTGTATTTCGTTCCTCTTTGGAGCCAGAGAAGGAAAAAAGCCATTTTTCTTTACTTTCTGCCTTACATAACCCTTCACGCTCGAACCAATTTTTTAGGCAGCCACCTTATCCGACGAAACTACTTGATGATTTTGAAGCAGGATTGGACTTTTTTCTAGGGCAAGCATGTCAAAATTTATATAGAAAAGACAATGGAGAGTTTTTATGTGAGGAATATGCTTCCATCGCGACAAGCTGGTTGAATATCCTTGATAAATATGAAAATCCACACGAGAGGATGATTGCTGTAGCAATGTATTTCACCGAGTATTGTAAAAATTCCCCTCTAGACGGTAGCGATCCAGTATTGAAATTCATCAATTTAGCTGTCGAAACATTCAATAATGCCATGACTTCAGAAAGGACCCAGTTAGCTTCTGAAAGCATTGAAAACCTAAAATCAGGCAGGAAAATAGCTGAATTAGATCTGACCTCAAAAAATTCTACTAAAAACGAGGTGCTAATGTAGGGGTTTTACAGCAAGCCCGTATTAGGCGCAGCCGTAATACGGGGATTATTGGCTCATTAATCATGTCAATTGGATAAAGACTTTAGTTAACATTTAGCAAGCGTAGGTCGGGCTCTTGGCCCGACAATCAATCTCCTTATCCTTAATATGCTTATGATAAGGAAAAAAGGTTGGGCGATGCGCCCAACCTACGCTTGCTGTATGGTATTAATTTACATGAACGCAAGCTATAATTTTTTTAAGGTGACCGGTTTATTTCATCCCACTTCTGAGTTGTTTGTAATAATTTGGAAGGTATTCCTGTAAATCATTTAGATGATTAAAAACGAGTGCAAAAAAGGTTCATGCACTCGCTGTTCTATTCATTAAACACCTGCCCCACCTTTTTGTTTTTTCTTGATACATAAGTTAAATATGAGGATAATTTATTATGCAATATCCATTGTCAAAATGAGCAAGTAGTCTTATAATTGCACACCTCCAGTTTAAATTTAAGTTTTATATGACTCAAAAAATTACTCTATTTAAAAAATCGTATTTCAAAAATCTAATTGAAAAACAAGAATTTTTAACCCATCCTTATGCCGCTTCTGTGTGGGATGATATGGTTACTCATAAAGATACAAGAAAGGAAATGAAAAAGGATCCTGATTTTAAGGTGTTCTCTTCATATATTACGTCTCGATTTGCTTATGAACACGCTAAACTATTTGATGCAAAGTTAAGAGGAGGCGCAGCAAAGGAACGTGCTGATAAAATTGAGGCTAAGCTCCAAGAAAAAGCAAGTGTTGAAGAACAAATAGAATCTCTAATAGGCTTAGAACAGTTGATTAAAGAGGATATAAACCAACATTCTTCTCAAGAGGATAAAATTAAAGCGATTCGTCGATGGAAGGATGCAGCAGTACTTTTATGGAAAAAAGAAAATTACGAAGGATATTCTCTAGTGTGTCAAGCCTTAGCTTCAATTGATAAAAAATTGAAAGATCTTGCCAATGACGATACAAGTGCTGAGGAGCATTTAGAAATTCGGGAAATATTAGGATTTTATATTAGAGAAGATATAACAAAGCACGAGTCCCAAAGTGCTCAAATTAATGCTTTTCATCGATGGATGGAAACAGCGCTTATTTTAATGAAAAAACAGGATAATCCTGAGGGATATTTATTAGTACGTGATAATTTAAGATCAATTGATAAAGAGCTTGATTTGACAAAAAATAAAGCTTTTAAGCCGTATCTTAAGATGTACCAGCAACTTTTCCAACCTAATGCCGCTTTGGATGCCGCACTTATCGATTATGAATTGCGAAAAAAATATGTTGCACTTTCATTAGAGGATTTTAGAAACCCTAAGGGATTAGAATGCTTTAATAAGGCTAGCCCAAATCTTAAAGCGTACCTAAATTTTAGAGAATCTTTACATAAAAAGCTCATAAAGGAGATTAATGAAGCTAAAGGAGACGATAAAATTAAAGTATTTTGCCACTGGGTTGATATCCTACTTGAGCTAAAAAACAAACACAATTATGAAGCACTTGTTTATTTAGGAATCTACTTACAAACTGTAGATAAAGTAATGGAAGAAGAAGGTTTTCCTAAATCTTATCGTGAAAAGTATGAACAAATAGTAAGAGCATCTAATCCCTCAGGTCTTAAAGATAGAATGGATCAAGATCAGTCTCCTTACAAATTTACATCCATTTTTTCTGTGTCCAGGAAGTTAATTTTAATTGAGGGAAATATTGAATCTCTAAAAATGAGATTGGAGGAGGCAGTTGGGGCGGCAAAAAAAGAACTTAATCAATCATATGCAACTTTGTGCGCTGAAAAAAGTAAGGGCATTGAGCATATCCCTGGAGAGATAAAAAATTCCGAGAAATCTCTTATAGGTTCTTCAACCACTCCGAAGCATTTGCAAACTAAATTTGATGAGGTTCGGGAAGCATTTAATAAGGAACAGGAAGCATACGGAAATAGTCGCGAAGTAACAGCAGTAATATCACCCTCCTAATATTTGGCAGCAAGGTAGATTGTGTCTCTTAGCACAATCTACCTTGCTGTACTTTATCGCAATTTGTTTTAGCGAGGTAGGTCGGGTCAAAATGACCCAACCTATTCAATGACATGCCCTAATCATTACTGCAAAATATTTGTTTTTATCTTTTGCGAAATTTATAAATGAAAATTTTTATTGGCGATGGAGTCATTATCTAAATAAAGAACGTAAAATAATTTTTCTTAATATTCTCGAAGACTTAATGTTAATTTCAGTGTTTATACCTCGATGTGGGATTTACAGCTTATTTTCTTGCGTCTATGATAATTGTACGTAAATCAAAAAATAAATCATTTATGTCACCACGAGGCGGAAAAAGAGCGGGGGCAGGGCGTCCCAGGGGTGAGCCTACCAAAGCAGTTCGTCTTCCGGTAGCTCAGATTGCTGAATTAGAGCAATTAAAAAATCATCCTGATTACCAATTGCCGGTATTCGCAAGTAAAATTCAAGCAGGATTTCCATCACCTGCGGATGATTACATTGAGGGATATCTCGATTTAAATGCCAAATTCATTAAACATCCATCTTCCACATTTGTTTTACAAGCTACAGGGGATTCCATGGTGGATGCGGGTATTTTTTCAGGGGATTGGTTGTTAGTGGATAGAAGCCTGGATCCCTCTGATGGGCGTATTGTAATTGCGGCAGTCAATGGGGAACTCACAGTAAAGCGTCTTTCAAAAAAAGGGAGTAGGGTACAATTACTTCCTGCCAATCCCAAATTTAAACCCATTGATATTACAAAAGACTGTGAGATGGTGATTTGGGGTGTGGTCACTTTAGTGCTTCATGAGCTGGCCTAACATGTTTGCTCTAATCGACTGCAATAATTTTTACGCCAGTTGCGAACGTTTATTTCGCCCGGACTTAAGGGATGCTCCCATTGTGGTGTTATCCAATAATGATGGATGTTGCATTGCGCGTTCAAATGAGGCTAAAGCATTGGGCATCGCAATGGGTGAGCCTTATTTTAAGATTAAAAATTTGTGTGCACAGCATGGTGTGGAAGCATTTTCTTCGAATTACACCCTTTATGGCAACATCAGTCATCGAGTGATGTGCACCATTGAAGAAAGCTGGCCACATGTAGAAATTTACTCGATTGATGAAGCCTTTCTTGATTTAAGAAGTTTACCTGTCGCTCATCATAATACTTTTTGCCAGGATTTACAGAAGAAAATCTTAAAGCACATAGGAATACCCACTTCCATAGGCATTGGACCTACTAAAACATTAGCAAAAGTGGCCAATCATTTATGTAAAAAGGTCTTTAAGATTCCGGTATTTAATATCACATCGAATCGTGAGCAATTATTAAAGCAGATTTCAATAGGGGACGTATGGGGAGTAGGGCGGCAATGGGAAAATAAATTAATCGCCAGAGGTATTCATACTGCCTATGATTTGGCAACAACCAATACGCATCTTTTAAAGAAGAGTTTTAATGTGGTTCTAATGCGTACCGCAATGGAGTTGCAAGGAATTGCTTGTGGTGGTTTAGAGGGTATAGAACCTAAGCAAAGTATCATGTCGTCTAAAAGTTTTGGACAGATGCAAACACAACTCGGCTCAATTGCGGAATCAGTAAGTAGTCATTGTGCACGCGCAGTGGAGAAAATGCGTCAACAACATTTGGTGGCGCAACGTATGTTTGTTTTTGTGCATACCAACCGGTTTCGAGAGGATTTGGCACAACACGTTCAATCCATAGAGTTTCGTTTTATTAATCCAACGGATGATTTGCGGTTAATTACCAAAATCGCCAAGCGATGTCTGCAACGTATTTTTAAACCAGGGTATTACTATAAAAAAGCAGGTGTATGTCTTGAGGATTTAATTCCTACAAACCCACGACAGCGGGATCTATTTCATCAGCCAAATGATGAGCAACTCCGCCACACGGAACAATTAATGAGTATTTTTGATCAAATCAATCAAAAATATGGAAGAAGCACAATTCATTTAGCCGCTGAAGGTTATTCAAAACCCTGGGACGCGCGAGCAGAACTTAAATCACCTGCTTATACCACTCGATGGTCTGATGTTCCTCAAGTTCGTATGTATTGAAGAGTTTTATGAATGAATCAAAGGATAAGAAAATGAATCCGATAAGAAAAATCATTCATATTGATATGGATTGCTTTTATGCTGCAATTGAAATGCGTGATTTTCCTGAGCTTGTGAAGAAGCCAATCGCGGTAGGAGGAGCGGCGGACCGAAGAGGGGTTATTGCAACGTGCAATTATGCGGCACGAGCATTTGGTGTGCGTTCAGCCATGCCAACAGCACAGGCATTGAAATTATGTCGTCACCTCATCTTACGACCTGTACGCATGGAGGTTTATCGAAACGAAAGTCAGTACATTAGAGCTTTATTTGAAGAATATACCGATCTTATTGAACCTTTATCTTTGGATGAAGCCTATCTTGATGTGACGGAGTCCACCCATTGTAAGGGGAGTGCTACGTGGATGGCACAAGAGTTACGTGCGCGAATTTATCAGGAGCGGCAACTTACCGCAAGCGCAGGAATTGCGCCAAACAAGAGCTTGGCGAAAATTGCCAGTGATTGGCATAAACCCAATGGGCAAAAGGTGATTAAGCCCGAAGAAGTGGCTTCATTTATGATTGATTTACCCGTGCGCAAATTATTTGGCGTAGGCCCAAAAATGGAAGAAAGGCTAAAAACATTGAATATTAAAACATGTGGGGATTTGCAAGATTATTCAATGGACTATTTAATTAATGAATTTGGTGTTATGGGGCAGAGGCTATATGATTTAGCACGGGGAATTGATGAGCGCCCAGTTAATCCTGAGCGAATTCGAAAATCCATTAGTGTTGAAGAAACTTATTTGCATGATTTACCAGATGTAAAAGCGTGCTTCGCTGCTTTACCTGAATTAATGATTCGACTTGAAGCACGAATTCAGCAAGCTGGAGCATTGTCTTCAATACACACTCTTTTTGTTAAATTAAAATTTAATGATTTTCAGCAAACCACAGTGGAGTGCGTGCATGAGCATCTCGATTTAAATATTTTATGCCAACTCATACATGAAGGTTTTTTAAGAAAACGTATGCCGGTAAGATTGTTAGGTATAGGAATCAAATTGAAGCAAGAGAAGATTTATGAAGGCATTCAACTACCCTTATTTTAATTTATTGGCATTAATACGATCTGCTTAAAAGCAGTATGAAAGAAACAAAAAAGTAGCGGTTACAACTCATCAAGCCTTAATGATTGTTTGAGGGTCCAAAAACTCTGCCAAGGATCTTCTTTTAATTTTTTTAAACGTTTGGGTAACGTTTTAATGGTAAAGCTATTTTCTTCTTTATGATTGCTCAATTCATCCCAGGATAGTGGGGTTGCAACAGGCGCATGAAGTCTTGCTCGAGTAGAGTAGGGGCCTATAGCGGTAGCCGTACGCTGATTGCGTAAATAATCAATAAAAATTTTGCCACCACGTTTTGATTTTGTCATTTTGCTGATGTAGTTTTTGGGATTTAATTTTTCTAAAAATTGGACAAATATGTGGGTAAACTGCTTGACTTCTTCCCACTCGTATTCAGGCAAGATGGGAATGACCACATGCAGTCCTTTTCCACCAGTACTTTTTACAAACGATTTCAGCTTATATTGATTTAAATGGTCGCGAACATCGAGTGCTGCTTTAACTACATCTGCCCAAGGGACATCAGGAGCTGGGTCTAAATCAAGGATAATGATATCGGGCTCTTCTAAATGTTTTATGGTGCTGCCCCATGGATGTATTTCTAACACACCCATTTGGACAAGACTTAATAATCCTTGTTGATCATTTAAATAAATGTATCGTTCATGCTCCTCGTCTTTGGGATCATCGATGGGGTGAAGTGCTTTTTCAGTAGCCTTATTATAATGGCGTTGGTAAAAACACTCATTGTAATGGGACGGACAACGTACTAAGGTTAAAGGTCTTAAAGTTAAGTAAGGGAGAATATAATCGCTTACTTCTTCATAATAGGTAAGTAGATCTTTTTTCCTAATCCCATCTTCAGGATAAAGAATTTTATCGGGGTTGGTCACGGTAAATGTCGATTTTTTGGTGGTTTTATGTGTGCTTTTTTCTTTTTCAACCTGTTTTACGGGAAGTTCAGATTCACGAACTATTTCAATGGCTTTTTTATCCAATCGCATTCCTTTAAAGCTCGGATGACGTAAATGGCCGTCTTCAGTCCACTCTGTAAATTCTACTTCACACACTAAAACAGGTTCTAACCAATGTGCTTGAGAGAAACCAGGAGGTTTGCTTGTGAATGGGTTGGTTTGCCCTTTATTTTGTAATAGCAGTTGGTTGATTTCATTTAATGATTTGCTACTAAATCCTGTTCCTACATTCCCTGCATAGTCCAACTTACCCTCTTTATTGTATATGCCTAGAAAAAGTGAGCCAAAATGCGCTCGTCCTCCTTTAGGGGGAGTATAACCACCAATGACGAACTCCTGTCGTTTAAGGCATTTAATTTTTAACCAGTCTTTGCTGCGTTTGGAAAGGTAGGTGCCCTTCACACGCTTTGAAATAATGCCTTCTAAAGCATGTTTGCATGAATATTCATAAAGCTCTTTTCCTTCTTTAATGATATGGTCACTGTAATGAAGGCGAGGAATATTAGCAGTTAGAATATTTTTTAAAATGGATTTGCGCTCTATTAAGGTTAATTTTCGTAAGTCATAGCCTTCAAAATACAGTAAATCAAAAAGAAAATAGATGAAGGGTGCTTGTTCTTTATTCTTAATTGAATTTTGTAACAGTTGAAAATCAGAACGTCCTTCAGCATCTAATATGACTACTTCTCCATCGAGAACAATTTGCTTAAAAGGAAGGAGAGCTACAGCATCGGCAATAGGTTGTAAATCCTGGGTCCAATCTTTATTATTACGTGATTTTAATGTGACCTCAGATCCATTTTTAAAGGCTAAAATCCGATAGCCATCCAATTTAATTTCATGGGCCCATTGATTTCCTTCAGGTGTTTTGTCAACTAAAGTTGCAAGTTGTGGCGCAATAAACTCGGGGAAATTCGTTTTGCTTATTCCTTCAGGTAAAACAATGGTCGGTTTTGTTATCGCTCTATGTTTTGTTTTTTTTGATTTGACGGCTTTAGCTTCGGAGTTTTGCCAGACATGGGTGTAATGTTCTGCAATTTCCTCTATCGAATGGTTTGATTTAACGCTTTTCGTTAAAGCGCGCGTAATATCATAGTCATTCTCTTCTTTGGCATACTCATCCTGATATTTAATTAAAAACCAATGCTTCTCATCTTTAAAACGAATTAAATCCCAGCGTCCTTTTAATTTTTGAGCATGGAGATTAAAACGCAGGTGGCCTTTTTCATAGGCTTTATAGGGATCATCATCCAAAGGTTCCCATGTTCCTTCATCCCAAAGCATCACAGTACCACCACCATATTGCCCTTTAGGGATAATGCCTTCGAATGAGCCGTATTCAATGGGATGGTCTTCCACATGCATGGCTAAACGTTTCGTTTTGGGGTCAAGACTTGGGCCTTTAGGTATGGCCCAGCTTTTTAAGACACCATGCAGTTCAAGGCGAAAATCGTAATGGAGATGGCTTGCTGCATGTTTTTGAATTACAAAGAGACGAGAGTGGTCTTTAGTAACCTTGCCTTTGGGTTCTGGAGTTTTGGTGAAATCTCTTTTTTTATGGTATTGATTAAGGCCCATTACGCACCTTCTTATTTTTTAGCACTTTTTTTAAGTACAGGGGATTTGTCTGATTTTTTCTTTTTCATACTTTCTTTCAACAGAGATACAAAATCCACTACCGCATCATGACTTCGAGTGGGTTTAGTCACTTTCTTGCCTTTTTGGCTTAATGATTTAATTTGTTTATCCAACCATTTTTGCATCGTTTCGCGGTATTCATTATGATATTTTTCTGGCTCCCAAGAGGTACTCATATCATTGATTAAATCTACCGCCATCTTTACTTCTTTGTCCGAAATTTTATAGTTTTTTATATTTTCTTTTGGAACATTTAGTTCTTCTTCGGAGCGTAAATCTTCTTTAAAATGAATAAGGTATAAAAGAAGGGTATGGTCATGGGGAAGAATAATACTTAAATATTCTTTAGTCCGTAATATGGTTTTAGCGATACCTACTTTATTTGTTTTTTTTAAAGCTTCACGTAAAAGTACATAAGCTTTTTTATTTTTTCCTTCAGGAATCAAGTAATAGGGCTTCGTGTAATATAAGCTATCAATTTCTTTACTATCCACAAATTCTTCGATATCAATGGTCTTAAAGAGTTCGGGGCTTGCTTTTTCAAACTCTTCTTCATTGACAATAATGTAATTGCCTTTATCGTATTCATAACCTTTAACAATTTCATTCCATGGCACTTCTTTTCCTGTTTCTTCATCTACTCGCTGATAGCGTACCCGTGCATTCGTTTTGGAATTTAACAAATGAAAGTGAATTTCATTATTTTCTTCTGTAGAAACCAATGAAATTGGAATAGAGACTAATCCAAAAGAAATATCACCTTTCCAAATTGAGCGCGCCATCCGTATCTCCTTCTTTTTTACATGAAAACGGCCTTTAGGAATAACACTGCTGATTGTTTAATTTTAGACCAAAAATGAATTTTATAATGAAATAGGATCCCTTTTTCCAATAAGTAATTGATTTAGTTTTGCTATGATTAGGTTATCGATTTTTTTTATTTAAAAACCTTATGACCAACCGTGCTGCCATAAGATGGTGTCTTAAAGGGTCTGGAAATCCCCCAGTAATACAATACATGCTTTTGGACAGTAAACTTGATTATTTAATCTACCCAAAAGAATGTATTGTATACGATGTAAAAGATACTGTTTACCAAGTTATTGAAGACATAGAGAGTCATTCTCTCAATACTCCCCTGGAAATATATTATAAATCCATCAATGAGGGATATGGTCGGCATCGAAGAGACTCAGGACAATTCCATCGTTTTCTAAAAAAACTTTTAAATAGGAAAAACTTATTAAAAGCAAATCACCGCTTGGCTTTTGTATTAAAAAAAGAACAGCTAAAACTATTTAAAGACGCCCTTTATTTCCTAGACATTGATTCCAAAAGCCGTGGTAATGCCTTTATAGTCTATTTATGGATGATTGCTTTGAAGGCGACTCGTAGCCGAGTCACTCACGTTATCAAACAAATCTGGAAGGCTCGATTATCGATTCACCGTATGAATAAAATGCATGAAAAAATGTTCGAAGAATTTTATTCTCTTATTCATCATAATAAATAAATGATAGGCATTTTCTTAAGGGGATTAATATGGAGAACAGCAAGCGTAGGTTGGGTCATTTTGACCTGATGGGTCGTCAGTTTTTCATTTTAAATTTCTCTACGTACCCCGCTTTATGTGCGGTATCCAGAACGATATTTTAAGATGCCGCTGAGCATTTCTATAGCAAGATCTCCTGGATACCGCGCATAAAGCGCAGTACGTAGGCGAAAAAATTAGTGGAGGTTTCTCATCAAAAAACTGACGATACCTCAGGTCATTTTGCCCCAACATTCTTTTAAGCATTTTGCTTTATCAAGTCTGATTAAGTTGATTTTTCTTAAGTACATTTGCTTCTTCGGGAAGCGTTTTAAAGCCCCTATTTTGGAGGACACTAAGGGAACAAAATAATCTTTAGCATTGTTTTCAATAAAAACCAAAACCTTCTCATTCTTTACTTAGCCGGGTAATTTGTCTGTCATGTTCCTAGCGTACTGAATTTGACTCATAAGTTTGATGTGATAGGATTAACTATTGTCAATAGGCGATTTTTTAAGAAAATGGCCCACTCGGCTCAATTATTTAAAAAACCGAGAATACATTGATAAAAACTGAGCTAATCGAATAATCGCACTCTTATTCCTCCTATTAGGAGACTAGTTAGGCTAAGAAAGATCACTCTGTTTTTTTATTTAGGGATAGCCATGATATTAAAAAATTTATTGATTGCCAGCGATTTCTCAAAACATGCCGATTGGGCTTTGCAGCGTGCTCTTGATTTAGCAAAGACAAATCAGGCTCAGATTCATTTCCTCCATGTTGTAACATCTCCATTAAGTCGTATTGTGCAGTCTTCAGATACGGAATTGCAGCACAAATTTTTGGCTGAAAAGAAAGAAATCGAAGAGCAGATTTTAAAGAAATTAAAAAGTAATACACTTAAACTCTTTACCAACACGGCAGTGGTATTGGGTAGGGCTTCTGATGAGATTGTCCGATATGCTGATGAAAACCATTGTGAATTGATTGTTGTTGGTGCCCATGGACGTTACTATATTAATGAGTATGTTTTAGGCACTACTTCCGGCTCCGTCATTAGCCAAAGCCATGTTCCTGTGTTGCTGATAAAAAAAGTACCTGATTTTGCTTACAATCGGATAGTGATAGCAACAGACCTTACAGAAGCAAGCAAAGAAACAGTACAATTTACGTTTAACCGCTTTCCCAAGGCTATTTTTCAGTTGTTACACATCATTAATATTCATAACCAAGAATTCTTCAATCCAACCGACATAAGTGAAGAATTTGTAGACCCCAAACAACCTAAAACAAAAGGTATTTTTGAAAAACTGGATGATTTTCTAAATCAATGTCAGGTCGATAAAAGCAAGTTTGAGAAAAAAATTATAGGCGGCTACTATGCTGATTGCATTATTAGACAAGCCCAAAAATGGAATGCTGATTTGTTGGCATTTGGCACACAGAGTAAATCGAGATTGCATTACTTATTTATGGGGAGTGTTGCAAAACGAATTCTTCATCTTAGTACGGTGGATATGCTTGCTGTACCTCCAAAAAAACCAACGAAATGACTGACTTTAAACACAATTAATAGCAAAAATTATAGAAAAGGATAAGATTTAATCCAATGGGCTTTCCGAGTAGGATTAAATCTTATCTTAGTTTGGAGTAGAGATAGAGTTTGTAAATTGTTTATCTAGCTTTCCACTTTTATTGATACTTTTTGTATATTTTTATTATTCTCATTGTTTTTAATTTAAAATTGTTCTTATTCCAATTTTTAATTATTTATCTACAATGGTTTGCTTACGGCATCTGTAAATAATTTTACCAGTAACAAGATCGATGATTTCTCCATTAGCTCCTGAAGATTCTAAATCACATTGTACGCTCAAATGAACCTTCAACGGATCAACTTTTATTCCCGTAATTTTAGATATTATGTGATTCCCAATTTTAACTCGAGCTTCGTAGATATCTTTCACCGTAGATAAGAACATATAGATGACCTCCATTTAACATTTTGATCAAAAATTAGACACGCTACTTTAAGTATAGCTCAAAATCTCATGAGATGTGTGGGGCAAGGAGGATGAATAAAGATTTACTACTTAAGTAAATGATTTATTTTGCGTTTTTGGTGCTAAGTATTTCACCTACTCTGTCAAAAGTGGTCGTGTATTACCGGAGTAGGGGATTGTTGCAAAGTCTGCTTGTACCATTTCTAGGCAGTAGACAAAAAATGCAAGACCAGATCCCAGATATACTGACAAGTGATATAATTTAAAAATAAACGCTTCCGTTATTTGAGTATTATTTAGATGATTAAAGCTTTTCCAAATGAATTTCGTTTCTGTTTCAAACCAATGAACAAATCTCAACATGAACTTATTATGGAATGGATTCATCAGCCACATATTAATGAATGGCTTCATGGGGATGGTCTAAATAATACGATTAAAGACATTGATCAATTTTTAAATGATGGGAAACCGTGGGCTACTCATTGGATAGCCTATGATAATGAAATCCCCTTCGCTTATTTAATTACTTCTGAAATTGGGAAATCAGAAGAATATCTTTTTGGTGCGGTTACATTAGATTTATTCATTAGCAGGATTGACTTAATATCCGTGCTAATTCATAAGGTTTCGCCAGAAATGGTGAGTGTCCAGACGGAAAGGTTAAGATTCTTTCATTATCAAACCCAAAGCGTTTTGCTATATCAAGTTGTGATTCAGGATGCACAACCTTGTCATGATTGCATAAAATATAAGTACTTTTATTTAAAGATTTCCGGTTAGCAACTGCTCGTTGAGGAGTAAGGTCGGGTAGTTTATTTTTAGGTTTAATACGTTGGCTTGCAAATATTTGATCTTCAAGAGTGCAGTCATGATAAAAAATATTTTTAGAAGCTTCAGGGTCAATAGCGCTCCACAATGGATTTTCTGTATGGATGAATATAGAAGGGAGCTCCGAATTATTATATGCAACAGCCATATCAATTAAAGATTTTCCTTCTCTCGGAAGCCAAGCTGCCAGATAAAAAGCATGATGGATTTTATGTACATATTTTTCTACAAGGGGCGCTGCGAGCAATCCTGCAAAGGAATGTACTACCAAACAAAATGGATTATTTATTTTATGGATCTCAGCTTCAACACTATCTTTCAAAATTTCAAAATTAATATCGTTAATTTCTGAAAATCGAGAGCCACTTCCAGGCAAATCAAATCGACTGACTGAATGACCTTGTTTGTATAAATGAGGAACTAATTTGTCCCAACACCACATACCATGCCAAGAGCCATGAACTAACAAATAATGCATATAATTCATCCAGTTACTATCTACCAGTCAGGGTGTTAGTATATTTTATTTTTGGTACTCTCGCTGCAAATTTAATCAATTGGATTAGACTCGATTATTTTGAGAACATAGAACATAATCGAAAACCCCTTATTAGAATGAACTAATTTGGGGCTTTTTCATCATTTAGACAACATCAACACTAATCTTATCGTTATCAATACGTACAGGATATATCTTCAGATTTTTAGGTTTGCTAAGCTTGCCAAGTACCGTTCCAACAGCAGGTGGCCAGGGTGACCAGCATTCAGGTTGGCCTGTCTCAAGATTAAAGGCGCTTTTGTGAAAAGGACAAACGATAGTGTTTTCATCCGTAATGACACCTTTAGTCAAAGGTAATTTGAAATGGGGGCATTGTGAGGCAATTGCATGTACAGTGTCATTATGCCAGATCAATAAAATTTTATGACCATCAATGGTTTCGCAGTGACGTCCCTGTTGTTGCAGTTGATTTAGTGAAATTGTTTGTTTCCAAGACATGGTAATTATAATCCCTCGTAGTTTTTTAAAATTTTTCTAGTAAAATGAAAAACACATTGAAAATTAGCATCGGCTATAAGATAGTTTTTAATTGAAACTAATACAAGATGTAATTGTCTCTAATCAATCTGTTCCATTATTCAAATTAGTTACATTAATTTAGAGGGTAAAAATAAATAATCACGACTTTTTCCTTAGGGAACCCGGCCTGACAGTCAACTGATATTCATCGAGCAGGATGCAGACCATCGGCATTAAGCTGAATGAATAATCATTTGATAGATTAAAGATTGTCACCTCGCAAAGTTTACGCCTAGATCAATTGCTGGAGAAACAAATTGAATATTTTGCTAGTTATAGGGCTTTTTATAATAGGGCTTGTATTGGTGATTTATTTTGCTGAGAAATTGGTAAAGGGAGCCGTGGGGACTTCTGTCAGTTTTGGAATGTCTACCTTTTTCATCAGTGTTGTTTTTATTGGTTTCGATCCAGAAAATCTGGCCGTTGGTGCAGCTGGGGCTTTTAATGAAATGTCTGGTATTGCTTTAGGTTCCATCATCGGCGCCACCATGGTAGCGATTGCATTAGCCTTTGGCATCACTGCATTAATTGTACCGATGACATTTAAGCAAACCCCAAAACGTATTCTTATTTTACCTAATCTAGCTATTGTTCTATTGGGGTTATTAGCATTGGATGGTGAACTTTCGAGAATTGACGGGTTGATCCTATTCGTCAGTTTCATTCTCTCTGTAGCCGTTCTCTTATGGTTCAATAAAAAAGGGTATGACATCAAACCATCCCATGAACTTTCTGAAACTATAAACTCAGTCAAAAAAGAAGAACGGTGGAAATCTTTAGGATTACTTCTCTTCTCCCTTGCAGTTATTATTGTGGGTAGTGAGCTCATCGTTATGGCATCCAAAACCATGATTAGTTACTTTGGACTTTCCGGCACCTTTTTCGGAATGATTATTCTTGCATTTTTGGTGAGTATTGAGGAAATCGCTCGAGAATTGCCTGCAGCACTTAAAGGAAGAGTGGAAATTAGTTTTGGTAACGTGGTTGGTTCAATTTTTGCGTTTTTTTTATTTAATGCAGGCATTATTTCCATGATAAAACCGATTAAGGTCGATCAGCACACATTAATTTTCTATCTGCCTTTCTGTTTGTTCACCATGATCGTAATTTCTCTTTTCATGTTAACACAGCAGATATCACGATGGATGGGAGGAGTCTTGGTTTTTTTGTATCTAATCTTCGCTGCAGGGGGATATTTTTTATAAGAATTTCAATAATCGCGCGGTCGTTTTTTATAATGGAAATTTATATATTTTCTCAAATTTATCGGTATTTGTTTCCTGGGTATTTTCACGGAAAGTATTTAATGCCAGCCTAACCCGGCAACTAACGCGCAAAAAAGGACAACAATCCAGGCTGGAACACGCCAAAATTGCAGCAGGATGAAAGCGGTCATTGCTAACAAATAATCATTCAAGGAAAAAATCGCACTTGTCCAAACAGGTTGATAAAAGGCCGTTAATAACAAACCTACCACTGAGGCATTGATTCCAAGTATGGCTTTTTGCATTGATGGATGTCGACGCAAGTTTTCCCATAAAGGCAATGCTCCGACTATGAGTAAAAATGAAGGCAAAAAAATAGCAACTAAGGCAATGAGTGCGCCAAGCCATCCATTTGGGGTATTTGTTGATATGGCACCAAGGAAGGCTGCGAAAGTAAAAAGAGGACCAGGTAATGCTTGGGCTGCACCGTAGCCCGCAAGAAAAAGAGAATTATTAACCCATCCATTTGGAACAACCTTGGCTTGTAAGAGAGGTAAAACCACATGTCCCCCACCAAAGACCAAAGAACCAGCACGATAAAAGGCATCAAACAGTTGTAAGGGATAGTTTGTGATATAAAAAGACAAAAGCGGTAATAAGGTGAGTAAGATAAAGAAAGTAAGTAATACGATAATCCCTATACGTCTACTGAGTTTAATAGTTAATTCACTGGTGGGAAGCGATTTTTCAGATGATAGAAAAAAGAAACCAAATAGCCCCCCAATGATTATCATCAATATTTGCCCACTAGCATAAGGGATAATACTTGAACCTATACAAGCCAATGCCGCAAGGCTTACTCTTATTTTATCCGGACATAAAGAAACGCTCATTCCCCAAAGTGCTTGAGCAACTACAGCTACAGCAACTACCTTTAATCCATGTATCCATGGTGGATTATCATGAATGCCCATCTTGATAAGAGTTAGACCAAATATCACCATCAGCAAAGCAGAAGGTAAAGTAAATCCAAGCCAGGCAGCGACAGCACCACGAACACCTCCTTTGGACAGGCCTAGTGCGATACCAACCTGGCTACTCGCGGGTCCTGGTAGAAATTGGCATAGCGCAACCAAATCCGCATAAGCATGGTCACTCAGCCATTTTAATCGACCTACAAACTCATCACGGAAATAACCAAGATGTGCTATAGGACCACCAAAACTGATACATCCCAATTTAAGAAAAATCAGGAAAATTTTTGCTATTGTTACTGGTTCTTTTTTATGCTCTTGGTCAATCAATAGCTCTCTCCATACCCAGATAATATGGATCCTTTTTTGGGAATCACAGAAATCATTGTGGTTTGGCAACTATTCTTATCTGCTTTGAGGATAGATACAATTGCCATATGAATTGGCTTGTTGGGAACTTATCTCCATTTTAGAATTAGAGGGGGCTTGTGAGTAGTGGGTAATGTATGTCCTGATGGCCAACCCAGAATAATTGGAGCTACGGCAGTCATTTTTTTAGGTATCTCCAACTCTTTTTTCCATTCTGGTAAATTTAATGCTGGAACTGCAAACCCAACAACACAGGAAGAAAGGCCGTAAGTAAGCGCAGCAAGCATTAAATTTTCAGCCGCTAACCAGCAGTCAGCACTGACAAATTGTCCTTTAAAAGTACTATATATAACAATTAAAGTATGTGCATTATAAAATACATTGAATTCTTTTTGTTGCACTACTTGCAAAACATGCTCTTCTTGTAAGTCTATATTTTTCTTTTTCTCCTTTATTGTTAACAGCTTGGCACTTTCTGAAATACGATCTAATAAAGACTTATTCTGAATTACTACAAATCCTCTGGATTCTTCATGAAGCGCTGAAGGAGCATGTATTGCCGCATCCAGGAGCTGATGAATAATCTCTGAGTCGACTTTTTGAGGTAAAAAATTACGGACAGCTCTTCGATTATATATTGCATCTATTACATCAATTTTGTAACGATTGACTGATTCTGCATTTTCCATGGCCTGCTTTTCCTTTTTCAGTGTTTCACCTAGGTTATTATAGCAAAATTTAGAAGCTATATGATTGATATACCAAGCTTAAATCGTTATGTCGAGTTCATTTCATTATCGCACCACCTATCAGGACATCTGCCATTTTGAATGGCAGTCTCAGCTACTTCATTGCTGTGTCGAATTGCTCCAATTGATTAATTCTTTTTTTAATTGCCCAGCAAGTTGTTCAACTGCACTTTGGACGCATGGAGAAAGAGTAGAGTCTAAAACAATAGCATCTATTTCAATTCCATATAAAATAATATTGTTGGGCAAGGTATTGAGGGCACTGGCTAACTGAAGCGCTTGCCAAACGCCTATGCCGTGAGTTGAGAATTGATTCGCTGGCTCCAAAATATCATCCTTATTAAACCGATGTATCGTTCCTATTACATTATTTGATTTTATTGCGTCAATGAGAAAGACCGTGTGAGCATTATTTATTAATTCAAGCAGACGAATTCCTGGACGATCGTGACTTTCTATCATCACATATGGGGCGACCTTGGAAGGTAAGACGATTTGCTGCTTTAAGATTTCTATTACTTTCCACCCAGCCTGATCATCCCCAAAAGGGGAGCCAATACCTAAAACTTTTATCAGATTCACTCTCGGCTCACTTTAATTTTTAAAAAATGTGTGGAACAAGAAATGCAGGGATCATAATTTCGTATAATCATTTCGCTGTAAGAGCGTAACGAATTTTCATCTTTATCCAAACCTAATTGATCTAAGGAAATAGCGAGATCTTCCTCAATGCGCGCTTGGTTTTGGCTGGTAGGCGGGACAATGCGGGCTGTTTTAACATGGCCTTTTTTATCAAATTGATAATGCTGCCATAAAATACCTCGTGGTGCTTCCGTACACCCAATGCCTATCCCGGAACGCGGTTTGATTTCCTGAGGGGAAGAGTCTTGGGGCATTTCATACCGTTCCAAAATACGAATGGATTCTAAAACACAGTAATAAATTTCAACAGCCCTGGCAATGATACTTTGGTACATATTATGAGAAGGGAAATTAATTTTTAAATTTTGTAACAATAGATGTATGGGTATTGGCAAGTGACCAAAACAATTATTGACTCGTGCTAGTGGTCCCACTAAATAAGGTTTATTTTGCAATAAACAATGTAAGGCATTGGAGTAGGGAACTTGGCTTTCTTTGAAGTAGGCATCGAACTCATCAATGCTAATATTTAATCCATGATTTGATACCAAACTGCCTTCGTTAAAAGGGTATTCAGTAGGATGATACAATGAAACATAAGTAAAATCGTGCGAATTATTTGGCAAGGTAAGCTTAGCAAGCCAGCAAATTAATGCTTCACAGTCTTCAATTCTTGCTTTTGCATTTTCTAATAGTAAATTTATTTCCGAAAAGGAGGGTGCCTTATAAAATCCACCCACGCAAGCCCCAACAGGATGAACAGAGCGACCACCCAATAGTTTAATTAAATCATTACCAAATGCTTGAAGACGCATACCTCGGCGTACTTCTTCTGGATGGACTTTTGCCATTTCGGGCGCTGATTTGAAACCTAAAAAATCGGGCAGTGCTAAAAAATGAATATGCATGCTATGGCTTTCTAACCACTCGCCGCAATAAAACAAACGACGCATGGTGCGCACCCAAGAGGTTGGTTGAATACCAAAACAATTTTCTATTGCTTGGGTAGCACTCATTTGGTAGGCAACAGGGCAAATACCACAAATGCGTGCCACAAAATCCAGCACATCAGTATAACTTCTTCCTTCAAGAAATTTTTCAAACAACCTGGGTGGTTCATAAATTTTCAATTTTAATGTTTTAATTTTATTGTTATGAATTTGCAGTTCTAGTGCTCCCTCACCTTCTACTCGCGCTATGATGGGAACATTAATTGAGATATTTTTACTCATTGGTGATTTTAATTCCCTTAAAATAGTTTCCTGCTGTATTAAATGCAGGAGCTTGATTATTAATATGGAAAAATTTTTGGGAAACGGCTTTTTTACTCATTCCAAGATGTTCAAACCAATTACCCAGAGAGAGGGGGTTGGCGTTGTCTTTTGGTCCATAACAGGCATAACATCCTCGTCCAATTGATGGACAAAGAGAGCCGCAACCTGCTTGGGTTACTGGTCCCATACAAGGTTGTTTTTGGGTCACCAGCACACATACATTTCCTTTACGTTTGCACTCCATGCACTCAGAGTCTCGCTTGATACGTGGGGATGCATTGGATAATAAAAAACGAATGGCCTCTAATACTTGTTTTCCATTAACCGGACAGCCCCATAATTCCCAATCTACTTTGACATGATGGGAAATGGCAGTTGAAGTGCTTAGGTGGCTAATATAATCTGGCGATGGGTAAATATTGCTCACCCATTCTTTGGAGTTATTCACTTGGCGTAGGGCCTGAATACCCCCTGCAGTAGCACATGCGCCAATGGTAATAAGGTATTTGCTGTTTTCTCGGATTTTTTTGATTCGCACTTCTTCTTCTGGCGTTGAAATACTGCCTTCTACAAAGGCTATGTCTATTGTGGCATCAAGATCTACTGCTCCTGCTTCAGCAAAATGCTCGATATCAACCAGCTCTGATAAAGTAAGCAATGCCTCTCCAGCATTTAAAAATGCCAGTTGACATCCATCACATGATGTAAATTTATGCACTGCCACACGTGGTTTCATAGTCGTTAAAATCCTGGTACCTTAAATAATTCCTTAATTTCTGAATAAGCAAAAATAGGACCATCTTTGCATATAAAAAATCCACCATATTGACAATGACCACACTGTCCAATCCCGCATTCCATATTTCGTTCCATACTCAAATAGATGTTATCTTCAGAAATCTCTTTCTTCTTAAGCAGATTGATCGCCGTGTGCATCATGATTTCGGGTCCACACATCATTACTACAGTATTTTCTGGAGTTAGATTGATTTTATCAATCATATCCGTTACATAACCAACGCTCCATGGCCATTTGGGGCCTGCTTGATCTGCCGCAATATGAATTTTAGTATCCGGTGCTTTTTCCCATACCGCATATTTTTTTCTAAAAATAAAATCATCACTGTGTTTCACACCTTGTAAGATACTTAAATTACCGTATTGTTTTCTTCTTGCTAAGATATAATCAATAATTGACACGGAAGGCGCGCATCCAAGCCCTCCTGTGATCACAATAATATCCCTATTTTGTGTTTGCTGAAGAGGCCAACCGCGGCCATAAGGACCACGAACCCCGATTCTATCTCCTTCTTGCAATTTCTGTAATGCTCGGGTCACTCGACCTACAGCCCGGATGGTGTGAGTCAAAATATGTTTTTTTTCGGGATCAGATACAATGGAAATAGCGACTTCGCCAACCCCATAAAGGTAGAGCATATTAAATTGGCCTGGATAAAAATTAAATGTGTCATGAAGTGATGCATCAAGAAAACGTAAATGCAGGGTAAAAATGCTAGGTGACTCCTGGATACGTTCTATAATTTCAGCTTCAAGGGGTACATAAGGATCATTGGGTTGAATCACTTTGTTTACTCCTTACATTGGATTCACCTGAAATCGCTGCTAATTCTTCAGTAATGTCAATTCCGACTGGACACCAGGTCATACAACGGCCGCAGCCCACGCAGCCACTTGTATCAAACTGATCAAACCAGCTGCCTACTTTATGAGTTAGCCATTGCCTGTATTGTTTTCGAGTATCCTCACGGATTATTTTTCCATTCAAATTACTATGGCCTGTTGTAAAACAAGAATCCCACTCCCGTTGATGCTCACTTTGGGTACCGTCTAAGCTCGGTTTTTCTACTTCAGTATGGCAAAAACAAGTAGGACATACCAAAGTGCAATTCCCGCAAGAGAGGCATCTTTCTGCTACCTCATCCCAGCGGGGGTGATTTAAATTGGAAAACAATAAATCACGTAATTCACGTTTGTTATTTAATGGGATTCTTTTGGTTTGCATTGCACCGGCTTGCGCAACATTTTTTATTGACTCATTGCATTGGGCAGGTTTAGCTTCGATTAAATCCAAATTGCTAATAATTTTTTCACCACGCTCACTACCTGAGATGACTACAAATCCATCAACAATTTCAGTCATAAGAATATCGAAAGGGTTCCTCACTTCAGGCCCGGTTCCTGCTGAAACGCAGAAACAATTTTCAGAGGAGTACGTACAATGTACGGCAACGATAAATAATTGCTCACGGCGTTTTTTATAGCGTGGATCAGGATGTGCACTCTCAATAAATACTTTATCCTGAATATTCATTGCTACTAAATCGCAAGATCGTGCGCCAATGAGTGCAACGGGTATTTCCTCTGCTTGATGTGGTTTAAACGTTAATTTTCCCTCTGTGTTACGCTCTACTTTCCATACTGTTTCCTGGGGTTTAAATAATACGGGCTTTATCGCTTGAGGCCCATTAGCAAAAGCAAAAGCTTTGTCTTCTGGAATTTTTTCTAAAGTGTAACTACCTGGAGTTTGAATATCGCGCATACCCCAGGGCAACTGATCTGCATGTTTGAGTACATCATAAACAATAGCGCCATCTCGCATTTGAGGGCCAACACAGGAAAAACCAGCATCTTGTAATACTTGAAAGAGGTTTTGCAATTGCGTGTAAGGTAAAAAATACGATGTCATAAAAATTCCTTTAACAAATTCGTGGCAATTGCTCTCCTGCCAGCCAATCAATAATTCTCATCCCGCCTAATTTTGTTTTTAGTTGAACAAAATGACGCTCATCTTCAATGACTTCACCAATATCTTCCGCATAGAGTCCTAAGGGATGTGAACGCATTGCTGCCAATAGTTTGTTTGCATTATTGGATGGACAAATAGCAATTAGCTTTCCTTCATTAGCAACATACAAAGGATCCAGACCTAGTAATTCACAGGCACTAGCGACTTCAGTACGAATTGGAATTTTGTTTTCATCAATCCTGAATCCAACATTTGATTGTAATGCCAATTCATTTAACGTTGTGGCAAGTCCTCCGCGGGTAGGATCACGTAAACAATGGATATTGGGTACAGCATGGGTCATGCAACGCACCAAATCATGCAACGATGCTGTATCAGATTGTATTTTTGTTTGAAATTGCAAATTATTACGATGTGCCATAACCGTAATGCCATGATCACCAATATAGCCACTGACAATGACACGATCCCCCGGTTTTGCTTGGTTACCTGAAATATGAATTCCTTCAGGGATTACCCCAATTCCAGTGGTAGTAATAAAAATACCATCTCCTTTTCCGCGCTCAACTACTTTAGTATCGCCAGTAATAATTGCGATATCTGCATGCCTTGCCGCATGAGCCATGGACGCTACAATTTTTTGTAAATCAGCAAGTGGAAATCCTTCTTCTATTATGAAGCTGGTCGATAAGTATAATGGCTTTGCACCAGACATTGCGATATCATTGATTGTCCCGTGAACAGACAAAGATCCAATATCACCTCCGGGAAAAAATAAAGGCGAAATAACATAAGAATCTGTGGTCATGACCATTTGGCCAGGTGATACTGAAAAACAGGCTTGATCATTTTTTTGAGCTAACCATTCATTATCAAAAGAGGCTAAAAATAATTGATCGATTAATTGAGCCATAATTCGACCACCGCTGCCATGAGTTAAATTAATTATTCCTTCTTTAAAATTAAGTCTGGGTGTTTTAATTTTTTTGGTTATTGTGGCTTCAGTCATCATGCATTTATCCGTCCATAAGCATATACAGCAGCACATGCCCCTTCAGAAGAAACCATACATGAGCCTAATGGATTTTCTGGCACACATGCTTTAGCAAATAATTTACATTCCATCGGTTTTCTAACCCCTCGAAGTACTTCACCACAAAGACATTGTTTGTGTTCTTGAGAGACAGAATCAGGTAATTGAAAACGTTGTTCCGCATCAAATTCAGCATATTCTGCTCTAATTTTTAAAGCACTTTTTGGAATAAATCCAAGGCCGCGCCATTCAAATTGATCACGTAATTCCAAAACTTCGGCCATAATTTCTTGAGACATCGCATTGCCTAAATGATTTACTGCACGTGTATATTGAATTTCTACTTCGCAACGTTTTTCATTGAGTTGTTTTATTAACATTAAAATGGAGTGTAACAAATCCAAAGGTTCAAAGCCTGAAATCACAATAGGTTTATGATATTTTTTACACACTGCTTCATAGGGTTTACTTCCAATAACTATGCTGACATGTGCTGGACCAACAAATCCATCTAATTTGACTTCGTCGGATTGCAGTAAGCTGTCCATAGCGACAGGCGTCAAGACATGATTGCAAAAAACACTAAAATTAGAGAGTTTCAATTTTTTTGCCTGTTTTATTACCAATGCCGTTGGCGGTGTTGTTGTTTCAAAGCCAATGGCAAAAAATATCACTTCTTTTTGGGGATTTTCCTGGGCTATTTTTAAAGCATCATTTGCTGAGTAAATCATTCGAATATCAGCCCCTAATGCTTTAGCGTGTAATAGAGTTTTTTGCCCAGTACCAGGAACACGCATCATGTCTGCATAAGTGCTAAGGATAACATTAGGTAAAGAGCTTAATGCAATCGCTTTATCCGTGATGGTCATTGGTAGTACACAAACAGGACAGCCTGGGCCATGGATCATCTCAATGTTATTGGGCAGCAAGCTTGGAATCCCATAGCGATGGATGGCATGGGTATGTCCACCACAAAACTCCATAAATTGATAGAATTGATTGGGATTCACTTGAGCAGCAATTTCTTTAGAAAGTACTTTCGCAAAATTGCCATTTCTAAAGTCTTCGATGTATTTCATATAGAGGCACCCTGGGCCATTTGTGCAAATAGGTTTAAGGTTTTTAGAGCTTCTTCCTCGTCTAATCGTGTTAAGGCATACCCGACGTGGATAATAACGTAATCACCTTCAGTTACCTTGTCTAATAAAGCTATTGAAATTTCTTTGACGATACCGCCTAAATTAATTAAGGCTCTTTCTTCATCAAGAATTTGTGTAATTTGTGCGGGTATTGCTAAACACATAAGATTATCCTTTTATTCCACCAATCCAGGCCTGCCCCAAAGAAATGCCACCATCATTGGGCGGCAGTTTTCGTGGTAATAGAGAAGTGATCCCGTATGTACTGAGTGTTTTGATTAATCCCTCAGCCATTACTTGATTCAAAAAGCAACCGCCACTTAATACTACAGTATCAATA
This sequence comes from Legionella sp. PC1000, assembly GCF_014109805.1. Lineage (GTDB taxonomy): Bacteria > Pseudomonadota > Gammaproteobacteria > Legionellales > Legionellaceae > Legionella > Legionella resiliens. The sequence continues at coordinate 1,434,175 of NZ_CP059400.1, forward strand.
TTTTTTTCTCGACTTATTTTTTTAATCCATTCTGCAAGACCAGCTATGAGTGTTCCATGAAAGAGATTGGCCCCCATTATGGAATTGTTTAAGTCCAATAACTGTTCCAATGTGGGCATCATATCAAAATAATGATCGTTCATTTGCCAGCCATTAGGGATGATGTGTAAATGAGTTACCAGACTTTCCAATTGCATTGCAGCGTGTCCTTCATATTGTGATATCAGTTGTACTCCTAATAAAGCACTTGCTGCATCAAATAAACGTCCACAGCTGCTGGTACTGGGGCTGTTTATTTTTTTATCTAAAAGCTGGTGGATCAAATTGGCTTGGGGGCAGTTTGGAAATCGTTTGACAATTTCCTTGCTTCTGCCTAAAAAATGTAAAACACTTGCACCCATTCTCCATGGTTCACGTGCTGCGATGTCTCCTCCAGGTTGTAAAAGAGGCTGGAACGATCCGAGCCGTACAAATGAATCATGATTCAGTAACAAGAGTTCGCCTCCCCAGGCCTCCCCATTTAAACCATATCCATATCCATCCAATGCCAAACCAAGGACTTGTTTTTGGATGCCATGTTCTGCAATAACTGAAGCCAAATGGGCGTGATGATGCTGAATTGCAAATGCAGGTATGCCATATGATCTCGCAAATCGAGTCGTATAAAAATCAGGGTGTAAATCATGGGCAATTCGTTCTGGTTTTACATTTAGAAAACCTAATAAATGGTTTAATGATTCATGAAAGAAACCAATTGTTGCCTTATTATTTAGGCTTCCTATATGTTGTGAAACAAAAGCCTCATCACCACGAGTAATACAAAAAGTATTTTTAAGATGTCCCCCAACAGCGAGGGTGGGAGGGATAGCATATGGCAGCTGAATGGGAACAGGTAAAAAACCGCGAGCACGTCGAACATGCAGAGGAGCATCATGAATAAGACACATTACTGAATCGTCGATGCGCATGATAATTTCTCGATTGTAGGTGACAATTTTATCTGCAATAGTTCTAAGCTCATGTGCGGCGCTGATATCTTCCTTAATGAGTGGGTCGCCACCTAAATTGGCACTGGTAACTACTAAAATCATAGGTTGATATTCATCCAGCCAATCACAGCCATTTTTGTTGCCGGCAAATGCATTAAAAAGTAAAAAATGCAAAGGAGTATAAGGGAGCATGATTCCAAAGTGATTTAAATTTGGAGCAACCCCCGCAAGTTCAATCTTTTTTTTGAGTAAGACTATAGGTCGTTCGCGACTTTCCAATAAAGCTCGAGACTGTTTACTGAGTTCAGCAATGCCCGCAACACTTGTGCTATTAGCCAACATCAGGGCAAATGGCTTTTTGTCACGTTTTTTTCTTTCTCGAAGTTTGAATACAGCCGTTTCATTGCTGGCATCACAAAGAAGTTGATAGCCACCCAGACCTTTTAAAGCAATTATTTCTCCGTGTAATAGAAATTGTGCGATTTCTTCTATGGATAATGAAAGTTGGGGGCCGCAGTGAGTGCACGCAGTAGGTTGGGCATGATAGCGTCTATTATCAGGATTTTGATAGTCTGCTTCACACTGTTGGCACAGAGGGAAAGCGTCCATGGATGTATTGCAGCGATCATAGGGAAGATTTTGTGTAATCGTGAATCTAGGGCCGCACTGAGTACAATTTAAAAAAGGATAGCGAAAATAGTGGCTCAGGGGATCAAAGAGCTCCTTTAAACACTCTGAACAAATGCAGGTATCAGGAGAGATAATCGTATTCGACTTACCTTGTTCACTTTCAATAATGTTAAATGTATTTTCATTTGTTTTAGCAGGGACTGTTTTAAGTTGAATGTATTTTATTTTAGCAAGTGGAGGTAAGTTGACTTTTAAATAAGAGACAAATTGGTCTGCTAAGATTCCTTGAATCTCCAATAAAACACCCACAGCGTTATTTTTTATCCAACCGGTTAACTGGAGTAGTTTAGCTATCCGATATACATAAGGCCTAAAACCAACTCCCTGAACTTGACCTTGAATACTAATCTGCAGGCGCTTCATTTTCATGAGTGTTCGTTCATATCATTTTTTGTTTTAACCAGCGATACCAGTCATCCAAGCCGTGTCTTTGAGTAGCAGAGAGAGTGATTATATTCACATTGGGTTTGATCCGACGTGCATATTCAATACATTGCTCGATTTTAAAATCTACATAAGGGAGCAGGTCGGTTTTAGTGATGAGTATTAAATCGGCACAACGAAACATCTCCGGATACTTAAGTGGTTTATTATCCCCTTCGGTCACTGAAAGTATGACTACTTTAAACTGCTCACCTAAATCAAATAATGCGGGGCAAACAAGATTACCTACATTTTCAATAAATAATAGTGACTTTTCTTCTATAGGAAGATCTTCTAATGCATGGCTCACCATGTGCGCGTCCAGGTGGCAGACTTTTCCAGTATTTATCTGAAGCGCACTGCCGCCATGTGCTTGAATTAATTCAGCATCATGGTTTGTTTGTTGATCACCAACAATAACAGCAATGTTTAAGCTGGCTTTTAAATCCTGGATTGTTTTTGCCAAAAGAGTCGTTTTACCTGAGCCTGGGCTAGACATCATATTGATTGCCAAAACATTTTTATTGATCAAATAGTTTTTATTCTCCAGGGCAAACTGTTGATTCCTGGCTAAAATATTTTGCTCAATATGAATTAAATGTTTGTCATGAGTATGATGCTCATGTTCATGTTCATGTTCATGTTCATGTTCATGTTCATGTTCATGTTCATGTTCATGGTGATCAAACGCATTATTTTCTTCAGAACAACCGCATATTCCACACATTATTCTACCACCATTGATTGAACACGTAATTCTTCACCTTGAAGAATCTCTAATGAATGACTACCGCATGCGGCGCATTCCTCATAATACTGTCGCAAAGGAACTACTTTTTTGCAAGACTCACAGAATGCCTCTGCTGGGACATCAATGATTTCAAGCACTGCATTCTCCGCTACAGTTCCTTTACTTGCGATGTTAAAACTAAAAATTAAAGCGTTTTTTTCAACCGCAGCAAGCTGACCAATCTCCAAAATTACTTTTTTTACTTGAGCATGCCCTTTTTTAGCTGTATTTTCCTTAATAATCTCAAGAATGCTTTGGCATAACCATAATTCGTGCATATCAATACTCTATGAAAAATATATTGTGAGGCAGTTCATTATGCCAACAATGAGAGTAAAAAACGCAATGATTAACCCAAACATGCGTGACAATAATAAAGACATTGTATCAGCGCGTTGGAGCAACGTTGAGATAAATAAACCATTCAGTCCATCTGACGTCATCATTCCAAACATAAACACAACCCCTAATAATCCTGAAAACAAAAATCCTGCCATTGTTTTAGCTGAAAGTGAAAATAAAACGACCTGACTTACTGTATCAAAAGAAAAAGCAAAGAGTATCCCAATAAATACAATATAGATGGGATTAATATTTTTCTTGATTATTTTCCTGGATAAATAATTTTTAAAACTGGTAGGTATTGGTGATTTTGCTGGGGATTGAAAAACGTTCCAAAGAGTTAATGAGCCAAATACAAAGAGAAAAGTAAGGGAGATGCCATCGCCAACCCCGTTCAGCCATTCTGGAATATAGGTTGGCGTAAATCCATTACCTATGATTAGACTGATTAAAATGACTACCATGCCATGTCCCAAGGAGAATAAAAAACCTACGATTTTAGAGAGGTTCCGATGTGGACCAACGATTCTTGTCATCGAATCTATAGTTGCCAAATGATCCAGATCAAAACCATGGCGAACTCCTAAAAAGTACGCCATTATAACTGAAAGCCAGAGTGTTTCTTGCATCAATATTCTTCTTCTTTTTCAAGCGCATGCATCCACATGCTTACAATTTAAATATTTTCTGGATAGTTTATTCTGCATCATTCGTTAAATCTATTTTAATTTTTGTGCCCCATGTCAATCTTAATGCATTAAGAATGGCAAGAATATCAATTAGTTCCTGTAAAACCGCACCGGCAACAGGATTAATAAATCCCATCGCGGCAAATATCATACCAATAAGACTCAGAACCATTCCTCCAAGAGCACTTTGTAATGCGATTTTACGGGTATATAAGCTGAGGTGGATTAATTCGTCTACTTTTCTTAATGTATTTCCCATAATTACCGCCCCAGCTGCTTCAGCTGTAACACTACTGGCTTGCCCAAAAGCAATTCCAACTGTAGCAGCTGTTAATGCTGGTGCATCATTAATACCGTCTCCCATAAAAACCGTTGGAGCCTTTAATCGTTCCTGCCGAACAAGAGCAAGTTTTTGTTCAGGACTTTGGGATGCATGCAGCTCAGTCACACTTAATAAGCTCCCTAAATAACTCACTTCAGATTCACGATCTCCTGATACAAGCATAATTTTTTTAAATTGATGATAGGGTGCGAGATGGCTGATAAATGATTTGCTATCTGATCGGGGAGCATCATGAAAATGTAATGCGGCAGCATATTCGCTATCAACTAAAACAATGCACTCTAAACCAGGTGTTGTCGGAGGAAGTAAATTGGCATATTGAGGGTGGTTTTCTAATAATTTTTTTCGTCCGGTAATTTGAATGAGGTGTTGATTAATAGTGCCTTGTAATCCCTGTCCAGGTTCCTCAGAAACATTTACAGAGCTAAGTAGCGTTATATTCTCTTTTTTTGCCGCATTTAATACAGCATTTGCTAGCGGATGTTTAGAATATCGCTCTATACTTGCAACATATTGCAGAATTGGTGCTGATTGATAATTTGCAGCAGGTATAATATCTGTTAGAGTAGGTTTCCCATAAGTAAGAGTACCTGTTTTATCAAAAATAGCAGTTTTACAGGTGATTAATCGTTCCAAAACGGTTGGATCTTTAATGATAATTGCTTGTTTCGCTGCTCTTGAGATGGCACTGATCAACGTAATCGGAATAGCTATTAATAATGGACAAGGTGTAGCAATCACCAGAACAGAAAGAAAACGTAATGAGTCGCCGGTAAAATACCAGGCAGCAAATGCAAAAGTAAGTGCAACTGGCGCAAAAATCGCCCCAATTTGATCTCCTAAACGCCTAATCGAAGGCCGTTTTTGCTCCGCCTCTTCAAGCACCTTAACAATAGCGGCAAATCGTGAATCTGAAGGGAGGGAGGTTGTTTTTACTACCAACAACGATTCCCCATTAATAGCTCCAGATAAAACATGGGTACCTGGCGCTTTTGATATTTGATAAGGTTCCCCAGTCAGGTAGGACTCATCCATGGAGCCATGTCCTTCTATAACGATACCATCTGCCGGACACGTTTCATGAGGATAAATTAATAGTTCATCATCGATATGAATTTCTTGTAATGGAATATCTTCCACACCTGTGGCTATTTTTCGATGAGCAATTGATGGCATACGTTCTACCAGGGTATGTAATACTGAAGAGGCTTTACGCATTGCGAAAACTTCTAAAGTTTGACCGCTCGCTAGCATTAGGATAATTAGGGAGGCGGCAAGATATTCATCTAAAATAACACTGGTTATTAAAGCAATTGCTGCTAATAGGTCGGCACCTAAATTGCCCTGTAATAATTTAAACAAAATTTGTAAAAATAGGGGTATTCCCCCGATAATGATGAGAAAGAACAGTGGAAACAATGAGAATGAGGGAGCAAAAAAACGCATAAATAGATGTACACTAATAGCAATTAATGAAAAAAATGCAATATACGATTGCCAGTGATACTTATATTGGATTGAAGCCATCATATTCCATTGAATTAATTAAATTTTTTAACATAATTCAACAATCCCTTTTGCAAGAATGTTAGAAACATCTATTTGGTTTGTTGAATGTATTACAGTATTACAAGTAATGAGTTGTTTTGCTCCTGCACGTAAGAGCATATTTTCTGTTTGTTTATTAAAAAGAGCATGAACACCAATACATATTGGATTTTTAAAGCCATTGTTTATCAGTTGTTTTAGCGATTCAAACATGCTTGCTCCCGAAGAAATGATGTCATCCACAAGAACAGGAGTATTCTCAATGTTCTGTATCTTAGGTAAAGATACAACAACTTGTTTATCACCCAGACGTTTTTTTTGAGCAACTACAAAAGAAAGATTGCTGAAATTGGCTATTTCAGAAACCCATTGCTTACTTTCTTCATCAGGTCCTATCAAAATAGGATTTTTAATATGGGAAGATATCCATTCAGAAATATTTTTTGTAGCATGTAGTGTTAGCAGCGAAGGCATACTGTATATTTCAGAGAGCTGATGTATGCGATGTAAATGCGGGTCAATAGTAATCATTCCATCGATGCAGCTTGAAAGTAACTGAGCAAAAATAGTCGATGTAATCGCTTCACCAGAATGAAAGCGTTTATCTTGCCGCATATAAGCGAGATAAGGTGCTACTAAGCAAATTTTATTTGCTCCAAGCTCCTTAAGAGTTCTAGCCATAAATATAAGCGCTAGTATTTTGCTATTAGGATGAGCAAGAGTACAGACTAAAAAAACCTTTTTATTTTTAACATCTGAATTAATTCGAACATAAGATTCGCTATCAGGGAATTGATGTATTTCTGCTTTGCCAATTTCAATAGACAGTTTATTGCTTAACGCTTGGGTCAGTTTTTTGTTTCCTGGTAATGAAAAAAGAATAGGCTTGTCCATATTATTGCTCTTATATTTTTTCAGGTGTGATTTTAATAATATTGGGCATGGATAAAGCATTGGTACATGCGTAGTTCAATATTCCTTTAGACTCTGCATGAATTCGATACAACAATTGTCCTTTTTCCACTTGCGTACCTAATCTTGCAAAAAATTCAATACCTGCTGCAGGCTCATAAGGAGCTCCTGCCAATTTCGCTATTTTAGCTAGATCCCGATTATCAATTTCAGTAATAAATCCATTTTGGTTCGCAACAACGTCATGTGTAAATGATGCAGTAGGAGGAACTTTAAAACCACCCTGGGCTTCACAAATTGCTAAGAATTTTTTTAATGCAGTACCACGTTCCAATAGGTTTATCGCTAACTCTGTGGCTTGCTGAAGGGGTATTTTTTTCCCCAACTCAAGTAAGATCGCAGCAAGTGTAATTGCTTTATTTTTTAAATCGATAGGAGCATCCTTATCATTATGTAATACAGCCAAGATATCTTTTGCTTCTAACGCTGGGCCGATACCTTTTCCAATAGGCTGATTTCCATTTGTTCTTAAAGTAATAACATTCAAATCAAGAGCATCGCCTACCAAAGAAAAATATTTTTGATATTTGAAAAACTCAGACTCAGAACGAATTTTTGCTGTCGGCCCAACCGGAACATCTATAAGGACATGCGTAGCACCAACGGCAACTTTTTTGGAAAGTACAGAGGCTATCATTTGGCCCATTGGATCAATATCCAGAACTCTTTCTACCCGAATAAGAATATCATCGGCCGGACTTAAACCTAATGCATCACCCCAAACTATGCATCCTCCTTCACGTGCAACTACCTTTTGTATTTTCGAAAGAGGCAGATTTACTTCTGTCATCGTTTCAATAGTATCGGCAGTACCCGCAGGAGACGTAATTGCTCGGGACGAGGTTTTGGGAATAATGAGTCCCGCTGCAGCTACAATAGCTACAACAATGGGAGTTGTTCTGTTGCCAGGAATACCTCCTACGCTATGTTTATCAAGAATGATAGGGTCGTTCCAATGCAGTTGCTTACCTGTTTTAACCATGGCTTGTGTTAGGTAAATAATTTCTTTAATACTGAGGTTATCATTACCACAAGCAGTGATAAAACTCGACAAATGTATATTGGAATATTTGCCGGCTACAATATCGCTGATAATTTCATAAAGTTGAGAGGCTGATAACGCGTTCCCATATATTTTAGAACGCACATAATCTATAGAAGGTACAGGAAGTAGATGAGATATGTTAATAAAGTCTCCTTCTTTTGCACCAATGTGTTCCCAAGCGTTTTCAGAAAGACTGGCCTCACCCTTTTGTAAGATATCCGAATGAATAATATTCAATGATGCAATTATGGATTTTTTATTTAAGTGAACAATCACTCGTGCTTGTATTTCAAATCCTTCCGAGATACAAATAAAACAATCTGCACGTATAAAAAGAATAAAATCCTGTCTCGTCTCAATCCCTAATTTGACTAACTTCAGTTTACTTAATCTATTATTCGAGTTGTTATTCATCTTAATTTTTCTTTATCTAAATAGTTAGGGATCACACAATTCCAATGAAATTTTTGTTCAATTTTTACTTTAAGAGATTCGGCAGATTCTTTTTCACCATGGGTAATAAAAATTTTCCTGGGCGCGTTTTTTAAGTGCGCCAACCAAGACAGTATTTCAACATAATCTGCATGTGCGGATGTGTTATCCATCTGTATTACCTCAGCATGAATTGGAACCATTTGTCCGAACATTTTTATTTCTTTCTCACCACGAACTATTCTATCACCCCGAGTACCACCTGCTTGAAAGCCACTGAAGAGTATGGTGTTCCTAGAATTGGGAGCAAAATTTCGGATATGATGTACTACTCGACCCCCGGTGGCCATCCCGCTAGCAGAGATTAAAATCATGGGCATTTTCTGTTGACTTAGTGCAATAGACTCTTCTGTGGTACGCACATATTGAGCAATACCACATAGTTCAGCACATTGCTGGACGGATAATCGATTTTCATTTGCATGACGAGAAAAGATTTTTGTCGCATCTGTAGCCATCGGACTATCAACAATAACAGGAATATCTGCAATTACTTTTTTTGATTTTAATTGTTGGATGTAATACAACAAGCATTGTGTGCGACCGACCGTAAAGGCAGGGATTAATACGATACCGCCTCGTTTTACTGTGCGGTTAATTATTTCTCCAAGTTGTTCCTCAGGATTCGTTTTCTCATGTAAACGATTACCATAGGTGGACTCGACAACTAAATAATTTGACTCTAATGGTGCTTGGGGTGGATTCATAATAGGATCCTGTGCTCGACCAAGATCACCTGAAAAAAGTACAGATACATTATGATGACAAATTCGTATAAAAGATGCTCCAAGAATATGACCTGCATAATGAAAGCTTGCATAAAAATCATCATCCATTTTAAACTGCTTACTTAAGTCTATAGGATGAAAATAGTTGAGTGAAAATTCAGCATCTTCCCGAGTATAAAGGGGTAGGGAAGGATGATGTTTGGAATAACTTCTTTTATTTGCATAAAACGCTTCCTCTTCCTGAAGATAGCCGCTATCAGGCAATAATATTTTACATAAATCATATGTCGCCTCAGTACAAATTATTTTCCCCTGGAATCCATTTTTTACCAGTAATGGAATATATCCACTATGATCAATATGAGCATGTGTGAGCAAGACATAATTAATATTTTGAGGCTGGATAGGTATCGATGCCCAATTCCGTAAACGTAATTCTTTATAACCTTGGAAAAGACCACAGTCGACAAGCACTTTCATATTTTTAGTTTGCACTAAATATTTTGAACCGGTGACTGTTTGGGTCGCACCTAAGAACTGAATTTCCATGAGCCATCCTTTACTTTTATGGATACTGTCAATTATAGGTTGGTTTTGGAAATCTATGAACCAAAAAAACATAAAAACCAATAAATTGAATATTGGCCATCCTATTCTCTTTTCTCTGATTAATAAGCTTTTACTGGTGAAACAAAGCCAGGTGGTTTTAACGCAAGCAACGAGCAGCTAATTTTTTGTAGAATATTTTCTGCTGTATTGCCAATAATAAATCCTAATATCCCAGTACGTGCGAGTGTACCCATTACTAAAATATCAAATTTTTTCTGAGCAATAATGGATGGGATAAGTTCCTCTGGTTGTCCTCTAGAAATTTCAATCTGATATTCTCCAGAAATTTGCGAGCGTTTGATCAGATCTCTTAATAACAGTCCATGAGAAAATTTTTCTTGAGCGACCATTTTAGTGATTTCAGCTTCAGGGATTTTTATCCAACCGCTATCACGAAAGTAATTTTCCAGTACAAAATCCCAGCAGGAAATAATGTGTAACTTGGTCTTATAAAAGGAACTCATGGAATGAGCAAATTCTAATAAGCGAAGTGATAAATTTTGGGTGGCAGGTTCCTCATCTTTTGGATCTATAGCGACGGCTATTCGAATATTTTGTTGAGCATGTTTTAGAGGACGATGCAGTAATGTAGCACAAGGGCATTTGCGCAATAGTGCCATATCAAGAGCTTTAAACCCTTTTCCTTCTGGCGTTTCAGCTTCTTTAATGAGAAGGTCATGAGAGTTTTGCAATACATAGCGAATGATTTGGATATCAGGCCTACTGGTGCAATTGGCTTCGATCTGGATAGGGATATCCTTTAAAGTGAAGTCTGATTTGGCCGATTGAATGGTTTTATTCATCTTGTCAATTAAGAATGCTTCATAAGAGGGTTTATATTCACTAAGCGTATCAGGAAAAGGAGGGCAAATAATTAAGATACGAAGTTCTGCCTTATTTTCAAAAGCCAGTCTCAATACCAATTGTAAGGTTTCCATCTCATCTTTAATTCCATGGCTGACAAATAAAATATTATGAAATTGGTTCATCTCTTTTTTTCCTCCTTGAGAGAGCTCGCTGTGGCTAAACTACAAATGCTTTTAACCTATTTTGACTGCCATACCATTCAGATTGCTCAATAAAACTTCATGAAAGTGATCCCAAAAAATAATGATTTCTGTGTCCTTATGAGATCTAAATACCTAACCATTATAGAAATTATAGTATTTAAAAGTCTTCGCGTATTTTTAGAATGGGAGGAGAGGAATTTTTGATTTGCCTTCAAAATGCTAACCTGAAGTTGTTTACATATGGGGTAATCGAGCGTTTGCAACAAGAGATATCTGCCTGGTAATGAGTTCCAAATGGAACTTGCTGTAAATATTATTATAAGAGTTTTCAATTTCTCCGACAAAGCGGTATTCACTTTTGATTGCTGTATGAGGACTCTCATTATAAGAGCTTCGGTCGAGAGCCTCCCTTAGAAAACCTTTTCCTGTTTGTAATATTCTAATTTTATTTTGTCAACATTATGACAGCTTTTATTATGATTGCAGGTTTCATAAAAATTGTTTATTCTCCATATGTTTACTGTGACTATAATAAGAAACCAAGGACTGAGAATAGCTGCTGATTAGGGCCTGGGAAATTTTCCAATATCAGTTTTTCTAGTGCAGTACGGCAAAGTTTGATTTGCTTAAGGGACAAAATAGAAGTGGGGATTTAATAAAAATGAATGGATTTTATCCATACATCTAACCCATATCAAATCTAAATGTACAGTGAAGATGGACAATAAAAATAAATGGATTTAAAACGATCAGTAATTTTTGCGCTAAGCTTACCTCTTATTATTTTCTTGGTTTCTCCTCTTGTTTTTTATTTTGGGAACCATTTTGAATTTACAACGAACCTGGCAGATACGTTACCGCCGCTCGTATTTATTTGTGTTGGCGTTACAACAATTTTACTTGGGTTGTTACTGGTAATTTCCCGGTGGCCAGTGCTTTATGCAATTATTTCAGGGCTGTTGGTGGGGCTTGCGTTATCTGCCTGGGTGCAAAGTCAACTTTTTGCCTGGAACTTTGGTCCGTTAGATGGAAATGGAGTGAACTGGAGCAAATGGAGTACCCACGCCAATGTAGAATTGTTAGTCTGGTTATTTCTTGTTGGTGCTGCTATCACGTTGTCTTTTCGCTCAAGAAATAAATTACTTATTTTGGCTCAAGGCAGCATGCTGTTAGGTGTCCTGTCACTAATTACCGCCTGGGTGAGCTCGGATTACCATCCTAAGAAAAATGATGACCAGGCAGCTGCAAAGAGTCTTTTTTCCTTCCACAATAAGAATAATAAGCTCCTGATAGTCCTGGATAGTTTTCAATCTGATATTTTTAATGAGATAGCACAGAATTGGCCTGAGGAAGTGGCCTTTTTGCGCGGCTTCACTTTTTATCCAAACACGGTTGGTGGTTATCCAAGCACCATTGCTTCTTTACCCTTAATTCTTACGGGGAAATTTTACAAAAATGAAATTCCTCTGAAGGATTGGACGAAGGCAAGCTATACAATCCTAAATATAGCGGATTATCATATTGAGAAAGGGTATGGAGCCAGTATTATTTCAATCATTCCAAATAAATATTTTGAGGGTATTAAAGCCCAAAAAGCGTTCATGGCATCTGTTGGGGAGGAAACATGGGCGGGGATTAGTAAACAACAATTACTATTGCTTAATGGCGGTCTATTTCGAATTGCACCAACCAAACTAAAACCCGGACTTTATAATAAAGACAACTGGCTTTTCTTGAAACTAACCACTGATGATACATTACCCCAAGGTAGAAATGGTGATGATTTGCGCTTTTTGAACGCACTGGAAAAAAACGCCAGGGTTAATTCTAATAAAGAGGGTGAGTTCAAAGTGTATCATTATGCAGGTGCACATGCTCCTTCCCAGGTTAATGAATTTTTTAAATATGAAAAAAACATGCCTAGCACAAGGGAGTCTTATGTGCGTCATGCACGTGGAGTTTTGCGATTTCTGCACAGCAATCTTAAGCTGCTTCACAAATTAGGTATTTATGATTCTGCTGAGATTTTGGTTATCGGCGATCACGGGAGGGGATTTTGGCCAGCAGATATTCACGGTTCTGCAGATACATTAGATGACAATATAAATACATATGCACTTGGTACAGCGCGTCCGCTTTTTTTATATAAACCAAGTACGTCGCTCTCGCCGCTCACCTACTCCAATAAACCGCTTCATTTAGCTGATATCGTATGTATCCTTTCCTGGAATGATGGTAAGTTTGCATGTGGAGCCGATCGTTTATCAAAATTAGATGAAAAGAAAAAACGTACTTTTTTATTCTATAAATGGAGCAATCCGTATTGGAACAAAGCGTACCTTCCGCCAATGTCAGAGTATGTTATCGATGGTGATGTAAGAAATATACAAGCGTGGGAAAATCTTAATCGAGAGTATGCTGCGGGTTCCGTAAAGAAACTAATTAAATTTGCTGAGTATAAACTAGGTATGCCCCTAAGTTTCGCACAGGGAGGCAATGTAGCGAAATTTTTAAAGCAAGGCTGGTGTGGGCAAGAGAAGGAGCATCGATGGACCAATGGATCTCAAAGCCGGCTAGGCCTTTATGTAAAACAAGAAAAATCGCAGTCCTTATCATTGCGACTGCATGCTAAAGCCTTCCCGACCAAAGATAGAAAGCCACAACAAATCAAAGTTGTAGTCAATGGATATGACATTGCTTCCTGGACAATGCTCGAGCTGGATTGGTTCGAAGCGACTATTCCCGCAAAAATAATAAGCAATGGATTATTGGATATTACGTTTGTTATCTCCGAGCCCACTGCTCCCAGCGAAATAAGTGAATCTCCAGACCGTCGTAAACTGGGAATTTTCGCTCAAGAGATAATTATTGATGAAATAAGAAGAGCTTAACATATGAAATATCGCACAAACGATCACAATTACATACCTCATCAAGCATCTTTTCGGGATCCCTCTGGATTTATTTTTACCCATCAGGGAAACATTCACAGGCAGGTAAATTTAATTTACCGCCCTCATTACGATCATTTGATTCACTCAGGATTATATAAGAGGCTAACTGATAAAAATTGGCTTGTTTCACATACAGAAATGGAGCCAGATCCATTTTCCGAGGACGCTTACAAGATTTTACGTCCCACGCCGCTTCAGTTTATTTCTTATCCCTATGAATGGTCGTTCAGTCAACTTAAGGATGCAGCACTACTTACGCTTGATTTACAAGAGCTCTCACTCGAGTATGGGATGACCATCAAGGATGCCTCTGCATACAATGTGCAGTTTGAACAAGGGCATGCTGTATTCATTGACACGCTTTCTTTTGAACTCTATGAGGAAGGGCAGCCTTGGGCGGCTTACAAACAATTTTGCCAACACTTCCTGGCACCTCTGGTTTTAATGGCAAAAAAAGATATAAGGCTGGGGCAACTGTTGCGAGTCTATATTGATGGTATCCCTCTTTGTCTGGCAAGCTCTTTACTCTCAAAACGTTCCTGGACAAATCCTGGACTGTTAATGCATCTTCATCTCCATGCGAGAATGCAAAAGTTATATTCTCAAACGAATAAAACGAAGCGACGCTCAGGCAATCAACGAGCAGCTCAACTCAGTAAGAAGGGATTTATTGGCCTCTTGCACTCTTTGCGACATACAATCCAAAAACTTGACTGGAAACCCGTGGGAACGGAATGGGCAGATTACTATCAGGCAACAAATTATTCGGATTCGTCATTTGCAGAAAAGAACAGAATCGTGAAACAGTATTTGCAATTGTCCAAGCCGAAAGTAGTGTGGGATCTTGGGGCAAATACAGGACATTTCAGCCGTTTGGCTAATGAAATGGGAGCAACAACAACGCTTGCTTTTGATGTTGATCCCGCAGCAGTAGAAATAAACTATCGAAGGATCAAAGAGCAAAAACATCATTCACCATTGCCTCTCTTACTGGAGTTAACAAATCCAACCCCAAATTTGGGTTGGTCTAACAAGGAACGAGATTCTTTGATGGATCGGGGGCCTGCGGATTGCATTATGGCGCTCGCATTGATTCATCACCTGGCAATATCAAACAATATACCCTTGGAGCGCATCGCTGCTTTTTTCGCAGAAATAGGTGATCATTTGATTATTGAGTTTGTACCCAAGTCAGATAGCCAGGTTAAACGCTTGCTGCAATCCAGAAAAGATATTTTTGAAAACTATACACGAGAATATTTTGAAAAGGCGTTTAGTACTTATTTTTCAATAAGCTGCATTAATGAAGTATCAGGATCTGAACGAATACTTTATTTGATGACAAAAAACAAAGAGATCAGCCCGAATTAAGGAGGATATAACATGAGAAATACTTCAATATTAAGTGTATTGACTACATCTGCGCTAACATTTTTGTTGTTAAATAGTTCGCCTGCCTACGCATATTTGGATCCAGGGACTGGAAGTGTGATTTTACAGGGGATTATAGGTGCTATCACCGCAGGTATGGTGATACTAAGAATTTATTGGCATCGATTACTCAGCTTCTTAGGTTTTAGAAAGAATGAGAGTGAAGAAAAGATTAATGAATGAGAATTTCCAGTAAAGTTAATAAGGAAACGATGTCATTCGTAATTATTAACTGAACGCTATTTGGATAATATGGATGATCACCATCCGGATTAGGCTACGGCAAAATCAGAATTATTGTATAACCTTGACGGCATAAGACAAGGACAAGGGGAATGTAATTTTTCTCAAGAGGAACGGGTAGATCGCATAAGCATTCAAATCTATAAAAAAAGCGAGTCTTTTGGGTATCACTGATACAGAGGCTAACTTACAGACAATTACTAAAGAAGTAAGCCAACAATTTAAAGGTTTAATCCACAACGTCAGCTGTTTGTTTGCAATGGTGATTCATTTACCTTGAAGGGAGAATCCTCGTTGCAAGCACCTGACTTGTATCTTTAAATATTGGTTCACACTCAAGACGCAGTGGCATGGCTCAACTCTGCATTTGTTTACTCCACTTAAGCCATAAAAATCCAGATAACAATCTAAACTTGTAATTATTTCCCCGTAGAAAAATAGCTTATACTGATTATTCGGATACTTATTTAAGCTAAATTTAGCTCAAATTAAGATTAGGGCTTTTACATGGAACACTATGAAGCAATGGCATGCATTAACTATTGAAGAAACGGAAAAATTACTAGCGAAAGAAACACATTATGGCATCAATGAGCTTAAAGATATTGAGTCAGTCTATTGGTACCACATATTAGTTCGACAGTTCACTAATATTTTAATTTTAGCTTTACTGCTAGCAACAATTTTATCCTTTATTCTAGGGGATATGATCGATGCAATCGCAATTCTTGTCATTATTATTTTTAATGGTCTTTTAGGATTTATTCAAGAGTGGAAAGCACATACAGCCATCCAAAAATTAAAAAAAATGCTTTCTCCTAAGTGCAGAATTATTCGCGATGGGAAAGAGGAAATAATTCATGCAAATAAACTCATCCCAGGTGATCGTGTACTATTAGATGCTGGAAATATTGTGCCTGCTGATATTCGGCTAATCAGGGCAGTAAACCTTATGGTTAATGAAGCTGCTTTAACAGGGGAATCAGCGCCAATAGCTAAAATTACTAAACCTTTGCCAAAAGAAACTATTCTTTTAGAAAGAAAAAATATGGCATATATGGGGACTCATGTTGTTAATGGGCATGGACAAGGCTTAGTTGTTGCCATTGGCATGAATACGGAATTTGGCCGCATAGCTAAAATGACAGGGACTATCATTGAAGAAAAAACAACGCTTCAAAAACAATTGTCCAATCTTGGACGACAATTTGGATTTTTAGCCTTGTTTATTTCAGCTACAGTTATATTAATTGGAATGTTGTTTGGTCATGACATAATCAATCTGTTGTTGACAGGGGTATCCCTGGCAGTGGCTACTATTCCTGAAGGTCTTCCTGCTGTGGTCACTATCGCTCTTGCTGTAGGAGCACGAGCTATGTCACATAAGAAAGCTTTGCTTCGCCAACTTCAGGCAGCAGAAACATTGGGGGCTGTTTCGGTTATTTGCACAGATAAAACAGGAACACTCACCAAAAATGAAATGAAAGTTCAGAAAATTTGGTTGCAGGGTGAATTCATTGATATTACTGGAACAAGTTACGAACCAAAGGGCGAATTTATAGCAAAGGGACAATCAATAGACCCAAAATCGATCCCGGGATTGATTGTGTTGCTTGATACAGGGCGCAAATGCAATCATGCCCGCATTCACCAAGAGGAAACAAGCTGGAAAGCAATAGGCTCGCCGGATGAAGCGGCCTTAATTGTCGCTGCCTTAAAATCAGGCCTAAGCCAAGAATATCAAAGCCATTTTATTAATGAGTTTACATTTGATTCAACCCGAAAGCGAATGTCTATTATTGAAGAAACAGAAGAGTGTCAAATTGTTCATGTAAAAGGAGCTCCTGAAGTGATTTTACCATTGTGTACTCACTATTTGACACGCGACAATGAAATCAAACTTATGTCTCAATACCAACTCATAATAGAGAAAGCGTACAATAATTTTGCCGAAGAAGGGCTTCGTACCCTGGCACTAGCACGGAAAGTAATACCCAAGCAAGCTGAGTTAACAGTAGATGAAGCAGAAAGTAATTTAACATTTCTTGGAATTGTTGGTTTAATTGATCCACCACGAAAAGAAGTTCCTGATGCTTTAGAGACCGCAAAAAAAGCGGGTATCAAAGTTATTATGATAACGGGTGATTCGCCTGTAACCGCACATGCAATCGCCAAACAGATTGGTCTAAATATTCAGAAAATTGTTACGAGTAGCGAATTAGAAAAAATTAATGATAATAATTTAAATCTTTTATTGAAAGAAGACATCCTTTTTGCAAGAACAATTCCTAAAGACAAATTGCGTATTGTAAGTTTATTACAAAAACAAGGACAATTAGTAGCCATGACTGGTGATGGTGTAAATGATGCACCAGCGCTTAAACAAGCTGATATTGGAATTGCAATGGGAATACGTGGAACGGATGTTGCCCGAAGTGTAGCAGATATTGTCTTACTCGATGACAATTTTGCTTCAATTATTGCTGCAGTAAAAGAAGGCAGGCGTCAATATACTAACATCCGAAAATTTGTGCTTTTTCTCGCATCATCGAACATCGGAGAAGCCCTGGCTGTCCTTATTAATATTATGCTGAGCGGCCGGTTAATTATGGTCCCTATTCAAATTCTTTGGATTAACTTAATTACTGACAGTGCTACAGCGCTCTCATTAAGTGTTGAAGAAGCTGAAAAGGACATTATGAGTACACATCCACGACAAGCGAATCAGTCAATTTTGGATCGCACGTCTTTCTTTTTATTAGGTTTATTTGGCTCCTATATTGGGATTGTAACGTTTCTTATTTATAAGTTCTATTCATCGCAATCTTATGCTTTAGCCAATACTATTGCCTTTACAACTTTAGCAGTTATGTCTAACATCCATGCCTTGAATTTCAGAAATTTATATAAACCAATTAAAGAGATAGGATGGTTCTCAAATAAATGGATTTTAATTGCAATTTCAAGTATGTTAGGACTTCAAATTGCGGCCATTTATACACCTGGATTACAGCGTATTTTACATACTGTACCAATATCTATAATGAACTGGTCTGTGATTATAATATGTTCCTTGCCACTTTTTTTGTTACCAGAGCTTTATAAGTATTTAAAAAACCTGAAAGATAACTCTAAATAATTTTTCTACTTTTTATAATCTTAAAAAGGGGCTAGAAAAATGCTCAGTAAGAAGCACCTTTTTTCCACTTTACTAAATTTATTCATAATAAACTCTAATATAATGAATTCAGCGTATGCTGTTGGCAAAAGAGTTTGAAATAGGGCTATAATGATTGAACGGATGTAATTTTCACAGGGAAGGTTCCAAATGAGAAAGCTATTTCAATGGTTCGTTGAATTTCTTGATGCTATTGTTGGTGTTTCGGAAGATAAATCCAATAATTGCTATATAAGTGTTTATGAGGCTCGGGAAAAATATGAAGCCGGTTTGATTAGTATGCACGAGTACAATGAAACCCTTAAACGCAAGGATTTAATTTAAGAAACGCTTGTCCGCGGGACGTAGGGATAAACTGACGATACCTCAGGACACCTTGGAGTTTCTGAATTAGCTCAAAAATTAACTTCTTAATAGCAAAGCTAGGTTGGATCTTTAGATCCAACACTAATCTAAGTTGCACCATAGAGTGTTGAGTCAAAATGCCCTGAGGTATCGTCAGTTTTTTTGATGAGAAACCTCCACTAAATTTTTCACCTACGTACCGCGTTTCATTTTTTCGCCTCCGTACCGCGCTCTATGCGCGGTATCCAGGGGATCTTGCTATAAAAATGCTCAGCGGCATCTTGAAATATCGTTCTGGATACCGCGCATAGAGCGCGGTACGTAGAGAAATTTAAGCGATACATAGAGAAATTTAAAATGAGAAACTGACGTTACCTCAGGGCAAAATGACCCAAACTACTTGTTGTTGTTTCCTGGGTGAGGAGGTTCAATAGCGGCAATATGAATTACTCGTTTCATTATCAAATGCTGTAGAGCTGTAGGATTCAACTGTATTCCCTTCGATTATCCCATAAAAGAAATTATTGAAGAATGCAGCAGCTCCCGTCTTCCTTGGGTTTATTCTCTTCATCTTTCCTCATGCCCTTGACAACACTTTTCATCTTTTGCTGTATTTCCTGCTGCTGAGGTTCTGGGGACTTTGGACTAGGTTCTAGTTGCAATTCTTCCTGCTGCTGAGGTTCTGAGGGCTTTAGACTCGGTGTTGCTTTGGGGGTGAGTTCCAGCTCCTCCTGTTTTTTCAGTTCTTTCTCCCCTCGAGGCTCTTCTCTAGTAGGAAGAGGTCTTGTTTTGGGATCGAACTCCACTAAAGTATATGGTTTGATACTATCTTCCTCCTTGTTCAAGCACTCTTCTTGATTTTTAGCCATATCATTGTAAGGTTTGCTTTGGCCTACAAGTATAATAGGTTTTCCGTCTTTTGACCTATAAATAGCTGCAGCACCATATTTATAGGAAGGATCCGCAGGATTTACATCTTTTTCCTGTTGCACTAAAATTTTGGGTCCTTCCCCCTTAAAATGTGCGCGTAAGTTATGAGCGAAAGTTAAAGCTTTTCCAGTATTTAATGCCACTCCTTTTTCGAAAATTTGTATTTCTTCGATCTCTGAGGCGGGTATCGTTTCTAGCAACCCATTTCCTCCTGGGACACTTCCAATTTGGATGTTGCTTATAAATGGGGTATTACCATGATAAAGCCCAACATCGCCATTTTTAAATATAAATACAGCTGGAAAACATGAATCTAATGAATGAGTGAATAAAATCCTCTTATCGTTTGCCTTTAATATTCCTATAGTTCCACGTTCTGCCTCTATTCCTCCTCCTTGAGCTGCTTCACTCATCGCCAAAGCAGAAGTATGATAAGTGCCAGGCGATAATTCATGTGTTGATTTGATTTGGGGACTGCTATCAACCCCGGTTCCAATTGATAATGTGGGCATTGTATACTCCAAAAAAGCAAACAATCTATCGATAATAATAGATTATATAGTACTCTTTTGCTTTGATATGATCGAATTATATTGCTATGGTTCACTGTTCCAAGAATATTTTTTTAAATCAACACGACCATTGATAATAACAATGCCTTCTTTTTCTAACAGTTCTTTCTGCAGTAAATAGTTGGGGTCCCCCCTAGGAAATGAGAGTACTCCTCGGGATTTCAGGACGCGATGCCAGGGAAGATTATGACTCATTGTACAGGAATGAAGAAGCCATCCAACTCCACGTGCCCCTCGCGAGTGTCCTGCCAGTCTGGCAATATCCCCATAAGTTACAACTTTACCTCGAGGTATTGATTTAATTAACTTAAGTACTTCTTTTGAAAACTCAGTTTGTATGTTCATTCTTCCAAAAGTTAGTGCATCTATTTTTCTTTTACAGGGAGTGTACCTTATTTGTTGAAAGACGAAAGCTATTTTCAATTTAAGAAAGTGGTGGTGGGGTCTATTGGAAAGCAGATGCAGCAACCGCATTGAACTAAAAATTCAAAACTGCTGCTTTGTTTTTTTTATTTGATCATAAAATAGAAAATTGGTTTATAATTGCGCATCTGCCGTCTAAAGCGCGCAAACCTTGTTAATTTTTTGTTAATTTTTCTAATTTAGAATGTCGCAACAACTGAGCGTGCTGAACTACTGTTATGAAAATTTATAGTAAAATTGATTACTTAGGATTTCAGGAGGTTTATACTCATGGAGATGTGCTCCCAAAGGATATAGAAAAACCAGAGAAAGAACCATTTATCATCCTAACATTACCCGCAGACACCTCGAATATTTCTTATCTAATCCAGAATTTTCCCCTGTTTAAAAAATTGGGATACTGTGAAGTCCGAGATCAGACACAAATTTTAACAATTACCAGCAAAAGAAAAGTTGGGATTGTTATCAATGCACTTCTTTCAAGTCCTGACTACAATCACAGTCAAAATGGTGCTTTACTCGAGCGTTTAGGGTTGTTACAACAAGAATTGGCTAAAACAACCAAAATTTACAATCCACCTCATAAAAGTAAAGAGCGCGCCCAATATCATTCTGCTCCTATTGAAATTATAAGAGAAACGGATGCACCAAAACCGTCCCATAGCGCTGAGAAAGTAAAAAAAGTGGATAAACTCCCTATAGAAATTCTAAAAACGGAAGAGTCTGGAAGAAGAATTACTGAAATTGAAGCCTTCAATGGCATGTGTTATCGCCTTTTATTAAATGACCGTACACCTAGAGTTAGAAGTGTCCATGACAATCAAGGTAATCGAGTGGGGGTTATTTCTAGGGAAATCGATAATTTTCAATCCTTACATGATTACTATTTAAAGCAAAAGAAGCTAATGGGTAACTTGCGTTCTCCCCGGCAGATAGACCTGGTTAAATCAGGTATTGGTAGAATATTAGGTGCTGCCTATACTGAGGAAGAGAACGATCTGCATGGGGGTAATATTGGCTATGATCCAATCAATCTAATATCCTACAAAATTGATCATGATCAAGCAACCTGGCCAATCACCTCAAAATACAAAAACATAAATCCTAATAAACCGCTTTACAAGGGTAACGAACGAGCCTATGGCATAAAACCTAGGGATGCTTTTCCTATAACTCAAAGAGATATTACAAACTTCCCGCATTTACGCGATGCAAAACCGCGTAATTTTCCTGATGAAACTGACAGCGGCATTTTAGACCTGGGAGGGATTGAAGATAATCCTGATTTTATCAAAGATGTTTTTTCGGTTTTTCTTAAAAGAGCCTTATTCAATGAGAAAATTTATCGAGCCATTGCAAATGAAACGATTGGAAATCCCAAATTGCGAGAAGAATTGGTAGCTCACAAAACACGACGTAGTGAACTACTAAAAGCAGAACTTATAAAGAATAAAAAATTTTTAAAATTTCTTATCGAAAATCCTGATTTAAAAAAACAAATCATTGATGAGTTTCGAGAATATAATGCTAACTATAGGGAAAATAGTCCTTTGCGTCTTGATCTTGAAGATTTAGGAAATAAATTTGATATTCTTGTTGAGCAAACATCAGAGCAAATAAATGTGCCAGAAAGTGTAGAACTATTTAAAAGATATTATATCCCGGATCAAGATGTAAATGCATATGAGTATAAAACAGCTCTTAGAGATTCATCGCTACGAAAAGAAGAAACAAAAAGTCATCTCAAATCGGGGCTTCATGTTAATGAGGCTGAAGCTGAATTTATTTTTAATAAACTCAAGAGAATATGGTTAAGTGATCCTATAAATTCTCCAGAGAATATTATTGAAAGGAATGCAGAAAAAACTCTTGCGAATATTTTAGCAGATATCATTAGACTCGATGGTAAAATTGGAATTTTCGGTGGTGAAACACGTAGACTAGATAATGACCATGAAATTACCATATCCAGGGGTGCTGCAGCCATTTTTGATCTGTATCAAAAACATCAAAATGGTGAACTTCCTACAGCGGTTGAAACCTTAGAGGTGATTATTGGACAAGCAGCCATTGCAAATGCTTATCAAGGCCATACCTGGTTTAATCGCCGTCAGCCTGAAACATCGGATTTTTATAATAAGATTGTTGCTATTCAGCATAGAAGGCTTACTGAAGATGTAAGTCATAAAATAAAAACAGAAGACCAACTCTACGGGGTCTGTTTCTAAAGCATTCATGGATCTTACTTTTACCTTTTGCTAAGATGAGGCGAATTTTCAATAAAGTTTGGATACTATGTTGGAAGACGCTATCCCTGAAGAAATTCAAGATATGATATATTCTTTCTTCAAGGAAAGAGAGCTTTTCATCACAAGTCAGGTATCTAAACGTTCTTTAACAATTTCAAGGCGCCGGCTTTTGGAAGAGTCTTATTCTTTGATTCAAAACTTAATAAAATTATCTTTGGAAAGCACTTCTTTATCGAGCTTATTAATCAATCTGCATGGCGCCTATAATGAATCATGCAAATTTGAAAAAATGTTCATCGCATTCAAAATTAAATTTAAAGAATTATCAGATGATAATTTATTCAATATAAGGAAAGGTATTATTGACATTTCTCTCCGTTATATCAAAAAAAAAATGCAAAACCAGTCTGTTGAATATGATAAAGAAACTCAAAAGCTTATGACCCAATACGATGCCTCAATAAATAAGGCGAGTATGAGTAATGAATCACGTTCCACCATGTATGAAATCGTTTACGCTAAAATGGAAGAGCAAACAAACCGATATAACGATTTTTTACAAAGGGAGTTGGCACTCTGGCAGACTCGCCTTGAAGAAATCAATTCGAAGCATAAAGTAATTTTGTGTGTTTTATGACGTATATCCTGCTTTTTGTAGCTCTAATCCAATGCAATAAAATCGGAGGGTTCTCTATCAATAAACTGTTTTATCAATTGCTCCCAAAAAGGTCGATATAAAGCATTAAATAAAGGATGTGAATCATCAATGGGAAAACAGGGACCATGATTCACTTCCAGTAACCAAAGCTTAGCATTCGCCTCAACCATAAAATCAATACCAAAACAGGCAATCCGAGGCTGACTGTCTTGCCAAATGGTTGCAAATTGATTTTTCAAGGTCTTTATTACGAGCTGGCAGATAGAAATAATATTTGATTTATAGGGTTGGAAGATTGCCATCTCATCACTTAATCGTTGAATGACATTGAATCGTTCATCACTGAGATGTTCATTAGTAAGATGCGCTTCCAGCTGGCTGAAATTATCTTCTTGATAAGGTTTTAGGGCAATATTTAAATAGCCGCTGGGAAAGAGTGCTGATCCTGCATGGGTAGATACAACTAATAATTGTCGAATGGAAAATTTATGACCGGATACGGGCCCTTGAATGAGTAACGGTTTAACGATATAACGCTGCAGAACTTGGGGGCCTCCCATACGCTGATGTGAGAGAAAATGTGCCTCAACATCATTTAAATCATGAAATATATGAATATGTTGACCGTTATTTAACATGGAGGGTTTTAATATCCAAGGGCTATTGGCAGATTGTGAACTATCAATTTTAGCTAATACAGAAGGCCAAATCTGATCATCAATATAAAGGGTCTCAGGCATCAAATATTCGAGTTGATTTGCTTGTAGAAAAGCTGCCAGCAGATGTTTGTACTCCAAGGTTTCGCTAACCATAGATGGAAACTGAAGCCAGGATTCATTGACGGACGCCAGCGCTGAAAATCTGCTTGGCTTCCATCCACCAGCTTTCAAAAACCGTGCTAGATTAGCATGCGTTGGTGACGTTTCTGTTACTAAATGAAATTTTCTCATAATTTTTCGTCAATTCTGACATTTCATAACAAGTATAGTCTTGATTCAATGAAGTTTTGCTGCAAGGTTTAGGGAAACTGTATCGTTTAAGAAACAAGGATCATTTTTAAAAGAGTTATTTTATTCCAATTTGTTATACGGCATATATATTCTATTTGAACCCTATCTGCGATTTTTTTAGTCTTTTCTGGTGCATTTCGCTCTAATATTGTGAAATAAAATATTAAATTAGTTCTATATAGGAAAAGTTTATCATAAAGTTTCCAGCAGATTCTTTGAAGAAAAGAAAAATCATAACTTCGAATTTAATACGTAAATTCGATCCATAGCGCTTTCTTCGATAAAATGAGGCGTCATTCGAATTAGGTAATCCCTTATTGCTTGCAATATTTTTGATTGTATATGACACATTTTCCCTATCTCCCATGATTTAGTTACTATATATCGTACTTTTTTAATGCGAGTTGCATTATATGCAGATAAAGCATGTTCATTTAAACCATGTTTTTTTAGAGATAATGTTAAAGTCAGTGCATCTTCTATAGCTTGTGCGGCTCCTTGTCCTAAATTAGGTGTCATCGCATGAGCAGCATCTCCAAGTAAACAAATTCTATTATAATTCCACTGTTTTATTCGTTTTAATTCAGATATATCGGTTTGAATAATTTGCTCAGGCTGCATGTTTTGGAACAATTCAACCTCGGAAGTCAAATACTTCTCAGCAAAAGTTAATAACATCTGATATCTCTCATCATTAGGTATAAAACACGATTGTTTTGCATCAAAAGTGAGATACCAATACATTTCTTTCTCACTAATCAATGAATATCCCAATCGATGGCCAGGTGCCCAAATCTCATACGCCTCATGCCTCCCCTTAGTAATTCCAGATAAATTAATTACTCCTCTAAAACTACTTGTTCCTGAATACCTTATCGGAGTGTTTCCGAACACTAAATTTCTTATGGTTGAGTGGATTCCATCAGCACCAATAAGAATCTTTGCAGTAATCTTTTCTCCGTTTTCAAGAATGACGGACACATTGGAATCGTGGTGTTTTAGGTTTTTAATATGTGAATTAAATTGTATTGACTGAAAGCCTGTTTTCTCGACTAAGAAATTTAATAATCGAGCACGATGCAGGGCCAGTAGTGTAAATTTATATTTATCTAAATAATTATTTAAATTTGTTTCTCTGAGTTTACCCGAAAAAGCAGAAATTAAATTAATCTGATTAATGCAATAACCTAGAGGAAAAAGATCCTTGAGTATTTCTATTTGCTCATAAACTTGTAATGCATTCGGAGGGAGCCAGATACCTGCTCCTATAGCACCAGGCTCCGAATTACGTTCCAAAACTGTTGTTAAAAAGCCAGCTTGCTTGCAGGCTATTGCACAAGTTAATCCCCCCATTCCAGCTCCAATAATCAAAATGTCTACATTTTTTGAAGGCATAAAAAATATCCTGGCGTTTTAAGTTCTCACATTAAGGCTTTAGTCTCTAAATAACAGCATTTCTGATCCAAGGCAAGAATGGTTATTTCATGAACAATTATCGCCTATACTTAACATAGTGTAACCAGCAAAGAGGTAAAAATGCTTGGGCGCAATGATTCAAATGGTGTCACTGTTACGAGGCAAGTGAAGAAATTGATTCCAGATGCCTCATATAAGAGTTCAGATTTTTTTGACAAATGTGAGGAAGAACCAAATTTCAAAGTAGAACAAGAACAGATCACGATTCAAGCATCGGAGACTCCACCTCCAACGGTCAAGGTGGAGGATTTAAATATTCCAGAAACTTTATTAAATGATTTGTCTGCTGATGAGATAGTAACTATTTCGAATCAACTCATAAGTTTCGCTTACGATCCCTTGAAAGTCGCACATCATCTTAAAGATTTAGACGATGAGTTGGGGAAATCAATGCAAGAACGTCAAATTTTACCCTCACAAGAACACATTCTTCCTGATTCTTTGATTGCAGGAAGAGGAAACTACATACCAGGTCCTCCGCCATCTACCTATAAACCTTTAAAAAAGGGAGGGATTCTGGATACGTTATTATTAAAACGCGAGAATTTGCGTGATGTAAATAAAAATGGTTTTATTGTTAAATTTATTGGTTTTGTCAGTAGTATGATCGCTGACCGGGTAGTCTCAAGTGGTCAACTTTTTAATGAAAACAAGCAAGTTAATCGTGTTCTTTTACATGGATCTTATTCACATCGATTACTGCTGGAAGCATTTGCACAGGCTATAGAAAAAGGTGAGATTGATTTAAAGCTTAAATCAGGAAAAAAACTTGACTTTGTTCAATTATTAAGTGTTTTGGTTTCTGTAAAAACAAAAAACTTCCAAAGTCTCTGGGAAATGGCGGTAGATTCTATAGAGGATTCTGAACGCTCTTCCAATGATCCATTGGATTCAAAGCAATTTAGTTTTAGTTGTCGATCTCCTTTTGTTTTAAATTCTCTATTGCTGTGCTTTGGTAAGGAGCTTGAATTACCTAATCTTCAAACGTATTTACTGGACAGTCATTATAAAGCGGCATATGAAATGGTTTTACGTTCCAAGGAAAAAATGGCAAAAAGGGAAAGATTGGATAATTATTCACAACTTGATATTCCGAATGAAAGAATATATGAACGTTGTATGGAATATTTTTCTACAATGACTGAAAGTTATGGAGAAGTAGGAGGAATCACCCCTTTTACCAT
Source organism: Legionella sp. PC1000 (assembly GCF_014109805.1). GTDB lineage: Bacteria > Pseudomonadota > Gammaproteobacteria > Legionellales > Legionellaceae > Legionella > Legionella resiliens. Next base: position 1,461,498 of record NZ_CP059400.1, read on the forward strand.
AGATGAATTAGATATGCTGTCCGATAGTCGTTATATGTCATCATTCTGGGGACCCAGCGTGCGGATGAAAATATCATCATCACAACAACAAACCGGGAATTACACCAGCTGGGCGAGTTTTTTTCAGAGTAAAAGCCCGATAGAGGAACATGTTTCAAGTAAATCTAAAAAACACGAAAGTCCTAAATCAGAGAAAGAGGATGATGACGAACAATTCAAAAAGAGAAAAATAAATCCACAATAAAAGCCGACTTTCATGATAACTATGCAATATCCCATGAATACCTCTCAGGCATAAAGCCTGGAACGATACATTCTACTGCTCTGAATTTTAAATTCGCGAGTAAATACATTTTTTATCTACACACGAGCAAAAATTAAAAGCTTATTGGCGGTTAGTCTGAGGCTGGAGAAAAGGAGCTCACTCACCGATTAATGAGAAATATATGTGCTAATATTAGAGCGAATGCACTCTAAAGGGAGTTATAAATGACTAATATGGAATTAAAGAGTTTAAGTACTCCTGATGAACTTCGTCAATTACCCAAAACAAAAATTGAAGTTGTAAATTTTGAAGAAGTTACCGTCATGCGGGTAACTTTTCAGCCAGGATGGAAATGGTCTGAATGTATCAAACCAACTGTTGGAACGAAAAGCTGCGAAGCTCCCCATATTAATTACATCATCTCTGGACGAATCGTTGTAGCAATGGATAATGGCACCCAAAAAGAAATGGGTCCTGGCGATGTGGCCGTTATTCCGCCTGGGCATGATGCATGGGTAATTGGGCATGAGCCATGTGTTGCGATTGACTTCAGTGCGGGAAAAATGTACGGAAAATCTTAAAATTCAGCAATCGAACCCAAGCTAAAAGGATTGAGTTTTTTATTGCAAGGAGTATCAAAATGAATACACGAATTGATTTTAATAAATTTCCTGGTGCGATTCAGGCGATATTGGGTCTCGAAAAGTATGTGAATAGCAGTGACTTAGAAAAACCTCTTCTTGAACTGGTTAAATTGCGTGCTTCACAAATTAATGGATGTGCTTATTGTGTCGACATGCATACCACTGATGCAAAAAAAGAAGGGGAATCAGATCGTCGCCTCCATGCTGTAGTTGTATGGAGAGAAACTCCTTTTTTTACTCCTCGTGAACGAGCAGCATTGGCTTGGACTGAAGCCGTGACTTTATTATCAGAGACACATGCTCCTGATGATATTTATAATGAAGTCCTAACATGCTTCAGTGAAAAGGAACTCATTGATCTTACTATGGCAATTATCACCATTAATAGTTGGAACCGTATGGCGGTCAGCTTTCGCAAATCTCCAAGCTAAAAAATTGCAAAAGGTAAAGCCTGGGCCAATATGACACATTCATGCTCCCTTTATCGACGACCTCCCGTGCTGAAAATGGAGCAACTTATACTATTTATCTACTTGTATTGAAATATACTTTGGTAGATTAAGAAAAATAATTGAAAAGAAAACTATACTAACCAAATGGATTCATATGAAAAACTTCTGTAATGACTACTGGCAAATTAATCATCCTGAATGGATCATCAAGTTGTGGTAAAACAAGTACCTGTCGCGTATTGCAAGATATGCTTGAGGAGCAATTTATTTTATTAGGCTTAGATGTCTATTCTCAATCCACACCACCAAAACAAAATAACATGATGACAATTGAGCCTAATTACTTTTCTGCGAAAAAATACATGAAAGAAGGTCTAGAATATTATGAGATAGCAACCGGGCCATTATTAGATAGGGTGATCGTTACTTCTTATCGCTCAATTGCGGTCTATCTGGAGGCTGGAATTAATGTGGTGTCAGATCAATTATTTTGGACCCCGCAATGGTTTCGCGCTGCATTAGAGGCATTTATCCCCTATCATGTCTTTTTCGTGGGCGTTTTTGTTTCAGATGCTGAAGGCGAGCGTCGTGAATTGCAACGTAGCCAGGGTGCTGGATCTCATGATATTGTGGGTAATGGCCGGCCTGGTGGATGGAATCGTACAAGTGCCATGGTGACTCACAAGGATATGCTTTATGATTTCTCAATAGATAACACTGCTCTGTCTATTCAGGATACGGCACAACAGATCAAATCTGCATATGAATCAACTCCTAATCCTATGGCTTGGAAAACGCTTTTTCAAATGTTTATATCGGATAAAAGTAGCTAGAAACATGGCCGAAAATAACTTCTTTGTTCAATTGTTACGATTCTTATTCTTAAGGTAATTAAATAAAAAAATCACAAAGAAATAAATAAATAGTGGTTTAATAAAAAAATTAAATATGACGATTAATTGTAAAAACAAACTGGTTGAACTCCATAATATTTGCACCAGTTTTAAAGTATCCAGCGGTTGATAGGGCTTAATATATAAAAACAGCGTTACATGCTTAATAATAAAAAAGCCAAGTATGGTGCAAAAAGAAGCAATGACATGCCTTACCGAATATAGAGCATCAAATCCTGAGGTTTTTTCACTGTTTCTTCCTTTATTCAAAATCATTTATCTCCTTTATTCTGAGGTAAGATGTAAATATTTTGGGGCAATTTCATAAGGTAGATGCAGCACGTTCCACAGGTACTTAATCACCAAAGACTGACCTCTTTTAAATCAAAAACTTATAGAGTTTATAACCTAGAAGAATCGCAGAATTTAATATAAAAAATAAAATAAGCGTATAAATAATTATAAAAAAAAGGGCGCTTATTAAAAGAAATCCATCTCTTTCAATTAATCCTGTGGCAATTGCAATAATGGCAAAAGAAAAAACAAGGTGTACATAAGGAATGGGAAGTATTAAAAAAATGCTTAAAAGGAAGAGAAAAGCAATAAAAAAATATTTTATTGGATTTGAGCTTAGAAATATCCACCTTCTTTTAATGTATTTTTCAAGGAACTGCACATAAGGAATTACTTTTATTATTCCTTCATTAATATCATCGGGTATTTTTTTATTTTTAAGTTTTTGAGGAAGCCATAATTTATTGTGTCGAACCAGAAGTTGAAGCGTTATTAAAGCTATAGAAATGCCAAATATTAAAGAAAAACCTGGAATAAATGCTAAAGGAGTTGCAGGAGGAATCGCTAATAAAATGATCAAAAAGAAATGATCTTTTTCTTGAAATTTATTTAATGTTTTGCCAAGAGTATGGTCTTTTTCTTTTTCCTCTTTAGTTAATTTTTTCAATCGATTGGATATTTTCATTTCAGGCTCAACTCATGCTTTTTACTATCAAATAACTGTCTAATCCAATTTTCTTAGATTACGGCAGTTATTTGATAATTTGCAATGGGTTTATAAGGGGGGAGCAACCTGTTCCCTCTCTTCTTTTTTACAACACATTCCATAGCAAGCACTAATACAGCTCGATAAAGCACCAAGAAAGAATAAAATAAAAAGAATCCAACCGCTCCAAGCTAAATGTTTCGGGTTGGCATTCATTATTTTACCTGCAAGGGCATTTTGTTGAGGGGTTAGTGATACATTGACATCTGCTGCAGACATTTGGGTAGAGGCAAGGGCAGGGGCCAAATTTTCTTCATGAAACGAAACATAATGAGTCATTGGGATGATTAACAGCGCGCTCAAGATTAAAGCCAAACTCCAAGTAATAAACCCATAAAGTACCCCAGCATGACAATAACAATTATAGAAGCGAGCTAAATAACCCGCAACAAATCCTGCAGCGCCCATTGAAACAATCACTCCAATTAATAAACCTAAAACGCCGCCGATAGCTACAGCAGTAGCGCCATTAGAACCTGAGGAATAGGCGCTTAAACCAATTGCCATGCTAAAAATATTAAGTAAAAAGCCAAGTCCCACCCCAACAAATGCACCAGCAATAATAGCTGGCCAATGAAGATGAGTCATAGTGGTTTTGTAACATCTTTGATTGTCCGTAATCATAGGTGTATCCTTAATTTAAATGTGAGAAACTAACCAAATTAATACTAATATACTGACTGGAACACCTAGCAACCATGCAATAATATATCCCATTTTACTCTCCAAAAAGTATTCTCAGTTAATTTTTTTATTTTCCTTAAAATTTATAGAATAAAAAATCACTACGTGTTTGTCTACCTATTAAAATTCGTTTATGGATTCCTACCAGATCATATCCCTCCTAGTGAACTGCATGGCTTTTTTGATGCGAGGTTTTTGCATGTTTTTTATGAGATAAACCTTTATTTTTAGTTGCTAAGGTATGAGGTTTTTTTGTTTTACTTACTTCCCCAGTAAGTCTTTTTATTGTTCTTTCTGTTTCATTCGGAAGGTTAAACCAGACAGAAAATAGCTGGCTCATGTAATTCATATAATTAAGGTTATTTCTTAGCAATACGTTCATCTGTTTTTCCATGAGCTCGTAAGGGGTACGAATTTCACCAAATTCTTGGGGATGAATATAAGCAAAATCGAGAAACATTTTTTTACTTAATTCCATAGTTAGGGGTATGGCGGATGATAAATGACTGTTCATATCTTCCATGTCTATCTCCTTATAAAAACTGTTTAATTAATTATCATAGAAGAAAAAAAACTGAAGTCAAAAAATGAAGTAAATCGAGTTACAGGGGTATTTCACGTCCACTATTAGAGCAGAACAAGGTTGTTTGTGGACCTTGAGTGTAAAAGATCTAAGGGTAAATCCTAGTGCTTATAATTAGAAACATTGATCTAATAATACTAGATAAATAATGTTTATCAGCTAATTTTAAATAAAGGTCAAGGAGAAAAAAAATGAAAAAGATAATGATAATAATAGGATTATGCCTTTTAGGGTCATCTTTCGTATATGCTGAGCAGACGATTCGCATTACCGTAACTACCAATGATCAAAATGCTGCAGGAATAGGATATCTGGTGAATGGTAAAAAAATAGGCGGACCGGGAAAATCTTATACGGGAAAAGGTCCTAAAAATGGTAAGTATTTGTTTGGCTATAGAATAAAATCTGCTCAGGGAAGGGATGTTTCTTGTGGCTCTCATAAATTAACAAGAGATAGCTATGTGATTTTACTCGCAAAAAAAAATAAGTGTCGAAGCATAGTAAGGCGCTGATACACAATAACTAAAAAAGTTAATTAGAATTATCCAAATGGTGGCCTTTGGATTTATTTGCCCATATCATATATAAGATAATAAGTTTGTTGCTTGATAGGCACTAAAAATCTTTATTACGGTGTTCATAACAATTTCTGTCTATCTGAAATAGCGGTATATTTCACTATTAGTTCAGGAGAGGTGATTTTTATGGGATCAATTTATTGTTTCTTCTTACACCATTCTATTCTGATGCCGGCTCTTCGTAATAAGGCCAGAGTAGGTTTTTAGATACTGATATCAATTCCCCCAGTAAGACCATATTTGCTTTTTACTTGTGTGCCATAGTAGCTTTGTAGTAGTGGAACGTTCACACCAAGATAACAGGAGATAACGTGCATGTTGACCCTTAAGCCGGGTAATAAAAAAATACTATGCCCCCCGCTGTTCTGATCAGTCAGACCGGCGATATTATCTTTTGCAATATATTCACCATTGAACTCCATGATGCCATCGATGTGCAATTTAGTCTGTTCATCTTGATAAAGTTCTAAAACGGTTGCAAAATTATAGTCAAATACCGATCCTAGCGTTGTTTCCTGAGCTCCCTCGGTACTTTGGGTATAAATTAAATTCGAACTTAATGAAAACCTTTTAAATTGTTTGGAAATAATAATTCCTGCAAATGGGATCCAGGCACCACTTCCAGGCTGATCTGATGCGGAAAATAAAATGCCATTGTTATCTCTTACGGTGGTTTTACCTGTGGGAGCATTAATTCCCGAGAGCAACCCCAGTGAAACGGGATGCTTGTTTTCTTCAACCAATCGCCAGAGCGAAAAGAAATTAGCATCGCCTAATCCATAGTTATTTCCTAAATTAATCACGCTGCCAACCTGTGTTTCCTCATCAAAGTTCGCAGCGCTGATGGAAGCGTTAAACACATAAGGAAGGCTTCCGCCAATGGTTAGATTGCTCCCAAAGCCATAAAATATAGAAAGGTAATTAGTCAATGCGGACTTTTGGTTTTCGGCTAAAGGATGTTCCAGCAGCACCTGATCAGAAAGGAGGGCATTGGGATAGTATTCTGTCCGTAGACTTATACCTATTTCGCCTTTAGCCATGGTATCGGCGGTTGATGTAGTTATTGGGCTGCCCAGTCCAACGGAGTAATTGATTGATTTTTGAGGAAAAGTAGCTGCATAAAGATTTAAAAAAAAGCAGCAGTACAAACAGATTATCCGTTTTAGAATTATTTTCATTTCGTGAGTTTTTTAAATTTCATTGTAACTTAGATGTTGGTAATGCCCAATAGGTTACTCCATATGATAAAAAATAACTTCAGTTTCCATTAGATCTAATTGATCGAAAACAGTCGGAATCTCTCCAATGGAAAAAAGATTAGGTCATTGGTGATTATGCTCTCGATCCACTATTATTTAAGAGATTGTGATATTTGCCCATTAAAAAATCAAAAAATTCAAATCACTTTATAAAATGGATTATTTTTAATGATAAGGAGATAATCATGAATCCTAGATCAATTAACAAGTTAATTGAACGAGCAAAAAAAGACCCTAAATTTTTCCATTCCCTGGTAGTTGATCCAGAAAAAGTATTAAGTTCTCTTGATTATTTAGATAGAAAAAGTCGTGCGCACATTGAAACTACAAATGAAGAAGAGTTCTTCTCTCGCATACTTGACCAGGAATATGTTAGTTCATATGGAGTTAGCTGTGATAATGCTCGTGGTGGCGGTGCTCGTCGTGGTTTTACACGCGTTAAAAAAGCAAAAGGAGCAGTGTGTCTGAAAGGAGATTGTAATTATACTTGTGCGTATAGTTGTGGTGGATCTTGTGGCGGAACTTGCAGTACAACGTGTGCTTTATTTACAATAATTCATATTTAAATCTACGGCCTTACAAATAGTTGTGTGGCATCCAAGAATTGAATTTAATACGACCAATACGGTAATCTACTTGTCTTTTTGTGCTATAATTTTCATGACGCATTAATTTTTGAGTTTTTTGCTATGCCATCACACTTTGAAATTATAGAAAATTACTTAAAAGAGAGAACACTATATAAAACCCCCCAACAATTATCTCAGGTAATGCCAACAATCTATGCATCAGCACTGGCAGATAAAAAGGCTGCAGAATTACTTCTTAAAGAACCCAATCGATTTATGCAAAATTTAAAACAGCATATCAAGCCTGAGCAATTACGTTTATTTTTACTTAAATATCCCGATTTAGAAGCATCCTTCCAAAAAATGGCTGGGTTAAGTGAAGATGAGATGAATCTTTTGAGGAAGCTCAATAAAGCGGAGCAGCCTAAAGTCGATGGCGCTCCTCCAGTAGTTCGTTCAGAAATGAATAGAACAAAACTTGCTGTTCAACATAATGAGCGCATAAAGTTTATTCATGGGCAGCCGCATATTAACTATCAAAATAATGACTATCCTGTTGCTACGAGGGACCTGCGTAATTTTAATCAAAGAGTATTCTCCGCAGGAACGAGTTCCAGTCGAGAAATTCTTATGCTTGTTCCAGATTCTAAAGCGTTAAAAGATCTCTATTCTGAATTACGACAAGCGATTAAACAAGGCGCTACGACTAAGGAAATTTTAGAAGAAATTTCTAAATTAACTCAAAAAGCGTTTCCTATATCTCAAGACGCTCGTTTAAGTGAATTTATAGCGGAACAACTAAAAAAAGGAAGTCCTTTTATCTCATTAGATTCATTCATGCAAGCCGGTATTGGATTATGTCGTCACCATTCTTTATTAAATGCTTATTTGATGAGTAGATTAGTTGAAGATGGTATTCTGCAAGGGCAAGTGATCCATCAACGGCATTCTTTCCCAAATAGAGGAGTCCACACATGGAATCTATTTCGCGATACCAAAGATGGAAAGTTATATTCGTTGGATTCATTATGGAAAAACGTTACCTCACTAGCAGACAATCCTGGTGATTTAAATAAGCTATATCGTCTTGATGTTGAATCGGGTATTCAAGCAGCATTTGGGAAATTTCAATTACCTAGTAAACAAAAAGCTGAGGCGCCAAATCATTCCCCTCCCAAGCCCATTCCAGCAGTAAACCATGCTCTCCTGGAGATCCTACTCGAAACCCCTCAATATTTAAAAATTAAAAATGATTTACCTTATGATAATTTTAAACCACCTGAAGATGATCTGGAACAGCTTATAAAACATGATTCTGTAGATAAACTTTTTGATAAACCAAAACAAAATCCAGTGAATGAAGAAATCATGCTTATCAAAATAAAACCAGAGAATGAATTAGAGAAAATTGATGACTCTGAAGAATACAACAATGCTAAGTCATTCAAAATCTAAACTGTTAAATTAATAACAATTAGTTTGATCCAAATAAAATCATACTAGATTTCCTAATAAAAAGGGTTGCTATACTATTTTGATAACTTTTCTAAAGGAATTTATTTTTAACTCAAGATGAAATGGTGAACACTATCACTATTGCGACCCGAATGCGGGATGGTGCTTTAAACGTGTTCTAAAAAATCTGCCTTTAGATACTTCTCTTAAATTAGTTGCACCTTCAGGTTCCTTTACATTACATAATAATACGTCTATCCCTGCGGTGTATGTTACTGGTGGCATAGGGATTACTCCTGCACGAAGTATCATTATGCAAGCAACTCATGATCAATTACCTCATCAGATTTTTTTTTCTATTCCAACCATACTCCCGAAGAAGCTGCTTTTCTTGATGAATTGAAGTCCCTTGAAGGTGAAAATCCAAACTATCGCTTTATCCCAACCATGACAAAAATAGCTCATTCAAGTAAAAAATGGGATGGTGAAAGAGGGCATATCGATAAGACCATGCTTAAAAAATACATTAATGATTTATCCAAGCCTATTTATTATATATCTGGTCCAGCAACTATGGTTGCTACGATGCGAAGTAGGTTAAATGGGGCAGGTGTTAATGATGACAACATTCGTACAGAAGAATTTTCAGGATATTAATGTCGATTAGGGCATTCATATTCTCTTAATATACGGTCAATTACTTAGCAAATTTTCAGTTTTAACTTATTGAAAATTAAGTGATTAATAATTTATCTTTTGATTTTTTTTATGATATAGTTGCTAATTTTTGCAGCGCGAGAACAATAATAATGCCTTCAAATCAATTAGCTCTATTATGCCAACACATTGAAAAGCAAAAGACCGATCATTTTGGTAAGTTTTATATGTATGTCAGCTTGTTAAATACTCTGACAGTACGAGATAAAACGTTTACTGAAGGTTTGCCTAAATATTCTGGCTCTTTCTGGCAAAAAAATCATCTGAATATTGGAGGAGAACTACCTGTTGAGTTTGCTGGACAACTCAACTTATATGCTCGTGAGTTTAGTAATTTACAACCTAACTGGACAAAAACAATTCATAATATTGTTATGGCATATCTTCGCAAAGGAAAAATCACTGATCTAATCTATATTATCGATCAAATGCTAAATCATCTAACAGCAATGCACGGTCCGCAAACCCATAATGGCCAAATTTATAAGGACATTCAGTTTGGTAAAAAAAAGGCCGGTTTAAATCAATTTATTGAACACGTTTCGGCCTTTAATCAGCAATTATTGTCTGTTGCCGACAATGGGTGTAATACTGGATTATCCGTACTGGCGGCTGCCACAGGAGCAGTATTGGTTTTAACTTCAGTTTTTTCTATTGTACCGCTTATCATTGGCTTACCGCTCGTTATCGGGGGGGCTGTGGGTACCTATTATTTCGCGACTCAAGCAATGGCACAAGTAGAACTGTTGCAAACACAAGTAAAACAAATATCTGAAAAAATGAAGGCATTTCCCAAAGACACTAGCTTCTTTGGCGATAGCAATTATGTTTCTTTTTTTGCCTCTGTAGTTAAGCCCTTGCCTTATGTAATCGCTACAGTTGGGGAACAACTCATGATGGATGCAGCTCAACAGAAAGAAGTAGAAGCGTACCGTAACAGTTTGGATGATGCATTTAGCTCTTACTCTATGTAATTGTTTCCGTCTCCTACCTTGTCGCAATATTTGGAAAAACTTGGTTGCAAAAAGCAACCAAGTTATCACGGTTAGTTAATAAGATAATTGAGCTTTGGTTAGCTGCTCATTTTCTTGATTATCCTCAACGTCCTTGCTTCTGAAAAAAGTATTGCGTACAAAGCTATAACCGGACCGAGTGATTTTGCTTCCTAAGAAGCTAGCGCATACTGAAGTACCTAGGGCAATTGACGTTTCGAGGAGACTGATTGGGTTGGTTAATAAATTGATACCTACGACAGCTCCTGTAGTGATGTAATTCGATTTATCTTTACTATAACCACCATAAGCATGGAGCACATATCCTGCTAAAGGTGTTGCAATGGCTATATATGCCGAAGAACCCAGTGCCATAAGTAAAAGAGCCCGAATGCCTTGGTTAATCCAATAAATCTGATCGGGTTGATAGTGTAAATGCTTCAAATAGTCTGTTGCTCCCTCATTAACTAATGTGATTAACATGGAGATCAAAAGACCTTGTTGCGCTGCATCGGTGATTAATTGGATTAATTCTGGAGGAAAGAGATCCGATAAATTCAAGGAATGGACAAGGTCACTGATAGGCGTTGAAGTGTTCAGTTCAACCGGAGGAGTTGTATGTTCTGAATTAAGAGGAGCGATTAAATTAGTACTGGAGAATGCTTGCTGATTGGTCATGAAGCATTGATCTGGAGTACAGTAAGGTGTAGGGCTCGTTGGAGTATTAAAAATACTATAAAGCCATCCAGATTCTGATTTTTTATCCTTTTTTTTCTTTTTATTATCCCCCATTGTTTCTCCTTAAAAATTGTAAATAGAGTACAGAAAGTTAAATCTTCGAAGCGATACCTTTCCTTTTTTTGCGACTCAACTATAAATGCTAAATACTGATTCACCAAGATTAAACTAATAAAATTCGCTATCTTTCATTAGGCTGGGCTAAATTTTGCGAATTATTTTTCTTATGTAAAAGCAGGGGATTACACATGTTTACATGTATTTTATTGTTTGAATTGGGTATGATAGCTCTATTAATAAAATAAATAATGAGTCAATGATGAAAAAATTAGTTGTTATTATGGCATTACTTTCACTGAATGCATTTGCTGTTGATCCTGTAAATCCAAATTTATATGCAAATAATAATTGCGAAAGCATACACGATCCTGCAGAGAAAAAAGATTGCTTTAATATTGAAAAGAAAAATGAAGCGGAAGAAAATTTTAGAAATTTCCAAGAAAATAATCCTGACCCCTATCAAGAAGAGTTCTAAATAAAAAGAGAAATAATAAATAGGGGTAGTGCATTAAATTGAACGATTTACTACATGATTTTCTAAGCTCTATTTAGAGCACTGCACTACTTGCTACTTATGTTTCTCCAATCAATTAAAATCAATGCTTAAAATTTCCATTTGGCATGCATAACAGACTCGGATTTGTCTAAAATCAGACAAAATTTAGAAAATTACTAACTAAAATTCTTCATTCTATCAAGACAATATATAAATATTTTCTCAAAAAAACCTGTAAAAAGACCATTTTATAGGCTATATGTATATATGGTGATCATTTTGTATATGCTTTAAGGAGAGACATAATGAAAGTGATAATTGCATCTTCGGCATTATTTATGTCCTTGAGTTTGGTTGGTTGTAATACGCTGAATCAAGCCAGTCAATACAGCAATGCAACAGTAGGTGCTGGTGTAAAATATGGTGCTAACGTGGTAGGTACAGGTGTGGGTTATGTAGTCGATACTGGCGCAACTGTAGGACATGGGATTGGTAAGGTAGTTGATACTGGAGTGGGGGTTGTGACAGGCCATCCAGTTTCTTATCACAAAGTAAAAAAACATCAATAAACATATTGTTTAGCATAATGGCCATATATAAAAAAGGTCATATGTTATGAGTTAATCCTAAGTGGCTCTTCATTAAATTGATTTAAGAAGAGCCTATAATCGAATAATTTACTTAGAAAACATAAGAGAAGCTTGTCCTTGCAATTTCCTAAAGCATTTGTGCCTTAATTTGAGCAATAATATACTGGATAAAAGGGTCTTAAATCCTAAATGAATACCTTTATATGATTAGATGCGCTTATCCCAAGCAACTTATAAGAAGAATGATAAGAAGAATAATTTTTTAACATAGGGTATCAGTTGTTTAGACAGATAGCACAATCATGTTAAGACTGAGCTATCTGGAGAATTAAAGTACTGCTCTAGCTGTTGGATCAGCAGGGGTTATAAGGGACCGCAAATCGAATTTTGGGGTTCATCTTTTAATGTTGTTTCTGGTTTCTTAGCTCCTTGAGCATAAATACTATATGGATTAGGCCACGTAAGTGCTTTTGTATTGAAACTTGATTTGCCCGCTGAATTTCCAAGTTTCAAGCCATCTAAGTATTGTTTAAACACAGGGTAATTTGCTTCATATTGCGTATCTATTATCGGAAATACGATATGCTGAAAATGTTTGGCTCGTTTTTCTATTTCATCACGGTAGATTCTGGCAACAATATCCGGCTTATTTTTAAAACTTCCACATCCCCAGGCTCCCAGGATTGCATCAGTTTTCCCTTTAAGTATTAATGTATCTAGCTGAGCGCCTATACGACGTCTTAAGTCACTGGTGTATTGATTTAAGAAATCTTTATTCTCTAAGTTAATTTCTTTACCAACAAGCTCAGGAGCGGCTGCTCTGAGTTCATAAAAGGGGAATATTCTATCTTTTGGGAGAAAGGTATAGCTCAATATACTGTCAGCAGTAAATTGTTTTTTTGAGGTGAATTCATCTGAATTTGTTGGTACTAAAATCTCCGGTCCTCTAAAGCAAATTTGGGGTTGCTCACTCATAAAAACTTTGAAGGCTTCAGGAACTTTTATTCCCCGTAGTAAACCTAATGATTCCAATTCCTCAGGACTCATTTTCTCCTGCCCGTTCAATAGCCTTCTGGTATTTTCATCATAAAGAAAACATTTTTGTACCTCATCATAATACACACCTTTTGACAATAATGAGCGGGCACAAGATGAGCGATGCCACATATTTTCTTCCTGGGCGCTTCCTCCTTCGAGAGCAGCCCCTCCAGGAAATAAGGAATTGGCCATATTAAGAACTGGGTATACTTTTCCATGCTTTTTAGTCACTTCCAACGCGGTGTCTCCAAAATCCCTGGGAACCACTTCAACTTTTTGGGGCGGTGCGGTTTTTTCTTTTTGCCATGACTTTAAATTATCAAATGCATGGGATTGCAATTCATGATACATCTTAGGATCTGTAATGTGGTTTAATGTTTCTCCCATGCTTTTATGACGCCAACGATCGCCGGAAAAAGTACCCCATAAAAAACTAGGTTTATGTGAGAGATGAACGTCCTTGATTTTCGAAAAATGGTAGGGTCTAGCGTGACGTAATTCTCTTAATGCTCTCATAGATAACTCCCTTAGTATTTAGTCTCATTCAGACATTTACGAGACAGATCCTGTGATTTTGATATAAATTCATCAACAATGATCCATATTTTGCATTATTGTTCTTTTTATACCAGTGTCGTTATCTCATATATTGATCTATCTGGTCAATAAAAATCTTTGATTGAATTGGGAACAGCAAGAAAATAAGGAAATAGTGTTCTTTGTGCTTAAAAATGTTTTGCAAAAGTAACGTTATTGAATATTTTCTTTATATTCAATAACGTTACTTACTATGTTTGAAAGTTACATCTAAATTTTCTTGAATAGATCACCATGTATAATACCATCCAGGGCGATAGGGATAATTTTTATATTTATAATATTTATATGGATAATACTTGTGGTGCTTATATTTATATTTTTTATGGTGATGATATCCGGCAGGATAGTAATACCAATGATGATTTTTATAATACTTATGATACTTATGATGTTTATGATGTCCATGATGGTAAGCATAGTCATTATATGCCAAAGCAAACGGGCTTACGCTCATGAATAATACTATTAAGAGCACCTTGAATATCTTAATCATAAAAACTCCTTTTTTATGTCTCGTGAGTATATTTTAGCTTTAATTTGCATAAAATGGAAAAAAATTAAACAATTATTTGAAATTCACTCTGTTGTTTCTTGCGAAAAGCGCTTTCTAAAATCAGGACATAACGGATGTTCATGGAAAATTTTTATAAAATAAAATTTGGACTAAAATATAAGAAATAATTAGATGATTCCTGGGGGGACCCGAGGTAACGTCAGTTTTTTGATGAGAAACCTCTACTAATTTTCGCTTACGTACCGCGCTTTATGCGCGGTATCCAGGGGATATAGAAATGTTCCGCGGCATCTTAACATATAGTTATGGATACCGCGCATAAAGCGCGGTAGGTAGAGAAATTTAAGTGGTAGAAATTTAAAATGAAAAACTGCTATCCCTCAGGGGGCTTTATTTTAAAATATTCTTAAGAATGATGATTTATCTATGCTCATAGGGTCCGGGAGTGTAAATTAATAGAACATAATTCCGGAGAATTAAGTAAGAGATGAAGTTCCAATTTTCTTAAAGGAAAATTATTTTGGAAAAAGAGTGTTCCTATCTTCAGCTTATTCTAGTGATGTTATTTTCCATTTTTTGCGTAAATGGATGGTCTTCTTCTCAGAGACTACCGCTTTTGAGCGATTTTATGCGAATTAAGACAGTCAGTGAACCTGATATGTCACGAGATGGAAAATGGGTAGTTTATACAGTAGAAGAAAATGTTAGCAAAATAGATGCAGTAAGCAATATTTGGGTAGTATCCTACGATGGTAAAATATCAAAGCAACTAACGAATGATAAAAAAAATAGCAGTTCTTTACCCAAATGGAGTCCTGATGGCCAATGGATTGCTTTTTTATTAGAGAATGATGAAGCGAGCAGCCTTCAATTATTTAACAGACAAAGCGGACAAATTATACAATTAACAAATCGCCTGTATGATGTGAGTGATTTTGCTTGGTCTCCTGATTCCCAAAGTATTGCTTTTATCGCCAGTGAATCAAAGGAAAAGGATACCAACAATGCCCCCATAGTCATCACAAGATATCTTTTTAAAAAAGATACAGAGGGTTATCTTGGCGAAAAAAGAGCGCATCTTTATCGCGTAGCGCTCCAAAACAAACAAATTGAGTTATTGACTCCAGGTCTTTATGATGAATGGGCCCCAGCCTGGTCTCCTAATGGAAATTACATTGCTTTTATTTCTAAACGAGGAACTAAACCGGATAGGAGTTACAATTCAGATGTGTATGTAATAAGCAACAAACCTGGAAGTAAAGCGATACAATTGACCCGTTTTCCAGGAGGTGCAATGGATCCTGATTGGGAATCCACTCCCGCATGGAACCCTAATAGCTCTCAAATAGCTTTTTTAAGCTTTAATAATAAGTCACCTATCTATGCTCCCACGCAATTAGCGGTTGTTGGATTGGCCAGTCATAAGGAGCAGATTATTGCCCCTATAGATCGCTGGTTTACCAAACCTAAATGGTCTGAAGATGGTAAAAAAATATATGCGCTGATTGAGACAAGCAGAACTACTCATCTTAGTGAAATTGATGTCGCTACCGGTGCTGTCAGAGAATTAACTAAAGGTGAGCAAGTTGATAGTGAATTTTCAATAGGGCAACAACATATAGTAATTGTTTCCTCTGATGATCAACATCCACCAGAACTGTTTGCAGTAGAAAATACGTTAAGACCATTAACCCACCATAATCAAAAACTTTTAGATGAAGTACTATTTCGTCCCTTGGAAAACATTGAATTTAAAAGTTCTGATGGAACCTTAATCGAAGGTTTATTGCTCAAGCCTGCATATTATAAACCTGGAAAACAATATCCCGCATTTTTAAATTTACATGGAGGGCCTGTTTACCAATTCGGCCATGAGTTCAATTTTGACTGGCAGTGGCTCGCTGCTCAAGGATATACCATTATAGCTCCTAATCCGCGGGGAAGCTCTGGAAAAGGATTTAATTTTTCCAATGCCATTAAAGCTGACTGGGGAAACCTAGATGTCAAAGATGTCCTTGCTTCTGTGGATTATGCAATTAAGAAAGGTATCGTCGATCCCAATAAATTGGCTGTAGGAGGCTGGAGTTATGGAGGCATGCTTACTAATTACGTTATTGCAAGTACTCCACGTTTTAAAGCGGCGATTAGCGGAGCTGGAACCGGTAGTATTTTGGGAAACTATGGTCAGGATCAATATACTTTAGATTATGAGTCTGAATTAGGAAAACCTTGGTTAAATA
Organism: Legionella sp. PC1000; assembly: GCF_014109805.1. GTDB lineage: Bacteria > Pseudomonadota > Gammaproteobacteria > Legionellales > Legionellaceae > Legionella > Legionella resiliens. Next base: position 1,477,925 of record NZ_CP059400.1, read on the forward strand.
CTCAAATTTACCTAAAGCTTAGTTACCCTTTAATGAAGGCAAATAAGATTAAAACACCTACTTTGTTTATGTGTGCCAGTTTGGATTTTAACATGCCATGTGTTGGTTCCGAACAATTATATCAGGCCTTAAAATCACTGAATATACCGACACAATTGATCATTTATCCCGAGCAATACCACACGCTTGATAGACCGGATTTTCAAATAGACCGTTTGCAACGATTTAAAGATTGGATGGATTTATATCTTAAAAAGACTAATTAATAAATTAGGCTACTAGTTATAAGGTATTGCATTCTAAATTGGATTTCATATGAAAAACATCAACTAAAACATCTTTAAAATGTGTTCTTTTCAAGTGCTCCATCCCAACTTTTTGTACCACCTTCTTTGAAGCAATATTATCTATTTGAATAATAGAAATTAAATGTGTCAGGCCTAACTGTTTAAATGCATAGTCTCTTATAGCTTTGGCTGCTTCAGTAGCAATTCCTTTACCCCAGGAAGCCCGCTCGAGCCGATATCCAAGTTCAATATATAATTCTCCATCAACGGTTTGCTCTAATAAGCCACAAAAACCAAGGAGATTTTTATTGTCTTTCAGTGTAAGTGCTAATAGGCCAAAGCCTTGCTCTTTATATGAAGCTATCCATGACATCATTTGCTGTTGTACTGTTTCTCTATCAAGAGGTTTTCCTGTACCTATAAAACGCATTACTTCTGAATCCGCACATATTAACGAAAAATGATCTAAATCAGCTAAAGTAAAGGGACGAAGTAATAATCGTTCTGTTTCAATTTTAAGATTGGGATCAAATGTTCTTACTGAGGTAGCTTTCATTTAAAATTCTTTTTATGGAGGTTCCCTTAATTCTAAATTGTCTATTTGATTTTTTCATCCCCTATCCCGGCAGCTAAAAATTAAACTAATTTAATTTATCCTAAAATAGGACGAGCTGAGTTTAAAAATGCGATGTGCTTTAGTATCATGCGCGCTAATCTTGGGTAGGGTATTAATTATTCGAGGGATTAAAATGAGAACTCCAATTACAATTCGTTCTGCGGCTATAAAATATTATCAAACAGCAAAAGTTAAACTGGATAATTCAGAAATTGACAGTAATGAAGTCAAAGAAGCAATCGAAGATTTTAATAATGCAATCAATAAAATTATGGAATTACAAGAAATTGCCAAAGTAGAAGGGTTAAACAGCCAATATTATTTTACTGCTGAAGATTATAGACTTTTAAGTCTTGCTTCTATTGGTATCGCACGCTCCTATGATAAAGTAACCAACGGAGTACAACGAGGTGATATTGACTATAGATTAGAGATGGCAACCCGTTATTTAGAGTTAGCAACTAAGGATCTCATTGCCGATCACCTAACCCAAAATAAACAAGAATCGCCACATGTGGCGCTTTCCATGTTAAAAACATCCCCGTCATCAAATTCTTTAGTACACGATACATTAGAGTCTTCGATCAAATACGAATTGAAATGAAGTTTCTTAAACTTCTATAACTAAAACTGGTCAAAGTAACATCCTATAGACTATAAATATCTATAGGGTACATTTTGCTTCTAGAGTTTTTATGGATAAAAAATATAATATCCTTTATGTTGATGATGAAACGAATAATCTTACCGCTTTCGTCGCAACATTTCGTCGTCAATTTAATGTGTTTACAGCCACTTCAGGACGCGAAGGTATGGATATTATGCGCCAAAATAATATTCAAATTGTTATTACAGACCAAAGAATGCCAGAAATGACCGGGGTACAATTTTTGGAATCGATTATTCCTGAGTATCCCAACACCATTCGTATGATTTTAACGGGTTTTACTGATGTTGAAGCAATTATTAAGGCGATCAATACAGGTCGAGTATTTCGCTATATTACTAAACCCTGGGATCCAATTGAGTTAAAGATAAATATTGATACCGGCCTGAAGATGCTGGGCCTTGAAGAGGAGCGTTTGTCTTTAATTGAAAAACTGAATCAAGAAGTTCTTTATCAAAAACGGATTTTAGAATTGTTTCAAAAATACGTACCTAAAAATATAGTCGATGAAATTTTAAATGATCAGGGGGATAACTCACTTATTCGCGGTGAATACCGTATTATTTCTGCCATGTTTGCAGACATACGCCAATTTACCTCGATATCAGATAAGTTGGGGCCTGTGAAATCTGTGGATGTACTCAATGCTTATTTTGAATTAATGAGTCAAAAAATACGGGACTATCATGGCAGTGTTAATAAATTAATTGGTGATGGAATCCTAGCTTTATTCGGTGCACCTGTTTCGCATATCGATAACCAGTTGAATGCGGTACTTGCAGGATTAGCAATGCTCGATGCGTTGAATGAGTTTAATGACAAATACCGTGGTGAAATAGGTCGTGATATCGCTATAGGAATTGGTATTAATACGGGAGAGGTAATCGCAGGTAATGTAGGTACTAGTGAACATATGGAATACACTGTGATCGGCGACACCGTAAATATTGCATCACGCATAGAGTGCCTTACTAAAGACAATCCCAATACTTTATTGATTAGTGAAACGACTTATAAACCTATTGCAAATGAAATTCTGGTTGAAGAAATAGGGCCCCAGGTAATTAAAGGTAAAGAGGGAAAAATCAAGCTTTATAGAGTGCTTGGTAAGAAAACATGAACCTTAATTCCATAAAAACGTGGCGGTTTTGGTATCAGAATATAATTACAGTTTTTTTATACACCATAAGCGGGTTTGCAAGTAATATTTGGGTCATTCCAAATACAATGGTGACACCCCTTTGGCTTCCCTCAGGCGTTGCACTATCTATGGTTCTTTGGTATGGGAATCACGTTTTTTTCGGGGTAGTTGCTGCTGAAATAATTGTTACTGCGGTACTAGGTAATTTGCTGTCCTGGGAGAACTGGGTTGCGTCTACAATCATAGGAATTGGTGCTGGATTACAGGCAGTCTGGGCCGCTCAATTTATTCAATATTATACTCGGACTAAAACCCCATTTTATACCGTCAGAGATGTTTTAATTTTTACATTCGGGGGTGATTTCCTCTTTTCCCTTGTCAGTTGCACCATTGGTATTATTTCGCTGACGCTATTTGGCTTAATTAAACCAGAACAAATTCTGAATAATTGGTTTGTTTGGTGGATTGGGGATGCTGTAGGTATTATTGTGATCACACCGCTTATCCTGACCTGGTACCAAAGTAAACTCACTTTCAATGTGAAGCTATTTCTTGAGTATGCGCTCTTAGTCGTTTTATTAGGTTGTACTATGAGTATGATCTATATGTTGCATTATCCTTTAGCTTATATCTTGCTGCCTTTCTGTGTATGGTCTGCCGTACGTTTCAGTACTCGATTAGCAACAATCATGGCATTTTTAATATCGATTTCTGTGCTCTGGCTTGAGATACATGGCTATAAGGAATTTGATTTTGCTAATATTTCAACCAGTCTATTATTTTTACAAGCGTTTGTTGCAGTTATATTCTTTACTACCTTAATCTTGTCCGCCGTGATTACGGAACGCAAAAAAGCACAAGAAGAACTACTGCAAGCAAATATTGAGTTGGAATCACGTGTGGAACAACGTACACGCGATCTTAATGAAAAAAACATCCAGCTCAATCATGCGTTAGATACGTTAAAACAGGCAGAGACCCAACTCATTCAATCGGAAAAAATGTCTTCTTTAGGGGTATTAACTGCAGGAATTGCACATGAAATTAACAATCCGGTTAATTTTATTTCTGCCAATATTGGCCCATTAAAAAATGATATCGAAGACATTGTGCAATTGTTAAATAAATATGGTGAAATTACTCCTGAAACATTAATAAAAGAAAAGTTACAGGAAATCGCAAAATATAGCGACGACATTGATCTGTCTTTTACCCTACAGGAAACGCATAATTTACTTGATGGCATTGAAGAAGGCGCACGACGTACAGCAAATATTGTGAAAGATTTACGTACTTTTTCTCGGCTTGATGAAGGAGAGAAGAAGCACGTTAATATTCATGACAACATCGACTCTACATTAACGTTATTGCACAATCAATTTCGCGATCGAATTACCATCAATAAAAACTATAGTGATATTCCCGAAGTAGAATGTTTTCCAGGGAAAATCAATCAAGTATTTATGAATATTCTTACAAATGCAGTGCATGCAATCCCGGAACAGGGAGAAATTACTATTACAACCAGTAAGAGAAATGATCGCATTTTAATTAGTATTCGTGATACAGGGACTGGGATGAGTAAGGAAACAATAGCAAGGATTTTTGAACCTTTTTTTACTACTAAACCCGTTGGCAAAGGGACAGGTTTGGGTTTGTCCATTTCATACAGTATTGTTCAAGAACATCATGGAACTATTTCAATTAACAGTGTCAAAGGAAAAGGAAGTGAATTTATTATTACTCTGCCCATCAAATAGCTTTCACTGAACTGGGTATAAAGTGATGAAACGTTCTTTCTTAAATCTGCTGTGTATTTACACAATGTTTTGCTTAAACTATTTACCAAAATATTTATTATAAAGAGTTAAATAAGTTCCATCAGTTTCTATTTGTAATAAGGCTTTATTAATTTTATCAATGATAGGAGCATTCTTTTTAAGCGCAATTATTCCATATCCATTTCCCGTAACAATAGGGTTCCCTATAAGTTGAAAGCCATCTATGGTTTTGTTGAGTAATAGATATCTGGCAACATGTTCATTCAATAAAGCGGCATCAACCTCTCGATTGCTTACAGCTTGTATTAATGCCGTAACTTGGGAATATGTTTTAATGTTTTTTTGGGATGTATAATTAGGGAGAATATTATACTGGAACGAAGTTGCTTGAAGCGCCCCAATTTTTTTATCTTTAATATCCTCTGTTGAATTGATATTTGAACCTTTTAATACTACAAATTGTCCTCTACTTGTCATATAAGGCAGACTGAATATGTAGTCTCCTGACTCAGTCGAGGAAATAGGACTTGGTAACGTGGTAATGTCTATAACCCCATCATTTAAATCTTTGAACTGTGAGTTCAAATCGGTTCCTTTGAAGGTACAGGTTGCATTAATGCGTTTGCATATTTCATTCATCAGGTCGATACTGAAACCAAAAAAGTGATTGTCTACATCTGCTGATGAAAAAGGAGGCGCAAATTTTAAAACACCCACAATGAGTTGATCGCTGTAGGCAAAGATACCGTGGAACAAGAGGGTTATAAAAACAATTTGCCTAATTAGCTTCATGCTATTTATCCATCCTTTGCATATTAAAACTCTAGTTTGTCAGGAGCGGGTTGTCAATTAGCATTGTTTTTTTATATTCATATACGCAAAGAACTGAATCAAATCATCCAGATCCTTGTCGGATAAAGACTGTTTATCTGAACCGCTCATTCGTCCTTGTGGAAGTGAACGAACTGATTTGGGATCACGAATAAATTTTTTTAATTGGGTTATGTTCGGATAATAATCTAATGGATTTTTCGGACAGTTCAAATCCGGACCAATCTTACTTTTTCCAAAGTGATTCATCATGTGGCAACCTTCACAATGACTAATATAAATTTTATATCCATTAGCAATGGATGAATTTGTTGTTTCGGGAGGAGCAAGAACCTGTTGATAATTGAATTTTCGAATAATCTTTACCGTAATAACACTCCATGCCCAATATTCATTTGATATATAGGAGCGTTTAGGATAAAGCCAAATAATTTCATAAGGACCTGCAGTAAGTCCCGTATGATTATCAATTATTGGCCATTTTGACGCAGGTTCTATAGCCAACATCGCGATGGAGGCATTCTTACTGCAATCCATGATTTTAAGTGCCGGTACATAGACATGAAAATTATCTTTGGCTATGAATTCGACGATATCGTGTTGTCTAATGTGAAAGGGGGCAAGCAGTTTGCATAAGGGGATCACTTTATGATGCATGATTTTGTTTGGGTAGGCTCGATCATTGTTAATAGTGACTTGGGTAAGATCTGGATGAGACAACAAAGCAGAGTTAGTTAGAGTGAATGATTGTTCCGGAGTAATAATACGAAGTGTGGCATATGATGATTCGGTTGCGGTAAAAGCAGTTTCCCATATCAGCCAGATACTAGCCAATAAAAGAATACATTTCAGTCCCTTCACGTTAACTCCTGGCTTTTAATTGTTTTATTTAAATACAACCAAATTACTTTTACACAGATGTGGAAATTTTTCCAGAAAAATAAAATAGGTTTGTTGCCACGACTTGATCCAATTTTGCAGAACCGTAGCTTGGCCGCTTCCAGCTGAATCTTACCAACCCAGCTCTACTCCTACCTCCCGCGCTTTATGCTGCGGTATCCAGAGGATCTTGCTCTAGAAATACTCAGCGGCATCTTAAAATATCGTTCTGGATACCGCGCATAAAGCGCGGTACGTAGGAAAGCAGTACGTAGAGAAATTTAAATCATGATAAATTTAAAAAACTGACGATCGTTCAGGGTCTGTTTACCTGAGGTATCGTCAATTTTGAGAAACCTCCACTAAATTTTTCGCCTACCTACCGCGCTTAATTTCTTCGTCTACGTACCGCGCTTTATGCGCGGTATCCAGGAGATCTTGCTATAGAAATGCTCAGCGGCATCTTAAAATATCGTTCTGGATACCGCGCATAAAGCGCGGTACGTAGGAAAGCAGTACGTAGAGAAATTTAAATCAGTACGTAGAGAAACTTAAGTGGTACATGATAAATTTAAAAAACTGACGATCGTTCAGGGTCTGTTTCCCTGAGGTATCGTCAGTTTTGAGAAACCTCCACTAAATTTTTCGCCTACCTACCGTGCTTAATTTCTTCGTCTACGTACCGCGCTTTATGCGCGGTATCCAGAAGATCTTGGCTAAACACTGGACCCCGCGGACAAGCCTCGGGGCGTAGGCAGAGATGATCAAGAGACAGTATTTACTCAGTGGATTAATTTGAGTTATGTATTTTGATGGATCCCTGTCTACGCGGGATGACAGTCTACTTATTTCTTTAAAGAATATACAAGCTGATTTAAAAAATTTATAAATCGAGTCTGGCGTCTTGATTTTTACATTCACACTCATCATAGTGCAGACCTGACCTTTGAGGGGATTTACAAAAACATCATAGTTAATACATTTTTAAGCAAGGAGTATGATAAATGGGCTACAAATTTCGCTTGAGCTTTGCGTTTTTATTGAGTGTGCCGTCGCTCTTGTTTGCAGATGATACCCTTATTTTTGCTGTTGATATTATTCGACATGGTGACAGAACACCAATTGTTCCACTTTCAGCTGTAAATTACCAATGGCAGGAAGGTCCTGGCCAGCTAACTGCTGAGGGGATGCAGCAAGAATATAAAATGGGTATGGAGTTCCGTAAAAAATACATTGAACAGGCACATTTATTGCCCGAGCATTACGAACACGGAACAATGTATGTACGTTCTACAGATTATGAGCGTACGCTTATGAGCGCTGAGTCATTATTAATGGGATTATATCCGCCCGGTACAGGACCAAATACTTCGGAGTACTCTCTTCCCGCTTTACCGTATGCTTTTCAACCCATTCCTATTTTTAGTGCGCCGTCTAAATATGATGAGGTGATTGTTCAACAGGTAAGTTCTGCAGAACGAGCAAAATTGATGGAGCAGTATGTGTATTCAACAAAAGAATGGCAAGAAAAAGATAATGAACTCAAGAGCAAGTATCCTCTCTGGAGTGCTTTATCAGGTGTTCCAATTAAGAGCTTGCCTGATCTTGAATTACTTGGCGACGCTTTATATATTCATCAAATACATAACGCACCGATGCCCATTGGATTGAGCCCCCAAGATGTTGAATCAATTATCAGTGCGAGTAATTGGGCTTTTATGGCTCAAGAAAGGCCACATCCAGTAGCAACTGCTTACAGCACCAAACTTATGACCCATATCGCTAATTATCTCAACAGCGGCAGTCAGAAAAAATCCAAACTCAAATATGTTTTGTTATCTGCGCATGATACTACAATAGCGAGTGCACTGAGCTTTTTGGGGGCTCCTTTGGAGACAGCACCCCCTTACGCTTCCAATCTCAATTTCTCACTTTATGAAAGTGATGCAAATTATTACCTGGTAAAAATCACTTACAATGGAAATCCTGTTTCAATTCCGGCATGTGGTGGGGCTACTTGTGAGCTGCAACAATTTATCAAATTGGTGAATAATTCTAAAGCAAAGGGATGTTAGGAAATAGGGTTGTATCGGTACATAACGACTAAAGCCTATTCATTGGTAATACTAGTAGATGCGAAATATTCACTGCTATTTTATTGAAAATGACTTAGGATGCGATTGTTCAGTTATCCGACAGTCATTTCTATGTACTGGCATTGCAGCCATAATCCAACTCAATCTGTAATAACTTTAGACATAGTGATTAAAAAGTAATATACTTTTGAGTATACTCTTTTCAGTATTATCTAAGGATAAGCCATGCCTTCTAGTAACTATTCAGATGAATTAAGTACCTTAAGAAAAAATATATCTACTCTTAACGAAATATACGATGAGAATCAAATAAAAGAATTATTTTTAGAGGCTGTGCGATTAGGGAGTATAGAGCTGGCTCATCAACTGATTAATCATGATAAAAAGAATAGGTTTTTAAAATTTGAGCGAGACCCATTCAGCAAGGGTGATTCAATTCAGGAAATGCTCCTAAAAGTTGAAAAATTAGAAGAGCTGGATTCGAAAATTCAAAGATTAAATATTAATTCAGATGAGATGGAATTGAAGCAATTAATGACTGAAGCGGTTGAGTTAGGTTCATTGGAGCGATTAAAAGCCATTCATAAAATAAAACCAGAAATAAGACTTGCTGAAATTGAGGTTGAAAAACAGGGTAAAAAATTAAATCTATTATTTTGTACTGGAACTAATCCTTCTCCAGAGTTAATTAGTTTTCTTATAGAAAATAATGTGCCAATTAGCGTTCATGCAGATGCAACGCAAAAAAAACCTAGTTATTTTATAGATAGCCTTATTAATAACAACCGAAAAGCAAGTTGGGAAGCAAGACGAGAAGCAATTAAACAAGCATTAATTCAGTGCCCTCAAATTCTCTATTCAGACTTTGGGTTTGCGAACCCCTCTCTTATAGCAGAGGCCTCAATGAGGCAAGATTCAGATTTTATAAAATTTCTACTCACTCAAAATTATCCTGTAAATAGAGATGATTTAACCTATATTCTGAGAAACTTTGAGGACATTAGCCTCTATGAATCTGCGGTTCAAAAATTTTTATCCCAAGATAACAAAATAGAAATTTTATCTGTTTCCTTTAATTCTTTAGAAGACTATATGCGGTTACCTTTAGGAAACAGCTTCTCACTCAATATATTTCAACATCTATATGAAAAATCTAAACCGCTGATAACTAATTTACCTGGACTAATGCAGCTTGCTATTAATCAGGGAAATGAAAAAGCTTTAGATTTTTTAATTCAGGAAAATAAAGGGGTTATACCTGAGGATATTAAAGTTTCTCTTTTTGAAAAACATAATGTCAGATATATATTGCAGCATAACCTTACAGAGGAATATAAAAAATTTATTAAAAATCAGGACATAGACTCTGTATTAATGAAAATGTTTATGATTTCTGGATTAGAGGATACATTAAAATTAGTTGAGATTTTAAAAAGTAGTTCAGAGTTTTCTAAAGAAAACAGTAAATTAGAGAAATTTAAAGACGATGTTATTAAATGTGGAAATTTATTTTTTAGAAACATTTCATCCACCGCCAATTCAACCTCAGCAAGACATGCCCGTCATGATAGTGATCGAGCAAAAAGTCAATTTAAATTTGGTATGCTCCTTAGTGAAACAATAGATAGTGCACGTGGAAAGCCATCAGAGTTTCAGCAAGACTATACCCAAGTAATGGATTTTTTTGCTAGTGAAAGAGCATCTGTAGCACGGGCGGGAGGAGCAGGTCGCGAGGCGGCACATTTTGAAATAGTAAGAACAAAGAAAAGTATAGAAGCTGATTATGATCCTGATGTTATGGCTCAGCAAGGTAGAGCCCCAGTTACTTCACTTATGGGAAATGGAGATTATGAATTAGCGAAACCAATAATGAATGCAGTTTTTAAGGCGATAAATGATGGAAGCGCAACTGGAGTAAAAAAATTAACTGATACAAGTTACCAATTAACTTATGAAGCTAATGGAAAAACTTATGGTTTGACTACAGTAAGTTTCGGAGGAATACAGCATCAAACATTAAGAAATGCAAACAGTTTTCATCAATGTTTATGGATACATACAAATCTTGTTGCTTTAGGTGAACTAGAAGGCCAGATGGCCAAGCTGCATCAAGAGCTTTTTAATATGCACATAGATAAAAATGATCCAGAAAGCATAAGTAAATATTATGATAAGCTGGCTGAGGCATATTGGTTGGGTTCTAATTTAATGCGTACGGCAAGGGGTAATGCAAGTAACATGACCAGTTGGCTTGAGTTTATGAATCGCCATCATTCAATGCCCTCTTTATACACTAAAATGGATGTTCCCATGCTAGATAATGTTGCTATTAGTATGCCGTTAACCCAATTTAAAAGAGACTTTAGGGCATTTTTTGAAATGGATAGCAAACTTTATTTAGCTGCCAAACAAGAGTTTGATGAGAGAATAAATGAATTAACAGCTTATTATAAAAAAACCTTTAATACCGAAGATGAATTTGATACGAAAAAGATGGTTTTTGATTTACAAATGAAAGCATCACAAGCACCTGAAAAAGAGAGGAAATCTATAGAAGAAACTTTAAAAAAATTAAATTTTTATGATGATAATTTTGCGAAAAAAATTGATTTTATAAAAGATATTAAGGCATTTGTTGATGGGATTCCATATCATGCAAATCAAGAGAAGAACAGGGCTTTAAATACTATAAAAACCGGACTTAAAAATATTAAAAATAGTTCTGATATAGATGAGATTATTGAGAAGGTTCATGCTTATATTGCTAAAGGTGAGCTAGCACGTCAACATGTTTTCTTTAATAAAGCCAATAAGGCAGGTGTTTTAGCGGTAGCTCTTCTGAACAAATACGATTTTTATGATCGAGGCAAAGTGGTATCAAAGTTAACTAGTGAGTCGCAAAAAAAACTATTTCTAGAAGTTTCAGAGCCCTCAAAGCTAGTAACCATCCAGAAAAAATTTGATAAAGAGCAAGAATCTAAACATTCTAAATTCATATTATTTAAAGGAGTGCTCAGCTCTATATCTACTGATAAAGAGGATAGCAAAGAAGATAAGCAGAATACGCCCTAAGTGAATAAACGTAATTCTGACAGTTGTTGAAGTAGGGCCAAGTTATATTCATAATACTTGGGTGCCTAATTCAAATCTCTTGCTTGGAAAACAAACGCCAAAAACCACTTATTGTGGAAAAGCCTGAGTTATAAATAAAGAAAGTCTGCTAATAGTTATCCAGATAAAGAGAGTATTATTCACCTAAAACTACTAAATCCATCGGACCATCAACCCCCTCTACACGCCTTGATTTACGTTCAATTCTGATTGTTTCATTTTGATAATTTTGTTTCAGTGCTTCTGTCAAAGTGTACACGTCAGTTAATGCCTTTGAATGTTCCACTTTGTTGTGCTTCTCCAATTTAGCTGCCAGGTTTGCGGTTTCTCCAATCACCGTATATTCAAGTCGGTCTGCGTTTCCTATCACTCCAAAAACAATTTCGCCAACCGCAAGTCCTATACCGACATCGATAACAATCTCTCCATTTTTTTTACGTGTTTTATTCCATACAGGCAGTATAGAAAGAATTTCGTCTACAGCTCTTAAAGCATCTGCTGCATAAGTACCTGAAGGAGTTACCGCACCAAAGCTTGCCATGATGCCATCTCCCATAAACTTATCGATGGTACCGTTATGTTTTTGAATAATAGGAACGAGTAAACGCTGATATTCTCCCAGCAACCTGATTAAATCACTTGGCGCAAGTGTTTTTGACGCTTTGGTAAAGCCGCGCATGTCGGTAAACAAAATAGCTGCTTGTCGCGTTTCGCCATATCCTGCTTGTAACACTGACTCGGAATGCGTGATTTTTTGAGCAACACCTATATCAAAAAAGCGAGCCAGATCTTTGGCTGCACTGGTTTGTTCTACCGCTTGCCAAAGTATCTTTTTGGCACGATCGAGTACTAATGCCAAAACAATAGTGACCAATAAAATAGATAAAAGTACATCAAACACAGCACCGAAATAGACACTGCGTGTAGATGCATAGGTTACATAATCCCAAGTGACAACATTCATGCCTGTGTTGGATAAAGTTTGCCAAACAATAAGGCTCCAGCCTATTACTGCACTAAAACCTGAGAGTAATACCCATTCGGGTTGGAAACGCAATGCGCGAAGTGCGATTAAAATGAAAACATAATTGATGTGGGTATTTTTTAAATTAATAGCAGGGGAGGTTTCGTATTGTAAGTAGTAAGTCCAAATAATAAATAACAACAAGAACATTTCTGTGATTACAAATAATCCAAGTACGACAGGTGTTAATTGATTCGTATAAGCAAACCATAATCGCGTTAATATCAGAATTGTAAATAATGAGAGACCCAGATTGGTAGAGTGTACCGGCGCATTAGGGGTATAACCCACCGGAGTTAAATAGTTTATAACCATGAATAAAAAGATTACCCCTAATTGTACCCCTCCTACAAGTAATTCACTCTGATACTGTTGGGCCTTTATCTCGTCGCTGATACGAGACGGCAGTTGTATATGGTTAAACACTCTCTCCTCCTGCAATACGGTCACACAGTCCTTTAGGTAGCATAATGTATTCTTCTGGATCACTATCCGTTGTTGCTTGAGCGGCACAAGAGTGTTTCGATGTTGCGCAGTCATTTTTACCTGCGCGGACTATGTGATAACATCGTTCAAATTCTCCGGTTTGACTCTTTCCAGACAGCCAATCGGTGTTTGTATGTAAAGAAATGAGCGAAGCGCCTACAGCAGCAGCAATAACGGCACTATTTTGTATCTTGCGTTTATTCATATTTGTAAGCGACCCTTGGAATTTTATAAATACCGTTCTTTTATATGCGCAAAATAATAGTCGGGATTTAAGGTTTCACCAGTTGCTTCATGCAATAGTTCAGGATAGGTTAATAATTTTCCTTTTTGATGAATGTTTTCCCTTAACCAAAGTAATATAGGTTTAAAGTTACCTTGCTTTAACTGCTCTTTAACATCAGGAATTGATTTTTTTACTGCCGAGAATAATTGAGCGGCAATTAATGCCCCAAAAGTATAGGCGGGAAAATATCCAAAAATTCCTGCTGGCCAGTGTACATCTTGCATCACTCCATTTTTATTATCACCTTTTGTTGATAATCCTAAATATTTTTGCATGGATAAATCCCAGATTTCAGGTAAGTCAGCAATACGAATCTCGGAGGAAAAAAGCTTCTGTTCTATTTCATAACGGAGTATCACATGTAAAGGATAGGTTACTTCGTCGGCATCAACACGAATTAAACCGGGTTGTACTTTTGTATAATGATAAAAAATATTTTCTTCAGTTATATGTTCTACATCCTTGAAGTATTTTTGGGCAATAGGGACTAGAAAATGGAGGTATTCCAGGCTTCTGCAAATCTGCATTTCAATGAACAAGGACTGACTTTCATGAACTGCCATTCCTAAGGAATGACCAACCGGTTGTGTACTCCATTCTTTTGATAAGCCTTGTTCATATAAGGCATGACCTGTTTCATGGGTAATCGCCATTAAGGAAGATAAAAATTCCTGTTCGTTGTAGCGTGTTGTAATCCGCACGTCACTTGAAATACCGCCACAGAAGGGGTGATGACTCACATCCAGTCTGCCATGATTAAAATCAAAGCCTAGACGCGTCATTACTTCCATACCCAGTTGCTTTTGCTTTTCTACAGGAAATGCTCCTGCAATTGTTTTTATTTGTCGTGTTTTTTGTTTTTCAATAATACTGGGAATCAGTTTTGGTAATTCATCCTTTAAAGAATTAAAAATTGGAGTAATCGTATTACAGTCTAAATCTGGTGAATACTCATCAATTAAAATATCCAGAGGGGACTTACCAAATGTTTGTGATTTAATCTCTGCAATTGTTTTTACTTTTTGAAACAATTTTTCCAGAAAGGGCTTAAACGATTTCCAATCATTTTTTGCTCGTAATTCTCGCCATGCCTGGCCACAAATTAAAGATTCATTAGTAAATTCTTCGACTAAATTTACGGGAATACAGGTTGCCTGCAGATATTCTTTTTCAATCCAGTACAAATTTTTTTGCTGCCATAATGATAAACCTTCAATATCTTTTGCTTGGTTTAGCAAGTCGCCTACTTTTTTATTGGTCAACCAATCATGTTGTACCGCACTTAATGTAGCTAAAGCTTCTGCTCGGGCTTTGCCTCCGCCAACTGGCATCATCGATGCTTCATCCCAAGAAACAATTGCGGCTAAATTTTCAAAATCATAATATTTTTTAAAATGTTGTTCTAATTGTTGGTATGCGTTCATGAATGGCTCTCTTTATTCTGTTTTGAATTGCGCAATTAAAATTAAATATATATCCATATTCAAATGAATCAAAATAAATTCATGCTTCTCTCAATAAATAAAGGGAATTATTTTTCTCTTAACCTTTGTTTTGTATTGTGCATATTCAGGATATTTTTTACTTAATAACGTTTCCTCTTTATTTGATTTGAAATGAAAAAAAATGATTAATCCAAGTGAAGCGATAAAGGAGAGTGGTGAGCCCCAAAAAACTGACCAACCAATAGCAAGGGTAATCAATCCTGTATAGATTGGATGGCGAACCATTCCATAAATTCCTGAGGTAACTAACCGAGCGTTTTCTATTGGGGTGACAACCGGTGTAAACGCAACCCCTAATTGTTTCACAGCAAGTATAAAAATCAAAAAACCAATAATGAACAATAAAAAACCAATTGTCTGTAATGCTAAACTATGGAACCGTGCAAAAGGTGTAAGGACAAGAATTACTAAACTAATCCCCGCTTGTATGGCTACATATTTATCCATGTATTTTGCGATCATAATGGTTATATACTCAGAAGTAGCGATTTTTCTAAATACTTATCAAGCAAGTATATTATAAATATTAATTTGAGACGATTGGGGGCAGGGAGCCTGAGGTATCGTCACTTTTTTATTTTACATTTATCTACGTACCGCGTTTTATGCGCGGTATCCAGCAGATCTTGCTTTAGAAAACTCAGCAGTATCTTAAAGTATCGTTCTGGATACCGCGTATAAAGCGTGGTATGTAGGCGAAACAATTTGTGGCGTTTCTTATCAAAAAAAGGGGTCAATACCTCAAGGTGTGATTCCTTTTAACTAGGTCATTTGTTCCAAGCCGGGAAATATATCAAAATAGCATGTTAAACAAAATGGCCTTGGATAGGACAAAAGACGTAGGTGAAATTGTTTAAGAGTAAGTTTCAAAATATTGACGGGATCAATGTGTCCTTCTTAACCAAAAACCATATATTGTGCATTGTTTTTTCCTTAAATTTTTGTTTAAAATCAGGGCATTACACCATGCTCCTAACTAAAATCGATGATTCTAAATAAAAAATGAAAAAAACAAATTAAATTGTACATTTGCTCTACCAAAATTTGTAAATTAACTGTAAACTTGCTCCCTGAAAAGACATGATCGTAACAAAACGAACTCTTTTCGAGAGGTGCTTTACTATCGGATTTTTAATTATTTTAATTTTTAAGGAGCAATGATTATGCCTCAAACACCACCAGGCTCGCCTAAAGTTGAAAAAAAAGTTGAAGAAGAAAAAAACTTAGAAAGTTCACAGGAAAGCAGTTTTGAAGAAAGCTTTGAAGAAGATTCTGAGCAAAGTGTCGAGGAAAATGCCGAACAATATTCTGAAGAAGAAACTCCAGAAAGCAACCATCCACAACAAAACGAACAACCAAGAAATCCTAATACTTTATTTGGTTTTACTCCTAGAATTCAACGCATAGCAATTTTTGTTTGTCCACATGGTCACGTGCATATGGTGCCAGCAGAATTAATGCCACTCCTTTCGCTCGTATCGATGATGAACGCTTTAGGTATTAGTTTAGACGAAGAAAACGAACTGGAAGAAAGCGTTGGACAAGAGGCTCAACCCGAAGCAAAAAAACCAGAGGGTACAACAGAGCAGCATGACGAAGTGAGTGAAGCAAAAAATCCAAAAGAAGACGGCTCAGACGAAGAAAACGAAGAAGAGCGCGGCTATAGTTACTTTATTTAAGCTCAAATTCCGCAGCCTTAGCTGCGGAATTACCAATCGGACATTTGCTCAGATTCCTGCCTGGTAATATTTTTTTAATTTCCATGTTCTTTTTATTTTCCAGAATAATCAGGATTGATAATCCACTTCAACATCCTATATCATCTCATTTCATCTGAAAAGCGTCTCTGAAATTTAAAGAAAGGAATTAATAATGCAGGGTATAAAATGGATATTAGTTGGTTTTTTTACTTCAATGGCCAATGCCAGTTTACCTTATTTCCCCCTCGATTTTCCTAGAGATGAGGCGGCTCATTATCAAAATATACCTTATTCATTTGATCGCCTCATTGAATGGTGGTATTTCAATGGTAAATTGGTGACTGATGAGGGTAAGCATTTAAGTTTTGATATTGCTTTATTTAATCCGGCTATCAATGTAAAAGGGCGTGTTTATACACAGCCCATGCTGCATATGCAGCTTGCGGATTTGGACAATAAAATAGGCTATGGGGTTGCTAAAGACTATTTCCTTAATGAAGGTAAATTTGCTACGGATACATTGAATATTACCCTAAAAAATGATTACAGCTTACAAAAGAAAGTTCAGAAGGGTAAGGAAGTCTATTTGTTACACGCTGAGGGCCGCCAAAATAATACGGTTTTAAAATTCAATTTAATTTTGGAGCCAAATGCCCCGTTTTTTTTGATCAATGAGAATGGGCTGATGCCAATGGCTGATGACACCAATTCCTATTATTATTCCATACCCCATTTTAAAACAACGGGGACTCTTAAACTGAACGACACGACGTATCAAATTAATCAAAACCCCGGCGATTCTTGGATGGACCATCAATGGGGCGATTTCAATCTGGATGCGAATGGTTGGGAATGGTTCGGGGTTCGCCTGAATAATGGAATCGTTGCTAACATTTTCCTTATTTTCAATTTCAACGGCAACAATGTAATCGGTGGTTTAGCCAATGTCATTCTTCCTTCTGGAGAAAAGCGATTTATTTCTTATCAGGAGATGGAAGTGATTCGTGAGGATTATTGGCTTGATTCAGAATTATCCATTCTTTATCCCACAAAATACTGGATTAATATACCCGGTATCGGTCTGTCATTTACGAATGTTGCAGCTTTTCCCGAACAGGAAAAACACGGTTATTGGGAAGGATATTGCGAGATATCAGGGAGCTACAATCAACAAGAAGTTTCGGGCTTTTCTTATACAGAAATTGTTTACCAGAATCCAGCTTTATCTTTTTCCCCACGGCTGAGAGCATTTGAGAATGAATAATTGATCTATCAAACAGTGAGTAGTTCAAGGCTAACACGATATTAAAGTGAGAATAAATGAGATTATTAATAAAGATGATTAAAAAACTTCTTTTCTTTCCATTCCTAATGATAATTCTCTTCATCGCCATTTCAGTGAATGGTGCCCCTGAGTCTAAAGAAACTCAGCTGGAGATAAATAAACTGGCTGAAATCGATAAAATAGGTACTAAAGTAAGTGCTACACAATTGCCTGCTCCTTACGATAAGTTGTTAACCCAGCCTCTAATGACAAAAAGTATCGAAAAATATTACGCACGTAACGCCATTATAAAAACAATATACGCAAATATGGATCAATCCAACAATACATATAGACGCTCCATCGTAATGTTTGTTGATAGTAACAAAAAACGAAATAACCCGAATGTTGCACAAACCAAACAAGAAGTGGTGGCGGTTGAACTCGCTTTTATCACTATGAACTTTAATGAACTCCCAAAGAGCATGATAAAAGAAGTTCTGCATACGAATACTCCTTTTGGCAAACTGCTGGCCAAACATCATATACAAATACTTACTCAAGATCGAAATTACTATAAGATCAAGTGCAACAGCACATTGGAATCGTTAATCCATTGCAATTTAAATGATTTTATTTATGGGCGTGCCAATACCATTATTAGGGCAGATAATAAAAATTGGATGGCACATGTTGTAGAGATTTTACCGAACCCTATCGCAGCAATTTCCCAAAATAAGGGCAAAAAAAGAGTTAAATAACAGTTTATATCAGTGTGTATTAAATGTTTATTGTGATATTATCCAGGCCAATAAGTTATTACATTAAAACCTTTGATATTTCATAATACTACTGATCTCATTGGGATCTTTTTAGTTAAAAAATAAAGCAAAAGGAACTTGGTGATTTATGTGGAATCAAAAAGCGACAAAACCCTTCCTTATTATTTATATTGGCTTCTTATTTCTTGCAACTTTTTTTCTTGTTCCTACCATCACCAGTTTTTATTATTACGCTTGGGGAAAACACTTGGCTTGGTCTTATTTTGATGGGCCGCCCATGATTGCCTATTTGTTCCATATTTCTCGAGCGATTTTTGGTGAGACATTCTTTTCAATTAATATTATTGGCTTTTTGTGCTTGATCGCAGGTGCCTATTATATATACAAGATAGGTTGTCTCTTGCTCGATCAGCGAACAGGATTAATCAGTGCGCTGATATGGGTTGCTTTGCCTACTACTACAGAAAGTGTTTTTGTTCGTGTTTTATATGATGCGCCATTAAATTTATTTACTATTCTGTCTTTTTATTCTTTTGCTCGTTACATTTCATCCAAGCGAATTTTTGATTTATATCTTTGTGCTCTATTTATTGGCGCTATGCTTTTATCTAAATATACGGCTGTAGTTAGTGTGCTGGGACTGTTGTTGTATGTCGTATTCTCAAAGCAGAGGCAACTGTTTAAAAGTATCCATTTTTATCTTGCCAGCGTTGTCATTATTCTCATGGTTGTTCCCGTGATTTATTGGAATGTGAATCACGATTGGGTATCAATTACTTATTTATTAAATTTTCACAGTCAAACTCAAAATAATACTACGGCAGCTCATAGTCTCTTAGTACTGTTAGGCTCATTATTTGTTAATTATTCAGTTTTTCTATTATTCGCTGCATTGGGTTGGTTCAAGTATCGACAAACTAAAAACTCATCCAATAACCCGGTTTTGGAATTGACTTATGCTGTATTGCTTGTAGGGCTATTGTTCTGGATTATCGCAACTTTATTCGGTGGTGATGCCCGAGCGGTTTACTTAACCCCGCTTGGGATGAATCTTGCCTTAATCACTGGATTTAATGTGGCACGATATCAGTATCAACGTATTTTCATGATTATTTATCCCTGCTTTTTGTCTTTTAGTATTGTTGTAATCATCGCTAATTCATGGCCAATCGCAACCTATCTGAAAAAAGGTAGAGCTTATACGGTATTAAAAAAAGCGATCAATGAGCCAGAAATTATAAAAAAAGGACAGCCAGTTGTTACAGGTTATTTTGCTAATGCCGCAGCTTTGAATTTCTTTATGCCTAGTGGGCCTGTCTATGCCATTCCTTGCGGTGATATTAATCAATATCAATACTGGGGAAAAGCTTTTTTAGATGCTTTATCAAAAGGAAAAATTGACAAAATTTCTTATGTTGACTTTAGAGATACAAAACAATGTGCAGAACGATTTTTTAATCATTGCCAATCAGTGGCGACATTGTCTCATCATAAGATGATTCCGGTAATCCATAAATTGACCAAGCCTATGTATTTGTATGTCTATGAATGTTCGTCACCTCGTGTTCAAACTTCTAATGTATAGATAAAAAATGAATAGGGTTTTCACTACCGCCTTAGCTTGGGGTATGTTTGAATTTATTTTCTCATCCTGGTTTTTTTCAATTGCACTTGTAGTTTTATAACGTAATAATAAACTCGCATTCTACCAGTCAAAAACAGATGGTGTTTTGAATTAAGCTTTATTTTTTTAAGGAAGAGGAATGAAACAAAAATTACTCATTGGATTCACTGCAGCTGCACTCTCTTTTGCAACTCTATCGCATGCAGATTTTACTTTTTATTCTAGTGCTAATAGTTGCGAAGATGTACCTGGGAATTGGACCGGTTCAGGTAAGGCCTCTAATTGGTTAATCGAGTGTATTTATAATGGAGCGGGAACAGTTAGTGCTCTGGATAGTGCTGGGAATTTTAACATCGAGGTCAGTGCGGACAAACGTTCAGGAAGTATTTTGTGCCCCGACCATCATACCACAAAGCTCAAGGGCGTTTGTGTTAATGGAACGGTTACTATTATTACAGAATTCGGTAACTTAAATGGTATTTTCACAAAGAACTCAGGCAATGCAAAAGGAAAGCTAAATGTTTCTCCAGGTGTGGATGTTGATGTAGCAATTCAGTTTAATCGTGCAGATTAAAAGAGCAGGGAGCGGCTGTATTTGGCGCATCTTGCAACCTGCACTCAATCCAACCGTTCGAATAAACCTCCACTAGAGAGGCAAAAGCTCCTAATTTAATGATTTTTTTAAAGCCACTATATGCTGATATGCTTCATTTATTCGCTCTTGGCTGATTTCTCCGGATTGGACTTTGGCCTCAATTATGTTGATGACTTGAACTGGATCTTGCGCAGGAGTAGATAGGTTGTTACCGAACATCAGCATATCTGCGCCAGCATTAATCGCCAGTACTAAAGCTTGCTCCAGTCCATAATTGTCGCTAATTGCCTTCATCTGCATATCATCAGTGATAATAACCCCTTTGAAATGCAGTTGATTTCGTAGAAGATCCGTTAATATCTTATGGGATAGAGTCGCAGGTAATCCAGATGGATCGAGTTGATGATTCACAATATGTGCTGTCATGACCACACCACACGCTTCAGGAGAATTCAGTAATTGCTCAAAAGGAATTAATTCATAAGATTGCCATGTATCGGTAACATCTACAAAACCCAAATGTGAATCTTTGGTCGAACTGCCATGTCCTGGAAAGTGTTTATAAGCACATTGAATTTTTTGAGATAAGAAATGATGTGTATAAATGCTTGCATAGTGTGTTACTTGTTTGGGATCACTGGAAAAACTTCGATCTTTTTTTCCAATCACAGGATTGTCTGGGTTGACGTTTACATCCAGTTCAGGAGCAAAATCCAAATTAAATTCCGCCTTTTTTAAAGTTTGAGCCATAGAATCGGCGATGGATTCAGCTTCTTTAGTTTCTCTTTTTCCAACTTCGGCAGCAGATAGGGTTGGAGGAAATCCATATTGCTCTCCCAATCGATTTACTTGTCCTCCTTCATAATCTACTGAAATGATTAGAGGTAATTGCGGTCGATGATGTTTCAAATTACCTTGTTCGGCAAAATAGTGCAGTTCGTGATTAAGTGTCTTTACCTGTTCCGGACTTTCAATATTTTTATCAAACGTTTTTGTGCGAAAATTGTAATCAAATAAGATAACTCCACCAATATTATTATCTTCAATTGTTTTTACTATTGCAGATTGTTCAGTAATTTTTTTCCCATCAAAGCCGACAAGAAGCATTTGGCCAATTTTATCGCGCAAACTCGCTTCAGATACAACACCAGCGAGAGCGCTTGTGGAAAAAAATAAAGCAAAAAGTAATGAGTAAAAATAGTTCATATGTGGCCTATATATTTACCAAGTGGAGTAAATTCTATCATTTGTCGGTGTTTTGCGCAATCTGAATCTTATTTTATCTATAATAGCTTAGTATACCTGGATGACGGGAGTTGCTATTATTTCTCTCTTTATCTAACAAATACTATAAGGTATAAACTATGACTGCTGCGAGCGAGTACTTTAATAAAAATTGGCAACGGTATCAAAGTGCTATTAAAAATAATACATTATACCATCGTGAAATGGTGCAGGCGTTACAAAAATTTCTCGCAACTCATATAGGAAACCGTCCTTTTTCTTTTACAGATGTTGGTTGTGGGGATAGCAGTACGGTTGTTTCCGTACTTACTGGAACCTCAATAATAAAATATATTGGTATCGA
Source organism: Legionella sp. PC1000 (assembly GCF_014109805.1). Taxonomy (GTDB): domain Bacteria; phylum Pseudomonadota; class Gammaproteobacteria; order Legionellales; family Legionellaceae; genus Legionella; species Legionella resiliens. Next base: position 1,500,188 of record NZ_CP059400.1, read on the forward strand.
TGCAGCACCAGATGTTTTAAAAATGGCGGAAAATACACTTACATCACTGGATTGTGAAAAAGAGTTCATTGCGGATCATATGATTGCTGCGCTTCCTCGTATATCCGCCCCTGTCGATGTGATTTTTACCAGCTATGCGGTTCACCATTTATCTCTGCTCGATAAAAACACCTTTATTGCTATGTGCCAACAAAAACTAGACCCTAATGGTTTTTTATTAATAGTTGATGGTGTTCTTAAGCCGGATCAAACACGGGAGCAATGGCTGGATGCTTTAAAATCACGGATGTTGGAAAGCGACTCCGAGATCACTGAGGATGAGATTATTGCACGAATGGAGCATCCATGTGCTGATGATTATCCCGAAACAATGGATACATTTGCCCAAATCGCCCGTCAGCAATCGTGGAAGAATTTTCAAGTTCTTGTAGACAAAGGAATATTTGCTTTTATGGCATTTATTAAATAATTTTTTATCTACATGGATGAAGTAGAAACTGGGGCATGGCTATTTAAGTAAATAGTTGCGCCTTTTCTGTATTAATATAGATTTTATCTATTACTCCTATAATCAGTGAAGCTGGACCGGAAGCGCTACTTGAAGTTGGGCCAACGCATTCGGCATAAAAACGCACGGCATTTTTAGCGGCTAAAAATGGATCTTTAACCACAGAATGAAAAACGCTAATCATCGCAGAAAGTAAATTACCTATCCCGGCGACTTTTTGTACCAGAGCCGAATCGAAATTAAATTGATCGATTTGATTTGAATTGACAACTAAATGTCTTTTCCCACTGACAACTACAGTGAGCATATATTTTTTTGATAATGACTTGGCGTTTTCTATTATTATCTGATCTCCCATAAGATGGTTATTATCCTGAATTAGCAGTTCTCCAGTCAGCAAACTCGCAATTTCATTAGGGTAGCCGCGGATAATGGAAATTTGATGTGTCTTTATTAAGCGTGTCGCAACATCTGTTCGGTAACGGCTTGCGCCAGCTCCTACTGGATCTAAAATAACGGGAATATTCATTTGGTTTGCTATTTTACAGATGTGATTGCTCAATTTAACAAAAGTGTTATCTAACTTGCCAAGATTGATTATCACTGCTTTAGAAATCCCTAGTAACTCCTCGACTTCCTCTTCTGCGCCACACATTAATGGGAAGCCGCCAATACTACGTATTCCGCTTCCCACATACCCCATAGGAAAATAATTGGTGATGGTTAATATAAAGGGCTTATTCTGCCTTATTTTTCTTAAGGCTTCATTTACTTCTGCTGTCATGAAAAAGTCCATTTTTTCAATAGTTTTAATTGAATTTACTTTAGCGCACTTTTTGAGTTACAACCACTGAATTTATGAATTCAAGCCATTCTCTTGTTGTTCTTACTTACTGCTGTCCCGGAGAGGCAGACACTGCTCTCATACTTTGGTGAAAGGTGGGTTTATGTGCAGCAAGGTCTAGGAGCAATTGACTTTGAAAAGGGGATTTGCTTTTTCAAGTAAGCTCAACTAAGTTTAAATTCGAAGGAAAGGAAATTTAATCTCAAGGAGAGTATAAATGTCAAAACATAATCATAATAAATTTAAAAATGAGTCACAAGATGCACGTCGTCATGATCAACAGCACTCTACTCATCCTGATAAAATAAAACAGCCTCAGGAAAAGTCTAAATTAGAATCTCATTCTAATAAAAAGAAATAAAATAAAAAATTAATCTAATCCTGGGAAGGTGAAAACCTAAACTTAGGGTATATAAATAATCGCATAATACTTATAAAAAATAGGCCATATCATTTAGGAAAATGGTAGGGCCTATTTAGTGATTATCTATAACAACGTAATTGACCCCAAGCATTTCGCCAGCAGCCTGGATGGTACGGAGCTGGTGATGAATTGGGACCTGGAGCATTTAATACACATCCACCATACATGTTCCTATGATATCCCTGGCCGCATCCTTGGGCTGCACTGGCGATGGACGTATAACCTACTGCGAAGAACAATGAGCTTACTATGATACCTGTACGCAGCATTTTTGAAATGCTTGAACTTGTATTCATTACATCCTCCTTGGTTTTACTTTTTTACTCAGATTAAGTATAGAATCTATTTTTTAATTTGCATAAATTTATATCATTTGTGTTGATTTAAATTCAAATTGATGTATATGGGCGCTTACCTGTTGTTGTAAATAGAGATGAAAATTTTTTGGAAAGATGTCATTTGTTGATGATATGTTTCGAGCCCTTTATCATGCATCCTCCCATAGACTTAATTGCTTGTATAAAAAATCTTCTTTTTTACAAAACTTATTTATCTCCAAATGAGGATCAGGGGCGACATTGAGTTGAAATCGCTTACAAGCAAGATGAAATCGAGTCTTTAAGAGATTGGCATATTCTCCTTCGCCACGCATGCGGACACCAAATCGTGCATCGTACTCTTTCCCACCGCGCATTTGGCGAATAAGACTCATCACATGTTCCGCTCTTTGGGGAAAGTGTTCGCTGAGCCATTCTTTAAATAATTCTTTTACTTCATGAGGAAGTCTGATTAACACATAACTTGCCTGTCTTGCTCCAGCGTGTGCGGCAGCTTGCAAGATTTTTTCCAGTTCAATGTCATTGATCATAGGAATAATAGGTGCAACCATGACACGAGTAGGGATTTTGTTTTCAGTGAAGCGTTTTATTATTTTTAGCCTGCCTGATGGTGCTGTAGTCCTGGGCTCCATAATTCGCTTTAGATCGGTTGAAAGAGAAGTAATACTGATCGCAACCTTAACCAAATTTTGTTCTGCCATATCTGATAAAATATCCAAATCCCGTTCTATAAGCGCATTTTTAGTAATAATAATGACAGGGTGACGGTGATAAACTAAAACTTCTAAAAGACTTCGGGTAATAGTAAGTTTTTTTTCTGCGGGTTGATAAGGATCGGTATTTGCCCCTAAGACAATAGGTTTACACGTATAACTTGATTTATTTATCTCCTTTTCCAAAAGTTTCGCTGCATCCACTTTATAGAAGATTTTAGTTTCAAAATCGATTCCCGGTGACAAATTGACATAGGAATGGCTGGGTCTCGCATAGCAATAAATGCATCCATGTTCACAACCCCGATAGGGATTAATTGATTGTTCAAAGCCAAGATCAGGAGAATCATTACGGCTTATTACTGATTTAGAATGCTCGGGTAATAAAAAGGTTTCTAAAGGGGGAAGAATATCTTCTTCAATGTCCCATCCATCAGCAAAATGTTCGCGGGTTTGTGGCTCAAATCGGCCATCTGGATTGCTAAGGGCACCCCGATTTTTAAGTGTTTGCTCAGGTTTCATAACCGCGTGAATAGATCAAATGCAGTTTATTGTATCATAATGTTCAAACAAACAGAGGGAAAAAAAGATCCATAGAGGTTGAATTACTCTTTAGGTCGGTTTATTACAGAAGCCGTCATTCTTGAAATACAAGTTAGTTTTCCTTTTTCATTAAAAATCTTAACTTCCCAAACTTGAGTAGACCGTCCCAGATGTAGGGGAGAGGCGATTGCTGTGACTTCACCTTCTTTTACTGAGTGAATATGATTGGCATTAATTTCCAAGCCGACACAAAAAAATTGATTGAGATCAATAATGGCGTTTGCTGCAGTACTGGCTACTGTTTCGGCTAATGCAACATTGGCACCACCATGCAGAATTCCTATAGGTTGTTTGGTACGTGTGTTTACAGGCATGGTTGCTTTTAAAAAATCGTCACCAATTTCAATAAACCTGATGCCAAGAAATTCAGACATTGTATTTTTCCCAAATTGATTGAGATCTTCTAGAGTAATTTTTTTAAACCATATTGCCATTTTTATCTCCTTGGGGGTCCGATTGCATTTCTACTATCTTGTTGGCTAAATGGCCTGATCCTATGCGTGGCGATGCTCACGTATTGAGCTTCAGTACTCAAAATTCCAGTCATTTTGGCTCAAACTAGCGAAATGTAAACATACTCTATAAAATAAGATAAACTTTATTTACCCAAAAACCAATAAGAAATTTTATGATGAATCAAGCATGTATGAGATGTTATATCTCGGGAAAAGTTCAAGGGGTATGGTATCGCGCTTCAGCACAAAGAGAAGCGAAGAAACTGGATATCACGGGGTGGGCGCAAAATCTGGATGACGGACGCGTAGAAGTATTTGCTTGTGGGACAGTTGAAAATCTGAAATTATTTTATGCATGGTTGAAGGAAGGGCCGCAGCTTGCTGTCGTAGATGAATGTACTTATGAAGAGCTCAGTTGGCAGGAATATGAAGGATTTGATACTTTTTAAGTGTAGCCGAGGGGCAAGCCATAACCCGGGATTCGAGGGGCTGCACCCAGGCTATACAGAGTGTGCTTTGATAAAATGTTCTATAGATTCAATTAATCGAAAGACTTGATCCGGTACAAATATTTCAAGTTGGGCAAAAACATGAATCATTCCCTTAAATTCTTCTAATTCAACGGAAACTCCTAAGGCCTTTATTTTTTTCGCAAACGCAATTGCTTCGTCAAATAAAGGATCGTATTCAGCAGCTGCAATATAGCAGGGTGGCAATAATTCCAAATGTTTAAAATGCATTGGTGATGCATGAATTCGATCGCTACCATTTTTGAAATAATTATCAAAATACCATTTTACTTTTTCTCGTGTGAGTAAAAACCCTTCCCCATTACGTTGATATGAGTCATAGTTCATAGAGAAATCAACAGAAGGATAAATCAATACCAATCCTCTAATTGCAAGATCGCCACATTCTTTCATTTGATGGCAAACAGAAAGCGCCAAATTTCCACCAGCACTATCACCCGCTAAAAAAACATGCTCCATATTCACTTGAAACTCTTTAAGTAGCTCAACTTTGTGTTCAAAAGCTGCTATACAATCGAGTAATCCGGCTGGGTATGGGAACTCAGGAGCTAAACGGTATCCAACAGAAAGAACTACGGAGTTACAGGTAACAGCAATTCGCCGACAAAGCGCATCATGAGTTTCTATGCTCCCTGATAAATGCCCACCGCCATGAAAATAAATAATTAAGGGTAACTTTTTTTGTGGGGCAGGGTGATAAATTCGTGTCGGTATCTCATGATCAGCAAGACGAAGCACTGGGTTGCTAATTAGGGGGACAAATAATTTAGGTAGAGCAAAAGCCTCTGCTGTCTTTTCAGCGAGATCACGTACTTCCTCGGGTATAAAAATAGCTGGTCTTGTATTGGACAAATCCAAAAAATTTTGTAGTGATTGGGGTATCTGACCATGCGACATTGTTGCCTCCTGCTCCAAATTATAGAATTAAATAGTTAATCTACAACCTCATAACACAGCTCTCTACTGAGAAAGAGTTGCTTCGTCGATGCCGTGCCCGAATCCCTATATGCTTGTGTACTCTCCAGTTCATTACTCAGCATCTCCTCGCACTTTGTTCTTCTCAGGGAGTTTGGACGAAGTCTATTGTATTATTAGTCTTTGGGATTTTTATTAATAATAGTGCCACAACAAGTAACCAAACAAAGCTTAAAATAATAATAAAACTTAATAAAGGATTGAGCATCAAATAGCCCATTACGATAACACTGAGTGTTGCAAAACACATATTAACAAAACTCATCATGGCTGCTGCACTGGCTTTGTCCTTAAGTGCATTGGAAGCAACAAATGAGCCCCCCGAAAATAGAAAACTGCTAAATAAATATAAGCTGGCTGTAATAAGAAAAAACCATAATGAGGACTGTTTCCCAAAATACCACATGATCAATAAATTAATTATTCCCACTGCAACGCCAAGAAAACCAATGGAAATGAGTTGGTTTGCTGAAAAACGAGTGAGTAATCGTTTGGCTAATAATCCACCTAAGAGCATTCCTATTATGTTCAGGATATTCCAATACCCATATTCAGCCGCCGAGAGTTTCAATATCTCTTCTGAAATTTGAGGTCCAGCAGCAGAAAAGCAGTAGGATATAGCAGAGCAGCAACCTACTACTAATGAAAAAATTACCAATTTCGCAGAAGCAAGTGCAGCATAATAATCGCGGACAATAGTCAAGATATATATTGATTTAGGATGAATCAATGTTTCGCTAAATATACGGGTCCCCCATAACATGATTAAACCATGTACGAGTAAAATCCAAAAACATCCTTGCCAATGAAAAAATTCAGTAATTATCCCACCTATGACTACAGCGATACCGATACCTAGTGCAAAGGACAAAACTGAATAGGCCATGGCCGTTTTACGTTGCGCTTCAGGTAACCATTCATTAATTAACATGAACGTACAGGCAAGTCCACTGGCAGCACCCAAGGCAGTTATCAACCGTCCCCCTATGAGTAGCCAATAGCTTTCTTGCAATAATGCGAGCAAACATACAACAAGTCCAATTAGGTTAATCACCAAACCTACGCGTAATGCTTTTAAACGGCCAAATCGATTAGCAAGAGGTCCATAAATCAATTGACCAACTACATAACCAATCAAAAATGCCGAGACTATCCACTCAATAACGCCGGGGCCTAAAGCATATTCAGTTTGGATTTTTGGTAAAGCGGGAGTGATGATAGCCGCCGAAACTGATGCAATAGAAATGTAGTTGAGCAACCAGAACAGATTAAATGATGAGGTTTTTTCTGTCGCACCCATGACTATCCTTAATGTATACTTTTAAATTAAGGGATTCATTGTAAGTACTTCTTTATCTGAGTCAATCATTCTTTTTTATGAGTTATCTCATTTAGCCTGAGGAATCATTGTCATTACTACGTCCTGTGGCTTGTCCGTGGGATCCAGTTTTATTGCAAAATCCCTAGATCCCGCGGCCCTGAGAGATCGTCAGTTTTTTAAATTTATCATGTACCACTTAAGTTTCTCTACGTACCGCGCTTTATGCGCGGTATCCAGAACGATATTTTAAGATGCCGCTGAGCATTTCTAGAGCAAGATCCCCTGGATATCGCGCATAAGCCGCGGGACGTAGTAAGTAATTGAAAATGACTCAATAGATCAAGGTTTCTTAAAAAAAACCGACGATCCTCAGTTCATTCAGATGATTTAAAATAATTTTGAGTTGACATTACTCTATAGGTGCTTTGCGAAAGGTACGGACGGTGTTCTTTGTCTGATTATCGATAATCTCACCGCGTATATCATCAAAGTGTCCATTGACTTGAATTAACATCCAGGTATAAAGCTGATCAATATCGTTTCCTGTTTGAGTCGCGATTCTTTCCTCCTTACAGTAGACATTTGCAGTAAATTGCTCGCTCATTTTAAGAATCCTTTGATCCAAACATCATATATATAAGTTTAGCTTTTTTTAACTGTTTCACCACGTTATTTAAAGATATATTGCACTATAATTTATATAGGAGAGATGTTTTTCAGGAGATGGTTATGTATACCAATTTTTTAGCTTCAGTACTAGGTTGGTATTTGGTAATTATGAGCTTGCTTTTACTTGTACGACGTGAAGTTGTAGTCACCGCCATGAGGGAATTGATGGGGCAACGAGCTGTCATGTTAGTTGTTGGTATAATCACATTAGTTATTGGATTATTAATGGTTCTAAGCCACAATGTATGGGTAATGGGCTGGCCAGTCATAGTAACAGTCTTTGCTTGGCTGATACTCATTGGCGGTTTGTTTAGGCTCTATTGTCCAGATACTGTGTATAAAGTTTGGAATAAAATGATAAATAAATCGGGAGCGTTTATCACAAGCGGGGTAATTACGTTAATCATCGGCCTATTTTTATTGTACAAAGTTTATTTTGGTTGATGAAATGATGACCCAAAATATATAGGTTCGGAGAGTCGCGGAGAACTCGAACCTATACTTATATTTTGGCTTTCATTTTAAGAGTAAAAAAAGACTTTATTTTGATTCCTCAATTAGTTCTTTGAATGTTACAGATAAACTGGTATAAAAAATTGTAGTTGTACTTTCAAATCCAGAATCCGTACCGAGAACTAACCATACCTCACCTTTATCATTGGTTCTGGTTGTGTAGTTGGCGAGCTTAGTTTGTATTTCTTCTGTGGGTAAGTAAGGTAATGTCTTTAATCGATAAACAGAATTTGCAGTGTCTACCCCAAATGATCCAATAGTGAGCATATCTTTTCCATCAAGAGCTTGATTTCCTTTATCCAAATTGATTCTGTAATGATTAAGGTCATCCACATATCGAAGGGGTTTATGAGATACAGCTCCAATTTTTACATAAACCGAATCACCCGGGGAGCCTCCTACACCCGTAGAACCATCAGGAGCATTCGAGGCAAATTCTAAAGAAAAACTGACGCGGTAGGTTGTATTAGGTTTTAAATCCTTTACCTTTTTATAAGCATACATGAATAAATCATCACTATGATTATTGCCTGAAATTTTTAATGCATGAAGGGAAGTATTAATTTCATAAGGTAATTTAGCGTCGTTTTTAAATTGAAGTTCAAAGAACTTTTCTTCGCCTTTGGGATAATCAGCGAAAGAAACCTTAAAATTTTCTTTTTTGGAGAAAGTATATTTATAGGATTTTAACTCCGGACTATTTAAAGAAAATCCTGAATAAGAGGTGACTAGAAAAAGAAAAAATAAAACAGGTTTTTTCAAGATTTATCCAATTTCTGGTTGATAATGCTGCATTTTAAAATTAAACCGCCAATAGAGCAATAAAACACTGATGACTGCACCTAATGACATACCCCACCAGAGGCCAATGCCTCCCCATTGCAGAGGAATTGCAAACAAGTAACCTATAGGTAACGCAATTCCCCAAAAGCCAATCATTGAAATGATTAAGGTATAACGTGTATCTTTTAACGCACGTAAAGCGCCAAATAGCGAGATACGGGCTGATTCGAATATTTGAAATACGGCACTAACTGCCAGAAGTTGGATTGCAAAATGTAACATTTCCTGGTTACCAGGATCATGAATATCAAAATCAATAGCGATAAGTAATTTAGGAAAAAACCAATAAATAAGTGCGGCACTAAACATAAAAAATACAGAGGTAAAAGTACCGATATAACCTACATGTTTTGCGCTAATTACATCCCCTTCCCCCAGTAAATGCCCCATGCGTACAGTGATTGCCTGGGCTATTGAAAAAATAATAGACGTCAAAATACATAAATATTGTAATGTGATTTGATTAGCTGCCAACAATTGATTACCCAGTGAACCCATAATTAAAATCAAAACAAAGAAAAAGCCAATTTCAACACAATACATCATTCCTAAAGGAGTCCCAATTTTGAGTAGCTCAATCAAATAGAATGGTTTGACGTAGGTAAAGAGCAGGCGAGTATAGGGTTTATAGTTTTTATTTGTAAAAATATACCAAGAGAAAAATAATACGGTAACCCACAAACCTATAGTTGTACCCCAACCTGCACCTGAAACCCCCATGGCTGGCAAGCCAAATTTTCCAAAAATTAGAGCAAAACTAAACAAAATATTTAAAGAGACATTTAATGCACTAAAGAACAGGGCAAGCCGAGTTTTGCCAAGTCCAATAACAAACTCCATGAGTACCACAGTAATAAAATTCGCGAATAATCCCCATGTAAGTGCATGCAAATAGGATTCAGTCAGTTTCACTAAAGCTTGGTTTTGGCCGAGATATAAGAGCAGGGGAGAAATATGCCAAAAGAAAAAACATGCAGGAATGGTCAAGATACAGGCTAACCAAAATCCATCTCGAAACACTAAAGAAATTCCATGTCTATCTTGAGCACCATGTCGATGAGCTACCAAGACATTAATTGCATTTAATATACCGATAACAATGATGTTAAACGTCCCAAATAGCCAGGCAACCAGTGAGCCTGCTGCTAATGCATCTTGGCTAACATGAGCTAAGAATATAGTTATAAAAAAGTAAACAGAAGATTGCAATAATCCGGTGAGAATTAGTGGAATAGCTAATCTTAATAAGGATTGAAAATTATTTTTAAATGCTCTCACAACTAGTTACTGCCGTAGTTTATCCTTCTCGTTATAGGAAAATTATACGAGAAGAAATTAAATTGATATGCTAAATAACCTAATTATAGTTGTTTACAATGCGTTTACCTAGTACATATCTTTTTCCCTACTTGCAGTGCTTATGCACGGCATCCAGATCGATAGTATATGAAGACAGGAGCTGGATTCCGCACATAAAGCGCGGAACGTAGAGTATTGGATTTTCAGAACCAAGGCATTTTGCTTTTATCTCATGTCTATTAGAGCGTTTTACCTAACAAGTAAGAGAGGTTGCTTTGGCTGATTTAGGACAGTAATCATCATAAAAGCATTTTATGTCTTCATATAGTTCTGTTAATTCTTCTATATCATAAATTTCCTTTTGCGCTCGTTTGTTTAACTCGTCGTATTTTTCGATGTACTCTTCGAAGAGACACTTTATCTCCGAATCATGCATGCGTTTATCTCTTTGAATTGTTACAATAAAATCATCTAATTCAGTTTTTATTCCCTCATATTCATGTTTATTTCCTAGAACTTTCACTTTGGATTCGGATTTATTGAGTGTTTGATACAACAGATAAAATGCAAGGAGTCCGATAGGAATTAAGACAATTAAGCCAAGATAAAAAGCGGCGGGAGGTGTTTCATATTCCTGAGCTTGGCATACAGCCATATCCTGCTCGCTGCAGGCGGCTATAGCTTGGGGCGGCACTGGAGGGACAGGAGGACATACTGACGTTTCATAAGTCCAGTTGGGTTGAACACAATCATCAAATGCAGAGGTTTTTGAGCTCGATTCGAAGAATGATGGACGTAATTGGGAATGGTGATGGGATTTTGACTGCGATGTTCGTGTCGGCAACAATCCCAGTTTTTCCGGTTCTTGTGGTGGTTGCAGACCCTTGAGTTTGTATTGGAATGTGATCCAACGATGCATTGAATCCATCAGTTCATTTAACTCCTGAGCTTGTCCAGCAAGTGTTGCAAAGTCAGTGCTTTTTACTTTATGACCACTTAAATGGCCAATAACATAATTGACTTGCTGTTTTAATGCTTGATTGGTTTTTGCAAGATCGGTTTTTGTTGATGGAAATTGTGCCAAAGTATCTTGATTTTCTATGAATGTGTTTAATTTTTCTTGCTCAGATGTTAACCATTTTTTTAGAAGCGATAAATTTTGTTCTTCGTGAATCGCTTTGTGATAAGCAAGCGTATTTGCATGAATAATTTCTTCTATATGAAAGGATGATTCATCAATAAAATGTTCAATTTGTCTCAATAATAAAGATAGTTGCTCCTTAAATTGAAAAACCGTATACACTTCACCTGCTTGTCCCAAGAGGTCCATTGTTTGCGTAATGACTTTTTGAAATTGGTCGAGCTCATTTAAATCAGTTATCGCTTTGGCATAATGATCTAACACTTTATCTTGCATGTTGATTAACTGGAAATTGGGACAATCTTTAAGCTCTTTACCCGTTAACTGCAAAATAGATATAGGTCTTTCTACGACAGCAGTTGAACTTTTCCCGCATTCTTTTACAGCTTGAGTGGGATAGGCTTTTAAATCTGCCGGCTTATCGATTGCAAAAGTATAAGGGTGAGGATTAACTTGATTCGTATTCAGAGCAAAATGGAGTATTCTGTTGCGTTCAGTAGATAATTGCTCAATGGTTTTGGATAATTCACCAAGGCGATCTCTTAACAATTGAGATTCAATCCTATGCGTTAACTGTGGGTGGATTTCATCATCAATTGTGCTGCGGAAATTAGCTAAAAAGAGTCGATCTGAGCCTGCAAAGGGGGAAATGTTTTTTTCAATAGTACGCACGTAGCGAGTGACATGCTCCAATTGGTCTCTTGTTTGTCTGATATTTGAATTTTGACTTATTCCTTTCAAAATATGATTCAGATCCAATAAGAAAAAATTCATAGGTTGATTTAAATGAGTTTGAGGTAACGCCTGATTCCTTAATAATAAATAATCTCCGGTTCTTTGCATTAAGTCATATAAAGCAGTCCATTGGAGGCGCTGGCTATCAATAGGTTGAACGTGGAAGTCATCTCGGGTTAAAACGTGACGGGTCCTGAATGCATTAGAGTAAAACCAGGAATGTTCATAAACATTGATTAAGGCCTGGGAGTCATCAGCGAACCAGGAGCTTGGGTTCGATAAATAATCTGGATGAATTCCTGAATTACTGCGTGTTTTAAGAATCCAAGTTCTTTGTTCTAATTCTTCCTCAGTATAACAGGATTCTGAATGGACCCAAAAACGAGATTGATGCTGTTGAGACTGATATGAGGTGTAATACTCCCTTTTTTCCTTTGCCATACTTCTCACTCCTTGAGATAGAATAACCTAACGTTATTGTACGGTTGGTAGCTAAATAGAATATTTTTGAACCAATTAATTTGATAACACTCTTTACACAAATATGCAACATTCGCGAAATTGATATTTGCAAATATGGTGCAACATTCTGTTTTTTGTTAAATTACATTTTTAACTTGAACGAGTCACTTATGCCTTCTTTTGATATTGTCTCTGAAACAAATATGGTTGAATTACGTAATGCTGTGGATAACGCTTTGCGTGAGATGGGTACTCGCTTTGATTTTCGAGGAGTAGAGTCAAGTATAGAACTTAAAGATTTGACCGTGACATTACGGGCTGAATCCGACTTTCAGGTCAGACAACTAGAGGATTTATTCCGTAATCACTGCAGTAAACGTAATCTTGATGCTTCTGGAGTGGATATAGAAGATGAACCAGTGCATAGTGGAAAATTTTATTCCTTGAATATGACGTTTAAACAGGGAATAGATCAGCCTACAGCTAAAGACATCGTGAAATGTATTAAAGACTCCAAAGTTAAAGTTCAAGCTTCTATTCAGGGTGATAAAATTCGGGTTACCGGTAAAAAACGTGATGATTTGCAAGAAACAATTGCGCTTTTAAAAAAATCAGATATCAAATTGCCACTGCAGTATGAGAATTTTCGAGATTAGGCCAGTATATGTAGCCTGGGTGAAGGTCTGTAGGACCAAAACCGGGTTCCGCTACGCGCACCCAGGCTACTTTTAATTTACAATTTCATCAATTTTTGCAGAAATCCTCGCTAATAAATAAGAATCATTTTTTGCAAGACTACGGGCTACTTTAAGTTGAGCTACTGCTGCTCTTTTTTGTCCTTCAAGAAGTAAGCACTGAGCCTGGGTAAAATAGGCGTAGCCTTTTTGATGTGATTGCGCTTGGGCTCGAGCTAACTCACGGCATAAAACAAGATCCTGTTTGTATTTCCTGCTGCCTTTAAGCAGGATGCTTGTTGCTTTTTCATGCTGATTTGCAGCCAATAAACCTTGGGCGTATGCCATAAGTGCCGCATAGTTGTCCGGGTAATTTTTTTGTATTTCTTCCAATCGGGAGAGTGCTGCTTTATGTTGGGACAATCCTGTTTCAGTTTGTGCCATAGCAATTTGAAAATACAGATTGTTATTTTGTACCAATAAAGGCGTTAAAATTGCAGCTGCTTTTGCATAATCATTATTATTGATTAAGGCAAGGGCATGACCATATTGGCAAGCATAAGCAGGCGTTTTTTTGTTACATTGATACGCATAATAATCAAGTAACATTTTAGGATCGCGGATGACTGAAGTGCGGATTAATTCTTTAACCAATGGATATTCGGGAGAGTCTATGTATTTTTTGTGCGAAAATTGTGCGGTTCGATTTTCTGATTCAGCGATTCTATCCCCATCAAGAGGGTGAGTGCGTAGAATGGCAGGTACATTTGCAGTGTAATAATAACGAGAGTTTTCCTGCATTTTTTTAAAAAAAGCGGCCATACCTTGAGGGTTATATCCCGCTTTAATCAGCATATCGATTCCAATTCTATCCGCTTCTTTTTCTTTAGAACGGGTAAAATTGATGTTATCTTGGGAAAATCCTGTCATGGCGCCCATCATTCCCGCCATTCCAACCGTGGGATTGATTACACCTAAAGCTGCAGAGGCCAGTATGGTGGCAAGCATAGGAATACGCATTTGTTTTTGATGTTCAATCATCCTGTAGAGATGATGCAAACGCACATGCGCGATCTCATGGGCCATGACTCCCGCAAGTTCACTTTCACTGCTTGTGGTTAAAATAAGCTGTGAATTAATCCCTATATGTCCACCAGGACCTGCAAAGGCGTTGATTTCATTTGATTTCACTATAAAGAAATCAGGTGGTTTAATACGACCCGCATGAGCAAGATTTTTCCCAATACGATTAATGTATTGGCTTGCCAACGGGCTTCGTTCCACACTTTCCGACTGATTAATTTGTTGTACGAATTCTTTTTCTAATTGTTCCAGCTCACTCGTTGAATAGGGGGAAAGCCCCGCAGAGAAAGCGGGGTGAACAAGAAAGGTTGCTAACAGTATCCAACAGATGTTTTTCTTAATTTTCAATTTAATCATTAGGCTACTCAAAAATTGAATAATTTGTTATCATTCACGCATCGTAACGACTCATCTCTTCTCGTTATCCGGAGGCTTGTCCTTGGGAAGACGTCTATTTAGCGCGTGAGCAGTTACCATGCATCTTAGAAAGGTACTAAACAATGCACAAAAAGTTTTTGCTCGCAGCACTTGAACAGGCCCGACTTGGACAAGGCCATTGCGCCCCAAATCCCTGCGTTGGCGCTGTTGCTGTGCAAAATGGAACTATTATAGCACAGGCATGCCATAGAGGTGCAGGGACCCCGCATGCAGAACAATTATTGTTAACACAGATTCCTCCTAAAATGCCAGGGGTTACTCTATATATTTCGCTCGAACCCTGTAATCATTGGGGAAGAACGCCGCCATGTGTCGATGTAATTATTAATCATGGAGTGGAAGAGGTTGTTTTTGCTTATTTAGATCCCAATCCTGTCGTTGCTAAAAATAATTCTTCAGATAAATTACGTGCCCATGGCATAAAGGTAACGTATTATCCTGTCGATGAAATTACAGAATTTTATAAAAGTTACTCCCACTGGACTTCCACCAAAATGCCAAGGGTAACGGTAAAAATAGCACAAACATTGAATGGTAAAATTGGCCGCGCAGTAGGGGAACGTGTTATTTTGTCAAATACCCAATGCGGGGAATTTACACATCAAATGCGTGCTGCAACGGATGTAATTCTTACTACGGCTAGAACAATACAACTGGATAATCCTAAGATGAATGTGCGTTTAGGCCAGAAAGAACAAGCAAAACCAGTTGCAATTATTGATAGACAGTTGGGTCTTAATCAACAATCCCTGATTTTTTCAACAGCAGCTCATTGTCATATATATCATTGTAATGAGCAGGAAGCTTCTTATCCCAATAGTACTTTGTATTTAATGCCCATGAAAAATGGAGCAATGGATTTAGGTGCTGTGATCGGCCATCTGGGGGAGTTGGGGTATCATGATGTTTGGGTTGAAGCCGGAGGCGCTCTTTTTGGTGCGCTGCACCAGGAAAAGTTAGTTCATCGAACTTATTTATATATCGTTCCAAGTATTTTGGAGCACGATGCAATTTCAGCATACCAGCAGAGTGGGATATTTGACCGAGCGCATACTATTTCTTGGCATGCTATGGGTGACAATATGATAGCATGTCTGGATTGGCAGGAGGATTAAATGAACACTGGATCAAATGAGGTCGCGTTATGAAGTATTCATTAGCTACAGTAGAACAGGCAGTGGAAACACTCAAAGCCGGTAAAATGGTTATTTTAATGGATGATGAAGATAGGGAAAATGAAGGAGATCTGGTCGTGGCTGCAGATTATGCAACGCCAGAATCAATTAATTTTATGTCTCGTCATGGTTGTGGATTAATCTGCTTGTCTATGGCTGATGAATTGATTGATAAATTACAATTGCCAATGATGGCGCAAAATAATAAATCACCTTATGGCACAGCATTTACTGTATCCATAGAGGCAGCAGAAGGTGTCTCAACGGGGATTTCAGCTAAAGATAGGGCTCAAACAATTAAAGTCGCAATTAATCCAGAGAGCGGTCCAGCTGATATCATTTCCCCAGGGCATGTTTTTCCCTTACGCGCTAGAAAAAAAGGCGTTTTGGAACGACAAGGTCAAACAGAAGGTAGTGTTGACTTGGCAAGGCTTGCTGGCTTAACTCCGGCTGCGGTGATTTGTGAAATTATTAACGATGATGGTACCATGAGCCGCCGTGATGAATTAGTTTCATTTTCCAAGAAACATAATATTCCTCTGGTTACGATTAAAGATTTGATAGAATATCGAATTCGCCATGAAGTGTTAGTCAGCGCTGCTGCGTCTACACGTATTCCTTTGCAAAATAAAGGTGACTTTAATATGACCGTATTTGCAAACGAACTGGATGATGCAGAACATTTTGCTTTGGTAAAGCCGCCTCTATTTGCGAATCGAGTGCCTTTGGTGCGTATTCATTCGGAATGTATTACAGGTGATATTTTTGGTTCTTGTAAATGCGATTGCGGTCACCAATTGGAAAAATCTTTGGCACTGATTGCTGCTGAAGGTGGTGTTTTAATTTATTTACGCCAGGAAGGACGAGGAATTGGCCTGGCGAATAAGCTAAAAGCTTATGCCTTGCAGGAGCAAGGTTGGGATACTGTTGATGCGAATCATCAACTAGGTCTTCCTGTTGACAGTAGAAATTATGCTATTGCTTATCAAATGCTCAAATATTTTGGTATTGATGCAATAAGGTTATTAACTAATAACCCTTCAAAAATTGCTGCTGTGGATCGTTATGGAATAAAGGTTATGGAAAGAGTGCCTTTAGAAATAGAACCTACTAAGGAAAGTCACAGATATTTAAAAACTAAAAAAGAGAAACTGGGACATTTATTGGCGATAAATTAGGTTCGATATCCTGATTTGATGTAATTCCCAGCTATTGTAGCCTGGGTTAGGCGAAACCTTAACCCGGGTTTTAGAGAACCCTAGGGGCCGCTCTAATTAACTCAGGCTACAATATAACCGATTTTCTATTTTTCTATGAACAGTACTTAATTAGCAGGATACAAGGTCAATTATGACAAATTTTATTTTTATTACAGGTGGAGTGGTATCTTCCTTAGGAAAGGGTATTGCAGCTGCGTCGCTTGCTGCAGTTCTTGAGGCGCGTGGTCTTAAAGTAACATTGATTAAGCTTGATCCCTATATTAACGTTGATCCCGGGACTATGAGCCCATTCCAGCATGGTGAGGTTTTTGTGACCAATGATGGTGCCGAAACGGATCTGGATTTGGGACATTACGAGCGTTTTGTAAATACAACGATGACAAAGCGTAATAATTTTACCTCAGGAAAAATTTATGAAAATGTCATTAAAAAAGAAAGAAGAGGTGATTATTTAGGGGGCACAGTTCAGGTAATCCCCCATATTACTAATGAGATCAAACGATGCATCAAATTAGGTGCCGATGGTTTCGATGTGGCAATGGTTGAAATTGGCGGGACTGTAGGGGACATCGAATCATTACCGTTTCTTGAAGCAATTCGCCAAATGCGCATTGAACTAGGCTCACAAAGAACCTTATTTATCCATTTGACATTAGTGCCTTATATTGCTACTTCGGGTGAGACAAAAACAAAGCCAACGCAACACTCAGTGAAAGAATTACGCTCTATAGGTATCCAACCTGATATTTTGATTTGCCGCTCGGAAAAAGCGTTGCCTATGTCTGATCGCGCTAAAATTGCATTGTTTACCAATGTGGAGAAAGAAGGGGTTATTCCGCTTGAAGATGCGCCAAGTATTTATCAAATTCCAAGAGTATTACATGAGCACGGACTCGATGACATTGTTGTGAAAAAATTGGGTCTCGAGGTAAAACCTGCCGATTTAAGTGAATGGGATCGCGTGGTGGCAATGCGGGCCGTTCAAACCATGACTGTAAAAATTGCCATGGTAGGCAAATATATTGAATTGAATGATGCATATAAATCCATTAATGAGGCTTTGCTGCATGCCGGACTTCATACTCAAACTAAAGTTGAAATTGTTTATTTGGATGCTGAGTTAATTGAAAAACACGGCGCTTCGCTTCTGGAAGGTATCGATGCCATTCTTGTTCCAGGTGGTTTTGGGGAGCGTGGTGTTGAAGGCAAGATTAAAGCAATCCAATATGTTCGAGAGCATAAAGTTCCTTTCCTGGGTATTTGTTTGGGAATGCAAACAGCAGTCATTGAATTTGCCAGGAATGTTGCGGGTTTAAAAGAAGCGAACTCCACTGAATTTAATAAAGATACCCCATATCCTGTACTTGGATTAATTAATGAGTGGATGGATGCAGATGGCTCAAAACAGCTTCGTGATGAACAGGGTGATTTAGGCGGTACAATGCGCTTGGGCGCGCAAATGTGTCAATTGGAAGAAGGTACGCTAGCACGTAAGGTCTATGAAAAGCCACAAATTGTTGAGCGTCATCGTCATCGCTATGAAGTTAATAATAAATATGTTGAAAGCCTGGTGGAGCATGGATTAATTATCTCTGGACGCTCAGCAGATAATTCTTTAGTTGAAATGGTCGAGTTATCGGATCATCCCTGGTTTCTGGCCTGCCAATTTCATCCAGAATTTACATCGACTCCAAGAGCAAGCCATCCATTGTTTAAACAGTTCGTACTTGCTGCTCGTGCGAAACATCAAGGAAAAAATCAAGAATGAAATTATGTGGATTTGAAGTAGGTTTAGATAAACCTTTATTTTTAATTGCAGGACCTTGTGTCATTGAGAGTGAAGAACTGGCTTTGGAAACAGCAGGTTATTTAAAAGAAATATGCAGTCAATTGCAGATTCCTTTTATCTATAAATCCTCGTTTGATAAAGCAAACCGATCTTCTATGTCCAGTTATAGAGGCCCTGGTTTTGAAAAAGGATTGTCCATTTTGGAAAAGGTAAAAAATCAGGTAGGCGTTCCTGTTTTAACTGATGTTCATGAAGACACACCCTTGTTGGAGGTATCCAGTGTGGTTGATGTGTTACAAACCCCGGCCTTTTTATGCAGACAGACCAATTTTATTCAGAAAGTTGCATCAATGAATAAACCGGTTAATATCAAAAAAGGGCAATTTCTCGCTCCGTGGGAAATGAAGCATGTGATTGCCAAGGCAAAAGCATGTGGGAATGAGCAGATTATGGCGTGTGAGCGCGGTGTGAGTTTTGGGTATAATAATTTGGTTTCAGACATGCGTTCTTTAGCCATTATGCGTGAAACTGGATGCCCTGTGGTTTATGACGCGACGCATTCCGTACAATTGCCTGGAGGAAATAACGGTGTCTCTGGAGGGCAACGCGAATTTGTTCCTGTTCTTGCGCGGGCTGCAGTCGCTGCAGGCATTTCGGGTTTATTTATGGAAACCCACCCTGATCCGGATAACGCCTTGAGTGATGGTCCAAACAGCTGGCCTTTGGCTAAAATGAAGCCTTTACTGGAGTCTTTAAAGGCGCTGGATACAGTATATAAAAATACAGGAGAAATTGAGTAATCAATTTCTCTTAATCTACCATGACATAGGCATTATGGGCTATAATATTCTTAGGTAAATTTTTTTCGAGAATATTATGGGTAAGGTTAATAAATGGGATCAGATTAAAGCAAATGCAGAAAAAGAAGCACCAAAGGTAGATATCAAATCTGATCTTGATTTTGATCCAATTGATACTGAAGAAGAATTGAGAAAGATTGAGAAAATGACTCATGATGCAAACGATACTCAACGTGAAATGGAGGTTCTTCGTAACACTTCAGTTGGTGCTCCAGTAAGACTACCAGCACAAATCTCAGGCCAAGAAAATAATTTAGGGGCAGATGATACATCTTTCGAAATTGATGCTCCTAAACCTAATACCCCAAATCCTTAATCATTGCATATTATTCTTATTTGGAGCAGATTTTAATTTCCTGCTATTTCTTAAATTGTGCAGCCATTGTTCTCTATGCTCATTTCCCATATCGGCTTTCTTAGTCACATAGTGCAAAAGATAGATGCCTTGATCATCTTTGAGAAACATTTCCAGCTCATCTTGAACCTGATTTTGAGGTTTTTCTATCCTCATTTCAAGTATTACCCTGTCTTCCGTATCTTCATGGTAATTCACAATAGGCTGGTACCCTAAAGATTTTACATTTTCAACCATGGTATTTGCGAATTGTTTCAGAGTCATTTTTTTCTGCAATCCGGGGAAAAACTGACTTGTAACTAATTCATTCCAATCATTAATATTATCGCCTGCAGGAATGTATTCAATTGTTGTCCCAATTGAATTTTTATTTCCCCACGCCATTTGCCAAGGGCGATCATCAAATACAATGTTTAATTGTTCATAGTTCTTTATTTCAGGATCTACAGTCTGCGTATCAGTTTTTGTTGTATCACAATAAAGAACACCTTTATAGAGGTAGTACTGTATGCATTGAGTATCATTTTTTGGTGTTACTTTAACTAAATTGTCTAAAGAAAAGGAAGCTGCTGATGCGATTGAGCTCATACTAACGAAAGTCCAAAGAAATAGAATCAGTCTGCTGATTTGCTGCATGATGGATCTTTTTTAGGGGGCGTTTATAAAGAATAGCTTATAAATATGAAATAGTTAAAATGAAAATGGTACAGAGTAAACTGTTCCTACGTACCCGCTTTATGCGCGGTATCCATGAGATTTTGCTTTGGCAGCAGCACTCAAAAGTATAGAAAAGTATCGTTCTGGATACTGCGCATAAAGCGCAGTACGTAGGCGAAAAATAGTGAAGGTTTCTTCTGCAGCGTAATATGTTCAGTATAAGAGTTCGGAATATTTGCTCCTATTCTTAGATAACTCCCTGCGTATTTTATATAACTCACTATGTATTTATATAATTCCCTACGTATTTTATATAATTCCCTACGTACCGCGCTTTATGCGCGGTATCCATGAGATTTTGCCTTGGCAACAGCACTCAAAAAGTATAGAAAAGTATCGTTCTGGATACTGCGCATAAAGCGCAGTACGTAGGCGAAAAAATAGAAGGTTTCTGGTTAAATTTTGTGAGGACCTCCCAGGCTTTATGCGCAGTACCCGGGATCTTGCATTAGAAGAGCTCAGTGGTATCTTAAACTATCGTTCTCGATACCGCACATAAAGCGCGGTACGTGGAGAAATTTAAATAAAAAAGTGACGATAGTCAGATTAACAGACTCCAGTGAGTTAAGTAAGTTCGCCCATAGTAGATACCGCATGGTAGCCAGCATCTACATGGACTACTTCACCAGTAATACCCGAAGCGAGATTAGAACATAGAAATGCCGCAGTATTACCGACTTCTTCAATAGTAACATTTCTATGGAGCGGGGTAATGTTGGCATAAGCACTTTGGATTTTACGGAAATCTTTAATTCCTGCAGCAGCAAGCGTTTTGATGGGACCTGCAGATATGGCATTAATACGGATACCTTTAGAGCCTAGGCTTGATGCTAAATAACGTACAGAGGCCTCAAGGCTGGCTTTGGCAACGCCCATAACATTATAGTTGGGTACGGCTTTCTCAGCTCCGTAGTATGTTAACGTTAAAAGAGAACCTTCGGTACCTTCCATCATGGGTAAAGCAGCTTGTGCTAAACCGATTAGACTGTACGCACTGATGTCATGAGCGATTTTAAAACCTTCACGAGTACAGGACTCTACGAAATCGCCACTGATTTGATCGGCTGGGGCATAAGCAACAGAATGGATTAAGATATCCAAATGATCCCAATGCGTGCGAAGATTAGAAAAAAGAGCATTGATTTCTTCATCATAGGCTACGTCGCAGGGAAAAGTCAGTGATGAATTGAATTCTGCTGCCATTGTTTCCACACGCTCTTTCAGCCGTTCATTTTGATAAGTAAATGCTAATTCAGCTCCTTGCTCATGAAATGCTTTGGCAATACCATAAGCAATCGATCTATTGCTGGCCAGACCAATAATGAGTGCCTTTTTACCTGCTAAAAATCCCACCATTCTCTCCTCAAATTAATTAGTGTGTGACGCTAACAATTCACGCATCTTGGCTTGAATCATTTCAATAGCAATCCTGTTTTCTCCTCCGCGAGGAACAATGATGTCAGCGTAGCGACTGGATGGTTCAATAAACTGCAAGTACATAGGACGTACTGTTGTTTCATATTGATGTACTACCGATTCAAAAGTTCTATGCCGTTCAACCACATCTCTTTTTAAACGTCGGGTTAAACATACGTCTAAAGGAGTGGACATAAAAATTCGAATATCCATTATTTCCCGTAATTCTTTATCGCTAAAGAGTAAAATGCCTTCAAGAATAATAATGGCATGTTGGCCAATTGTTCTGGTTTCAGGCAGGCGCATGTGTTTGGAGTGGGAATAAATTGGAATTTCGACAGGTCTTCCATCCCTTAATTGACGTAAATGTTCGCAAAGCAAAGAATGATCAAAAGAATCGGGGTGATCGTAGTTAATTTTTTCTCTTTCAGGGAAAGGCAAATGGCCATTATCTTTATAGTAAGCATCTTCAGAAATAACCACTACTTGTTCTGAGCCAAGCTCATTAACAATGGTATTCGCTAAAAGACTTTTTCCTGATGCAGAAGGGCCAGAAATCCCAATAATTATCGCTTGCTTATTCATGATGATATCGTTAGAAATTTCGTGCAAATACTAAAGCTTTTTTGTGTTAAATTCAATCTTTATATTAGGCTTTACATGCAAAACCACTGGTTTTTAGAGTAATAAAACACACTCATTTCTTTTAATATAAGTTTAGCTGATCTGATAGGCAAACAATGGTTATATTCTATATTATTTCCATAAAGCGGAATCTCATACACTTCGTTGAAAGATCAATCCAGCTCTAGTCTGATATCCCGCCGACAAGCCACGGGACATAGACGAGCTGTGCTCAAGAGACAAGTCAGATTAAATGTCTCTCGATAAAGGCATTTTTAATTAAAAGCCTGTACTACTTCTTGCAAAGGTTGACCCACAGCCGCAGATGGATTTTTTATCATAAGAACAGCGGATAAAGTGGGGGCAATATCTGGAGTGTAAGTCGGTCGAAAAATGCGTTGTGCTTTAAAATCCGGGTGGACGAAAAGAAGAGGGACATAACTGTCATATTGCCAAGGACTTCCATGGGCAACGCGATCGATACTTTTATTACCATAGGATTGATTGGGGGGTTGAATCAGATAAATATCCCCAGACCGATCCGGATAATACATTTTGTCGACCTTAGCACTAAGCCAGTCTTTTTCTATATCAGTAATGGGTAATGCATACGCTTTGAATATTCCGGGTTGCCGGGTTAAAACATGGGCAAGATAATTCTTTACTTCATTAAGTTTCAACTTATGCTGATTTATGACTTGATGATTGAGATAGATGTAAGGCGGTGTAATCGACATTAGAGTTTGCTCTGGAAGTGCATATTGTTCCTTTAATACAGTACGAATGTAGTGCTCCATTTTAAGGATATCAATGGGATTAATTTCATTCATATGATGCGCCTTGAGATAGGTTGGCCCATCATTTACGCCATGATCTGCAGTAAGAACAATAAGGGTATTTTTTAGACCCACTTGTTTATCAATGACTGTAAAAAGATGTGCTAAAGTTTTATCCAATTCCAATAAATTGTCTTCGGACTCAAGACTATTAGGACCAAATTGATGGCCTATCGCATCAACTCCCGAGAAACTTATACCCAAATAATCGGTTTTACCGGCAGATTGTCCTAATCGTTCTTCGGTTAAAAGATGTTCTGCGAAATCTGCAGTTAATTGGTCGGCCTTGGGAGTTCTAGACAAAGATTTAAAAAACTCAGGGCTTGGCGCTTGTGTTACATGGTGTGGAAAACTTTGACCAAAAAGCTCATCTTCATGATGGAAAACAGGTGAATTGGCATTTTGATATTCTGCTTTGGCTCGGCCAAGTATCCAATCATAGTTTTGCGGCTGATAGTTCTCGTTCCACTTCTTAACCCATTGAGGGTATTGCGTATAGTAATAAGTGCTGGTGATAAAACCACCATTGGTTGTATCAAACCAAAAAGCTTTGCCTGCATGACCTGCAAGAGTTATTGCTGAACGATCTTTTAAGGATACCCCATAGGCACGCCCTTTTTGGGAGAGAATGACTTCATCGCTTAAGGTTGAAGTATATAAGTTCTTAGGAGAACGTCCTGGAGTGATAATACGTGTATGAGGTGTATTTAATATATTGGTTTTTAAATCTTCCATGCAATAGACCAGTTGTTGGGATTTTCGGTCATACCACTCATTATTTACGATACCATGTAAGGCTGGAAAACTTCCTGTTGCTACAGTCGCATGCCCTGCGCACGTTGTTGTATTAGCATGAAGATGATGGGTATTATGATAATCAATGGCATGACTTAATAAATAATTAAATCCTCCATGACCAAATTGCTGCTGATGCTGTTGGATTAAATCGCCGCGTAATTGATCAATGACCAGTTGAACAACCAATTTGGGTTGATTGATTTGCGCATAGGTATTTAGGCAGCTTAGAAAAAGAAAAATAAAGTAGATGTATTTTTTCATAACTCATCCTGCAGGACAAAAGTGTAAATTAATCAACAGGGGAGTAAAAAGCAATCAAAATAGGTAAAATTTAAAGGTCTATCCCCAATTTCCTAAGTTTTTCCGTATTGCCTGAAACAGAAAAAAGGTATTCCATCAATCGAGGATATGCTTAGAAATATTACTGTATGTTATTGACTTTAAAGATTAAAAATTAATTAAGCAGTAAAAAGAAAATGCATGACTGGCTTTATGAATTAGTTTAAACTTCCCGTTGGAGTAAATTTTACTAATCCCGATTCATGGAGTTTAAGGAGAGCAGAAATGGGTTTTCAGTATGTTGACTATGATACATTATCGAAGTATATCAGGGAGAGTATAGCAACTGAATTAAAAAGTCATAAACTGGATGCAAAAAATTTACCAAAAGCATTAAGGACTCTTTCTATTAAACATCCTGATCGAGCAATCCAGTGTAGGTATTTACTTGCAGTACTTAATTGTCTTGATAAATCCGGTAACCCAGAAAAGACAAGGATACTCAATGCAGCCGCTTTTTATGTTCGTGAGCAAATTTTTGATAGTTATCAAGGAACTGTAACTGCATTTTTCCTATCTCCTGAGAACAGTACTTTATATAATGCATTAACAACTTCACTCAATCTTACCCTGGAAAATTTCCCCGACTCCAAAGATTTGCTCGATATGTATGAAGCTCTAAGTAAATTTATGCATTCCCATGTATATATAGATTCAGATCCTAGTAAAGGGTACCTGGATTTAAGTAAACAGTCCTTCTCAAGTCAAAAAATTAAGAATTATAAGGTAGAAAAAGTGCTGAAGGACTTGGTTAAAAAAGTGGCAAATTTCACGTTGGAACAGATTGAACAGACTCAAGAAAAACAGTTGAAAGACTCAGATAAAAAAGCAAAGAACCGCATAGGTCTATTTGCAGATAAAACGATTCCCTCAACCCCATCTGAGATTGATGTAGAGCAGGTAGTGATCAGTACACCACCATAATGAGGCTACGAAATTTTGTAGTCTGGATACAGCAAAGCAGGATTTGGGTTATTTGTTTCAAACATCCGAATTCTGCTTGCTGTGCCTAGGTCACATTATAATTGGAGTTCGGATGTTTTCTGCTGCTCTATAGGGTAACCCGACATTGCCCAATCGATAATACCACCATCAACCGAATAAACTTCTTGATACCCTAAATCCATTAAGGATTGTGCAGCAAACAAAGATCGCACTCCACCTTTGCAATGCAAATAAATGGGTTGATCTTTATTGGGGATTGTCGCTGCAATCGACGATGCAATGATGTCTTTAGGAATGTGGAGTGCTCCAGATATATGAAACTCTTGCCACTCTTCCAATTCACGGACGTCAATTAAACAAAGATTGGGATTATTCGCCATCATTTCTTTTAGTTGATGCACATCGATGGTTTTAATATTAGGTTTGGTCATAGCGAACCTCTCTTATAGTCGGTCTTGTAAGTGTGGAGTGATGCAGCAACCAATAAATTGTTGCCGTGATCACACCACCTATTAACGTTGCAAATGCCCAGGTCGCTGCAGAAACCAAAACTGGTTTTTGGCCCATTCGATTCATGTTTCCAGCATCATGGGCGACAGCGCCAGCAAAAATCAAATGTAAAATACCATTGATGAGCATCATGATATATAAAAAAGTTTGTATTTGCGTGGAAAATTGTTGCACTAGCTCGTTGATCATGAATAAGATTCCTTTAGTTTGTTAATGGACTTCTTCGAAAACTCGAATCAATGTTTGTTGGACATTTAAGTCGAACAAAACTTATTCCGTTAGCAATATCATGCAATTAAAAGATTATATTGAGCACAAAAATCTAACTTGCTATATAATAACAGAAAATCAATAAGATCTTTTATTTCTGTGTTAACCTCGGTAACATCATCGAAAAAAATAAAAAGAGAGTAATCATGAATGTTCATGAAATCCCTGTTCCTCATTTGACTACAGCACATTCTGGACCATTGTTTCATGTGGAAAAAATTGTTTTAAATCAAATAGCAGCAATTGAAGCTTGGTTTAGACACCAATGGAAAGAAACTCCTCCGCCATTAACTTCATCAGTTGATTTGCGGCATGCTGGATTTAAACTGGCGCCTGTAGATACTAATCTATTTCCAGCTGGTTTTAATAATTTGAACCCTGAGTTTCTTCCATTATGTATTCAAGCAGCACAATCAGTATTAATCGATTATGTTCCTGATTGCACCAGAATTTTACTGATTCCTGAAAGTCATACCCGCAATAAGTTTTATTTAAAAAGTCTTAATGTACTACGAACTATTTTTATAAGAGCTGGATTTGTAGTTCGTATCGGCAGTTTAGATCCTGAGCTTAAAGAACCTACAGAAGTCGTTCTTGACAGTGGAGAAGTGCTCTTGTTAGAGCCCATACAACGACAGGGAGATCGAGTAGGTCTGGCTAACTTTAACCCATGTTTTCTCATGCTGAATAATGACCTATCCCAAGGCGTTCCTGAGATTTTGCAAGGAATACAGCAAAAAATAAGGCCTACAGCACAGTTAGGTTGGTTTTCGCGATTAAAATCAAATCATTTTAATTTTTATGATGAGATTGCTACAGAATTTTCCGAGTTAGTAGGTATGGACTCCTGGTTAATCAATCCTTATTTTAGTGCCCTAGAGGGTTTGGATTTTATGGCTCAAGAGGGTATAGATAGGTTAGCAATCGAAGTAGAGAAAATTCTCACTTTAATGAACGATAAATATGCGACATATGGAATTAAAGAGAAGCCATTTGTTGTTATTAAAGCAGATAATGGCACTTATGGCATGAGTGTGATGATGGTGCATGAGGCTGAAGAAGTTCGCCAATTAAATAGAAAACAACGCACTAAAATGTCAGCCAGTAAAGGCGGTCGTAAAGTAGACAGAGTCATTATCCAAGAGGGTGTATATACTTTTGAAACAATGCCAAACGGTGCTGTTGCCGAGCCTGTAGTTTATATGATTGGCCAATTTGTAGTCGGTGGATTTTATAGGGTCCATCAAGAGCGGGGTATTGATGAAAATCTGAATGCGCCAGGTATGCACTTTGAACCTTTAGCTTTTGCACAGGCGTGTAATATGCCTTGTGATGATTTAACTGAATTAGATGAATCCAATCGTTTTTATGTTTATGGGGTAATTGCTCGATTGGCTGCACTTGCTGCAGCAAGGGAAGTTGCAGCTATTGGAGGTGAATAATGAAGCTTGCTGTACTGCTGGATCCGTTACACCAATTGAAACCCTATAAAGATACCACTCTGGCTATGATCAAGAGAGCACAAGAGCTGGGTTGGTCTTGTGTTGTTTTTACTCAAGAAGATTTATTCTGCAGGGAAGGGCGCGCTTTTGCACACGTTTATGATTTAAGCATAGGCGATGTGCAAAGTAAGGATTGGGCGACAATTAAAGGCTTATCTGAAAAACCCTTAGGCGAATTTGACGTCATTTTGATGCGTAAGGATCCTCCTTTTAATACAGAGTATATTTATACTACATATTTTCTGGAGCTCGCAGAACGTGAAGGAGTTCTTGTAGCGAATAAACCACAAAGTTTACGGGATGCAAATGAGAAATTTTTTACTTTAACTTTTCCTCAGTGTTGTCCAGCAACACTTGTTTCGCGAAATATGAAGCAATTAAAATCTTTTTGGGAAGAGCATAAACAAGTTATTTTTAAGCCTATGGAAGGAATGGGAGGAAATTCTGTATTTCTTGTTGAGGAACAAGGGAAAAATTTGGCGGTTATTTTAGAAGTTTTAACTAAAAATCAGACGCAAACCATTATTGCTCAAAAGTACATTCATGAAATAAAACAATTGGGTGATAAACGTATTTTATTAATTAACGGAGAACCTGTTCCTTATGCATTGGCACGTATTCCTGCGGAAGGGGACTTGCGAGGAAATTTGGCGGCAGGTGCGCGAGGTGAAGTGGTACCTATTACAGAAAGAGACCGATGGATTTGCGAGCAAATAGCGCCTACCCTTAAAGCTAAAGGTTTATATTTTGTTGGCATTGATGTGATTGGTGATTATTTAACAGAAATTAATGTGACAAGCCCAACGTGTCTGCGAGAAATAGAAGCAGAAACACAACTCGATATCGCGGGTGATTTTTTACGTTGTCTTGAGAAGATATGCCGAGCCTAATTACCTTACAGCTTCTTCAATGACTCAGTAGGGTCAATATAATCACCGCACACTGTTAATCGTGTGCGTGAACTCACTCCCCAAATTTTAGACATATAGTTTTGCTATTCTTAGTTTGTAAATCTGAGCTTCACCTTGTTTCATTCGGCTTACTTGCTTGTTTTATAGTCTCTTTCTGTGGGGGCAAAATGACCCAAACTACTTGCGTTCGCCAACATTTCAACCCGATAATGTACCGTTTAATGATACACGCATAATAGTTTATAAACGTTCGCTGGGATTCTATTTATGACACTTCTAGATTTGTTAAAAAAAATGTATTTAATCAAAGACGTCATCCAGGGAAGTTTTAATCCCCAGAGTGAACTTTTTTCTTACATACAAAGCTATCAAGACAAAGAGTTAATCTTAGCCTTTTCTACAGAACTCAGATCCTTGTTAGTAAGGACCCATCCGATTTTTGATAGAGATGCGAATAATCGTCTAACAACACGCTTTGCATTATACCTTGAAGCCTTCATGAAATTAACCCAAGGTGATTTAAAGCCGATGCTGACCTATCTTGAGAAACACAACGATGTGATGTCATTTTTATCTAACCATTGGAACATACTTGAAAAACTTTATTATGGATATAAGAGTAAAGGGAAAGATATAATCATACTTGAAGAGTATTCACTTTTATTAGATGAGGATTATAAGGTTATTAGAGTAGAGCTTAAAAAGGAAATTGAACTAAGCAATGAACCCATTAAGAAAGAATTTTTGTATGGCTTTTTTCAAAAAATAAGGGACAATAAAGAGATTTTTTTTGGAAAAAGCCAACAAGAGCGCGAAGAATTTATAGAGATAATGGGCTCTTTTTTCTCTTCTTTCCGTATTTAAAAAGTTATTAATTAACACGAACTTCATAATTACTATTGGATGAAAGTCGAAACAGTTTAGAAAACTTGGGTGCTTGCAACTGAATTTATACGCAGCTCTGGGAAACCAGTCCAACTCTACTCCGCGGTGTGGGCAGAGATGTTATGAAGAGACAGTTAGACAGCCTGGTTGCTTGCAACCAGGAATCTATCTTCATTTTATTCATCTACATAATCATTACCCATTTCTACAGCAGCTTCCTGATCTGCTTTTTTATCATCTACATACAAAGCCCCGGTATCTGGTTGGGCACCGCTGATAAGATGATTACGATATTGTAGGTAGGCATCTCTCATAAAGGCATATTTATCCAAAGCCTCATCCATTATTTGATCAGTATCTAACAGTTGTGCACGTAAATCTACTGCACGTAAAGCAAGCAAACTGTAAACTACTGTATCTTCATTGATGTAAACATATGGGCTGTATAATGCAAATTGAAATAACCATCCTGCTCCATCTCGAAGAGTACTTGGACCTAACAAGGGAAGAACCAGGTAGGGGGAATCTTTATCGCCCCATTTGGCTAATGTAAGCCCTAAATCATTAGAATGAGGGGGTAGGCCAAAAGTTTTGGCTACATCAAATAAGCCGCCCACACCTAAAGAGGAGTTTATAATGAATCGCCAGGAGTCTCGAATTGCCCACTTTCCCTCTGCTTGTAGAAGATCATTTCCTACGGTTGGAATAAGATCTAAATTGTTGTAAAAATTATTTACACTTTTACGAACAGGTGCAGGAAGGACGGTTCGATATACTTTTGCGGAGGGTCTTAAGATTGCGTTGTCTAAGGCGGTATTAAATTTATATACTTTTCGGTTAAAAGGTTCAAAAGGGTCCGTGGGAGTAGTTCCCTTCCAGACACAACCAGTTAAAACGATACTGCTGATAAAACTGATAACTATTGAAATTAATCGCATGATTTTTTTTATTATTTAACTTAATGAAAGATGTTACACGAGTTTGATGTTCTTGCATACAATCATAGTAGCTTGTTGCTTTAAGGCTCCGCTTGAACAGTTAATATTAGAATTTTAATAAAAAAGTCACAGGTCCGTCATTGCACAAATGAACCTGCATATCAGCACCAAAACATCCACTTTGTGTATGAGGATATAACTGAGCGGCTCGCGTCAGGAGATTGTCAAATAATTGTCGACCCTGTTCAGGCGGTGCCGCATTTGAAAAACTGGGACGCAATCCTTTTTGAGTTTCGGCCATTAATGTAAATTGAGGTACTAATAATAAACCACCCTGAACTTCTTTAAGACTTATATTCATTTTACCTTGGCCGTCGCTAAAAATACGATAATTGATGCATTTATCTAACATTTTATTGAGGTTATGCTCTGTATCATCGGGTTCAAATCCACAGAGGACCAAAAGCCCCAGATCTATTTTTCCAACAGTTTCACCCCCAATATCTACGCGGGCGTGTGTTACTCTTTGAATTACAATCAACATGCATCAAGTCCTTGCCTGGAAATTTCTTTACTCGCATAAATTAGGGCATCAATTATCCCCGATTCTCTATCTGAATGTCCTGCATCACGAACTATTCTTAAATTGGATGCTGGAATTGCTTGGTGAAGCTCAAAAGCACCAGCTAGCGGAGAAATTAAATCGAAACGACCATGTACGATGTAAGTCGGGATGTGCCTTATTTTATGCACATTAGCCATTACTTGATTTTCTTCAATGAAAAAATGGTTGTTGATGTAATGGGATTCCAATGTAGCAAGGGCCAGAGCAAAATGTGGGTCACTAAATTGATCAATAACATATAAATGAGGTTGCAAACTACTGCAACGTGCTTCCCACAAGGCCCATGATTTTGCTGCACTCATGCGCGCCAGTTCATTAGAGCCTTGCAGGCAATTGGCATAATATTTGGGAATTTGATCCAGCATGTTTTCAGGAACACTACTAATAAATTCATGCCAATAATCAGGATAAACCAGGTTGGCACCATGCTTGTAAAACCAATCAAAATCTTGTTGTCTTCCTAAAAAAATTTGATGCAGTTGTAGGGCCTTAATTTGTTGAGGGAACTTTTGAGCGTAAAGTAACGCAAGCAAAGAACCCCAGCCGCCGCCAGATAATACAAATTCAGATAATCCTAAAAAATCTCGGATGGCATCAATATCATCCAATAATAAACTGGTGGTATTGTCACCAATTTCCAAATGAGGGGTAGAGCGTCCGCATCCGCGTTGATCAAAAAGTATAATGCGATAATGTTGTGGGTCAAAAAAACGCCTAAGGTAACCATCCCCAGACGAAGCACCTGGGCCCGGATGTAATACTACAACCGGAATCCCCTCTGGATTTCCTGTTTCTTCAAGATAGAGCGTATGCAATTCACTGACTTTTAATTCATGTTGCGCATAAGGTTTAATTGATGGATAGAGCGAGTGCATTTTAGTCCTTTTAGGAAGTTTTGTTTTTTGCATATTGCATTATTTTGCGCTGCGAAGCGCTTGAAAGCAACAAGTATTCACTTTAAAACAAGGTTTATACTTATAGTGAGTATAGCTCTCCAATTCTTCTTTCGCTTGCGAGAGAGTGGGATCTATTAATAGAATACAGCATCTTTTTTTTCCTGGACTTTATTTATGACACTTGCTGCAATTCTTAAAGGATTGAATGAACGACAACGTGAAGCAGTTACTTCTCCACTCGGCAATACGCTGGTCCTCGCTGGGGCAGGGAGTGGTAAAACGAAAGTTTTGGTCAGCCGTATTGCCTGGCTCATTGAAGAAGAACATATTTCACCGCATGGGATTCTTGCAGTAACTTTTACAAACAAGGCTGCTGGTGAAATGAGGGCACGATTAAGCAGTATGTTAAGTGCACCTGTACTGGGATTATGGGTTGGAACTTTTCATGGACTGTGTCATCGTTTGCTCCGTCGACATTATAAAGAAGCTCATTTGCCTGAACTATTTCATATTTTAGATTCTGAAGATCAAGCACGTCTGGTAAAGCGAGTAATTGGTTCATTAAATCTCGACGCGGAGCAATGGCCAGTGAAACAGGCTCAATCCTTTATTAATGGACGCAAGGATGAAGGGATACGACCTCAACACGTACATACGTTGCCTTATGGGCCAGGTAAAACGTTGCTCAACATCTATAGCGCATATGAGCAAGCCTGTCAGACAGCGGGAGTGATTGATTTCGCGGAATTGTTATTGCGGACTCATGAGTTATTGCGCGATAACCCAGAGATTCTTGCCCATTATCGTCAACGTTTTCAAGCAATATTGGTAGATGAGTTTCAGGATACCAATACAATTCAGTATGCATGGATACGTCTTCTTGCTGGTGAGCATGCTGCTGTTTTGGCTGTAGGTGATGATGATCAATCCATTTATGGTTGGCGTGGAGCCAAGGTTGAGAATATTCAGCAATTTGCTAATGATTTTAAAAACACACAAATTATTCGATTGGAACAAAATTATCGTTCAACAGCAACGATACTCGATGCAGCAAATGCATTAATTACGCATAATAATTCACGGATGGGAAAAGACCTGTGGACAAATGGAGCCACTGGAGAAAAAATTCTGCTCTACAGTGCTTTTAATGAGCTTGAGGAAGCGCGCTTTGTCTGCGAACGAATTATGATGGAAATCAGTCAAGGTATAAGTGCTGATGAAATTGCTATTTTATATCGCTCCAATGCTCAATCCAGGGTTTTAGAGGAGGCGTTATTACGTGCTGGCATTGCCTATCGTATTTATGGTGGATTACGTTTCTTTGACCGTGCCGAAGTAAAAGATGCCTTGGCTTATTTACGGTTATTGGTTAATCCCGATGATGATACTGCCTTTGAGCGCATCGTTAATTTCCCCACCCGAGGTATAGGTGAAAAAACGCTTGATGAACTGCGTCATTATGCCAAATCAGAACAGTGCTCTTTATGGCTGGCAGCAAAAAAAGTATTACAATCAGGTGGAATGGCACAACGGGCAGGTTCTGCACTATCAAAATTCATCGAGTTAATCGAACAGTTGCAACATAATACAGCAGCAATGGAATTAGACGAGCAATTATCGGTAGTAATTCAGTTGAGTGGATTGTATGCTCATTTCAGCAAAATCAAAGGGGATAAATCGGAGTCCCGACTGGATAACTTACAAGAATTAATCAATGCTGCAAAACAATTTCGTTATGAGCAAGAGGAGGAAGAAGAAATTCCTTTAGTGAATGCATTCTTGGCACATGCTTCTTTGGAAGCTGGAGAAATGCAGGCGGGAGAACATGAGCGTTACGTACATTTGATGACTTTGCATGCTGCTAAGGGCCTTGAGTTTCCCATTGTATTTTTAGTAGGCATGGAGGAGGGGGTATTTCCAGGAAAGCAGTCTTTAGAAGAGCCTGGGCGTTTGGAGGAAGAGCGTCGTTTATGTTATGTGGGCATGACACGTGCGATGCGCAAACTGGTTTTATCTTATGCTGAAATAAGACGACAATACGGGCGAGAAGAATACCATCGGCCTTCACGGTTTTTAAGGGAACTACCTCAAGAATTACTTGATGAAATTCGCGTCAAGGCGAAATTTCAAGCACCAGTTATATCCCGAAATAAACCCTCCATTGTGCCGGAAACTTCAGGGTTGTCTTTAGGCCAAAGTGTGACTCATGCAAAATTTGGTCAAGGGGTAGTCCTGGCAGTAGAAGGAAGTGGGGCCCATACTCGTGTTCAAGTGAAGTTTAGCGAGCATGGGGTTAAATGGCTTGTTTTAGCTTATGCTAATTTAGCTGTTGAAATGTAGTGAGTTAGTCTGGTGGGCAAATTGGATTTAATTCGATATAATATTGGGTTATGCTTCGCTATATTGCCATTAAGTTAGGAGAAGATAGTTCTTCCTACGTCCCGCGACTTGTTCGCGGGATCCAGCTACAGAGTCAGATTCATGGATTCCGCGAACAATCGCGGAACGTAGGCCGGAGAAATATCCACTTCACTTAATGGCAGCGATGTCCATTATTAACCTTTATAATTCTGCGATACAAAAATTAATGCAATAACACATTAGCTAGGGGCTTTTTACAATCCGCCATTTGGACTCAAGATAGTAGAATTGTAAACAGACCCTATTGAATTTTCTTCAAGCGGATGCTAGGGTGCCGATTGGAAAGTTGTTGGTATTATGTTAACTATTAAAAAAGGGGAACTGTGTGAAATTTACAAATTTATTAACAGTAGGAGCGCTGGCAGCATCTTTAGTATCACCTGCAATTATGGCAGCAGATACCAATAATACAACTCCTATGTCTGATGCACAAAAAAAGGAAATTGAAAAAGTAGTGCACGACTATTTAGTAGCGAATCCAGAAGTGCTTTTGGAAGCGTCACAAGCGCTGCAACAAAAACAACAACAAAATATGCAGCAACAAGCACAATCTGCAATTAAAGAAAATACAGATCAGTTATTCCAAGGAAAAACTACTGTTGTAGGCAATCCTAAAGGTAATGTGACCATAGTAGAGTTTTTTGATTATCAATGCATTCATTGCAAAAAAATGTCACCAATTATTGACAGCCTGATTAAGAAAGACAGTGATTTGCGCGTCATTTATAAAGAGTTCCCCATTTTTGGTAAGAGCTCTGAGTTAGCTTCCAGAGCTGCTTTAGCTGCGGGTATGCAAGGTAAATATCAAGTGATGCATAATGCATTGATATCTATTGACAAACGCTTAAATGATCAAATCGTTATGTCTACTGCTAAGTCTTTAGGCTTGGATATGAAAAAATTTAAGACTGATATGCAAAGCAAGGAAGTAACCGCTATTTTAGACGCAAACCGTGAATTAGCAGAAAAGTTACATCTGATGGGAACTCCAGCATTTATAATTGCCTCAACTCCAAATGGTCAATTTAAAGCGGGTTCTGAGCCATCATTTATACCTGGTGCTGCCAGTGAAGAGTCGCTACAAGAGTTAATTAAGAAAGCAGCAGGTAATTCATAAGTACAGTAGCAACCTGGGTGAAGGTGAGTCCCTAACCCAGGAATATCTCTTCTCTGCAAACAATTCCCGAAGTTCGGGTTTCGGCTTTTACCTAGAATATGTTGAGATCTTCATGACAAAACCATCTACATTTCAGGACATTATTCTCACTCTGCAGCAATATTGGGCTGCTCAAGGATGTGTCATTTTACAACCTTTTGATATGGAGGTTGGCGCGGGTACTTTTCATCCGGCAACCTTCTTGCGAGCAATAGGACCTGAACCTTGGTCGGCTGCTTATGTACAGCCCTCTCGAAGACCTACTGATGGTCGTTATGGGGATAACCCAAATCGTGTACAACATTATTACCAATTTCAGGTAGTACTCAAACCTTCTCCTTTAGATATACAGGATAAATATTTAGATTCATTACGTGCACTCGGAGTGGATCCCTTAGCGGATGATATTCGTTTTGTTGAGGATAATTGGGAGTCACCTACTTTAGGTGCATGGGGTCTAGGATGGGAAGTTTGGCAAAACGGAATGGAAGTATCCCAATTTACCTATTTCCAACAGGCTGGTGGCTTGGCATGTTCACCAGTAACTGGTGAGTTAACTTACGGTTTAGAACGTTTGGCAATGTATATATTAGGAGTGGATAATTTATTTGATCTGCCCTGGAGTAATACAGCCAATGGCATAATAACTTATGGCAACGTATTCCATCAAAATGAAGTGGAGATGTCTGCTTATAACTTTGAGCATGCTAATGTAGAAGAGTTATTTAAACAATTTGATTATTATGAAAGTGAAGCACAAAAACTAATCGCGTTACAATTACCGCTTCCGGCTTATGAAATGGTAATCAAAGCATCACATTCATTTAACTTACTTGATGCGCGCAAAGCGATATCCGTTACCGAAAGACAGCGCTATATTTTACGTGTAAGACATTTATCAAGAGCAGTAGCGCAGGCTTATTACCAGGCGCGTGAGGCTTTGGGCTTCCCGATGCTTAACCAAAAGGTGTGTGATGGTCAATGATTTTATTTTTGAATTGGGTTGTGAAGAATTACCTTCTGGTTCAGTTTGGCCTTTAGCTGATGAATTTGCTAATCAATTATTGGCTTCTTTGGATAAAGCGCAATTAAGCTATGGGCAAGTTAAGCGTTTTGCTACCCCAAGACGTATCGCGATTACTATTTTGGATTTGCAAGAAGAGCAAAAATGCCAGAGTGTTACCCGTCGGGGTCCCGCGTTACCTGCTGCTTACGATAAGGAGGGTAAACCAACACCTGCTTTACTTGGTTTTGCCAAATCATGTGGCGTAGAAGTAGAGCAACTTTCTCGAATCGAAACCGAAAAAGGGGGGTGGATTGTTTATGAAACGCAAAGCCAGGGTAATAAAACCAAAGATTTGTTACCTGTTTTAATTAGTCAATCCCTGGCTGCCTTGCCTATTGCTAAACCCATGCGCTGGGGAGCAGGGGATGAAGAGTTTGCTCGCCCTGTACATTGGGCAGTGATGCTTTACGGTGATAAAGTAATTGAGCATGCTCTTTTAGGAATTAAAAGTGGTCGCACTAGTTGCGGACACCGTTTTCACCATCCACAACACATTGCAATTAACTCAGCACAAAGCTATGAATCCCAAATGAAGGAAGCTTTTGTTATTGCTGATTTCGTAACTCGAAAGCAAATGATTAAAAAGCAAGTTGAGGAATTAGCAGCATCCATTCAGGCTATTGCAATCATGCCTGAAGATTTGCTTGATGAGGTAACTTCAATTGTTGAATGGCCTCAGGCTTTAATGGCTAATTTTGAAAAAGAATTCCTCGAAGTTCCTGCTGAATCATTAATTGCGTCGATGCAATCCCATCAAAAGTGTTTTGCTTTAAAGGATAAACAAGGAAAGTTACTACCCCATTTTATTACGGTTTCGAACATTGCGAGCACCAATCCAAAACAAGTAATTTTAGGGAATGAAAAAGTGATGCGAGCACGTTTAAGTGATGCAGCCTTCTTTTTCCGACAAGATAAAAAACAGCCTTTAAGTCAGCATATTTCAGGTACAGAACAGGTTGTTTTTCAAGCAAAATTAGGAAGTTTACAAGATAAAGCGTTACGAATTGAAGCTCTAATGACTTATTTGAGCCCTGCTATACATTTGAACTTAGAACAGGCACAACGTGCTGCACAGTTGAGTAAATGTGATTTGTTGACAGGAATGGTTGGTGAGTTTCCTGAGTTACAGGGATTAATGGGATATTATTACGCACTCAATGATGGTGAAGATCAAATAGTTGCCCAAGCTTTAAATGAACAATATATGCCACGTTTTGCTGCAGACAGTTTACCGGAATCTGATTTGGGTTTGGCTTTATCTTTAGCAGACCGGATCGATACTTTAGTTGGTATTTTTGGTATAGGCCAAAAACCTTCCGGAGTAAAAGATCCATTTAAATTACGCCGTCATGCTTTAGCTGTTGTCCGTTTACTTAGTGCAACACCAGCACAACTCAATTTAAGTACATTAATTGAGCAAGCAATGATTCATTATGGCACTCCGATATCCGTTGAGCCTAACCTATTGAATGAATTGAAATCTTTTATTCTCGAACGGTTACAATCTCATTACCAAGGCCAAGGATTAAGTATTGATTTGGTACATGCCGTACGAGCTCGCCAAGATGACTGGTTGTATGATCTGGACAAGCGTTTGAGTGCGCTGCAGTTGTTCGTAAAACTCCCTGAAGCAGCTTCTCTTTCTGCTGCATGCAAGCGGGTGAATAATCTGCTTTCTCAAGCAGGAGGACAAACTTTGTCACCTGTTAATGAACAACTTTTTGAGGAAGAACCGGAGAAGTTTTTATATATCCATATCAATCAAATTGCACGCGCGGTAGAACCTTTATATCGTTCTGCTGATTATGGTCCATTACTTAAATTACTTGCCAGCCTTAAAGAACCGGTAGATCTTTTCTTTGATAAAGTAATGGTGATGGTGGAGGACCCAGCAATAAAAGCAAATCGTTTAGCACTTCTCGCTCGATTGCAGGAGCTATTGCAAGGAGTTGCTGATATTTCATTATTGCAGATGGGGTAATTGATGCAGATGTAGCCTGGGTGAAGCGCATGAATCTTCTACACATCGCTGAGAAACTATTCCAGTTCTATTCCGACGTCCCGCGGCTTGTCCGCGGGATCCAGGTGATCTATGCTAAAACACTGAACTCCGTGGACAAGTCGGGGAGCGTAGGCATAGATGAGATCAAGAGAGCAGGTGAAGCGCAGCGGAACCTGGAAAAATACGATTTATTGCCCGGGTTTACTGCGCTCCCCCTAGGCTACAATTCAATAAATCAACTATGATCAATATTTCTGTAGTAGGCTATGAGCACGAGGATCTGCACGATAAAGCACAAGCAATTGCAAAACAATTGAATTTTGTTTTAGAAAAAAATGCAAATCTTTGTCTCTATGTTACTAAAGATAAACTGTCATTAAAAATACCTGGTTTTTCCCCAATTTTTGCTGAATTCAGTGCTGCTTTTTGGAGTAAAAGAAAGTCTGAGGGAAAAAAGCAAGGATTAGTTCGTGCCTGCAAACCCTCTCCGGGGCTTAAAATTATTGATGCAACTGCAGGCTGGGGGCGTGATTCTGCCATTTTAGCCAGTTTTGGTGCTGAAGTATTAATGCTTGAACGTCATCCAGTTATGGCTTTTTTATTATCAGATGCTTTAGTTCGCAGAAATGAGTTAGAGCAACGTCCACTGCATTTGATGCTTCGTGCCGTAGATGCTTATTCCTATTTGAGCTCCTTAGCAGAACAAGACTATCCTGACGTGATTTACATTGATCCCATGCACCCAGAACGTAGTAAATCAGCATTGGTAAAAAAAGAAATGCAAGCGTTACAACAAATAATAGGCGCTGATGAAGACGCACTCGAACTCATTCAATTGGCGATAACTCGGACCAAGCAAAAAGTAGTAGTAAAATGGCCGCAAAAAACAAAACCTTTATTGCCTGCACATGCAGCGGTAGAGGGAAAAACAGTGCGGTTTGATATTTACTTTTCTAAGCCAGGGTAAATTTTATCCTGGGTACAGGGCAGCGGAAACCTGGTTTCTGATATAAATCTCCCAACCTCGGTTTCCGCTGCCTTGCACCCAGGCTCAAGCTACACGGTTAACCATATTCAGAAAGTTCTTCTCGGAGACGTTTTTCTTCAAATAAGTCTTCTATTCTTCTTCTTCGTTCCAATTTAGTCGAAGGATTGGTTTCCGTAGTTAGGAGTGTGTCGACACCGAACTCTTCCGTATCGTTCACGTCTTCTTCAAATTCACGAGCATCCATAGCTATCTCCTTAGCCTAACCCGTAGTTAATCTTACAAAATAACAGAAATTAAGTTGGGGGAATAGTGGAATTTTTTGACCATATTTTGGAGAAATTACCAGAGAATGAGAATCCTAGTTTTAATTTTAAAAAATCAAAACCAGGATTGTAGTTAATGACCGAGAATACCTTGTATCTCTTGCTCGCGTTCGGCTTCTTTTCTACTTATTTTTTGTTCTTCTGCCTCTATCTCTTCCTTGGTTTTTCCTGTCATTTTTGCCTGAATCCTTCCCTTATCGATTTCTTCACGAAATTGTCTGGTGGTTACTTCTGGAGGTTCTTTCTTAGGCTCTTCTTTGACTAATTCACTGAGCTTTTGACGTCTTTGTGCTGCCTTTTCATGAAGCATTTGCAATTCCTTAGCAGAGAAGATGTCTCTTGGATCAATTTCCTTGCCCGTGGATTTATCTATTAGATGAATGCCTTTTTTCCGCTCTTTTTCATCTACTTTCTCTTGTCCAGGTAGTGGCGCTGGATCAAAGCCCGCTTCAAGTGCTGCTTCATAGGCTTGTTTCGCTCTGTCTTTTAGGGTTTTCTTATCGTCGAAATTAATCGTCATGGTGATTGAGTCAAACCCAGAAGCTCTTACTGCTTGAGCCATAGTCAACATGTCTACCTTAGGATTTTCTTTATTGCTTAAATAGTAAAAAGGAGAAAAGATGCGTGATGACATCTCTACAGTCCAAATACCGGGTTCGCCTTCTTTTGTTCCCTTTTGCTGTTTTATCTCAGATCCAGATAAGGAAATGATAAAATCTAAATCGTTTGGATCTATGGCGGAAATTGTTTGATTTTCAAAATCTACATAAGCTGTTGTATTTCTTTCTGGCAGGGTTATACCTCGTTTTTTACGATTCTCTTCCCTTGCCCGCTCCATTTCCTTATCCATTCTGTCTCTATCGGATGCACTGAGTTGATCTTGCCAGCTTTCCAACATACCAGAGAAAATAACACGTTTATTTTCAAGAGCAGAAGCTTTATCGAGTATAGTCAGGTTTTCTTTAGCAGAGTCGTTAAATGCAGAAAGTTGCTCTGCATGTTTTTTTTCCATCTCTGCTATTAAATCTTTTTTTATTGTTTCTACTTCTTCAGTAGTTTTGCCTAAGGCTTTTTTGATTTTTTCTGAGAGCGCACCGGGGAGCGTACTATCTAGTGCAGCTTTAAAATCCTCCAGTTCTTTTTTTTGCTGGGCTTCTATCGCCTTTCTGCCTCGCTGATTAATTTGTTCAAGATAGCCTCGGGTTTTATCTACTGTAAGCTCAGGAATTTGGTTGATCCGTTTTTTAAAGAACTCCATTGAGTCTTTATATGTCTCTTGAGCATCTGTATAAAACTCTTTAGGTTTCAATAGGTTTTCGAATGCTGTTCTAACTTCTTGTTTCTCAGGAGGATTATCTCCTTGGATTAATTTTGCAAAAGTATCTTCCTCATTTGGACCTACTTTTGTCGTAAAACCTGAAGAATTTTGGAGTCGCTTATCAGCATGAGCCTTCAAAGCCTCTGCTCCAAAGGTAAGATTTTGAGTTAATCCAATAGAGTCGCGATAATTTTGTAAAATTCTTTCCTGTTCTTGTTCAGAAAATTGATCCAAGAATCGTCTAGATTTAAGTATATTATATAATGCTTGTCTCAATGAAGGCATAGAATGGTACCTCAGAAGCTCTCTTTTTTATAAAGTATAACACTTTTATAAGTATAACACCGATTCATTAAGAGAGAATTAGGGTCCGAATGGTAAAAATTGTTAAGATAAGGTAAATTGAGCTAATTTTTGAACATAAAACTGCCCTTTTTGGCCTATTTGCGTCCTACCCTCATGAATGACGAGCTTCGCTTCACCTGAATCTTATAGGCATCTCTGAAAAATCAGTCCATCGCGACACCAACGTCATGCGTTTTGTCCCTGAGAGTTCGAAACAGGAAAATACATATTCTACATCTACAGTGATGCATGAAAGACTGTCATCCCTGCGTAGGCAGGGGACCCATTTACAATATACTGGGAAAAACAAATTAAAAAGTGAAAAGAAAATGGAACATTGCCTTTAAGTGAGTGAACCAATCCTCAGTGGCTTATTAATTTGAGTAATGAACTATTTTGATGGATGGGTCCCCTAAATTCGCAGGGATGACAGCCTTTTTGACTTCGATATAGGGTCGACCATTCCTTAGACTGGATGGATTCAAGTAACTAATGAGTTCTACCTGGTTAAATTTTCTGAGGAACGCTCAGGACTTGTCCGCGGGATCCAGAAGATCTACGCTAACACACTGGACCCGGGTGTAGCAGAGATGGGATGTGGTCAAAAGAAAGTTCGCTTTACCCGGGCTTTAAAATCTAACATAGAGCCTACCAAGCAGGAATTGCTGAGTCTCCAAATAAAACTTTAGCCTTTTCTTTAACTTCTTCAGAGTTTAACGCTTTAACAAATAGTTCCAGTTGTTCTTTTTTAGGAGAGTTGCTGCGAATGACGATGATATTGGCATAAGGGGAGTTTTTATCTTCAGTAAATAAAGCATCACTTGAAGGATTCAGACCTGCAGGTAAGGCAAAGGTTGTATTGATTACTGCTGCATCCACATCGGGTAAAACTCTTGGTAATTGTGCGGCATCCATTTCTTTGAACTGCAGGTTATGTGGATTTGTTGCAATATCTTTTAGACCGGTATTTTCAGTGGGTTTTAAGGTAATCAAGTGTGCTTTTTCCAATAATTGGAGTGCTCGCATTTCATTGCTGGGGTCGTTGGGGAGGGCAATTACTGCTTTTTCAGGCAGTTGCTGTAATGAAGTATATTTTTTAGAATAAATTCCCATGGGGTAAACAAATGTTCTACCTATTGCCTCTAAAGTATATCCATGGGCTTTAACAGAACTATTAAGGTAAGGTAAATGTTGGTAGACATTCGCATCCAAGCTTCCATCTTGTAATGCTTCATTGGGTAAATTGTAATCATTGAAAGTTACAATTTTTATATTTAAGTCGTATTTGTTCTTTGCTACTTCTTTTGCTGTTTCTACCAGTTCAGTTTCAGGA
Source organism: Legionella sp. PC1000 (assembly GCF_014109805.1). GTDB lineage: Bacteria > Pseudomonadota > Gammaproteobacteria > Legionellales > Legionellaceae > Legionella > Legionella resiliens. Next base: position 1,543,319 of record NZ_CP059400.1, read on the forward strand.
CCAGCAATGGTTCCTATTACCAAAGTATTTGGTGACGGCTTGTTACATGCAACAAGACTCAATAATAAAACGCCATAAGCTAAAATCCGCATTTAATACTCCAAAAAAATAATACAGGGTTTATTTCCATTCCTACTATCTTGGCTAAACTGTGCTGATTTTCTGCGTTCATATGCTCACATCCCCCGTGTATGCGGTGCTTCGGTACTCGGAAATCAGACCATTTTAGCTCAAGCTAGCGAAATGGAAGCAGCCCCTAGTTATGTAAAAAACGTTTTGCCAGATAATCTCCGGCCATTTGCATCAGTTGTACCATCACAATCAAAATAATTACTGTCGATATCATGACTCCGGCATCAAAACGTTGGTAACCATAGTTAATTGCCAAAGTACCCAGACCGCCAGCACCAACAGTTCCTGCCATTGCTGAATAATTCACTAATGTAATCGCTGTAACAGTAATAGCATGAATTAACGCAGGCTTCGCTTCGGGTAATAAAATATGCAAGATAATTTGTTGGGTGTTCGCGCCCATTGAATACCCTGTTTCGATAAGGCCTAAAGGTAAGCTACGATAAACATTATCTACCAATCGAGCAAAAAAGGGTGTTGCGCCAAGAGTAAGGGGTACTATGGCTGCATTCATTCCAATTGAAGTACCAACGATGAGCCGGGTGAATGGAATAATTGCTACTAATAAAATAATAAAAGGTATGGAGCGCGCCATGTTAATGAAGGCAGACAATGCTTTATACACTTTAGGCATTGGTTTAATGTGACTGGACGAATAGAGCCAGGTTCCTAAAGGCAAGCCGAGTATAATTGCAAATAAAGTACTGATAGCTACCATATACAGTGTTTCACATGTTGCAATGATTAAATCATATGCCATCGGGAAGGACATAACCTAAAACCTCCACAGTTAAATTGGCTTTTTCACAGCGTTCGATAAATGCCTCAAGTAAAAATTGATGTGCAGTTAATTCAACAACCACAACGCCACAGGTTACCGTATCATAACGATCTATATTGGCCAGCAAGATGTTAATGTCCAGATTTAACTCACGACTTGTTTGACTAATAAAAGGTACTGTTGCTTCTTCACCCTGGAAGAATAGGCGCAGTAAAGGTTTATCGGTTACGTAATCTGCGAGTCTTTTAGTAAGACATTCAGGCAATTGGGGGCTGAGTTGCGCATAAAGCATACTTCGAGCCAGGCTGTCTTTTTTATTAAATACATTAGCAAGGGCGGTGGTTTCAACCAACTCGCCATCAACCATTACCGCCAACCGGTTACAAATACGCTTCACTACATCCATTTCATGAGTAATAAGGATTATAGTGATGCCATAAAGCGCGTTAATTTTTTTTAGCAACGCTAAAATAGAGTCTGTTGTTTCGGGGTCTAATGCTGAGGTTGCCTCATCGCAAAGCAGAATTTTAGGTGAGCAACTTAAGGCACGAGCAATAGCCACTCTTTGTTTTTGCCCGCCACTGAGTTGGGCAGGGTATGCCAGTTTTTTATCGTTTAATTCGACAATTGGCAATAATTCTTCGATTTTATTACGAACGACCTCTTCGTCAATTCCTTGAATGCGCATGGGGAGTGCAATGTTGTCATAAACATTTTTGGAGTTGAGTAAATTGAATTGTTGAAAAATCATTGCCATTTTGTGGCGCGCTAAAGCCAAATCTTTTCTTGAAAGACGCGTCAAATATTGGTTATCAATAATGACATGGCCTTCATCAGGCCGTTCTAGAAGATTAATGCATCTTAATAAGGTTGATTTCCCAGCACCACTTTTACCAATGATTCCGAAAATTTCACCTTCTTGGATAAATAGATTAATGTCACGCAGAACAGATTTACCCGAAAAGGATTTGGATAATCCACTTAATTCAATCATTATTATAACCTGAGATTATGCATGCGGACGGAAGACTTAGAGGAATGTAATCATATCCGCTTTAGCCGTATTTTCAAAAAAGAACTCTTTTTTGAGCGTCCGCAAGCTGAATTTCAAATCGACGCCATTGCAGCATTATACACAAGTTCTTGGTATAAACAAATGCAGTACCTCTAATTTTATTCGAGTTTTAATGTGACGAATGAGTTTTGGAGTAAGCGACGCAGCAGGTGCTTGTGGGAGCAGTGCCACACATCGAATCATGTTGCTTGATTATTTGTGAGGGGTATCCTATTTTAAAAATATATAAGTTTCACTATCAAGATTAATAACCCCTTCGAAATATGCATACAGGAGAAAAATAATGCCTCGTCCTAGTAAGTCACTCCAAAAAAAAGATGGGAAGTGGATATTTGATGGCTATCATTTTGATGAGGATGATCCTGCAAATCAAATGGCTTATCTTTTTGCTGGGCAAGAGGCACAAAAAAGGGCTAAAGCAATACGTGAAGCAGCTGAGAGAATACAAAATCCTGAAGAAAGAAAACAGTTTATAGAACAAGAAATTAAGAAAAGAGCAGCAGAAGTAGATGAAGGATTTCAAAAAGGACTTATAGATATTATTAAAGGATTACCTACTTCAGGTAAAGATAAAAGCGGCAAAGAGGCTGGGAAAGATTTAGCTATCTCCCTGATGAAAGGGCTTGGTTTAAATGTTAATCCTGATAACGTACAAACACATTATTCTTCAGGACCCCCACAATGTTTCAGAATTACATGGGTTAATCGACCAACTGAAGAACTTAAAGATGAAAAGTCTGAAATCAATCAGCTGAGTAAATGTTATGCCAATTCTTTGAGCCCTGAGGCACAACAGGATTTTAACGCAAAGTGGGATACACATAGGATGCATGCAACGAATGATGGTCCAAAAATAGACAAAACTGCCTTTGAACTGGATTCTGCAAAATCGTGGGGTGAGTTTAAAAGTAAAGTAAAACAAGAATATGAGCAATCTGAGAGTTTAAATCCAGATGAACGCGACAATTTAAGCACTGGGCTATAGTAAATACAAAAATAAGTCGTTAAATTGGTTAAGAATTTTCATTGCCATGCAAGGGCTCACAGATTTTTCAAGAGATAATTTTATTCATAGTTATGGTACTGCTGCATTTTGGTAAAAATGCAGCATCTATTTTTTATTGTTGTAATTCTTCGCGATTTTTAAAATAATCTAATGCCTGAGGATTTGCCAGAGATTGCAAATTATTTACAGGTAAGCCATGCACGACTTGCCTGACAGCTACTTCTACTATTTTTCCACTAATTGTTCTAGGAATATCTGCAACTTGCAATATTTTTGCTGGTACATGTCTTGGTGAGGCATTCTGACGAATCGTTAAGCGAATTTTATTTATTAACTCTTCCGAGAGCTTCATATCGTCACGTAATTTAACAAACAGAACGATACGCACATCATCTTGCCAATCTTGACCAATTACAATGCTGTCCACCACTTCATCTATTTTTTCTACTTGTCTATAGATTTCAGCGGTACCGATACGCACGCCTCCAGGATTTAAAACAGCGTCTGATCGTCCATAAATGATTAATCCATTGTGGGCGGTAATCTCTGCAAAATCTCCATGAGCCCATATTCCGGGAAATCGTCCGAAATAAGCGTGTTGATATGCGGTTTTTTCGGGATCATTCCAAAAACCTACGGGCATGGATGGAAAGGGGGCAGTACAGACTAATTCCCCACGTTTTTCACGAACGGGATGTCCATGTTCATCAAAGACATCAACAGCCATACCAAGGCCAAAGCATTGCAATTCACCTCTGTAAATTGGCAGCATTGGATTACCTAAGGCAAAACAAGAAATGATGTCTGTCCCCCCTGAAATAGAACAAAGCTGGACGTCCTTTTTGATTTGTTCATAAACGTAATCATAGTTTTTAGGTAGAAGGGGGGAGCCTGTAGAGAGGATGCAACGCAAATGAGTAAAATCAAACTCTTCTTTGGGTTTAACTCCTTCTTTTTCTACTGAAGAGATGAATTTGGCACTCGTACCAAAAACAGTAACCTGTTCTTCCGCAATGAGTTTGAATAAACGATTGCTCTCTGGATAAGTTGGAGAACCTTCGTATAACGTGAGAGTCACTCCTAGGGCAAGTGCGGAAACAGTCCAGTTCCACATCATCCATCCGCACGTAGTATAAAAGCATAAGTTGTCCTTAGCATGCAGATCGGTATGTAATCCTAATTCTTTAAGGTGTTGTAATAGGGTTCCTCCTGCTCCATGGACAATGCATTTGGGTTTTCCAGTAGTTCCTGATGAGAACATAATGTAAACTGGATGTTCAAAAGGCATGGCAACAAATTCACAATGACTTGCTGGGCGAAGGAAATCCCTCCAATGTTGTGCTTTAGGCAGTGCAGAAATATCGATGGACTCGTTTATATTAGGACAAATTACAATTTGGATGAGTGAGTTAATCGCATCATTCAGTTGTTTGATCTTTTCTGCCCCACTGTGTTTTTTTCCTTGATATTGATGCCCATCACAGATAAACAATACTTTAGGATCAATTTGGCCCAAGCGATCAATTGCGGCTTGAGCGCCAAAATCAGGGGAACAAGAAGACCAAATCGCTCCTAATGAGGTAGTAGCAAGCATGGCGATAATTGTATGTGCGGTATTGGGCATTAAAGCAGCTACTCTGTCGCCGGCAGTAACTCCGATCGCTTTTAAACCTGCTGCACATTGTGCAACCAAATCATGTAGCTGCTCGTAACTAATTACTTGTTTGCTGTTGTCTTCATTGAGGCTAATTAAAGCAGGATGTTTATCTCTGCGTGATAACAGTTTTTCAGCAAAATTAAATTGAGCCCCAGCAAACCAATGTGCGTTTATCATTTCATTTTCATGATTCAGGATTTGGTAAGGTTCTGTATTAAACTGCACATGAAAGAAATCACAAAGTGTTGGCCAAAAGGAGTCAGGATGCTTAACGGACCAGGTATGCATATCTTGATAATTTTCAAAAATCTGACTGTTTTGTTTGGCAGCGAACTCCATAAATTGCCACATTTTACTTTTTTTAGGATGTTTGGGCTTCCATAAGATGTCATTCATTTCATTCTCTCTTATTGTAAGTGCTCAGCCTCAAATCCGACCGTTCAATGAACACAGGAATTTGAGCTATTACCTTTTATTTATCATTTTATTTCAGCCAGACTCTATATAATTAACAGAGGCAGTCTGGGAGAAGTGGGGTATAACGTGATAAATATTCTAATTACAGGGATTTGCTAACATTGCATTCGCGACTTTTGATTGATTTTTACGTCCTAAAATTTTACAGATCATGTCGCCAGCCGTCACAATTTTAAATATATCTACACCTGTATTTATTCCTAAACCATGCATTAAGTATAGAACGTCTTCGGTAGCAACATTACCGCTTGCACCACGGGCGTAAGGACAACCACCAAGTCCAGCAACTGAACTGTCAAAACGGTGGACTCCGTGTTGTAATGAAGTATAAATATTTGCTATAGCCTGACCGTAAGTGTCATGAAAATGCATTGCCAATTGATTCAGTGGCAATAATTTAAGTATTTGTTCGAGTAATAGATGGGTCTGATATGGAGTTCCAACACCTATAGTATCTCCTAATGAAATTTCATCTACACCCAAATCCAATAATTTTTTCGTTACTTCAACTACCCTTTCGGGAGCTACACTCCCTTCATAAGGACAACCAAGGACACAGGAAATATATCCTCGTACCTTGATGTGTTTTTCTTTTGCTAAAATAAGGACGGACTTAAAACGAGAAATACTTTCGTCGATGGAGCAATTAATATTTCGTTGGTTAAATTGTTCGCTTGCTGCAGTAAATACTGCAATTTCTTTAACACCAGCATCCAATGCTTTGAGCATGCCGTGCTCATTAGGAACTAACGCAGAATAGTGTATGGATGGGACTTTATCTATGGCACGGAATACTTCATTATGGTCTGCCAGTTGTGGAATGGCTTTTGCAGATACAAAACTAGTTACTTCGATATATTGCAAGCCAGATTCACTGAGTAAATTGATTAATTCAATTTTGTGTTTGCTGGATACAAAAGAAGACTCATTTTGCAAGCCATCGCGCGGGCCTACTTCTATAATGGTTACATTTTGCGGATAGTCCATAATTATCTCTTTTAATTTTCCAAGGTGGTCATACGTTGCTGTGGTATAGCAAACCTGTAATCATATGCTCTTCTGAGTTAGTTTCGTTTCATCCAGCAATATATTTTAACGACCAAACCTATATTTTAAGAATCTTCTTCACTTAATGACAGCAGTTCTTCTCCTTCATTCACTTGTGCACCAACGGTATAAAATATATCCAACAAAGTGCCGTCAGTAGGGGCATGAATGGTATGTTCCATTTTCATTGCTTCTAAAACGATTAAACGTTCACCTGCTTTTACCTTTTCACCGATATTTTTTAAAATTGCGACCACAGTTGCTGGCATTGGTGCTGTAAGCTGTCCTTTATGAACGTTGGTTTGCGCACCAAGTGTTCCCCAGTTAAACCGCTCAATAGTAATTTGCCCCTGACTCGCATACAAGGTCAAAGATTGTTTTTTATTTTCAACTGTAGCGTGATGCTTTTGTTTCTTTGTTTCAATATAGATTTTATCGCCAGTTAAATGAGCATAAACCAAATGTTCCTGTGTTTTGAATCGAACTTTAAAGTGGTTTTTATCCATTGGCGTGATAAATGCTTCAATCAATTCATCCTGATCTTTATAGCGCCATATCCAATGGCTTGATATTTGGGATTGCCAGGCAAACGCTTCTTGCAATAAGGGATCCCGAAATGTATTAATGTTGTTTAAATAATCAAAACTCACAGCCATGACTAAGGCTCTTTCCTTATCTGTTGCTGGAAGTTTGATTTCTTCCTGGCTTAAAAAATCGGTACTGAGTTTTGCCTGCCTGAATTTGGCGTGTTGACAAATCGCTTGTAAAAACGGAATGTTCGTTTTGACTCCGCCAATAAAATAACTGGATAAAGCAAGCCCTAATCGAGACAATGCTTCATCGCGATTAGCCCCCCATACGATAAGCTTGGCGATCATAGGATCATAGTACATAGTAATTTGTGATGAAATTTGTACCCCTGTATCAATGCGTACTCCATCTCCAGAAGGTTCTTGCAAAAAGTGGATTTGTCCTATTGATGGAATAAAGTCATGATGCGGATCCTCTGCATAGATACGGCATTCGATAGCATGACCATGTGCTTGAATTCTATCTTGGGTTAAAGGTAACGTTTCATTGGCAGCAATTTTCAGCTGCCATGCGACTAAATCAAGCCCGGTAATCATTTCAGTCACTGGATGTTCTACCTGCAACCGAGTATTCATTTCCATAAAATAGAAATGTTCTGAATCATCTACTAAAAACTCAACAGTACCTGCGCCACTGTATTTTATAGATCGAGCTACCTCACAAGCTGCCTCAGCAAGTTTTTGTCGTAAAGAAACAGATAAATTGGGTGCTGGAGCTTCTTCAATAATCTTTTGATGTCGCCGTTGAATAGAACAATCGCGTTCGAATAAATGAACAACATTGCCATGATTGTCTGCCATGATTTGTAATTCAACATGACGAGGATGAAGCACCAGTTTTTCTATAATCATTGTGTCATCGGCAAAACTTGCCATTGATTCACGTTTTGCTCCGGCCAGAGCAGCACTAAACTCAGATTCGTGATGAACAGCACGCATCCCTTTGCCACCACCGCCATTAGCCGCTTTGAGTAGGACAGGAAATCCTATTTTTTTTGCTTCAGCCAGTAATTTGTCTTCTGCTTGTTCGCTGCCGTGATAGCCCGGGGTTAATGGGACTTTGGTTTTTTCCAGTAATTGTTTAGCTAATTGTTTGGATGCCATTGCTTCCATTGCTTCGACTGAAGGACCAATAAAAACAATGCCAGCTTCTTTACATGCATTGGCAAATTCGGGGTTTTCAGATAAAAATCCATAACCGGGATGAATGGCTTGCGCTCCACATTCCTTGGCAATATGAATAATGTTAGTGATATTCAGATAGCTGTCTTTAGCAGGTGCGTCACCAACACAATATGCACTGTCAGCACTTCGTACATGCAGACTGTCTTTATCAACCGAGGAATAAATAGCTACTGTTTGTATGCCCATAGATTGAGCAGTTTTGATAATTCTGCAGGCAATTTCACCGCGGTTGGCAATAAGAACTTTATTAAACATTAGTGCCTCATCTAATTTTTACTTTTATAACCACTTAAACTCATTTAATGGAGTCCGAGTACTTTATAGCCTGGGTGCAGCACAGCGGAACCCGGGAATACATCGTTTACCGATCCCGGGTTTCGCTGTGCTGCACCCAGGCTACTAATTCCAGTTTGGTGTTTCTTTCTTTAAAAATGCATTAAGCCCTTGTTGTCCCTCAGCGGATACTCTTTTTTGAGCGATTAAGGAAGCAGTGTAATAAACAAGTTCATCATTTATTTTTTTATTTGCTACATAGCTTGCCAGTTGTTTTGATGCTCTGACTGCATCGGGTGCATTGTTGCTGATTTGTTTTGCATAATTAAGTGTAAATTCCAACAAGTTTTCCTCAGGAACACAGTGTTGTACTAAATGTAATGACAATGCCTTTGCTGCATCAAAAACCTCAGCACTCATAAATAATGCTTTAGCGCTACGTTCCCCAACGGCTTGCACGACGTATGGACTAATTACTGCCGGTATAAGACCCAATTTAACTTCTGAAAAACAAAAACGTGCTGATTGGGAAGCTATAGTAATATCACATGCCGCTGCAAGACCTGCTCCACCACCAAAAGCAGAGCCATGTACCATAGCTAAAGTGGGTTTAGGGCTTTTATTTAAAGTGTACATCAGATTACCAAGTACCATGGCATCCTTGAGATTTTCTTCTTCATTATAACGTGCCATGTTTTGCATCCAGGCTAAATCAGCCCCTGCAGAAAAATGTTTTCCATTTGCTTTGAGCACTATGACACGAACATTAGAATTGGCAATAGCAGCATCAAGCTGATGTTGCATCTCGCTTAAAAGCTGATTATCAAAAGCATTGTGCTTACTCACACGATTTAAAGTGAGTAAATACAAGTGATCTTGAATTTCAAACAACAAGTCGCTCACCTTGTGTCTCCTTACATGCGAAATACGCCAAAGCGTGTTGATTCAATAGGGGCATTTAATGCGGCTGATAACCCTAACCCTAATACTTTGCGTGTATCTTGAGGGGCAATAACACCATCATCCCACAATCGGGCGCTGGCATAATAAGGATTTCCCTGAGCCTCATATTGGGAGCGTAATTGCTCTTTAAAGCGTTCTTCCTCTTCTACAGGCCAATCGTTTCCTTGCTTTGCCAATTTGTCTCGATTCACTTGCGCCAAAACATTAGCAGCTTGTTCTCCTCCCATGACTGAAATGCGTGAGTTAGGCCAAGACCAGAGAAAATTAGGATTATAGGCACGTCCGCACATGGCATAATTCCCTGCGCCAAAACTACCCCCAACGATTACTGTAAATTTAGGAACATTGGCATTGGCAACTGCGGTTACCATTTTTGCGCCATGTTTGGCAATACCAGAGGCTTCATATTTAGAACCAACCATAAAACCAGTAATATTTTGCAGGAACAATAAAGGAATTTTACGTTGGCAACAAAGTTCTATAAAGTGGGTTCCCTTCAAGGCACTTTCGCTAAATAGGATGCCATTATTTGCAATAATTCCTATGGGATAACCGTATAAGTGTGCGAAGCCACAAACCAATGTAGTGCCAAAGAGCGCTTTAAATTCATCAAATTCAGAACCATCAACAATGCGTGCAATAATTTCTCGAATATCAAAGGGTTTTCGGGGGTCAGCAGGTACTATGCCATTTAATTCTTTGCTGTCATAGAGTGGCTCTACGGTTTCAATCCGCGTTAATTGATGTGGTTTTTTACGATTTAAATTGCTTATAGTGGTTCGTGCTAGATGAAGAGCATGGGCATCATGTTCGGCGTAGTGATCAGCTACGCCTGAATGCCTGCAATGGACATCAGCACCGCCTAATTCTTCAGCACTGATGACTTCACCTGTAGCTGCTTTGACAAGAGGTGGTCCGCCAAGAAAAATCGTGGCTTGATTTTTAACCATAATTGATTCGTCGGCCATTGCAGGAACATAAGCGCCACCCGCAGTACAAGAGCCCATCACTACTGCAATTTGCGGAATATTTTGCGCAGACATTTGCGCTTGATTAAAAAAGATTCGTCCAAAATGATCGCGATCAGGAAAGACTTCATCTTGATGGGGCAAATAAGCTCCACCGGAGTCTACCAGGTAAATGCAGGGCAAATGATTCATTAGCGCGATTTCTTGGGCCCTTAAGTGTTTTTTTACTGTTAAGGGATAGTAAGTACCGCCTTTTACCGTGGCGTCATTGACAACAACAACACACTCAATACCTGAAACCCAGCCGATCCCTGTGATAATTCCTGCAGCAGGGACTACATCGTCATATACTTGATAAGCTGCAAGTTGGGATAGTTCAAGAAAAGGACTTCCAGGATCAAGTAATTGCTGCAATCGTTCTCTTGGTAATAATTTACCATGTTTTAAATGACGGGCACGTGCTTTTTCATCACCGCCTAAAGCAATGTACTGAATTCGATTGTGTAACTCATCCACTAAGGATTGCATGGCTGCTTGATTTTCTTTGAATTCTTGACTACTTGTGTTGATTTGACTGATTAATTTTGCCATGCCTGTTCCTTATCGTAGTACCAAAATATCGCTTAAAACAATGATTGTCCAAATAATCCAAGTAATCGCAATAAAGTGAGGCATATTGCCTCCTTTGATGAACTTGTAAATAAGCGCTGGGACGGCAGTAATCACTACCGGTAATACGACAAGAACTAAAATTTTGCGAACTACAAGCCCCCAGCCTGTTTGGCTGAATATAGGGGTTAATTTCAAATTAACGTAGGTAAAAAACATATCAACATAGACAATAACAAGATGTGCGTATTTTGCGAAGAGTACTACCAAAATACTCAGTAACAGGTAGATAAGACTGTGTCGTAGCATGAACATCCTTTTTTGTAAGGGCTCAGTCCCTATCAGGAACAGCTGTATTTGGCGCAGCATGTGCGAAAATCCAACTGCTTAATATGGGGACATGAGCTATTACTTTTTTTGTAAGAGATCCCCTATTCCATTTATGGAAGAGGGGGGCTTTTTTATTTTTAAATTAATTCAATTGCCATAGCAGTTGCTTCTCCACCACCAATACACAAGGAAGCGACACCGCGTTTTTTCCCTTGATGCTTCAGGGCGTGTATCAACGTTACTAAAATACGTGCACCGGATGCACCAATTGGATGACCTAAAGCACAAGCTCCGCCGTGAATATTAACGTGTTCTGGATTTAATTCAAGTTGTGTTATAGCGGCCATTGCTACTACAGCAAATGCTTCATTTATTTCATAAAGATCCACATCATTTTGTTTCCAGGATGCTTTATTCATGACTTTGCGAATGGCGTCTACTGGTGCTGTAGTAAACCACTCTGGTGCTTGTGAATGACTTGCATGAGCAACAATGCGGGCAATGGGTTGAATACCGCGTTTTTCTGCCTGTCCAGCACTCATTAAAATCAGACTGGCTGCACCGTCAGATATAGAACTTGAGTTGGCAGCAGTAACGGTTCCATCTGCTTTAAATGCAGGTTTTAATTGGGCTATCTTAGCGATTTTTGCAGCATCAGGACCTTCATCCACATTCACTGTAATATCACCCTTACGTGTATTAATTGTTACCGGGGCAATTTCTTCTTTAAAATCTCCATTTTCTATTGCTTGGAGTGCCCTGTTCATGGAACGGGTAGCGAATTCATCCTGCTGCTCTCTGCTAAAATGAAAGTGACTCGCCGTAGCTTCTGCGAAAACCCCCATTAATTTTCCTTTATCATAGGCATCTTCTAATCCGTCGAGGAACATATGATCTTTTAATTCACCATGTCCTAGCCGGTATCCTGAGCGTGCCTTGCTCAATAGATAAGGTGCATTACTCATGCTCTCCATACCACTGGCAAGGATAATATGTGCAGTGCCTGCTCGAATTAAGTCATGAGCTAACATGACTGCTTTCATTCCTGAACCACACATCTTATTGATGGTGGTAGCTCCTGAAGAGTTGGGCAATCCTGCTTTAATTGCAGCTTGTCGTGCCGGCGCTTGACCAATTCCAGCTTGTAAGACACAGCCACTGATTACTTCATCTATTTCTGCTGGGCTAATTCCTGCTTGAGATAGGGCAGCCATATGTGCAATTGCTCCTAATTCTGGAGCCGAAAGAGCTGATAAATTTCCTAGCATGGCTCCCATAGGAGTTCTTTTTGCCGCAACGATTACTATGTCATTCTGTTCCATTTTCATTTTTCCTTATGCTGTTTCTTTAAAAAGTTCTCGTCCAATAAGCATTCTTCTGATTTCAGAAGTACCAGCCCCTATTTCATATAATTTTGCATCACGCAGTAAACGTCCTGTGGGATACTCATTAATATATCCATTACCGCCAAGAATTTGAATTGCTTGTAATGCCATTTGTGTTGCTCTTTCAGCCGTATATAAAATCACACTTGCAGCATCTTTACGGCTGACTATACCTTGATCACATGCTCTGGCAATAGCATATAAATATGCTCTTGAGGCGTTCAGATCAGTGTACATATCGGCTAATTTACCTTGGATGAATTGAAATTCACCTATGGGTTGTTCGAATTGTTTTCGCTCATGTACGTAAGGTAAAACAACATCCATACACGCTTGCATAATTCCTACTGGGCCTGATGCCAGAATGGTACGTTCATAATCCAGTCCACTCATTAATACTTTAACACCTCGATTGACTTCGCCCAAAACCTGTTCCGCCGGAACTTCACAATGTTCAAATACCAATTCGCAGGTATTTGAGCCCCGCATTCCTAACTTGTCGAGTTTTTGAGCTGTCTTAAAGCCTGGCATTCCTTTTTCAATTAGAAAGGCAGTGATTCCCTTGCTTGCAGCGTGTTTGTCAGTTTTGGCGTAAACAACCAGGACATCCGCATCAGGCCCATTGGTGATCCACATTTTGGTGCCGTTGAGAATATATTTGTTGCCTTCTGGACGAGCATGTAATTGCATACTGACTACATCGGATCCTGAATTGGACTCACTCATAGCCAGAGCCCCAACATATTCTCCACTAATAAGTTTAGGCAGATATTTTTGTTTTTGCGAATGCGTACCATTTAAATAAATTTGGTTAACGCATAAATTGGAGTGAGCACCGTAACTTAGACCTATAGATGCAGATGCTCGAGAAATTTCTTCCATAGCGATGACATGGGCAAGGTACCCCATATTGGCGCCGCCATACTCTTCGCTTACTGTAATTCCCAGTAAACCCATTTCCCCTAATTTTTTCCATAAATGATTGGGAAAACTATTGCTTTCATCGATTTGAGCAGCAAGTGGAGCAATTTCAGCACGAGCAAATTGGTGGACACTGTCGCGCAACATGTCGTAAGTTTCCCCGAGTTGATAGTTCGGTCCTGTGTACATAGCTGGCTTCCTGTTGTTATTACTACTTATCTGGGCAAGAATTCTGATGATGCTTGAATTTGACGCATCGTGATGCAGATAAGTGGTCTGTTGATTTTTACAAATGTGTTAGACTATACCCAATCAAATTAAAGATGCAAATAGAATTTCTCAGATCTTTTTTCATATCGGGAAAATTAAGGAAATGATCTTACAATACTTCTTGACGACAATGGCTTTTTTAGGAGCGGAACTTCCCTCAATTTAAAATTAAAGAGAAGAAGATGTGTTTTTCTATGAAATTATTTATAAAGTAGTTTGATGAATTACAGACCGAAATTCCTGCTTAATTTCTGATTCTCATTGGTTTTTCTCATGTGTTCGATATTGTAACCACAAGTTTCTTTTTTATCTTTTTTTATTCCTCTTAAGGATTCACAATTCGATTTATGGTGAAAGCCAATTCGATTATCTCTCCTCAAAGCGATCAAATTCCATTCAATTAGAAAATATTTACTACATGTTTTTTTTATATGGATCCGAATAAGTTTTATGCAAAGCACTAATAAATTCTTAATCCTTCTTTTTTAAAATAATCCTTGCACAAGTTGTCTTAAAATTTATCTGTAGGTCAAAAGTAAATCATAATCATTTCCCTATAGAAAAATACTTAAACATTTTGTGAATTTTTAATCATATTTTTTAGGGGTATAATTATGTTATCAAAGAACGATAAAGAGTTACAAAATCAAAAATCAACGAATGACGATCAACCAAAAAAAGAAACTTCTGTGGAATACGATCCATACGGTGCCAACCAGTTTGATCATGTTGATAAGGATGATATTGACGAAGTTGAGAAAGCAAGAAAGCAGTATGTTATAAGCCAAGGCAAACAGTTCGTGGGTGGATTAGCAGCTGGTATTTATTATACTGCTACGGGGGAGCCAATGGCAAATCCTCCAGCTGATGGTATATATCATCAAGGAAACAGGCAGAAATTTGCTAATAAACTGAATACTGTTTCTAAGGATCCGGATGTGCAAGCCTCACAGCATGCTACAGAGTCAGTTGGCGTGATGAAAGGGCAAAATTACGCTCAGGAATGGCAAGGGGAGCCCATGCCCAAAAAGCCTATTCCTATCTTTGTAAAACAAGTTAAGGGACATGCGGAAATGGATAAGCAAGCAAGAGAACAAGGAAAGCCACATGCATCAACTAATGCACATAAAAATTGGGATATTGAATGCCACGAAGAGCACGAGGACGCTTTTTATGAGTCTGGCTACATTAGCGGTTGGATCTTGCATAAAATAGCAAAGTGGAAAGAAATATTTACAAAAGAAGGAGAAGTGCATACTTCAACAGGTTCTATTGATGATCCAGAATTAAGTTATCATGAATACACAGAGGAAGATTACGACAGAATGCATAGTTCAGCTCAGAGCAGCTATAATAGTGAGTCTGATTCAGAGGAAAATTCTGTAGAAACAACAATAGTAGTAACTGCAGAACAAACAGTAGAGGGAACAATATCAGATAATTCAGAATGTACAGTAGAGGTAACTGCAGAACAAACAGTAGAAGAAACAATTTCAGATAATTCAGAATCTGTAATTGTAGAAGAAACTATTTCAGTTTCACAATGCTCATCTTCCTTTTTCAGTGTACAAAGGGATAATGAAGACGATATGGATTATCTGACAAGACTGGATACAATGTTAAATTAAAATGACTTTAAGAAAAAATAATCAAAGATCTCCGAGTTGCAATGCAACCCAAAGGAGGTCTTTCTCTACCATAAATTGTTGATCCCATAAAACGCAACCAATGGAAACCTATCTCCTCATATAATGAGTGGCAATAATCACTGGTTTATCTTGATCACCTAATTCCGTTATTTCCTTTGCAAGCTCTGTAAACGCATTGCACGGGTGTTCTTTAGGAGGAAAATTGGCGCTAAAAGAATAGCATGAGTCTCCAATTTTGCTTTTGCCAAAAGCAATTGTATGTCGTGCACGACCTGCATTTTTGACAGGGTATGTTACGATGTTATTTGGTCCAGCCTCATCTACTATTTGTGCAAGGGATTCCGAATTCAGATCAGATACTTTTACTGTATCAGAACTGGAAAAGTAGGGAGCCTTCTTATCCACAAAAGCACTATGCAATCCATCCTTGCCGTGCTTGAATAAATCCTCCTGATGTCTCCTTTCTTTTAATGCTGCATCATAAATTTCTTGCGAAGTGCCGTTTAGAAAATCAGGTGTGCTCGATGGAGACCCATCCATCTGGTATTTGGTATAGAGATTGGCTAATTGTGCACAAATACCTTTTTCACCTTCCTCAAGTTTAACATGGCTTAACACATCTGCTTGATTGGTGAAGCCTTGATTTGGGTTAGCCTCCTCTTTTGTTCCAGAAAAAAAATTGTACATTTTCCCAAACATTTAATAATACTCCTTTCAGTTAATACATTGATTAAAGTGATTGCATATTATTCTAATTGTTGTGTGGAAAGACAATGTAATATCTATCTGGAAAAAAATCAATGATCTGTTTATCAATATTAAAAATTATTACACCCTTTAAGACACCCATTCCACCGGGATTGCCCATAGTGATTAGAGTGCCCAATATTCTTGTTATATCAAGGATTATTTTATAAATACCTACGGTAAATTAAGAAGAGCTCGCAAGAAATCGAGAATATTTTGACCATTTTTCTTGATTCCCATTCTCATCAAGTATTTGGTTATAGTAGTTTTTTCTAATATGAATAAATTTATCCAGAGTGGGCAAACTCAAGCCATTGCAGACTTCAATTCGAATATCAAATAGGCTATAAATTTGATCCCATGAGAGATCAAGTTTATTCAGTGGATAATAACTTACTGCGTATTCCGAATTGCAGGCTGATTTCATTAGATTTAATGTATGTAGAGAAGGAATATTATCACCAATAAATAATAGACGTTTGCAATCACGTTTATGATACCTGGAAATTACTACACTATGGGAAGTAAAGCGTGAAAAGTTAGTTAAATGCCTTATTGTTTGGAGCCATGCCGTATGCTTTTTATGAAATAGGACAATATTTCTCTCACCTAAGGTGCGAGAATATCCTTTTTTAGTTGCGCTACCTCCCTCAATATGACCTATAATTATTCGTGGTTCATAAATCACTTTAAACCCAGCAAGGTTTACTCTTAGGCAATAATCACTATCTTCCCAGTAAGCGGGAGCATAGATGACATCAAAACCACCTAAACTTTGGAATAAGTCTTTAGGAGTTAGCAAAAATAGCCCAGAACAGTAATCTACATGCCTCTGAAAGTTAACTTCAAAAATATCAGGCTTTTTATCGCGTCCATATTGATAAATACCTTTCTGTGTTATAAACACGCCTGCTTCTTGGAGTAAACTATTGGGAAGAATAATTTTACCCCCGACAGCGCCAATTTTTTTATTACTATTTAGTGTTTGTAATGCAATAGCAAAAGCATCTATATTTAATTGCCAGATGTCATTGTTAAGAAATAACAAATTTTTGCCTTTAGCAATTTGGGCTCCTTGATTTGCAGCCTGGAGAAATCCAACATTTTGAACGTTTTTTATGACTAAAACGTTATGACAACAATCTAAAAGCTGATGAGTTAAGTCACTTGAGGCATTATCAATAATAATAACCTCAAAAGTTATATTTCTTTGTTGTTGTAATAAACGCAGACACTCAAGGGTAAATTGTGCTTGATTGTAAAGAACTAAAATCACAGAAATTTCAGGTTCATTAGATACTGTAAATTCGATTTTTTCGTTTCTTAAAAAAAATAACTTCAAATTACGATGTAATTTTGCGATTAATTTTTTTCTTTTATAGAGATCTACATACTTCTGAGAAATTTTTTTAAGAATGAAGCTTTTTTCAATAAATTGTAAAAATCTTTCCATGTGATTTGGATTTTTCCTTAAGTTATTTTTTTAAATTAATTATAAAACATTTTGATCTAAGCGACTAGGTATATGAAACGGCTACTGCAGAAGCAGAGCGATAGTGAAAGAGTGATAACAAAAAGCGCCACGTAGTTCGCTATCGGACCACTCGAGAAAATAAATTAATTTTTTTTGAATAGATAAATTCTTTCATAAACCCAATCCATGAGCTATGCACATGCAAGTTGTTATAATATTCTGGAGCTATTTTTCTTAATTGAGAAGTTCTGGACCAGGGGATGCCTGGAAAATCATGATGCTCAACATGATGTCCAAAATTAAAAGTAAGATAATTCAATGGACCATAGTAGGAATACGTTTCCTGTTGTTTATGCGCTACATAATGCTCGGCGATAAAATGAGTTGCCAGGGGATGAATACTCATCCCCACTAAAGTAGATAAAATTAAAAAGCCTAAAAACTTCCAACCAAATAAAAAAATCACTAGAACATCAAACAATAATTGCAGAGTAATATTACTTATCTCCCAGGAAGACATTTTTTGTGGCCATTTAATTATGGGACGAAGGCTGTAAGTAAGAGGTTGAATAAGTAACCAGAGTAGTTTGCCTGGTATGGAATTGAATATTTTTGCTTCAATCAATAAAGGGACATCACCATCTTTTTTCTTATCACCTAGATGTCGATGATGCAAATGATGATATTTTTCAAAACTGATTGCTGCAGGAATTCCTAATGGCAGATTAACTAAGAGTGCAAAATAACGATTAGCCTTTTTTGATTTAAATGCCAAATTATGAGTTATTTCATGAATCGCAGTAAAAAGGGCATGATTTATTGTGGCTCCTATAAAATACAAAATAAATAACCACCAAAATAGTGTTGTTGCTCTGCACCAATAAGCTAATATTAGCTGAAAGGATAATAAAGCCAAACTAATATAAATGGTTTTGGATTCATGACCAAATAAATCTTTAACTACAGGATATTTTAATAATATTTCTTTACGCCGCCGCCTATGAAAATCAGCTTCATTCACAAAAATAAATGAAGAATAACTCTTATTTGTCATGGATTTCCAAGCCCTTATTTATATTAAAATTTTTCCAGATTTTTGTGTATATATAATATAAGCTAGCTAATGTAAGATTCATAGCGATTTAAAATTGCATCTACCGGTCTTGAGGGAAGTAAATGAGCTAATTTGATTAGCATATGCAAAGGCCATGGAAAGACAATGGACGCTTTATTTTTTAGTAATCCTTTTTGTATTATTTTTGCTGCTTTCTCGCTTGACATTAAAAAAGGCTTCAGCCCTGTAAGTCGATCCGACATATCCGTTTTAATATACCCAGGGCAAATCACATTAACATGGATCTGATATCGAATAAGCCAAGCACGTAAGGACTGGCCGTATATATGAAGTGCTGCCTTACTGGCGCAGTAGCTTGGAGACTGGGGTAATCCACGTAAGCCAGCAATGGAACTCATCATGGCTATTTGTCCCTTTTTTCTTTCTATCATTCTGTGGATTAGCGGGGTGACGGTATTCATAGTCCCTTGCAAATTAATAGCAAAAACCTGGTTAATATGCTCTTCCTTTTCTGGTTGCCAATCAGGTTGTAATGTAGATGAGATCCCCGCGTTAGCAATCACTAAATCGATAGGCATTTTATTATCAACATCGATAATAAATTTTTTTAATTGAGCAGCATTTTGGACATCAATACTTTCATAAATTGTATTTGCACCTTGTTCTTGACAACGTTGGGCAACGTTGTTCAGAGCATGGAGATCTCGCGCAACTAAAATCAAATTTATATTGGTTGCAGCATAATGTATTGCTAATTGCTCGCCAATACCACGACTTGCTCCTGTAATTAATATAGTTTGTTTATTCATTCGGCTTATACTCTTTCATATCTTTTCTACGGACTCTATTGCTAGGTAGGTTAGGCATTATTTAATTATTATTTTTTGTTAGGGTTGTAGGTATTAAATATAAAATCCCATAAAGGACTTGTTACTCCAAAGCGTTTCGGGGGGATGTGATGATGATGTATGGCATGATTTCTGCGTAAGTAATAAATTATCCTGTTTTTTGATTTACTATGATGAAGTGTCCAATGTAAGTAATCATATCCTAGATAACTTAACGTGAAACCGAAGGTAAAGCTAAAGAAATTGTTTAATGTAAAAAAACGAGAAAAAATATATAAAAAAAGCAATCCAATGGGAATGCTCATTAGTGGTGGTGCAACCAGTCGCAAAGGGTCATGCGGATCCTTGTGATGAATTCCATGGATGGTATAACTTATTTTTTTTGCCCACTTGGTATTAATTGGCAAATGAAAAAAAAATCGATGCATTGTGTATTCAACAAAGGTCCACAAAAAAATACCCGAAAAAATCAAGATTAGGGATTGCAAGGATACTTGCATATGAAAACTGCAATAAAACAATATGGGGATATAAATAATCGCGGGTATAATTGGGTGGACAACAGAGAAACGTTCTAGAAAGTCCGATTTAAATAATCTTATCCTTTTATAATCTTGCATCTTAAATCCTTATATGCCCTAGAGTCTGATTACATTTCTACTCTCTTAGTCAAACTGTCCTGATATTTTCCGATGCTCACATACTCCATGTTACTGTGCTCGGTACTCGAAAATCAGGCCATTTTAGCGCAAGCTGGCGAAATGTAAACATACCTTGGATTCTGTAACCAATATTTTTCCTTTTGTGGAAAATATCATACTATTCTCTGTTAAACTCCGCCTGATTTGTTTTTGCACAAAACAAATGATTTAAAATTGTTACAAAAGTAAGTAAATCAATAAAAAATAGGAGGGAATTTATATCCCTATAAATGATTAACTAAACAGTTAAAAGCAAGTTAGTGAGATGACGGTCTTGTAATTGTTTGTTATTATCTTCTATATTAACTAATGGCAATTTAGGATGTTGCTGCATTTATTGTTATAAAATCTATCAAGTTTTTATATATGTTTAATTGGATTTAATCATGATAAAAGAAAAATCACGGACCTGGCAAAAGACTTCCATGTTTCTCGGTAAATTTTTTGCAAAATATAGTCCTTTCCCTGCGGGATTTTATACAATAAATTCTTTAATTTTAGCAACGGTCGCTGTTTTTTATTCTTATTCCCATTACTATATTACTGCCATTTTACTTTTTCTTTTAGCAGGTATCTTTGATGTCATTGATGGCTCTGTTGCTCGAGCCCGAAATAAAGCGTCCAATTTAGGCGCATTTGTCGATGGAACCATTGATAGGTTTGTGGATTTTGCTATTATTTTTTCCTATTTCTTTTGTGAAATTAAAGCATTTTATTTAAGTTTGGATCAATTAATCTGTATTACATCCTTTGTAGTTATTTTGCCATCATTTATAGTTGCTTATGCCAATCATCGCGGCGCAGTATCCGATGATAATGAAACATTAATTTGGCGTGTTATGAATCGTGGGGAAATGCTTTTTTTCATGATAGGAATCTTGATTACCTCCTTATTTAGTTCTTATTGGGCAGGAGTTTTGCTCCTGCTTTTAATTTTTCTGTCAACATTTACGATAATACAGACAATTTTTTTGACTATTTATCATGCGAGTAAACATAAATCTGCCTGAGTGGTCATAAGTAAAGTACTAGAAATTGGGATTATTATTCACTTAGGTTGAATTTATGTTAACAGTAGCTTTATTGGTTATTATTTATCTCATTATTTCGACTTTTATTTTAGGGATGTCTAACCCTAGAAAAAAAAAGTTACGCCTTACTTTTATTTCCATTAATTGCATCGTTATATTATGGGAAGCGTTTCCATTTTTTATGCCTATTCATTCAAACTCTTTAAAAATCTTATATGATTGGTCTCCTTTATTATTTTTACCCTTGTTGCATAGAGAAACTGAGGTATTAGCATCTGCATTTAATAAGATTTATTATGATGAAAAACTCATACATCTTGAGGAAAAATATTTTGCTTGGGTACTAAATTTTCATCATAACAATCGTGCAAACTCACTATTTCTTTCCGAGTTCCTGCATTTATGTTATTTAACTTTTTTTATACTGATTTATGGGGTGCCTTTATTTTTTTATCTTAGACAAGAATTTGTACCATTCTATGAGTGTCAATTTGTTATCTTATTGTTACTTTTTTCATGTTACCTAACCCATAGCATTATTCCAGCTTATGGGCCTCGTAACATTTTTGAGAAAATTAAAGATCATCGTAGTCGCGGTTTTTTCTTTCGACTTACTCATAAATTATTACAAGATGGCTCGACCCCTGGCACTGCATTCCCGAGTGGCCATACAGGCGTTGCTTCTGCTGTGTTATTAACAACGTGGTATTTACATACCCCATTATTTTACTACATCTTACCTTTTGGAATGGGATTGATAATTAGTACAATTTATGGAAGATTTCATTATGTTATTGATATGATATTTGGTTTTTTGTATGCGTTGATTGCTTTTTTTGTAGCGACATCCTTAATGTCCTATTATTCATAATATAAGATCAATCAGGGGGAAATTTAAATTGTAGTCTGGGCTGCACCCAGGCTACAAAATACCCGTGTATGAATTCAGACACACTGTTCTTCTAAACTCAGTGGGTTGGCTTTGCTATTCGCATCGTGTTCTTTTCTAACTTTATTTTTGAAAAATACATAGTTTCTCAATAAGCTTACAGTTTTATAGAGTTGTTCTTCTGTATGTAAACAATTCATAAATAATCTTACTCTTGCTAAGTTTTTTTCTACTGCAGGGTAAATAATAGGTAAAGCCAAAATGTGATTTTCTTTTAAGTAATGACTCAGTTGAATTGCTGCTGAGTCTTCGCCGACAACAATTGGAATAATTGGTGTGCTATTGCTTAATCCTGTGGGGATGTTTTGCTCTTTTAATAAAGACAATAACAGCGTATGCCTATCACGCAGCATACTTACTCGTTGAGGTTCTTTCTTCATTACTTCAATCGCTGCTAATGCAGCGGCAGTATTTGCAGGTGATATGCCCGCTGAATAAACAAAACCAGCTGCGGTATACCTAAGATTTTCAATTAATTCATGAGAGCCCGCTATGTAACCTCCACAACTTGCAAATGCTTTACTTAGTGTTCCCATCCAAATATCGACATCTTTGGAATCTAAATTATAATGTTCACGAATACCTTTGCCGGTTTCTCCTAATACACCAATCGAATGCGCTTCATCTATCATTAAAAAAGTATTAAATTGCTTTTTAATGGTAATAAGATCGGGAACATCAGCAATATCTCCATCCATGCTAAAAATCCCTTCCGTGACAATTAATACTTTTCTATATTGATCGCGATATTTTTCGAGAAAATCAATGAGGAATTGGTGATTATTATGTGGAAAGGCAATACGTTCAGCTTCAGAAAACACAGCAGCTTGAATAATACTATTATGTGAGAGCTCATCATGAATAATAAGATCATTTTTGCCAAACAAATGTGTAATAACAGTGATGTTGGTTGAATATCCGGAAGGGAATACGAGACAATCTTCTGTACCGATTAAATCAGCGATTGCCTTTTCTAATTCTCCATGAAGTGATTTTTCACCCGAAACCAGGCGACTGGCAGAAACAGAGGTACCCAGTTTTTTTACTGCAGCAATTACCGCCTCAGTAACACTAGGTTCGCCAGATAAGCCTAAGTAATTATAACCCGAATAATTAATATAATGTTTTCCATCGATTATAGTTGTATTGCTGGATATACCTTCATTAACATTGAAATAAATTTTTTTTAAATCATTAATAAAATGATTATCTAACTTTGTATCAGAATGTTGTATCAAACTTCCTAATCCAAACGATACAGGAAAATCCACAAGACTAAATGACTCACCATTGACTGATGATTTATGCATGAATTGTTTATCTACTAAAGAGTGAATCACCTGTGTGTTTTTAATTTGTTTTAAATCTTTAGCAGGAATGTTTTCCGCCAAAAAAGCGATGAGTTGATTTAAAGTATATTGTTCAAATAAAGGCAGTAATTCAATCTGTTTTCCTATTTTAGTTTGTAAATCATTGGATAATTCCACTGCTGCAATAGAATTTATACCTAAAGCAGTAATTGATTTATCATAATCATGTTCGGACAAAACCATGCTGAGGCGACGCATTAACCAATCGGTTAACCATTGTTTAACTTCCTTGACTGATAAGGTTAGAGAAAAGCCATCGGTTGGATTTTGGTCTTCTTTTTTCCAGAATGCGATATTTTTTAAAGTTTTATCGAGGAATGACTTACGGGTAAGCCAACGTTGGATTTTCCCACTTGAAGTTTTAGGAAGGGTATAAGGTTTTATTAAAACGATAGAATAGGGTACTAACCCAAATTGATCCAAAAGAACGGCTCGAATTTCAGAAAATAATAAGTCAAATTCAACACGATTTAGTGCAACACGTTTGACCTCTTGGACCACAATTAACTCTTGTCTTTCATCCACCTCTATAGCAAAAGCAGCTGCTCCTTGAGGTTCAAAGGCCGCCTGATTCTGAGTAATGGCTTGCTCAATATCTTGAGGATAATAATTTTTACCATGAATAATAATTAAATCTTTGATTCGTCCTGTAACGTATAAATTTCCTTGGTGGATGAAGCCAAGATCTCCGGTTCTTAAATAGAATAGATCAGGAGTATTAGGTAACTGGTTTTCAAAAGTGGCTTTAGAGAGGTCCGCTTTATTCCAATACCCTTTTGCTATGCTTGGTCCACTTGCCCATATTTCACCTATACTGCCTTCGGGCAATTCATTTAATGTATGAGGGTCAACAATGCGAATATTATGATCTGAGAGGCAATGGCCACAATTTACTATATTCATAGTAGAATGATTTAATGACTCTGGTGCAATGGAGATCGTTCCTGATTCAAAATTCGATTTAATTAATTTTAATGAAATATCTGGTGCATTATATTGTTTTGCAGTGAGCATTAATGTAGCTTCAGCTAGACCATAACATGGGTATATTGTTTGTGGCGATAGGCCTGTGATAGCAAATGTATTAATAAATTGCTGAACTGATTCAAATTGAATTGGTTCAGATCCATTGTATATACAACGCAAAGAGCTTAGGTCCAATTGCTTGATTTGAGCTGGGGTAATTTTCTTTACACAGAAATCAAAAGCAAAATTAGGAACACAGGTGAGTGTAATTCGTTCTTGAGAAATAATTTCTAACCAGCGTAGGGGTGAATGTAAAAAGTAAGCTGGCGGCATTAAGATAAGCTCAAATCTTTTATATATTGATGTAAGTACACATCCAATTAAACCCATATCATGATAAGGAGGCAGCCAGGAACACACTTTGTCTCGCTCAGTTTCTTTAGATGGGGTAAAGCTGAGTATCCCCTTAATATTTGCAACCAGATTTAAATGACTGATTAGTACACCCTTGGGTGTGTTTGTCGATCCAGAGGTATACTGCAAAAAAGCAATTTTGTTTTGTTCAACAGGAAACGAGCGGTATTTCTCAACAACTTCTTTGCGCGTGGAATCAATGTCTATAACCGTATATTCCATAAACTCAGCGGCAAGAGTTTGATTTGTAATCACAAATTTCGCTTGTGAATCCTCAAGAATAGAAAAAACACGATTTTTATGCTGATTTCTTCTGGGTGGATATACTGGAACAGCAATGACTCCTGAGTAAAGGCAAGCAAAAAAAGCAACAACGTAATCTAATCCAGGTGGTAACAGGATGACAGCACGCTCATCATAGTAAGATTCATGTTGTTGCAATATATAAGCCAATCGACGAGCTTGTTGATCAAGTTCCTTATAAGTCAATGTTTCATAATTTTTTTGTGTTAAAAATTTAATAGCGATACAATCAGGATATTCTTTTACATGTCCTTGGAGAGCATCAACGATAGAAATAAAATCTTGCATTGAGTTTTATCCATTTTATAAACTGCATACATCTAGTATATTTTTGCTTGGTTGATAAATACTAGTTCCTACTTTCTCATTCGAACACGGTTATAATTCAAATCTACTTAAAAAAGCAGGTTTTAATTTGAGTGACATTCCTTTATAAATCATATAATTCGTTCCTTGATAATGTAGTTACAGCTATGATATGTTGAATGGGAGCTAAAAGTAAATATTTGTTAAAATAGCTGTTTTTGCCAAGTGGAACTATAACGGCGTAAACAAGAACAGCATTACTCCCCCAATTTGCAATTGCATTAGGATCTATATTTTGCATCTTCTATTGCTTCTTGCGCCAAAATTAATGCAAATTGTGCAAAGCGCATGTCACTGCAGTCTACTTTATTGTATGGGCGAGATACCTGATTCACTATGGCAAAGGAGATTTCCGAAATCTTTATGATTATTTCTCAGCGCTGAAATAGCCCCCTAAGCCAGTGATAACGACATGATTAGGTCATACAGCACTGTGCTCAGTAGCTTGTTGCATTAAAGTATCAATGATCACAATAATGTCATAAACGGTTTTAGCTTCTTTTGCTTTATCTGCAATATCTAGGTTAAACTCTTCTTCTAAAGTAAATACTAAATTAACCATATCCAGGGAGTCGTCACAAATCTCATGCAGGGGTTGAGTTATCTGTATATTTTCAGGTGGAAGAATAAGAACTTTTGCTATAACCTGTAAAACACGTTTTTGTACTTGCTGATTCATAAAAATCCTTATTTAGATAATCAAATTTAAATTGTATTAACGAATCTAAATCGCATAATGCTTTTCAAAAACTTAGATTCTATGTGAACAATTTTAAATTGAAAAACTTAGCAATACTGATTGAAGAGATCTTACAACTTCTGCTTTTTTATGCAAGTAACAGGTTGCATAAAATAAGTAAAGAACGCATACTCAAATCCTGCATTTAAATGGAAGTGATAACGTTTTAAAATGGAGGTTTTATGTCAATTGACGTGGTTTTATGCGAAAAATCGAAACACTTTAATGATTTTTTACACGTCCCCTTTCAACTACATAAATACAATGAGAACTGGGTTCCCCCATTACACCATACTACAAAACGTATCCTAGATAAAAAAAATCCATTTTATAAAGAGGCAGAAATTAATCATTGGGTTGCTTACCATAGAAATAAGGCTGTTGGTAGGATATCGGCTATCATTAATAGATTGCATCACAAAATACATGATGAAAAAATTGCTTTTTGGGGCTTTTTTGAATGTGAAAACTCGAATGAAGTAGCGAGTGTTCTTTTTAAGCACGCAGAACGTTGGGTTGTTGGACAGGGCATGCAGGGTATGCGTGGACCAATGAATCCTTCAATAAATTATGAATGCGGGTTACAAATTTCTGCTTTTGATACGAAACCCTATATTATGATGCCTCAAAATCCTGAGTACTATATAAATCTAGTAGAACAAGAAGGATATAAAAAAATAAAGGATCTTCAGGCATGGACTGTGGGTATGGATGAGATTGCATTTGACCCTAAAAAAATACAGATCATAAAAAAAATATGTGATAAATATCATATTACAATCAGAACAATCAATATGAAGGATTTTAAAAATGAAATAAAATTGATCGTTAAAATTTATAATGATGCCTGGGCAAAAAACTGGGGTTACTTACCTTTAGATGTCGAGGAATTTTATTATTTAGCTTCAGAGTTAAAATCTTCAATTTTACCTAATTTAATATTTATTGCTGAGGTAGATGGAGAACCATGTGGATTTTCAGTGGGACTTCCAGATCTGAATCAGTTATTAATTCATGCAAGAAACGGTAAATTATTTCCTTTCAATTTCTTAAAGTTACTTTGGCAATTCAAAGTTAAAAAAATAATTAATCAAGGCCGTGTTCCATTATTGGGTGTACTTCAAAAATATCAGCATCTTCCAATAGGAGGGCTGCTTTATTATGAATACTTCCGAAAAATAAATCAGCTCAACTATCAACAGGGAGAGTTGTCCTGGATATTGGAAGACAATCATGCCATGCAAGCAGGACTTGAGTTAATTAATGCAACACACTATAAAACCTATAGAATTTATGAGAAAAGCTTGGGCAACGTTTCCTGAGTTTTCATTTCCTCAGAACCTATAGTCCTCTCTTGCGGAAGGAATTTAAATCGTATGATGTTATTTTTTCCGAAGATTGGGAAATGAGGAAAAGGAAAAATCTACGCTTTTTAATCGATTGCTTGGAATGGAGAATGAAACAAATATTGCTTGGAATGTCTCGATTGTTATTACATGTCATTTTAGGACGTCGTCCAACAGGAATCGATCGAGTGATAATTTCCTATTTACACTATTATAAAAAAAACGTCCGAGGGGTATTTCAGCTTAAACTTGTTCGTTGGCGATTTAATTTTATTTTGTCGCATTGTGCTACACGTCAGATAATGCACTTGATAGATTCCAAATCAAAGTTTTATCGGGTCAGGATCGCATTATTGTTGATTAAATCGGTTTTGAGGCAACAAAACAAACAAAATTTAGCGGGAAGTTTTTTGTTGAATATTGAGCCTACCCGATTTGATGGTTATCCTCAAATAAGCAAACAAGCAGGAGTTATGAATCTATTTATGGTACATGATTTAATTCCTTTGAAATATCCTGAATATTGTCCCCCCAAAAGACCTAAAAAGTTTTTAGCGATGGTTGCTCATGTAGTAACGTTTGCACATGGTATCCTGACTAATTCGAGATCAACGTTAGAAGAACTGCACGCATTTACCGCATCCAGTCATAAACAATTACCTCCAACTGAGGTTGTATTATTAGGGAGTAATACTTTGTTTGACTCTCCAGCAGTGATGACAAAACAGCTGCTCGCTCAACCTTATTTTGTGATACTGGGAACTATTGAACCGAGAAAAAATCATTTACTGCTGCTCCAAGTGTGGCGTCGTTTGGCGGAACGAATGAAGGAAAAAACGCCTCGATTGGTCATAATAGGCAAAAGAGGTTGGGAGTTGGAAAATATCGTTGACTTTTTAGAACGATGTGAAATTTTACGAGAATTAGTTATCGAACGTTTTGTAGATGATAATGAGTTAGTGAATTATTTAAGTCATGCGCAGGCTTTATTATTTCCAACTTTTGCAGAGGGTTATGGGCTACCCTTAGCGGAAGCTTTATCTTTAAAAGTACCTGTCATTGCCAGTGATTTGCCTGTTTTTAAAGAAATTGCTGCAGATATTCCAGAATATCTTGATCCACTTGATGGGTTATCCTGGTTAGCAATGATTGAAGCCTATACTGACAACAATAGCGCACAACGAGTATCTCAGCTTAAAAGATTATCTCATTATAGCCTTCCCACATGGGCAGATCATTTTACAAAGGTAGATGCTTTTATGGACAGTTTAAGAAGAGAGCCCTTGAATTAGGTTTTAAGAACAAATTATCAAGACATTTTAATTATTGACTTAATTGTTCATTATAATATTCCAAGGTTTCTTTTGCTAAATTTTTCCAGGAGTAACGCTGTACACTTATTTTAGCCTGTTGAATTAACCTCTGACGCAAAACCGGATCGTCGATAAGCCGTTTTATGGCCTGTACTAATGCGTTACTGTCTTTGGGTGGAACGAGCAAAGCGTCATGATTATCACGCACAACACTCATATAACCTTCAATCTTTGTAGTAACAATAGGGATGCCCGCTGCCATTGCTTCAATTAGAACAATACCAAAACTTTCATTACCAATTGATGGAGCGCAAAAAATATCTGCGGTTTGATAAAGGGCAACTAACTCTTCATCACTCACTGTCCCTAAATAGAGAATGTCTTGCAGATCAAAATGATTCAATTCATGGGGAACAGACGCTCCTGTCCATCTTGTTCCAGTGACTATCAGCCGTAGTTTAGGGTAATTTACTTTTAAAAGTTGATAAGCTTCCAATAAATATCGCAAACCTTTTCGTTTATATTGTGCATGGCCGACAAATAATAAATTAATATAATCCGAATCATCTAACAGGGGAATAGATGGGACAGATGAAGAAAACTTATCCAAGTTAACTCCATTAGGAATAATTTTATAATCATAAGGAAAATATTGTTCGATATATTTTGTTGCTGGTTGGGAAACAGTGATTCGTCCATGTAGCCGGTTTAACCATGTGTTTAATATAGGACGAAACATCCGATAAAGCAGTTGTCCTTCTTCATAATATGTATGAAAAGTAGCAAATAAGGGCGTTTTTTTGTGGAACAATGCACTGATACACAAGGGCGGTATTAAAGGTTCTTGGATATGGACTATATCAAAGTTCTCGGAGTTTAAAACTTTATATAAAAAGGAGATTGCTTTTGGACTGAGTAAGATATGCGGGGGGATGTATCTTCCTGTTTTCGCTGCCGAAGGAAAAGAAGTAATCTGAATAAAATTGGGTATACGTGAGGTTATGGAGGGTTTCGAAGATGGTCCGATAATATAAACCGAGTTTCCTTGATTTGTTAACTCATTCGCCAGGTCGCAGACATGATTTTTAACACCGCTAGGGGTAGCATAGTCACAAGTTGATACAAACGCTATTCTCATTTTAGTAGATTCATATTTTTATAAAATAGACAAAGCTTACTTATTAAAAGTCAATTTCTGATTTAACGAAACAATCTAAAAACGATCCACCACTATTAAGGAATATCTCAGATTGAACATACAGTATCATCACAATGAAAGTTTAAAATAGCCTTTTATTCCACTCCTGTCAATGAGATAAATTGCTTATAAGTATCGTGTAAAAAATAGTTAATTTTCTATAGGCTTAATAAAGAGATTTTTTAGTTTAAGTATAAATCCTGCATTAGCTGATTAAATACATCTAAATTTTCCTTATTAACAACTAAACCGTCGTTAATACAGAATCTGGTAGGCTTATCTTTTTTTATTGCATTTAGACTGTTCTCCAGATTGCGGCAATCTAGACGAAAAAAATAATCTTTCTCTTGAATAAGATAAGCTTTTTTAAAATACAAGTTTATGA
The DNA here is from genome assembly GCF_014109805.1 of Legionella sp. PC1000. Taxonomy (GTDB): domain Bacteria; phylum Pseudomonadota; class Gammaproteobacteria; order Legionellales; family Legionellaceae; genus Legionella; species Legionella resiliens. The sequence continues at coordinate 1,573,862 of NZ_CP059400.1, forward strand.
AGCAAGATAAAAAGACAGCATGTATGTTGTCATCAGTTCTAAAACGAGATTGACTTGTTGCCAAAAGTTTTTCTTTGATTGTATTGTTTGCCCACATTTGTTGATAACTGCTTTTAAATAAAGGAGTACATTGATGTATTGGAAATTGAAAAAAAGAGTAGCCTAAGTTTTTGGGAGGCATATATTTTTTTTTAAAAATTTGATATGCATTAAAATAATGACGATCATGACCTGATATAATCCTCTTAGGTAAAATATTGGGTATGATTTTAGTGCTTACAGCGAATCGAGCTTGATTGTTATCAAAGAAATATTGTTCTGGCACTAGCCGACCAAGAAACATATCATTATTAAAATAAATAAATTGTTCATTAAGTGCCGGAATTCTGTGTAAGTTTGCTTCGATAGCAAGACTATTAAATGTTGGGGAAAATTGATCAATATGTATTTCCGGAGGGCAAATATCGATTTCATCGATCCAAATAATTTTTTTTTTAATGATTTGGGATAATCCATCAATTTTAGGAAATTGATAGCGTTTTTTTATAATAAAGATTTTTTCTATCCAAGGTGCAAACTTTTCTAGGCTTAATAGACTATAAAATAGCTCTCCATAATCTCGGAAGCGAGCCTTGTGAATGGAGCTTGATAAATTTGATGATATATTTTTGTATTGGTTAAATTCATCAAGCCATTGAGGATCATTACAATTTACCCAGGTATATACTGCATCTATTGGTTGATGCATTTTTTTGCTTCTCCTAAAGGTTTACATTTTGTACTATATTTTCAGAGCATTGGCATAGCAATGATCTGATGCTTGATTTATACGCCTGTTTGAATAAGAATTTAACTGATCATTTAAGAGTTCTTATCATCCTCTACTAATGGCCTTCTTTTGTACAACGACCTTTGTTCTCGAGGAGGGTAGATTTCCTCCTAACGCCTTATAAAGATTAATTTGAGTTACTTGAAGTCGAACCATATTTTGTAAGTAAGCAAACTCTATGGAATTCAATTCTTCTTCTGCACGAAGCACTGTATTAAAATCAGAGGAGGCTTTATGATAAGCAGCTCGAGCCAGTTTTAAAGCAAGACGTTTTTGTTCCACTGCACGCTTGAGATGACTGAGACTTTTTTTATGATGCTGAAAATAATCATATTGAGTTTCAACCTCATGCAATGCACGCAATACAGCGATTTGATATTGGATGACTGCAATAACTTTTTCACGTTTTCGTAATTCAATACTATTGAATAAACCAACATTGAATAAGGGCGCTCCAAAAGTTCCAAAGAATCTGGATTCGGGATTTTGTACTGTGAAAAAATTACGTGCAGTAAGAATACTGCCTGCAATAGTTTGTGTTTGCCATCCTAATAACCATCCTACTGTGATTTGAGGCAATAAGTTTGCCATGGTAACACGAATATTAGCATGAGAAGCCGCTACTCGTCGTTCCGCTGCTCTAATATCTGGCCGTCGACGTAATAGTTCAGCAGGAATTCGCAGATTAATATTTTGAGTGATTTGAGGAATTGGTTTAGGTGGTAATAATTTTTTTGCCAATACACCTGGATTATTTCCAGTTAATAACTCTATTTTGTGCAGTAGGGCGGTAATGTATGCTTTATTTTGTTCTAATTCAGCTGCTTGCGTTTCAATTAGTCCATCTTGTTGCGATATATTCAGGTAACTTGCATATCCTGCTTTATAGCGGGACTTGATAAATTGCAGTGTTTGTTTGTTGCCTGAAATATTATGGAGCAATACAGCATTTTTTGTCTGTGCTTCACGTAACTCCAAGTAGGAGGAGGCAATTTCGGAGTATAAATTAATCAAGGCAAAATCCAGGTCTGCTTGCTCAGCTTGTAAATTTGCTTTAGCCATTTGGTTCATTTGGCGCTGTTTTCCAAAAAAATCGGGATTTAAAGAGCCACTTAACGCAATCAGTTGATTGATATCAAATCCTGTTCCAGTAGGAGGGGACGCAGTAAGACCTAATGATGGCAATAATTGTGCTACAGCTACAGCGTGTTGGGCTCTTGCTACATTTACTCTTGCTTGTGCCATTTTTAAATTTAAACTATAGACTGCTTGTTGTTCAATCAGATCGTTTAATAAGGGATCGTGAAAATTACGCCACCACGCCTCTTCGTTGTTTACCAAGTTGGCACGTTGTACTTTGTGACCCCAGCTGGATGGCAGGGGAGTGCTGGGCGGAACATATTTTGGACCTATGGAACATCCATTCAGAATTAGAGTAACAACTAATGTAAAATAAGAAATATAATATTTCATGGGATGATCATGTCTTTTTCTTAACAGCAATATGGGCATCAAGTTGTCGACCAGCAGCAAGATCAGGGTAATCTTTTCGATCAAAAAAGTATAAAGCTTCTTGTACTCGCGCGTTGAGGCGATCATTAGTGATAATGTAGCGATCAAGTTGAATAAAGGTTAAAGGGATCTTTAGTTTATCTCCAGTTAAATAAACGGAGGCTTCAGGGGAGTATTTTTTCGCATCCCGCTCCTCTATAGAAACTCGGACAATCACTTTTTGATCATCTCCTAAGAGTATCACTTGACTTCCTGCTCCAACAAATTCATCAACATGCGCATTAATTTGTAAAACAATGCCATCTTTGGGCGAGGCAATGTAAAATTGATTCAGTGCTAATTTTGCATTTCTAAGATTCGCTTTTGCAGCATCTAAGCCGTTCTGTAATTGTTTGATTTGAATTTTACCCATTTTCACTTCATATTCTTTTTCCCGTAATTCAGCTGGATTAAGAGCACGCTTATCAATACTCTTTAAGCGTTTTAATTGCGATTGGGCATGCTTTAAGTTTTTTGTTTGAATCATGAAATTATTTTCTGCTTGTTGAAGCGCAATCTTACTGACGGTTACATTATGTAGTCCTATGGTGTCATCGAGTGAGAATAAAATCTCTCCTTTTTTTACCATCTGCCCTACTGTGACATTGATTTTTTTTACAATTCCACTTTGAATGCTTGGAACATGAGTCATATCGTTCCCAGAGTCAAGAATCGCGGGGGCAATTATTTCTTCAATTGCAGCAACTGGAACAGATATATTTTGAGCGATTATCATTTTGCGACTCAATAAAAAAGATGAGCATAAGCCAATGATCAAAAGTAACAGAAAACTCCCACCAATAATTTTTCTTTTCATACTGTTTCCTTTCGATAAGTTACTTGATAATCATTTAATCCCTTAAACTCAAGTATTTTATCCGCATGTGACATAATACGATAATCATGAGTAGAAATTAAAAAAGTACATCCATACATTTGAGCGTATTCCTGTATTAGCGAAAAAACCAAGTCACTGCTATCCCTATCTAAATTGCTGGTGGGTTCATCACAAAGAATTAAATGGGGTGCGCGAATTAATGCACGTCCCATCGCTATTCTTTGTTTTTGTCCCCCGGACAGAGTATCTAATTTGGAATGAATATGGATTTCCAATCCTAAACGAATCATCAATTGTTTTGCTTTCTGATGGGCTTTCTCAGGTGACTCCCCATCGATCAATAACGGCAACGCTACATTTTCAAGAGCAGACAAAGACGGAAATAAATGAAGATGTTGAAAAAGGAAGCTGATATGGGCGGCACGAAAAGCAACTTTTTTTTTCGGTGACATTTTATAAAGGTCATTCCCTGATATCGAACAAATTCCTTGATCAGGAGAGAGAATTCCTCCGGCGATCATGAGCAACGTTGTTTTTCCGCATCCAGATGCACCTATTAACATGCCTATTTCGCCTGGATTAAGTGCTAATGAAAAATTATCTAATACAGAAATCGTGGTAGTACCCGTTTGGTAGGTTTTGCCAATACCCATACAATGTAAGACTGGAGATTCACTGGTATCCATTAATTTGAGTCGCGACATAATTCTACCGTATCCAAACGTAAGACTTTTAAGATAGCAAAATAGGATGAAAAAACAATGATTATTGTTGAACCTAATGCACCTAATAAAATGATCTGCCAAGTGAGATGGAATGCAACAGTAGTATCATGAAAAATAAATCCAAATAGGGCTGTTAATATTAGCCCAAGGGTATAGCCCAATCCACCGATAATAGAAGCTTGAAATAATACCATGTTAATTAATGATGAACTGGAAACTCCTAACATTTTCAACATGCCAAATTGATGAAGATGGGTTAAAACAAAATTAGTAAAAATCTGCCACATCATAACAAGTCCAATAATAAACCCAACAATGGCTATAGCAATGAACGCAATAATAATAGGTGTTTTTTCTCGGAAAAATTTATTGGCGCGATCGATGAATTGAGAGGGGGTTAATGGGAGAAGTCCCGTTGCATTGCGAATGGCAAAGGCAACTTGATAGAGATTAGATGAAGGCTTTAGTTTGACTAAAATAAAAGAAGGCTTATTAGAAATATTGGGGATATGATTGCTCGTCATATAAGCTTTAGGCTCGTACATATAAGTACGTAGGGGTTTTGTAATCCCTGTTATGATCCACTTATTTCGTCCTTCAACCAATTTGTCGCCAAGTTGGAGGGATTTTTTATTCGGTCTTTCAAACTGTTTTAACGCATAACCATCAATGATAATTGAATTGGCACGGTGGATTGTGGAGCGGTCGCCTGCAATCATAGTGTCAGGTAAGCCAAGTAGGGTGTCAGGATCTACCCCAATTAGCTCCCATGTTATAGTTTTCGCAGTTTTAGGATAAATCATCGTTTGCCAGGATCGATATATTTGTTTCGCCCAGAGTACTCCAGGAATACTACGAACACGATAGACATCTATAGGCCCAAAACGCACAGGATCAGCAAATGTAAATGAGTTGTCTGTCATAACCCATAAATCCACTCCAGTGATCGCCCGAATTGGTGCTACAATGCGATCAGTTACTCCTTGGTAAATAGCCGGTTGCTGCATGATAATGAAGGCAGAAAATGTAGCGCCAACTACCATACCAATAAACTTGCGTTTACTGTTCACGAGCATTTTAAAAGCGACTGAAAACAAATTGATATGTGTTACATTAAATAATGAGTGAGCTATTCTACGAATCATTTCTCTAAACTTGGTGCTCTGTGGCAACCCTAATATGTTTATCCTTAACCATAACAGCACTTAGTAGTTTAAACATACCCTTTAGATAGCACAAGCTAATTTGAGATATTTAATGAGATGTTTTTCATAAATATTATGGTATACAACGAGTTAACATGTTTTATTTGTACGATGACTTAGGCGTTGTATGTATTTTCATTGAATGCTGTTGTATAGTTCCAATCTGGATGTGTACTTGTTAGGGAATGAAATGGGTCGGTATTTATCAAAAAATCATCCTGCACAGATGTTTTTAATGTTATGGCGTCACCATAACCTTATTTTCCAACTCATTAAGCGAGATATCTTAATGAGATATCGTGGTTCTTTTGCAGGAGTATTGTGGCTAATACTCGCCCCTTTACTGATGCTAGGTCTTTATACGCTTGTGTTTAGTGTTTTTATGCGTATCCAATGGCCAGGTGTCACTAATAATCTAATGTATTCATTACTGATCTATGTGGGTTTAATCATTTTGAATTTTTTTTCTGAATGTATGAATCGCTCACCTATTATGATCGTTAGTAATGCTAATTTTGTAAAAAAAGTGGTTTTTCCTATTGAAGTTTTTCCATGGGTGATCATTGGAACAACTCTATTTCATGCAATGATTAATACGTTAATATTAGTAGCATTTTCTTTCTTTTTACTAGGAAAAATTAACATAACGATTTTGTTACTTCCTTTTTTGTTTCTCCCTTTAATCTTCTTTACTTTGGGTCTGAGTTGGTTTCTTTGTTCGGCAGGGGTATATATAAGAGATATTGCTCATCTGATGGCTTTTCTTTTACAAATTGTGATGTATCTTTCGCCTGTTTTCTATTCAATCAGTATGTTACCTGAGATGTTTCAAAAAATTTTACTCCTCAATCCATTGACTTTCATAATTGAACAAGCTCGAGGTCTTGTTATTTTTGGAACATTTCCCCAATGGACTACTCTAAGTGTCTTTTTTGTAATGAGTATGTGTGTTGCCTATATAGGATTTCTTGGATTTCAGAAAACAAAGGATGGTTTTGCAGATGTATTGTAGCTGAAATAATCTTCCATTATATAAGCTTAAAAGAGCGTCAATGTATATTCGCTACAATCAAATACACTTCCTTTATTTTTAATTCATAGGTATAGAGGCGCTCCTTTTTAATGGAGCCTAATTTTCAAATAATTATTTTAGGCTCTGTTACATTTCTACTATCTTGGTCACTAGCGAAATGTAAACAGAGCCTACTATCGAAAAATTTACGCGGGAATTGTGTTGTGGCATGATTGATACTTTTTATTGCTCAAAAAATCATGGTAAGTTTTTACAATTCCTTCGCGTAAAGAAGTCCGAGCAACCCAGCCAAGTTCTTTCATACGATCGATATTTAATAGTTTCCGTGGCGTGCCATCAGGTTTCTCTGGATCAAATGCGATAGTTCCAGTATACCCAATCACATCCATGATGAGTTCAGCTAACATATGTATACTCACATCCATTCCACTACCAATATTAAAGATGCCTTGAGCGGCAGGATGCTCCATAAGAAATACACAAGCATCGGCCATATCATCTACATAAAGGAATTCTCGTTTAGACCTACCTGTACCCCAAATCAAAAGATGTTCATCGTGTCGCAATTTCGCTTCATGTGTTTTGCGGATCAGTGCGGGTAGCACATGGCTATTATGCAAATCATAATTATCATTGGGACCATAGAGGTTCGTTGGCATGGTACATACATATTGCGTCCCATACTGGCGGTTATAACTTTCACAGAGTTTTATCCCGGCAATTTTAGCTATGGCATAAGGTTCATTTGTTTGCTCTAAGGAATCTGTTAATAAATAGTCTTCGCAAATCGGTTGAGGACAATCTCGTGGATAAATGCAACTGGATCCCAAAAACAATAATCGCTTAACGCCAGCCTGCCAGGCAGCATGAATTACATTGGTTTGTATCATTAAATTTTGATAAATAAATTCAGCACGATAATAATTATTGGCATGAATTCCACCGACTTTCGCAGCTGCTAAAAAAACATAATCTGGTTTTTCTTGATTAAAAAATGCCATGACATCTGCTTGATTTGTAAGATCCAGTTCAGCACGGCTACGAAGAAGTAGATTTTTATATCCTTTCGCTTGCAATTGTCGAACAATAGCTGATCCCACCATACCGTGGTGACCAGCAACATAAATTTTTGATGAAGTATTTATCGTCGTATCTTTATTCGTGATAATCATAAGCTGCAAATCCATGTTGTTTTACTAACTCATCTCGTTGCGCTATTTTGAGATCTTCTAGCATCATTTCAGAAACCAATGATTGGAAGCTGGTTTTGGGAATCCAGCCTAATTTTTCTCTTGCTTTAGTTGCATCCCCTAATAAATTATCTACTTCAGAAGGACGGAAATAACGCGGGTCCACGCATACAATCTTGTTACCATTTTGATCACAACCAATCTCTTTATCGCCTTCACCATGCCAAGTAATGTTAATATTGACAACTTGTGCAGCTGCTTCTACAAATTCTCTGACACTAAATTGTTGGCCCGTAGCTATTACGAAATCTTCCGGTTGTTCCTGTTGTAGCATGAGCCATTGCATTTCTACATAATCCCGCGCATGCCCCCAATCCCGCATTGCATCCAAGTTTCCTAAATAGAGGCATTTTTGTAAACCCAGCTTAATTCTTGCCAGAGCTCGTGTAATTTTGCGGGTTACAAAAGTTTCGCCGCGGATTGGACTTTCATGATTAAATAAAATTCCATTACACGCATAGATACCATAGGCTTCCCGGTAATTAACAGTGATCCAATAAGAATAAAGCTTGGCAACAGCATAGGGGCTGCGCGGATAAAATGGTGTGCTTTCTTTTTGTGGCACTTCTTGCACTAAACCATAAAGTTCTGATGTAGATGCTTGATAGAAACGAGTTTTGCCATTCAGTTTAAGCAAACGAATGGCTTCCAGGATTCTTAATGTGCCAATCCCATCCGCATTAGCTGTGTATTCTGGAGTTTCAAAACTGACTGCAACATGACTCATTGCAGCAAGATTATAAATTTCATCTGGCTGAATCTCCTGAATAATGCGAATTAAATTCGTAGAATCCGTGAGATCCCCATGATGCAAAATAAATCTTCGATCTTCTTGATGAACATCTTGATAGAGATGATCAATTCTATCGGTATTAAATAAAGAGGAACGACGTTTAATTCCATGAACTTCATAGCCTTTACGAAGTAAAAGCTCTGCCAAGTAGGTTCCATCTTGCCCTGTAATTCCAGTAATTAATGCTTTTTTCATTTTTTCCCTTACGAAATACTTTTCTTAAAGTAAAGTTATATTCCATTGCCTTTAATAATTTTAAGCACGTCCATAATTATCGTGAAAGCGAACAATATCATCTTCACCTAGATATTCACCGCTTTGTATTTCAATCATTACCAAATCAATCACGCCTGGATTTTCTAAACGATGTTGATGACCTGCTGGAATGTAAGTAGATTCGTTGGTATTGACAAAAAAAGTCTGCTCACCATTTACTACCTTGGCCATACCACTTACCACTACCCAATGTTCGCTGCGGTGATGATGCATTTGCAGGCTTAGACTGGCTCCTGGTTTTACTTCAATACGTTTAATTTTGAAACGATGGCTTTCTTCCAACACCGTGTACGTACCCCATGGTCGATGAACAGTACGATGGAGCTTATGTGCGTCATGCCCTTGCATTTTAAGTTGTGTGTAAATGTGTTTCACATCCTGTGTGCGGGATTTATCAGCCACCAACAATGCATCAGGAGTATCAATGATAACGAGATTCTCAACGCCAACCGCACCTACAAGACGCTCATCACTTTGAATATAACAATTAGCGACGTCATGCAAAAAAGCTTCGCCTTCAATTCGGTTCCCTTGATTATCTGCTTCCACCAGATCACCTAATGTGGCCCATGAACCTACATCTGTCCAGTTGATATCACAGGGAACTACTGCGATTTCTGACGATTTCTCCATCAAAGCATAGTCAATTGAAATATCGGGTACTAAATTAAAACTCGCTGCATCCAGTTCAAGTTGGCTAAATCCTTTTCCTTCTGCATGACTGGATTGATCGATACAATGTTTGGCTGCAGATAAAATAGCGGGGCAATATTTTTCCATTAGATGCAGCACGCTCTCTACAGTAAAAAGAAACATGCCGGAATTCCATAGAAATCGATTCGTTGCCAAATAAGTTTGCGCCTTCTCGAATGAAGGTTTTTCAATGAAACGAAGTACTTGGGAACCTTCTGCTTCGATATAACCATAAGCAGTGCTTGGCGCATCAGGTTGAATACCAAAAGTGACTAATTGACCTTGCATCGCCAATTCCCTGGCTTGTGCTACCGCATTTTGAAAAGCATCTTGATCATGAATTAAATGGTCTGCCGCCAGGACCAGCATTAAAATATTTTCACCGTATATTTTGTTAATTTGCAAAGCTGCAATAGCAATCGCGGCCGCTGTATTCCGTCCAAAGGGTTCTAGAATAAAAGAAGTTGAAACGGCGTTTTTATTAATCGCCCGATATTCGTCTTCTATCTTAAAAAATAATTCACGATGAGTTACTGTCATTACCTCTTTGACTTCGGGTAATAAGGATGCACGTAAAAAAGCTTTCTGTAATAGGCTTTGCCCATCATGTATTCGGATAAAAGGCTTAGGATGTAATTCTCGAGAAACTGGCCAAAGGCGCGAACCTGCACCACCACAAAGAATTATAGGTATTAACTGCATAAACTTCCCCTGTATTTTTGATGACATGCCTTTGTTCTTTTACTAAATGGTAAATTTAGCTTGCTCGTTAATGTAATTTAATTTTACTAAATTGTCGATGGACTCAGAGACGTTTCTTCTTTAAAAATTTTAAATTGCATAAAAAAATCAAGTACATTAGAATTTGCAAGCATAAGTTAAAGGGACTTAAATAAACTTAACTCGCTGTACAACTCGAGTCTAAATAAGGAAACTATGTCCTCCAAGACAAAAAGCTAGAAAACTGTTTTACTATTTGTCTTTCTTTAACCAAGAAAAAACATTTCTAATGTATTGCGCTACACAATGCGTTGAAGATGTAAATTTGTTGCCAAATGAGAATTAAAAAACTATAGGTGGAATGCAGTAATTAGCTGAAGCGCTAACTGCTTTGCTTTAGATTTAACGAAGAAAGGATGTCGAGTTAAGGATAAATAGCCGAATCAACATCTTACACTAGTATTTTAGTGTTACTGAGCACATGAAGAACAAGACATTGCACTAAGGAAAAACTTGTGTTGATTCGATGGGAATAAGGAGTGATGCCCACTAGGTTTCCAGGTGGAAAACTTATTTTACATCATTTTATTTAAGACTATTAAAGGGATGTTATTATGTTGTTTACCACCCCAATATTTTTATTTTTCTTTTTACCTATTTTTATCTCTCTATATTATTTATGTCCAGCTTATGGTGAATGGCGCAATTTATTTGCCCTGATAGGAAGTATTGTTTTTTTTTCCTGGGGGGAGCCTGTGTATGTGTTTCTTTTGCTAGCTTTTGTTTATTTTGATTATCTTATATCAAAAGCGATATCGGAAACGTCATCTCTATCACTTGCAAGAAAAAAAGTACTTTTATGTTTGGGGATTGTTCTCAATGTAATCATATTGATTGCATTCAAATATACTACGTTTATACTCAAGGATATTTTTTATCCATTGAAATTATATCAGGGAGAGCTGCCTCTAGGCACTGGGCCTTTATTATTAGGAATTTCTTTTATCACATTCCATAAAATCAGTTATTTGGTAGATAGTTTTAAGGGAAGGGCTACGCCTCCGAGAAATTTTTACGATTGCGCTCTGTATATTTTTTTATTCCCTCAGCTGATTGCAGGACCAATTATTCGATACCATGATATAGGTAACCAAATCCAAAAAAGAACATATCCGAGTTCATTGTTTTTAGTGGGATTTTTTCGTTTTTGTGTCGGATTTTCTAAAAAAATATTAATTGCTGATCAATTAGGTTTCGTTGCTGACCGTGTTTTTTCTCTCCCTTTACATGAATTGTCTTTGGGCGCGGCGTGGGCAGGAGCATTTTCTTATATGCTGCAAATTTATTTTGATTTTTCTGGATACTCTGATATGGCGATTGGTTTAGGTGCCATGATGGGTTTTCGTTTCCCCGAAAATTTTAATCAACCTTATTTATCTAAAAGTATCAGCGAATTTTGGCGACGATGGCATATCAGTTTATCCAACTGGATGCGTTTGTATTTGTACATTCCTCTTGGGGGTAATCGAACTTCTAAATTCAGATCCTTTATTAATTTATGGATTGTTTTTCTGATTTCTGGTTTTTGGCACGGAGCCAATTGGACTTTTATAGCATGGGGGGCCTATTATGGTTTTTTCCTGTGCTTGGAAAAATATTGTTCAGAGCTCTATCCCAAACTAAAGGATTATTTTCCCGATTTGTTGCGTTTTGCTATGACCATGGTCATTGTTTTATTTGGTTGGGTACTTTTTAGATCACCAACATTTGCCTATGCTCTTGGTTTTATAAAAGTGATGTTGGGCATTACTACGTTGAAATTCAATCACCACCCCTGGGGTTTATTGATTGGCAATCGTGATTTATTTTTATTACTTCTTGGTTCTATTATCGTATTTTTTAAAGTTCCTGGAATTACATTACGTTTGCCCACATGGTGGCATAGTGCCTGGAGCGATACTATGGTGATTCAGGGTATTAGGGAGCAATCATTTCTATTTGCTGCGACTGTGGTTTTGTTAGCATTGGCAACTATGGGGATGTTTAGTTCAGATTATACTCCTTTTCTTTATTTTAGGTTTTAAACATGAACAGCAAAGAAAAGGAATTTACTCGGATATTTTCAATTATCATCGTAGTGTTGTTATGTCTGCCACTCCTTCAATCAGTTTTTCATGTATTTTATGAAAAACCGTTGTATGGTTATGTGGAAAAGAATTTGGAAAAACCCAGTAGTTTGGTTACGAGTTGGTTTGATAGGAAATGGCAAAAATATTGGGAAAACGTATTTGATGAGAAAGCGGGATTTAGAACGGTTCTGATTCGCGGTTTTAATGAAATTTCCTTTCGTCTTTTTTCAGAGATGCCACGCCTAAATCTTTATTCGACCAAAGAACATGGACTATACAGCAAAATGTCGATTGACCAATTAAATTATGAATATACTTATCGTAAGAATTTAACCAAGTCTTATAATGAATTTGCTAAAAGAATTCAGGAACTTCAACAATTGCTAGCAGCCAATAATAAGCATTTTGTCGTTGTTATTAGTAGCTCCAAAGCTTATGTTCATCCCCAAGGGCTAGGCAAAAGATTATTGGTTTCTACAGATAAAAATCTATTTCGAAAAATAGCGAGTCTTGGTTATGAGTTGAAGAAGCAAGGAGTGAATGTTATAGATTCTGCACCGTTTTTGCGCAAATTTTATCGAAAGAAAGCTATTGAAACTCATGCTAATACAGGATTTCATTGGAACTATTATGCTGGATGCATGGTTGCTCAGCAGTTATTTTATAATGCCGAGAAGACACTCACAGATATTCCTAAGCTTGAGTGCGGTAATCCGATTTATAAAAAACCAGAACTGGTTGATTTGGATGGTTTATGGCTGTTGAATGTATTTTCTAATGTTAATTTGGCAAAACTCAGTCCATACCCTCAACCATCAGCGAAATTTCCTGCAAAGTATCTACCAAAAATCCTTCTTGTAGGCGATAGTTTTATGGACCAAATCATATCTGCACTGGATCGTTCAAAAGCTTATGATGATTTAATTTTTTCACGCTACTTTAAAACCCGGACAGTTCATAAACCAGAACGCAGTTTCTCTTTTAACGATTTTCCGTCATTGACCGAAAAACAGATCCAAGGCGATATCTTAGATGATGTTATGAAGAGCGATTTAATTGTATTACAAATGGTGGATTACAATATTAATGCATTCGGGTATGGGTTTGTAGATGCTTTGTTGGAGCGATTAAATCCTGAAGTTCAACCCCATTCCATACCCCCTATAGTTGAGCTAAAAATTATTCACGTTAATAATGCATATCCTCAAGAGAAGAATGAGAGAAATTGGTGGTATTGGGTTAAGGATAAAATTATCTTCCAACTAAAACCTCTGGATGTATTTTTAGAAATGAAAAATACAAGATTATATTTTGAGTATGATCTTCATGGTGCGCAACAATTGGTCGTTTATCTGAAAGGAAAGGATATTGAACATAAAATTATTATTGATCACCCTACAAACGGAAAGAGGGCGGTCTATGATCAAATACTTGATATCCCTCCTGCATCCCTAACTGAAATTACCATTACGACAAATGGCAATGCCACACGTTTAAATGAAGCCGATTCCAGAGTTGCTGCTTATGCCATCTTTAATCTAAAAACTATACCAATGAGTTGAACAAATATCTCAGATAGTCCCGAAATTATCTATTTTGATAGAATTTTTTCTATAGCAGATCCCCAAGTTAAGACAAGAATCCTAACTAAACATTAATTGTCACGGGGCATATTGATAAATTTCGCATTATCCAAGCAGCTTTTCACTGATTATTTGAACTTAAAGAAGACGCTTTGCCATGCATCAACAATAATTTCTGCTAATTCATTGGGTGATGTTAAAAATCTGATTATTCATCTCCCTACACTAAAACATTGTCTTTTCTTAGTCATTTCTATTGTGAGATAACTCTCAATAATCTCGCGACTTGTACATCTACCATTTTTTGAATCATATCTTGGATATTTACTCTTGGCTCCCAATTTAAAACCCGTCGTGCTTTGGAGGCATCTGCAACCGTCTGTGACGTTTCTAAAGGTCGAATCAGGGCTGGATCGCTGATTACATGTGCTTGCCATTCTTTACCCACATGTTGGTATGCGATAGCACATACTTCAGCTAAAGTGTGTAATTTTCCTGTACCAATCACAAAATCCTCGGGTTTATCTTGCTGCAGCATAAGCCACATTGCATGCACAAAATCGGGTGCATAACCCCAATCACGTGCAATGTTTAAATTACCCAGCGCTAATTTACCTTGTGATACCAGTGCAAGGCCTCGTTCGTTCACATCGGGTGACTTATTAATCCCGAGCTTAGCACAGGCCGCACCATAAGCTATCTTTTGGGTAAGAAAATGAAGAGGGCGACGCTCGCTTTCGTGATTGAACAAAATACCATTAACAATAAATAACCCATAGCTTTCGCGATAGATACGCATCATCTGATGGCTAAATACTTTGGAAGCAGCATAAGGATTGCTTGGATTAAAAGGTGTTTCTTCATTTTGAGGGGATGTTTTAGTGTGTCCAAACATGTCTGAAGATGATGCATGGTAGCATCGTGCTTCGGGGCATAATCGACGCAAAGCTTCCAAGAGATGAATCGTTCCCATGCCATTCGCATTCAAGGTTTGATGTACTTGGGTCCAGGATTGGCCAGGGCGTGATTGGGATGCGAGATGGTAAATCTCATCGGGGCTTGAAACGTCAACTGCAGCAGAAATATCCGCTTCATTGGAAATATCCCCATAGATCATCTGTACGTTGCTTAATGGCTCGGGTATCTCTGAGCTTGCCTGAGATGTTTTACGAGCAAAGCCAAATACTTGATATCCTTTTTTTAACAACAACTCTTTGAGAAAAAAACCATCTTGGCCATTAATCCCTGTGATCAAAGCACGCCGCATAAAGACCTCACTCACTTAAACTATTTTCAGCATCCCATTTAAAACTTTTGTTTTATTTTTTTGCCAGTTTATTTGTAAAGCCGCAATAGAGTCTCTTATTGAATTTAAGAAGTCAATCTTTCGATGAGCGTAATTGCAATTACCTTTTGATTTTATTGATTCTTAATGAACTTTATATTATTTTAAGGGATGGTTGAACCCGAGGCAGATTGGGTTTTAAAGTGGGGAAAAGGATTTGCGGATTGTACTTAAAATGATTTATTACTTTGCAACCATGAATGGTAATTGTCACGATCCTCAAATAATAAGAAATCATAATACATTGAGTATATACCCGTGACTTCTGAAATTGTTATAGATGTTGCTAACGTTAGCAAGCGCTATGAATCTTACTCAAAACCTCAAGATAGATTGAAGCAGGCTCTAATGTCTCGGCTCTGTCAAACAGGCGCATCTTTAGGTATTGTTAAAAATAAAAAACCTACTTACTACCAAGAATTCTGGGCATTACAAAATGTATCGGTTCAAGTGCGTAAGGGGGAAACCCTCGGAATCATTGGTCGTAATGGCAGCGGAAAAAGCACCTTATTGCAAATTATTGCGGGGATTTTAACCCCAACAAGTGGAAGTGTTATCGCTAAAGGTCGACTCGCGGCGCTCTTGGAGTTAGGCAGCGGCTTTAATCCAGAATTCACAGGAAAAGAGAATATCTTTCTTAATGGATATATATTAGGACTCAATCAAACAGAAATTCAGCAACGGTATGAGCAGATTGTCGAATTTGCTGATATTGGTGATTTCATTAATCAACCTGTAAAAACATATTCGAGCGGAATGTTTGTGCGGCTGGCTTTCGCAGTTCAAGCCCATGTTAATGCGGATATCGTTATTATTGATGAAGCACTCGCTGTGGGCGACATATTTTTCCGTCAGAAATGTTATGCTCATTTAGAAAAATTAAAAGAATCGGGTACCGTCATTTTATTAGTGTCCCATTCGATGAATGAAATAGAACAGCACTGTGAGCGAGCAATTTTATTGGAAAATGGTAAACCATTTTTTATTGGTAATGCTGTCGAGACTACAAAACATTATTATTTATTGCATCAACCCGGGTGGCAAGCAGTGCAAGAATCTTCGACAAAGCAAATAGTTCCAGAGCAGCGCATACAAGAGGCTCATTCTAATAAAACAGATATTTGGGATGACAATTCTATATTTATGGATGCTTCTCAACTAAAGCAAGTTACCAATCATATGGCCAAATGCACACGATATGTTTTATGTGATAAGTTGGGGAATCCGTGTACCCGATTTTCTCAAGGTGACGTAGCAGTTTTTTATTACGAATTTCTTTTATTACAGGCTATAGCTATTCCTCTGGGGGGTATTGTCATTCGAAATGATAAAGGCATCATTGTTCATGGTAAAGGTTCTTTAGAACACAATGTCGATGTTTCTTCTGAACATTTCAAAGCAGGGACGCTTATTCGCTGCAAACAAATGATTACTTTAAAATTACAGCCGGGCGAGTATAGCTTTGAATTAGGATTCGCTAGTATTGATTCCAAGAGTTATAAAGATAAATCTTTCCTGAAGCACGAAGAACTATTCAGTCAAATTATTCGAATCTGTCATTTACCCGATGCTGGTGTTCTGAGTGTAAGAATGCGTACTGGCGAACGCTCCGGTCCACCATTAACTCACCATGGAATTGTTGATTTACCAGGAAAATTCATGTTTGATTTTTCGCAACATGATGAAAAATTATCGTTAGCTCAATCAGTTGAAATATCCAAGAAACGAAATATAGCCTATGCAGTATTGGGTAACGATGAATAAGCATCCTTCGGATAGAAGATAGTTAATAGACCATTGGCTCTAACGAACTAAAACTATGCAATAAGCAAAAACTATTATTGATGATTTAGATTTGAATTTGAGATGCGGCTAGCATTATCCACAGGATTCACTGGAGTGTAATTATTTAAGGCTACTCCATGGTCTGCGGACTTGTGGATAATGTGGGCTCTGAGAGTTAGGTGCTAAATTTTAGACCCACTACCCCCTCGAGGGAGTCTTCTACCAGGTCAGGGGAGAATGGGGTAGAGCAAAGATTACGAAAATAGATTAATAAACTCCTTGGAACAGGAGTTCACATAGAAGGGGCTTACGCTTTATGTTAAAAACTAAGCAATTATTAGGAAAACTTCTTTCTGATCAAATTAAGCAAAAATCTCTTAAATCGCCAATCAAAGATGTGGAATTTGCTGTTTATTCACAGTTTGGAGAAGACGGTATTATTCAGTTTATTACACATCATTTAGCAGACGCCATAAAAAATAAGATATTTATTGAAATTGGTGTGGAAGATTACACTGAAGCAAATACTCGTTTTTTACTAGAAAATAATAACTGGGAAGGCATTATTATTGACTGTTGTGAAAAGAGCATTAACAGCATTAAAGCAAGCAATTTTTTCTGGCGAAATAATCTTTTTGCTAAGAAACATTATATTACGAAAGATAATATTCATAGTGTTATAAGTGAATTGGATGTACCTGACGAGATCGGGCTATTTTCATTGGATATTGATGGTAATGATTATTGGGTCCTGAAAAGTCTGATGGAATGCAATCCAAAATTTGAACCGGCGATTATTATTTTGGAATACAATAGTTTCTTTGGCAAGGAACTATCGGTATCTATCCCTTATAAAGAAAATTTTACTTGGAATACAACCTATCCACCAACTTATTTTGGAGCGTCTCTTCGTGCCTATTACGATTTATTGAAAAATCACGGGTATGTTCTTATAGGATCTACTATGGCGGGGAATAACGCCTTTTTTGTGCATAATAATGTTAACCAAGGAAAACTAGAGGCACTCAGTGTTGAACAAGCTTATCGAAGAGCATTGTTTAATTTAATGCCCTGTTACACAAAAGATAAATTTGTAGAACAATTAAAGTCCTTACGCTATTTACAAGTTATTAATCTGAAAGACAATCAACCTTTACGTTTGACCGGAACGGAGCTTACCAGTAACACAGTATTAGAAGAATTTAATTGCATTAAAGATTTTTTGGTATACGAGGATATTCAGTTCCTTAAAAATGCTTATCGTTATTTATTATGTCGAGAACCAGATGAAAATGAATTTCAAAACTTCCTACCTCAACTAAATCAAGGAGTCCCGCGAGAAGAAATACTCCACGCCATTCGATTTTCTGAGGAAGGAAATAAAATAAATGTTATCCTGCTCGATTTAAAGGAGCAGATGTTTGTCTAGCTTAAGCAAATAAGGTTTCCGCTGTTAATGGGAATTTCTAGAGCTCAGAAATAGATTGTAATACTTCTTTTTTTTTCTAAAAATTTTCTTTGATAGCGTGATTAATATGATCTTGAAGCTTTTTGTGGCGTTGTTATTCAGAGTTATTTATCAATTATTGTTTACAAAATTTCCATGTGATGTTTTTATTGTATTCACTAAAAAAAGTAAGATATACTGCAAATAAGAAGTTGTATCGGATTTGGGTTAGGTGATTATGCTCGTGGATTGAACTGCTTTCCCCTGTCTTAAGTATGTTTTATTTTTTCAGATTGACTGAGTATGAGCATATTTTTTTTTGAAAAAGCTTCGGTGGGTATTTAGATTTTATCATGTAGTCAATGCAAGTCACTTTCCTGTATGTTTATCAAAAAAGTCCTATTCTGATACATTTTGCATTTGCTAACTTGGGAAAAGATGTGCATAGGTACATTGAAGAATTATTGATTAAAATTATCTTTCATCGAGGTTCTCCCTCGCACTTGTGCATCATCAAAGGACAATATTAGTTTGCAAGAGCTCTAATAAGAGGCGCAGCCCCAAAAATAAAGGAATCCAAATGAGAAAATGTTGGTGTGGGACTACAAAAAATTTAAGTAAATTTGGACCAAATTATGGATTTTGTCTTGATTGCCAGACTCTGGTTTCACAGGCCGGACTTAATGATGAGGAGTTATTAGTAAAGGATGATGAAACGGATTTTTATGGAAAAAAATATTGGATTGAGCACCAGACCCACGATCTAGAACAAGCAGATATTTTTACTCGCTCCAGAACTGATTTAATCGAAAGAAACTTACATTGGATGCAGACCTTACTTAAATATCAAAGCCCTCCGGCCAAGGTACTTGAAATAGGCTGTTGCCACGGCAGCTTTGTTGCGTTGATGAAACAAGCAGGTTATATGGCGTGCGGATTAGAACTCAGTCCTTGGGTTATTGAATATGGCCAACATATTTTTGATGTTCCTATATTGCTAGGGCCAGTTGAACAAGCTAAGCTTGAGCCGGCAAGTTTTGATGTCATTGCATTAATGGATGTGCTTGAGCATTTACCCGACCCGGAAAAAACAATGCGACTTTGCCTTCAATTACTTAAGCCCGGGGGCTGCTTAATCATTCAAACGCCTCAATTCAAAGAAAATGATGTCTATGAAAATCTGAAAGCTGCTAGAGCTCCTTTTTTACAACTGTTAACGCATGATGAACATCTCTATTTATTCAGTCAAACATCAATCAAGCGTTTGTTCTCTAAATTAGGGGCAAATCATATTGCTTTTGAGCCGGCAATATTTGCTCACTATGATATGTTCCTGATTGTTAGCCGTCAACCTCTTAATCCACATTCTCAAGATGAGATTGAAAAGAGTCTTCTTGCAACTGCAAGTGGAAGGATGACCCTGGCATTATTAGATCTTCGCTCTAATTTTTTAAAGTGTCAGAATTCATTAACTGAAGTAGAGGCTGATCGTGCTGAACGGGGGAAACACATTCAATTGTTGTCCACATGGCTTACTGATGCCCGTCAAGAAGTAGAGGAGCTTCAAGAGTATAAAACAAATGCTGAAGCCCAAATTCACTCATTGACCACATGGCTTACTGATGCGCGTCAAGAGGTAGAGGTTCTTCAAGAGTATAAAACAAACGCGGATGCTCAAATCCACTCATTGACCACATGGCTTACTGATGCGCGTCAAGAGGTAGAGGTTCTTCAAGAGTATAAAACAAACGCGGATGCTCAAATCCACTCATTGACCACATGGCTCACTGATGCGCGTCAAGAGGTTGGAGTTCTTCAAGAGTATAAAACAAATGCGGATGCTCAAGTTCAGTCGTTGACTATATGGCTTACTGAAGCGCGTCAAGAGGTAGAGGTTCTTCAAGAGTATAAAACACATGCTGATGCTCAAATTCAATCATTGACAGTCCAGCTTACCGACGCACAGAATTTGCTCTCCTTACCGCTAATAAAAATTGCTCTTAAGACTCTCAATACATGGAATAACCTTTTTACAAAAGTACAATTTTTTAAGAGAATTAAAAATGAAGCAAGAAAATAATCTGCCAAAAATTTCTATTGTGACTCCCTCATATAACCAAGGCTCTTTTCTTCGGCAATGTATTGAATCCGTTCTCTCTCAAAATTATCCAAACTTGGAATATATTATTATTGATGGTGGATCCCATGATGATTCCTTATCAATTATTCATGAATTTGAGCCTTATCTTACTTATTGGGTAAGTGAGCCAGATAAAGGTCAAAGCGATGCAATAAATAAAGGATTCATGAAAGCATCTGGAGAGTTAGTTGCTTGGCTTAATTCCGATGACTACTATCTTCCAGGCGCGTTTGAACAAGTGGTCAATGCGTATCAAATAAATCCACACGCTCCCTTTTTTTTCGGAGATGGATTTCGAGTTTCGAAAACAGGGGAAATACGAACTCGGTTCTTCCCTAAAAACAGTTTAACTTTTGACCGTGCTGCATTAGTTATGGGTTTGAACTATATCTTGCAACCTTCGACATTTATGAATCGCCATTGTTTAGAACAAATAGGGTATCTTAATGTGGAATTAGAGTATGGAATGGATTTTGATTTGTGGATGCGTCTTTCCACATTAGGTGATCCTCATCCTATCCATGGTGTTTTGTCTGCAAATCGGGAATATAACACCACTAAAACCTCAACAGGTTCATTCAAACGCATAGAAGAACTTCGACGTATCTCAATGCAACATTCGGGACTGGAGATGACTCCAGGCGTTTTGCGTTATATGTTGGATAATCTTTATAAATTTGCAAAAAAAAATGAAGATATTTTTCCTGGATGGTATCAAAAAGACATCATAAAATTTGGGAAGAAAACAGGACAGTTAATGGCACAATTTAATGCAAACAAAAATGGTTTTCCACGAAGATCATTAATAAGCCTTCTCAAAAACAAGATAAAATAAATACATGGAATTACGATATGATTATAGGAATTGAACTTCGCCAATTAGTGATTGGTGCTTCTGGAGGCATTTCTCAGCTAGTGAAAGGGATTTGTGAATCGATGTTTATCCTCTATCAAGAGCATCAATTTTTAGTATTTTGTACTCCTTTTAATAGAGCCATGCTGGAGTCTCACTCAGAAAACATTCGTTTTTTTACTTTATCGAGTACTACTTTTTTCTCTGATTTGGATAGAATTGCGGCTGAAAATAACCTTGATGTTCTTTTTCGTACTTATCCTATGGAAGATACATTACAGTTTCCATTAAACAAGCAAATTTTTTTAATCCCTGATATACAACACGAAGTTTATCCTGAGTTTTTCTCTAAAAAAGTACTTCAATCTAGAAGATCATCCTTTTCAAAAGCACTGACTCAGGCAGGAGCTATCGGCACTATATCAGAATTTGCAAAAAAATCCCTTTATGATTTTCCCCAAACAAAATGCAACGATATTTTTCTTATGGAACCCTCTTTACAAAAAGTCCATAGTCTAACAACAACCGAAGATTGTTTGACTGATAAAGAAAAGGCTTTGATTCCTAAAACGCCATTTTTCTTCTTTCCTGCAAATATCTGGAAGCATAAAAATCATATTCGATTGCTGCAAGCTTTTCGTTTCCTTTTAAAAAATAATCGTGATTTAAATGTGACTCTTGTTTTAACTGGTAATAGAGATGGGTGGAAAAAGCTTCATAAAAACAACAAGGACTTGCCTGTTTTACATCTGGGCTTTATTCGGCCTGAATTTTTTCGAATACTTATGGAACGCGCCCAAGCATTGGTTTTTTTCACACTCTACGAAGGCTTTGGGATACCTTTATTAGAAGCTTTTAATACAGGTACCCCCGTTTTATGCAGTAATACTACCAGTCTTCCTGAAGTAGGGGGGGATGCTGTGATTACGTGCTCTCCTTTAGATATCTCAGCAATGGCTTATGCTATGAAAGAGATTCTGCAAAATAATGAGTTGCGTGAAACACTAGTTCAACGTGGTAAAGCACGATTAAATGCATATTCTTGGGAGCGATCAGCACATAATTTATTTGCGGCTTGTGCTCGAGTTGCAGAAAAGACCAGACAAAAGGTCTATGAAGAATCGACATCAAAAAACTTACCCTTAGTATCTATTATCACTCCCTCTTTTAATCAAGGAAGATTTCTCAAGCGCACCATAGATAGTGTACTTACCCAAGACTATCCTCATATTGAATATATTGTAATTGATGGAGGCTCTACTGATAATTCCGTAGATATTCTTCGTTCTTATACTGATCGGTTTTTTTGGAGTTCAGAGCCAGATAATGGACAAACTCATGCCATTAATAAAGGTATGAAGCAGGCAAAGGGAGAAATTCTTGCTTATTTGAACTCTGATGATGTGTTAACTCCCGGCGCTATTCGGAAAGTTGTTGATTTTTTTCTGAATCATCCGCACTGTGATATGGTTTATGGTCAGGCAGATTATATTGATGAACATGATAATATCATTGGTACTTATAAGACGGATGAATATTCATTTAATAGATTGTCCCAAGACTGCATGATATGTCAGCCTTCTGCTTTTTGGCGACGTCGTGTAGTCGAAGAAATTGGATTTTTTGATGAACAACTCCATTTTGTTATGGATTATGACTTCTGGTTACGTATTGCAAAAGCCAACATGGATATCCAGTTTTTGCACGAAAAACTTTCCTGTTCACGCTTATATCCAGAAACTAAGACCCTTTCGGGGCGTATCAAGATCTATCAAGAAATATTTAGCATATGCAAACATCATATTGGTCATACACATCTCAATTATTACCAGGGATACTGGCACCACTTGATTTATGAGAAAAAAAATGCAATCAGTAAGATAGTTGGCTTATTATCCATTAAAGGGATACATCATCCTATCAGCAAGCTACATTACCATTGGTCACGTCGGACTCAGAGCCTTTCAAATCTGACTAAAAGAATTAAAGAATTTGGAAAAACTTCTCTCAAAAAAATTCGTTTTATCAATAAAACTATTTCAAAATCTAACATTCGTGGTTTTTTTTCGGATAATTGGCTCTCAAAAGAATTTTCATGTAACTCGGGCAAGAGAGCCGTTGGAGAAACTCTCTACATAGGTGGAGTTACGCCAATGGACTCAACCATGCTTATTATGGCAGGTAAAAAAAGAGTAGGTCAGTTTCAATTTACTGCCCATCAGTACCAACAAGTATCTATTCCCAATGAGTTAGTAAATAACAAACGAATTTATATACAATTCACTGAGTCTTTTATCGATGCTGCAGGTAGAGAGCTCGCATTCTTACTTCATGATACGAATTTTTTTTCCGAACGAGATACCTGGGTAACTTGAGTATGGTGAGCAGCTATAAGAGATAAACTGCTTTTAAATATTGTTCTCTTTATTATGAGTGTGCTATCTTGAGCAAACGAAAATGCTTTATTAAATATAGGAATTATAAGGATTAATTATGAAAAAGAAGGATTTTTTTGGAGGATTTTTTTTAGGCATAATCGTGGGCGTGATAAGTTTATCTGCTCTGAAATACCCGGGAATTGCACAGAAGACTGAGGCTGATTCAGTACAGGGTATGCAAAAGATCCCTAATGATAAAACGATGAATGTATCTTCAGAAGATGCGCGTTTGCACAATTTATCTCGAGCCGAGATAAAAATTATTAATGTAAGCAATTCATATCCCGAAGAGAAGAGTGGTGATAATTGGTGGTATTGGGTTAAAGATAAGATTGTTTTCCAATTGGAACCCTCCGATGCATCTTCAGAAATGAAAAAAATAAGGTTATTTTTTGAATATGGGATACATGGAGATCAGCAATTAACCATTTATTTGTGGGACAAGAATGACCCCCATAAAATTGTGCTTAATGCAAAAAACGGAGAACGATCCGTTTATGATAAAGTACTTGATATTTCCCCTGCATCGTTGACTAAACTTACCATTGTGACTAATGGAGCAGCTAAGCCTTTAAGCAAAACCGATTCAAGGCGTGCTGCTTATACTATTTCTAATTTAAAAGTTACCCCAGTATAAGTCGACGAAGAGTTGAGGAGCATTGGCCTTACAAAAACAATTAAAATTAAAAGAATCTAAATCACGTGCGGATAATTAAATTTTTTAAGGAATTAAAATGAGGCAAGAAAATAATCTGCCAAAGGTTTCTATTGTGACTCCCTCATTTAACCAAGGCTCTTTTCTTCGGCAGTGTATTGAATCCGTACTCTCTCAAAATTATCCAAACTTGGAGTATATTATTATTGATGGTGGATCTCATGACGATTCCTTATCAATTATCCATGAATTTGAGCCTTATCTTACTTATTGGGTAAGTGAGCCAGATAAAGGTCAAAGCGATGCAATAAATAAAGGGTTCATGAAAGCATCTGGAGAGTTGGTTGCTTGGCTTAATTCCGATGATTACTACCTTCCAGGCGCGTTTGAACAAGTGGTCAATGCGTACCAAATAAATCCACACTCTCCCTTTTTCTTCGGAGATGGATTTCGTGTTTCGGCAACAGGCGAAGTATTGGCCCATTTTTTCCCCAAGAACAGCTTGACTTTCGACCGTGATGCATTAGTTATGGGTTTGAACTATATCTTGCAACCTTCAACATTTATGAATCGCCATTGTTTAGAACAAATAGGGTATCTTAATGTGGAATTAGAGTATGGAATGGATTCTGATTTGTGGATGCGGCTGTCAGCATTGGGTGATCCTCATCCTGTCGATGCTGTTTTGTCTGCAAGCCGAGAATATGCTGCGACTAAAACCTCTATAGGTTCGTTTAAACGCATAGAAGAACTCCGACGGATCTCAATGCAACATTCTGGATTCGAAATGACTCCCGGTGTTCTGTGTTATCTGCTTGATACCTTATATAAATTTGCAAAAAATAACGAAAATATCTTTCCTGGATGGTACCAAGAAGACATCATCAAACTTTGGGAAAAAACAGGACGGTTGATGGCTCAATTTAATGCAGGAAGTGATGGTTTCCCACAAAGATCGCCATAAGCCTTTTCTCTCAAACATAAAGTAAAATCAATGAGTGTAAATTTTTCAATACAGAAACATGGCGATAGTTAATGAATATATTAGATACGAAAATATCTGAAGTGAAAATTATAGAACCTCGAGTTCATGGTGATGAGCGTGGTTTTTTTTTCGAATCATTTCAAGCTGCTCGATATGCGGCATTACTGGGCATACACGATACTTTTGTTCAGGATAATTTATCGAGGTCGCGTAAAGGAGTTTTGCGAGGCTTACATTACCAATATCAGCATGCTCAGGGAAAATTGGTTTCTGTTTTGGCTGGAGAAGTCTTTGATGTGGCTGTTGATATCCGGTTAGGCTCACCAACTTTTGGATTGTGGGTAGGTGTCATTCTTTCTGGAGAGAATAAGCGTCAACTTTGGATCCCCAAAGGCTTTGCCCATGGGTTTTATGTTTTAAGCCCTACTGCCGATTTTTTTTATAAATGCACAGACTTTTATCATCCAGAAAGTGAATTGTCGATTAATTATCGCGATCCAGAATTGGCTATCAATTGGCCTCTATCTGATGATGTGCGGCTTTCGGCAAAAGATATTCAAGCAAGCCCTTTGAACTTAATCGATCGCCAATTTCTGCCGAGATTTATATGAAAATACTAGTTATAGGGGCTAATGGTCAGGTTGGTTCAGAAATTATTCGGCTGTTTATGTCAACAGAACATCAAATTGTTCCTTTGACGCGAAAAGAATTGGACTGTGTTCAGGTCAGTGAAGTGATCTCAACTCTTTCTTTGATTCAACCTGAATTGATTATTAATGCATCTGCATATACGGCTGTAGACAAAGCTGAAGATGAAGTGATGTTGGCTCATATGATTAATGCAGAGTTTGTGCGGCAGTTAGCTCTATATTGTGCCCCGAAAAAAATAAGCTTAATTCATTTGTCCACGGATTATGTTTTTGATGGTACCAGGAAAGGTGCTTACCGCGAGACAGATATTACTCATCCTCAGGGTGTTTATGCTCAATCCAAATTAGCAGGCGAACAAGCAATTATCTCACAACTCAAGGAGCATATCATATTACGTGTGAGTTGGGTCTTTGGCGTGTATGGAACAAATTTTGTAAAAACAATTTTAAAACTGGCTTCATCGAGAGAGGAACTGAGCGTCGTTGCAGACCAATGGGGTAGGCCAACTGCAGCGCAAGATATTGCCAGGGTAGTACTGGCGATTGTAGCGAAAATAAGTACGCCATCTTTTAACGATTGGGGGATTTACCATTATGCGGGGAAGGGTATAACTAATTGGTATGAATTCTCACGTTTTTTTATTGATCTTGCCAAGAAAAAAGGAATGAGTTTGACGCTCACTCATTTAAGGCCCATAAAATCGGAAGAATATGTGACTAAAGCGGTAAGGCCAAAAAATTCAGTTTTAAATACAACAAAAATCGAACAAATATTAAATATTCAATGCCAAAGTTGGAAGGATTATTTACCAGGAGTAGTGGAGCATCTCATGGAACAAAATATCTCATAACGAATCACTTGGCCCCATTATACTTACTACTCCACGCCAAGTTTGTCTTTTATCATTTTTGTTCAATTAACTGAAGTAAATAAGTTCCATAACTATTTTTACTTAGTTTAAGACCAATTTCTTTAAGCATTTCTGCGCTTATCCAATTGTTTTTGTAAGCGATTTCTTCTAAACAAGCGATTTTCAATCCTTGACGATGTTCAATAGTTTGTACAAAGGAACTTGCGGCTAAAAGACTTTCAGGAGTACCCGTATCTAACCAGGCAAATCCACGTCCAAGTAGCTCGACGTGAA
Source organism: Legionella sp. PC1000 (assembly GCF_014109805.1). GTDB lineage: Bacteria > Pseudomonadota > Gammaproteobacteria > Legionellales > Legionellaceae > Legionella > Legionella resiliens. Next base: position 1,600,930 of record NZ_CP059400.1, read on the forward strand.
GATTTCCGCATTCAAGGTAGAACTGATTAATACACGATATTTCCAGTTCACCCCGATAGGATGGGCGTACTTGTTTGGCAAGGTTTATCACTTGATTATCATAAAAATAAAGTCCGGTTATAGCATAGTTTGATTTAGGATTTGTTGGCTTTTCTTCAATTAATATTGCTTTCATGTGCTCGTCAAAAGAGACAACGCCAAAGTGTTCGGGGTCTTTTACTGGATAAGCAAAAATAGTGGCTCCTGTTTGACGTGCGGAAATTTCTTGTAATTTTTTTGTAAATCCAAGCCCATAAAATATATTGTCACCTAATACCAAACACACATTATCTTGACCTATAAACTCTTCACCAATAATAAAGGCTTGTACTAAGCCATCTGGACTGGGTTGTAATGCATACTGTATTTTTATGCCAAATTGTTCCCCATTTCCTAAGATTCGTTGATATGCTGGGCGATCTTCGGGGGTAGTAATCACAAGAATTTCACGAATACCCGCTAACATGAGAACTGATAAGGGATAATAAATCATGGGCTTATCATAAATAGGAAGTAATTGTTTTGAGATGCCCTGCGTTATAGGGTAAAGACGTGTACCTGAGCCTCCTGCGAGCACGATTCCTTTCATGTTGATAATTCCTTTTCAGTAACTCGTAATTGTTTCTGTTGTAGAAGTTTGTTTAGAATATTTTGGCACCAACTTTGATTATTTAAATACCATTCCACTGTTTTCCGTATTCCTGTTTCAAAGGTTTCTCTGGGCTTCCATCCTAATTCCCGTTGAATTTTTGTTGCATCAATAGCATAACGTAGATCATGGCCTGAGCGGTCTTTAACGTACGTAATTAAGTCTTTGTAGAAAGAAATATGTGCTGGTTTTTGGGGGACTAATTCTTCTAATAGATCACATACTGTATGAACTACTTCAATATTTTGTTTCTCATTATTCCCGCCAATATTATAGGTAGAACCTATTACCCCATTTTTTAAAACCATGTAAAGAGCATGAACATGATCATTGACATACAACCAATCTCGAATTTGCGTTCCATTGCCATACACGGGTAAATTTTTTCCAGCAAGGGCATTCAGAATTATAACCGGAATTAATTTTTCAGGATATTGATAAGGACCATAATTATTAGAACAATTCGTTATTATTGTTGGTAATCCATAAGTTCGATGCCATGCTCTAACTAAATGATCTGAACTTGCCTTACTTGCTGAGTATGGAGAGCTTGGCGCATAAGAAGTTGTCTCCGTAAAGAATTCATTTTTATTTTCAAGATCACCAAATACTTCATCTGTAGAGATATGATGAAAACGAAATGATTGGCGTTGTATTGCAGGCAATGATTGCCAATAAACGCGTGCGGCTTCAAGCAAACTATAAGTCCCAATAATATTTGTTTGTATGAACTCAGCTGGCCCATCAATAGAGCGATCGACATGACTTTCTGCTGCTAAATGCATGATTGCATCTGGCTGAAATTTAGAAAATAGATGATTTATTTGATCGTGGGAGCGAATATCTACTTGTTGAAAAATATGACGTGGGTTGTTGATGATGCGATTAAGCGAATCTAAATTTCCAGCATAAGTCAGTTTATCAACATTGATTACTGTATCCGTAGTACTTTCAATAAGATATCGAACCACTGCAGAACCAATAAAGCCCGCGCCACCAGTAACTAGAATTTTCATTTTACTACCTTGTAAAACGTTCCTATTATCCTATCTCAAAGAGATTTAAAGGTATTTATCTTATTGATTATTGCCATTATTCTCAATGGGAGAGGAAACTGTCAAGATTAAAATTATTTATTGCATTATGGTTGCATTTCTTAGACTGAAGTTTCACCAAAATTTAAATAAATCGATATCTACAGCATGTCCGAATGCGTTCATTTTGTTCAAAACTGCATGAATGTTTTTAAAAATGCTCCTTTACCTGATTTAAAAAATCGCCTAATCTTAAGCCAAGGAAAACTACCAACGAGTAGTTAAGTCAAAATTTCAGCGTTTCAGGTTATCTATTTAGGAGAGTCATTCATGCGTAAATTAGTACTCTGGGGACATAGTGTTGATGAGTATCGTGAGATGTTTGATTTGTCTCAAGAGGATATGAATTCCAAGATTTTAGAATATGGATGTGGTCCCAGTGCAGTAAACGCCCAACAGTTTCAGGAAGCGCATCAAGCCGTAAGTTGTGATCCTTTGTTTGTTTTGGATAAAGATACATTATCCTCCAAGGCGGTTATGATTTTTGCACAAATGGCAGATGAAGTACGTCGAGAACAAGATCAATTTGATTTCAGCCGCACTGGAGGTATAGAGCAATTACTGGAAAACCGTCGTAATGGCATGAAAAAATTCTTTGCCGATTATGAGCAGGGTAAGGCTGAAGGACGATATTATGGTGCAGCAGATTACCATTTACCTTATCCGGATTTCTCTTTTGATTTTGCATTAAGCGCGAATTACTTGTTTGCTGATTTGGAAGATCAAACAGTCGAATTTCATGTAAATGTAATTCGTGAATTAGCAAGAGTAGCCAAAGAAGTAAGAATTTTTCCCTTAAATGACGTGGAAGGTAAGACCTCTGAGTTCTTAGGTCCCGTATTGCTTGAATTACAAAAAGAAGGATACGGAGTAGAAATTAGAGAAGTAGATTATCATTTGCATAAGTCTGAAAACGCAATGCTGCGTGTTTGGGCGCAGAAATGTGATATCTAAATTAAAGTAAGTTAGGGAAAAGCGCTGTGCCTTTGCCATTAAGTTAAGAAGTACACGATTTTAACCCTACGTTCCGCATGGGCAAGCCGCGGGACGTGGGTAAGAGAGATGACACGTAGTATAACCCAGGAAAATCAAGGTTTTTTATGTATTCAATGTTACGTCCTTTACTTTTTAGTATGGATCCTGAAAGTGCACATACTTTTAGTTTATCTGCTTTGCATTATGTACCTGAGTTTTGTTTTAAAAAGGCTAAGCCTAAACCTACGGCAGCCTTAGGATTACAATTTCCTCATGTTGTTGGTTTGGCAGCAGGTTTGGATAAAAACGGAGAGCATTTGGATGCATTAGCCAAATTAGGTTTTTCTTTTATCGAATTGGGAACAGTCACACCAAGACCACAAATCGGTAACCCAAAACCACGATTATTTCGGTTACCGGGAGCTGATGCAATTATTAATCGCATGGGGTTTAATAACCAGGGTGTAGATGCTTTGGTGAACCATGTAAAAAAAGCACATTATAAAGGAATTCTGGGCATCAATATCGGTAAAAATAAAGAGACTTCGTTAGAGCATGCTGCGGAGGATTACATTCATTGTTTGAGAAAAGTGTATGAATATGCTTCATATGTAACCATCAATATTTCCTCACCGAATACTCCCGATCTTCGCCAATTACAGCAGAAAGAGTATTTTGCCAATTTATTGTCGCAAATTCAGGCGGAACAAATTAAATTATCTGATACATTCCAGCGCCATGTTCCCTTGGTGATTAAAATATCACCAGATGAAGCGCCAGAAACATTAAAACAAATGACTGAAGTGATTTTGAATTATGGTATTGAAGGAATTATTGCGACGAATACAACCTGCTCTCGCAACGGAGTGTCTCATTTACCTTATGCTGAAGAAACCGGGGGGCTAAGCGGTAAACCGGTATGGGAGCTATCTACTCAGTGCTTGCGCTTGCTAAAACACTATGTAGGTAACGACGTAACTTTAATTGGCGTCGGGGGTATCGATAATTGCAGGAGCGCGCAGGCAAAGTTGGATGCAGGTGCTTCATTAATCCAGGTATATACGGGTTTGATTTACCAGGGACCTGGGTTGGTATATGAGTTAGCAAAAGGATTAAAATAAAATAGTAGATAAATAGATAAAAGAATTCTGTGTTCATCTCTTCTATATACGGCGCTTTATGCGTGGTATCCAGGACGATGCGTTGAAGTATTCCTGAGTTCTTTTTTAAAGTAAGATTCTCTGGATACCGCGCATAAAGCGCGGTACGTAAGGCAAAATTCGTGAGATTTTCTCTGGATTCGATGGAATAATATTTAAGATGAAATGTATTACTAAAGATCTGACAGCACAAATGGAGTCTTGCATCAAGCAAACTCATATCGAAGTAACACAGCAGTATTCTCAAGGAAAGATCTTGGAAATTAATGGAGGAGCTGCGTGTTTTTCAGGATTTGATTCATACTTGTCACAGGTAGTAGGATGGGGATTTAATACGAAATTTAAGCATTTTCAGTCTGAAATTGAATGCATAGAACAATTTTATAAGACATTAAATCATAAACGAGTAGATATTGAATTATGTCCTTTTGTCGGAAATGAACTCACCGCATTTTTAAGTCAGCGGGGTTATTGCATCAGTGAATTAAATAATGTCTCAATCCTGGATTTAAAAACATATCAACCACTTGATTGCGCTGCAGGTTCTTTAACAATTAGAAAAATAAAATCCAGCGAAACAAGAGAGTGGGCGAAAAGAGTAGCGCTAGGCTTTGATGCTCCTGAAGCTGAAGATCAATTTGTTCGTTATGCCCAATCTAAGGGAGTCAGTGCCTATGCTGTTTATGATAATGAGTTCATTGTAGCTGGGGCAACACTTGCCATGCATGGCGACTTTTGTGATTTAGGGGTTACCAGTACTTTACCTGCTTACCGAGGGAAGGGGTTACAAAAAAAATTATTAGTAACCCGATTGAATACAGCAAAACAGCATGGGTTGTCTTGGGCAACGGTTACAACAGAGCCTGGGAGCGTTTCCGATTGTAATGTGCAAAAAATAGGATTTCATTGTGCCTATACACGAATCAAAATGACCTTGGAATGATGTTTATTTGCCAATAGATAGCGGCAGCGGTTTTTAAATGTGAACGAATATTCATCCCTGGTTCCATTGCGCTGTACCCAGGCGCATAGGCGCTTTAAGGAATATTAGCACTTCAATGTAATAACAGTTACAATAACCCATGTTTCGATTGAACCACTTGTCATGAAAAAGAAACTTTCTGTTAAAACCAGCATTTTATACAAACGTTTGTTAGCTTATGTGAAGCCATTTTGGGCCATACTGGCATTAGGTATTTTTGCCAATATTTTGTATTCCCTGATTGATGCAGGTTTTACTTACATGATGCGGCCTTTTTTTGATAAAAGTTTTATTAATGTTGATATGGATTTTATTAAAAAAATTCCTTATATCATTCTAATAGGGATTACTTTGAGGGGGCTGGTGAGCTCCGTGGGCAGTTATTGTATGACCTGGGTTGCGCGCGCTGTGGTTAAAGTATTAAGGGAAAAAGTTTTTAACCATATTCTTCGCTTACCTGCGGATTTTTACGATGAAGCAACTTCAGGACAAATGCTTTCTAAAATTCTTTATGATGTAGAACAAGTAGCTCAGGTTAGTGCAGAGGCTTTGACAGATATTGTTCAAAATACGTGTTTAATTATAGGCTTTCTCACTGTCATGATGGTGATTTGCTGGCAATTATCCCTTATGTTTCTGTTAACCATTCCCTTTGTTGGTCTTATTGTGAACTACACCAATAAACGTGTGCGACGAATCAGTCATAAAGTACAAAAAACAATGGTCGAGGTGACTGAGATTGCGAGTGAAGCAATAGAAAGTTATAAAGTAGTGCGCATTTTTGGAGGTGCTTCTTATGAATCTGAAAAATTTACTAAAGCCATAGAGTATTCACGTCAGAACGACATGAAAGTTGCAGCAAGTAAGGCACTTAATGTCTCTGGAGTGCAAATTGTTATCGGTATAGGGATTGCAGCAATCATTGCGGCAGCCATTAAATTGTCTACGGTAGTGATTATTTCTGCAGGATCTTTTTTAGCAATTATCGCGGCAATGATTCAGTTAATTAAACCGATGAAAACCCTCACTACTTTAAATGCGGTAATTCAAAAAGGGTTGGCTGGAGCAGAAAGTGTCTTTCATCTGTTGGATCTCCCTGTAGAACAAGACCAAGGAATTGTTCTATCGCAAAGATCAAAGGGCTCTCTAGAGTTTAAGCATGTATCTTATGCTTACAGACAAGGGGAAAAGGTATTACATGATGTAAATTTTACTGTTGAATCGGGTAAAACAGTTGCATTGGTAGGACATTCTGGAAGCGGTAAAACGACTATAGCCAGTTTATTACCTCGTTTTTATGAAGTAACTCAAGGTATGATTACTCTGGATAATATACCCATCAATCAAATAAGTTTAGCCAGTTTACGTGAGCAAATGGCTTTGGTAAGCCAAAATGTGACGCTTTTTAATGATACTTTGGCTAATAATATAGCGTATGGTCGCCCAGATGTAAGCCGACAACAAATTATACGCGCCGCTAAAATGGCGTTTGCCGATGAATTTATTAGTCGTTTACCCGAAGGGTATGATACACGTGTTGGCGAAAATGGGGTGTTGCTTTCTGGCGGTCAGCGGCAAAGAATAGCAATTGCGCGTGCCATTTTGAAGAATGCACCCATTTTAATTCTCGATGAAGCAACATCTGCCTTGGATAGTGAATCAGAACGATTCATACAAATTGCTTTAGAAGAAGTAATGAAAAATCGAACGACTATAGTCATTGCACACCGTTTATCAACGATTAAGCATGCAGATAAAATTATTGTGATGCAGAACGGATGCATTGTAGAGCAAGGCACCCACCAAGAATTACTTGATGCACAAGGATATTACGCCCAGCTTCAAGGCATACAAAACTCAGATACAATTCATGAGGATGCACTAGCCTGATGTCTTCGTTCCTGGAACAGCTATGGTATGGCCATCATCACCCTCTACAATGGATATTGCGTCCATTATCTTGGGGTTATTCCGTGATTGTTTCGGCTAGACGCTATTTTTTGCAACGTTTTAGTCAAATAAGTTGCCCAGTTCCTCTCATTGTTGTTGGTAATATAACAGTTGGGGGGGTGGGTAAAACCCCTTTGGTTATTGAATTGGCCAAGAGAATACAACAAAAAGGATTAAGGGTTGGCATTGTGAGTCGTGGTTATGGAGCAACAATAAAGCAATTCCCCTATGAGGTTCAAGTCAATGATTCCGCTCTAAAAGTTGGAGATGAGCCCTTGCTGTTAGCACAAAAAACCAAATGTCCGGTAGTAATTTCTCCCAAACGAACCCAGGCTGTACGCTATCTTTTAGAAAAACATCAAAGCCAAATCATTATCAGCGATGATGGATTACAGCATTACCGTATGGGAAGAGCTATTGAAATTGCTGTTATTGATGGGACTCGGGGATTAGGGAATGGTTTGTGTTTACCGGCAGGCCCCCTAAGAGAATCTGCTCTGCGCCTGGAACAAGTTGATTTTATTGTGGTAAATGAAGGTCAATGGAACAATGCATATCCCATGAAATTAAAACCCGGAAAAATTAAAAAATTAAGTACGGATGAGGACATTGATGTACATACATATGGAAAATGGGAAGCGATTGCTGCAATTGGTAATCCTCAACGTTTTTATTCCACTTTATTGCAATTAGGGATAGAATTCGACAGTTGTTCTTATCCTGATCATTATCAGTTTAAGCCAGATGATTTGAATTATTCCAAATCACCTATTATTATGACGGAAAAAGATGCAGTGAAATGCCGAGCATTCAGTTCGGACACCATGCATTATTTACCTGTGGACGCTGTATTGGATGATGCATTTTGGGACGCATTGTGGTTACATCAACAGTTAAAGGGTTATTGCTGATTATGTTTGCTTGGATTCGCTGTTTTTTATTTTTAATAATATTCCACATATGTACAGGGGTGTTTGCATCTGAAGTGGAGCCCATGCCGCAACCGGTACAATCCGTCGAACCAACCATTGGAAGTTGGACTTTTTCGGGTATGGTGAAAAATGAGAGCGGGGATAAATACGGCTATTTTTTTGAAATGCAGCGTCAAGGCTCAGATTTCCATACTAAAGCTGCGTTAATTGATGGACAAACAAACCAATTGGTATTTTTTTACGAAGGCAAAGAAAAAAAAGAACAATCGACAACGCTTGATTGGCATGTCGGTAATTCGTTTATTCGTTTCAATCCAATTAATGACAGCTGGATTTTTGGTGTTAAAGCAGCAGACAAAAAAGGTTTTAATTTCAAGGTGGACATGTTAAAGCAAGAAAATAAGAACAATGAAACCTTAGTCTTGCGTCCTGGTGTACAATTTTCCGTATTACAGACAAGCCAGCTTAATGGACATTTACGGATTGATGATAAAGAACAATTTGTTACCGGGAACAAAGCCTGGTTTGGTAAATTAGTGTTAAACAACGATCAAAAAGATGCTCATGAGATTAATACCACTTTTTGTCGTTTAAATGATGAGAATGGATTTTATTTTGCAAATCTTAAAGAAAAGGATGCAACCAGCGCAGCTGTTGCAGGTTGGCTTGATCCTTTGGGTAATAAAGTAAAAATGTCTCAATTTGTTTCATTAAAGCCTTTAAAAGATGATCAGTGCATGCTGAGTATTGGATTGCCCAAACTGCATTTAACATTGGTGAATACTCTGAAGGCAAATGATCCCACAACACATACTGTTGCAGGCTTTTCTAAAGACAGTCGAGAGGGTTTTTGTTTTGTGACGCAACAATCATTTTTAAAAAATACTGAACTCGATATGAAGAATGTCAAGTTAACGGCTTGATTTTTATTCGTTTCGCAGCCTGGGTGCAGCGCACTGAGGGATCGAAGAGCCTCCAATAATTTTTTCGCCTACGTACCGCGCTTTATGCGCGGTACGTAGAGAAATTTTAAATAAAAACTGACGATACCTCAGGTGCCGCAGCCTGGGATTAAGACTAGGTACTCAGGCATGAGAATATCTTAGGTAAGTATCATGGTTGAATCTTCTCTTTCAACAGTTGTACCTTCCGGTTGCACTATTTCTTCTTGCTTCTTGTCCTTGCGGCTTGTAGCTTGAGTGCTGCTCATTGCATTTAATTTTTTCACTACTTCAGGAGGCAAAGCAAGCTCTGGAGGAACTGTTTTTTTAGTAGATTCCCCCCCTACATTTAATGCCTTCGTCATCTTTTTATGCGAAGTAGACTGTGGTTGTTCCAGATGAGGGTCTAATTTTGCTTCTAATTGTAGTGCTAATTTAGGATTTAAAATCCACATGGCATCGGCTAGAGCTGGGATACACATATTAGGCTCATCATTTACCCACCAACCTAAATCCGCCATCGCATCACGTACCAAGTTTGCCTGTTTGTTATGTTTATCGAGTGCATAGCGCAATATGGTGACAAGTGCTTTCTGTGGTTCATCATAGTCAATAGGAAGTTCTTTATTCCAACTCAAAAATTTAAACCAAGTGTTTTCCAATTTTTCATCATATTTTTTTTGAAATATATCGCATAAATGTTCTGTGCTTTGCTCTTTTGGCGCTGATATCTTGTATTGACCCAGGACTTCTTTACTTTTGTAAAATTCAGACATTAACAAGGCATGCATGGTGGCGGTTGGATGAACATCATCCCAAAACATATGCCTCATACCAGGAGATGTTCCATCAGGATTTATCTTATAATCTGATGAGTCTTTGTACGCTTCTTTTAGTTTTTTGACGTCAAAGTATTGAGCGTATTTTGATTGTTTACCGTGTATACGAACATCATCATAAATCTTACTAAAGACAGTGTTGATATCGAATAGATCAATAGAGCAATCAGAATAATCTTTTTTTAGTTTTTCATATTCAGCTTTTAATTTCTCATTATAATATTTTGCTATTTTTGCAGCGTTATCTCGTTCTGATTTAGGCTTATTCTGAAAACGCGGCGTTAATGATAAATCGGGCAAATTACATAGAACAATATTTTTATAACCTTTATCCATTAATTTCTTAATATTCTCAAGGTTACTTTTTATAGCCAGATCAGCTGCTTCTTTTGTTGGTTCTGAATTAGCTGTAATTAAATCATTGGCTCCAGAAAATACAGTAATCAAAGTCTTTTCTTTTTCGTCGGAAATTTCTTGTTTCTCAACGTCTTCTAAGAATTGATTCACTTGCTTAGTCAAGTTGGATACTATTAAGCGAGTGAAAAAAAGCTTTATCGAGGTAAATGGAGAAAGAATGGAAAGAAAAAGACCACTCCAGCTGTAGTTATAGGATGTTGCACCGCCTTGGGCGTAGTTTGCAAAGAAATTTTGTCCGTTATATTGAGCAGTACGGCCATTATCGAGTGAATAATATTCTTCAATATCTTTTCTATAACGCGGATCTGTTATTACCTGATCCGATATATCATCAGAAGATTCTCGCAGAGCAGGAGCTTTTAAAAGTCCCCTTTTTCTCTGAATAAACTCACGTTGAACATTCGTTTTATGTCGATGTGCGATTGCAACATCAGCTATATCCGTGTTATCTATTATATGCCTAGGATTTATTGGACCTTCTGGCGCAAATAGATGTGCTTCTTCTCTGGCTTCTATTCGCTTTTTGCGTCGTACCTCTCTTATTTCTGATCGTATTTCATCTTCAGTATAATTTTTTTCGGGTGAATAGAGAACATCATCACCTATATCTGTATTATCCAGGTTATATTTTCCAAAACGACGTGCAGAATCTTTTTTTATTTTATCGTCATTAAGGAATTTACTGATGAGAGTGGCTCGAAGCACATCTGCCCAAGTATAACCATTGGTGAAGCGTTCTTTAGGAGACTTATCTAATCCTAATGTTTTTTTCCATAATCCGTTGATCCAGGAGCCTAGGAAAGAAAACTTTTCACCCATATTTTTACCGTCGGAAAGGCTATCACCCAATACGACATAGTGGGTAATTTCTTTTTTAGGTTTGGAGGGTTTGGGCTCTCTTTTGGCTTCTGCCATATAAAATAACTACATGCTGATCAATAATTGTATATTTTATAGGTTAATTATTAAGGTTTTATTAATCAAATTAAGCATGGCGAGAAAGAAACGTAAAAAAGGAGAAAAGATAAATAGTTAGCGTAACTATATCTCTTTCTCCGGGAGAAATTGGGATAAAACGCTGGCAATTACTAATGCAGCTGGAATGATTAAAAGAGTAAGTTGATAATCCCCTAAGGTATAGCTATTAGTATTGCTTTTGGCGTAGTCAAGTAAATAACCTACAAGCGGCTGTAGGAGTGGGGCAGTGGCCATGGCTAACGTATTGGTGAATCCAGTACAAGCAGAGAGTGATTCGGGCGGTGCCAGTTCATTGGCAATGGTAAACGCAAGCATATAGGCCCCACAACACAGTCCAATTGCAAACAACATAATTCCAACAAGCAGCAGGTTATGTATCGGTAAATAAAGAACAAGGATGAATAAAATGGCAGTTGATAAACAGGAAATATGGATTAACGGTTTGCGCCGAGACAGTTGTATGGAGAGCCAACCATAAATGGGACAGCTCAACCCCGCCCCCAACAAGATCATTGAGGTAAGAATACTGGCGCATTCTAGAGAGCACTTCAATTTTAACTGGAGAAAAGGAACTGCCCACATTGCAGCAAAAACAGTAATAACCGAAAACTCTAATCCAACAAATAATCCATTAAACCATACCAATTTATTTTTTAACATGAGCACCAAATGCTTTTTATACTGCTGATAATTATTGATTACAGGTTTGTTACTGGGAATAAACGCCGCACATAAAACAGCAATTAAAAGACCAACTACTCCGGCTCCTGCAAGAAAATAATGCCAGCTAATGTGATTTATCTGCGATCCCATTCCAATCATGCTCAATACAGTAATTGTAAATCCTAGTGTTTCGGTAAGCCCAATCATAAAAGCATAATGTTTTAGAGGATAATGTTGGCGTAGTATTCGCGTCATACCCACAAATGCAAAAGCGGAGCCGCCTCCGATAATCAGTCGGCCAAGGAATAACACAAATAAGTTATTTCCTATAGAAAATAATAAACAGCCCAAAGCACACAAGAGTGCGTTTAAGGACATTAAGGTTCGTGTATTAAATCGATCAAAAAGAAGCCCTACAGGAATTTGCATTGTGGTATAGACATAATAAAAGGCACTGCTTAGTAGGCCGGCAGTGAATGCAGTGAGTTGTTTCTCATGCATTATGGCGCCAATAACAATTCCAGAAGATAATTGTAAGAAAAATTGAAATAATAGAAAAAATACGCCGACTAACCATATGGTGGTTCTTTTGGATTTGCATGAATGTGTTGAGGCTAATAAATTCATTAATTCTGTTTCGACAAAAAGGCGAAATATATAGCATCCTGGAGAAAGTGTAAATTTATTTTAAAAAATGTGAGCACTTATTGTAGCTTGTCTGCTGGGTGCGGCGCATTGACCTGGGGTTAGGGGTATGAAGGAATTCTTTGATCTCGGGTTTCGCTGCACCCAGGCTACAAAGCTATAGTGCTTCCAAGTACTATAAATATAACCAAGTATTTATCGTATCTAAGGAAAATGAGTGGTAGGCACACCAGCGCTTAATAATACTATTATCTAATGTTGCTGATATCCCATGTACCCCCGGCGTCAGTTTTTCTTTCAGGAACGTTAATGCGGCAAGGTTATGGATATAAAATTCCGGATCGATATATTTCATTGGTGTGGGATCATTGAGTATAAAATTAACTGGCATTTTATGATTTAAGACTTCTTCATCACTAAAATGAGGGCCAAACTCATCATAGACACCTAAATTTGCCAGAATTTTTCCACTAAACCAGGAGTGAGGATAATCACTCATAATTGCTTTTTTTCCGGTTGCGGTAACAACCACATTCGCCTCGATTAATGCACGTTCCAGCGCGCTGAAATCCTGGGGATCGATCGCTTTGATACCCAAGTTTTGTGCTAAACTTCTTTGCTTTTCATTAGGGTCAACTACAAGGACAGGTACTTTATTTTGGCTGCAAAAATAGGCGAGCCCGCGCCCAATCTTCCCAAATCCAAATATAATCCATGATGTTTCTGCTGGATTGATTCGTGTTAATTGAGCCAGAGCCATATGACTGCTTTCAGCACATCCAAAAACTGTTTCGAGTTGTTTGGTCAATGTGCGATCCACACTAATTACAGGAAAGTTAAGCGCTTGTTGTCGATAAAATTGATCCCCTGAACCTGTTAGTTCGATTGCGCCAATTTTTGGCTTTCCCAAAAATTGATAAAGCTGAGCACCACAATCAAAATAAAGATCAAAAATTTCCCCGACAAGTGAATGAGGATCTTCTACATACCGAATCTTTGCTTCCTTTAAAGAGGATACCGCATGGGGATGGGCACGACAAAAGTCTGTAGGATTAGTGACTGTAACCTCAGCACCAGCTTCAATTAAGCATGCTATTTTTAATAAAGTATTCGTTACTACAGGAACATGATGGATTATACGTAATCCGGTCAAAGGGCGTGTGATGCTCCATTCAGCGATTTGTTCATACATAAAAGGAGCTTCTGTCTGCGGGTATTTTTGGAAAAATGTTTTTAGTGCGTCCTGCATCATGTCGTACAAACAGTAAAGAATGCCTCATCCTAGCATAATTTATTCATGCAGAATATTTTCTAAAAAAATAAAATTAGCCTGAGTACAGTACAACCTGAGGTAACGTTCAGTTTTTGATGAGAAACCTCCACAAATTTTTTCGCCTACGTACTGCGCTTTATGCGCGGTATCCAGGGGATCTTGCTATAGAAATGATCAGCAGCATCTTAAAATATCGTTCTGGAGATCGCGCATAAAGCGCGATACGTAGTAAAATTTAAGCAGTACGTAGAGAAATTTAAAATAAAAAACTGACGATCCCTCAGTACAGTACAACCCAGGCTACAATAATTTCTCTATTTATATTATGGTCTTAAAGACAATCTGTTCTCCTCAGTAGAAGAACTGCTAAAACCAAGCCAGTTTGCAATCCACTGCCAAAAACCAGGGTCTGGATCATGCTTTTTAACTTGAAAAAATGAATAATGCCTCAAATTCTCTTTTGGATTATTTATTTGTTTTAAATAGGTTAATTCATCACGGAACAGGGTACGAGTAGCTGTAGTATCATCGTCATTAATTTTTTGATTGATTGACTCAATCAATTCATCGAGATGAAGTAACTCTTCCTCAGTATAAGAATTTAGAATTGCTCTTTTGAGACGTTTTTTAGCCGTATCTTCATCGTTAAATTTCAGTTGGGACACTAAATCTTTTTTTAATTGAGTTCCATCATCATTAACCAGGATCGCATATTCTAGAAGATAGACTTCTTGTTCTGTCTGTGCCGATTTAATTAAATTTTTGTAGTGTTGAGCACGAGTTTGACCCCGATAATAATCAAAAAAATAAGAAAACCAGCTTAAAGTTTGATCCCGATGTTGCAGATAATAATCCAATGCTTGCATGCATCTTTTTTGCAAGGCAGCTAGATTAGGTTGGGGCGTAACTGATTTAGAAGGTAATCGTTCTTCATTTTTTTGTCGTGTTGGCGAACTCACGGAAGGAGGCGGTGGGAAATAGCTCTGAATCTCAGGTAAAACAAAACGCGCAGGTAAGTTTGTTTGTTCTAAGGTTTCACGAAGTAATGTTATTGTGGTATTAAATTCTTTTTGAGTTTCTTCATTTTGTCCTGAAAGCGGTTTGTTAAATTGCCTGAGTAAACAATAAAGCTTAAATTCCAATTGACACACTTGTTTAAAGCGAGGGTTTTCTATCAACCTTTCCAAAAGCGCAACATGTTCTTCATTCAGGTAATCCGGAGAAATATTTTGCCCTGCCATAACTCTTTTTATTTGCGCCAGATGATTTACTATCTCTGAATTTTCGATGGCCTTATCGAGATCAATGTTCTGCTCTCTAATAATCTTCTGGCATTCCTCGAATATTTTACCAAGCTCCTCAAGTGCTTGTTTTAATGGCAAACTGTTAAAGGTGTAGCGATAAATTTGATTGTTTAAATCAAGTTGTTTTTCTAGCATATTAAACTCAATACGTTCCAGAGTTTTTTGAATTACTTCTCGATATGGAACTGCGAGTTGAGTAAGGATATATGAGTTTGTGTTAGTTAGAAGTCGAAACAGCCGCGGGCGGACGTCAATTTTATCAAAGTGTGCTTCAAGATTTTCCAAGTATGCTTTAATGATGTCTCCATCATGCTCTTGAACCCATTGTTGCGAATCTGCATCCAAATCAGCCAATTCTTTATTCTCAATAAGATTGGCTAATGTTGCCCATTTTTTTTGCTTAAAAGCTGCATCTAATAATTTTTTTACACCGTATTTTTTTTCGAATAAAGGGATAACTTTTGCAAAAAGAACCGGATCTTTTAAAAAGTTTAAAATATTTTCATCGGGTTCACCTGGTAGATCACTTTGTTCAAACAAGGTATTAAATATCTTCTCATTCTTTTCTTTAATTGCACGTTTTAAAGGATTTAAATAGAGTGCAGTATTTTGGAATAAAGGATCGTGTTCTGGATTCTTAATCGAATTGAGTAATGAGGTTCTGGGGTTTTGTACATTAGCTTTTAATACTAATTGATAAAGTCTGCCATAACCTTGAGCATAGACTGTATCAAACAGAGTAGAAGTGGATTGATCGCCAAATAATTGATGAATAGCACTTTGCTGTTCAGTGGGACTCAGAGTAAATTCTTTGGTAAGCAGCAGGTTGGCTATTTTTGTTTGCTTTTGGGAACAGCTAAAAAGAAACAATTCTTTGAAATCTAATCCGAAATTAAGAGTAGATTCAATAAATGGTTCTAAAGCAGAATCATTACCTTTTTCTATTGCTTGTTTAAGTGATTCTACAAGAGGCTGTTTTAATTTAGTTTCTGGAGCTATGCTTCCCTGAGTCAAAAACTGAACAACTAATCTTTTATAGTTGCTGGCTAAAGCAGAAATAAAGATTTGTTCGGTTAATTCTTGTTCGAGTATTACTCTCTCTTTAGTCAGTAAAAAATCTATAGGTTTTAATAAATTATTGTGTTCTAGCAGAGATACAAGTTTTGGTTTTTGTTTTAAAGCTGGGAAGCTTTGTAGCAGCAATATGATCCCATTTTCATTTTTGTCTTGGATTAACTCATTAAGGAGTTCATCGAGTTCTTCCTCTTCCCAGGCTACTTTGCTGCATAATATTTTTCCTAGCCCCAGAAGCTTTCTTTTAAAGCAATCTTTGACCACCTTTTTTTGAGTGGACTCATCATGTTTCAATGAAAGTGTATCGGGCGGAAGCATGTTAACTACTCGATTGAGTTTAGTCAGTTTCCCAGGATCTGTAGTTGCATCATTGAGGTATTCATTAAAAAGCTGTGGTTCCTTTTGTACACAGAGCGTTATTGCCGGGGCAATATTCCAGTTTAAACTGTATTCTAAAAAGAGTTGCTTTATCTTAGGACTTGCTTTTGCAAAACACCTTTCGATGATTGAATAGTCATCATAGTCAAAACATAACATGAATAGTGCGCGTACGTCTTGGATATTGTGCAAGACATTAAAATTTAATTGGGCGAGTGTGGACAAAATCGATAAGTCTTCTTCTGCTAATCCTTTTTTATAGAGAAACTCCAAGGTTTCTTGTTCAAGATGACTTTTTTTAGATTCCAGTTTGCCCTGGAGAAATATGCTCATTTCTTTATTGCCGTTCAATATGGCAATAGTAAGCGCACCTTTGATTACTTCTTCAGGAAGATTATTTTGCCAGGCATTTTTGACATGCTCATTACGTCGCAGGAAAATCAATATATTGAGCAAGTTAGTTGAACCTATGGAAGTGTTTAAATCAATTAACTGATACTGATGTTCATCAATATTTTTCCAAACTGTAGACTGTTTTGTTTGTTCCGCCCAGGCGCGTGCATAAGTTTCGAAAATAGTTTTATCATTGCGTTCCATACACTGGGTGAGCAAATCTGGGGCTTGAATATCGATAGTAAACCCATTTTCGAGAAGTCTTTTCAGAGTAATCGCATTAATTTCTTCGATGACTTCTTTATTGAAAATGGAAGGGAATGACGTGGGATCAATTTTGGAAGTCGTTAATTGATTGATTAACAGATTTAAAACATGATGTTGGTTAGCAATGGCAGCACATTGAATTTGTTTGATTATTTGTTCTGGGGATAACTTACTTAAAAACTGATTTATTGTTACAGTATCTACTTCTTTTTTAACAAAAGTTAAAAGTTGCAAATGGTAATAAGTTGTTTGATTTTTAGGTTCTTGAGAGAGGCTTAATTGTTCAAATAACTTTAATATTTTACTGTAATCTGCCTCTCTTTTCATTAATAACAAGCGTGCTTTTACTGGTTCATTAAGAAACTTCTGCAGTTCATTTTTTAATTCATCGTGTTCTCTTGTAGGGTATGTTTGGAGATAATGGGCAATTAGCTTTTCTGCTTCTTTAAGGTTTCCAAATAGGGTGAGTAAAATTCCTCGCAAGATGGCATTTTTTAAAATCGGTGATTTAGGTTGTTGCAATAAAAGATCATTAAACTCGGGACGAAAATATTCCTTCCCTAAGTTATCATAGTTGATTTTCTTTTGTTGAAATAAGTATTTGAGAGTTTCGATATCACGTGCCATGGCCGCAAAGAAACTCGAATTCGCATCCGCCTGACTCACAAAGGCAATTTGATGTAATTCATCATGAGAAGGGTAGTGTTCAGGAGTTGCATTGGGATGTGCAAATGCACGAATTACTAGACCGAAAGAATCATCGTTATATTCAAAGCAGTCTTTAATTTCCTTGATTAATTCATCAACTGTTTCAAATTCTTTTGTTTTTCTATTGTAATTCGGATCGTAAACAGTATAAGTATATTTTCCATTTGCGACAGATAAAGCGATTGCATGGTTTTTACTGAAAATTAAATAGGATCGATTATTGCGGGCAATTTTTTTGAAGATTTCTCTCCAGTGTTCTTCATCTGTTATGAATCCTAAATTAAATTCATTTCTTAACGGTTTATTCCCAATATACAAGAGTTTTTCAATATCACTTTGCAGGATTTCATAATGACTGAACTCCTCAGTTCGGAATGCTTTTTCAACTTGGATTATGAACTGATCAATGGCATTATTGGTACCAAAACTATATGTACTGGGCAGGGTGGCTAACTTATCAAGCAAATAAAAAAATTGTGAGGTTTTATTTTCTAAAGCATATTTGATATATAAAGCAGCCAGTCCAGCACAAATTCCTTTTTTATTCAATTCAAAATCGATGTTGTTTTTTTGCTTTAGACAAAGATTTACTGCGCTAATAATTTTGCCTTGATTGGGCATAGTTCATCTCATTTATTTTAATTGTTGCGATTATAAGTGACATGTTAATTTAACTCAATTCATAATGATTTAAAATTATTCAATTTGAAACAAGCTAAGATTTCAGATTAGGAAAAATATAAAAATTTATAATTACGCTGTTAGAATAATTTCATGCGCAGGTGATCTTAAATTGTAATAAGAACTCATACAGTGTCCATAGGCTCCAGTATTCGCAATTAGAATGATGTCTCCTTCATGTGTGGCAGGCAATAAACGGTCGTATCCCAGTGTATCTCCTGATTCGCAAATTGGACCTACTACATGCGAGAAACCAGATTTTTCCGAGTATAACCGACTTAAATTGACAATTTCGTGATAAGCACCATATAAAGAGGGTCTGATTAATGAATTCATCCCCGTTTCGATTCCGATAAATTTTACTTCGCCTTTTTCTTTGCATTGAGTGACCTTGGCTAGGATGACACCACTTTCGGCAACAAAAAAACGGCCGGGCTCCATCCAGAATTTTAAATGAGGGTAATGCGATTTTACTGCCAATAAGCGTGCATCGAGTTTCTTGAGATCCAGGGGTTTTTGTCCTGGTTTTTCAACAATCCCTAAGCCGCCGCCTAAGTTAATGAATTGCACATTGGTAAATTGCTGAATAAGCGACGTGAGTATTAAAGCAGTTTGTTCCCAAAGTTCTGGGGTAAGAATTCCACTTCCTGAGTGCGAGTGTAAACCAATGATACGGATATTATTTTCCTGAGTCAGCGTTTTAAGTTGTCTTATATCCTTTTGATTAATGCCAAACTTTGATTCATTCCCCCCTGTCACGACGTGTTTGTGATGACCTGCGCCCGCACCTGGGTCAATACGCAGGATGATGTCGCGGTTTTGAAACAGCTCAGTCCAATATTCTAAAGGGTACAAATTATCTATTGTCACATAACAACCTAAGTTCATTGCAAATTCATATTCCGTTTTTGGTGCAAAATTGGGAGTAAATAAAATTCTTTTTTTGTCTATCTCTGGAAATAGGGCTGATATTCTCTTTAACTCCTGAATCGAAACGCATTCGAAACCAATACCTTCTTTTTCCAATATTTTTAAAATCGAAGGATGTGAGTTGGCTTTAATTGCATAAAATAAAGTGTCGATTGATTTTAGGTTCAGTAATTGTTTCGCCTGGGCTATTTGTGTTGCGCAGTGATAGACATAACAAGGTGAACGCGTTTCTGCAATTGCAAGCAAGGATTCTCGTTCAATTTGCCACCATGGGGTAGGGCGAGTTATTTTTTTTTCCGGTTTTTGGGGATGAAAAACTTTTCCCAATTGAATGATAAAATTATCCAAAATTGGATTATCTCCAAGTAGATAATCATCCGGTATCCTGCATAATTGTTCAAATGCTTCAAAAAATTGCTCCGTTTTATTCTCTAAAGCATAGTGTTCATATAAATCGGTCAGTCCAGTATAAGCCGCTGATTTATTTAATTTAAAATCCTTATTGGACTTTTGCCTGAGGCATAAGGTGAGCGCATCAATAATTCGGCTTTTTTGAGACATTATGGGCTCATAAGTTGACTCCGTCATATGAAATTATAATTTACAAAGAGAGCAAATTCAATTCACATTGTATTTGGTTTAATATTGCTCATGATGATGTATTAAATTTATGCTTGCAATTTTATTGATGCTCACATAGTCTGATTATTCAAACTAATGATCATAAGGAATTGATATGGCTCAAGATAAAATCAATATTGATGATGCAGGTAAAACAGGTGCATTACTGGCGCTTGGGAATACAATTTTAGCTCCTCTGTATTGGGTTGATGCTAAATTAGGTTTGACTACAGCAATTGTTGCGACCAGTGCATTTTTATATGGTGCCCATGAGATAGGTAAAAAAAGAAGAGCTGTTGGAAACGGAATAAATGGCATGAATTCCTTTTTTGGAGGAATCACTGGTGATAAAAGTACAGAAGTGCAAAATACTGTGAATAATATCGTAGTTGGAGGTGCGGCGATATTTGACGAAATTATGCCAAGTGAAACCAAGCGTCCATAATACGTATTTTTTTAATAAATTATCAAGGAAGAAGTAGTATGCCTAGAGATCAAATAAATCCTGATAAAGCATTAAAGACTGGTGCATTAATCAGTTTTGGAAATTTATTTATGTCGCCTTTTTATGGAAGATTAGGTCCATTTGCCTCACTGACTCTTACTGCTGCAGCATTATTTGGATTGCATGAAGTAGGCAGAAGCAAACAATCAGGAAATGGTTTTTGGGGCTTTTTTTCAAATAAGACTAATCCTGGTATCTCCGATGTAAATACTACAACGAACCATGTTGTCGAAGGGGGAGCCACTGTATTTGATCGGATTTTCCCCCCTGGGAAATGAAAATTGATAGAAGAGTACACAGCGGAACTAGCGATTCCATGAAAACCTGGCCCGTTGCGATACCCTGAATCTTATAAGTATCTCTGAAAAATCATTCCAACTCTACCTACATCCCGCGGCTTGTCCGCGGGATCCAGAAGATCTACCCTAAAACAATGGCCCCCGGGGACAAGCCGCGGGGCATAGGCAGAGATGTGATCAAGAGATAGCTGGTACACCCAGATAAAAATATTTATCCCAATTTATGAATTTTAACGAGCATACCAATCTGAGCATTATCGAGATAATAAACGATATCATCTTTTAGGCGTTGTTTTTGTGACACAGTGAATGAGGATTGTGGATTGTTGGGCGGTGATATCTGTAATTCTGCATCAAAAGAATAATAATTACTTTGCTTCACATTTAATGTGCCCTGTATTTGCCACCCATTATGGTCCACTACAGGGAGAGCGACACTGCTTTGATTATTGGCCGGTTGTCTCCATGAGTAATGACCCAAAACTTGATAATGCGATTTTCGACTTAGCAGGTAATATTCATCGCGCAGGCTGGATGAGGATGAAGATAACAAACGATAAGGTTTTCCTGATTTTTCTGTATCCACTTTCAAGGGGATAGCATTTGCACCCATTGGAATAAGAGGTGCATCAACGGCCATTTGCGGGTTTTGATTTGGATGGGCAAATATAATTAAATCAACTTGATAGGAAGACTTGGCTATAGTCAGGCAGGAGTATAGGATACTTAGTGTTATTATTATTAATCGTTCCATGGCTCAATTTATTTATTGTTATTATTTTAATGGACTTTACCCTGAATCTTATTGTAGCGGAATAAGGGATGGCCTTACTCGATTATACCTGCCTCCAAAGAGTTCACTCAACAACAATTTTGGGGAATTTGTCTGCATAATTAATTGGTTTTTTGGACAACTCAATAGCGCTCTTCATCGCTGTTTCAAGCAATGTATTTGTTAACTTATCGCGCGCTTGAGTCGCTGTAGGAGAACCCTCATCACAGTTTTGTCGTATGCGTCCATCTAAGGGAAGTTGTCCGAGTAATGTGGTTTGGTGTGCAGCACAAAGCGCTTCTGCTCCACCTGCACCAAAAATTGCTTCTTGATGTCCACATTGACTGCAAATATGAGTGGCCATATTTTCTATAATACCCAGCACATCAACTCCTGTTTTAGAAAACATGGTTAACGCTTTTTGTGCATCAAGAGTTGCCACGTTTTGTGGGGTAGTCACTACTATAGCGGCGGTGAGGGGAATTTTTTGTACTAAAGTCAATTGAATATCACCGGTACCAGGTGGTAAATCGATAAATAAATAATCCAGATCATGCCAAAGGGTAATATCCAACATTTGGATTAGTGATTTAGCAAGCATAGGACCTCGCCAGATTAGTGCTTGTTCACCATGTGTTAGATAGCCAATAGACATCGTTTGTACTCCATGCGCTTTTGCAGGAAGGTAATGTTCACCACTGATTTGCACGGGTTCCGTTTTGCCAAGCATTAAAGGCATACTTGGGCCGTAAATGTCAGCATCTAGAATACCTACTTGTGCACCTAAGCGAGCTAGTGCAGTCGCTAAGTTGACGGTTACAGTAGATTTTCCCACGCCTCCTTTTCCTGAAGCTACAGCAATAGTGTTTTTAACTCCACGCAAGCCTTTGCCAACGAGTTGCGTTCTGTGTGGTTTGATCCGTTGATTGATGTGAATTACTATGTGCTGATTTGGGAATGCTGATTGTAAGGCAGAAAGTAATAAGGGTTTATAATTTTCTTCAAGTAAGTGACAGGGAAATCCAGCAGTTAGGTTGATGAGCAGTTGATTATTTGTCATTTCAAGACTGCACTGTAAATTCATTTCTTTGCCTGTAAGAGCAAGAAACGGATCTTTTAGAGTACTCATCAAGTGGATTACAGTATTTTCAGTGGTCATGGATTGTCCCTTAAACACAAAAGAGGAATGATAACGCAGAGCAGTGTTATTTCATAGAATTTGTTTGCACAGATCAAACCGTAAGTTCTGAACGTTCATATTGCCAACTAACCCAATGATTGCTGGGAAGATAATAAATACCACAATAGACAGGAAGGGAGGTATGCTCTGATAGATAAGAACCGTATTCATCTAATTGTTGTCGGTGTTTCACCAATAAATCTCCATCTTCTTTTCCAGTTTTGAAATCAATAATCCAGCGTTTGCCTTGATCCTCAAAAGTACGATCAATAATGCGAGTAATGGGTCTATTTTGCTGTTCCACCAATAATTCGTATTCGTTTTGTTCTTGGTCATGTTTGCTAATAATCCAAAAGCCTATTTGATCCTTAAACATTCGGGAAATATGTTCCCGCATGCTAAATAGTGCCTCATGTAGGGTTTTGTCATCAAAACCTAACTTTATCAATTCGTAACGAGCGAGGTTCCAGGGAATTTCCGTTATAGCTCTTGGATGATTATCACAGATCCATTGCAATAATCGGTGAGTTACTATACCAATTAGCCTAGGAATACTTGTTGATAAAGGAGAAGACGTTGTTTTTATATTAAAATAAAGATTAGAAATTTCAGATTCTTTATTTTGGTAATAATCAAGGGGCAAGCCTAAGAGTTTAGGAAGAGACAAGTTTCTTTCTTCAACAAGGAGCGTGGGTTCATTTTCGGTAAATTCTAGATGCTTAAGAAGTGTTTTAAATGAAGCCTTAGAGGATCTGTCTGAATGATCCATTAAATACAAACGCGACTTGGCTCGAGTCACGGCAACATACAGTAATCGTTGTGTTTCATAATGGCTTTTTACTTCATCTAGTTGGCTTAAGTAATCATATAAAGCACAATGTTCCTGATGTGCAGCTTGTATAGGCGACATCAGTAATAAATTGCCCTGTTTTTGAGTCGGCAAATTCAGCCAGCGTAACATGGGATTATCGCCACGATTAGGTTGTGCGCCTATACCGGGTAAAAATACAGTATCAAATTCAAGTCCCTTGGACTTATGAATGGTCATCACGTGCAAACGAGAAGGATTTGCTTGCTGTGAATAGAGTTTATTGAATTCTGAGAGAAATTCTTTCATATCCGGTAAACGACCGTCTTGTTCATAGCGGTCAAGTAAGGTCCAGAATTGTTCGAGATCATTGAGTTGGTTGGTGTTTAGAATATTGTTAATGTGTAATTCTTTTAAAGTTTGAATTACCCAGACTGAGAGCCTGCTTTCATATCTTTGGGTCAGTGCTTTGTGCATGACGTGTATAAAGAAATTAGCGCGAACTCTTCCTTCCTCGCTTAGTCCATGGATTTCGTTTAAATGCAATAAGGCAAAGTAAATCGATTTTTTTTTGTTAAAGTGAGCTATGGCATGGATATCATTTAAAGCCAAACCACAATAAGGACTATGAAGTACAGCGAGCCAAGAGAGACGATTTGCTGGAGCGAGTAAAGCCTGGGTTAATGACCAAACATCACGCAGATGGCGTAGATTGGCTAATAAAGTGATATCAGTACCCCGATAGGGAATTTGATGTTGGCGCAAGAGGCGAATGATTTCACCAAGTTGGGTTCTTGAGCGGACCAGAATAGCCATAGTTTGCTCAGGATTGGTTTGCAATTCATCTTGAATGATTTCTATGAGTTTTTTTGCTTCCTGTTCTCGATTTTTAAATTGAATGGCGTGAATGGCGCTGTATTTTTCATCCTGAATAACATGTTTACTGGGATGAAATGAAACTGCGCCAGACTCTATATCAACTTGTTTGGGGAAGATATCGGAGAATTGATTGTTTACCCAGTTTACAATCGTTTGTGTTGAACGGAAATTGCAGCACAACTGCAGTGATTGGAGTTTGACGGAACCTATGCCTTGTTCTTTAGCGCGAAAGAATAATCCTACTTCTGCTTGCCTAAAACGGTAAATGGATTGCATGGGATCACCGACGATAAAAAGAGTTTTCCCATCTCCTTCCTCCCATCCACTGACAAGCCTGGTTAACAATTCAAACTGGGTAATCGAAGTATCCTGAAATTCATCAACAAGAATGTGATGAAGCGCATGATCTAAATATAAAGCCAGGTCGGTAGGATTTTCTACATCACCTAATGCACTTAATGCTTGCTGAGATATTGCAGTGAAATCAACTTCATTTTGTTCGCTAAATAAAACGTGTAAATGACCTACAAGAAGTGGAAGTAACAAAAAGAGTGCTTGCAGAACCTCCCATTGCTCAGGATCATATTCTGGCTCAGGTAAATTGCTGACTTGAATTAATGCTGCAAGGAAATCAGGATATTCATTGAGTTCGTTGAGCAATTCTTTGCTGGCATTTTTGAGTTTTTTATATTCATCCGGAGCACAGGAGGTACTGAGCAAACCCACGTGATGATCAAAACTTTTGCGAAAATGCGCATCTCCTGTAAGCAAGAGTTTACTTAAAGCGGCCGCAATCTCTTGATTGGTTTGTTGAAAATCATACCAATCTTTTAGCTGATAGCGCGGTGACTGGGGATTGTTTTCTATGATTGCCAATTCGCGAGCACATTGAGTCAACTCAAGAGCCAAATGTGAGGGCAAACTTTGTGTGAACCGTTTTAATTCATGCTGCTCTATAAGTCGCAGTGCGCGTTCAAAAGTTGATTTTTCTTGAGCGCGTGCTTGAAAGAGGGGAACTAACCATTGATCCCTTTGGGAAAGCAGTACGGTAAATAATTCAAGTAATCGATCCTGACGATTATCGACATGCAACAAGAGTGTTTTTATCGCTTTTTGATATTCAGGTGTTGTTAGAGCAAACTGAATACAGCGTCGACCAGCGTTTAAATAATGAGTGTTCGCTTTTTCGGTAATTTGTGAGTAAGCAATTTGTTTCTCCAAGAGAGGAATTGCCTGATTGATACTTTGGCATAAAGCGTCAATTGTAATGATTTTTAATCGATTCGGCTGATGTAATAAATTCCATTGAAAGTGGCTATCATGCTGAAGGGCTGCATGAGCAAAATCGAGTGTCATTTGTTGATGGGGTGTATTGGCTTTTATATTATTTGCTGCGTGTTGCAATGCAAGCACAATACGTTCGCGCATTTCACTTGCGGCTTTGCGGGTGAATGTTAATGCGACAATTTGTTCTGGGGCGGTTACAGTACTTAGCAATCGCAAATAACGCTGCGTAAGAATTTCAGTTTTACCTGAACCTGCTGGTGCTTGTACGATAAATGATATGGAAGGATTTGTGGCTTGGCTTCGTTGATCACTGTCGTCTAGCATTATTCTTTTTATCCGTGTATGTGTTTTTATTAAATGTTTTTGCCTGCATCCCGCGGGGAAGCCTCAGTGTGCAGGCAAAACTAGGTTCCTTAACCTGAATGGCGGCCTTTTCTTCTCCACGAAGAAGGAAACGCTAGTCTATAATGATTTCTTGGGCGGGTGGACGTAAATTGTAATGGGAACTCATACAACGACCATAGGCTCCTGCATTGGCAATTAATAACACATCACCTTCTTCGGTCACAGGTAATAATCGGTCATAACCTAAGGTGTCTCCTGATTCACAAATTGGACCTACTATATGAGAAAAACCAGCTTTTTCCTCATGCAATCGACTCAAATTGACAATTTCATGGTAGGCACCATATAAGGAAGGTCGGATTAGTGAGTTCATACCTGTTTCAATGCCCACAAATTTTACCTTTCCTTTTTCTTTACATTGAGTGACTTTGGCAAGAATAACACCGCTTTCTGCTACAAAAAAACGACCAGGCTCAAGCCAGATTTCAATATGTGGATAACGCGATTTTACTGCCATTAATAAAGCATCCATATTTGCAAAATCTAATGGTTGTTGCCCGGGTTTTTCTACGATACCCAAGCCGCCACCCAAATTAATGGATTGGGCATGTGGGAATTGTTCTGTTAGAGAGGCAAGCATTAATGCGGTTTGCTGCCATAACTCTGGAGTAAGAATGCCGCTACCTGAATGTGCATGTAAACCAACAACCTGGATTTTATGCTTCTTGGTTAGTGCCACAACCTGGTCAAGGTCATTTTGCGTAATGCCAAATTTTGACTCATTTCCCCCGGTTGAAACATGTTTGTGGTGGCCAGCACCAGTCCCTGGATCAATACGAATAATGACTTCGCGATTTTTAAATAAGTTAGGCCAATGTTCCAGAGGGTATAAGCTATCTATGGTAACATAACAACCAAGATTTAACGCATATTCGTACTCTGTTTTGGGTGCAAAATTAGGGGTAAACAAAATTCGTTTTCGGTCTATGCTGGGAAAGAGTTCCAATACTCTGTCTAATTCTTGAATGGAAACACATTCAAAACCGATGCCTTCATGTTCCATGGTTTTTAAAATCGATGGATGAGGATTGGCTTTAATCGCATAAAACAAAGTATCAATCGATTTTAAAGCCAACAATTGTCTTGCTCGAGCAGCTTGAGTTGGACTATGGTAGACATAACAAGGCGAATTAAGCGAGGCAATAGTTAATAAACGATCGCGCTCTTTTTCCCACCAAGGAATATCTCGAACAGCAGGCTTGCCAAATTCTTCATGCCAGCTTTTTGAATAATAGAAAATTTGGGGATTATTTTCTATGAGTAAATGATGCAGCTTCTGGCATAATTGATTCGCCTGCGATTCATCAACGACAAAAGTTAGGTTTAAGTCATTGGATGCGAGTGACATTAAATAGACTTGTTTTGCTTCAAACACTTCTAAGGCTGGGCCGAGTTGAGGCAATACAGTTCTGATGTGATGACCTACGAGGCTTACAGCGCTACAAGGCTCAATAAGCTTGGCGCGACCAAATTGATTCAATTCAGCGAGTAAGGCATTAATTGCTGGGCGGTCATGTATTTTACTATTGATATCCAGAGACAGTGTTACGTTAAACTCAGAGGAAGAGAGTAAGTCTACTGAAAAACCATGATGTTTGAAGGCAGTAAATACATCAGATAAAAATCCAACTTGTTGCCACATGTGCAAGGTATCTATAGAAATCAGTAAAATACTGTTTTTGATTTGAATGGATTTTATTAATGGTGCTGTTTCATCAATATCCTTAGTGATGAGTGTTCCCGAATGTTCTGGCATTTGTGTAAATTTGACTGACATTGGAATATTGGCACGCCGAACAGGAGGAATACAATTGGGATGCAATACTTTCGCTCCCATTGTCGCAATTTCCTGAGCTTCATCATAATTTAATTTTTTCAATAAGCGTGCCTGTGGCAATTGATGAGGGTTTGCAGTATAGATTCCTGGGACATCAGTCCAGATTTCACAAGATGAAGCTTGGAGTTTTCCAGCAAGCAAAGCTGCGGAAGTATCCGAGCCTCCACGCCCTAACAAAACAGTCTCGCCTTGAGGATTTGCAGCAAAAAAACCTTGGGTAATAATGGCTTGGGCACCGCTCGAGATAAATTGTTCAACTAATTCAGGATCATGTTCACTCTCACAACGAGCAGACAGATAATTTGCGGCCACCCCATCAGGGAATGGTGTACTGGTTAAAAGTTCACGTGCATCATACCACTTACAACAAATTTCTTGTTTTTCGAGAAATGCATGACCTAGGCGAGTCATCATCAGTTCACCCATGCTTAAAATTTCTGCATGCGTTTTTGCAGGGGCTTGTTTTAGTAAGGCAATGCCAGTGAGCCACTGCTCTAATTGCAACAAATCCTTGGAAATTAATTCAGAATCTACTTCCAGCTGTTCAGCAAGATGAATATGTCCATGACGAATATCAGCAAGAATGCTCTGATGTTCATTGATTAAAGCAGCCTCAATGGCTTTTTCAAGTTTGTTAGAAATTTGCGTTAGTGCGGAGCATACGATAACGGGCTGTACCCCAGAACTCATATGTTTTTTAGTTATGGAAGCAATATTATTCCAAGTGTTACGAGTTGAAACGCTAGTGCCGCCGAATTTAGTTACTATTTGTCGCATGATTCATTTCCGCACAAAATTAAAACACATTAGCATGGACGGGAGTAGGTGTACAAGTAGTCTAAATGTTTTGAATTAGAGATTTACCGATTATTTTCTTATTAATTAACCATGATGAACTTAATTAAATCACTATGGACCAATATTCATTACTTATTGAATACAAATAAGAAAAAAGTGTTTTTAGGGTGTTTTTAATGATTTGAAAACAGGGTACACTCGCTATTTAGTGGACGTATTTTATCAATTTTTTGAAGTATGATACTTGAGGAGTAAGGAGTGAAAAATATGCACAAACCTTTAAGGACACTAGTTAGCGCGGCTGTTATTAGTGTTCTGGCTGCAGGTGGAGTTCATGCAGCAGGATTCTCTTTATACGGAGAGGGCGCTGGGTATGCAGTCGGTAACTATGCTGCTGGTTCTGCAGCTGAAGCAGCTGACGCATCAACAGGTTGGTATAACCCTGCTGGCTTAGCCTTAATTCGTGAGCAGCAAGTAGTGTTTAGTGGTGTTGGCATATTTCCTACTATGAAATTGGATGGCACGAGTACGTTTACTACTCGTACTGGTCCTGCTTCTGTTCAATACATACAAGATTTCAACGGGGTAGATGGAAGCTACAATGGATTTGTTCCTTCATTCCATTATGCTCGTCCTTTAGGCGAACGTACTACCTTTGCTCTAAGTGTCACTTCTCCATTTGGGTTATCTACTGATTGGGCTCCTGATTCTCCTGTACGCTATTCAGCGACCTATACCGAAATTTTAACCATGAATGTTTCGCCAGAATTAGGTACTCGACTCACGGAACATTTTGCATTGGGAGCGGGCCTCGATATTCAATGGTCCCGTGCTAAATTTAATCAAATAATTGGCGCACCCACTTTGTTCCAAATTCTTGGAGATGATCCTGCGCTTGTTGACACTTTAAGTTACAACAAAGCAAAATCTTATGGGGTTGGTTTCCATGTCGGGGTGATGGGAATATTTAATGATAATCACACCCGCATAGGTATTAATTATCAATCCAGAATAAGACATGTTTTCTACGGGCATAGCCGCTTGACTGGAATATTGGCTAATAATGATTTTAATCTGATTTTCCCGGTATTACCCCCTTCAACAACCCGTATAAACAATGAATTATTTAGTGATCCACAAGAATTCCCAGATGTACTTACATTAAGTGCTTATCAGGATATCAATGAAAAGTTAGCTTTATTAGGATCTGTTGTTTATACCGGTTGGGGTGTTTTTAAACAAATTCAATTAAATAATGTTGCGGTACCCAATATTGGCCCTCCATTACTTTTTAATGTGACCCAAGCAAATATTAACAGCCTTGTACCACAAAACTACCATGATTCTTGGCGTGTTGCTCTTGGTGCAAATTATCATGTGAATCCAAAACTTATGCTGCGCGTAGGTGGTGGTTATGATCAGACTCCAACAAATGATATAGATAGAAATATTCGTTTGCCTGATATTGATCGTTGGGCAATTGCTGTTGGTGCCCATTATCAATGGCGACCCACTATTGGTGTCGATCTAGGATATACTCACCTGTTTGCTGGAGGTAAGCCAGATGTGAATTCTGTTCAGGCTCTTTCACAAACCTCTACATACAATGTGAGTGTTAATGACGGTCACTTCGCTGCGGATCTTGTGGGTGCTCAATTGACATGGGTTATGGATAAAGTTCCCGAAGTGCCTACTAAATAATTATTTTATAAATGATCACGATGAATAAAAAGCCACTTCAAGTGGCTTTTTTATTTACTCCTCTGGTAAATAATTAAGTATCCCGTGCTCAACGTGGTACAACCAACCCTTCGAACGCAGCTTCCTAAGCTCAGCACACCAGCCGTAAACTGTTACTTCTATTTTATTAATATTTAGCTTAGAAGTTAGCCTGTGAAGCCTGGTTGTTTGCAGCCAGGATCTAATAGAGTACTTTCTGTGAAAGTTGTGGTTGCAAGCAACTAGGCTACTCTGCTGATCTTATGGGTACTCAAATAGATGGAGGCGAAATTCGCCTCCTTACTGATATACATGAAGATAATTAATTTTTGATAATGGTTGCCTCACCTAGGCCATTCACAAAAAGGGTGTATCCGTTCTTTGATAAATATTTTGGATTGATATCACCGGTATCTAGATCCATACGAACTTCTCCAACTTCTATGGGATTAGCTGTATTAGTAGCCATTTTAATTATTGCAGAACACTGTTTACCCGTTGTATGTCCGTAGCAGGCCAATTTTACGAGATTCCAATAAACTTTTTGTGTTGAATTGGGGGCAGTAGGGTAGGGAGAAGGGACGCCCGCAATGTATGCATTTGATTCTACAGGAGTATTGTTATGGGTGATTAAATAAACGGGACTTGCGAAAGCTGTTACAGCGCTTAAACCTAAAACTACTGCTGAAAAACCTTTAAATATTAAATTCATTATATCTTTTTCTCCATTTAATTATAAGTGATTCGTTAGAAGTTAATATGTTCGCTAAGGTAGTGAAAAAATAACTGTTCTTAACCAATCGGATTTTTTACATCTTTAAAACGCATCAAAGAGTATATCGCAAAATAACTTAGTGTCTATTACCATTAGTTGTAAGCACTATTGGAATGGCAAAGTGTTAAGCTAGGGCGATTATGCTTATGATTTATTCTCACTCAATAAACGTGCGATATCTTTGGCAAAGTAAGAAATAATAAAATCTGCTCCAGCACGCTTTATCGCAACCAAACTCTCTATTATGGCTTGCTTTTCATTGATGAGCTTGTTTTGAGCCGCGATTTTAATCATCGAATATTCACCGCTTACTTGATAGGCACAAAGAGGTACCTCAGGGAAATGTTGTTTTAGCCTCGCTATAATATCCAGGTAAAATCCAGCAGGTTTTACCATGATCATATCGGCGCCTTCCTCAATGTCCAAAGCTGTTTCTCTTAAAGCTTCAGAACTATTCGCAGGATCCATTTGATAGGCCTTACGATCCCCAAATTTTGGTGCGCCCTGAGCTGCCTCTCTAAAAGGTCCATATAAGCAGGAACAGTATTTGGCACTGTAACTTAAGATAGGGATATGCTGATATCCTTGTGCATCCAAAGCCTCACGAATGACGCGAACCATCCCATCAGTCATTCCACTCGGTGCAACCCAATCTGCGCCAGCTTGTGCATGACTTACAGCTTGTTTTGCAAGAAAAGCCAAGGTCTTGTGGTTATCAATGCATTCTCCTGTGAGTACACCACAATGACCATGATCCGTGTATTCACAAAAACAAAGATCAGTAATAATTAGGATGTCCTTATTTACAGCACGAATTGCTTTTATCGCTTTTTGAATAATTCCTTCATGATTAAACGATTCACTACCATAAGCATCCTTATATTTGGGTATGCCAAATAAAAGCACTGCGGGAATACCTAAGGAGGTAAGTAATTCAATTTCATTTGGAATACAATCGAGGCTTAATTGAAATTGACCAGGCATTGCATTTATTTCTTGTGGCTCATTCAGTAGTTCACTGATAAATAAAGGAGCTATGAATTGTTGCGGATGTAAGCGTGTTTCTTTAACTAAAGCACGAGACATTGCACTATTTCTTAAACGAGTTAACCTTAACGGTATATTATAATCGGTCATGAAATTAATCCTGTTATGTAGTTCACTTCGATACGGCCACGAGAATAAAGATGTATTTTAACACAACTCCCGTAGTCTGGGTGAAGCATCTGTCTCTTGATCCCATCTCTGTCTACTCCCCGCAGTGTGCCTGCGGGCTCCAGTGTTTTAGTGCAGAACATCTAGAGCTCGAGGACACGCTGTGGTAGGTCGGAGTGGTGCTGGACTGGTTTCTCAACGATGTGTAGACGATGCAGCTGAGGATACCCGAACCCAGGTTGTGGCTTGCGCCTTCACCCAGACTACAAAGTATTCCAAATTAGCTGGAGGGTTTTCCTTTTTTAATTTTATTAGTTTTTTTATTTGAGGTATACAAAAAATCAATAGCACTACTCGTATCGCTATTACTTACTTGAATACTAAAAAACTTGTTGAGTAAGTACCTTAGGGTCAACATGTTTGTATCTGTTTGAGATAATCCAATGCTATAGCTTAAATAAAGACGCTTTGAAAGTGATTTTCCAACCATAAAAGAAGTAGTATCACTCGTAGTATTGGTTAATTGGTTGTAGTTCGTATTCGTTTGCACATTAAAATCAATACCTGCAGTTTGTTTGAGTTGCTCTAAAAGTTGGAGACTCTTTGTGTCGCTTCCTAGATTCATAGAAGATATAGCCGCGAGAAGCAACTGCCCCCCTGCCTTGTCTGCTTGGTTTGCCGGACGCCCTAGGACAAGCAGGGAAAGGATATCTGCTTGAGAAAGAGATGCAGGCTCGGAAAATAATTGAATTTTAGGGCGAGACAATCGACCTGTAGCTTCTACGCCTAAAATCATCGTTTCTCCGTAATTAATATTTTGATTTGTACTATTAAAGTCCAAAAGTTGGCTTGAGGTGGCAAAAGTTGTTGGCGTAGTTCTAATTTTTTTTGCTGCACGGAGATTAATTCCTGGATTATTCATAGGCCCGCCAAAGGTTAATTGGCCCTGTTGAATTGCTAAATTCTGTCCATAGGCTTTATAAGTACCATCTCTAACTGATAATTCGCCATAAGCATTGATTGAACTTTGTTGTTGTTTGATATTCAATGTTCCATCTAAATGCCCTCTTAATCCTTTTGCATTGACTAAAACTTCTTTCCCCATTTCGAGCTCAATATCCATATTGTTAATCAAGGTAAATGAAGGAGATGTTTTTTCCTTATGCTTATAGACCACATCATCGGGTAAAGAAACGCTGTTGTTAAATGAGCGGGGTTTAATTTCAGCATAAGGAACCAAAATAGTACCAGAAAGGGATTGTAGACTTGGGGTTAAATGTAGCTTGAGTTTGGGTGAAATATTGATTTTGTATTCACTGGTTTGAACCAATGGAAAATCATTGCCTTCAAGAGTGAAATTCCCTGTAAATTGAGATCTTAAACTTCCTTTTCCGGCAATTAATAAATAATGACCGGCTGATGCTGCTGAACCTGTTGCTTCCCAAGAACGTTCATTGCCGCGTACATTCATTTCGAGGGTATCGATATTAAGACCCAGTTTAGGTAAGGAAAGACGTGTTTTACTAAGGATTAAATGACTTTCTATTTTTCTTTTACTCAAAGTACCATTAACTTTTAATGAAGCAATCAATTGCCCTTTGAGTTCGTCAATTTCAGGGCTAATTTTTTCCAAAAAATTAAGAGAATTTAATTCCAATGATAATTCGCTATTTATAGCTTGGTCGTCCTGTAAGCCAGCATCAAGGGTAAACTTAGGCAGATTAAATTGCAGTTTTAAATTTTTATTTTCATCAATTGCCAAAATACCGGATCCTTTAAGCTGTTCTGGTGAAAGGATGATCTTTAAAGACCCGCCCTTAAATTGAACAACAGGAAGGGCATCATTATTGGGGTCATGATAAAAACCAGGATGTATTGTTAGCAATAAATTACCTTGATTTTTGGCGGTGATTTCGCCATGAGTCGATAAATTAGTATACAAACGAGCGTGTTGAGCAGAACTACTTTGAGGTTGGGTTAGGTTGGCATTAAAAGTCCACTGCCAGGGCAAGGTTCCGCGAATCGTTGCATCCATTAGCCACTGATCTTTGGGTACAGTAGTTATTTGTGAGTGCATATTGATTCGCATATTTGGTAAAACACCGGTTGCAGTGATTGTTCCTTTTTCACTGTCTATGATTTTATCTTTTGCTCTATTCCAGTGCAGACCTTTCCATCGAGCGGTCACTAATTGACTTTCTCGCAAAGAATGCGGCTGCCATTGTACTTCAAATTGTTCTATTGTTACTTTAAATGATTTATCTTTGTATTCAATTTCGTTCAGAGTAAAGTGGTTTAGTATGCTGCCTTCAAGTTGCTGAATTTTTAGAGTACCAGGAAGGTATAGGCGACTAAATTGAATAAGAGTATGCAGCCCTGGTTTTGTATCCAATAAAAATAAGACTATTCCGGCAAGTAAAATAAGGAATAAAGAGCTTATATAAAGTGTTTTAACGCACACTCGAAGAAATTTTATCAGAATTCGTTTCATAAATCGGGTCCCATGCTGATTACCAAACGAGGGTTGTTTCCGTCACGGTGCCATCGATTATTAATTGTCTGAGCCAACCCAACTTTAATTGGACCTATAGGTGAAACCCACATTAAACCACCACCTGCATCATAATAAGCTGTTAAAGGGGCTGGATTGTAAACAGCTCCTGCATCATAAAATCCGATCAGATACCAATTTTTTTTGGTTTCCTTTTGAATTTCAAAACCAGCATAACTAAGTATTCTGCCTGGACCTATTGAATTAAAGCCAAATGCTTTTAAATTATCCATTCCTCCCAAAAGTAATGCAAGTGATATAGGTTGCTGATTAATATTATTGATTGCAGTAAATCCTTGAATTGCATGCCCGTAAAGACGTAAACGCAGAGGTTCTATTCGCATCGCAGCTTTCATATCCAATGAAATCTGAGCAAAATTAATAGTAGAAAGAAGGGATTTACTTGCTGCAAGACCATTAACCGAAATATTATATCCTGACGGTGAAAAAAGTAGATCTTGGGTTTTGCTAAACGTCAAACTTGCTTTGGGATAAAGTAGAAATTGCTTTGTATTTTCCTCAAACGAATAATGAAATCCTTCATAAAGTGTATTTATAGAGAGTATTCGTTGATAATTGGTTACCCGATGTTGTTGGGCGAGGGAGATAAGATATGAATTACTGTATCCTGCGGTGTAATTTAAATTCGAAAAATTTCCCGTCAGTGTGTATTGATCATTGACAGGATTTTTACCAGGAACAATATATTGGGCTTGTAATGCATTTTGAACAAAAGATCCTTGAGCCATGAGATTGAATTTATGTCCTTGGCGATTAACGGGTGCTACATGCCATGCAGCTCGGCCACGAACTCCTGTATCTGTTCCATATCCTGCACCCAGAGTGTAAGAATATTTGGATGCAGGTTCAGTATCGATTTGCACCGGAACTATTGAGCTTTCAGTAATTTGTGGTTTAACAAGTACAGAACTAAAGTACCCGCTACTTGATAAGTCATTATTTAGCTGAAGTATTTTATCCCCGGAATAGATTTGTCCCGGATGAAATGGAACAAAACGATGCAGTAACTTAGGATCAATGTATGTGGGATTGAACTGTATTTGTCCAAAATAATAAAGAGGTCCAGTATCAAGAATCAGTGTAATTTCTGCCGTATAATTCTCTTCATCGATTAAAATTTCACTTTTCTTAAATCCAGCACGCATGTAACCTTGATTTTCTGCTGTATCGAGAAGTTTTAATTTGGTTCGCTCGTATTGCTCTGTGAAGAGAGGATCTCCTTGTATTAACGGCACATTTTTTATTGCATCACGCAGGATAGGATTGCGGAAGCCTTCACCAGAGAGTTCTATTTTAAGCCGTGAAATTTTGATTTGTGGACCTGGATGGATTATGACGGTCAATTGGTGCGCATTAGGCTTTCGTACAGTAGCCTCTGCTTTAAAATAGCCAAAAGGCTGGATTGCCTGAATGACTTGTTCTTGCAATTCTTCTTGACTGAATTGTGCAAGAGGTTTTAATTTCTGGAGTTCATTCAAACGTTTTTCAACGTTTGCTTCGACTTTTCCGGAAACTCCGAAAATTGTAATGGATACTGGAGCATTGTTTTGAGCGAATAACGCAAAACAGGTAATGAGAAGTATCAGATAGAGTAGTTTTTTCACGATAGTCTCAGTACTTTTTTCACCAAAAATGTTCCTACCTGCATTAGAAAACATTTTGAGAATATACACTTAATCGAGTAGAAGGGCTAGGGTGATATAAAAGGGTATATAATCATCAGTATTTTCACATTTGATTTAATGTGTATAATAAATTCCCATATCGGGATCAAAAATGAGTTTTTAGAATTCTGTGCTCTTTTATTGAAGATAAGTGCAGTTAATGGATGGGAATTAATTTATGGGTTTTCCTATTACACAAAGTGAATTTGAAAATATTTTAGATGAATTTTTACAATACAAAAAGGAACTGCCTCCAAAATCTAAAATTCACCTGGCTTCTTATTTAAGAGACAAAGGCTATTCATCCGTATTACAGAGTCTCAATTTTGCAGTTCCGGGTAAAACAGTCAATATGATACAGATGCAACGGGCGGATGGATCGTTGGCGAGCGCCACTAAGTTGCCTCGCAGAATGGATCTATTGAATAATATTGATTTCACCGGCTGTGAAATAAAAAACTGTCAGTTTGATGCGTGCGATTTATCAGGAACAGTTTGGTATGACCTGGACGTCCATGATTCTTCTTTTAATAATACTGTTATTAATCATGCATCATTCCATAAAGTTCGCTTTATCAATTGCCATTTTACACAAGCCACCCTCGATTACAGCAAATTGGATGATCTGCTTTTTGTAGAAAATACCTTTCTTCGTACGAGTTTTAATTATTTAAAGCAATTCCATAAGGTAATGTTTAAGGATTGTCTTTTGCAGCAAGTTCCCATGCTAGGAGGTGCTTGTGCTGTTGAAGTGATTATTAATAACTCACCTGAAAAGAAATTATCTCAAGTAAGCGAGTTGTTAATTGATAAACAGATTGCTATGAAGCAGTTTAAAAAAACAAATACTAAACCTGCTGTATTGGTCGCTTGGAATAATGGGGCTCCTTTGATGTCAGCAGTATTGGCTGAGAAAATGATATTGGCGAAAGGAATGTATCCTGTGCGCATGGATATAATGGCTGAAGTAGATGCTGCATTATTAGATAAAGAAATAAATGACTTAAGTAGGCTAACCCAAAAAAGGATGCAACAATTAAACAGCGAGGAGACCAAGGTCAAAAAGTTTGGGACCAAGCTTCCCCAAGAAAAAACAGATTTAAATCATGAACATCATGCAGAGCAAAGTGAAGATGCTCTTGCACCTGAGCAACACTCCGGTCCAAATGAAAATACATTCCCTGTTGTTTCAACAGAATGGAAAAAACAAGGGATGTGTTTCCCTCTAATGATGATTCAAATCATGCGTGAAGAAAACGCTAAAAACACATCTTCATTTCCACAAATGGCGGCTCTTTATCGACATGCAAAATCGATATTTGATCAGGTGGATGCTGTCCTTTTAACTGGAGGCCAGGATATGGATCCTCGTTTTTATGGAGCAGAGCGCCATCCTAAAACGGGTTTACCAACTTATACTGATTATCCAGAATTCAGTGATCCGCGCCGAGATATTCTTGAATTTAGTTTGGTTTATATGCAACAACGTGCTTCAGCCCCCAAACCGTTATGCGGTATTTGTCGTGGTTCACAAGTGATTGCAGCGTCCTACGGCGCAACGATTTTTCAAGAGCTTGATTCGCCAGAAAGACGTCAATATTTAGTTGAAGCAATACAGCTTAAAAGCATAAAGGCGGCAGCTCCTCTTTATTCAACCAGTAGAACCTTAGCGTCTGTAGCAGATAAGGAAGTGCCTAATGTGATATTCATGCATCACCAAGGGTATGATTTAGGGCCAGCTGAGGGTATTGAGGCTACTGCTTCAAAGAAAACCTCAGGAGGTAAGGTAATTGATATAGTGGGAGAAAATTTGCCGCAAAATATCACTTTGGTGCAGGCGCATATTGAGTATTATATGGACAGGGAAGAAGAAGGGGCGCATGGCTTTTCATCTCATGTGAGTGCGAATGCAGCAGAGAGTATCTTTAAGCAATTTCAAACTAGAGTTTTGGCTTATTACCAGAATCAACGATTTCGCTATCTAACTCCTGGTCTGTTTTTCACAAAAAGTGAAGCTGTGCCAAGCGAACAATCAGAGTGCACTGTTCCAACTCCCATAGCTAAGAGTTTTATTTGAATCATGACATTAATTTTTTACCATGCTTTTGAACCGATAAATTAAATCAAGTGCTTCTCGAGCAGTCAATCGATCCGGATCAAGCTGTGCCAGTTCATCTAAAATAGGTGATAGGGTAGGCACTTGAACTTCTGAGCGTTTTTGCGAAACTGGGGGCGTGGTTTGTATGTGATTTAAATGAGTATGAGCAATTTTTAAAACCTCAGGGGGGATGCCCGCAAGCTCTGCTACTTCCAATCCATAACTTCGATTTGCATGTCCTGGTTCTACCCGATATAAAAAGATGATGCGCCCCGTATCTAATGATGCTTGTAAATGAACATTCCGAATACACGCCCATTGTTGAGGAAGCTGAGTTAATTCAAAATAGTGCGTAGAAAATAAAGTATATGCCTTAATGGTCGTTGCCAGATAAGTACAGCTCGCATAGGCCAGAGCCATGCCATCATAAGTACTTGTACCACGTCCGATTTCATCAATTAAAACCAAACTTTCACGGGTTGCCTGTCTTAGAATTTGTGCTGTTTCGGTCATTTCTACCATAAAGGTTGAACGTCCAGAGGCCAGATCGTCACTCGCACCTATACGAGTAAAAATTCTATCAATAGGTCCTAAAGTTACCGACTTGGCAGGGACAAAGCTGCCAATATGGGCTAAAAGGACAATTAAAGCAGTTTGACGCATGTAAGTCGATTTACCGCCCATATTGGGCCCAGTAATGAGTAATATATTTTGCGACGGTTTGAGCTGTAAGTCATTGGCGATAAAACGTTCTTGCAGCAAATGTTCAATTACTGGATGGCGGCCTGCCTCAATGGAAATTTGTGATTCAGAGATTAGATTAGGGCAACACCAATTGAAGCTTTGAGCTCGCTCTGCAAGAGTCATTAATACATCCAATTTTGCTAATGCTTGGGCTAATTGTGTCAATTCATATATATTTTGCTGAATCTCTATCAATAAATTTTCATAGAGCCACTTTTCGCGTGCCAAGGCTTTTACTTGTGCTGATAGTACTTTCTCTTCAAATTGTTTCAATTCTGGTGTGATATAACGTTCCACATTTTTTAAAGTTTGCTTTCTGTGGTAATACGGAGGCGCTTTTTCTGCCTGAGTTTTAGAAAGTTCAATATAATAACCTTGTACGTTATTAAAGCCGAATTTCAGAGTAGACAGTCCAGTCTTTTGTTTTTCTTCTTGTTCTAAGTGCATGAGTTTATCATTGGCTCGCGTACTAAGCAGTCTTAATTCATCAAGCTCTTCATCAAAACCAGGAGCTATGACGCCACCATCACGAATCAATACAGGGGGATTTTCTATAATTGCCGATGCAAGCAACTGCTGCAATACAGGTAAAGGCCTAGTGTGATTTTTTAGCTTCACCAGGAGTTCGCTTTTGTTATGAGTAAGTACCTCGTTCAACTCAGGAAGTAAAGCCAACGTATGGCTTAAAGCAACTAAATCACGTGGGCGCGCTGATTTTAGAGCAATGCGCGACACAATTCGTTCTACATCACATATTTGTCTCAGTAGTTCATAGATGGATACATTCTGTTGCAGATGGATAATTTCCTTTATGGCATGTTGGCGCGCCATGATCTGGCCATGTTGTTTGAGTGGTCTTCCTAACCAACGTTTAAGCAAACGACTGCCCATGGAGCAAGCGGTTTTATCGAGCAGAGATAATAAGCTGTTTTCATGATTGCCACTCATATTTTCAAATATTTCTAAGTGCTTTTGTGTCGCCGCATCCAGTTGCAAGTAATCATGAGCATGCTCAAGAGTCATTGTGGTTAAATGAGGAAGGGCTTGTTTTTGTGTCGTCTGTAAGTAGCTCAATAGAGCTCCTGCTGCGACCAGAGCAGTAGGGTGATCTTGCTCCCCAAAAGCAGAAAGATTATTGACTGAAAATTGCTCACACAAGAGTTTTTTTGCGTTGTCAAAACAAAATTCCCAGCCAGGTCTTAGTTTGATTGGAAAATTCATGCAGTATTCTTCCAAAGAAGATTCTTCTTGTAAGAGCAATTCAGCGGGCTGCAACCGCATAAGCTCTGCACTTAACTGATGTGCTTCTGTTAATTCCAATAAATGAAAGCGCCCGCTGCTTAGCTCAACCCATGCAAGACCAATTTTTTGTTTTTGGCGGTGAATAGCCAGTAATAAATTATCTTTTTTTGCATCCAAAAGTGCCTCATCAGTCACTGTTCCTGGAGTGATAATACGAGTAACCTGACGCTCTACAGGTCCTTTGCTCGTTGCAGGGTCTCCTATTTGTTCACAAATAGCTACCGATTCGCCTTTTTTGATTAATCGAGCCAGATAATTTTCTACAGCATGATAAGGCACACCAGCCATGGGAATGGGTTTGTCGGCAGATTGGCCACGGTGGGTCAAGGTAAGATCCAATAATTGGGCTGCACGTTTTGCATCATCAAAAAATAATTCATAAAAATCCCCCATACGATAGAGCAGAAGTAGGTCAGGGTATTCTGATTTAATACGTAAATACTGTTGCATCATCGGTGTATGGGAAGAGGTCATGAATGTATTTTGCTTGAGTTGAAATTGCGGCAATTTTAGCAAAATCACGTGAGGGAGAGTAGATACTTTTTATATTCAACAAAAATGAGCTTAGATATGTCGGTAAAATGGATGAGTTTAATTACATATGAAAAACCTTAACCTTTAGACAATTAGTTATGCAATTAATTTTGAAGGATTTGCCTCTTCGACTTCAATAAATAACCCTGGATTCAAGAATAGAATCTGGATATTATCTAATGACTCATAACGAATAGGCAAAGGAAATGCTATGTTAACTCCAAAGGATGTTAAGACTGTTGAGGCAGCAAAGCAAATTATTGAGGAGCGTAATCTGACCCATATCAAGGTTGGTATTTTTGATGTGGATGGGGTGATGCTTGGAAAATATATGAGCCGTAATAAATTCTTCTCGGCTTTAGAGAGTGGTTTTTCTTTTTGTGATGTAATCTTAGGATGGGACTCCAAAGATAAACTGTATGATAATGGTAAATATACAGGTTGGCATACAGGTTACCCTGATGCCTTAGTGCGCGTTCTTCCGGAAACGTGCCGCGAACTTGTTTTCGAAGAGAATCAATTGTTGTTTATGGCTGAATTTGCTGGAGAGGCCGAAGCGTTATGTCCTAGAGCATTACTTCGTCGAATTGTTCAAAAAGCCGATTCAATGGGATTTGATGTGTATGCTGCATTGGAATATGAGTTCTTTATGTTTGATGAGACTCCTGACAGTGTACGCTCTAAAGGTTTTCGTGATTTAAAACCCATGACACCTGATTTTTTTGGTTATTCAATGATTCGCAATACGGTTCATGCAGATTTATATCATCAGATCCTTAATATGAGCGAGATTATGGACTTTCCTATAGAAGGGTTGCATGCAGAAACTGGCCCAGGGGTGCTTGAAGCGGCAATTGCTGTAGATAAAGCTATAGAAGCGGGAGATAAGGCTGCGTTATTTAAAACATTCATGAAAGTCTTAGCACAACGCAACAATATGATGGCAACTTTTATGGCTAAATGGTCGCCGCATTTTCCTGGCCAAAGTGGACATATTCATCTTTCCTTACGTTATAAAAATGATATGAGGAGCGCTTTTTATGATCCCTCGATGCAACATAATATGAGCGCGCTTCAGCGACATTTCGTGGCAGGTCAACAAAAGCTCATGCCGGAGTTTTTGGCGATGGTTTCACCCACAGTGAACAGTTTCTCTCGCTTGATTCCGGGATTCTGGGCTCCAACTGATGCGACGTGGGGGGTAGAAAATCGTACGACGGCGCTACGTGTTATACCGGGAAGTGATAAATCGCAGCGCGTTGAGTATCGCTTAGGTTCCGCCGATTCGAATCCTTACTTGGCTTTGGCCGCGGCTTTAGGTTCTGGCCTTTATGGAATTGAACAGAAACTGGAACCATACCCGGAAATCAAAGGCAATTCCTATGCACAACCTCATGAAGAAGAACTTGCATTGCCACGTACACTGTGGGAAGCAGCTACTCGTTTTAGGGAGTCAAAGGTTGCTCGTTCTTTATTTGGTGATCCATTTGTTGATCATTTTGCTGCCTCTCGGGAATGGGAAGAACGAGAATTTCGTCGTCATATAACAGATTGGGAATTGGACCGTTACTTTGAAATTATCTAACCTGGATTTCCTGGATTATGAAAGATACATTGAAGACTTATTCACCTATAGATAATTCGCTTTATGTGGAGCGTGCTTTTGCCAATGACCATGAGATTCAAGTTGCA
This sequence comes from Legionella sp. PC1000, assembly GCF_014109805.1. Lineage (GTDB taxonomy): Bacteria > Pseudomonadota > Gammaproteobacteria > Legionellales > Legionellaceae > Legionella > Legionella resiliens. The sequence continues at coordinate 1,643,848 of NZ_CP059400.1, forward strand.
TTGGATAGAGCAGTAGGCGCAAAAAAACAATGGGCTGCGACTACTCTAATTGAACGGGCGAACTATTGTACTGCTGCGGTAGATGCTCTGGTTGCTAATAAGGATGAGATTGCCAGTGAAATTTGCTGGCAAATGGGAAGACCGATTTGTTATGCCGCCGGAGAAATTAACGGCCTTGAGGAAAGGGCTCGTTATATGATCGCTGCTGCAAATGCTGCACTTGCTCCGATCAGATTACCTGAAAAGCCAGGCTTTCTTCGTTACATCACACGTGAGCCATTAGGATTAACCTTAGTGATTGCTCCCTGGAATTATCCTTATCTTACTGCAGTCAATGCAATTATCCCTGCCATTATGGCGGGAAATGTTGTGTTGCTGAAACATTCAGCACAAACACCACTTGTAGCAGAACGCTTCGCTCAGGCATTTAGGGAAGCAGACCTTCCACAAGGGGTTTTCCAGTATTTGCATCTGACGCATACAGATACGGAAAACATCTTGCATCACCCAGCGATAAATCATGTTGCTTTTACAGGTTCTGTTGCTGGTGGAGAGATGGTTGAGCGAATAACGGCCGGACGTTTTTTGAATGTAGGATTAGAGCTTGGAGGAAAAGATCCTGCGTATGTTCGTTTTGATGCAGATATTGATAAAGCTGTAGATACGCTAATGGATGGGGCGTTTTTTAACTCAGGCCAATCCTGCTGCGGGATAGAGCGTATTTATGTACATAAGAAGGTTTATGATCATTTTCTCAACAAAGCAGTCGCATTGGTTAAACAATATAAACTTGGGCGTCCTGATGAACCGGAAACAACTTTAGGACCACTTGTTCGCCCATCTTCTGCTGAATTTGTTCGTGCACAGATTCAAGAAGCTTTAACTCAGGGTGCTGTAGCACATATCGACAGTCGAGATTTTGTCATGGATCAACCAGGGTCTGCCTATATGGCTCCGCAGATTTTAACCGAAGTAAACCATAAAATGCGGGTGATGACGGAAGAAACCTTTGGACCAGTGGTCGGCATCATGTCCGTTGACAGCGATGACGAAGCGATTGCATTAATGAATGACAGTAACTATGGATTAACTGCAGCTGTTTTTACCCAAAATATAGACCAAGGAATCGTTATTGGTGAGCAACTTCACACAGGAACATTCTTTATTAATCGTTGTGATTATCTAGATCCTGCCTTGGCTTGGACTGGCATTAAAAACTCTGGGCGTGGATGTACGCTCTCTTCTATAGGATATGCTGTACTGACCCGTCCCAAATCTTTTCATGTAAAAATGATCGATTAGAAAGGAATTTATAGATGAGCACATTATCATTAACGGCTAACTGGAACTATCCCACTTCGATAAAGGTGGGGGCAGGGCGTATACGTGAACTGGTTGATGCCTGTCATAGTCTGGGAATGAAATCACCATTGTTAGTTACAGACAGTAACCTTGCAAAATTGCCAATGATTGAATCCGTATTGAAGAATTGCCATGATGCTGGTTTGCCTATTACTTTATTCGCAGCTGTAAAAGCGAATCCTTCAGGTGAAAATGTGATGGCAGGTGTAGATATTTACCGAAAAGGACAACATGATGGGGTCATTGCTATGGGAGGTGGATCTGCTCTTGATGCAGGCAAAGCCATCGCATTGATGGTTGGACAAAATTGTTCGTTATGGGATTTTGAAGATATAGGAGATAATTGGCGACGGGTGAATGTTGCTGGTATAGCCCCTGTTATCGCGTTACCAAGTACTGCGGGTACTGGTTCAGAGGTCGGGCGTGCTTCGGTTATTACTGATGCGCAACAACAGCGTAAAAAGATCATTTTTCACCCAAAAATGTTGCCCGCCATGGTTATTTTAGATCCTGAATTGACGGTTGCTTTACCTCCGAATATCACAGCAGCAACAGGTATGGATGCATTATCTCATTGCTTGGAAGCTTATTCTGCTCCCGGCTATCATCCATTAGCGGAGGGAATTGCTCTCGAGGGGATACGTCTAATAAAGGAACATTTACCTCGAGTAATGCAAAATGGTAATGATATCGACTCGAGAACACAAATGCTTGTCGCTTCGTTAATGGGAGCAACAGCTTTCCAGCGTGGTTTGGGTGCTATGCATGCACTTGCTCATCCCTTAGGAGCAATTTACGATGCCCATCATGGTCGATTAAATGCCATTTTAATGCCCTATGTATTGCAAGCCAATCGACCTGAGATCGAACATAAAATAATGCGATTGGCGGCTTATTTGGAGATTGATAATGGATTTGATGGATTTCTCAATTGGATACTGCAATTGCGTCGTGAATCAGGGATCGAACATTGTTTGACTCAAATTGGCATTGATGAGCAACATGTTGCACGTATTGCAATAATGGCAACAGAAGATCCTTCGGCACAAAGCAATCCTATCCTTTTCGACCAGCAGCAATATAGGAGCATTCTTATGGCCGCAATCCATGGGGATGATTTGCATCATTCCAAGACTTTGGTAATGAGATTGGCGGAAGCACCTTAAGAAATTCCATAGGGACACTATGAAAATCGGAATATTGCAATGTGACCAAGTAGTACCTGAATTAATTCCTGTACATGGCACTTATTCAGAAATGTATGTCAAGTTGCTGCATCAGGCAGAACCCAATTTGATATTTACAGTCTATGATGTGTGTCATGGTGAACTACCAGCCCATATTGACGCCGAAGATGCTTATGTTATTACTGGGAGTCGCTATGGTGTCAATGACGGTTTTTCATGGATTACTGCACTTGAAGAATTGGTCCGATCTCTTCATGCAAGAAGGAAAAAAGTCGTGGGGATTTGTTTTGGTCATCAGCTTATTGCGAAGGCATTAGGAGGTAAGGTGATTCAATCTCCCAAGGGTTGGGGGATAGGATTGTCGGTAAATAAAATCACTCAGCATAAATCTTGGATGGATCCATCTCTCGGAGCGCTCAACCTACTCGTTAGCCACCAGGATCAAGTTGTACTTCTACCTCCAGAGGCAGAAGTGCTCGCTGGAAGTGATTTCTGTCCGTTTTACATGCTGCAAATTCGCAACAACCTGTTTACTGTACAAGGCCATCCTGAGTATAGTAAAAATTATATCCAGGCACTGATTGAAATCCGCAAAAATAAGCTGAGTAAGGAATTGGTCGATCAGTGTCTAAAATCATTACAGAAACATTGTGATGATAGAGTATTTTCTAGTTGGATTGTTAATTTTTTGAGTTTTTAAAATAAGAAAGTACTGTATGCTTCAACTTTTTTGTTGAAATATCAATAGGTCATGGTTGAATTTAAATTTATTTGCTAGAATCTAAAGGGATTTAAAAAATATTAAACTTATAGGGAGAATAAAATGAAACGTTTCGCTTTTGTTGCTGCAACTGGTTTATTGGCATTAGCGTTAACTGCATGTGGTGAGCAAAGTAACAAGCAACCCGCTGCAGGAACCACTACGGATACGACTACGACCACACCTCAACCAGCACAAACTCAACCAGCTGGTGGAACTCAAAACCAAACTCCAAACCAGTAAATTTTTTGACCTGGGTGAAGGCTTAGGCCATAACCCAGGTCAATTTCAGTATATTCATGAGTCCATTTGATAAACTAATCAAAGAAATTTCAACAATTCTAAAAAAAAAGAATTGGCAACTCGTCACGGCTGAATCATGTACTGGAGGCCTCATCGCAAGTTATCTCACTGAAATTTCTGGAAGTTCAGTCTGGTTTGAACGTGGATTTGTTACGTACAGTAATCTAGCCAAAGAAGAACTCTTGTCAGTGCCTAAACAATTAATTGAGGAATATGGTGCAGTCAGTGAACCTGTTGCACAGGCTATGGCGATTGGTGCTTTACAACATAGTGCAGGACATGTCGCTGTATCAGTTACTGGTATTGCAGGCCCGGACGGAGGCAGTCTTGAGAAGCCAGTGGGTACTGTGTGTTTTGGTTGGGCAGCTCGAGGGATGAATCCTAGAATATTAAGAAAACAGTTCACTGGAAACCGGCAAGACATACGCTTGGCTGCATGCCAAGAAGCTTTATCAGGCATTCTTTCTTACATCAAGTAGTATAGATATATTTGAAATTTATGTTTTTGACAGTAGAGCCAAGCCTGGGCATGTAACCTACCTACTTTTGTGGAAGTATGCTGGTTAAATCATTAGCCAATGACAGCCCCTTCCTTTTAAATTCAATTTGAGCACGATCTGTAAAACTTATTCTTGATTCCTCTGGTGTGGGAAAAAAAAGATGCTTAGCGGCATTAGATATATTAATTACTACACGTTCTGCATATAATGAAGTAGCTATGACGTCAGAAATTGGTGATGGTTTTTCATTTTTACTTTGCATGCAATTTTCCATATTAAAAAATTATTTGTTAAAATTTTAACATATAGTAATAAATTTAATCAACACCTGACCAAGAAAGGATATTATTGGGTTTTCTCTTTATTCTTAAAACATGGATTTTCGACCCCGTAGTTCACTTTCCTTTTCTGGGTCATTGATTCTATTTTTGCATTACTTAGGCTTGAGCAAAAAAAACTCTTTTAATCCAGTGAATCAATTTGCTGCTTGTTCCTATCTGTGTGATAATTTTACCCTTGCATAACTCTAACTACCTGGAAAATATTATGGAAGAAAACAAACAAAAAGCATTATCAGCTGCCCTCTCTCAAATTGAACGTCAATTTGGTAAAGGATCAGTGATGCGTATGGGAGACAGCACCGTATCCCGAGATATAGAAGCCATTTCAACAGGATCTTTAGGATTGGATATCGCATTGGGGATTGGTGGTCTGCCCAAAGGGCGTGTTGTTGAAATTTATGGTCCCGAATCTTCTGGTAAAACTACTTTGACCTTACAAGTAATTGCAGAATGTCAAAAAATGGGAGGCACTGCCGCATTTATTGACGCAGAACATGCTTTAGATCCTAGTTATGCACAAAAACTAGGTGTTAATGTGGATGAATTATTGGTTTCTCAACCGGATACAGGGGAGCAAGCTCTGGAGATTACTGATATGCTGGTTCGTTCAGCCGCTGTAGATGTAATTATCGTCGACTCTGTTGCGGCATTGACTCCCAAAGCAGAAATTGAAGGGGAAATGGGGGATTCACATGTTGGTTTACAAGCTCGACTTATGTCGCAAGCGTTACGTAAATTGACCGCTAATATTAAACGGTCCAATACCCTAGTTATTTTCATTAACCAAATCCGTATGAAAATTGGTGTGATGTTTGGCAGCCCTGAAACAACCACTGGTGGCAATGCATTGAAGTTCTATGCTTCTGTCCGCTTGGATATCCGTCGCATTGGGTCAATTAAAAAAGGCGAAGAAGTTTTAGGTAGTGAAACCCGCGTTAAAGTAGTTAAAAATAAAGTTGCCCCACCATTCAAAATGACTGAATTTGATATTCTTTATAATGAAGGTATTTCTCGTGAAAGTGAAATTATCAACTTGGGTGTCCAACTCAATCTGATTGAAAAATCGGGTGCTTGGTACAGTTATAAAGGAGAGAAAATTGGCCAAGGTAAGGATAATGTTCGCTTGTACCTTAAGGAGAATTCTCAAGTTGCAGCAGTTCTTGAGCAGCAAATCCGTACTGAGCTCCTAGAGAAAAAACTACCTATGCTTGCATCAGCTAGTGCCGATGAATTTGAGACAATTGATGACTAAAGCATTTGATAGTGCTATGCGCCTGTTATCCAGGCGCGAGCACAGTAGGGTAGAGCTTTATGATAAATTAAAACAAAAAGGATATAATCCAATAGAAATAAAAAATGCACTGGAGGAATGCCAACGCTTGGATTTACAAAATGATTATCGTTTTGTAGAAATATACAGCCGGTCACGCATTCGTCAGGGTTATGGACCTTTAAAAATAAGTCAGGAATTAAGTAGTAAAGGAATTAACAAGGAATTAATTCATCAATTCTTACAGCAAGAGGAAGATAATTGGTTGACTTATGCCTTAGATGTCTGGCGAAAAAAAAGTAAAGGTCAATGTGATTTATCTTTTGAGGAACTCCAAAAGCAGCAGCGGTTTTTGCTTTATCGCGGATTTGGTATGGATATCATTGCTCGAGTAAAAAAAGAATTGGAAAAATAAAAATGAAATCGTATCCTAGGTACTTTGTAGCCTGGGTGAAGGCGGAACCGTACTGACATTGAGTTAAGAGATAAATGTTTTGACTACGTCCCGCGGCTTGTCCGCGGGATCCAAAGTATCTCTCACCATCACTGGATCCTGCGGACAAGCCGCAGGACGTAGAAGTAAAGTCAAATGTCGTAACTCAATGTCAGTGCAGCTCCGCTTCACCCAGGCTAAAGATTAAATTAACTCAAATTGGTGTTGATTATAAATGAAAAGTTCTGAAATTAGACAAGCATTCTTTGATTATTTCACACAACGTGGTCATCAATTAGTGGAATCCAGTTCCTTAGTTCCTGCGAATGATCCTACTTTATTATTTACTAATGCAGGTATGGTGCAATTTAAGGATTTATTTTTAGGACTTGAAACACGCGCTTATCAACGAGCGGTCACTGCACAACGTTGTGTGCGTGCAGGAGGTAAACACAATGACTTGGAGAATGTGGGTTATACAGCAAGACACCATACATTTTTTGAAATGTTGGGTAACTTTAGTTTCGGAGATTATTTTAAGCGAGAAGCAATAAAATTTGCTTGGGAATTTTTAACTCAAGTTCTGCATTTACCCGAAGAGCGTTTGTGGGTAACTGTTTATAAAGAAGATCAGGAAGCAGAAGATATCTGGCTTAAAGAAATGAAAGTTTCGGCTGCACGATTTTCGCGTTGCGGGGAAAAGGATAATTTTTGGTCCATGGGGGATACTGGCCCTTGTGGTCCTTGCACTGAAATCTTTTATGATCATGGCCCTGAAATTCCAGGGGGTCCTCCAGGGACTCCTGATGAAGATGGGGACCGATATATAGAAATTTGGAACCTGGTATTCATGCAGTTTAACCGGGATAAGGAAGGGAATTTGCATCCTTTACCTAAACCTTCTGTAGATACAGGGATGGGCCTTGAGCGCCTCGCTGCAGTAGTCCAGGGCGTGCACAGTAACTATGAAACGGATATTTTCCAGCATTTAATTCAATCTGCTGCAAAACTTTCAAAGACTTATGTCGCTATAGAAGATGGAAAGATCACATCTAACCTGCCTCTCGATTTAAACCATACCTCTTTAAAAGTAATTGCAGATCATATTCGTTCTTGTGCATTTTTAATTGCCGATGGAGTGATTCCAGGTAATGAAGGACGAGGATATGTGCTCAGAAGAATCATAAGAAGAGCAGTACGACATGGTAATAAGTTGGGCTTGCCAACACCATTTTTTTCACGCTTGGTAGAGCCCTTAATTCAAGTAATGGGGGATGCATATCCTGAATTGATAAAATTTAAAGCGCATATAGAAAAAATCCTTAATCAAGAAGAAAATCAATTTGCACGTACGCTGGATCAGGGTTTACGTCTCTTGCAAGAACAAATGCATTCTCTAGGAGGCCACGAAATATCTGGAGAGATCGCATTTAAACTGTATGACACTTATGGTTTTCCGGTTGATTTAACTGCTGATATAGCGAGAGAACAAGGGCTTTATGTGGATATGGATGGTTTTAATCAATTGATGCAACAGCAAAGAGAGCAATCTCAAGCTGCTAGCCAATTCAGCATGGATTATAGCACCAGTGCCCAATTGGACTACCAATCTGATTTTCATGGCTATGAGAAAAAGGAAACAGAAGCAAAAATTATTGCCTTATTGCACGAAGGAAGCGAAGTGCAAATCTTAAGTCAAGGGATGCAAGGAGCTTTAGTTTTGGATCACACGCCTTTTTACGCAGAAAGTGGTGGCCAAGTAGGGGATAAAGGGCTATTAACCAGTGCGGGCTTACGTTTTCGAGTCGATGATACACAAAAAACAGGTCAAGCCATAGTGCATTATGGCGAAGTAGTGGAAGGTACTGCAACTTTAGATCAATTAGTTAAGGCACAAATAGACAATGAGCGTCGAGAAGCAATTCGTTTAAATCATACAGCCACTCATTTATTGCATGCTGCTTTAAAAACAGTAGTTGGATCCCAAGTCCAGCAAAAAGGTTCATTGGTTGATGCGGAGCGTGCGCGTTTTGACTTTTCTCATTTTGAACCATTAACCGCAGAACAAATTAAAGAAATTGAATCGTTGGTTAATGATCAAATTCGGGCCAATCATGAAGTGGTAACTCGAATTATGGATATTGATTCTGCTAAAAAAAGTGGTGCAGTAGCTCTTTTTGGAGAGAAATATACTGATAAAGTGCGCGTATTATCCATGGGTGAATTCTCTAAAGAACTTTGTGGTGGAACGCATGCGCAACGGACAGGTGATATTGGTCTATTTAAAATTGTTGCTGAATACGGGATTGCCAGTGGCGTGAGGCGTATCGAGATGGTGACAGGGCGTTATGCTCTAGCATGGGTTAATGAACAACAGTTCATGCTGAATGAGTTAGCTTCTTTGTTAAAAACCACAGCAAATAGTTTACCGGATAAAGTGGGACAGCTACTTACTGAAAATAAAGGTTTGGAAAAGGAAATCGCCAAATTACAAAGTGAGAAAGCACAAAAATCAGGTGCTGATCTGGCAAATGAAGTGGAAAAAATTAACGGAATTAGTTTGCTTGTAAAACGATTGGAAGGTGTAGATAGCCAAACCATGCGTACTACCTTGGATCAACTGAAATCCAGACTCGATTCAGCTGTCATTGTTTTATTTACCGTAGACCAAAATAAAATGAATGTGATTGCAGGAGTGAGTAAAAATATTTTAGGTAAAGCACCTGCTGCAGCCGCTTTAGTAAGGCATCTCTGTGGAAAAGGCGGTGGCCGTGATGATATGGCCCAAGGCGGCGGGGAGGTCCCACCTGATTTAGAGAAAAAGATAGAAGAAATTAGAGAAATGGTGCTCCGTTCGTAAAAATGATATTAAGTAGCCTATCTTCTCAGGCTACTTATCTTGAAAACAACCATACATAAGGACATGACATGAGTTTTCTGCAAGAGTTTAAGCAATTTGCTATCAAAGGAAATGTGATGGATCTTGCGGTTGCTGTGGTTATAGGCGCTGCATTTGGCAAAATTATTAGCTCACTTGTCAGTGGTATTATCATGCCTATAATTGGTTTATTATTGGGTGGAATCAATGTCGCCAATAGGACGTTTACTGTGGGTGATGCGGTTGTAAAGTGGGGCGAGTTTCTCCAGGCAGTGATTGATTTTACTATCATTTCGTTTTCAATTTTTGTAGCAATTAAAGTGATTTCTTTGTTAAGAAAAGAGGAGGAAAAGAAAGAAACCCCAACAAAGGAAGAAGCTTTATTAACTGAAATTCGCGACTTACTGAAGGAAAAGACAGGAACACCAAGACAATAGTTTTTTGATCCATAGACTTTTTCATCTTTAGACTCCTAAGTATTTGTAAATCTGCTATAATTTTAAACAGAAACCCTCATTAATAAGGATAATTATGGCCGGGCTATTGAACTTAATCGCTGTAATTGTGGTTTTCGGGGTGGCTTTGTGGTTAATCAATACTTTTATTCCAATGCCGCCATCAATTAAAAGTCTATTAAATGTATTGGTACTTATCATTCTTGTTATCTACATTTTACAATTTTTTGACTTGATAAAAACAATCTTACCTATGATTAAGATCTTAAAATAAAGCAATTGAATACTCAGTAGGTTGGGTCATTTTGCCCTGAGGGATCGTCAGTTTTTTGATGAGAACCCCACACTAATTTTTTCGCCTACGTACCTGCTTTAAGCGCATATCCAGAACGATATTTTAAGATGCCACTGAGCATTTCTATAGCAGGATCCCCTGGATACCGCGCATAAAGCGCGGTACGTAGAAAAATTTAAAATGAAAAACTGAGATCTCACAGGTCAAAACAATCCAACAATTTAGGGACAAAATTGCAGCAAAAGTCTGTTGTGATTAATAATAGAGGATTTGATTGAAATCCTGATTGCGAGCAACAAGGCGTACACCGATATTACAAAGAGTCTGTTTTGAGAATAACTTAACTTTGTGGACCAACGCCCAACCTACTATTCGCTATGAAGTAACCAATAGAATCTCAAATCTTGCCCATTTTCTTATAAAGAAAAAATGGCAATCGGGTAATTATCGCCATAATTATTCGCCAGAAATAAGGATAATAGAATATTCTTTTTCTACGCGTCAATGCGTTCCAGCAGGCTTGTGCACAGGAGTCCGGTGGGGCCGCATAAAAAATACCAGGTAAACCATAAGTTTGTTTCGTATCAATAAAACCCAAGCGGGCAATGGTAATGTGTTGGCTTGGACTGGCAGCCTGTTGTAGGCCCTGGAGGTAAATTTCAATACTTGCTTTACTGGCTCCATAAAGGCTGTTTTTAGAGCGTCCTCGGCATGCAGCAACCGAACTTAGGAACAGCAAATTATGTTCTTTTTGTTGACGATTTAAGTACGTATGGATCAATAAAGCAGTTGTCAAAACATTCAGTTTGATAAGATGAGCGATTGTTTCATCATTCAAGTGATCGTTATCAGTGAAGTCACTGTGTGCAATAAACAAATCAAGTTCGCCATCTTTTGCTTTAAGTATTGAAACGAGAGCATCAATTTGATCAACTAAATCCAAAATAAGTACATCACAACTGATTTGATACCTAAGTTTGATATCATTTGCGATGAGATTGAGTTGTGTTTCCTGGCGTCCTACTAAAAGTAATTGATGGCCTGACTGGGCAACAATATGTGCAAATTTTTCTGCAATGATGGAGGTTGCTCCGATTATGACCCATGTTCTCTGTGTCATTTTTTTAGCCCTAAACGTTGTGCCAGATCAGAATGCATGTTACATCCATAATGCTCAAGGGTTTGAGAAAATTGTTCATGTTTCTCATACATCTGGTGAAATTGTTCTTCATTCAAAAGTAAATCCTTCGCCAAATACACTCGCCCATTGAGTTCTGTGATTAATTGATTCATGGCTGATATTGCCTGTTTCGCATGTAAATTATTAATAAAATCAACTGCTAGGGTGAATCCTGGTTTACAGAATGAGAGTAAACCTTCACCTGATTGAGTGAATAGCTTGAGAACAGCAAGAGTAGGTGTTGCTTTATGAGCTCTAATCAATTGTACTAACTGCTCAAAAGTGTCTAAGGCCCGGTCTTCACTGAATACTGCTTGGAATTGAATTAATCCTTTAGGGCCATAAAGTCTATTCCAATGCATGAGTTTATCAAGAGGATTATTGAACTGTTCCAGTGTGAGTTTTTCGTGTCCTTTTTTACTACTTAAGAAATACTGATTAAATAATTTTATATTCCATGATTTGATTAAAGAAAAGGGAATATTAGGGATTGTACGGATTTTTATTCTTTTATTGTCGAAAGGCTCACAGTGATCCGCTACTGAAAGAACAGCGCGTAAAGCAGGATTGAGTAGATCAAGCCAAGCAACTTGATAATCATGGTGAATACCCGTAGTTCTCATATATTCAGTGAGTGTTTGAAATGATTCAAATTGCTGATGTTTCGCTTGCACAAAACGTGGAGCCTTTTTAAGGCGGAGCGCGACACGAGTGATAACACCTGTAAGGCCTAAGCCTGCAATTGTGGCATAAAATAAATCGCTGTTATCATTAGGACTGCAATGAAATTTTTTACCTCCAATCAGTAAATCAAATCCAATGAGGTGGTGGCCAAAACTACCTGCTTGATGATTGTTTTTTCCATGCACATCGTGAGCAATTCCGCCGGCAACTGTAATGTGGATAGTACCTGGAATGACAGGAGGAATGTAATCAGGATGCACTAAAAATAAATCTTTAAGTGATACTCCTCCCTGACAGAGCACAATACCGGTTTCGTGATCAAAACTGATAAAGTGATTCAAACGCTCGCTGTTGATAATAAAACCATCAGTATTAAAACAACTGTCGTTGTAGCACAATCCTGAACCACGCATGAGTATGTTTTGCTGAGGATTATGGGCAAGATAATCAGTAAGTTGCTCTTCATTCTCTGGACGTAGACAGAAAGATTGGCTGGATAGTGCACGGCTAAAATTAGTGAGCGTTCTTATTTTGCTGCGCATTTTGGCATCATTTAATTATTTTTAATATTAAGACTATAATTCATTTAAGAGCATAATTAAAAGGAATTATGATGAAAACTTTTTTAATCTTTTGGGGTTTCTTTTTTTCATTTGCAGTGTTTGCAGCAGATATTCCTGAGGATGCCTTGGGCGCCCAAAAGTACGATAGAACACAGTGTCTTCATAATACGACTCAAGATTGTATTAATTCACAATGTCTGACCTCAGAGGAAACTGATTGTCAGGAAAATTGTCGAAACATGGCGAAAGCAAAATGTCAGCAAGAAATTAATGAATAAATTGAGTAGCATTTTTTTCATTAATTTGGATGTATTGTCAAATGATTGGCATATGATTTTTTGACTGTCAAACCAGCACGTCTTTTTTCCAATTTATAACCAGAGGTACATTGGAATTATGTGATGAGCGACCATTTTTATAAATGGCATATAGTTTGCATAACCAATTCAATAGAAAAATCAGATAATTACTTGCACGTAATGAGTGAATTCAAGTTTAAAAATTAGTATGGATTGCTTATATGGCTGATAAAAATGTTTTATCACAAGAAGAAATAGATGCGCTGCTGAAAACGGTTGGTGAGTCTCCTGAAGAAGAACGCCATGCAACAGAGCGTCAAACAGCTACTAGAGAAAAATCGGGCCATAAAAAAGCAAAAGGCAGTAAAAAGGAAGTATCTAATGCTGTATTTGAACCTGTTGAACTACAGCAAGAGGGTGATGTAAAAATACTTAACTTTACTGCTCAGGAACGTATTGTCAAAGGAAAGTTACCTGTATTAGACAGAATTTACGATCGTGCAGTGCGTTTATTCGCCTCGGATATCTATAATGTAACTGCCAAAGATTTTGAAATTAAACAAGATCCATTGCTTATTATAAAGCATCGCGATTTTATGGAGAGCTTACCTAATCCAAGTTTAATGAGTATCTTTAAATTCAAACCTTTACGAGGCAAAGGCATTATTCTTTTTGATAGTACTTTTGTCTATGATCTCGTTGACTATTATTTTGGCGGCAGCTCTCAATTCTTTGCCCAAAAAGATAGAACTGATTTTACTGCTACCGAACTGCGTGTTATGGATGTTATCACGAAAAAGCTTATTGCCAATCTTACCCAAGCCTGGAAGCCAATTATTCAGCTTGATATCAGCAAATTTAATGATGAAACGAACCCACAATTAGTCAATATAGCAGAACCTGGAGAAATGCTTTTAGTCGCACGTTTTTCAATGGATTTCGGTAAAGAAGTCGGTATTTTCTATTTTATCTTGCCCTACTCCATGGTTGAACCCATCAAAGAACAACTGGAACTTGGCGCTTCTCGTCCTGATGATGAAATTGATCCGAACTGGGTTAAATCATTGAAGGAAGAGTTGATGGAAGTTGAATTAACTGTAAGTTCTGCAATGGCTGAAACAAAAAGTACTTTGGGTGCAGTAATGTCATGGCAAGTAGGTGATTTTATACCTATGGAAATGAAAGAAATAGTTACTTTAGATATTGAAGGAACGCCAGGTTTTACAGCAACTCAAGGAACTGCAAATGACAAGCGCGCTGTAAAAATAATTAAAAATATTAGTTACTAGGAGATGAGGAATGTCTCAAGAAGCAATAGAACAGCCTAAACCATCAAATAATCTTCCTCAGGAAGCGGACAGTGAAAAAATGGATTTAATTTTGGATATCCCTGTTTCGGTGACTGTAGAAATTGGGCGCACCAAAATGACAATCCGTAATTTACTTCAGTTAAACCAAGGAGGAATTGTTGCTCTCGATTGTTTGGCAGGCGATCCGCTTGATGTTTTAGTTAATGGGACTTTAGTTGCACATGGGGAAGTGGTTGTAGTTAATGATAAGTTTGGTGTGCGATTGACTGATATCGTCAGTAAAGCAGAACGAATTAAGCGATTAAGATAATGCATAGTGTACTCAATCATGGAGAGCTTATGCGTATTGTCATGGGCTTATTGTTAGTTTTATTGCTCATCATTGCATTATCTTGGGTAATAAAACGCTTACATGGAATGCAAGTGGGTTCGGCAAAAGGATTTCAATCCATAGCGAATATGATTTTAGGACCCAAGGAAAAAATTACCTTGTTAAAAGTGGGAACGCGTTATTTATTAGTCGGCTCAGGCTCTGGACAGGTCACCCTGATCTATGATTTTGGTGAACAATTGCCGACTGGTTTTGACCCTATAAATAAAACTTCGTTTGCAGATCTGTTTAAATCAGTTGTGAAATCATAAGATGAAGATAGTGAATTTAAATGTACGAAAATGGTTATCATCCGTATGGAAGTTGTCATCCCAGCGGCGAGAATCCAACTTTAGTCGAATATCGATGTCAATTCAGAAATGGATTTCCGCCTGCGCGGGAATGAAAAATTCCCATAACTTAATGGCAGTGGGAGAGGGGAGCTCTAAATCCTGGGTTATGCTTCGTTTCACCCAGGCTACTTTATTCCTGATTTTATTTTGTTTCATACCCCTGGCGTTACAGGCAGCACCTTTATCATTACCTGCATTAACAGTACAGCCTGGCGCGAATGGTGAACAAACTTATAGTGTTAATTTGCAAATTTTGATTTTTATGACCTTATTAACTGTTTTGCCAGGAATGTTGATGGCAATGACAGCTTTTACGCGAATAATTATTGTGCTTTCCATATTACGTCAAGCCATAGGAATGGCGCAAACTCCTACGAATCAAATCTTAATTGGTATTGCTTTGTTTATGACTTATTTTGTGATGTCTCCTGTTTTTAACAAAATCAATGAAACTGCAGTACAGCCCTATCTCGCAGAGACTCTAAAATTTCCGCAAGCATTGGCGAATGCACAAGTACCTTTACGCCAATTTATGTTAAATCAAACACGCAAAAATGATTTATCCTTGTTTGAAAAATTTGCTCAAACCAATCCAGCAACGCTTAATGATGTGCCAATGAGTGTGGTAATTCCTGCATTTATTACCAGTGAATTAAAAACAGCTTTCCAGATAGGCTTTATTTTATTTTTACCTTTTTTAATTATTGATATGGTGGTATCGAGTGTTCTGATGGCTATGGGTATGATGATGCTATCACCTTTAATTATTTCATTACCTTTTAAGATCATGCTCTTTGTGATGGTTGATGGCTGGACACTCATTTTGGGATCCCTTGCATCAAGTTTTGCAATGAACTAAATATCGCATGCATCTAAGCTACGAATTATAAGGACAAAAGACTTCCTTGAAACTTACTCCATCGAGTAAGGAAGTCTAATAAAATTATAGGGAAATAATATATGACCCCAGAGTCAGTAGTTTCTATGTTCAGTGAAGGAGTGTATTTGATGCTGCTACTTATCAGTGTACTCATTCTTCCTGGTTTGATTATTGGTGTGATTGTTTCCATGTTTCAAGCGGCCACACAAATTAATGAAACGAGCTTAAGTTTTATACCCAAATTATTTGTTACTTTTTTGATGCTCGTATTTGCAGGTCCCTGGTTACTCAAGATCATTGTGAATTACACAGACTCTTTAATTACCAATATCCCTTATTTAATAGGTTAGCTCAAGATGAAACTGGACTATCCAACAATACTAGGCATGATAAGCCAGGTTATTTGGCCAATGGGACGCATTGGCGGATTATTGCTTTCACTACCTGTTTTTTCTTCTGTTTTATTACCCCCTCGTATTAAAATTATTTTGCTTTTTGTTTTAAGTTGCGTCTGTGCCTTTATGGTTCCTAAAGAGCTTTCATTTCTGAATTTCAACGGGATTTTTTTGGCATATATCATCCAAGAATTGCTTTTTGGATTATTAATGGGTTTTGTCTTGCAGCTGGTTTTTCAAGTTTTTGTTTTGGGAGGACAAATTATTGCGATGCAGGCTGGTCTTAGTTTTGCAGTGATGGTGGATCCTGCAAGCCGTGCCAGTGTTCCATTAGTCAGCCAACTTTATTCAATGATGATGATGCTCATCTTTTTGGCACTCAATGGACATTTAACGGTATTTCAAACGTTATTGGATAGTTTCAGAATAATGCCTGTAGGACAGCTTTCTGTTACTCAAGCTATGGTATGGAATGTCATTTTATTTTCGGGATGGATGTTCAAACAAGCGGTATTGATTTCAATCCCCGCTTTATTGTCTTTGCTTATTGTGAGTCTTGCATTCGGAATTATGTCTCGGGCAGCGCCTCAATTAAATATTTTTTCTTTGGGCTTTCCTATTACGTTAATTATGGGAATGGTTGTAATTAAGGTGGGTTTGCCTAGTGTTGCGATACAAATGGCAGATCTTATCAAAGAGGGAATGCGTTTTATGACAGGGATGTTGCACTGATGGCCGAGCAAGAACACGCACAAGAAAAAACTGAACAGCCCTCGGCCAAACGACTTAGAGAGGCTCGTAAAAAAGGCCAGGTTGCGCGCTCAAGGGATTTCAATACCACAGTAACGCTACTTTTTACTGCATTGGGATTTTTTATTTTTGGCAAGCAATTAGCTAACCAGCTGGCAGCCATGATGCAGCATGCATTTGAATTTGATACGCGCGTTATCGTTACTCCTATGATAAGTGTTGAGCGTTTATTTTATTTAGTGAAAATGGGGTTTTGGTCCTTAATGCCTTTATTAGTGGTTATTTTTCTCGTTACTTTGGCAGCTCCTTTGCTCATGGGCGGGTGGGTTTTTAGTAGCCAAGTCTTACAGCCTAAATTTTCGCGACTCAATTTGGCTCAAGGATTTAAACGAATGATTTCGTTGAAAGGTTTTGTCGAAATGTTCAAATCGTTTTTTAAATTTCTTATCGTAGCAGTTGTCGCTATAGTGGTACTTAAATCACAAATTCCTGTGTTACTTAGTTTAGCCCATGCTCCTATTGAAACGGCAATTAGTAGCGGTAGTTTGGTTGTGGTGAAATCTTTTGTGTTGATTTCTGCCAGTTTGATTTTTATTGCTGTTTTTGATGTTCCTTTCCAATTGTATGAGCATCAAAAAAGCATGAAAATGACGATGCAAGAATTAAGGGATGAATACAAGGAAATAGAAGGTAAACCCGAAATAAAAAGCGCTATTCGTCGAGCTCAGCAAGAGATTTCGAGACGGCGTATGATGAATGAATTATCTAAAGCAAACGTGGTTTTAACCAATCCGACTCATTATGCTGTAGCAATCAGTTATAAAGAGAAGAGTCATAAAGCACCCATAGTAGTTGCAAAGGGTAAAGATTTGATTGCTTTCCAAATTAGTAACATTGCAACATCACATCAAATTCCCATTATTTCTGTACCCCCTCTGGCGCGTGCTCTTTATTTTTCCACTAAATTAAATGCAGAAATACCAAGAGGCCTTTATATTGCTGTAGCCCAGGTTTTAGCGTATGTGTTTCAACTGCGCGATAGAGAACGATATGATTACAAACCCGCTGTATTACAGAATGTCCCTATTCCAGAAGAGTTAGCACGCGAAGCAGAGGAGGATGCTAATGAATAAAGCATTGCACTATGTACAATATTGGATGCGTCAAGGTTTAGGAACACCTCTGGCGCTGATCATCATGCTCGGTATGATGATGTTGCCTCTGCCTCCATTTTTATTGGATGTTTTCTTTACTTTTAATATTGCTTTATCACTTGTAGTTTTGTTAGCAGTGATCTACAGCGAAAGGCCTTTGGATTTTGCTGTATTCCCAACAGTGATATTGCTGGCAACTTTATTACGTTTGACATTAAACGTTGCCTCAACCCGTGTTGTTTTATTAAATGGCTATAAAGGAACTGATGCTGCCGGACATGTGATCCAAGCATTTGGCGAAGTAGTCATTGGTGGAAACTATGCAGTGGGTTTGGTTGTTTTTATTATTTTAGTAGTCATAAATTTTGTTGTAGTAACTAAGGGGGCTGGGCGTGTATCTGAGGTAAGCGCACGGTTCACATTGGATTCTTTACCCGGAAAGCAAATGGCGATCGATGCCGATCTGAATGCCGGTTTAATTAATCAGGAGCAAGCCATAAAGCGTCGATTAGAAGTAGCACAGGAAGCAGATTTTTATGGCTCCATGGATGGTGCGAGTAAATTTGTTCGAGGCGATGCAGTTGCTGGGATTTTGATTTTGGCAGTTAACATTATTGGGGGATTGATTATTGGGGTTTTTCAGCATGGAATGAATTTTTCTGATGCGCTACATAACTATATCTTGTTAACTATTGGTGATGGTTTGGTTGCGCAAGTACCTTCTTTAGTTTTATCAACTGCTGCTGCTATCATTGTTACTCGAGTTTCCAGTGCGCAAAACATGGGGCATGAAGTTATTTCCCAATTATTTGCTAATCCACGTTCATTAATTATTGCATCAGCTATTATGGGATTGATTGGCATTATTCCTGGAATGCCCCATATTGCATTTATTTTACTTTCTGTAGGTTTGGGAGGAATTGCTTATTTGTTTCTTCAACAAGATAAAGAAAAAAGCAAGGAACAACTTAGTGAAGAAAATGATTCTCTTGCGATTCAAAATCCAAATATTTCTACAGAATTGTCATGGGATGATGTGAATCCAGTTGATGTGATTAGTCTTGAGGTAGGATATCGTTTAATTCCTTTAGTGGATCAAGCGCAAGGTGGTGTTTTACTTTCTCGTATTAAAGGAGTTCGAAAGAAAATATCACAAGAGCTGGGCTTTTTAATTCCATCTGTACATGTACGGGATAATTTGGATTTAAAACCTAACCATTATCGTATCAGTTTGGCAGGCGTCGTGATGGGGGAGGCAGCAATTCATCTTGATCGCTGCTTAGCGATAAATCCTGGGCAGATTTTTGGTGAAATTGAAGGAATTAAAACTCGTGATCCGGCATTTGGTATGGAGGCGGTTTGGATTAATGAAAGTCAACGAGAACAAGCGCATACTTTGGGTTACACTGTAGTCGATACCTCTACGGTTGTTGCTACGCATTTAAGCCAGATATTAGAACAAAACAGCCAACAATTGTTGGGTTATGAAGAAACCCAACAGCTTTTAGACAAACTTGCATTAAGTTCTCCTAAATTAGTGAAAGAACTAGTACCAGAAGGCCTTTCATTAGGAATGGTTAGCAAAGTGTTACAAGGGTTATTGGCGGAGCATATTCCTTTAACGGATATTCGCACTATAGTCGAAACTTTGGCGGAGCTGGCGCCAAAATCTAAGGATACAGAATATTTAATCAGTCAGGTTCGTATTGCTTTATCTCGATTAATTACTCAAAAAATCAGTGGTGTTCATGAGGAACTGCCGATTATTACGCTAAAACCTGAGTTGGAACAATTATTGCAAAACATTATTCAGAGTAGTGGCTCTGGAGGGGTAAATTTTGAGCCAGGAATGGCAGATAAAATACAACATTCTTTGACACAGTTAGCAATGCAACAGCAGGCGAAACAGGAGAGCTCCGTCTTGGTAGTACAGCCGGGAATACGCGCAGTGTTGGCACGATTTGTGCGTAATATATCTCATGACTTTCATGTTTTGTCTTATCAGGAGATTCCTGATAATAAGCAAATAAGAATAGTAGGTACTGTGGGATAGGAGTAACTGAGGTGTATCACATTGGAATGAGTAGCCTAGGTGTTGAATGTAAACTCCTAGAGTAAAACTTCTCAGTTTTCCTGCAAGCAAGCTACAATTTCTAAAGAGGCATTGCGTGAATAGTGACAAATTTCTTCATAAGCAGGAGGCTTTATGAAATTAAAACGTTTTGTTGCGACCGATACACGCAGCGCTATGAAACAAATTAAAGAGATACTTGGTGCCGATGCTGTTATTTTGTCCAGTCATCATATAGATGGTGGAGTGGAGGTCGTTGCTGCGATTGATTTTGATGAAACAATTCTGTCACCTTCAGCAGCAGCAGCTTGTGCTGAGCCAACGAGCCAAGCAAATAAACTCCAAATGCAAACACCCCTTGATGACATGCGCCAGGAGATTCAAACACTAAGAGGTATGCTTGAAGCTCAGTTAAGGGGAAATGTTGGCGTCCATGAGCCTCTGCATACTATTTTACTGCAAAAACTTCTCTATCTGGGAGTAAGTCATACTACAGCCGCGACTTGGGCATGTTCTGTGCGATCTGATTTAAATCAACAAAAAGGCTGGGAAGCTGTATTGAATCATATTGCAGATAAATTAACTATTTGTGATACACGCAGAATAGAAGAAGGTGGGGTTTATGCTTTTGTTGGTCCAACGGGCGTCGGGAAAACGACAACATTGGCCAAAATTGCAGCCCGGTTTACCTTGAGATTTGGAGCAGATAAGTTAGGCCTGGTTACTATGGATACCTATCGAATCGCGGCGCAAGAACAACTCATGATGTATGGGAAAATTTTAGGCGTTAAGGTATGTGTTGCTCAGGATGAAGTTTCTTTGGCGCGAGTATTACGGCAATTAAATGACAAAAAATTAATTTTGATTGATACCGCCGGAATGAATCCTGCGGATGAGCGAGTTGTAAAACAAATGCATGTTTTAGGTACATATTTATTGTCGATTTCCAATGTTTTGGTTTTACCTGCAACAAGTCATTATCAAGTATTAATTGATGCAATAAAACGTTATGAAGCAACTCAAATTGATCAGTGCATTTTGACCAAGCTGGATGAGTCATTGGCTGTAGGCGGAGCGTTGAGTGCACTTATCGAGTCGGGTTTAGGTGTGAGCTATCTAACACACGGGCAACGAGTACCTGAAGACATTAAAATGGCCACACGCCATCAGCTAATTGAGTTGTTTGCAGAGCAGGAAGCACAACTGTTTCAGGCAGACAATATTAGGAAAGCACAGCAAAGTGCCTGGAGAGAATATCATGTCTAAAGTGAATCAAAATATAAGCGATCAAGCTTCTGGTTTGAGAAATCTTTCACGTGCAAAACCAATTAAAGTAATTGCTGTTTCTGCTGGAAAGGGCGGTGTGGGCAAGAGCAACGTTTCTGTCAATTTGGCGGTTGGTTTGGCACAGCTTAATAAAAGAGTCATGCTTCTTGACGCCGATTTAGGATTGGCAAATATTGATATTATGTTGGGATTGCATACCAAATATAATTTATCTCATGTAATGCAGGGAATCTGTCATTTAAGTGACATTATTCTGTCAGGGCCTCATGGTGTCCTTGTCATTCCTGCAGCCTCTGGTACAGAGTTTATGACGCAACTCTCTTCTCCAGAGCTTGCTGGAATCATCGATTCATTTAATGAGCTTACCGATGATCTGGACTACATGATTATTGATACTGCTGCTGGAATTTCTGACACTGTTTTAAGTTTTACTCGTTCGTCGCAAGAATTAATTGTTGTTGTATGTGATGAACCTACCTCATTAACAGATGCATATGCTTTAATTAAAGTAATGAGTAAGCGTTATGAATGGACGCGTTTTCACATTTTGGCAAATATGGTGCGGAATGAACGAGAGGGACGTGAATTATTTAATAAATTATTCAAAGTTTCCGAGCAATTTCTCGAGGTTCAGCTAGACTATTTAGGAGCAGTACCATTTGATGAACACATACACAAGGCAGTGAAAATGCAAAAACCGGTATTGATTGCTTATCCTGATTCTGCTGCTGCTTTAGCACTGAGACAGTTAGCAGATGAAGTATCTGAGTGGCCTCCCAGCGCTTTATTGGGTGGTAATACCAGTTTCTTTTTAGAGCGTTTAGTAGCAGGTGAATTTTAAGGAGATCATTGTGGATGCTTTGGCTGCCTATAGCAAAGTTAACCAGCAAATTCAGGAAACGCTGGTAAAAACTCATGCCTTATTGGTTAAACGCATAGCACATCATTTATTGGGCCGCTTGCCGCAAAGCGTACAACTGGATGACTTAATACAAGCAGGAATGCTCGGATTACTGGAAGCAACACGACATTATGATTCTTCCAAAGGTGCTTCATTTGAAACCTATGCGGGGATTCGCATTAGAGGGTATATGCTTGATGAAGTAAGGCGTAATGATTGGGTGCCTCGCTCGGTACATCGCAATTCAAGAATGATTTCGGAAGCTGTTAAAAATCTCGAACATCGGTTAGGAAGAGAAGCTAAGGACTCTGAAATCGCAGCTGAACTTGAAATATCAATTGCTGAATACCATGAAATGTTGCAGGACTCCATAAGCAGTCATTTATATGGTTTTGACGATTTGGGCGTCACTGATGATGCCTTGCAGGTTGGGGAGGGATACGCTTCTACTGAACCGCATGTCAATGTATTACATAATGATTTGATGCATCGTTTATCCGAGGTAATTCGCGGATTGCCCCAGAAAGAACGAATGGTACTTTCTTTATATTATGAACAGGATTTGAATCTAAAAGAAATCGGAGAAGTTATTGGCGTTAGCGAATCACGCATTTCACAGATTCTTAGTCAGGCAATACATCGAATTAAATCACGCTTACCGGAATAAAAAGAATGGATGCTTTAACTTTAGCAGGGATACTCACTAGTTTTTTAGCGATTACACTTGGCCAGTTTTTTGAAGGTGGAAGTATACAGGGTTTAATGAATTTGTCTGCATTGTTGATCGTGCTCGGAGGAACAATTGGCGCGGTTATGGTGCAAACACCACTAAATACCTTTAAAAGAGCATTTAAAATTTTACCTTGGGTCATTACTCCCCCCAAACTTGATTTTGAACCTTGCCGCAACAAAATGTTTGATTTGGCCCGAAAAGCGCGTCAATTGGGGTTACTTTCTCTGGAAGAACATTTAGAGGTTGAAAAAAACCCGCTTATCAATAAGGGCTTGGAATTGTTGGTGATTGGCGTAGATAAACTCACTATAAGAAAAGTTCTGGAAGACGAAATTGAAAGAGTTGAAGATCATGATATCCATGCAGCACAAGTATTTGAAAGTATGGGGGGATACAGTCCAACCATAGGAATTTTGGGAGCAGTGCTGGGATTGATTCAAGTGATGCGTCATTTATCTGAACCAAATGAATTGGGATTAGGTATTGCGGTAGCTTTCGTAGCGACTATTTACGGGGTTGGAATGGCTAATCTTATTTTTTTACCTGTAGCAAATAAATTAAAAAGTTGCATTGCTCGTCGAGTGCATTATGACGAGATGATTGTAGAAGGTATAGTCACTATTGCTTCTGGGGAAAGTCCAGGAGTTTTGATGTTAAAACTCAATAATTTTGGCCAGCAAAAGAAAGATGAAAAAAAGAAAAAAAAGAAATGAGCAGCATAATGATCATCATCGCTGGGTTGTCTCATATGCAGATTTTATTACCTTGTTATTTGCATTTTTCGTAGTAATGTATGCTATTTCTTCCGTCAATATCTCAAAGTACAAATCGCTTTCAGAGGGAATGAAATCGGCGTTTAATAAAAAAGATGAGGCTCGGGCCCTTAAATCAACAAAAAGTATAAAAGACGGACCACAAACTACACAATTTCAAGGGCCTTTTCATGATGGGCTGGATGAATTAAATCAAGCACTCATAGAGCTGCAAGATGGAAATTATAAGATCAACCGGCAGAAGGGGTGGGTGGAGTTGGATATTAAATCAGGTGCATTATTTGATTCAGGTGATGCAGATTTAAAACCAGAAGCTTTTGTTAAATTAATGCAATTAGCCGCAAAAATTAAAAAATCATCCTCTATTGTTGCAATAGAAGGATATACAGATAATGTTCCTATAGAAACGCCACAATTTCCATCAAACTGGGAGCTTTCTGCGATGCGTGCAGCAGTTGTTGGACGTACTTTGAATTCATTTGGGATAACAACAGATCGTATTTTAGTAACGGGTTATGGGGAGCAATATCCAGTTGCCGATAATGTTACAGAACTAGGGAGGGCTGCAAATCGTAGGGTGACTATTATCATTGCATTGAATCGAAATGTTCTTCGACTTTTAAACCCTGCGTTAAGCGAACAAGCTCATGGCGTAGTTATTGGGGGCAAAAATATAAAATGATAACTTTTCTTTTAAGCGTAAATGTGGTTATTTTTTTATTCATAGTGAATTATTTATTGAATCAGCGGAAAAAACTAATTAGTTTTCGAGAGGAGTTGAATACACAGCAAAAATTAATTGATCAAATCACAAAAGATCATCCTGTGTTGATTCATGCTGATTTATTATTCTCCAAGCAGTTAAAGGAAATTAATACTCAATTGATTAGTATGGATAATCAAATACAGGATTTGGAAAATAAACGAGATAATGATGGCGGATATCGTCATGCTTTGCGTATTTTGGAAATGGGGGGTAATCGCGATGAAATTGTAGAAAGTTGCCATTTATCTCTCGCCGAAGCGGAATTATTGATGAATTTGCAAGCCTATCGAACCGCAATGAAGACTTCATAGCTGTTTTTTTGCCTGCTTTCACGGTAAAATCCCATACTAATTTTTTACAAAGTCATGCTGAATCATAATATTGCTTGTGCTTAGCGCAGTCTTGCCAGAGACTCCATTATGATAAGGTATCGGACGATTATTATTTTAAGAGACACTTATGTTAGAAGTAAACCAAATTAATCTTAATCTGGTGGAGCTTGAAAAGCGAGTAGAAGCGCTTAGGGGGTATCTTTGACTTTGACGCTAAGCGTGAGCGTTTAGAAGAGGTTGTTCGAGAACTGGAATCATCAACCGTTTGGAATAATCCTGAAATTGCTCAGGCACTAGGACGTGAAAGAACGCAGCTTGAAGCAGTTGTTTCAACTATAACCCAATTAGGTCAATCCATTACTGATTTGAGTGAATTGTTTGAGATTGCACGAGAGGAAGGTGACGAGCAAACGATTAATGAAATTGGCGAAGAATTACATTCCATTGAACACAAAGTTGCCGATTTGGAATTTCGCCGCATGTTTTCCGGAAAAATGGATGACTCGAATGCTTATTTGGATATTCAGTCGGGTTCGGGCGGTACGGAGGCACAGGACTGGGCGGAAATGTTATTGCGCATGTATTTGCGTTGGGGAGAGCAGCATGGATTCGAACCTGAACTTATCGAATGTTCTCCTGGAGATGTTGCAGGTATAAAAAGCGCTACGATTTACTTTAAAGGAGAGTACGCTTTTGGATGGTTGCGTACCGAAAGCGGAGTACATCGGTTAGTGCGAAAATCCCCTTTTGATTCAGGAAATAGACGGCATACCTCTTTTGCAGCAGTATTTGTTTCACCTGAGGTTGATGATGATATTGATATAGAAATTAATCCGGCAGATTTGCGTATTGATACATATCGAGCGTCTGGAGCTGGGGGGCAGCATGTTAACCGCACTGATTCGGCAGTACGTATTACTCATGAACCAACCGGGATTGTAGTACAATGTCAGAATGATCGAAGCCAGCATCGCAATAAAGATCAGGCAATGAAACAGCTGCGTGCCAAGTTATATGAATTGGAAATGCAAAAGAAAAATGCAGAGCAGCAAGCATTAGAAGCCAGTAAATCAGATATTGGTTGGGGATCCCAAATTCGTTCATACGTATTGGATCAATCTCGTATTAAAGATCTGCGCACCAATGTTGAAACGAGCAATACACAAGCGGTATTGGACGGGGCATTGGATCAGTTTATTGAAGCCAGTTTAAAGGCAGGAGTAGGGCAGCATGAGTGAAGAGCAAATTGAACATATTGATGAGAGTGAAGTTTATAGTATTCGTAAACAAAAATTAGCTGAATTACGTACAAAAGGTTTTAATTTCCCAAATCAGTTTCGTCGTGAAAGTTTAGCTCAGGAAATCATAAAGCATTATGATTCATTAGATAAGGAGACTTTAGGACAACAGCATATTAAGGTCAGTGTAGCCGGCCGTATTGTGTTGAGACGTATCATGGGAAAGGCCAGCTTTTTTCACATTCAAGATGTTTCTGGGCGGATTCAAGTATATATCCGAGCTAACGATCTTCCTGAGCAATATGAAGAGTTTAAGCATTGGGATTTAGGCGATATTGTTGGGGTTAAAGGTGAGTTATTTAAGACAAATACAGGTGAGCTTACAGTAAATGCAGAGCAAATTGAATTATTAACTAAGTCGTTGCGGCCTTTGCCTGATAAATTTCATGGTTTAGCTGATCAAGAGGTAAAATACCGTAAACGCTATGTGGATTTAATTGCCAATGATGAGAGTCGCCATACTTTTTTAATACGTTCGCGATTAATTCAAGCGTTTAGACAGTTTATGGATCAACACTATTTTCTAGAAGTAGAAACACCGATGATGCATCCTATCCCAGGTGGTGCTCTGGCTCGTCCTTTTGTTACGCATCATCATACTCTGGATATGACTATGTATTTGCGTATCGCTCCTGAACTTTATTTGAAACGACTCGTTGTGGGTGGATTTGAGCGTGTTTATGAAATTAATCGTAATTTCCGGAATGAAGGGATATCAACACGCCATAATCCAGAATTTACTATGATTGAATTTTATCAGGCCTATGCCGATTATAAGGATTTGATGGATTTTACCGAAAAATTACTGTGCTATCTATGTGATACTGTTTTGAAAAAACGTCAGGTTGAATACCAAGGCCAAATTATTGACTTTGACAAGCCATTTGCACGTATGACAGTGAAAGAAGCAATTTTACACTATCATCCAGAAATCAATGCGAAAGAACTTGAAAGTGTAGTGAGTTGTCGTGCAATTTTGCAGAGGAAAGGATTTCCTTTCAAAGAAACTGATGGTTTAGGCAAATTACAAATCATATTGTTTGAAGAAACTGTTGAGCATCAATTATTTCAACCTACTTTTATTACAGGTTATCCTACTGAAATATCACCTTTGGCTCGCCGTAGTGATAATAACCCTGAAGTGACTGATCGTTTTGAATTTTTTATTGCTGGCCGGGAAATTGCGAATGGATTTTCTGAATTAAATGATGCTGAAGATCAGTCAGAACGTTTTCGTAAGCAAGTTGAAGAAAAGGATGCCGGTGATTTAGAAGCCATGCATTTTGATAGTGATTATATCGAAGCTCTGGAATATGGATTGCCTCCTACGGCAGGAGAAGGTATAGGCATTGATCGGTTGGTCATGCTGTTTACCAATTCTCAGTCAATCCGGGATGTTATTTTATTTCCTCATTTACGGCAATAAATAGTGACTGGCAAGCAAGAATAATTTTTTATAGATTTGGTGTTTGTTAAAGATATTCTAACTGGTTTTTTTGAGAGAATAAAAATTCCCCTGCTAGGGCTTTCTTTAACCACTGCCGTCGAGTTAAAACTACGTTTTTTGCCTATGTCCCGCGGCTTGTCCGCGGGAAGTAAGGTCAAGAACCATTAAGTTAATGTATCTCTAGAATCAGACCATGTGATTATGAGTTCTTATTGAGCACGGTTTTCAAAATATAAGAAATAAAAAATCAAGGAATAATAATAATTTAACAGGTGACTTATGTTTGTTACTCACTTCCAGAGGGCAATTACATATCTTAGAGAAGCCCAGGAAATCGCATTATTCACTACGCTGGCTGATGCAAGATTATCTGCGATATTTCGTACATCACCTTTATTTTACATCACATTGCCTTTTATAGGTCTTTTACTGACTGTAAATGCTTTAATAAATGGCTATCGTCTTGCAAAAGCCAACAATCGCAATTTTGATCGCTGGTTTCTTTTTGGTACTTCTGCAGTTTGTGCGCTTTTAGCAAGTATAGCACTCTATGGGGCAGCAATATCCATGGCTCTGGGTTATAGTTTTGCTGCAGCTCCTTGGTTTTTTACCAGCAGTTTAATTGTGGCATGGGGGCATCAGCTCGTCATGTTTGGACTCAATTTATATAGAGCTTTAGAATCTCCTCCAAATAGTATTCATCGCATGCATTACATTCAAGCAGCATTGGGTAATTTGTTTGCTATGACACTTTTAACTTTTGCCTTAGGGGCGGTTGTTTTTACTCTGCTGTTCCCTATTGCTCCTGCTGTAGGTACTCTATTTGCACTGACTGCGGTCCTATTTACTGGCCTTGACATATTATGGAGTGTGGTTCCTCATGCTTTAAAACGAACAGTCAAAGGATGGTTTCATTTGAGCAAACCCGATGTGATTCAGGATGCAATTGCAAATCAGGAGGAAAACCTAAAAGTTAAAAATTTTAAAGAAGAGGAACCAAATCATCCGAAACATCATAGGATCTTTACATGTTGTGATTACAGTGCAGTAATTCGAACGATGGCTATAGATGCGATCAAACCGTATCTGCTAGGACTTATTCAGTGGAAATTGCAGATATTAAGACAAAAAGCCGATCTAGAAGATGAAAAAATTAAAGATAAAATTTCCTTATTAACAACACTATTAAACGTAATAGAAACTTCTCAAAAAATTTCTAAAAAGGATGTATTAGTAAAATATCCTTTAGCATTTCAAAGTTTTTGGTCTGAAAAAGGCGAGGTTGAGCAAATATTTGATGCGGTAATTGTTTCTAAGAATAGGAGTCAACCCTCAGAGATAGAGAATCTATCACCCGGAATAAGTGTGTAAAAACATATCAAATATATATAAAATAATATATAATGTTACAATTATTATCTTTTTGAATAAGAAATTTGTTGGTTGACTTTTCAAATTTCGCTTTGTCTTACTTGCTATGGTCTATATTAATAGTATGTTCTATCAAATGATCGAGCAGTAAAGGGAGTGCTTTATATGCCTTTTAATTATCGATCGATTACAGCAAATTGTGGCAATGACACCCTTGGTGAAGATGCCTCTCGCACAATTATTCAGTTGCTTCAAGAAGACGATGCAGCGTTCTTCGTCATTAATTGCCAAGAAGTTCATTTTGGAAAAACTCAGGAGCAGTTACAAAAATTACTTCCGGATGGCTATGAGGTAAAATGCCTGAGTCAGATGGCAACCCATACTAAATTGGATACGCAAATCCTTCCTACGACAGGAATGGCAACCTTTGTTATTCATAAGACGGGTTTGCAGGTAAGCGTCGAAGGTGAGCCAGTAGAAGCACGGCGAAGTAGCAGGAGGCTAAGTGGTGCAGCATATAATAAAGGAGGTTTGGTCACTCATTTTACTGTAACACGAAGCGAAGACATTGAAGAAGGTATTAGTGAAGAACGTATTAAAGTACAAACAGTTACTGGGCATTTGGATGCAGGTGATGTAGTAAAGCGAAATAAAGATTGGCAGAAGCTTTATAGAGGAACTGTAAAAGAGGTGATGAGCTGGGATGAGCTTGTTGATGCGTGTCCTGATTTATTGCTTTCGGGATATGATGCAAATACCCGAAACAAATTTGATAAGAAGCATAAGACTGAGACCAAGATTTGGGATAATCCTAATGAGCATCCTGAACTCCATGCACTGCATCTTGTTTCCATGGCAGCAGCCAAGTACAGCAAAGATGAAACCTATACTCATACAAAAATAGACCAAGAAACAGGTGAAGAATTAGTCGCCGATCCAAAACGTGAAGGTGATGCAGCGCGCGGTACACTGGATTTTGTGACAATTTATGATGGCAATATAGCTCAAAATGTATCCCGGGAAAAAATCGATAAGGGACTGACAGTAGTGCAAGTTGGACTAGAGCCTGATTCTGAGCGGGACCATCATGTGATTATCAGTCCTCCTCAAACATCTCTACCGCTTGACAAGTTTGACCGTGTTAAAAATCTAATGGTTGCCCGTTTAGTTGGTGTTGCTCCAGATATAGCTGCTAAAATTTTAGCAATAACCGAGGGTGATAATGAGGATGATAAAGCATGGGCTAGGATGCAATTAGTCGATTATTATAACCAGTATTTAGGTCCTGATGGGTTCTTAGATAAGGCGCTCGGTTTACATATACAAAAACTAGAATGTGTTCAACGGCTAATGGATGACCCGCAAAATCAATATTTAGAAAAAGTACTTAAAAAAATTTTTTTTGACGAACATGAATGGTGTGCAGGTGAGCAAGGGCAATTAAAAGCAAAACAAGAGTTAATGCAGACATTCCTGGATTCATTGGCTGAGTGTAAACATGCAGCAGGAGTCGAAGCGCGTATAACGTGTTATCTTGATCTGAAAGAGAAGATTGCCAGGAATGAAAAAGTAAATGCAGTTGATGCGTTTAAGGACTCAGCAGTTAAAGTCTATCAAAATCATTATGAAATCTTTGAAACATTTGCTAAAAAAACGGATGAGGACTCTAAGCTTCGAAAGGCAATGAATAACATATTAAAGCTACTTGATGCGATTGCCGATCATAATGATGAGGCTGCATTGAAAAATCTGGATCCGAAGAAATTGGATGCGCTTACACATATAGTTGCTCAGTGTCATAACAGTTTTATGCTGTTGCAAGCAGGTGAAACACACGAAATGGAAAAAATTAATGCGGAATTAATTAGCCTATCCGATGAGGCAATGGGAAGTTCCTCTTCAGTATGGCGCGCTTTGGCCGATGCTGTGAAGTTCTTTGTGTCTTTAATTTCTAAGATCTCCCCCAACTCAACGTTGACTGAGCAAGTAGGAATTGTTCAGGATAAAAAATTATCCGATTCTATAATAAAATATAATTCTGCTCTTTATAAATCTGCTCTTAAAGAAATAATTCCTCAAGAAGAGGAAGAAAGTGAGCATCTACTTGGTAATAACATTACTGGGAGTGGTTGAGGGAAATGCAATCAGATTTGGCAAGATATCAAAAAATCATATGGGAAAATAATGCAAGAATCTGAGAGTAAAGGCCTATTTACCCTTGCCCATGATAAAATTCGACACATAAATAATTATTTGCATTGAGCACCAAGAGTTCGGTGTTTAATGGAATTACCCCATATACTATTTCAATTTTAATAAAGATTAAATGATGAAAAAATCGAATAAAAATAAAGTTTATGAAGCTTATGATGAACTCATTGATTGGTTTGATGCGCATCGCAATAAAGAACTGCTTATGGAACAATTTTATTTGCAGCAAATAAAAAAACATTTTCCCCATGGTGGGAGTGTTTTGGATATTGGTTGTGGTACTGGAGAACCTATTGCAAAATTTCTTATTGAAGCAGGTTATGAGTTAACCGGTGTTGATGCCAGCAAAAAAATGATAGAGCGTTGTAAACACAATGTTCCAAATGCTCAATGGATTTTGGAAGATATGCGAACGATGAAATTTACTGTTCAGTTCGATATTGTTATAGCATGGCATAGTTTTTTTCATTTACCACAAGCGGATCAAAGAAGTACATTGAATTTATTTTCTTCCTTGGTTAAACCAAAGGGGTTATTACTTTTTACTTCGGGACCCGAGGCAGGGGAAGTTTGGGGTGAAAATGGCGGATATGATTTATATCATGCTTCATTGGATACTAAAGAATATGAAACTATTTTAAATAAGAATAACTTGCAGGTGTTGGTGCATAAGGTTAACGATCCAAATTGCGGGGGAGCAACCGTTTGGCTTGCTCAAAAAAAATAAATTTAGATGTTGCCTGGGGTGCAGCGCAGCGGAACCCGGGTTATGATGTCTGCTATCCTGGGTTCCGCTTCACCCAGGATACAAAACATTGAATTAATTTAATCGCCAGTTCTCTGCCTTCTGAGAGGGAAAAAAGGAATAGCTATCTGGTTTAAGGCCAAAGAAGACTTGGTTTGTTGCTGTAAGCAGTTCTTGCGATTGTGCCAGCTTTAACTTCTCAGCTTCCTCATTGATGCTTGAATCTTGAGGGGCTAATTTCCTTGCCTCACTGAGGGACTGTCCTGCCTGGTCCCAATTTTTTTCAAGCCGATAACAACAGGCTATGTTTAACCATGCATCCGCTTGATCTTGTGCGTCACTCGTTCGTTCAAGAATTGTAGTAAACTTTTTTCTTGCTTCCTGGTACATTCCTTGTTTGAATGCACACATGCCTATTTGATTGAGTGCTGGAATATGATTTTGATCCCCCTCGAGAACTAAGACATATAATTCCTGCGCTTTGTTATACTCTTCATTTTGGTACAGATGATGTCCAAATTGGGCATAACACTCAGTAAGATTTTCTGTAATTATATTTTATCAACATCAGATCATCTTTCTTACAATGTGCTAATGCTTCACGATAATAGTGAATGGAACACATAAAGTTCACGCTTATGTCCTCCTGAATCCTTTTGTCTTTAGATAATTTTTTAAGTAGATCGATATACTGCTCATGCCAGCTCGCAGCCGTATGTAATAACATAGGATTATCAGCACATAGTTCTAAAGCTGAAGAGAGCGCAATATGAGCATTTTTCAGTAAAGTAAAACAATTTTCTAAATGGGACTCGAGATAATCTTGAGCCAGTCTCATATAACTTAAGCCCAAATTGTGTCGTGCTGAAACACAACTAAGGTCATTTTCTATTGCAGCAAAGTAATATGTGACGGCTTCTTCATTTTTATTGTTAGCAGCATAGCATTGCCCTAGAAGGTCAAAGGCATGAGATCTATTTTCCTGCGTTGTTACATTCCTCGTTATTTCAATAAACTGATTTAGATAAAAAATTGCTTCCTCTTTTTCATCAGATAGAAAGCAGGTCTTCCCTAAGAAAAAATAGGTTTCTGGGACTTCAGGATTTTTGCTAATTGCTTGGAGAAACAGTGTTTTAGCTTGTACATATTCACTTTTTTTAAACGCCTCTACAGCTTGTAAGTGGAACGAATTAAACATATTTGCCATCCTATAGAGTAGTTAAATGTTTTTTTACGTCCTGTATGTCAAACCAACCTAGAATTTAGAATATAATAAGCAGGGGGATTTTAATAGTCATAGACACTAATGGAGTCGCTTTATGGCAACAATACTTGGCATTAGTGGTGTATCGGGTGCTGGGAAGTCAACGCTTGCTGCAACTCTTGCAAAGGAATTAGGTGCTGTACTCATTAGCTGGGATGAGTTTGATGAGATATCAATCGCTCCAGAAGACTACGTGGATTGGTATCAACGCGGACATGATTATCGCGAGTGGAATTACGGCGAGCTTGCTAAGATACTGCAGCTACTTAAGCTCGGACATTCAACATTACATCCGATAACACAGGAGGCCTTAAAACCAACTGAGTTCATTATTTTTGATGCCCCCCTTGGACGTTTACATCAACAGACAGGACAATATATTGATTTATGCATGCATATTGAAGTTCCTTTAGACATTTCCTTATGTAGAAGGATATTGCGTGATTTTAAAGAGGAAACAAGAGAAAAAAAGGAGCTTTTGGATGAGTTGATGTTTTACTTAGATGAAGCGAGACCTTTATTCTTTGATGAGCAGCTGAAGAAAAATGCGGATTTAATTCTTAATGGTGAGTATGCAACCGACCTTCAAGTACAATTAATCCTTCAATTTTTAAATCAAGGAAACAGGGAATGCAAACAAATCCTATTATTGAGCTAAGTCTTTGGTTAGCAAGTGAGCGAGAGACTGGAGCACCTAACCCGAATCACGCAGTTTTATCATCTACTTCATTGGATGGAGCGCCACATAGCCGTGTTGTCGCTATTCGTGATATTTCAGATGAGGGGATTTTATTTTTTACTCAAAAAAGTACTCGCAAAGTAAGCGAGTTAAAAAACAATCCTCAGGTAAGTCTCGTGTTTTGGCTAGAACTGTTACAACGAGAAGTGATTATTGAAGGTAAGGCTTTATTGCTAAAGCATGCTGAGAATCAATATTATTGGAGCAGCTATCCTCAATGGGCGCAAATTCGTTTTTTAAGTTATGCTCCCACGTCAATGCAGATTATTGAGAGTAAAGAAATTCTTGAGGATAAGCGGCAAAAGATTGAGGATTCATTTCTAAATAAACTAATCCCTGTAAGCCCGGAGTATTGTGGTTTCCGTATCCAACCTGAACGCATGGTATTCTATGCATACCGACAAGATGAACTGTCCGATGTTTGGGAATATGTCTTTAAGAATAATGAATGGCATTTGCAACGGTTATCGCCCTAAAGGATAACCGCATTAAAAAAATTACCGTAATAGAGTTTTTTTAATCATACTCAATCATAATCCACCCTCGATAAAGTAATGAATGAGAAAGCGCTGAGCTGTTCTTGATCTATTAATTCTTAATAAAGGGTGCTTATGTCTAGATTAACGCAAATACATAAAAAAATATTTACTAATTTTCATGCTTATTTAGCTAATAAAAAACAAAGTCTCATTAAGTTTGGTAAAACGGAGCAGCATAAATTCACTCGGAGCGCTCCGTTTTGTTCATGAGTTTTGTACTTTCACCGGTTTACATTCCAGAATAATTTGGTCCACCGCCTCCTTCTGGAGCATGCCACACTATATTTTGTCGGGGATCTTTGATGTCGCAGGTTTTACAATGAATGCAGTTCTGGGCATTAATTTGCAATCTAGGGCCTTTTTCTTCTTCAATTATTTCATACACGCCTGCAGGACAATATCGACCTTCTGGGAATGCATAAGTTTTTAAATTGATATCTATTGCCAGATCAGGTTTTTTCAATACGAGATGGCAGGGTTGATTTTCCTCATGATAGGTATTCGATAAAAAAACAGATGAAAGTCTATCAAAAGTAAGAACTCCATCGGGTTTAGGATAATTGATTTGCTTTGCTTTATTTGCCGGAATTAAAGTATCGTGATCTGCATGATTCGTTAAGGTCCATGGGGAGTGTCCACGTGTAATGTATGTTTCAAAAGCTGCATTGATTAAGCCTGGAATTAAGCCGTATTTAAATCCGGGTCTTATATTGCGTACGGCATAAAGTTCTTTATCCAGCCAGGAATTTTTGATTTTCTCTGGATAGCCCATTAATTCAAATGGGGCAGGGTTTTCTTGTTGCAGTGCTTCAAAGCAAGCTTCTGCTGCAAGCATGCCTGACTGCATTGCCATATGTATTCCTTTAATTTTAGGGACATTAAGAAAACCTGCAGCATCACCAATCAATGCACCGCCTGGAAAAGTGAGTTTTGGTAAGGATTGCCATCCCCCTTCATTAAGGGCCCGTGCGCCATAACCGATTCGTTCGCCGCCAGTTAAAACAGGTTGAACTAGTGGGTGTGTTTTAAAGCGCTGGAACTCCGCAAAAGGATTTAACCAGGGATTTTTATAATCCAGACCGACTACAAAACCAATAGCGACGCGTTGTTTTGATAGATGATATATAAATGAACCACCGTAAGTTATGTGATCCATTGGCCAGCCTACAGTATGAATGACGAGTCCGGGTTTATGTTGTTCTGCCTTGACTTGCCATATTTCCTTTATTCCTAGTCCATAAGTTTGTGGATTTGCTTTATCCCTTAAGTGGTAACGTGCCATTACACTTTGGCTAAGTTGTCCGCGACATCCTTCTGCAAATAAAGTCTGTTTGGCAAGAAGATGCATACCAGGTTGGTAATTATTTGTTTTCTCTTTATTTTTGTCGAGGCCCACATTCCCAGTTGCAACACCAATTACCTGATTGTGATCGTCATAAAGTGTGTGAGCTGCGGCAAAGCCAGGATAGATTTCACACCCCAGGGACTCCGCCTGTTGTGCAAGAAACATACAAAGCTCACCTAGACTGATAATATAATTTCCTTCGTTATGCATGGGCTTGGGGGTGGGGAGTTTATAGGAGTTTTTTGAGGTTAGAAAATAGAAACGATCTTCGCTTACTGCGGTATCGAGAGGCGCCTCTTGCCAGGTATTAGGAAGTAATTCTTTAAGGCTTCTAGGTTCTAGAACCGCTCCAGAGAGAATATGAGCTCCAACTTGGGCTCCTTTCTCTAAAATACAAACGGATAATTCTTTTTCTGCAGCTATGGCAAGCTGTTTCAATTTAATCGCGGCAGATAACCCCGCCGGCCCTGCACCGACGATGATTACATCAAATTCCATGGTTTCGTGTTCCACACGCGCTCCTAACTGTGATGATAAAAAGATGAAATAATCGCTTTTCTATGCTTTAAGATCAAGATTTATATTGAAAATTAATATGCTTTTTAGACCGCATGTAGCATACTGAATCTGCAACAATCTAGGCTTTATTATGCTTCATTCAGGCTATATAAATCTAATAATTAAATTGAATATTGATAATCATTTTCACAACATTCCGTTGTTGCAGAAATTACTGTGGCGGCTGAGCGAGTAAATAGCGAAACAATGCTGTGTGGAAAACTAAGAACTGTTAGCAATGCTCCTGCAACAGTTCCAAGAAGGGTTAAACCTATTAGCGCAAGGCTGTTGGCGACTCCTTCCAATGCTGTATTTCGATATTCAGCACTCATCATTATAATTGACAAAAGTCCAAGTAATGTGAATCCAACAAAGTAACACGCACCAATAAGTGCAGTAAATCCCATAAATGCTGTTCCAGTTGCAGATGCAGTAGGATACCAAATCGGCGCCAATAATCCGCCTGCAAATTCCTGGCCATCTTGATACGGAGTGAAAAAACCGGGACGATCTCGATATGTGCTTACTGCTCGTTCAATAATTCCTGAAAGATAATTCTCATCTTGTGCTTCATCGTTTAAATCTAATATTTCACTTATTTCATTCCAGCCAATTAAGTTTAACATAAAATCCTCTTAATGATTCAGCTTGGTGCAGGGTATCTAATTTAATAAATAGAGTCAAACAGTTAACTTTATTCTCAAATCAATTTCCAATTATGATTTTTTACCGAATATCTTTGAATTCCTTGAATAAGAGCACGATAAAAGAAGTAACAGAATTTAACAAAATAAGCTAAACTGATTGTAGATATCCAAAAGGAGTTTGTTAATGAAAACAGTATTTGGTTTCTTACTTCTTAATTTTTCCATGATGTGCTATGCAGATGCTAATTTAACCATGAATGTTAATGTGGATAAGCCAAGTTTTGTCGTTACTTTACCTGCAAATCCCACTACAGGATTTCAATGGTCGGTTGTGCGCTTTGATAAAAATTTATTAACGCTTCGAAGTAGTACTTATGAAAGACCGAAGACTGAGCTTATCGGTGCCGGTGGGCAAATGCATTTCACCTTTGGCTTACAGAAAAGTAAAAGCTATCCAGAAAATACGATAATCGTATTTAAATACGCCCGTTCCTGGGAACCTGATACTGCGACTCTGAAAAATATTAAAGTGAATTTCGTAAAAGCGGATAACAATTAAAATTAGTGCCTGAGTGCTCAACCGGGGGAACGGCCGTATTTGGCATCTTGCGAGAAAATTCTCCTAATCAATGCTTACATACTGATTTATGCTGCGCTTGCTTAGAAAAATTTTGCTCACAACCAGTGCTCAAATCCAACCGATCAAATAAGCATTCCTGTGGGGACTATACATTCATCATGATTTTTTAAATTTAAATGGTAAATATCTAGGTTCCCAAAACATGTCTTCTATCAATTTTCCTAAATCAGCATCCTGATTTTTTTGTGCAAGTCCTGAATCAATAGCGCAACGTGCTACAGCTACTGCAATTTCCTTGGCAACTGTTTGGGCATCATCCAAAGAAGGTAATAAGGGTAAGTAACTTTCTTTTTTACTGGGTGCGAACTGGCATAAAGCATGTGCTGCAGCCAGGATCATATCTTCAGTTAATTTTGTTGCGTTAACTGCGAGGACTCCAAGCCCTATTCCAGGAAAGACCAATGCGTTATTACACTGGGCAATTTGTACCATACGATTATGATATTCAACTGCTGGAAAGGCTGTACCTGTAGCAATTAAAGCTCTTCCCTGACTCCAAGTAAGGATGTCTGCCGGTTTTGCCTCGCATTTTTCATCTGGATTAGACAAGGGGAAAATAATAGGACGTTCACAATTAACAGACATGGTTTCAATGATGTCTTGGGAGAAAGCCCCTGGTTGAGCAGAACAACCTATAAGAACAGTAGGTTTAACATGTCTTACAGTATCAGTAAGTGAAGGATGTTGTTTTTCATTGATGGTCCATTTTTCTATTTCTTTGGGATCACGTGCATAAGGTTTTTGTGCTTCAGTAAGTTCCGGGTCTGTATTAAGTAACAAGCCTTGACGATCAATCAACCAAAAACGTTGATACGCTTCGGCGGGACTAATTCCTTCACGCACCATTGCATCAATAATTTGATCGCTAATACCAGTTCCTGCAGAACCTGCACCAAAAACAACAATTCGCTGTTCATGCAGTTTTGAACCGGTTACGTCACAAGCAGCTAATAAAGCCGACAAGGTCACAGCGCCAGTACCTTGAATGTCATCATTAAAGGTACATAATTGGTCTTGGAATTTTTCCAGAATGCGTCGCGCATTGCCTCGGCCAAAATCTTCCCAGTGCAAAAATGCATTGGGGAATTGTTTGTGAATTTCATGAACGAAAGTAGAAATAAATTCGTCATAGGCCGCTGGACTAATGCGTGGATGCCGACAACCTAAGTACATAGGATCATTAAGCAATTCTTGATTATTTGTGCCTACATCAAGAAATATTGGCAGGGTACGAGTTGGTTCAATACCTCCGCATAAACAATAAACCATTAATTTGGCAACAGGAATGTCCATTCCTCCGATTCCTTGATCGCCTATGCCCAATACTCCTTCTCCATCAGTAACAACAATCACATCGATTTCTGGATTAGAACGATTTTTTAATATTTCTTCTATTTGATTTTTATCTGTATGGGAAATATATAAGCCGCGAGGTTGTCTATACTCATGACTGAAACGTTTTACTGCAGTTCCTACTATAGGAGTATATATTGTAGGCAACATTTCACCTAAATGACGGTTGATTAATTTATAGAATAAAATTTGATTTTTATCGTGTAAATTATTTAAATAAATATTTTGTTGTAAGCGTGTTGTATAACTGGAGTATTGTAAATAAGCACGTTTGACTTGTTCATCTAATGTTTCAACGCGATGGGGAAGTTTTCCTAACAGACCAAACTCTTTTCTTTCTTCGTTTGTGAATGCTGTGCCTTTGTTCAATTGGGGAGTAGTTAGGAGTGGTTTACCGCAAAGAGAAGTTTCAATATATTGTTCTCCTGTTTGAGGATCACGTAGCAATTTAAAATCAAGCATAGTTATCTCATAAGATGGCGTTAGCGTTTGTCTAATGATAATATCGGTTTTTTGTAGTTTACGATAGGTTGAGTATGAATAAATCTTTGGCAGTATTATTTATAATTTTAGGGTTAACATCTTGCTCAGCAAAAAATGAACATTATTACAAATCGCATCCTAATGAATTGCAACAAGCGCTAAAAGCTTGTCCAAACAAACAACCAGCAGGTTTGACCTGCCAACAATTGGAATCTCTTGCCAATCGTATGAATAAACTTGCCTATCAATTACAACTCAGTCCCCAAGGTTTTGGAAAAAAAATTATGGCTTTGCAAGAGACAATTGTTAAAGAACAAGCCCAATTAAAAATTGAGAATAATAATACAACCTTACAAGCCAATTTAACTCAAAACAAACATGATTTAGCGGATCATTTAGCAGTGGTTAGATGGTTTGAATCACCTATGAGTTAAAAGATGAGAGTACTTATAAGTAATGATGACGGAGTTTTCGCACCTGGAATTAACCGATTAGCCAAGGAGTTATCCACTTTTGTAGATATTGAAGTCGTTGCTCCTGATAGGAATAGAAGTGGCTCAAGCAATTCCTTGACTTTGTCACGACCGCTAAAAGCCAAAAAATTGGATAATGGTTATTATAGTGTTGAAGGCACCCCAACAGACTGTGTGCATTTGGCAGTAACGGGTTTTTTAGATACCCAATTTGACATGGTTGTTTCTGGAATTAATGATGGCGCTAATTTAGGTGATGACATTCTTTATTCGGGTACTGTAGCTGCCGCAATGGAAGGACGTTATTTAGGATTGCCTGCCCTTGCATTTTCTATGGTAGGGGATAACATCCAGCATTATGACACAGCGGCAATTATTGCCAAGCATTTGGTGATGAAATTAGGCACACACCGCCTTCCTTCTCAAACTATCTTTAATATTAATGTTCCTGATATGCCCTTAGATAAAATAAAGGGGTTGCAAGTTACTCGCTTAGGTACTCGCCATGGTGCTGAGGCTGTAGTAAAAGATAAAGATCCTAGAGGACGGCCTATTTACTGGATTGGTTTGCCTGGAGCCGAGGCTGATGCAGGTCCCGGAACAGATTTTTATGCGATAAGTGAAGGGTATGTTTCAATCACACCTCTTCATCTGGATATGACAAATTACAAAATGTTCGATCAATTAGCCAATTGGCTCGATGGGATCCACATTCAATAAAACAATTTGTTTGAGGTTTAATAAATGATAGCCACCTTTTGCAAAAGATTTGTATGCCTTCTCCTCATTATAACCTTGGTTGGTTGTGGAAATAATTTAGCTCCTGTTACGGAGTTAAAATGGAATCCTTATTCGCGCTATCAGAAAGTCTATGTGGTAAAACGTGGAGACACGCTTTTTTCTATTGCATTTCGCTATGATACAAATTACAGAACTCTAGCTCGGTTAAATCATATTAATCCGCCTTATTCTCTAAGGGTGGGGCAAGTCATCAACTTGCGAGGGATTCCAAGACATAGACAAACAGTCCGTCCTGCCCCGATGCGACATTATTATGTTACTCCCCAAGCGAGACCTTCTGTAATTTATTCGCCCACAAATAGATATGCTCGTTCTGCTTCAGGATGGTTATGGCCTGTGAGTGGGCGAGTGACTACATCATTTATTCCGGAGCAAGGTAAAAAAGGAATAAACATTGCATGTAAAAAAGGGGAGAAGGTAATTGCGTCGGCAGATGGTATGGTTGCCTATGCTGGAAGTGGGTTAGCTGGTTATGGTAACTTGATTATTATTAAGCACAATCATGAATATTTAACTGCTTACGGCAATAACGCACAGATTATGGTTTCCGAAGGACAGCATGTAAAAGCAGGACAAGTCATTGCTAGAGCAGGTATTATCGATCGCAAGTATACAGGTGTTCATTTTGAAATCAGAAAGTCGGGCGTACCAGTCAATCCTTTGAATTATCTACAAAAAGGTTGACAGATAACTTGTAGTTATAGCAACAATAACCTTTTTATGAAGTATAATGTAGTTATGGAATAAATTTCGCAATATGACTAGAGTCTGCATGCATTTCGCTAACTTGAGCCAAACTGGCCTGATTTTCGAGTACCGAAGCGCAGCATACACGTAGTATGTGCGCATTGGAACATAGGAAGCCAGGCCAGTTTGGTCAAAATAGTAGAATTGTAGACAGGCTATAACACTATAGGTGAAAAACAATGCACGAAGACGATGAGTCAAGTAAAGAACCAGAACTTAAGGATGAAGATTGGTCTGAACCAGACAATGAATCACTCTTAATTGAGGAAGACATTGATTCCCTTCTTGAAAAAGATGAAGAAGATGAAGAGCCTGATCTTCCTGATTTTTCGGATGATAATGCATTTCCCTCATTTCGTGGTAAAAATGCACTAAAAATGATGGATGCGACTCAGCTCTATTTGAGTGAAATTGGATTTTCTCCTTTGCTCAGTGCTGAAGAAGAAGTGCATTATGCAACCCTTGCTTTGAAAGGGGATGTTGCTGCCCGTAAAAAGATGATTGAATCTAATTTACGTTTGGTGGTTAAAATTTCTCGTCGTTATCTTAATCGTGGTTTACCTCTTCTCGATTTAATCGAAGAAGGAAATTTAGGTTTAATGAAATCAGTTGAGAAATTTGATCCTAAACGTGGTTTTCGCTTTTCAACTTATGCCACCTGGTGGATTAGACAAACAATTGAACGTGCTATTATGAATCAAACACGAACCATTCGTTTACCTATCCATGTGGTTAAAGAACTGAATGTCTATCTCAGGGCTGCAAGGCAACTGACCCAAAAATTAGATCATGAGCCTTCACCCGAAGAAATTGCAGAAATGGTCGATAAACCTTTGGAAGATGTACAAAAGTTATTAGGCTTGAATGATAAGGTAGCCTCTGTTGATACACCCATTGGCTTTGATGAAAATAAATCATTATTAGACACTATAGCTGATGAAAACAGCGTTAATCCTGCAGAACTTTTAACTAATGAAAATTTGCGTTTACATATAGAATCTCTATTGGATAAATTGACCGAAAATCAACAGCAGGTTATTGCGAGAAGATTTGGTTTAAGAGGATTTGAAAAAGCAACGCTTGAGGATGTGGGTAAGGAAATTGATTTGACACGAGAACGGGTTCGTCAAATCCAGGTTGAAGCATTAAAAACATTGCGTGGTTTATTAGAAAAAATGGGCTTAACACAGGAAGATTTGTTTTAGTACTTTTCGCTGTATAAAAACATTATGCTGTAGTGTAGCCTGGATGAAACGTAGGAAATTTGAGATTTTCCAAAGTCGTACGTTTCATCCAGGCTATTTTTTATTGTTAATATCAAAAAGATAAGGGGCCGTTTTAATGAAGAGAATGATTTTATCCGCTTTATTTGCTTTATCATCAGTGGTTCATGCAGAACAATTAACAACATTTACGGATATGGCCGATGCAATATCACAAGGAAAAAAAATCACTTTGGTAATGAGTATTCAAGAGTGCAGCTCACAAAAAATGCCTTCAAGTTCCCTTATTGGAACAGCACAACCAGATGCTTTCCTTATTATTGATAACAACCGTATTACTACCTCAATAAACCATTTTACTTTGGATAGTTCTATTGCTCGCGGTAATCCTACCTTCGAATTTGTTAAGTATAGTATTAATGCAGATGGAAGTGTCTCTATAAAAAATACGATAATGAATGCTATTAATTATCAACAACTAGCAAGTCATCAAATTGATTGTACTTTAAATAAAGGATTTAAGGTTTTTGCTTGAGTCCTGTAGACAGGGTGAAAGCGCATTAGAATTCGGGATCTATCAGGTAAACCCATCTTTTCGTATAAAACAAAATACCCTACGTTTAAAAAAATACCCTACGTTCCGCGCTTCATGCGCGGAATCCAGATCATGTCTTCATATAGATCGATTAGATGCTGTTCATAAAGCACGGCAAGTAGGCAAAAAAGAACTTTTGTATTAAAAATAATACTAATTTGCCTTGAAGACTTATGGCATTAATTTTTCTTGTTGCACCTTCATCAAGATTACACTATGGACTTGTAAAATTCGCTTTCAGTCCTTGCCAGCAATCCGCATAATCTTTTTGTTTCTGTGGAATACGCATAGCCTGTTCGGTAACTTTCCATACATCTTTAGTTTCAAACATGAAGGCTAAAGTATTCGAATAAAGCTCAGGTTCTAGTTTTTGCGCTACCGCTTTTTCATAACTTATTTGATCAGGCCCATGTGCTGTCATGCAATTATGAATACTTACCCCACCAGGAGAAAATCCTTCTTTTTTAGCATCGTATTCACCGCGAACAAGGCCCATAAGTTCATTCATATAATTACGGTGGTAATAAGGGGGTCTAAATGTATGTTCTGCAACCATCCATCGAGGAGGAAAAATGACGAAGTCTAAATTGGCTACCCCCGGTGTATCGCTTTCTGAAGTTAACACAGTAAAAATACATGGATCAGGGTGATCAAAACTTACTGTATTAATTGTATTAAATAAACTTAAATCATAACAATAAGGAGCATAATTACCATGCCAAGCTACTACATTAAGTGGTGAGTGATTGCATTTTGCGGTCCATAATTTATTTTGATACTTGCATATAAGGGTCACTTGGGTAATCCCTTGCTCAAATGCAGCCGTAGGGTATTGAAAATGTCGTGGGTTAGCTAAACCATTAGCTCCGATAAGTCCTAAGGGAGGTAGAGTGAGGGGACTGCCACTGTTTTCACATAGATATCCTTTCGTTTCAGAACTAATGAGTTCCATCTTAAATTTAACGCCACGAGGAATAACCGCTATCATGCCTGGACATATATTTAATTTCCCAAACTCAGTATGTAAGTTCACTTCGCCCAAGTATGGAACAAAAAGCATTTCCCCATCATTATTGGCGAAGTATTTATCTTGCATGGATCGAGTACAATGATAAATATATGCATTTACATGTTGGCTTCCTGCAAGATGAAACATGCCTTCGACAAAGTCAAAATCTTCTTCTTTAAACAGGTCCAGAGGAGACCAACGCAGGGGATTGGGGGACTGTTCTGCATGATAGGGTTTGAACAGTTCCATCTCATAAACTTGATATGGGCCTTGAACTACAGAAGGCAGAATGCGATAAAGCCAGCTTCGTAAATTATTCTGTCTTGGACGAGTGAAGGCTGTCCCGCTTAATTGTTCGGCATAAAGACCTAAGTTACAGTGTTGTGGTGAATTCTGGCTACTTGGCAAAGCGCCTGGAACTGCTTCAGTTTGATGATGATTACCAAATCCCTGCAAATACACTGTTGATCTCCTCTAGTATTATGGATTCATTGAGTTACTCTGAGTGGAGAGCGAAATTCAAGTTAGCTGCATCTATTTCAATAGCCTCACCCAGGCAA
Organism: Legionella sp. PC1000; assembly: GCF_014109805.1. Lineage (GTDB taxonomy): Bacteria > Pseudomonadota > Gammaproteobacteria > Legionellales > Legionellaceae > Legionella > Legionella resiliens. The sequence goes on from NZ_CP059400.1 coordinate 1,688,481, forward strand.
ATACTATTTGCACTAAATTAAAAACTTCATTCTGGCGCTACTATAGTCTAAAAAAGTTAAAAATGTCGAGTCCAAATACAAGTTAAGTTATTCTTTTTAACAAAAGAGCATGTATAATTTATACGAAATTAAATAAGGTTTTTTGAGGTAGTAGCATGGCTGGTCATAGTAAGTGGGCAAATATTAAATTCCGTAAAGGCGTTCAAGATGCAAAACGTGGAAAAATATTTACTAAATTGATTCGAGAGATTACTGTAGCTGCTCGAATGGGAGGAGGGGATGAATCTTCTAATCCAAGATTAAGGGACGCAGTAAAAAAAGCGCTTAGTGCGAATATGAAACGCGATACAATTGAGAATGCAATTAAGCGTGGAGTGGGGGGGCTTGACGGTGAAGTAATGATTGCTATGCGCTATGAGGGGTATGGACCTGGTGGTATTGCAGTTCTTGTAGATTGTTTATCGGATAATAAAAACCGAACTGTATCTGATGTGCGCCATGCCTTCACGAAGAATGGCGGGAATTTGGGAACAGACGGTTCAGTATCATATCTCTTTACCAATCAGGGCGAGATTCTTATGGCACCAGGACAATCCGAAGAGCAGGTTATGGAGATAGCTATAGATGCTGGAGCAAATGATGTTTCTGTAGATGAAGGTCAGGTTGAAGTGATTACTCCTGTCGAAGCATATCATAGCGTATTAAATGCGCTTACAGCGGCCGGTCTTGAAATCGAACAATCTCATTTAACCATGCGCGCACAAACTTTAGTCTCTATCGATGATGACTCGGCAGAAAGCCTCTTGAAGTTAATCGATATGCTGGAGGATTTGGATGATGTACAAGAGGTATACAGTAATGCGGAATTCTCGGAAAAACAATTAGAATCAATAAATTAATGGCCATAATTCTAGGGATAGATCCCGGTTCAAGGATTACAGGATACGGTTTGATTAAAGAGTCAGATCGTAAAATTGAATACATTGATAGTGGTTGCATTCGTACTGCTCTAGATGGTGAGTTAAGCCAAAAGTTATTGCAAATATATGATGGTATTTGTCAATTAATGGACCATTATTCGCCTACAGAAGTAGCGATTGAACAAATATTTATGCATGAAAATCCAAATTCAGCTTTAAAATTAGGTCATGCACGCGGTGTTGCTATGGTTGCTGCAGCATCGCATCGTGTTAAAGTAAGTGAATATTCTGCGCGAGAAATTAAGCAAATGGTAGTTGGGTATGGCGCTGCAGAAAAGGCTCAGGTAAGTCACATGGTCGTACACCTTCTTGCCCTGAATAAGGCGCCACAAAAAGATGCTGCAGATGCCTTGGCAATAGCAATCTGTCATAGTCATATGCGTCATAATTTATCATCAGTGATTGGTAGACGAGGATTAAGGAGAAGGAAAAGATGATTGGTTGGCTGGATGGGCAAATAATTGATAAACATCAACCAGGAAAATTGGTCCTTAATGTCCATGGGGTTGGATATGATGTGGAAACCTCATTAAATACCTTTTTTCAGCTTGATAACTTAAGTGCTTCAGTAGGGTTACATATACATACTATAGTCCGTGAAGATGCGTTGTTGCTCTATGGTTTTCTGGAGAGACAGGAAAGGGAGTTATTTAGAGCTTTGATTAAAGTGAATGGTATTGGTCCAAAACTTGCTATGTCAATTCTTTCCAGTATTACTCCAAACGAGTTTATTCAATGTATTCAACAAGAAAACGCTTCTTTTTTAATGAAATTACCTGGTATAGGTAAAAAAACAGCCGAGCGTTTAGTTGTTGAAATGCGTGACAGTATGAAGCAATTCGCTGTATCTGCTTCTGGCTCCTTAAATGACAAATCAATACCCATTATGAGTGGCCAGGATGAAGCAGTTAGCGCTTTGGAAGCACTGGGATATAAGCCCCAGGAAGCACTAAAGGCAGTCAATAAAGTAAATGATAATTTTAAAGGTTGCGAGCAGTTAATTCGTGACGCATTGCAAGTTTTAGCGGCCCGATAATTAAACTAGTAATAATTTTAGTCTGAGCAATGCGAGAAATACTTGCCTGTCTCTTGTGCGCAATTCACCGAAAAGTCAGATTTGAGTGGAGGCTGGGTGAAAATGATTCTAAAAACGCAGCATAGAGGGCTATGTGAGCAGTTCTTAGAATTATTTTAATTCAAGATGTGCCAAATATGACTTTCCCCTGGACTCTTAACTTGTGACTAAGAGCAAGATGTTTGATCCCAATCTCTACTTTGTCCAACTTATGACAAATAAAATAGAGGAGGTAAACTACTTTTCTTGAATAGGCAAAAAGAATCTTACGATTAAACCCGTGCCTTCTTTGGGTGTATCCAGCATTAGTCTTCCACCATGCAGCTCGGCGATTTGCTGAACTATTGCTAAGCCAAGACCGCTTCCAGGGCTTTTGTTTCCCAGAACACGGAAAAAACGCTCGAAAACCCGCATTTGTAATTCAGCCGGAATACCTGGTCCATTGTCACTCACTTCAAGCATTATTTCATTTTGCAGTTTAGCCAGACGCACTATAATCCTTCCATGTTCATTACAGTATCGTATCGAGTTATCTACAAGATTACGAATTAGTATTCCCAATGCAGTTGAATTACCATGAATAGTCAGATTTTCTACATCGCTTTCAAATTCTAGATCAATTTGCTTTTCCACAGCAGCGGGTGCAAGCATAGCAAGTATCTCGCGAGTTAATCGACTTAGATTGACCTCATCTTTTTCCTCCATATGAGCTGCTTCGGGTACAAGTCGGCTCATAGTAAGTAACTGCTGGACAATATGAGTGCTGCGATTAACACTTGCAATAAGCTTTTGTAATGCCTGATTTTTTTCTTCTATATCATTAGAGTGTAATGCAACTTGCGCTTGGGTTTTTAGTGCAGCGAGCGGTGTGCGCAGTTCATGCGCTGCATCAGCAGCAAAACGTTTTTCTCGTTCAAATCCTTCTTTGAGTCGAAAAAACAATTTATTCAATTCATCGATTACAGGTTTAATTTCCTCCGGAACCTCGTGTAAATCAACGGGTTCAAGATGGGTGGGAGCGCGGTTAGCTACCTCTTCAGCGACTTTATCTAGACTATCTAGACCGCGCCCAATAATAATCCATATGAGCAGACCCGATAATGGGAAAGTCAGAAGCATAATATAGAGATCATCTTGAGCAATTCTATGACCCAACTCATTCCTTGTGTCGTATCGCTCTGCTAAAACGGTGCGAATCCCGGCTTTATCATTGTAAGTTGTAAAGACTCGCCAATCTTGGGTGGATACTTTTTTATCACTAAATCCATCGACTTCCGAAGTTAAAGGAATCTTTGGTGCTGAAGATGAATGTAACAATAATTTGCCGCCATTGGTCCAAACCTGAAAATTAAATTTATTTAGATAATTTTCTGGAGGCTCTTCATTCAAAAATCTCTTCTGATAGTATGTATCAATTTTTTTAGGGATTGTTTCGAGTGCTTCTTGAATTTTTGCTAAAGGGCGTTGATGAAGATCATCACCTAGTAATGCTTGATAAGAAAGAGCAGAAACGGCCATTAAACTATCTAAGTGATCTTGAATGTCTTTTTGATCAAGATAATAGTTACCTATAGCAGTTAATGTGGTCGTTATAGTAATGGCCAGCAATAAATTTATGAGAAGAAATTTTCTTATAGAAGATTTCACGATACAGAAATACCATCATTTTTTTCTGCCATATATCCAACACCTCTAATCGTGCGAATGAAATTGGCATTAAGTTTCTTACGTAGGTTATGAATATGAACTTCGAGCGCGTTACTATCTACGTCTTCTTCCCATCCATAAATACTTTGCATGAGTTGTTCACGCGATAAAACCTGACCACTGTTTTCTAGAAGTTTCTGCAATAGCGCAAACTCTCGGCGTGGAACATTAACTAGCACATCATCAACAAATACAGAGTGAGCAGCTGGATCTAGAGTAATATTTCTATATTGCAGCACAGAATCAGCACGGCCTTGTGAGCGTCTGACCAGGGCTCTGATTCGGGCGCTTAGCTCATTAAGATCGAAAGGTTTTATCAAATAATCATCTGCCCCGCTATCTAAACCTTTTACACGATCTTCAACTGACTCCCGAGCTGTTAAAATAATAACAGGAGTTGGATTACCATCATGGCGTATACTTTGTAACAATGCGAGACCAGAAAGTTTAGGTAAACCCAAATCAAGAATAATTAGCTCAAATGATTCAGATTTTAACGCGGCTCGAGCAGCTTCACCATCTCTAAGCCAATCTACGATATAACCAAATTGGGTTAAGCCGGTTTTGACAGCATCACCAAGTAATTCGTCGTCTTCAACTAGCAATAGTCTCATTCTTGCTCCTATTGTTTTTCAAGGCCAGTTTCATCCATATGTTTGGTTAGGTAAAAAGCTTGAATTAATACAAAAAGCAGAGTAAAACCAACCCCACCAAATAGCTTAAAGTTAACCCATGCATCAGTATTAAAATTATAGGCAACATAAATATTTACCGCACCCATTAAAATAAAGAACAATACCCATGCCAAGTTCAATCTATGCCAGATTTTTCCAGGAAGAGTCACATTAGCTTCCATCATTTTCTGGATCAACGGTTTGCTACCTATATAACCTGAACTAAAAAAGGCTAGAGCAGAGAGCCAATAAATACCTGTTGGTTTCCATTTAATAAACCATGGATTATGGAAAAAGAGGGTGGCTCCTCCTAAGACCATAATTATTGCAAGGCTAATTAAATGCATTTTTTCATAATGCTGAAATTTTAATCGGTAAAAAGCGACTTGGCTTAAAGAGGCAATCATAGCTACAGCCGTCGCAGTATAGATACCAAAAAATTTGTATACTATAAAAAATAGAACTATAGGAAAAAAATCAAATAGTAATTTCATATATTTTAATACAGTAAAAATAAGTTACTTTGAGTATAACACAAGTTTTTGTGCTCTCCTCCTTGCTTTATACTAGAAATGAAAAATAATTGTTAATAATAAGCCACTATGTGTTCATTAAATCGATTGGTTCGGTTCTTGGGCAGAATAGAAAGGGAACTAAAATCTCGGCAGGCTATCTCCCTAGTAATTTGAATTTCTAACAGTAGATTAAATTAACCAACAAATATTTTTTGTCCCCTATGCAATGGATCATTTCGTTTAAGTCCTGGATTTAATGTAATAATACGCTCTATTTGCGTTTTATGTTGTCGTGCTATAGCACTGAGGCTGTCGCCTTTTTTTACAATATATTGAATGGGTTGATGTACTTTTTTCCAGATCACAAGTTGCTGACCTATTTGTAACGGTTGATTGCTTGCTAATTTATTCCATATTTGAATGTCTGTAGTACTAACCCCATAAGTTCTCATCAGTGTCTGATATGTCTCATTCTCTTGCACAATATGAATAACACGATGATTTTGTGGGATAGGTATTTGATGCTCTGGTAGGGCAGGTGCCGCGGGTTCTTTTTTAACAACGGCAGGAGCATTTCTGGTACTCGGAATTAAAAGGAATTGATTGGGCTCCACGCGATTAGTTGTGAGTTGATTTAACTGTTTTATTAAATTCACCGTGGTGTGGTATCTCACAGCAATACTATCCAGATTGTCGCCGGGTTGTACTATGTGCTTTTCCCAGCTAACCCGTTTTTCAGCAGGAAGGTTAGCAAGGTTTAAATTAAATTGATGTACTTTTTCAGCAGGAATAAGTAATTTTATGGGTTTATCGGGGGCGGTAGTCCAGCGATTAAAACCAGGATTTAATTTAATTAACTCTTTATAACTGATTCCTGCCATTTTGGCAGCATGGTTTAAATCAATTGGGGTTCCTATATTTACTTCTACAAAATAAGGAAGATAGGGTATTTCAGGTAGGGTTAATTTATATTGTGAAGGACTTTTAATAAGTTCTGCTAAGGCAAGCAGGCGAGGAACATAAATTTGAGTTTCTCTTGGTACAGTTAAATCCCAAAAACTTCGAGTGCGTCCACCTGTTGCCTTGATTGCTCGATCTATAGTTCCTTCCCCAGCATCATAAGCTCCTATGGCCAGAATCCAATTGCCATTAAAAAATTTATTGAGATAAAGAAGGTAGTTGAGCGCGGCATCGGTTGAGGAGCTGATGCTGCGTCGCGCATCAAACCACCAATCTTGTTTTAATCCTAAACCGGCACCTGTTTGTGGCATTAATTGCCATAATCCAGCGGCACCAGCTACAGAATAAGCAAAGGGATCATAAGCACTTTCAATCATAGGCAACAGGGCCAACTCACCAGGGAGGTTTCTTTTTTTTACTTCGCTAATGATATGATAAAGATAGGGTTCAGACTGATGGCATACTTTATTAAGAAAGCCTGGATGAGCGATAAACCAGCGGATTTGCTCCTGAACCTCAGGGCGCGATGTTTCATGGTTTAAAGTGAATTGAGCACGTAATACTTCCCATGCATCAGTAGCTGCATATACTAAAGTCTCATTAGTAATGCCCAAAAAAATGAGTAAACAGAATAAAAAAACTTTTATTTTGAAAAACTTAAATTTCAATGGTAATTACCTATGAATATAATTAACTCCCGAGTTTACTAAAAATAGTTATAGGATTAAACCTCGTTGCGCTTAATCGATCCATAAAGGTTCAAATTGAATCTCCATGGGTAATTATTTGAATGAATTTTTTTCTTCTCTTAAAACCCGAAATATTTCTAATGAATTATTTGATGTTGCTCCATGCTTTAATGCGTATTTTTGTACTTCGGGTTGATCGGTGCGTAAAAAAGGGTTAATTGATAATTCCAGTTCCAAAGTCGATGGGAGTGTGCAGAGACCATTTTTTGTGTGATGTATTTTTTGTAAGTAGTGTTGAACAGTAGGGTTATTAGGTTCTACTGTTTGTGCAAAGCGTAAGTTTTGCTGGGTATATTCATGAGCACAAAATATTTTTGTAGTGGGAGGTAACGTTTTGAAAAGAGATAACGATTGATGGAGCTGTTCCAGTGTTCCGTCAAAAACACGTCCGCAACCCGCAGAAAAAAGAGTATCGCCGCAGAACAATAATTCATACTGGGATTCATAATAACTAATATGACTTGAAGTATGTCCTGGGTTGAATAAGATTTTGAAAACACATTTCCCAACTTGAATGGTTTGATGTTCTTGTACCATGTTATTTACATTAGGAATGCGTGGATCATCTGGACCATATACAATGCACGAGGGATAGGCTTTGAGTAATTGACTCACTCCTCCAATATGATCCTGATGATGATGTGTTAATAAAATTGAACGTAATTTTAGTTGGTTTGAATGAGCAAATTGTACTACGGGCTCTGCGTCACCAGGGTCGACGCAATCAAATGCTACTGCAATTTTATCAATAATCGCCCAAATGTAATTATCTGAAAACGCAGGAATTGGAAAAATAGTCATGTATAGGCCTCAATAATATAAGAAGAAATGCCCGGATTAAAATAAGCTTTAAGTGCATTTAATACAGTTTTCATTTCCTCAGCTAAAGTAAATGGTGGATTAATTATCCATAAACCACAACCTGACATACCCTCCATTGGTGCTACTGTCAGGTTAAATTCAATATGCAAAGCATTTTTTGCCTGGATTTCTTTCATATTTCTATTGAGTTTATCAGTTAGTCTTTTATTGACCAGTGGATACCAAAGACAAAATACTCCTGTAGCAAAACGGGAATAGGCGTGTTTGATTGAAAGCGGAATTTCTTTATATTCTTCTTTTATTTCAAACGAAGGATCAATAAAAATGAGTCCTCTTTTTTCTGGCGGCGGAAGTAATGCGTTCATCGCTACAATACCGTCGGTATTGCTGAAATGTACTTTTTTATTCAAGCGAGGAAGTTGGTTCATCGCTTCAAACTCCCTTGGGTGAAGTTCGCAAAAATACATTCTATCTTGCATTCTTAGCATGTTGATCGCTAAAAATGGTGAGCCAGGATAATATCTTAGTGTACCAGGTGGATTGAGCAGATCAATTAGCTGAAGATAGTTTTGAAAAACAGAGGGTAAGGACTTTCTGTCAAGCCAAATTGGTTGAATGCCTTGTTTGTATTCTTGGGTTTTTTCAGCTTGTTTATTTTTTAAGTCATATAAGCCTTTGCCTGAATGGGTCTCAAGATAAAACATGGGTTTATCTTTAAGTTTTAGGTAGTTCAAAAGACGGGTTAAAGCAATATGTTTGATGACATCAGCAAAATTACCTGCATGATATCCGTGTTGATAGCTGAGCATGTTATTCCTAAAGCATTTTTATAAATGTCTACTATACTCTTTTTAAGAGAGTATAAAAGGGGAAAGCTATGGATCTTCACGAAGATTATGATGACCAATCATTCTCTGATTATAATTATGATGATGATATTGAGTCTACCGTTCATCGAAAAAACATTAGACGCTTGCTGGAGGAAAAGTTGGAGCGCAAACGTTTAAAAGAGGAATTTAAAGATGATTTTGATGAGTTGAGCGGAGATTTTGATTGGGATGTTATAGATAAGTAATTTTTTATATAGACTGGCTGCAAGCAACTGGATGTTCTATACATCGCTGGAAAACCAGTCCAGATCTACTCCGACTTCCCGTGGCTTGTCCGCGGGATCCAAGGAGATATGTGCTATAATGGGTCCCGCGGACAAGCCGTGGGGCGTAGACAGAGACAGTTGCAACCAACCAGGCTAATTTTTGCATTCTATTTCCCTAAAATCGCAGCTTTTAATGTATTCTCAAGCAACGTAACTATAGTCATCGGACCTACCCCTCCGGGTACAGGTGTAATCCATGAGACTTTGTTTACCGCTTTTTTAAAATCTATATCGCCCCTTATACTGCCATCGGCCAAACGATGGATACCCACATCGATAATTATCTGTTCTTTATTAAGCCACTCACTATTAATAACATCCATTTTACCTGTTGCAATGATCACAAGGTCAGCTATCTGTACTAATTTTTCTAATTGTTGCGTGAATTTATGCGCTATGGTGACTGTTGCCCCAGCAAGAAGTAATTCTAAACTCATAGGACGACCAACAATATTCGATGCACCAATAACAAGAGCATGCTTTCTTTTAACCTCGAGCTGATAGTGTTCTAGTAAATTCATTATGCCAAGAGGCGTACATGGGCGTAATAATGGATTGCGTTGAGCGAGTCTCCCCAAATTATAAGGATGAAAACCATCTACATCTTTTTCTGGTTTGATGCGTTCAATAATGACCCGTTCATTAATATGTTTGGGTAATGGTAATTGAATGAGAATTCCATCTATTTTATCTGAGGAATTCAACTCATCAATAAGCCTGATTAATTCATCCTGGGTTGTGTCTTCGGATAAGTCATAAGAATGAGAGATAATACCCACTTCAGCACATGCTTTACGTTTATTGGCTACATACACAGTAGAAGCAGGATCGTTGCCAATGAGAACCACAGCAAGGCCAGGGGCACGATGTTTCATTTGTATATAATCATGCACATGGTGTTTTAATTCTTCTCTACGAAGAGAGGCGACCGCCTTTCCGTCAATCAATGATGCTGACATAGTTAACCAGAAGAAATCAAAGGTTGTAATTATGAATTAGAGGTTGAGGTAATGCAATAGGATTAAGAGTTTAGAATTACCCAAAATTCTCGGTCTCTAAAAGCTATGTTCCATTTCTATTATCTTGGCCGAACTGCCCAGATTTTCTGCGTTTCGATGCTCACATACTCTGTGTATGCTGTGCTTCGGTACTTGAAAATCAGACCATTTTGACTCAAGCTGGCGAAATGGAAACAGACCTAGGTTAGATACTGATTTTATTATGGTTTATCTTTATCAACTAACGCCTTGTTGTTAAGCTGTTTATCCAGAAAATTGTAAGCCAAGGCAACGAGAGAGCTAGTAACGAAGGTACTAATAAATACGCCCGTTCCGCCGAGTAAACATTGGATAAAGGAAAGATCATAGTTAAAATATATTGTACCCATGATACCACTAAACGGTTTCCCTTTATTAAAAAGCAACAACATCAATCCCATAAAAAAAGTGGATATTCCTGAGAGGGCACCAAGAGATACACCTAAAGCAATTGGATCTATTTTGCCAAATTTCATGATAGTTATCCTATTGTTTTTCTATTGATTTACTGCATTATTCATCATTACGATAATCATGTGAAGTGTCTGTTTGTGTTTCTACTCTTATGGTCAAATTGTTCTGATTTTCTGCGTTATGATCTTCGCATACCTCGAGAATGGTTCGGTGCACAAAAATCAGGCTATCCTGGATCAAGCGAGCAAAATGGAAACAGACCTAAAATACGAGCAACCGCACTTAATGGAAATGCAGAATTAAATGAGCAAATAGTTTCGCTATAAAGTATGATTGACTCATACGCTTGCTATGTCTATACTGAAAAATCTTTGATTTTATGGTAAATATCGTGGATGAACTTACTGAATTACTTAGACCATCTTGGGGTGCTGAAAAATGGATTTTAGAAGGGTGGAACAAGATTACTGCAGATGAGAAACAACTCATAAAAAATAGATTAAATGAGTTATTTTGCGATGGTTTACCTTTTGAGCTTAAATCCGATAAACTTTTTTATATTTACACTTTTTCTCTTTTAGCCCAGCTTGAAGTATTAGCAGTTCAAATTCCTCTTAAATTTGAATCAAAAATGTCAACAGTTGAATACAGAAAGCGCATGCGCCAACAATTACTTGACGAAATATTTCATGGTTTAGTTTTCACTAAAATTGTTTATATGCTCTGTGCCCCTTATGCTTCCCCCCCTCCATACAGTCCTCATATTGAAATCATTTGTAACTTTATTCGTAATGAAAGTTGCCCCAAAGTAGCGATTATGTTGCTTAATCTTATAGGTGAAGGCTGGATTGAGGAGATTTTTGAGAGTTTACATCGCTATGGGGTCGCGCCGAGAGTATTTACAACAATTCTTGAGGACGAACATCGCCATGTATGTGAAGCAGATTTATATCGTGATATTGGCATGCCAAATGTTGATGAAATCAAACCGAAAATTGCCTATCTGGAAGAGCAGTTGATAACCAATATTTTTATGCAATATAAATATATGTCTTCAGTTTGTGCTTTATTGGGTGTTGAGGGGGTTATTCATTTTAAAGAATCGCTAAATAAAAAGCATACACAGCAACTCAGTAAAGTAAATCTCGAGCCCAGTGAGAATTGGAAAAATTTCATAGAATTTGCGGACGAAGTATTACCCAGAGTGCAGAATTATACTGAGTCAAATCGGGAAGTTGAAATGACACCGATTCGAAAAGTATTTATGACTCAGTGGGATGGGCCAAGTGATCCAACCATGACGGGGCAATTTAGTATCGATATCACTTGCCTTGATTTTTTTAATAAAAAATTTGCTTCAGAGACTTTGACTACTTTGATGTTGCAAGCTGTTAGTTCCTGGATGACAATATCCGATCATCACAGAAATTACTTAAGTTTTAGAAAAATCTTTCAAACCAAAGAAGCCTATGTTGGTCTGGTAGTCATGTTACCAGGATGTGGTGATCATTTAGGCACGATTGTTCTTGAAAACTGTCATAATCTTAGTTTTTATGAATTGTCTGCAAAAATTCGGACTATTGTAAATATGATGGTTTATTGTTACAAAAAACGTGAGCTACTGGAAAAAACACATCCACGTGTCCAACAACTCATGAAAGATATGGTTTATGAATATGCTTATAACACTTATCCTTATCCACTCGCAGGAACTCCTTATATCACACTAAGTAATATTGGTGTTTTTGGTTATACCCAATCCATGGCTCCTCTTCGCAAAACTGAGGCAATGAGATTTACTATAATGGAAGTGGAGCGAAAACCTGTTTGGCAAAAAGAAACAGATTCATTTGAGCCTAAAGATATGTTGCCGGTATCCATCAGTGCCGATCATCGTATTTTTGATGGTAATTCGACAGTACCTAGAATGGTAGAAGAACGATTTCATGCCATGTTTACCAAAATGGGTAAGGAAAAACCTAAATCAAAACCAGCATTGCATCAACATGAACATTTAGAATTAATCATAGAACAATTGCTCGCAACGAATATTGAAATGGGTTACAAGACTTTAATGTTACTGCAGACTTGTTGGTTTGACTTTATTTCTATTGAAGAATGTTATGCTGCGTCTAGTTATCATGGTGTTGCAAACCACGATACCCGGGAGCCAACACTTATCTAATGTAGTCAAGTAGAAAGTTATATATCCAAGCAGCGATATAACTACTAACAAAAGTATTCATAAGTACTATAGCTGCACCAAGACCTGCATTAGCCATAGAGGGATTATAGGAAAGATATATACTTCCAACCATGGCTACTATGGGTTTTCCGGTATAAAACACAAAAGCTGCTACACCCATAAAAAATGAAGCGAGTGCTGATAAAATACTAATAGATATTGCCAGAGCAAGCGGATTAATTTTGGTAAATTCCATGATTTTTATCCTGTTTTTTCAATAAATAATTAATTCTATTATTAATCATTCTTCCTGTGATGGGAAGCTCATTTTTGTTTGAAATTTTAGGGGTTTCGGGGTGAAATTTTAGTTGGTAAAAAACTGGAGAAAGCTCTTTTATGATTTATTTGAAATACTGGATATTGCAAGTGTAGTTATCAAAATTGTGCAATCTATTTAACAATAGAACTAACTTATTCTGTTTACCTTAAATATTCTGGATAAAATGCTTATAAAAGCTCTAATTGCTTGAATAGATAGATAAATAATGTTAGTTTTTTTAAGTTAACATGTCTTCATCATCATGAGGCATGGAGGAGCTCTGATTGAAAAAAACTGCTTTGTTTTCATCTCTATTTTCACTTTTTCCACTATGTGCATATGCACTTGGCTTAGGTGAAATGAAAGTGGAATCAGCCCTGAATCAACCTTTTCTTGCTGAAATTGAATTAATTGACGCACACGAAGTTTCTTTATCCAATATAAAAGTGGGACTTGCTGATACACAAAGTTATAAAAGTTTAGGTGTTGAACGCTCTGAAGCAATAAGTATTCTTTTTTTGGACATTAAAAAAAATAAACAAGGAAAATTCGTTTTGGAAGTTCATTCCAAAGAACGAATGACTGAGCCTTACATGCAGCTTATTGTTGATTTAACGTGGCCCAAAGGACAAATTTTTAAAGTTTATACGGTATTGTTGGATCCGCCTGGTTATAAATTAGCAAATACAATTGCACAAAGCGGCCTGACTTATCAGAGAAAATTTACTAATTATCAGCAAAAAACAACAGTTGCTCCCAAAAAACATGCTGAAGTAGGGCATTCTGGACAAAAGAAAAAAGCAGTATATGGACCTACAGCATCCAATGAAAATATATGGCAAATTGCCCAACGATATAAAACTGCTGAAGCTATTTTACCGCAAATTGTGCTTGCAATTGTGGGGGCAAATCCTGATGCATTTATTGATGGAAATTTGAATGGATTAAAAGCAGACGTTCGTCTTAAAATTCCTTCGGATAAAAAGTTCTTAGAGGTGCCTGCTGATTTAGCTACGGTTGAGGTAATGGCTCATGATAAGGCCTGGAATGAAAAAACATCGATTAACCATGTATTGGCTCCACCCTATATAACAGGCCAAGCATCCCACGCAACTCCTGTTGAGTATTCACAAATACCTCCAGCTCCTAAGTTTCCGGATACCGCAACCTCTATGCCAAACCAAAAACTCCCAGGATTTATACCGAGTTCAATACCCTTATTAGAAAAGCAAGTAAGCCCAGAACAAAGCAGGACACTCAAAGCTGAAATATCTATTACCACAGCTGCTGTAGATTCTTTACGGGAGTCGAATGCGCTATTAACAGAACAATTGAGTTTGTTACAGACACAAAATAAAAAGTTACAAAAACAATTGGATGTACGAGAGAAAGAACTTCAATTAATGCGTAATCAAATTCAAACTTTGATGAAAGAGCGCATGGCAATAGCAGGGCAAAGCAGCTCAACGAACATATCTAATAAATCGGATGTTTTTTGGATTTTATTCATACTGTTGCTACTTGCTGGAGGAGGTGGTGTCGCTGCATTTTACTATTTTAAACAGCGTGATCAAAGAAAAAAACAGGCACCTACGCCAACGGGATCTTCTACTCCAATAGTATCTCATCCTGCTTCGATTCAACCCATTACTAGTACAAAAGAAGAGTTAGTTAGGGATGAATTAGAAAAAGTTAAATCTGAATTAAAACCCGAACCTGAGTTAAAATCCGAACCTGAGTTAAAACCTGAACCTGAGTTAAAACCTGAACCTGAGTTAAAACCTGAACCTGAGTTAAAACCTGAACCTGAGTTAAAACCTGAACCTGAGTTAAAACCTGAACCTGAATTAAAACTTGAACCTGAATTAAAACCTGAGCCTAAGTTAAAATCTGAGGCTAAGCTAAAACCTGAGCCTAAGTTAAAATCTGAGGCTAGGTTAAAATCTGAGGCTAAGCTAAAACCTGAGCCTAAGTTAAAATCTGAGGCTAAGCTAAAACCTGAGCCTAAGTTAAAATCTGAGGCTAGGTTAAAATCTGAGTCCGAGTTTAAATCAGAGCCTAAGTTAAAATCTGAGGCGAAGCTAAAACCTGAGTCCAAGTTAAAACCTGAACCTGAGTTAAAGCCTGAACCTGAGTTAAAACGTGTGCCTAAGTTAAAAACTGAACCTGAGTTAAAAGCTGAACCTGAGTTAAAACCTGAGCTTAAATTAAAGTCTGAACCTAAGTTAAAGTCTGAGCCCGGGTTAAAGCCTGAACCTAATCTAGAATCTAAGTTTGAATTTAAGCCCGAACCCGGGGTAGATGTGGAATCAGAATTAAAACCCAAGTTAGCTATCTCTCCAGAAAAGATGAATATAGAGCCTGTTAATGATTCTACAGAAAATACTTCTGTTGAATTCACAACAATAGATGAAGAACCATTATTGGAAATAATACCGACTGAAGTGGAAAATGAACCCTCTTTTCAAACTAATGAGGAGCAAAACTCTTTAAGAGATAAACCAGGGGAAGATAATTTATTGGAGTTTGAATCGGGTCTACATCATTTACTTACAGAGAAGTCGACCACGAAAGAAAATAATGATCAAGAGCAAATAAGTGATGAGGGTCATGGTTTGGATTTTACTCCTTCTATGCCCGCTGACATAGGGCAAACACAGAAAGATGATCAAAGTAAAAAGCTTTCTAGCTTAAAGAACCCAAAAGCATTAGATACGCTTTTGGCTCTTGCTAAAACCTACATAGGAATGGAAGATATAGAGTCCGCACTCAATTCTTTAAATGAAGTCATGGAGCACGGAAGTAAATCACAAAAAGAAGAAGCACAACGCCTAATGGATGAGATTAACGGAAAGTCTTAATATTTGTCTCCAATATCTGCCTAGAAAACCTCATAGTATGTCTATGAAGTGTAATTCAATTACCCCTTATGTTTTACTTCCGAAAGGATTGATAGTTTGGTTTATAGAATCATTTTTAATTGTAAATATACTATAGTTTTAAAATCGCACTCATGGAGGTAATATCATGTTTTTATTCGGTTTTTAGAATAAGCATAGTACTAATTCAAAACTCATCGTCTGGAGGAGTTAATGCCAGAGCATCCTTTTATAAAATGCTCAATACTATGTACTGAAGAGCTCACTACGTCCAGACTGACTTAAAATATTTTTTTTTTATTTTCACTCATTGGTTTCTTTATTTTACAAAGCTTTTTTCTCTGCCGAACAGATAAGTTGCAGTGACTAAAACTTCATTTGAACGATAGGAACCAGGATTTAATGATTGCTCAGCCCATGTATCAACTCCATTACCTGAGGAAATTGGGCCTAAATCTTGATAAAGATAGCCCACTGAGAGAATCAATTGAGGAAGGATTTGCACATCAATTCCGGCACCCACATTGTAAGCAAATTCACTTGTATTGGAGTTTTTAAATCCTGGGCTAACTCGAGAGGTAACCCCTGAAAATGCCTCTTCTCTATAGTTAGATACATTATTGAAAGAGGTTCCTATTCCGCCATTAATGTAAGGGGAAAATAACCCATATTGAAACAAATTAATTTTTCCACTGGCTAATAAAAGATTAGAGACAAAGTCGAAATTGTAATTGTAATTGGCAAATTCAGGTAAGGAATATAGCGTTATTTCCCCGTTGATATGAGTTTTAAAAAAATACTGCCAGAAAATACTCAAAGAATAGGATGGAAGCCAGAAGTTATTATTTTGCCAACGCCGGCCTGCAGATGCTGCAATCACTCCTCCATTGTTATTTGTGATTGAATAATGATCTTGATCAAAAGGCTTTGGAAATCCTGAGCCATTATTTATTTTCATATGGGAATTTAAATCGGGAAATTGAGCACCTCCTCCAAGAGATATAAACCAATTACCTTGACTGTTGAAAATAGAGGGTGGTAATACATTTTGGGCATTTTTAATATTTTTAGAGAAAGACAGATTACAGACGGCAAGTAATAAAGTGAAAGTAGTTGAATAAAATAAATTCCATTTCATAATTAAGTCTCAAAATTTAATGATAACTATAGGGGCTGTTTACATTTCTGCTATCTTGATCCAAATTACCTGATTTTCTGTGCTTCGGTACACGAAAAGCAGGGATTTTGAACTCAATCTAGCGAAAATAAACAGACCCTAGAAAGATTTGCACAATTATTGACAATGATTTTATTGTGGCATGAAAAAGTATCATAATTAAATGAGCTAAATCAATAAGATGATTTTATAAAAGAAATTACATCTGCTGAGATACAAGAACTTAACAATCTTTGATTGCAGAATTTAGATCAAGAGAAATGACTAAATATTTAATAAACTTGAAAATCAATTATATTAGGGTATAGACAAAACATATACTGTATTATAAATTGACCCTTTTATCAGGAATAATCAATGCGTATTGCCTTGGTGCTTGAGTACGATGGTAGCCAGTATCATGGCTGGCAAGCACAAACAGGCTTGCATACTGTGCAACAAGCCGTAGAACATGCTTTATCAAAAGTAGCAGATTGCCCTATTTCCGTGGTTTGTGCAGGAAGAACAGATACAGGTGTACATGCTACAAATCAAGTAATTCATTTTGACTGCAATAAAGTGCGCAGCATTCGTGCCTGGATTCATGGGGTGAACTCTTTTCTACCTAAAGATATTTGCGTTAAATGGGGGCGAGATTTACCAGAAGAGTTTCATGCACGATACTCTGCTACTGCAAGAAGATATCGTTATATCATTTATAATAGTGCCATTCGTCCTGCTTTATTGCGAAGCAATGTAACATGGCAATACAGACAATTAGATCATCGTCTGATGCATCAAGCGGCACAGGTTTTACTGGGGGAGAATGATTTCACTTCATTCCGTTCTGTTGAGTGCCAATCGAACACGCCTATGCGAAATATCCACAATTTACAGGTTAATCGTATGGGTGATTTAGTAATGATTGATATTACTGCCAATGCGTTCTTGCATCATATGGTACGAAATATTGCTGGCGTGTTAATTGCGGTAGGATCAGGAAAACATCCTGTATCTTGGGTAGATGAAGTACTCAAAGCAAAAGACAGAAAATTAGGTGCTGAGACTGCACCTGCTTATGGATTATATTTAGTGCAAGTGACTTATCCGCAGGAATTTTCTATATTGCAGAGTAGTTTGGGGCCTTTTTTTCTTCCGGAGAAATAATGAAAACAGCACGTGTGCGAGTCAAGATGTGCGGTATGACGCGTAATGAAGATATCGCGTATGCCATAAAGCTGGGTGTAGATGCTATCGGTTTGATCTTTTATCCAAAAAGCGCACGTTGTGTTTCAATAGAGCAGGCAAAAGTTTTATTACACGATTTGCCTGCATTTGTAGATTCGGTTGCTGTTTTAGTTAATCCTGAGCGAGATTTTGTCCATAGAATAATAAAGGAATTGCCAATTCAATTATTGCAATTTCATGGAGAGGAATCAGCTGAGTTTTGCCAACAATTTAATAAACCTTTTATTAAAGCCATACATTGTGATTCAGCAGAGTATATTCACAAGACTGTACGAGACTTTATGACAGCACGGGCGTTATTGCTAGATACCCCTTCTGAGACGGCTAGAGGCGGAACCGGTTGTGCTTTTGACTGGACAATTATTCCAAAAAAGGCAGAAAAGCCTTTTATATTGGCTGGCGGATTGAATGAGTATAATGTACATGATGCAATTAAATTATGTCACCCTTATGCTGTTGACTTATGCAGTGGCATTGAGGCATCGCCTGGTATTAAGGATCATGGCAAAATGAGCCGTTTTATGCAGAAATTGTTAAATTAATAGTATATTGATAAGAAGTTAAATAAGGTAAATTAATGAACAAAAAAGAGCTTCCTGATGAGCGCGGACACTTCGGTCCTTATGGTGGTATTTTTGTAGCAGATACTTTGATGCATGCATTAAAGCAATTGGAAGAAGCTTATGCAAAATATCGAAAAGATCCTGATTTTTTAGCTGAGCTGAATGCTGAATTAAAAGATTATGTGGGGCGTCCTAATCCACTTTATCATGCGCGACGTTTAAGCGAAGAAATAGGTGGTGCACAAATCTACTTAAAGCGGGAAGATTTGAATCATACTGGGGCACACAAAATTAATAATACTGTAGGCCAGGCGCTGCTTGCCAAACGCATGGGAAAAACCCGGGTTATTGCCGAAACAGGTGCAGGTCAGCATGGAGTGGCTTCAGCAACGGTAGCTGCTAAATTAGGCTTGGAATGTGTGGTGTACATGGGTGTTGAAGATATAAAACGACAATCATCCAATGTTTACCGCATGAAACTGTTGGGTGCAACAGTTGTTCCAGTCACTTCGGGATCACGGACATTGAAAGATGCGTTAAATGAAGCAATGCGTGATTGGGTAAGTAATGTGGACAATACTTTTTATATTATTGGAACAGTTGCCGGCCCACATCCTTACCCTCAGATGGTTCGAGATTTTCAATCCGTTATTGGCATTGAAGCAAGGGCTCAATTTTTAGAAAAGACAGGACATCTTCCTGATGCACTGGTTGCTTGCGTGGGGGGTGGTTCTAACGCAATCGGCTTATTTTATCCTTTTCTGGATGATTCTACAGTTGCTATCTACGGTGTAGAGGCTGGAGGAAAAGGTTTGGAAAGTGGTGAACATTCTGCCTCGTTGATTGCTGGAACCCCTGGAGTTTTACATGGTAATCGAACTTATTTACTTTGCGATGAATACGGTCAAATTAAAGATACTCATTCCGTTTCAGCAGGTCTTGATTATCCTGGGGTAGGTCCAGAACACGCTTATTTAAAAGACACCGGACGTGTTGTTTATGAAGCAATTAATGATGATGAAGCATTGAATGCATTTCGTACCCTAACACGAGTAGAAGGAATTATTCCAGCCCTTGAATCAAGCCATGCAGTTGCTTATGCCATGAAGCTCGCTAAAAAAATGTCAGTGAAACAAAATATTATTGTGAATTTATCAGGTCGTGGTGATAAAGACATGCATACTGTGGCACAAATTGATGGGATTACTGTATGAACCGAATTGATAAAACTTTAATGCGTCTGAAAGCGGATGGCAAAAAAATGCTGAGTCCCTATATCACTGCTGGAGATCCTAATCCTGGGGTCACAGTCAAACTCATGCATGAATTAGTAAAAGCTGGAGCAGATATTTTAGAATTAGGTATCCCATTTTCTGATCCCATGGCGGAGGGGCCGGTTATCCAAAAAGCGATGGAGCGTGCGCTCGCTCAGAATGTGCATTGCCAAACTGTATTGAATATGGTGAAAGAGTTTCGCTTGCAGGATCAAGAGACTCCAGTGGTTATAATGGGTTACTTAAATCCCATTGAACATTTTGGTTATGAACTTTTTGCACAACACGCGGTAGAGGCGGGCGTGGATGGAACTATCTTGGTAGATTTACCCCCTGAAGAAAGTGAACAGGTAGTTAAAGTCTGGCAAAAATATGGTTTATACAGTATCTTTCTTTGTTCGCCTACGACCTCAGATGAGAGAATGGCATTAATTAACCAATTTGCCAAGGGATATTTGTACTATGTGTCTTTAAAAGGTGTTACCGGTTCTAATGCACTGGATGTTTCGTCTTTAAAATCACAATATCAACATCGAAAAGCACAAACTACACTTCCTTTAATGGTCGGTTTTGGTATAAAAACATCGGAAATGGCTGCGGAGGTTGCTCGTTTTGCAGATGGTGTGATTGTGGGAGCTGCTCTGATCACGCGAATTCTAGATGCTTACAATGCCAATAGTAATATGTTGCAAGCAGGAGCAGATTTAATGTACTCAATGCGACATGCTATGGATAATAATTTAAAATGATAAGCAACAGGTCATACTAATCTTCTGTATAAGTCATGGAAATTTTAGAATAAAGGGCCTGCTGCAAATAATGTGACGTTTTGGATAAAGCTAAAGACGGGGCCTAATAATTTGGCAAGTAAAATGAATTAACCAGGTCGCGTCTTTACCTTTACCCAGACATAGTAATAAACAGTGATGGAAAGATCGAATGATAGAATTAACTGAAAAACGAGCTCATTTTATAAGACAATTGATTACTGATGAATTGGCTAGCGGCAAACATAAGTCTGTAGTGACTCGTTTTCCTCCAGAACCTAATGGATATTTACATGTGGGGCATGCCAAGTCTATATGCTTGAACTTCGGTTTGGCGCAAGAGTTTAGCGGTATTTGTTATTTACGGTTTGATGATACAAATCCCATCAAGGAAGAGGAGGAATACGTCAACGCTATTATTGAAGACGTACGCTGGCTGGGTTTTGAATGGTATGAAATGACTCATTCTTCGGACTATTACCATGAGCTCTATGATTTTGCAGTATTGCTAATTAAAAAAGATCTGGCTTATATAGATAGTTTGAGCATGGAGGAAATTCGCGCTTATCGAGGAACTTTGCAAGAACCTGGAAAGGAAAGCCCTTACAGAAATAGGCCAATAGAAGAAAGTTTGGATTTATTTGCTCGCATGAAAGCGGGGGAGTTTCCTGATGGTGCTCATGTATTGCGGGCAAAAATTGACATGCAATCAGGTAATTTGAATATGCGGGATCCTGTAATCTATCGTATTCGACATGCATCTCACCAACGTACAGGGGATGAATGGTGTATTTATCCTATGTATGATTATGCACATCCTATTTCTGATGCGTTGGAAAAAATTACTCATTCTTTATGTACATTGGAATTTCAAGACCACCGACCTCTATATGACTGGTGTGTCGATAATTTACCTTTACCTGCAAAACCAATACAAACTGAATTTGCGCGATTAAATTTATCACACACAGTGACTTCAAAACGCAAATTGCGAACATTAGTTGAAAAAAAGGCGGTATCTGGATGGGATGATCCGCGAATGCCCACTTTACGTGGTATGCGTAAACGCGGTTATCCTCCTGCAGCGATTCGCCAGTTTTGTGAAGTAATAGGAATATCACGTAGTGATTCCGTGATTGATATGTCGGTATTAGAAGAATGTGTCCGTTCTGAGCTAAATAAAACAGCGAAACGTGCTTTATGTGTTATGGATCCATTAAAGGTAGTCATAGAAAATTACCCTGAAGGTAAAATAGAACTATTAAAACCTGCCTATAACCCACAAGATCCAGATTCAGCCACACGAGACTTACCATTTACTCGAGAACTCTTTATCGAGCGTTCTGATTTTATGGAAGAGCCGCCTAAAAAATATTTTCGTTTATCGCCTGGTGCGGAAGTACGTTTACGCCATTCTTATGTGATTAAATGTCACGATGTAGTCCATGATGAACAAGGCAATATCATTGAGTTGCGTTGTACCTATGATGAAAAAACTTTAGGTAAAAATCCTGAAGATAGAAAAGTTAAAGGAGTCATTCATTGGGTATCTTGTGAACAAGCCTATCCTGTGACAGTGTTGGAGTATGATCGTCTATTTAATGATCCTAATCCAGGCCGTGAAGATGATTTCTTCCAGTTTTTAAACCATAATTCATTGCAAATGAAGCAAGGATATTGTGAACCGGCTCTAGCAAGTCAACAGTTAGGCGAGGTGTTTCAGTTCGAGCGGTTGGGATATTATTGTGTGAATGAATTAAAAGATGGACATGTAAACGCATTTCATCGTGTAGTTGATTTGAAGGATACTTGGGGAAAACTCGGGGCCTAGGCTAAGGGGCAGATATGTTGCATTTATATAATTCTTTAACCAGGACAAAAGAACCATTTGTTTCCATTACACCAGGAAAAATTGGTATCTATGTTTGTGGTATTACCGTATATGATCATTGCCATATAGGCCATGCTCGCTCTATGGTATCTTTTGATGTTATTGTTCGTTACTTGCGCTCACAAGGTTATGATGTGAACTACGTACGTAATATTACCGATATTGATGACAAAATTATTGCGCGGGCACATGAGCGTGCAATACCTATAGATGAGTTGACTGCCCAGTATATTGCAGCAATGAATGAGGATACAAAAGCGTTAAATATTTTACCTCCGGATGTAGAGCCGCGGGCTACAGAACATATAAGCAGTATTATTCGGTTAATTGAGCGGCTGCTCGAAAAGGGGAATGCATACCTTAGTGAGAATGGTGATGTATGTTATCAAGTCGATTCTTTTGCTGAGTATGGTAAGTTATCACATAAAGATCTGGAAGGACTGGTCGCTGGCGCTCGAGTTGAAATTGTTAAAGAAAAGCGCTCCCCATTGGATTTTGTTTTATGGAAAAAGGCAAAACTTGGCGAGCCCAGTTGGCCTTCTCCTTGGGGCGAAGGACGTCCAGGCTGGCATATTGAATGCTCTGCCATGGCAATGAGTGAGTTAGGTGAGCAATTTGATATTCACGGGGGGGGATTGGATTTACAATTTCCCCATCATGAGAATGAGATCGCTCAGAGTGAGGCAGCAACTGAAAAACCTTTTGCAAATTATTGGTTGCATGTAGGAATGCTGCAAGTTAATAATGAAAAAATGTCAAAATCACTAGGTAATTTTTTTACTATTGCCGATGTTTTAGCCAAACATCATCACGAAGTTGTGCGTTATTTTCTTTTAAGCAGTCATTATCGTAGTTCATTAAATTATTCTGAAGAAAATTTAGCTAATGCTAAAAAAGCATTGACTCGTTTATATCAAACGATAAAAGACAACCATTCTTTTACGAATAATGAATTAGATAATCATTGGATTAATGAATTTAATCAAGCAATGAATGATGATTTTAATACTCCCATTGCATTATCTGTTCTATTTCAGCTTAGTCATGAAGTAAATAAAAAGAACTCCCCCATTTTAGTGAATACATTGAAGCACTTAGCTAACATCATGGGGTTATTGCAGGAAGATCCCGCATCCTTCTTACAATCGGGTTTTGCAGAAGAAGACAGAGTAGAAATAGAGCAATTAATTGCTAAGCGACTCCAAGCACGTGCTGATCGAAACTGGGAACATGCTGATCAGATAAGAGCAGATTTGTTAAGCCGAGGAATCGAGTTGGAAGATGGTGCAAACGGGACCACTTGGCGTAAAGTAGAATAATTATTTGTTTTTCTTATTTGTTTTAGCCCGGAGTTCAAGGCAGCGAACCCCGGGGTTTTTCTGCTTGGATATTTTTATACTTCATTCCAAAGATTTACATTCTTGAGTAGACAAGTGCTTATGTTTTTTTTTGCTAATAAGTTCTCGATTTCATCTATAACTTCGTTTAATTAAATCAATTGCAGTATACCGCAAGTATTATCTGCGGTTGTAACAAGGGAACACTCAAACTTCTTTAGTTTTGCCGCTGGATTTTGTAATACTGTTTTCAATTAACTCATGATTACTTTATAATTATGCCGAATATTTTTAATAACTGTTTATATAATGTAGCGTGAGACCTCTAATTTTTTTAATATTATTTTTTTCTGCTGTTGGTCATGCAGAAATGGCTGATTTGGTCTTAGATAACTATAAAGCAAATCTTGATAGATTGCCTTTAGTGAAACAAGAGCACTTTTCAATAAGAATGTACCGAATCACAGGCGATAAAGAACATTTGAATTCTGTAATGGATTATGTGTATTTTCTAAGCCATAAATATCAATATCTTTTTTCAAGTTTGGATCAACCAGAGCTCATCCTTAAAAAATCAAATAACTTATTATTAGATGCTAACCAAGATCCCTCACAAAAACACAAGTTACGTATCAAAAAAATATCACAATATGGTGATTTATTTTTTTATCTTTATTTATTAGAAATAACCAATAAAATTTTTTCCTATCATTTGGAGAATACTTCTCTATTTCCGCAAACCAATACTGTTATTGACGTATTAAAAACCCAAATTCCTCGGTTGGAAGAATTTATCTTAAGCGAGGAAAACATTAAGCTTTATGGTGCTCAATTAGTTAATTACGTTTATTATTTACATGATTTACACATTATTGATTTAAGAAAATCCTATACCAAACTATTTCAGCAAACTTTTCCAGACCATATGGATAGTCGACTATCAGAATTGGAGTATGAAGCAAAAATTTATGGTATGACTCATTTTATCACTGCCGCGAGTCATTATTATCAAAACTCGGTGAGTGACGAGACTTTTCTCTGGATAAGCGAATATTTTGAGCGCAATATGCAACAAATAATAGAGCGAGCTGAAAATGATGTTATTGCGGAGGTAGGGGTTTGCTTATTGTTATTAAATAAAAAAGATTCTCCAGCAATTAAAAAAATAAGAGATCATTTAGAAACCGCATACAGCACGCAGCATCAGATGATTCCTACTCGCACGAGTTCAGTAGATTTTATATTTGGTGAACATCGTAATACGCTTACCGTAATGCTTTTTAAATGGCCAGAAAAACTTATGGATGGTCCTTTCTTTACAGCAGAAACCGGGAAAATAAATATGGAGTTTGTATAGAATAAATTTTGAACCTACTCATGGGGAATGTAGGTATACCTAGGCTTCCACTTTAAGATCGTTGTTCTAAAATACCTTTATCTAATAGCGGACTCCCATCTTTTTTTCTTTGGCCTGGATTCTTTTTACTTCGGAATGGAAGAATAATGATTAAAAAAAACAGCATCGAGAGAGCCATCCAGCCCATAAGATAAAAGCAATCATCAAGTGCCAAAGCAATGGCTTGACGCGTCAGATATTCATTTAATTGAGCAAGTGCATGTTTCCCTTGAATATGCTGCAATTTCGCTCCCTCCAAAAATTGTTGGGTTTCATGAGAAAATGCAGTCAAACTACTTCCCAGGCGAAGATGAAAAAATACTTCTCGCCTATGCCATAAAATAAGAAATAAAGCCACTCCTAAACCACTGCCAAGCAAGCGCGAAACATGAAAAAAACAAATACATTCAGCAACCTTTGTTTCAGGAAAGGTTTGCACTGATAATTGAAAGAGGGGGGATAAAAACAATGCAAGACCTACACCGGCTAGTCCTCGTGAAAATGCAATTCGGTCAAAATTGATATCTACATTAAAGGAGCTGGTATAAAAACAGGAAATGGCAAAAAAAAGTAAGGCAATGAATAATGGATAAAATGGCTCATATTGCCTCTTGTTGATGAATACTGGAATCCATCCACAAAATGCCATGGTTCCTATAATGAGGGCAATCCAATCAGGGGTGTAATTAACATAGAGTTTTAGCCATAAAGCCAATAAGATTACCATGCCAAAATAGAGTGCAAAAAATAACGCGATGTAAATCATTGCAAGGGAAAAATAAAAATTTTTAAGTAATTTCAAATCAATAACTGGATACTGTGTAGCCCAACTGCGCAAAATAAAAAAAATAAGACTAATCACACCAGTAGTAAGCAAAAAAGTAATTAAGGAAGAACGAAACCAATCTAATTCCTGACCAGTAGTTAAAGCAGTTCCAATAAAAATCATGCTAATGCAATAGTAAAAATAACCAAGTTTATCGAAATATGCTTTGTTTACGGGCTCATGATATTTTCTGTACCCATAGCCAACATACACAATTAAAAAGATGCATAAAGGTATGTTAGAGAAAAAAAGGAATCGCCAATGGTAGCTGTAAGCAATCCAAGCACCATATGAAGCACCGATTACGGGAATAATTGAAAGACAAATCAACACTAAAGAAACAATATATACTTTATCTTTATTAGGAGAGAGCAAGGGAATAAGCGTACATGTAATAAGAAGAAACATTGGTCCTGAAGCAACACCTTCTAAAAACCTGAATAAGATAAACGTAAAGAAATCTCCAGCTGTAGCACATCCCCATGAACATAATGCGGTAAGGCTGAGGCAGACCACAAAAAGCTGAATAGGGCTTAATCGTGTTACTGAGGGTTTCCCTAACGGTACTCCTAAAAGGTTTCCAATACAAAAAAAACTGACCGTATATGAAGTCATATAGGGACTGCCACCCAGATCACTTACAATATACAGACCTGCCATAATAGGTAAGGTAAGATTGAAGATTACTGCAGCAAGTGATAAGAGTAAAATATAGAGAATCATTGTTTACTCATCTCATTTTGGGCGATTTTATTTAAAGTAAGGGGTGAGTTGGCATATTTCTGCAGATTAGGATCCAAATTACGCTTAATAATATCTGCTATAAGCTCCTCATCACCTATTTCTTCCTTTTGGAAAATATCGGTAACATAATGCGGTGAGTCAGAAGTTGTGGTGGGTACTAAGGGGCCGTTTTGATCGGACAGATCTGTAGTTACTTCTAAAGAAAGACCAATTCGCAGAGGATGCTTTTTTAATTCATCCTGTACTAGAGCAATCCGAACAGGCAATCTTTGAACGATTTTAATCCAGTTTCCTGAGAGATTTTCAGGCGGTAACAATGAAAAAACATTGCCTGCGCCTCCTGGTAACCCCACAATTTTGCCATGAAACACAACATCAGAACCATAAAGATCAGAAGTAAACTTAACACTTTGGCCAAGGCGCATTTTTTTTAGTTGGGTTTCTTTATAATTAGCATTTACCCATATTTGATCCAAAGGAATAATGGACATAAGTGGTTCTTTAGGAGAAAGCCACATGCCTACTTGAATTGTTCTTTGTGCTATCAGTCCGTCTACAGGTGCATAAATTTTACATCGATATAATTGTACCCATGCATCGCGTACTTCTTGCGCAGCTGCTTGTACCCAAGGATGTTCGGTAATGGACGTTCCTTGTACAAAAGCGAGCATTTTTTGATAATTGTTTTTAGTACTATTTAATGAAGCAATTGATGCTTTTAGATCATCTTGGGCATTTTGATAATCTTCTAAAGAAACTCCTTTCGCACTAATGACATCATAACGATGTTTCAGGTTTTGTTGTGCTTTTAAAAGTTGCGCTTTCTTCATTTCAATGTCTGCAGCCAGTATAAACACATCATGAAATGCCTGGCATACATCACGCACCGTACTGGCAAGTTTCTTTTTGGCTTTTTCCAGCGCAATAAGTGAATCTGTTTCATTTAATGTAACAAGGAGTTGTCCTTTTTTTACCAGAAAACTATCATCAGTATAGATACCTGTAACGAATCCTGGGCGCAAAGATTTGATGTAGACCTGATTCCCTTGTACATAGGCATCATTGGTATAAACTTGGTGGCTCCATACAAAAAGCCAATACAAAAAAAGGAAAATAAATAAAACAATAAGAACGACTGCGAAATAAAAAGAGGCGGATCTTTTTTTCATGAGTTTTTCACCAAGGGTATCGTATTTTGATGGTAACCTCCTCCTAACACTTTGGTTAATTTTATAGAGGCTAAATATTGGTTATAAAGTAGAATAACATCTACAAGTTCTTTTTGAATGACTTCTTCCTGTAAAAAATAAAGATCAAATAAACTGTCTAGGCCTTTTTGTTGACGCAAGTAACTTAATTGATAACGCTGTTTTGTATACTCCACCACTTTTTTTTGTTCTATCTTTTGCTGGTAGATATCCTCAGCAAAAGCTAACACATCAAGAACTTCTTGAGTACTGTATAAGAGCAAATTATTGTAAGCGTCAATTGCTGCATCAAATTGTGCCTTAGTTGCTTTAATATTAGCCCGTATTGCTCCTGCAGTGAAAATAGGTAATTGCAAGGCAGGTCTAATTGCCGCGGTACCACTTGATAAATCAAAAAGTTTTCTCCAACTTGTGCTTTCCAGACCAATCAGACCAACGAGGTTGAAATCAGGATAATATTCCGCCATTGCTGCTCCTGTTTTATAAGCTAAAGCTTTGGCACGCCAAATTTGTGCCATAAGATCAGGTCTGCGGGCTAAGAAATCCAATGGCAGTATTTGAGGAATATTCAGAGTTTTGGGTAGTGAGGGAAGTGTGGAATTAATCAATAAGGGATCATCTGCCCCACGTCCTGCTAAAGTATTAATCAAGTGTTTATTGACAGATAATTCATTTGTAATGCTTGATAGTAGTTTTTGGGATTCAAGTAATTTTTCTGAAGTTTCCAATGCGGGTAATTTAGAAGAAAGTCCCTTTTGTACCAATAATTTTTGTAATTTTGTAATTTTTTGTCGTACTTCAATTAACTGCTCATATAATTTTTTTCTTACAAGATTCGTTTTATAAGCAAAATAAGCTTGGGCAATTGCGGTGCTTGTAATCAACTCTACTTCTGCAGCTTCTGCTTCTTGAACTTTTGCTTCTCCTAAAGCGGCATAAAAAAGATTACGGTTTTTTCCCCAAAAATCAAATTCATAAGTAAAAGAAAGAGACAGATCCAAGAGTCTGGCATTTAAAGGAAAATTAGGGTTGAATGCGCGATATAAGCCGTTTTTGCTTACATATTGTCGATTTTCATGAGCATTAAAAAAAACTAAAGGGGCTAGTAGCGAGCGTGTGACAATAGCTCGCTGTTTAGCAACTTCAATGCGGCTTTTGATTTCATGAATTGAAGGATTATTAGCTAAAGCCTCTGTAACTAAAGTGTTGAGTTCAGGAGTGTTATAAGATAACCACCATTGCTTGTTTGGCCACTTGCCTTTAGAAAAAATCTCTTTCTTTTGTAAACTTTTTTTAATCGAATGCTCCATGTGTGGAACAGTTTTTATATTTTTAATCTGGCTTTGCTGAGGAAGAGAAACAGTACAGGATATTAATGTATAGAAACTAAAACAAATAAATCCTCTGATCCAAAACCGCATAACACTTCCTTTTTATTTGGCAACACACCCATCATTAAAATAGTTTCAATTCC
Source organism: Legionella sp. PC1000 (assembly GCF_014109805.1). Lineage (GTDB taxonomy): Bacteria > Pseudomonadota > Gammaproteobacteria > Legionellales > Legionellaceae > Legionella > Legionella resiliens. The sequence continues at coordinate 1,717,837 of NZ_CP059400.1, forward strand.
ACCATCAAAACTATCTTAATATAGTAACCATTAACATTTGATTTTCAAAGGTATTTTCTCTTGATGACTAGATAGCTACAAATTATTAAGGAATTCTCAAGTTTTGAGTTTTCTTTTGAGCAATGAGGGGGTGAAATATTACTCTAAGGAAACTCAAGCAAGTCTTTATAAGGCCTGCATTGATATATTACGGATGTTAATGCATCGAGACAAAAGCTTATAATTGGATTAGCATTTGCTACCGAGAGTTTAGATAAACATACGGCAGTCTTAAAGACGTTACTTACATTATTAAACCAAATATCTAAGGATTCTTCATTGTCTATCTTAGTTACTGGTATTATAAGAGCTTCCTTAAAATGGACAATAATGTTGTGTATTTACTTCAAGAGGCAGTGACTTGCAATCTGGCTTTCCGTTATCTTATGATGGTATCGCATTTTAAAGTGAGTTAACTTTTTGACTGTAGACCACATCACGCTTTCTAATGACTTAAATAAATCAGGAGTTATATAACATGGACAAAAAGGATTTTGCTGTAATTATTATCACAAGTAGTCTCATAGCAACCCCACTATTTGCTTCCAATTTTTTTCATCATTTAGCAGTAGATCCAACAAAAAAGATAAGTACAGCATTAAAAGAAAAGGCACAATCTAAATCAAAAAATGGAGTTAAACATTTTGTTGATTTTTCAGGAACATGGGTAGGAAATTGTACTGGTTATGAAGGAACAGATACTGTTGCTATAGAAAACTCAGATTCAGAATTTATAATTAATGATAAAATATATCATATTGGCTCATTAGAAACTGAATCCAGATCAAATAAAGAGGCTACATTTTTTTTCCACAACTTATTGGAATGGAATGCTGATTATTCTAACCTGATATTTAGTTTTTCCTCTACCGGACATTTCCATGGGCAAGATTTGAGTATGAAGAATTTTGGTTATGGGACTATGACAATTTCATTAAAAAATGATCAGTTAATTTTGGAAGGAAGTTCACAAAATTCAAATGCTGAGAATGACACCATTTTCTGTTCTTATAATAGACAATAAATCCTTTTTTTATCAAACATAACCTTAATGGAGCGAAAAGATATATCGTTGTATTAAGGTTTCCGCAGAATAGTTTCAGTTAACTTTGCGTTGTTACGCGAAGAATTTCAGCAAGTGATGTATCGCCGGCGAGCACCCTCTTAAATCCATCATCTCGAATACTGGGAGTAGTGGGGCGTAAATAACTTTCCATTGTTTGCAAATTTTCATGGCGATGAATCATTCCTCTTAGTTCTTCATCTACAGTAATCAGCTCATAAATGCCAGTTCGTCCTTTATAGCCTAGGTGATTACAGAAATCGCAACCTTTAGACTCAAAAACTTTAGATATATCTGCATCTTCTGTGAGTCCCATAAGTTCTTTTTCGTCGTCTCTTAATTGATGAGGTGTTTTGCATTGAGGACATAATTTTCTCACCAGGCGTTGTGCGATAAGTCCAACGATACTAGAAGATAAGAGAAAAGATTCAACGCCCATATCGCGTAAACGAGTGAGGGCGCCTAGTGCGCTGTTTGTGTGTAGGGTTGACAATACAAGGTGTCCTGTAAGACTGGCTTGAACTGCAATTTCAGCAGTTTCCAAATCACGAATTTCTCCTATCATGACCACGTCGGGATCTTGTCTGAGTATTGCCCTTAAGCCCTTGGCAAAGGTCATTTGTACTTTAGTATTAACCTGTGTTTGTCCAACTCCTTCAAGATCATATTCTATGGGATCTTCGATCGTTAGAATATTGCGCGTGACTTGATTTAATTCAGTTAACATGGCGTATAAAGAGGTAGTCTTCCCAGAACCTGTTGGTCCAGTGACCAAAATAATGCCATGCGGTTCTGCGATCATTTTTCGCATGGCTTTTACAGTAGGTTGAGGCATCCCCAATAGGTTTAAATCCAATTGTGCAGCTTGTTTGTCCAAAATCCTCAAAACGACACGTTCGCCATGGTTTGATGGGAGGGTTGAAACCCGAACGTCAATATTATGCCCACCAATACGTAGTGAAATACGACCGTCTTGCGGAATGCGCTTTTCTGCAATATCCAGCTTGGCCATAACTTTGACTCTAGAAATAACTAAGGGGGCTATAGCACGTTGAATTTCTAAAACCTCATGTAAAACACCGTCAATACGATTACGTACTAATACTCTATCTTCATAAGTTTCAATATGAATATCAGATGCTTTTTGTTTTATTGCTTGGGTAAATAATGCATTCAATAAGCGGATTATCGGCGCATCATCTTGATTTTCTAATAAGTCTTCACTTACTGGTAATTGACTTGCCAGCAATGAGAGATCCATATCCTCTTCCATGCCTCCAGCAGCTTCTAATATTGATGATTTAGATTGATACACGTGTGCTAAATGTTGTTGAAACGCTGATTCATCAACTTGTTTCAGAGTAAAGTCGCATTGTAATAAACGTTTTATTTCCGCAAGAGCTTGTAATGGGGTATTAGGTAAATGATAAACAAGAGCATGGTTATCGCTCATTTCATTCGCAACAACAATCCCATGGTTTTTTGCAAAACTGTATGGGATTTTCAGTGATTTCTCTTCATTTTCCATAGCTTACTTCGTTACTAGCAAAGGTGGGCGATGAAACGGTTTGGGCAATTCAGCGCGTTTCAAAGCAGGCAATACGGTTGAGTTATTGCTTTGTACAAATGCATCTTGTGATCTTAGCCAATCCAGTTGGTACTGACGAACATGGTTGTACTTTTCACTTGTCATATGCATATTATCGCGTTCATTACGTAAAATAAGGGGTTTAATAAAGACCATAAGCACCCTTTTTTCACGAGAATTTATTTTCCGTTTGAATATACGACCCATACCAGGTATATCTCCTAAAATGGGTAAACGATTATTGTCATTATTTAGACTGTCTTGTGTTAAACCGCCTAAAACAACTGCATCACCGCTCTCAACATGAACTGAGGTGACGATACTGCTAATTCGAAATGTTGGAGTAGTCACGTTTGGAGCAACAACGGGTGGATCCAGGGTGTCATTACCTTGGTCAATTTGCATTTGAATTCCATTCCCGCGCGTGATTTGTGGGCGGACATAGAGATGCAATGCGACGTTTACTCGATCGAAAGTGGTAAATGGAACACCACCATTTGTTGTCCCTCCTGCATTAGCAGGTTGAGTTGTTGATGCAATCGAAACCTGTTTACCTACCAATATTTTGGCTTGGCGATTATCAAGAACTACAACGGAAGGCGTTGATAAAATATTCGCTTTGTTCTCTCTAGCCAAAGCATATATTTGTGCTTGTAAGTCATCAAGTCGGGTTCCACTATTAATTATAGCAAATCCTGGTCTAAAATCTTGTGGTCTCCCCGTTAGTTGATTACTTCCCCATTCAATACCCAAATCATTAATATCTGATTGGTTTATTTCTGCGACCATTGCCTCTATAAGTAATTGTGCTGGTTTAATATCCAGTTGAACAATTACTCTTTTCAAAATACGTATCACCGACGCGGGTGCATTAAGAATAATAGAGTTTGTGTTAGGCTCAGCAATAATTTGCACTGAAGGTTTGGTTGTGCCCTCATTTTGCGTTGTTGCCGTTGTAGTATTTGCAGTAGCTCCTGATGCAGTAAGGGGGGACGGGCCGCTACCTGATCCTGATGAATAAAGAGAAGAAGAGGTGGGACTGGAGCTTTGTATATTTGAGTTACTGGTAAGATTGGAGGCAGGGTTTGTACTGTCCAAGATAGGACGAGTAATCGTACCAATGGTTGTTCCAACATTACCACTGAAATTTGCCTGCGCAATACCTGCAAGAATGGGGACCAAGTCTTCTGCTCTGAGGTAATTGAGATAAACAACTTGCGTATTACTGTTTTGACCTTCTGAGCTTTCTTTATCTAACTTTAATATTAACATCCTAAGACGTATTCTGTCTGTTTTGGTTCCACTGATCAATAGAGAGTTGGAGCGATCATCGGCAGCTACAGTTAACTGTGTTCGTGATCCTCCCATGCTGGGTTGAATTTTAACAAGATCTTTTAAAGTAGCAGCGATATCCATAGCTAATGAATGTCTTAAAGGGACCATATCGATACCATTTGCAGAAGAGGAATCTACTTGTTTGATGATTTCTGCAAGACTACGAATGTTGTTGGCTCTACCTGACAAAATAAGCATGTTTGAGGGAGCATACGCAGAGATACTGCTCCATTGGGGCATTAGTGGTCGTAAAACAGGTACTAATTGCTCAGATGGAACATAATGAACGGGCACGACGGCCACCATCATGTCATCGCCTTTAGGGGGCTGTTTCATTTCGCCTGAAGGATCAGGTGATTGTGTTTTTGCATCAATATTAGGGATAATTTTAATGATCGCACCACTAGGTATCGCGGCAAAACCAGAGACTTGTAACACTGAAAGAAACACTTCATAGAGTTCGTCATTGTTCATTGGTGTTGCCGATACAATGGATATTTTTCCTTGTACTCTAGGATCAATGACGAAGTTTTTTCCTGTTACTCGAGACACTTCAGCGATGACCGCTCTGATATCCGCATTTCTTAGGTTCCATAACTTACTGCTTGGTGGCGGAGGTATTTCTGTTGGCTCACTTGAACTGTCGGATGGGTTTGATTGGGCTAAAGGAGGAGATTGATTTTCAATGTGTTTGTTCTTTTTAGAATCGATGATTTTTTGAGTTAATTTATTCTGCAAGGCACGTGCTGTGAGATAATCACTAATTGGTCCAATTTGTATGAGATAAAGTTTCTTATCCGATAGATTCTTAATTTCCACCGGTTCACTAACGAGCGCGGATAATTCTTGTTGGCGTTGTTTTGCATCTTTTTCTAAATTAAATGCGCCTGCTTGCAAATAAAAAGTAGTATTCCCATTTTTAGTAGTTGTGGAAATATTAATTTCGTTTGCATGAATTAATGCAGAACAAATAAATGTTAAAATAAAAATTACTATCGAGCGCATTGAAAAATCGCAAAATCCTAATTAAATAACATAATAACTAAATTTATAAACTTACAATAGTTTTTTTGACGTGTTACTGAAGGTATTTTGAAGCCTTTTTAAAATTCTGCTTCAAGATTATCTTAACTGCTAAGAATCTATCTTTATATTCACTTGTTTTTATTTTGAAGCATGAATTCTAAATTCATCGGGTAAGAATATCCTTCGTAGGTCAAAACAATTTTCTTCCTTTTTAATCCCGGACAACATATCGTTAATCCGGGTTGCTTTTTACTAAGGTTTGTAATGTGTATGTTCATCGTGCGCGTCATGACTGTGGGAGTGCTGATGGGCATATGGCTGAGGAGTATGATGTTGCTGAGGTATGTAATAGGGATGTTGATGTGAATGATGATAATAGAAAGAGTTAGGATTAGCACCTAGAGCTGGGGTTGTAACAACCACTGAAGTGTGAGTGTGTGGCTGGGTGGTTGATGGGTGAGTGTGCTCGTGGTTTTTTGGCTGATGTTCGTGTTTTCTTCTCATATTATTTCATCCTCATTTAATAAAGAATTGAATTGCATCCATTTGTTTATTCAGATGATAATGTGCAAAGTTGTACATTTTAAATATCATCTTAACGCATTATATGCAGATGGTTTGGTAAATGTATATGTTTTTCTGAGCATTTAAAAATTTAAGTTGAATCAATATATTGGACGATCTTAGAGAGGTGCCTTCTACTGGTTTTTTCTGATAAGTGTAGAAGGCTCTTGAGATTTCTTTATATGGGTTTAAGGGCAATAAATTGTGTCTCTGACTTCTTCAAGATCCGCATTACTGGGATCGTTTAAATCATAATTTCCGTGAAGCTCTTCACCTGTTGCGCTTACGTAAGTTTTTTCAGCATTTCTTCCTGCTACTGCATTTTGTCTACGCAACGCAAGAGCAGGGGGAACCTCATCGGGATTAGGCAATTGCATGAGCGGATTATCTGATAAATCAGCCACAGCCGTTCTTCCTCCGGTAACAAATAAGGTTTTCGTTTTTGTATCGAAAAATTTTGTCATAATAATCTCCAGCTGAATGGGTTATGGTGATTACATACTGTAACTCAGTTGAACTTATATATCAGTTTAAGTAAAGCAATTTTTCTGCACAAACGCAATTATTCAGTGAATTAACCTAAGATTGAATGGTTGTATTATCCAAACCTCCAACGCGCATGATACGGTATTTTAATTGTACAATACTACTGCCGATACTCTTTGTCTCCAAAAGTTCAAGCCCGATGTCATGCTTCAGTGGACCAAATAAAGAACGACCCGAACCGAGTAATATAGGGATTAAGGTAATTGTTAATTCATCAATGAGATTTTCTACAATGAATTTTTGAATGGTAATTCCCCCATCAATGTAAAGATGTTTCATCCCTTTTTTTGCCAGGCGCTGCACGAGGGCATAAGGTGTTTCAAAAGATGAAGAAACACATTTTTGTATGTGTTTGGGGATATTCATGGGTCTGCTGCTCATGACCACCACTGGCAGATCACCATATGGCCATTCATCAAATGTGAGCACCTGTTCAAATGAATTTCTCCCCATAATTAATCCGTCCACGCTGGAAATAAAGGATTGGTAACCACCATCTTCACCTTCAGGAACAAGCGAGTTGACTTTCATGAGCCAATCAATAGAGCCATCATCCCGGGAGATAAATCCATCCATGCTTGTGGCAATAAATACGGAACATTTAATGGACATATGAAATATCCTTGTGATAAATTTTTACAAACTGTAACGTTAAAGAATAATTCCAAGGTGTTTTAACTTACAAGGAAGAATACTACAAAAACAATACTTAACACGAAGAGTAAAAAATTAATTTTTTGTCGTGTTAACAGCTTTAATAAGGTATAGAGAATAATACCCCCGCCAATTCCATCCGCAATAGACGCAGTAAAAGGGATCATCATGATAGTAACCATGCAAGGAGCTGTTTCGCTTACATCCTGTAATTTCATGTCAGTGAGGTGTTTCATCATACAACACGCCACATACAAAAGGGCGGGGCCTACTGCATAGTTAGGAATCATTCGTGCTAAAGGTGAAAAAAATAACATAAGAAGAAAACCGATTGCGATGACTATAGCTGTGATTCCACCGCGTCCACCTGCTTCAATTCCTGCTGCAGACTCGATGTAAGGAGAGGTACTTGCAGAGCCTAATAATCCTGCTACAGCAGAAGCAGCTGCATCAACGGTTAGACAATTGCTAAGACGTTTGGAATAATTTTTTTGTTGTTTAAATACAGAAGGATTTAATAAGCCGATCAACGTTCCCGTAGCATCAAACACAGCAATTAAAAAAAAGGTAAACGTGGCTTTTAAGGCGGGAACTGTATTTAGGCCAGAAAAATCGAGCTTTAAAAAAGTAGCTTCCATGGAAGGAGGCATGGAAATTAATCCCTGCCAGGTAGATAAACCCATCAATAGGCTCAAGAGAGAAATACTGAGTATTCCGAGGATAATCGCCCCAGGAATTTGAAAATAATCTAAAATCAGTATAAGTAAGAATCCTAAGAAAAATAAGCCGCTTTCTGGACGATTAATTTCGCCAAGACGCATTAAATTATGCTGATCTTCAATAATAATTTGATTATTTTGTAAAGTAATTAATGCAATTAATAAACTGATTCCTATTAAGATAGCAATTTGTAAATTATGAGGAATTGCTTCGATTAATAGACGTCGCAGGCGTGTAAGTGACATTAAAAAGAACAAGACACCTGAAAGAAAAACAATGGCTAATGCTTGTTCCCAAGCGATTCCCATGCCTTGCACTACCGTGTAAGAAAAGAAGATATTTAATGCCATACCCGGTGCAATGCCAATGGGGGTATTAGCAAATACCCCTGCAAAAAAACAGGCAAAGGCAGTAATAAGACATGTGGCGGTAAATACTGCTCCCTGGTCCATCCCGGCCTCATGGAGTATGCTCGGGTTAATGAAAGCGATATACACCATGGTTAGAAAAGTGGAGATACCCGCAAGGATTTCAGTTTTCAGAGTGGTGTCTTTAAGAAAATAGGATTTTAACCGTTCCATAGTATTCTATTCTCCTATTTGAAAAAGAAATTTAAAGACACTGGCTAATCTATATACAGTGCGCGAATGTAATTGTTTTATTAAACATAACAAAAATTCAATTTTAAAGTATCTAGGTTCCGTGAACCAATTTTCTAGCGCATCCATATAAGCGCTCCGGCCAAATGTAAGAACCCGGAAAAAGCGGTCGTTGTTTTATCAAAACGAGAAAAAACACGCCGAAAGTGTTTGATTTTGGAGAAAAAAGCTTCAACTAAAAACCGCTCTTTGTACTGCTCTTTATCGATTTTTCTTGGGTTCTTCGCATTCTTTTTTGACGGAATGGTTGCAATACAGCCTTGACTCTCCAGTGTGTCAACAAGTGCCTGTGAATCATATCCTTTATCTGCAAGAACTATCGTGTCACGCTGCTCCTTCAATAGCTCTGCTGCTTGAGTAATATCGTTTCGATGTCCCCCGGTCAGGATAAACTTAATCGGATTCCCCAGTCCATCCACCAAAGCGTGAATTTTAGTGGTAAAACCTCCTTTACTGCGCCCCAATGCCTGAGCATCATTCCCTTCCTTGTCGTAACCAGATGCACACGCATGCGCGCGCACTATGGTGGCATCAATCATGACGGCTTGATCATCAACATCGCTAACTGAAGACATTAAGCCAGTCCAAATGCCGCGATCTGACCACATTTTATATCGCTTGTGAATTTTACGCCAATGTCCGTAATAGGGCGGGAGCAGGCGCCATTGACAGCCTGTACGTAATACATACCAGACTCCTTCCACAAAGCATCTTGTCTTCTCATTATTCTTAATGTGCAATCCTTTTACTCCTTGCAGAAAAGAATAAATTGTATCCCAGACTCGTTCTGATATATTATTATACATGTAGGCAGTTCCATTAGTGTTGTTAACGATCGCAATCGAATTTCACTATAAAAACTGCCTACTTTTCAAGTAATTAAAAAAATTGGTTCACGGAACCTAGGTTTTTTTGTAATTAATAATATGAGAAAAAAATAGTGCGCACTCACTTTAGTTGGGGAAGTCTTAAAGTCAACACGAAATGCTACTTCTTAAACTGCTTTCGTAGGAGGATTTGGGAGTAGGTTCAACTGATGTTTCGAGTTGCTGAGCATACCGTTCTTTATAGCTATTGAAATGATGATGGGTCGTTGTGTCTTTTCCAGAGAGAGTGTTTCGAACTATCTTTGTTACTTCATCAGTATTACTATTCTGGACTCCTAAAAGTTTCCTGAAGTCTTCCCCTATATCATCATCTGCACAGATTCGATTAATTAACCATTGTGCCGATTGATTATGTACCGAATACTTATCCCCACCTAGATAAAATCTGCGTTCGCAGCAAACTTGACACAGTTTTTCAAATGTTTTAGTGGCATGCTCCGTGTCTCCTGCTGATAGATAGGAATATAAAGTTCTCAATGTATTATTAATCACTACTTCTTTTTGTGCGGCTTCTTGCGACAAGAAAGCAATATCTTTGGTTTTTCTTTCTGTAGCAATTACTTTACTTTTCTTAAGATATTCCTCCTCTTTACTATCAATGAATGCTTCCATCATTTCTTTCATGCTATCACTTACTGAATTATATTCAGTTGGATGCTCTTCACGAAGCCGATTAAAAGGATGCCTTGCGCAAGTTTTTTTTAGTTCTTTATTTGCATACAGCGCATACTTATTGTAATCCAGTTCCAGTAAGTCTAATTGCAGTTGACGATCAGCATAACCCAATAATGAAATATCCTTAGCTATAATTTGCTTTTGTTCTTCTAGGGATAATTTTTTGAAAGCAAGCATTAAGACTCTAATTTTTGCTGACTGTAAGCCATCTCGTGTCATGGCCGCAAAATCTTTACAGTATTGTTCCGATAAAGTTGGATAGCCCTTTTTAAGTTGTTGTATCCTGGCATTGATATATTCATCTACTTTGATGGTAAAATTATCATTAATTAATGGTTCTATTAATTTGGATAGTCCCTTAGAATCAAGCTCCTCAACCAATGTTTTAATATGCTCCATTGGGTTTTGCTGGCGTTGTATTTTAATATCTTTTCTTGCAAATTTTTCAATTGCCTGGAAATAATTATAAAGAAATTCACTATCATAAGAATAACAATCTCGATCATCCAAGAGGTATTTGAACGCTTGGACTCTGTCATCAACCCTCATTTCTCTATATTTTTGGTTTGTATTTTCATAGGCTTGAGCAAACTCTGAATTGCTCTTTCGCATTTCATCGGATGCCAATTGAAAATGCCAGGCGATATTTGAATTTGCTATAGTACAATTTCCGGTTTTTTGATCTTTCTTTTGTAATTCTAGAGAAAGTTTTCCATTGAACTTATCTCGATTTTTTTCTAAAAATGCAGACATCATTTTGCGCGAGTCACCTGAAGTCATAGCAGCGCTCATCAATGCCTTTGCAAAACTTTCTGCATTTTCATTTTTTACAGAAAAAACCAGTACTGCAGGTGCACTCCTTATGTCCTCCCCTGTGGCTAAGTCATAATGACGTTGCCCACGATTTACGTAAATAAAATGAGTTTGTTGTTCTTCTTTAACAGCATGAACAGTATAAGCATGGCGAAACCATTCACAAGAAAATCCAACATATCCACCAACAGGTAGATCCGTAGTTTTTTTTGCAGCATCTCGATAAAAAAAATCAGGCAGTACATCGAAATTTAAATTGGAGCCAGCTTTTAATCGGTAGTATCTCCTTTTAATACTATCTACTGCTGCATCTGTCGTCCAACCAGTATTTCGAGAGGCAAAAAAAGAAGGATTATTTTGCAACCCTAAAACATGCGTCATTTCACTGTGAGAATTAATTACTCTAATTTTATTTTTTTCTTGAATTTTTTTTTCTTTTTCTATCTGCTGCCAGATTGGGCCAAGTCTGCTCGGAGGTATTTCTAAATACCATTGCTTTGAATTAGCTGTTTGCCCTAGGCCATTTCCCAGTGTTAATCCTTCTATACCATATTTTTTCATAAATTGAGCAAGGAATTCCCGATCTTTAAACTGAATCCGAATTTTATCTTGCGGTTGTTGATGTTCTTTTCCGGGTTGATAATTTTGTACAAAAGGTGTAACTCTTATGACTCCAGGCAAATTTGAGATAGCGTGAGCTTGTGCAATTAGTTTTTCTTTCTCTGTACGTTGCTGCATAATTGCTCGCCAACAATAACGCTTAAGTATTATTTATAGTATAGTAAACTGTATCAAAATCATTCATGTCCGAATTGGCTCAAAAGAAGTCAGAATCTATTGAATTCATCTCAATCTATTCCATTTAATGTGCAAAAATAAGAACTATGTGTCTATAATAAAAACTATTAGTATAAAATAAATCATTGGCAAATCTCAATTAGAATGCAGTGTAAAATTTTATGCTCTTAAACATTGGATTTAGGTTATGCCTGGCGCATCAGAACAAAATGCGTAACTCACAACCTTGAGTTGAAAAAGTGCATTTTGATGTCATGGATATCTGAAGTTTTTAATAGTGTAGCAACCTGCTTTTGCAATGCGAGTGAGCATGAAAAATCTTAATATTTCACAAGCAAAAACAATAACAATTATTAACAATTATCTAAAATGGCATAATCTGCCCATAAAATGGAATGAAACAGGTGTATGTAATGGTTTAGCTACAGTCCATGCTCATTATGTGCTTCAAGGAAAAGAGGATACTTTTTTAAAAATATTACAAAAGATTGCAGCCATGAGTGAAGGGGACTTCAGCCAATCAACTATAAGTGATTCTCCTGAAGAAGACATTGATCATTTTATAAGTCAAGTCATTTTAGCCTATGACCCTGGTCTTTTCGAAAAAACATTTTCTCAAAGGGATTCATATAAGGCCTTAAAAATTGATGGAAAACCTTTGGACTCAGATTTTGTACTTCCATTAATTACATCAGAAGAAAATTGGGCCAAAATACTGAAAGACATGGAACTTCAACATGGAGAGGTTTTAAAAATTAACTCGCCTAATCACGCAATTACAATTCATCGATTAAAGGGTGAGTATGTCGTTTTCGATCCTAATTACAAAGAAGGGATCAAAAAATTTGACTCCGAAGAGGCGTTAATGACAGAGTTACGAACTAATGTTTTCCAATTCCAGGATAGCAGCATGGCATTAACATTCACGCGCTTAACTCGTTCCGGATTCAAGCATAGCTCATCCTTTGAACAAGCTACACCTGAAGATTATACTAGGAAATACCTTGATCCCAATGCTATTGCTTCTTATGACGATAAAACAATAACCGGTGCCATAATAATAGCTAGAAATGGTAATGAACAGTTAATGCAAATCTGTCTCAATAAAGATAAAAATAAAATTTGGACTGCCACTGAACTTATGGATTTAGGTTTTGAGGCAATACTGAAAAATAACACTCAAAGTATCATCCCGATTTTAAATCAATTAAATTCGTGTCCTGAAAGCACTAAGCAAGAGAAAGAAGATAAGAAATCAGCATTTTTCAGCATGATTTTACTTTCCTTGAGAGATGGCCGTGCCGAATTACTCAATAAACTCATCGAAAATGAATTTGGAAAAAAGGTTTTTCAGAGTATCGATGATGGGCTGTTATTAAATATGGTTGCTCGAGGAGGTAATAAAGAACTTTTAATTGATATTCTCGAAAAAATTCAAACTAATCCTGCAATAGAAACTTTAGAGGAAACAGAGGATACCCAGTCCATTATTGATTTTCTAGATACAGATGAAAAAGACACTCAATTTGAAGAAGTAGAAGTAATGGATCTCTCCGATTTATTGGATATGGAAGAGGTAGAAGTTCAAGTAGATAGTCTTTCCGATTTTTTAAGAGAGGACTTACCCATAATGCCACAACGGACTCGGTTAACGCAAATTATTCTCGAAAAAGACTCTAGAGGGGATAATGCCATAACCTTAGCCATAAAAGGACATTCTCCAGAATGTCTTGAAGTGCTTTTAAAAAAGCTGAACCAAGAAGGTTATATTCTGACCGAGAAGAAACAACAGAAATATTTGCTTCTTGCCATTAATACTAATAATGTGCATATGGTAGACGAACTTATAAGCAATATGGGACCTGAACAGGCAACAGACATTGTGAGCAAGATATCTCTATCCGAAGAACAAGTTAAAAAGCTCAATATACACATCCTTAAGACTTTAGAGCAAAATGGAATGAATTTTGATAAACCAAGTCAAGATATTATTACTGAAAAAGCATCACGAAAAATGAATATTTTCGAAATTATTGGTACTAAATTAGTTAAATTTTTTGATTACATCCAAAGTGTTTTCCAACTCAATTGTTCTGAAGAAAATGAAGATTCTTTTTCGTCCACTCCTGATTCTTTAGCTCAAACAGAACATAATCTTAAAACCCCACCGGATAGAGAGCTTATCTCGAAATTCCAGAGTTTTAAGCAAAAGCATCAGGACCAAATATCTGAAAATCAATCAACCTCGGAGATACAAAATATACCGGGAGCGCCTACCTTGGTTAGTAGCTGAATTAATTTCATATTAGTTTTTTGTTTTCCTGAGGTTCATTGTGGATTTGGCAACGACACACACCCTTATAAAGTATAAGCAATAGAGGAGATTGAACTACTATTCTAAGAAGTGAATACTTTAGTCATACGATAGTTTTTGAAGGTAATGCCATTTAATTCTTTGGTTTGTTTTGCTTCAGTAGTGTATCCTTGATTTTCAAAAAATGGTTTTGCTGTGATGCTGACGTCTGAAAAGAGCTTTGGTATTCCTAAGGCTATTGCTGTATGTTCACGAGCTTCTAATAAGGCCTTGCCAACTCCTTGTTTTTGATAGTCCTTATGTACATAACCTCGATTGAGGCGCCCATTTTTTTCTAAATCCGAGAATCCAATAATTTTGTTACTGTCTTTATCAACAGCTACAAAGGTATAGTTATTCGCAAGAGATTTTCGCCATTCGGATAAGTTGGGTTTTTTAGGTGCCCATACATTGAGTTGTTCTTTCGTATAATCCTTACAGTTGACAAAATGGACAGTATCATAAAATAGTTGATAGATTTCTGTTTCATCACCCGGTTCAAAAGTTCTGATATAAAATTTTTGATTTAATGTTTTAAAGGCGGGATAAAATTCTAAAGAGTTTGCAGTCCAGCGTTTCTTGAGTTCGAGGAGTATGTTTTCTGCCATTTGTTTTAAGTGAGGCAATAAATTGTTTCTGGATGCAACGTGAATAAACGCGTGCAAACGCGATAAAACTCTTGGCCTAACCCAATTTTCTTCGTCTTTCCATAATGAATTTGCTGGAACAGGTCCTGAGGGACCAACTCTGTCTTTTTCTAGAGTCGAATCAAGAAAAGGGAGGGTTTGTTGCAATAACCAGAAGCCACACGCTTCAGTATAGGCTTTAGTATATGCTAAATCATCTGATGCCGCTGGAATGGTTTGTTTGAGTTCTTCTCGATAAATAATCTCTAACGGGATGATGACTTCTTCAGGTATGGATTTGGCACACCAACATGTAGGCATGCTCATTCTAAGATAAGTACCATCGAGTAGCGCATTGCGTACAAAAGCCCATTCAAAATCAATAAGTTGCAAATCATGTGTGTCTTCATGATCAAAAACATTGTCTGGACAAATATCGCCATGGGTAAGCACAGTAAATGGGCCTGGTTTAAGTAAAGATTCAATCAGGGAATTCGCTTCATTAATGCTTTCTGTTGTTAACGGTAAATGTAACTTTTTATTCGCTGCATGCAATTTTTCGATTAAATCAGTACGCGTAAAATCCAAATCTTCTTGCAGCGTTTCAACGTTTCCATGAATTTTCTTTAACAGTGCTTCATACATTGATGTTTTACCATAACTTGCTGCATGAAAACTTCCTAATGATTTCATAAATCGATTTAAGGCACGCGTTGCCTTATCCCGGTAAGGAAGTGTTAAAGAGTCCACTAAACTTATATGCTGCCTTCCCAAATCCTCAATAAGAATAAATCGATATTCTTTATTACCACCATAAAAGCGAGGCATATTATGCATACTCTGATGAATCTGATTTGCAAACTCAAGACCTGCCCAATCGCGAGCAAAGCGAGCATAAGCCTCTTTGTCATCACGATCTGATGCTTCAGGGAGGGATTGTTTAAAAATGATGCTTCTTGGAATAGAGTTTGATTTACTCGCTAGAGTGATACGCGCCACAATATTACGTCGCTCTTTTTCACTGAGAAACTGTATGGAGTTTATTTCTACTTGGGTTGCAAAATGCTGTTGAAGCATTTGTATCGTTTTTTGTAACACTTCACGATTAATTTTTTGTTCCTGTACTGTCATGTTACTTAACCAATATGTGAGGTTTCAGCATCAGCAGATATGCTTTATCTTCGCTGTAATCAGTATGTTTAAATCTCAATTTTCATAGCAGGAAAATCGCATGATAATTATTCGTTCCTGGATCCTCAAGAAAGGTAGGAAAACTCTGTGGTTCTGTTATGAATGCACCTAAGTATAAGTTTTTATTCGATGTTTGTTGTGACTTATTGATCTAAATGGTGGCTATGGGTGGACTCGAACCACCGACCTCAGCATTATGAGTGCCGCGCTCTAACCGGCTGAGCTACATAGCCACAAGAGGCGTGATTTTGTCGTTTTAATGGAAAATTGTCAAGTCTGTTACCCTATTTTTTTTGATTTTTTTCTGATTATTCCTAGGGTATGTTGACAATTTATCCCCATCGCCTACGTGCCGCGACTTGTTCGCGGCATCCAGCCTCTCTTACTCAACGGCAAAGTTCTTCATATAGATCACGCCATTCTGGATTAAGATCCTCAATGAAATTTCACTTCTACTGCCTGCACCAATTTTTGAAACGTTTTTCACGCCGGCTTCTACATAGGTTTCATGAACCTCATAATAAACCAATTTATGTACCTTATACTTAGCTGTAAATCCTGAAATTATGTTATTTTTATGTTCCCAGACTCGTTTAATTAAATCTAACGTTGAACCGGCATATAGGTAGAATTCCAGAACCTGGATTCTATGAGTAGATCTCGCCAGGACAGCCGACGCGTGCGGTATAACATTGCTTCAACCATCATTCGAAGATTGGGCTTGTCATAAATCTGATGTTTCCAGCATGATCTCCTTTAGTTTTTGCTACAGCTCATCACTGAGCATTAGTCTAGCCATTGCAAACTCATTTTATACTTGATATTGGAATCGTTATATTATGAATTTGCTCTTATTAATCAATAGATTAGAGCAATATCTTAGGTTTGTTTTTTAATTTGACCATCTCATGGATGCCGCGAACAAGTCGCGGCACGTAGGCAAGGGGGATGAATTGTTAACATGCCCTAAGTATGCTTAATCATTTTTTATAATGGCTTAAGTTCAATAAAACAAAAGCATAATCAATAAATCGATTTAAGAAAAAAATGTCAGCCGTACTCTTAATTAGGAAATTTAGAACTTTAATTTCATAAAATACTGGACCTCTATTTATTAAAAATTATCTTAAATCAGAGGGTTAAAAACTTATTGAGTATAGCCGGGTGATTTGGCAGACTAAGGATACCCAGATACTTTTTTTGAACTCACAGAGGAGCAAAAGGTTTCTGCTAAAAATAAAGGAAAAGTCGATGCATAACATCAATCAACAAAATCAAAATCCTTTTGATGAATTAGCTAGCGAGATGCTATTGGAGATTCTTAATGCACGCAATAAAGATAAGAATTATATCCTTAAGCCAAACGATATGGTTTCTTTTGCTTTAAGTTGCAAACGTTTTAACTGGATGAGCCAGAAAGCTAATTGCTTTTTCTTCCCACACACTTATAAAGAGCTTCGGGAGAAAGCTTCGGATTACCATAACTACAAAGAAAATCAACTTGCGAAATTGAGGCTTGAACAAAGATTGCGAAACGAAAAAAGCGGCCCATTTTATTGGAATAAGACCATTAGAAATAGAATTGCCTGTTGTTTGGGCTTACTCCTGGCATCTCTTTTAGCTCTCAAATTGGATCTAAACTATGAAACTTTTTTATTAACTTCTTTAGTTTTGACCATGGTGACTATGATAGTTAACGAACTCATTATGAATCACCTGGAGTTTTCTTTAGATGTATCCAATGCGAGGAAGATTCCTCTCCAGTTTTTTGAGGAAGAAGTAGCAAGTATTCCAGGCTCATTGAGCTTGTAATTAACTAATTGGTATTAACTTTTATGCTTTAAGATCGATATCTGCATAACAATTGAGGTTCTGAGTCTAAAGTACCCGAAGTCGCATGTACAGCAGTGCTTTTCATGAGGTCTATACAGGCGCAGGCACTATTTTGGAAGTGCGCGTAGGGGAGGAGTCCTGGGTTCTGCAGTGCTTCACCCAGGATAAATTGTCTAGTAAGTTAGATGATCAATAGATACATGGCACCTGGTCCACGTAATATTTGCACTAATAACTCATTTTTTTTATGTAAGGCCATTTGTTGTAATGCTTTAACGTCTTTAATTGGCTCTTTATTCGCAGAGATAATAATGTCTCCAGGTCTTAAACCTGCACGCCATCCTGCACTTGTTTCAGAGGCACCAACGACTTGTACGCCAATAACATTACCATGAGGCGGTGTTTCTTGCTCAAAGTTTCTTAATGCCAGCCCATAAAGAAAAGGATTCTCTGATTGCAGTTTTTGTTCATGTGATTTAATGTCAGTAACGACTGCATCCAGCGTAATAGTCTTGCCATCACGTTGAACAACCATTTTAACATTTGAACCTACACGCAAGAGACTAATCGTCGTTTTTACCTGAGTCGCTTGTGTGATTTTTGTATTGTTAATTTGGGTAATAATATCGCCTGATTTTAAACCAGCACGCTCAGCAGGAGAGTTTGGATTAACTTGTGATACTAATGCACCTTGGAAATCTTCGGGATATCCAAGTGAATGAGCAAGTTCAGGTGTTAAATGCTGAACAAATATACCCATTAAGCCACGATGAATAGAACCAAATTTAATGATTTGTTGTGCTACATCCTTTGCCATGTTGATGGGGATAGCAAAACCTATTCCTACGTTACCGCCATAAGGAGAAAGAATGGCGGTATTAATCCCGATCAATTCTCCTTTTGTATTAACCAGAGCACCACCAGAATTACCTGGGTTAATTGCAGCATCTGTTTGAATAAAGTTTTCTACGCCTTCAATGTTTAAATCACTGCGTTTTAAAGCACTGATAATACCAAACGTTGCAGACTGGCTGTTGCCAAAACTGTTTAAGCCAAAAGGATTACCAATAGCTACTACAAAGTCGCCCACTTGTAGTTGATCCGAATCACCTATAGGCAAGGATTTCAGGTTTGTGGCATTAATTTTTAATATGGCCAAATCCGTTTCACTATCACTACCGACCAGTTTTGCTTTTAAGCGTCGGCCATCCTGTAAAGTAATCGTGACAAGACTCGCATTGCGGATTACGTGATCATTCGTAATAATGATCCCATGTTTTGCATCCACAATCACACCAGAACCTATGCTTTCAAATTTACGCCCTTTTTCAGGAGCTGCTTGGTGTGGTTGTCTGCTGTTTTGAGCCTCTTCATCATTTCCAGCTGCACCAGGAGATGCACTAGGAGGTAGATAACCTTGTACCGCAACATTCACAATTGCAGGCATAATATTTTTTAAAGCGGGAGCCAAACTGGGCATAGGGGTAGGCGCTGCTTCATTAGTCGCATTAGCTGCGTAAGTTAACGAGACCGTTAAAAAAAGCAGGCTACTTATAATGAATTTGATATGTTTTATCATAATTATTAATCCTGAGGTTGATCATTAAACCAAATTAAGGTAGCTATTCTACCTGTTTGTGACGTTCTTCGATAGGAATACAACTCATTTTTTAACTCAAAAGTACATAAACCAGACTGATAAACGGCTTTTATGCCTTTTAAGTTCAAAACAATTTCAGCAATTAGAGGCAAATTAGCCAGCCATTTTCCATTAACGGGGTTAAATGCCTGTTTACTTAAAGGGTATGTATCGGTAAAAGTTTGATATACTTCCTCTCCGACTTCATAACACTTTTGACAGATTGAGGGGCCTATCCAGGCTAATACCTCTGGCTCTGAACTCTCCATT
The DNA here is from genome assembly GCF_014109805.1 of Legionella sp. PC1000. Lineage (GTDB taxonomy): Bacteria > Pseudomonadota > Gammaproteobacteria > Legionellales > Legionellaceae > Legionella > Legionella resiliens. The sequence goes on from NZ_CP059400.1 coordinate 1,737,116, forward strand.
TTATCGAGTGTTTTTTCAATGATACCATGCGCTAATCCCTTCCAACCAGCATGAATTGCTGCAATCTCCGTGCCTTGAACATTACAAAGCATGATAGGTAAGCAATCAGCAGTAAGAATGGCTAAAGGATGTTTCATTGAGCGGGTTATTGAGGCATCTGCATTTCTGTTTGGATCTTCTTCTGCAATAACACAATGAGTCCCATGGGTTTGATGTAACCATTGTGGCTCGCCGGGCAGTTGCAACAACTCCATAAGTTGTTGTCTGTTTTGCAGGACGTGGTGATCATTGTCCCCTACATTCAAGCCCATGTTATTACTGTCATAAGGGGCTTGACTATATCCTGATAAACGAGTTGTACTCAGGGCTGTGATATTTTTTGGTGCTGGCCAATTAGCTGGATTAGTCTTCATAATGCTGGTCCAATGTGTTAAGAAGAAGTTTAAAATCATCAGGTATTGGAGCCTTAAACGTCAACTCATTTTCTGTTTTTGGATGATAAAATGAGAGCATGCATGCATGCAGTGCTTGTCTTTTAAAGTTTTGGAGCAGGGCGCGCAATTGCTCTTTAGCTTGAGCTGGGAATCGCATACGTCCCCCGTAAAGTGGATCACCAACAACCGGGTGATGGATATAAGCCAAATGGACTCTAATTTGATGTGTTCGCCCAGTCATCAGCTTAACGTCTAATAAAGTAAAATCCTGATATTGTTTTTTTACCGAATAATGAGTTATTGCTTGCCGTCCTTGCTCTTGAACGGCCATTTTTAATCGATTTCGTGGGTTTCGTCCAAAACCAGTATCAATCGTACCGCCGGAAATAATATGGCCTTGTACTAAAGTAATGTAATGACGTTGAATTTCGCGAGCTTGCATTTGACGGATTAAAGAAGTATGTGCGGGGAGTGTTTTTGCCACGACTAATAAGCCTGTTGTATCTTTATCTAATCGATGAATAATGCCCGCTCTTGGCAAATGATGTAAGGATGGTTCATGATGCAACAATGCATTGACTAATGTGTGCTCTTTATTTCCTGCCCCAGGATGAACGACCATGTTTGCAGGTTTGTTGAGTACTAAAATGTCTTCGTCCTCATAAACAATACTTAAGGGAATTTTCTCGGCAATACAATGGTTAAAATCCTTTTCCATTAAAGTAAAATCAACATTAATCTCAATCAAATCTCCATCTAAAGCTTTGTCTTTAGGTTTACATGGCTTTTGGTTAAGCGTTATTGTACCGTTTTTAATCCAATTGCTGATTTGCGAACGTGAGTATTCAGGCAGTAAATAGGCGAGCACACTGTCAATACGTTGATTGTGATGCTCGCGCGGAACAGTTAATTGTTTATGAATATGTTCTATCATCAAATCGTTTCAGTCTCAGCTGCTACGAGGCGTCCTCGTAATGAGTTAGGTAATGCATCATTAATTTGAACGCCGACGAATTGTCCTATCAAATGAGCGGGACCATCAAAATTCACCACCCGATTGCATTCAGTACGACCAGACAGCTGTTGGGAGTCTTTTTTAGAGTGCCCAGTAACTAATATTTTCTGCGTGCTTCCTATCATAGATTGGCTGTACCGTGAGGCGTTTAATACCAGCCTGTTTTGTAATATCTGCAATCTTTGCTTTTTTACTTCCATAGGGGTTTCATCGGGTAAATTTGCAGCTGGAGTACCTGGTCTTGGACTGTAAATAAAGCTAAATGAAGTATCGAAACCTATTTCATGAACCAAATCCATAGTGTCCTGAAAATCTTTATCTGTTTCTCCTGGAAAGCCAACAATAATGTCTGTTGATAAACGAATGTCTGGGCGTACTTTCCGCAATTTTCTGATCTTGGATTTAAACTCCAAAGCAGTATAACCACGCTTCATTAACCCTAAAATGCGATCGGAACCACTTTGTACAGGCAGATGTAAATGATTCGCTAATTCAGGCACTTCTGCATAGGCATTAATTAAATTATCTGAGAACGCCAAAGGATGGGATGTAGTAAAGCGAATTCTGCCTATACCCTCTATGGCAGCAAGATAATGAATTAAAAGTGCCAGATCCGCAATATCACCATTTTCCATCACTCCACGGTAATCATTAACGTTTTGTCCCAATAAATTGATTTCTCTGACACCTTGGATTGCCAATTGATAACACTCAGCAAGTACGTCATCAAAAGGACGACTGATTTCTGTGCCGCGAGTATAAGGCACGACACAAAAACTGCAGTATTTGCTGCAGCCTTCCATAATCGAAACAAATGCCGTAGGTCCTTCAGCTCTTGGTGCTGGCAGATGATCAAATTTTTCAATTTCTGGGAAACTGATATCAACAACTGGCTTTTTCTTTTCCATTCGTTCATTAAGCAATGTGGGAAGTCGATGTAATGTTTGTGGACCAAAAACGATGTCAACAAAGGGGGCTCTTTTAATAATGTCTTCACCTTCTTGACTTGCAACACAGCCCCCCACACCAATTACCACATGAGGATTTTTAGCTTTATATTCACGCCACTGTCCTAATTGCGAAAAAACCTTCTCTTGTGCCTTTTCACGAATAGAGCACGTATTAAGCAATATCACATCTGCCTCTTCAACGTGCTCCGTTTTGACTAAGCCATGTGATTGCAACAAAACTTCTGCCATTTTAGTTGAATCGTATTCATTCATCTGGCAGCCGTTGGTTTTGATGTATAATTTTTTAGCCATATCAAATCTACTTTAAAAATGTGTAGCCTGAGTGAGAGTACAATCCGTATCAGGTAGACCTGAGTCCGGCTTTGCACCCAGGTTACTGTATCCCAGGAAGTTTCGTATTATTTCATTAATGTACACTTTGGCAATAAGTTTCTTTAATTTTGGGCAAAATAATTAAGGCAGTAAGCATTCCCAGGGGAAGAAGTGCAAGTCCCGTATGGTAAGCCTCCAATGGATATACTCTAACACTTCCATTCATTTCACCTTGCCACATTTTGTCAAGAATATAGCCAATAAGTGGCTGTGCCAGTGCAATACCTATCATGTTCATCATATTCATAAAGCTTAAACCTGTAGCGACATATTTTTTATTGCATAACTCTTTGGCTACAGTAAATGCAGGTAAAAAGCCTGCTGAGAAGATACCAAACGCAAACAACAAAATCTCCATGTAGATTGGGTTATTAATTGGAGCAAAAATAAAAATTATGGAGGTTATAAGTGCGCCGATACATCCTATGTACATAGGTGGTTTGCGTAAACCAATACGATTCGACAATATTCCCCATAAGGGGCTGGCAATTGCCCAACCGATAAACACTAAAGAAATATAATTTGCGGCAGTTGTTTTAGTGATCATCATTTTAGTCATCAAAAAGGGAACCCCCCAGAGACCACAAAAAACAGGAGTAGCCATATACATTAAACCGCCATAGCAAGCAACCAACCAAAGTTGTTTGTTTTTTATCAGTGTTAATAAACTTGGTATTAAGGGTTCTTCTTTAATAGAAGGGTGGTGAGTTTTTTCATAATTTTTAGGAGTGTCTTGAGCAATGACAATAAGCAAGACTGCCAGAATAAGACCTACAATACCCATAATGAGCATGCTGTGGCGCCAACCAAAGGATTCAATTAACAATGCCAAAGGTGCTTCCCCACCGATTGCACCTAACATTCCTATGGTAACCATGAGGCCAGTAAGTAAGGCAAAACGCTGAGCAGGAAACCAATTCGCTGCGAGCTTCATTGTACCTACAGCCGCAAATGCCGAGCCAAAACCTATCATTAGACGTGCCACACAGGCCATAAAAAAGTTATCTGTCATTCCGAATGCAATGGTACTGACAGCGCAAACTATAGTCGCTAGAGTTAATAATCGGTGTGGACCGAAATAGTCCATTAAGACACCGCCAGGTAATTGCATGGCTGCATAAGAATAGAAATAGATTCCGGATAGAATTCCTAATGTTTGGCTAGTAACGGAGAAATCCCTCATTAATTCATTACTCATAACGCTAGGGGAAACTTGTAAAAGACATTCGTAAAAATAAAATAAGCAACCTAAGCCCCATACCATCCAAGGCATTATTGATTGTATCCCAAAACTTGCTACTGAGTCGGACCGTGTATTGTAGTGTGCCATTATTTTATAACTCTCCAGATTCATCGATACGAAATTGATTTTGTATTATCACTCTTGGGCCAAGATTACAGTTTATTACTTATGGCCAGCCATCCTGGCGTTTTTCAATTTAAAAATTTTCGTATGCAGTCCTTACTTTTACGCTCTAAAACTTCACTTTGATGAAACATGTGAAATATACATTTTGAAGAAAAACTGGGAATAGTCCTGTAGATCAGGTGGTTAAACCTTGTGTTCCATTTTAATGCAGTTTTTTAAATCAAAAAGTCAACCGGCAACATTACCATACAAACATATAAATTTCATCATATAAAATATTAACAGTTTGGTTATTATTTGTCTATTGCTCGTTTGGGTAGTCCGGGGGATCAATGACTACACGGGTTCCTTTCATTCCATCCCCCGGCAGGTCAATAAATTCTTCATTTAGCCAACGCGCATCCTCAATAAACATCCTGATACAACCGTGGCTTGCTCGATATCCAGGTACATCATAACTACCATGTAACGCATAGCCTCTAAAAAAATGCATGCAATAGGGCATTAAAGCACCACCATCATTGCCATCTGATCTTCTCGGAAATACAGTGGACACACAATCAATATCTTGCTTGCGAATAACGCGAAATGAACCAGTTGGTGTATTGCAGCCTCCGATGACGCCTGGACATTTTCCTATCCCTGACGAAATAGGTCCCCACCAAAGGAGCTCACCATCTTGATCATAGGCTGCCCAAGCTAGCTTTTTTTGGCTTACATAAATTGCTTTTTCTCCTTGAGAGTCAATATATCTTGGAAAAGGAGAAACATCATAGATAGTCAAGCGGTCGATATTTTTCGGTACTGCTATAGTCATTCCCGAATGTAACGCAACATTCATACGATTAATTCGTCGTACCATGTCTCGCTCTTCGGGATTAGGGAATAGCTTTTCCCAGCTTTCACCATTTTTAATTTTCATACAAAAATAGTCCGATGAATTACATAAATTTTCACCGTATCTCGCATGAGCAAGAGCGAGTTGACTTATTGTAAATAAATAAATAGAGACGATTATTGATATCATAACTTTCATAAATGATCTCAATTGGGGTCATTATATCCTCTATAGCGGCACTTTAAAAAATAACTTTATACATGACTTTTATAGGATACTATCATGTGGAGAACTGGGTAAGAAATTCCTGGGTTTTACTGTGCAAACCCAGGCATCATTATGTTTCAAAGATAAAAATCAGGATGAAAGCGAAGAGTCAGGCTCTGAACTGCTGGGGGAAATTTTTTGCCAAGCCTCGTGAACTTGCGCAAGTAATGCATTGGATTGCGCTAACAATTCTTTATCGTTATTGAGATTTGCTTTTAATAGTAAATATTCAATATGCATGTAAATTTGGAGTAAGTTTTCTGCTATTTCACCACCTTGTTCGTGGTTTAAACTGGTTTTTAAACCCTCAATGATACTTAATGCCTTACTAATATGCTCTCCTTTTTCTTGAATTTCTTTTCGCTCAATATTGCCTTGGGCTGTGGCAATATGAGTTCGCGCACCTTGCAATAACAAGTTAATTAATTCATAAGGAGAGGCAGCATCGATACGAGTTTTTAATTCAATTGTTTTGTAGTGATTTATAACTTGTTGATTTGGATTCTTCATCGATAATGCTCCAATTATTTAGTTTTCAATTTGGGTAGATTCGACAAAATTTGAGTAAGCGTATTGCTGGTGTTTTGCATCTGCGAGATTAAGAGATCTACGGCATTCCATTGTTTATAATATCTTTTTTCAAGAGTAATGCTGCGTTCATTGATGTGTTCTTGCATTTCATCTAATTGTTGTGCCTGAGTATTTAAACGGTCTATTCGTTCCTCAATTTCACCGTCTTCATCGATTAATGAACCTAAATAGCCATCAATTAATGAGGCTAACCCATCACTGACGATAATTTGTCCTCTATCCCCAGCAAGCCCAGAAAGAACATCAATTGATAATGTACTGAAATCACCAGTACCATTTAGAGTAATTCCATCTGTTGAGTTGGCCAACACGCCTCCTAGGGTGCCTGACATGCTAATGCCTGGAGTATATTCATTTAATATGACATCATATGCTCCTGCAGCAACTTCGGTATCCAATGAATTAATTTTAATATTTGGATCGGTAGCAGTTATTTTTTTTGCAAATAAATTCTTAATATCTTGATAATTATTATTAATCGCTTCATCCAACATATCGGGATCAATTTCCAGCAAGCCATGCTTATCGCTGGTAATCCCCAGATCAGCAAGACTTTGGATGGGCCCATCAGTAGTTAATGGGTTAGTGGCTAAGTGATATATGTTTATTTTTAAATCCCTAAGCTTGTCGTCACCTTGCAATACTCCTCTTTTCCTGGTTTCCATATCGAAACCAGTTAAAGCAGTGATGAAATTGACAAAATCATTATATTTTTTGACAAAATCATTAATTAAGCCTTTGAGATGAGCTACATCTTTTTTCACGGTTAAAGTGATTGTTTTTGCCGGATCAGCTTGTTGAAGATCGAGCGTGATTCCTGTTAACGCATTTTCCAATCGATTACTGCTTTCATTCACAAGCAATCCATTAATTTGTACCTGGCTATTTTGGGCAGCCATGGTTTGACTTAAAGAGGTATTGGCGGTTGTCGGGTCATAATTCATAGCAGTTAGGCTACCTGTAATTTGCATCGCATATTGTTCACCTGTTTCGGATGAAGTTAACGTTAATCTTGAGCCAACACTATCTTGTACAATTGCTGCGGTAACACCTGTGTTTGCGGCATTGATGGCATCGCGAACTGCATTAAGGCTGTCGTTTCCTGGAGTGATATTAATTGTTACAGGAGACACTTCAGTATTTAGTGTGAATGTTGCATTGTCATTGCTGTATGTACCAAAGTTTATCGTGATGCTTCCGCTGCCTATCGAAGAACTATTGTTAGCGAAATAACCGCTTGCAAGGCTTTGCGCTTGAGCTAATTGATTCACTTTTATCTGATACAAGCCTTCAGCTGCTTGTTCTGTCACTGAGGCAGAAACATACCCAGCTTCGTTGAGTAACGAATTCATTTTATTAAATTCACTAGCATAAGATAGGGAGTTGAGTGTCGCTTGAAAATTGGATATGGCACTTTTTAATTGACCAAAAGCAGACAACTCAGTGGTAACGGAATTAAGCTTTTTATCATGTCGTACTTGTGCTGGCATGAGATCGGCTTTGACCATGCTTTCGACCATTGCTTTAATGTCCAAACCTGACCCAATGCCTGGAGTTGATAGGCCCATAATATTCCCTATTTGTTTTAGTAATCTCAATGAAATTACGTTTATCCATAAATTGCATCAAACATGTTTATCTATAGAACCACTAATTATCCCATCAAGCAAGTTAAGTAAGCCTAAATACTCATCTGAGGGTATTTTGCGTATTATTTTATCTGAGGTTTTATCAGTTACTATAGTTTGCAGAAGGCCTGTGGCATGGTCTATGGCCTGTTTCGAATCAGTATCCAGATTCAGATCCGACGTAGCGCATTTAGTCACAGGCTTAATGTTTTTATCTTTTAATTTGACTGAATCACTTTGTAGCAATTTATTATTTGCTGGAGGAATCGATTCCATAGTCATTTTTTTACTCCTTTCCCTTGATTGATACTTTAATCATTGGGATATAAAATAAGCCGAAAAGCGGCAATTGCCGCATTTCGGTTTTTACTTTCTTACAACTATCCTAGCAAGGAAAGAACAGATTGTGGCATCGCATTTGCCTGGGCCAACATTGCTGTTCCTGCCTGTTGTAAGATTTGGTTTTTAGTTAAACTTGCCATTTCTGCTGCATAGTCAGTATCTTGAATACGGCCTCGTGCTGCGGACATATTATCAGATACGTTTTGCAGGTTAGCTACTGTTGCATCAAGTCGGTTTTGCAAAGCACCTAATGCAGCGCGATTATTAGTGACACTATCTAAGGCGGCACTGATTCTCAATATTGCTTGCTCTGCACCATCCTGGGTCGTGATGTCAATACTATTCACACCATTTGTATCCAGACTGATGGTACCTGATAAACCGACATCAGCCAGAGTACCCCCTACAGAAATAGTTTGAGCAGCACTTACAGTGAGTTGTCCGCGCAGGGTTGCTGCAAATGGACCACCTGTGACTGTGAGTCCGTCAGTACCTGCAATAAATCCGGTACCACTTTCAGTTACGGCAATGTTTCTTCCATCTGCTGCAGTTAACGTCATGTCACCGCCATTTAGAGAGGCCACAACCCCTGTTTGGCTGCTTACGGCATTGATTGCATCCATAAGATCTGTATTCGTTAATGCAGTGGAGACGTCTTGGTTCGTAAATATATCAACACCGTTAATGGTCAGATTATAAGTATCCGCTGCAGTGCCACCTATAGCTCCAACAGTTTGGGTACCACTTGTTGATGCGGTTACTGTTAAACCAGGAACACCTGCAGCATTAATCGCAGCTGCTTTAGCATATGCGGATGAGCTGTCTTGGCCGTTTGCTGTTCCCACATAGTTTGCAGACGAGCTGACACTTACCGCTGGATTAGAACCAAGAGCAAGAGTAACATCAGCAGCAGCGGCGGCACTTACTTCGGTTCCTTGTTGATAAGCGATACTACCTATTGTTGAGGAGGCAATACTATTTATCGAAAATGAAAGGGTTTCACCTGCATTAGAGCCAATTTGCAGAGAAGCGTTAGTATAAGCACCATTCAAAATACTTTGCCCGTTGAATTGTGTACTCGTAGCAATATGATCCATTTCACTCAAAAGGTTATTTACTTCATTTTGTAACGCTTGACGGTTGGATTGGCTATAAGTTCCGTTTGCAGATTGAAGCGCTAATTCCCTCATGCGTTGTAAAAGATTAGTTGACTCTTGCATCGCACCTTCGGCAACCTGGGCGAGTGAAATACCGTCATTAGCATTTTTCACTGCTTGGTCCATTCCCCGAATTTGTGATGTCATATTGGTTGCAATTGCCAGCCCTGCAGCATCATCTTTTGCACTATTAATTTTTAAACCAGATGATAATCTTTGTATCGCAGTTGCCATAGCGTTACTTGATTTAGACAAGTTACGTTGAGCAATTAACGAGGGCACGTTAGTATTAATAATTTGAGCCATATTATAGTCTCCTCAGACCTAAATCCCTGGTTTGGGACATTTGTAAATTGGCAAATTCCTTTTAAATGGCGAATTTACCGTACGCAAAAAGGTTATCGGACATCCGGCAAAAAACTTTAGGCTCACCCTTGTTTTTTTAAAAAAAAATGGAAAATTTATTTATTAAAATGAATGGGTTGCATTTTTTGAACACTTTGTTTTTGTTTCTAATTCTTTCAATATTTTACTTTTTTTAACTTCAAGGCACATAACCTGGGATGAATCACAGTGCAAACGAAACCTGACCCCAGTATACGCACTGTATGCAGCTGCATAAAAAGATCATACAAAAAGAAAAATTCCAATTCGATTTCATGTGCATTTAAGAATATTTTTTTCTGTGTATAATATTACGATTCTATAATATTGGGTTCCAATTATGAGTTGGTTTAAAAAACTATTGCCTTCAAGAGTGAGTACGAGCTCCTCCCAAAAAAAAGGAGTTCCTGAAGGTTTATGGCTTAAATGTGCAGGCTGTAATGAAGTTCTTTATAGCACTGAATTAGAAAAGAATTTAATGGTCTGTCCCTCCTGTAATTTCCATCACCGGATCTCTGCACGGACTCGAATTCAGCAATTTCTTGATGAGGGAGGCCAGGAAGAGATTGCTGAATTATTGGAGCCCCAGGATCGGTTAAAGTTTAGGGACTCAAAAAAATATAAAGACAGGATCTCACAAGCACAAAAAACAACAGGTGAGAAGGAAGCTTTGATTATTGTCAAAGGTACGTTATTACAACAACCTGTAGTTGTGGGATCCTTTGAATTCAATTTTATGGGCGGCTCCATGGGAGCTACGGTAGGGGAGAAATTTGTTCGTGCAATTCAAGTAGCAACAAAAGAACAAAGAGCTTATATTTGTTTTACTGCAAGTGGTGGTGCACGGATGCAAGAAGGGCTTTTTTCCTTAATGCAAATGGCCAAAACTTCAGCTGCTCTGGCTAAATTTGCTGAAACGGGCTTACCTTTTATTGTCGTGTTGACTGATCCAACCATGGGCGGGGTTTCTGCCAGCTTTGCAAGTCTGGGAGATGTGATTATTGCTGAGCCTAATGCGTTAATTGGTTTTGCTGGTCCAAGAGTTATTGAGCAAACTGTAAGACAAACTTTACCTGAAGGGTTTCAGCGTAGCGAATTTTTGTTAGAGCATGGACATATCGACATGATTCTCGAAAGAAAAGATATCCGTCCAGTTGTTGCTGAATTGATATCTAAATTAACGCGCAAAAGTCTAGGGGATTCAGTTGCCAAAGCAGGATCGTATTAGACCGCTTACGAAACACGCTGTAAAGAGAGAGGTGCGAGAAAACACGGAGCACAGAACTGGAGTGTACACGAGCGTACATGAGGATTCGAGTACCGTATCGACGAAGCAATTCTCCTCCCCGGCAGCGTTTCGAAAAAAATCTCTTGATGAATGGTTGCATGATTTAGAAACTAGAAATACTCATGAAATACAACTTGGTTTAACGCGTATTATGGAAGTTGCACAAAAATTATGTCTGCAACGCCCATGCTGTCCTGTTATTACTGTAGCGGGTACTAATGGAAAAGGTTCAACAGTAACTGCCCTTGAAATGATTTATCATGTTGCCGGATATAAAGTTGGCGCCTACACCTCACCTCATCTTATCCAGTTTAATGAACGTATTCGAGTAAATTTAACGCCCATTTCTGATGATGACCTATGTCAAGCCTTTAGTATTATCGAAGAAGTTCGTGGAGAAACTCTTTTAACTTATTTTGAAATGACTACTTTGGCAGCATTGTGGCATTTCAAAAAAATGGAATTGGATATCATTATTCTGGAAGTGGGATTAGGTGGCCGGTTGGATGCTACGAATATTGTGGATGCAGAATTATCCATAATTACTACTATAGATTTTGATCATCAGGAGTACTTAGGAAATACACTTGATGCGATTGGTTATGAGAAAGCGGGTATCCTTCGTTCTGGTAAACCATTCATCTATGCTGATATTAATCCCCCTGCATCAGTAACTCATGTAGCGAAGCAACTTGGTGTTCCTGCCTATTTGTGGAGCCAAGAATTCTCTATTCAAGAAGAAAATTCTGTCTGGAATCTTCATTACGAGGAAAAAATGAAGCTTTCCTCTGTTTATGGATTGCCTAAACCATCAATACAGCTCAAATCAGCTGCTGCTGCAATTACTGCAGGTGTTTTACTTGAACATCATCTGCCAGTGACACGTACCCATTTTCAAATTGCCATGCAGCGTATTTATATTCCCGGTCGTTTGCAATTGCATAAAGACAAGGTGAGCACTTTATTTGATGTGTCTCATAATCCTCAATCGGCAAGATTACTTGCAGATACTTTGCGCATGATGAAGAAAATAAAAATTCACGCTGTTTTTTCTGCATTAAAAGATAAGGATATTTTGGGCCTGATTATGTCTTTGAAGGATTGTGTTGAGAGATGGTATCCTGCACAATTGGATAATAAACGTGCTGTTAGTGGAGATGTGCTGCTCACCTTTTTTAAGGATGCAGAAATTCCTGTGGGAATTTGTTATAATAACCCCTTTGCAGCTTTTGAAGCCGCATTGGAACAAGCTAAACCTGGTGACTTAATTGTTGTTTATGGGTCATTTTTTACTGTGAGTCATGTTATGGCTAATAGGAGATTCAATGAAATTAGTAATTGATGAGAAGCTAAAACATCGTTTGGTTGGTGTGGCTGTTGTTTTATCATTAGGTGCAATTTTTCTGCCTGCAATGATGAAGAAATCAAGTCAACGCCTTGAAAATAATTTTAGTGTAAAGGTACAGCTACCTCCTAAACCAACAACTCCTGATGTAGCGATAACGGATGAAAAGGAGATGTTTAAAACCATAAAAATAGCCAAGATTGAAATTCCTCCTGCCGTAGAACAAAAAAAGTTAAATCCAGAAAAAGAAGACATCATTCAATCCGTTCAAAAAGCTGATGATGCCGCTATTTCTGTTGCTAAGGCAGAGGCAACTAAGGCGAATACTGTAGTTGTAGCGAAACCCATAGAGTTAGCATTAAGCAATGCCGCGCAAAATGTTGTTAAAAAACAAGTAAAAGTAGTAGCTGCAACAATACCAGCTAAATCGGCTACACCCTTTAAACCGGTAGCAAATGTGAGTCCTAAAACGATTAAAAAACCGGTAATTGCTCAAGTAAATACAAGCGATACTAAAAATTACAAAAGAAATATATATGCTGTTCAACTGGCCTCGTTTTCAAAGTTAGCCAATGCCCAATCCTTAGTTAGTAAATTACGTAGCAAAGGATATAAAGCAAGTTACATCAAAACTGCTGGACGACAAGGGGTTATTTATAAAGTTTATGCAGGACATTCACCTATTAAAAGTGATGTAATGAAATTGAAAATTCAATTGGCAAGTGCCCTGCAGTTGAATGGTTTTGTAGTCAATACTGGAGTTAGCTAACCATGCAATTTCAATGGGTTGATTTAATTTTTATAGTAATAATTGGTTTATCCTCAATTACTGGTTTGTTAAGAGGATTTATTAAAGAATTTATTGCTTTGGGAGTATGGATATTAGCAGTATGGGTAGGTTATAACTACTCAGGAGCTCTTAATCCCTATCTGCAACCATATATCCAAGATCAATCAATTCGTACAATATTAGGTTTTATTATTGTTGTACTTGGTGTTTTAATCGCTGGGGGTATTGCTAATGCGATACTTGGCCTTTTTTTAAGGGGAAGCGGTTTAGGTGCTATGGATAAAGTTTTGGGCGGTATTTTTGGCTTTGCCCGTGGCGTTTTCATTCTTTCTCTTATCTTCGCAATACTCAGCATGACTTCTTTGCCATATCAGCAATACGTTCAAAGCTCCAGAATTTATAATCAGCTTGTACCGGTTATAAACTGGATATCTGGTTCTTTACCCGGTTTAATTAATAAAGCTAAACAAACGGTATCGGCAAATGAGTCCTTTAATTTTATTGATATAAGCCCTGATCTTTGATGTATTCATAGACTGTGTGAGGGAGCATGTTTTTAACATCAGCTCCCTTTTCTATTTCTTCCCGAATGAAAGTGGAGGAAATATCATAATTGCCTGCATCAAATAAAAAGACACTTCCAGCTTGTGTGTTTAAGAGTTCTATTTTGCTTTTAATCTGATGCTTTTCTAAAAATTCCTGCATAATTTCTGGGACAGCTTGTCTGGCAAACTCTTTTCTATTGATTACTAGTAAATTCGCTAGAGTAATAATTTTCTCCCACTGATGCCAACGGGGTAATGATAGAAAGGCATCATATCCAATAATCAAAGTTATCGATGCTTTTGAGTATTCCAGCCTAAAACTTTTCAAAGTTTCAACCATATAAGAGGGGGTGTCGCGTTCTATCTCTCGTAAATCTAGCTTAAAGTCTGGTATCTCTTTAATTGCCAACTTTAACATTTCCACTCTTTGCTCATTGTTAGCTAGCGTTGGAGGCTTTATAGTTGGTGTTTTACAGGGAAGAAAGATATACGAGTCAAATTTAATATGTGTTTGAATAAATTTGCTGGCCTGCAAATGACCATTATGTATGGGATCAAAGGTGCCGCCAAAAATAGCTATGCTGTGCATGTGTCACCCATTAATTTCCCCAGACAAAGCGAGAGGGCAGCGTTTTCGAGGGAATTCCATACTTGGCTATATGAGCTATTCGATTTAATACGCTCGTCGATAGAGTAACAATATCGATGAAGCTGCTGCAATATTGCTTGATTAAATCGATTACAACATATTTTATAGAGGTTGACACGCTGGGGCCAAATTTTTAATTGGCTGCATGCATTTTGAATATCAACTTTCTTTTCCATTAAATAAGACAGCTGTATGATTAATCTTATTTCCTGACTAAGCATCCATAAGACTAAAGTAGCTTCTGTCTTATTATTTGCCGCATGACGTAAAATCTGAATCGCCTTATCCCCTTGGCCAAGGAGACATGCATCGACTAACTCGAAAAGATTATGGTCACATTGATCGGATAAGTGCTCCAATACGTGTTGCGCCTCAATTTTGCTGTTAGGAGTATAAGATAATGCTATTTTTTCAATGGCTTGTGCACAAGCCAGCATATTTCCCTGTGTATATTGGTGAATTAAATCGGGAATTTGCAGATCATAACTCATGAAATTTTTCTTTAACTGCGTGACTATCCAACTTTTCATTGCTTCTGAATTAAGCGGATAGGATAGGACAAGTGCAGCCTGTTGATGAGATGATATCCACTGTAATTGTTTCGCAGGTACATTCGGCGCTCTAATAACAATGAAGCAACGTGAATTAATTAAGTTAAGGTATTCCGTGAGAATTTTCTTTCCCGTAGCGTCTATGGATTTCTTATCATAAAAAATATTTAAGAGTACGGTATCTGAAAATAAGGAGTAACTGTTTGCTTCTTCCTTTACAGTATTCCAATCCTCTGCTGACTGGATGGATATGAGTTGCTCATCATAGTTATAATTTTTTTGGATGGCTGACTTTATAGTAGCTAAAGACTCTTCCAGCAAGTAATTATCTTGCCCAATAATTATATAGAGCGGGGCAATTTTTTTTTCTACTTGCTGGGCAAGCATTTGTTGTTTGATTTGCATGATAATTTTAGTTTAAGCATGTGCAGTGTCGTTTTTTTCTTACCCCACGCTACCTGTTCTCTTTTCTGAGGTTAGGTTCTTGCAGATGGCTAAGTCGATAAATTATTTGGGTCACAGCATCTTGCTTCATTTCTCCAATTAAAATACTTTCTTCATCTTTAGAACCTAGAATTCTGTTATTATTTAATATAAGTTCCCGGGAAATACTTATTCTACCAGGAGCATTAATAACTTGGCCTGCGCGTGTTTTCAATACAAATACTACAGTTAAAGTTAAAGTATATTGGCGTGGATTTGTACTTGCTCCAACACTGATGATCTGTTGTTGTAAGTTAACCTCATTAACAATTAACCAATATCGTGCTCGAGAGGGATCAGGATTCACTTCAACATTGGATCCTTCCAGTCGGGATTGCAGTATTGAGACGAATTGTTTGTCATCGTTTTCAGAAATAATAGCTACATTATTAAGCCATCCAGGGACATTGTCCATACCTCGTAGATGAAACCCACAAGCTGATAGTAATAATAAGAGCAGTAACGGTATTAGACAGCGTAAAACTGCAATTTGATGTTTTTGTTGTTCAAGTCCCACAAATTGTACGCGAAGTCCATGCGGGACTTTAGAAACACCAGATTGGCCATACTTCATTAGTTAACAACCAAATTAATTAATTGCCTGTGTGCAACAACGATTGCTTTTTTTACTATTTTATCAGCCAGAAAATCTTTTACATGTTCTTTGGCTGCAGCAATTAATGTTTCTTCTGCAGCATCTACAGCCGCGGTAAATTGAGCTCTTAGTTTCCCATTAACTTGAACTACATAATCCACTTCATCAGTTTTCAGGGCACCTTTATCTACTCTTGGCCAGTTTGCATCAATAATTGCTTTTTCAAAGCCTAATTGTTGCCAGATATGATGGGTAATATGTGGTGTTATAGGAGCCAATAACCGCAACAGTATACTCATGCTGGAGTGAATAAAGAATTTATCTTCTTCAGTTTCTATAGAATAGCTCGATATTTCATTAAACAGCTTCATGCAGCCTGAAACTACTGTATTGAACTGATTTCGATCATAATCATGTGTCGCTTGTGCGAGAGTTTGGTGCACAACAAGACGTGATTTTTTTAGCCGACTTTCTACTTGCTGCCAGTTCACATGTCCATTGCCACTTAGAATGATGTCATTGATTTCAATGAACATATTTTGATGCTGATGGGCAAAAGCCCAGACGCGTTTTAGAAAACGGTGCGCGCCTTCAACAGCAGTATCTGACCACTCTAATGATTGCTCAGGAGGTGCAGCAAACATAACAAATAGGCGTGCAGTGTCAGCTCCATAAGTATCAATAAGATGATTGGGATCGACGACATTTCCCACAGACTTAGACATTTTATGTCCGTCTTTTAAAACCATCCCTTGGGTTAACAGCGCTTTAAATGGTTCATCCGAATTCACTAAACCTTCATCACGCATCAGCTTGTGGAAAAAGCGAGCGTAAAGTAAATGCATTACCGCATGTTCAATTCCACCCACATATTGATCTACAGGAGTCCAATATTTTGCTCGATCATCAAGCATGGCATTTTCCTGACCTTTACATGCAAAACGAGCATAATACCAAGATGACTCTACAAAAGTATCAAAAGTATCTGTCTCGCGAGATGCATCCTGACCGCATTTGGGACAGCTTACGTTAACAAATTCTGGACATTGAGCAAGGGGTGAGCCGGTTCCAGTGATTGTTACATTTTCAGGAAGAATTACTGGAAGATCTTCGTCTGGAACAGGTACAGTACCACATTGTTCGCATAAAATCATGGGAATAGGGGTGCCCCAATATCTTTGTCTTGATACGCCCCAGTCACGCAACCTATAGTTAATTGTTGCTTTTCCTGCATCATGTTCCTCAAGGAAACTGGTTATAGTTTCCACTGCTTGGGAGGAGCTTAATCCATCAAATTGACCTGAGTTAATTAATGTCCCTTCTTCGGTATAAGCAGATTTGCTTAAGTCATGTTTTTTGTCATTTGCAGGTTTAATAACTTCCTTAATAGGCAATTGGTATTTGCGTGCAAATTCCCAGTCTCTTTGATCGTGTGCTGGGACTGACATTACAGCTCCAGAACCGTATTGCATAAGCACAAAATTTGCCACCCATATCGGTAGTTCTTCACCAGTAATAGGATGGACTGCCGACATCCCCGTATCAATACCTCGTTTTTCCATGGTAGCAAGTTCTGCTTCAGCCATTTTAGTACCTTGACAACTGTCAATGAACTCTTTGACTTCCTTATGAGCACTTGCTGCTTCCTTGGCAAGGGGATGATCCGTTGCTACTGCAAGGTAGGTTGCCCCCATTAAGGTATCAGGGCGGGTTGTATATATTTTTAATCGTTTGGGATAATTATTGACATTGAAATGAATTTCGGTTCCAGTTGAGCGGCCTATCCAGTTGCGTTGCATTTGTTTTACTTGTGCAGGCCATTCGTCCAATGTATCTAGTGAACTGAGGAGCTCGTCAGCATAAGCTGTAATTTTAATAAACCATTGGGAAATTTCTTTCCGCTCCACAAGAGCGCCAGAACGCCAGCCGCGCCCATCGACGACTTGTTCGTTTGCCAAAACGGTTTGATCCACAGGATCCCAATTTACCACGGCATTTTTTTTGTACACTAACCCTTTTTCGAATAATCGAATAAAAAACCATTGCTCCCATCGATAATATTCTGGGGCACAAGTACAAATTTCACGTCGCCAATCATAGGCATTACCAAGACGTAAGAATTGTTTTTTCATGGACTCTATATTTTTTTTGGTCCATTCAGCAGGAGGGATTCCGTTTTTGATGGCTGCATTTTCAGCAGGCAAGCCAAATGCATCCCAACCTATGGGTTGAAGCACATTTTTACCCAAAGCACGTTGATAACGGGCAATAACATCACCGATGGTGTAGTTACGAACATGCCCCATGTGCAATGTCCCACTTGGGTAGGGAAACATGGATAAACAATAAAATTTCTCTCTGTTTAAATCTTCTGAAACATTAAATGATTGTTTTTTATGCCAATACTGTTGAGCTTGTTCCTCAACTTCTTGTGGTATATAGGTATTATCCATAGTCCGATTTTTTAAGTGACTCTAAATCGCTAAGGATAACTCCTCTTGTGTCTGCCAGCAATAGATTATTACTGGAATAAGCGACGAAGTTGAATAAAAAGTACAAAAGAAAGAAAAATTGTGCAAAATATGAGTACTGGATACTCATACCAAATAATCCATGGAGTAAGTCCTTCAGCAGGAAATATACTACTTTGCAATAGCCCAGAACTAAATGGAGGCAGACTTTCTACTATATCTCCGCTTGAGTCAATTACTGATGATAAGCCGTCATTATTGACTACCACTTGATATCGTCCTGTAAGCAGGGAAAGGATTTGAGCCATTTGTAATTGTTGGTAGCTGGCTAATGAGTGTCCAAACCAGCCATTATCACTAATTGAAACGATCCATTGGGCTTTAGGCATTTGATCACGTAAAATATTGGGGTAAGCAATCTCATAACAAATGAGACTTGCTATAGGATGGTTTTCAATTCGAATTAGAGGTTGCTTTCTTTTCCCTGGTAATAAATTGGGTTCAGGTAAACTCAACCAACGATTAATGGTAACCAGAGGTTTGGGAATATATTCACCAAAAGGAACCAAATGGCGTTTGAGCTTTTTCCCTTTTGCCTGTCCAAGGGTAATTACCGAGTTGTAATAATTTGTTTCACTATCATTTGTAGGTTGTAAAATGCCTAACATAAGCGCGCTGTTCGCCTTCAAAGCTTTTTTGTTCAGTTTAAATAAGTATTTATCCAAATAACTTGCAGGCAGTGGTATGGCGGATTCTGGCAAAATAATTAATTGTTTACCTAGGAGTTTATTAATTGCATCTTCATAGTATTTTAATAAATTCCAAAATAAGGTTTCATCCCATTTATCGCGCATGGATAAATTAGCCTGAACAGCGCCTACACTGATAGGTTCTTGTTTGATTTGTGACCATGAACTATTTTTGCAAAGTATTGGGCTCAAAATGATGAGTACAATTATGATCAAGTAGTGGTAACGTTTTTTGGTATTTTGTGACACAGCTAAAGTCAGTAATGCAGAAATTAAAATACAGACAAAACTGAGTCCATAAATCCCTAAAACAGGCGCGATGTATTTAATGGGAGTATCAATGAGCACGGTGCCTGTCAATAACCAAGGAAAACCGCTAAATAACGTAGCACGGCAGTATTCACTCAAGCACCATAAGACACAAAATAGAGTTAAAGACAACAATTGTCGATTTTTAAACTTAAGCAATTGATAAAAATAAGCAACAAGGGCAGGGAAGAGCGCGAGATACATAATGAAAATTAATGTAACTAATCCTGCAAGTAAATAATTGAGTTGGCCATAATCGTGGATACTGACTATAACCCAGGAAACTCCAAAACCGAAATAGCCTATCCCATAAAAAAAACCAAGTGAAAAGCCTTGTTTCGCAGAGCAATTTTGTAGGCTCGAATAGAGAAAGGCTAAACTCAACAGTGCTAATCCTGGTATATGGAAAGGGGCAAAACCAAAAGGAGCCAGAAGGCCTGCTATAAATATAAAAAAGTATTTAACATAGCCAAAACGAATTGATGAACTCAAAGGGATAGAATTGGCTAAAGCGGTTTGCTTCATGAGTTGTTAAAAAATTATAAAACGATAAGATAATTGAGTCCTTTATCCAGGTCAAGAATTAGTGAAACATTTTATAACTGATCTGTCTCCTAATCCGGATGAAGTGCAAGCGAGTGTTTTAATGACATGAAATTGATTTGCAATAGATCACCACCGCCTACGTCTTGCGGCCTGTGTACAGGATCCCGCTTCGGTGCCATTCATGGATGCAGCGGAAAAGCTGCTGCACGTAGGCCTTTTTATGTACATCCACTCCCCATGACTTGCTTGCAGGGTCCAGAACTAGTGACTATTATTTTTTCAGAACATAGGTTCCTGGTGCATCACAAATCGGTCTTATATCTTGCTCAGGATTGCCTAATTCAGGTGGTTTCTTTTTTGTACCAGAATAATCTGCAAGCCATTTTTCCCAGGCTGACCACCACGAATCTTTAAAATGAGGTGCCCTTTCTAACCAAATGTTAGGGGCCAAATGTTTATCATCCAATTTATGGGTGAGCATTTGATAACTACGTCCATCGTCCCCTGGTTCATTAACGATTCCTGTATTGTGCCCTGCATTAGTTAATACAAAGGTAATATCGCTATCAATAAAGTAATGAATTTTATACACCGATTTCCAAGGCGCGATGTGATCTTTTATAGTGCTTACTGAAAAAATAGGTAATTCGATATCGGCAAGGTTAATGTTCTGATCATGAATCTTAAATCGTCCTTCAACTAAATCATTATTTAAAAATAACTTGCGCAGATACTCACTATGCATTTTATAAGGCATCCTGGTCGCATCGTAATTCCATGCCATTAGGTCACTTACTGTCTGGCGTTTGCCCAATAAATAATCATATACCACACGAGACCAAATGAGATCTATGGAGCGTAACATATTAAACGCCCCTGCCATTTGCGAACCATCTAAATAGCCTTTTTCCCACATGATATCTTCAAT
Source organism: Legionella sp. PC1000 (assembly GCF_014109805.1). Classification (GTDB taxonomy): domain Bacteria; phylum Pseudomonadota; class Gammaproteobacteria; order Legionellales; family Legionellaceae; genus Legionella; species Legionella resiliens. Next base: position 1,757,733 of record NZ_CP059400.1, read on the forward strand.
ATATGTAAGTTGGTTTTCATCGATAAATAGCTGCAATTCGCCTGCATCCTGAAAATCAGTTTGTGCTGCAAACAGCGTCATGGTTTTTAATCGATCATCATTATCAGCTGCCATTTTTGCAGCAACCATGGTTAATAAAGTCCCTCCAATACAATAACCTACGGCATGAACTTTTTTTTGCGGAATAATTTGATTAATTGTTTTTAATGCATCCATCACACCTTGTATTGCGTAATCAGAAAAGTCTAAGTCTCTATCTTCAGAGGTTGGATTTTTCCAGGAAATCATAAATACAGTATGCCCTTTATCTACTAAGAATTTAACCATGGAGTTGTTAGGCGAGAGATCAAGAATGTAATATTTCATAATCCAGGCTGGGACGATTAAGACTGGTTCTGGGTGCACTGTTGAGGTTGTTGATTCATATTGAATCAGCTCAATTAAATGATTTCTATAAATAACTTTCCCGGATGTTACTGCTACATTCTTTCCTACTTTATATTGATCACTTCCCGCTGGTGGTTTGTCATTCAGTCTCCGGATGATGTCCTCAATAAAATTATTCCATCCTTTGCTAAAATTCATGCCCCCTTCATTCATTGTGGCAGTAATTACTTCAGGATTTGTTCCAGGAAAATTAGATGGAGCAAAAACGTCCAGAATTTGGCGTGTTACAAAATTAACTATATTCTCATGATGGTTGGAAACTCCACGAAGATGTGTTGTAGCATCCTCCCACCATTCTTCTGTTAATAAAAAGGATTGTGAATAAACATTGAATGGATACTGAGACCATAATTCATTTTGAAAGCGATGATCGGTTTGCCGTACTTCAACACAGGGTTCACATTTATCCTGGCTTTGTTGTTGTATGTATAACAATAAACGCCCTAGTTTTTGGAGTGCATTTTTATTTAAGTCAATTTGCTTTGCCGGCGAAAAAATTAAATAGATTAGCCAATCTGTAAAAGACATCATGAGTGTTCCTGGGGATAACCAGTTACACAATTGGCTTATTATCGCATGGAATAATCTATCAAAACTTACCCCTTCATAGTCGCATTTTTCTGATTCGGTTAATAAGGGGGCCTGGGCTTTCTTAGTAGATTTTGGGGGCTTCTTTTTCGATTTATTCATGACAATTCCTTTTATGAATTCAAGAATTTTTAAAATATAGTCCTTTTAAATATTATGTATTAAAAAATAGAATAACTCGATTTTAATATTCTCATTTTGTTTCGCACATAGTTTAGAGAATACTATCCAATTCTGAATATTTTGTGTAGGATGATTGCGTTTTATAATGGGAGAGGGATAAATGTATAATGTAATGATTACTGGTGCAGGGAAAATTGGTAGCTTAATCGCTTGTTTATTATCAGAGAGCGGCTCTTACCAAGTTCATCTGGTTGATATTGATTTTAATGGATCCGATGTAAAAAGGCTGTTGGACGCAGTACCCAAAATTAAAACTGTAGCCTTAGATGTTCGAGATCAGCAGTCAACCCAAGCTTATATGGAAAAAAATGGTATTGTGACTGTTATTTCAAGCCTTCCATATTTCCTAAATACTTATGTTGCTGAAGCTGCAAAAGCTGCCAAAGCACATTATTTTGATCTCACCGAAGATACCGCGGTGACTGAAGCAGTGAAAGCAATTGCTCTTGATGCAGAAACTGCATTTGTTCCTCAATGCGGGTTAGCTCCCGGATTTATCAGCATCGCTGCAAACAGTTTAATGCATGAGTTTGAAGAGTGTCACCATGTTAAATTACGTGTCGGAGCTCTTCCTCAAAATGCAAATAATGCCCTCCAATATTCATTAACTTGGTCAACTGATGGAGTTATTAATGAATACGGCAATCCTTGTTATGCAATTAAATATGGAAAAGCAGTAACTTTAGCACCTCTAGAAGGATTAGAAACAATTCAAATCGATGGTTGTGAATATGAAGCTTTTAATACCTCAGGTGGATTGGGAAGTTTGGCAGAATTACATGCAGGTAAAGTACAAACCATGAATTATAAAACAATGCGTTATCCTGGCCATTGTTCAAAGATGCGTTTATTAATGAACGACTTGCGATTAAACCAAGATAGACCTACATTAAAACGAATTTTAGAAAATGCTATTCCTAAAACTTATCAAGATCTTGTGATTGTTTATGTTTCTGTTGAAGGAATGAAACGAGGCGAGTTAACCGAAAAAAATTATGTGAAAAAGATTTATCCTGCAGAAATTTGTGGTTTGGAATGGTCAGCAATTCAAATAAGTACTGCTTCTGGTGTTTGTGCAGTAGTTGATTTAGTGCTTGGGCAAGAGAATGAGTATAAGGGAATGATTTTACAAGAGAAATTCCAATTGTCTTCAGTACTGGAAAATCGTTTTGGTCGCTATTACGCTTAATCTAGAAATATCATGTTACTGTACCCGGATTATATTTTAGTGAGTCCGGGTTACTATGGAGACATTTAATGGACATATTAAAACGTTTGAAAATTCATGCAGTTAATCCTGGCGCTTTTAGTGGCCAAGGTTGGCAAAGTGGAGTTCATGAGCATCAACTAATCTCTTATAACCCTGCAAATGGTGAAAAACTTGCAGAAATAGCAACATGCACTCTACGCGATTATGAAGAGGTAATGACTCGTGCTCAACATGCTGCGCATGAATGGAAAAAAGTTCCTGCTCCCAAAAGAGGAGAAATCATCAGGCAAATTGGCCAGGCCTTGCGTGAACATAAAGATGCATTGGGAAGTTTGGTTTCACTTGAAATGGGCAAATCCAAGCAGGAGGGGGACGGAGAGGTTCAGGAAATGATTGATATAGCCGATTTTGCGGTGGGTCAATCACGAATGTTATATGGTAATTCCATGCACTCCGAACGTCCTCAACACAGAATGTATGAGCAGTGGCATCCATATGGTATTGTTGGCGTTATTTCGGCGTTTAACTTTCCCGTTGCAGTTTGGTCTTGGAATGCTTTCCTGGCTGCTATCTGTGGTAATGTGACTCTGTGGAAACCTTCAGCAAAGACTCCTTTGTGTGCTATTGCGGTTCAGCATATTTGCAATGATGTGTTAAGAGCTAATGGTTGTCCGGAAATATTTAGTTTAATTATTCCAGAAAGCCACGATGTGGTTGAGGAAATGGTTAATGATAAACGTATCCCTCTTATTTCATTTACTGGCTCAACAGCTGTAGGTAAAAAGGTTGCAGAAAAAGTTGCTGCCCGATTAGGTAAAACTATCCTGGAATTAGGTGGTAATAACGCAATTATTCTCGATGAATCAGCAGATCTTCATTTAGCAATCCCAGCCATTGTTTTTGGAGCAGTAGGTACTGCAGGTCAACGGTGTACTTCTACACGACGCTTATTTATTCATCATTCTAAGTATGATTATGTTGTAGAACGTTTACGTTTTGCCTATGAGCAAATAACAATTGGTGATCCTTTAGATAAGAAAAATTTAATGGGACCGCTTATTGATGAACAGGCTGTGCATCAATTTAATCAGGCAATAGCTCGAATTAAGGAAGCAGGCGGCCGGATTATTTTTGGCGGCGAACCAGTACAGCGTCCTGGTTTTTTTGTTCAGCCTACATTGGTATGTAATATAAAAAATCATTGGGAAATTGTACAGGAAGAAACATTCGCGCCAATTTTGTACGTTATGCCTTTTCAGACAATCGATGAGGCGATTGCTTTACAAAATCATGTACCTCAAGGATTGTCTTCTGCCATGTTCACCCAAAACCTGAAAAATGCGGAACATTTTTTAAGTGCCTGGGGCAGTGATTGTGGAATTGCCAATATTAATATAGGGACTTCAGGTGCTGAAATTGGTGGTGCGTTTGGTGGAGAAAAAGAAACCGGAGGTGGGCGTGAATCGGGTTCTGATTCTTGGAAAGCATACATGCGTCGACAAACCAATACGATAAATTGGGGAAATGAACTACCCTTAGCGCAAGGCATTCGTTTTGATTTGTCTTGATTTAAGGTAACTATTAGCACAGTTCACCGAAAAGCCATATTTGGTGCATCTTGGGCGAAAGCCATTCTAAAAAATGCTCACATAGCCATCTATGCTGCGCTTTTTTAGAATGGCTTTCGCCCAACCTGCACTCAAATCTGACTTTTCACCAAGATTTTTAAAATTTTGGTGAATGGATACGATTTAAGCAAATTGAAGGGTGAAGCGAGGCGTAACTCCGGTTACAATTCACCTCACCCCAGGCTACATTTAATTAACGAGGAAAAAAGAATGCAGGGACCTTTTTTTATAAAAAAAGTCGCAGTTCTGGGTGCTGGTGTTATGGGTGCGCAGATTGCAGCGCACTGTGTTAACGCAGGTATAGAAACGTTACTCTATGATTTGGCATCTAAAGAAGGAAATCCAAACGCACTGATTGATAAATCAATAGCTAATTTAGGGAAGCTAAAACCTGTTCCTCTTGCTACTGCCCAAACTGCAACATTGTTGCAAGCACGAAATTATGATCAGGATCTTGCTGATTTATCTTCATGCGATTTAGTGATTGAAGCAATAGCCGAGCGCTTGGATTGGAAAGAAGATTTATACAAGCGGATTTCTCCATTTTTAACAGAACACTCTATTTTAGTGAGTAATACTTCAGGTTTGAGTATTAATTCTTTATGTTCTGTTTTACCTGAGGCGCATAGGAAGAATTTTTGTGGTGTACACTTTTTTAATCCTCCACGTTACATGCACCTTGCAGAACTTATTCCTGCGAAAACTACAGATAAGGAATTAGTGGATAAACTGGAAACATGGTTAACTCGTAATTTAGGTAAAGGAGTGGTGCGCGCTAAAGATACGCCTAATTTTATTGGTAATCGTATAGGCGTATTTTCTCTCTTAACAACCTTGCATCACGCTTTTTCTATGGATATGGGATTGGATGAAGTTGATGCATTGACAGGCCCTTTGTTAGGGAGGCCAAAATCTGCCACATTTCGCACTATGGATGTTGTTGGTCTCGACACCATGCAACATGTAATCCACACAATGCAGCAGCAGTTACACGATGATCCATGGCATCATACGTTTAAACTGCCAGAATGGCTGCTTAATCTTATTAAAGAGGGACATTTAGGTCAAAAAACAGGCCAAGGTATTTATAGAAAAAATGGCAAAATTATCGAGGTTTATGATGTTAGAACATCAACTTATCGTCCGGCTCAACCTGTTGTAAGCGATGAGTTGAAAACGATCATGGGTAATTCTGATCCAGCAGTACGCATGCAAAATCTACTTACTTCGAATAACAAGCAAGCACAGTTTTTGGCTGCATGTTTCAGAGATTTATTCCATTATTGTGCCTATCATCTAGAGTCAATTGCAGAGAATGTTCGAGATGTAGATTTGGCGATTCGCTGGGGCTTTGGATGGATGCAAGGACCTTTTGAAACATGGCAATTAGCAGACCTGGCAAAAATGACTCAATATATTAATCAGGCAATGAAGGAAAAATCCTCTCTTAGTACAGCGCAATTGCCCGGATGGCTTTTTGAAATCGATGCTTTCTATACTAAAAATGGTGCATATTCGCCGCAGATGAATGATTATCAACCACGAAGCCAATTACCTGTGTACAAACGTCAATTCTTCACTGACCGGGTTATTAAAGAAACAGCTCATCCTACACCGGTGATTTATGAAAATGAAGGTGTGCGTTTATGGCATTTACAAGATGATGTAGCTGTTGTGAATTTCAAAAGTAAAGCAAATACTGTGGGACAAGTTGTTCTTGATGGATTGGAGGCTGCAGTTGAAACTGCGGAAAAACAATGCCGTGGGTTAATTATTTATCAACATGATGCGACTAATTTCTGTTCGGGCGCTGACTTACGTGGTGTTCTTAATTTAATTAAGGACAAGAAAATGCAGGCTTTGGACACTATGATTGCACAATTTCAACATGTAGCTTTACGTTTGAAATATAGTTCTATTCCAACAGTTGCGGCGTTGAGAGGACGTGCTCTTGGTGGTGGCTGTGAATTAATGATGCATTGCGATGCCGTGGTTGCAGCCTTTGAAGCTTATCCGGGTTTGGTTGAGTTTGGCGTTGGAGTCATACCTGCTGGGGGTGGATGTAAAGAAATGGCCATGCGTGCTGCACATCTGGCTCCTAAAGGCGATTTGATGGCAGTTCTTCAGGGTTACTATCAACAAATCGCCACTGCGCAAGTTGCAAGTTCAGCTGCTGATGCAATGCAGATGGGCTATTTACGAAGCACGGACCGTTATGTCATGAATGCTGATGAAGTCCTCTATGTTGCATTGGCTAAAGTAAATTTTATGCATACAGAAAATTACTTGCCTCCTTTAAAGAAACAGTTTCAAATTGCTGGAATTGAAGGTAAAGCACGATTACAGGCAGGTTTGGTTAATTGGTTAGAGGGTGGATTTATTTCTCAGCATGATTATTTCATTGCTACGGAGCTGGCAACAGTACTTTGTGGTGGCAATCTCAATCAAAACACATTTGTTGATGAGAACTGGATGCTTAAGTTAGAACGAGAAGCTTTCATAACTCTTGCTGGATCGCAATTAACTCAAGCACGCATTAGTCATTTACTAGAAACTGGCAAGCCGTTACGCAACTAAGGGAGATTTGAAAAATGACTAATGTATATATAGTTGACGCATTACGCACTCCAGTAGGTAAAGCACCACGCGGTGTGTTTAAGAATACTTTACCAGATGATTTATTAGCCCATGTGATTAGAAATTTAATAGAACGTAATCCATCAGTGGATCATCAGGAAATAGGAGACGTTGTTATAGGTTGTGCTATGCCTGAGGCAGAGCAGGGTATGAATGTAGCGCGTATCGCAGCATTACTTGCTGACTTACCTCAATCTGTTCCTGCAATGACAATCAACCGTTTTTGTTCTTCCGGGGTGCAAAGTATTGCTACTGTTGCAGAGTCTATACGTAATGGAGACATGCATTTGGCTCTCGCTGGTGGTGTTGAAAGCATGTCTATGGTTCCTTTAGGTGGAAATAAATATACAGCAAATCCTGTGATATTCAATAATGACGATATCGCAATCGCATACGGGATGGGTATTACTGCTGAAAATGTTGCAAAACGTTGGGAGATTACTCGCGAGCAACAAGATGAGTTTGCTGCTGAAAGTCATAAAAAGGCAATAACAGCACAGCAAAAGGGTGACTTTAAAGCTGAGATCAGTCCCGTAGAAATTATCCTAAGACAGGCAGATTTAGAAAATGCCACAGTAATCATGAAGAAGAAATGGGTGAATGATGATGAGGGACCACGAGCCGACACTTCTTATGATGTGATTTCTAAATTAAAACCAGTCTTTGCGGCAAAGGGCACGGTTACTGCTGGAAACAGTTCACAGACTAGTGATGGCGCCGGTATTGCTTTATTGGCCAGTGAACAGGCTTTACACCAATATAACTTGAAACCAATAGGACGATTACTGAGTTATGCGGTCGCCGGGGTTCCTCCGGAAATTATGGGGATTGGTCCTATCAAAGCAATTCCAGTTGCTTTAAAACGAGCTGGTATTACTTTAGATCAGCTGGATTGGATAGAGCTCAATGAGGCTTTTGCAGCGCAAGCTTTGGCAGTGATTAAAGAACTTGATCTTCCCCGAACCAAAGTGAATCCTCTAGGTGGGGCTATTGCCTTAGGACATCCGTTAGGTGCAACAGGTGCAATAAGAACAGCTACTTTATTGCATGGGTTAAAAAGAACTAAAGGACGATATGGCATGGTCACTATGTGTATTGGTACAGGCATGGGCGCTGCTGCAATATTTGAAGCCTTATAAATTTGTAGCAGAGTGGCTGTAGGAACCTGTTCACGGTAATAGTGTTAATATGAATGAGAGCCTAGGTGAAGCAAAAGCGCGCGGCACTGAGGTTCTCTAATTGGTTTGTGCTTTCAATCAAATTACGAGTGCTGCAACATAAAATTTCCAAGAGTTCTGAAGACTAATTATCCTCTTTAATTGCTTATCCTATATTTGATTTGACTTCAATTGATAAGTAGGAGGAAAGTCCTAATTCACGTTCCAGGTTTGATGCTTTTGCCTGGCTCAATGTTTCTTCTTCCATGTCAAGCCCGAGCTACATTTTGCTTTTGATGTCTCTCAGGTTACACGGTGTAAAGAAAAAAAGCGCTACTTAGTTTTTATCGCGGAATATAATGCGACCTTTGGACAAGTCATAGGGAGTTAATTCGACTTTAACTTTGTCACCAGTCAAAATTCTAATGTAATTTTTACGCATACGACCAGAAATGTGGGCGGTGACAACATGCCCATTTTCTAATTCAACTCGAAACATGGTGTTGGGTAAGGTATCTATAACCGTTCCAGCCATTTCTATATGATCTTCTTTTGCCATAGGTCTCTCAGTAATCTACCAAAATTTAAGGTTTATTATTATATACTTTACTGCGTGTATACTGCACTAAAATGAAGAAAATGGCAATCTAAGCTCATTAAAATTTAATTATTTGTATTGCTCCACAATGGGTTTACTACAGACATTATCGACTCAGCTATTAATAAAATCTCTCTTATTTAACTAATCCAGGAATATTCTCAGCTACAAATACATCACCGACATAGTCAAAATAGTATCTCTCTTGACTGGCTTGCGCACGACTGGGTCTAATCAGCCCATGCAGATTAAATTCATTTTTTTGTAATTCAAAGCTCAGTGTCTTAATCTGCTCTGGGGTAACGCTTTGTTCAAATAGCCGCTTTGCCGTATTGAGAAAGCACCGCATTTCCTCATCAAAAGTTGCTTTATCGTGCATATATCTTGCTTTTACTTCAAGGGTATCTGTAAATGCAGGCTCTTTAGGTGGTTTAGGAACCATTTTCCACCCATCATGTGTTAATCCCAATCGGAGATGTTTTACCATTTCGTGTTCTTGAGAGTAATATGAAACAGTCATTATCCCTGCCGAATTATCTCTTATTAAAAACACAGCCTTAGTTTCTTGTTTTGTGGCACCATGGTTATCCAAAATATCATGTAATTGGTAACTGCTAAGTTGTCCAAAAATAATAGAAACTTTAGACCCTGATTCATTATTTTGTTTTGAATCCATAGGCAACTACTCCGGGTTATGTAACTACCTTATCAATCATTGAAGCCATAACAGGATGAAATGGTAATGGTATGTCTATATCGTATAATAATAGTACACTGATGTTGCTATTTGAAATATTAAGGTAAAATGATATTCCACTGGCCTTGCTTTGTAGGGTGTTCTAATGACTGGGATAACAGGTGAAGAAATTCTTTTCGTTCGATAACTTTAGCGCCTAGGCTTTGTAAATGATTGGTTGGAATTTGGCAATCAATAAAATCAAAGTTCCAGTCTACCATTGTTTTACATAAATAATAAAAAGCAATTTTTGAAGCATTGGTTATCTTGTGAAACATAGATTCACCAAAAAAAGCATGGCCCAAACTGATTCCATATAAGCCTCCTACAAGTTCATTTTCATACCATATTTCAAAAGAATGAGCATAGCCCATGGTATGTAAACGGGTATATGCTTCAATCATTTCTTCTGTTATCCAGGTATTATTTATTCGTTCAGCACGCGTAGCGCATGCAGTAATTACTTGTTTAAATGCAGTATCTATTGTGAATCTGAAGGACTTTTTTAATGATTTTTGTAGACTGCGGGATACTTTAAATTCATTGGGAATTAATATGAGTCTTGGATTTGGAGACCACCAGAGAATAGGGGTTCCTGGCTCATACCAGGGAAAAATTCCTTGTTTATAAGCTTGAAGTAGGCGTTGGGGTGATAAATCACCGCCAATGAATAATAGACCTTGGTCATCACTTGTTTCTGGATTTGGAAAGAAGTGAGTTTCATTATAACTCAATACAATCTCCTGGATTTATCAAGAATTTTTCTCTTACAAATCTTTTTTATTCTACAATTATTATAAACCTAGAAAAAGCAGTTGAAACCTGCTGCGGGACCTAAAGGTATCAAATTTGCCGGATTGTTTTAAAACAGTCCAATTCCTTCAGGATCTTTAGTTCGCTTACTAGGGTTTCTACTGTTTTTCTAGGTTAAACAAAGAACAGGAGGAAGCAATTGGATTATCTGTATAGTTTGGGAAATATTTTAATGCTCTTGAGTCTTTGCTTTAGAAAAGTACTCTTTCTTCGTACAATATTTATACTATCGGATTTATCGTTTTTGCTTTATGGCGTATTGGCTGATGTACCTCCAGTTGCATATTGGGCTATCGCATCATTAGTGATTAATTTTGTACAGATTGGCATTTTGTTAAGAGATATGATACCTAGAGACTTGCCTTATGATTTGCAACAAATAAAAGATTTATTTTTTTCAAGTATGCAAACGAGTGATTTTATTCGCCTTATAAAATTGAGTTATCGAGGTACTTCCAGCAATAAAAGAATGCTGATTAAAGGAGAACTTGTAGAAAACCTAATGTTGATCACCAAAGGTTTGGTTTATATTGAGGTAGATGGGGCTATTATTGAGATAGGCCCTTATCATTTTATTGGTGAGATGAGCTATTTTAGAGACGGTAAGGCCAGCACTACCATACATTCACGAGAACCAGTGGATTTTTTATATTGGCGTTATTCCGATTTGCGCCGCTTACAAGAGAAAAACCCGCCCTTATTTATGAAAATGATTGAAGCTATGGGGAAAGATATTATGTTGAAAATGCTTCATCAAAATGAAACTACAGGGTCACCATAAATAGCAATTTTATCGGGGCAGCAAAGCAACGTTATTGCCTTCTAAGTCAGCTTCACTGCGCGAGATTTTAATTAAACGCTACTCCCCTAAATCCAAATATTGTTCTGCATCAAGAGCAGCCATACAACCAAAACCAGCAGAGGTGATGGCTTGTCGGTACACATGGTCAGCCACATCACCACAAGCAAATACACCGGGAACGGAAGTGCTGGTTGCCATACCTTCCAGTCCTGATTTAATCACGATATAACCATTATTCATGATGAGTTGATCTTTAAACAAATCAGTATTGGGTGTGTGTCCTATAGCAATGAATACCCCATCGACATTTAGTAACTCCTTTGTATCATTTTGTACATTACGAATTAAAGCCCCAGTTACTTTTTTATCATCACCAATGACTTCATCAAGAGTGGAGTTCCATATTATTTTAATATTGCCATTACGTGTTTTTTCAAAGAGTTTATCCTGGAGGATTTTCTCTGCGCGCAGACTGTCCCGTCGATGTACTAAGGTTACGGAGGAGGCGAGGTTAGACAAATAAAGCGCTTCTTCAACGGCAGTATTTCCTCCACCAATAACACAAACTGCTTTATTGCGATAAAAAAAGCCGTCACACGTAGCGCAAGCGGAGACCCCTCGGCCTTGATAAGCTGATTCTGACTCTAATCCTAGGTATCGTGCAGAAGCTCCAGTCGCGATGATCAGTGCATCGCAGGTATAAATATCACTATCACCATGCAGGGTAAAAGGTGCTTGTGCTAAATTCGCTTTAACAATATGATCAAAAATAATTTGGGTTTCAAAGCGTTCTGCATGTTTTTGCATACGCTCCATCAGGGCAGGGCCTTGTAGTCCTTCGATGTCACCAGGCCAGTTATCAACGTCCGTTGTGGTCGTTAATTGACCTCCTGGTTGCATTCCAGTGATTAAAACCGGATGAAGATTGGCTCTTGCAGCATAGACTGCAGCGGTGTAACCTGCTGGTCCTGAACCTAATATGATTAAGCGATGATGATTGCTTGAGCTCATTGTCTCTGCCTTCCTTAATATTTTGATATTTTGTGTTAAGATGGCGAATATTATGACAAAAACAACTATATGAAAATACCTATGGAAAAACAACATTCAGGAAAAAAATCTGGTGCTTCTAAAAAAGACATGCCTAGCTATGTTGTAAAGCGACTTAGTGAGGGTAGTTTTATATTAATTTTAACAAGTGCTCTTTTTGTGCTCTTGTCTTTACTGACTTATAAAGTCAGTGATCCTGGATTTTCACATGCTTCACGAGCCGGAGCGCTAGTTGCAAACTCAGGTGGGCAAGTGGGCGCTTATATTGCAGACGCTCTTTACTTTGCATTTGGATATTTTGCCTATTTGGTCCCCATCGCTTTTGTTTATATTTCCTGGGCCTTATTACATGATTTTCGTGCATTAAAGATTTTTGATAAACGCGTTTTAGTTCTTCGTTCTGTTGGATTGATGCTTATGTTTGCTGGGGGGTGCGGCTTGTTAAGCCTCGAGGCAGAGATGAATCAATTGGATTCCATTCATGGTGCCGGAGGATTTATAGGGCAAGCTGTTGGAGGTGGTTGGTATCAAATGCTGAATTTGCATGGAGCAAGCTTGGTTCTATTGGCTATGCTTTTGGTAGGAACTACATGGTTAACCGGTCTATCCTGGATAAAGGCAATTGAACTTATCGGTTTTTATACATTATTCGCTGCAAATTATGTTTCTAAGGCAATACAAAAAGTAGTATATCTTCTTAAGGCTCAAGTTGAGCGTTCAAAGTTAAAGGAAATAACCAAAGCACCTCGTGAAAAAACCGCTCCGAAATTATTTAAGCCAAAAGTAGAGAAAGAAAAAGAGGGGATAGCTCCTCCTATTTTAATTACTGAAGTAAAACCTGAAATTGTTAAATCGGTTCCGACTCCAGTTAAGGAAATAAAGGAAATCCGTATTCCCAAAGTAAGTATTTCCGGTGAATTGCCCTCTCTAGGTTTATTAGATAAAGGACAACCTGGAAAACCAATGGGTGGATATACGCATCAGGAATTGGAGAATTTATCAAGGGAAGTAGAACAACATTTACTGGATTTTGGCATTCAGGCTGGTGTAGTTGCTGTCCATCCTGGACCTGTGGTAACTCGCTTTGAATTACAATTGGCAGCAGGTATCAAAGTAAGCAAGTTGACTGCGTTGGCTAAAGACTTAGCCCGTTCTTTATCTGTCATTTCAGTTCGTGTTGTTGAAGTAATCCCAGGTAAAACTGTGGTTGGATTGGAGTTACCCAATCATTCGCGAGAAACCGTTCGCTTATCGGATGTCCTATTAGCGGATGTATATCAACAGGCCCACTCATCAATTACCTTAGCCTTAGGTGTTGATATTGCAGGCCATCCTGTAGTGGTTGATTTGGCTAAAATGCCGCATTTATTGGTTGCTGGGACAACAGGGTCGGGTAAATCGGTTGGTATCAATGCCATGATTCTAAGTATCTTATTTAAGGCAACCCCCGATCAGGTACGTCTCATTATGGTTGATCCTAAAATGTTGGAGTTATCCGTTTATGATGGAATTCCGCATTTGTTGACTCCTGTGGTTACCGATATGAAAGAAGCTGCCAGTGCATTGCGTTGGTGCGTTGAAGAGATGGAACGTCGTTATAAGCTTATGGCTGCTTTGGGTGTAAGGAACTTGGCAGGTTTTAATAGTAAAATCGCTGAGGCGATTGCTGATGGCAAACCTTTGGTAAATCCTTTATGGAAGCCTGTTGATTCAATGGATGAAACAGCTCCAGAGTTAGAGCTTTTACCCTATATAGTTGTTGTGATTGATGAGCTTGCCGACATGATGATGGTTGTAGGTAAGAAGGTAGAGCAGTTGATTGCGCGAATTGCTCAAAAAGCACGTGCCGCTGGAATTCACATGATTCTTGCTACACAGAGGCCTTCGGTGGATGTTTTGACAGGATTGATTAAATCAAATATTCCTACAAGGATGTCGTTTCAAGTTTCGTCAAAAATTGATTCTCGTACTATATTAGATCAACAAGGTGCAGAACAATTATTAGGACATGGAGATATGCTCTATTTGGCACCAGGAAGTGGAGCACCCTTACGTATTCATGGGGCTTTTGTTGATGACAAAGAAGTTCATCGTATTGCCGATGACTGGCGTGCTCGAGGGGAACCTGATTATATTGAGGATATCTTAAAGTTAACTGGTGATGGTAATGAAGGTGGAGCAGATGAAGAGGGGCAATCCGCAGCTGAGGACGATGATCCTCTTTATGATCAAGCAGTAGAATTCGTTATTCAAACGCGTAAGGCAAGTATCTCTGCAGTTCAACGACGTTTAAAAATAGGTTACAACCGCGCAGCAAGAATGGTTGAGGAAATGGAGCGAACAGGAATTGTGGGGCCATTAGATGGCGGCTATCGTGATGTTCTGGTATCGTCCGTGACGGAGGATTAGCAATGAAAAAAATATTATTCGCAGTACTCTTGAGTGTTTCTATCGCCGGATTTTGTGAAACACCCGATGCATTATTGCAGGCCAAATTAAATAGCATTCGCTCTATGACAGCTGTTTTTAAGCAAACAGTAAAAGCAAAACAACGAGTAGTATCTCGTTCATCGGGTACTATGGCATTACAAAGACCGGGTCGATTTCGTTGGCAGACGACACAACCTATGGAGCAGTTAATGGTAGCTGATGGTCAAAAAATTTGGGTCTATGATAAGGACTTAGAGCAAGTAACTGTTAAAGCACAACAAAAAGGTTTAGGGGGAACTGCTGCTTTATTCTTGAGTGGCTATGACGATACTGTAACTCGAGATTTTAAGGTGGCTCAAAGTAATGTGGGTAATGAGCTTGTTTTTGATTTGAAATCAAAATCACCTAAAGCAAACTTCCAACGGATAAAATTGAAGTTTCGCCAAAATGCCTTAACAGGGTTGGAGCTTTATGATCAATTGGGTCAAGTAACAACTGTCCAATTATCGCAAATCAAATTAAACCCTAAATTGGCCGCTAGTTTGTTTCAATTCAAAACGCCAAAAGGGGTGGATGTGGTTCGGCAATGAGCTTATTTAAGATGATGCCTACACCACCATTAGCAGAGCTTTTAAGACCCAAAAGTCTGGATGAAGTGATTGGGCAAAGTCATTTATTGGGGGAAGGAAAATCGTTACGACTGAGTTTTGCTGGGAAAAAACTTCATTCAATGATTTTATGGGGGCCACCAGGAGTTGGTAAAACAACGATTGCCCGTATTGCCGCTGAAGCTTTTGACTGCGAATGGATAGCGCTTTCAGCGGTTTTCTCCGGTGTAAAGGACATTCGTGCTGCAGTTGAAAAAGCCCAAGAAAATTTGACCTATGGTAAACATACTTTATTGTTTATTGATGAAATTCATCGTTTTAACAAAGCGCAACAAGATGCATTATTACCTTATACTGAATCAGGTTTGGTGACCTTTATAGGAGCTACTACTGAAAATCCTTCTTTTGAAGTAAACTCAGCATTGCTGTCACGCGCACAGGTTTATGTTTTAAAGTCTTTAACTGATGAAGAATTAAGACGTTTGTTCCAAAAAGCATATAAAGCTGTTTTATCTCATATCCAATTTGATGATGACGCGATAGAAATGGTTATCGGATTTGCTGATGGGGATGCCCGGCGATTATTGAATAGTCTCGAACAATTGCATGCAGCATGTACCACAATGAATAATGTACATGTCACTAAAGAATTTGTTATGAATTCACTGACAGAACAAGTAAGACGTTTCGATAAAGGCGGCGAAAATTTTTACGATCAAATTTCTGCGCTGCATAAATCAGTGCGCGGCTCCCATCCTGATGCAGCACTTTATTGGTTATGCCGTATGTTAGACGGGGGAGCGGATCCTCGTTATTTGGCACGGCGTATCGTTAGAATGGCATGGGAAGATATAGGTCTAGCTGATCCGCGTGCCGCCCAAATTGCAAATGATGCTGCACTTACTTATGAAAGATTGGGCTCTCCTGAGGGAGAACTTGCTCTGGGAGAAGCTGTCATTTATTTATCAATTGCTGCAAAAAGTAATGCAGCTTATGTCGCATTCAACCAGGCTATGGATTTTGTAAAACGGGATAAATCTCGAGAAGTACCTATTCATTTACGTAATGCTCCTACACGTTTAATGAAAAAACTAGGATATGGAAAAGAGTATCGTTATGCGCATGATGAGCCGCATGCTTATGCTGCTGGAGAACATTATTTACCTGAAGGGATGCAGGAGCCCGGTTGGTATAAACCAGTAAATCGTGGTTTAGAAATAAAAATTGCCGAAAAGTTAGACTTTTTAAAATCATTGGATGAAAAAAAGCAAGAGTCATAGCTTAATCTCTAAAAAGAGTAGATCTTTCACTGTCTCATGTCGCATTAATTGTCCTTAATCTTATTCTGTGTTCCATGGACAAGCCGTGAGAGCATTAGTTCTTAATTTAATGCCAGGGAATGGTTCCACATGGATCCACTCTTTTGTATTTTTGCACTTATAATCGACAATCCAGGGTATTCCAACTCGTCTCAATAATATTTGCTCCTGCTTCATGATATCGGCTGTAATTAAATACCAATGGTTTACCATGACTAAAAAAAGGAGCATATAAGTTTTTATAACTTACTTGGCTATCTGTAAGAAATACTGAACACGTATTTGGTAATAACTCTGCTACACTTTTGATATTTTTATAGCGAGAATTACCACTGATGTAACTGTGATCAAAACCTAAAAAAGCCAGGTAAGGTTCACCATTGCTTTCTTTTTCAATAATTTTCGCTGCATTGCCATTAAAACTATGAATTCTAAAGTATTCATCTCCACCTAAGTATTTGATTTGGAAACCTTTAATACAGGATAAGATTGCAGGATAAGAATCCAGAGCAACTACACGAATACCTGCTTTTTTTGCTGCTTTTACTACATCTGTATAACCAGAAAATCCGCATCCACTTGCTACATCCTTGAAATGTAAATAGGCAGCCAATTCAGGGGGCAGTTCTTCACTGGGGCTATTTAAATATGCATCAAGCAATGTTTGATGGCGATCGTAAAAGAGAAATTCAAAAAATAAGGTTTTTATTCCTAGTTGCTTAAAATATTCCAGATTTTCTGTAAGAAATTTTTTGGGAAACTTATGATGATGAATTTCGCCTAAGTAGATTCCTTGGGGAAACGCATTTTTA
The DNA here is from genome assembly GCF_014109805.1 of Legionella sp. PC1000. GTDB lineage: Bacteria > Pseudomonadota > Gammaproteobacteria > Legionellales > Legionellaceae > Legionella > Legionella resiliens. Next base: position 1,774,751 of record NZ_CP059400.1, read on the forward strand.
TTTTTTAACTCACTGAATGATTTTTTTAGTGCCTCCTTTCTTTGGGGTACTGATAAATAGGAATGTGATGCTTGTGAAAAATTCCAACGAGGATGGGGATAGTTTGTTTGTTGTGCTAAATCAACAGACAACTTATGCAAAGATTTAATTTCAGCTACATATTCTTCCACTGATTTATTATGCCAAAGAAGGTAGCGATTACCATCCCAATTTGATGCAAAAGGTAGTTGGGTTACATTAAGTTGTAGCTTTTCATCAAAATCCGTATAAGTGATTAGAACATCCAGTTCATCGGGGTAGTAATCAAAATGAATTTGCCTTTTTTCATCATCAAAATAAATTTTGATGCTTTCCAGTGGGAAACCTTTTTTAACCAAAGCTTTAATTAACTCCTGGTAACATCCCTTGATGCTTGGATAATTGATTTCATCAATAGATTCACTCTTTGATCCTTTTAAAATGCATATGCTCATGAATAAGCCCTCTAACTTTAACAAGGTCGCTTTTTGAGATTATCCTGAACACTGGTATTGGGAAATGTGGGGGAGTTATAGCGCCAAATTTAACTGCACATGCCCAACCTGAAAAACAATGTTCAGGCAGCTCATATACATAGTCATATTAGGACGCATAATTGTCATAATGTTACTTTTCTTGAATAATTTAATAGCAATATGTTTATCACGGTTATCATTTTATGTCAATAAAAAGGAGGAATGGAGTTTAGAGTAATTAATTGCCTGATTTTAAAAGTATTTTCATTTTATTCTAAATTTGTTACAGTCATCTTATTAATTATAATAATTTCATCCAGTATGCATTATTCTAATTACCAAACATGTGCTGTAAGACCGCAAATACCTCTTTCTGAGTGGGATATTTTATCTAGCTTGCCAACCGCTTTAGTCATCATTAACTCTCAAGGACGTATTGTGTGGTTAAATCCGCCTGCTGAGGCAATGTTGGGATATGGTTTACTCGATTCATTATGGTTGGATGTGATTTTACGTGCTTTTGTTCCTCGAGCTGATGATGGCCATGAAGTTTCTCTGGCGGACGGCCGTCGTGTCCATGTAGCGATTGCAACCTTGGACAGTTTGCCGGGCATATTAGTTAGTTTAACTGATATAACTGCGACACGAGATTATGAGAAGGCTAAAGAAAATGAAAAGCAATTGGTTTCAATTGGTACAATGACGGCACAGCTCGCACATCAAATTAGAACTCCTTTGGCTTCAGCGATGTTGTATACAGAACATTTGAATAATCTTCCTGATTTAGATGGGCGTACCCTAAACTGGATTCATCGATTGCAAGAGTGCCATACCAGCATTGAGCAGCAAATTCAGGACTTATTGTTATTTGCACGAGGAACTACAATAGAGCCCACACGCACGGATATGAACTATTGGTGTTCCTTGCTGGTACAACGTGCGCAGCCTTATGTTTTAGCTCGTAATGTGACATTCAATGTGAACAATCAACTGGTTTCCAGTGAGTCATTAGTCCATGCAGAATCATTAATTGGTGCTGTTTTAAACTTAGTGATCAATTCATTGCAATCGGATGCAACAGAAATTAATTTAACACTTGCATCTATGGATGATTCAGGTATACAAATATCAGTAGAGGACAATGGTAAAGGAATGACTGAGGAAGTAAAGAACCAGGCTTTTTCCCCTTTTTATACTACAAAAGCGCAAGGAAATGGTTTAGGTTTGGCAGTTGTTTATGCTGTAGCAAAAGCACACGGCGGTCGGTTGAGTATGGAATCTACGGAAGGAGTTGGAACTCAAGTTAATTTGTTTTTGCCGTAATATTTTAAGTCGTCATCCTGAGCATGTTGAGTGTCTCCCGTTTAAGCTTTTAAAATAAATTCAGGGGGCGCTTTACCACGCCCCGGATGATATCCTTTTTATAACACTTAGAAAAAGGACTTTTTATGAGTCATGTTTTAATCGTTGAAGATGATCCAGTATTAAGGGAAGCGCTGGCTGAAACAATGACTATTGCTGGCCATACATATATTACTGCTAAAGATGGCAGGGAAGCTTTGGCTCTTCTCGAAATTCATAATCCATCAGTGGTACTAACGGATATTCGCATGGATGAACTGGATGGAAATCAGCTATTAGCTGAGATCCAAAAGAGAAGACTGGGTCTTCCTGTAATTTTGATGACCGCCTATGGATCAGTACAAGATGCAGTGAATGCTCTTCATAATGGTGCGGTGGATTATTTACAAAAGCCTTTTAGTGCCCAATTGTTAACTGAAAAAATTAATCAATACATTAAAGTGGAGTTTGATGAGGATACTGGTGAGCCCATTGCCAAGGATCCTAAAAGTCAGGCTTTACTAACTATGGCATTGAAAGTGGCCCAATCGGATGTGGGTGTAATGATTAGTGGAGAGAGTGGCACGGGTAAAGAAGTTTTAGCTCATTTTATTCATGATCATTCACCCCGAAAAAAACAACCTTTCATTGCGATTAATTGCGCTGCAATTCCTGAGCAAATGCTCGAGGCCACCTTATTTGGTTATGAAAAAGGTTCATTTACTGGAGCCTATAAATCAACGGCTGGAAAGTTTGAACAGGCACAAGGGGGGACTTTACTTCTTGATGAAGTGAGTGAAATGCCTTTAAGCTTACAAGCTAAGTTACTTCGAGTTTTGCAAGAAAAAGAAGTGGAGCGAATTGGAGCCAATAAAACAATTAGTTTGGATGTACGCATTCTGGCTACGACTAACCGACAGCTTAAGGATGAAGTGAAAGCGGGTCGTTTTAGGGAAGATTTGTTTTATCGTTTGAATGTCTTTCCATTGCAGTGGCATCCTTTACGTGAAAGAAAGAATGACATAATTCCCTTGGCTAACTATCTGATTCGTAAACATTGTCAGCACAAGCAACCTGTGGTTCCAGTGATTTGTCCAGCAGCTCAGAAGCTGATGTTAGCTTACCCCTGGCCGGGGAATGCGCGGGAATTAGATAATGTGATTCAACGAGCATTAGTTTTACAAACTCAAGGTATTATAGAAGCAGAGCATTTACAATTGTCATTAAATGCTACCTTGGTTCCTGAAATTACTCCACTTGCTAACAGTAAAAATCTGCAAATTCATGAATTTGAATTAATTGAAAAAACTTTATTGGAGAATGAGGGAAATAGACAGAAAGTAGCAGCTTTATTAGGGGTAAGTGAAAGAACATTACGCTATAAATTAGCAAAAATGCGTGAGGAAGGGTATACAGTATAAATAATTGTAACATCATTGCAGCAAGGACAAATTCTGGTGAGACCAAATCACCAGATGAAGGGATAAAACACCAAATAATTATGAGGTAGATAAGGAAATGAGTGATATTAATACAGTAAATCTGCTAAATCAGATAAAGACAATGTCTGCAAAGGCTGAAGGTGCGGTGATTGAAACAGAAACGAGTCATTCTTTTGGTACGGTATTTCAACAAGCATTAAGTCAAGTCAATGAGTTAAATCAATCTGCAGACTCTTTAAAAACTCGTTTTGAAATGGGTGATCCTAATGTGAGTTTAGGGGAAGTAATGATAGCAGCCCAGAAAAACAATCTGGGACTTGAGGCTACTGTTCGGGTTCGCAACAAAGTGGTACAAGTATATCAAGACATTATGAATATGCCAGTATAATTAGGAGCTTGATATGGCATTGGCTAATAGTGCGTCAACAGTGGCAGCAAAATTTGCAAATCTTTCTATTGCGCGGCAAATTGGTTTGCTGGTGGGGATTGCTGCAAGCATTGCAATCGGTTTGGCAGTTGTTTTATGGTCTCGTGATCCGAATTATGTCCCTTTATACACGCAAATGAATGCGCGTGATGCAGCTGAAGTAGTCTCTGCTCTTGAACGCAATGGTATTGATTTTAAGATTGATAATAGCAATAGCATGATTATGGTTGCAGCAGATAATCTGCAAAATGTGCGTCTTAAACTTGCAATGGAAGGATTGCCTCGTGATCCGGTGGGTTCGGAAGAGCTTTTTTCAAGCTCGAATGCGTTTAACAGCAGTCAATTTATGGAAAACGCACGTTACAAACAAGCTTTAGAAGCTGAGCTTGCCCGTACTATAAGTAAGTTCCATGATATTAAATCAGCTCGGGTTCATTTGGCAATTCCACGTGAATCGGCTTTTGTTCGAGATGCTCACGAGCCTAGCGCTTCTGTTTTCCTAGATGTTTATTCAGGTTTGGAACTTAAAAAACATACAATTGCCGCAATTGTAAATTTGGTTGCATCCAGCATTCCAAATCTCTCTGCAAGTCGGGTAACGGTTGTCGATCAGGATGGACAGTTGTTAAATGAAGGCGGTGGACAAACCCTTTTTACAGCTACAGAGCGCTTTTTAGATTACAGACAAAATTTGGAACATCAGTATGCTCAAAAAATTCAAGATATATTAACACCAATACTTGGTTATGGTCGGGTTAGAGCAAAAGTTTCTGCTGATATAGATTTTACCACTTATGAACAAACACAAGAAATGTTTAATCCCGAGCTTCCTTCTTTGCGAAGCGAACAAACCATGGAAGAGAAACGTAATGTTTCAAATGAAGCGGTTGGAGTCCCTGGAACTTTATCTAATACACCGCAAGCCAATCCTGCTCTTAATCCCAAAAATGCCCCTCCTAAAAATGTACCACCAAATGCACCACCGCAAACACAAATAGCATCAGATACCAATCAATCCACGGATTTGCGTAGGCAAAGTACTAAGAATTTTGAGTTGGATAAGACAATTAGCCATACCAAAAATCAACCTGGAACAATTAAACGACTCACTGTTGCAGTTTTGGTAGACAATAGGGCGGTAATGGATGAGAAAACTAAGAAAATGTCTAAAACTCCTTTGACGCAAAAAGAAATACAACAAATTAAATTACTTGCTGCAGATGCAATTGGATTAAATGCACAACGCGGTGATAGTTTAAATGTAATCAATACAGATTTTGTAAAACCCGATCCTATAGCGGCTATACCTGAAGAGCGTTTTTGGCAAAAGGATATTTTCTGGTCCATAGTGAAGCAAACGGCAGCTGCTCTATTTGTTTTGGCTTTAATTTTTGGCGTGCTAAGGCCCATGCTAAAAACACTGGCCAGTAATCGAAATGTCAGAGGTGTTGCGGATGATGAGCAACCTATAGCAGATTTGACCTATGATGGAACAATCTCAATCAAAGAAGCCAATGATTATGAATCGCAGTTAAATTTATTACGCCAGGTTGTTGATAAGGAGCCCAAGCGCGTAGCACAGGTAGTTAAAAATTGGGTTGATCGGGGGTAATTATGGATGGGATAGAGCGTGCAGCCATCTTGCTATTAAGCATGGGTGAAAAAAATGCTGCTGAAGTATTGAGACATCTTGAGCCGAGACAAGTACAAAAGGTGGGTGTCGCGATGTCGACGCTCAGTAATGTTACCAAGGCGAAAATGGAAACTGTGCTTGTCGAATTTACTAATGCTATTGGGGAGCAAACCAGTTTAACGGTAGATACAGAGCATTATTTACGTACGGTACTCATTGAAGCTTTAGGATTAGAAAAAGCGACTCCATTTATTGATCGCATTCTGATTTCTGATAAAGACAGCGGACTTAACCGTTTAAAATGGTTAGATGGTCGATTAATTGCTGATGTAATTCGTAATGAACATCCACAAATTATTGCAACAATATTAATCCATTTGGATAGTGAACAAGCGGCTGAAGTGGTGCGTTATTTTAGTGTGGAGAAGCGCTCGGAAGTATTGTTGCGTATGTGCAATATTGATACAGTAAAACCAGAAGCCATTTCAGAGTTAGGCCAAGTTATAGAGAAACAACTCAGTGGTCAGAAAGTAAGTAAATCTGCCTCGGTAGGAGGCATTAAGAGTGTAGCTGATGTAATTAACTATTTTGATGGTGCTATGGAAGAAGAAGTACTCGATAAAATTAAAGACTGGGATAAAGAGTTAAGCGAAAAAATTCGAGATAAAATGTTCGTCTTTGAGAATTTGGTGGATATGGATGATCGAAGCATGCAAACGTTATTGCGTGATGTGACACCGGAGCAATTAAAACTGGCTTTGAAAGGGACTACCGAGCCTACTAAGGAAAAAATATTCTCTAACATGTCTAAACGTGGTGCCGATTTATTACGAGAGGATATTGAGTTACAAGGACCTGTTAAAGTAGTTGATGTAGAGCGTGCTCAACGTGATATTCTGGCGACAGCAAAAAATCTTGCAGAAGATGGTAAAATTGCACTAGGCTCCAAAGGTGGGGATGAGATGATCTAACCTGGGTTGTAGTGAAGGGAACTAATGTTTATTTTTTTGCACTAAAGTTACATTTTATGATTGGATATGATTTTCAGGGATGATAAGTATATGTCGGATAAATTCGAGCCTTACCTAAAGAGAAATGAGAATAATAGCGAGTTTAGTGCCTGGGAATATAAATCGATTATAAATAATGAAGCGAAAGTTGAAATTAATGAAGAGGAGCGGTTTCTCGCCGAGTGTGAACGTTTAAAGCAGGAGGCTAAAGAAAAAGGCTATGCAGAAGGCATACAACAGGCACAGGCTGAAATTAATGAAAAAAGAAAACAGTTTATATATTGGTTTGATCTACTGCAAAAACCGATAAAACTTGTGGATGAACAGGTTACTCAAGAAATAATTCAAACTATAATTTGGTTAACTCAGCATTGTATTGGTGTGGAACTATCTGTTAATCCTAATAAATTAATAGATTTACTCAATGCCATCAAATCTGAATTGCCTTCCCTAAAAACCTATAAAGTGCTTGCCATGCATCCAGAAGATGTTACCTGGGTCAAAAAAGAATTTGGTGAAAAAGAGATACCTGGTCTGCAAGAGATTTTGGTGGCAGATCCTTTATTAAATCGAGGAGATTTTTATTTAAAAGGGGAAGATAGTGAATTAGATGCTCGAGTATATACCCGTTTAGCCACTTTATTCACAAAGTATATTACTCACGATCTGATTGAACCTTTGCAAAACTAAGGTGAACAGATGAAAGTTTACGAGTCACATCTGGCCAAAATATTGCCTGAAATTCGCGAAAAAAAGCATTTAGGATTATTACATTGTGGTCGCATAAGTCGGGCTGTCGGCCTCACACTGGAGGCTAAAGGTTTTAATCAACCTGTTGGTGCGCGTTGTTTTATTACTATTGATGAATCACGCACGATTGACGCTGAAGTTGTTGGCTTTAGCCAAGATCGTGCTTATTTGATGTCCATAGGCGCGATTCAGGGGCTTGCTCCCGGGATGATTATTACCCCAACGGGACGTGTCGCTCAGGTCGAAGTGGGGGCTCAATTATTAGGGCGAGTTATAAATGGTTCTGGAGTTCTTATAGATGACGGTCCTCCTCTTGAGCTAAATGAGGTATATCCTTTAATTAGTCCCATAATTAATCCTTTAAAAAGAGCGGTCATTGATACGCCCCTAGATGTAGGAATACGCGCAATTAATGGATTACTTACTGTGGGACGTGGCCAACGAATCGGATTATTTGCAGGATCAGGAGTAGGAAAATCTGTTTTGTTAGGAATGATGACTCGTTTTACCAAAGCTGATGTGGTTGTTGTGGGTTTGATTGGGGAGCGTGGTAGAGAGGTCAAGGAATTTATTGAATTGAATTTAGGTGAAGAGGGTTTAAAGCGCGCAATTGTTGTGGCGGCACCTGCAGATGAAAGCCCTTTAATGCGTTTACACGGTGCTAAAGTAGCTACGAGTATTGCTGAGTATTTTCGCGATCAGGGCAAGCATGTACTCCTGCTAATAGACTCTTTAACTCGTTTTGCTCAGGCTCAAAGAGAGATTGCTCTATCTATAGGTGAAGCGCCAGCAACTAAAGGATATCCCCCTTCTGTATTTGCCAAATTACCAAAACTCGTCGAACGTGCGGGTAATGGCGAAACTGGCAGTGGTTCGATTACTGCATTTTATACAGTCTTAACGGAAGGCGATGACATGCAAGATCCTATTGCAGATGCAGCACGAGCTATTTTGGATGGGCATATTGTTTTAAGTCGGTCTATTGCTGAAGAAGGACAATATCCTGCTATTGATTTGGAAGCTTCAATTAGTCGGGTAATGCAAACTATAGTATCTGAGCAACAAATGAATGATATGCTATTATTCAAAAAGAATTTATCACTGTATGAAAAAAATAAAGATTTCATATTGCTGGGCGCTTATGCAATGGGAAGTGATCCAAATCTCGATAAGGCGATTCAATCTCGAGATAAAATTCGCAGATATATGGAGCAAAGTATCAATGAACGGTTTCTTTATGAGGAAAGTGTGGATATGTTATCCCAGTTAGCATCATCTTTTGGAGTTAATGGATGAGTCAGCGATTGGAACGTTTAAAACAGCTTTTACAGATTAAAAAAGAAGCAACTTATGCTGCATATCAAGAGTTTTTAAAAGCCCAGGAGCAATTTAAGCATAATAAGTTAAAGCATGATCAGTTGGTTGCTTATCGACAGGATTATCTAAAGCAAGTTGAGAAAATTGGTCAACAAGGAACAGCAGTTGCTCGACTACGTAATCGCATCGATTTTATTAGCCATTTGGATACGGCTTTAATACAATTAACCGCACATTTGGCTCATTTAGGAAAAATAAGGGCAAAGGCTGAACTCAAATATAAACAGACAAAGATTTCTGAAGAAGGGGTTGGCCAATTGGTAGATCGGGTTAACAAGATCGAACAACTCAAATTACAGCGCATCGAACAAAAAGAAAATGATGAGTATGCGCAAAAGCAATGGTATAGTAAAAAAATCAATGAGTAATCGAACACAACGCGTGAGTACAGTATTAAAAAGAGTTTGGATGCTTTTAGCTGTCCTAATTATCTTTATGGCTGTTTTATCCAGCATATTTCGCTCTCTAACTCCCTGGGCAAAAGAATATAAGGGAGAAGTAGAACATCGTCTATCAATCCTTATAGGGCAACCTGTAACAATACAAACAATGGAAACAGGATGGTATTGGTTTCAACCTGTACTTAAATTAAATCAGGTTACTTTGGGGGATGATTCAGAGCATGATTTTCATATCAATAAATTGTTAGTCGGAATTAACTTATTTAAATCATTATGGAATTGGCAGATCCAACCGGGAGTTCTCTTTATTGATGACATGCATCTCAATTTGAGAGAAAAAGATAATCATTGGTCTATTGATGGTGTTGCTACCGATCCCCTAAATAGTACCGAGATGACGCCAGAGAAAACCAAGCGGATTTTGGTCTGGCTCTCGCAGCAAGAACACTTAATCATTAAGCATGTTTCAGCTTATTTCCATTTTAGCGACGGGGGCTTGATTCCTGTTGATGGTTTAAATGTATCGGTAGCAAATCGCGGTGGACATTATAAGTTTAAAGGAGAGGCGCAACTTGCACAAACAAGCAGTACTAATTTTCAACTGTTAGGTGATGGATATTTTGATCCCGACAATTTTGAGGATATTGAAGGGCAATTTTATTTTTCAGCTAAAAATATAGTGCCTGCTCAATGGCAAAATTTGTTTCCTAAGACGACTGAGCATTTTGAGGGGGGAAAGGGCAATATTAAGGTCTGGCTTGATGTACATCATGGTGCAGTTTCTTCAGTGCAAGCACAGATAACCTTTAAGCGGCTGGCTTGGCGATTGCTGAATAATCAAAACAGTCAACTTATCCAATCATTCTTTGCAAATCTTTCATGGAAGCCCGACAATTTAGGCTGGCAGCTCCAAGCCGATCCAATTAAATTGCGTATTGGTGGTGTAGCTTGGCCTGAGAATAAATTATTGCTTAAATACAATAAAGAACAACAAAGTTATCTATTATTTGCAAAATCAATCATTATTGAATCATTGTTTTCTGATGCAATTAACTGGCCTGAAAGTATCCAGAACATATTGGCTATGAAACCGCAGGGAATTTTAAAAGATACTCAGGTCCTGGTCTCACTAAATACCAATGTTTCGGTTATTCCTCCAGTCCCGGTTTTTAGCACGGTTACTGAAAATGAGCATTTGCAATCAGAATCTTCGACCGTACTTAACACAACCCCAAATGCTACGGACACATCACAAAAAAGAGGGAATGGTTTTTCTATTGATGACTATTCTATAAATTATATTTTAACACGTTTTGAGCAGTTAGGATGGGATGCCAAAGATGATATTCCCCAAGTAAAAAATCTTTCAGGTGTTATAAACTGGCAACCCGAACAAGGGCGATTGGAGCTTGACTCTGAAAATACTTCGATAAAGGTTAATGGTTATCCAGAGCAAACATTAACACTACTTAATGGTGCTTTTGACTGGAAGGAGTTGAATGATGGTTTACGGGTTAGTATGGAACGGTTTGTAGTAAGCCAGCCTGAATTAACATTAAGCATGCAGGGCGCGGTAGATCAGGTGACTCGCCAATCTGTGGGTCATGTTCGTCTTGGTGCGGAATTTTCTGGTAAAAATTGGCAGCAATGGGTTCCGTTTTTACCTAAAAAATACATGAAACCTAAATTGTATCTTTGGCTAAAAAATGATGTAAAACGGATTGCTAATGCGAGTGGAAGGGTAAGAGTTAATGGTATGGCAAAAGATTTTCCTTTCGATAACAATACCGGCGAATTTATCATAGAGAGTTTTGCAAGTGGTGGAGAGATAGCAATCAACTCCAAATGGCGGGCTATAAAAGAAATTGATGGATTTATTCATTTAAAAAACCGGGATCTTAATATTGATATAGTCCATGCTAATTTCCAGGGTGTACCTACAAAAGAAATGTATTTGCGTATCAATGACATTGGAAAGAATAAAGAAAATTTGCTGGTGACTGGAAAAATTGATGCATCAGTACAAAAAATGATTAATTATGTTATGGCTTCTCCTTTAAGGAAAAAGCTAACCCTTTTAAAAATGCTGTCCATTAAAGGCTCTGCCTTACTCAATTTAAGCGTACAGGTTCCTTTATATCCAGAAAATGATGAGGTACTTGCTAAAGGGAATCTCACCTTTAAAAATAATACAATTACAGTGAATCATGAAGTAGCCCAATTTTCTGTGAAAAATCTATCAGGCGGGTTGATGTTTAATGAAACAGGGATAACAGATAGTTACTTGTTTGCCGCAATCTTGGGACATCCAATGAACATCAAAATTCAATCGGTTAAAACACCAATGCCTGCAACAACAATTACGATCAATGGGAAATGTACCGTTGATTCTTTGAAAAACCAATTTAGATTGCCCCAACTTGCTGTAGTTGATGGTTCTTTAGATGTGAACGCAGTATTAAAGTTAAGTGATAAACCTTCCGAAGCAGACAGTATCAGTTTTAATAGTACTTTAGAGGGGATGGATGTAAATTTACCTACTCCTTTAGGTAAAAAATCAAATGAAAAGACCCCCTTGGAATTAACTCTTGAGCTCAATGCGAAAAAATCAATGCGCTTACGAGGTAACTACGATAATCGTTTAAGCGCGGATCTATTATTTAAAAATTCTAAAGAGGGGTATGCCTTTGATTCTGGACAGTTGCGTTTAGGTAGTGCAAATGCTGTAAATCAAAAATTACCCGGCCTTTCTGTTGTAGGTGCCTTAAAAGGATTCGATCTCCAGGAATGGAAGGATATCTACAGTCAATTTTCTTCTGCAAAAACAGACTCATCTATATTAAATAATTTGCGAATTATTAATATAACTATAGATAAATTCAGTTTTTTGAAACAGCAGTTTAATAGAATTATAGTGAAAGCAAAAATATTACCGAGTAAAGATTGGTCTTTTAATTTACAGCAAAAAAATGTTGCTGCTGACTTAATTTATCATGGACCTACCAATGAATTAAGCGGTCATGTGCACCATTTAAATTTGGATAAAATGGATACCGCAGGTAAAGAGTTTGCTGAAACGACACAAATGCATCCAAATCAAATACCAAACCTTAATTTGCGTGTTGATAATTTGTCTGTGGGAAAAGTGCAAGTGGGGGATGTAACTTTGAAGAGTAAATCCACCACTGAAAAATGGAAAGTCGATTATTGCCAAATTACATCTCCAGTCTATCAATTTAATGTTGAGGGGGAATGGATTCAAAAAGAAAATGTAAATCAGACAAATCTTGATGTAAAACTGAATATCACAAATTTAGCTAAAACTTTAGAGCGTTGGAATGTAACTCCTGCTGTTCATGCAAAAAAAGGGTATATGGAGTTTCATGGGGGTTGGAAAAAGAGTTTGTATCAATTTTCTCTTGCCGCGCTAAAAGGAACTATGTATTTACAACTTAAAAATGGAAGAATTACGAATTTAAGCAAGGACACAGAAGAAAAGTTAGGCCTAGGTAAATTATTAAGTATTCTAAGTTTGCAGACTATTCCACGCCGTTTACAATTGGATTTTAGTGATTTGGCACATCAAGGCTATAGTTTTGATATTTTTCAGGGAAATTTTAGTGTGAATAAAGGAATCATGGGTACACAGGATAGTTATCTTGATGGGCCTGTTGCTTATGCAAGTATGAAAGGAGATCTTGACTTAGTGAAACATACCTATGACCTGAACTTAAAAATATCTCCCCATATAACCGCGAGTTTGCCTGTGGTTGCAACTATTGCTGGCGGTCCTGTAGCAGGTGTTGCAGCTTGGGTGGCGAATAAAATTATTAATCAGAGCATGCAAAAAATATCTGCATACAGTTATAAAATTTCAGGGCCATGGAGCGAGCCTGTTGTACAACAGCTCGGCATGGTAAAAAAAATAATGAGAAAAGAAGAATCATTATCGGAGAGTAGGTAGTTTTGTAGTGATTAAATTTAATTAAAAAATGAAGACTTAAATGTTACATCTAATATTTGATCGTTATTGGGATATTTGCTTATTAAAAGAAAGTCCAGAAAATACACCTTACTCTATTACTCGAATGGTTTTGAGTGCTTTCTTATTGGCTTTACTTATGGCGGTCGAATGGGATTACGCTTATTTCAACTCTACTGAAAAGATGATAAATTCTTCTGGGGAGATGATAAATAATGTATTCACCTCCATATCTTTAATTATCTCCTATGTCATTTATACTTATCTTGTGTTGTTTGTTAAAGGATTGACCCCGAGGCTTGTGCAGACAGTCACTTCATTGTACTGTATTAATATTATCATCCATATATTAATTATTCCTCTATTGATTATTGGACCATATCTTTCTCTGGTTAATTTAAGAAATCCTTTATTTTTATTTATTGGCATTCTTTATTTATTTTTAAGTTTGGGATTATCTGTTTGGCAGATTGTTATCACAGCTCATATATATAAGTTTGCATTAAACACTACAGCGATTCAATCTGTATTGGCTGCATTTGGCTTAATAGCGGTTAATATTTTAACTATTTCTTTATTACAATGAGATTAGGATTATCATGCATTTACATATTTTAGGTATAAGCGGCACTTTTATGAGCGCCTTAGCTTTGTTGGCGCGTGATGCGGGCTATAAGGTTACTGGAAGTGATGCCAACTGTTATCCGCCAGTAAGTGACTTACTCGCAGCAAAAGGAATAACCTGGAATGAGGGTTATGATGATACTACTTTAGCATTACAAGCAGATCTGGTTATTGTGGGCAATGCCATTAAAAGAGGTATGCCAGTACTCGAAGCTGTAATTGAATCAGGCAAACCATATACTTCTGGACCACAATGGCTTGCTGAAACTATTTTATCCAGATATCAAGTAATTGCCGTTTCTGGTACCCACGGTAAAACAACAACTACGTCAATGGTTGCCTGGATTTTGCATCAAGCAGGACTTAATCCTGGATTTTTAATTGGTGGGGTCTCATCTGATTTTCAAACAAGCTCTTGTCTTGGTTTGGGTAAATGGTTTGTAATTGAAGCAGATGAATATGATAGTGCTTTTTTTGATAAACGTCCTAAGTTTATGCATTATCGTCCAAGAATCGCTATTTTAAACAATCTGGAATTTGATCATGCAGATATTTATCCTGATTTAGCAGCGATTCAATTGCAATTTCATTATCTGATGAGAACTATCCCTGCAAGTGGTGTTGTGATTAAGCCTCGAGATGATAAAGCACTTAATGAAGTGATTGCTCGTGGTCAATATTCGCGAATTGAAGAGTTGAGTTTAGGTGATAGTGCACAATGGACAGCACAATTAATTGAAGAGAATGGTTCAGCATTTAAAGTCTTGCATGATGGCAAGGAAGTGGCTGAAGTAAGATGGCCTTTAATTGGGCGTTTTAATGTGGAAAATGGCTTGGCTGCTCTTGTTGCCAGTGTAAATGCTGGAGTAAGCCCCAAAGTAGCAGCTGAAGCGTTAGAACGTTTTACTCCAGTAAAGCGTCGTTTAGAGGTTCGATCCAATAAATATGGTATAACACTTTATGATGATTTTGCGCACCATCCTACAGCCATTATGCGAACAATCGATGCTTTAAAACAAAGTAAGAGACATCAACGTATTTTTGCGGTGTTAGAATTTGCCTCATATACCATGCGTACTGGTGTTCATGCTAATGAAATGGCACATGCTTTGGAACCAGTGAATGGCGCATATGTTTTGGAACCGAATGATTTTAATTTGCACGAAACTGTAAACAACTGGACTTGTCCCTATAAGATTTGTAAAAACCATGATGAAATAATTAGAGAGGTGACTGGGGTTGTACAAGAGGGGGATGCTGTTTTGGTCATGAGTAATCGAGGTTTTAATGGAATTCATCAAAAATTAATCAACTCTATAGACGAGCGCTTTTCAAGATAGTTTATAACCTGGGCGAAGCGTACCCGCTTCACCCAGGCTTCCTTTAGTTTTTTTAGTTATGCTGCACCTTTGTTCGCCCGGGCTTAATTTCTTTGCTCTTCACCTCTTTCTTACTTGAGTTATCCTCGAACGTATTGGACATAAAAAATTATAAAAAAGACTTTTAATTCTTTTTATGTTCAATTAGTTAAATTAATAGTTGCATTATTTTTTATAGGTTGCTATAAAAAATGAAGGCGTTTACATTTTTGGACAATGACGCGTTGCAGTTATTGCGGGTCAATATTTGCAGGAGGGACGCAATGACAATGTTGTTTGCCGAATTTCAGCAAAAAGCAAGAGGACTAGCGACGTGTTTAGCGCGAACTAATGGACAACATGCGGGATGTTTAAGTTTTTTTTCCCTATTCATTTCGAGACATGCTGCCATGGATGATGCGACCACAATAAGTATGCTGGCTCACAGTTTAGATGAGACATATGAATTAATCCAATATGTTAAAGTCGTTAAAAGAAATCCTGAGCTAACTCTAGATGATTTCAATGAATTTAGAAGAAAGGTTATTATTGGAATATATTTGGTCAAGTGGTTTCAATATGATTCCTCGGTAAGTAATTATCTTCATCAAAGTTTAATTGATTTATTTCGCAGTCATTTAGACATTCAATCTCTTGAAGACATGGATAAGGATTTTTTTAACTCATGTTTGAGTGAGTTTAGTTACTATTGCACCTTTGTATATGAACGAAGAGAAGAAAAAACATATAAGGATCTAAACGAACGATTAGGAGCAACAATTCAAAAGGATATTCATGAGACAAAATATTTTTCGTTTAATAAGAACTCTTCATCCTTATATGGCTTTTATAAAGGGGTTATGAGTTCTCTAGGAATGAGTATGTATTAAGGAGGATGTATGACTTTTATCCCGCCAGCATTTGCAAAATTTAGAGTCAATACGCTTAATCTAGAAGCAAAATACTCCACTTTATTAGGAAGATATAAAGTAGTGGATAGTCAGGTCAATGATGGATCCTCTGTAGTACAACAATCTAGCCTTGAAGTATTAATTGCTAGAACAAATGAGGTAATAAAATGTAAATCGGGCAGAGATACCCAGGTTGATGTGTTTAATTTACTCATAAATGAACTGCGGCAAATTCCCAAAGAGGATAAAGAAAAAACCAAACAAGGTACTTTGTTTTTATTAGGTGCATTAATTCATCGCTATTTTCGGTTGATTAAAGAATATGATGATTATAATGCATATGCATCTTGGACCTACTTTGGCAAATGTGATGTGACCACTTGCAAGTTATTCCAAGCCATAAGAAGAGCTTTGCAATTTAAAGAAATAGATGTTGTCAGAAAAAGATATAAAGAGGATGATTTAAAGATTCTTGATGTTGTAACCATCGTAAAATCATTAGAAGTTTTTCGTGATAACATGTTGCTTGAAGATAAAGAGAAAGTTCCCCGTTTCATGAAGTACCCCCATTTTGTAAAGGATGAACATTTCAAACAGTATCTTCAGGATATTATTGATGAGCAAAGAAAACGTGGCGCAGCAGTGTTACATCGATTTAAAGCGATTGATTTTGTTAAATCTCTAGTGACACAAATCGAAAGCGAACGCCAACAGCTTGAAAAAGATATGGAGAAATGGTGTAGAGGGGTTGCAAAAGATTATAGGAATTTTAATTCGTTTAAAATTTTAGACGGAGAAACAATTAATGCCAGTCTGATTAAACATGTTGAGTCAGAGACATCAAGAAATGCAATATTTAGTTTATTTTATACTCCCTCGGTTCAAGATGATCTTGAATCGATTGATCACAGTAATTTTTTGGGAAAGATGAAAGATTGTTCTGATTCTACATGCAGTTACATGCTTTTTGGTGGTTATGTATTACTACTGCAACAACTAAAGCTCCTTGATACAGATCTGTTATTTATTATCCAACAGGCTTTAGGTCTGGAACGATCTCTGGATGAATTGTCAAAAGAAGATATGTTAGACGGTGTGAAATTTCTCAAACGGTTCATTGAGTCCAAACAGGATACTGCCTTTGATTGTGAGTTTTTTGAAGGAGCAGAGAAGATGCATACTGCGATTGCAAGGGCTGAAAAAGAACTTACTTTGCAAGTAGCACCGAAAAAAGAAGAGAGCGAAGTGGTGATTCTTACGGTTTAATTTTTATTGCAAACTAACCTGGGGTCGCGACCCCCAGGTCACACTGTATCATTTCCTCTTGTTTTGTTTAAATACTCGTTTTCTTGCTGGATGTAGTTGAGATCAAAACGAAATAAATTAAATTTTGTGTTTTTATCATAAATATCAATTTGTTCTATTTTTTTTAACTTATTGACTAGATTTATGGAGAGCGGAAGGCCACATAATTCAATAAACACCTTAATGAACCACATAGTGAACATCATGGTAATGAAAACAGAGTTAGGTAGTGTTTTATAAAATGCAATCGCTGTAAAAATTACACTATCCAGCCCTGAGGCTAAAAATGTAGCAAAAAGAAATCTTCCTCCCATATACCGTCCTTGAGTCTTAACTTTGGTTTTGGCAATAAGGTAAGAATTGAACGATTCGGCAATTAGGTAACTGATAAATGATGCCAAAATAATTCTGGAGTTAATGGTTAACAGGGTATCGAAAATAGCATTATTGGTGGTAAAATTAGGATTGGGCATATGGATGACAAGTTGGCCATATAAAATAAAAAATAAATTAAATACGAACCCACACCAAATAGTACGACGTGCATATTTATAACCATACACCTCAGTAATCAAATCAGAAAGCAAAAAGGATAATGGAAAGATCAGTGTTCCAGCATCAGTTGTTAAGCCCCAAACATTAATTAACCTTGGATCAAACCAATTAGCCAGTATAATGATCATGGAATAAGTTAAGGTCAAATACCACAAATAACTCGAATGAATAATAATTCTTCCATTTCCAGATAGATTATTTATGGTTGTATCCATGATTAAAGCGCTAATGAAAACGGATTAAAATTAGTTTTTACATCATAATGATCGACATTATCTTTTCGTTTTAAATAATTTGAAACACGATATGTGATGGGCAACGCACATACCTCATACAATACTTTGAGTAAATACATTGTTCCAATAATTTGCCAAATGCCTGCGTAGGGAATTAGGAACAAAAAGGCAATATGAGTAAAAAGTACTGTATCAATACCCACCCCAACCATCGTGCTTGTAATCGCACGCAGCCACAGACGCTCCCCGGATGTCAGCACTTTGAGTTTGGCTAAAATAATTGAATTGGCAAATTCCCCAAAAAAATAACTAATGACGGAAGCTACGAAAACTCTTAATGTTCCTTGATATACTGTTGCATAAGCTTCTTGATGAGACCAGTAGGGCGAAGGGGTCAGATAAATGGTAAGCCAGGTGCCCAAGAATACAATAGTATTCGCTAGTAATGCCATCCAAATGATCCGCCTGCTAACTTTAAATCCATATACTTCAGTCAGAATATCATCAAAGACATAGGTTAAAGGGAAAAAAATTAAACCCGCAGCAAAATTGATGGAACCAAAAGCAGCTATTTTAAAGGCTGCTAAATTCGATAAGATTAAAAAAGTTGTGAACAGTATTCCAACACTAATAACACTGGATTTGTTTGCGGGGGTTTGTTTGGGGAATCGTTTAATTAAATCCAGATTCTTGGTTTGTTCTGCAGAATATAAAGCCGCAATATGTGCTACATCTTCATGCGAAAAATTATCCAGCCATTTTTTTTGATACAATTCGCTTACTGACTTGTCAAAGGTTACTGCTTTTCCAGTAATTTGCACTGTAACATAAACTTTTGCAGTGTTTTGATAACTGTCATTAACTGAGATAATCCGATAAGCATTAGAAATAATTTTATCCGCTGGAACTTGGAACAGTTGTTTTATTCGATGAAATAATTTATTGATCATGTTTTTAGATTGAGAAAACAATAATGTATGACATGCTTATTATGCCCAAAAGTAAAACAAAAGTCAGTACACTTGTGCCTGAGAACCTTATTGGTCAAAGCATTCAAATGGAGCCTCTTGCTTTAAGTCATTACGAGAGCTTGCGTCATCCAGCCAATGACGCGCGAATTTGGACTTATATGCCCAATAAAGCGAATGGTAAATTTTATGATACCTGGTTTCAGAATTGTTTGATGAAGCAGCTCCACGGCATCCAACTTACCTATGTAATAAGACGGTTAAAGGACAATGAATTAATTGGAAGCCGAGCTTATTATGAGATAGATCTGCAACATAAAAAGCTAGAAGTTGGTTATGGTTGGTTTACACCGTCAGTGTGGGGGAAGCACTATAATCACGAGTCTTTGCTGTTACTGTTTCAAAATGCATTTGAGATCTGGAGTATCAATCGCATACAAATTGCAACAGACCCTCGTAATGTCAAAAACTACAATACGTTAAAAAAATTGGGAGCAACACAAGAAGGTATTCTCCGTCAACATATGATTCATCACAATGGCCAGGTCACAGATACGGTCCTGTTTAGTATCCTTGCCGGAGAATGGCCAGAGGTGAAAAAACGGTTAGTAGAACGGTTAAAGCGTATAAAGTGTTAAGAAGTAATCTAGATAGCATTGGATGAGGTATAATGGGGTCTGCTATTCAGTTATCTGCTTCCCGCAGACAAGCCGCGGGAAGCAGGGGAGAAAGTCGAGAATCCTTCACTTAATGGCCAGCACGACTATGACTCGCTCATGCGGCCATGATTAATGACTTGTAAATTTCATCTCACCCTCTTTATAAGTGACTTTAATGGTATCACCTGCCTTGAATTTTCCTGTCAATATATCTTGAGCCAGAGGATTTTCCAATTGTTGTTGAATGGTGCGTTTTAAAGGCCTTGCCCCATATACAGGATCGAAGCCTGCTTCTGCTAAGTGTGATAATGCTTCCTGAGCTACATCAAGATGGATATCTTGTTGTTTCAGGCGTTTTTGCAAATAACCAATTTGGATTGCAGCAATTTTCGCAATTTGATCTTTAGCAAGGGAATGGAAAACTACGGTATCATCAATGCGGTTAATGAACTCAGGACGGAAGTGCTGGCGCACCATTTCCATTACAGCATCCTTAATTTGTTCGTATTTAAATTTATTCCCCATTTCCTGAATCAGATTGGAGCCCAGGTTTGAGGTCATGACAATAATGGTATTGCGAAAGTCAACAGTACGTCCTTGGCCATCAGTCAAGCGTCCATCATCCATCACTTGCAGGAGTATGTTGAACACATCCGTATGCGCTTTTTCTACTTCATCAAGCAAAATAACGGAATAAGGCCTGCGTCGAACCGCTTCCGTTAAATAGCCTCCCTCCTCATAACCAACATATCCAGGTGGCGCCCCAATGAGACGGGCAACAGAATGTTTTTCCATAAACTCGGACATATCGATGCGTACCATCGCATCTTCGGTATCAAAGAGAAATGAAGCAAGGGCCTTACATAATTCAGTTTTACCCACACCAGTAGGACCAAGGAATAAAAATGATCCAATAGGACGGTTAGGATCGGATAATCCTGCACGTGAACGACGAATGGCATTGGATACAGCATCTATTGCCTCATTTTGACCTATGAGACGATGATGCAATACTTCTTCCATCCTCAGTAATTTTTCTTTTTCACCTTCCATCATCTTAGCTACAGGTATGCCAGTCCACTTGGAAACGACTTCTGCCACTTCATCTTCTGTCACTTTATTACGCACTAATTTATTTTCATGAGATTCTGCTTCAGCCACTTGTGTCAAACGTTTTTCAAGTTCTGGAATACGTCCATATTGTAATTCAGACATTCTACTCAAATCTCCAGCTCGACGTGCGGTTTCCATTTCAAGTTTTGCTTGCTCAAGGGCCTCTTTAATTTGAGTTGCTCCCTGCATCATCGCTTTTTCTGATTTCCAAACTTCTTCTAAATCAGAGTAGTTGTGTTCCATCTCGTCAATTGTATGTTGTAAGTCATCAAGTCGTTTTTTAGATGCTTCATCGTGTTCTTTTTTGAGTGCCTCACGCTCAATTTTTAATTGAATCAAACGTCGTTCTAACTTATCCATGCTTTCGGGTTTAGAATCAATTTCCATGCGGATCAGGCTTCCTGCTTCATCGATTAAATCAATCGCTTTATCGGGAAGTTGTCTGTCCGTAATGTATCGGTGCGATAAAGTAGCAGCTGCGACTATAGCTGGGTCAGTAATTTCAACCCCATGATGTACTTCGTAACGCTCTTTTAAACCACGAAGAATAGCAATTGTATCTTCAACACTGGGTTCATCAACAAGAACTTTCTGGAAGCGCCGTTCCAAAGCAGCATCTTTTTCGATATATTGTCGGTACTCGTCAAGAGTGGTTGCACCGATGCAATGGAGCTCACCGCGCGCTAAAGCTGGTTTGAGCATGTTTCCTGCATCCATTGCGCCTTCCGCTTTTCCAGCTCCCACCATAGTATGAAGCTCATCAATAAAGAGAATAATTTGACCTTCTTGTTTTGCTAGATCGTTTAGAACAGCTTTCAATCGCTCTTCGAATTCACCGCGAAATTTTGCTCCGGCAATCAATGCCCCCATATCCAATGAAAGTAACCGTTTATTTTTTAGACCTTCAGGAACTTCACCATTAATAATACGTTGTGCCAATCCCTCAACAATTGCTGTTTTACCTACGCCGGGCTCACCAATTAAAACAGGATTATTTTTTGTACGCCTTTGCAATACTTGAATGGTTCTGCGAATTTCATCATCGCGACCAATTACCGGGTCTAATTTACCTTGTTCTGCGCGGGCGGTTAGGTCTAGAGTATATTTCTCAAGAGCTTGACGTTGTTCCTCGGCATTAGGATCGTTAACCGTTTCTCCACCACGCAATTCATTAATTGCATTTTCTATTGCTTTCGCTTCACCACCTGCTTGTTTTAGTATGCGAGAAAGACTGCCTTCCTCACTTATTGCCGCCAAAACAAAAAGCTCGCTGGAAATAAAATTGTCTTTCTTTTGTTGCGCCAGCTTGTCAGTAAGATTTAATAGACGATTTAATCCATTTGAAATATGGATATCACCTCCCATACCAGCAACTTTAGGAAGTTTATCTAACGCCTGATCTAAAAGGGTTCTTAAGAGAGGGATATTAATACCAGCCTTACTAAGCAGCGGTCTGCAAGTACCTCCTTGTTGATCCAGAAGCGCCTTCATTAAGTGTTCGGGTTCGATAAAGCCGTTGTCTCGTCCTAAAGCCAGAGATTGAGCATCTGCCAGAGCTATTTGAAATTTTGATGTTAGTTTATCCATTCTCATGATGTATAACCTTCTAATGGTTAATGGGTATTAATTTTCTTGCATCTACCGTAAAATAAGGGCTTATTTAATTATTTCAAGTGATTGATTATGACAAATAACCATTCTTCTAATTCTACTTCGGATTCCCAAGCTTTGCTGAATCAAATCATTATTGATTATATGAAAGAAGCGAAAAGGAAGCGCCGATGGAAATGGTTTATGCGTGTTATTTATTTGCTCATCATTGCTTATATAGTTTATTACGTGTCAAAGGGAACCAATGAAGGTGTAGGTACTAATATCAAGTCTCACGTAGGTATAGTAGATATTACAGGAGAAATGTCTGAAACTAAAGCCAATGCAGATGATTTTGCAAAGGGGTTGGATTCAGCTTATAAAAATCCTGGGTTAAAGGCAGTGATTGTTCGTATTAATAGCCCTGGAGGCAGTCCAGTTCAGGCTGAATATATGTACAACATTATAAAATTTTATCATAAAAAATATCCGGATATAAAAATTTATTCAGTTTGTGTGGATGCGTGTGCTTCTGCTGCTTACTACGTTGCTGTTGCAACGGAAAATATTTATGCCAGTCCTGCAAGCATGGTTGGTTCTATAGGTGTTTTGTATAATGGTTTTGGTTTTGTAGATTTAATCAATAAAATTGGTATTTCGCGAAGATTACAAACATCGGGTGCAAATAAATCATTTTTAGATCCTTTTACCCCTGAAACTGATTTCGCCAAGCAAAAATTACAGGTTATGTTGGATCAAGTACATGAACAGTTTATCAATCGAGTAAAAGAAGGTCGAGGAAGTCGCTTACATATTGATAATGACACATTCTCTGGACTTTTTTGGACTGGCGAACAGGCTTTATCAATTGGGCTAATTGATGGTCTTGCCAGCAGTGGACAGGTAGCTCGTGAAGTGATTAAAATCCCTGAAGTTATTGATTATACCCATAAGCAAAATCTTTTTGATCGAGTGTCCAAAAGTCTTGGAACTGCTTTGGCTGATGAACTTCCTTTAGCTCTTGGATTAAAGCCGGGGTTTAAATAAAATTTAAGCCCTGAATTCTTTGCAGCCTGGGTGGAGCCCAGCGAAACCCGGGACTGTAACAAATTATTCCTGGGTAACGGCTCTGCCTTCACCCAGGCTACGATTTTTCTTATTTCAAAATAGGGGAAATAGTTTGTAACAATGATTTAAACACCTTAGGTGTTCCAGCTACAATGTCTCCGTATTTGAGAAAATCATCACCGCCTTGTAAATCACTAATTAATCCACCTGCCTCTCGAATTAATAAGGATCCTGCTGCAATATCCCAAGGCCGCAAACCGAACTCCCAAAATCCATCCAGCCGACCACTGGCTACATAAGCCAAATCAAGTGCTGCAGATCCAGTTCTTCTGACTCCGGCACATTTACCAAATAATGCTTCAAAAGTAGGTAGGTATTTTTGTGCTGCATTGATGTCCCGTGAGGGGAAACCAGTGCCTAAAAGCGAGGCCACAAGTTGAGTTTGCTTGGAAACGCGTATTCTTCGATCATTTAATCGTGCTCCGCGCCCTCGGCTTGCAGCAAAACATTCATGTCGTAATGGATCGTAAATAACTCCATGTTCTATCCTGCCTTTAACTTTTACCCCTATAGAAACTGAAAAGAAAGGAAATCCATGTAAGTAATTGGATGTTCCGTCCAGTGGATCAATAATCCAGATTGACTCGCCATCTCCTTCCTGGATACCACTTTCCTCAGCAAGAATCCCATGTTCAGGATATGCTTTATGAATCGTATGAATAATGGCTTGTTCGGCTTTGATGTCTACTTCACTAAAATATTCATGGTTATTTTTAGCGGTAATTTTGAGACGATCCACTTGCTCCATATGTCGAATTATAATTTCACCGGCCAGTCGTGCTGCGTTAATTGCTATATTTAAAAGTGGTTCCATGAATATACTCTTGAATGTACAAAACCGGTGATTCTATCATATTTTTTTTGCGCAAATAGAGTTAAATATGAAAAAAGCAAAAATCGTCAAAAAGGGTGTTCGATGATATGATAGAGGCATTTCAATGCATTAATAAAAGTTTTTTTATGAAGTTAAGCTCAATTCGTATTATTCTAGTAGCAACATCTCACCCCGGTAACATAGGCTCAGCAGCTCGAGCGATGAAAACTATGGGGTTAAATTCACTGTATCTGGTTAAACCTAAATCTTTTCCGGATTATAAAGCAAAAGAAATGGCAGCAGGGGCTGATGACCTTTTAGAACGAGCTGTCGTTACTGAAACTTTAGATGAGGCTTTGGTTGGCTGCCAGCTGATTTTGGGAACAAGCGCTAGGCCTAGAGGTCTTTCCTTACCTGGCTTAATTCCTGCATCGTGTGCGGATTTGGTAAGCCAACAATCAGAAAATACTCAGATTGCGATTGTTTTTGGAAGAGAGCATGCAGGTCTTACTAACGAAGAACTGCTAAAATGTCATTATCATATCCATATTCCGAGCAATCCTGAATATGCTTCACTTAATTTGGCACAGGCGGTACAGATTATTGCTTATGAATTGCGAATGAAGCTGTTAGCACCCAAAGCAGAAGTGGCATTACGTGAGGATGAATATGCTGCAGCGGATGAAATAGAACAATTTTATGAGCATTTGAGAGAAGTGTTTATTGAGATTCAATTTTTAAAAGCGTCAAATCCAAGACGTTTAATGCAGCGTGTGCGTCGATTATTTAATCGGGTAAATTTGGAAAAAATGGAAGTAAATCTGCTAAGAGGTATGTTGAGTCAAGTTCAAAAAACGTTGGAATGGGCAAGTAAAAGGAGCCGGAGTGAACAGAATAATTAAAATACCAATTTATTTTGATTATATGGCAACAACACCGACAGATCCGCGTGTAGTAGAGCGCATGATTTGTTATTTAGGCCCAGATGGAGATTATGGTAATCCTTCTTCAGTAACCCATGAATACGGTCGCGTTGCAGCTCTTGCTGTTGAGCATGCGCGTTTACAAGTTGCAGATTCAATTCGCGCGTCCATCCAGGATATAGTATTTACTTCAGGTGCCACAGAAGCGAATAATTTGGCGATAATAGGCGCAGCCCACTTTTATAAGAATAAAGGGATGCATTTGGTTACGATGAGTACAGAACACAAGGCAGTACTTGATAGTTTTTATCGTTTAGAAAAAGATGGATTCGAAGTAACTTATCTGCAGCCTGAATCCAATGGTTTGCTTGATCTTGAAAAACTTACTCAAGCATTGAGATCAGATACCATTTTAGTATCCATCATGCATGTGAATAATGAAATTGGTGTAGTACAAGATATTGCGTCTATTGGTGCTTTATTACGTAATAAAGGAATTCTTTTTCATGTTGACGCAGCACAAAGTGCTGGAAAAATTCCTATTGACCTTGAACATCTTTCTGTAGATTTAATGGCGTTATCAGCCCATAAAAATTATGGTCCCAAAGGTGTGGGTGCGCTTTATGTCCGGCACAAACCACGAATTCGTCTTCAGCCGCAAAGTTTTGGTGGTGGGCATGAGGGAGGTTTACGGTCAGGTACCTTGGCCACGCATCAAATTGTAGGCATGGGAGAAGCGTTTGCGTTAGCCGAAAGCTTACGAGAAGAGGAACAAGCCCGTCTTTTAAGCTATCGTCAGCGTTTATGGAATGGTATTAAGCATTTGCCGGGCATCCAGCTTAATGGAGATGAGCAAAAGCGAATTGCGGGCAATCTTAATATAAGTTTTGCCGGTTTAGATGGGGATTCTTTGCTTTTAGCATTGAATGAGTTAGCTGTATCTACTACTTCAGCCTGTAGTTCTGCCAGTATCCAACCCTCTTACGTGTTGAGAGCTTTAGGGCTAAGCGATGATTTGGCGCAAAGTAGCATGAGATTATCAATAGGGCGTTTTACTAAGGAAGAAGAAGTAGAGCACGCGATTAACGTTATTTGTACGCAAGTAACTCGATTGCATGAAATATCACCATCATGATGTATAATAGAATTGTAGAGGATTGTTTTTTTTCACCCAGACATGTAGGGGTTATCGATTTAAATGATCATTTTGCGGGAGTTGTTAAAAACGACCAAAAAGGTCAAGGAACGATTGAACTCTATGTACAGTGTAATTCAGAGGGTACAATTGTCCGAGCTTGTTTTAAAACAAATGGTAATCCTTATGTAATTGCGAGCCTGGAATGGTTATGCAGGCAGCTTGAAGGGCGGACCATGGATGCCGTACCGCAAATTGATTATCAGCTCATCGTTAAAGAATTAGATATTCCTGTTGCTCAATATCCTATAGCATTAAGGATTATTGATGTTTATAAAGAAGCATTGCTTTTAATGAAGAAAACAAATCGAATCGAGAGGTAATAATGAGTGTAGTAATGCATCATGTAGAAAGCACCGTACCTGAAATCATTTTTACTGAAGCAGCAGTAAAACACTTGGTGTCTTATTTGCAAAAAAATTCTGAATATACTGGGATCCGTTTATCGGTAAAAAAAACTGGGTGTTCTGGTTTATCTTATGTCATTGATTATGTACGAGCTCCTGATGAAAGTGATTTGGTTCTTACTCTGACTGAAAATTATAGTGCATGTATTGATAAGTCCAGTTATCCCTTTCTGAAAAATATGAGTGTTGATTACGTAAAACAGGGTTTAAATTATAAATTCGTTTTCAATAACCCTAACCAAACAGGTCAATGTGGATGTGGGGAAAGTTTCACAGTGGAGTAGAATGCGTTGCGGCATAAGCAATGTCTTTATAGCCTACGTGCTACGGAGAAGCTGTGGCACGTTAACGGAGGGCTTCATCAATAAACATACCTACATTGATGAGAATTTATATGGAAAACATAATGGATGCTCTTTAATTTGTTTCCTGTTTAATTGCTGCTTATTTGAAAAAAAAGCCTAAGACTTTATTTAATTCAGCTTTGGAAGAAGCGCCGAAGATTAACTATAGGCCGAATATGAATGAATCTATATATCTATCACGCGTTTCATTCGCCATTTCTTTAGGTTTTGTTCTAATTTCAATATACTTAGCTTTTGAACTTTCTACTATATCCACCGCGCCATCAAAAATATCAGTTAGATTCTGAATCATCTTATACACCAAGTTAAATGTTTCCAAATAATTACAATTAACTCTTTGGAATAAGCACTTTGGGGTGTTGCGGTGTTTTTTGGAGATATTCTCTACGTACTCGAATTAATTCTTCATATATTTCAATGCAGTTATTTTTTTTGCTGTTTTTTCCAGAAAAGGGAAACTAAAGGTTCCATTAAGATGGTAATACACGTCACTGGTATGCTCTTTTGGCCTATTTATCCTTAATAATTCAAATGCCACCAGTTATGAAAAATAATTGAAAAGATTAAATAGGAATCTACAATTTTTGGGCATTTGAGATAAAATCATACAAATTTTCTTATTATTTTTCTTCTACTTAATAAAAAATAACAGTCATACAGCAATTAAATAATAAATTCGCCTTGTCCATTCAACTTGTAAAATGGTAAAATTTTTTTGACTTAATATTTCCTTAAGAAATGAATATCATTAAAACAATATTTACACTCTTTGAGATGTTTGGTACTATATAGGCCATAGTGTTCGGTGAGTGTATGTACTGGGCATAATTTTATTTAATTAATCTGTACTAGGAGACTTAAATGAGCACAGAAACAATGGTGCAAAGCAGCGAAGCACTTTCACATCAAGTAATTCATGCTGTTAAGGGTTATTTAACCAGTATTAGCAATAAAGATTCCAACTTAAATTTATATCAATTAATTGTTGAAGAAGTTGAAGCTCCGTTATTTCGTACTGTTATGGAGTTAACCCGTTACAACCAATCAAAAGCTGCCCGTGTTCTTGGTGTAAGCCGTGGTACATTACGTACTAAATTAAAGCGTTATTTTGATGATGAATTTATTGGGACTCGTGATTTCTAATTGATTAGAATAGTCTCGCTGGTTTTTTCATAATTAAATATTCCCAATATAGTGGTCTTTAGCTAGGCACTCTGCTACTATTGATAACAGAGTTGGTCAGACAATCGCTCTTTGCTTTGCAAAGGGAGGAAAGTCCGGGCTCCATAGGGTAGAGTGCCAGGTAACGCCTGGGGGGTGTGAACCTACGGAAAGTGCCACAGAAAATATACCGCCTCTTTGAGGTAAGGGTGAAATGGTGCGGTAAGAGCGCACCGCACGGCTGGTAACAGACGTGGCAGGGAAAACCCCACTCGGAGCAAGATCAAATAGGAATCCATTTGGCTGAAAAGTCATTACGTGTGACCCGCACGGGATTCGGGTAGGTCGCTTGAGGCATGTGGTGACGCATGTCCCAGATGAATGATTGTCCATGACAGAACCCGGCTTATCGACTGACTCTTTTTACTTCATTATCCAATTATCTACCCATCGATTTGATTCTTATTCCTTAAATTACAATAATTTCAAGTTATAGAAATTCAATGTCAGATATCCATTTTATCATTATCGGGGATAGTGAAAGTAATATTTATGTTGTAAGAAGCCTTTGACACGAACTAAGCTACAATCCCAGCGCACTATGAAGCGACTGATTTCCAAGTTAAGGATTTTCAATTAGGTAGATCAATAGCTATATTCTTATTTTTAAACAATGATTCAATTTTGCCCTTAATGTAAATTCAATTTCCATTTAGCTCGAAATATGTGTAATTAATTGTCAATTTGGATTATAATATATTCATTCTGTTTTTAATCCGTAATGCTTATTATGAAAAATCAGCAACTGCGTGCCATTTATACAAACCCTGACGAAATCTCTGAACAAACTCTTCTAGAGCAAGTTAAGGAGTTCGCTGAAATAGGGTTTAATGAACACCTCAAAAAATTCATTGAATCCAATAAAAAGAACATTAAGTTATTCACTTCTACCGCGTTTGATGCCTCAAAATACAGCCAGGACTATTTGGATTTCCTAAATGCCATGATTCTAGTATTGTCTTCAGCAAAAACGGATATTAATACAAGGATTATTCGTGAGAAGCATGCTCAGAATCAACATTATTCAAGGCAACCAAAAACGAAGGACGAATATCCGTCAATTGAAGACATTGAGGACTCGACTCTCAATATGAACGTTGCCAAACGACTGGATGCATTTAAAAAAGAGTTAGAGGCTCTTCGCAATCAACAACTAGTCTTCAAAGCCAAGTCTTTAGTAAATTCAGCAAGAGTTGACATAGATATAAATCAGGAAAACTTGGGATTAATGAAAGACGATTATCTTGAGTTGCTTTCAAATTATTCGCAAGAATCATTTGTTGCATTTGAGAAGAAATTTGCTCGTTTATTTGCTGAGAAGTCCATCTTGGCATTCAGAAAGCACTTTGCTGAAAGAAAGCTCAGTATGGATGGAATCGTAAAGGAATGTAAAGGAACCTCTGTGGAAGAAGTGATTAAGAAGGAGCAATCAGAGCTTAATCAGCAAATAATAAACTTTGAATTGATTATGAAGCAAGCAACAGATTTAAAGAGCTTAACGACGCTGCTTAAGCAAGTAAAAACGATTGAAGGCATTATCACGCAAAAAGAAGTTGAACTACTAATCCTTTCAGATGCTCAGAAACTGCAAGAATTCATACGATTAATTGAAGCTAAGGAACAAGAAATACAGCATATCAAGCAAGGGATTAATGGCAGCTCGGAAATACATCAACAAACTATCCAGGCTATTGAAAAGATTGAACAATCCATTCGGCAAAAAAAGGTGGAGGCCGAGTCTCTTTTACAAAAAATTAGCAAGACGAGCAGTGAAGTGCCACAAAAAAGAATAGATGAGGAGTTTTCCTCTCCACAGGAGTTACCTGAGAAAAGTGATCCAAAAAATGAAGAAACGTTTATGGCAAAGAAAAACCGACTGCAAGAAGCAATCTCATTAATACAAACATATAGAGAAACAATAGAACACGAGCAAGAACGATTTTCTGTAAAATTTTTTCATAAATCACGAAATCAGGCGAAGATAAGCTATTGCAATGCATTAGAAAAAGAACTTAAGTTGCAAGATAAAGGTTTAAATTTTGAAAGCAACTTACACGATATTATTAATAATGCTCATAATAAAGTAACCACAGGCGCTGGTGCTCAAAAAGAAATCATCACCAAAGGTGGTAGCTATTTCGGTACAAGCCGCATGCTTAGTTTACAACGACTTTTGGGCATTGATGAAGCCTGGAAAATGAAAGGACACTCCAAAATTCTTTTATTTTCAACCAAGTCTGATTTGCATGGACTTAAAACTTCGGGCTTAGTTGGTGATGACGTAGAAAATATCGTGAAAAATTTCTTCCTTGAAGAAGCTGACAGTGATAAAGCATACCAGCAGCTAAAAGAACAGGTATTTCCAAGCGCAGCTGACAAAAAACTAGAATGCCTTTAATAACCTGGCTTGATTTGAAATCAAGGAGGGAGAGCGTTCTTTAATACCTAAAGCATTATGTGAAACAGGTGCCTCGAGTTTCTGGATAAAATTTCTTTTCTAATTCAAAATGAACCATTTCCTGTTAAGTGTTTTTTCAGGAGGGTATTAATTTGTTCCGGATTAGCTTTTCCTTTAGTTTGTTTCATAATTTGTCCGACAAAGAATGCCAATAATTTTTCTTTTCCTGCTCGGTAATCCGCAGTTTGCTCAGGATATTGCTGAATCAGCTGAAGGATCATTTCCTCCCAAGCAGCAGTATCATCGACTTGTTGGTATCCTTCACGCTCAATAATTGCTTCAATGTCTTTTTCTCCAGCCCAAAGTAATGCAAAAATAGCTCGCGCATTGTTTAAAGAAATAGTACCGTCATGCAGTTTATTAAGAAGGCTCGCCATGAGTTCTGCTGATATGCGCGGTGTATCAAAGGTTAAGTTCTCTTCATTTAAAGCAGCAGCATATTGACCTTTAAGCCAATTAATAATCATTTTTTCCGGAGCACGGCATTCAGCTTTAATTGATTTAAAAAACTGATAAGCTGCGGGTGAAGAGAGAATAAAATTAATGTCCCCCTCATTTAGAGAAGGTGCATTTTTTAATTCAGCATGAATTTTCTCAGGTAAATCCGGTAAATTATTCTTTACTTCGGCAATAAGGAATCGGGTGATTTGTATTGGCAGTAAGTCGGGATCTGGGAAATATCGGTAATCATTTTCATTTTCTTTACTGCGCATTGCATGTGTTGTATGTGTGTCAGGATTATAAAGACGAGTTTCTTGGATTATGGGGTGGCCACTTTCCAGTATATCCTGATGGCGTGCTTGTTCATAAGCGATGGCTTTTTCAATAAAACGGAATGAATTCAAGTTTTTCAATTCAGTTCGTGTTCCTAAAACAGAAGAACCTTTAGGTTTTAAGGATAGGTTGACATCGCAGCGGAAATTTCCTTCTTGCATGTTCCCATCACAAATACCTATAAATTGAACCAATTGATGCAGTTTTTTGAGATAACTCACCGCTTCATGGCTTGAAAACAAACAGGGGGCAGTTACTATTTCCAATAAGGGTGTGCCTGCCCGGTTAAGATCAATACCACTATAACCTGAATGTACTCCATGTAACGATTTACCTGCATCTTCTTCCAAATGGGCACGTACAATCAACACCTCTTTTTCGCTGCCGTCATTCAAAGCAACTGTTAATTTACCATTGCTAACTATTGGCTTTTGAAATTGGCTGATTTGGTAACCCTTGGGTAAATCCGGATAAAAATAGTTTTTACGCTCAAAAACAGATTGATCATTAATGTCAGCTTGGATAGCTAAGCCAAACTGAATCGCCATAATGACCGCTTCCTGATTTAATACTGGCAAAACCCCAGGAAATCCTGCATCGATAAAGCAGGTTTGAGAGTTAGGGGGAGAACCAAAAGCGGTAGATGCACCAGAAAAAAGTTTTGACTTTGTTTTGAGCTGAATATGTACTTCAAGGCCAATGACTGTATCCCATTCCATAATTCACCCTTATTGGTTTGGACTGGCCAAGTGCCAGTTGGTGTGTTGTTGATAATGATGAGCTATCTGGAGCAAGTGGCTTTCACCAAAATGTTTGCCCATGAGTTGCATGCCTACAGGTAACCCTTTAGAAAAACCTGCAGGTATTGAAATTGCGGGGAGTCCAGCAAGGTTAGCAGCTACAGTAAACACGTCTGCCAGGTAGTTTTGGATTGGATCAGCAATTTTTTCACCCAGTTTAAATGCACCTATCGGGGATGTGGGACCGAGAATAACATCGACCGATTTTAGTGTTGTAACGAGTTCTTCTTGGATAAGGCGACGAATTTTTTGTGCTTGCAAATAATAAGCATCAAAATAACCTGATGAAAGAACGTGGGTGCCGGTAAGAATTCGACGTTTAACTTCGATACCAAAACCTTCACTGCGCGTATTACGAATGAGTTCGGTTAATGTTGATGCATTATCACTGCGGTAACCAAAACGCAAACCATCGTAACGTGATAGATTGGATGAAGCTTCAGCGCACGCAACTACATAGTAACAAGGTACCCATAAAGGTTGGAGTTCTAAATTCAAATCAATAATTTCGGCGCCCATGCTTGCAAAAATTTTTACTGCTTCAAGAATCGTATTTTGTATTTCTTGATCTACCTGGGGTTGAAAAAAACACGAAGGTAATCCAATTTTTAATTCGGATAAAGGTTTATTGAGTTCAGTGTAGTAATCGGGAATTGTTGTATCAACCGATGTAGAATCTTTGGGATCAAATCCTGCCATAGCTTGGAGGACCAATGCAAGATCCTCTGCGCTTCTGGCCAAAGGTCCTGCCTGATCCAGACTGGATGCATAGGCAATCATTCCGTAGCGAGAAATGAGTCCATAAGTGGGTTTAATTCCACTAATTCCACATAAGGCGGCAGGTTGTCTTATCGAACCCCCAGTATCAGAGCCTATAGCGAAAGGGATCAACCCGGCAGCTACGGCCGCTGCTGAGCCACCCGAAGAACCCCCAGGAACCCGATCTTTATCCCATGGATTTTTTACCGCACCAAAGTAACTGTTTTCATTAGACGAGCCCATGGCAAATTCGTCCATATTTGTTTTACCTATCAGAATCGATCCTTGTTCAAGTAACTTACTGGCCAATGTCGCTTCATAAGGTGACTGGAACTGTTCAAGCATTTTAGAAGCACAAGTGGTCGGCATACGCTTGGTACAAAACAAATCTTTCAATGCCATAGGGATACCAGTAAGGATTTTGTCATCCCCATTTTTTAACTTATGATCTGCTTTTTGAGCTTCAAGGAGAGCATGCTCTTCATCCAAACTGATAAAAGCATTTAAATCTTTATGTTTTTGAATTTGCTTTAGGCAATGCTGAGTTAATTCAACACTAGAGAGTTTGTTCTGATGTAAATCCTGTGATAATTGCTTTAATGATAAATGTTCCATGATTATTTACTCTGGTCTATGACTTGAGGTACTAAATAAAGATCTTGTTCGAATTTTGGTGCAAGAGCCTCTAATTCAACCAGACAATTTTCTTCAGTAACCGCATCAGGCCTTAAACGTTGACTTAAGGCAAGGGGATGAAAAAGCGGTTCAACCTCTTGGGTATTAACAGAGCGCAGTTGATCGACAAAATTCATGATTGCGTTAATCTCTTCAACGAGCTTTGGCGAATGCTCTATATCCGTATCCAGATAGGCTAGTTGAGAAATTTTCTCTAAATCTTTTGCTGAGATGGTCATAAAATGGTACCCCAAGAATTAACACCATATTATAACGAGGATGTTATAACTTATAAATATAAATATAGTTATAGCCTGGGGGCTGCGTAGCGAAACCCGGGTTTTCATAATATGAATGAACTTCTAAATGCCGGGTTGCGCTGCACCCAGGATACATAATTTAATTATTTTTTCAGATAAGGAAATTCATCTTGCAATAAATGAATTACCTGGTGTAATTGTTCTTTGCTTTTTACAATAAGAAGCACGGTATCATCGCCAGCAATTGTACCTAATATACCTGAGTTTTGAGCGACTTGAGGGGAGTAAGACACGAATTTTCTGTCAATAAAAAAAGCCAGACTGTTTGCATTCCCTGGATGTGTATGAAGCACGATAAGACCATAATCGGATACTTGCATATTCAACACTAAAGGCAGGTTGGGTATATTGAAATCCACTACTTGATAAGTGCCCCCTATTTTCGCAATTTTTAATTTTTTCAATCTTCGCGATAGGGTTGCCTGAGGAATAGTATAGCCTCGTTGCTTTAAACTGTTTTGTAAATCAATTTGTTCCGCAATTTTCTCTGTTTGCACAATATTTAATATATGCCCATCAAGAGCAGCATCTTGGCTCATTTATCTCTCCACTTTATTAGTGTTTTTTGAATACAAAATCATTTTCAATGAAATTATATTCAAAATAAGTTGACAGGGCAAGTCAAGATTGATAAATTTAAAAAACGCATAAAAACTGGATTTATATTCAAATGAAACAAATATTCTTTACATTTTTAGTGGGGTTTGCTTTTTTTGTTTCTCTTTGTTACGCAAAGATTTCCAATGAAGGGGGGCAATATATTCATTTTGCAGTAGCTGCAGAATATCCACCATTTGAATATAACGATCATGGTCAAATCAAAGGGTTCGATATCGATTTAGCACGCTTGATAGCAAAAAAGCTTGGTAAGGAAGCAATGTTTGATACCATGCAATTCAGCAGTATTTTACCTGCTTTAAGTTCAGGACAGGTTGATACAGCAATTTCTACGATTACGATTACAGAACAGCGGAAAAAGAATTTTGATTTTACTAAGCCTTATTATTTTGAAAGTATGGCTGCTGTTTTTCCCGAAAAAAAGCCGATTAACGATGTAAAACAATTAGCTGATAAAAAAATAGCGGTTCAATTAGGCAGTACCATGGAAATTTGGCTAAAAAAGAATATGCCAAATGCCAGCCTTCTAGTAATGGATAATAACAATCAAACCATCGCAGCCCTAAAGGCTGGCCATGTTGATTTGGTTCTCGTTGATGGAGTGCAAGGTGCGGTATTTAGTCAGAAAAATCCTGGATTATCCTTTGCGATTCTTGCTCAATCAGCAGATGGCTATGGTTTGGCACTGAAAAAGAATTCTGAATTAACTCACAAAATAAATCATGCTTTATATGAACTGGAGCAAACTGGTGAGCTTACTGCACTCAAGAAAAAATGGTTGGAGGACACAAAATGGAAGAATTAAAACAAAATGTCCTCTATATTGGCGAGGGAACTCTAGTTACTTTAATTCTGTTGTTTGGTGGGTTATTGATAGGGACTTTATTAGGAACAACACTGGCTTTACTGCGATACCAAGGAATTATGAAGTCAATAATAAATGGATTTATTTCGCTAATGAGAGGGACTCCAGTAATTTTACAACTTAGTTTTATTTATTTTGCTGCTCCTGCATTAATCGGTATCAAACCAAATATTTTGGTAGCAGGACTTTTAACTTTTGGTTTGAACAGCTCCGCTTATATTGCCGAGATTTTGAGAGCAGGAATAGAGCATTTGCCAAAGGGACAGTTTGAGGCAGCAAAAACGCTTCAAATACCTGGTTTTTATCTATGGAAGGATATTGTTTTGCCGCAAGTGATTAAGAATATTTTCCCTGCATACATTAATGAAATGATTGCACTGCTGAAAGAAACTGCTTTGATTGCGACTATTGGAGGAATGGACTTGATGCGCAGAGCTCAATCGGTGGCTGCAGAGCAATTTACCTATTTTGTTCCACTGTGCATTGCGGGTTGTTTTTACTATGGCATGGTGCTTTTGATAGAGTTCCTGGGTAAGAAAATGGAACAAAGGAGGCTTTATGTTAGCAATTAATCAAGCCTGCAAATATTTTGGTTCACTCACCGTATTAAATAATATTAACTTAAAAGTACAAGCACAAACGGTGGTTGGTTTGGCGGGACCATCTGGAAGTGGAAAATCCACATTGTTGCGTTGCATACAACAATTAGAAACTTTGGATTCGGGTACGATTGAAGTAGCAGGTCAAAGTGGTTTTATGTTTCAGGATTTCCAGCTTTTTCCACATATGACTGTGATGCAAAATTTGGTGTATGCACCTCGCCTACATGACAAAATGTTACATCATGATGAACAGGCACATGAGTTACTGCTGAGTTTGGGAATTAATGATAAAGCATCTGCCTATCCCCACAAATTGTCCGGAGGCCAAAAACAGCGAGTTGCTTTAGCACGTAGCTTAATGATGAAACCCAATTTATTGCTTTGTGATGAGCCTACATCAGGTCTTGATCTGGCAACAATTGATGACGTGATTCACTTATTAAATACAGTGAAATCTTTAGGAGTTACGATGGTAATCGCCTCCCACGATCTTGATTTTCTCAGCAAAATGTCAGACCGATTAATTGTTCTAAAAGGGGGACAGCTAGTCGCGGATGTAGTACCTAAAGAATTAGCTGAACCTATTTTACATTTAAAACAATACTACCAGGAGTAAACCATGATTGAATCGATTAAAAAAATTGTCCTTGCCTATTCGGGTGGCCTGGATACTTCAGTAATGATTCCATGGCTTAAAGAGCATTACCAGCAAGCAGAGATTATCGCGATGGTTTGTGATTTAGGACAAAATGAAGATTTAACGGCGATCAAGGAAAAAGCAATAAAAAGCGGTGCCGCGAAAGCCTACGTGATGAATGTACAGGAAGAGTTTGTTAGCGACTACCTGTGGCGATTGGTTAAAGCAGGAGCACTCTATGAAAACCAGTATGTTCTGGGTACCATTTCTCGACCGCTCATTGCAAAAAAACTGGTTGAAATTGCCCTGTTAGAAAAGGCAGATGCTATTGCTCATGGAGCCACTGGAAAAGGTAATGATCAGGTTCGTTTTGAATATACTGTAAAAGCTTTAGCTCCAGAACTTAAAATTATCGCTCCCTGGAGATCCTGGAAAATTAAGTCCAGACAAGAGGCAATTGAATATGCCAAATTACATGGTATTGAAGTGCCAGTTACACCTAAATCACCTTATTCACGCGATCATAATCTTTGGTATATTTCTCATGAAGGTGGTGTTTTAGAAGATCCAGCACAACCTAAGCCCGATGATTTATTGCTGATGACTGCATCCTTAGAACAATCGTCAAATAATACTGAATTAGTGAACATTGAGTTTGACCACGGTGTCCCTGTTGCCTTGAATGCAAAAAAAATGAATTCAGTGGCGTTACTTAAAGAGTTAAATAAAATTGCAGGCGCTCATGGAATTGGGGTGGCAGACATTGTAGAAAATCGATTGGTCGGAATGAAGATTAGAGGAATATATGAAGCACCTGCGGCAGCAGTTCTTTATAAGGCCCATCAGATGCTTGAAAGTTTATGTCTTGACCGAGCAACTTTGCATTTAAAACAGTCCTTACAGCAAACTTATGCCAATCTTGTTTATGAGGGACGATGGTTTTCCCAAGCCAAAAATGCATTGGATGCATTGATTGATGTAACACAACAGCATATGACTGGAACTGTGAGTTTGCAATTATTCAAAGGGAACATCATTCCTTATGGAATGTACTCTCCATTTAGTTTGCATGATCCTGCATTGGCTACTTTTGAAGAAGATGGTGTTTATAACCAACAGGATGCTGAAGGATTTATAAATTTATTTTCTTTATCAGCGCAGGTGTATGGCAAGGTACATAAAGGAGATAAATAATGGCTCATAAAACATGGGGAGGGCGATTCAAAAAAGAACTCGATCCGGGTGTCATGCATTTTAATGCTTCTTTGGCTTTTGATAAGGTGCTTTATGCTCACGATATAGTCGGGAGTCAAGCACATGCAAAAATGCTTGCACGACAAAAGCTTATTTCCGGGAGTGAAGCAGATTTGATTTGCAATGGACTGGAAGAAATAAGTCATGAAATAAGGAAGGGCATCCATGAATTGGATGAGTCTTGTGAAGATATTCATATGTTTGTGGAGCAATTACTTATTGCGAAAATTGGTGATGTGGGTAAAAAGCTGCATACAGGTCGAAGTCGAAATGATCAGGTTGCCCTGGATTTAAGATTGTATGCTCGTGATGCAGGTGAGCAAATTAATCTGCTTTTGCAGCGCTTAAACCAGGTTTTGCAAAAGCTGGAAAGCCATCATGCTGAAGATAAAATTCCAGGTTATACCCATTTGCAGCAAGCTCAGCCAATTTATTTAGGACAATTTTTTGCTGCTTATGGGGCAATGTTTCAACGTGATTTAAGCCGTATGCACGATTGGCATACACGAATGAATTTCTCTCCTCTAGGTGCTGGGGCTTTAGCAGGGAGCTCGCTTCCTTTAGACAGAGCGTGGGTTGCTGAAACTTTGGGTTTTAACGGAGTGATTGAGAATACACTTGATGCAGTAAGCGATCGAGATTTTATTATTGAATTTTGTTCTGTTGCTTCCATCATTTTGATGCATTTATCACGTCTTGCTGAAGATTTGATTCTTTGGGCTACTCAAGAGTTTGGTTTTATTACCCTTGATGATGCCTTTGCAACCGGCTCATCGTTGATGCCTAACAAGAAAAATCCGGATGTTCTGGAGTTAATCAGGGGTAAAAGCGGTCGAGTTTTTGGGCATTTAATGGGTATTCTAACGGTAATGAAAGGATTACCGCTCGCATACAATAAGGACATGCAAGAAGACAAAGAATGTCTTTTTGACACAATAAAAACCTTGACTGCGTGCTTGGAAATAATTACTCCTTTTCTTGAAAGCGTGCAATTTAATACAAAATTGATGGAACAGAAAGCCAATGGCGGCTACTTGAACGCTACTGCAGTTTTAGAGTCCTTAGTATTACAAGGTATGCCTTTTAGGGATGCACATCATCAGGTGGGTTTGTGGGTGCAGGAAGCAATAGATAAAAATTGCTCTCTTGAGGAGATCATTAAAAATCCATCTTAACAATGTAGCCTGGGTGCAGCGTCTGTCTTGATTACATCCCTGACTACGCCCCCGCGGCTTTCTCCGCGGGGTCCAGTGTTCTAGGAAGATCTTCTGGATCTCGCGGGCACCCCTGCGAACAAGTCGTGGGGGTGGACATAGGAATAGGGGCTTGACTGGTTTTTCAGGGATGTGTAGAAAATTCAGTTCGCTGCACCCAGGCTACATTGGATCTAAGAAACGAGATCCTTGCAGAACACCATTTTTAAAGTAGAATGAAGATCTCTATAAATTATTTAATCGAGTTAGTCATTCATGTTGCAGCATTACAAAACCCAAGGAGGCGTTGAAGTAGAGTGTTCTCAGACCACTGTAGAGTACCAACAAGGTATCGAAAATCTTCTTGAGCATCTGGATTCACAAAGGGGAGCATTATTTGCTTCAAGTTTTGAATATCCAGGACGTTACACATGTTGGGATATCGGCTTTTATAATCCGCCTCTCGCTGTTATTTGCAAACAGAATTTAATTCAAATTGATGCTTTAAATCATCGTGGCAAGATATTATTAACTTTTATTATTCCCTTATTGGCAAATGAAGCGTCTTTAGAAATTGTGGCGCAAAGTAATGAGTTGTTGCAAATCCAGATTAAGGCCTCTGAAAGGGTTTTCAGCGAAGAAGAACGCAGCCAACAGCCTTCAGTATTTACGGTAATCCGTTTGTTATTGTCCTTTTTTAAATTCGAAAATGAATCTTATTTGGGATTATATGGCGCATTAGGTTTTGATCTGATTTTTCAATTTGAAGAGTTACAAAAGCATAAAGAAAGAGAGCTGTCACAAAGAGATATGGTTCTTTATCTCCCTGATGAAATTTATGTAGTAAATCATCGCAAAGAAGAAGCTTTTCTTCGACGTTATGATTTTCAATTCCAAGGTCAATCAACAAAATCTTTGCCGAGAGAGGGAGTTTCTCAAGTATATCAATCCTCTAATAAACCCGAAAAAGAATGTGATCATATGCCAGGTGAATATGCTCAGGTTGTAAATACAGCCAAGGAGCGTTTTTCTTGTGGTGATTTGTTCGAAGTAGTTCCAAGTCAGACTTTTTACACCCATTATAGAGAGCAACCGTCTTCTTTATTCAAACAAATGCGTCGATTAAACCCTTCCCCCTATGGTTTTTTTATTAATTTGGGTAATGGGGAGTATTTGGTTGGTGCGTCTCCTGAAATGTATGTTCGAGTTCAGGGAAGAAGGGTAGAAACGTGTCCAATTTCTGGAACGATTAAACGGGGCGCTGATGCGATTGAAGATGCAGAAAATATCCAGATCTTATTGGATTCAAAAAAAGAAGAATCTGAATTGACGATGTGTACGGATGTGGATAGAAATGATAAATCCCGTATTTGTGAGGCGGGCTCCGTGAAAGTTATTGGTCGTAGACAAATTGAAATGTATTCACGATTGATTCATACCGTGGACCATGTTGAAGGCATTTTAAGGGAAAACTTTGATGCTGTAGATGCTTTTTTAACTCATATGTGGGTCGTGACCGTAACGGGTGCGCCTAAAATTTGGGCTCTTAATTTTATTGAAAAACATGAAAAATCTCCTCGCAAGTGGTATGCCGGTGCGGTGGGTTGGTTTGGGTTCGATGGAAATTTAAATACCGGTTTGGTTTTAAGAACTGTACGCATTGAAAAAGGAGTTGCTGAAATTCGTGTAGGCGCTACTTTGCTTTACGATTCAGTTCCTGAATCTGAAGAACAGGAAACACGTTTAAAAGCATCTGCTTTTTTAGACATGTTGCAAAAGCGAGAAACCCATATCCAAGCAGAGACGTCCCATTTGCCTTTGATTGGAAAAGGTAAGCACGTCTTACTTATCGATCACCAGGATTCTTTTGTACATACTTTAGCAAATTATTTCCGCCAAACCGGGGCAGAGGTGAGTACAATTCGGTTTGATAAGGCCTTACACTATTTACAAAATCAAAAGTATGATCTTGTTGTTTTATCTCCCGGACCTGGTAAACCCAGTGATTTTAATCTATCTCAAACAATTGACGCTGCTGTCTCTCGCCACATCCCTTTGTTCGGAGTATGTTTGGGCTTGCAAGGAATTGTTGAGCATTTTGGTGGCATTTTGGATGTTCTAGAATATCCCATGCATGGCAAGCCATCCATCATAAAAGTTGTAGATAATTCCAAAATATTCTCGGGTTTGGGGGAGCACTTCAAAGCAGGGAGGTACCATTCACTCCATGCCCGTTTAAACGCGATGCCAAAAGAGTTGAAGGTTACAGCTATGAGTGATGATGGGATTGTGATGGCTATTTCGCATCGGCAATTACCAATCCATGCAGTTCAATTTCATCCTGAAACCATATTATCTTTAGTCAATCAGGCGGGGCTCAAAATTATTAACAATTTGATGGGGATGATTTAACGCAATGCGCAATAAGATATTAATGCTTTATGCTGTATCTTTTGTTTTAGGCATTGTAGTTGGCCTTGTCGGTTCAACATTTCGATTATCAATCGATATGTTGAGTAATTTGCTCGATAATTTTTTTCATTTACTTAGTCTTCATGGATGGCCGGCCGGATTGATTTCAGGTTTTGTCTCGATGATTATGGTTTACGTTGCATATTTAGCTGTGAAGCACTTTGCACCTGAGGCATCAGGAAGCGGCGTGCCGGAGATTGAAGGCGCATTACTCCATTTAAGACGCATATCCTGGCGCCGCTTATTACCTGTAAAATTCTTTTTTGGTATTTTGGTGCTCTCTGCCCAAATGATTTTGGGACGAGAGGGACCCACGATCCACATTGGGGGTAGTTTGGGAGAAATGTTGGGCGGGTTATTCAACCTGACGCGGCGTAGAAAGGACAGTTTAATTGCCGCAGGGGCTGCTGCAGGTTTAGCAGTTGCATTTAATGCTCCTCTAGCTGGAGTTATCTTTGTCATGGAAGAAATGCGAAATCAGTTCAACTATTCTTTTACCAGTTTCAGTATGGTGGTTATTTGTTGCATCACAGCTACTGTTATTCTTGAATTGATAATTGGTCCTCAGCCAACGATCCCAATGAATGTATTTGAATTTCCTCATCTTGATTCGTTATGGTTATTTGCTCTCTTTGGCATTGTGGTAGGCTTTGTAGGACTTTTATTTAATCTTTCATTAATAGGTACCCTAAAGCTCCTGGATAAACTTTCTTCAAAACAAAAAACATATTACGTGCTGGCTGTAGGATTTTTGATTGGCTATTTAGCAGTACATCATCCAGAAGCAGTAGGTGGCGGCATGCACATTATTCATCAGGCATTAACCCTATCGCCAGGATTTGGTTTTTTGTTTTTTCTTTTAGTAGCACGATTTATAGGAACCATGGCATGCTATGGAACAGCGGTTCCGGGAGGAATTTTTGCTCCTATATTGTCTTTAGGGACACTTCTTGGTTTGGCGATATTTCATATCCTGGAAATTTTGCATATTGACTTTTTAACCCAGCCGGGGATGTTTGCAGTTGCGGGGATGGCTGCACTCTTTGCCTCATCTACGCGTTCACCAATAACCGGAGCAGTATTGGTGGTAGAAATGACTCATAATTATTATTTAATCTTTCCGGTAATGATGGCATGTATTACCGCAACGATTGTGCTCCAGCTCACCCCAAATGGACCTATCTATGAGCAATTATTGAATCGTGCTCTCCATACTAAGAAAATTGCGTCTAAATAACCAGCACTCAGGCATACAATACATCCCGACTTAATCTACATGGACAACAATTTTGCCGAAATGTGCTCCTGATTGCATGTATTGATGTGCTTCTTCAATTTGTTCCAGTTTAAATTCTGAGTCAATAATGGGCATCAATTTTTTTATTCTCAAGTTTTCTATCCACTCTTTATGGGCTTGACTCCATAATTTATTTTTTTCTTCAATCGATTGAGAACGAAGCACAAAACCAATGATCTGCAATCTTTTACGCATAATCAATGCAAGATTGCATTCCACTGAGCTTCCCTTGAGGCATGCAATCTGGATGAGCTTGCTTTTAGGCCTCAATAAATGCAGATGCTTATTAAAATAATCTCCACCTATAAAATCAACGATTAAATCCACGCTGTGATCTTCAATTAAGTCTTCAAAATCCTGTTTGTGATAATTAAACACTTGATCTGCGCCGAGTTTAATTGCTTTTTCTACTTTGAAATCTGTTCCTGCTGTGGTAACTACATGGGCATGGATCAATTTTGCCATTTGAATTGCCAATGAGGCGATGCCGCTTCCTGCTCCATGAATAAGCAAGGTTTGTCCCGATTTGAGCTTCCCTAAATCGAATAAACTGGCATAAACGGTT
This sequence comes from Legionella sp. PC1000, assembly GCF_014109805.1. Taxonomy (GTDB): domain Bacteria; phylum Pseudomonadota; class Gammaproteobacteria; order Legionellales; family Legionellaceae; genus Legionella; species Legionella resiliens. Next base: position 1,818,269 of record NZ_CP059400.1, read on the forward strand.
GTTAGTGCTTCAGGAAGTGCTGCTGCATGCGCATAACTCCAATTTTCAGGGATATGTTGGGCTAGCGATTCTTCTACAGGACAAAATTCGGCATAAGCCCCACTACCGACTAACCCATAGACTTTATCACCAGGTTTGAATTGAGTTACGTTTGCACCCACCTCGACAACTTCTCCAGCAACCTCCAGGCCTAGAATATCTGATTCCCCAGGAGGAGGCGGGTATTTACCATAGCGTTGCATAATATCTGCCCGATTAAGGGCAGTCACTTTAACACCCACTAAAATTTGTGACGCGCTGTATTCTGGCTTAGGACCATTTTTGATGATCAATCGACTGTGGGGGCCTGGATTTTCTATGTGTACGTAGCGCAAAATGGTTTCCTTAATTTAAGAAATTAATGGGGCGAGTGAAGAGCTCAGACACTTTACTTAAAAAAACATACCTATATAATGCTTATACAGACCCTCTTATATATTGGGCAATGGCTAAATTCAATCATCAACGTCTTTCTGCTTGGCTTTTTATAATTCCACAACTTATTGTTACCCTCATATTTTTTATTTGGCCTGCATGTAATGCATTATTGCAATCTTTTTTTTACACGGATGCTTTTGGGTTACATAAAAAGTTTGCAGGATTTTCCAATTTTGTGGATCTATTCATTGATCCAAGTTATAGCAAGACAATTGGGGTAACCTTTATTATTGCTCTGAGCGTGACTTTTTTCACAATGAGCTTAGGACTCCTTATGGCCATATTAGTGAATAATAGAGGCAAGACGCAAGGGGTTTATAAATCTTTATTAATTTGGCCTTATGCTATAGCCCCTGCAGTAGCAGCAATTTTATGGCGTTTTTTATGCCATCCCACTTTAGGATGGCTGACGCATCTTTTACAATTATTAGGGATTAATTTTGATTATGTAAATAATGTAAATCAGGCATTTTCAGTAATAATTCTCACTGCCAGTTGGCAGCAGTTCAGCTATAATTTCCTATTTTATCTCGCAGCACTCAAAGCGGTTCCTTCGTCATTAATTGATGCGGCGATTATTGATGGTGCATCTGGATGGCAACGTTTTTGGCAAATTATTTTTCCACTTTTATCACCAACTACTTTTTTCTTGCTCATTATAAATTTAATGTATGGTTTTTTTGATACTTTTGGCATTATTCAAGTGATAACACATGGCGGACCTGGCAACAGTACGACTAATTTGATTTATAAGGTATATCAAGATGGGTTTGAAGGAATGGATTTGGGAAGTTCATCAGCGCAATCAGTACTGCTGATGTTTATTGTAATTATTGTTTCTTTAGTGCAATTTAGATACCTCGAAAAAAAGGTTCATTACGCATGAAATCATATTTCGCTCGTGTTATCCAGCATAGTTTTTTATGCTTTTTTGTGATTTTGATGTTATTGCCTGTTTATTTGGCTCTTGTCGCTGCCAGTAATGATGGCAGTGCTATGATGCAATCTCATATACCTATAGTTCCAGGGAGTTTATTATTCAAGAATTTGAAGGCTGTGATGACGGAGGGCTTGTCGGTTACAGGTGGGGAACCTATTACTTCTATGTTGTTAAACAGTTTTTTTATGGCTATAGCTATTGCTTTGGGAAAAATTGTTTTTGCCTTAGGTTCTGCCTTTGCTTTGGTTTATTTTGATTTTCCTTTTAAAAAATTATGTTTTGCATTGATCTTTACTACCATGATGTTGCCTATAGAGGTCAGGATTGTACCTACTTTTCAGGTTGTTGCTTCATTTGGATTATTAAATTCATTTACTGGGTTAACCTTACCTCTATTTGTATCTGCAACTGGAACTTTCTTGTTTCGTCAGTTTTTTAAAACAATTCCTTCTGAACTTGTTGATGCAGCAAAACTGGATGGGGCAGGTGCTGTACGTTTCTTTTTTGATATTGTTTTGCCTTTATCCAAAACGCAAGTTGCCTCATTATTTGTTATTTTATTCGTGTACGGTTGGAATCAGTATCTTTGGCCATTAGTGATTACTACGGAGAGTAAAATGGCAACAGTAGTTATGGGGATTCGCTATTTAGCTGGAGTGGCAGATCAAGTTCCACAATGGCACTACATTATGGCTGTTGCATTGATTGCTTTAATCCCACCTTGTATGGTGGTCATGTTAATGCAGCGCTGGTTTGAAAAAGGGTTAAAGTAAACATGGCAACAGTCAGTCTCATTGAAGTTTCAAAAAGTGTTGGATCAACAACGATTCTGGATAAAGTAAACGTTAGCATCAAAAAAGGCGAGTTTATGGTGATCGTTGGTCCTTCTGGATGTGGAAAAACTACATTATTGCGCTTAATTGCTGGTTTGGATGATTTAAGTTCGGGCTCGATTTTGATTAATGATCAATGTGTCAATAAAATACCTGCAGCAAAAAGGGATATGGCTATGGTTTTTCAAAATTATGCTCTTTATCCTCATATGACTGTATTTGAAAATATGGCTTATGGATTAAAAATGAGGCATTTTAAGAAAGCAGATATTAAGCAACGAGTAGATGAAGCAGCACAATTGTTGCATTTAACTCCTTATCTAGAGCGTAAACCTCAGGCACTTTCAGGAGGACAAAAACAAAGAGTGGCGATGGGAAGGGCTATGGTGCGTTCCCCAGCTGTTTTTTTATTTGATGAACCTTTATCTAATCTGGATGCAAAATTACGTACGGAAATGCGTCATGAAATTCGCCGTTTACATCAGCAATTAAATACGACCAGCTTGTATGTAACCCATGATCAAACTGAAGCAATGACTATGGCGGAACGCGTTATGGTACTTAATCAAGGAGTTGTTGAGCAGATAGGCACTCCCCAGGAACTGTATCAAAATCCTGCTACCTTATTCGTTGCAGGATTCACAGGACATTATCCTTTGAACATAGTATCTGGCGTCTTCAATAAAAGCAGCAATACAGTACAAACAGATTTGGGAGTTGATTATCTTATCCCAGAATTGGCACGGAACCTTGAAGATAAGGACGAACTCATTATGGCAATTCGAGCGGAGCATGTTGGGCTTTGTTCTGAAAATAATCCACAAAGCATCTCAATTCATGTCGAGTTTGTTGATAATATGGGTGCAGACAAATTGATACATGCGACATGCATCAAGAATAATCAGCCACTTAATTTGCGCGTCACTGCGGATCAACACATTTCGAGTGGACAACTCTGGGTTGAGCTACCTAAAATTAAGTTACATCTTTTTCATCGTAAGTCTGGAAAACGTATTGGAGAATGACGTGAGTAAAGAAAAAAGCAAGCAACTAAAACCAATTGATACTCCGGTCTACCGCTATTGGTCAGCATTGTATATGTCTTTCTATTCACGACGTCTTTATGTGGATGTTGGAAAACGTTGGCGAGGACTTGGTATTCTTTATCTCTTGCTCGTTATTGCCTTATTTTCGATTCCATTTTCTTTAAGGATGAGTTTCAGTTTGAATCAGGCGTTTAAAGAACAAATTACCGATCCTTTATCAAAAATTCCTGTTTTTATTATCCAAAATGGAGAAGTTTCTTTTAATAAGCCCATGCCTTATTTGATCAAGAATGATCAAGGAGAAGTGGTTATTATTGTTGACACAACAGGAGAAATCAATGATTTCCCTTCCAAATATCCTTACCTCACGATTTTGGTAAACAAAAATAAAATTTCACTTAAGGTGCCCAGTTTGAGGCTTTTTAATATGGCAGAAACAAAGCCGAGCAAAGGCACTCCATTAGTTCAAACTTTTGATAAAGGAACTAATCTAGTATTTGATGGCAAAAAAATTGCAGAAGAAGATTCAATTAGAAATCTGAGATTTTATTCAGAACTAATGATTTATCCTATGGTTGTAGCCATGTTATTTTCAATTTTCATCATTCTTTTCCTGGTCTTAGCTTTTTTGGGACAAGTTTTTTCAACCATATTCTTTTCTTTTAGTGTAACTTTTGCCCAATCAAGCCGGCTTTTAGCTGTTGCTGGAACCCCTATGTTATTACTTCTACTTGTCATGCTCACACTCAATTCAATTTTCATGGGTTCTGGTTACATTTTATTCGCATTGCTTGTTTTCTATTACAGCTTTGCACTTTATTCCCTACGCGCAGAAAGCAGACGAGTTGCCATTTTATAAGAAATTGTATTTTGTTAAGGCATTTTCATGGAGGTGGAATTAAACCGCTTATGGAATTAATGAATATGGAGCAATGCACGTGGTGACCTTATGAAAGAGTTGATTCATTTTGCACATGGGAATGGCTTTCCGGCGTTATGTTATAAACAAATGCTGGATCGACTCGAGGAAGAATTCGATTATTGTTATATTGACAAGATTGGACATGATCCTTTGTTCCCAGTTAGCGAAAACTGGCATAATCTGGTTTCAGAAGTCATTGCCAGTGTTAAAAAACAGGCCGATCGTCCTGTTATAGCAGTTGGGCATTCATTAGGTGGCATTTTAAGCTTATTAGCAGCAGTTGAACAACCTGAATTATTTAAAGCGGTCATTATGCTGGATTCACCCTTAATCGGCACTTTTAAATCAAGCATGGTTCGTTTGGCAAAAGCTCTAGGTATTATTGATCGGGTTACGCCGGCGTTTAGAACCCGAAGTCGGCGTATGTATTGGAAAGATCATGATCAATTAATGGGTTATTTAAAGACGCGAGAGTTATTTAAGACCTTTACTGATGTCTGCTTAAATGATTATATTACCTACGGTTTAAAGTATAAAGATGACGGTTATCATCTGCGATTTGATAGACACATTGAATATCAAATTTATCGAACTATTCCACACGTTATTCCAAACTATGAAGGTAAGTTATTAATTCCGGCAGCATTAATTTATGGTGACAAAAGTACTGTGGTTGGTAAAATGGATGTGCGCTATATGAAAAAATATTTTAATGTAACAAGTCATAAAACCAAAGGGACCCATTTATTTCCTATGGAACACCCGGAATTTGTGGCAAAGCAGATTATAAAAATTGTGACTGGTTTATACTTAAATAGTACGAGTGGTCGGAAGACCTCAAATAATTAAGGAGAATAATGTGCTACACGCTATTTTAGTGCTCATAATCATTGGTGCTGCAGGGATATTGCTTACCAGGCAGGCAGCAGTTTCAGTGTGGGCTATTAGCTTTGCTCTATTTAGTGCTCTTGTTTTCATGTATGGTTCTCCGGGATTGGCGACTCAAATAGTGCTTGTTTTAGTGGAACTTATTTTAATTGCTGGCTCTATAAAACCTTTAAGACGAATATTATTATCCAAGTATTTTTTTAAAACAGTAAGCAAGGCCATGCCTGCCATGTCTTCAACTGAGAGAGAGGCGCTGGAAGCGGGCACTGTAAGTTGGGAAGGTGATTTATTTAGTGGTGCTCCAGATTTTTCTGTACTGAGAAATGCCCCTACAATTCGTTTGACTGATGAAGAGCAAGCTTTTCTTGATGGTCCCGTAAATACCCTGTGCGGCATGATCGATGATTGGGATATAACTCATAACCTAACCGATTTACCTCAAGAAATTTGGCAGTTTATCAAGGAAAATCGATTTTTAGGTATGATTATACCCAAACGTTATGGTGGACTTGAATTTTCTGCCACCGCACAAATGTCAATTTTAGTAAAAATCTATGGTCGCTCAATTACAGCTGCTACAACTATATCTGTACCTAATTCTCTAGGACCAGGAGAGTTGTTACTTAAGTACGGAACCGAAGAGCAAAAAAATTATTACTTGCCACGCTTGGCTGATGGACGGGAAATCCCTTGTTTTGCATTAACTGGTCCCAATGCGGGCTCTGATGCAGCATCAATCCCTGACAAAGGCATAGTATGTCATCAAGAAATTGATGGTGAAAAAATATTAGGTATCCGCTTAAATTGGGATAAGCGTTACATTACTTTATGTCCAGTAGCCACAGTAATCGGGTTGGCTTTCAGGTTATTTGATCCGGATAATTTATTAGGTAAAGGCGAGGATGTGGGCATTAGCTGTGCATTAATACCAGCAAACACCCCAGGAATTACTAAAGGACGTCGTCATTTCCCATTGAATACAGGATTTTTAAATGGCCCAACTCAGGGAAAGGATGTTTTTATTCCCATGGATTACCTAATCGGTGGTGTAGCTATGGCAGGTTGCGGTTGGCGCATGTTAATGGAATGTTTAAGCGCCGGGAGAGCCATATCCTTACCTTCGAGTGCTAACGGCGGTGCCCAGGCTGCGGCTTTGGCTTCGGGAGCTTATGCACGTGTTCGCAAACAATTTAATCAATCAATTGGAAAGTTTGAGGGAATTGAGGAACCTTTGGCCAGGTTAGCGGCAAATACTTACATTATTGACGCTGCTGTAACAATGGCTGCTGCTGCTATTGATCATGGAGCCAAGCCTTCCGTAGTTGGGGCTATATTAAAATACCACACGACAGAACGTGCAAGACAGGTATCACTTGATGCCATGGATATCCATGGCGGAAAAGGCATTTGTCTTGGTCCTAATAATTATATGGGCAGAGGTTATCAAGGTTCACCTATCGCAATTACCGTTGAAGGAGCGAACATACTTACTCGAAGTTTAATTATTTTTGGCCAGGGAGCAATTCGATGCCATCCTTATGTATTTAAGGAGTTAGAAAGTATCAGAAACAACAATCTGGTTGAATTTGATAAGGCATTTTTTTCCCATGCTGGATTTATTATTGCTAACTTTACGAAGTCAATTATTTTTGCATGGACTGATGCACATTTGTCCAAAGCACCAGTGAGCAGTGTAAAGCGTTATTATCAACTTGTGCATAAATACAGTGCTAATTTGGCGTTTCTTGCTGATTTCTCAATGACTGTCCTGGGGGGTGACTTAAAACGTAAAGAGAAATTATCTTCACGTCTTGGGGACATGCTTAGTTCATTGTATTTGATTTCAGCAGTTTTGAAACGTTTTCACGAAGATGGTGAACCCAAAGCTGATTTACCTTTGGTTGATTGGAGCTGCCAACAACTTTTGCATGAATGTGAGACAGCAATGCATGGCGTTATTGTCAATTTTCCAGTACGTTGGGCACGAGTTGTTTTACGCTTGATTATTAAACCTTTAGGTAATCTAAGAAATAAACCAAATGATCTGCTGGGCCATAAGTTAGCCAGAATCCTAATTGAACCTGGGGAAACCCGTATGCGCCTCACTCGTTTAGTCTACAGCAGAGCCGGGGATAATTGTCCTTTAGGTCGTCTGGAGGAAGCTTTCCACAAAATTTGCGCAGTGGAGGAGTTGGAAAGAAAAGTAATGCGTGCAGTAAAAGATAATGTTTTAAAATCACTTACTTTACTGGAACAAATCGATGAAGCTTTGGCTTGTGGTTTGCTAACCGAGAAAGAAGCCAAGCAATTAAAAGAAGCAGAGTTGGCACGACAGGATGTAATTAAGGTAGATGATTTCAATGATGAAGATTTACGTCGACCCGCATCAACAAAACCTGTTAGGACTAAAAAGCTTATTGTTAATAAAGATGATATAGAATCAGAAATGATTTGATTTTTACTCGTAATAACTATAAATATTTTTCATAACCCGGGGTGTTTCGACATAACCCCCGGGTTTTTCTTTGATGCATACATTAAAAAATGAAAATACCAGATCAAGCCTTACTTTGCTTTAATCAGGCAACATTAGACTATACTTAGACAAGGTTATCCAGGTAAAGAAAAACACACTCATTTGTAAGAAAGCTCCTTAACGTATCAGGAATAATATAAGAATATGGAGGTTAACATGAAGCAAAGGGCAGTGAAGGAAAATATCATGATGTCCAGTATAGTGGGTTGCCTCCTGTTACTGATATCTACCTTGACCTTTGCGGATTCCTTCAATCAGGTTGCCCGATTAAGCTATATTAGTGGAACAGTCAGTTTTGTACCTGCAGGGGTAACGCAATGGGTAAGTGTCACCCTTAATCGGCCTTTAATTGCAAATGACCGGATATGGTCAGATACAGGATCTCATATAGAAATGCAATTGTCTGGAGCCACCGCACGTATGGGAAGTCAAACCGATCTAAAAATTTTGAATTTGGATGATCAAATCACACAATTACAAATTACCCAAGGAACTCTTGCTTTAAGTATCAAGCGCACAAAGCGTCAACAAGTTTATGAAGTTGATACACCAAATTTAGCTTTTATCATTACTGAACCTGGTTACTATCGTTTTGATGTAACAACCCAAAATAATATGACTACAGTTAGTGTGAGAATGGGACAAGGTATGGCTTATGGAGAAAATGCATCCAATAATATTGGTGTAGGTTATTCATGCAGTGCTACAGGAACTAATTTAGAAAATTATCAATGTACCCGTCTTGCTCCACTTGATTCTTTTGAAAACTGGAGTTTGGAACGGGACAAGATTGCAGGTACAGTCTCAACTCAGTATGTTTCCCCAGAAACTATAGGTTATGAGGATCTTGGAAATTATGGGGCTTGGATTGAAGATAAACAATATGGCCCAGTTTGGTATCCCAATAATGTAGCTTCAGATTGGGCTCCGTACCAAGATGGCCAATGGATATGGATAAATTATTGGGGGTGGACTTGGGTAGATAATCAACCCTGGGGTTTTGCACCATTTCACTATGGACGCTGGGCTTTCCTTAAGGAGCGATGGTGTTGGGTACCAGGACCAATAGGCGCATTTCCTATTTATGCACCTGCATTAACCGTATTTATTGGAGGTAATAATCCACAACTCATGCTCGATGGAGGATATGGTATAGGTTGGTTTCCTTTAGCTCCAGGCGAACCCTACATTCCGCCTTATCATGTTAGCTATAACTATTTTACAGCGATCAATCTGAATAACACAGTGATTAATGTTGCCTATCTTAAGAATATTTATAAGCATCAAAATATAAGAATTAATTATAAAAATACACAGATTCCTAACGCAGTGACCCTTGTAACAACTAATGATTTTATTAATTCCAGAATAGTGAACAACCTACGCTCACGTGTCCCTAATAAGATACTTTTCGATGCAAATAAAATATATGCCGCGCCTGTTGTCCCCCAGCCTATCAGTATATTCGGGGGGAGGAAGTTTACTCAGGTAATACCCCCAGCAGAAATACTATCAAAACCCATTATTGTCAAAACTCAACCTGCTTTAGCAACCCCATCCTTCTCTGAAGCACAACCACTTCTTTTAAAAAATGGAGGCAAGCCTCTAACCCCAGCACAAATTCGGACGCTAAGCGCTGGAAAGAATAAGGGTACACAGCTTCCTGCAACTGGAAAACCGACGATTATCAGGCAAACATTTCCGGGAGTTCAATCCGGTACACCGGTTCAATCTGTAACACCGGTTCAATCTGCAACATCTGTTCAATCTGGAACATCTGTTCAACCCGGAATACCGGCTCAATCTGGAGCACCGGCTCAACCCGGAATACCGGCTCAACCTGGAGCGCCGGTTCAATCTGGAACACCGGCTCAACCCGGAGCACCGGTTCAACCCGGAGCACCGGTTCAACACGGAATACCGGCTCAACCCGGAACACCGATTCAACCCGGAACACCGGTTCAGCCCGGAGCACCGTTTCAGCCCGGAGCACCTGCTCAACCCGGAATATCGGCTCAACCCGGAATACCGGCTCAACCCGGAATACCGGCTCAACCCGGAGCACCTGCTCAACCCGGAGCACCGTTTCAACCCGGAGCACCGGTTCAATCCGGAATACCTGCTCAACCTGGAGCACCGGCTCAACCCGGAGCAAGTGTGCCACCTGGTGCAAATGTACAACCTGATATAAATACTCGGCCTGGTGATGTAAATGTGGAGCCTGGTCCAACTATGCAACCTAATCCCAATATTCCTCCTGGCCTCAATGTTCCACCAAATAATCCTTGAACTTGTGGTATATAAATGAAGTAGTTATTATAGGATCAGTAGTGGAAGTGATGATTCTGGATAAGAGGACATTAACTGCAAATCATGAAATGAAACAATCAAAACATGAATCTATTACAGGAAAGTGGGAAGTCACGCATAATTAGTATAAGTACTTAAACTCTCTCTATGTTTTGGCAAAAAAATGCATTTGATTTCTAGTAGACTATTATTGAGTAAGATGCACTATGAATAAACAATATCCTCATTTCAATATAATCTTTCTAAAAAAGTCTCTAGGCGTTTTCTTTAACATCGTCTGGCATAGTGATGTTTAATTCAAGCACCGAGTTATCCCCCATGCGTTCAAGATTCACACTGACTTGATCACGTGTGACATGTACGTATTTAGCAATAACAGTAAGAATTTCTTCCTGAAGTTTGGGTAGGTAGTCAGGTGTGTTACGTTGAGAACGTTCGTGAGAAATTATTATCTGTAGACGCTCTTTAGCAACTGATGCTGTAGCACTCCTTCTGCGCAGGTAATTGAAAATACTCATACCGTCACTTCCTCCTTATTTTTGCTGAATAAGCGACGCAATAATCCTTTACGATCATTATTTATGAAGCGCATAGGTCTTTCTTCGCCGAGAAAACGAGCAATTGCATCTTGATAAGCAATACCGGCGTCACTTGTTTCATCAAGCACTACGGGTGTACCTGTGTTTGAAGCTTTAAGTACAGATTTTGATTCTGGAATAACACCAATTAATGGAATGGCTAAAATTTCCTTTACGTCAGTAACGGAAAGCATGTCGCCACGCTCAACGCGTTCTGGATCATAACGTGTTAATAACAAATGCTCTTGAATTGGTGCTTGATTTTCGACGGCTCTTTTAGTCTTGCTTGCAAGTATTCCCAGGATACGATCAGAATCGCGCACAGAGGAAACTTCTGGATTAGTCACAACGATTGCATGATCAGCAAAATACATAGCCATTAATGCACCCGTTTCAATTCCAGCAGGCGAATCACAAATAATAAAATCAAAGTCTTTTGCAAGATCATTAAGGATTCGTTCAACCCCTTCAAGAGTTAATGCATCTTTATCTCGAGTTTGTGATGCAGGAAGTATAGAAAGGTTTGCAATGCGTTTGTCTTTAATTAAAGCCTGATTTAGGCTTGCTTCCTTATTAATGACATTAATAAAGTCATAAACAACTCGACGTTCACAGCCCATGATAATATCGAGGTTTCTTAAACCGATATCAAAGTCAATGACGACAGTCTTGTGCCCTAATAGAGCGAGGCCTGAAGAAATAGCTGCAGAAGAAGTAGTTTTTCCTACCCCACCTTTACCCGATGTAATTACAATTATTTTAGCCAACGCTGAACCCTTCCTATTATTTTTGATTCAACACAATATTTAACCAACAGTGTACACGTTAATTGATAACTAATTCAAGTAGTGCAATAGTAATCTGTGGAAAAACATTTTCCACAATAAAGAAGAACTCTAAAGACAATTTTTAAACTTTTTATTGCCTTATCAATACCGTAAGATTATAAATTATTTAGCTTAATGATATTGAAAGAATTCTAAGCTCAATGAAAATATGAGGGGGTTTTTGATAAAAATAGATCAACAAGTCCTATAATTATAAAGAATTATTTTTGTTTACTGTAAATTTTCTGTTTAATTTGTCCACAATTTATAGTAAACTATTCGGTTAATTTAACTCTTGTAACGAGAATAAAATGGCTCTATCTATTGTGCAGCAATCACTAACTTTTGACGATGTCCTTCTTATTCCTGCCCACTCTTTGATATTACCTAAAGATGTGTCTTTAAAAACAAAATTAACTCGTGCGATTAGCTTGAACATTCCTCTTGTATCAGCAGCCATGGATACTGTGACCGAGGCTCGCTTAGCCATCGCTTTAGCGCAAGAGGGTGGTATCGGTATTATTCATAAGAACATGGCAATTATGGCGCAAGCTGATGAAGTCCGAAAAGTGAAAAAGTTTGAAAGTGGTATGGTGAAAGACCCGATTACAGTGACTCCTAATATCACAGTAAAAGAATTGCTTGAGGTAATGACCAAATATAGTATCTCGGGGGTTCCTGTAGTTGATGGTGAAAATTTAGTCGGTATAGTAACCAGTCGAGACATCCGTTTTGAAACCAATTTATCTTTGAGCGTTGAGCAGGTAATGACTCCTAAGACAAAATTAGTCACTGTGAGGGAAGGATCAAGTCGTGAAGAGGTACGCAGTTTATTACATAAGCATCGTATAGAAAAATTGCTTGTAGTTAATGATGCGTTTCAATTACGTGGATTGATCACGGTTAAAGACATACAAAAAGCCAAAGAAAATCCTTATGCATGTAAAGATGCTGCAGAACAGTTACGAGTTGGTGCAGCTGTTGGCGTAGGTGAGGGTACTGATGAACGTATTGAAGCATTAATTGAAGCGGGTGTTGATGCGCTTGTTGTTGATACGGCACATGGGCACTCACAGGGTGTGCTTGATCGCGTAAAATGGATTAAAAAATACCATCCGAATATAGAGGTGATTGGTGGGAATATCGCTACAGCTTCAGCAGCTCGAGATTTATATGCAGCCGGTGCAGATGCAGTAAAAGTAGGTATAGGTCCTGGTTCTATTTGCACTACGCGGATTGTAACTGGCGTTGGTGTTCCTCAAATTACTGCGATTGCAAATGTGGCACAAGAACTCAAAGGAAAAATCCCAATAATTGCTGATGGTGGTATACGTTTTTCTGGTGATGTGTGTAAAGCGCTTGCTGCAGGTGCAGATACTGTAATGCTTGGAAGCATGTTTGCAGGTACGGAAGAGTCCCCAGGAGAAATCGAATTATATCAAGGTAGAACCTATAAAAGCTATCGCGGCATGGGCTCAATTGGTGCTATGGCTTCATCACAAGGTTCTAGCGACCGTTATTTCCAGGATGCCTCATTAGGTTCCGAAAAATTAGTTCCAGAAGGAATTGAAGGACGTGTTCCTTATAAAGGATTGGCGCAAACAATTATTCATCAATTGTTAGGTGGTTTGCGTTCATGTATGGGATATACAGGATGTGAAAATATCGAACAATTACATACTAAGACTGAATTCGTACAAGTGACTAATGCAGGAATGAGGGAGTCACATGTTCATGATGTAAGTATAACAAAACAGGCACCAAACTATCAGGTGGATAATTAATAATGAGTGATTTAAAACAACATCCTTTGCTGATCCTGGATTTTGGTTCTCAATACACACAACTGATCGCACGGCGTGTGCGCGAATTAGGTGTCTATTGCGAAATCCATCCATTTAATATAACACAAGAACAATTTGCAGCTCTAAATCCTTGTGGCGTTATTTTGTCTGGTGGTCCAGCAACTGTAACCCATGATGAGAATCCACGTGCACCCCAATGGCTTTTTACTTCGGGCCTGCCTATTTTGGGGGTTTGTTATGGAATGCAAACTATGGCAGTGCAATTAGGTGGTGAAGTACAGTCATCTTCAATTAGAGAGTTTGGTTATGCTGAATTGAAATTACATGGTCACAGCCAATTGTTTTCACAAATTGAGGATCGACTTAATTCTGATGGAAATGCTTTATTAGATGTCTGGATGAGCCATGGAGATAAAGTGACGAAATTACCTCTCGGTTTTAAGGTAATTTGTGAGACACGTAATGCACCGATTGCTGGAATGGCTGATGAAAGCCGTCACATGTATGGAGTACAATTTCATCCGGAGGTAACGCATACACTACAAGGAATGCGCATTTTATATCGTTTCGTTGTTGATATCTGTAAGGCGTCGACTAATTGGACGTCTGAACTTATTATTGATGAAGCAATTAATAAAATCAGAGCTCAAGTAGGAACTGAGAAGGTATTGCTCGGTTTGTCTGGCGGGGTGGATTCTTCTGTTGTCGCTGCTTTATTACATAAAGCGATTGGCAAACAGTTGGTTTGTGTTTTTGTAGATACCGGCTTGTTGCGTTTTAATGAAGCAAGTGAAGTTATGGAAATGTTTGGCAAGCACATGGGTCTTGAAGTTATTTCAGTTCGAGCGGAAGAAAAGTTTTTGCAAGCGTTGAAAGGTGTGACCTGTCCAGAAGAAAAAAGAAAAATTATTGGCCGTACTTTTATTGAAGTCTTTGATGAAGAAGCACTAAAAATTCCTGGGGTTTCGTGGTTGGCGCAAGGAACAATTTATCCTGATGTTATTGAGTCGGCAGCAACGAGCACGAATGGTGCTTCAGTTGTAATTAAATCCCATCATAATGTGGGTGGTTTGCCGGAAACATTGAACTTGGGATTACTAGAGCCTATTCGTGAATTATTTAAGGATGAGGTGCGTAAAATAGGTCTTGAGTTAGGTCTGCCTCACGATATGGTATACCGTCATCCGTTTCCTGGACCAGGCTTGGGTGTGCGAATTTTAGCGGAAGTTAAAAAGGAATATGCAGATATTTTACGTCGAGCCGATGCTATTTTTATTGATGAATTAAGGAAGGCCGATCTTTATCATAAAGTCAGTCAAGCTTTTGCTGTATTTTTGCCTGTTAAAAGTGTTGGTGTGATGGGTGATGGACGTAAATACGATTATGTGATTTGTCTTCGCGCTGTGGAGACAATTGATTTTATGACAGCGCATTGGTCCCAATTGCCTTGGGATTTTCTAGGCCATGTATCCAACCGGATTATTAATGAAGTAGAGGGAGTATCTCGTGTAACTTACGATATTTCCGGTAAACCACCTGCTACGATCGAATGGGAATAATTGTAGCCTGGGTGCAGCGAAGGAGAACCCGGATTTCGCTTCGCTGCACCCAGGCTACGTTTTAAAATTTTTTGAAAATGAATGATCACTATTGGATGCAAAAGGCATATGCTCAGGCTATTCTCGCCCAAGAGGAAGGGGAGGTTCCTGTTGGCGCCGTATTGGTAAGTAAAGACAATCAGTTATTAGGTTTTGGACGAAATTGCATCCAAACCAGTCACGATCCCTCAGAACACGCCGAAGTCCGTGCAATTAGACAGGCATCGCAACAACTAAAAAATCATCGTCTGTTAGACACGACACTTTATGTGACTCTTGAACCATGCGCTATGTGTTCTGGACTTATTGTGCATGCACGAATTAGAAGACTGGTTTTTGCAACTAGAGATTTTAAAGCGGGTGCAGCAGGATCTGTCTATAACTTATTACAGGGTTATCCTTTGAATCATAAAGTTCAAATTGACGAGGGAATAATGCAAGCGGAATGTGCTTTATTACTCGCAGAATTTTTTCAGATACTACGATAAATTTTTGAGGGCTGCTCTTCTATTTGAGAATAATGGTGCATGGGGGTTGCCTTCAGGTATTTATAAAAGCAGAAAAATTAATCACTCGGAACTGATAATGAGTATAATTTTGAATGTTAAATTTTTCTTTATTTCAGTTTAGGTTGGCTCTTTTTTGGGCCTTCCTGTTGGTCTTTCAATACGGACGGACCCTTAAAAAATCTCAATGTATCTTTTTCCACGGGTGCTAATTTTTTATCAAAATCCAGAATTGCCTGATAAAATTCGGTAGTTTCTGGTTTTTGTAATTTTTTGGGATTACGAATTGCTTTCTCGGCAGCTGCTTGAATTTTTAGATATTTTGCAGCCGGACTTAAAGCAGGGTCGATAGCAATTTTATAAATACGCGCAACTCGATGAGGAACAGTTTTCTCATGGCCATCAACAATAATTGACTTGCCTCCTCCAAGTCCAAAGAAGCCAGTACTCCATATTCCATTTTTTATTTCATTTTTGATTAGATCAATTACAAAACTATTAAAAAATGCATGGTATTTCTTATTAGGGATATTTCGGGGTGCATAAGTCCCAACGATATCTGGTTTTGATTCCCAAGGAGCCTCTACTCTTTGTAATTGGTTCGCTTCATTTAAGAAGTAAAAATTGATTTGTCCTCGTTCATAATAAGGTTTAAATTGCTCCCAATAGCGGTAAAGAAAACGAAGTTCTGCAAAAGTTATCTTGTCAAATTTTTTCTCAAAACACATCTTATAATCTATTTTATTTAAAACAAAATGCAGTTTATGCTCATCGTTTAGCGTCCAAAATACTCCCATCTTGGACATTTTCTTAATGAAGGGTACATTCTCTTCAGGTAGTCTTGAGGGAGAGAACTGGTCTATCTCAGGTCTTAAAAGACTGGCATAAGATTTAAATGTTTGTGCTGGGGTATAAAAGGGATTGGATGGTTTTGCTAAACGGGGATCGAGTAATGAATCAAGAAAGGGATCAATAGTCGCATGGAATACGTCATCAACCCTGGTAGCGAAATCGTGTTTCCCTTGTTGTCTCAAAAAATGAAATAAACTAATACGCGAACCGCTTATTCCATAAACCAGATCTCCCTCTTCAAACCCATCCAATAAGACATCCAAGCTGTCCTCTAAAACAGCAGGAATAAATTCTTTCCAATACAAGGGGTAATGAGGCAAAGAAGGTTCACTCATGACTTCTACAACATGATGATATTCTTCTTCTATTTTTTCAGGGACTTCATCTTCGTCACCAAGATTTTCCAAAGTAGCATAGCTTTTTCTTAGCTCTTCAATTTCATCGATCTTAGAGTCCTGATAGAACTTCAAATATGAAGCCAGTCTTTTTTTTTTCATAAAATTTAAAGAATAAATTGTTTTTTATACTATAGATAATTTATGGTCGAATTGCAAAACTAAAAGGCATCTTGAGTATGTGAAAAAAATAGTTCCTCTATCTTTTACACAATCTGCATTTTTTTATTAATATCACTTTACTTTGAACTAATTTGTAATTCATGAATAAGTTTTTGTTTTAAAACTTCTTTCTCATCATTATTTAGTGACTGATTTTGTGGATTTGTAATATAAAAAGTATCTTCGGCACGTTCTCCAGCAGTCACAATTTTTGCGTTATGTAAGTGAACATTTAGAGTTGAAAAAACTCTACCTATTGTTGCCAATAATCCAGGTCTATCTCCAGTGACTAAAAATAAACGAGTTTGATTGTAAGAGAGATCATCATTGTAATGGATTTGAGTTTTGACATTAAAATGTGCTAAAGCACGCGAAAGTCTTTTTCGTGCTACAACGGGCAATTGTTCAGTTTTTGCTAAGTGAGTACATAGAGCTTGTTGAATATCATGAGAGCGTTGTTTATCAAAAAATGCCTGATTTTGTTCATCTAAAATAATATAGGTATCCAAATCATATTGATTATCACAGGTAAGAATCATTGCTTCCTGAATGGTGACATTGTGATTGCTCAAAACAGTAGTTGCTATAGCAAATCGATCATCTCGGTGAGGCATGTAAATGAAAACCTCGGTTCCGCCCTGGCTGTGGTGAGGCATAATCATGACGAGGGGGAATTTAGTGCAAGCCAGTATCGCTTTGGTATGGCGTGCTATGATTTCAGGGGACTCATGCAAAAAATATCTTTCCTTGAATTGCTTCCATAAATTTTCTACTGTTTTTGCTGCAATACCTTCTGTAACCAATATAGATAATGCATATTGTTTGCGTGCTTTGATGAGAGCAGTTTCATCTATTAACTCTTGCTCTTTATGTAACATATGTTTGGCAGCACGATACAACTCTTTAAGTAGAGAATCTTTCCAGGAGTTCCATAAAGTGGGATTGGTTCCACAAATATCAGCCACGGTTAGCAAATACAGATAATCGAGGTAGTGGGGCTGGGGTAAAAGTTGACAAAAATTTTTAATGGTATTGGGGTCATAAATATCTTGTCTTTGTGCTGTTTGTGACATGATGAGGTGATTACGCACAAGCCAAACAAGTAAATCACTGTCCTCTTTTTCAAGATGGTGATTTTGTGCAAAATATGCTGCTTCAATTGCCCCTAATTCCGAATGATCACCACCTCGTCCTTTAGCAATATCATGAAATAATGCACTTAAGTAAAGTAGTTCAGGCTTGTTTAAAGTTTGCATTATTGGGACACAGAGGGGAAATTGTTCAGCATAGTTTTTTTCTTTGAAGCGGGACAGATTACGAATTACGAATAAAGTATGTTGATCTACGGTATAAACATGAAATAAATCATACTGCATTTGTCCTGTTACCATAGCGAAACATTCAAGATAATGCGCTAGAACACCGTATCGGCTCATTCGATGTAATGCCTTATAAGGGCCCTCTGCTGTTTTAAGAATATTCATAAACAATTCTGTCGTTTCTGGAGATGCTTTAAAGCGTTTATTCATCAGGTAGAGTGATTCCCTAATTAATCGAATAGTATTTGCTCGAACTCCTTCAATATCAGGCCGTTTTGCTATCCAAAGAAATAGTTTTAATAGTGCCTGGGGATGGTGAATGAACACGCGAGTATTCCTTACTTCAATGTAATTGTTGGATAGCTGAAATTCATTATCCAGATGAAACAGTTTTTGCCTTGGGGAGTGGGCGATGGTTTCATCAAACCATTGTAATAACATCTCATTGAGTTCTCTATTACGTTTAATTACTTTAAAGTAATCCTTCATGAATTGTTCTATGGCTAATGAATGGGGTTTATCTTTATAACCAAAAAACTGAGCTAGTTTGATTTGGTAATCAAAGGATAAGCGTTCTTCTGCTTTTTCAGCTAATACATGTAAAGCAAAACGTACGCGCCAGAGAAAATGCTGACAGTAAGTAAGTTTTTCGTATTCTTTATCAGTAATGAATCCATAGTTTATGCCGTCAGCTAATTTTTTAATGTTAAAATGGCGTTTGCCAATACTAAGCAGGATCTGTAAATCACGCAGACCACCAGGACCATATTTTACATTAGGCTCCAAGTTATAAGCTGTTTCACCGTACTTGGCATCACGTTTTTTTTGTTCTTGAAGTTTCGCTAAAAAGTAATTTTGGCTGGTCCACATGTGTAAGGGATGGATTTGATAAATTAATTCCTCCATTAAGGCACCGCGACCACATAATAAATACATATCCATGAGACTGGAAATTACTGTGACATCTTGACTCGCTAGTTCCGCACAAGAAGAAACACTAGTGATTTGATGGCTTAGATCCAAACCTACATCCCAGCAATCCTGGATAAAGTTTTGTGCACGATGCAATTGTGATTTAGAGACTCTATCAGTATGCAGCAACAATATATCAACATCGGAATAGAGTTGCAGTTCTCGACGTCCATAACTGCCAAGAGCTAGAAGACAAAAAGCATCATGATCCAGTTGATTCTTAGTAAATAAACTAATAACCAAATCATCAATGAAGCTAACTAATTTACGAGTTATGGTGGTGATATTGGTTTTATAATCGAATTCTTCGCGAAGTTTTTCTTTGAATTGTTTCAGGTTATTTTTAAGATGTTGCAGTCCTAGTATCATTCTTTTTTTTTCTGCATCCTGCTTCTGGGAAAGGAGATGAGTTTTTGTATGTTTACTTTCGTTCTTCATCGCGCAGAGTCAAAATTTCTACACCATCATCGGTAACCAATAAGGTATGCTCCCATTGGGCTGAAAGGCTATGATCTTTAGTGACTACAGTCCATTGATCAGGCAATAAGCGGGTATGGTGTTTACCAACGTTGATCATAGGTTCTATAGTAAAGGTCATACCTGGTTCCAATTTCATTCCTGTTCCGGGTATTCCATAATGCAATACTTGAGGATCTTCATGGAAGATGCGTCCTATACCATGACCGCAATAATCACGGACAACCGAACAACGATTTTTTTCTGCATGTTGTTGTATGGCATAACCTATATCACCTAACTGTACTCCAGGTTTTACCATGTCAATTCCAATAAACAAACACTCATGAGCCACCTGAATCACATGTTTTGCTTTAACTGATGGTGCACCAATAACGAACATTTTACTGGTATCCCCATGATAGTCGTTTTTAATTACCGTGACGTCAATATTAATTATGTCTCCATCCTTTAAGACTTTTTTTCCTGGGATCCCATGACAAACCACATGGTTTACTGAGGTACAAATAGACTTTGGGAAACCATTATAATTTAAAGGGGCAGGAATTGCTTTTTGGATATTCACAATATAGTCATGACAAATAGTATTCAGTTCGTCAGTGGTGATTCCTTCTTGCACATGAGGACCGATCATCTCAAGAACTTCGCCAGCAAGTCTGCCAGCAATACGCATTTTCTCAATTTCGTCAGGGGTCTTTATAGTAACTGCCATATAAATCCAAAAGTGTTATTTGATTGTCCAATATATTTTGTTCCAATATATAGTGTAGGTTAAATAAGAACTGCATGTTTTAATCATTTTGGAACGAAAAGCATATTAGCATAATTGATTATGCATGTCACCGAATCCCAATTTTAGCGGGTTTTGATTTATTGTTGAGTAAACATGGATGCAACGTTGTTGCATCCATCTTGTTTTTTTATCTAAATAAGAATTTAGGTTGCATTAGGACTACTGCCAGTATGTCTGCGATTTTCTCTCTGCTCCAACATTTTATCTTCAATTTCCAGTTCCTGCTCCGTAGTTAAAAGAATTTGCTGATACCAAAAAGAACCGTATTTTGTGTTGTATTTGGGATCATATTTCTGCGCGCTTTTTCCACTCACAATTTCGGGTTTTACTGCAGTTGGATATTTTCCATTATGATTTGGAACGTAAGCTAAAAAAGAATCATCGGTGTTAGGTGGTGTACTCAGATATATAGTAAATTCGTTTTCTTTTAAAACAACATGGCTTTTACGTCCTGTATTGTTACGTAAAGCCTCTTTAACTAAATCTTGTAGTTCTATAACAGTTCCCTTTTGGGGATCCACAAAACAATCTCTAATCCTTACCCCAGAACTCATTTTCCTAAAAACCATACCAACAGGAATTGATAGATAAATCATAGAACCTCCATATAAGGCCAAGCAATCACTCAAGTGTACCATGAAGATCCATAGTTTCTATTTATTTGTCATGAAATTTTGTTGCGCTTACTTTCATTTCGAGTACTATACTTTATTAAAAACTGGCCTCTTAACTCTAAGGAAAGAAAATGAAACTCCGCGCACGTGTTTTAATATCTACCTTAAGTTTTCTGCTAAGTGCTTCGGCTTTTGCTTTTGAGGGGCATGGCGGAGGGTATCATGGTGCGCTTCCAAATACTGGGTATCACAATAATGGATATTATAATAACTATTATGGT
This sequence comes from Legionella sp. PC1000, assembly GCF_014109805.1. Lineage (GTDB taxonomy): Bacteria > Pseudomonadota > Gammaproteobacteria > Legionellales > Legionellaceae > Legionella > Legionella resiliens. Next base: position 1,839,400 of record NZ_CP059400.1, read on the forward strand.
AGTTATTACCATAACAACGAATGGTATGGAGGAAGTGTAAATGTGAATACCTGGAATGATGGTATTTGGTATGATGATAATTTAAATGATGATACAAATGTGGTTCTGGGAGTACCTAATGAAGGTTATTATGATCCTTCATGCCAAACAATAGATGATTGCAGCTCGGGTACTTGTGTTCTGGTAAATACATGTGATCAAGAATAAGCTTATGCATAAAAAAAAATATCAATGGGCAGTAGTAGGGGCCGGTCCCTCCGGAATCGCAGCTGTGGGCAAATTATTGGATAATGGTATTTTACCAGAGGATATTTTATGGCTTGATCCTCATTTTAAGGTTGGTGATTTTGGCCTTTATTGGCGTAATGTCTCAAGTAATACTAAGGTCAAATATTTTAAAGATTTTTTATCGGCAGTCCATTCTTTTCATTATCAAGAGGCTCCAATTGATTTTCAATTAAATCATTTACCTCTAGATGAAACATGTACCTTGAGTTTCATGGCAGAGCCCTTGCAGTGGATCACAGAAAATTTTTTACAAAAAGTCCAAGCAGTGAAAACAACTATCCATAATATGTTTTTATCTAAGCGGCTATGGTCTTTAAGTTCAGATTCACAAACCTACTACGCTAAAAATGTAATATTGGCTACAGGTGCATTGCCATCAACATTAAATTACCCTGGTGTTAACGTAATCCCTTTTGATACAGCAATTGATAAGGAAAAATTGTCTGCTGTTGTTCAGCGTGATGAAACTTATGGGGTATTTGGTTCTTCTCATTCTTCAATTATTATTTTAAAGCATCTTGTAGAATTGGATGTTAAAAAAATCATCAATTTTTATCGCTCCCCTTGCTGTTACGCTATTGAGATGGATGATTGGATTCTTTTTGATAATACTGGGTTAAAAGGGCAGAGTGCAGCCTGGGCTAGAGAACACATTGATGGAACTTTGCCCACTAATCTTGTACGTTACAATGTCAGTGAACCCAATATCGCACGTTTTTTACCCGAATGTGACCAAGTAATTTATGCAGTCGGTTTTGAGCAACGTAAAACGATTGTTATCGGCGATTATGAAAATTCACGCCATAACCCCTATGTCGGTATTATTGGACCAGGACTCTTTGGTTTAGGTATCGCCTATCCAGAAACAAAGGCAGATGTCTATGGTAATGTGGAATCTCAGGTTGGCTTATGGAAGTTTATGGTTTACCTCAATAAGGTGATGCCCCTTTGGCTTAAGTATCCAACTTAATTTTCATTCGAGCTCTCGGGGATTGATAGGATCATTCTTCCGATGGCTTTAAGTATGTATGATTTTAAAATACAGAAAAAATACTTTTCAACCTACGTAACACCTACTAAAATGAGTCTCTTTTTAACTTAAAAAATAATAATGCAAAGGATAGGTATATTATTCTGGTTTTCAGTATGTATCTTCGTTATGGGATGGCCGAAAAATGCAGAATGTGCACTTGAGCGTGATTTTCAATCTTGGTTTAATGTAACAGCGACTGCTAAGACTCATAGTACGGACAAAATACTGAGTCGTGTGCGATATTGGTTAGAAACACAAGAGCGCTTAGGTGATGACAGCAGTCGCTTCTCACAGATATTAGTACGCCCAGGATTAGGTTATGAATTAACAGAGAATCTGAGTATCTGGGTTGGATATGCCTGGATATATACGGGAAAACCTAATACCGCTAATCCATTTGAGGAAGATCGAATATGGCAACAACTTTTATGGACTAAAACCAATCGGTATTTGACATTCACCAGCCGAACACGTACAGAACAACGATTTTTAGAAAATAATCCTAAAACGGCTTATCGATTCAGGGAGCTTATTAAAATTTCAGTTCCGCTCAAACAATATGCTAAATTTAGTTTTGTTACGAGCGATGAACTGTTTCTTCATAAAAATAATTTTGTGGGTACAAACAGTCGCGGCTTTGATCAAAACCGATTTTTCATAGGTTTGGGTTATAAAATAAACCCAATAGCCACTACAGAAATTGGCTATATGAATCAATACATTCGACGTTTTGGGGTTCCTGACTTTTTAGCCAATATTGCATCAATAAACTTTTCTATGAATTTTTAAAAAGTGAGTTTTTTTCAGGATGAACTTAAGTGAAAAAATTGCAGGTTATTGCAAGTTATCTTGAGTATCATCCTTTAAAAACATTCATCTTAACTTAACGACCGCCAGCACCACCAAGTCCTCCTGCGCTACCAGGTCCCCCAGAGCTACCGCTTCCTCCAGCGCCGCCAACCCCACCGTAACCTGTATTATCTATTTTAGAAGTTTCCCCATGTTTTGGCGCATGACATCCTGTTAATAAAGAAGTTAAAAATAATAACAATAATAGTGCTTGCTTCATGAATGTCCTTATTATATCGATAAAAGAATATAATGTTCCTAGTAAACAAGTATAACTATTTTTTAAATGCGTGCAAAAGAAGGATAACTGATTTTTTAGGGTATAAAGCTTATTTTTTTATGTGCTTTCTTGGTGAAGGTAGTGTAATTCTTAAATAAATTTAGGAGTTCTCGGTCTATGTTGAGGTTTCTGCTTGGTGTGAGCGATAATGCCAAAATTTTGGCAAGGCCAAACAACAAAAGGTTACCCCTATAATGCATAATACACCGCCTGAGATCAGAGCCGTTGAAATGCTAAAGCTGGTAGCAATAAATCCAGCGCGTGTATCACCTAATTTAGGGCCACTCAAATAACTGATCATTTCAATCCCGGCTAACCTTCCACGATATTCCGTTGGAATAGTATTATTCCACAAAGTAGTGCGAAATATTCCGCTTACCGCATCAAAAGCCCCAGCAAGTGCTAAGAAAAACAGGACAAACCAAAGGGAACTTGATAAACCAAACCCAATCATTGCTGCACCCCACAAGATAGAGGCAATGGCAATGGCTCTACCATCATGGTTTATTTTTGCAGTCCAACCACCGACAAATGAAATAATCAGTGCTCCTGCAGCGGGTGCTGAATAAAGCAAACCTAAGGTTTTTGCACCGCCGAACGATTGGGCTACAGCAGGAAGTAACGAATTAGGCCACGCAAAAACCATGGCGATAAAATCTACAGCATAGCTTCCTATTAATTCCTGCCGATTAAACGCAAAAGAAATCCCTTGCTTTAGGGAAGATAAAATGGAAGCATGCTCCTGCGTGGCGGGCTTGGGTATTGTATGAATTCCGGCTAAAGTGATTAAAGATATAAAAAATGTAATTAAATCAACCGTATAAGTAACAACTATACCATATTGGGCAATAATAAGCCCAGAAAAAGCCGGTGCAATAATCATACAAAAACTGAATTTAAATGTAGCAAGCGCACCCAGTTTTTTGTAATCACTCGGGTTAACAATTTGTTGCATAATACTATCAAAAGCAGGGCGATGCAGTCCGTTAATCGCAGACATAGAAGCTGAAATGATAAAAATAAGACTTAGGGAGGGATATGTCTGATATGAGTTAAGAGCAAGTATAAAACATCCTCCGGCAAGAAGTAATTCACTAATAATTAATAATCCGCGACGATTGTATCGATCAGCAAATACACCACCAATCAGCGCAGTGATTAATAGAGGCAATAATTGAACCAAACTGAGTAAACCGACCAAAAAAGTTGACTGAGTCATATGATAAATTTGATAGGGCAGTGCGACACTGCTGATCATAGTACCTATAAATGAAATAAATTGACCTAAATAGAGAAATCTGAAGTCTCGATTCTTTTTAAGAAGAGAGAGATCTAAAAACAGGCTCATTTTGAAAATATCCAAATGTGTGGAACGGTAAAATAAAAAGACAAGAAAGATTTTATTCTTTTTAATTGATCCAGTACAGAACTGATTTGTTCTGGGAAAAGCGAGTACTTAAATAGCTGATCTAAGAAGGCTCGGACCCATTATTATGTTTTTTATTTTCTTCTGTATTTTGTGATTCATTTTTTGCTTTATTTTGGGATCCACTTTTTTCTTTATTATGAAGCATCAAAGGCTCAATAAAGCTCACCGGAGTGGAATAGGTCATCGGGATTTTTTCCTCATCAAGTGCTTTTTTAATCGTTGTGAGTACTTCATCAAGTGAACGACGTTGCTGGCTGGGTTCAGGATTTGTCCACCAATATATTGCAAAGTCAACACCATTAGAAGAAAAAGAAACCACATAGACTTGAATGTACTTATCTTTAGAAACCGTTTTACACTGCTCCATAGCTTTTGTAATGACGGAACGAGCTTTTTCTATATCGGTTTCAAAATCAATACTGCAAACAATTTTTTCGCGTCTGAGGGATTCATCAGTATATACCCGAACTATACTCGAATACATTTTAGAGTTCGGGATAAATATCCGTGTACCGTCCGTTTTACGCAAATGTGTATTTTGAACGGAAACACGATGAACATACCCTTGAATATCCTCTTGCCCTGACTCAACCTCAATAAAATCACCAATGCTAAAAGGTTCTCTGAGTAAGATCAAAATGCCAGTAAAAAAATTTTCAAAAACATTTTTGAATGCCAGACCGATTGCGACAGAGGTTAACCCCAAAGTTGCCAAAACATTTGCTGTTGTTACTGAGGGAATTAGAATAGCTGAAATAATTAATATCCCCAAAAACCACACTATGACAATGGTTAATTTATGAAAAATTGTTACTAAATTGGCGCGAATTGCTATTCTCGGTAAAAACGAACTCACCAGACGACTAATTAATTTCGCGAGAAAATAAGTAATAAAGGCAAAAATAATGGCAATAATGAAATTTGGAATAAGCGCAATAAAATTTTGCGCAAATTTATTTAGAGTTTTTAGAATAAGATCTAAATAGTTCATATATCGAATTTCCTTATTCTACTTTAGCTATTTATTGATCAGATTATCAATTTGCCGATAATAAAAGATTTCGAATCGGATTTATTGTAGTGTAGCAAAAAAACTTGAAAGTAAGTAATAAGTACGATCCCGATAAAATTGTGTAATTTGATGATTTATTGCATGTTTGTGTAAAATCAAAGCTTAGTTGTTGCGCTCTCATTTTAGAAACTTCCTTTGGCGGTATTCTTTATTGCACTTGGGATTTTTTATGATTTCTGCTTTTTGTTAGTTTTTGATCCTTTTTCCTTTGAAGGATAGATATCTGCTAAGGAAACGGATGTACCATGCTCTGAGACAATTCGTGCATGATGTCGTCTTAACTCTCGTGGCTCCTCTACGCCACAGGAATGGCAGATGATCCCTACTTCATTGGTGAGATTTTTGACATAATGATAGACGCGAACAGCCTTGTTTTTGGGGTTTAAGCCTCGGGTCAACCATTTGTTATGGGTTGTAATTCCAGTCGGGCATGTATTCTTATGACATCTCAGTGCTTGTACACAGCCAAGTGCGAACATAAATCCGCGCGCTGAATTAACAAAATCAGCTCCAACGCAAAGTGCCCATGCTACCATTCCTGGGGTGATTAATTTTCCGGAGGCAATGACTTTGATTCGATCACGCAAATCATATTCTACTAATTTATCAACAAGAACAGGAAGACTTTCTCTTAGAGATAGACCCATATAATCCGCGAGTGTTAAAGGAGAAGCTCCCGTTCCTCCCTCAGCACCATCAAGGGTAATAAAGTCTGGTGCGTACTCCAAACCGCGTTTGATGATTTCCTCACATAACTCATCCAACCATTCATAATCGCCAAGAACGACTTTAAATCCCGTAGGTTTTCCGGTTATTTCTCTTACATGATGAATTAGATTGAGTAATTCAGATGAATTTGAGATTTCAGGGAAGCGATTGGGGCTAATAGAGTCCTCGTGAGGTTTGATTCCCCGAATTTTAGCAATTTCCTTTGTTACCTTAACAGCGGGTAATATTCCACCTCTTCCTGGTTTTGAACCTTGACTTAGTTTAATTTCAAACATTTTAACTTGAGGATGTGCCGCTGCTTCTTTTAATTTTTCATCAGAAAGGTTACCGTCTTCATCATGGTATCCATATTTTGCGGATCCGATCTGAGCAATCAAATCACATCCACCTGCTAAATGGTAAGGGGATAATCCACCTTCCCCTGTATTGAGCCAACAACCTGCCTTTTTTGCACCATGCGATAAAGCAAGAATTGCATTTTGTGAAATGGAGCCATGACTCATTGCCGAAATATTGATTAATGAGTTTGTTGTATAGGGGTATTTGCAATGAATTCCAATTGTAACCGAATGCGCCTTTACTACATATCGTTTTAGCACAGGAAAAGGTGAGTCAACAAAATATATTGTATTCGGTTTTCGGGCACGAGTAGTTCCAAATCCTATAGTTGTATCGGTATTCTTACTTGCTTCATAAATCCACGTACGTTCGGTACGATTGAAAGGTAACTCTTCCCGGTCGCGAGTAAAAAAAAAGTGTCTTAAATAGACCCCTAATGATTCAGAGATATAACGCACATAGCCTATGAGAGGAAAGTTTCTTAATATAGTATGTTTTGTTTGGAATATATTCCAAATTCCTAAAAAAATAAGGAATACGAGAAAACTAGCAAATAATAATCCTAGTGTTGTAGAGAAATGGAAATAAGATTCTTTCATAAATTCGCAGCATCCCAGCCAAAGCAAAACCAGAATACACCACAAAAGTATTTTTCAGCAACTCCCACTTAAATCATGAATAATACTCATTTAAATTAAGTGAGATATAAAGGAACAGAGTGGATTGAAAATAATAACAGTTGAGCATATAATGCACACCAATTTAAATTAATTATAGAGGTGATATGCCAACAACTACGAATAACAATAATCATGACCCCAGTCAGGAAAATTCTAATTTTATGCCAATGGATGAAGTTTCAAAAAAAGCTCCTGTCCTAACTTCAACTCCACAGCAAATCATTCAGTCTAATCAAATAATTAAACTATTAAAGTTCAAGTCTCGTCAAAAAGAAGCAGAAAAAGCTTTTTTATATGCATTTGCAGATATAGAAAAACAAGCAGTATTGGATTTTATTACAACACTACAAGATTTACCTTTAGAAACCCCTGATACTGAGGCTGCTGCATTAATCCATAAATGGTATCTTTCAGTTGGCATGCAGTATAAAAAGGAGTTTGCAATGACTGATAAAGAGTATCAGCATTATAAATCTGCAAATATTGCGCGTATTATCACCTCTCATTTTTCACCGCAACAGAAGGAAAAATTGAAAGGAAAAGCTCTTCTTGATGTAGGTGCTGGTGATTGTGTAATGACTTATTTAGTAAGCCAGCATTTAGAGATGGAAGGAAATGCAATTGATATTCAAACTGAGATTGACTGGGGTGGTGAAACGAGCAGTGATCAAAAAAGAAAAAATCATTACATGGCTCAACTTCATAACTATTATGTATATGATGGCAGCGATCTGGTAAGTGCAGTTAAAGGGAAAAAATTTGCGGTAGTTATGTATAATCATTCATTACATCATTTCCCTTCATTTCAAGCACAGCTCAACAGTTTAAAACAGGCAAGCCAAATTCTAGAACCAGGGGGAGTACTTTTTTTGTCAGAGCATGCGAATTGTTTTGATGAGGACATACTGGATTTATCCCATATTTTATTAAACCTCAGATACAGTATCGATAAAAATCAAATTCCTACCCCTTCGGATGCTAAGATGGCTATTTTAAAATTTAAAGCCGAATATCAATCTCTTTATTTTTCTAAAAATATTCTTGATAGGATAACCCAGCAACTAGGGTTTACCTTGATGAGAGAGGAAGTACGTTCTCCAACGGATGTAGCAAAAGCAACATTTTTCTGTTTTGTAAAAAAACCTTCGAGAGCCGAGTTGACGTATTCTCCATATTTCTTTGATGAAGATAAGGCAAGTAGACTTCATCATGTAAAAGACTCCGATCATCAGGATCTACCTCAAAGAAGATACTCTGCCGAGTCTTTTAATTAATTACTGCAATCAAGTAGGGTTAGCTTGTATTGAACATGGACTTAGATACGGGCATTACCCTCCCATGAGCAAAAATTACATCATGGGAATATACGAAGTTGCTACAGTTTGTTCAGCTTCTGGGAGTGAGCTTACACCCAGAGTCTTTAAAAATTTTGAGCAAATTTCTTTAGATTCAGGAAATATTTTTGCATAAAAAGAAAAATCTTCAACCGTTTGACTCACGGTATTTTTCATGTATGCCTGCACATATTTTTTATCTTCAAACTGATAAGATTGACGATCCAAATTGTATAAAATATTCAAAACATGTTGTTGATATGCTCCAATTAATTGAGTCACATTCATTCGTTTTTCAAACAAATTAAGACTTGAAGGAGATTTGCGGATCGTTGCATCCAATGGTACTACATTTTTATTCCAGTATTCATTGTAGCGTTCTTCAAAGAAAGAATCTTGAAAGTTCATATTTATCCTTTATTAGTTAAAATGATAAATATAGTGACAAAATATTAAGAAAATATTAAATGCAGCAAGTTAATGTTTCATTAAAATTCATTTTTTAATGTAACTTTGGAAGACATGACTGATTCCCATACAGAGTGTACAAAGTCAGAATCTTCCATTTCAGGTAGCGTAACTGTTGGGGGCAATGAGGAATTTACATCCGCAAAGTGATTTCTTACAATTTCTCCATTTAGCAAGTCTTTTAAATCCGTTATATACGCAATAATACGCTCTGCAGGTAAACTCTCGATAATTGCTTCATGGGTACATTCTTCTGGAATGATATCTCTATGATCGAGAAACGATTCATATAGAGAAGATAATACGATTAGTCTTTCTGCAACGCCCACGATTAATCCACTCGTTCCATTTTCAATTTCTTTATCTTTTAAAAAGCCTGTGAATAAATCATTAAGAGCAACAGCTCCTCCATATGTTATTAGAGGTTTGTTTTCCGATAAGTATTTAGTTAAAGCCTCGATTGTTACTCTGTCAAAACTACCTCTTATTGGCAAGCCATCCTCAGGAAAAGTACCATGAATTCTATAATAAGGCACATTGCGTTCTATTGTTGATGCTAATCCACCAATACTTTGAGGTTTTGTGCTAAAAAAGCGTAGCTTCCCAATACTCATGCCCACACTCCGAATAAATAAATATACTTCAAAAAACAAAAGTAATTAGAGCGTTCATATTTTTATACGTTACTTGTATTTATTATAGTCATTATTTGGTTCTGTGCGCCTTTTGGCAAAGTATTCTTGGACCCAATTAAACTGTTTAGTCGGTTTTTTTCGCTTAACGTAGGGGTATGGAGATGTAGTAACCTTTGGGTGGATGCTACCCGATTAGAATAAAATTAACCTTTATAATTAATTTAGAATGATTATTTGGGTGATTTATATGGAGAGTCAAAAAACACCGGCAGCTTGAAACATGGGAATCATCCACATGCAAAGAATTAGAATGAAATCATAAGACTGCATCATTAGCGTGCATGAAAATTGTAAAATAACTTAGAGGTTTATTTTAATACTAAATCACAGCATACTCATTTCGCTTAGATAGCGTATTTAACATTCCGATAAAGTTTTCGGATGCACTAACTTTAAAAAATCTTCACTTTTGATTTTCAGAAGTTGAGTATGATTACCAGCATTAAAAACCAACCATTCCTTATGTGCAAGACTATCTGCAAGATAGACATCCATGCCATAAAGTTCACCAAACAATGGTATCGCTCCAACTTCACAGTCGGTAAACCTGTCTTGAAATTCAAATTCTTTAGCAATTTCTGCACGTTTTGCCTGAGTTTCTCTTTTTAATAGATTTAAATCCAGACGACTATGGGCGGGAATTGCTACGAGTGCAAATTTTCCATCCAATTTGACAACTATAGATTTAGCAAAACAATTTCCTTTAATATGCGCTGCTTGCGCACATTGTGATGCTGTATATGCTCTAGAGTGGCTGATAGTCTTATATGCAATATCATGATTATGCATGTATTTTCTAATCGATGGGCTTAACATGGAGCTCTCCTGAAAAAGATCTATTGATTAATTATAGTCCTTATTTAGCCCTGACAGGATAAAGGAGAGCTAGCACGCCAAATAGATTAATCTATGCTTGTTTGCTACGTCGCACGGGTGGCAGTTCAACAAGAAGAGAAAGCACCAAAGCAGCAAGGGCGACAATCTGAAGAATCGCGCGTGAAGCGTGTGCAAACTCCCACTGGTCCCGCAAACGAGTCCAATCAGGAGGCAGGGTGTCGGGTGACAGTGGTACAAGCGCAGCGTTTACCGGAGCGACCCAGATCCAGAAGATTGCGTGAGTCACGACAAGGCATAATGCAGCGAGCAAAGTCCAAAAAAATGCCTTCGGATGGTTGCGGATAGCAACAACCAGCACCAAAGAGGTAACAACCGCTCCGATTTCACAAACCCCTGAGACTCTTCCAAAAGTTGGATAGAGGGTTTGTAAGAGGTTAAGCCACAGCGCGCTGTCATAAGTAAGTTTGGCCGGCAATTCCAAAAGATGGGCAAACGCTGCACTCAAGCTCAACGCCGTCAGCATGATCGTGATGAATCGTAATGTCTTCATAAAACTCCCCAAGTTCAAGCCGGTGGTTTTTAATCTTTCTCCTCCATATGCAGCACCAATAGAATGATTTGGAGGTGCTATTTATTAATGCTAGATTTAACAATTCCAACCTACAAGTTTTATTTTATATTGGATTATTTATCCTATTTAATTTTTACAAAATACCTTATTTTCATAGTCATCCTTAGAATGGAACGTGCTGAATTAATTTTTCTGCGATTGATTCTGCAAAAAGGAAAATGCAGTTATAACGATACGTGATTGAGTCATCTATCCGCAAAGCCCATTTTTCTCACAAGGAGAAGCAGGTCTATCTACTAATCCCTATTCCTCTTTAGATCTGTATGAAAGATTGGCTAGCATGTTGCGTACTTATTTGATCTAGCTAATGAATATGTCCAACAAACTTATTGAATCGAGAAAGATGGTACATTTTATTGATGCTGATGTTAGATAAACCAGACTAAGGAGCTCTTTGTACTATAATTGATACAAATCAATGAATATATAGGCACAAATATGAACAGGGACGCAGAAGTATTAGAAATTTATCATCGAAATATAAGTAAAGAAGAAAAAATTCGTTTACTTGAAGACATTGCCCTTGATTTACGTAATGAAATGGAAGCTCAAGATCAAAATATGCATCCAGAAATTCATAATAAATTAGCTGAGGGCTTGAGACTTGCAACGAATTTTATAAGAGAACTACAGTCACTTAATAAATCATGACATATTGAAAGCTAAATAGCGTCAAATGTATAAATTTAACCCAAAGAGTTTATATAATAATTATAAATACCCCATTTTTGAACTGTGATAAATCAACTTTAGGAGTATTTATAAAATGAAAGCTAAGAAAGAGTCTCAGGAAGAGCTTCAAATAAAAAGAATTTTTGGAATAGTAGAAGAATATAATCAAGATCCAAAAAAAGAACCGATTCAATTTATTCATGGTGGAAGCTCGGCGCCCTTTGCATTTATGGGAAAAACGGTTTCCACACGGCAAGGCACACAAGAAATCCCTCAATCGTTAATTCCTACAGGTATATTAAGAAAAAAATACGGAATTTATCCTATTTCTGGAGAGCTTTCTAAAGGGGTATTTGGCACAGCTGGAAGTAGAAAATTAGGCGTCAATTATGATTCTTTATCGGGAATGGGAACAAAAGTAAGTGATATTGAGGTGGTTTATGGTTTTGCCAATAGATCTAAACGACATACTGACATTCATTCGTTCCATCAAAATATGGAGAACTTAATTACCCAAATTAGTCCAGCTACTTATCTTACAGTACTCAAAATGCTGGTAATGACAGCAACAAATTTAATGATCATGGATGCAAATGGTGGAAATGAGAAACGAGGTTATTATTTACAACTCTTACAAAATGAAAAAGAAAATCTATTAAAACGTACACAAGACCCCGAGGGAAAAATAAAAATTGTAAAATATTTTGCTAAATATATGAAAGAAATAGGAGAGCTCTTAGCTGGGGAAAATATACCTTTTATTGCCGATGACCTATTTATAAGGCAACTATTTAATCAGTATCCAATCATCTATTGTTCTACAGCAAAACCAATTCCATTTTCAATGGGTTCACCCGATGAGCAAATTTATACAGGGGAATTGGATATGCAAACGGTAAAACTTCTCTTTACTCCAGAAGAAAATGTACAGGAATTACACCTCATGCTAGACAAATTGGGACTTTCGCACATTCAAGTTCATGGCTTTACATTGCCACAAAAAACTCAAGAAACTGAATTAGATACACAAAGTGAAGCAGAAGAATTTGATTTGCTATTAAAAAATTTACAACGTATTGATTTGGGAAATAGAAAAATAACTAACTCATTAATTAAATTTTGCATGAAAAATTATTTTAGTGAGACGGGTCAGTCTGAATATCTAGAAAAAGGGATTTGGTTGTTGCAACGCGCTTGTTTTACAAGCACTCTCGATAAAAGCCTGATTAATGAACTAAATGCTATTTATCGAGAAATTCATTCTAAAGTACAGGCAGATCCTAATTATATTGAAAAAACTTGCGGCATTATAAGCACTGACTACTATCAAAAGCTTCAAGCAATTGAATACGTTTATGCCTTAATTGAATGCCGAAGGGTTATAAAAAAAGATGATTTAGGTATTTTTGATTATTCAACAGAAATGAATGAAGAAGTAATTGATGGGTTAATACATAGAGAAGCGCAAGATCCCCAGGCAAATATATTTTTGGAAAATCTTCATTTTATATTTTCAGAAGATCTGAAGAAAGCTATCAATGATTTTGAAATTCAAAATCTGGAGGCCAGAATAAAGGCAATTGATGATTATCATTTAAAACGATCAAGTAATGCAAAGATTGAGGATAATGTTACTCTCGATTTTAAAGATAAATTAATTGAAATTCGACACAATAATGTAGGAGAACCTGAAGATATTAGAGATCTTATTAATGAAATTGATGGGAAAATCGTTCTCCTAAAACAAGACCAGGAAAAATATCCTACTTATGGAAGATATCCTCACAAAATAAACGTTTTGGAAGCAACAAAGGATTTTTTAAGAGGAGAAATAACTCTCAAAGATTTAGAAAAAAAAATGGAAATCAATCATAAATATGATAAAGGGAATGGTTTACTTCGTACCGGTACAGGAAAATTAGTCGATAGAGCAGTAGAGTTACAAAATAGAATGAATCAACGATTAGAATTTTAATTTCTTATTTAAATCAACAATAATCAATGCATTGGGATGCATCAATAATTTAAAGAATTAAAACTGCATTAAATGGCTGCTGTCTAAAATTCTATTCCATTTGATCTCTAGATTGTAATAAATCCTGTAAAGGTTGGGGTAATATCGAGCGAATTGTATGCGTTAGTTTCGCTTCATTTTTTTGCCAAAGAATACCTAAATAAATAATACCAAAGCCAATAACTGTCAAAGCAACAGGGAATAAGTAACTGAGTTTAAAGACCTTGAATGCCAAATATCCTAGGTAGTAACAACTGCCTAAAGCGCCGAATAATACAAATACTTTTCTGTTTAGAATAACTCCAATCAAGATCATTAAAAGATTGATGCACAGATAGATAAATTTAGAAAGCTCATTATCTGAGTGTTGTGCGCTGAGTCCTCCCCAAAAAGTTATCACTCCAAATATATAAAGCCAGAAAGCAAAGTCTGCTGAATTTCTTGATCGAACGTCCACCCAAAAAGCTATTAATACGGTAATTATGCCAAAATACATAGAAACCATAGCGCCTAGCTCATAGGTATAATTTTCAGGATCAAGCATAGAAGTAAGATCCATAGACATGTACCAGAGGGTAACTGCAATCGGCATAATCATAAAGGGGTAGCGGTAGATCCAGGCCAGTATAATTCCTACGATAAGAGTCCCTAATTCCATGAAGATCCAGTTCCATTTGATATAGACATGATAGTCTTGGTACACGCTCTTATCTGGCCACCAGCCCATGCCTTGTTGTAATCCATAAATAGCTAGAGGAGTAAGACAGATTACAAAGGTGGCACATATTCCGGCGGGTATTTTATAACCGATATTATATAACTTATGAGTCAGTGCAACACCCAGAATGGAATAGCACACGGAGAGAAATAAAATTCCCCAGCCTCCATACATTTCCCATCCCAGGTTCATAAATAATGTCATGGCACCTATAGCAATAAGTCCACCAAAATAATAAAGAACATTCGTTAGATTAAATCCTGGACTTTGTTCGGGAAGATTTTTTATGAATTCAATTAAATCATTCGCTTGTTTTTCTGTAATGATTTTAGCTTCAATGGCTTTATTCATCATATTTCGGGAAATTTTCATCATATCTCTCCATGAGATTAGGAGTTCCTTTCAAGCAATAAGATTATAGCTTAGACTCAGAGAGTAAAAATGTAAAACTTACATTAAATTGTCTTAAACCTGCAGCGTATCCTTTATTTTGCTTGGGGAGTTCATTTTATTCTCGTATATTTAAAACTACTGTCTTTTATTTTATCATTTAATTGTATTACTGCTTTCTCTCTATTCTTTGGAAGGACTTTTTTGGTAGCTGCTAAAGAGATATGGGGTGTATAATTTTCTGGAGTAATATCTGCATACATTTTGAAATTTGTATGATAATCCTGATTGTATTTTTTAAGTAATAAAGCCAATTTCAAGTTAATGTTTTTTAACTCATTTCTAGTTGATTCATCCGGAAACAATACAATCGCATTACGAGTACATTTTTTATTGTTTGGTGTTGGCTTAGGACATGATGGCGATACCTGATAAATACCCGCTTCTCCAAAAAAATAGTCTATTGGTGATTCAGCTTTTAGCTCATCTTTCATCATATTTTCCAAGTTTTTATCGCTTTTTCCGTTTATAATCCATCCTGCTGTAACATGATAGTTAGGCATGTTTGTTTTATTTGTATTATTATCTTTTGCAATAACTGTATCCTTTACAAACTGAGCATAAATTTTTGTTTTATCTGTTGGATTGACACGTAGTAGCAAAACAAGATCAGTTGGTTTTGCTGCAAAAGATTGAGAAAGAAACATGAAAGAAAAAAGATAAGTAATTAATATTCTTCTCATAATTGGCTCCTAATAATATTCATTAGACTATATCCATTCAACATTAATTAATTCTTAATTAACATTAGTAACTAATGCATTCCCGATAGCCAATCATTAACTTTCCTCTACCCTGACGGGTGTAGGACAGGTGTGATCAAGAGAAAGTTGCAAGCATCCAGGCTATATTTGCTGGAGAAAATGGATGACACATTATTATTTCAAAGGAGAAATTTAACTAAGACGAAATGCTCTTTATTGTCTGCATTAATTTCATTTTCTTGGTCTGAGATTTCTTCTTTGGGAGTTAAGTGATAAGTTAACTCCCGTTTGCAAGCAAACGGCTTAGTGATTGTTGGGATGATATTTTTCCTCTGATGTAATGGCTTCAGTTTTGGCTTGATTATTAATATTAGTTCTTTGATCTTTAAACATTTTTTCAAATGCATCTACCGAAGATGTGTTAATACCTGTGGCTTGAGTAAACCATCGCTGCGCTGTTTTTAATGTATGATATTCGGGTGATTTTACTAATACATCTTTTAAATCATTTAATTCTTTTATCGTAGAAGTACATTCTATCCGCTTCTTAAAATCATTTAAAATTTTAGTTTTTAAACAATCACCTACCTGAGATTTATACCGTTGTTTAAAAGATTGCATTTCTTCTGGTTTAAATTGAACATCTGTTTTTTTATCCAAGCTATTAGTATCTATAAGATAATCATGCTTCCTTGGTTGATCCTGAAAGCCATATTTATTCAAAATGCGGTGCTTAGGCTTCTGTGACTGTAACTGTTGTGCAAATTCTATTTGTTGCGGTAGATTATTTTTTATAGCAGAATCAATCCTATCTTCACCCAAATAAATTTTTTGACCTTGTCGTTTGACATGCCACTGTTCCGCAAAAGCTTGAGCTGCTTGCTCTGTTTTAAACGTGCAGCATGCCACCTTTTTTCCTTCTTTATTTCTATCGGGTATCCAAGAAACTGAAGGTTTTTCTTTAATTGGCGCAGGCTTATCTGATTGAAGCATCGCTGTTTGTAATTGTTTAATTTTAGGATTATTTAATATGGTATCTAATATTGAATTTTGCTGTGCCTGGTCTACTGGCTTATTTCCTTGGGACTTATCCAATAAGATAAGTGGTTTACTTGGATCCGTTGGTACCATCAATTGATAGTGGTCAAAAACCAAGGTACGTAGATTGCTTTTTTTGCCTATACCAAACTCGATATTATCTGAAAACTTCTGCCAATCACCAATTGCGTAGCGATTAATCAACTGAGTAATTTGTTCCGCTTTAACCTTATCCAGCTCAGGAATCATAGCGGATTCCAATTGCTTTATATTAGCACTTTTTAATATCTCATCTAGTATTGCACCTTGCTGTACCTCATCTATGGCCTTATATCCTTGAGCCTTATCTAATACGATAAGCGGTTTATTCGGATCATTAGGTACCATCAGTTGATAGTGGTCAAAAACCAAGGTACGTAGATTGCTTTTTTTTCCTATACCAAACTCGATATTATCCGCAAACTTTTCCCAAGCGCCGGTTGCATAATGATTAATCAAACGAGTGATTCGTTCTATTTTGGCTTTATCCGCTACAGAAGGCACTGCTGTTTGCAATCGTTGAATTTCGACATCCTGTAATATGGCATCTAATATTTGACCACGCAGTGCATCATTGACTGGCTTATTGTTTTGAGCTTTATCTAAAATGATAATTGGTTTGTTGGGATCAGCGGTTATCATCAATTGATAATTGTGAAATGCCATGCTGGGTAGTTTGCTTTTAAATCCAATACCGAATTCAATATGGTCTGCATATTCTTTCCAATTACCTGTGGCATAATGATTAATTAAGCGAGAAAGCAATTCTACTTTAGCCGGATCCAATGCAGTTGATGAAGTAGTCTTAGGAGATATAGGATTTAATTTAGGAGCAGAATTTAGCAACGAAACAACAGCCTCTTGAGGGATACGCTTTAAAATACTCGCTATAATTTCCTGAGGATTATCCGTATTTTCCTCATAAGAAATGCCATTTTCGTTGTGATACTTATTTAAAACTTTGAACGTTCCATCGTCTCTTAGCTCTATCTTATGATCTCTCGTGATAATACCTGGGGCATAAGGTGGGACGTAATCGATACCAATTCGGCCAAACTTATCGTCAGCGAGCTCCTTCCAGGAAAAACTATCTTTTCCCTTAGTCTCCTTTAACAATTGAGCCACTTGTTGATGATTCGTAGGCAAAAAAGGAACCGCTGTAGGGACTGAAGGAGAAGGAATTGATTTAAGCTTTGGAATAATTACATCTTGTGGTATGCGTCTTAATACACCGTTTATTATTTTCTCACATTCTTCTAAATTTGTATTGATCTGATAAGAGGGTTTATTCCGAACGATAAAACCTCCATTATCATTTAATTCAATTTTATGATCCCGAGTTACAATGCCAGGCTTGTGGTTAGGCGTATTGTCGATGCCAATCCATCCAATCCCGTCTTGAATAATCGGGTTCCATTTTGGTGATGTCCCAGTATCGAATTCTCCGAGTAAATGAGCAAGCTGTTCCTTGGTAGCGAAATTTTTAAAATGCGCAGAATATTTTTGTAATGAAGGATCTTGTTTTATAAGCTTTTCTTGCTCTGATATTGGTAATTTCGCAAAAGAAGCACCTAAAATGTTATCCCGCATTGCCTCCATTTTTTTGCGTATTCCCTCTCGATGAGTGAATCCTTTGATTTCACCTAAAAAGTTATCCAAGTGATGTTTAAAATCGGGTTGGGCTAGCATTCTTGTTAATTTTGTACTAACTTCGGGATCTTGGAGTAACATTTGAATATAATTTGGGCCGTGAGCACTTTTTCTATTTAATTTACCAAGCGCTTGCAGGACATCATTCATGTGAGCATCTTGAGAATAATTAGCATTCGTTTGAAGAGCCAAGAGATCTTTAAATGCCTCTATCCTATCTTGCTTACGTAATTCCCTATACCCTTCTTTCGTGGCGATTAATGCTTCTTCATATGTTTTACCCGGATTTTTTTTTAAATAGTCAGAGGCCAGCTGAAAATGCCAAGCAATATTCGAATTGGCAATCGAGCAATTTCCTACTTTTTGATTCGATTTTTGAAGTTTGCTTGGTGCGGTTGAGTAAGATTTATTATCTTCGATAAATTTAGATACAACATCACGCTTTTCAGAAGTAAATGCGGTCCATATATCTTTAGAAAATCTCTCAAGATCGGCATCAGGTACTGTAAATACCCTTATAGTTGCATTGCTACCTGGACCTAAATGGCGTTCTCCTCGATTTGTATATACAAAATGGGTTCCATTCTGATCTTTCATCACATGTAAGGTAAATGCATGCTTATGCCATCTTGTTGCAAAACCAGAGTAATCTCCTAAAGCAAGATCTTTAATTTTCTTGGCAAACTGATTTTGAGACTGAGTTTTTATTGGATTGAATGCTACTGGACGCCCGTTAGTTAAATTTTTATATCTGCTTTTTATACTTTCTTGAGCATTCTCAACATACCAACCTTCATTTTTAAAGGCGGTATCAAATGGATTATCTTTTAAACCTAAAATATGAGAAATTTCTTTACGCTTTAATTTCGGCCGTTTGGCTTCAAATTTAAAAATTGACATCTAATAAAAACCTCAAGAGCAAATGCCTTTGTTGTTTAAATTATAGTCAATTGATCTTAAAGCGCGTTTATATGCATTACGTAAAATATGCAGTTACAATCATATTTAAATTTACTGTAGATTTGCGGCAAAAAAGCATTGAGTCATTATTTTCGTCCCAACCTATTGATTTTATTACGCCTGCTAGCTAACCTTGCTGCCCTTAAGAGGAGCAGGGTTGCTAAATGACACCAGCAAAAGAACTACCGATTGTCATTGAAAAATCACAAGAAGACGTTGATCAGATCATTGCATTGGTACACTCATCAAACTTACCAGAGGGAACAAAACCTTTTGTCATTGGGTGTATTCACCTGGCCTCCTGGATCCCGCGCGCGCATTGGTCGAGCATAAAATAACTGTATCCAATTTAAAGCGACTTATCTTTGGCATAGGAGATAAGGCTACGAAACAACAAGACAAATCTCCAAAGGAAGAAGAGAATAACGCCGATGCAGAAGAATCCGAAACCAGCCCTTCAAATGATGAGAGCTATGAGCCCAAAGAACCCACAGGACATGGGCGCCTTCCGCATACCGCCTACATCAATGCACAGGAACACACCAATGCCTTAGAGAGTCCCTAAGTACTGGACAACTATGCCACATCACTGTGGTGGCAGGCTTTATTCCATCAATCCCGTCATCCTTATTAATATCAAAGAACAGAATTTAGCTTCCGTTAATAAATATTGGATTGAGAAGCTACGATGCGCTTTATGCAATGAGATCTTTTCAGCCAATATTCCAGCTCATGTTCACCAGGAAAAGTATCATCCAAGTTTTAAAGCCATGTTAGCCTTACAAAAATACTACATGGCCATGCCTTTTCATCGAAAAGAATACTTTCAATCGCTCATTGGCTTTCCCATTCCTTCCTCTACCCAATGGCAACTCATGGAAGAATTAGCTGGTTGTGCGTTATTGGTATTTCCAGCATTAGAAGAACTGGCCGCTAATGGCTTTAATTCACAATGAAGATACTGTTCTTCGAATTCATTCAAGGGAAAAAGCTCGGTTAATTATTTACTTACATATTTTTTCTTCAATAATGATAATATAGTATAAACCCAAATTGGTATAATAATTTAGATGATAAATTCAAAGAATCTTTGAATAATCTTTTAAACTTACAGGTTGATTTTTATGGAAAAATAACTTCATATAAAGGAGTTTTAGATTTTCATAAAGTCATTGATTATGAAAAAATTACAATATATAAGTTCATTGAATAAAAAATGCAGGCGGCTTGCCAAAAGTTCATATTTAACCTCTCTTTAGTCACGGAAACATTCTTTGTAATAAAGCTAGAAGGGCGGTTATAGAGCGCACCATCTTCAATGTCTTGAATGGCTAAGCTCTCTTTCTCCGTTGCATCATGAGCTCCTCCTATCATTCTTATCAAGCAACCTTGCTCGGCAAAAAATTGGGGTAAAAGCGTTTTAGGTGGAGTAATCATCTTTTATTCTCAGCACTTATAAAACAATCACTATTTAAAAGATATATATCCAATAGTTCATTGCTGTCTCAGCAATAAAACCTTTTTCCCCATGCTAATTAGTCGAAGAAAAACACACAGGTTACGCTTGCTGAAGCGGAGTAACAGACTCTTGTGTTGTTTCTTTTGAAGGCATTTTAAATTTATCAAGCTCGGGAAGATCGCTCATTTCACTTTCTTTTGGTGTTATAGATTTATCTGTAATCTCTTGCGGACCATCTTTTCCTGGCCTGTAGAGCTTTCCATCACCATTAGAAAAAGCAATGACTTTATTGGTTTTTTCATCAATCATAATAAAACTTTTTCCTAAGTCAGCTTGTTCTTTAAAAAAGGCAGCCATGTCCTCATCAGATTTAAAAGATAGGTTTAATCGACCCTCTTCATCTTTCTGAGGCGGGTTATCCTTAAACCATTTTTCCCCGCAATGTTTTTTATAGGCTTCAAGCAAAGCTTCAGTTTGTTCACTTTGAATACTAGTACTCTTTTTCTTACGGGCAAGAGCTTGCAGATCCTGCATCTCAGAAGTCCCGGAAACTGTTTCCTTAGGAGGTGCTAATGGTAGATTGTCTTCCAAAGTTGGTGGCTGTAGATTGTTCTTTACCCAATCGTTAATCATTTGTTTTTGGCTTGATGTCTGCACACCAGCAGCCACACCACCACCAATTGCCAATCTTCCTTCAGGGGTTTTTTGATTAGTCCAGCCTAGTAACACGCCTCCATCATCCATAAATTGAGAAGCATGGCTAAGACTTTTTTTTACTGAATCATCATCAGCTGGCCCTGCATTTCCTTTGCTGTCGAATTTCATCGTGGTAATAGGAACTGTCCGGTATACGCCCTTTAAATGTTGATATTTTGGCTCAGTGAGTAGTTGCTCGATTTCGGATATAACAGATGCCTGATTCGCTCCATTTGTACCTGTTTTCCAGCCACCTTTATTGTAAGTATCTATAATTTTATCTGTTTGAGCTTGATTGGCAGAATAGGTGATCCCAACCGTTTTAGCTCCATTAGCGTGTAATCTCGCTACTTCATCCAAAATTTTAATTGCCTGATCTCTAGATGAAATTGAAGTACCATTCTTTTCGAAATCTACTCGGAAGGGAACAATACTGTTTGGCATGTCATAAATCCTTACAATTGTTATACTTTTTAAAGCATAGTTAAACCAATTTATATTTTCAATCAAAACCAAGCTAGGTTTAAATAATTTGTTAATGACTTAATTAGTAAGCGTAGGCCCTTTGCTTCAAACGGGGTTAACCTATTCGGAATCGTAAAAAATTAAATTCAAAGTCGGCGAGTAGTCAAATTTAGATAGAGACTATCACCCATGGATTACTTTAGTAGTTAGAAGAGTCCCTAAATGAACAAATAGGATACGCTTGGTTTTATTTTTAACAAAATTATTGACTAATTCAAAAAGAAATCTATTACTTTTAATAGAAGCTCATTTATTTCAGATTTTATCAATCTGATTATGAGAAATTGTATGATAAAGTGACTTTTGAAATAAAATGTAAGATAAGAAATTACATTGTTCTTTTCTAACAGCAAAAGGAGAATAGATGGATACTATTGCTGTTATTATAAATAAAATGGCCCAAAATTCCGCTAAAGCCATACTCTATTTAGATGGTTTAAAAAGTGCGAATATTTCTTATATTCTCTATGAGGCTACACCAAAAAATTTGCCGGCAACGATAAAGAAATGTATTAAAAAATATAAAATTATTTTGATTGGTGGAGGAGATGGGACGATACGTACAGCAGCTCATTATTGCGCCCATACTTCAGTAATTTTAGGGGTAATTCCCTTAGGAACTCTTAACCATTTTGCTAAGGAACAGGCCTTACCTAGCGACGTTAAAGATATAGTTACCAGTTTGAAAAAATCTCATACAATTAAAATCGACTTAGCTGCAGTCAATGACATTATTTTTATTAATAATTCTTCCATTGGCTTTTATCCAAAATTTGCCGACAAACGAGATCAGTATAATAAGAGCTATAATAAGTGGTTAAGCTATATACCGGGGTTTATCCAGAGTTTTAAAAAACATCCAGTCTTTTCTTTAACTGTAAAAAGCAAAAACCTGGATTTATCGTTTCACACTTCTTTTTTGATGGTCAGTAATAATGTATATTCTTATAAGTTTCCTGCAACAATTAAAAGGGATAGCTTTCAAAAAGCATTGCTCGGACTTTATTATTTTAAACAGGGAAAAATTCAACTATTTAAAATAATACAAAGCCTATTTTTCAGTAAAAATCTCTTTGAAAAAATTCAATCAAAACATCCTATTGAAATCCATTTTAATAATGAGAAAGAAATTAAAATCTCTGTAGATGGCGATACCATCAAAACAAAAACTCCATTGTATTATCGAACTTTACCCCGCTCTTTAATTCTTCTGAAGAGTTCATCATGAAAATAATACATATTTCCGATCTTCATTTTGGAATGCATAATTCTATGATTATTGAATCTCTTCTGGAGGATCTAAACTTATTGAAACCCGATATTATTATTATATCTGGGGACTTAACACAGAGAGCTCGTCCTAAGCAATATAAACAATTATTAGAATTCTTACAGCACTTCACTATGCCTCTGCTTATTGTTCCAGGCAATCATGATATTCCTTTTGATAATCCCATCCGCCGTTTTTTATATCCATTTAAACGCTATAAAGACTATATTTCTACTCAGCTGGAGGTAAGTTTTAATAATAAAGAAGTAAATATTCTTGGAGTTAATAGTGCCACCCCGTACCAGATTAAAGATGGTAGGCTAAGTAAAAAGACATTAGGTCGTATAAAAAAACATTTTTCAGGTGCCTCAAAACAATTAAATATTTTATTTTTTCATCATAACCTTAAATATTTTTCAGGGATGCATCATCCCTTAAATAATGCGGAAGAATTTATAAATTATTTAAAAGAAGGTTCTGTTCATATCGTTTGTACAGGTCATCTGCATTATGCCAATTTAGCATTAATTACCAAGAATCAAGGAGAACAATGTGCATTACTGCACGCGGGTTCAACATCTTGTTTACGAACTAAAGATGGGAAAAATAGTTATTATTCAATCAGTACGGATCAATTAAAGTGCTCTATTGATTGGCGGGTTTTTGTCAATAATTCCTTTGTATCCCATAAGATTTACGAACTCGATTTTACCCCTAAAGATGCTATTTGAGAACAATCACAATTATGAAACAATAATTAAGGATAATGATAATTCAAAGAAATTGTTTATACTAAGTTAATACTATAATTTCGTTTTAAAGGATATACATTATAAGTACCAGAAGAACTTTTGAGGTAAGCAAGCGCTGAAGTTGCACCCAGTAAACAAGTTAAAAGGGACCAGATACATGGATAAGATAACACCACATTTATGGTTCGATAAGGAAGCCAGGGAAGCTGTCGAGTTTTATACTTCTTTGTTTCCTAACTCGAAAATTAGGAATATTACAACACTCCATGACACGCCATCGGGAGATTGTGATGTTGTTTCTTTTGAGCTTTCAAGCCAGTCTTTTATGGCGATCAGCGCAGGACCTTTTTTTAAACTCAATCCTTCGGTTTCCTTTATCGTAAATTTCAATAAGGCAGAGGAAAAGGATGCCAGGGAAAAACTTGATTTGCTATGGAACAAGTTGCTTAGCAACGGCAGGGCGCTCATGCCGCTTCAAGAATATCCTTTTAGCAAATACTATGGATGGGTTCAGGACAAATACGGTCTTTCATGGCAACTCATTCTTTCGGATATCGGGAGTGAAGAACAGCCCCACATCATGCCGTCGTTCCTGTTCGTCGGGAATGTGTGCGGTAAGGCAGAAGAGGCTATCAATTTCTATATATCGATATTTAAAAACTCAAAATGGGGCAATGTCACTTATTATAGTTCTACTCAAGCTCCAGAAAAAGAAGGGACAATTGCATTTGCCAATTTTATACTTTCAGGCAAATGGTTCGCTGCGATGGAGAGTGCCCAAAATCATGATTTTACTTTTAACGAAGCGATATCGTTCATGGTGAATTGTGAAACTCAGGAAGAAATTGATTATTACTGGAAGAGGCTCTCTGCAGTACCGGAAGCGGAGCAGTGTGGGTGGCTTAAGGATAAGTACGGAATTTCATGGCAGGTAGTTCCCATCGCTTTGGGCGAAATGATGAAAAATGGCACCCGGAAGCAGATTGATCGGCTAACGCAAGCATTTTTACAAATGAAGAAATTTGATATCGCGACGCTTAAGCGAGCTTATGAAGGAAAATAAAATGAGAAAACTAGTAGTTCTATCATTTATATCTCTTGACGGTGTGATGCAGGCTCCTGGTGGGACCGAAGAGGATCCCACTGGCGGATTTAAATATGGAGGTTGGACCTTTCCTTATTTTGATGAGTTCCTTGGCAAAGTGATGGACAAACAAATGGGCCATCCCTTTGATTTATTGCTTGGCAGGAAAACGTATGAGATATTTGCTGCTTATTGGCCATATATAAAAGATGATCCAATCGCGGATAAATTCAATAGTGTGAAAAAATACGTTGTCTCAACAGCGCTTGAGAATCTTAGTTGGTCGAACTCTGTGCTCCTCAGTGACAATATCACGCAAGAAATTAGAAAGCTTAAGGAGCAAGATGGACCTGAATTGCAAGTATATGGTAGCGGTAATCTCATTCAAACACTTCTGAAGCATGACCTAGTTAATGAGCTTTGGCTGAAAATATTTCCCATCACGCTCGGCAATGGCAAACGTCTGTTTGATAAAGGTACAATTCCGGTTGGATTCAAGTTGCTGGAAAGTTTGGTTTCTCCAAGTGGAGTCATCGCTGCCTCATACGTGCGTGCAGGAGATGTCAAGATAGGGTCATTCGCGCTGGATAAACCATCGGAAGCAGAACTTGCTCGTCGCAAAAAGCTTAAAGAAGAATAACTAATTCGAAAAGAGTAAGTATAGGCTTCTTCACCCCCACCCCAGTAAACATCATCTCTCATTACCCCACGAATCGCATCCCCAGTGTCCTGAGCAATGATGAGACGATATAATAGGCTATCATTATCCTTTATCTTTAAGTTGGCGAGCATATTCCAAACCAAGACCTCTATTTGCTCCGGTAATTAGTACCTCCTCTGTAATTCAAAATTTTCACGAGATTGGAGAACTAGATTTTATTGTTTAAAATTCAAGTTATTAATTTCTAAAAAGTAATTTTTAAATTAATAAGTAGAGCATAGTCAAAGAAGAAATGACTACACTTATATTATTTTATTGGATATAGCATTTTTTTGGGAAACCAGAATATAATTCTTCACTCCAATCTGATTGAAGCCACCAACTCTGCTAAAGAGTCTTTATAACAGAATCGCTTATACCGCTGCAATCGGGAAAAAGGGTGTTAGAATTTATTTTTAAATCAGGAGAACTACATGTGGATTAAGGATTTGTTTATTGATATCCCTGTGAGAGATAATGGCCCGGAAACCAGATTGCATATACGGATAGTCAGTGAAAATGAGGACAATCTCGACAAAATGCCGTATGTTTTTATGCTTCCTGGCGGACCTGGTGCCAACCATTCGCACTACAAGGATTACGAATGCTTATGTAAGACAGGTAATATGGTATTCATTGATCCAAGAGGATGTGGGTTAAGCGATAAACACGAACCTTCTTCATATACCATGCAAAACTACATCCAAGATGTTAATGAAATTCGTAAATACCTTAATTTGGATGAAATAGTTTTATTGGGTAAATCTTACGGAGCTATGTGTGCATTGGGATATACCCTTGATTATCCGAAACATGTTTCCAGTCTTATTCTGGCAGCAGGTTCTCCAAGCTATAAAAATATTGAGACGGCGCGCATAAATGTTGAAAAAAGAGCTACCCTGGAGCAACAAAAAGCCTGTGAACAGTTATGGGAAGGGAGTTTTAAAAGTGATGAAGAGGTAGATAAATTTTTTGATGCCATGGATTCCATGTATTCTTGGAAAAAAAGACACAAGCTCCCTGTAAGTCGACCAGCTCCGGAATATGCTTTTGCTCACGAACCTTTGAACCAGGGATTTGGCGGATTTTTACGAACATTTGATTATGAAGATCGCTTGCATGAAATAGCCTGCAAAACGCTCATTCTGGTAGGGGAAGAAGATTGGGTTACCGATAAAAGACATTCCGAATTTATGGCGAGCAGGATTCCAGACAATAAGTTTATCGTATTTCCTAATGCAGATCATTCAATGGAATCTGATGTTCCAGAAGCATTCTTTTCAAGCATACAAACCTTTATAAAAAGCCAGTATGAAAAAAAAAATCCACATCATTTTTTTCAGGAAAAGGAGAGTACAAATAAGGAAAAATTTGATTTGAAAGCTGATGTAGTTAGTGGATTTTTTAATTCATAGAGTCCCACATAAGCTGTTACTTTTTTATTATTTGGCATCCTACTAGGGCTATGCAATTTTCTAATAATTTATCTATCAATGATTTGAAAATTGGAATAATCTACTGCTAATTATGTGCACATGACGAAAGCACCTTGATTTTAAAAGGAAATTAAAATGTCTAACTATGATCTCAACTATCGACCTGATATTGATGGTTTGCGAGCAATTGCTGTTTTATCAGTAGTTGGGTTCCATGTCTTTCCAACTTTGATAAAAGGCGGCTTTATCGGTGTTGATATTTTTTTTGTGATCTCGGGCTTTTTAATTTCCAGCATTATTCTTAATAATTTAACTAATGATAATTTTAACATCTTTAGATTTTATAGTCGTCGTATCAAGAGAATTTTCCCAGCACTTCTAATTACATTGTTAGTTTGTTTAATAGTAGGGTGGTTTATTTTATTCCCGCATGAATTTGCACAGCTAGGTAAGCACGTTTTGAGCGGTGCGGGTTTTTTTTCAAATTTTACTTTTTGGTCTGAAGCGGGTTATTTTGATAATTTGGCTGAAACAAAGCCTTTACTCCATCTTTGGTCTCTAGGGATTGAAGAACAATATTATATTATTTGGCCATTATTATTATATCTTATCTGGAAAAAGCCCCGGATTATTCCATTTGTTCTGTTGATTATTTTTATAGTTTCCTTAACCTTAAATATTAGCGTGGTGCACCGCGACTTAGTCGCCGCTTTCTACTCACCCCAAACTCGTTTCTGGGAGTTAGTAGCAGGGTCTCTTTTAGCCTATTTTATCTTTAAAAAACAAGTCTCAACCGCTGTTCCGGCCGCTAGGTCTTGCGAACAAGACACAGAACATAGCTTAGCCAGAGGCACTGTCAACAAGCCAGCTGCATTGTATAAGAATCGCTTAACATCAGGAAAAACTCTCTTCCAGAGCGCGAGTTATATAAACAAAAAATATTATATTTTACAACATGTTAGCTCGTTAATGGGTTTTATCTTACTCGGTATCAGCCTTTTATTTATTAACAAAACCAAAATTTTTCCGGGCTGGTGGGCAATCTTACCCAATATCGGAACCTTGTTGATTATTTTAGCTGGACCTAGAGCCTGGTTTAACAAAGTTATCTTATCCAATCGTATTTTGATTTGGATCGGATTAATCAGTTTCCCATTATATTTATGGCATTGGCCCATCCTTTCTTTCGCATTCATTCTGAAAGGGGATCATATAGGAATAAAAGCAGGATTAATGATTATTTTAATCTCGATTATGTTCGCCTGGGGAACCTACTCTTTTGTTGAGAAACCAATACGCTTAAATCAAAAAAATTTTATTGTGTATTTATTGATCTTGATTATGTTGGTGATTGCTTTAATGGGATTTTATTGTAATAGTAAGGAGGGTTTTTTAAATAGACCCTTCTGGAAAAATTTTAATGAAGTAAACGCCCAGTTTGTAGGTCCTGCCTGGCAATACACACAAAATGATACTTGCTTAAACCGCTATCCTTTTGATGAAGCAAAAGATTATCGATGGTGGTTTTGTATGACCAATAAAAACAAGAAACCAACCGTTATTTTGCTTGGGAATAGTTTTGCAAACCAGCTATATCCTGGGTTATTAAATAGTAAGCTATTCTCGAATGAGACCATACTTTCTATTGGCACGTGCGATGCGGCCAAAGTTGACAAAACTAAGTCAGTTGATATTTCCGATCCAGCTTTTCCTTGTGCGGGGGAGAGACCCATACACCAAGAAAAGTTTATAAATAATATTATTAAACAAAACGTTGGCTCCCTAAAATATGCAATAATTGCAGGTCTATTTGCCTCACCGTCAGAGGATTACATTTCTCGCTTGAAAAGAAAAATAGATTTTCTAGAAAAGAATCATATAAAAGTTATTATCTTTTTACCTCATCTTCTTTTTAATAAAGATGTCAAAAGCTGTATTAGACCATTTAGCAGATCTACTGGATGTATTTCCGATTTGAAAGAAAGGAACTCTCTTACTCAATTGAGTCAATCAGTAATTAAAGCAATATCAAAAACCAATCCAAATGTTGTTTTTTTTGATCCGAATGATTTATTTTGTGATAGCAAAAAATGCTCAATGACAGATACAAACGGTCTTCCATTCTATCGTGATCAATTGCATCTTTCTGAGTACGGAAGTATAAAGTTGATCGATTTGTTTGAAAAACAGTCAGAAAAAAATCTTTCGAAAACGATAATAACTCAGGCATAAGTAAGTATAGCAGGAAAATGCCTAAGCCGTCGGTGTAGGTCGGGCCTTGGCTCGACAATTTTTTTAAAATTGATTTGATAATCATAGAAAAAATCTGAATGTGGTTTTTATATATTGGTATTTTCGTTAGAAGGCCAGTAGAACCTTATAAGAAAGGCAGAAGAATCACTATGGAAAAAATTATTGTTCAAAATAATCTACATCAAGCCGACCTAGGGAAAACGGAATTGCTGCTATAATTATTATATTGAATTCATGGAGGAGAGAAAAACATGTTTACCGCCCATATCACACCCCTTATTTCATTAATTGCTGGAATTCTAATACTGCTTATACCTCGATTATTAAATTATATTGTTGCTATTTATCTGATTATTGCTGGCATAATAGGCTTAGGATTTTTGCATTAAGAAAAGAAATTCATTCATAACTGCCCGATAATAAGTCATCGTTGAGTTTAATAACTGATTCGGGGGCTAATGTGGTTTACTCGCTTAAGAGGCATTAGCACCTCTTCGGTAAGTGCATTTTAATAAATCAGAATAATGTCATGCAGTAAGATAGTAGCCATCAACCATAAGATCTTTTAGGCGGAGATTAAGCGAAAAGGTATTTTATATAACTCCAGGAGCTTCTTGAGGGCATCCCGCTCCGCCTATTTCAATACTCCGCTAACCAGAAAAACTTCCGTCGCCATTCGATGTAAAAATTCGAATATAGTAGCATTTAATTTCTTTCCAAGTTTTGCAGGAAAAATCTTTTCGACATCCAATGCAGCTGTCAAACGCTATTCCGCCTACACACATTTTAAATTCAAAGTTCAATAGCAATATTGTCAAGGATAATGCTACCCAGAAAAAATACAAATGTGTATTTGGAAATTTTTATTTTAAATTGTTTACCGAAGAAGGGAAAAGAACTCTTCCTAAAATTAATATTGAGCGTTAGCTGTTAAGCTTTACCAATAAAAATATGGTTTCTCTGCGTGAGTTTTGTCGGGCCAATGCCCGACCTACAACGGCTTCGTTTAATTTTGTAACGAGCAATAGGAGAAATATTTATAAAAAAAAGATTAATGGAGCAAGTTTTTGCTGCAAATCCGGATAAAATACTGTACAATATGTGACAAATTTTTAACCATTAAATTTTATAAGAGTGCTATGACTGATTTAAACCTTTACAGAAATATTGGTATCTTCGCCCACGTAGATGCCGGAAAAACCACCACTACCGAACGAATTCTTAAACTCACTGGTAGAATCCACAAAATAGGTGAAGTTCACGATGGTGAATCAACAACTGATTTCATGGAACAGGAAGCGGAGCGCGGTATTACCATTCAGTCAGCAGCAGTAAGCTGTTTCTGGAAAGGTCATCGCTTCAACGTTATCGATACCCCAGGACACGTCGACTTCACTGTAGAGGTATATCGTTCACTGAAAGTACTCGATGGCGGCATCGGGGTATTCTGTGGTTCTGGCGGTGTAGAACCTCAATCAGAAACAAACTGGCGTTATGCGAACAACTCAAAAGTATCTCGTTTGATTTTTGTAAACAAACTAGACCGTATCGGTGCGAACTTCTTGAAAGTTACTGAACAAATTAAAAAAGTATTGGGTGCAAATCCTTTAATTATGACTTTACCCATTGGCTTTGAAGACAGCTTCGTAGGTGTTGTCGATGTATTAACCCGTAAAGCGTATGTTTGGGACGAGTCTGGCCAGCCAGAAAATTACAAAATTACTGACGTACCAGCCGATATGGTTGACGACGTTGAAATGTATCGCGGGCAATTAATTGAAACCGCACTTGAAATGGATGATGAGTTGCTGATGGCTTATTTAGAAGGAGAGGAGCCTTCAATAGAAGACATTAAGCGTTGTATTCGTAAAGGTACGCTCGAACTAGCTTTCTTCCCAACTTATTGTGGTTCGGCCTTTAAGAACAAAGGGATGCAGCTATTATTGGATGCAGTGGTTGACTATTTGCCTGCTCCCCATGAAGTGAATCCACAACCTTTGACCAACGCTGAAGGTGAGCCAAATGGTCAATTCGCTATTGTTTCTCCTGATGAGCCATTTCGTGCCTTGGCATTTAAAATTATGGATGACCGTTTTGGTGCTTTAACCTTCGTGCGTATCTATTCAGGAAAACTGAATAAAGGGGATACTATCCTTAACTCCTTTACCGGTAAAACGGAACGTGTCGGCCGTATGGTTGAGATGCAGGCGAATGAGCGCAATGAATTACAAAGTGCTGAAGCAGGCGACATCATCGCGATTGTGGGCATGAAAAACGTTCGAACTGGCCACACTCTTTGTGATCCTAATCATGAGTGTACACTTGAAGCGATGGTTTTCCCTGAGCCCGTTATCTCGATTGCAGTGACGCCAAAAGATAAAGGCGCCACCGAAAAAATGTCAATTGCTATAGGTAAGATGGTTGCAGAAGATCCAACGTTTAGAGTGGAAACTGATCAAGATTCAGGTGAAACCATTCTTCGTGGCATGGGTGAATTACATCTTGATATTAAAGTGGATATTCTAAAGCGTACTTACGATGTTGAGTTAATAGTAGGCCAACCACAGGTTGCCTATCGCGAAACCATCACCAAATCGATTCAGGACAGCTATACCCACAAGAAACAATCAGGTGGTGCTGGTCAATACGGTAAAATTGACTATACTATTTCTCCAGGCGAACCAAATACTGGATTCACTTTCATCACCTCCGTGGTGGGTGGGAACGTTCCTAAAGAATTCTTCCCGGCAATTGAGAAAGGGTTCCGTTCAATGATGGATTCAGGTACGTTGGCAGGGTTCCCCGTATTGGATGTTGTAGTTAATCTCACCGATGGTGCTTATCATGCCGTTGATTCCTCGGCAATCGCATTTGAAATTGCTGCGAAAAGTGCTTTCCGTCAATCCATACCCAAAGCTGCCCCCCAATTGCTTGAACCAATCATGAAGGTTGACGTTTACAGTACGGAAGAGGATGTAGGTAATGTGATTGGTGACTTGAACCGTCGTCGTGGCATGATCTCGGGCCAGGAACCCAGTGCAGCTGGTGTTCGCATTAAGGCTGATGTTCCTCTTTCAGAAATGTTTGGTTACATCAGTACCTTGCGTACCCTTACCTCGGGTCGTGGTCAATTCTCAATGGAATTCTCGCACTATGCTGCTTGTCCAAACAATGTAGCTGAAGCAGTAATTGCCAAAGAAAAGGAAAAGAAAGCCGCTGCTATGGCGTAAGATAGTTAATAACTTTTAAAAAGCTCTGTCGGTTTGTTCTGATAGGGCTTTTAAAAGTTCAAATAAATCAGGTATGGAATTTAAAAGAAAGTTTCTAACTTATTGTAAACTTTTCCTTAGCCTGTCATTTATTACGCGATATTTACGTAGATTCCCCAAAATAATTGATTAAAAGTAATGAAAGGGGGCTCGTTGTACCTTACACTATTCAGAAATTTATACTTTGAAGCCTGCCAGGATCATAAGCATTCGGATAAGAAAGGCAATGATTCCTAAACCAACAACACTTGCTCCCCATAGAAAAATTAACCACCCAACACGATATAGCCATGATGTTTTATTTCCCATATTAATGATATCCCTCTCCAACTTTCACTTTACCGCGGAATACATAATAGGACCACATGGTATAAAAAAGAATGCATGGAATTACCAGTAGAGCACCAACCAGGGTAAATCCCAAACTTTGACTGGGTGCTGCAATTCCTCTAAAAGTTAGAGAGGGGGGAATAATATTCGGCCATATACTGATAGCAAGTCCTATATATCCCATAAAAATAATAAAAAGAGTAAGAATAAATGGAGAAAGATGGGGGATTTTTTGCAAAGCCCGAAGCATTATTCCTCCGGCAGCCAATGCTAAAAGAGGAAAAGGCGCAAGAAGAAAAATATTAGGAAAAGTAAACCATCGTTGAAAGATATTGTTGTGGGTAAGGGGTGTAATAATACTCACGAGCACAATCATAAAGAGAAGCGTGATTAATGTGGGTTTTGCCAGTTTTGTTACCTTTCTTTGTAGCTCTCCTTCAGTTTTCATAATTAACCAACTGCATCCTAAAAGTGCATAAGTGATGAGAAGACCAAGGCCAGTAAATAAACTAAAGGGAGTCAGCCAGTCTAATGCATTACCAACATAGACCAACCCATTGAGTTTGATCCCATTAATAAATGCTCCAAGTGTTACCCCTTGGAAAAAAGTTGCTATGTAGGATCCTCCAATAAACGCTTTATCCCAAAATGGTTTATGGTTCTCGCTTGCTTTAAAACGAAATTCAAAAGCTACTCCTCGCCAAATCAATCCACATAACATGAAAATTAATGGAATATAGAGGGCTGTTAATATCACTGAATATGCTAAAGGAAAAGCAGCCAATAATCCCGCGCCACATAAAACGAGCCAGGTCTCATTCCCGTCCCAAACGGGCGCAACGCTGTTGATCATCACATCGCGTTCCTCAGGATTTTTTATAAGGGGAAACAAGATGCCTATTCCTAGATCAAAACCATCCATAAAAACATACATCATTAATCCAAAGCCAATAATTAAATACCAAATGAGAGGTAAATCGATGCCCATTAGAATTTCTCCTTACTCAGATGTAATTTAGGGAGCAACATCGTTAGGTGCTGCAGAAAAAGGACGCGCAGGACTATGTATTCCTTTCGTATCTGCTTCTATATCTGATTCATGATCTTTGGGACCTTGTGCAATCAATTTTAATAAATAAATGATTCCTGTTCCAAAAACGAAAAAATAGATAATTATGAAAATAGCGAGACTTATGGAAAGTGTGAGTGCGGAATGATTGGATACTGCATCTTTGGTTCGCATGATTCCATAAATGATCCAAGGTTGCCTTCCAATTTCTGTGGTATACCAACCAGCAAGAATTGCTAAAACACCTGTAGGTCCCATCAGAGTGGAAAAAAACAAAAAAGGACGTGATTGGAATAATTTATCACGCCAGCGCAGCCATAAACTGATTATTCCTAATAACAGCATTAATAGTCCCAAACCAACCATGATTCTAAAAGTCCAAAATATAATAGTAGAATTAGGGCGATCCTCTGGAGCAAAATCTTTTAAGCCAGGAACCTGGCCATTCCATGTATGAGTTAAGATGAGGCTGCCTAGGTGAGGAATTTCCAGGGCATAGTTCGTGTTTTCCTCTGTCATATCGGGTAGTCCAAAAAGGATCAAGGGAACGCTTTCCCCTGGTTTATTTTCCCAATGTCCCTCCATTGCTGCTATTTTAGCGGGTTGGTACTTAAGTGTATTTAATCCATGCTGGTCGCCAAGGAAAATTTGTAATGGTGCCGCCGCTAGAATCATCCACATTGCCATGGAGAACATGATTTTAATTGGGCGTATCGTATTTCCGCGTAATAAATGCCAGGCTGCAGAGGCTCCAACAAATAAAGCTGTTGCCAGAAATGCCGCGGTTACCATATGGAGTAAGCGATAGATAAATGATGGATTAAAAATAACCTGAAGCCAATCTATGGGCACAACATGATTATTTTCAATGATAAACCCTTGAGGAGTTTGCATCCAACTATTGGATGCTAATATCCATGTTGCAGAAATTAATGTTCCTAAAGCAACCATCATAGTGGAAAAAAAGTGAAGCTGGGGCCCCACTTTGTGCCAACCAAAAAGCATGACTCCAAGAAAACCTGCTTCAAGGAAAAATGCAGTTAATACTTCATACATGAGTAAAGGCCCAGTCACACCCCCTGCAAATGAAGAAAAACTACCCCAGTTTGTTCCAAACTGATAGGCCATAACGATTCCAGATACCACACCCATAGCAAAATTTACAGCGAATAATTTGCTCCAGAAATGATAAAGATCACGATAAACACGCTCTTTTCTATAAAGCCATAAACCTTCAAGAACAACGAGATAGCTCGCTAAACCTATAGTAATTGCGGGAAAAATAATATGAAAGGAAATAGTAAATCCAAATTGAATTCTGGCAAGTTCTAAGGCATGTAATTGAAACATATCTCTCCTCTCCTAAAAAACAATGGGTTGCTACAAGTGGTTTATTTAGAAAATCTGTTGGCAACTATACTGATTTTTTAATTCGGATCAAATTAAGCTTTCCTAAAGGTTATAGGCGCATTAGGAGAATGTTATTTTCCAGTTCGATTTGGTGCTTCCTGAAGCAATACCTAATCTATATCTAACTTGTATAAGTTGGTAAACAATATATTAGCAGTTATATTTTTTTAAGTGTATAGCTATGTGTTTTAAATAATTGGAAGACTCCAAATATAAGAGTCACTCTATTTCGTGAAAACTATTGAAAATAGAAGATCTCTCCTTATATAAAACATGCCATGACGCGGTCCCATTATTGAGAATAGGGCGTTATTGGACCTGAATTAAGAATTAATTTTCCTATAAAAAATTTAGAATAATAATGCTAATAAGAGCAATAATATGGGCACTAATATATATCCAATAGCAAACCACATCATTTGAACCCTTGAGTGTATTTGAATGAGCAGCTTATGTTTTATTAAAGAATTATTAGTGCATCTGGCGGGTCGAGGGTAAAAGGTGTTGAAACTTTAATGGGATTCATTTTAAAGCAGATACCTATACCTTTGAAAAATCAAGTACTTCTTTTGTCCTGAAACACACCATGATATACTGCATAATTCTACCCTTCGCCTATAGGGAGGTAGTGCGATGGAACACGAACAACAAGTGGGTGAAAAGCTTCTACCTGTTTTTGAAACTCCTCCATTTCCGAGAACATCATCTGAATTCATCACGGTACTGGCGCATTATCATCGCGCCGAGATCGGTCGGATGGCTGGATGGCGGGATCGGATCGACCGGACGAGTAACTGGGCAATTACTGCTGTAGCCGCAATGCTTTCGCTGTCTCTGTCGACGCCCTCCGCGCATCATGGAGTACTGCTGTTTGCGATGCTTCTTGTTCTTCTACTTCTCCTCATAGAGTCGAGGCGATATCGTTTTTTTGACGTCTACAGAGGACGTGTGCGTCTGATAGAACGGTTTTATTTTGCCCCTATGTTTACGGCAGCCAGAGTAACTGATGATCATTGGGCTCAAGTTCTTGGCCAAGACCTGCGTGAGCCGCGTTTTCTTATGAGCTTCAGCGCGGCAATGTCGCGGAGGCTACGTAGAAACTATGTATGGATGTTCCTCATCCTGCTGATGGCATGGATCTTGAAAGTTTCTTCCACCCGGCTGCAAATCAGTGGTGTTCCTCGGGGAGTAGCAATGTCTTGGGGTAATATTGTGGAAAATGCAGCATTAGGTCCGGTTCCTGGGTGGGCCATTTTAATCGGGGTTGCCTTGTTTTTTATATGGATCGCCTATGCTTGCCTCCATTCACCCGAATATACTGGCGAATTATCATATGGCAATGTGCATGTATGATTATTTTCTATTACTAGATATATCTATATAGAAGGAGCTAACTATGTAAAACAAAATAATGTGAGCTACTTTTTTCCGCAAATCATCCAGAGTCTCCTCTTGATCTTTAATTAACTACTTTAGCCATTCGTATTAATTTATTGATCTTAATTTCCAAGGAACTACATTCTGTAACAAGTAAGCTAAGCATTAAAGATAAAAGATTTTCACCCTTTTGAGGCATTACATCCGGAACTGCTACTAAATGGGGCTTACGATCCAAGTATGAGAGATTTTCTTTTAACTTTATCATTGCGTTACTTAAAAAAATAAAGTACTCCTTATCCTTTTCATTGAGTCTAACCCCTTCATAAAGAATCAACGCAATTATTGATGCATAGTAACGGAAAATATGCCGGAAAGATTGTAAAATATCAGCCGCAACCTGGGTAAATCCAGAATCCTTGCCGATCTCAACCTGTGCTTCACTAATTAGTGTTTGAAAATGAGGAATCAGTGTTAGGATGTTGGATTCGCACCGGGTTAACCGTTTGGCTAAGTCTGTTGAATCATCTATGTTTGCAATGTACGTAGATAAAGCGGCATATTCTGCCAGAAATTCCTCCATTTCTAAAATGAGCATCTTTGTTGCTCGGTTTGGGAAAAAAAATCGTAGGGTAAAGAAGCCTATTAATATACCAATAATTACATTTGTAGGGCGTATAAACACATATGAAAAATTATTATAATTAATGAGACAAATAGCTAAGGTTACGCAACCCAAGATTCCAATATAACTTTTTTTAGTCCCTAAAAATAAATAGGTATATAGAAAAATTCCTATTATAAGTCCAATAAGATTCATAAGATAATTATTATGAAAAAGAAAAATAATAATAAGACTATATAAGGCACTACTAATCGTTGCGAACGCTCGCATTGAACAGCGAGTCAAAGAAGCGCCAATAGTATGTTGCTCAAACAAAATAATGAATAAAGAGATATAAACCCAAGTTGGCTCAACCAGAGTGAAATATGTTGTAACGATAAAACTAATAATTGCACCAATGGCCATACGTGCAGCCATTATTGTTTTTTGGCTTGTCATTTCTATAGAAAAATTAGATTTGAATAATGACATAACACGTCGCTCCAATAGGCAGAGGATAATGTTTGGAGTCATAATCAGTGATTTTAATCTGTACAGGGAAACGCTGAGGCAAGAGTACCCAATTATTCGTATCATTGGTTACAGTTTGGAGCTGAGTCTTGGGGTTTGTAATTTGCCGATTAGCAGCCCAAGCGCCAGATACCACTGTTCCATGGTATAGTTTTGTGCCAAAGTACATTCGTGGAATAATGTAGACTTTATTGCCAGTCTTTACCATACGCAAATCCAGCTCAGTAAAATTGGCTTGAATGTAAAGGCTTTCAGTATCAACAAAAGAAAATATAGGTTTATTAATTTCAATAGGTGTTCCCAAAGATAAATACATGTTTTGAATGCGGCCATTACTTTGGGCATAAACAGTTGTTTGTTCTAAATTAACTTTGGCATAACGCATTTTATAAATTAACGCTTTGATTTTGTGGTGCAGGCTCTGAATATTTTTTTCAACCATGCTAATCTGCTGTGTTTGCATGTTTACTTTGGCCAAACTACCAAGATTTTCATATTGCAAATCTTTGACATTAATTTCAGAAATTGCTCCTGATTTTAAAACTGCTTTATTGCGAAAATAATTTAAGTGAATTCTATTGTATTCTTGTGTGTATTGTATGAGTAATTGTTTCTCTTTTTGTAGCTGGTATTGTAAGCTTTGAAGCTCCGCTTTCGCAGTATGCACTTCCTCAATTAGCCTACCGTAAGTGAGCTTATAAGGCTCTTGGAAAACAGTAAATAAAGGTTGTCCTTTCTGGACATATTGTTCATTTTTAACATATAAATCAGTAATATACCCACTGACAATAGCAGCTACAGGGCGAACATTAGCGACGACAAAAGCATTATTAGTAAATGGAATTAAAAAAGAGAAAAAATAATATAAAACTGCGAATAAGACTAAGAAAAGCAAAACTGTATAAGGTTTTAACTTTCGAAGCTTTTGTGTTACCATTTTTCAATATTAGTCATGTTATTTATGGATCCGTTTAATTGCGCAGCCTGGCAACGCTAATTACTTTAGTCATGACAAGTGTGCTAGTAGCATGTATGCCAAGCGCAAAAAATTCACGACTCACGCCAATTTATATCCCTACATATCTGCAAGACTCAAGCAATGATGCATTAAATGGGCTTCCTTATCAAGCATGGTGGGAAGATTTTAGAGATCCTCTTCTTAATCAGTTTGTTGATAAAGCACTTCTTTACAATAATAATGTTACAGTAGCGAAGCAATCAATTCGTGTTGCACAGGCTGAGCTGCAAACGATTCGCTTAAATTGGCTTCCTGGTCTGAATCTTTTAATGGGTTTCGCCCAAAATCCTGCTTTAGGAAATCCTGGAGTGTTTTATGGTGTTCTTCCCAGCTATTACCAAAATTTTGTTGCGCTTTATTTTCAGCAAAAAAAAGCAGAATTTATCTTGGAGCGTTCTAAGGCATATTATCTTGGTGTTCGATTGGCTGTTATTGGAGAAGTAATCAGTAGCTATTTTTCTCTACTCGCTTGGAATCACCAATTAACTCTTCTGAAGCAAATTGAACAAGACAATAAAGAGCTTTTAGCATCATTAGAAATAGCAAGAAAACAAGGATTAGCGAATAAACTACAATTGTTAGCCTTAACAAGCCAATTACAAAGTATTATGGGACAGCAAAAGCAAGTACAAAACAATATCGTCGCAAGCGAAAATGCGCTACGTTATTTAATTAATCAGCCACCAGGAGAAATAAAATCAAATAAATCATTTATTAACATACCAAGTAAAGCAGTACCACTAAATAAAATTAATACTCAAGTTATTCTACGTCGTCCCGATGTAATGGTTGCTTTAACATCTCTTCTTGCGGCGTGCAGTGGAGTCAATATAGCAGAATCACAATTATTCCCAGCCGTAACCCTGGATTATTTTTGGGGAAGGGCGAGTTTGAACGGGACATTTAATAGTCCAACACATTCAGCATCATATGGCGATATATATGCAACATTTAACTTATCCCCCTCTCTATTTGGACAAATTATCACCAGTGAGGCGATTTTTAATAGGAGTTTGGCAGAGTATAATAATGTCATCCAAAATGCATTACGTCTGATCGCAAACAGTATCGCTGCCAATCAAAAGCTTATGGCTAAATACCAGGAAGACGCTCTCTCTTTAGCATCATTAAAGAAAAAATATCAATTGCAACAGGAACTCTATCGCAAAGGTCTTATTAGTCATAACGACTTATTATACAGCAGTATAGATATTAGCCAAAAAGACTATGAACTGACCGTAAGCAAATTAGAACAGTTAATTAGTGTTATCAGTCTTTATGAAGAGTTAGCAGCAGGCATACTTTATCAGAAACAATTCTAATGGAAATTCAAAGACCTAAAATTTTTTGTAGAATCGTGGCCATGAGTTTCCTTTAATCAGTTTTTCTGTTTGTAAAATTATCATTCAATATGAACTTATAATGTACTATAATTATATAAAGTTTTTCGGACCTTATCTTCAAACAGAGGTAAAGTTGATGAAAAAAAATATAATGAGTTGTATCTATTCAGTTCTTATTTTTTTATTCTTTATCTTTGGTCCTGCCTATGCTGAAGATGGAGGCGAACCCCCTCGGGTTGCTCGATTAAGTTCTATCAATGGCTCTGCAAGTTTGCTGCCCGGAGGGGAAACCCAATGGGTAAAAGGCCTTGTCAACCGTCCATTAATCCCCGGTGATCGCATATGGTCAAGTAATAAATCATTTCTCGAATTACAGCTGGGTTCTACAACGGTGCGTATGGGTAATCAAACCAGCCTTAAAATTCTAAACCTTAACCAAAAAATTTCCCAATTACAACTTTCCAGTGGGACCTTAATTGTCAAAGTAACCCGTTTGAATCCTGGGCAAACAATTGAAATCAGTACGCCCACTCTTGCTTTTATAGTAACAAAGCCAGGTTATTATCGAATTTTTGTCAACAATCAAGCAAAAATAACACTCATAAGTGTAATAAAAGGAAGAGGAAAGGTGTATGGTCCAAAAGTTTCTTATATTGTTAATCAAGGAAAATCCTACCCTTTTGGAGTAAATCTCAAACTATTTAAACCCACTGGTATCCCTGCGCCTGATAGTTTTGAGCGTTGGAGCCGTATGCGAGATCGTATAGGAAAAGGTATTACCCAATATGTATCTACTGAAATGATTGGCGAAGAAGATCTTCAACTCTATGGAAGTTGGAAAAAAACCCCTAAATATGGTCATGTATGGATACCTAATAAGGTGAACCCAAATTGGGCCCCTTATCGTACAGGTAAGTGGTTGTGGGTGCGCCAATGGGGTTGGACCTGGGTGGATGAAGAGCCCTGGGGATTTGCTCCATTCCATTATGGTAGATGGGCTTATCTTGAAAGAAGGTGGAGTTGGGTCCCTGGACCAAGATATGCCCGACCTGTTTATGCACCTGCATTGGTGGCATTTGTAGGAGGTAACAATTTTAACCTGAGACTGAGTACTGGGGTACCAGGAATAGCTTGGTTTCCTCTAGCCCCAGGAGAAATCTATATTCCTCCAGCCCACCTGGGACGTAATTATTTCATCAATGTCAATACAAGTAATACCCAGATTAATAATACCTACGTAAATAATATTTTCATTAATAGAAATACCAATATCTTCTATCAAAATGTAAATGTAGCACCCGCAATAACTGCGGTGCCAACGCAAACATTTGTTAATTCGCAACCAGTTAACCAGGCAGTGGTAAATGTCCCTTCTCAAATAATACAACAAGCGCCTAAAACCCCTATTGCAGCGATCGCGCCTGACAC
This sequence comes from Legionella sp. PC1000, assembly GCF_014109805.1. Taxonomy (GTDB): domain Bacteria; phylum Pseudomonadota; class Gammaproteobacteria; order Legionellales; family Legionellaceae; genus Legionella; species Legionella resiliens. Next base: position 1,880,863 of record NZ_CP059400.1, read on the forward strand.
TGCCAGCGTATTAGGAGGAAGTTCTGCGCAGTCTCAACCGCCAAAAGAAATTTTAGAGCAAACGGGAGTAGTAACTGTTGCTCCTCCAACACCTCCTGTACCTTTTTCTGAAGAGAAAAAACTACTGGAAAAAAATCCCGGATCTCCTTTATCTACACAGGAAACACAATCTTTAAAACCATTGCCAACTGAATCAGCCGAAAAATTAGATGTAGTTAATCCAACACAAACGTCTACTCCCATTACTGAAAAAATTATCGATCAAGCCCCAGTACCTGATCCAGAATTGATTAAACCTCAGGAACAAACACAACCTCAGGAACCAACGCAGCCGCAGGAACCAACGCAACCTGCTCAGGAACCAACGCAACCTGCTCAGGAACCAACGCAGCCTGCTCAGGAACCAACGCAGCCTGCTCAGGAACCAACACAGCCTCAGGAACCTACGCAACCCCAGGAACCTACGCAACCCCAGGAACCTACGCAACCCCAGGAACCTACGCAACCCCAGGAACCTACGCAACCCCAGGAACAAATACAACCTCAGGAACAAATACAACCTCAGGAACAAATACAACCTCAGGAACAAATACAACCTCAGGAACAAATACAACCTCAGGAACAAATACAACCTCAGGAACAAATACAACCTCAGGAACAAATACAACCTCAGGAACCAACACAGCCTCAGGAACCAACACAGCCTCAGGAACCAACGCAACCCCAGGAACCAACGCAACCCCAGGAACCAACGCAACCCCAGGAACAAATACAACCTCAGGAACCAACGCAGCCTCAGGAGCCAACGCTGTCTCAGGAGCCAACGCAACCCCAGGAACCAACGCAACCCCAGGAACAAATACAACCTCAGGAACCAACGCAACCCCAGGAACAAATACAACCTCAGGCACCAACACAGCCCCAGGAGCAAATACAACCTCAGGTACCACCACAACCCCAGGAACCAATACAACCTCAGATACAAACACAGCCCCAGGAGCAAATACAACCTCAGGCACCAACACAGCCCCAGGAACCAATACAACCTCAGATACAAACACAGCCCCAGGAACCAACACAACCTCAGATACAACTACAGCCTCAGGCGCCATCGATACAACCGCAGATGCCCATCCAATCCCAGGAACCCATGTCACTTCAAGCTCCTGGACAACCACAAGAATCAATGCAACCCCAGTCTCCATGACAACCATAAGTTTATAAAATTACATAGAAGATACTTCATTAGTTAAAATCCAAAATTTATTCATTTCGACGCATATTTGAACTATAATCCAGCTATATGTAGCAATTAATATTTGATTATGCCAAATCCAGCTTTTGAATTTTTGCGTGCGATGGGTGTTGATCCACTGGAACAGCCAATTCATTTACCTTTTAGGTTAAGAAAAGAGTTTCATAATGCTTCTGAATATTTTAGAAACAATCAAGATGTTTTTAAATTAGGAAGAACAGATAAAGTAAAATTCAGAGAAAGATATGCTATTAAACATGGGGCGCAAGCAAAGCCTCCTGAGACAGAGCATAGTTTTTTTAATTTTAATGGTAAATTGGTTTGTACTCTACCTGGGGCGGAAGGAACTATTGGTTCAGGTAATTATGGCAAGGGGCGTCTTGCAATGGACGAATATGGACATGTTTTTTTAATTAAAGTTGAGAAAAAGTCTATTATTCGTAGACGCACTAAAATTAAAGAAGAATTAGGAGCAGAAGACGTTCCGCAAGATTCAATGGAGGAGGAAATATCGATTGGGAAGGATGTTAGGCTAATCATTGCCTCAAGTCAAAAAGGAGGAGAAAGTACGGAATACAATGAGCCAGGTATTCCAGAACAAACTTATGTATTAATGGAGTTCAGGGGGGATAGTGTCAAGAAAAAAATCATAAAATCCGATTTAACTCCAGAGCAAAGATTGGACATGGCGATTCAGGCAGCTTGGCAATGTCATTTATTGCATCAAGGTTATCTATCGCGATCAGGGATCCCCTATGTACATGGTGATTTAAAACCCGATCAGCTCGTCATTGATGCTCAAAATCAATTATCCTTGGTCGATTTTGGTTGTGCAAATAACAGATTAGAGGAAAAGCACGGAAATGATTCAGGGTCATTTGACTATTTATCACCATCCTGCAGAAACTATACTCGAAGGGAAGTAGATAATTTTGCCCTGCTTAGAACAATTTATATGCCCCAGATGTTTAATGATAGACTTGGGAATCCCAAACAAAGAAAAGAAGCATTTAATTCAGATAATATTTCTCTATTAGACGATGAATGTATTGAACAATTTCGGCTTAGAGAATGGTTTGATACATCCAATGGTAAATTACCTAAAGACAGCAGTCCTGAGCAAATAGCATTTTTATTAATTTTAACTCGGCTTCAATGCAAACAACTTTTTGAAGACTATAAGAACAACCAAGAAGCAATTTCTGCTTTGAATATTGTCTACCAATCCGGATACATTTCCACTCAAGAATTTAATGCTGAATCATTTTTAACTAATGAGATGGCAATAAGCTGCTTGGCGGAGCTCGCCCCAATCATGCATTTAATCGATAAGGATGCTCAATTAAAGCTTGTTGAGCAAATACTGAGTCCAAATCTTAATTTAAATACATCAGAGCAACATCCGTTATTAGCTTATTTGCAATGTGACTCCCAAACAAGACATTTGATTGCACCTGTTTTAAGCATGGCAATTAAAGAGGATATTGGCCTGAATCAGATCTTTGATAATATTGAATTTATAAAAGCTATATCTCCTCTTATTCGAGAGAATCCCAAAACTATTGTTTTTAGACCTGGAGAAAATATAGTGGAGCGATTATGTCAGGAATATAAAGAGGAACTTGGCAAGAATCTTTCTCTTTTTTTCACAGCTAAAAAATCGCTAACTCCAGAAAAATTTAAAGAAATTTTTAATACTCGGGATGTGATGGATGCATTAAAATATGAGGTTCAGGAACATAAAGAAAAATACTCTAAGAAAGGACAGGGATTTTTTGGTCGAAAAAACAATGATGGGATCAATAAATTAAATCGATTAGATAGCAGTGATGAAAGTACTTATAGTAAGTTTGCAAATAAGATTGAAGGAATCAGCCCTGATGGTGCACTACCTTTTTTCCGTTCACGAGATCCTGAAATCCAAAAATTTTATTGTATTGCCCATGTTCTCTTAAGTACTGTAGGTTATATTCAAGAAAATAAGCAAATTATGCAAAAACAAAGTGACTTATTCCAACCAGGGTAGATCCTAGCCCATAACTGCTTAAAACGGCAGGGGCACAGTTTATGATACAGAATAAACACTTTTGTGATATTCGTGTTTAATTTCTTTAATTTTGGCCATGTGATATTTGTTTCTGAGAGGCAAGCTCATCCAGAACCTGTTGTATCTGCGGTTCTTTATTTAAATTTGCTACAATACTTGCAAAGGTTGTTGACGTAGAACTATTAAATACCGCTCGTAATGCAAGCACATGACTGTTTTCATCTGGAGCCGGTTCCATTTTAGAAATACGTTTAATTTCTATTATATTTTTTACAATATTTAATTCGTTATTATAATCTATCTGTCTAAGAATACTTATTATCTCTTTAATATAACGAGGAGGAGAGTCCTCTGTATTGCGAAATAAAGAATTTGATAATAGATGGAAAACTGTATTTATATTAGTCTGTCGATCTAACGGGTCAATTCTCATAACATTCAGATGCGCTCTTGAAGTAAAGGCGGAACTTTCATCAGAGGTTGATTGATTTAGGCTTTTTATATATTTTAAACCGTCAAGAAAAGCAACATGAGTTGCATTATAAAGCTTCATTGCCTTATTTAATTTAGCGCAAAGCTCCTGAGCAGTGAGATTTAGCTGTTCTCCTTTATTTGGATCAAAAAATGAATCATATTATCCGGATTCTTCTTTATGAAGTTGGAGTGTCCATCCATTTTCTCAGTGATTTAGTAAAAGCCATAAATTTTATATAACAGCTATCTCCAGTTCATCTAGTTGTTCTGTAAATAAGGTGGAATCTAATGGTGATAATAATATCGTTTTATAAGAGAATCAAAAAGCATTATTTGCGCAGTAAGAATAGAGTATTCCGGGTATTAATATAGTCTATATTTAGTATAGAATATAAGAATCAAGAATTTTTTGATTGACGTGGTAAAGATCCTGAACTATCAATCACACATTGTGAACCTATCTTAAAAGAGCAAATGCAAGATTAATCTCAGATTGACAATCCACTGTAATTTATTAATTACTTCTGTAAATTTAGGCTTTTTAAGCTCATAAGCAATATATTAAGGTTTACAAAACTTACACATAAATCTATATATTTAAAAGGCCCTATTAAAAAATACTCACATGAACCTGTTATCTTGCTTAAAAGGTTTTATTGCTACGATTGAGTCTAAAAGCTTTTCGAAGGCAGCGCAAAGGTTGTATATCTCTCCATCCAAACTAAGCAAACAAATCACGTGGTTGGAGCAAGAGTTAAAAGTAGTTCTTTTTATACGCTCCTCAAAAAGATTAATTATTACCGAACCTGGGCAAATATTGTATGAAAAAAGTCTGGAGCTTTTTGAGCAATTAGAAAGGGTTAAACTGATTGCCAATCCTGAAACAATCGAATTTAAAGGTGTTATTAAACTCTATCTTATTGTTCCTCCGGCAACACCTTATTTAACTTCATTGTGTATTGAATTCATGCAGAAATATCCTCAGATTGAAATGGATATTGTAGTGGGGGCTGACACTAAAGATATCTTTTCCGCTACTTTTGACTTAGCAATCTCATTTGATGAAATCAAACATCCAAAACTTGTTTGTAACAAATTATTTTCAGTTCATCGAAATGTATTTGTTTCTCCTGCTTATATTGCTCAGTATGGCCAACCTCAGACAATTGATGAGTTACGCAACCATCAGTGTTTAATTAATACTCTTTATGGCCTGCAGAACAAATGGGTATTTAATCAAAGAATTATACACGTATCAGGACCTTTTAAGAGCAATAGTGCTTACGCTTTAAAACAAGCCGCTGTCGCAGGGATAGGGATTTTATGGGCTCCTTATTTTTCCGTACATGAAGAAATTAAAAAGGGGGAGTTAGTGCAAATATTACCTCAAGATGGATCACCAGAAATTAGCCTTTACTCAATTTATCCTATACACCTGGTTAATGAGCGTAAAGTGAATTTACTGTTAAATTTTCTTTGTGAGAAAGAGACGCTAGAAGAAATGTCCCTGTCACTAAATACGATACAATGAATTTTTAAAGTTAAAAAGAAAACAGCTGTTTTTATTCAGAGCTATATTAAAACAACTGTTTTGATGAAATTAAATATTTAGTGAAAATTAGTTTTTCTTTTCAATACCCCTGATGACGTCACCTAAAAAACTATATTTAATTGTTGAAATTTCTGTTTCAATAGCGAGTGCCAATTTATATAATGCATCATTAACCGCTTCCATCAGCAATTTACACGTATTAATTCTATTATCCCAATCTCCATAAGAAGCCTCGATATGAAGTTCCAACAAATTATGATTTCCATCCACTTTAGCTTTTGCAAATCCATTTGTTGAAAATCCTTCAACAACCAGGAGCTCAAGTTCCTCTAATTTTGCAGCTATTGCTGCTTCCATTCGAGCACTTTTTATTCTGATATTTTTTGCTGTTTGAGCACCTAGCGTTTTCATAATATTTTCATCAACTAACATTTCTTTTGGGTTGTTCATTTTAAGTACTCCTATGATAACAGGGATAATTTCCGAGAAAAGACCATTATAAATGGGTGGCAGTACGCAATATTTGTTCGTCTGTTTCACGCTCTAATAGGTCATATTTACTCATAATTTTGGGCAGCACAGAGGTCATTTGTGCATTTACTACTGCATTATTGCTGACTCCACGAGCGAAATTATCTGTCGAAAATTTTGATGCTACATTTGCTATTGCTTGTATATCCAATTTCTTTCTTTCTTCATCACAATCTCGTTGGTCAATAATAGTCGCTAAAACTCCCAGACCATAAATGGACGCAGAATAGCAATTTGAAGTATACATAGTGCAGTGTTGAGCCTCACAAATTGTTTTATTAATATCGCTGATTAACTCTTTAGCTTCTTTACCCGATATTACTACAGCATTCGAATTGGCCGGCCTGTGTTCAGAAACAGCTCTCAATGCGAATGAAGAGTGATAAAAAGGAGACCGTTCATCAGTCGTAGTAGCAAACGCTTGCTTTCTTGCAAAACTTATCTCATATCGCTGCTCATCCGGGATTTCTTTAAGCTCAATATCAATCATTTGCTCCGGTTGAATAATAACTCTCGGGTCGTTAGAGTTGTGACTTAATGGTTCTGTAATAAAAGGGCTAGATTTAAGTAAGTCATAATGACTTTCATTATCTAAATGCGTTCCAATTTTTGCTATACTTATAGAACTAATTTTAATTTGTTCTAAAATATAATTTTTTGACGATTTATGATCATCACGGACATATCCAGGACTTTGACGGCCAAATATCAAATATTCTTTATGTTCGGCTTGTACCAGAGGTCTTTCTGAAGACGCTTCAGTTGTTGAAAGGGAAGCCATTTCTTTACTAAATTGTTCATATTGATACGTTTCTACAATCAAGTATCCTCCAACAGCACCGGCTGTCATCAATCTACTTTTAGCAAACATACCACCATTAGTTGAAACACGAGACCACATAATTTTCTCCTACAAATGTAATGTTTTTTTAGTGTAAAACTTGAACATTAAGGGATTATTATTTAAATATTAAATAAATATTAAGCAATCAAATGGGTTTCTACATAAATTCAATGTAATCATGAGGTTAGAGCGACATCTCAAGTTAAATTCTATTTTGGAAAGAGTGATTTTCCTAAATAAGATATTTTCAGATTTTTATCAATATAATCATAAGCTTATAGAAGATCCTCCATCAGATTTCCATTTTGGAAACAATGACTTTTCGTTTTAGGTTTCGTCAAAAGGAGAAGAGTTGATCTATTGGAAATGTGGTCTAAAACTGCAAATAAGGTAAAATAAAAACAATCAAAGAGTTATTTTTAAGTTAAAACTTATATGAGCTAAATTCAGAAGGGAATTTGAAGATTTTGCATTTCTTTATAATTGGTTGTTAGCTTTCTCCATACTGTGTCAGAATGTTCAACCGATTTTCGTGTGACAATTAATAAAAAGTTATAATGAGCCAATTAATAAATAAATCATTAATGTTAAAATTTGTAATGTTATATTTGTTTTCACCTATTGATGATAAAATGATAGAGGTATTTAAAGCGTTTTTAGATCTCAATCATAATCAATCTAATTTCATTTATACTTTGAAAATGTTTCAAAAAGAAATTCATTCTATCCCTCATAACAATCGTTATAAAAGAAAAAATTTGTTCTTTTGCTATATGGTTCAAGAATCACCGCATTTTAAAAAACTAAATGCACTTTTCGACTTTTATATAGCACCTCCCGCAAATAAAGCGACTTGGTCTGAAAACTTATCTTACTTTTATCATCGTACTAGCCTTCATTTATGGAAAAATTATAAAAAATATATTGGTGGTATCTGCTTATTAGGAAGTGCTTACTTGATAGCACCACTATTCAGGGCAGAATATAATTGTAGTAATCCCTACCAATTTAAAAACTTGACCCATAATGGATTATGTTTAAATCCTAATGAGTTTATCTTAAATAATTCGTTAACTATATACGGCTCGAGCAATCATTTTTTTACAGAATTACTATGCAGCAATTGTGATGAGGGAAATTTTTACTTTGATAGGCATAGTATATATGGTCCGATTATAGGAACGCTCAGAGATGACTATAAGACAACAAAGCATTACCGCGGAAAATTTTTCAAAAAATTGATTTCTGATGAAGAAGCAGTTAATGTCTTAAAACAAATCCGCAGTATTTACTCTCAAATCGAAAAGGGAGAAATATCTTACTCTTTATTCACTTTTTCATGCATGGATTTTTCCCAAATTATTTATCAAGCAGCTGGTGGAAAAGAAAATTTATATAAAGAGTTCACGCAACAACGTCTCTCAGGATTAACAGGAGCATGGGCTACCTTAAGATATAATCGCTTCCATTATAACTATTGGTTATCCGCATTAGCTGTGCTTTGGCAAATGCCCTCTATCCAGGAAGAGATAGATCAATTTGAAGAACAACTTATACCTTGTATAGATAAAACAGATACAGATGAAATCATGTACTGCCATCAAACTCCATCCGGAGAAAAATATCCTGAAGGCTATCAGCCAAGCTATCAACCAACTGCTGAATTTCAAGAGGGAAATTTGAATTATCTATGCCGGCCATAAAAATAAGTTAGACTATATAGTCTTCCCTGGTTTGTTGTCACCTTGTTAATTACAATCTTTAACAATCAAAAATGCATCATAAAAAAAAACAGCTTAAAACGGGAGTGTATTGTCACAGGTATTCCGGTGTAAGAATAAAATTTTCATTATAAAATCATCAAGTCGTATCCTGTTTATACTCACGCTTACCTATCCAAAAAATTACTTAGTGCCCTCTTAATGCTCACTTAATCTATATATTGTACTATATGATCTCTTTAATTATTTCATAGGGTGCTTAATGCTAGTAAAGGTGGACAAAATATCATATGAAGGTCGATTCTTTGTGCCAACAGTGGAATTAAAAGAAAGAATAAAATCAAAACACGAAGTTAGCCCGGAAGATTTTACGATAATAGCTTACTCAAGTTCTGGTGGCAGTGAAGATGGTATAGATTTATTAGAACAAACTACGACTGCCTTTCCCAAAGAAATGGTTAGAAATTTAGTATGTTTGTATCCTGGACGACTTGTTGAACATGAGATACTTGCTCAGTTACAAGCGACCATGAAATTGGATAAGCATGTTGATGATGAGATGGATACATTCGGGCATGCTTTTACCCTGGTACAAAAAACACTAGAAGGGGATTTGTTTGAGGGAATGGTGTCTAAGATCAGTTTAATGCATGCCAATACCAAAATTGATATTATCGAATTTTTCAATGACTTAGATAATGGTAAAACAAAAAAGGTGTATCCTTTTTCCTCTGAGGAGTTAGGAACTCTAGGATCATTTTATGCGTCGATTTCAGGAAAAGAGCCATGGAGTTCTAATAAAGAATTACTTAAAGCGGTATGCGTCCAGCGAGCCATGGCATTGATTTATACTCAGAGAGCACGAGCAATAATTGAACCTGTGGTGACAGGATCTATAAATGAGCTTTGTAAACAACGTACTCTTGAACGATTAGAGTATGTTGAAAAAGAACGATCTGTAGCCATATTTACTACTGGAGGTGTTGCTTCCGGAAAAGGGAGTTGTCTTAAACTCGTTTCAAAAGTTATTGGACAATATAAACCCGAACCTGTTGAATGGAATCAACTTGTTCATCATAATGCTGATAGGCTTAAGCCTTTTCTACAAAAACCAGAAGTACATCCACTGAAATACTCTCAATTTACTTATGAAGAAGCCTTGTTAGTTAAAGAAAGGGTAATGCAAGTTATTGCAAAAAACAGCAATGAATTAAGTGGAGAGAGATACCCCAGTTTTCTCCATGACCAAACCAAATTAAAACCTGATGAGCTTCGAGAAGCGAATCACCGCTATGGTGAAGTAGATATTGTTGCGATCTCTACGGATGTAGCTGCTGCTATCGAGCGAGCATATGGACGAGGGAAAACAACACAACGATATGAACATACAGAAGGTTTACTTGGATCGCATCAAGCAGTACCTGGAGAAATGATGAAATCGTTAAATCAAAAGGAATTAATAGGTTCTAATGTATCTGTGGCGATGTTTGATAATAATAGTCCCACAAGAGAATTGACCATGTTTGCTTCAGTTAATATGAAAACGAAAGAGATTATTATTTATAACGAGGAAATGATGGAAAATTGGATTAAGAAAGAAAATATTAATCCTAAAGCAAAGTCAGGGGAATCTTTATATTTAGAAAAGCCTGTTCGCTCAATTACCGAATATTTTGCGCCTTTGATTGAGAATGGGTTCGAACTTGAGTATCCGGGGGAAGAGGCTACTATGACATTTAAAGTATAATTAAATTACCCATATTTGTTAAATTTAATATATCGTGGTTTAATGTTTATAATTTAATCACAAGGAGTAAACATGATGATGAAAAAGACTGACGGTGTAAAAAAACCTGGCGATGTTTCAAAAAAATGGTCTTTTTTAGATACGTCTAAACGAGTTTTGGATGAAGACAAAAGTTTAAAGAACTCAGAAGAAAAAGAAACAGTTAAGGATAAGGAAGAAACTATCAATAGTTTAGATAATATGGCTGAAGCGGAGCCAGATATAAATCAGCTTTTTAAACATAAATAGTTTGGATATAAGAGGCAATGCTCTTCGCTCTGCATTTTGGCGAACCTCTTTCGGTTCGAACATTTCCGTGCCAAAGACATGGGATGCTTTGGCAGCTATTTCGGAGTGACTCTGCTTTATGTGATTTTCATTCAGAAATGGAGCGCTAGAATAAAGCAAGCAAATGGTTACTTTTATATTATTAGCCGCTTTACTTTGACTTAGTATGACTGACGCCATCTTCACAAGTACACGTTCCGCTTTTTGTGGAGATATCAATGATGCAAGATTTCATCCCCTGATGGGCTTGACAAAAGCGGCCACAATTTCCTTGCTGAGTGGCATTGCACATTTTCGTTTCATCTGCTAAGGCTAAAAAAGGACTCAAATACAAGGCGAAACCAAACAAAGCAAGTACCGGTTTAATAAACATTTTTTCCTCCTGGCTGAATATTAATCACCATTATTATAGCAAGCATATCAATTTTAGCTTGATTGATCAGCAGCGAAATCAAGGTTATTTTTTAAATCCATGAGACTAATACTGATCAATCTTCGGAAGAACAGTAAGCTGGTTAATTAACGAAGAAAGTGTAGCCTTGATGAAGCAATATCTATTTAACATTTTATCTATGAGGCTCTAATATTTTTAAGAATTATTTTTCAGAATTAAGCTTTGTCAAGAACTTGACTCAAGGCATTATCTTTATGAGTATCATTATCAGCCGTAAAAATTCCTGTGGTTGCCATTTGAGATGCCTAATCATTCAATAAAGGAAGTACTATGCATATTGTCTTTTGGTTTTTATTCTTTGGGGCTACTTTAGTAGCCTTCGCCTCCTCGTCTAATATTCCTGATAGTTCACAAGATAGAATTGTATCCTTACCAGGCTTTGGTAGGCTTAAGAATTTAGAGTATGCAGGCTATCTTCCTCTTTCGACTTCTGTTTGTTTAAAGCAAAAATGTAATACACAAGGTAATTTATTCTATTGGTATGTTGAAAATCGAGAGCATTATACGAATGCTCCTTTGGTGTTATGGTTAAATGGTGGTCCCGGATTCGCGTCAATGTATGGTTTTTTTATGGAAAACGGGCCTTATGCAATTAATCAAGATGGGACTTTGTCAGAACGTCATTATTCTTGGAGCCGAAAAGCCAATTATTTAGTAATTGATCAACCAGCTGGGGTTGGATTTTCTTATGGGGAACATAATACATTCTCAAATGAGTCAGAAGCAATAGATCAATTATATGTTGCACTTAAGACTTTTTTTCAGCAGCATCCGGAGCTAGAGTCGAAACCATTTTATTTGGCTGGTGAATCTTATGCTGGAAAATATTTACCTCAATTAGCTATTCGAATTATTTCTGAAACAGGGACTACTCCCAAAATTAATTTAAAAGGACTGTTAATTGGTGATGCCTGGGTTAATCCTCGTCTGCAACAACGTGCAAATGCTGATTTTGCTTATTCACATGGTCTTATTGATCATCAAGTTCGAGACAAAGTATTAAAATTATATTATTTATGTACTAAAGAGATAGACAAAACAATCCCATCAAGTCGCAAAGCAAACCAGGTTTGTAAAAAAATGCAGGAATTAATAGAGAAAGAAAGTGGCGGACTTAATATGGCAAATATTGCCAAAGGTACAGAACCTGATGATACACCCATGATTAATTATTTAAATAAATCTGAAGTTCGTCAAGCTTTGCATATAGATAAGCGTATTCCACAATTTAACAATTTTAGTAAACAAGTAGCTCGTCGGCTTGAAATTGGTGAACAGGATTCTGTTGCCGATTTATATCCTAAAATCCTTGCAGCAGATATTCGAGTATTGATTTATAATGGTCTGGAAGATGGAAAGGACTCAAACTTTATGAGCACTGAATTATGGCTATCCGCACTTAAATGGCCATTCAAAAATAAATTTGTTCATACAACTTCCTGTGTATGGCATACAGATGGCAAAGTAGCTGGTTATGCTAAAATGTCAGGTGGCCTAACCCAAGTTAAGATTCGAAATGCAGGACATCTTGCCCCTATAGATCAACCGGCAAGGTTATTTGACTTATTTAATCACTTTATTAGTAATAAACCGTTGTGCTAATCTTGGTTGAACCAGTCCTTTGAGATCTGCAGTTGTTTAAACCTATTGAACAAGACAACGCTCTGGTTTTTCATCCTGTAACGCCAATGTGGCAAAACCGCCGGATGCCTTTTCATGTTGAGTGTGTTTCTGTTTATCTTGATTGGATTTCGTATGTGATTCCTGAAGTTGTGATTGCACTTTGGACATGGTTTCTTTGATACGCTCTAGTGAAAGCTCATCGGTAGGGTCAACGAATAATCCGGCTCTCACATGACTAAAACAAGGATTAATCCCATGCTCAGCCCTTAGCTTATTCTCATTGATATTCCCGCGATCAATTGTCCATAGCTCTTCTATGCTTTTTGAGAACAATCTTTCTATATACATTTTTTCGCTGTCCAAAAAAGCCATTTTACGTCTATCTTTGCCTCTAAAAAAATGTAACGTATGTGTAAACTCATGTCCAATGGAGATAAATGGAGGTTTGAAAGCTAAACTTGTTTCTTTGCCAAACGTTAAAGCTTGGAATGTAAAGCGCGGGTCTTCCCAAAAATTAGGAGGATATAAAAGCTGCATTTGCTTCCATATCGTTCTGGGATAATTAAAAAATTTTAATACTGGCTTTGTAGTAGCATCAGTCATTGCCGCGGATTCACCAACACCTGAGGTTGCCACAGGAGTAACAGATAGCATAGGGGTATTTTTTTCTTCAACTGAAATGCGACAACCATGCTGATATGCAAGTTGGTTTAATTTGATGATCAATCTCTGTCCGGTAGGTTGAGATAATAGTTGACGCACAAATACCGCAATATGTTCTTTCTGTTTGCTTTTTTTATCAAATACCAAGAAATTATCCATAAAGTAATTATATTGCTCACGCAAATATTCTGCGGGATGTGATTGTTTATCTTTCGGGATTAATTCTATGTTGAACGCATGAAAATATAAAAGTGGGTTATGTAAATGTACATTATGTAGTGCATTGAGTTTTTGATTCAGCTGACTGACTTCTTGAAATAAATCTGTAAAAACAATACCTGTTTTTACGTCTTGGTTACTATCAAATAACGCTAAAGTTTGATCAATACGCCGGTAGATTAGATGCTCTAAATTATCAGCTTGTTGAATAATATCGTTACTCTGCATCCTGGACATATTAGAAAGAAAAACATCAACTTTTGCCGCCAGTTTTTTATTTTCTAACTGTTCTATCTGTAAATTTTTCGCGTACATTGCACATTTCCAAGGCATTATTATTTCATTTTATAACACAATTAGAGGGCGTTTGCCAATAAATAAGCAAGAAAACTGTATTCAGGGTAATGATATGTGCGCTCTTGCAAAATCTTCGATCTAAGTATTCTAATTTATTGTCCATAAAATACCTGGTCTGGTATATTTGTGTTTCTAGTGTTCAAATGCAAATCTTTTGTTCAATTAATGTATTAATTCATTTTACCCTTAAGTCCAGTTTTTAAAGGTTAACTATGAATTAAAATCCAAATAAATAAGCGAGGATCAAACATGAAACTGATGTCTGTTATTGGTATTAACCTTGGAATAACAAAATGGATAGTTAGTGAATCCAAATCTCCATTTGATGAAGAAGATACCCTGTGTGTTTATGAATGCACCAAACCAGAAGAGGCTGAGCAGATGATGGAAAATATAAAGTCAGCATTCGTAAAGGATTCTATGGATTTGGATATAGGAGAACAAGAATCTCCATTATTGGATTATTATCTAGAAACACATGGTAATTATGTTGTTGCATCAATGAAGTTTTTAGAGAGGTATTTCGACGGGAAAGTTGAGGAAGTTCATCAGGAAAACAAATTCAGAAATCAATTTTTCTTGATAGGCAAGTTAATGGAGGACGAGGATAAGAACTTACGTTCCCGTTTGATTGTAGTAAATACCAGTGAAAACTCAATAATAATTAAACATATAGTACCGGAACAAATAGAGGAACCAGATCTAATCGATTTTGCGGAAGAATACCTGGGTGTTACTTTATATACTAAGAGGAATAAGGGAAGTACTGCTCAAATAAAAGAAGCGTATAATTTTAATGGACTATTTTTACCTGATGATAATTTTAGTGTACTTTGGTTACCTGCCAAACCTTATCAAGGACACGCTATGTTTACTGCCTATGGATGTTCGAGTCATAGGGTGGCTAAAATACTGGAAACAAAAATTAGAGAGGATGAAAATAAGAAACAAAAAGTAACTCCACTGGTAAGTAATAGGGAACATATGACTATGGTGTGTGTTGGACCTATCTTACTGGCTTCAGGGGAGTATTTAGAACAAATTTATGGTAAACCAATTCATGTGCCTCTAGTCAATGATTTAGTAAAGCAAGGTCTTGCAGATAAACAGGCTAAACAACGAGCAACTGTAGTAGATAAAATTTATGCCGAATGGAATGAAAAAACTCAATTAAGGAGTCAGACTTATCCTTTAAAGCTACAAAGCAGAACAACTCCAACGTTCTTCGCGTCCCAATTGACTCCAACTGGAAAGCATAGAAATCTTCTATTCGCATCTTCATCGATTAATGGCGAAATGACTATTGTTCCAAAACCTGATCCTATGCCATATCCTGGCATTTCTACTGAGGAAAAAACTATTGTTCCCACGCCTGCTCCTCTACCGTATCCTTTTATGCATGGGAGTCAAAATTCTGTAACAACTCAGAAAATGGTTGCTCCAAGAGCTCAATCAATGTTTTTTGCTTCTCATTCAGACGAGCCTTTAAAAACGTTTACTGAAGAGGAGTATTTGGGGCTCTTCCAGTAATAAATTATAGATGTCGCAGCTCTATTAGAAAGAGCCCAATGGTTATGCCCTATGGAGTTCTTTCTAATTTTAATAAAACTTCTGGCGAAAGACATGGAATGACATGGCGGTTATTCGGAGTGATTCTCCTTTTATGATTTTTATTGGGAAATGGCGCTAGCTATTATTTAGTATTTAGAACAAAGAATTAAATTTAACAGCTCCCAAGATTCAGGAGAAGGATAGATTCGTTACTCACTTTGTTCGCCCTCACTTCTTAGCGGCTCGCTGAAGCGCGTCAAAAATACTCGCCACGCTTTGCGCTCTTCTAATGCGGCTTTGAGCAATTTATTTTTGTAATTTTTAAATAAAATTTTTAGAGGGCTTGTTACCTCGTTCCTTTTTCATTACTAAAGAGCAGGAATTTCACTAGGAGTGATATCGATTTAGGTCATCTCGATGTTATTTCAATCAGCAAGGATTTATATTATAGTCCAACTTTTTAATTTGATGAGTATCTATATTCAATTCTCTAAAGGCTCATCCTCTTAGTCCTTCGAATTCAACGAAATCTAAAGTAGAAGAGAATGTGGAGCTAAGTCCTCAATAATTAAGATTAAGAAAACTTTCAATTTAAGAGCAACCAACTTTGAAATTGTTGGTCAATGACCTGACGGACCGTCAGTTTTTCATTTTAAATTTCTCTACGTACCGCGCTTTATGCGCGGTAACCAGAACGATATTTTAAGATGCCGCTGAACATTTCCATAGAAAGATCCCCTAGATACCGCGCATAAAGCGCGGTACGTAGCCGAAAAAATTAGTGGGTTTCTCATCAAAAAACTGAGGATCCCTCAGGACGAATGAACCCAAAACTACTGTTAAGCTGCTCCGGTTGCTCCCAATATAAAATATTTCCTCGCTTTAGATGTGTATATAAATCAGATAAGTTGAATAAGTGAACCAATAGTACTTATTTTAAGCGCATCAGTGTCGTCTGAGAATACTCTTATTTTGAAACTAGTTTTTCCAAAAAGGAAATGGACAAAAAAAATAGCGCGTCCGGAAGCTAGATATTATTTAGTATTTTAGAACATAGAATTAAATTTAAATGCTCCCAAAATTCAGGTGAAGGAATAGTTCGTCGCTTACTTTATTCGTTTTTCATCGCTTTGCGCTCTTCATTTGGCCTTTTGTCGTCGTGACCCAGTAACGAAGTATCTACCTTTTTCTAAAATGAATAATCTTCTTATTTTATAAGAAGCAGACATAATCCTGCGTAATTATTACTTCCAGAAATAAATCCTATTTCGCGACAGTGTCAAGTTACCCACAAATTCTGGGGATAAACCTGTGGAGAATCAAGGATAAAGAAGATTGGTTACTTATTATTTAACCAATGATGAATTTCTTGTATGCTTTCATCAATAACAACTATGGCTTCAATTTTGGCCATGCTAGGATATAAATTAAGGGAGTTACATGATGGAATGGTTCTTTGATCCCGCCATTTGGATAGGATTGCTTACACTCGTAACCTTGGAAATTGTTTTAGGTATTGATAATCTTATTTTTATTGCAATTCTTACCGATAAACTCCCTCCCCAACAACGTAATAAAGCAAGAGTGATTGGGCTAACTCTTGCAATGTTTATGCGTCTTATCTTGTTGTCCCTTGTTTTCGGGCTGGTTAAACTGACCAAACCGTTATTCTCTATAGGTCCATTTTCATTTTCAGGTCGTGATTTAATTCTTCTGCTTGGAGGACTGTTTTTATTGTTTAAGGCAACTTTTGAATTACATGAACGACTAGAAGGGGTCTCTCCAGTTCGTAAAGGAAGTAAGGTCTATGTCAGTTTTGGATTAGTTATTACGCAAATTGTTGTGCTCGATGCAGTATTTTCTATCGATGCAGTTATTACTGCGGTAGGGATGGTTGATGAACTTGCTCTAATGATAGCAGCTGTTGTCCTTTCCATTGCCGTTATGATATTAGCCTCAAAACCACTAACTCGTTTTGTGAATGCTCATCAAACAGTGATTGTTCTTTGCTTAAGTTTTTTATTAATGATTGGCTTTAGTCTTGTTGCTGAAGGGTTTGGTTTTAAAATTCCCAAAGGTTATCTCTATGCCGCTATTGGATTTTCGATATTGATTGAATTTTTTAATCAGTTGGCACGTCGAAACCTAATTAAAAATGAACCAGGTATCAGTTTTCGTGAACGAACAGCAGATGCAGTACTTCATCTGCTGGGAGGTTCTCCGATTGAAATTACGGACGAAACTGAAACTACGGCCAATTTAGAACAAGGACCTGTTTTTGTTGAAGAAGAACGCAATATGGTACGTGGTGCACTGACCTTAGCGGAACGAACAATCAAATCCATCATGACGCTACGTTCGGATATTTCCTGGATTAATCTAAGCGATAAGATTGATGTGATTCATCAACAATTATTAGAAACACCACATAGCTTTCTATTAGTTTGCCGCGACAACCTTGATAATATGATTGGGATTGCGCGAGCAAAAGATTTAATGGCTGATGCTATTTCAAAGGGTAGCATTGATGAAAAAGGCAGTTTAAAAAAACCCATTGTTTTACATGAAAACTGGAGTGTCATAAGAGCAATGGATATATTAAAACGTTCTTATGGACAGTTATTGGTAGTAGTGGATGAATACGGTGAGGTGAAAGGGCTTTTAACACCCATTGATGTTTTGGAGGCGATTGCTGGTGAGTTTCCTGATGAGGATGAGCAACTAACCATCCAGCAATTAGATACAGGGATCTGGAAGGTCGACGGTGCTGTCGATCTTTATCATCTGGAGCAAACGTTAGGAGTCGATTTTCTTAGCGATGATGAGGAATATGTATCTCTCGCTGGCTTTTTAGTAACACGATTTAATAGGATTCCTGAGGTAGGCGATGTTCTGGAATTTGAAGGTTTTCGGTTCGAGGTAGTAGAAATGGATGATCGACGAGTTGCCTTCGTTATGGTCAATAAAATTGAGCAGGAAAAAACAGCAGACTAATGGTGTCAACACAGGATTAAACACGAAGCTTATAGAAACCAGTTCTTTATTTATTTTATTCGTGATTTTATTGGCTTCCGTGTTTGATTTTACTAATGGATTTCATGATGCAGGCAATTCTATTGCTACATTGTGGCTACTGGTATTTTAACGCCTTTACAAGCGGTAATGTGGGCCGCTTTTTTTAATTTCATCGCATTTTTAATTTTCAAATTATGCGCTGAAACAGGAGCCGCTATGGTTATCTTTGCCGCAACAGATTTTGGTGTGCCTGTTTCTACTACCCTCATTGTAACGGGATCTATTGCGGGCGTGGGTATCTCGCAAAGTTTTTGGGGAACACAGTGGTCAATGATGCGAACAATCTTTTTAACATGGATATTGACCATTCCTGTAACAGCACTCATTGCTGCAATGATAATGCTAATACACCAATAAGGGTTAATGAGTAACAAAATTGTGATTATTCGAGTAATTGACAGTATGTTCAATAGGTTGCAAAATATTTTCGAAGTCCTAGGGCAGTTCACTTTTTAGGTGTTTTTCTTCTATCTTGTCTTTCCAAGCTGGTTATGCAAGACCCCTAGGTTTTAACCTAATTAGTGGAGATATATCGATGGCAAAACAAAGGTTTATATATTTTATTTCTTTTATTTTATACTTTCTTCTGGTTTTCCCTGGGTATAGTTTAAATCTAGACTCTCTTCTCCCTGATGAACAAAATACAGTAAAAGTTTTTCATGATTCATCCCCTAAAGTAGTTTATGTTCACAGATTGGCAACAGTTACCAATCCCTCTTTTGAGAAAATGCAAGTTAAGGAGGGTGCCGGTTCTGGAATTATCTGGAATAACAGTGGGTATATTGTCACGAATTATCACGTTATTAAGGGAGCGGATAAGTTGGCAATTACTTTGGGTAAAATGACAGTCCCGGCAAAAGTGGTTGGAGCAGAGCCGCGTAAAGATATTGCAGTATTAAAGATCGAAGCACCAGAAGCCTTGGTTTTATTAAAGCAATTTACACCATTCCAAATAGTACATCTTAATGATCTCATAGTGGGGCAAAAAGCGATTGCAATAGGTAATCCTTATGGCTTGGATCATAGCTTATCTAAAGGAGTTGTTTCTGCTTTGGGTAGAAAAGTTCCAGGGATCGGTGGGGTGACGATTCGGAATATGATTCAAACAGATACTCCAATTAATCCTGGTAACTCTGGCGGACCCTTATTGAACAGTGCAGGGCAGTTAATTGGCATGAACACCATGATTTACTCTCCCTCAGGTTCATCTGCTGGAATTGGTTTTGCTGTTCCTGCTGATGATATTGAGCGTATCGTAACGCAAATTATTCAAAATGGGCGAGTGGTATTGTCTGGAATAGGTATCCAAAGCGTTCCACCTACTATTGCACGTCAATTGGGCATACATAAAGGGATCTTGGTTGCAGATGTTCTCCCCAATACCCCAGCTGCTGAAGCTCATTTAAGAGGTACTCATCGAGATGCTTGGGGACGAATCATACTAGGAGATGTTATTATAGCGCTTAATGGTCACGTAGTTCGTAACTATGATATGTTATATAATATGCTTACGGAAATAAAAGTAGGGGAGCAAGTGACTGTTTCCATTGTGCGTGGTAATAAGCAAATGGATTTACAGATGAAAACTATAGATATAGCTGGAGTTTAAGCTGTAAACGTTTACATTTGATTACCCCTATTCAAAGTCTTCCAAGCCGGCGAGAAATCGCCGGTTTTCAATAGACCTTGCTCACTTAAAAAAAGGCAACTCAGATCCAATTTAAGCTTAGCTGGGAGTAAACGATAAATTAGCACAATCCTGAGAATTAAATTCATCTGATGAATCATCCGGCGCTCTGGAATATTATCGCACACACTCTGAAATGCTTGTTAAATTGATTCATCTCTAAGAGAACAAAAAGAAAATTTTATTGAACCCTTGAAATGAACCCATCACGACCCTATTTTCAGATTATCCAAAAACACTAATCAAGGAGATACTATGAATACTTTACGAAGAAGCTTACCTATGTATCAAGAAATGAATAGCTTACTGGAAAACTTTTTTAATCCTCAACGAGATGATGCCTCTTTTATCGAAACAAGTACGTGGTCTCCTCTTGTGGACATCAAAGAAGAAAAGGACCGTTTTGTTGTGCTTGCTGATATTCCTGGTGTAAAAAAAGAAGACATCGATATTTCTTTGGAACAACATGTATTGACTTTAAAAGGAGAGCGTCATTTTGAAAAGTCAGAAGAGCGCAATGGTTACACACGCAGAGAGCGGGCTCAAGGACAGTTCTACCGACGGTTTAGTTTGCCTCAAACCGCTGATGATTCAAAAATTACAGCACGTTATGCGTATGGAGTACTTGAAATTTCAATTCCTAAAAAAGAAACAGCTGCTGAGAAAAAAATAGCAGTTACCTTAGAAGACTGATTGTCCAAGCAACGTAGGTTTGGTAAAGCCTACGTTGCTCCATGATTTAGAGCCTAAGGGTTTACAGGTTCGATAGAGTGCTAATTTTTCCTAGAAATTATCCTGAAATAAGAACCGATAATCCTTATGAACAATCACGATACTTTTTGATGAGGAGAATTAACAACATCTACTAGCTTGAATTTTTGATATCCCAGTTTAGAAAGGAGATTTAGATGAAAAAGAAACTACTTCCTATTTTAATCTCTGTTCCTCTTATCACTATGATATCAGCAGGAGCCATAGCACTTGAAGTGAAACAAAATAATCAAGTGCAAAAGAACAATCAACAAGTAACCTCGGATCCCTTTGATAACGATGCCTTCTTTCAATCACCTAATGATATTTTGAAGCAAATGGATCAAACGCAACGAGCTATGGATCAATTTATGAAAAGTCAATTTTTACAAATGCAACATAACTTGGTGAATCAACCCAATCAAATGCCATTTGGTAGTACAAATACCATTGAAATTAAAGAAAGTAAAAATGAGATTATCTATAAAATAAAATTACCAAAAGGTGCTGATGGTAAAGTCGATGTCTCTGTTAAAGAGGGACAATTGAGAGTGAGCTCAAATGTAACGCAAAAAATTACGCGAGAACAAGATAATAGCAAAAGTGTAAGTTACTCTCAAAGCAATTACAGTCAAGCATTTCAATTACCCGAGGGTTATGATCCGAACACTATGACCACAAAAATGAAAGATTCAAATTTGATTGTTATTTTCAAAAAATCCATTGCGACATCTTCAGTACTCTAAGAAATTATGACCTCAAGCTTTTTCATAGTAACGCCAGTTTTTGTGGCGTTATTCCACTCATATCATTTCTATGAATTTATTAGATAAATTCATAAATTTGACCATTGCTTCCCGCTTGGGATTTATATGACTATTATATTAGAAAAAAATTGTTCTAATAAACTTCCTACAATGTTATTTGCAGGAAAATAACTTCCTAACAAATTATATTATCAAGGGATAAAGGGAACTTTTTTAATCTATGTAGGAAGACAAAATAAACTTAAAAAAGAACTTTTATGTTTACTAGTGGGGCAGTGTTAATATAGTTACCCCACTAGCAATTGAAAGGAAAATATTATTTATTCTTAAGGGATTTGTATCTCTCCATGCATATGATGCTCACCAAGAGAGAAAGGATATCTTCTGGTTGTATTTTTCCTTTTAAACTGTTTTTCTAATAATTTTTCAATAGCTGCAAAACCATCACGTAGAGCAATATATAAATTTTGGCTTTGCTTTCTACTGCTGATTTCCTTGCCAAGTAAAGTCATGTTAATGTTTACACTAAACATTATCCCTTTAAGTCGATTATTTTGTTCCCTATCGATGACTACTCGACAATGATTTATTTTTCTATAGATTCTCTTGAGTTTGTTATAATATTTATCGATATGGCATTCAATTGCCGATGAGTATGAAACAGAACGAAATGTTATTTGAACTGATGACATAGCTAAATCCTCTTAATTTTAAATTAATTTTTAAAAATAAAACAAAAAATTTTCAATTTAATGATAAGAGATATGATTCATATATTACTTCTTTGGTAGTTGTTAGTGATCCTCCTTATAAAATGCATTTTGATTAATCTATAGGGACATTTAAGTGAAATTTCAATGTATTTTTCATCATTTTTCAATCTTCATTTATATCTCAGCAAGCTATGCAGATGAGTAAGTGTAGCCAGGCGCTAGCTACAATGATATTGATTTAAGCTGTTGCGAGATAGTCTGTTCCAAAGTTGAGATGCTGTCGATAAAATGGCGATTGTGACTTACGAATAAAACAGCTCCGGGAAAAGCTTGAATAGACTCTACTAAGGCGTCAATTGATTCGAGATGGAGGTGATTTATTTCCTCACTACGTTGTGCGATACCGATGTCGATTTTTGTCGTTTGCGTTGAACGCGCGAACAACGAAAACGGCTCTTTTTATGCAATAATTGGTCAAGCTTCCCTGCTATACCTGCTGGACTATAGATATAAGCATAAATGGTTTCATGAAAGATAATGCATTGTCCGGCTAACCCTTTTAAGCCGACTTGAAATTTGTTGAGGAGACCAGCCTTCTTTCAAGCGAGCAATAATAACTTCCTTAAGCTCAGGAATCCAACTTAAATCCATGATGAAATTTTCATGATAAATACTGTTTGGGTATATCTACCCATACACAATCTAATGTTCATTTAATAATAATTTCTTACCATAAAGTATATTTATATTTCAAAAAACTTTTAGAAGATTAAGAGAATTACTGATTGAAAGACTTTCAATAACAAATTCACTTTATGAGTGGTTTGAACCTGAGAGAGATATTTATGGCAGATATAATCGATTTGATGAAGGAATTAGAATACCCGACCAACGAAGAAGGAGTATGCCTGGGTTTGGCTGTAATGGCAGAAAGAGCTCGCCATTGTGGTCAATATGAGCAATTTAAGGAGAGAATGGAGTATCTTGAGGGACTAAACAATGGTACGCTCAAATCACTTCTATGCGATGCAAAAGAAACGGCTAAGAGAAACGAAGTACTCACACAGGAGGAAAAAATTCTATTATCCATTGAGCCTTTCTTTTTTCAAATATGGTGTTATTTTAAACCGAGAGCAGTTCAAAAGTTTTTTCAAATTAGCGGACCTCATTTTAAACAGGACGATATTCCAAGAGTAGAAAAATTAATTCACCAGGATTTTTTATTAGCGAAATCTGATAGGTTTTTCCTCAGCACAGAACCAGAAGATGACGGAACATACGACCAAGGAAGATTTTTAACTCAATTCTTGCATGTCATTCAAGAGTATGAGGAATGCGGTTTATTAATTGCTTGTCCCGACCATATGGTACATCTTTACTACGATAAAAAACAAAGCAAATGGTATTTAACTGATCACTCGCGGTTATCCAATTATGAAAGAGTTGACGAATTATTGAAACCGCTCATTGATGTATTCACAGACAATGGAGTAACTAACTTATCGATTCAAGTATTTGCTGAAGAATCTCCGGATAAACAAGAACTACTAAAAAAACTCAATCAATTGAGTATGGATTCGGTGCAGCAATTAAAAGAAAGTGATAATCCTCATCGTTTTGACACTAATTGGTTCACAGCATTATCAAATGCAGCTCTAAATGATCATTACCTTGTCATAGAAAATTTATTGAACAACCGCAATGTTAATATAAATTTAGTCGATGGAACAGGAAAAACCCCTTTGGGGTTAACGGCACAAAATGGTAATAAAAAAGCTACAGAGGTCTTATTATTGCATCCTGATATTTTAGTAAATAAAGGTAATTCAAACGGATACCCTCCATTGTGGTCTGCGGCAAATGGAGGTTATTTGGGCGTAGTTAAAGCTTTACTTACACATCCAGATATACTAGTAAATAAAAGAAAGAGAGGATGTGTAACTCCCTTAGCTATAGCAGCACGAAAAGGCCATTTAGATGTTGTAGAGACTTTTTTGAAGCACCCAGATATTCTAGTTAATGAAGGTGATAAAAATGATATTACTCCATTACTTATAGCAGTAGCCTCTAGTCATTTAGATGTTGTTAAGGCATTGTTGAAGCATCCAGATATTGACGTTAACCTCTCCGATAAGGATGGGGTTACTCCTTTATGGATGGCTGCATATAATGGTCATTTTGATGTAGTTCAAGTCTTAGTAAATCATCCTAATATTAAAGTGAACCTAACAAATCAGGCTGGATGCACACCCTTATGGATCGCAGTACAGAATGGTCATCTCAATATAGTTAAGATTTTACAGGCTCATAGTGATATTCTTGTAAATTTAACTAGGAATGATGATGAAATTTCAGCGCTATGGATAGCTACTCAGCGTGGCCACTTGGATATAGTCCTTGAGTTACTTTTACATCCAACTATTGATGTAAACCAGCCTAACAAGAATGGAGTAACACCCTTGTGGGTAGCAGCATGCAACGGGAGGTTGGACATTCTTCAGGCTTTATTGAAACATCCCCAAATTAAAATAAATAAAGCCCAAAAAGATGGCATCAAACCTATAGATATTGCTAAGTACAAGGGACATCAAGATATAGTGGATGCACTAGAGAATCATCAAGAGTCGAATCAGAGGGATAAAGATCAATGTATTGAAAGATACGATATTGATCACTCTAAAGAAAAAACTTTAATGCTTAGAGACAATTTTTTTGCTAAAGAGCAAAGTACAGAATCAGAAGTGAATAAAAACTGGAATAGAGCAATCTGCATGTTGTTCTAATATGATACAAATATTCAGATTTATTGTAGCTGCGGGTACATTTAACTATCTACCTTCGCTCACTCGGCCATCTCTCCAATCAATGGCTGAGGAGCAAGCGTAGCCTTGATGGAGCAGCGAGTAATCAAGATTTTCATTCTCCCGGCAATATCATCACTATTTATATGTCCCACCAATTTGCATCATGAGAATGATGATAAGACTTCATCTAAAGGTTGGTGATTTAGGTAAATAAAACTTGAGCTACGAAATGTTCCATCAGGCTGGCTAGCTCCAATGATATTAATTTAAGCTGTTGCGAGATAGTCGGTTCCAAACTGATCAAGATAATCTTTATAATTTCCCAGGTAATTTTGAGCCCCATATCGCTCGGTTAAGACCAGGACCCGGGTTGAGATGCTGTCGATAAAATGGCGATTGTGACTTACGAATAAAACAGCTCCGGGAAAAGCTTGAATGGACTCTACTAAGGCATCAATTGATTCAAGATCGAGGTGATTGGTTGGCTCATCAAGAATAAGAACGTTGTTTTTTTCTAAAATCAGTTTGGCCATAACTAATCTTGCCGATTCGCCACCACTTAACAGTCCAATCTTCTTATCAACGTCTGAGCCGCGGAATAAAACCTGCCCTAGTATTTTCCTGATCTCCTGAGATGTGGCGACAACCTGCTCTTCCATCCACTCCAATACAGTTTGAGCCGGATCCAACTGCACTCTATAGTCCTGCGAAAAATACCCAACTTTTACGGTATCGCTCCATTCAAAATAACCTTGATCCGGTTGAAGTTCACGCAATAAAATTTTTAATAAGGTCGATTTACCGATGCCATTAGGGCCAATAATCGCGCATTTGTCGCCGCGATTAACATGAAACGCGACCTCTTTTAATAAAATTCTTTCATTAAATTGTTTATGAATGTTATCAACTTTAATAACGGATTTACCGGATGGTTTTTGTTGTTGAAAATTAAAATACGGTTTAAAAATATTAGAATCTTTTATCTCAACCAATTCGATGCGATCAATCATTTTTTGACGAGAAGCTGCTTGAGTAGCTTTACTTGCCTTTGCTCCAAATCGATCGACGAAGGATTGCATTTCATCAATTTTCTTTTGTTGATTTTTTAATTCACTTTTTTTCAGGATAAGTCTTTCTTCCTTAGCGGCAACAAATTGATCATAATTACCATGGTAATTTTGAATGGTATCGTAATCAATATCTAAAATATTGGTTGACACGTTGTTGAGGAAACCACGGTCATGCGAAATGAAAATGAGCAACCCTGTAAAAGACGTTTTTAAGAATGACTCAAGCCATGCTATCGATAAAATATCCAAGTGGTTAGTCGGCTCGTCGAGCAGCATGATATCTGGATTCTGATACAAAACTTGCGCCAGTAAAACGCGCAGCTTATACCCGCCAGATAAGGCGCTTAGTGGTCCGTTATGGAATTTTTCTGCGATGCCTAAACCAAGTAATAAATTTTTGGCAGTGGATTCGGCCTCATAGCCTCCTTGTTGCATGATAAGCTCTTCAAGCTCACTCACGCGATAGCCGTCTTCTTCGCTAAAGTGCTCACTGGCATAGATTTTATTCTTTTCGGTGAGCGCATCCCATAGGATCGCATTTCCTTGAATCACCACATCCAGCAGCGAATCGTCTTCGTATCGAAAGTGATCTTGCTTCAATATTCCCACATTCAGACTCTTCGCCTTTTCAACACTGCCACTGGTCGAGG
The DNA here is from genome assembly GCF_014109805.1 of Legionella sp. PC1000. Taxonomy (GTDB): domain Bacteria; phylum Pseudomonadota; class Gammaproteobacteria; order Legionellales; family Legionellaceae; genus Legionella; species Legionella resiliens. The sequence continues at coordinate 1,907,744 of NZ_CP059400.1, forward strand.
ATTCTTCACCCGCTAAAATTTTTAAAAAGGTGGATTTTCCTGTCCCATTTGCTCCAACTATGCCATAGCGCTTAGTCGGCAATAAAATCAAATCAACATTTTGAAATAGGGATTTTTTTCCAAAATCCATCCCAATACTTCTTACTTCTAACATATGAGCAACCTCAAACTAGGCATTTACTTTACTACATGATTTCAACTTGTTTGGCATATTCGCCTCGCTCACCCTCGGCCAAGGTATAACGAACGCGTTGCCCTTCAATTAATTCTTTGTAACCGTCGGTCTGAACTTCAGAAAAATGAACAAACACCTCTTTATCTTCTGCATCGGGTGTAATGAAACCATAGCCCTTAATTTTATTAAAACGCTTTACTGTACCTGTTTGCATTATTTGATTCCTTGCTACGAAATGTATGGCAGCCGTCGAACACTTTCTTTCCGACCTTCCCATTTTTAAATATTTATAAAACTTATCGCCCTGGCTTTGCCCCTTTGCGACAGAAGAATAAGGTGTGAAATGAAAGCCCTTCCAGTTTCTGGAACAACACGCCATGAAAATTGTTCACTTATATACAGCAAAAGGGTAATAAAATGAAGACTATCTTAACATTGATCGACCTCATTTTAAACAATTAATTTAAATTAAATACACTTAGGCCCTTTGCCTCTCTCTATATTTGAAAAATAGGTGGCTTAAACCCTGAGATTTTAACAATCAAGTTAGATTTTTTAATAGTGTGAGAATCTTGTCGAGACCCAGTTTATGCATTGTTTCAATATTATAATCTGGAATTTTACTGGTATCACCGTAATAATCAATCGCTTTTTCAATACTGCTTTCTCTTAAAATATGCAGCATAGGGTAGGGACTACGATTGGTATAATTGGATACATCTGTTGTCAAAACATCAGCAAAGCAATAATCAGGATGAAATGTCGCTAGTTGATAAATGCCTTCATAACCGCTCCCTGTTAACATCTCTTCTGCTAAAGAGACAAAGTCTAAATAATTATCAAAATCCGAAAGTGAAGAGGGAAAGAGTAATAAAACTGTTTCTATTTTAATGTCTTTGTCCATGCGCACCATTGTAGACATCATCATTTCAAGGGCTTGTTCTAAGTTTTTCGGTCGAACAATATCGATAACAAGTGTTTCTTGATTAACGGTATATTCAGCAAACGGGCAGATTTTAAATTGAATAATAAAGGAACGTATCCACGCTATAGTTTGTTTTTTAATCTGGTCGTCTGTTAACTTGGGCATATAAAATACCGTTGGCTGCAAGGAAAGCATATAGTACCGGATTGAGTTTAATTAGAAAGCTTTTTATTGCAGAAGGTGTACCAGGGGCTGGTTAATTCCTTTTCATTTTTATCTAAATTAACAGTTAGTTCTCCACTACACGACTATTGAGTTTGCGATGTATATCAAGAAATTTAGAATAAACTACATCTATTAGAGAAGGAATTTTATTGAGTCTGAGACCACATAAGAATAATCAATTTGTGCTTGTAGATTATTAATAGATTAAACAGATCAATACAGTTCATAGTGGCATAATTTTCAATTTGCCGAGTATTTTTCCGAATTATAGTGTTAGTGAACTACTTCTATCTATCGATGTGATAACATCATCGGCTGTAATGTCAGGATTTGCTTGATATTGTTGTTTTATAATTAATAAGTTCTTCGCAATAGTTTCACTACTTAAATCTCCCATTAATAAATCATGTGCAAACTTTGATGAAAATTCAGTACCGTCAATTATTAGACTCACGTCGCTACTTTGACTTTTACTTTCATAACAAGCAAGGCGGTAATGATCAATACTCCCTACCAATTTATCATAATTATCATCATGTTGTACTATCAACCCTTGCTTAACCTCAAGAGCTTGTACAAGATGCTGGAAGTTTTCACTCAAGAAATCCATTGCGTGCATGCGCTCCTTAGGCTCTGGAGCGTTTAAGCCTGCTAAAGCAGCTTGTATTCCAATAAACTTCTCCTCTAAATCAGGATACAATTTAAATATCACTTCCACCACTTTTTGGGCATACAGCTCTTGGAGGGTGATCCCAAGACTGTAGATATCATCTGCTCGGGTAAAGGTATAATCATCTTTAGGATGGGCCTGTGCAAATTTTGCTTGTTCAGGTGATGTGTAGGCAGGTGTAGAAATGGTTGAGTCATTAGCAGTGTAGACTCCATCCTGCATCTTAACTGCTGAGCCAAAATCGATTAATTGTACTTTTCCAGTATCGATAAGCATCAAATTATGAGGTTTAATGTCCCGATGGAGATAATTTTTTCTATGGAATTCTGATACTTGTTCTAGGATATTATTTATAACCCGTGCATAACCCGTTACAAAAGGACCCCATTGTACTGAGTCATCTGGATTATTTTTAGCAGAATCCATAATCTGGTCGAATATGGCTGTTGGGTTTGCTTCTTTTGCTCCACTAAGCATGACTAAATCATTACCCCGCAGCAATGGCATAGTGGAATAGACCAGCATATCGGTAGCAAAGACTGTTGCCGGGATGCCAAAATCGTTAAGTATGGTTTTGTTTTTCAGGGCATCTTCTAATGATTTTTTTTGGGTCTCAGGAATTACTTCCTTTAATAATCGATTTTTAAAAAATTCTATTAATTCTTTTTGAGATAATTCGTCATAATCTGAGTCTGGATATTTTTCAAGGTACATCCCTCTTAATGTGGGCTCATAATTTTCCATAAGCATATTTTCGTCAGAAATAAGTGTTATAACCAGCTCACGTAGTTCCTTACCAGAAAAACATTCTTTAATTGCGAGCCAACTGGATTTTCCAGTTGGCTCAATAATTTGTCCAGCCCTCATGATTCCTTCACCGCCTTCACCCAAAATGATATCAGATAAAACATATATATTGGCGCCATCATATAATATTCTAAAAGGCACATCGCTTGTATTATTCAAACAAAAAGGTGGCGGGCTAGAACTTTGTTTTATATTTTGTTTTATTTTTTTTATTTGAACGTCGCTAAGCAAGGGGGAATTTTGATCCATTAGTTCTTTTTGCTGTAGAAGGGTAGGCGGCATCTCAATGTTCTGAGGGGCTTTTTTTGGAGGGGGCTTCTTGAAAAAATTCTTAAACATATTATTTCTTATTAAATTAATAATAGATTAAGTATAGAATGATTGTATAAAAAATGTATATAATGGTTTAATTAGGGCAACCTCTAGGGAGTGGCATGCCTATTAAGCAAGAAATTTTGCACAGTCTTACTCGTAATGCTAGAAATTTAAGCACCTTGGACCTTAGTAATCAACAACTTACTGTAGCTGATATTAAAACATTGTTAACCGCGCTTGTTTTTAATACCCATTTAGTGCGATTAAATCTGGCAAATAACTTATTTGGCGATGAAGGGGCTAGCTTGTTGGCAAGTCAGCTTCGGGTTAGTGAGTTAAATGTAAGTTACAATCATATTTCTGATGAAGGGATAAAAGCCTTTGTAAAAAATAACGATTTGGATGCTATAAATATACAAGGCAATACCTTTACCTTTATTACACGGAAGCGTCTGGATCAAAAAATAGCTGCAAATTTTCAAGCTAAAATTAGCAAATTAGCCATAATCTTAAGTGTTATCGCACAGGGTAGAGGGCAGATCGCTAGCCCGCTGACTTTACTTCCTACTGAACTTATATTTTCTATTATTAGCTATTTGGGAACAAGTTGGTGTTCGGATAGCACATTGAATAAAATGGCAACGATAATATTTAATAATATTAATTACGATAGTAATTATCAAAAAATATTTCTCTGGAATCGACCTACGGAAAAACCATTTAAAGTTCCCAGTTTTTTTTCAATAGCAAAAACATATACACCTCACCTCATTGAAGGTCCTGACCTTGAGGCACAAAAAGAGCATAAAAGGTGAGCATTTACTTTAAATCTATTAGTTATCGAAACATATTATTGAACCCAATAATTTATAGTTTACTAATCATTTAAATGCTAATTAATTGAGTTTATGAATGAGATGTTGGGTCAAAATGAATTATTGCCCGCAAATATTCTGCTGGATGTGATTGTTTGTCTTTTGGGATTTAACTCCATGTTGAAAACATGAAATATAAAAGTCCCTAAACCATTCGGCCAAAAGGTATATTATCGGATGCTTGGGTCTATCAGATAAGATGCTCGTTAGTCCACCGGGATCTAAGAAAAATCAGGACAGATGCACATAACACCAGTCAAAAAAATTTCACCAACGTGAAGTCATTGAATTAATCGTTTCCTGTGACACATTGGTTTTAGATAGGGAATCTAAAGCATCAAGCTCAAATTTTAACGCCCCATGTAATTCCTTCATTATAAATTCTTTATGCTCAGCATATATTTCAAGCACTTGATCAATCGATTGTTTTTTTGAAACAGGGTTTGGAGTATCGATCATTCCTTTTGATTCATCAGCTGAAGCTTTTAAAATATGGAATAAAATTTCTTTCTTTGTTTCAACCTGCAAATCTGGGTTTGCTAAAACTTCCTTCGCAAAAGGAATTCCCTCGGATATTCTATCGAGTTTTCGATAAATACCCATCATTTTAGCGCATAATGCTGATTCCCATTCTTGACTCCTTACCTCTCCTTCTGAAGGAATGCTATGAGCAAGACTCAGGGCTTCTTGATATGCTCTCAAAGATAAATCAAAATCTCCCTCTTCTTTTAATCTTTTGCCTTGCTCTTCAAGAACAGTGAGTATCTTCTCCAATTTAATGAACGCATCTTTACGTTCTCTACAATCAACCGGGAGATCTGTAAGGGATAGAATAAATCTGTCTTTTGCTTCAATTAAATTTAAAAGCGATACTTTCCCCTTTAAATCTAAGGGATTAAATATCTTTAAGGCATTGTTGTAAGCTATTCGGCCATTAATTTCTTTTAATCTGTCGTTATACAGTATCTTTTCCTGGGGATCTTTGGTTCTTGAAGCGGCTAGTTCATAATATTTCTTTGCTTTTTCCAACCATGAAACAAAATAATCTTTTCTTTCTTTGTAATGCTCGATAAGCGCATCACGATGTTTTATTACCTCGGGGGATACATTTGACTTATATCCTTGTTGATTAAAATCTTTTATTTCTCCGTTGACAACAGTCATATTTTTTACCATCAAATCAATACGCTCAAAAGAGCCAATGATTCCATGTGCTAAGAAATAATTAGGTTCTATTTGCCCATCCCCCTGAGCGATGACCATGGGCAGGCTCTCCCCTTGATAAGAGAGGGGTGTGATTTGTTTTGGGTTTACAGGAAAATATGTTAATCGAGGTTTATTTTTCTTATTGGGTAATTCCTCAAAGCTTAAGCCATCATCACCAGTTCTTGCTTTCATGACCGCTTCGAACCATTCCATTTTTTTCTCTGGGGCTAAATTTTCAGGTGCCTCCACATAAAAGCATACCTTGTCTTTTGCAAATGGCATATTATAACTCCGAGGCATAGCAAACTCACGCCAACCAAATTCGCGAAGACGTTCCATTCCTTCAACAAATTCTATAGGTCCAATCCCAGAGATATCTTGAGGGGTTGGCGCACCCGTAGTTACTTTTAAAGTTCGCCAATCAGTTCTTACGTAAACGAGTAGATGATTTTTTACAACGACATCGTCAGTCACAAAAGAGGTACTAAATGGTTTTGTTTCCGAAGGGGTAGCTTCGTTTAATGCTTCAACAACCAAACGCTTACTGCCAGTACAATCTATCACATAATCACAAGGGGCAATTGTATTTTTTCCTTCTTTATCCTGAACAATAATCCCTTTTCCCTGTGAATCAAAACCAACAAATGCTTGCTTTTCAATACGTATATGTTGAGATATTGCTTCCATATAAAGAAGCCGCTCTATATCTTTAATATGGGCGGTTTTTTCAGGAAAATTGAATTGGATGCCTAAACCACTTTCGGCACGTTCAATTACTGACTTATTGATATGTCCAGGCCTTAAATATTCACCTGCACGAGGATCATAAATAACAATGTCTTGAACACCTGCTTTTTTGAGTTGAAGGGCTGTATAAAGACCGCTAGGACCTGCACCGATAATAACAACTGGCATTTTTAATCCGTGATTCACAAAAATATACATTGTATATTAATAATATTAAATGATTATTAATAAATCAATCTCGGATTAAAACTCAAAATATAAAAACAGTATCATGGGGTGCTTGTGGGACATTACATAATACAAATAGCCATTAATACATCTTTTATTTTGATGAAGTTTTGATTTGCTTTCTTTAATTCAGAATCCACTTTACTTTCTTGCTTTGGATCTATGATAACTACTAATGATTGGTCTAATATCTCAATATCCTTCTTATTTAAAAAGTATATATAAAATCAAATAACTAGTTTCACTCAAACCGTTTATCTGTCACATTATTTGTATTCCCGGTCGCCATTCATAGACAACCGGGACGTTACTAGGAAAGGGTATTTTTTTAATTAATCGCTAAATCTTCTGCAGCTTTTTCTACGGCTTTTACAGATTCTGGAGATGCGTATGAGAAGATGCTGTGACGTGAACCCAGAGCAGCAAAGGTAATCACTGCATTATCCAATCTTTTTACTAGGTTCTTCAGATAGTCACCCCAACCCAATCAGTTAAAAAGGAAGTAATTCAGGAACAAAAGTTTTATTTATGCATCGTCCCTAATGTAAAAATAAAAAAAACTTTATATTGTTCTTCACTATCCCTCATTTTGTGAAGGACTAAAAAAATATGGAGCGAAGATTTTGAACAAAACGAACGGAATTAAATTGTTTATTTGGATTTTATCTTTTGAATTAATAGGTTTCTTCTTAGGTTTATTAGCGCAAGGGAATATTTATTCTTGGTATGACGGGGTTCATAAATCAACTCTAACTCCTCCAGGGTGGGTTTTTTCCGTCGTTTGGTCCATATTATATGCCCTTCTCGCGATTGTTGGGTTTAGGTTATGGCAAAATCGCAGCAAACCCCAAATTAAAATAGTAATGCATCTATATGTAGTACAACTCATCATGAATTGGGTGTGGACCCCAATCTTCTTTCAACTGCATTGGATAGGATTTAGTTTTTTATGGATAGTAGCAATGATTAGTTTGAATGCAATAATTATCTTAAAAATTAAAAATACGGAAAGATGGGTCGCGCTATTATTAACTCCTTATTTCTTATGGCTTATTTTTGCGAGCTACCTCAATGGGATGATATGGATTCTCAATACGTAGGCCTACTGAAATGGTGCAGGCAAAATCGTGGCCCCACTCGGGCATTTTATATGATCGGAGATGTATATTATATCTAGACTCGATGACGCCCTCTGCCAATGTTTCTTTAGCCTACTCAGGGGTTAAATCTTTTATCTATATCTATAATTATTTTATTTATCATGGATTATGCCCACCTTAAAAAATTATTATTAATTTAAGGTGGGTTGAGCAAAGCACAGGAGATTCATCTCAATATGGATAAGATAAAGATTATGTCAATTAAGACGGTTTATCAGACGATTATTACGAATGTGGTTATTTTTTTTCTAATTTTAAGCACAATCCTTATATATGCGAATTATATTCAAAATCAGATTTTAAAAAGTGAAAGTAATCGTTATAACTCCATAAATACTGCTCAAGAACTATTGCAAAGTTCTGATGACTTAACAAAGATGGCTCGACTTTATACAGTAACGGGAGATGAGAAATATAAACGCTACTTTAATGATATTCTCGCCATTCGGGAAGGGAGACTAAGTCGCCCTAACGATTACTCCCAATTTTATTGGCATTATGTTGTGGGGGGTAAAATAATTCACAATCCTAACGGTGAAATTAGCAGTTTTAGCTCGCGCGTAAAACAATTAAATTTCAGCCAATTCGAAATGGCAATGCTAAAAAAAGCGGAGCAAAATTCGATAAATCTAACCGCACTCGAAAAGCGAGCTTTCGGACTAACAAAAGGTTTATACCCTGATAAAGAAGGGCGATATACGATTCAGGGGAAAAAAGACCTGGAACTGGCCCGGCAGTTATTGCATGGTAAAGAATATCACCGGGAAAAAGTAGCCATCATGCAAGCTATTGAAGAATTTAAGTTAGCTGTTGAGCGACGAACCGCTAAAAAATTTACAGACTTAGAGACAAAACAACAATACCTTTTATATATTTTTCAGTTTTTTATCCTTTTTGGCATCCTTCTATGCCTTTTTGGTTGGCGTTATGCTAATCGTCGCGTTATGCAACCTATTGCTGAACTTGTTAAGCAAACTGAGAAAATTGACCATGGGGATTATAGTGCGCGTAATCATGTTGCCGTTAAAAATGAGTTGGAAACACTCGGAAAAATATTAAATAAGATGTCTGGTTCCATTCAAAAAGATATAAGTAAACGTGCGCATCTGACCAAATTGCTTCAGGCGAGTGAAGAGCAATTCCGTAGTGCAATTGAGTTTGCGCCAATTGGCATGACAATTAAATCCCTGGATGGGCATTGGATTCAGGTTAATCAAGCTTTGTGTGAGATGCTAGGCTATAGCAGAGAAGAAATTCTAAGCCTAGGCCCAAAACAAATTACCCATCCTGATGATGTAGTCAAAGAAGAAGAGTTAGAAAAGAAATTAGCAAGTGGTACATATAAAAATTATCAATGCGAAAGCCGCTATATTCATAAGTCCGGCAAAATCGTATGGGTTTCATTGAGCGCCGCACTGGTATATGATGCTGAAGGTAATCCCTTAAATTTAATCTCGCAAGTTTATGATATTGGGCCCCGCCGGAGCAATGAAATAGCAATGACCAATCTTCATGAAAAAATGTCAGCAACATTAGTTGAACTTCAACAACGGGAGCATGAAAATGAATTGCTCTATAAAATGAATGAAATGCTCCAAACCTGTAAAAATGCGGACGAAGGACACTCTATCATCCAGCTAACAGTAAAGGCCTTATTTCCTTCGTTAAGTGGTGGTCTGGCAATCTATAACAAGTCTTCACACAAATTACAAACAAGTGCGGCAATGGGGCAAGCATCAGCTTTTAAAACTCTCTTTTACTCCAGATGATTGCTGGGCACTACGCAATGGTAATATATATACTGTCGATGACCCTCAAAATGCCATAATTTGTGAGCACTATATTTCACCACCCAAGGGTGCTTATATTAATTTACCTTTTATAGTCCGTGCTGAAATTATAGGTATGCTGGATCTTAATTGCGCTTCGGGTGAAACAATTACCGATAAGGATAAAAAATTGGCAATAACATTAAGTGAAAGCATCAAGCTGGCTCTGGCAAATATTAATTTGCGGGAAGCCTTGAGCTATCAAGCATTACGCGATGGTTTAACAGGGTTGTTCAATCGCCGCTATTTAGATGAGACGCTACCTCAAAAACTCGAGGAAATAAAACGAAATAAAAGCATTTTATCTATCGCCATGGTCGATATTGATTTTTTCAAAAATTTTAATGATAAATTTGGTCATGATGCCGGAGATACGGTACTTAAATTTCTTGCCAAGATCCTGCAACAATCCATTAGGAGCGAAGATATAGTTTGTCGATTTGGAGGTGAAGAGTTTGTTGTTATTTTAATGGATAGTAACATTTCTGAAGCTCAACGCCTAATGGAAACAATCTGTCAACAGGTTAAAAAAATACATTTGAATTTTCAGGGCATCCGTTTACCAAAAATAACATTGTCTGTTGGAATTGCACAAGCACCTATGCATGGGAGCGAGGTAGAAAAGTTGTTGGGTGCTTCCGATGAAGCACTATACATCGCCAAAAATTCTGGAAGGGATAAAGTCAAAATATTCCATAAAGATGATTAGGGAATTTTTATTTGGAAATGGCGCGCCCGGAAGGATAGATATTATTTAGTATTTAGAACATAGAATTAAATTTAAATGCTCACAAGATTCTGGGGAAGGATAGATTCGTCACTCACTTTCGCCGCACTTCGTGCTTTTCGCTTCACATTTTGTCGAACCTCCGACCCCCTGGTTCGTAGCCTTCTTCTTTTTGTTTAAAACCTTTAATAATCAACGCGTTGCGATGTATCGATTAGTTAAAAAACTTCATAAAACTGTATTAAACGGCATAGTACTGTCACAGTTATGTCATAATCTATGACACATTTTGTTAGTTTAAAAATAGCCAAAGTCTAGACAGATTTAGACTTCTTATAACCCAACCGTATTTCAAGAAATAGGTGCAAATTTAAAAGAACTATATATTATTCTTGATCCCTCTGATGCTCAGAAACAAACTTTATTAATACATTACCCTTCAGTGGATGTACATTCAGATGATTATGTGAAACCATCGATAAAAATCGAGGCTGGAGCAAAATCAGCACTAGATCCTCATTGCTCAGTAACTTTTCAACCCTATGTAGCTACAGAAATTTCCCATAATAATCTTCTGGGGAAAATATTATAACTATTGAACCATCAAGGACTTTTTGGGATAAGGTGATCATTTTACACGGTATTAGGTGTTGGTATGAAAATCGTGGAGAGTTACGACAGAATGGCCATCGAGTATCTCGTCATTATTATGACATTTATCAATTAATGCATTCAGAAATAGGAAATGAAGTCCAAAAAAGATCACGGGCTAGCAATAGACTGCGCTCGTCATGCACAATTATTTTTTAATAGTGCCGATCTAAATTTGAAACATGCACGTTTAGGATCGTTTGCTTTAATACCAACACAAAAAATGAGGCAGCTGCTTAATCGTGATTATCAGGCAATGGCAGGTATGATTTTTGGTCAAGTGCCTAAATTTTCAGATGTCCTTGATGTGGTTGCAGAGCTTGAGCAAACAATAAATTCTTATAAAATTGATGAATGACGGAAGTCTAATGTAAAGTCTGATGGTTTTACATAAATATATTCTATCAAAAGATACTGTGTTCTGAAGATCAAACTAACACTTAGTACGCCAATAAAAGCTTCAAGAAAAATAACTATATATATGGGAATAGAAATTTTTTCTTTCTTTAAACAAGAAGCAAATAAAAGAGTACTAGCTATAATAAATGTTGCTTCTGTGTGATATACAATTTATTTACTTCTTTTCTTAGAAATTTGGTCGCACATTTTTTTATATTTGTTTTCTAGGATTTGAAGCTCTTCATCACTTAACTCATCTAAATCGAGAGTAATATTACTTGCAGCTTGAATCGATTTAATGAGCTCATCCAATTTCAAGTTTATAATTTTAGTATCGCGATTTTGAGTATGTTGAATCAAAAAAACCATTAGAAACGTCACAATGGTAGTGCCTGTATTGATTACGAGTTGCCATGTGTCTGAAAATTTAAACACAGGTCCAGAAATAACCCACAAAAAAATCAAAAAAAGTGCGGTTAAAAAAGCCCATACACTACCGGTAATTTTGCTCACCACATCGGAAAATTTTTGAAACAGCACTTTTATATTATTCTTTTTTTTAGTCATTTATTAACCCGTTTACGCTTTGTTAGTTAAATATAAGCTCGCACGATTATATTTTCCAATTTATGGAAAACATTATATTTATAAATTTACTTTTCGCCATTTCATCTTACCTCGAAATTCCGGACATCCTTTTTAGCAGGCTAATCCAAACTAATTGAGTGCCATATTGCATGTTGAATGCAATCGCTGAGGAAAACGCATTCAATGTATGCGAATACAACCAATCGAGTTTCCGCTCTAGTTATACCCCAAAAAGCAAGCTGGTATGATCCAGGCTTTTTAAAGCTACTGTCTTTCAACTTTAAATTCCTGGGAAGGGTACTATTATATATTTGTATGAATTAAAAGAAAGGATACTATTATGACTCAAAAACCGAAGCCTCCATTTCCGGAGCAACCCATTACCCCACCTGGAATTGAAGAAGAAATGGACCCAAAGCCTCATTATGAAGCAGAGTCCTATCATCCTGCTGGAAAATTAAAAAATAAAGTCGCTTTGATAAGTGGAGGAGATTCAGGAATAGGTCGTTCTGTTGCGTTACTTTTTGCTCGCGAAGGTGCAGATGTGGCCCTGGTTTTTTTACCCGAAGAAAAGCGGGATGCAGATAAAATTAAGCAGGAAATTGAATCTTTGGATCGAAAAGTTTTGCTTATTGCAGGAGATTTGAAACAAGCAGATTTTTGCAAAAAAGCAGTGACGGATACTTTGGCTTTTTTCGAAAAGATAGACATTTTGGTTAATAATGCGGCTTTTCAAAAACATCAACCTAATCTGGATGCGGTGAGCATGGACCAATGGAATATTACCTTTACCAGTAACATTTATAACTATTATTATCTTTGTAAATTTGCAGTACCACATATGCAGCCCGGAAGTGTCATTATCAATACTGGTTCAATTACGGGATTAGAGGGAAGTAAAGAGCTTTTGGACTATTCTTCCACAAAAGGAGCCATTCATGCCTTTACCAAATCTCTAGCTAAAAATTTAATAGACAAGGGGATTCGCGTAAATTGCGTAGCACCAGGGCCTGTTTGGACTCCTTTAAATCCAGCAGAAAGAACAAGCGAGAGTATAAAAAATTTTGGTGGAAACACTCCTATGGGGCGACCCGCGCAACCTGAAGAGATTGCCCCAGCTTATGTGTTTCTCGCTTCTAATGCGGATTCGGGATACATCAGTGGTCTCATTCTTCCTATTTTAGGGGGAAATACAATAGCCGGTTAGAAAGTGCTTTAAGTTATAAGGAATATTTCCCAGGGAAAATAATTGGATTTATACAAAAAGTAGTGAGTTATAAAATATTCAGAAAGCTCATAATTATTTTTTATATCTATACTTGCATTGTAGATGGTGTCGTTCTCAAAATTTGAATTGACATACAGTTAAAAGGAGATCGTTATGAGCGAAGGAGATAAATCAAGTTATACAGATAAACAAAAGCGAACAGGCAAAACACATTGAGGATTCTTATGAAAAGGTATATCTAAGAAAGAAGCAGAAGAACGAGCTTGGCGTACGGTTAACAAACAAGATAAAGGTGGAAAGAAAAAATGATTTTAAACTTTTAAAAGCCTAAGTAAGATGATTATTTGGGCTTTTATTTTGAAGTAAGTGATTCTTCCTAATTTGTTATAATCGTATCACCTAAACTTTTAAAAAACACTATTATTTGATGCTTCAATATAAGCTATAATCTATTTAAATAGAGGATACTTTAATATTTTATCGACCCCCTGGTTCGTAGCCAGATTGATTGAGAATAAATTATAATAAAATCAGTGAGTTGTGATGTAACAAATATAACAACTACTGCATGGAACTGCCCGAAATAAAAGAGATTATATTTAACTTTGTTACAAATCTGCTACAGGGTAATTTTCAACAAGGTGATATATCTCAGTTCGGCTCACAAAAACATACGTGCGTTGCATTTTTTTATAGGCTGTTTGCGCCTGACCTATCTAATGGGAATTAGGCCTTATATGGATGCTAAAACTGGATTAGTCGGAGCTAAACGACGTATCATTCATCAATCGATATCAGAACAATTATACGTTGAGCCACATCAAGGGATTAAAAGTCAGAGTTTTTCAAGCGCTATATGGATTAGTACGTGCTGGTGTTATTAGTATTGTAAGTTAAAAAATTTGTATCATGGCAATCAAGAGAGAAGCCCCTTATAAAAAATAAGGGGCAGCGGCGTGAGCGACCGTGTATGGATGCCGTCGACAACTACGGCACCTCAGCACTCCCGAAACATTGTCGACAAAGGCTACTTCAATTCAGGTGTTTTCCCTTCCTTGAATTCGACTGGCTCAGGATATTGGCGCTCCCCCAGGAGTATTTTTGGATAACTAGCTGTTAACGTAGTTACCGAGGTGCTTTGGCGTGTTGCTGGCCTTGTTGTTTGCTGTTGGATTACTTGCTTTGTAATGGCAGGGATGTCAATAGAAACACCGTATTGCTTCATCATCTGCAGACCTGCTTCATCGATAGCAGGCGGTTCATCATCGAGTGCAGCGTCTAATGGTGCCTGGATAATATGTATGAGCAGCGCTTTAAATTGGAGCGGGCTACACTGTTTTTTGATGAGCATTGGTTGCGCACCATGACTAAATGCCGCAATTAAGAAGCGAATTAGATTATTATTGTTTTCTTGCCAAAATGCAGAATCATCAGGAATGGCTACAAGTAACTTGGCAAACATATGGATGAACTCACGATGTTGCCTGGTATCTAAGAGCATGACGTAGGATAATAATTGGGTGGCAAGTGCCTCCAAGTCAGATTTGGCTTCGTTATCCAAGTGAAGCAATACCTCGAGCTGATGTTTAACGAGTAAGGTACAATAGGGCTGGATGGTTTCTAATTGTGCTTCTACCGTTAGCACTTTGCTGTTGTCGCCTTGAGATAAGTGAGCCATCATTTTTAATAGCAACTTTGCAAGCGCTACCTTTTCGGTCAGTGCCAAGACCGACGATTCGTGGGCAAAGGAGCTGAGTTTTTCAAAAACACTCCGAAGATAGGTATGGTTAGCCCCCAGGCGCTCTAAATCTTCATTGATAAACAACAAGCAATCGGAGGGGCGCTGAAGCGCCTTGAATGCCGCACATTGCGTGGCTATGGCTTTGCTGTCTAACCGATGAATTCGTGCCAAAGCATAGTCTTTTAATGCCGATGCAGGAAAGCTGTTTATTTGAGTAATGCACCGCTGGACATCAACATCCGCAGTTCGATATAAAATCGCGGCAATCGAGAAATATTTAAGGGCTAAGCCGGTGTTATTTTTCCGATAGAAAACAGCCAGGTTCCATGCAGCACTCGCATGCGCTGCCCTTATCGCTTGAAGGTATAATTGAACCACTTTGTCATCACGCTCATTCTGGCTTAATTCTTTGCCTGCACGATTGTTTTCATACATCCATGCCAAGTTGCTTTGGGCTGGGGCATCTCCTGCTGTTGCCGCTTGAAGGTATAATTTAACTGCTTTGTCATCACGCTCATTCTGGCTTAATTCTTTGCCTGCACGATTGTTTTGATACATCAATGCCAAGTTGTTTTGGGCTGGAGCATATCCTGCTGTTGCCGCTTGAAGGTATAATTTAACTGCTTTGTCATCACGCTCATCCTGGCTTAATTCTTTGCCTGCACGATTGTTTCTATACATCCATGCCAGCAGGTTTTGGGCTGGAGCATGGTGCTTTTCTGCCAGTATAGAAAAAAGTTCCTGTGCTTTTTCATCCGATTGGGCTATGCCAATACCTGATAAATAGCACAATCCTAATTTAAAATCTTCTGTGCTATCGCGCGATCTTGTTCGGGCTTCAAGAACCTCTTGCGTCAATGGGATGGTATCAAGCGATTCATTTTTTTTAAAAAAAAGTGCGGCAGAGAGGCTTCCTGACATCCAGGCTTCATAAAGTGCTAAAACACCATCCAGGTTATTTCCCTCTTTAATCAGTAATAAAGCTTTTTGGGTTGCTCGATCGTACATTAATAGGTTCTCCTCATCTTCAATTCAGCTGGTTCCTCTTTCTTGAATTCGACTGGCTCAGGATATTGGCGCCTCCCCAGGAGTGTTTTTGGATAACTAGCTGTTAACGTAGTTACCGAGGTGCTTTGGCGTGTTGCTGGCCTTGTTGTTTGCTGTTGGATTACTTGCTTTGTAATGGCAGGGATGTCAATAGAAACACCGTATTGCTTCATCATCTGCAGACCTGCTTCATCGATAGCAGGGGGTTCATCATCGAGTGCAGCGTCTAATGGTGCCTGGATAATATGCATGAATAGCACTTTAAATTGGAGAGCGCTGCACTGTTTTTTGATGAGCATTGGTTGCGCACCATGACTAAATGCCGCAATTAAGAGGCGAATTAGATTATTATTGTTTTCTTGCCAAAATGCAGAATCATCAGGAATGGCTACAAGTAACTTGGCAAACATATGGATGAACTCACGATGTTGCCTGGTATCTAAGAGCATGACGTAGGATAATAATTGGGTGGCAAGTGCCTCCAAGTCAGATTTGGCTTCGTTATCCAAGTGAAGCAATACCTCGAGCTGATGTTTAACGAGTAAGGTACAATAGGGCTGGATGGTTTCTAATTGTGCTTCTACCGTTAGCACTTTGCTGTTGTCGCCTTGAGATAAGTGAGCCATCATTTTTAATAGCAACTTTGCAAGCGCTACCTTTTCGGTCAGTGCCAAGACCGACGATTCGTGGGCAAAGGAGCTGAGTTTTTCAAAAACACTCCGAAGATAGGTATGGTTAGCCCCTAGGCGCTCTAAATCTTCATTGATAAACAACAAGCAATCGGAGGGGCGCTGAAGCGCCTTGAATGCCGCACATTGCGTGGCTATGGCTTTGCTGTCTAACCGATGAATTCGTGCCAAAGCATAGTCTTTTAATGCCGATGCAGGAAAGCTGTTTATTTGAGTAATGCACCTCTGGACATCAACATTCTCAGTTCGATATAAAATTGCGGCAATCGAGAAATATTTAAGGGCAAATTCGGTGTTATTTTTCTGATAGAAATAGAAAACAGCCAGGTTCCATGCGGCACTCGCATGCGCTGCCCTTATCGCTTGAAGGTATAATTGAACCACTTTGTCATCACGCTCATCCTGGCTTAATTCTTTGCCTGCACGATTGTTTTCATACATCCATGCCAAGTTGTATTGGGCTAAGGCATATCCTGCTGTTGCCGCTTGAAGGTATAATTGAACCGCTTTGTCATCACGCTCATCCTGGCTTAATTCTTTGCCTGCACGACCTTCGTCATACATCCATGCCAAGTTGTTTTGGGCTAAGGCATATCCTGCTGTTGCCGCTTGTAGGTATAATTGAACTGCTTTGTCATCACGCTCATCCTGGCTTAATTCTTTGCCTGCACGACCTTCGTCATACATCCATGCCAAGTTGTATTGGGCTAAGGCATATCCTGCTGTTGCCGCTTGTAGGTATAATTGAACTGCTTTGTCATCACGCTCATCCTGGCTTAATTCTTTGCCTGCACGATTGTTTCTATACATCCATGCCAGCAGGTTTTGGGCTGGAGCATGGTGCTTTTCTGCCAGTATAGAAAAAAGTTCCTGTGCTTTTTCATCCGATTGGGCTATGCCAATACCTGATAAATAGCACAATCCTAATTTAAAATCTTCTGTGCTATCGCGCGATCTTGTTCGGGCTTCAAGAACCTCTTGCGTCAATGGGATGGTATCAAGCGATTCATTTTTTTTAAAAAAAAGTGCGGCAGAGAGGCTTCCTGACATCCAGGCTTCATAAAGTGCTAAAACACCATCCAGGTTATTTCCCTCTTTAATCAGTAATAAAGCTTTTTGGGTTGCTCGATCGTACATTAATAGGTTCTCCTCATCTTCAATTCAACTGGTTCCTCTTTCTTGAATTCGACTGGCTCAGGATATTGGCGCCCCCCCAGGAGTATTTTTGGATAACTAGCTGTTAACGTAGTTACCGAGGTGCTTTGGCGTGTTGCTGGCCTTGTTGTTTGCTGTTGGATTACTTGCTTTGTAATGGCAGGGATGTCAATAGAAACACCGTATTGCTTCATCATCTGCAGACCTGCTTCATCGATAGCAGGCGGTTCATCATCGAGTGCAGCGTCTAATGGTGCCTGGATAATATGCATGAGTAGCGCTTTAAATTGGAGAGCGCTGCACTGTTTTTTGATGAGCATTGGTTGTGCACCATGACTAAATGCCGCAATTAAGAAGCGAATTAGATTATTATTGTTTTCTTGCCAAAATGCAGAATCATCAGGAATGGCTACAAGTAACTTGGCAAACATATGGATGAACTCACGATGTTGCCTGGTATCTAAGAGCATGACGTAGGATAATAATTGGGTGGCAAGTGCCTCCAAGTCAGATTTGGCTTCGTTATCCAAGTGAAGCAATACCTCGAGCTGATGTTTAACGAGTAAGGTACAATAGGGCTGGATGGTTTCTAATTGTGCTTCTACCGTTAGCACTTTGCTGTTGTCGCCTTGAGATAAGTGAGCCATCATTTTTAATAGCAACTTTGCAAGCGCTACCTTTTCGGTCAGTGCCAAGACCGACGATTCGTGGGCAAAGGAGCTGAGTTTTTCAAAAACACTCCGAAGATAGGTATGGTTAGCCCCCAGGCGCTCTAAATCTTCATTGATAAACAACAAGCAATCGGAGGGGCGCTGAAGCGCCTTGAATGCCGCACATTGCGTGGCTATGGCTTTGCTGTCTAACCGATGAATTCGTGCCAAAGCATAGTCTTTTAATGCCGATGCAGGAAAGCTGTTTATTTGAGTAATGCACCGCTGGACATCAACATCCGCAGTTCGATATAAAATCGCGGCAATCGAGAAATATTTAAGGGCTAAGCCGGTATTATTTTTCCGATAGAAACCAGCCAGGTTCCATGCAGCACTAGCTTGCGCTGCCCTTATCGCTTGAAGGTATAATTGAACCGCTTTGTCATCACGCTCATTCTGGCTTAATTCTTTGCCTGCACGATTGTTTTCATACATCCATGCCAAGTTGCTTTGGGCTGGGGCATCTCCTGCTGTTGCAGCTTGAAGGTATAATTTAACTGCTTTGTCATCACGCTCATTCTGGCTTAATTCTTTGCCTGCACGATTGTTTTGATACATCAATGCCAAGTTGTTTTGGGCTGGAGCATATCCTGCTGTTGCCGCTTGAAGGTATAATTTAACTGCTTTGTCATCACGCTCATCCTGGCTTAATTCTTTGCCTGCACGACCTTCGATATGCATCCATGCCAAGTTGTTTTGTGCTGGAGCATATCCTGCTGTTGCCGCTTGAAGGTATAATTTAACTGCTTTGTCATCACACTCATCCTGGCTTAACTCTCTGCCTGCACGATTGTTTTGATACATCCATGCCAAGTTGTTTTGGGCTGGAGCATGTCCTGCTGTTGCCGCTTGAAGGTATAATTTAACTACTTTGTCATCACGCTCATCCTGGCTTAATTCTTTGCCTGCACGATTGTTTTCATACATCCATGCCAAGTTGTCTTGGGCTAAGGCATATCCTGCTGTTGCCGCTTGAAGGTATAATTGAACCGCTTTGTCATCACGCTCATCCTGGCTTAATTCTTTGCCTGCACGACCTTCGATATACATCCATGCCAAGTTGTATTGGGCTAAGGCATATCCTGCTGTTGCCGCTTGAAGGTATAATTTAACTACTTTGTCATCACGCTCATTCTGGCTTAATTCTTTGTCTGCACGATTGTTTTGATACATCAATGCCAAGTTGTTTTTTGCTGGAGCATATCCTGCTGTTGCCGCTTGAAGGTATAATTTAACTACTTTGTCATCACGCCCATCCTGGCTTAATTCTTTGCCTGCACGACCTTCGCCATACATCCATGCCAGCAGGTTTTGGGCGGGAGCATGATGCTTTTCTGCCAGTATAGAAAAAAGTTCCTGTGCTTTTTCATCCGATTGGGCTATGCCAATACCTGATAAATAGCACAATCCTAATTTAAAATCTGTGCTATCGTGCGATGTTGTTCGGGCTTCAAGAACCTCTTGCGTCAATGGGATCGTACCAAGCGGTTCATTTTTTTTAAAAAAAAGTGCGGCAGAGATGCTTCCTGATACCCAGGCTTCATAAAGTGCTAAAACACCATCCAGGTTATTTCCCTCTTTAATCATTAATAAGGCTTTTTGGGTTGCTCGATCGTACATTAATAGGTTCTCCTCATTTTCAATTCAGCTGGTACCTCTTTCTTGAAATCGAATCTCTCGGGATAATGAATTGCTGGCATAAGCATTTCTCTATTCGGTAAAATTAATGACAAATTGTGCTTTATATGTCTTGCGGTTGCATCCGTGAAATTCACGTATTGACATATCAGGATAACTTGGATAAGTAGTAAGTCGGGATGGATGCTCGATAGGGTGCGTTCTTGCTGGCGCTTTAATTTTATTTAACTTTGAAAATATAGCGTAGTTGAGCAGTGTCAAAAACGCACGGGCATGAGCGACCGTGTATGGATGCCGTCGACAACTACGGCACCTCAGCACTCCCGAAACATTGTCGACAAAGGCTACTTCAATTCAGGTGTTTTCCCTTCCTTGAATTCGACTGGCTCAGGATATTGGCGCCCCCCCAGGAGTATTTTTGGATAACTAGCTGTTAACGTAGTTACCGAGGTGCTTTGGCGTGTTGCTGGCCTTGTTGTTTGCTGTTGGATTACTTGCTTTGTAATGGCAGGGATGTCAATAGAAACACCGTATTGCTTCATCATCTGCAGACCTGCTTCATCGATAGCAGGCGGTTCATCATCGAGTGCAGCGTCTAATGGTGCCTGGATAATATGCATGAATAGCGCTTTAAATTGGAGCGGGCTACACTGTTTTTTGATGAGCATTGGTTGCGCACCATGACTAAATGCCGCAATTAAGAAGCGAATTAGATTATTATTGTTTTCTTGCCAAAATGCAGAATCATCAGGAATGGCTACAAGTAACTTGGCAAACATATGGATGAACTCACGATGTTGCCTGGTATCTAAGAGCATGACGTAGGATAATAATTGGGTGGCAAGTGCCTCCAAGTCAGATTTGGCTTCGTTATCCAAGTGAAGCAATACCTCGAGCTGATGTTTAACGAGTAAGGTACAATAGGGCTGGATGGTTTCTAATTGTGCTTCTACCGTTAGCACTTTGCTGTTGTCGCCTTGAGATAAGTGAGCCATCATTTTTAATAGCAACTTTGCAAGCGCTACCTTTTCGGTCAGTGCCAAGACCGACGATTCGTGGGCAAAGGAGCTGAGTTTTTCAAAAACACTCCGAAGATAGGTATGGTTAGCCCCCAGGCGCTCTAAATCTTCATTGATAAACAACAAGCAATCGGAGGGGCGCTGAAGCGCCTTGAATGCCGCACATTGCGTGGCTATGGCTTTGCTGTCTAACCGATGAATTCGTGCCAAAGCATAGTCTTTTAATGCCGATGCAGGAAAGCTTTTTATTTGAGTAATGCACTGCTGGACATCAACGTCCGCAGGTCGATATAAAATCGCGGCAATCGAGAAATATTTAAGGGCTAAGCCGGTGTTATTTTTCCGATAGAAAACAGCCAGGTTCCATGCAGCACTCGCATGCGCTGCCCTTATCGCTTGAAGGTATAATTGAACCGCTTTGTCATCACGCTCATTCTGGCTTAATTCTTTGCCTGCACGATTGTTTTGATACATCCACGCCAAGTTGCTTTGGGCTGGGACATCTCCTGCTGTTGCCGCTTGAAGGTATAATTGAACCGCTTTGTCATCACGCTCATCCTGGCTTAATTCTTTGCCTGCACGACCTTCGATATACATCCATGCCAAGTTGTATTGGGCTAAGGCATATCCTGCTGTTGCCACTTGAAGGTATAATTGAACTGCTTTGTCATCACGCTCATCCTGGCGTAATTCTTTGCCTGCACGACCTTCATCATACATCCATGCCAAGTTGTTTTTTGCTGGAGCATATCCTGCTGTTGCCGCTTGTAGGTATAATTGAACTGCTTTGTCATCACGCTCATCCTGGCTTAATTCTTTGCCTGCACGATTGTTTCTATACATCCATGCCATCAGGTTTTGTGCTGGAGCATGGTGCTTTTCTGCTAGGGTAGAAAAAAGTTCCTGTGCTTTTTTATCCGATTGGGCTATGCCAATACCTAATAAATAGCACAATCCTAATTTAATATCTTCCGTGCTATCGCGCGATCTTGTTCGGGCTTCAAGAACCTCTTGCGTCAATGGGATAGAGTCAAGCGGTTCATTTTTTTTAAAAAAAAGTTCGGCAGAGATGCTTCCTGACATCCAGGCTTCATAAAGTGCTAAAACACCATCCAGGTTATTTCCCTCTTTAATCATTAATAAGGCTTTTTGGGTTGCTCGATCGTACATTAATAGGTTCTCCTCATTTTCAATTCAGCTGGTACCTCTTTCTTGAAATCGAATCTCTCGGGATAATGAATTGCTGGCATAAGCATTTCTCTATTCGGTAAAATTAATGACAAATTGTGCTTTATATGTCTTGCGGTTGCATCCGTGAAATTCACGTATTGACATATCAGGATAACTTGGATAAGTAGTAAGTCGGGATGGATGCTCGATAGGGTGCGTTCTTGCTGGCGCTTTAATTTTATTTAACTTTGAAAATTATAGGTTAAGAGTTAAGGTTTTGTGTTCTTGTTATTTGCCCCCGGAAATGGGGAAGAGTCCACAATTTCTCAAAAACCAGATGCTTAGTCTGTAGGAAAAAACTTAAGTCTTTGATTTTAAATGGCGCGCCCGGAAGGATTTTATTACGTAGGATTAAATTGCAGCATTAAATTTAATTAGTTCCCAGATTCAAGGGAAGGATAGATTCGTCGCATACTTTGTTCGCTCCTTACCGCTTTGCGGTGCGCTGAAGCGCATCCAAAATACTTCGCCGTACTTCGTGCTCTTCGCTTCGCATTTTGTCGAACCTCGTTCGGTTCGAACACTTCCGGGCCAATGATATTGGAGTTTTGTTATAGTTTTCGGAGTGATTCTTATTTTGTGATTTTTATTGAGAATGGCGCGCCCGGAAGGATTTATTGCGTAAGAATAAATTGCAGCATTAAATTTGCATAGTTCCAAGATTCAAGGGAAGGATAGATTCGTTGCTCACTTTGTTCGCTCCTCACCGCTTCGCGGCGCGCTGAAGCGCGTCCAAAATACTTCGCCGCACTCCGTGCTCTTCGCTTCGCATTTTGTCGAACCTCGTTCGGTTCGAACCTTCCGGGCCAATTACATTGAGGCTTTGTTCTAGATTTCGGAGTGATTTTTATTTAGTTCTTCGATCTTAGGAATGGCGCGCCCGGAAGGATTCGAACCTCCGACCCCCTGGTTCGTAGCCTTCTACTTGTTATTTAAAATCTATAATAATCAATACCTTGCGATGCATCAAAATCATAAAAAACTGCCTAAAACTGCCATGAACCACCTAGTACAGTCACAGTTATGCCACAATTTATGACACAGAATTCTTATTTGTAATTAATAAAATTTTAATGATTAGATAAATATAGGATTTATGAATTTCATATAATTTTTTACAAAAAAGGTCTATTTGTGGAACGTACTTATAGCCTCAGATTTTTTTTATAACCATCCGTTCTGATCTAAAAATATGTTTTCTATGCAGAAAGTTGTATAGACAGTTATTTAAAATCTGCTTTGAGTAAAACTTATCTTATTTAATAATTCTAATGTATTAATTTTTCTACTATTTATATTAACAACATCATCTATTTTATTTTCACTTAATATATACCTTTCCCAAAAGTACTGAACTTGAACAGGAGAGATCTTTTGCACAAGATAAAATCCGGAAGCAACGATAACCGCAATTGAAATTATTAAAATTAATAAATTTATCCAACCCGGGGTTTCCTCAAAAAATTGAATATTTTTATTTGGTTTCTTTTTTAATTTACTAGCTTCAACTTGCTCATCTGATGGATTTGTAGAACTATTCAGGTTTGAAAACTTAAATTGAAATCCAGGATACTTATTATAAGCAATTTTACAGCTTGGGCACTGCCAATCAGGAGTTAGCTCATTTTCTTTACGAATATGGTCACAATTTGGGCATTTTATGAGTGATTTATCGTCATCGAATAATTGATTACTTTCTAAACCCTCTTTTTGATTATCTTCTGATGGAGGTTTATTAACAGTATGAATCATTTCTTTTTCAGTTGGTGAGGATGTATTAATAAAATTTGTTAAGCTAGCATGTTTGGTGTTCAAATCATTATATTCACCAAAATTAAAACAATAACTTTCTAATTCTTCTTTTTTATAAACAAAAACAATGATGTTACCTTGATTTTGAGTGGCAATAATATTCTTTTTGAATAAAAATTGTTGTAGTTTGTCTTTTATTTTATTTATAGTACTCTCGATCGAATTAGAAATAGTTTTATGAACTAAATATAAACTTTCAATATATTGCTTTAAGCAGAATGTAAGGTGATAAATGTCAGCTTCCGAGGGAAGACTCGAATTTGTCTCTCCACCAAATGTTGATTTTGAAACATGTTTATCTATCAAAGAATTTAGATTTTCTTTTTTATGAAGGCAGTTCATCCCAAACACTAATATAGATAATGGTTTTTTTTTATGAAGTGAAAATTTTCTCAAATTTTCTATTAAATTAAAGCTGGTAGAATTCGATAATTGATAATCAAATAGGTTCTTAAATTGATCTGGAGCTAGCTTTTCGCTTTCATTCCAATAGACTGTAAACAAGCTCAATAGGCTCATTAATTTTTCATTTAATTCAGATAGGTAATTGTGTATTAGGAACATCTTACTTTCTCTTTGTTCAATGCTTATATGTGATAATGTAAGTTCATAATTTATGAAATTGTGTATGATGGCTTCAAAATTTTTCTCAAAGCTTATAGCAGAATCGACAATTTCGTTAACTTTTTTCAAAAAAGTTAACTCCTCGTCTGATATTGGTATCCTTTCTACCGACGAAATAGAGCCATTTATTTCAAGCATAACAGTCTCATAGTTCCTTTTATATTATTATAGAGCATATGAGTTGTTGGATCTTAATAAAGAGGTTTCAAAACAAGATTGTGCATTTAGTTTTTATTTGGATTTATTAATCAAACCCAACGAAGCGATACTCTATTTTTGCCCCTTATTGAGTTCAATAAGGTTATCAGCTTAAGATAATCATTTAGTATTTATAAAAAAATTTAATACGTGGATCTACAACTATTAGGTAAAAATATAAGGAGCACTTAGGAATAGAGTTATAGCAAGTTCTATTTTATTTTTCTATTCAAATAAAAAACAACAGCAATAATTTTGAATGAAACTTTAGAGTCAATTAATGTATTAGCCCAATCTTCATTTAATGCTATTAATTCAAATAAATGCTCTGATGTAGAAATAGATAATTGCTTATATTTACGAATGATGATCTCCTCATCCTTTCCAACTTTAACCGCAACAAAATCTCCTGGATTTAGTTTTGCACTTGGATTAAAAATTAAAATATCATTTGTTCTGAATTCAGGTTCCATACTATTGTCTTTAATTTGTAACGCAAATGCATTTTCATCTATTTGATTTGATATGTCAGGGCTGACAGGTACAAAAGTTATTTTTTCGGGATGAAGCTCATCTTTAATTTTTTGTATATAAAAACTCGGATCACAAGCTTGTTTGTAGTCCAGCAATGGTATTAATGTCCCCATTCCAGAGTTTCTGCTAATTTCACCATCTCGGACATCGGACAATCCCATCAAAAAAGCAGGGGATACTTCTAAAGCTTTTGCTAACTGCGTAATTTCTTCCGGGCCAGGGGTTCTTTCTCCACGTTCATAATTGTTAATTCGAGAAATATTCAAACTATCGGTCAATTCAGCCAATGCCTTCCTAGTCAACCCTTTGGTTGTGCGTTCGTGTTTTATTCGCAATCCAATTTTTTCTTTGACATTCATATCGTTACTGAGCCTTCCAATTTCTAAGAAATAAAAAATTAGCAGATATTGACAAAAGCTCAATACGTGCTAAATTATACTCTTTAAGAGTTAAATTGCTCGATTAGAGTATTTTTGTGTAATCCATCGTTTAAAAGATAACACAATAAGAACTTTATGACGATAGGTAGAAGGAGCGAAGTGAGTAAATGGATTTCAAAATTAATCATCAGGAGTTAGATGCATTAAGTGGCTTGCCACATATCCAGCGCTTGGCATATCTAATGGGAATTAGGCCTTATATGGATGGTAAAACTGGATTAGTCGGAATTAAACGACGGATTAGCCACCAATCAATATCAGAACACTTGTATGTTGATCCTCATCAAGGGATTAAAAGTCAGAATTTTTCAAGAGATCAGGTTCGACGAGCGTTATATGGTTTAGTCCGTGCGGGTGTAATTACTATTCAGTCAGAAGGAATGCAGTTGATTTTAAAATGTGAATTAGCAACAATGCATTATTCTGTCCAAAATAAAGCCGCCATAAACCCGCCAAAGAAAGCCGCCATAAACCCGCACAATGAAAGTCTTGTAGAGACTAGGCTATCTTACGTTGAGCCACAAATAGCCAACATAGCAGAATCATCAAAAGCCGCCATACCTCTAAAAGAAGATAATTATATTTATTTATTATCGCGATTCGAACAATTTTGGTCGCTTTACCCAGAGAAAAAATCTAAACCCAAAGCACAAGCAGCATTTTTACAACTTAATCCAAGTGCTTTGTTATTTAAGCAAATCATGAACAGATTACAAGCCCAAATCCATCATGTTGAAACCATGAAAGTCAAGGGTGGATGGGTCGCGGAATGGAAATATCCTGCCAATTGGTTGGCACATCGCTGTTGGGAGGACGAAATCACTGAAATGAAGCAGGAGAGTCATCATGAAACACATTGGAAGCCTCATCCACATGAATCCACAAGAGACCCATTTTGGAACCCCAGTGAAGAAGACCATGAACCCGAAAGAACCAACATCGTCCATTTCCCGAGAGGTTAATCCCAAAAGCAAACTTATTGAAACCTTGTTTTCAAAGTTTGCAGCTTTTTATGGTCACATTTGGAGAAGCCAGTTTAAGAGTGAAGGATTTTTGGAGTATGCAAAAAAAGAATGGCAAGAAGGTTTGAGTGGGTTTAGCGAAAACACGCTTAATAAAGCCATCATTCAATGCCGCGAGTTTTATGAGTTGCCTCCTTCTTTACCACAAATGATCGCATGCTGTCGGGAGATTAAAAAACGAACTCAGTTCTATGTGGTTAAGAAGAATCATGTACCTGCAAAACAAGAGGTTGTTCTTACTCATTTAAACAAGTGTAAAGAAATTTTAACCAAAAAATAAAGGAAAAACATCATGTTGGTTTTAAGCAGAAAAATTGGAGAAAAAGTGGTGATTGGTAATGGGGAGATCGAGGTTCAGGTTTTGTGCTCTCGAGGAAATAAGCTCCTTTTGGGATTTAAGGTGCCAGAGAGTATGGGGGTCGAACGAGAGGAAGACTTTCTAAAAAAAATATTACAAGTTCCGGAGTTTTTAAAAGTAAATCATGCTTAACCAATGAATCATAAGGAGAGTGAAATGCAAAAACAAAATACCCTCATAAAAATCTTTAAAGGAGTCATCAGTACTTTATGTGGTTTTCTTCTTTCATCAAGCCTATGGGCTAATGATCTTTTATCCAAAGCCTTGGAAGGTGATGTTAAGGATTCATTAGGAAGCGGTTCGATGTTTTGGAAAGTATTTATTTTGGTGGACATCATTTTAGCCACAGCTATGGCTGTTAAAAGTAAGAATCCAATGGTTTTTGTTGGTGTTACTGCGGTTGCCTTTATTCCAGCATTTTTATTGAAAACATTCGTGTTTTAAGGAAGTTAAAAGATGAGCACCATAAGTTATCAATTTTTGAGCCACATTGATGCACCCAAGAGAATACTCACTTTAACCTTGGATGAGCTAGTGGTCGCAGGATTGGGCTTTATGTTGCTCGTCATCAGTAATCAAAAAATTTTGGTATCACTATTTGGACTGGGGCTATTAAGCGGTTTGCGTTATTTGAAAAAAGGGGATGGACCAAAAGGATTGCTGGTATTGGCTTATTGGTATCTTCCCAGTGGATTGACGCAATTCTTTTTACCCCAATTACCACTGTCGCATCATCGAGTGTATGTGGCTTAAGGAGAAAGCAATGGATTTTAAAATGTATCAAAGCCGATTAAGCCTATTATCTGCACGATTTAATTTAATGGTGTGTTTGGTATTTGGTTTATTAATCTCCAATATTGGATTGTCCTGTTTTGTTTATTCAGCATTTAAACATCATACCGTAGAGATTACTCCTTTTTCAGGAAGTCCTGGTTATCTCAAAAGTGCTTCATTTGTTGACAGTCATTATTTAAGTTTAATGACGGAGAATTTTATCAATGAGCGTTTGAACGTTAGCCCTGAGACCATAGATGCCAATCACAAGCGCTTACTTTCTTATGTGAGTCATCAACAGTATCCCTATTTTTTAAAATTGCTCGCACAAGAAGCCAGAGTGATTAAAAACAAAAAAATGTCCTCTGCCTTTGACATCACAGAAATTATAGTCAATCCCAATGAGCTTTATGCCGTGGTGAGTGGCACGTTAAAGCGTTATGTAGGAATTAAAGCAATTTCTGATATCCAAACAACCTACAAATTAGTATTTCAATATGTTAATGGCCGTTTATCAATTATTCAATTTGCACCAAAGAAGGAGAGCGACCATGCTTAAGGGGCTGGGTGTCATTTTGGCACTGGTATCACTGAATGTTGTGGCAAGTAACACTATCCCTATCAAAGACAACAGCGACATCTCATTAACGTTAAGCCAGGGAAATTACAACCGCATTTTAGTAAAGAATGACAAAATCATAGAAGCGGTGTTTCCCGAAAAGACAATGGCGATTAAACGTGATGAGCAGGATGGCTCAGTTTATATCATGTTGGCAGCAACGAATCCTTTTACCTTATTTTTGACTACCGAGGCAGGACGTCATTTTTCTCTAACATTAACCAGCGAAGAGTCATTAGGTAAAACCATTGAATTGATTCCTCAATCGCCTCACTTAGCAAAAGCGACTCCACCAAAAGTAAAAACAAATTTAACAAAGATAACTCATGAGGCTGTTCCAGAAGCAATTCTAGCACTGCTTAACGCTATGGAACATCACAAACCATTTACCGATGTAGTGGTAAAGCGCCAATTTGGCAAAGCAGAGCGTTGGTCGAAAGGGTTAACCCTTTTACCTAAAGATTATTGGAATGGAAAATTGCTTCAAGGAGAAACCATTGAACTTTATAACGCAGGTAAAGAGCCTTTAACATTGTCAGAGGCTTGGTTTGCCAAGAAAGGTACGCTTGCCATTAAATTTTCTAAGTCAACAATTAAGCCTAAAGAACATGCCATGCTTTATCGTGTTCAAGGAGTAAACCATGGCTAATTGGCAACTCAATCTCATTATTAAAAGTCGCCAAGTTCGGACATTGATTGTGGTTGGCAGTGCTATTTTACTAATCCTTGCAATCTTGGTTTCATTGTATGTAGAGGGCCGTCCTAAAAAAACTCCTGCTATCGAAAAACCAGTAGATATCACAGGTATTGTGGATGAATCATTCACCGAAGCTGTAGCCGATAATGCACTCACTGTCCAACAAACCGAGCTTGAATCACTCAAAAAGCAAATTAGTGAATTAACCTCCAATATAAAGAAGATGAGTGAAGAACAGCAAAAGCAATTAAGGGCACAAAAAGAAGAATTAACCGCGCAAATTTCTACAATGGTTTTAGCACATCAGGAAAAAGAAAAGGGTTCTGAGCTACCACAGAACCCATCCCAAGAATTAAAAGAAGTACGAAGTTCAGAGTTTTGGCATCATCCTAACACCTATGCCATGAATGGTGTCAGCAAATCAATTTCAATGGCTTTAGCTGATGGGGCACCACGTATTCATACTGTGTCATTTCATAAGAAACATCGTAATAAAAAAATTCACCCTAACACCTATTTAAACCCAGCCCATTACGTGCCCTCCAACACTTCAGTGCGCGCTGTTGTTTTAGGAGGGGCGGATGCAGATGCATCGGTTAATGGTCATTCAAAAAACAATGGCGTCATGCTCTTTAAATTTCTGGAGGATGGAACATTGCCAAATGGTGCACGTTCTCGCCTTCGAGGATGTCGCGTCAGTGCGAATTCTTATGGGGATATTTCCAGTGAGCGTGCTTTTGCAACGCTTTATCGTTTGTCGTGTGCTCATCATGGTTATCCCATCATTGATAAAGAAGTAACCGGCTGGGTGTTTTTTAATGGCAAAGTGGGAATAAAAGGCAAGCCCTTGATGCGGGATAACAAAGTGATGACCTGGGCAGGAGTCAGTGGTGCCTTATCAGGTATTGCGCAAGCGGCGCAGTATGCCCAAAGTATACAAAATATTGGTCCCTATGGTGCGACTTCCGTTGTTCCTTCAAGTCAAATTGCCCCATTTGCAGCCTATGGCGGTGCGTCCAAAGCTGCAGATACTTTATCGGCCTATTACGTCAAACGAGCCGAGCAATATCATCCCGTCATTCAAGTAGGCTCAGGCAATGTAGTCACCATTGTCTTTAAAGATGGATTTTATTTAGAGCCTGATGAAGACAAAAGCCAATATGCCATGGGTCAAGTAAAGAGAGAAGAAGAGTCACAAAGATTAATCGCATCCAATAATGATGACAGTTCAACTGAAATGAATTTTACAGTACCGCCAGAAGTCCTAGGGAAAATTGACCATGCGAATACCTTAACTGCAAATCAAATAGGAGGATTGCCATGAGTCAACTAAACAAGATTCTAATTACCTTAATTTCTTTTGGGTTAGCCGCATGTGGCCCCATT
This sequence comes from Legionella sp. PC1000, assembly GCF_014109805.1. GTDB lineage: Bacteria > Pseudomonadota > Gammaproteobacteria > Legionellales > Legionellaceae > Legionella > Legionella resiliens. The sequence continues at coordinate 1,938,192 of NZ_CP059400.1, forward strand.
AATTCTAACTTTAGTTGTAATGCGACTGCAGGGGATAGTTGTTTGACGATTGAGCAAGTCGATGCCATGACACGATTCGCCGACGATTCAAGGCCTTTAAAAAATCAAATCAACGCAAAAAAAGAACCTCTTATCAAGCCTGGAAAAAGAGTCACGCAAAGTAATGGGCAAGCACTTTGGCTAGCACCGACAGTTAAGGGGCAATCATGGGCTTAAAACTCAATCAATTGCGAGATAAAGCACGTGAGCTAGCGCATCGTGCAAGCCACAAACTGGGGGAAACTGCAGGAATAAAACCTGACTCTTTGCAGCATCACTTTAAAGCATCTGAAACCTGTGCTTTAGATTTACCCTCCATAACCAGTTTGCTTCCTTATGAAACAGTGAGTGAGGAAGGATTTTTTATTAATCGAAACTCTGCAGGGTTTGGAATTCGATTAATGCCTATGGCCGGAGCAGATGAATCTTTAATGAAATCTTTGGCGGAACTATTTAAAAACAAACTCACAGAAGGCACCGATTGTACCGTATTGCTGTATAAGCATCCCTGGCTTGCCCAAAATTTGCAACACAATTATGCGCCTATTTTAAAGCAAGGTGGCATTTATGCAGAGCTTGCTCGTCAAAGTTTGAAATACCATCTTAATGCCATTACCAAGGGTTATAAAAATGGCCGCAATGTCCCAGCCACGTTGTCGGATTGCCAAGGTTATCTGTTCATTTCAAGACCTAACGAACCAGAAGTTGAAAGCACGCTGCGGGTACTTCGAGAAGAGTTTGAATCCGAACTCAAAGTGGCAGGATTTAGTTTGGCACGCTGTGATGCAGACGATTTTAAAATATTAATGCGTGCTCTAATGTCACCGAACTTTAATGAGCTGTCCTGGCCAGCCATCGAGGATTCATCACCTTTTATTGCGAAGTCCATTCTTAATCCCACTACCGTTTATGAAATTGATGATGAGGCGATTAATCTCTCCATCGCCGATGAGGAAGGAATTATCCAGAACTCAAGGGTGGTCAATTGTGAACTTAGTAGTTTTCCTAAAGCTCCTTTTGCGTTATGGCAAACGCCTGATTTATTTGCCAACCTTTTAAAGTCGGAACAAGGCATTCAGTGTCCCTTTCTGCTTTCATTTACCGTTCGCGGTGTGAATCAAGAAAAGATGAAAGCGCAAGCAAAAAAAAGAGCCAAATCGTTAACTGCCAATAATAATGCCATTCAATCCTTTATTAATCCGGGTATTAAAGAAGAAGCTGCAGAATGGCAATTTGTGCATGAGCATGCGTCCAAAGGTGAATTACATCTTCTGCCTACATTTTACAATTTAGTGTTGTATACGACAGTTGAAAAAGAACGCGAGCATGTGGCCAAAGCAATTGCAAGTTTTAGACAAATGGGATTTACCTTAGTACAAAGCCGTTGCAAACAATGGCTGCGATTTTTGGCGAGCCTTCCTTTTATGCTGACTGAAGGTTTTTTTTCAAGCCTAGACCTTTTAGGCATGACTAAAAAACTAAGCCATACGAATGTAGCTAATCTTCTGCCCGTAGTTGCCGATTTTAAAGGAGCACGACAGGGGCTCATTGTACCGACCTATCGGCATCAGTTGTTTTATCTAGATACCTTTGATGACCGAGTTTTACCCATCACCAATTTTAATCGCTTAACGGTTGCAAGCCCAGGCTCTGGTAAATCCTTTTTTGAACAAGCACAAATTCTTGATGGCTTATCCCGTGGCCAGCACATTTTTGTCATTGACTTAGGGGGATCGTACAAGCATTTATGCGAGTTAGTTGGGGGAAGCTACATTGATGCCTCCACATTGACCCTCAACCCTTTTACGCTATTTGATTTTGATGGAGTCACCGAAATTGATGGCGAAAAGGTGAACGACTCCATTCAAATTAGGGATTTATTAGCCATTATGGCAAGTCCCAATGAGGCTTTAGGAGAGGTCCAAAAGGCATGGCTTTTGGATGCAGTGCTTACCTGTTGGCAAGAACATGGCCGGCAAGCCAAAATGGATGATGTGCTCAATGCGCTGCGTGGACTGCTGCAAAAACCAGAATCCAGAAATGACCGCAGATTAAAAGATTTGCTCATTCTGTTGGATAAATATGGCAGCCAGGGAATCTATGGCAGGATGTTTAATAGTGATACTCCACTTTTAGATAACTCTAATTTTGTGGTGCTGGAAATGGGCCAACTTGAGAGTAATCCAGAGTTACTCACTATCGTCATGTTTGTGATGATAGTAATTATCCAAGGGCAGTTTTACCATTCCGACCGCAGAATACAAAAACGCTGCATCATAGACGAGGCATGGCGTTTTCTGGCTGTAGGCTCTAATCCAATTTCTGCAGGTTTTATTGAGCAGGGGTTTCGTACAGCGAGAAAACACACCGGTGGATTTGCCGTAATTACCCAAAATCTTGCCGACACTATGAATACCCTTCAGGGGCAAGCCATTGCTGCAGCAGCAGATACCAAAATCATCATGCGCCAAGGAGCATTTCGTGAGTATGTTGAGAAACATCCGGACCATTTTAGCCCTCTAGAAGTTTCAATGATTGAATCCTTTGGGGAGGCAAAAACCCAAGGCTTTTCTAATTTGATGATTCAGTTCGGTAATGTGACTACATTTCATCGTTATTTTTGCGACCCATTCTCAAGAGTATTGTTCTCCACATCGGGCGATGAATTTGGAGGAATCGAGTCCTTAATGAATCAAGGGATATCCCTCACGGATGCGGTTTATCAAGTAGCACAACATCACTATGGAGATGAATTATGCGATTGATTCATGCAGTAGTCGTCAGCGCTGCCGTAATGCTCTTTATTGGTTTGCAATTTTGGAGTTCACCAAAAACCAACATTGTACTTTTTGATTCTGCAGCGATTCAAGCGCAATTAGTCAGGCAATTAGCAGAACATCAAGCCAATGAGAAACAAGTGAGCCAGACAACCCAGCAAGTTAAGAAAAAATTGCACATGCTGTTAACACAGTATGCTAAGCAACATCACGTCATAATTTTTGACCAGCGTGAAGTGCTTGCGGGTGGTGAAGACATTACAGCCGAGATTGCTAACAAGCTCAGTCAGACGATGAGGAGGAGCTCATGAGAAGCGTAATACTGCTGGGTTTCATTATGATGGGTTTTTCGAATGCTTATGCCAAATCATTTGGTGTAGTAGGAGAGGTTTTTCCCATTAAGGAAAAGAGCTTCTTAGAGGTGATTGAAGAACGGTTACGTGCATTAACTGTTAGTGGTGAATTGGAGGCATTAAAGCAGAAATGGATTCATGCAGCAGCTCAACACGCAAACAGACCGACTGCATTAGATTTAAAACGCACTCAACAAACACTCAAGCATTACTACGCGCCAGAAATCACTTTAAGTCAGGATATAACCGATGCTAAAAGCAAGGTGCTTTACCCTAAGGGAACTGATGTCAATGCGCTGGAGTACATGCCGACGTATAAACCTTGTTGGCTGTTTTTTAATGCAGATGATGAAGCACAGATTCGTTGGGCGATGCTACAAAAGAATCAATGCCCAAATCCAAAATTGATTTTGACAGGTGGCGCGATTCACAGCACCGAAAAGAGACTCAAGGCAGTGACTTATTTTGATCAGGGAGGCCGAATTACACGAAAGCTTGATATAAGGCATGTGCCAGCGCGAGTAAGCCGCGAAGAAAATCAGCTTCTTATTGTTGAAACAGCAATTAAGGAGAGTGGCGATGTCCTTTAAAGTCCTTCTTTTCGTAATCTCTTTCGCTTTTTCTTATACAGGATGGAGCAAACAATGCACGGGGCATTTCGTCAATCCGATTCGTGATGTGTGTTGGCGATGTTTATTTCCTTTGTCGATTGGCAACATCAAGGTGGTCAATTCATCTCTTCCTGATACCGACAATGCAACAAGTCCCGTAGGAATATGCCCAGGTCCCTTGGGTTTACGTGTCGGGTTGAATATCGGCTTTTGGGAACCAATCGGATTAGTAGATATTACCGATACTCCCTATTGTTTGGTTAATCTTGGAGGCATTAAGCTCAATTTGGGGTTAAAGCACAATAGAGGAGGGCGTCATGTGGTAGGCCATGGCCAGCAACGCGCCTTTTTCCACGTGCACTGGTACAAATATCCGCTGATTAGTTGGCTAAATCTCCTCACCTCACTAGGTTGTATGCAAGGAGGTGATTTTGACATTGCTTACCTCACGGAGCTTGATCCTACCTGGCAAGACTCTGAAATGAGTTTTGTCTTAAGTCCTGAGTCGGTGCTGTTTGGAAATCCGGTGGCAGCAAGCGCATGTGCCGCAGATGCCATTTCTTCGACATTAACCAAAAAGCCGATAGAGAGCCTTTTTTGGTGCGCAGGTAGTCAAGGAACACATTATCCGTTGACTGGACACGTCAATGCGTCAATTTCTCCAGTGCAAACCGCGCTGCTTTTGACAGAGCGCATGAATTACAAAATGCATCGCGAATTTTTAGTGTCTGATTCAAGTCCTGCGTCGGGTGCGATTTGCAAAGAACATTACTATACCGTAACCCCTAAATCCCGCTACCGCTATGAAATGGTGAATCAAGTCGCAGATGGCAAACATTGCTATCCAGGAGGCTTAAGCACTTTGGCTTGGGAGTTCGGAAAAATTAAACCGCATACGCCCGACCAGTATGGATTTTTAGTGTGGCGAAAGCGCAACTGTACCTTCATTTAGATGGAGATTGAAATGCTAAGAAAAGGAATTATTTTGTTACTGGGATGCCTTACCAATACAGTACTTTTTGCGTCAACGGTATCAGTGTTTGTTAGTTTTTCCATGCCGGATAACTTATTGGAAGAAACGCTTAAAGAAAGTAGCCGTTTGCAGATTCCTGCTTATTTAAACGGACTTTATCATGATTCAATGCAAGACACTGCACTCAAGGTGATGGAATTAAGTAAGCATATCCCAAATTTAAATTTAGCAATTGACCCCACCTTATTTGAACGTTTTGGTATCCAGCAAGTACCCGCACTCGTTGTTGATGAGGGGAAAACCTTTGATGTGATATATGGTCATTTGCCGCTACACGAAGGATTATCACGAATTGCAGGACGTGGAGATACTCGCTTTTCAATGAGCGATGTCCGGAGGATAAGCGGTGAGTAAATTCATCTTAATGTTATTTTTGAGCGCGTTCATTACCGCAATCGTTGCTCAAACCCAATCTGATGCGTTAAAAGCGCGTGATGAGTCAATGCAAGCTTTGAATGGATTTAATCCTGCAAGCGTATTGAAGGGATATACACAAAACCCGAAGGAGACGAGCCTTCTCCCGCAAGAGGGAACGAACACTTTGTCCTCTACAGGTTTAAATGCACTGTCCAAAAATCCGGAAGCTTTAGAGGTTTATCAACACGCAGGCACCCGCACTAAAGGGCGCTACAATCCGAATAGCCCTGAGATGCGTTATGCCGAGAAATTACTTGAAAGTCCAGACAGCGCGGTAAATGGAGTCTGCTATAAAGAGCCAGGCTTTTGTGAATCCACACCAGAGACCAAAACCTGCGAAGAAACTATGGGCTACAAAAATATCTCATGTGGCGAAGCGCTTAAGGTAACACTAAAACCACTCACGCAACAGTTTACTCGCGAAGTCATGTTTCCTCGTGGAAGCGCAACCTTTCATTTAGCCCAATGTGGTAAACACAATAAAGGATGCAGCAAGGCAAATCTTGCCGAAATACACCCTGCCTGTGAAGCATTAAATCTTGTGGTGATGTATCACAATAAAGTGCTGCAACTCATAAAAATGCCTACCTGCAAAGACCCTACAGTCACAGTATTCTTAGGAAAAGTAATCCAAGCACCTATACCCCTTAAGATGATATTAACGCAACAGGTGGGTGAAGAGTCTTGGGTTACTCAAGTCTGCGACAAGAAAATTTCAGATTCTTGTATTTTGACGAACAACAATTCATGTCTAGATCCAAATGCCACAAAAATCATTGAGGGTATTGCCATTACCAGACCATGCTGGGGTCATGCTTCGAACTATCAATGCTCCTATTTAGAAAACAGTTATTGCATGCATTTGCTGCAGGCTGGCTGTTCGCAATTGAGTTCACAGTGTCTTAATGCGTCCAATGGATTGTGTACTCGATTTCTACAAACATTTTCATGTATGACTCAGGTTTGTTTCCCAGAAAAAACCATTTGTCCTGACAAAATACCCTGTAGCGATGGAGCGTGTGACTTATCTTTTGAAGAAGAAAGCGATGATGTGGCGGAAGGATTGTCCCGCCTCGGGGCTCTTGCCGGTGTGGCATCCGATGTTGCAACCAAGCAAGTTCGCAGTGGGATTCCTGCCATTTTTACTGGAACAAATTCAACCTGTCGCAAAGTGGTTGCCAATACACGCAATTGTTGTCATGGCAGTCACCAAATGACCCATTGCAGTGAAGATGAGAAGCGACTTGCCAAAGCCAAGGAGGAAGGCAGAGCATATAAAGTAGGGACTTTTTGTGCTTTAAAAAAGTTAGGGCTTTGTCTCGAGGAAAAAGAATCGTGGTGTGTTTTTCCCACAAAATTGGCCTCCATCCTGCAAATCCAAGGGCGATATTATCAGTTAGGTATTCACTTTGGCTGGGCCAAAGATGAAGACAATAAAGCCAATTGCCGTGGCATCACCCCAGAAGAACTGGAGCGTATTAATTTTTCTGTTTTGGATTTATCCCCCATTACCCAAGAGCTGATGAGTCGCAAAGTACTGCCAAATGATGGGCAAGTATCTGCGGTCAATCAGTCCCATATTGAGCGCTTAAAACAGATGGGGCGTGCACATGATTAAATGGGGTATTTTTCTTTTGCTATTCCATAATTCGCTTGGTGTATTCGCTGAGAAACCGGTCGGTTTTCTTTGGTACAGCATTGAAAAGGAGCAGAAAAAATCGAAGCAACCCAGTTCTCGAGGCAAGGCTTTTAATCAACTTAGCTTTACTGAACGTGATGCAGTGCTTCGCTTTTACACCATGGAAGCCTTACATAAAGCACGATATACAAAGAAGGTTGAAGACATGCGTGTTTTTTTAAGGCTGCAAGATTACTGGCTTAAAGAATCCACGCATTTTAAGCAGCTTTTTCAAAAAACGATGTTGGCTTATCCTGAGTACGACTATACGGTAACTCACCCTACGTCCAATCTTGGCGCCAAAATTACGGATGAGGTGCGCGAAGAGCAGCGAGTCGAACTCATCAAAAGGCTAGCCAAATCCCATGGGCTATTATTCTTCTATCGGGGAAAAAGCCCCTACGATATAAAACAAATTCCTATTCTTGTAGATTTTTGTCATCGTTTTCATTTGACTTTGATGCCTATTAGTATCGATGGAACCATTTCATCTCAATTACCTCATTCAAAGATTGATTCAGGCCAGGCAAACCATTTGGGTGTACGTTATTTTCCAGCAGTTATTTTAGTCAATCCAAAATCTAATAAAACAGAACCAGTGGCATATGGATTAACTACTCAGGATGTATTGATGGAGCGATTAGCCCAGGTGGCAACCCAATTTCAAGGAGTACAGGTATGAAAGGACGTATGCTTATTATCCTAATGATGTTACTTAGTCGTTCGCTTAGTGCAGCAAATTCCGATTGGCTCACAACAACGATTGCTGCAAAGGAGCAGGGGATAAAACCACAAATATTTAGCCAACCTCAAACGAAAGCACAAGTCTTTTTTAAAGAGCATGGGCTCATTTTCTTTTATGCAAGCTCTTGTCCTTATTGCCAACAATTTGCCCCTATTCTTAATTCATGGGCAAAACACAATAAAATAAAGGTACTTCCCTTAGCCTTTGATAACCAATCCTTGAGCGAATTTCCCAACTTTTTACCTGCTACCACCGAATGGATTAATGCAGCGTATCAAGAAAATCCGATTCAGTATCCTGCTTTATTTGTGGTAAATCCAAAAACAAAGAAGCTCTATCCCGTAGGGTTTGGGGCAATGACACACGATGAGTTGAGTGGCCGCTTAGAGCGACTCATCCCAAAAATTATCGCTTATGAGCAAAGTGGAGGCATGCATGACTAAAGGATTTGGCTATCTTTTACTATTGGTTATCTCAACGGGCCATGCCAGCGTGAGTACTGATTTAGATAATTTCTTCAATGGCATTGGCTATGCATCCAACATCACCTCACCTGCAGCGTTTGAATCCCAAGCCGCAGGTTTTTTTGGTGGCGGCTCACTCTATGCCCGCAACCAAGTTCGCCAATATCAACTGGTGCAATTAGATCTTCCAAGCTATCGCGCAGGATGCGGAGGAATTGATTTGTTTACAGGGAGCATGAGTTTTTTAAGCGAACAAAAGCTTGTGGATTTAGGCAAATCAGTAATGACTAATGCAGGGGCTTATGCCGTAGATGTAATGCTTGCTTCCACGGTGCCCGAACTCAAACAAGTTAGAGATTATCTGCAACAACTCGAACAAATGGCCAATCAAGCGAGCATCAATTCCTGTCAACTCTCACAAAATATGGTGGGCGGGGTTTGGCCTAAAACCGCTGAGAGCCAACAAAAAATCTGTAAAGACCAAGCTGCTATGGGAAAAGAAGGTTTATTTAGTGATTACGTCAAAGCACGCATGGCGTGTTCAGGAACTGGATTTGATAACGTCATGAGTAAGGCATCAACTGACCCCGAACGAAAAAAACAGGTGGTGCTCAACAAAAATTTAATTTGGTCCATTTTACAAGCAAAATCATTTTTAAACTCAGACCGAGAACTTGCTGAAATGGTCATGAGTCTTACGGGAACCCTCATTATCGATGGTCAAGGTAAAGTAACCAATGTACCCTCACTTGCCTCTAACCCCACTTTAATTAATGCATTGATTGGGGTAGGAACCACCCATCAAGCCAAAATATGGCGTTGTAAGGATGCAGGAAGCACGGGTGCATGCTTGCAAGTGAGTCTTCAAGATATTTCGATACCCGAAACGGCAACGCTCACTTACAAAGTACGTGAGATTATTCGCACCATTAACTCAAAACTAGTTAATGATGAAAAGCCAGGAACGCGTGAGCTCAATTTCTTAAGTATGACTTCATTACCAGTTATGAAGTTTTTATCCGTTCTAAACAGCATGCATTATGGCAGCACGACTGTGGATATTGAAGAGTATTCCATGCTTATTGCTCAAGATTTGCTGACTAATTATTTAAGCGAATTGCTCACCGAAGTAAGCCAAGCTACGGCAGGTTCTGAACTCAATTCCGATTTACTAAAAGAAATTCAGAAACGTATCAGTCAGGCAACAACATTAGTGACTTCAATCGATCCGAAAGTAGGGCATAAGCTGCAGCAGAAATTAGCGTTGGTGGAGCGCATGGCACGCATTGAAAAGCAAGTCGCTTCCAGCATGAATAGTGTAGGAGCATAAAATGATAACGATTCATGTACTGGCCGGTGGTGAACTCGTCCAACACGTACTTAATGCAACGACCTCTTTTATGAAGCAAGACAGCTTTTTAGGATTACTGCGTATTACCGCATTGATTGGCATTGTCATGGCTACCATCGGTTTTTTAAAAACCCGAAACCCTATGGCGTTTGCTCATTGGTTTATAGGATACATCGTATTAATTAATATTATTTTATTGCCTAAAACTTCAGTACTTATTGATGATATTTCCAGCCAAACTCCCAAATTAGTCGATAACGTACCTGTAGTGTTTGGCTTGAGCGCAAGCCTTATCACCACCATCGGCTATGGGCTTGCACAAAGTTATGATGCCTTGCTCTCAATGCCCAATGATTTGCAGTATACCCAAACGGGTGCTTTATTTGGTTCACGTCTTATTCAAGCATCCACCAGTTTTCGCATTATTGACCCCGTTCTTAAAGAAGAGATGAACGAATATTTTCGAGTCTGTGTGGTTGGAGATATTCGCATGAATCATAAATATTCAGTGGGTGATTTGGCACATTCTGCCAATCTCTGGGATTTAATCACCAAGAAAGCATCTCCTCTTCGAATGCTTAAAGTAAGTGGAAAGCTGGTGACTTGCCAAGAAGCATCAAAAGCTGATGGTCCATACAGTCTTCGCAAAAAACTTGAGACAGAAATTAAAAAAGCCTATACCTTTTTCGGCGTTAATTTATTTGGTAAACCCAAAAATACCACTTATGAAGCGCTCTTCAACACCCACTTAAAATCTGCGTTCAATTATTATCAAGGGCTCACCGACTCAGCAAGTAATGTGTTTTTACAAAGCATGATGATTAATGCCATGAGAGAAGGAGTAGGACAGTATCAGGCATTTACTGATGCCACCGCAGGAGTGGTTAATCAACAGTTTACTAAATCGCAAGTACAGCATCGCTGGAGCTGGGAAGTTCTTGGACAAAAAGCACTATGGATTCTCCCGATTACCCATACGTGCCTTACTCTGTTACTTTTTGGTGTTTTTCCTTTGATTATTGCCTTGAGCTCTCTTCCTGGTGGGGTGCGTATTCTGTATGGATACGTGCAATTTTTTATGTCGTTGCAGTTTTGGCCTGTTCTTTTTGCCATACTCAATGCAGGTATGACACTTTATGGTGCCTCTTCATCGGCAGAATTCGGTCAATTTACTATGGTGAATTTGAATCAAATCGATGAGCTCCATTCCGACATCTCTGGGGCATGTGGCTATTTGATGATGCTTATTCCGTTCTTATCCCATGGTTTAGTGTCCAATTTGGGTGGGGCTTTTAGTAATCTGGCAACAAGTATGATGAGCCACATGCAAGGCTCGAGTATGTCAGTTGCCGGCGAAGCTGCAAGTGGTTCGTTTGCTCTAGGGCAAACCAGCTTCTACAATACCACTGCCAATAATTTCTCAGCCAACAAACATGATTCCAACTGGACCCATCTTCATGGAATGCATACAGAACAATTAGGAAGCGGTGCTTTAAAAACAGTTAACGCACAGGGTGGAAGTATTTTTGATGTAAGTCCAGGTATGACCCGCAGTGCTGTTTCTATTAATACCGCTGAAGGATTAAGTGCATCACTGAACCAAGCCTATGAACAATCGCGTCAAGCAGCCATTAATGAATCCAACCATTATCAATCTGCTTTATCTCAGTTTGCCCATCGTGCCTTACAACTGTCTCAGTTACAAGGTCATGAGATGCGTTTAGGTGAGGGAGTTTCTGCCAGCGAGTCATCTCAATATTCAAAAGCTCTTTCCACAATCAGTCACATCGCCGAAGATGCAGCCCAACGAATGGGCGTGAGTAAAGAAGAAGCCCTGACTCATTTAACCAGTGGCGGTTGGGGTGCGCAGGCAGGGATTAGTACGAAACGCAGTATTTTTGGTAAGTTAGCACAATGGGGCACTGGGTTTCATGCAGGAGGAGAGACACATCTTAAATATGAGCAGTCCTCAAGTAACAGTAATCGCTACCACAAGTCAATGGATGGAAGTCTTTCTGCACGAGAAGCGAAAGATTTTAATGATGCAGTCAATTACATACAACACTTTGCAAAAAATCATCATTTTGACGACGGTCATTCACAAGCAGCTTCCTTATCCAATCAGCTGGGTGCAGACCTTCGGCAAGCAGAAACCGCAAGTCATAATTATGATGCGAACACGTCGAAAGCGCAGCGCATCTCTAAAGCAAAAAATTATGTGGAGTCGCATTCGGCTCAAATTAATACCGACTTAAATCAAGCATTTCCTGCCTATGTTGCCAAGAAAGTTGGCGAATTAAAACGAGACGAACTCTTTGGCCGACCGGGTGATATCAATGCGCTGAATCAACTTCAGGCACTCGGTCAAAGTTTCCTTGCCGACAAGCGAGAAGAATTACTCACAAATTTTGACTCCCAAGCCTCCCAAAAAAATGTGGCTTCTTTAAGTCAAGAAGGAAACCAGTATGTTGAGCAAAGAGAAAACCAATTGAGCGCATCTTATCAAAAGAATACTCAAGAATTGAAAGGGAATGCGGCAACATTAAACCTAGGAATAAATACTAAATCGACAGACTACTTACAACAAAATGTTCAAAAGCAAATCCATGAAATACCGCATCATCTCCAAGCAGAAGAAAAGTTGCTTCATAAGGCTCAGCATGATCTAATGAAGAAAGAGACTAAGGTCATTAATGAAGGGAGAGACGCACAAAAATTTGTTTTAAATGGAAAAAGTTCAAAGTCTTAGGACTGCAAACGCGAGGAGAAAAACAATGAACTCAATGGAATTGAAACGTGCATTAGATGCAGACATACAGCGCATTAAGCGATTAAATCCTGACATCATTCCTGCACGATTTTATTATGGAGCCTTGTTGAAATTATTTTTTAGTGGTTTTTGGAAAATATGGCTCATTATCTTAGCCACCTTTGTTTATACAGGTATCCGTAACCCGTCTAATGATGTTATGGCGCATGATACAGTAATGCACATTATCCAAGATGCAGCACTTTCGAGTTTATTTTTGAGTCTTGGTGCCATGCTGTTACTTACTCAAACACTTAACTTTAGTATTCTGGTGCGCTTTCATCTGGAGCGTCAATTAAAAACAGGTCCGTTACTGGTCAAAAAATTAAAGCAATTTGCTCATTTGTTCTTTGGCGTATTTACAGTAGTCTGCGCCTTATGTGCAAGTTTTGCTGAGTCTTCTGACATCTTTTTTCTCATGGGATTTACATACTTTGGTAGCCTTCTCATTACTTATTTTGTGGTGAGCATGGAAATAAATCGCATTGGATTAAATCTCCTTTTTTCAGTCATGCATGAGTTCTTTCAAAAAGACCAGAAAGGACACTGGGATTCTGTAAATTAAATCACCAAAGTAATTTATTAATTGCCATAAATACAAGCAGTGGTAGCCACTGCTTTGTCTAAAAGTAAGGAAGAAGAGTTAAAATGCAAAATGAGCCTAATTTCAAACATTATACCCGTGGCGGTCAAATTAGTTTTCATAATCTAAGAATGTGGGATCAGATTACCAAATCATTGACTGTAATTTGCTTGTTTCTTTGGTTGGTCGTAACTGGGCTTATCATTTGGAGTGTTACCTCCATTGAAAAATTACAGCATGCTTCTGTGTATTATTGGGCTAAACTTTTAAATCTTATTGGCCAAAGTCATATTTTCACGCTTTCTTTTCATGGCAAAGAATATCACCAAAACGTTAAGCAAGTTCTAAATTATTCCTATTATTATGAAAACGCTCGTGAGATGACTCGAACCTTAGGTCAATCTGCTTTAGGTGCTTTTTGTATTTCTTTTCTTCTAGGGGTGGGGCTTGCCTTTTATTTTATTCGCCGGGGTAAAGAGCAAAGCATGCATCAATTTATTCGAGGAAGTCGTATGGGCACTTCAGAACGAGTAAAGAATTTAATTATTCGCGATAATGTTGCTTCAGACATCCATATTGATGGCTTTCCATTAATTGCAGGAAGCGAAGTGCAACATTTTTTAGTCCATGGAACCGTGGGGACAGGTAAAAGCCAACTCATTATGAAAATGTTGGATGCATTACGCACACGAGGCGATCGCGTTATCATTTATGATAAAGGCTGCTCCTTTATCTCCCATTATTTCCAAGAAGAATTGGATGTTGTGTTAAACCCCTTTGATACACGCTGTCCTAATTGGGATATGTGGGCAGAAGCACCTCGGGATTCTGATTTTGAAAATATGGCCGAAAGTCTTATCCCGATGCACGGGGAATCAGATCCATTTTGGGTCAATGCAGCCCGAACGGTTTTTTCCTCAGTAGCGTCAACTATGCGCCATGACTCAGACCGATCGCTTGAGAAGCTTCTTCGGCTTTTGTTAACTGGCGAATTTTCTTTATTGGAAGAGTACTTAAAAGGAACGGCTGCTGCAACATTAGTCAGTGGTAAGATTGAAAAAACCGCGATTTCAATTCGTTCAGTAATTACGACCTATCTTAAATCCTTACAGACTTTATCAGGACTTGAAGCTCACAATAAATCAGCTTTCTCCATACGTGATTACATTTTAGAGGATAGTCGAAAAGGGTGGCTTTTTATTTCATCCAATGGCGAGCAGCATAAAACCTTAAAGCCCTTGATGTCGATGTGGTTGGCTATGGCATCACTGACTCTTTTAAGCTTAGAACCAAATCGAAATCGCCGTATTTGGTTTGTCTGTGATGAGTTACCTAGTTTGCATAAATTGCCTTTGTTAGGAGAAACCATTGCTGAAGTACGAAAGTTTGGAGGATGTTTCTTATTGGGAATGCAAAGCTTTGCCCAGCTTACCAAAGTATATGGACAAAGTGGTGCACGTGAATTATTTGATTTGCTCAATACCCGTTTTTTCTTTCGCAGTCCTAGTAGTGATATGGCACGTCTTGTTGCTAATGAATTGGGTGAAGAGGAAATAGAAGAATCTCGAGAGAATTACTCCTATGGGGCGAATAGCATTCGGGATGGGATTTCTCTGGGAAGTCAGCGGGTCACCCGTCCTATTGTTGCCTATCCTGAAATTTTAGAACTCCAAGATTTAGCCTGTTTTTTACGTCTTCCAGGCCCTTATCCTATGACTAAATTGCAGATTCAATTGATACAGCGCAAAACACAAACACAAGGATTTGTCGAAAGATATGTACCAACCTGTATCTCAGAGGATTCTTTAAAAGTGGAACAAGAAAGCGAGTCTTCCTCAGGTCCTATTTTAGAGGCGGTTTCCCAAAAAGCCAAAGAACGTCAACTCACAGAATATATGGACTAACAAAGAATGCTCAGCATACAACCATTAAAATCAGCCCAAGGTGCAGCAGATTATTATACTGCAGCGTTTAACTATTATGCAGGTGATGCAACAGCCATGCATTGGATGGGGAAAGCATGTACCCATTTGCAATTGCAAGGCGCTGTTGAAAAAGAGCAGATGTTATCTTTGTTAGAAGGTCGATTACCTAACGGACAAGTATTGCAAAACTTAAAAGGTGAGCACCGACCTGGCTTTGATATGACCTTTTCCGCACCTAAAAGTGTTTCCCTTTTAGTGGGTTTGGGTGCGGCTCCGGAGCTGATTCGCTTTCATGATGATGCAGTTAAATATGCGATTTCTCAAATAGAGACTGAGTTTGCCGAAACTCGCATCCGACGAGATGGCGAACTCTTTTATGAGAAGACGGATAATTTATTAATTGCGGCATTCAGGCAACCCAGCTCTAGAGCAAACGATCCAGCGTTACATACTCATTGTGTCACCATGAATATGACGTATCACCAGGGGAAGATGCGTTCTTTAGCCAGTGATCCTTCTCGAAATCGTGGCGTTATTGAGCAAATCCAAAATAATGCCCATTATTGTGGGTTAATTTATCGCCAGCATTTAGCCAATCAACTCAAAGAAGCTGGCTTTAATTTACGACTTACAGGCGATGGATTATTTGAAATTGAGGGAATTCCAGATGAAGTGTTAAAGGAATTTTCAAGAAGACGAGAAGACATTGAACAGCATTTAGAGGAAAAAGGTTGGTCGGGTGCAAAAAGTGCTTCTGCAGCAACCCTTCTCACGCGTCAGCATAAAGAAGAGCAAAATATGGAGGTGCTCGTTAATGATTGGCAAGAGCGTGCTAAAGAACTTAATTTTGATGCGCATAGTTTCATCAAGAATCGAGGTCAAAAGAGCAAATCCACCTCTTGGGTTTCAGAGTTGAAAGAGAAACTTATTAGCTTCGTTACAATAAATCGCCACACTAAAGAGCCAACAGAATCAAAGGCCGCAAAGGCCTGTGTGCAAGTAGCTATTGAAACACTAAGCCAACGAACTGCCGTGTTTAGTGAGCGAACCCTACTACACGAAGCCATGAAACACAGTCTTATTTATCCTGCAGCAATTACCAAAGAAACCATTACTGCAGCGATAGCACAAGAGAAGACAAAGCACACACTTTATGAAGGTACATGTCCAGAAACCCAGAAAACTCTTTTAACCACCCCTTGGCTGCTTACAGTGGAGTCCGAAACCCTTGCTCGAATTGAGCTAAATAAAGGAAGTGTAAAACCTATTGCAACGAAAGGGAGGGTCGAGACGTTTCAAAGCGAACGAAGCTCGATGTTAGCTCATTCAATGACTGCCTCCCAAAAACAAGCGATGATTGCATTATTGACCAATACCGATCGATTCTCTGCAATTCAAGGTTATGCAGGAGTTGCTAAAACCTCTATGCTCGCTGAGGCACGACTTTTAATCGAAGAGCGAGGATATGCCTTACGTGGCATAACTGTAGCGAGTTCCGCAGCGCATGAACTTCAAACAAAAGCAGGAATTACCGCCGACGTTTTTCCGATTGTGCATAAGGAGCTAAAAGATGCGCCAACCGCTTCTTTGTCGAAAACACTATTTATTGTTGATGAGGCGTCAATGCTTTCGTCGCATCAAGGCCATGAGCTGTTGAAACAAGTCGAGCGAACGGGTGCCCGTTTAGTGTTGGTTGGTGATAAGGCGCAACTTCCAAGCGTTAATACAGGTAGGATCTTTAGCCTAACCCAAGAGTATGGAATTAAAACCTCCATTATGGATGAAATCGTACGGCAAAAAAATAAAGAAACAAAAGATGCAGTAATTTATGCGACTCAAGGAAACGTTAAAGAGGCATTAAATCATCTTAACGTACAAACTTTAAATTCTCATGAGGAACGAATTCAATGGATAGCACAAAAGTGGTTGTCTTTGCCTCCACAGGAGCGTGAAGAAACCTTGCTGTTTGCTCCTACTCATGCCAATCGGCAAGAAATTACAGAAATTATTCGCCAAGGTCTTAAGGAGGAGGCGGTTTTAAGAGGAAATAAATTTGAGCACCAAGTGCTTAAGGCTAAATCTATAGAAGCAGCTCAGCTGCGTCATAGTCCTTATTATCAAAAAGGAAATGTTATTCGTTTTAATCAAGACTTTATGAATGGGCGGATAAAACAGGGGGCTTACTATACTGTTGGAAAAATGGACAAAAGCCATTACCGAGATAACATGTTACCGCTGACTAATAGGCAAGGAAAAATCATACCATTTGCGTTAAAAAATCTTCCCCAATATAAAACCCACATAGCACCCTTTGAACGAGTTATAGAGCTTTATGAATCGAAGCCCCTTGAACTCTATGAAGGTGATAAAGTCATGTGGACCCGGAATTTTAAAGAAGAAGGCATTCGAAATGGTCAATATGCCACCATTCACGAAATCAATGATGAAGCGATTCATTTTAAAACGAAGGAGGGTATTTCTTTGCGGCTGAAACGTACACATCCTTCCTTAAAACATCTTGATTACTGCTATGTCTTAACCAATTACAAAGTCCAGGGAAAAGATGCAAGTTATGGAATCGGACTTATGGAGTCTTATCATCGTTTTAGTGCCACTCTAAAAAATTTCTATGTACAAATTTCTAGAGCTGTTCATGGAATGACCTTGGTTACAGATAATAAAGAAGAATTGATTCAGGCAATTCAAAGAAATGCTGATGAAAAGCCTGCTTCTCTTGACGTTCTTTCCAGTAAACAATTAGTGGGTCATTACGAACGATACAAACAACAGAATCCTTTATCACTTCAGACAGTCATTGATAAGAAACAACTATTTGAAGCTCACCCACTTCCAAAGAATATCGGTGAGCTGTATTTCACCCAAAATACGAGTAAAAACCTTGTTTCTCAGAAACCAAAAGAATTGGTCAAAGAATTAGAACTATAAAGCAGGAGAAAATAATGCACCGTTTAACTATTTCATTACCCGAAAATTTGCATAGCCGTATCTCGTCACTCGCAATACAACATCATGAATCAATGTCCAGTATTATTAATCGGTTAATTCATGTTGGGTTACAGCACTGGTATGAGGAACAACAAAAAGCAAATTCGATTGTAGAACAGCATTGTCAGCAGTTAATTATTCAGATGAATGCATTGATAAAAAACATGTCAGTGGAATTACTTAAGTTTACTCCGGATGATTTGGAACAATTGCAAAGAGCAGCAATGAGTAAGTTTGCTGAATTGAGCAAAGTGAGTAAGAGTAAGTTCTCATTTTAAATATCGAAAAAATTAAGAAAACAGGTAGAAGGAGTTGGTGGATTAGACTAAATCCTTTTGCTGATAGGTAGATGGTGTTAAAAAAATAGAAAAAAAATGACAGAGCCTTATAAT
Organism: Legionella sp. PC1000; assembly: GCF_014109805.1. GTDB lineage: Bacteria > Pseudomonadota > Gammaproteobacteria > Legionellales > Legionellaceae > Legionella > Legionella resiliens. Next base: position 1,956,375 of record NZ_CP059400.1, read on the forward strand.
GTCGCCTATTTACTTTTTGGTGATCGTAATGATTCGATACATACTTTTACTGTGCTTTATCTCTCTAAGTTATGCCCAATCTCCAGGCTCTTTTTCACAGTCTAAGAAAATTGCAGCACAATTATTTCAGAAACATCAACAAACCATATATTGCCAATGCAGTTATGAAGATAAAGAAGTAAATTTAGCCAGTTGTGGCATGCAAGCTGCTGATTCAATCAAACGAGCGCATCGCATTGAATGGGAGCATATTATGGCTGCCGAACATTTTGGGCAGCAATTTGCATGTTGGCGTGAACTCATGTGCGAGGACAAACATGGCAAACCTTATAAAGGACGACGATGTTGTGAAAAAATCGATGAACAATTTCGCCATGTGGAGGCCGAACTTTATAACTTATGGCCCGAAGTAGGAGTGGTGAATCAAGCCCGGTCGAACTATCGATTTAGCGTGTTGCCGGAACAACCCGATTATCTGGGATGTACGATGAAAATTGATAAAAAATTGCGCCGTGCCGAGCCGCCTGACTCTGCCAAAGGAGTTGTGGCACGCGCTTATTTATTTATGGCTGAACATTACGGATTATCCTTAAGCTCATCGCAAAGACAATTGTTTATGAGCTGGAATAAAACATTTCCTCCAAGTTCCTGGGAAAAACAATGGGCATTGCAAGTTGCTGCAATTGAAGGATATGAAAATCCTTATATTATAAATTGGCAAGAACATGCGTCGCAAAGGATAGTTTCTCGATAAGAAAAATCACTTTGGTGGTTTTTCTTGGTGTTATTGGCATTCTCCTTCGATGAAAAGATGTTTTGTGCACAAAGAAAACATAAAATTCCCCAGAGTATATTTCACGAGGCCTTTCTCATTAATCAGTATTAAGGGACTATACTGACAATAACTCCTTAAATGGACGAAATCATGTGTGGTCGATTTGCATATGTGGCGTCTTACGACAAGTTAAAATACCAATTTCATCTATCGAATTCGATTGAGATTGCTCCACGATTTAATATTGCACCAGGAGCTGAGTTGGTGTGTCTTGTAGAAACCGAAATTCATGAAATTCAAAGTGTATTATTGCGTTGGGGACTTATTCCTTCTTGGATAACGGATAGAAAGAAAATAGGAAGTCTCATTAATGCACGTGCTGAAACACTTTTTGAAAAACCGGCGTTTCGCCAGGCGATGAAATCCAAGCGCTGTTTAATGCCCATGAGTGGTTTTTACGAGTGGCACCAAGAAAATGGTGTCAAACAACCGTATTTTTTTCAAAAAAAGAACCGTGATTTGCTTGCTGTGGCTGCTCTTTGGGATACCTGGCAGTATGCAGGGGAAGTAATACATTCGTGTTGTCTAATAACTACCGATGCCAATCCACTCATGGAGCCAGTACATCATCGGATGCCCGTTATTTTAGATGAAGAGGCTCAAGCCATTTGGTTGAATAACTCTCAATGTGATAAAGCACAATTGATTTCGTTAATGAAACCTTATCCTCATGACGATTTAGAAGGGTATAAGGTCTCTACTTTAGTGAACAAGGCTGACTTTGACCATCCATTGGCGATGGAGCCATTATTTAAATAAAAAGCATAAAAAAAATTTTCTTAATATTCTCGAAGACTTAATGTTAATTTCAGCGTATGTACCTCGAGTTGGGATTTACAACTTATTTTCTTGCGTCTATGATAATTGTACGTAAATCAAAAAAAGCGTCATTATGTCACCACGAGGCGGAAAAAGAGCAGGGGCAGGGCGTCCCAGGGGTGAGCCTACCAAAGCAGTTCGTCTTCCGGTAGCTCAGATTGCTGAATTAGAGCAATTAAAAAATCGTCCTGATTACCAATTGCCGGTATTCGCAAGTAAAATTCAAGCAGGATTTCCATCACCTGCGGATGATTACATTGAAGGATATCTCGATTTAAATGCCAAATTCATTAAACATCCATCCTCCACATTTGTTTTGCAAGCTACAGGGGATTCCATGGTGGATGCGGGTATTTTTTCAGGGGATTGGTTGTTAGTGGATAGAAGCCTGGATCCCTCTGATGGGCGTATTGTAATTGCGGCAGTCAATGGGGAACTCACAGTAAAGCGTCTTTCAAAAAAAGGGAGTAGGGTACAATTACTTCCTGCCAATCCCAAATTTAAACCCATTGATATTACAAAAGACTGTGAGATGGTGATTTGGGGTGTGGTCACTTTAGTACTTCATGAGCTGGCCTAACATGTTTGCTCTAATCGACTGCAATAATTTTTACGCCAGTTGCGAACGTTTATTTCGCCCGGATTTAAGGGATGCTCCCATTGTGGTGTTATCCAATAATGATGGATGTTGCATTGCGCGCTCAAATGAGGCTAAAGCATTGGGCATCGCAATGGGTGAGCCTTATTTTAAGATTAAAAATTTGTGTACACAGCATGGTGTGGAAGCATTTTCTTCGAATTACACCCTTTATGGCAACATCAGTCATCGAGTGATGTGCACCATTGAAGAAAGCTGGCCACATGTAGAAATTTACTCGATTGATGAAGCCTTTCTTGATTTAAGAAGTTTACCTGTCGCTCATCATAATACTTTTTGCCAGGATTTACAGAGGAAAATCTTAAAGCACATAGGAATACCCACTTCCATAGGCATTGGACCTACTAAAACATTAGCAAAAGTGGCCAATCATTTATGTAAAAAGGTCTTTAAGATTCCGGTATTTAATATCACATCGAATCGTGAGCAATTATTAAAGCAGATTTCAATAGGGGACGTATGGGGAGTAGGGCGGCAATGGGAAAATAAATTAATCGCCCGAGGTATTCATACTGCCTATGATTTGGCAACAACCAATACGCATCTTTTAAAGAAGAGTTTTAATGTGGTTCTAATGCGTACCGCAATGGAGTTGCAAGGAATTGCTTGTGGTGGTTTAGAGGGTATAGAACCTAAGCAAAGTATCATGTCGTCTAAAAGTTTTGGACAGATGCAAACACAACTCGGCTCAATTGCGGAATCAGTAAGTAGTCATTGTGCACGCGCAGTGGAGAAAATGCGTCAACAACATTTGGTGGCGCAACGTATGTTTGTTTTTGTGCATACCAACCGGTTTCGAGAGGATTTGGCACAACACGTTCAATCCATAGAGTTTCGTTTTATTAATCCAACGGATGATTTGCGGTTAATTACCAAAATCGCCAAGCGATGTCTGCAACGTATTTTTAAACCAGGGTATTACTATAAAAAAGCAGGTGTATGTCTTGAGGATTTAATTCCTACAAACCCACGACAGCGGGATCTATTTCATCAGCCAAATGATGAGCAACTCCGCCACACGGAACAATTAATGAGTATTTTTGATCAAATCAATCAAAAATATGGAAGAAGCACAATTCATTTAGCCGCTGAAGGTTATTCAAAACCCTGGGCCATGCGTGCTGAACTTAAATCACCTGCTTATACCACGCGATGGTCTGAAGTTCCTCAAGTTCATTTGTATTGAAAGGATAATTGATGAATGAATTAAAGGAGAGAAATCCGATAAGAAAAATCATTCATATTGATATGGATTGTTTTTATGCCGCAATCGAAATGCGGGATTTTCCTGAGCTTGCGAATAAACCCATCGCGGTAGGAGGGGCGGCTGATCGAAGAGGAGTTATTGCAACGTGCAATTATGTGGCACGAGCATTTGGTGTGCGCTCAGCCATGCCCACAGCACAGGCATTGAAATTATGTCGTCATCTCATCTTACGGCCTGTACGTATGGAGGTCTATCGAAACGAAAGTCAGTATATTAGAGCCTTATTTGAAGAATATACTGATCTCATTGAACCTTTATCCTTGGATGAAGCCTATCTTGATGTGACACAGTCTTCCAATTGTAAAGGGAGTGCTACGTGGATGGCACAAGAGTTACGTGCGCGAATTTATCAGACACGACAATTGACTGCGAGTGCAGGAATTGCCCCGAACAAGAGTTTGGCAAAAATTGCCAGTGATTGGCATAAACCTAATGGACAGAAGGTAATTCGACCTGGGGAAATTGCGGCATTTATGATTGATTTGCCGGTGCGCAAATTATTTGGGGTCGGCCCTAAAATGGAGGAAAAACTAAAGACACTAAATATTAAAACATGTGGTGATTTACACCATTATTCCATGGAGTATTTATACAATGAATTTGGTGTTATGGGGCAGAGACTTTATGATTTAGCACGTGGAATCGATGAGCGCCCTGTTAATCCTGAGCGCATTCGCAAATCCATTAGTGTTGAAGAAACTTATTTGCAGGACTTACCGGATGTAGAAGCATGTTTTGCTGCTTTACCTGAATTAATGGTACGTCTTGAAGCACGAATTAAGCGGGCGGGAGCATTGTCCTCAATACACACTCTTTTTGTTAAATTAAAATTTAATGATTTTCAGCAAACGACGGTGGAATGCGTGCATGACAGTCTCGATATAAATATTTTATTCCAACTCATACATGAAGGTTTTTTGAGAAAACAGATACCGGTACGATTGTTAGGTTTAGGAATTAAATTGAAGCAAGAGCTGATTCATGAGGGCATTCAACTTGAATTAAACTTAGATCAGAACGAATTAGAAAATTAACATAGAATTGCGGTAGAACGTTTTTTAGCTCCTCAAATATTATATCTGTTGTGTTACAAACTTCGCATTTAAAGTTGCCATACATCTGATCATTATAGTTTATTGGTTATTTCAAATTTCATAATTTCTTTATTCCAATAGTTGATTTTTCCCATATTACTCATTCCGCATTTTTTTAATACATTTTGGGAAGAGGTATTCTCAGGATGTACTACCGCAATTAGTTTTCGGATCTTGATATCTCGAAAACCAAATTGAATTAGAGACATGGTAATCTCTGTGGCGTACCCTTTACCCCAATATTGAGGCAGTAAAGCATAAGCCACCTCAACCTCTGATTGGTTGTCATCATAATTGAAATAAATCAATCCTGCTCGACCGATAAACTCATGTGAATCTTTTGTATAAACAGAGCCAAGACTAAATTGATGTTTTTGAAAGTGATTAATGGCTTTTTCTAATCCAACCATAACTTCATTTTTATCACGTTTCCCATTACCTATAAAACTCATCACGTCAGAGTTTGATTGTAGAGTGTATAGATTGTCTAAATCATTCAGAGATGGGTTGCAAATAATTAGTCTAGTAGTTGTTAATAATGGGCTCATTTAATTTTCATTTATGGCTAATAGTTATATTCAATAGTATACATTGGAGTCATTCATTAGTAGCAATTTATATTACTCAAGATATGGGGAGAAAAAAACTTTGAATTAACTGGATAGACTGGTTTTAGTCATAATGAGTAGATAATAATCGATTAAAATACTATTTGATCATTATGGGAGGTTTTGCTGCTAAATTTGGTGGGCAAAAATTTGACACAGAATAAAATGTGCCCTTAAAATGCGCGGCTAGGAAAAATATTGCCACTTACTATTGGCATTTTTATTCTGAATTAAATTTGCAAAGTGCAAATATAGATAAATAAAAAACAGATAAGGGCTTTTCTCTCTTTTTTGCAAAAGAAATATTAAATCATAAAAATCTACTTAAAATAGGTGTAATTTCATATGCAAGCAATTGCTAAAATTAAAGCGATTTTAGAACAAAGACCTAATCAATATATTCCTTCTATAAGAAAATTCCATCCACTTGATTTAGATGTATTATCAAATCAACTGAAATTAAGCGAAAAAGCGAAAGCTCGAGGCCAAAAAAATCAACCTAACTCCGATGCGACGGAATTAGATAGTATTGAAACTGAAATAATAAATACAATAGAAGCTGAAAAAAATCGCGACTACTCACTCCTTCTTGATCAAATACATGCATATGAAGATAGGATTACTGCCCTCAATCTGGATAATGTTACATTTAAAATTAAAAGTGCCGCTGAAAATGCTATTTCTGAGTTTGAAGCAGAGGCTCGTGATGGAATAAACCAACTTGAAAATGATATGCGACAGGTACAAGAATTACATCAAGAAAGAAATGATTTCCGTAAAAAAAATGGATTAGATAGAACAGCACGTTATCCTGAATCACGCATCTTTCATATTAGTATCATTATGGTTTTATTCTTAATAGAAAGCATTCTAAATGCAAATTTTCTAGCAATTGGTCTAGAAAATGGAATATTAGGCGGCTTTATTGAAGCATTAGCAATTTCAACGATTAACATTTTCGTTAGTTTAGGCGCTGGAATATTCCTATACCCCAGAGTAAATCATAAATATCTGAAATGGAGAATGTTCGGATGGATTTCCATTCTAATTTATTTAGCAATTATGATACTGTTTAACCTATTAGTAGCACACTATCGCCTAGCCTTAGCAAGCAATCAACCAGAATTTGCAAGCACACTTGCCCTTCAAACCCTGATTAATGATCCCATCAATCTACCTGATTTTCATTCCTGGATTATGATTTTTATTGGTTGTATTTTTTCTGTGACAGCATCAATAGATGGGTTTAAAATGAATGATCCATATCCAGGATATAGTAATTTAGATAAAAGATATAAATTAGCCCTAGATGACTATTCTAATCACCATGCAGATATTATAGATAATCTAAGAGAAATTAAAGATGAATCAATCTCTGATATTCATCAATCAAAAAATACGTTATCTGAACAACGTACTAACTTTGAAAATATAATGGTGAGTAGGCAAAGCTTAATTAATGCTTTTGACCAAAGAATTCATTATTTACAAGATTGCGCACGGCATCTCCTCAATATATATAGAGATGAAAATATTGAATCTCGAACTACAAAACCACCCTTGTATTTCACTCAACAATTTATACTTCAATCTCCTAGAAAGATAGATACACCAGCACATTATTTTGATTCTCAAAAAAAATTGGAAACGAATGTTGATGAAATTTACTCAGAATTGGACCTGATTATAAAAAAAATGCATTCAGAATTTACAGTAATCCAAAAAAGATTTCCTTTGTTAAATGAGCTATTTAGAGAAATATAATGAAGAAAAGAAGTAGCAGGCGATCAAAAAGGGTAAGAAAGAAAAATATATTTGGAGCTAGTTTAATTTTTTTAGTGTTAATATGTATTAGTGTTGCTGTTTCAGTGTATCTTTCACAAAAAAAGAACTCTATAAATATAGATCCAACCACGTTTTGTCCGGTTAATGGCTCACCCTTTGTAACTGCAATTTTAATAGATGAAACCGATCAACTTAGCCCTATTCAGCAGGCATCGCTCAAAAATGAACTTCAAAAAATCAGAGATGAAATTCCAAAATATGGAAAAATAGAAGTTTATCTTATTGGAAACACCAAGAAAAACCTTCTAAAACCAATACTGAGTCTTTGTAATCCAGGGAGAGGTGATCATGCAAACAAGTTATATCAAAATGCCAGGCTTATTGAAAAAAAATGGAAAGACGCTTTTAATAATCCTATGGATAAAATTATCTCATCCCTTTCAGATGTTAGTACATCAGATGAGTCTCCAATTATGGAGTCAATTCAGTCAATTTCGGTTTCATCTTTTAATAACGCTAATAATAAAAATGCAAAATTTCGCCTAATTATAGCTTCCGATATGTTGCAATATACAGATGGATTCAATCTTTATCATCTTAACACCAATACATTGACCTCATTCAATAGTGAGTATCTTAAACAAATGCATTCTGATCTTCGTGATGTGAAAGTTGAAATTTTACTATTTCGAAGAACAACTTCGAAAAAACTCCAAGGCCACCAACTCATTAATTTTTGGGAAGCCTTCTTTAACAATCAAGGTGCATTTATTGATCGCATCTATGCAATTACTGGATAAGAGGAATCTATGATAGACGATACCATCCCATTGAAGAAAAGATTTAATCTTCCAATCAAACACCAAGTGACAGATGGAATTGATAAGTTTGGATTTTTTGCAGCATTTTTTTTAGGACTGATTGGTATTTCTTGCTTAAAGTTATTGAATTGCTCTCAATCTTGGGTAACTTTATTTCCTGTAACAATAATGGTTCTCTATTCTTTTTTAATCTACTCGTTTCTTCGATTTAGATTAAATGAAGATCAAGCCGGAGATAATTTATATTATCTTGGTTTTTTATTTACCCTTATTAGCCTTGCATTCGCATTATATCAATTTGATAGTAATGGAGGCACAGCCATAATCATAGAAAATTTTGGAATTGCTTTAGCCACTACTATTACGGGACTTTTTTTACGCATTCTCTTCAACCAAATGAGACACGATCCGGTTGAGATAGAGAGAGAAGCACGTATGGAACTGACAAATGCTGCTTCACGTTTGCGCACTAATTTATTAGAAGTAACCGAAATAATGAAAAGCACTCTTATAGCAGCACAACAACAAACAGCAGAAGTTATGCAAGACTATGGAAAAAGATTCGATGATGTTGCTCATACTATTATCGAAAAAACAAATGAAGTCCACTCAACTGTTATAGAAAATACCAATCGACTAAAAACCAATACAAATGCACTTGTTGAAAGTGTAGAGAATTTGCTCGATCGTATAAATAAAATAGAAACTCCTTCCAACATACTTGAAGAGAAATTAGCCCCAGCTATAGAATCAATAAGGATGGCTGGAGAGGAAATTGCAATTAGAGCAAAAGGTGATGAATTAACAATTAAACAACTCACTAAAATTGTTAAAAACGCAATTAATTCAAGTGTGCAGCTTGAAGATAAAGTAAAATTACTCAATGATCAAAGTGAGAAAATTTATTTAATTCTATCAAACATTGACACAATTAATTCGCAATTTGAACAGTCCGGCACCCGATTCCACGAGGCTGCAGAAAAAGTAGCACGACTGTCAGAAGTGCAAACATTAATGCAAGATACTATTAACACTTCTTTAAATAATATAACTAAAACAAGCTCAACGATTATTTCAAAATATTCAGAAAGTACTAACGAAGCCATTGAAGCACAAAAATCTACCTTTAAAGAGCTTGAACTCACACTAAATGGCTCTCTCAAAATAACACAAACTCATAATGAAAAATTAGCAGAGGAACTTAAACGATCTCGAGAATATACAGAAAAAGTACATCATTCACTTGTTGAAATGACGGACTCTCTTACTCAAAAAATAGCAAATGAAAATCATATTAATACCTCTAATGTAATTGGACAATAAAATGTCAACTCAAGTTCTTGATCAAAATAGAGCATATCGGAAGGGACTTATTCTCGGCTTTACTATGGCTGAAATTTCTATCCTAATTATTTTTTGTCTTCTTCTTGCAACATCATTTCTTATACAAAGAAAAGATCAACAAATAGCCAAATATGTTGAAGAAAATAAGCAACTAACAGAAGTTAAAAAAATTTTAAAGAACTTGAACAGAAACTCTATGAATCAAAAGAAATTTGATGATTTTTTCCAAGAATTAAAACGTTTAGACGAAAAAACACAAAATATTGAACAACTACAACAACAACTTAAGAAATCACGAGAAGACACTAAACTTGTTCATAAAATTACTCAAATTCTATCATCTGAAAATACAACTAATGAATCAATCGAAAAAACAATAAGCCGTATAGCGAAAGAGGCTGAGTTTACCAAACAATTAAAAAACGCAATAAAAAATACAACTCTTCAGGAAAGCTCACCACAAATCATAGCTAAAATATTAAATACAACAGGGGATATTAAAAAAGAAACGGCTGAAAAAATTGAGGCTATTACTGAAGTAGAACGTTTAAAGGGCCAATTAGCAAATGCTCAAAATAAACTTGAACGACTCGGTAAAGGTACCGAAATGCCTGCATGTTGGGCAGACCCAAAAAATGGTAAACCAGAGTATATTTTTAAAGTCGATCTTACTTCCAATGGATTAGTAATCCATAACCAAAATCTTCCAAATAGAGTTGCTGATCAAAATTTATTGCCGCTTAATACAATTCAATTTGATCAAATCTTAAGTCAGAATAACTTTTTAACTCAAACCTTTCCTATATATCAATGGAGTATTAAACATAATTGTCGCTTTTTTGTAATTGTTAATGATAGTACTGAATCAAACCAAAAAAATGCATATAAAGCCATGCTATATACTTTAGAATCTCACTTTTATAAATTTGAGATAAAATGAATAAAAAAACCATTGAAAATGCAATCTTAGAACTAAGAGCTGAGATATTAATTAAAAAGTTATTACAAAATAATAAATATCTATCTACTAAGGATGCTCAAAATCTTGTAACAAGATATTCTGATACCGAAGCATTCGAAAAATGCATGAAGGAACTATCAAATTCCTTATCATCTTGGGCTAAAGAAAGATGGTATAGGGTCTTAAGGATATTACAAAAATAATACGACTTTAAACATGAACTTATTCAAAAATAGAATATTTCTCGGTGAAAAGGACAGTTCAAAGTGATGAAAACTGGTGAACCGGTGGTGAATGTCTTAGTGATATCAAAAAAATTATTCTTGTGGTTCATATAAAATATGGATTTTTGATTTTTATTCTTCACGATCACTCTTCACCACTCATTCGCCTACTTTTTAAACTTATTTTTTGTCAATAATCACTGCAAATGATTATAAAAAAGGATTAATACGCATATTTTAATAATGCGATAGGTGTGTGTGTGAGCTCAATATCCATTAAAAAATTTATTTTGTCTTTGCTTCTATCTTTTTTTATAAATTAATAATTTTGTAGTGCAGAAAATTGCACGTTTGTGATTGATAATATTTCGCCGTGGCTACATTAAGACCCACTTTTTATCTCAGTCTGCTTTTTGCAGTAATCAGACTTTTCAAACGTTATTTGAGCTGACTCTCTCCCCTCTTCTATGTTTGTTTTTACTATTAATCAGACTTAGTTGATAGGTTACCTGATTTTATGTGTATCTAACTTCGCCCCTTCCAATAAGTATAAATTCTAAGTTATATTAGATTTTAAGCAAAATTAATTTCTGATTAATATTTCATGGATATGATCAATAATATAATTACTGTGTTTTCATTCATACTTTCTGCTTTTGCTTTATACTACTCTAAATTTTATCTTCATAATTCACTGGTTATGAATGGGATAGGTATTAGTCACAGTGATAAAACCATCATAAGATTTAGTATTGGTAACATTGGTAATTGCAACCTTTTAATATACGACCTCGAAACCACAATCAAATTTACCAATGAAAGCAAAGAATTTGTTGAAGTTATGGAATCATTGGGCGGTAATCCATCGCCTGAAAAACTAGAGATTCCATCAGTAATAAAACCAGGTGAAATACAAATACATGAAGTCATTTTTTCACGAAATGACTATAAATTAATTTTAGAAAATAAGGTAAATCTAGTCATTATATATCAAATTCTTACTGTAAAAGGTAAAACAAAATTTCTTGTTGCAGAATTTGTTCCATTTAAACATAGATTGGATTGGAAGGAAGGATCTACAAAATTAACTAAAAATCACCCGCAATATAGTTAATTTAACCGGGACAAAATCACATAATAAATGGTATTGCTCGACCAGTTTTTCTGACTCACTCCCAATACATAATTGCTTGATCATTACCACTGCTCTTCAGTACTCAATACATCCTTATATACACTGCTTTCAACAAAATATAGTGTTCTTCATTAAGATTAGGAGCCATGTAAAATCTGAATTAGTTGGTCTCTAATTTTTAGCGATTTTTTCAGAGATTAAAGGCAAGTGTTATTTGACACATATATGTTATTTTTGCGATTATTATTTTATTTATAAGGACAATTATGGATTCGCTTGCAAATGTTGTAGATTGGAATAAGTTAGCCTCAAGTATTCTTAAAGCAGAATTGAAGCGTCGTGATATTAGTTATGAAAAATTAATCTCTTTATTACAGAAAATTGGGGTTCAAGAAACTCATTCCAGCATTTTAAATAAAATGAGCCGTGGTTCATTTCAATTTAGTTTTTTTTTACAGTGTGCCGCAGCTATTGGAATAAAAAATGTACGACTTGAAGATCTAATATCAGAGTTTGATTAATCATTTATTATTTTTTAAGAACAAACTCTATAGATAGGTAAAAGTGGAATAAATAACACGGGAAAGAATAATCCCAAAAGAAAGAAGGTTAAACTGTGTCTATTTTTGACTTTATAAAGCGACAAATTTTACGTTACCGAGACCTTCTCGCTAATTTATCACGGAGAAATAAAGAGATTTATTATCGTGAAAGTCGAGGACATTGCATCAATTTATCAAAAGCCCCAAATGTTGATGAGGCTTTCAGTGAGATTATCGCAGACAAATTTGTCCCAATGCGAATTGGGTCGCCATTATTCCAAGAATTATTAAATGATTCTAGTTTTGATCTTAGTAAGCATCTCTTATTAGAAGAAACTAATAATAGAGATTTAATTAAACGACTAGACAAAATAAGACTAGCGGATGATAAATTTCAACGTGAATATGGAATTTCAGGAGCCTGGATGCTTGGGCCGTTCCTTTGCTGGAGAGATACATCAACCTATAAACCAGAAGATCTACTAATTTCCCCTATTTTTAAAATAGCCGTAGACGTTATCAAGGACAAAAGAAAAAAATGGAGCTTAAAACTTGAGGATAATACAGCGCAATTAAATCCGTCATTAAGTCTAGCACTACGTCAGAAATGGGGAATAAAACTTCCAGAGTACTTTGAATCTGACCAGGTCAATGTAGCTTTGGAGGAGTTTAAGTACTTTCTTGAAGAATCTGGTAAATCTATTAATTATGATGATTCATTTACAGACTCGCTTCCTAAAATACCCCCTCGATTTAAAATTGTGAAAAATGAAGAAGGGGAAATTATAGATAGGGTTCCAGTAAACCTGGAGGAAGCCCTCTCCAAAAAAGAATTTGAACTATATAGCAAAGTAACAGCAAACCAGTTTTATATTATTGATATTGTCTTAGTAGATCATCTTAATGCAAGTCGTACTGTCCTGCTTCGTGATTATGACTCTATACTCGAAAATTCCGAAATGCATCCGATTATATCGGAATTATTTCTTGGAAAACCTATTCCTCAAGAGAAATCTGATATTACCGAACGAATTAAAGCACTTGATGATTATAAGGAACACGAAAATTACTTTGTTGTCAACATCGATTCTTCACAACATAGGGCAATTGATCAAACAACCAAGAGTAAAGTGGTAGTGATACAAGGTCCTCCTGGGACAGGGAAAAGCCAAACCATTACAAATTTAATTGCAGAAGCTCTTTCCAAAGGAAAAAAAGTTCTATTTGTCTCAGAAAAAAGAGCTGCGCTTGATGTTGTATTTGCTAGATTAAAACAAGCAAATCTTACCTCTCAATCTGTTCTAATTCATAGTAGCGATCTAAACAAACAAAGTTTATATCACTCCTTCCTAGAATTATCTGATGCAAGTCATGATCCTCAAGCAGATAAGGAGTGGAATTTATTAACTAGTGAACTTGATTCACTTAAGGCTGAAATAAATAGTTATTATCGTATCCTTGGAATGGTACATAATCCAAGTACATTATTTATTTCAGATTTACTTACGCAATATTCCGATCTGAAAATTGACAAAATGAATATTCCTTTAGTCAATATATTCAACAAATACTCGTTCGATGATTTAAATAGTATTTGCAAAAAAATTAATGAACTCCAAAATTATGTCAAAAAAATAAATAATTTTTCTAGTCACCCATGGCTTCATAGAAAAGCGGATGCAATTTTAACCAGTAGTTTTATTCAACTAATATCTGATTTAGTAGAGAAAATTAAAATAGCGCAGGAAACAATATCTAAAATTAAAAACTCACTTTCAGATATTGGTGTAAATAACTTCGAAAAAATACCTCCATCAGATGCTTTATATGAAGTATCTCAATTAGAAATTCCCCCTGAATGGCTAAACTTTGCGAATCAGTTTTATTCTGATCTTTCAGTTTTAGAGATATATCAAAAACAAGTTCAAGAAATATTGAATATAATTCATTGTGAAAAAACAAATTATAATTTAATTAATAAAAATGCTGACGAGCATGTTATTAGACAACTTGAATCCTACTATTCTATTTCGCATGGTGTCTTTGATTGGTTCACGCCTACCTTTTGGAGAATGCGTAATTATAGACGTCAATGTATAGCAACTTGGGATGGAACAAATAAACCCTTCCAGTCATTTAGAATAATACGAGAGGCGATTAAATCTTTTCAATCTATAACTCAGAACAAATTCCTCCCCTCAGAAATTATAGAATCGGATCCACAGACAATTATCCTAGCCTGTCATGAAATTAATCCTATATTGAAAGCTATTTTCAAAATAAGAGATACTATGATGCGATTAGGGTTATCAAATACACCAGAGTTTTCTACATATACACGTGAATCAGATACCACAATTAAAAAAATAATTTTAGACATTGCTAAATCAAAATGTAACCTTGAAATTCAAGTTAATATTCTTAATAAACTTAAAGAAGATTTAAACCAATATTTCGAAATGCCCCTTACAGATGAAGCTGATAAGCAAGATTTCAATTATGATATGCTTATTGAATCAATGAACGATTTAGAAATTCTGGATAAAATAGATTTATGTTTAAAAGACATTAGAGCCTCCTTTAATTGTGAGTTGTCCAAAGAATTATTGATTAAAAATTTGATTCTTATTTCTGAGAGTTGGGGTGAATATGTATTTTCATCTGTCATAAAGTGGTGGATAGATGAAGTTATTACACAAAACCCTGAATTGCGTAATTTCGAGAGAAATACTTTTCATGAAAAAATCGAAGAATTTAAAAGAACTGAAGAAAAGCACCGTATTTCAGCACGAGAATTTGTTAACAATACTTTCTCAAAAAGATGGGATAATGGTCATGGTGAATTTGAAGGTTTAAGTCTACTTAAAAAAGAAGCAAATAAACAACGTAAGGTGCTCTCACCACGAGAGATTATGGAACGTGGGGCGCTTTCCACTATGCTCAAACTTAAACCGTGTTGGTTAATGAGCCCATTAAGTATCAGTCAAGTACTTCCTATTTCTATGGGTCTCTTTGATATAATCATTTTTGATGAGGCATCCCAAGTGAGGGTTGAAGATGCTATTCCATCAATTTATAGGGCAAAATCAATGGTAGTTGTGGGTGATCCCAAACAAATGCCTCCAACTAATTTCTTTTCAGCAATTGAATTTGTTGATGATGACGATGATGATGAAAATGATTCGGACCTATCACAAAGCATCTTAGACTTATCGTCTCAAATTTACCCTTCTGAAATATTAGAGTGGCATTACCGAAGCCGATCTGAATCTTTGATTGCATTTTCAAACAGAGCCTTTTATGGTGGTAGATTAATTGCTGCTCCTAACCCATATTTTTTGACTGAGGGTGATGTTATTAAATTTCATCAAATTAATAATGCTTATTTTAATCAAAAAGATGGGAATAAGATCGAGGCAGAATCTTTAGTAGACAGGCTAGCTGAGTTATTACAAGTGCACTCAAAAGAAAAATCTTTTGGGGTAATTGCAATGGGGCAAACACAGATGGTAGCTATTGAAGACGCGATTGAGCGAAGAATACTCGCAGATGTAAATTTCAAAAATAATATAAAAATGGCAAGAACACACATTGATAGTGAAACAGATGCACATTTTTTTGTTAAAAATTTGGAAAATGTTCAAGGTGATGAAAGAGATATCATATTAATTTCTGTGGGCTATGCTCCTTCAGCCCCGGGAAAAAAATTATTTATGAATTTTGGCCCGCTTTCTAAGCAAGGTGGCAGTCGACGTCTGAATGTTGCTATAACTCGCGCAAAACAAATAATAGAAGTTTTTTGTTCTTTTGATCCCAATCAACTTCCAACTGAAGAAAGGAATTTTGGAAAAAACCCAGATTTAGTCCTATTTGGTAGATATCTTAAATACGCAAAAGCAATAAGTGATAAAAATTATTCTGAGGCCAAAACGATCTTAGATTCATTTGGTATTGGTGGTGCAATTACTACCAGAAAATCAAGCTCATTTAGCAAAGATGTTAAAAGACGATTAGAAGAGCTGGGTTATAAGGTATCGGCTGAAATTGGCTCTAGTGGATTTTACATCGATTTATGTATTCATCATCCAGTTATTCATACAAACTTTGTATTAGGCATAGAATGTGATGGAGCATTATTCCACTCCACACCCTATGCACGTGATCGTGATAAAATTCGCCAGGAATTATTAGAGTCACGTGGCTGGAAGATAGAACGTATTTGGTCTCAAGATTGGTCTAAAGATTGGAAGAGTGAAATAGCAAGAATAGATGATAGATTAAGAAAGATTTTAAGTAATCATTGATTAAATAATAGTCATTAACTTATGCCTTACTAGAATTGTGATTAAGGTTCAAGAACAATATACGGGACTGTAGTTCTCGCTTAAACGTCAAGATAGCTTACGCCATATATTAGCTCTGAAAGCGAAAGGAATCGAAATGTAGGCTTCTTTGTTGGTTTTATTGATAACGCCGCAATATATTTCTTATCTAGTTCTTCCAGCGTGATATTTAAGACTGAGTATTTTAATTCTCTACGCTGGTCAAACCATGTTGGAGCATAATTAACTCCATTGAGATTTATATAAACTTTGGTTTTTGCATTGTAGCCAATCCATGTTTTATCTTGCTGAATAAAGCATGAGACATTTTGCGGAGCTAGGCCAGGGAAGTAGACCTCAGCTTTTTGTCTATAAGTGCCATCGCTTAGTTTGGTGGTGTCGTCTCTACTAGGACCAAGATATTGACCATATATGTCTTGAAGTATTTGATTGCAAAAACTCATTAATCGTAGCGATATTCGAGAACTGTATAATTCATTTCGTGATTGATGAACTTTGAGGCAGAGAGAAATGTAGGAAATAAGCAAAACAAATAGAAATATGTTGAGCCATAGCTTAAGCTTTCGGTTTTTGCCGATATTTATCATTTACTTCCATCTCTTAAAGAATATAAAAAGACCAAACGGTAATTAAAGGTCAATAATAACACAAAATAAGTAGGGTCAGGCCCTGAGTGATCGACACTTTTAAAAAAGAAAATGTAAACAATAAATTACAACGAGTAGAAATGAATTGACCTGCATATCTTAATGCATATTATGACTGTTTTTCGACGACAGATTTCATAAGGAGCACTAAGATGCAGGTGACCGCAATTCTAGCCACATATTTAACAAAAGTCATGCGCAAATCACGCTTAAAAACACTTTCCGTATTAGTTGAATCGCTATTTCATGCTAAATTTTTTAGTCTAACCGGGCTTGGTCGCGCATTAATAACTGATGCACAAGAGCGAAGTTCAATAAGACGGGTTGATCGGTTTCTAGGAAATAAAAAACTACAAAATGATAGGCTCCCCATTTATGATACCATTTGTCGATTAATAGTCGGTGGAGCTTTAAAGCCCTTAATTATTGTGGACTGGTCAACAATCCCTAATCAGTCACACAATGTTTTAAGAGCTGCCTTGGTTGCTTCAGGACGAGCACTGACCATCTATGAAGAGGTTCATCCAGAAAAAAAATATACCAATCCGAAAGTACATATTCGATTTTTAATGAAGCTTAAACTGATATTAGATGCTGAGGTAAAGCCGATTATTATTACGGATGCTGGATTTGCTACCCCCTGGTTTAAGGCTGTTCAGGGACTGGGTTGGGATTACGTTGGGCGCATTAGAGGCAATAAATATTATCGCTTACAAAATAGCTCAACATGGTCACCAATCACAGGTTTACATAAAGCTGCAACAGCTACACCAACGCTTTTAGGAGATGTTGAGCTTTGCAAAGACCACGGATTTAAAACTACGCTTTATCGTTACAAAGGGAAAGCATTGGGGAGAAAAAACAAGAGTAAACGGGGACAGATTAAACAAACAAATCAATCAAAAAAGCATGCGAAGTCTAATAGAGAACCGTGGTTACTAGTTAGTTCGCTTCTTATTAACAGTAAAACAGCAATCAAAGTTGTAGAAATCTATAGTCTTCGAATGCAGATTGAAGAGGGATTTAGGGATCTAAAATCAACTAAATATGGCTTTGGCTTTGAGCATGTAAATACACAACATATTTATCGCTTAAATATTTTTTTCTTAATAGCAATGCTCTCAGCTTTTCTTGCCTGGATTGTTGGATGGGTGGCTGAGAAAATAAATATACATAGACAATATCAGGCCAACTCAATAAAGAATATGCGCATCCTTTCGCTGTTTTACCTCGGGTGTAGAATTATACTCAAAGACAAAGTGAAAATAGAAAATGCATCTATTCGTAAAATTATCGATGATTTCCCCGATTTTAGTGTGGTTTTTTAAAAGTGTCGATCACTCAGGGCCTGACCCCATTGGTGCGGCGAATACTCCTGAGACCCTTCACTCATCTAATGCGAGTATGCGACATAGCATAAACCTTGCTTTTAATAATAAAAATATGAAAAAAGATGGAATAAAATGTTTATCTCAATCCGATCAAAATTCTGCGACAGAATTATTTGATTTTATGGATAAATATGGTGTATTCATTGTTCGTAATGGTGAATTAGAATCCTAGCTTTCAGAGTTAAACATAAACAAAATGAAAACCAACTGGACGATTGATATCTTAAAGAAAATTGATGAAATAGATTTAAAACCCGGAAAAATGATGTTTGGTTATTTATAAATGCGATTCAGCAGTGGATTTCTGACCCTGAAAGAAAAGGAATGGACAATTAAATCTGCTCCACACTCCGAAGATGTATTTGTTGTATGGCGTCTAGACCGATTAAGTATATCTTTCATTTAATTGAAATAGTAGCTCTACTCGACTCGAAAAAGATTGATCATAAAAGTTTACAAGAATTCATCGATACATCTTCAAGTTCTGGTAAATTGATATTTCATATTTTTCGAGAATTAGCTGGGTTTGAGAGAAATCTTATTCGAGAACGCACCCAGGCAGCAAGAGGTGAAAAAGGTGGATGGCTTAAGAAACTATCTTCAGATAAAAGCTAAATTAGCTATACAGCTTTATTAAGGAAAACAACATAGCATAAGCCAAGTTTGTGAATTCATTGAGGTTTCAAAGCCAACTCTGTATAAATATCTTAAACAAATATAATACTCCGTACCGTTTCATATTGCTATTTAGGCTTCAATAACTTAAGTTCAAGAAAATTAAATCTTCCAAATAATTTAATAATTAGAGATATATCTTTTAATTCATATTTTTTTCAGTAAAACTATTAAGAATTACCAATTATTTCTAGAATAATTTAAATAGGTTAACCATGGCCAAAATTGAAGGGTTCAGAATAAAAAATTTTAAAGCACTAAAAGATATTACTTTAGGTAGATTATGGAACTTACAAAATGCCGAACCTCTTTCCCCGTTAACGGTAGTAATTGGTAAAAATGGCGTCGGTAAAAGCACTCTATTTGATGCATTTGGATTTCTTGCTGATTGTTTAAAGTCAGGAGTAGAAGAAGCTTGTGACGCACATGGGCGAGGTGGTTTTCAAAAAATTTTAACTCAAAATGAAAAAGGCCCTATCGAGTTTGAGATTTATTATAAAGAAGATGGTAATGCTCGTCCTATAACTTATGAATTAGCGATAAATATTGATAAGACCGGCAGGCCATATGTTCAAAAAGAACGTCTAAGACAACGCCGAAAAGGACAAACCAAGGGATGGCCCTTTTCCTTTTTAATATTAAATGAGGGTGTGGGCTTAGTTTGGAAAGGTGATAATGAAGGGCAACAAATTATAGAAAATAAAAATGAATATTTTAATCTTGATAAATTAATGCGTTCAATTAGTGATGAAGAATCGAGGGAGACTGAAGTTGTTGAGCTAGATGATAAACGTAAGCTCGGTATTTCAACATTTGGCTCCTTAAAACAGCACCCAAGAATTTCTGCATTTCGAAGATTTATTGAAGGTTGGTACTTAAGCTATTTCACTCCCGATGCAGCTAGGAGCTTACCACTTGCGGGTCCACAAAAACATCTTAATATACATGGTGATAATCTGGGTAATGTTGTTCAGTTTATGGAAAGAGAACATGCAAAACGATTTCAAACTATTCTTTCTAGAATTGCGGAGAAAATACCAGGTATTTATAAAATTGACACAGAAAAAACTAATGATGGGAGGTTGTTACTGAGATTTAATGATAGAGGTTTTAAAGATCCATTTTACTCACAACAAATGTCCGATGGAACATTAAAAGTTTTTGCTTACTTATTACTTCTTGAAGATCCTAATCCGCCTCCATTTCTTTGTATAGAAGAACCTGAAAATGGTTTATATCATAAACTGTTAGAAACCTTGGCTCAGGAATTTCGTGAACATGCGACAGGACGTAAAGGTGGCTCGCAAGTTTTCATCACTACACATCAACCTTATTTAGTCGATGCACTTTTACCTGAGGAAGTATGGATTTTAGAAAAAAACTCTAGTGGGTATTCAACTATACGAAGAGCAAGTGACGATGAACTAATAAAGAACATGGTTGCAGAAGGTTTACCTTTAGGTGGGCTTTGGTATAGTGATTATTTAGATGCGAGGTAATATGCATTTTGAAATTCTTGTGGAAGACACCTCTGGAAAAAAATTATTAGATATTATTGTACCTAAGATTATTGGAGAAGATCATACTTATAAAGTGCATGCTTACAAAGGGATAGGTAAAATCCCTAAAAATCTAAATGCAAAAAGTGATCCTCAGAAGCGCATTCTTCTTACCAATCTTCCTAAACTATTACAAGGTTATGGACAAACTTATCAAGGAACAAGATATAATGTAGCTATAATTGTAGTTTGTGATTTAGACAAAAAAAATTTAACCGAATTCCTTAGCGAACTAAACCAAGTTTTGAATTCTTGCAAACATAAACCAATAACTCGATTTTGCATTGCGATAGAAGAGGGAGAAGCTTGGTTTTTAGGCGATATTCAAGCTATAAATCAAGCTTATCCTAAAGCAAAAAGTTCGGTACTAGAGCAATATGTAAATGATAGCATTTGCGGAACTTGGGAAATTTTAGCTGATGCCATATATCCTGGTGGCGCTCAAAACCTTTCAAAAGCAGGTTGGGTAAGCATAGGTACAGAAAAATCTAATTGGGCTGAAAAAATTAGCCCCCATATGAATTTAGAATCTAATAAATCTCCAAGTTTTAAATTTTTTAGAGACACATTGCGTAAGCTTATTAATTAGTAAGCTCTTTAAGAATCATTTCCCTAAAAATTATTTCGCTAAATTTTGAGCATCAACGTTATGTGGTCTTATCGTTAAAGAAATTATTCACTAACTTAATTATTTAATATTAAAACGAACTTTGATTTTGGGCCAGAGTTTCCGAACCGATTCTAAGCAAAATATAGAGAATAACCACTCCTTCCCCACTTATTCCACAAACCCATCCTTTTACAAACTTGTAATTCTATAGCGAGAAGTAATTTTTTGCTTTAATTATATTTTAGGAAAATGAATCAAAGGTCTTGTGTTCTTGAGTAATCTTTTCAAATTGGTTTAGAGCATTTTTCATCGGTACCAAAACTGGTACCAAATTTTTCTGATGGGGTTTGGAGAACTTTATAAAACCCTTACTGGGCTTGGTCTGGACGGAAGGATTTGAACCTTCGACCACTAGCACCCCATGTACTTAACCTATCCATTTAAAAAAATAAATAACCAATCAATTAATTTTTTAAAAGTATCTCTATCAAAATATTCTTTACCATTGGCAACATGGCTTAGAATTAACGGATTAACTTCTAAAATTTCTGCAAATGATTCTAAATCCAGGAAAGTATGATGTAATATCATTTTCACTATAATTTTTTGGGATTTATTGGTTAATTTATATCTTGTTTCCTTTTGATCTAAAGCAACTGACAAACTCTCCATGTCCACTCCATCTAAAACAAAAAAATCGATAGTTGTTTACGTTGATTAAGAGTAAGTTGTTTTGATAATTTAAAAAATTAGAATATTTGCCTCGAAAATGTTATAGGAAAAATGCATAAATGAATCAAGAATAGTCATATTTTGATTTTAAATTTGCACAACTGAATCATTGATAACTTTGCTAGGTAAGGGCTCATCTAAAAGATTCTTAATTTTTCTATCAATGATTAATAGAAATATTCCACCTGCTAATGCCCATATCCCCAGTTGATAAAATACATGAAGATAATCTGGATTTGTGATAAGAGGATCTGTTACTTGGGTATGCACCATTTTATTAGAAATATATTGTGAAAGTGAGGCAGAAACTCCTGAAACCATCATCCAAGTTCCCATTAGAATACCTTGTAACTGAATAGGTGCTATGCGTCCAATCATTGCATAGCCAACTGGTCCTATAAGTAATTCAGCAAATGTTATAGCTGTAAAATGCAGTATGACCCAGAATAATCTACTGAAACCCTGATTATTAGAAAATATTACTGCAAAAGCTAAGCAAAGGAAGGACAAAGCTAAAATAAAAAAAGCACTAGCAAACTGAGTGGAAGTAGAAAAATTATATCCTCTGTTTTTAAATTTATTAATAAGTATTGATAAAACTGGAGCTCCGAAGATAATTATTACTGCATTAATATTTAAAATCCATTGTGTAGCAATTTCATAATTGAATATTTTTTTATCAACATTGTTTTTAATAAATAATATAATACCCATTGGACCAGTATAATAAATCATCCAGAAAATAATTGAGGTAGTTGCTAAGATTAAATAAATAAAGATTTTTTGCTTATCTTCTCGATTCTTTTGTCTAAGACCTAAGGTAAGAATAATTAAAAGCATGCCCAAACTTGTAATAATCACAAGACTATTACTCAAGTAAGAGGAATGAAAACATAAAACCAGTAAAGGGATAAGCAATAGAATTACCCATACACTAGTTATGTTTGTTCTAAGTTTTTCTCTACTGTTTATAAAACCTCTTAATTCTTTATCTTTAAGATTACGCCAACAAAAAATCAGGGTTAACACAGTTAGGATATTAGCTACTGAGCTTATATAGAATAAATGCTGATAGTTATTTGAATAGTCATAAAAGCCGCTAGTAATAAAGCCAGATAAAAATCCAACATTCATTGCTGCATAGCTTAAAAAAAATGCTTTATCTCTTCTGCTATCATCTGGCCCAAAAAGTTGAGATAGGAGGGTATTATAACAAGTCGTATTTAAACCACAGCCTATCAAAAATAGACTTAGACCAATATACAGCAGTGATTCATTAGCAAGTGAAAGAACTAAAAGACCAAATGTTTGGATTATAGTAGTAATTAAAAATAAACTGCGATTACTTAGATATTTTCCCCCTATAACCCCACCCAATAAATGTAAAACATAATTAAAGGCAAGGAATAAACCCACAATGCTATTAGAAGTAGTTTGAGAAAAGCCAAGCTTTTTATTGATATACAGTGAAAGTGAAGAATAAAGCACTGCAAACGAAAACGTTGAAAAAGCTTGAATAAAATATAGAGAAGTTACTCCTTGAGGCATTCTTTGTGATTTACTAAACATTTATTTCCTTTTACATCCTTGAGGAGGGTGACTCTATCATTAAATTTGACTACTATTAAATCCTTTTTACAATTATGCAAATTTTTAAATAAGGATATTTGCAGTAAACTGCATCATAAGTGTTATGGATATGAATCGAATAGTAAAAGTTTCATGGAATGAAATAAAAGATAGAGTGAATGTTGTAAACCCTTCTATTTATCAAGTGCTTGAAGAACTTTTATCTGAGTCACGAATCCCATTTTTTTTAGCTTCGTATAAATTCGGTGAGCATTTTGGTATTAAAAACCATGCTTATCTGCCTTCTCCATCAGGGAGTTTAGAAAAAATTGATAGTATTCATTTAGAGAACGAGTTATTTAAACATTTAGGTTATGGGAAAAATAGTCTTCCTTTGGGGATGATTCTGGACAAATTCTGCGAATGGCATTATTTTGGGGAGGAAGAAAGAATTTTTCCGGATTGTGTTCAAGGTCCAGGAGCAATTTTCAATATGCAAATTGTTTTTGATGAGGACCAAACAGTAGATAACAACGTCCTTTCTGTTTCATCGGGTGCTTTATCCTCCTTTTTGCTACCCAATATTGGTTGTCAAAGAAAGCATTCCAGAATACAAAAATTCTTTAATGTTTCTCACCCTCCGCCAAAATCTCCCTATGAGCATTATCGTATTTTTAAAGAGCTTTTAAGTGAAAAATTAACTACAGCAAGGTGGAATAGTCAGATTCTTTATTTTTCTGAGCAATTTATTGAAGAAGTTAAAAATAATGAAAAATGGTTGAAAGTAAAACTTTATTTTTCTGAAGCTCTGCGTAAGAAATTAACAAAAAATACCTATGATGCCTCCTGCAATGATTTATTTTTAAGTGCAAAGAAAGTAAATCGTTTTAGACCTACCCCCTTTATTATGGATACAGCAAAATATATTTTTAATATTTGTATGGGCTCTGGAATTGGAGTGAAACCAGCAGTTGATGAGCAATATTTGCCTGTTAGTGATATTCAAAAAATATACAACACTTGTTATGGACTTGAATATACCCCTACTGTAATGGTTCCATCAACTCTACAAGAAAAAAATGACAGCGTTTACTATCCATTACAATGTCCATTTGCAAAAATAAACACCTTTAAAACAAATCAAAGCAATAGTACGTTAACAGAGCTTGAAACTTTAAAGAATGTATTGTTAGCCTATAAAGAGGAATTTACAGAGGAGAAAGGGGATGCATTTGGTAGTACTTTGCATAAAGTAAGCAAAGAAACGCAATTTACTTTTTACCATTATAAAGAAAATGGGCAAAATTTGATTAGAAATCCTACTGAGTTATTAAATGAGGATCCTCGTTTTTTATATTCTTATTGTGATAACACGACGAATTTCTCTAGTGATGCAAAGCTATTTCGAGGATGTGTTCGACTTGCTAGATAGTTGATAATCTTTGATATTGATATCTAGGTTCCGTGAACCAATTTTTTTAATTACTTGAAAAGTAGGCAGTTTTTATAGTGAAATTCGATTGCGATCGTTAACAACACTAATGGAACTGCCTACATGTATAATAATATATCAGAACGAGTCTGGGATACAATTTATTCTTTTCTGCAAGGAGTAAAAGGATTGCACATTAAGAATAATGAGAAGACAAGATGCTTTGTGGAAGGAGTCTGGTATGTATTACGTACAGGCTGTCAATGGCGCCTGCTCCCGCCCTATTACGGACATTGGCGTAAAATTCACAAGCGATATAAAATGTGGTCAGATCGCGGCATTTGGACTGGCTTAATGTCTTCAGTTAGCGATGTTGATGATCAAGCCGTCATGATTGATGCCACCATAGTGCGCGCGCATGCGTGTGCATCTGGTTACGACAAGGAAGGGAATGATGCTCAGGCATTGGGGCGCAGTAAAGGAGGTTTTACCACTAAAATTCACGCTTTGGTGGATGGACTGGGGAATCCGATTAAGTTTATCCTGACCGGGGGACATCGAAACGATATTACTCAAGCAGCAGAGCTATTGAAGGAGCAGCGTGACACGATAGTTCTTGCAGATAAAGGATATGATTCACAGGCACTTGTTGACACACTGGAGAGTCAAGGCTGTATTGCAACCATTCCGTCAAAAAAGAATGCGAAGAACCCAAGAAAAATCGATAAAGAGCAGTACAAAGAGCGGTTTTTAGTTGAAGCTTTTTTCTCCAAAATCAAACACTTTCGGCGTGTTTTTTCTCGTTTTGATAAAACAACGACCGCTTTTTCCGGGTTCTTACATTTGGCCGGAGCGCTTATATGGATGCGCTAGAAAATTGGTTCACGGAACCTAGAAGTTGAAGATACTTTTCACTTAATTCTTTTCGATGAGCGGGTGGTAAATATAAGGTTGTGGTTTGATTAATTTTTGAATCTATTAAGTCCCTTAGTTTAATTTGCTCAATCCTAGGTTGTTTCATGGGAACTTGTGCTGCTTCATAAAGATAAGTGAAATGATCAGGGGTGTAGAACTTATTTAGGTATTCAAATAAAACCTGAATTTTGCTCGTTTGATTATTATCATGCATTCCGAGGTTTGCTACTTGCCATAAAATGACATGTGCATTTGTATCAATGTTTCTTTCATAGAGAAGCAGTTCTGTAGCATCCATAGTAAGGCATCCTTTATCACCTGGATCTATTTCTAAATCACTACATAGACAATCAAAAGTTGAAATTCCTGGGAGTATTATGGCACTTCCATTGTCTTCTTTTATTTTTTTTACAGCATTTAAGGCTGACTCAGAAAAGATTGTTGGATGTCCATAAAATAGAACACAAAGTACTATCCCTTTATTGTATTCGCTAATAATGTAGTTTGTGATGTTACTATAAGAATCTATTCGCTTATCACTATTGAAATAAAGTTTCTCTAAATTCTCAGCTTTTTTAGATTCACGTTGAATCCAAGACTTGAGATTATGCTCATTGACTAAATAGAGTACTTTGTCTGAATTTTTAATTATATATTTAGTTTCTTCAGTAAGATGCGAAACAGATTTTATTCCTGATCCACAAACTATTAGTTTTGACATTAACTATATAATTTCCACTATTTTATTGGAATCGGGTTGTGGCTCGGAACTCATTTCCTGAACCCTACACGCCAATTCTATATGTTTATTTGTATTTATAAATTCACTACCAACTGCATTTTCTATCTGCTCCAATAAATCCATTTTTTTCTCCATGAATCTAGTTGAGTTTATTGTATAAACAAAAGGGTTAAACGTATAGCTAATTTAAAAATTTAAACCAATCCTTTAAAAAATAAAAGACATTTATATTGCTCGCCAATACTCGATATGATGTAATAAGTGCACGAATCGAGTTATTCGAGAATATGGATATTAATATGAATCAAAATAATTTCCTCTCTAACAATACAAAAAGCAACAGAACTCTAAATATCCTCGAGGCCGCTAAGCTTTTAGGGGCTCATAAGGAAACTATTAGACGGATGGCTGCTAATGGATTAATCCCTGCCGCAAAAATAGGTAGAGGTTGGCGTTTCATAGAAGAAGATCTTGTGGTGTATATTAGAAACAAGTACTCTACTTGTGATGCATCGCAGGGTGTCAATATAAGGAGTAATGGTATATGGCACTCTATAAAAGAGACGGTATCTGGTGGACCGATATTTACCACCAAGGAAAACGTATACGCAAAAGCACTGGGACTGAAGTAAGACAAGACGCTCAACGCGTACACGACCAGCTTAAACGTGATTTATGGAATGAGAAAACTCAGAAGTCCTTACCTAAAAAATCATGGATGGATGCAGTTGTTCGATGGCTAGACGAATCCTCTTATAAACGAAGTTTAGAGATGGATAAAATGCACTTATTGTGGCTTGATCCTTATCTAAGAAAGTTTATGTTAGTTGATTTGGATAGAGATGTAATTGAATCCATTGCACAAAAAAAGGAAAAAACTGGTGTAACTTCTTCTACAGTAAATCGAATGCTGGAAGTAATTCGGGCAATTTTAAATCGAGCTCATAAACAATGGGGTTGGTTAGAATCTGTGCCAGTTATTCGGATGAGAAAAGAAGAAAATAGAAGAATACGGTGGTTAACTAAGGAACAGGCTGAACGTTTATTAAAGGAATTGCCTGAACATTTAAAATGTATGGCAGCCTTTACTTTATGTACTGGTCTACGTGAATCGAATGTTACTCAGTTAAAATGGAGTGAAATTTATTTGGATAAAGGACATGCTCTTATTCATCCTGATGAGTCTAAAACTAAAAGAGCAATTCCTGTTCCTTTGAATAAAAAAGCTATTTCACTTATTCAATCCCAAAAAGGTAAACATCCCTTGTATGTATTTACATACAAGGGTAATCCTGTAACTCGATGTAATAATCATGCATGGAGGAAGGCTCTACAAAGAGCGAATATTGATGATTTTCGATGGCATGATTTACGACATACATGGGCTAGTTGGCATGTGCAAAATGGAACGGCCTTACACGAGTTACAAGAACTTGGAGGATGGTCTAACTATGAAACGGTATTACGTTACGCTCACCTTTCAAGTGAGCATTTAAAAATAGCTGCAGAACGAGTTTATGACACGTTTATGCCACAGTAGATGGTTTTTTATGACACAGTAAAAGACTAATGCATTGATTTTACTATGTTAAAATGGCGCGCCCGGAAGGATTCGAACCTCCGACCCCCTGGTTCGTAGCCAGATACTCTATCCAACTGAGCTACGGGCGCGTTGACTGGCGGAGAGAGAGGGATTCGAACCCTCGATGGGATTTCTCCCATACTCCCTTAGCAGGGGAGCGCCTTCGACCACTCGGCCATCTCTCCAATCAATGGTTGCGCAGTATATCAGGTATTTTGATGCCGTCAATATGCGTTATCTATAAATTAAAATGGGATGCATAGGAAAGAAACTTTAAATACAGCAATATGAACTATAATTATCCAAAGAAGGGTAAATTGCTGTGTCAATCTTAGAGTATTCATTTTTTTCAACAAGTTAGTTTAATAATTTTTTATGTAATGCTTTATAAAAATTTCCAAATTTTCATGATTACTGCTACTCTTTATCATTCATAAATCAGAGCTGCTATCAGTGAAGAGGTATGGCGTTAAGTTAAAGGATCCGGGGTATCTCAACGGAAGTATGCTTCTCAATTTGGTAAAGAATAATTGAGAGTAATCTATTCTTTTAATGAAACATCGTTGCAGTGATGTAACCGCAATTTAAAAATAAGGAGGATCGATGAAACAGAAGTCGAATTTACATGGTCGAGATGTGTATGTTGTTGATGGAAATCGAACACCATTTCTCAAGGCCAAGGGAATAGGTCCTTTTTCTGGATCTGATTTAGCGGTAGCTGCAGGGATGGTATTATTAAATCGACAGCCTTTTTCTCCAACAGAGTTGGATGAAGTAATTATTGGTTGTGCAATGCCAAGTCCCGATGAGGCAAATATTGCGCGAGTAATTTCTTTGCGACTGGGATGTGGTGATAAAGTGCCTGCATTTACAGTGATGAGAAATTGTGCTTCTGGGATGCAAGCATTGGATAATGCAGCCATCCAAATTGCAAGTGGCCGTAGTGATTTGATACTTGCAGGGGGTACAGATGCCATGAGCCATGCTCCGTTATTGTTCAATCAAAAAATGGCATCCTGGTTGGCCAGTTGGTACTCTGCTAAGAGTATGGGCCAAAAATTAGGGTTAATCACACAATTTAGACCTAGCTATCTTGCTCCGGTTATTGCTTTGCTGCGCGGCCTTACTGACCCTATAGTGGGTATGAACATGGGACAAACCGCCGAAAAAGTTGCTTACCGCTTTAATATTACTCGTGAACAAATGGATGAATTTGCCAATCAAAGCCATTTAAGACTGGCAAAAGCCTATGACGAAAAGAGGATGTCGGAAGTATCACCGATTATTGGCTCTAAAGGACATATTTATTCACAAGATGATGGATTGCGAGCAGATTCAACCGTAGAAAAATTAGCGAAACTAAAACCATTTTTTGATAAAAAATACGGCATGGTAACTCCTGGTAACAGTTCGCAAATCACTGATGGGGCTTGTTTGTTGTTACTGGCCAGTGCTGATGCAGTGAAAAAATATGGTTTGCAGGTTATAGGCAGAATAGTGGATTCACAATGGGCCGCACTTGATCCTTCGCAAATGGGACTTGGCCCCGTACATGCAGCAACTCCTATCTTACAAAGACATAAATTAAAACCTGAAGACATGGATTGCTGGGAAATTAATGAAGCGTTTGCTGCTCAAGTTTTGGGTTGCGTTGCAGCTTGGAATGATGAGAATTATTGCCACACCCAGTTAGGTTTGGAAAAGGCCTGGGGAGGCCCTTCGCTCGAGAAGCTTAATCGTGATGGTGGTGCAATTGCAGCAGGACATCCTATAGGCGCAAGTGGTGCGCGTATTGTATTGCACGTTTTAAAATCATTAGAACAGAGAAATGAGTCTCGAGGTATGGCTTCTATCTGTATTGGTGGAGGACAGGGCGGGGCTATGTATCTTGAACGAGTGACTGAGGTGAAAGGACATGAATAATTACAAACATTGGGACTTGAAACGCGATAGTGACAATATTCTGTGGTTAGGCTTGGATAGAAAAGATACATCCATAAACAGCATTAATGAAGAAGTATTAGATGAACTCAACAGCCTTCTGCATGAAATTTCACAGGATAAAAAAGCTATAGGCTTAATTGTGCATTCAGCCAAAGAAAAAGGATTTATAGCTGGCGCAGATGTGAATGCTTTTTCAAAATTTGAGACTCCAGCCCAAGCAGTAGATTTCTTGCGAAAAGGACAAGCTGTATTTGCTCGATTACAGGCTCTGACAATTCCTAGCGTTGCGATGATTGATGGTTTTTGCATGGGCGGCGGTTATGAATTGGCTTTGGCTTGTACCTACCGAGTTGCGAGTGATGAAAAAGATACTCGAATCGGTTTGCCTGAAGTGATGTTAGGTATCCATCCAGGTTGGGGCGGCTCTGTACGATTACCTCAATTGATCGGTGGTTTTAACGCTTTATCACAAATCATTCTTACCGGAAATGCAGTCCATGCGGTAAAAGCTAAGAGTTTAGGTATGGTTGATGAGGTCGTTCCTGTTCGTCAGTTAAAACGAGCAGCAGTTTATTTCATTAAAAATAAACCACCAAAGCATAAACCTTCCTTTGTACAACGACTGACTAATAGTGCTTGGTTGAGAAAACCTATTGCTGCTTTAATGCGTCATAATATTGCGAAACGAGTGCGACGAGAGCATTATCCTGCACCTTATGCTATTGTTGATTTATGGGAGAAAGAAGGCGGCATAGGGGATAGGGCTTATTTGAAAGAGATAGACTCAGTGGAACGTTTAGTATCTACTGGAATTACTTCAAAAAACTTAATCCGCGCTTTTACCTTGCGTGAACGCTTGAAAGGTTTTGCAAAAGGCAGTGATTTTAAGGCAAACCATGTCCACGTTATAGGTGCTGGCGTCATGGGGGGCGATATTGCAGCATGGTGTGCTCTACGTGGCCTGCGAGTCACTTTGCAAGATCAATCTTATACTCAAATTGCTCCGGCAATTGGCCGTGCACATGCGCTATATAAGAAAAAATTGCGCAAGCCTCGTCTTATACAAGCAGCGATGGATAATTTAATTCCTGATCCTGAAGGACATGGTATTGCTCGTGCTGATGTAATTATTGAAGCGGTATTCGAAAATCTTGCTGTAAAGCAAGAAATTATGAGAAAAGTTGAAAAACTTGCTAAAAAAGATGCCATTATTGCTACAAATACTTCCAGTATTCCATTGGATGAAATGAGTAGTGTCATGGTGAATCCTAATCGCCTTGTTGGAATTCATTTTTTCAATCCAGTTGCTAAGATGGACCTGGTTGAAGTAGTGAGTAGTACACAAACCTCCAAGAAAGTTGAACTTAATTCCTGCGCTTTTGTCAATCAAATTGGCAAACTCCCATTACCGGTTAAGTCCAGCCCAGGATTTTTAGTAAATCGCGTATTAATGCCTTATCTCATGGAGTGTGTCCAATTGCTGGATGAAGGATATAGTGCTGAAACTATTGATGAAGCAGCTTTATCTTTTGGTATGTTCATGGGACCTGTAGAACTTGCAGATACAGTGGGGTTAGATGTCGGTTTGGCTGTTGCTGAAAATTTAACAGCCCATTTTGGTGGAACTGTACCTCAAAGGCTGCGTGACATGGTTAAAGAAGGTAAACTCGGTCGGAAAACAGGTCAAGGGTTATATCAGTACAAAAATGGTAAACCCATTAAAAAACAACCTAGTACGCCAATTCCTCCTCATATTGCAGATCGATTAATCCTAAGAATGGTTAATGAATCAGCTGCTTGTTTGCGTGAGGGAGTTGTTGCTGATGCAGATTTGCTTGATGCAGGTATGATTTTCGGCACCGGATTTGCTCCGTTCCGCGGCGGTCCAATGAACTATGCTAAGGATTTTGGAGCAAATAATTTGGAAAATTTATTTAAGACCCTTGAGTCCAAGTATGGCGAGCGGTTTAAAGTAGACGAAAGCTTTTAATTTACTTTTGGTATTTTTATGAAATATGTAGCCTGGGTGATATGTAGCGGAAACCCAGGTTACGTCTTTATCTTCATCAGACTCTGTTTATGGATAATTCATTGAAAATGATCTTCATCAAACAAAGGTTGCTCTTCTTGATTTTTATACAATTCTTTTGGGTATCTATTTCTAATGCCACCACCTTGGTTATCCCTGCAACAGGTGATGTAGTTGGAGAGGTTCAATATGCACAATCAGAGTTAAATGAAACGATTGATGAGATAGGAAAACGTTTCGATGTTGGATATTATGAGCTACTCAGAACAAACCCTCAAATCGACCCACGGCGCTCTTTAGCAATTAGTTCAGGACTTATTATTCCTACACAATATATATTGCCTAATGTTCCTAGAAAGGGAATTGTGATTAATTTAGCAGAATACCGCCTGTATTATTTTCCAGAAAATGAGAACGTAGTGATTACTTTTCCTGTTGGTATCGGTCGGGAAGGGTGGAATACCCCACTAGGGGTCACCAAAATTGTAGCCAAAGAAGCAAATCCCAAATGGCGCCCAACAGAAAATCTGCGCGCTGAAGCAGAAAAAAATGGAGATTTTCTTCCTGATGAGTTTCCTTCAGGACCCTATAACCCCTTAGGCCAACATGCTATGCGTTTGGGGTGGCCAACGTTTCTTATTCATGGGACAAATAAGCTTGATGGAATTGGCAAGCGTGTCAGCGCTGGGTGCATTCGCATGTATCCTGCTGATATCGAGTATTTATTTCGAATGGTACCCATCGGAACTCCAGTCAGGGTAATTAATGAACCAGTAAAAATTGGAAAATATGAAGGCGGATGGGTAGTACAAATACATCCTCCTTTAAGTGAACAGAGCGGTGTAACACTGCAATCTTCCCTGCAAAAATTGTTAAGTAGTCATCACGTACTTAACTTAAACAATAAGAAAATAATTCAAAATGAACTTGTTCATCCTACAGGTTTACTAAGAAAAATTTAGAACAAGACGAATTTTTACGGATCCAGTCTACAAATGGGCTATATTTTTTCTTGAGAACAGTATTTCAACACATAGTAGCTAATCCATAAAACAATAAATCCCCCGATAATATCAATTAAATAATGCCATCCTAATAAAACACAGGATGCAATAAGAAAAAAATTAATTATGGATAATAGAATACACGGAATGGTCCATTCTCTAAGCAGATTTACACATAAGATTGCCCAAATCACATGAAAAGAGGGAAGGGCTATTAATCCTCCTTCATTTGTAGTTGGATTAACATGGTTATGAATCTGATTGAATTTCAAGCCTGTAGCAATTTGCTCAGGCATGAAGAATGGGCTATTGGTGACGCTTGCTGGTGCAATAGTAGGAAAAAAATAATAAAATCCAAAACCAATTAGGACCGTGCATAACATATAGAAATAATATTCTCTGATCAGATGGAAGCGACGAGTAATAATGATCAGTACAGGCAAAATACTCATTTGATATGGAAGGCTGTCATAAATTACACCCAGTAAATATTTAAATTGAGGATGATTATGGGTCCAGGATACTATTGACTCCATATAGACATTCATATACTTCTCTTCGAATATGACGATAAATGGATCAATGATTGGAAATGGAGTTAATTGCACTGCATTTGTTGCGATGGCAATTACACTCATTATCGCAAAATAGTAAATTAGTTCTCGTCCAATTTGCCTGATTTTATTGTCCTGAGGAAAATAGAGGATGAGACCAAGGTTCAAAAGAATTAAGACTAAAGCAAGAAATGGGATGTCTTCAGGAAAATAGTTATTTCCTGGATATTTGAAAAAAAAATGGTTTATTAAAAGAATAATAGAGGATAAGGCCAGAATTAAACCGGAAAGAAAAATAATCGAACGCGATGATACCTGCCCCATTTTAGATATATTATTCAACAGTTTCTAAAAGTTTTTTTTGTTTAATTGCATGAAAAATCTCTTCTCTATGCACGTTCACGGATCTGGGTGCATCGACACCAAATTTTATATTTCCATGTTCTTGTGTTTTAAAAGCTAAAATCTTAATAGCTGTATCACCAATATGAATCATTAAAGGTTCTTCAAATTGAAGAGAAATTATATCCATTAATTACCTCTGTAACTTTCAAATAAGTTGATTATAAATCAAAGACATTTAACTTATGCACGGTAACTCAATTCATGGATATTTGTCACTATAAATTAATAAAAAATTTTACATAGGACATCTGATTTTAGCTTAACTCAGTTATTTAATTATTTTTAATTGTTTGATAATTGTATGATGCGATTAAAATGGTTATAATTAGCAGCTTTTTTTAAACCTTGCCTTACTGTTGTTATAAATAACAGAAGGCTTTAATCCATAAGGAGAAATCATGAGACATTATGAAATTATGTTTCTTGTGCACCCGGATCAGAGCGAACAAGTACCAGCAATGGTAGAGCGCTATGAAGGGATCATAAGTAAGCACAGTGGGGCGATCCACCGTAAAGAAGACTTGGGTCGTCGTCAATTAGCTTATCCAATTTGTGATGTACATAAAGCACATTACATTCTTATGAATATTGAATGTAGCCTTGAAGCTCTGGAAGAAATTAAAAATGCATTCAAATTTAATGATGCAATTATTAGAAATTTAATTACTCGTCAAAAACAAGCGATCACTACTGAATCTGTTTTGATGAAGAAAGAAAAAGAAACCAGATCTGCTTAAGAGGAGTTTTAATTATGTCAGCTTATTTCCGTAGAAAAAAAATGTGCCGTTTTAGTGCTGAGGGCGGTAATGAAATTGATTATAAGGATATCAATTTACTGAAAAATTATATTTCTGAAACAGGTAAAATTGTACCAAGCCGTATTACTGGTACTCAAACTCGTTTTCAAAGACAACTAGCAAGAGCAATTATGCAAGCCAGATTCCTTGGTCTGTTGCCATATTGTGATAGCCATAAATAAATAATAATGATGCGTGCAGGTAATTTTATAACAAAACAATGTAAGGTGATACTTGAAAGCAAACAGCAAGCAATTATTTATGCTGTGATTTTTTCAATATTGCCTTTTGCATCTTGGCTTTCAGTTGCCTTAGTATGTTTGGTGACATTAAGGAGGGGTGCAAAATCCGGTTTTGATGTTTTATTACCTGCACTTGTTATTCATACTGTTCCATTGATGATGTTAATACCATTATCCGGAGCTCTAATTAATACTCTTATTGCCTATCTTCCATGCTATTTTGCGGCATTGGGCTTGCGAAATACTGAACGATGGCAGGCAGTCGCCGGAGTATTTTTTGTACTGGCTTTTTTGGGGTGTCTACTCATCCAACTTTGGATTCCAGGTTTTATTGTCGAACAATTTAATTTGTTTAAAATGATTTTGACACAATACCAGGAACTGGTTGGGCCTGCTCTTAATGACATAAATTCAATAATTTTGGCGCAATTATTTTTTGGAATTCAGATATTAAGTGTTCTTGTTTCTGCGACAATTTCCTTAATGTTTGCGCGAGCAATGCAAGCAAAATTATTTTTACCTGGAGGTCTCAGGAATGAGTTAATGGCGTTTCGTAGTGGCAGACTTTCATTTTTAGTTTTCTTGGGGGTTTCTTTAGCAGCTTTTTATGAAATTCCTTTAGCTATTAATGTACTCCCCATAGTGCTTTGTTATTTCTTGGCTTCCGGATTTGGTCTGGTTTATTTTATTTTTTCTCGTAAGAGACAAGTTAAGGTCTTCATTTTATTAATGTTGTTAATATTTTTGAAACCAACTTTTGTATTATGTGCCTACATGGTCCTTGGTTCATTAGATAGTTTAGTTAATTTTAGATCGTATTTCCCTTCAGGGGTTGGCGAGTCAATTTAAGGGGTTATTAAGATGGAAGTTATCTTATTAGAAAAAGTGAGAAATTTAGGTAACCTGGGTGATAAAGTAAATGTCAAAGCGGGTTATGGTCGAAATTTCTTGATACCACAAAATAAAGCTGTTTTTGCAACACCTAAAAATATAGAATTATTTGAGCAACGCCGGGTTGAGCTTGAGAAAAAAGCCCAACAATCTTTGGCTACTGCGGAGCAGCGTGCGGCTAAATTGAATGATACTACTTTAGTGATTAACGCTATGGCGAGTGACGAAGGTAAGCTATATGGTTCTGTTGGTGTTAATGAAATCAAGGATGCTTTGACAGATAAAGGTATTGATGTGATCAAACGTGAAATTGTAATGCCAGAAGGTCCTCTGCATTCAATTGGTAATTTTGTGGTTGAGATACATGTTCATAGCGATGTTATTGCTAAATTGAATGTTGAAATTGTTCCATCCAAGTAATTATCTGAAGTTCTCATAGCCTGGGGTGAAGCGTAACACGCAACCCAGGCTTTTTCTTATATAAAAATCTGAGTGGTCGCTGGGCTGATGTGATTTATACGAAGATAATTCGGTAAAGTGCAAGTAGTGCAATGATCGTATTCAGGATAGCCCAAATATAAGAAGGAGATAACCCTTTATATCCGCTGTAGTAAGCATATATAGCAACTAATGTACTTCCCGAGAAAAATATCCATTTATCATTGTAGGCAAATCCCATAGAAAGTAAGGCGATACCAAAAACTCCCAATATTAAAAACACACTGTTTTCCTTACCGAACATCAAATAGAAAGTGAGTAATTGGCAACACATTAATATGGGTAAGAAAAATTGAGTATAAGGTCCGCTACCCAGTAAAATTGCTGCATGCCCTGCAATAAGTATTAATTGAAGCGCAATAAAATAAAGCATTCTAAAGTAAATAGCAGTTATAAGTAATGCAATAGCGCCAATAAAATAATAAAGTTGAGAATGAAGTTTAGGTAGGGTGGTCCCGAAAAACTTCAAAAGACCACACAGGATTATAAGTGAACCAATCCATCCTATAAGAATAAATATTTTTCTAGCCACATATCACCATTTTAAGTAAATTCCTTTTGCCACTGATTCCTGGATAATTGCACCTTGGGGTTTATTAAATGAAATCCAATAATTTCCCATATTGCTCAGAGCAAACTTAACTCTCGGATATTGACATACTTCTAAGACATTACGACAGTCCACTAGAGTAGTATTTTCGTCAACACGTTTATAACATTTAAAATTTAAGTTTTTAACATCAGAAGCAAATGCGCCCCAACTCATTGAATCCAATGTAGCATGTAAGGGCGGACTCATAAAGGCTTCTTCTGTATTTACACGCTCTAATTCAATTTTAGAATCAGAATGATTTTGAATTAAATAGTACGATTGATTTCCTGTTTCATTTAAAATCAAATAATTTTGACTGTATCCAAACCCCGTAACTTCACATCCACGTGGGAAAATACTTTCTGCCTGAACGGAACTAATGAGAGCTGCAGAGAAAATAATTGATTTATTAATTTGGTGAAATAAAGACATAATTACCTCAATAAGTATATTTTGTGGGTTATTTTAATCATAAAAAATACAAAGTCTATCCCACAATACAAACTATTCCTTTTGTGCGGCAATTTTTGCCTTAATCATAGGGTAATAAGTTCTGTAAAAACTTAAAAATAAGTACATTCCAACATAAGCCAAAGATAGGCTAAGACAAATGATATTTGTATTAGGATAGCTAATAAGTACGCAAATCGAGCTAATGGCATAAATAATAGAACAGATATGCATGAGTATTTTTAATACTCTGGATTCTGTTAAATAGTCCAGTCTCGAGGGATATACATACTTTACAGGTACAAAAATAAGTATGGAGAGTATGATTAATATAATGGCATTCGTTGCAGCAGAAGTATCAAAAATAAACATATATAAAATGGTAATATTCCAGTAACAAGGAAATCCTTTAAAGAAATGATCTGGAGTCTTGGCATCAGATTGGCAAAATTGATAAGCAGAGGTAATTGAAACCGCAGCAATAAGAAAGACAGAGTATTCAGGTGGGAGCATACCTGGTTTCACGAGTAAGAAAAAACATGGCGTAATAACGTAATTTAAATAGTCAACAATGTTATCAAGCAAAGCACCGTCTATCTTGGGCAAAATTTCCTTAATATTAACCAGGCGAGCTAGACTTCCATCAACGGCGTCGATAGCAACGGTAATAAACATAAGCCATAAAGCGAAAATGTATTCGTGCTGATATATCTTTACTAATGAAAAGACACCGATACAGGCTGCGCTCGCAGTAAAGAGATGCACTGACCAAGCCGCTACGTAGTGTAATGGATGGAATTGCTGTTTGCTTAAGTTCATTAATTATCCTAGTGTTAATAGCGCGTTTTTTAAAATATGGATTTTCCGAAATATTTATTAATTGTACTAATGTATTGATTTAAATTACTATTGCTTTTTCTGAAAATCTAAGAATATGAAAATAGTATCAATAATCAAAAGTAGTGCGCAAGGAGAGTTGATAACTTTAATTAAATATACTTTATTCTGTATGGAGACATCATGATAATTCAAACGGTAAATCCCGCAACTGAACAAATAATACAAAGCTACGATTGCATGAATGAGCAGGAAGTTGATAAAAAACTTAACGAATCACATAAAGCATATTTGGAATGGAAAAAAACGTCTTTTAGCCGCAGAAAGTCATTAATGTTGCAACTTGCCCAACTTTTAAAGACAAAAGCAGATGAATTGGCTCATTTAATGGCAATTGAAATGGGTAAACCCATTACTGCAGGTAGAGCTGAAATTAATAAATGCGCCTGGTTATGCGAGTATTTTGCAGAGCATGCAGAAGAATACCTTGCTCCAAAAGTTATTCAAACGGAAATGAAAAAAGCAAAAGTATGTTATCGTCCTCTTGGAATTGTTTTTGCCATCATGCCTTGGAATTTTCCTTTTTGGCAGGTTTTCCGTTTTGCTGTTCCCACACTTATGGCTGGAAACGTTGCCGTATTGAAGCACGCACCTATTTCAACGGGAACAGGCAACAAAATAGAAGAATTATTTCTTGAGGCAGGATTTCCAGCACACGTTTTTCAGCATTTGATCGTCGATAATGATGGAGCGGCAAAAGTTATAGAACATCCTTATGTTATTGCTGTTACCTTGACAGGAAGCGGACGAGCAGGACGTGCTGTTGCAAGTCATGCAGGAAAATTTTTAAAAAAATCAGTGTTAGAGCTTGGTGGAAGCGATCCCTATGTCGTTCTTGAAGACGCTGATCTTGATCTTGCTGCACGCTGTATTGTTAATTCAAGACTTAATAACTCAGGTCAAGTCTGTATTGCTGCTAAGCGTATCATTGTTTTAAAATCCGTTGAAAAAGAATTGACACATAAAATAATGGAACATATGGCTGCATTTAAAATGGGGAATCCACTTGATTCGGAAATGAACCTTGGTCCTTTAGCCCGTTCCGACTTGCGCGAAAACTTACATATTCAAGTAGAAAAATCACTGAAACAAGGTGCTAAATTATTGGTAGGTGGTATAATTCCCGCCGGAAAAGGTTTTTATTATCCACCAACTTTATTAACTCAGGTGACGCCTGGCATGCCAGCTTTCGATGAAGAGTTATTTGGACCTGTTATTGCTCTTATTACAGCCAATAATGAGAAAGAAGGCCTTGCATATGCAAATCAAAGCCAATATGGCTTGGGTGCTGCGGTGTTTACTCGTGATTTGGAGAGAGGAGAGCATATAGCTACTTACGAGATAGAAGCTGGTGCTTGTTTTGTTAACGCTTTTGTAGCTTCAGATCCCAGGTTACCATTTGGTGGAATAAGAGAGTCAGGGTATGGTCGTGAATTATCAAAAGAAGGCATATTAGAGTTTGTTAATACTAAAACCATAGCCATTAGTGATTCTTAATAATTAACTCATGCTGAGTAAAAAATATGATTTTTTGGCCACTCTTATCCAGCCGGTAAATAACCTGCCGGGATAAGAGTGGCTGGTTATTTATATATTTAAACAATAATTCTCGCTGTAGGGCTGAGCAAATCGATGAGGTAGAACAACAATGTCTTATAAATTTGAAGAGGGTAAAGACGTATTAATTGAAGCCATTGTCAATAGAATTAGAAGTTCTATGGTTGGTGATCAAACCGAGTTTTGCGCCGAATTTGCTAAACAGCTATATGGCACTGTAGCAATGGAAGATCTTAATGCATGGACTATCGATGATCTTTACGGCGCTGTAGTAAATTTTTGGGCTTTAATTAGTGAACGTGCACCACATGAGACAAAAATTAGAGTCTATAACCCAGATTATGAACGTCATGGATGGCAAACAACTCATACCGTCATTGAAGTAATTTGTGATGATATGCCGTTTTTGGTTGATTCAATTCGTTTGGTAATCCATAGAATGGGCCTATCCTCTCATCTAACCATTCATATGGGAGGTATTCGAGTTAAAAGAGATAAAGACAATCGAGTTTGTCAGATCTTACCCCGTAGCCAACTGTTAGATGAAAAAGGGGTGATCCATGAAGCGCCTATATTTCTAGAAATTGATCGGCAAACTGATCCTAAGGTACTTGAAGAACTGCATCAAGGATGTGAGCGAGCCCTGGAAGATAATCGCGTCGTTTTTGAAGATTGGGAAAAAATGCGTGCTGAAGTTCGGGAAGCAATTGCAGAGATTGATAAAGTATCTTCAGTACTTGATTTAGATGAAGTGGAAGAAACTAAGGCATTTTTACATTGGATTGAAGACCATCATTTTACTTTCCTAGGGATGAGAGATTATGAATTGGTAGAAAAAGGTAAGGAAACGGTTTTACAAGCTGTTCCGAAAACCGGATTAGGACTTTTGCGTGAAAGCGTTACTAAATCAATGGCGCGAAGCATTTCTGCAATGGCGCCTGAAGCACGTGAATTTACCTTGTCTCCACGAATTTTGGTTACCTCAAAAACAAATACGTTGGCAAGTGTTCATCGTGATGCTTATACCGATTACATTGGAGTCAAACGATTTAATGAGCAAGGAAATGTGATTGGTGAACGAAGAATTATTGGCCTTTATACTTCTGCTGCTTATCATACCAATCCGAAACAAATTCCATTCTTGCGACGTAAAGTAGCTCACATTATGGAAAATTCCGGATTAAATCCACGCAGCCATGCAGGTAAGGTTTTATTAAATATTCTTGAAACTTTGCCCAGAGATGATTTGATTCAAGGAACAGAAGATGAACTTCTGGAAATTGCAATGGGTATATTTTACATGCAGGACAGAAAGCGTATTCGTTTGTTCGCGCGGGTTGATGTTTATCGACGCTTTGTCTCTTGTCTCGTATATGTCCCTAAAGACAGGATAAATACCGAGTTAAGAATGGCTATGAAGGAAATTCTTGACGAGAGTTTTAACTCAATTGAGACTACTTATTCGACTCAATTTACTGAGTCTGTTCTGGCACGTGTTCATTTTATTATTAAAATTAATCCGAGTGTACCACTTGAATATGATTTAAAAGACATTGAAAGGAAACTGATTGAAGCCGGGCGCTCTTGGACCGACGATTTACAAACACATTTATATGAAGCTTATGGGGAAGAACAAGCAAATACCCTTTATGCTCGTTACAAGCATGCATTCCCTGTTGCTTATAGTGATATGTTCCCAGCCAGGACAGCAGTTTATGATATTAAACATATCGAACAACTCACAGCGGAACAACCTCTGGGTATTAATTTTTATAAACCCTTGGATGAATCAGAAAATAGTTTTAGATTAAAGGTGTATCAACATGATACCACCATTCCTTTATCTGATGTGTTACCGATATTAGAAAAATTGGGCTTGCGTGCTATAAGTGAACGTCCCTATCCATTAAAATTTGAGGATGGCAAAGTATCTTGGATTAATGATTTTGCCATGCAATATAATAAACCAATTGAGTTTGATCTTGATGAGATTAAAGAATTATTCCAGAATGCTTTTGCTAAAGTTTGGTTTGCTCAAGCTGAAAATGATGGATTCAATCAGTTAGTTTTAGCCGCAGGACTTAATTGGCGTGAAGTCGCTGTTTTGCGTACCTATGCCAAGTATTTTAAACAAATTGGTATTACCTTTAGCCAAGACTATATGGAAACGGCATTAAATAATAATGTTGCTATTGCTAAAAAATTAGTGAGATTATTTGAAATTCGCTGTAATCCTGCTGATGATACTAATAGAGAGGATCGTTTTGCTGATTTATCCATCGAAATATTAAGCGATCTTGATACTGTATCGAATCTAGATGAAGACAAAATAATCAGACAATACATTCATGCCATTAGCGCGACATTACGTACTAATTTTTATCAAATAAATGAAGATGGACATCATAAACCTTATATTTCTCTTAAGCTAAATAGTAAAATTATTCCCGGTGTGCCAAAACCACATCCGATGTTTGAAATTTTTGTTTACTCTCCTCGTTTTGAAGGGGTTCATTTACGTTGCGGCAAGGTTGCTCGCGGCGGTTTGCGTTGGTCTGATCGAAGGGAAGATTTCCGTACGGAAATACTAGGTTTGATGAAAGCACAACAAGTAAAAAATTCAGTTATTGTACCTAGTGGTGCCAAAGGTGGTTTTGTGCCCAAGTTTTTACCTGTAAACGGTACTCGGGAAGAAATAATGGCTGAGGGAATTGGTTGTTATCAATTATTTATTCGTGGTCTTCTCGATATCACCGATAATTATGTTGAAGGTAGAGTGGTTAAACCTAAGAACGTTATATGTTTTGATGAAGATGATCCTTACCTTGTTGTTGCTGCAGATAAAGGTACGGCAACCTTCTCTGACCTTGCTAATGCTATTTCTTTAGAATATGGCTTTTGGTTAGGTGACGCTTTTGCATCTGGTGGATCAATAGGTTATGACCATAAGAAAATGGGAATTACAGC
Source organism: Legionella sp. PC1000 (assembly GCF_014109805.1). Lineage (GTDB taxonomy): Bacteria > Pseudomonadota > Gammaproteobacteria > Legionellales > Legionellaceae > Legionella > Legionella resiliens. Next base: position 1,999,492 of record NZ_CP059400.1, read on the forward strand.
AAAGGGTGCATGGGAATCAGTGAAGCGTCATTTCTATGAATTAGATATAGACATTGAAAATAACGATTTCACTGTTGTTGGAATTGGAGATATGGCGGGAGATGTATTTGGTAACGGTATGCTGTTGTCAAAACACATCAAGTTAATTGGTGCATTTAACCATATCCATATTTTTGTCGATCCTGAGCCTGATGCAGAAGTCAGTTTCAAAGAAAGAGAGCGTTTATTTCATTTACCACGTTCAAACTGGACGGATTATGATAAAAAACTTATTTCCAAAGGTGGCGGTGTGTTCAATCGTAATGCCAAATCCATCCCTGTCAGCAAGGAAATGCAAGCGGCTTTTGGAATTAAACAAACCGAAATTGAACCAAACGAGTTAATTAAAGCAATTTTAAGAGCTAAGGTTGACTTACTTTGGAGTGCAGGAATTGGTACTTATGTTAAGGCTAGTACTGAATCAAACGCTAATGTTGGTGACCGAACCAACGATGCAACTCGAGTCAATGCAAAACAATTACGTTGTAAAGTTGTGGGAGAGGGCGGCAACTTGGGATTAACCCAATTGGCGCGAGTCGAATACTCATTAAGTGGTGGAATGGTATATACCGATTTCATCGATAATTCGGGTGGTGTGAATTGTTCGGACAAAGAAGTAAATATTAAGATTCTGTTGAACGGCATTGTAGCGGTCGGTGATTTGACTCCCAAACAACGTAATGAATTGTTAATTGAAATGACCGACGAGGTCAGCAAACTGGTACTCCGTGACAATTTCTTGCAAACGAGAGCGATTAGTTTAACTGCATCGCAACCTCTTCAAGCATTGGATCTACAAAGTCGCTATATTAGTGAATTGGAACGCACTGGAAAAATTGATCGCAATCTCGAGTACTTACCTGACGATAAGGTTATTTTGGAACGCAAATTAATGGGTAAAGGTTTGATGCGTCCCAGTATTGCTGTATTAATGTGTTACAGTAAAACAATTCTTAAGGAGCAAATCCTGGCTTCAGCTGTTCCCGAAGAAGCGTATATGACACAATTTTTAATTAGTTCGTTTCCCAAACATTTGCAAAAGCGCTTTAGCAAGCAAATGCAATCTCATCCATTAAAAAGAGAAATTATAGCGACTCGATTAAGCAATATTATAGTAAATGAGATGGGCTTTACTTACATTTACAGATTACAAGATGAAACAGGAGCTCCTGTTTCAGCAATCGTAAGAGCATACGTCATTACTCGTTCTGTGCTTAATTTAGAATCTGTTTGGAAACAAATCGAAGAGTTGGGTACTAAAATAAGCGCTAAAAAGCAAATCGAAATGATGATGCTTTATTCCAGATTAGCTCGACGCCTTACTCGTTGGTTCTTGCGTAGTCAACGCAGAGCTGTGGATATTTCTGAGGTTGTCAAACTCTATGCACAAGGTGTTGTTGAATTGAAAATGTCCATCCCAGCGATTTTAAATGAAGAGCGACGAACAAAATACAATGAACATTATCAAGAGCTAGTTGATGAAGGAATTCCACCAGCGCTCGCACATGATTTAACGGTAACTCGAAGTTTATTTGCGGCAACTGACATCATCGAAATTGCTTATAAGAGAAATATGAAGGTAGCACAGGTAGCTGAGATTTATTTCGGAATTGGGGAGTTTCTGGATCTTGCCTGGATAAGAAAGCAAATTATTATGCATCCAAGTGAGAATCATTGGGAGTCTCTCTCTAGAGAAGCATTGCGGGATGATTTAGATTGGCAACAACGCCAACTCACTTCTGGACTGATTAACTATGATGGTGATAACCCGGATTTGCAGGCGCGCCTTGCTTCCTGGGGAGAGTCTCATCGTGCTTTAATTCAGCGTTGGCGCTTTATATTGGCAGATCTAAAAGCAAGTACAATTCTAAATTATACTATGTTTTTTGTTGCAATCAGGGAGTTACTGGATTTGACTCAAACAACTTTGCAAGCTTACGCATTGGTTGAGCAAGAAGCATAATACGAGTATGTTTGTGCTGGTTGAGACTTAGTTAAAGATCTCCGCCTTTTCGATCAGTTTATGATAAAGGCGGCGAACCAGTAGCTTGGGTCATTTTGACCTGAGGTAACGTCAGTTTTTCATTTTAAATTTCTCTATGTGCCGCTTGAATTTCTCTACCTACTGCTTGAATTCCCTACGTGCCACTTAAATTTCTCTACGTGCCGCTTAAATTTCCCTACGTACCGCTTAAATTTCTCTACGTGGCCACTTAAATTTCCCTACGTACCGCGCTTTATGCGCGGTATCCAGAACGATATGCTAAGATGCCGCGGAGCATTTCTATAGCAAGATCCCTGGATACCGCGCATAAAGCGCGGTACGTAGGCGAAAAATTTAAGCACGGTACGTAGGCGAGAAAATTAGTGGAGGTTTCTCATCAAAAAGCTGACATTACCTCAGGTCAAAATGACCCAAGCTACTGGTTCGCCAAGCAAGATCATATTAAGCGAGTGGATTTGCTAATATAACTGATGGATTGGTCAATTCTACTAACTGATTATGCCCTTCAAAAAACACCGTTGGCTCCACTTCTTTCAATATACTTACAGCAATTAAATACCGTCCAGATGTCAGAATAGAAAAATCAATTAATTCACCAACCTCTGACCCTTCGGTTTTGTTTAATAATTTTTGTCCGGAATAAATTTTTTGCTCAGTTGCAATTTCATAAATTTTCAATTGATGTTTTATAGTAGCTTTATAGTGCATCCGAGCAATAATTTCTTGCCCTTTATAGCACCCTTTATTGAAACTAATGTATGAGGTTTGTTGTAAACCAATTCTATGAGGTAAAAATAAGCCTCGAGATTCCGGATAAATTTCTATTTGCTGCTGGAATAACCTTAAAGTATGCCAGGTTAAGGAGCCAAGCAATTGGTCATTTTTCATAAAACGTTCTTGAATCGCATGTGCATAGTCAGTCAGGACTAGAAAAACATAAAATCCATTACCTAAATGATAGGAGCAAGAATGGTTGGTATATGTTTGTGCATATACCGAATTAGGAAAAAACTCTGTATCAGGAATAATATCTTCATGATTTTGTAAATAAAATCCAAAAATATGAAATTTGGTATTTTCTTTGAGCATAACGCGAGACAGTAATGCATATTTGCTTAATGAATTAATGGTTCTCTCTTGCAAATCTTGGGGTAGTACTAACTTAACCCCTTGCCAGTTAATAATATCCATTAACGTAAGAATTCGTCCTTTAAGATTGCACTGAGCGCCTTCTATCATTTGTATGTCAGACATGGAGTTTAAGTCGCAGGTTAATTGACCCTGAAGAAAATCAATGGCTTTATTACCTTCTACATCAATAACTGCAAGATAAGATAAATCAAATAAATAATTTTTGTTAGGTAGGAGTACTAATTCCTCTTCTAATGCTTTGAAGGTCGTTAATGTTCTGTCATTGATTAAATGTGTAAAAGTTGTGCTCATTATTTTAAACCTGAAAAACAGTTACTTTCTACTTGAGGGGTAACTATCAATTGAAATATTACAGAGTTTATCTGATTTTTTAAGCGCGCCATAGTAGTGCTTTAAATAGAGCTTAATGATTTCCGTTTATATAGACAGTAGTGTATTATGGTGTCCGTAAGCTGATCATAAAGAGATTTACCCATGTTGGATTTGGAAACCAAGGAAAAAGCAAGACTTGCATGGCATTGCCGCCGAGGAATGCTCGAATTGGATCTTATTTTGCAACGTTTTCTTGAGCATCATCTCGTGCATTTGTCTACAAAAGAACTTGAGGCGTTTAATTCACTGTTAAATTGCACTGATCCAGAGTTGTATGCTTGGCTAATGGGCCATGAGGATCCTCAAGATAAAGAGTTAAAAAAAATTGTCACCATTATCCGAAATAGTAATTAAACCAGGAAAATCAAAAACTTATTTGCGTTTGATTTTAGTGATATACCTCATTACCGTCATTTTGATTCTTTATTCATCAATATCTCTTTTTATTAAACCTATTTTACTTGGCTTTATTTTTCTCTTGCTGAAAATTGATTGGACTAATCAGAGTCCATGCCCATCAATTAAAAAAATTCAATTTATAGGCAATGCGTGGATTTTGGAAATCTCTCAGGATAAAAAGGAGACTTATACTCAAGCCGTTATTCTTATTCATAACCCTCTTTTTCAACTTATTGAATTTGCGAGTCCAAGTCAAAAAAAGCATATCGTTTTATTCCTTGATCAGATGACAAGCTATCAATTACGGTTATTACATCTCAAAATAAGTCAAAGTGGTATATAATTACACATATGACACAATAAAATAACAGTCATTCTTATAATGGAATTATGAGGGAGTGATGAATAAAGAAACTTCTTATAGTGATGAGGACTTGATTAGTTTGGCGAGACAAGGGGACATGGAAGCTTATAATCTGTTGTTGTCACGGTATAACAATAAAATACAGCAAATTATTTACTTACATATTCAAGATACGGCAAATGTTAGTGATCTGGCACAAGAAGTATTAATTAAAGTTTATCGCTATTTACATTATTTTAAAGAGAAAAGTCAATTTTCTACTTGGTTGTATCGAATTACCCAAAATACAATTAAAAATCATTATCGTGCTGCTAATTTACGTATGGATATGGAAGCAGAATATGCTGATAATTATTATTCTTCGGTTGAGCTATCCCCAGAATATCTATTGATTAATATCGAGTTTGGCGAGCAACTGGATACCATTCTATCTACTTTATCTGAGGAGTTACGTCTTTGTTACGGTATGTATATCCTAGATGGTCAATCCTATGAAGATATTGCAAGAAAAATGGATTGCCCCGTGGGAACGGTACGATCTCGTATTTTCAGGGCTCGAAAATTAATTATGGAGTCAATAGGTCAATTTGTTTAAATAGACATTTTTTCTTTTCGCAATTATGATATAAAAGCAATTTTTACTTATTAAATAGTCAGTTATCTTCTTTTAAAATTTCTAAGAGTTGAATTTATGCCTATTACTCTGGAGGTACGTTTAGTAAATTGCCGCGATAAATTTTTACGATTGTATCTAGAAAATGAACATCCACTAAGTCTTCTGCAGCAATTAAAGGATGTGGATGCATATTATAATTCCTCATTCAATAAATCGACTTATATGGCCGAAAGGATTGTGCAAAGTTATGAATTGTTTGTTGACAATCTTGTTAAAGTTAAAAATCGTCACCTTTCTGCTGATGAAGCATTACAAAAAATTCAAGATACTACATTTGACAGAAAACTTGGGATTGTTTTTTATAATATTGCGAAAGTTCTGGAAATAGCTTTCTGGTCTGCAGCAACCACCCTTTTTTTTCTTTGCGCAACAACAGCAACAGTACCCAATCCAATTTTAGGAGTCGGATTCACTATTGTTTTTGCTGCCCTAATGGTTAAATCAATAAGTAATTTATTTCATTGTATTGATGATCTTAAATCATGTACTCGATTGAATGCAGAAAATGAACGAGAACGAAGTTTGGTGTCATTTTTTAAACCGCCCATTTTTTCCATAATCGCCGAGCATTCTCCTGCAACTGAGCAACTTTCTGAAAATGGGGTTATGATGTTAGATTATCATTAAGCGGCAAGCTACCTTAGCTTTAACTGCTTTTTCAATTATGTTATAAAACGACCCATTATTCTTTTATTAAGGGATGAATTATGTCGAGTGCAATGGAAAAACGTTTAAACGAATGCGATAAAAGAATTGATGCATTGTTTCAAGGAGTGGAACTCAATGCGGAAATTAAACGAAGGTTAGAAGCGCTTAAAGCTTATTATCACAAGTTATATATTGAAGCCCTTGATGCTGAGTTAGAAAAGGAATCCATTAAATTCTATGAACTTCTTGTCCTAGGTCTTGAGAATGTAAAAAATGGAACGCTAAACTCTGAAGAGGTTTTAAAAGATATTGAAGAAATAAAGTCGTTAAGAAAAACGGGTATCGTTCTTGAGAATATCCTTACTTCCTTAGAATTATTATTCTGGGCCGCAGTCTCAAGTACATTCTTCTCGTATTGTGTTCTTATGGCTGCCCCATTAGTAGCGGTTAATCCTTTTTTTGCGCTTGCTGTATTATCGGTTTCCTGTGTGGTTGCAATATGCTCAATAGTTCGTTTTTTCAATTGCATTGATGAATTTAAATCGTCAACCCCAGTTGAGGAAGAGTTTGAGCGAGAAAAAAATTTAATACTATTTTTTAAACCTGCTGTATCGTCCCCTGAAGTAACTCCATCAATCGTCTCTGACCATGATGAGTTCCAACAAAATGAGGGATTATGTTTTCCATCAATTTAGGTATAATTTTTTTGGTGAATAAGAGTCCCCGGGTATGGGTTAAATTATAATCCGGGGCAATGAGGCACTACTTTTCAGAGTATCGCTGTGATGCCGCTTAAATATCTGTTAACAAATAAGCTGCTATTCAAAAAACATATGATAAAATGCTACCATTCATCTGAACTGTTAAAAGAACTTTATGCTGGAAAGTGACCGCTTAATCAGTACTCAAAGCACTACCTCAGAAGAGGCCATCGATCGTGCTATTAGACCTCTAAGTCTTAGGGAATATATAGGGCAAGATGCAGTCAGTTCGCAGATGCAAATTTTTATCGATGCAGCAAAAAAGCGAAGTGATGCTCTGGATCATGTCTTAATCTTTGGTCCTCCTGGCCTTGGTAAAACTACTTTAGCAAATATCATTGCTCACGAAATGGGTGTCAATCTGCGTCAAACCTCGGGGCCAGTGATTGAGAGAGCAGGGGATATTGCGGCAATACTTACCAACTTGCAAGCAAATGACGTTCTATTTATTGATGAAATTCATAGGCTTAGCCCTGTAATAGAGGAAATACTCTACCCTGCCATGGAAGATTATAAACTGGATATTATGATCGGCGAAGGGCCGGCTGCACGTTCTATTAAACTGGAATTGCCTCCTTTTACCCTAATTGGCGCAACGACACGAGCTGGATTGCTTACTTCTCCTCTTAGAGATCGATTTGGCATTGTACAGCGTCTGGAATATTACTCTGTTGATTCATTAACACAGATCGTTGCTCGTTCCGCACAATTACTCAATGTAAAAACCAAACCTGAAGGAGCAAGAGAAATTGCATTACGATCAAGAGGAACACCACGTATTGCAAATCGTTTACTGCGTCGTGTTCGAGATTATGCCGAAGTTAAGGGTAGCGGAATTATTAGTGTTGATATCGCGCAAAAAGCTTTGGAAATGTTGGAGGTAGATCGACATGGATTTGATCTTATGGATAGAAAATTGTTGTTAGCGGTAATTGAACAATTTAATGGGGGGCCGGTAGGGGTTGATAGCATTGCGGCAGCAATCGGTGAGGAAAAAGGTACAATTGAAGATGTTTTGGAGCCATTTTTAATACAACAAGGATTCCTTATGCGCACGCCAAGAGGTAGAATAGCTACCCCAAGAGCGTATCAGCATTTTGGTTTAAATACAGTAGAGCAGGATTAATCAATGGATGGCACAATCACGCATCAACATTCCTTTCGTGTTTACGCCGAAGATGTAGATTATATGGGAATTGTTTACCATGCGAATTATCTTTGTTATTTTGAGCGAGCTCGCACAGAAATGCTAAGGAAAAATAATTTGATCCTCTCGGATCTGGTGAAACAGGATACTCTTTTTGCCATATATGATGCGCATCTTCGTTATAAAGCACCAGCTCGATTGGATGATTTACTAACAATTAAAACCCAAGTACAGCAATTAGGGGCTTGTAGTTTTTTATTTGATCAGAGTATGCAAAATGAGCAGGAAAAAATAATTTGTGAAGCCAAAATTCAGGTGGTATGCGTGGATAGAAATTTGAAGCCAAAACGATTTCCGCATTGAATAAAAGAATTGTTATTGTAATTTGTGTAGGTAAAAGCACAGCACGAAAATGGTACTGGAGATAATATAGATGGGTAATCAAGCAAATGTATTAATGTATTTTATGCAAGCAGGTATGGTGGTTAAATCGGTTATGATATTGCTGGCTGCTGCATCCATTACTTCTTGGACATTAATATTTCAACGAGCCTGGTTTTTTAACCGCAAAAAACAGCTCACAGATGCTTTTAATCAAAGATTCTGGGATAGTGGTGATTTAAGCAGACTTTATGCCGATATTGATAGTAATTCGGATGAGCGACAAGGTATGGCGGCTATTTTTCATGCGGGGTTTAAGGAGTTTGTACGGGCGAGAAAACAAGGTAATGTAGTTATTGAACCAATACAACGAGTAATGCAAATTACTCATACAAAAGAAGCAGAGAAACTGGAAAAACATTTACCTTTTTTTGCTTCCGTAGGTTCTATTGCACCTTATGTAGGACTATTTGGTACCGTTTGGGGTATAATGACCTCTTTTCAGGCATTAGGTCATGCCCAACAAGCAACAATTGCTATGGTAGCTCCAGGCATTTCTGAAGCGTTAGTAGCTACTGCTTTGGGTTTATTTACTGCAATACCAGCAGTTATTGCATATAACCGATATACAACGCGTGCTAATGATTTACTAAATCGATTTGATTTATTTCAGGAAGAATTAATATCGCTTATAGAACAACAAAACAGTGATACTGTAAGAGGGTAAAATTTGAAATGATCAGAGCAAAAACCAAGCGTGAGCGTCCCATATCAGAAATTAATGTTGTACCATATATCGATGTGATGTTGGTTTTACTTGTAATTTTTATGATTACAGCACCTATGCTGAGCCAAGGAGTAACTGTTGACTTGCCTAAAGCTGCAAGCCAAACATTGGCTCCTACAGATAGAGAGCCCATTATTGTTTCAGTGAATCAGCAAGGCACTTACTTTCTCAATATTAGCAGTACCCCTGCAGAACCTATAGAATCCCAATCTTTAGTTGTTCGTGTCGCTGCAGAATTGGAGTTGGCAAAGCAATCAAACCAAAAACTTAATGTTTTAGTTAAAGGAGACCAGGGGGTTGCCTACGGCAAAGTGGTTCAGGCAATGGCATTGCTCAAGCAAGCAGGGGCAGAGCAGGTGGGATTATTGACTGATTCATCTCAGGAAAAATCAGAGGGGCAAGCATGATAAGTAATCCCAGTTATCGTAACGCTTTTTTTGCCGCACTTGGCTTACATCTTTTTTTAATCGTGATGCTTTTAACAGATAATTCAAGTCAGAGACCTGTTTTAACCGCGGAAACCAAAAATACACCTGGAGTAGATCAACCTATTGCTGTTACACCTCAAACTGAGGTGGTGAAAGCAGTAAGTGTTGATAATAAGCAAGTTATGGAAACAGTAAATCGCTTAAAACAGGAGCGGGAACAACAAAAAAAAGCTGAGATTAACCGACAAAACGAGCTCAAACGACAGGCGGAAACGGCAAGACAGCAGAGAATAAAAGAACAGCAACAACTTGCTCGGCTTAAAGAAGAGGCGAATAAAATTGCTATTGCTCGTAAAAAACAAGCCGAAGAGGAAAGAAAGCGTTTAAAGAAGCTTGAAGAGCAAAAAGCACTGGAAGCGAAACATATTGAAGATTTAAAAAAACAAAAAGAAGAATTGGTAAAGCAACAGCAATTGGAAGCTAAAAAACTTGCTGATTTGAATAAGAAAAAAATGGTGGAAAAAGCTCAAGCTGAAAAAGAAAAAGCAGAACTTGCAAAAGCAGAAGCGGAAAGAAAAAAACAAGCGGAGGCTGCTGCTGCCGCAAAACAAGCACAAGCAGCAAAAAATGCTGAAAGGCAGGCACGTATCGCTGGTGAAGTTGATAAATATAAAGCGCTCATTGTCAATGCCATTGGTAGAAACTGGATATTGCCAGAAAATGTTGACAGTAGCTTGTCGAGTCAGTTCAGAATACGCCTTGCTCCTGATGGAATGGTATTGGAAGTTACTTTAACTCGCAGCAGTGGCGACCAATTGCTTGACCGCTCAGCACAAACAGCTATTTATAAAGCATCGCCGCTACCGGTGCCTGCAGATGCAGAAACATTTAATTTGTTTCGTGATATAAGTTTAACCGTTCGACCAGAACAAGTGAGGGGGTAAAACTCGTGATTAACCGAATTATTACACTTTTTTTATTGCTTTTTACACAGCAAATGTTTGCTCTTGATTTAGAGTTAACCCAAGGGATTAACTCAGCTTTGCCTATTGCGATTAACTCTTTTGGTGCAGATGGTGCCGCTCAAGAAATCGGACAAGTTATTGAAGGCGATTTAAATTTCTCAGGACAATTTCGTATTGTTTCTGGCCCACAAGGTGCCAATGCGCAATCGTCAGTAAGCACGCTCAAGCAATTAGGCGCAGACAGTGTGGTAACAGGACATGTCATTCGAGCAGGAAATCATTATGAAGTGAGCTTTACTTTAACTGATGCGGTAGCGAATGGGGCGATTTTATTGACAAAAACATTTCAAATTAACGCGAATCAAGTCAGACCACTGGCACATCATATTAGTGATGAGATATACCAAAAACTAACAGGGGAGAAGGGTGTTTTCTCCACTCGTATTGCCTATATTTCTGTTCAAAGAACTGTAAAAAGTACTCGTTATTCACTTGAGGTTGCTGATGCAGATGGACATAATCCGCAAAGCTTATTAATTTCCTCCGAGCCTATTATGTCTCCAGCCTGGGCTCCAGATGGTAAAAGTATTTCTTATGTTTCCTTCGAGAAAAAAAGAGCACAAATATTTACTGTTTCAGTTGAAACAGGTCAAAGACGTTTAATTACCAGTTTCCCGGGAATTAACGGTGCTCCTGCATGGGCTCCTGACGGAAGAGAGTTGGCTGTAGTTTTATCTAAAAGTGGAACACCCAAAATTTACAGTGTAGATATAGGTACTGGCAACATGAAGCAATTGACTTTTGGTGATGCCATTGACACTGAACCACGTTATGCCCCAGATGGCAAAAGCTTATTATTTACTTCAGGAAGAGGGGGTTCACCACAAATATATCGCCTATCTTTAGCCAATGGCCAAGTGAGTCGTGTCACTTTTGAGGGTAATTATAATGCACGTGCTTCCTATACACCTGATATGAAAAATATTGTTATGTTGCATCGAGATGACAAGCAATTTAACATTGGATTACAAAGTGCAAGTGGTGGACCAATTGTCAGTCTAACTTTTTCTGGTCGTGATGAGTCTCCATCTGTTGCACCAAACGGTCGTTTAATTCTTTATGCGACGCATAATCAGGATAAAGGTGTATTGGGTATCGTTTCTCTTGACGGTAGAATACGAATGAGACTTCCCGCACGTGAAGGAGATGTACAAGAGCCTGCGTGGTCTCCCTATTTGGGTTAATTATGTCACGAATTATTTATGCACTTGTTTTTTGCCTGGTAACTGTAAACAGCTATGCTTGGAATGCTGCAGGCCACAAGGTGGTGGCCCAAATTGCCTACGATAATTTATCCCCAAAAGCCAGGGCTATGTGTTATAAATACCTTCGTTCACGCCCGCATAACACACCCAATTCAAGTTTTGTTAGCTCCTCAACCTGGATGGATGAAATTAGGTGGAGGGAAGTATATTGGTATGATGTCATGCATTATATCGATATTCCTTTCTCCATTGATGGAACTCACCTACCTCCAGTTGAAAATACCAATGCAACAAGAGCAATAAAACAAGCAATCGCCGTACTTTCTTCTAAAAAGACAAATCCAGCAGATAAAAAACTTGCATTACGCATGTTAATTCATATAACAGGTGATATTCACCAACCATTACACGCTATAACTCGAGTCAGTGCGCAACATCCTAAGGGCGATTTAGGGGGCAATTTATTCTTCTTAGGGAAAAATCCAGTAGGCAGTAATTTGCATCAGTACTGGGACAATGGAGCTGGCTTTTTTCTTGGACAATTTGATGAGACTCGTATAAAAAATACAGCACAACAATTGGAACAAAAAATGTCCTGCTCGATGATTGGTACAGAAATAAAACCTATGAAATGGGCAAAAATGTCCCATAAGTTGGCCATAAAAAATGTTTATCAGATGAACCCTAATGAAACCCCTAGTGATAAATATCAAGATAATGCACAACAATTAGTTCAAAAACAAGCTACTTATGCTGGATGCAGGCTCGCAGCATTACTCAATAAAATTGCTCAATCATAAAATATGTGAGTGCAGTATTAGCGGAACTTGATATTTAATACAAATGAATATCTCGGTTAACTCGAATCACTAACTGTATTTTATGTATTAAAATAATACTATATGAATTTATTTTTATTTATTATGGTATTATTAAATGATAAAAAGAAAGCGCAACGATCCGAGTAATAAAATTACTAGAAATCAGTCTGCAGTTATTCCAGAGCTTTTTTTCAGGCATCATTACTCTTTATTTGTCTCTTCTAATATTTCTGAAAAGGATGCTTATAAACATTATCAAACACTTCAGTCTACTATGATTGATAGGAGAAATTCTAATAATCCTGTAAAACCTCTTATGCTATCTAAAAAAGTTCTCGCTATTTTACATACGGGCGAAGTAGTGGATATGTTAACGGCAACAGGAATTATGAAGGAAAACTTGCCTCCAGTAAAAGACATGAAAGACATTGTACCACAAGAACTTACTGTAGAAGCAAAATGGCTGGATAAGGATAAAGAGAAAGCAAATTGCGGTAATGATTCGAGTGTTTTTGGTGAATTAGGGATTCTGGCCATCTCAAAGGAAGTGAACGTCCTTAATATTCCCAAAATGAATGCACTAGGAGTGCCTGAGACCTTTTTAAGAAAATATGGCGCAGAACTTATTTCACTACATCAATCCTTTATATTAGATGATGTAGAATATGAGGAATTAAAAACTCTATTTCTCATAGAATATATATGGGATCCGGCCTATATTGAAGAATATGTTATGGATCAACTCGGTGGAGGGGGCGTATTTGTTGAAACCCATCCGTTTCCTCATGTTTTCACTCCTTTATCCCCTAAATGTGGTGGTGCTTTAACTCTTGGTTTTGATAGAGCGGATGGATATTTTGATTTTGCAAGCTTTGAAATTCCTTTTGGATATACAATGAAAGTGGGAAGTAATGTGATTCATAGTGACGCATTTTTTGTAGGTCCTTATGCAATCTCTTTGACACAAACAGATCGTGCTAATTCAGTACTTTTAAAACGCGATACTGTAGCCCGGGAAATAGAGAGAGTGTGTCTTACTTCTGTACCAAAATAGCTTAATTCGGGTACCAGCTACTTAATGTAATGTACTGAATTTAAACCTTAAATTACTCATAAAAGCAAAATATAAAGACTGTGCTATATTTTAGATGCAATTGTTTAAAAAATGGGATCGCTATCCTCAACAAAAGGAATTATAAAAATGAATAAATTATTTGCAAAGATTGGTATAGTTAGCATACTAATGAGTGTTTCATTATATGGTTGGGCAGAATCAGGGCCCTGCAAAGCTATTGCAATCACTTGTATGCAAAATGGTTACTTTAAAGGTGGGGAAAATGCAGGTAAAGAATTAGTCAAAGACTGTGTTTTACCTGTAGCCATGGGTAAGAAACAATTACCAAATACTAATTTTAGTCCAGAACAATTGCAGCAATGCAAAATGAAGTTAGCTGAGAAAATAAAAAGTAAAATGCAAGAAAAAATGCAGCAATAACATTCATGTCCTCTCCCGTCAGGGAGAGGACTTTTACCTCATTCCTTTTGTAATGACTCCATCACAGCGCCTAAGAAACGAGTTGCCTCGCCACCAGTGACTGCTCTGTGGTCAAAACTTAATGATAAGGGGAGTATATTATGTGCTTCTAATGTTCCTTGAGCGTTGACAACAGCTCCTTGATAGAGTCTGCCTACCGCCAAGATAGCAACCATCGGCGGAACAATAATTGGACTTGCAAAGCGGCCAGCAAATTTTCCGAAATTAGAAAGTGTTATAGTAGCTCCCTTCAATTTATCTGCAGTAATTTCTCGTTTGCTCACCGACTCTTTAAACTCATTGATCATTTTTCGTAGATCACCATCGGAAAGTTTTGCAGCGTTATGAATAACAGGCACAAATAACCCTTCCTCATTATCCATAGCTAAACCAAGATGCACCTCATCAAAACACTGGCGCGCACCATGTTTTGTATCAAACCATGCATTTAGGGCGGGTTCATTTTTAGCAGCGTAGACTATTGCCCGGATTAGGCGAATCGTAATATCAGTACCTGGCTTCCAGGCACTAATATCTGCTTCATCAAAAATACTTACAGGGACTACTTCCGCATGAGATTGAATCATACTATTGAGCATTGCTCGTCTTACACCGCGCAGAGGTTCAAAACCTGCAGGAATTTCTGAGTTCTTGTCTGCTTGCGCCTGAACATCATCTCGAGTGATGATGCCAAACTCTCCAGTTCCTTTAACTGTAGATAAATCGATATTAAGTTTTCTAGCAAGCATTTTTACCGCAGGGGTTGCCTTGATACGATTTTTAGTCGTATGTTGGATGCCAACAGTAAAATTATCTTCAAAGACTTCACTGCTTTCTTCTAAATTACCGACCACTGTTCCTTTGTCTTCGGTTTTAGCACTAGCTGATTTAAAAGCCACCAAAGGTTCACCTGTTTTAATTACATCTCCAGGTTTACCGTATAATTTACTAATAACTCCAGACTGAGGACAAGGTACATCAACTACAGCTTTTGCGGTTTCCATAGAAACCAATGGTTGATCTGCTATTACAGTATCACCCTCTTTAACAAACCATTCATGAATCTCAGCATCAGGCAAGCCTTCACCCAAATCAGGTAGATTGAAAATATTCATTATTACTCCATTATGCTCATAACACTGTTTTTAATCCGTGCAACGCTAGGGATGTACTGTTTTTCCAGCTGGAAATAGGGCATTACAGTATCATATCCGGTTACCCGTTGGACTGGAGCCATTAAATCAGCCATAGAATTTTCCATAATCTGTGCGGAAATTTCGGCACCAACTCCACAAGTTTTTGCTCCCTCATGAACGATAATACACCGTCCTGTTTTCTCTACGGAGGCTAAAATTGTTTCAATATCCAGTGGTTTAATCGTTGCTACATCAATGACTTCACAAGAAATTCCTTCGTTGCCTAGTTGTTTCGCTGCTTGTTGCGTTTCGTGGATGCTGGCTCCCCAACTTACTAAGGTGACATCTTCACCTTGTTGTAAAGTAAAACACTTTCCTAAGGGAAGCGCCTCACCATTATCTTCTACAGGTTGCTTGACCAAACGATAAATACGTTTAGGTTCGAGAAAAACAACTGGATCAGGATTACGCATGGCTGCTAAAAGCAAGCCATAAGCACGCCGTGGCGAGGAGGGAATCACAACTTGTAAACCAGGAATATGAGCAAACAGCGCCTCAGTGCTTTCAGAATGATGTTCTGGAGCTCGAATACCGCCGCCAAAAGGCGCACGAAAAACGAGAGGGCAATGCAGTCGTCCGCGTGTTCTATTACGCATCCGGGCAGCATGAGAAATAATTTGATTCATTGCTGGATAGATAAATCCCATAAATTGAAACTCAGCAACCGGTTTCAATCCTTGTATGGACATACCAATTGCCAATCCAGCAATCATGGACTCTGCCAATGGTGTATCAAAAACTCTTTTTTCACCAAAACGGTCTTGTAATCCTACCGTGGCGCGAAAGACGCCACCATTTTTACCAACATCCTCTCCAAAAACCACAACATTTTCATCATGAGCTAACTCATAAGCCAAAGCCTGAGTTACTGCCTCGATTAAAGTAATATCAGGCATGAGTTGCTTCCTCCATAGCTATTGCACGTTGTTCCACTAAATACTCAGGTAATTCGGCATAATGATAATCAAAAATACTGCTGATTGGTTGCGGCTCCATACTCAAGTATTCATTAACTGCTTTTTCTACTTCTTCAGAACATTGAATTACCAAATTTTCTTCTTCTTGTGCATTCCAGATTTTTTGTTCTATAAGAAATTCTTTAAATCGTGATATGGGTTCTTTAGGTTTTGCTTTCTCAACTTCATCGCCAGGTTGATAGCGCGTTGCATCGTCAGCTGTTGTATGATCCGATAAACGGTAAGACATGGCTTCAATTAAAGTAGGCCCTTCACCATGACGTGCTTTTTCAATCGCATCGCCAATAACTTGTCTTGTTGCTAGAATGTCGTTACCGTCAATTTGCATGCCTGTAAAGCCGGCGGCTATTGCCTTTTGTGCAATAGTTTGGGTACCTGTCTGTTGATCTCTAGGAACAGAAATTGCCCATTGGTTATTATTTACTACGAAAACGACAGGTAAATTCCATGTGCCTGCGACATTCATTGCCTCATAGAAATCGCCTTCTGAAGTACCTCCTTCACCGAGACACACTACAGCGACACGAGGTTGATTTCTATATTTAAAGGCAAATGCAACGCCTGTTGCATGCAAGCATTGAGAGGCAATTGGAACACAGATGGGTAAGTCTTCTGAATTACAGGAAAATTGACTGCCACGCTCGTCACCACCCCAGAAAGCGAGTATTTCAGACATTTTTACACCGCGTTGAAATTGCGCAGCATAATCGCGGTAATAGGGTACAAGAACATCCTCAGGGCGCATTGCATGACCTATAGCGGTTGAAATTGCTTCCTGTCCATTAATCGGGGCATAAGTTCCCATTTTCCCCGTTCTTTGCAAAGCTATAGCTTTTTTATCAAAAGTCCGTGTCAGAACCATAATTTTATAAAGTTCTTTGAGCACAGAATGATCACGGGCAAAAGAAGGTAGTTGTCCGACCAATTTTCCATGTTCATTTAAAAATTGAGTATATGTAATGTCAAATTGAGCAACTGTTGCCATACAAGGCTCCTTGTCAATAAAGCGTTTGCATAGCATACTCACAAATTAATTCAAAAACCAGAGAATTAGTGTTGAATTCGTGTTACAGAATGAAGTATTTGTAGCTCTATGCAGGCTACAAATATAAATTTTTATAAAATTACCTAAGAGGAACATTTTGAGCCAATTTGTATTATATTCATTAGACTATCATGATTCGTTGCATGAGTATTACCAAAAATTATTTCATTTACCTGGTTTTGTTCTTTTAGAAAGTACAGATCGCGCTTATGGGCGTTATGATATTATCAGTGCCTATCCTTATGATTTTATTCAAATCGATCAAAATGCTGAGGATTTACCAAATTTATTAAAAAAAATAAGTCTGCGCTTATCGCCAATATCCTCTGCGGCGGATCTTCCTTTTCAAGGCGGTGCTTTGGGTTATATTTCTTACGATCTTGGAGCAAAGTTATTAGGAATAGATTCCTGCATACACCCTACATTAGAAAATATGCCTTTGTTAGATCTTGGTTTGTATGATTGGGCAATTATCGTAGACCATCATAATAAAACCGTAACCGTATTTGCGGCAAATACACATCAATCAACAGCTATAATTGTTGATGAAGTATTGGAGTTGTGGAATAACCCTGCGAAACAACAGGATAATGCAGCTATTAAAGGTGATTTTACTCCTTTGATGAGCAAACCAAATTACATCAAAGCATTTTCTTCAGTTTACCAATTTCTAAAAGAAGGAAGGAGTTATCAGGTCAATCTGACTCAGCCATTTCACGTTGGTTATGAAGGGGACAGTTGGACTTTTTATAAAAAAGTTTGTTTGAAAAACCCTGTTCCTTATGCTGCTTTTTTACGAACAGCCCATGCTGATATTTTAAGTTTCTCCCCTGAACGGTTTCTATTGCATGAAGAGGGTAAATTAGTAACATCTCCTATTAAAGGGACAATAGGGCGCTCCACTAACCGTATGGAAGATGAAGAATTAAAAAGTAAATTGGCATCATGTGAAAAAAATCGAGCTGAGAATGTCATGATAGTTGATTTGTCGAGAAATGACTTAGGTAAAATTGCTCAACCAGGTTCAGTACACGTAACGAGTTTATGTGAGGTGCAAAGCTATAATTCAGTACATCATTTAGTAAGTACAATTGAAGCTCAATGCTCCGCTGCAATTCTGCCATTTGATGCATTTTTATCTTGTTTTCCTGGTGGTTCTATTACAGGAGCGCCAAAAGCTGAGTCTATACGAATTATTCATGAACAAGAGTGTTATGCACGAGGCATTTATTGTGGCTCCATAGGTTATTTTTCCCGGCATGGGCGCTTTGATACGAACATTGCTATTCGCACGGTTACAGCCAAAGAGAATACGTTACATTTAGCTGCTGGTGGTGGAATAGTGATTGACTCAAACTGGGAAGATGAATATCGTGAATGTTTTATCAAAATAGCAGCGGTTATTAATGGACTTAAATGAAATTAAAGGAAAAAAACTGACACATTCGGCTGTGGTTGTCTTGTATGAGCAATTATCTGATTCATTGATTCTGACACAACGTAGCGATAAATTGCGTGCGCATCCAGGAGAAATTTGTTTCCCAGGAGGTACCTGGGAAGAAGGAGATGAAAACTATTATGCTACTGCACTTAGAGAGTTGTATGAAGAGTTAGGAATTACCCAGGATCGTATCACTTTGATAAAAGAATTAAATATTCAAAAAACCCTTTTAGGGAAGATTATTCATCCTTGGTTTGCACGTATTGAAACGGTTCATCCTTACCAATTAAATGCTCAAGAAGTAACTCGTTTAATATCGATTCCAATGGCATTAGTCCAAGATGCCCAAAATTATAAAGATTTTATAGTTGAACGCAATGGCCGTCGTTATGCTACTTGTGAATTCACTGGAAATAAAGATTGGGTGTGGGGTGCGACCGCTCGCATAATGAGACAATTGGTAAAATAACACGTGCTAGAAAGAGTATCTTTATTTTGATTTTTGATGAAGAATATCCTGTGGTAAATTGGAACGAATCCAGGAAATAAGTTTCGCTTTTGCTCTCGGACCTGCTTTCTCTTTCTCACATCTCTGCCTACGCCCCGCGGCTTGTCCGTGGGGTCCAGTGTTTTAGCTGCAGATCGTTCTGGATCCCGCGGACAAGCCGCGGGACGTAGTAAGCAAGTATTGAATTTATATAGTAACGGCTGGTTTTTCTTCCGGGAGACTTGGTGATGCAGCATGAGAATCTTTAAGTGCTCGACGAAGAATTTTTCCCACATTTGTTTTAGGAAGCTCATCGTAAAATTCAACTAGCCTTGGAACTTTATAAGCTGTTAGGTGTTCTCGACAATAAGCAATCACTTGTTCTTCGGTTAAATCGGGATCTTTTTTTACAATGCATGCTTTAACACGTTCCCCCGATTCCTTGTCCACCACACCAACAACGCCCACCTCCAAAACGCCAGGATGCATTGCAATTACTTGTTCTACTTCATTTGGATAAACGTTAAATCCTGAGACAAGTAACATGTCTTTTTTTCGATCGACTAGATAAATAAAGCCTTCTTCATCCATTTTACCAATGTCCCCGGTTTTTAAATAACCATTTTTAGTGAACACCAATGCGGTTTCATCAGGTCGTTTCCAATATCCTGGGGTGACTTGAGGTCCTTTAACGCAAATTTCCCCGCTTGTTCCTATAGGTACTTCATGTTCATCATCATCAAGAATAATGACATCTGTAGAGGGAACAGGCACTCCTATACTTCCATTATATTCAGTCAGATTCATAGGATTCATAATGGCAGCAGGACTGGTTTCAGTTAATCCATAAGCTTCTAATACAGGTGTTTTGGTGACTTCATGCCATTTAAGTGCCACACTTTTTTGCAATGCCATACCACCTGCAAGTGAAATTTTTAGGTTGCTGAAATCAACTTCTTTAAAATCAGGCTGGTTTAGTAAACCATTAAACAGAGTATTAACTCCCGTAATTGCTGAAAAACGCACTTTTTTGATTTCTTTAACAAAGTGCTTCATATCACGGGGATTTGTAATCAGGACATTTTTTGCTCCTTGTTTTAAAAAGGTCAAACAATTCGCTGTAAGAGAGAAAATATGATAGAGAGGTATCGCTGTAATAATCGTTTCGTCACCATTTAATCCTACTATAGGCTTAATCCACGCTTCAGCTTGCAGGACATTGGAGATCATATTTCTATGAGTTAAAATAGCGCCTTTTGCTACACCTGTCGTACCACCGGTATATTGCAAAAAGGCAATATCGTCATGACCTAACGCTACATGATGTAACGTCGATTGTTTCCCTTCAAGCAAAGTATAATTAAAAGCTACCGCATGAGGGATATTATAAGCAGGTACCATTTTTTTTATGTATTTAATTATCGAATTGATAATAATTCGTTTCGGAGTTGGAAATAGATCTGCTATTTCAGTCACAATGACATGTTTTAATGTAGGAATGGAGCTTAACGCCTTTTCTACAGTTTTTGCAAAATTAGCAAGCACAATAATTGCTTCAGCACCTGAGTCATTCATCTGATGAATAAGCTCATCTGTGGTGTAAAGTGGATTTGTATTAACAACAATATAACCTGCGCGTAAGATGCCGAATAAGGCTACTGGGTATTGAAGAACATTGGGAAGCATGATTGCTATCCGAGCTCCTTTCTCCAGTTTGAGCTGTTGAAGATAAGCAGCAAAATCTCGACTTAACTCATCCAATTCGCCAAACGTAATACCACTCCCTAAATTGGTATACGCGGTTTTTTTAGCATAACGCGAGCAGGATTCTTTAAACAAATCTACGAGGGAAGAATACTGACTTGCGTCAATTTCATGTGGGACTCCTTTCTGATATTGTTCAAACCACCGTTTATCCACCTTAATATCCTTCTGTTATTGGTTTTCACATGTTAGTATAAACAAAAATATCGGTTATGGATATCATACTCATGGGTGAAAATACAACACAAACTCAAGCATTTAAGTTAAAAGGTCGTCTTTATACATTTACTGTATTACAGGTGTTAAATACGAACGCTGATGTTTTTTCGCAACAACTTGATGATACTATTGCCAAAGCACCTAAGTTATTTGAGCATACACCTGTTGTTTTTGACCTGTCTGCAGTACACCAATTAGAATTTGATTTACAGTCTTTACTCCAGAGTGCGCGTGCGCATGGTATGATTCCTGTTGCCATTCAAGGAGGGAGTGTATTGCATAATACTCTGGCTCAATGTCATGATTTAGCTGTATTGCATGCGTCTTCAACACAAGATAAACCTATTATTGAACAGCCGATTGAAAATAATAATCATTACGAAACAACAAAATCAATAACAAAATTAATTACTGCACCTGTACGTTCGGGGCAGCAAGTAGTGGCAAAAGGTGCCGATCTGGTGGTGACCTCTTCAGTAAGCCATGGCGCTGAATTACTGGCGGACGGTTGTATCCATGTCTATGGCGCTTTAAGGGGCAGAGCTTTGGCAGGAATCTCTGGAGATAAAGAGGCACGAATTTTTTGTCACTCCCTGGAGGCGGAATTGGTATCAATTGCTGGATTTTATCGCTTAAGTGATGCGATCGAACCTTATAATGGTCCTTGTCAAATTTATTTAATCGATGAACACATACAAATAGAGCCCTTATGATAGATGTTGTTTTTATTTCTGATCTTCATTTGCATCCTGAAGATCAGGCCATTCAGGAACGCTTTAATCATTTTCTTGAATGGGCTCGAGTTTCTGTTAGAAATATTTATATCCTGGGTGATTTTTTTCATGTGTGGGCAGGTGATGATGCTATTGATGATTGGAGCAGGGGCATTGCGCATCAGTTATTTTCTTTAAAAAAACAAGGGATTAACTTATTTTACATGCATGGTAATCGTGATTTCTTATTGGGAAAAACCTTTGCACGTCTGGCGGGATGGTCCATTTTATCTGAGCCGACTGTACTCCAATTGGGGTCGGAAAAAATATTGTTAGTGCATGGTGACCGGTATTGTACTAAAGATTTAGCACATCAGCGTTTTAGACGGTTAACTAGAAACAGGATATTTACTACTCTTTTTTTAAGTTTACCGCTGAAATACCGTGAGCGGTTGGTAAATCAAATACGTTATCGTAGCCAGATGAATAGCAACAAATCCATGGAAGAAATGGATGTGGTTGCTGAGGAAATTATAAAGCATATGTCATACTACCAAGTGACCCAATTAATCCATGGTCATACTCATAAACCGGGCATAACTTCTTATCAAAATAATTCTCAAAACTCAAAGCGTTATGTCCTGAGTGATTGGGATGACAAACCCCATCTGTTGTGTTATCATAATACAAAGGGGCTCTATTTTGCTCATTTGTAATTTTTTTAGAGAGGCTGGCTATGACTCAAAGTAAAAAAGATGAACTTGAAAGAAAAAAAGAAGAGGCGAATAAAGAGCTTGAAGAAGACATAGATCGGATCAATAAAGAAGAAAGTAAGAAAAAGCAAGACGAATCACTTGAAGCTGCACGATTTAAACATCAGCAAGAGTGGGCTAAGGTTATGGATGAGTTGAGAGAAAAACATAAAAGCATAAGCAAGAAAACAGGTAAAGAATCAACTCTTTGGGAAGACGTAATGGCGGAAGCTGACGATGTGATTAATTCAGAACAAACCTCCATCAATGACTGGCGCTCTAATATGATGTCCTTGCTAAATTTCTTTTCGAGACTTAATAAAGCAATGAATACATCGTCAACCCAGGTTGCTGGTGAAGCAGTAGATCGTATAAAGAAGGCTACCCACGAAATACCTATAGTTAGATCAATAACACATCCTAAAGAGTTTATATATGAAGGACTTAAATCAGCCATACTTCATAAAATTAAAGGCGACAAAGATATAAGCGTAGATGGCTTTAAACAGAAAGTTACGTTTAAGGATGGGAAAGTTGACATCGCTCCTTTAACTGATAAGAATGGTAATCCCTTACCCAAGCAACGCGACCAGTATGGAAGAGAAACCGAAAATGAAGCAGATAAAGCATTTAAAAAATTGGTTGATCTTTGGTTACAAGAAAACGATTATGTAATGGACTCTCAAACAAAAATTTATAAGCATTATCCGGATGGTACGCCATTAACTCAAAAAGATTTTGATGAATTACATAAGGGTTTAGGTAAGTTTTTAAAAGAAACCGCTTCCTTTAAATTTGAGGAACAAGAGAGCTTGCAATCAGGACTGACTCATAGTTAATCTTTATTAAGCTAATCCTTTAATGAGATTGCGGTATTCCGCTATGAAAGCGAAATACCGTATCAGTTGCTAAAATAAAATCATTTTCTAAAGATAAAAACAAATTCAGACGTTGCTCTATATCCCCGCCATATAATTTTGCCAAGCGCAGATAGTCTTCAAAATGACGGGCTTCTGATCGAATTAAAGTAGCGTAAAACTTTACTAAGTCCTGATCCTCAAGATAGGGGATGAGTGCATGAAAACGCTCACAAGAACGGGCCTCAATAATGGCACCAATTATCAGCTGATCGCATAAGCGCTGAAGGACATTCCTGCTGGTAACCTGCTTATGCATGTGAGTCGCATATCCTGATGGTTGCAAGGGACAAAATTGAATACCTTTTTGGGTCATCAGGTTAATGACTTTTTCAAAATGAAGTAACTCCTCCCGAGCTAAAGGCGACATTACCTCAACCAGTTCCTTTTTTTCCGGATACTTGCTGATAAAATTAATTGCAGTTGCTGCAGCTTTACGTTCACAATGTGCATGATCAATTAATAATAAAGGAATATGCTCCGCAGCGAAATCCAACCATACTTGCGGTGTTGTTATTTGGAGAAAATCATTTAATAATTGTAAATCAATATCTAATCGTTTTAACATCTGTGAAATACACTATACTTATCAAATAAAATGTCTTATATCATAGGATCTTTTTACAATTCTACTATTTTGGTCCTCAAGCTTTGATTTTTATGATCTGATTTTGTGCGCTGCGAAAAATCAAAGCCATGTGGTTCAATCTAGCGAATTGCAGACAGGCTCTATACTTTGAAAAATTTGAATTGGATGAAAAATGAACGGGGAAGAAATTGATAATGAATTAAGCAATTGGTTTTCAACTTACGGAATAATAACAGCTGAACGTATATTAGGTAGGTACCAAGTCAATCTAGCACAAACCGAATTAGTTGTAGCTATTAAAAGTCCATTTAGTTTTTATCATCGAATGCTGCAGGTTCCACTAAAAAGTGTACTTAATGGAATCATTTTGCAACAAGCAAATGATTATCATGTGTATGTACAAAAATTATTTATTGATTATTTATTGTCTGGAGAAAATTCTAAAGATGAAGAAGCCCAAGGTGCTGCAACACGTGAAGTTATAGAAAAAGAACGACAGCAATTAGTAGCGCTAGGTGATGAGTTTAATAATGTGCAAGGAGAACATGCCCATTTCATTGCTGCCAGTCAGGCTGTTTTGATAAAAATAGCTCAAGTGTTCAATACGGAATTGGAAAAGGCGATCACCACATTAAAGAGCGTACTTAAGAGTTCTGGCTTTTCAGAGAAAAAAAGTAAAATCCGACAGGCAATTAATCATGCTTTGATCTATTGCAATATGGCAGAAGTCCAAAACAATAAATATATTTTTATAGATAAAATGAATGAGGTTCTCAATGCATCATTATCGGAAGATTTAAAGGAGAAAATTATAAGTATTTTGTCCGAAATTTTGCAAATGGATATGGATTTTGATGAGCAGATAAGTGATTTTGTTGCACAAACTGAAGAATTAAGCAGGTCGGCTAATTCCTACCGCACTCAATTTTATGAGACAATCCTTCGCGTTGTTGAATTGTTAAAATCATTGCCTGAGTACAAAATTGATCCTGAGCAAGATGCCATAAATAGAGAGCCTTTATACTTTGATAAGAACATTGGCGCATTATGAGTTCTATTTTGATCGTTGAGATTATAATTGATAGAAAAATGAATTTATATTAGCCATATAGCCTGCATTTCATGTATAATATTGCACTTTAACTAAATTCCTATGGAGTGCGTGATGGCAAAAGAAACAACGTTGTCAATTATTAAACCTGATGCAGTAGCTAAATCGGTTATTGGACAAATTTATTCTCGTTTTGAAAATGCGGGCCTAAACATAATCGCTGCAAAAATGATGCAACTTTCTCGTGAACAAGCAGAAAATTTTTATGATATTCATCGTGCACGTCCTTTCTTTAAAGATTTAGTTGAGTTCATGATTTCTGGCCCTGTAATGGTTCAGGCATTACAAGGCGAAAGCGCTGTAATGAAAAATAGAGAAATTATGGGTGCAACAAACCCCAAAGAAGCTGCACCTGGAACCATACGTGCTGATTTTGCTGATAGTATTGATGCTAATGCAGTACATGGTTCAGACAGCCTTGAAAACGCAGCTCGTGAAATTGCCTTTTTCTTTGAACCACACGAAATTTGTGAAAGATAAGAAGAGTTAATGATATTAAGTTAAATTAGTTGGTTAAGCCTGTGGGTGAAGCACCTGTCTCTTGATCACATCTCTGCCTACGCCCCACGGCTTGTCCGTGGGGTTCAGTGTTTTAGGGCGGCTCTTCTGGATCCCGCGGACAAGCCGCGGTACATCGGAATAGAGCTGTACTGGATTTTAGCGATGTGTAGAAGATTCAGTTCGTTGTGCCCAGGACTATTTAACTTATGTCATTAAATTTGGAGCAAGAATGACACAAAAAGTAAATCTGCTTGATTACAATTATCAACAAATGCGTGAACTGCTACATAGCTGGGGAGAACAACCTTATCGAGCTCAGCAGATAATCCAATGGATTCATCAGGCCGGGTTTACTGAGTTCACAAAAATGTCAAATCTTAGCAAAGCCTTAAGAGAAAAACTGGCACAGCTGTCATGTGTTAAATTACCAGAAATTGTTGCGTGTCAAAAATCTAATGATGGCACCCATAAATGGCTCTTGAAACTGGAATGTGGTAATTGTATCGAAACGGTTTTTATTCCGGAAAGCAATCGCGGAACTTTGTGTGTTTCTTCACAAGTGGGATGTGCTTTGAATTGTTCCTTTTGTTCTACTGCAAAACAAGGTTTTAATCGCAATTTATCTACCGCCGAAATTATCGGCCAAGTTTGGTTGGCAGTCCGAGAATTATCACAACAAGAAGGAATTCATGACAAAAAAATAACAAATGTAGTCATGATGGGCATGGGAGAGCCATTACTTAATTTTGATAATGTGGTGTCCGCAATGAATATTATGATGGATGACTTTGCTTATGGATTATCGAAACGCCGTGTTACTTTAAGTACCTCAGGGGTTTTACCTGATCTCGAGCGTTTAAGAGAAATTAGTCCTGTTGCTTTGGCCGTTTCGCTGCATGCCCCAAATGATGAGTTAAGAAATGAGCTTGTTCCAATAAATAAGAAATATCCGTTGACTCAGTTAATGGCTTTATGCAAAAACTATTTTAAGAATGAACCTAGAAGAAAAGTAACTTTCGAATATGTGATGCTCAAGGGAGTTAATGATCAACCAGAGCATGCTAATCAATTGATAAAGTTGTTGCGAAATGTTCCCGCAAAAGTCAATTTAATCCCTTTTAATCCTTTTCCAATGACTCAATATGAGCGCTCATCCCAAGAAACAATTGATGCATTTAGAGATAGGTTAATCGCTCATGGTATTAATACGATTACTCGAAAAACACGGGGTGACGATATTGATGCAGCATGCGGGCAATTAGCTGGAGAGGTTAAGGATAGAACAAGTCGTTCTCAAAGATGGCAAAAATTGCATTTTATACCTAAAGCAAACCAAGAACAGCACGCAGCAGAATAGTGAAAAATGCCTTGGGTTTAACAAAGCAATTAATTCGGGAATCACAATAAAATCATTATTTGTGACAAATTATTTTTAATTTAGTTGTAAGCGGTTATAATGCGCTATCATTTCTAACCTTAGTGTGAAAATACTGTGTTGAAAAAGGTTTATCTCTTGCTTGTTATGACTTGCCTATTTTTGCAGGCATGCGCACATGATGGAGAAAGCGAAGAACAAAATTTTAAAAAACCGGATCTCAGTAAGGCTGCGTCATACAATGTTCAGTTAGGATTAGGGTATTTAAAGCAGGGTGATAGGCCAAGAGCGAAAAAAAAGATCCTTACTGCATTGGAGCAAGAGCCCACCTCACCTGATGTTAATTCGGCAATGGCTTATTATTTTGAACAAACCAAAGAATTAGATCAGGCAGAGAAATATTATTTGAAAGCCATATCACTAGCAAAAAATGGAGGCTCGCAACTTAACAATTACGGTGCCTTTTTATGTCGACAAGGTGATTATAAAAAAGCTGAGACTTACTTTTTAAAAGCCGTTAATGATTTAAAGTATTTGCATACTGCAGGAGCCTATGAAAATGCAGGCCTTTGCGCTTTATCAACCCCTAATGAGGATAAGGCAAAGCTTTATTTTGCAAAAGCATTAAATCAGGATCCTTTACGGAAAGTATCTTTTTATGAATTACTAAAACTTGAAATTAAGGCCAAACGAGATGCAGAGGCATTTGCGCTAATACAAAAGCATTCTGATTTAGTTTTGAATGACAGGGTATTATTATCTTTAGCCAAAGAGGTTTGTGATAAAGTTGGGCAACACACTTTAGCTGCAGAATATGAACAAAACATGAATAATTTGAATTCCAATATCGATAATAGTGGAGTAAATAATGACTATAACAACCACCACACTGGATGAGAATATAGTAGAGCATGATAAGAATCCAGGCGAGCAACTTGCCAGTATACGCGAACAAAAAGGGTACACAGTTGAGTATGTTGCCAATAAATTGCATTTAAGGGCTCGTATTATTGAATTAATTGAAAATAATGAATTTCATTTATTACCTGAGCCTGTTTTTGTTAAAGGATATTTGCGTGCGTATGCTAAGTTACTCGGCACATCTCCAGAGCCTTATCTGGCAATATTTAATGCTCAGTTTGTTGTCGAAAAAAAATCTGATCGAGCCCTCTTATGGCAGCAAAGCAAGCGTGAATCGCATAAAGCAGAACATATTATTCGTTGGTTTACAATTTTGTTTGCCTTAGGTGTGATTGTGGCTGTAGGAATGTGGTGGCAAAAAAATAGAGATACGCAACAGATATTTCCGACAAAGACAGCCCCTGTTGATTTATCATTAAATCAAACACCAACAATTGAAACTAAAGAACTTAAACTCACTGATATCTCAAAAATGCAATCTATGTTAGATCCAAAACC
This sequence comes from Legionella sp. PC1000, assembly GCF_014109805.1. Taxonomy (GTDB): domain Bacteria; phylum Pseudomonadota; class Gammaproteobacteria; order Legionellales; family Legionellaceae; genus Legionella; species Legionella resiliens. The sequence goes on from NZ_CP059400.1 coordinate 2,027,742, forward strand.
GGAAATGTCTCCTATGGAGAAGTTAGGTGACTGAACGAATTCAAGCAATACGTGGAATGAATGATATTTTGCCTGAGACAACAGTTTTTTGGCGTTCCATCGAACAGATTTTCGTGAGTGTATTGTCCAGTTATGGTTATCAGGAAATACGTTTCCCACTTATTGAAAGTACCCAGCTATTTAAGCGGACTATAGGTGAGGTAACTGATATAGTCGAAAAAGAAATGTATACTTTTAATGACTTAAACGGGGATAGTATTACTTTAAGGCCGGAAGGAACAGCTGGCTGTGTTCGTGCCTGCCTGCAAAATGGGCTTTTGCATAATCAGCAACAAAAATTGTGGTATATGGGACCAATGTTTCGTCATGAAAGACCACAGAAAGGACGGTATAGACAGTTCAATCAATTAGGTGTTGAAGCATTTGGTATGGCAGGTGCGATGGTTGAGTTGGAATTAATTTCTATATGCCGTAAGTTTTGGGAGGAATTAGGATTTGCAGATATTGTTCAATTACAAGTGAATACCTTAGGTGAGTTAACCGAGCGCCATCATTATAAAAAAATTCTCGTTGAGTATTTGACAGATCATGAAAATCAGTTGGATGAAGACAGCAAACGCAGGTTAACTCGAAATCCATTGCGTATTTTGGACAGTAAAAACCCAGAAATGCAACAGTTACTGGCAAATGCACCTAAACTGATTGATGTTCTTGGTGAAGAAAGTCGTGCACATTTCCGGTCTTTTTGCGATGGCTTGGATGCATTAAAGATCCCTTACGTAATTAATCCCGTTTTGGTGAGAGGTCTGGATTATTACGGACATACAGTGTTTGAATGGGTTACTGATAAATTAGGCAGTCAATCTACGGTATGTGCTGGAGGACGATACGATATATTAATCGAACAATTAGGCGGCAATCCAACCCCTGCAGTAGGTTTTGCATTAGGTATCGAAAGAATATACCTGCTTTTGGAAACCTTGAGTCTTCTGCAACAAGAGAGTAAAAAGAATGCATTATATCTTATTGCTACGAATGATCAGGCTGTGGTGCGTGGTCTTGTGATTTCCGAACGGATACGCAAGGCTTATCCAACAATAGAAGTGTCAGTAAATACTGCGGGTGGAAGTTTTAAAAGCCAATTCAAAAAAGCAGATAAAAGCGGTGCGCGCTTGGCGTTAATTTTAGGTGAAGATGAATTGGCTAAAGAACAAATTAGTATTAAAGATCTACGTAATGAGACTGAGCAAATTACAGTGGATCAAAATATGATTAATCAGGTCTTGAAAGATTATTTAGAGTGAGTGCGGGAGAATGTTATGTCAGTGTATATGACTGAAGAGGAACAACTAGAATCGATAAAGAAATGGTGGAAGCAATACGGTAATCTTGTCACCGTAGTATTATCGCTTATACTCTTTGGTATTGCCGGCTATCGATATTTGCATTGGCATCAAGCAAAGATTACTCAACAAGCTTCTGTGGCCTATGAGCAAATGATGGTTGCTCTTTCAAACCAAAATATCAAAGGGGTAAGAGCCTATGCTAATGAGTTGATTCATCAGCATAGTAGTACAGTTTACGCTGATGCGGCGCATCTGACACTTGCAAAAATCTATGTCTCAAAAAATAAACTGGATAAAGCTACAGATGAGCTGAAGGCGGTTGCTGCAAATAGTAAAATGCCGGCTTTAAAGCAAATTGCTAAAATTCGTATGGCGCGTATCTTTGCAGCTGAGAAGTCTTATACAAATGCTCTTAATGAATTAAGCAGCATCGATGATAAAACTTATTTACCAGTTATTAATGAATTAAAAGGCGACATTTATGGATCTACAGGCCAATATCAGGAAGCTATGAGCTCCTATAAACTGGCTTTAGATGAAGTAAAAAATAATGGAATGGGTAATCTATTTTTAGAAATGAAAACTAATGAGATAGCCAGTAAATCGCACTCAATGATTTCTGGAGATAAAAAGGTAAAGTCTGTATAACTACTATTAGTCCTACTTGTGGACGTAATAGATGATTTTTTATTGATACATTTTGTAAAAGTTGAGGTTTAATTTTCATGAAAATGAAATTATTTATTTTAATTCTCTGTGCCTTAGTTCAAGGATGTTCAAAACTTGATGACTATATGTTGGGCAAAGACAACACGCCAAAACCCAAAGAACTCAAGCTAATAAAGGATAAAATTAAAGTTGAGCAAAATTGGGCGGTGTCTGCTGGTAAATCATCAAAAAATAAAGAATATTTAAGGCTGAAACCAGTAGTTAAGAGCGGAGTTATTTATACCGCTGATGCCAGTGGATTAGTTCGTGCTATTAATAAGCATAATGGCGAGGTGAAATGGACTACGGCATTGAAACATGGCTTGGTTAGCGGCCCTGCTGTAGCCAGTGGATATATCGTTTTGGGTACCAATAACTCGTCATTGGTTGTATTAAATAAAAACAACGGTAATAAATTATGGCACAAAAAGGTTACTGGTGAAATTTTATCACCACCGGCTATCTTAGGTGGAAAAGTTATCGTGAAGACGATTGACGGCAAAGTTTACGCATTTAATGCAGCAGACGGAAAACAAATATGGATGGCAGAACATGGTTCACCCAGTTTAATCTTGAAGGCAAGCTCATCACCCGTTGGCATGGGAAATTTGGTGTTGATTGGTTTTTCTGATGGAAAATTAGATGCCCTGGATGTAAAAACAGGCCGTGTTATGTGGCAACGCAGCATTGCTTATGCATCAGGTCCAAGCGACGTGGAACGATTGGTTGATATTGATGCTGATCCAATTGTAGAAAATAATGTGGTTTATCTCGCCAGCTATCAAGGTTATATAGGGGCACTGTCTTTGTCAGATGGACAATTTATTTGGAGAAAACCAAGTTCCGTATATAAGAATATGGTTTTAAGCGGTAATACCTTATATGTAACAGACAGTCATGATGTCATTTGGTCCATTGATAAACGTAATGGTCAAGTTAATTGGAAACAGACTGGTCTAAAGGCAAGAATATTAACTGAACCTGCGTTAATAAAAAATGATTTAGTAGTAGGTGATAAAACCGGTTATCTACATTTTATTGATGCTCAAACAGGTGAAATTATAGCTCGCACAAAGGTTTCTGCAGGTGTCAGTATTTCTCCAAGCGTAGTTGGAAGAAAGTTATTTGTGTCAACAGACAACGGAATGCTTAATCAATTATCTGTGAGTTAATAAATGATCCCTGTGATTGCACTTGTTGGACGCCCTAATGTTGGTAAGTCTACTTTATTTAATAGACTTACCAAGACTCAAGACGCACTTGTTGCGGACTTTCCTGGTTTAACTCGTGACAGACAGTATGGTCAAGCTCAACATGAAAACAAACACTATATCGTTGTTGACACTGGCGGCATAGGTGTTGATGATATTGCTGTTGATAATTTAATGTCCAAACAATCGGAGATAGCGCTTAGTGAGGCTGATATTGTGCTTTTTTTGGTTGATGGACGAGCTGGTTTGACTGGAATAGATGAAAAAATTGCCAGCAATTTGCGTAAATTAAATAAAAAAGTCCACCTTGTTGTTAATAAAACCGAAGGGCTGGATGATGATGTTGCTTGTGCCGATTTCCATGGGTTAGGAATTGCTGATACTCACTCTATTTCTTCATCACATGGCAGTGGTATAAGCGCATTGCTGGATGATGTTTTATCGCCATTTGCAGCACAAGCAGATAAAAATGAAGAAGATAATGTAATTAAAATTGCCTTTGCTGGCCGCCCTAATGTTGGAAAATCAACTTTAATTAATCGAATTCTGGGTGAGGAACGAGTCGTTGTTTATGATATGCCTGGTACAACCAGAGACAGTATTGCAATTCCTTTTATCAGGGATGAACAGAACTACATTTTGATTGACACTGCAGGCGTTCGTAGAAAATCCCGAGTTGATGAAAAAATAGAAAAATTCTCTGTGATCAAAACGCTTCAAGCTATTGAAGAATCCAATGTATGCTTGCAAGTTCTGGATGCTAGAGAAGGAATTACTGATCAGGATATGAATTTGCTTGGGTTTATTATTGAATCCGGTAAAGCACTGGTTATTGCAGTGAATAAATGGGATGGCTTGGATGAAGAGCATAAGGAAAATGTAAAAAGCGAATTGTCCAGAAGATTGCATTTTGCGAATTTTGCCAAAATTAGGTTTATTTCGGCCTTGCATGGCAGTGGTGTTGGGGGATTATTTAAAGATATAAATGAAGCTTATGCTTCAGCCATTCAATCTTTTTCAACGCCACGGTTAACTCGTTTACTTCAAGATATCAGCACGAAACATACCCCTCCTTGTGTGAATGGTCGCAGGATAAAATTGAGGTATGCCCATCTTGGAGGCCACAACCCACCAGTAATTGTAATTCATGGGAATCAATTGGCTGATTTACCGGATAGCTACAAACGTTATCTGAATAATGAATTTATTAAACATCTGGGATTAATCGGAACGCCTTTAAAATTGGAGTTTAAAGGCGGAACAAATCCTTTTGCCAATAAAAAAGTTAAATTATCACAGCGCCAGGTGAATAAGAAAAGAAGATTAATGAGTCATGTTAAAAAGCGATCAAAAGGAAAAAAATAAGTGCTATTTGCGTTAGTATCGCTATTTCTTAGCAGGACCTAGATCTGAAACGGGATTTTCTTTTTGAATTTGCTCAAACATTTTTCTTGTAGACGTTTTGAAATGGAAAAAGCTGTTTCGTGGCGTATCAATAATTTGAGCATTTGCTTCGTGCTCAATGTACTGTTTAATATCATCCATTAAATCGTGTAAATTATGTTTACCACCTGTTAATTTATCGTATTGTTGTTGATAAAGAGTTTTTAATAATTCAAATTTTTTATAACTTTCGTCCATGCCCTTACTTGAACCAGACTTCGCTATTTTATCCATCCTTTTATACATGCGGTTCAAAATTTCCCACTCTTGCTTGTTTTCTGGATTTTTTAACACTGGAGGGGGTGGGGGATATATAAATAATTTGTCACTTATCTTGCCGTTACTTAAGTGCGCTTTAAATGGAAGCGATCTAAGAAAAAATGAAGAGACATTAGGTAATGATTCTGCGCTCATCGTGGCTTGAGTTAGATGTTTTGCAGCTGTTCTGCAGTTATTATCTAATGCAATTCCTTGTCTGATTTGTTCTGGATCATAATGAGTATTTCCATCTAAATCGGATAGATCAAGATCTTGGATTCTATTTTTTTTTGAGGTTGCTATATGGTCTAACCAGGTAAATCTTATTTCATCTTGCTCTGAAGGATCTCCGGTATCATTCACCCAATTTGAAGGGACAGCGAAGGCTGCGGCATTGGCTTTATGAGATATTTTCATCTCCTGCAGGAATTTAATAAGACTTCTATATTGACTTTGTGAAATAGAAAACGCTTGGATGTCAATAAGACTTTGACTTTTTTTTGGCATTCGTTCATTAGTTAAATATGTTCCTAGAAGCCCACCCCTACGACCAAACATTCCAATTACAAATTGTTCTTGTGTTTCAGAATCCTTAACACCTATTATCATATAAGAGTGATTTTTATAGCCACACACTGCCATGAAAAATTCAGGTTTTTTGCAAGTAAAACTATCTTGATCGTATTTATATCGCATATACCCAAAACCAAAGTAACATATTTTTACACTATTGGATAATTATATCATCTATATGGTAAGAATTAAATTAAAAAGAACGTTAATTAGTCTAGCTGAAATCATTAGCATATGATTGGCCTTGAAAAGACCCCAAATCCATCAAAAATATTTTTTGTGGACAAAACATATTTGGAGCCTGTTAAAGGCATCAAGAAAGGGTATTGGCATAATTACTAACAGTACAGAAAACTTATTTTTTAAATCCGTAAAGTTACTACATCACATGGAGCATGATTGACTGCAGCATGTGCTGTACTGCCCAAAAATGAGTGCAAACCTATAGAAGAATGACTCCCAATAATAATAAGTTGACAATTTAGCTCTTTCACTTTGCTAAAAATATGCTCTTTAACCGAGCCTACCTCAACAAATTGTTGCTCACGTGGAATATTAAAATTTTCTCCTATTAAAGATAATACAGTCTGTGCATCATCTTTGGCTGGGTTGGCTAATTCTGTAAAACCAAGTCCTTGGGCCAACTGAAAACTTGCAGGCAGTTCAATAACATGTAACAGGTATAATTTAGCGTCAAATTGTTTTGCAATCGCGATTGCTTTTTCTGTGAGATGATTATGTTCTTTAAGCAAATCCGTAGCAAATAAAATATTCTTATACATAGCAGCCTCACAATTGAGTTTATTATTCTAAATAATAGTCGATTCCTTGATATAAGTACCTATTTTACCTCATAAAATTTGAAATAATTTAGTTTGCCATTATGGCATTATTAAGTATTTCTTCTAGATAACGGACCTATGCATCAACTGATTTGCTAATTAGTAAAAGATTATTTATGGAATTCCGATGTTGGCTTTAACTTATAATTAGGATTTATTTCAATTAGAGGAATTAAAACAAAATTTCTAGATTGTATATATGGGTGGGGTATTACCAATTTCTTGGAGTGAATAACTTGATTCGCATATAGGAGAATATCAATATCAATAACTCTGGGCCCCCAACGCTTTTTTCGAATACGTCCTTGTTTTTTTTCAATTCTCTGGCATGCATTCAGTAATTCTAAGGGAGATAAAAGAGTAAAAAGCTCAATCACTGCATTGCAAAAGTCTTGTTGGCCTTTTAATCCCCAGGCTTTGTTCCAATAAAAGGATGAAACTTTGGTAACAACAGTAGAGTGCAAAGCTTTGATTGATTTAATTGCTTTTCGGAGTTGACGCTCGGGAACGAACTGATTAGATCCCAATCCTAAATAACAAATATTCATTGTGAGTCATCACTGGCTTTAATGCTTTTAGGTTTTTTACGACGGCGTTTTCGTTTCGTTAAGTCAGGTGTGAGCTGCGCAACCATTGCAGTTTGTTCTGCCTCGTCTGCATCCTGAAATGCTGTCCACCATTGTGCAAGTTCCATGGATTCGTCACCTGCAAGAGCACGTAATGCCATAAAATCATAAGCTGCTCTAAAACGTGGATGTTGTAAAAGGTTAAAGGCTCTTCCTCCTAGTCTCTTGGCAAAACGGTACTGCAACAACCAGATTTCACGAATAATTTGGGTATAGCGCTTAGGAATCGAAATTATTTTGTTTTGCTCTGCAAGGACAATTGACATCGCCTTTTCTATAGAAGGAAGTGGATCTATTCCGGATTCTTGTAACTCCTTTGCACACTCAATCATAGGAAACCATAAAAGAACTGCAAATAAAAATGCTGGTGTTACTGGCTTTTCCTCATGAATACGAGTATCTGTATTCTCGAGAGAGATTGTTAATAACGCATTTACGGGATAGGTACTGTTTAATAGAACATGAGTTTGAGGACATAAATATTGAAATAAGCCATATTTTATGAGCAATCCTTGCACTGCTACTGCATTACCACATTGGTACAGCTTAGTCATTTCATCAAATAAACGTGAGTTGGAAACATGAGTAATAAGATGACTAATCTCAGGAAAAGGTGCTTCAGTTTCTCGTGCCAGTTTGAAATTTAATTTTGCGCTAAAACGAATGGCGCGTAGCATGCGTACAGGGTCTTCCTGATAACGTTTTATTGGATCACCAATCATACGAATGAGCTTTTCTTCAACGTCGTGTACACCACCAGTAAAATCAATAATCGATGAATCGTTAACATTGTAGTACAGTGAGTTAATTGTGAAATCACGTCTCCAAGCATCTTCATCAAGTGAGCCATAAGCATTATCCCGAACTAACATACCTCGTTCATTTGTTAGTTGACTTTCATCAATAGCTACATGACTTCTAAAGGTAGCGACTTCAATAATTTCGCGATGGAATAATATATGAACCAGCTTGAACCGCCGACCTATAATTCGTCCATTTCTAAATAAACTTTTAACTTGATTGGGTGTAGCATCCGTAGCCACATCAAAATCTTTCGGAGCTTTATGCAGCAGCAAATCCCTGACACTACCTCCTACGATGTATGCTTGGAATCCAGCACCAATTAAGCGGTTAAGCACCTTGAGCGCATTGCTACTAATGTCCGCTTTAGAAATGGAATGTTTATTCCTTGGGATTATATAAGCTGAAGCAACAGGTTGCACATGAGCTCTGTTTCTTTTTAGCAGCTTTTTGATAAATTTGATGATCGCTGTATCTCACAAGATTAATATAACGTGGATATTATATCGAAGCAAAAGAATAAAGTGAATCTTTTGTCTTTATAAACATCATGCTTTCAATAAAGTTTATGCTGTAGATTTTGCAGAAAAATATAGGTAAATATCAGATTAAGAGTATATTATATGTTTTTTCAATTTCTGATATCAGAGGATTTGATGGATTTTATTGATGTTACAGTAGGCTTAATCATTTTAATCATATTGGAAATTGTTTTGGGAATTGACAATCTGGTTATTTTATCTATTTTGTCTGAAAGATTACCTCCCAAACAGAGAAAAAAAGCAAGGCGTTGGGGACTTACACTTTCCTGGGTCATGCGTTTGATTTTGTTAGGAGTAGCAGTTGATCTAATCAAATTGACCAAGCCGTTACTTTCTGTGGCTCATATGTCGTTTTCTGCGCGTGATTTGTTTCTCATAGGCGGTGGTGCTTTTCTAATTTGGAAAGCAACAGAAGAGATTCATCAGGATGTGACTTCAGAGCCTGCTTTAACGGGTGAGCCGAAGACAGCGGCATTTAAAACAACCTTTAAAGCGGTTATTTTCCAAATTGCATTAATGGATATTATATTTTCTTTAGATAGCGTCTTAACTGCAGTGGGATTAACGTCACACTTTTGGGTAATGGCTGTCGCAATTACGTGCGCTATTCTCATTATGGTTTTTGCCAGTGAAGCAGTAAGTGCATTTATTAAAGAATATCCCACAATCAAAATGCTTGCACTAAGTTACTTAATTCTAATTGGGATGGTGCTCGTTGCTGATGGATTTTCTTTCCATATTCCCCGGGGATATATATATTTTGCTATGGGTTTTTCGCTGGGAGTTGAGGCTCTGAATTTGGTAAAACATGCCCGGAAAAAACGAAAGCATCGCTCAGGAAATTAACTATGCTGTATATTAAAGCGTTTCATATTATTGCTATGGTTGCCTGGTTTGCTGGATTATTTTATTTACCCAGATTATTTGTTTATCACGCCGATACTCAAGATGAGAAAAGTCTTAATCGTTTTAAAATAATGGAAAAAAGACTTTACTATGGCATAACTTGGCCTGCTGCAATAGTGACAACTTTATTGGGGTTATGGCTCCTTAGTTATAATCCATCTTATTACTTAAAGGCAGGATGGATGCATGCCAAATTGAGTCTTGTAGTTATTTTATGGATTTATCATTTGTTATGTGGACATTATTTAAAGGCATTTGCACAGAATAAAAATCAAAAAAGCCCCCGTTTTTTTCGTATTTATAATGAATTGCCGACTTTGTTATTGATAGGGATTGTGATCTTAGTTGTGGTAAAGCCGTAGGAATACCCTGGGTGCCGTGTCGCAGTATTGTAGCTAACTCTTGCTCACATCTTTGCCTACGCGCCACGGCTTGTCCGCGGGGTCCAGTGATTTAACGTAGATCTCCTGGATCCCGCGGACAAGCCGTGGGACGTCGGAGCAGAGTTGGACTGGTTTTTCAGAGATGTAACTGGTAGGAGTCAGGTGCTTGGCCAAGGATTTATTCCATTTCAACCATGTCAAAATCTTCTTTACCTGCACCGCAATCTGGGCAGAACCAGTTTTCAGGTACATCTTCCCATCGCGTACCAGGTTCAATTCCATCTTCAGGCCATCCTTCGGCTTCGTCATAAATAAAGCCACAGATGACACAAATGTATTTTTTATATTCTTGCATAATAATACTCGTTTAAAAGCGCATAATTTATCTATTGTGGGCTTCGATGTAAAGATAAAGTGTTTCTTTGCCAATTTTTAAGAATGACTGTAATATTATACCGCATAATTATGGAGATTTTTATGATTCGTTCAACAGATTTATTTCGTCAAGCCCAAAAGCTTATCCCCGGTGGTGTTAATTCACCAGTGCGAGCCTTTAAAGGTGTCGGCGGCGATCCTATTTTTTTTAAACAAGGTAAAGGCGCTTATCTTGTTGATGTAGATAATAATGAATATATCGATTATGTTGGCTCTTGGGGACCATTAATACTTGGACATTGCCATCCAGCTGTAATAGAAGCAGTGAATAAAGTGCTGCATAGCGGTATGAGTTTTGGAGCACCTACTGAACTTGAAGTCCAATTGGCTGAAAAAATTATCTCTTTAATTCCTTCAATTGAGAAAGTACGCATGGTGAATTCCGGTACTGAAGCAACAATGACTGCGATCAGGCTGGCTCGTGGAGTAACCAAGAAAAATAAATTTATTAAATTTAATGGTTGTTATCATGGGCATAGCGACAGTTTGTTAGTTAAAGCAGGTTCTGGTCTCCTTACCTTAGGTATCCCTTCAACTCCTGGAATTCCACAAAGTGTTACTGAGCATACTCTAACCGCAAATTTTAATGATCTAAAACAAACAGAACAATTATTTGAAAAATTTCCTGATGATATTGCTGCAGTAATATTGGAGCCTGTAGCTGGAAACATGGGATTTGTTTTACCTGAGCCCGAATTCCTGAAAGGATTGCGTCAATTATGTGATCAATACAAAACATTATTGATTTTTGATGAGGTAATGACTGGCTTTAGAGTAGGGCTAACAGGGGCCCAAGGGATCTTCGGAGTTATTCCTGATATTACTACTCTTGGTAAAGTGATTGGTGGGGGCATGCCTGTCGGGGCGTTAGGGGGGAGAGCAGAGATCATGTCCTTTTTGGCTCCCGAGGGGCCTGTTTATCAAGCAGGTACACTATCAGGTAATCCATTAGCCATGGCTGCGGGTCTTGCAACTTTATCTGAAATTGAAAAGCCAGGATTTTTTACCAAATTAGGTGAGAGAACTCAAGCGTTAACTCTTGCATTGGCTTCTGTCGCTGAAACACTAAATATCCCATTTTTTAGTGCTTCATTAGGTGGAATGTTTGGCTTTTGTTTTACGGGAAAAAAACATATTGCTGATTATGCGGACATTGCTGCATCAGATGAGGTTTTATTTAAAAAGTTTTATCATGGAATGTTAGGAAAAGGTGTTTATTTTGCTCCTTCCATGTATGAGGCGGGATTTGTTTCCAGCGCACATGGAGAAAACGAAATTATTAAAACACAAATGGCCGCAGAGGAAGTTCTCCAGCAATTAAAAAGACAATAGGTCTGAGGGTGTTTGTAGCCTAGTGCAGTGCAGCGTAACCCGGGGTTTGATAGCGTTATTTATATGGAGAAAATCGGGCTACGCTGCGCTGCACCCAGGCTACAATATGGAGCAAAAAAATGAGAAAAAAATAAATTTTTAAAATGCCTAGACAGTAATTTTTTCACATGTCATATTCAAAGACGTTCTTTAACAAGGAAGTAAAATGATGTCGAGCATGGCAAACAAAAAGGAATTTATACAATCAATGCCGCAAGGAATTGTTCCTCTTTTTTTTATTCAGATTGTTTCTACGTTAAGCTTCAGTGTTCTTTATTCAACGCTTGTTTTGTACATGGAAGGGCGGTTAGGGCTTCAAATCAGTAGTGCGAACAGCATCATGGGTGTTTTTATTGCTTTTAATTACGGTTTGCATTTGCTTGGTGGTTTTTGGGGAGGGCGTTTGCTTTCTAATCGCGCATTGTTTTGCGCAGGGATGGTGGCGCAAATCATAGGTTGTATCCTATTGTCATTTGGTGATATTTCATTTCTTTATTATGGCTTGGCGGCTTTCTTAACGGGTTCTGGCTTGAATGTTACGTGTTTAAATTGCATGCTAACTCAACGTTTCACTCCAGAGGATACTCGGCGTGAAACAGCATTTCTCATGAATTATGCGGGTATGAATATTGGTTTTTTTGTGGGCTTTAGTTTAAGTGGATTATTTCAGCTTACTCAGAATTATGAACGACTTTTCCTTCTTAGTAGCTTGGGGAATTTGATTGCATTAATTATTTGTTTGTATTGTTGGCAGCAATTATCAGATAAAGAAACGATTTTTTCTAGAAAAGACAAGATGTCTCAAAAAAAAGCCATTCTTTTAGGTATTCTTCTGATAATGATACTCCCATTCCTTTTAAGCGAAATGCTTCAATATGCAGATTGGGCTAAAAAATTGGTATTGGTAACAGGAATAGTAATGCTGGGTGTAATTTTGTATTTGGCAAGACAACAACCATCAAAAGAAGCACGAGATAAAATAGTTGCTTTTGCTGTACTTATGATTGTGGGGACTGTCTTTTGGATGCTTTATCAAATAGCACCCATGGGTCTTACGGTCTTTATTGACCATAATGTACAGCGTGATTATGCAAGCTGGGTAATTCCACCGCAATGGTTCCAAAATATTAATACAGTAGCTATTGTTATTGGAGGGCCATTATTAGGCATTTTGCTGCATAAGATGCGCAAAAATGGGGTACAAATTAATATTCCTACTCAATTTGCATTGGCATTGCTTTTTATTGGTATTGCTTTTGCAATATTACCTATTGGTATCGCTTATGCCAATTATGAAGGGTTAGTGAATCCCGGTTGGATTGTTTTGAGTTATACTTTGCAGAGCATTGGTGAACTTTTAATATCCCCTATTGGTTATGCTATGATAGGATATTTAGCGCCTCCATCATTACAAGGTGTGATGATGGGAATGTGGATGTTAAATACGGGCGTGGGTGCGGCCTTGTCGAGCTACAGTTCAAACATGATGATTGAAGGACAAGAGAGTGTTTCACCTCTAATAACTAATGATGGTTACAGCCACGTGTTTTTAATGTTAGGTTTATTTGCAATTGGATCTTCAATTGTCCTTTTTGTCATGGTTCCCAAGCTACGGGAGTTAATCCAGGAAAAAAAGCCAACTGAATTACAAGAAGCCAAAGGGATGGCTACGAATCGAGTGGTTGTATGTGAGTAATTTTTTTGTACCGATTAATAAGGCAGAGTTGGAGTGGCATGGAACTTTGCCTTTCTCGACACAATATGATGATATTTATCACTCTTCCGAAGGTGGGATTGATCAAGCACTTTATGTATTCATTGATGGAAATGACTTAACCAAGCGTTGGCAATCTTTTTCCACTGATGAGCCGCAACGATTTACCATAGCAGAAACTGGTTTTGGAATTGGCTTGAATTTCCTTGTAAGTTGGAATTTGTGGGAACAATATGCTCCTAAGTCATGTCAATTACATTTTATTTCCTGTGAAAAGTATCCTTTGTCTCTTGCAGACATAACGAAAAGTCTTGCTTTCTGGCCACAATTGGAAAAGCAAGCCCAGCAATTTATAGCAAGTTATCCTGTATTAACTCCCGGTTATCACCATCTTTCATTTTGTGACGGTAGAGTGACTTTGACATTAATGTTAGGAGATGCACTGGAATGCTATGAACAGCTATTAATTTGTGGCGAGCCTTTGCTTGAGAGTCAACTCAGAACAGCTTTTATTGACGCATGGTTTCTTGATGGTTTTGCTCCAGCCAAAAATCAAAGTATGTGGTCTGATGCTTTAATGAAAGTAATTGCCATGTTGTCTAAAGAAGGAACAACCTTAGCAACTTATACAGCTTCCGGTTCGGTTAAAACAAGTTTAAGCCAGCATGGATTTATTGTTAAAAAAAGAAAAGGGTTTGGACCAAAACGTCATATGGTTTGCGCTCGTTTAGTTAAAATATCACCACTAAATGCTGCAAAACGTCACACTCCGTGGCATGTAGGGAAAGCGGAAAAACACCCCAGTAAATCAGCTGTGATTATAGGTGCTGGCCTGGCAGGTTGTTTTACAGCACATGCTCTTAATAAGCGAGGGTGGAAGGTAACAATTATTGATGAATTAAGTCAAATAGGGAGGGGTGGATCAGCAAATCAGCAAGCGGTTTTATTTCCTAAACTATCTGCTTATAGTTCTCCTTTGACTCAATTTATGTTAGCTGCATTTTTATATGCAGTACGAACTTATCAATACATCTTAAAGCAAACAAAAATTGGTGAGTTAAATGGTTCTTTATTACTTTCTTATTCTGATAAGGAAAAAGCGGCTCAATCCAGCTTACGTTCTTGGCTGGCTCATTATCCAGAGTTAGGTACACTCGTAGATGTAGAACAGGCTTCGCAATTAGCAGGATTTTCGTTAGATAAGCCCGGTCTGTATATTCCTCTATCAGGATGGATTAACTCTCCAGAATTATGTCAATTTTTAATTAATTCGGAAGGAATTTCCTTATTGACTGATACGGTAATAAACCAATTGATTTTTGATAGGCGATGGTTGGTGAATGATTTGGAAACGGATGTTCTCATTTTAGCTAATGGTCATAAAATCAATTCGTTTAAAGAGACAAAGCATTTGCCTGTTAAACCCATTCGGGGACAAATGACAGCAATTTTATCAACAGAACAAAGCGCTTGTTTAAAATTGCCCTTATGTGGTCAGGGGCATGTGCTTCCTGCAATACAGGGGATTCATCACTTAGGTGCTACCTATGAGTTAAAATCAGCAGAATCCCAAATAAAGTCCCAGGACGATCGGAGTAATTTGGCTAAGCTTAAACAATTGGCTCCAGAGATTTTATGGTCTGATGAGGTCAGTACTCATTGGGCAGGGGTCAGGGCATCAACTCCTGATTATCTTCCTTTAGTTGGAAAAATTGCAGAAGCAGAACAATTTGTGGAGCAATTTGCTCGATTGGAAACGAATGCAAAACGTTGGATAGCTCAACCCGGGCCGTATTATCCTGGACTTTATGCCTGTGCTGGCTTTGGTTCTCGAGGCCTTACAACAATTCCCTTGTGCGCAGAATGGCTCGCCTCGGTAATCAATCACGAAATGAGCTGTTTGCCTAGAAATTTACATTATGCTTTATCACCCGCGCGTTTCTTACGTAAAAATATAATTCGGGGTGATATTAAAATCGATTGAGATGAAATTCTCATTAGAGCATAATATTAAACCTGTAGTTTGAGCGAAGTAAAATACTTGAATCCACACAGGGAATTCAAGTTCTGCTTCTCTGCACTCAGACTACGTTAGTTTATATCATATTAAGATCAAGGAGTGACAGCTAATGGCGAGTTCCATGGGCAAAGCCTTCAAACAGACAGTCAAAGAAAATAAACCACTACCCATATTGGGAACCATAAATGCTTATTCTGCTATGCTCGCGCAATTTTCTGGAGCTAAGGCAATATATCTTTCAGGAGCTGGTGTTGCGAATGCCTCTTATGGTATACCCGATCTTGGCATGACCAATCTATCACAAGTTCTTGAGGATGCGCGCCGAATTACCGAAGCTTGTCCTTTACCACTGCTTGTTGACGTGGATACAGGATGGGGCCATGCGTTTAATATCGCTAGAACCATAAAGCTTATGGAGAAAACAGGTGTAGCGGCCATTCATATTGAAGATCAGGTACTGGCAAAACGATGTGGCCACAGACCCAATAAAGCTATTGTGTCTTTGCAAGAAATGGGTGATCGGATTAAATCAGCAGTTGATGCACGTCAGGATCCTGATTTTGTCATCATGGCAAGAACGGATGCCTATGCTGTTGAAGGAATGAATGCAGCTATAGAAAGAGCATTGCTTTGCGTCGAATTAGGGGCTGATATGATATTTCCTGAGGCGATGACTCGTCTGGAGGAGTATCAAACATTTACTCAGGCAATTCCTGTGCCTGTATTGGCGAATATTACTGAGTTCGGCAAAACCCCTTTATTTAATCGCGAAGAACTGAAACACGTGGGTGTATCGCTAATTTTGTACCCATTGAGTGCATTTAGAGCTATGTCTCAATCAGCGTTAAATACCTATAGAGCAATTCTTCAAGATGGAACGCAACAATCCATGGTCGATAAAATGCAGACCCGGGAAGAACTTTATGAAGTACTTGGTTATTATCAATACGAACAAAAACTAGACCAATTGATGGAGGAAGACAATGAGTGTTAAAAGCGGCGGTTTAGCCGGTGTAGTTGCTGGCCAATCAGCAATTTGTACAGTTGGACTAGCAGGTAAAGGTTTGAATTATAGAGGCTACTCAATTGATGATTTAGCAGAGTATGCTACTTTTGAGGAGGTAGCTTATTTATTACTTTATGGGCGATTACCTACCCAAAAAGAATTGGATGAATATACAAAAAAGCTGGTTAGTCTTAGAACATTACCCGATACGTTAAAGACCGTACTTAAACTAATTCCTAAAAACACACATCCGATGGATGTGCTGAGAACGGGCTGTTCATTCTTGGGAACAATCGAACCAGAAGATAGTTTTTCACAGCAATATGACATCGCAGATAGATTACTTGCTTTATTCCCAGGAATAATGTGCTACTGGTATGCATGGCATTTTCATAATAAAGAAATTTCTGGCTTAAGTGATGAACAAACAACCGGGGCACATTTTCTTGCATTATTACATGGGCGTAAGCCAAGCAAATTAGAAGCTCAAATGATGAATGTATCATTGATTTTATATGCTGAGCATGAATTTAATGCTTCAACCTTTGCTGCACGAGTTACCGCTGCAACATTGGCTGATTTTTATTCTGCGATTACAAGTGCTATTGGTACTTTAAGAGGTCCTTTGCACGGAGGGGCTAATGAAGCGGCGATGGAGCTTATAGAACGTTTTGAAAGTCCCGATCAAGCTGAAACTGAGCTAAGGAAAATGTTGCTTAATAAAGCACTCATTATGGGTTTCGGACATCGGGTCTATACGACCAGTGATCCACGTTCTGATATTATCAAAAAATGGTCATTCCGTTTGGGTGAGGACAAGGATGATCTTCTTTTATATCATATTTCAGAACGCATTGAAGAAGTCATGTGGAATGAAAAAAAATTATTTCCAAATCTAGATTTTTATAGTGCTTCGGCATACCACTATTGTGGCATTCCTACATTCTTATTCACACCAGTTTTTGTTATGTCGCGTATTACAGGATGGTCAGCACATGTATTTGAACAAAGAGAGAATAATAAGTTGATTCGACCTACTTCTGAATATACTGGGCCTGAACCTCAAAAATTCCCAGCTATTGAGACGAGAGGGTAATTGCTTAATTTATGAGCACAGCGACACTGTATTAAGGGACCAAGCGTCACCCATGTCCCACAAAAAAGCCGCTGTCTCTTGATCTCTGCCTACGCCCCGCGGCTTGTCCCTGAGAGATGGTCACAAAAAGTGACCATCTCTCAGGCATAAGCGCGGTACGTAGAGAAATTTAAAGCAGTACGTAGAGAAACTTAAGTGGTACATGATAAATTTAAAAAAACTGACGATCGTTCAGGGCTTGTCCGCGGGGTCCAGTGTTTTCGCGAAGATCTTCTGGATCCCGCGGACAAGCCGCGGGAAGTCGGAGTAGAGCTGGAATGGTGTAGACGGTTCACGAACAAGTCGCAGGAGGTAGGATAAGAAATTAATTTAATGCAAGTGCAGAGCACGTGTAAACTGGTTAACGATATAGTGTTCTCATTGAGCAAGTAAATCTGATGAGCAACAGTACCCAGATAAATAAATACAAGAGGTTATTATGCACAGCTATGTAGAAGATAATATTAAACCTGATTACGATCAGGTGATGATTGATATTGCGGATTACGTGCTAAACAAGAAAATTGATAGCGCTTTAGCTTATGAGACAGCACGTTTATGCCTTATGGATACACTAGGTTGTGGTATTTTGGCATTAAATTTTGCTGAATGTACCAAGCTCCTAGGTCCGGTTGTTCCTGGTGCTACTCTTTCAGGTGGGGCACGAGTTCCAGGCACAGCATATGAATTAGATCCAGTACAGGCAGCCTTCAATATAGGTGCTATGATACGCTGGCTGGATTTCAATGATACCTGGCTTGCGGCAGAGTGGGGACATCCTTCTGATAATTTAGGTGCTATCCTTGCTGTAGCAGATTATATGTCCCGACAAAATTACGCCAAGGGTAATGCGCCAATTTTAATGCAAGATGTGCTTACCGCTATGATTAAGGCACATGAAATTCAAGGTTGCCTCGCTTTGGAAAACAGTTTTAACCGAGTAGGGTTGGATCATGTCTTTTTAGTGAAAGTTGCCAGTGCTGCTGTTGCAGCCCAGCTTTTTGGCGCTGATAAAGACATGATGTTAAGAACTTTATCTCAAGTTTTTGTAGATGGTCAAAGTTTGCGAACGTATAGGCATGCACCTAATGCGGGATCAAGAAAATCATGGGCGGCTGGGGATGCCACTTCAAGAGCAGTGCGTTTAGCATTAATTGCTCAAACAGGAGAAATGGGTTATCCAAGCGCATTAAGTGCTCCAACCTGGGGTTTCTATGATGTTCTTTTTGATAAAAAAATATTTAAATTTCAGCGTCCTTACGGCAGTTATGTGATGGAAAACGTTTTGTTTAAGTTATCTTATCCTGCTGAGTTTCATGCACAAACTGCGGTTGAATGTGCTGTGGTGTTGCATCCTATTGTGAAACACAGATTTGATGATATAGCACGAATTGATTTAGTAACCCATGAGTCGGCAATTCGAATTATTAGTAAACAAGGTGCGCTGCATAATCCTGCCGATCGGGATCATTGTTTACAGTATATGGTTGCTATAGGCTTATTGTTTGGAGATTTAAAAGCCGAACATTATGAAAATGATGTTGCAGCAGATCCCAGAATAGACTTACTACGCGAAAAAATGCATGTTACTGAAAATGAGCGTTTTTCTCGTGATTACCTTGATCCAGAAAAGCGTTCAATTGCAAACAGCATCAAAATAGTTTTCAAGGATGGTACTGAAAGTGATTTGATTACCGTAGAGTACCCGATTGGTCACAAACGCAGGCGTGAAGAAGGCATTCCTGTTCTATTATCCAAATTTAAGAAGAACTTAAGTACCCAGTTTTCTGGAGAACATGCCGAACGAATCATGCAGGCAATGAGTGATACAAATACACTTGCAGCAATGAAAGTGCATGATTTTATGCAACTGTGGGTTGTATCGTAGCTCTCCAATGGTCTGAGCAACGTAGTGGACTGCTGGATTACTAATCTCCGGATTCCCCTACGTATGTTCGGCCGTTTGCTTATCTCCATTAAATGTATATAATTTAATCAGGTGGCGAATAAGTAGCTAGGGAGAAGCAATGAAATTAAAACAAACATGTCTCTCTGTGTTATGTACCCTATGGATGCTCGATAGTTCATTTTCTGTAGTGCAAGCCAGTCCTGCTGCGAATGAAAAAATTGTTTCTGTATATTTGCTTATTGATAATTCTAAGCAGCTTCAGCAGTATGTTAACGATTTGCTTAAACTCAAAAAACCGAATTTTAATCGTGTTATTTTTTCATTTGTTAGACCATCATTGATCGATTATCAGACTGGAAATCTCGCTAAAACCGGCATACTTGGTTATTTTACGGATCATGATGGCAAAGGTGCTCATGCTTTTAATCAGTTAAAAGCGGCAATCAAATTATCCGAAGAGAAAAATATTCAAACATTCCTTTCCGTAGGCGGTTGGAATTACAGTTGTAATTTTGCGGAAGCGCATGGGGCGTGTGGACCTGCATCCTCAAGCATAAATCAAGTTTTTTACGATTGGTTTCCTGACCCAAATGACCCCGAAAGGGAACAGGCGTCCAAAGCAAAAACTTCCTATGCAAATCTAGTCAAATTAGCGAATGATTTAGGGGTAGATGGGATTGATTTTGACTATGAAGAGTTTTGGCATGCTGATCAATATGCAGTTTCTTGGGGACCTAGTGCAAATGGTGAATGGTCAACAGATATTGCACAAAGCATACTGAATGCAGGGGGGCCAACATATACAAATCTCATGAAGTATGGGATAGGCTCGGGTTCTTCTTCTGTTATGCCTAAAACAATTGATAAAGTAGATGCAATTTTGCGTGCAATAATGGATGACCCTGGAGCAAAATATCTCAAATTTGCTACAGCTGCACCTCCGGTGGGTGCTCGTCCAATCACAGGTTTTGTAACTGGAGACACATATCCTGAGATATATACCAAGGGTGGGCTTTGGTGGAGAGGGAATTTGAAAGGGTTATGGTATAACCTTGCGAATAAAGATGAAGCAATAGTGTCGCGCTTTGATAGCCTGGGTTTGATGACCTATGACTTATGCGGAGATAATCCAGCTGAATGTGCTCCCTATGCTAATGGGCCTTTGGATTTACCTGGCCAGGTCAGTGCGTATATGAAAGATTATACCAATTGGCTGAAAGCAGAAATGGTTAGCAAACCCAAGTTAACAATTGATAGCATCGGAAAAGTGACTTTTTTACCGGCCAAATATCATATTAACGCAAAAATACAATTTGGTTTCGAAGTAAATCAACCAGCCTTTCCAAAAAATATTAGTGGTCAACTGCAACTGACAAATCAATTGGTTGATGAAATCCTCGAGCAGCAAAAAGACAGTGACGGAGTTATTATTTGGCAAATGTATTCTAAGCAAAATGCGGCTGTACCTGATGCCACTACTGTAAAATATACCATTCGTCAAAGTTGCAAAACTTTTTTAGCTAATGATAGCCGCTATGATTGTGATGCGGATTTTCCTAGTACTGCTAATTAGTTAATATTTTAATGAATTGTGATATAAGAGCGCTGCGGGCGCTACTACGTATTGTGCATAAAGCGCGATACGTAAATAGTGTTATATGATGTAACAGCAAAATTATTCTCACACTTTCCTATATTTTACGGTGTAAACCTGACGCGGCCAGTATTTTTGTTGATATTTCCTCAATAGAATATTTTGTCGAATTAATATAAGGAATTTTTTCCTTTTGGTACATGGCTTCAACTTCATTTACTTCCAAGCGACATTGTTCTGGTGAAGCATATTTACTATGGGGTCTACGTTCCGCTCTGATTTGTTGGAGGCGCTGAGGATCAATGGTTAATCCAAACAGTTTATGTTTATAAGGTTTTAAAACCTCAGGTAATCTAAAGCCAATAATATCTTCTTCAGTAAAAGGATAATTAGCAGCCAAAATTCCATATTGAAGTGCCATATACAAGCAGCTGGGTGTTTTTCCGCAACGTGAAACACCAATGAGAATAATATCTGCTTTGTCATAACCGCGAGTTTTCACGCCATCATCATGAGATAAAGCAAAGTCTATTGCTTCAAGTCGATGCAAATAAAGTTTACTGTTACCCACACCATGAGTTCTTCCAACTGTATAAGAAGATTTTTCATTAAGTTCTTCTTCCATGGGACCAATAAAAGTACTAAATAAGTCAAATACGCGAGCATTTGCTTTTTTAAAGTAATTTCTGATTTCGGGATCAATTAACGTCATAAATACTAGTGGTTTGATTCTATGTTCTTCAAAGGCCTGGTTAATTTGTAGAAGGGCATGTTCTGCTTTTTTTAAAGAATCAACATAGGGAATCGTGAGTCGTTCAAATTTTGTATTTTCAAATTGAGTAATCAAACTATGGCCTAAAGTTTCAGCGGTAATCCCTGTACCATCAGAGATCATAAAAACATAACGTTTCATGGGTTGCCTTATAAGAAAAATGTTCTATATTCTATTTTAAAATGAATTAGTTAATATCACCAGTAAGTGTACTTATTTAAATCCATCTGCTATCTTAAATTAAAGAAAAGGATATTTTAAGGGTAATATGGAACAAGATCGATTCGGCAGTAATAGTAAGCTCTATATTTTAGGCATGATTTGCTTGGTTCTTTCCCTGGGCTTGTTTTTTTATAGTTTATATATTTTGCCTTATCTTGTTTGGGGATTGAACTATAATGTTCCGGATATGGTTTTGACCATGCTGAGTTCATTGCAGGATGATTATAACTATACTGTGGGGGCAAGCAAACTTATAGTTTGGTTAATATTTTTTGTTCCCTGCGTGATAACTGGGCTGGTTTCCTATTTTGTATCCAATTATATTGATAACAATCTTTATAAGTCTGAATTGAATGTGGAGGGAGAGGCAGAAAATCCTCCCAGCAAACAAATTAGTAAAGAAATAAAAGAGTCCGCTGGTTTTGGACTAAAAATTCTTGGTTTAATGATCCTCATTGTAATCGTGATTTTTTTATTACAATATCTTATCCAATCAACATCATAATAAGTGGCAGGAGAGTTTATGGCCTATTTAAAACGTTGGCAAATTAGAAGAATTGTTAAGAAAATAAAAGCCATGCAAGCGAATCGGGTAAATAATCAACCCGGAGATGAGATGCTCAAAAAAGAAATTGCCTATTATTTCGAATTGGCAGCTATTTACAACAAATTGAAAGGAAATAAAAAGTTTCCTTTTGCACACCTTATGTACATGGAATGTTACAGAGCAGCGGCAATGCTTGATAATGCAGAAGCGAATTATCAATTAGGGCAAATGATTCTTGAGGAAGCTAAATTCAGACAGAATTTGGAAAAAGAAGGTGTTTTTAAAAGCGAAGCTAATTTGAAAAAATGTAATCAGCTTTTTGAAGAAGCGCATGCTTATTTATTAGCCGCAATCGCATTAAATCATATTGCTGCAAAACGATTAAGAGGACTTAGTTTCATTAATGGTTGGGGATTGGAAGCAGATAAGAAAACTGGTTTTGAGTTAATTGTCGCAAGCATTGAGGAAGAGGGATCATGGGATAGAGTGCCTCAAATTTTTGCATCCATGGGTCTCAATAAACCTGAGTTTTTTTCACAAATTATGCAGCGTAGAAAATCATCATAAATATTAAATTCTATGCACCTTATAGCCTTGGGTATACAGTAAAAGCAATGCTCGGGCGAATGTCGCGCATTTTTCTATCTGCTTTTTGCTTGTTAAACTACAGCTATCCAAGCAGCTGGATAGGGTGAGGAGCAGCATGTGGCCATTTAAAATGGCCTTTAAGTGTAATTATTGCTCAAAAAATCTCTTGAGCTTGCTTTATGCCACCCTTCTCACTGTTAATGGGAAAGTCGATTATAAAAAACTAACAAAACCTAGTTTTGAATCGACCTTTCTTAGCATGATGATTTATTAACCCCAACCCGTCAATTATTTGCAGGCGTATTATCATTACACCTTGAAGTTATTGATAATCATGTTATTTTTGGCGGATGGGAGGCGACTCCCTGAAAATGCATTACATGATTAATGAAATGCTTATAATGATTTCTGCTGAGTCCCATTTTTTCTTTTACTAATGGATTGGAACGACAATTAGTTAGTGCAACACCGCATAGTTTTTATGTGCATGTTTCAAAAATTATTTAAGGCAAGCAGAAAATTTTGTTCTTAGTAATTGCATGATTTTAAAAGTGGGTACTTGGTTTTTAAGGAATAGGTAAATGAACATTTTAGTTACTGGAGGTAGGGCGCCTGCTACTATGGATATTATGCGTAGTCTCATTAATCAGGGATATCAGGTTTATAGTGCTGAGAGTATGCTTTATCCACTTGCACGATTTGTCAAAGGAGTAAAAAAGCATTTCGTTATTCCTAAACCGAATCATGATTTGACTGCATTTTTAAAAGCAATTAAAGAAATAGTGATTCAATATAAAATTGATCTGCTTATTCCTTCTTGTGAAGAGATTTTTTATATAAGCCAGGGCCATGAAGAATTATCTACGCATACTAAGTTGTTATGCGAGCCTTTTGAGCGCTTGAATCAATTACATAATAAATATACGTTTAATCAACTTGTCAGGGAGTATGGTTTGATCGCACCTCAAGGTTGGTTAATAAGTACTGATAAGGATAAACACATTCTTCCTAAGGATGGAGTGTTTGTTTTAAAGCCGGTTTTTTCTCGTTTTGGTTCGCTGATTAAACCTTCGCAAAAAATCATTTCAGAGCTTACTATTAATGAGCCTTATATTGCGCAACAATTTATTCAAGGAAAAGAATACAGTGCTTATGCTATCACCCATCAAGGTGAAGTACTGATTCAGTCGTGCTATCACTCTAAATATCAAGCGGGTCGTTCAACTGGAATTTATTTTGAGCCTGCGGAAATTAAACCAATCACTGAATTTATTAAGACTTTTTGCAAACGGTTGCAATTCAGCGGCCAAATTGCCTTTGATTTTATTTTGGTGAATGATAAAGCTTATGTATTAGAATGTAACCCAAGAGTAACCAGCGGTTTTCATTTACTTACAGATAAAATTGATTGGCATAGTATTCTAAGTGGCCAAAGGCAATATGATATACCCAATATGCAACATATGCAGCCTTACATGCTGGGTCAAGGAATGATGCTTCATTGTTTGAAATATATATCCAAAAATCCACGTCAATTTATTAAAGATTATCTAAGAGCACATGATGTACTGAAGCATAAAGCTTATCCTTGGCTTAGATTAAAAAGTACATTGATGATGCTTAATGTGCTTTGTAGAGCAATCAGAGTGAAGAAGGGGTTTTATCCTGCATCAACTTATGACATTGATTTTAATGGAATTGAAAATCTGTCGAAATAAACTTTATCGCGAATCATTTTGTTTTTTGCTAAAGAGGGACATTAAACTTAAAACTGGGAAATTGTTTTATTTGCCTATACTTTAAATAGCTAACCTTTAAGGAAATCAAAAATGAAAAAAATACTATTAAGTAGTATTGGATTCTTATTGGCTACACAAACTCTAGCACTTACCGCACCCATGGTGAATTCAGATGAAAATAAATCCTTGTTACCATCCCCTTTCCCTGTTTATATTTTAGGGAATAAAGGAGTCATTAATCACCCTTATCCCGGTTCAGAACGTGCTCTTTTACCAACAGATAACAGCTACACCCTGGCTCCTGGATGCTATATCGCATGCTATTCGCATAATAACCATGGTATTTATCCTGTTGCTGATGATATTTACGTAATGGGACAAATTCGTGTAAGGGGAGAATATGTAGCACGAATTTGCCAGCCTGAAGGTTATAAGGGAATGGACATCAGTAAGGCAGACAAATTCAAACTGCTCTGCTCCGAGAAATTTAAGGACTGTCAAAATAACACATGTTGGGCAGGGGGCGATACCGGAGGTTGGTTTGGTATTCAGTAGTGAGTTTTTAGTCTGGGTGAATTCTTAATATAAGTTATATGGGAATTTGATTTTTTTATTATGAAAGGAGCAGTAAGTTGATGAAAATCGCAGTATGCAGCGATGCACTCTATCCCGTTAATGATTATATTGTGGAAGAACTAAAGCGCTTAGGGCATGAGGTTATTCCATTTGGTGCAATTAAATCTCGACAAAATGAATCGTGGATTCAAACAGCTCAAATTGCCGCTGAGGCAATTCGCCAAGGCGAATGTGACGAAGGCATTTTCTTTTGCTGGACCGGAACAGGGATTTCAATTGTAGCAAATAAAATACCTGGTATAAGAGCCGCTTTATGTACGGATGCCCAAACGGCAAAAGGTGCAAGAATATGGAATCGGGCGAATGTTTTGGCTTTATCCAACCGGCTGTTAACTCAGGACTTAGCAAAAGAAATTTTAGATTCCTGGTTTAATACTAAAACCGATGTAGAGGGTGAGGAGGTTATCAAGGAAATTGAAGCAATAGAGCATAAAAATCGCTAAAAACCTCTTCTTTGTGCTTACAATACAGTCAATTAGAAATAGCTGAATTCACTTGTAAAAAAAATTTTAAGGGTGTTTGCACCTATGGATTTATTAAACTTGTATAATTAACCACTTTCTGGCTAAATAAAAGTAACGCCTAATCAAAGGGTTTTTTCATGTTAAAACGCGATATTTCAACGACTAACATTCTTATCGTTTCTGCAGGGGGAATGATTGGATCGGGGTGGTTGTTTAGCCCCTTTATTAGTGCGCAAATGGCGGGCAGCAATTCATTGATTTCTTGGATTATTGCTGCTGTTTTTATGATTTTTATTGCTCTGCCGCTATGTGAACTGGGTACAATGTTTCCAATTTCTGGAGGCATGTCTAATTATCCAACTTTTACCCATGGAAAAGAGGTTGGTTTTTTATTCGCGTGGACATCTTGGCTGTCTTATGTTGTTATGACCCCAATAGAAATACAAGCAATTCTGCAATATTCAAGTCATTTTTTCCCAATATTAATTGCCAAAGATTCAACAACATTCACTCTTTCAGGATATGGTTATGTTGCAGCAATGGGTATCATGCTTTTCGTCGTCATATTGAACTCTTATGGAATTAAATTGCTTGTTGAATGCAATAAATATGCAAGCATTATTAAATTCATATTACCAGGTATTGCGATTGTTTCATTGCTGCATGTCGCACCGACCATGGATAATGTCAAAATTAGTTTGTCTGATAAAGACAGTTGGGTAAATATTTTTACGGCACTTTCTGCTGGGGGTATTGCTTTTGCTTTTACTGGATTTCAAAACGGTTTGGTGCTGGCAGGAGAAGTAAAAAATCCACAACGAAATATTCCTATTGCTATTTTAGGTGCTGTGCTGATTGGATTTGTTTTGTATTTCATGTTGGAATTGAGTTTCATCGCTGCAATGCCTCAGAAGTATGTAGCTCAGGGCTGGCATGCCTTAAGTTACCCAGGAGATAGCGGGCCTTTAGTGGGCTTGACATTACTTTTAGGTCTAGGTGTAGTGGCAACATTACTGATGATTGATGCTGCTTTTTCTCCTTTTGGGACAACTCTGGTTTATACAGCGGCAACTTCCAGAATTTTATATGGAATGGCCTTAAATGATCATTTACCCAAAATCTTTTTAAAGGTAAATCGTCATAAAATTCCTTATGTAACTCTTTATGCAAACTTATTAGTTGGAATGTTATCTTTTCTTCCTTTTCCTGGATGGCAGAAGTTAGTCGCCTTTCTCTCTTCTGCTAGTATTCTTTCTTACAGTATTGGGCCCATATGTCTCTTGGCGATGCGGAAATTACAGCCATTAACCCCAAGACCTTTTAGACTTTCAGGAGCGATAGTTTGTTCGCATATCGCATTTTATTTTTGTAATTTAATGCTGTATTGGTGTGGGTTTTCAATTATATGGAAGTTGGATATTGCCTTACTTATGGGTATTCTGATTTATTGTGTTTATCATCGTAAAAACTCCTGGGATAATAGCGCGCTTTTATACTGGTTTTTATTTTATATGGTTACCGTACTTATTGTTTCCTATATAGGTGTTTTTGGGGGTATAGGTATTTTAAAGTTTCCTTTTGATCTCTTAAGTTTGCTGCCCTTGAGTATTTTTATTCTCACTTCGTCCCAACGATTACTCAGTCCCATGCGACATGAGCATGTTACCTCTATATTAGAGGAGTCGACTAAAGTTTTAGAGGATAAAATTCTTACATAAAGGTTATTTAATGATATAATTGCTCGGAATTTGGGTTTTGTTGGATTTTTTTATGTGCTTGGGATTATTTGACTTCAGAGATTTAAGCAAGCGAGTTTTTTTATTTTTAGGGATTTGCTTTCTATCAGTTTCTTTTGCAACTGAAGTGCCAATTTATGATTTTTCGATAAAATCTTATTCCCAAAATATCAATGATTATTTTCCCTCAGACAGTAACGACTATGATACTCCTCTGTTAAAGCGAGAGTATCAAGAGGAGCAACTGCAACAATTCTATAATCATTATTATTCTGATCATGGTGAAGGGCTTTCTCCTTGGAACGAGAAGATGGTAAATTCCGTTCTCCCTGTAGTTAAAAAAATTGAGCTGGAATTATTAGACGAATATGACAACCAAAATAAATCCGATGAAGAGCGTCACTTTGCGGAAAATTTTAAAGAACATGATGCATGTCTGGCTAAATCATATCAAAAACAATATGGATTTACCTGCCATTGAGGGATTAAGATTTAACGAAAGGAATCGAGCTATTGCAGTAAATAATACTTTTGCACGTGCGCTTCCGGATCATGCTCCGGACTTCTTTCACTTCACTATGCCGGGCCAAGGTTTCCCGTTCGATAATTTACAAGAATCAGTTGTTTGGGCGGGAACCCCCCTCTATGTTTTCACTGTCTCACACGATAAATCTTGGTCATTAGTACTAACCCCAGATGCTTACTTTGCCTGGGTAAAAAGTTCCGATATTGCTTATGCTTCAGGCGGATTTATTGAAGAGTGGAAGCGCACCGCTAAAAAGGGCCTTGTGGCAATCACTGAAACAGAAGCAAGCATCGTGAATCAACATCAGAATTTTCAATTTGCAGGCTATATAGGTGCAGTATTTCCACTTCTTAATCGTAATGAAAATTATATTTCTATCTTGATCCCAATAAAAAATGCACATCATCAAGCAGTGATTCAAACTGGATTTGTGAAATCGCAATCTGCAAGTCTGATGCCTCTTGAAGCCTCGAAAAAAAATATGGCTAATATTATGAAACAATTACTAAACCGTCCTTATGGATGGGGAGGGGCTTATTTTTTTAATGATTGCTCACAAGAATTAAAGAGTATATTTACTCCGTTTGGTATTTGGCTACCGCGAAATTCGGCTCAACAGGCAAAAATAGCTTCGGGTATTGATCTCACCCAAAATACAGTTGATGAACGAATCAGCGCCTTGAAAGTACAAGGACATCCCCTGATGACACTTATTTACATTGGTGGTCATGTGATGCTTTACTTAGGGAATAAGTCCATAAACAATCATGAAATGGCTGCAATGACCTATCAGAATGTTTGGGGACTTTCTCCTGAAACCAAAGATAAACGTTATATCATTGGACAATCATTGTTTTTTCCGTTGCTTAAGTATTATCCGGAAAATCCAGATGTAAGTTCGCTGGCGAATAAATCTTACTTTAAGATGATTTATCTTGATGAGCTTAGTACTAGAAGCACTACACCGGAAGCGTTTTCACGAAGCTTTATAAAACCTGATGGCCCTCATTCAATTTTATAAAATGATAAAATCTAAGTTAGCATATATTTTTTTGGTATTACTTGTCTTTTTAATTTATCGATATCTACCAATAGCTAAAAGTTCTACTGACCTTTGTATGGTTGCTCATTTACAAAATCTTCCTGATTGTTCATCCCAAGTGATTCTGGTAAATCATATAAAAGGTTTTGAAGCTGAGGTAACTGCTTGTAAAAAACATGGTCATGCATGGAAGCAAGTATGGAGCTCTTTTCCAGCAGTAGTAGGTAAGAGTGGAGTAGCTCCTTTAGGAGAGAAACGGGAAGGTGATATGAAGACACCTGCTGGTTTATACCCTTTGGGCGATGCTTTTGGCTCAGAGCCTCTAGCACTTAAAATGGATTTTAAATACATTACTGCTGATGATAAATTTATAGATGATGTATCCCATAGTGGTTATAATACCTGGGTAAAAGGAAATACAAACGCCAAAAGTTATGAAACGATGCTCATTGATGCATATAGAATAGGTGCGATAGTTAATTACAACATGAATCCTGTAATCCCCGGAGCAGGAAGTGCTATTTTTATACATTTATGGCGATCAATTCATTCTGGAACTTATGGATGCATTGCTATGGATGAACCCCATCTATTAAAACTACTTCATTGGTTGGATAAAGATAAGCATCCTTATATTCTCATATCAGGTAAGTTTTCTTAAGGAAAATAAGGCGGAATCCAGATAACTGATGTGGGTCAAAATACTTTAATTAGGGAAATTAGGGGTTGCACTTCAGTTCTGAATGGGTAAAGCTATGTTTTATGTTTCTTTTTAGGATAAATGCCGTGTGCTATTCTAATTATTTATGTTTCTTTGCCGCTCTTTTCATGAGTCAAATAGGAAGTTCTCAAACGCTTTCAGAGAAAATAGATGGGATTATTGCGCAGAAATTGCCTCATGCAACCGTTGGTATTGTCATTAAAGAAGCAGAGACAGGGAAAGTGGTTTACAGTCGAAATGCAGATAAATTACTTGCTCCAGCCAGCGGCATGAAGTTGCTTACTGCAGCAGCAGCGCTGTATCAATTAAAGCCAGACTATCGTTTTAGAACAACGCTTTCTCAAAAAGAACACGATTATTATATTCATTTTACCGGTTCACCGTCTTTTACGGTAGATAATTTAGCTTCTTTATTGCTTAATTTGAAAAAAAATAATTCGAACACGATAAAAGGAAATGTGATAATTGATAGCTCACAATACCAGGCTCCATATTATCCAAGTGGTACATCGTATGATGATTTAGGATGGTATTATGCTGCTCCAGATACAGCGGCAATATTAAATGAAAACAAAGTAGCCTATGAATTGATTAGTGCAAAAGAATTAGACAAACCTGTAACGATCACACTAAAGAAAAACCAGCCTAAAGCACTGACGCTTGTTAATGAAGTGGTCACAGTGAGTAAAGAAGAGGAAAAGGAGCATTGCAGCCTGAATCTTGAAGTGAAACCTAATAATACTATTCGCTTATATGGCTGCAAGATGCAGGATAAAAACCCCAAATTAATAGAGCTTGCTATTCCTGATCCTTTGTTATTTGCCAAACAAGTGGTCCAAAAAACTTTCGATAAAAATAGTATTATTTTGAAAGGAAAAATTATTTCAGGAGTATCGCCAACGGATACTCATTTTGTTGCCAGCTTTCAATCAAAAACGCTCAGTAAATTGATTATGCATATGCTGCAACAGTCCGATAATCTTTATGCAAACAGCCTTACTAAAAAATTAGGCTTTACTTTAACTGGAAAAGGAACTCATAAAGAAGGAGCATATGCTATTAAAAAAATATTATCTGAGCATACGCATCTGGATTTGTCGCAAATGGAAATCGTTGATGGTGAAGGAACGCGCTACAATTTGGTGACTCCAGAACAAATGGTGATTTTGCTTAATGACCTTTATCATGATAAAAATATGAAAACTATTTTCTTTAAAGCCTTACCGCAAGCAGGTGTTTCAGGAACTCTAAAGGATAGAATGAAGAAAACCATGCTCGAGAAAAAAGTTTATGCCAAAACGGGTTCAATGCATGATATCTCTTCATTATCTGGTTTTATCATTAATCCACATGACAAGACCTTCATTTTTTCCATTATTGTCAACGGAGTGAATAAACCTCTAGTAAAAGCCAAGTCACTTGAGGAAAAAATATTATTAGCTTTAGATGAATACAGTTTAGAGGCGAGCCCTAGCTAAAACCTCAATATTGTACCTTTAAGTACCTAATAAAATAGGTGTTTTAATCATATCGTTTTCTGGCTTATACTAAATTTATAGCCAAGGAAAAGAGTATGGATGAAAAGCACATATTATAAAGCTTTCACGAATTTAACTGGGATAATCTGTTTTCTTACTGGTATTTTTGATTTATTCATCAGGTATTTCAATGCTCATTTATCAGTTGAGTTTCCTGGATATATCTTTATGAGGCCGACTACGGCTTTTGGCTTTATTTTGGCAGGCTCATCATTAATTTGTTTAAATAGGAGATTTATTCAATTTAGCCGAGTCTTAAGTAGTATTCTTTTATTATTTTCCGGGGGTTATTCTATGTGAGTACATTTTAAAGGTTAATCTAGGGATTGATACATTCTTTATGAAAGTCTTTTCACTGGATTCTCATAACTACCCAGGCAATATGGCATCAAGTATTGCTTTAAGTTTTATAATTATTGCTCTGTGTTTCCTCATTATTTCATTTCATTTTTCCAATTACTGGCTTTGGTTGTGTTTATTGGGTGTTTTTTTTACCTTAAGTTTAGGATTTATTGCAACTACCAATCACTTTATTGAGTTCGCAACACATTTTGGCGTTGGACGATGGATGAGGATTTCAATTTATACTTCTTTGGGTTTGATCTTTTTAAGTTTGGCAATCATTTCCTATATTAATTCAAAGAATGTAAAGCATTCATTCGTATCCCTTCCTTTAATAACAGTTTTCGTGATTTTAAACATCACTGTTTTGGGATGGCAGTTCACTAAAAAAAATCAGGAAAACTCGTTAAATATGTTATTACAGTTGAAAGTTGAAAATGTAGAGGATGTGGTTGAGTCGCATACAGCAGAGCTCGCTTCTTCATTTTCAAGAATTACTTATCGTTGGCTACATCGGCAAATTACCCCTGAAAGTGAATGGCGAGCGGATCTGATGCGCTATATTCATGATCAGCCGGGTTACAGAGCAATCGGATGGGTTGATAACAAATATACGATACGTTGGATAGTTCCCGAAGAAGGTAATGAATTCATAAAAGAATATGGGCTTTTTAATAATCCTGATCGACGTGGGGAAATGCTAAAAAGTGTAGCAAAAAACGAGTTACAAATAAGCTCCCAGTTTGATTTGGTTGAGGGAAACAAAGTGATTTTACTATTTAGCCCCATGCTGAAAGAAAACTATTTCCAGGGATTTATGGTGGGGATTCTAAATACAACGGCATTTTTAAAAGATATTTTAAAAAAAATGGATATTCAAGGATATAATTTGAGTATCTATGATACTTCCGGGCTTTTATATACCAATGCCCCTCGAGATCATAAGCTTTACAAAAGTTGGAAACACAGTATTACACTTCCCTTATATGGACAAAAGTGGAGGATCATTCTTTGGCCTTCCATTGCCCTTCACAATCAGGTTATTACTTCCTTTTTTCCCACTATGATCTTGATCATTGGAATAGTTATGGCTCTGCTTTCTGGATTTTTAATTCATACACTGCAGTTTATAAAGGGGAACTCTGAAAAATTAAAACGAACGCAAACTGAACTCGCAAATGCACGCGAGCGTTTGCAAGGAATTATTGAAGGAAGCAGTGATTTGGTTGCCGCAATTGATTTGAATTATGATTTTATTGCATTTAATACAATGTATAAATGTGAAGTTTATCGTATTTTTAAAGTTGATTTGGAAATTGGTATGAATTTCAGATCGCTTTTACAGAAAATGAGTGTTGAAAATCAAACAAAAGTTATGTCGCTTTGGGAAAGAGCAATGAAAGGTACTGGATTCACAGTAATTGAGTCATTTAAAGACAAACGATATGAAGGGCTAGATTTTGAAATACATTACAATCCTATCCATGATTCGGAGGGCGAACTTATTGGTGTGAGCCATTTTGCAATCAATGTTCATCAACGTATTCATAATGAAAGAAAACTTGAAGAGTCTAAAGTAGAACTGGAAAATGTAGTTAAAAGTCTTGAAATTCAAAATAAAGAGCTGGAGTTATTGAAAGAGCTAATGAGTTTATTGCAATCAAGTCTTTCTATGGACGATGCGATTGAAATAATTAAAAATTACAGTAAGCGAATTTTATCAGGAACTTCGGGGATTGTTTATCTTATTTCTTCAGACAATTTAAACCTGATTAGCAGGGTACTGAGCTGGGGGGAACCGGTTTCTAATTTATTCCTTTTTACACCTAAGGATTGCCTCTCTTTACTACGACATCAATCTTATTATATTTCTGATACAACGGAAGGTGTTTTGTGTAACCATATTAAAAAAGGTGAAAAAAAACCTATAAGCTATGTCTGTTTGCCTTTATTTGCGCAAAATGAAATGCTAGGATTATTTTATGTTGAATTTGGCTTAAATACAGATAACCAACGATTGATTGCGTTGGCACAAATTATCTCCGAACAGTCTGCATTAAGTATATACAATATTAAGCTGCGTGATGTTCTAAAAACCCAATCCACTCAAGATAGTCTAACTGGTGTCTATAACCGACGCTTTTTTGAAGAGTACTTGCAAAAAGAAATTTTAAAAACTAAAAATCATCCATTCACATTTGCTCTTTTATTAATTGATATTGATTATTTTAAAAAAGTAAATGATACCTATGGCCACTTGGTAGGCGACCAGGTTCTTCTTGAGTTTGCCGCAAAAATACGTCAAATATGTCGACAAGATGATTTAATATCCCGCTGGGGTGGTGAAGAATTTATGATTTTTTTACGAATTGCTAACATGGATGCGGCCAAATCAAAAGCAGAAGCAATTCGTGAATCTATTGAAAAGTTTTCAGTTGAAATCAATCAGGAAAAACCTATTTCGGTTACCATATCAATTGGAATTGCCTTTTATCCCTATGATGGTAAAAAAATAGATGACTTAATATCAAAAGCTGATGAAGCACTTTATCAAGCAAAAAAAATGGGCCGTAATAAAGTAGTAGCAAGCTCAAGGATGCATCAAAATAAAAATCATTAATTAAATTTTGAGCATTTAATGGGATTATATGCGGTCGTTTGACATGGATCTATGACAAAATTGCGAATTCTAAGTCTTGAGTAAAAGCAAACTAGTTGCGCAACTAACTTTATTTAAAATAAATCATAAATGAGGATAAGATGGAACAACGACGTATATTGGGGTTACCCGCTAGTACTTCACTTGTTATTGGCAATATGGTTGGATCTGGAATTTTTCTTTTGCCATCTTCTCTTGCATCTTTTGGCAGTATAAGCCTGTTAGGTTGGGTAATTACCGCTTTGGGTTCTATTTTATTAGCAATCATTTTTGGTAAATTAAGTCAGCGGATGCCTTTAGTCGGAGGTCTCTATGCTTATTGTCGACATCAGTTAGGTGATTTTGCTGGATATCAAGTCAGCATTGCTTATTTACTGGGTAATATCATTGGTGACGCAGCCACTGTTGTTGCTCTATTGGCCTATCTTACTATCTTTTGGCCGGCAATTCAGGCTAATCATTTTTTAGCATTTCTAGTTGGGAGCGCAATTATTTGGTGCATAGCTTTACTTAATATTATTGGTATAAAGGAAGTCAAGATTGTTCAGGTTGCCACCACAATTATTAAATTAGTTCCTATTGTGCTTGTTTCAATTGCAGGTTTATTTCATGTGCAAGTCGCTAATCTTTCTGATTTTAATGTTTCAGGACAGTCTAATATTACTACATTAGCTAATGTTGCTATGTTAACTTTTTTTGCTTTTGCAGGATTGGAGTCAGCTACAATTCCTGCAGAAAATGTTAAAAACCCAGAAAGAACTATTTATCGGGCTACCGTGCTAGGAACTTTTATTACTGCACTTATTTACATATTAAGTACAATAGCAATTATGGGGATGTTTTCGTCGAAATTTTTAGTGAATAACCCAGCCCCTTTTGCTGCAGCAGGTAGGGTGATTTTTGGTGAGTTAACAAATCAAATCTTTGCTTTAGCAGCTATTATTTCCTGTTTATGTACAATTATTGGTTTTTTATTCATTACAAGTCAGGCCGCTATGGCGACAGCAAGAGATGGGTTATTACCAAGTTTTCTTGCAAAATTATCGCGATATCAGACGCCTTATTGGTCAATTATTATTTCATCGTTAATTATGACGATTTTATTGGGAATGAACTACTCCAAACTGCTGACTTCTCAGTTTACCTTGCTTGTCACCTTGTCTAATCTATGTATTTTAGTCCCCTATCTTTACACTACCGTTGCTGCTATGGTGTCCTTTCGCCAATTTAAAAAAACGGATACAAAGAGTGACTTTATCAAAGCGATGGTTATTTTTATTTTAGCTTGTGTTTATGTTTTATTTGCTATTATAGGCTCAGGTCAAGAGGTTATTTTTTATGGTATTGTCTTATTATTCATTCTAACACCTTTCTATTCATTCATGGCAGCTCCCTTTAAGAAACCAAAATACAAGGTGCAAAATGACTAAAAATTGATCAATTCAATGCCGCTTGATATAATAAATGAATATTTATGTATGGTTAATGAGAAAAAATATGCCGCACCCCTATATTCGTAAAGCTGAACCCGATGATTATGAGGCGATATGGAAAATATGGATGCAAGATCACGTTATCCAATGGATGTCCTTCACCAAGCAGACCCAAGAAGAGTTTAGGTCGCATTATGCGCATATGGCAAAAACGAGCGATATCTATGTGCTTATTGATAAAATCGATGATGTAGAGAAAATTGTTGGAGTAAGACGAATTAAGTTTGGTAAAAATCAGCATCAACATATCGCAGAATATTGCTCAATGGGCATTGACAAGGATTATCAGGGCAAAGGATATGCAAAATTCTTTTATCAGGAATTTGAAAAAATCGTGCGTTTAGCAGGTATTAAAAGAATACAGTTGACTCAAAGTGGTGGAAATTTAGCAGCTTTTCATATAGCAGACAAAGATTTTTCTGAGGAAGCTGTTTTTCCTGATTGGTTGCAGCGGCGCAATAACGAGGGGAATTTTTATCTCATTGAGCGCTATATTTGTCGTTTTTTGGATGATGAATTAGTTAAAGCCGCTTCTAAATTACCAAGCTTAAAATATGAGGAAGTTAATCCACCATTGCAGTCGGCAAATAACAACGCTATTACAGTTAAACGGGTGAACAGTCAATATACTGCCTATTTTCAAGAAAAACCCTTACTAACTCTTGATGTTGAACCGGATAACTC
The DNA here is from genome assembly GCF_014109805.1 of Legionella sp. PC1000. Classification (GTDB taxonomy): domain Bacteria; phylum Pseudomonadota; class Gammaproteobacteria; order Legionellales; family Legionellaceae; genus Legionella; species Legionella resiliens. The sequence goes on from NZ_CP059400.1 coordinate 2,064,274, forward strand.
TGTAATTCGACACATTGGCTTCATGTCAATCCAGCTCCATATGCCGGAACATCAGGCAGAAGCTACTCAAGCTTTGCAAAAAATTCTCACAGATATTCTGCAAGAAAATCGTGTAAAAAAAGTAGAGCTATTTACGGCTGAACCTGCGGTAGCTGAATTATGTCAAAACACTGGTTTTTTTGTTCGTGGCGAAACAATCGCTTCATATTATGATGATAAAGAAGGGTTTAAAAATGAATTAGGGGTAGAATATAGCTTCTTTAATATTACTGATGCTCAAAGTTTAATAACAGCCAAAATTGCCAATACAGAAAAGAGGGAAAGAGTATCTTCTGCGCTTTTCAATTGCTCTGTAAAAATTAATGAATTAATCAAGAGCAAAACTTGTGATACTTTAGGTGCACGTTTTCTTGAAAATTTAATTTACCAAATGGTTCGTGATGGTTTGGGGCCAAACAGAGTTTTTTCGCTGGACGACAAACGATGGTTGCCCTTAATCAAGGAAACACCATGTATTTTGCAGGACGATTTAAGTCGTCTTCTGAATCGTTTGCAAGATACAGGGGCTACTTTTTTTAAATCTAACGTAGAAGAGAATACCTCCATCAATCTTATAACTAAAATAAATAGTTTTAACGAATGATAATGCAAATCCAATACCCTATATTATTCAGATTTTAAGGGGATAACTCAGAATTAACATTTGTGGTGGTTAAGTATTTATCCGCGATCCGCTGGATGCGTGCATGAAGCAGGGCAAGTAGACAAAAATAGATGTGCTTACTCCGTATGTTCTTCTCCGTCTTGTCATTGCTAAAAAAATCTGGATAATCGCTAATTATTTTGATGAGTAGAAGTAATGAATACTGAAAAATTATTTTCCTATGGCACGTTACGTTATGATGCAGTGCAGCTGAGTAATTTTGGACGAAAATTACATGGAACAGCAGATGTTCTTCCCGGATTCGGCATGTCTAAAATAAAAATTAAAGATGTGGATGTGATTGCTACAAGCGGTGAAGAGGAACACCCCATTATTACATATACTGGAAAATTTACAGACAGCATAGAAGGGATGGTATTTGATGTGAGTATCGAAGAGTTAAAGAAAGCAGATTCTTACGAGGTTGAAGATTATAAACGAGTCAAAGTAAAGTTAGCTTCAGGTGTATTTGCCTGGGTATATGTTCATGCTGAAAGCGTAGAAATCATTGAGGGTTCATTAAGCCTCAATTAAGGCTTAATGAACCCTTTTTTAATGAACTGCACGATGTTCATCTTTAACCCACCTCATCAAAAATGCACCGATGATTTGGTATAAAGGTAAAACAGCCAAGCCAATATGATAACTAAATAGAGAAAAATCGTGAGAGACATCTACATTACTAAATGTATCGAGAAGTTTCCCTATTGCAGGTTCAGTAATTGCATCCAGGAAGGCGTCACTTGCATTGATTAAAGAGGTTACTGTACCAGCCAGATATAATGGATTGGATTCTTTCCCGATTACAAAAACTATTGGAAATGCTCCCAAACTAAAACCAAATAGAAAAAGTAATACGCTCAATAGCCAAATGGGCATGGGGTGGGCATAAATGACCAAACTAATAGATAAAGCAGAAATTATTGTGCTGTAAAATATAAACGCACAGCGATTTTGTATGCGATTAATAAATAAAGCAAATACGGGGCATGCAATTGCCAGTCCCACAAATACTAAAGAAATAAGAGATGGGGCAACTAATTTATCTAAATGATACGCTTTTTGTAAAAAGGGATTCCCCCATAAACCACAAAAAATAACTATGGGAGAAAATGCCAAACCACTATATCCTGTTAACAACCAGTTTTGTTTATTTTTTACAATTAATAAAATATCTTGCCATAAATGTGGGTTTTTAGAAGCATGCCGAGTATTGGATTCTAAAGACTCAATGGAGAAAGAAGGTTTGTCTTTAACAATAAAAAAGAACAAGAAGGCCAGTATGATACCCATCCAGGCCATATAAACTAAACTGGTCCTCCATCCTACCTGACTAATCAACCATGCGAGCGGCATTTGTCCAAAAATTGCTCCGACCATTGCGGCCGTAACAAGTAATGAGGTTAGTAATGCATAATGTTTTTTGGGAAACCATACTGCCGCTAATTTGAAATAGGCGATGGAAGCAAAAGAAACGCCAACCCCGGTCAAGGTACGCCCCCAAATAGCGGTGTTTAATTCCTGAGCCTGAGAAAAAATATAAATTCCAAAGGCACAACAAAAAATTGCTCCTGTGGTAACCCATCGTGTGCCGTAGCGATCGAGAACGATTCCTACAAATAAAGGTACGATGAGATAAGTCCAGAAATAAGCTCCGGATAAAACACCAAGACCTAATCCCTGTAGATTAAATGTATCCATCAATTGTTGAGGCATTACACTTGGAAAATTTTGGAGGATGTACTTATAAAATAAAAATGCAGCGCATAAACTAATGATAAAAAGAGCGCGGTAGGTTATTGTTTTTTGTTGCTGCGATGCGTCTGCATCAAGTGCATTTCCCATGGTGAATCTCCTCAATATTGTTAAATCGTATCACTTGATTATTCGGCCTTCTCCCTAGAGAAGCTGAACAATCAAAGACGCGACTCTAGGGCGAGGAGAGGAACACCACGACCACCACTACAACTGAAACGATAGAAACAATAGCACGCACCAACCCAGCAGAGCTGCTTAAAAAAATTGGATGTCTCGAGTTATTGTTCATATATATTGCAGAGTGAGAGATAAATTGTTAATTATCCTGATGATACCAATTAGTATTAATTCGTGTCAAATAAATTATCAAAAAAGAAGGGAGTAACCACTGACAAAGTAAGAATGTATTGGTTGATTGAGATTACAACATAAGAATAAATGAATGGTATCCGAGACATCAATGCCTCGGATTAATCTGAACATGGTGGACTCAACTGGGATTACTTTTTATATTTTAACTTTGAATCTTCTTCTGGCACTGGAATATCAGGCATTAGCATTCTGAATTTGTTGAACCAACTATATCTTCTCTCTGGAGCCATAATTTCACCAGGTCTGACTTCATTGATTAGTTCTTCTAATGCACCTTTTCTCTCCGGTGGAACTACTGCCTCAAGTTCATGACGCGCGTTGAGAATATCTTGTGGACGTGGAGCCGGAGCCTGAGATGGTACTAAACGCTCTAACATGAGTGAATAACTGCTTTTGGGTTGTGGTTTTGGCGTCATGCTAAAGGGTGTTTTTTCTGGCAGAAGTTGCAATTTAGTTGTTTGAACTTGATCTATGCGATTCAGCAACGCTTGTGCACGACTTTGGCAAGAGTGTGTTCGTTCTCTAATTGATTCTACATCACGTTTCATTTGATCGTTGTAGAAAAAGTTAACGGTACAAATATTAGATCGCGACTGCTCATAGTTTAGCTTTGCTTGCAACCAGTCATCTTCACTTAATTGGCGTTCAGGAGTTATATCTTCCGAAAAATAGGCATATGAATCTCCATACCGTCGAAAACGAGACATATGACGCGGATCTATAATGTGTTCCGCCTCACTGAAATCGTAAACCTGCCTCCCCTCTGGGTTAAGAAGAATTTTTTCATTTCTCAAAACTTGCAGCGCTTGGGAAAAGCCGCGTTCTTGTAATCTTAAAGCTTCTATTTCACGTGCATGGTATGTGGGTGATTCATGTATCTGTTCCGGTTCATTTAATCGAACCCTGACCCGCTCAAGTAATTGTTGGAATAATTGTTCAGAAGTCTGAGGAGGCTGCTGGAGTTGAGTTTGATGAAAGGAAAGCCGATCTTCCAACATGCGAATTCTTCTATCAATACGTTCTTTAGTCAGCTGTACTTCTGTGGTATCACGTGAAGTGGGAGGAATTAGTGCTGTTTGCTGTACTCTAAGAGCGGCAAGTTGTGTTGTCAAGCTTGCTATTTGTTGATTTGCATGGGCAACATAGTGAGTCATTGGCTGATTATTGAATAGAGGTACTAGCAGATAGGCGTTAAGCTGATCCAGATCGTCCGTGAGATAAGCATGATTTTCTTCCATTAACAACACTTCTTCTTCAAGGGCTTCTAACTCTGCTTCTACTTCAAGTAAGTCTTCTTCTAATTTTCTTAGCTCTTTATCAAGCTCTTGAATCTTATTGGCACGTATGTTGGCGTCAACCATATTCGTAGCAATGGAGTTGTTGCCTTTTTTCCCTTCGGCTCTTGCTTCCTTAAGCTTTTGATCGATTTGTTGTTGTGTTTGTTCGCTCACATGTTCTGTTTGTGCTTTACTCTTAGCAATTAATGACATAAGAAGGAAAAGTAAACTTTGCTGACGGAGCAGTTCTTCTGCATTTTTTTCCCTGATAAATTGAATTTGTGCCTCTTCTTTCATGATTTCTTGAGCGATCATATTTATGGTTTCGTTACCGCCAGCTGTTTTAAGAAATTCAAGTACCTGGGCGGCATCTTTTAGTCCAAAACGAGCAAGAAATTGAGCTGCTAAAGAAGAAGTTGTTTCTGTAGTGGACCTATTGCCTTTTTCTATGTTTGCAAACCATTGTTCAAGCTGGCTTGAAGTCAACGCCATTGGGGAAGATTGAGTGGGTGAGGATGTAGTTGCCACGAGGAACTCCAGTATATAAGCCTGTTCAAATTATAAACTTTTTTGAACTTAAAGTAAAGCACTTGCTTTAGTAATAACCAGAGAAATCAAGATGTTAATTTATTGATACATAATTAGCGAAAGCTGGTTGCATTTTCCAGCGATTTTTCTATATCCCTTTGAAAAAGAAGTTTCTTCCATAAAATAGATAAGAGAGTAATAAACACCAAACACCCAATAATTAATGAATCATACTGAAGTAGTGATCCATATTTTAATGAAGCAGGGGGGGTAAAACTTACTGTAAGCGAAATGATGATCCCAATAAAACCCATAATAGAAAATAAAATAATGAACTTATAAAACTGCTTTTTTTCTTTCCATGCTAAACGTATTGCCCCTGCAAACAGGAGTCCATACATAAATAAATACATTTGTGTGGCCAGAGTAATCATGAACCAATAGGAGGTATTAATACTGGGAAATAGCAAAAAAAAAGTACTAATAAGGGATACACCACATGCTTGCATAACCAGGAATTTAGTAGAAGATTGATTTGTTGAGTTATCGAGTTCATTGCTCGCAAATAAAAGACCTTTAAGGGGCGCAATAAGCCAGTTATTCGCGCAACCAATACACCCGAGAACGATTAAGAAATTGACAACCAAACTCAGTTTTGCAAATTGGATTTGGGTAAAAAAAACTTGAAATAACTCAGGTATGCCGCTAATAAAATTCAGTTGCTGCGGGGAAAGCAATAACGCTAAAGTTAATGAGCCAAAAAGCATTGTAACAAAAATAATAATCACCGAGATTGCAATGGCTTTAGGCAAAGCACCGGGTTTGCAATCTTGAGCATGAACACAAGCAATTTCAATACCGCAAAAAGAAAGAATGATTGCGGTTAAAGAAGCCCATGAATCTTGATGAGAAGGTGTGATAAGTTTTAGGGATTGAGGATGGTAAATGATCCAAATAAGTCCTATACCCAAAATTAAAAGGAATGGAAGTAAAAGTCCAACTATGGAGCAAAAAACTGTTAATCGATTGGATAAATGAAGTCCTTTTATGTTAATCCAAGTTAAGCACCAAATAAGAAGATTGATCATAATAAAAAGAAGCGTTTTATTTCCAATAAGACTGGGGTCAATGCAAAACAAAAATGTCCCTGCTATAAAGCTGAAAAATGTAGGGTAAATAAGAATGTTTTGCATCCATTGAAACCAAATGGCGATAAAGCCCGGTTTTCTGCCCAGACTATTTTTTACCCACCCATAAATTCCTTCATGAGACTTAGAGGAAAACCATCCTGAAACAATGGCACTGGGTAATAAAAAGAAAAAAAATGCCAGACCAAAATACCAAAAAATTTCTGTGCCAACTAATGCTGCAGCAGGCAAATTACGAATGCTGTCTACTGAGCCGACAGTCATTAGGGTCAAACTAAAAATGGTCAGCTTTTTATTCATTAGAATCTCAATGATAAACAGCTTAAACCACCATCAATTTTACGAAACTCACTCACATCTACGAGGCTAATTTGAAAACCTGAACTCCGAACCATTTCTATGGATCGAGGGAAACCTTGAGGCATAATGACGCTGTTATTAACTCTAATGCAATTGGCTGCATAAGCTTCACTTTCCTCAACAATTAATTGTTCATATGAGGTAAAAGCAGAATGATTCACTAATTCACCATGGACCAGCAAGCATCCATTACCCAGATAGGAAATTCCTGTTTTTAAATGCAGAAATTTTTTAAGTTCTACGAATGTACTTTTATAGCCATACTGAGTCAACAAGGCAGACAGTTGACTTGCCCCCTCTCTGTTGGTACGTTGTGAAATACCTATATAAAAATGATCTTCAACTTGCAAGACATCTCCTGCTTCCAATGTTCCAGGAGCTTCTATGATATGGATTCGTTCTTTATAAAAGGTTTGGATACATGGTTCAATTAGATTAACCTCTCCTTGTCTTGATAGGGCTCCAGGGCGCGTAAGCAGTGCGAATCGATCTGTAAGAAGTGCAGCATCTTCAACAAAACATGAATCAGGGAACGTATCTGCTGCAGGTAAAACAGTTACTTCTAGACCACACTGGATCAATGTATTAATGTAATGTTGATGTTGGTTCAGAGCTTTTGAATAGTCAGGTTGACCTAACTCCGTTGTAGAGGTTAGCCCATGAATCAAATTAGGTGATGGTTTTCGCACTATTGCTTGTTGAAACATAATAATTCCCTTTAATAAAAAATAGAGAGCACTGCATTTGGATAGTCCCAAATCTTATCAATCAAATCAAGAAATATGTCTGTTTTTTAAGTCGAATGATATTTTGATTGAAGGGCGCTACACTCTGCTTCAACCTACATCGATTCTATTCATTCCTTAGCCAGAACTCGTTTTAGAGCGTAATAACTGCTGCTCCAGTAAACCGTCCGTGACGTAGATCTGCAAGTGCTTGATTCACTTCAGCTAATGGATACGTATGAACTTCCGTTTTAACGGGGATTTTCGGAGCTAATGACAAAAACTCTTCGCCATCCTTTCTGGTAAGGTTCGCGACAGAACATAGAGTTCGCTCCCCCCAAAGAATACTATAAGGAAAACTAGGGATGTCGCTCATATGGATTCCAGCGCAGACTACGACTCCACCTTTGATTGTGTTACGAAGAGCAAGAGGAACAAGAGCCCCTACAGGAGCAAAAATGATTGCGGCATCCAGTAAATTTGGCGAGGGCTTATCTGAGTCACCTGCCCAAGTTGCACCTAATTTGTAAGCAAATTCCTGGGCTTGTCTGTCTCCTGGACTGGTAAAGGCATATATCTTTCGATCTTGTTTTTGTGCTACCTGAATAAGAATATGAGCTGCTGCGCCAAAACCATATAATCCCAAATGTTTGGCCTTGTTTGTTTTCATTAAAGCGCGATACCCAATTAATCCAGCACAGAAAAGAGGGGCGGCTTGATCGTCGGAATAACCATCGGGTATAGGAAAACAAAATTGGTGGTTTGCCACACAATATTCTGCAAATCCGCCATCAATTTGATAACCCGTAAAACGAGCCTCATCACATAAGTTTTCACGTCCTGATAAACAAAATGCACATTTTTGACAACTTCCACCTAACCAGGGAACTCCGATTCGCTGTCCAATTGCAAACTGACTGACTGAAGCACCAACTTTTTCAATGATGCCTACGATTTGATGACCGGGAATAAGAGGTAGTTTGGGATTATTTAGTTCTCCATCGACAACGTGAAGATCCGTTCGACAAATACCGCAGGTTCGCACTTTAATGAGCACTTCATTTTCTTTGGGTTCAGGTTTTTTTACTTCCTTATAGATTAAATTTTGTCCTGATTTTTCCATAACCATAGCATGCATCATAATCATCTCTTCCTTAAATCATTTTGAACAATAAAATAAAATTATATTGATTATAATGTAGACTAAATATTGGAAATGATTTGACTTGACAATTTACTTTTGTATATCAAACTATACGTTGGTGTATTTTCAAATTTTATTAATGGATAAAAATTACATTCGACGGAGCATACCATGAATACGCTACTAAAATGGAAAAAAGGAAGCCCTTTTTTAATCGAAAATCCCCATAATCCTTTTTTAAATCTTCAACAGGAAATTGATAAAGCATTTCATGATTTTTATGATGTGTTTGCGTCAAATAAGAATTTATCACAATTTGAGAGTCTGAATCTTATGCCGTCAATGGATGTTGTTGAGGATAAGGATCATTTTACCATTCAAATGGAAATGCCCGGTATGGATGAAAAAGACATAAAAGTGTCTTTTAGCGGGAATGTACTTACGATTACAGGTGAAAAATCTACTTCTAAAAAAAATGAAAATAAAAAATATATTTCTCGAGAAATTGGTTATGGTAAATATGAACGCTCGGTCTCATTACCTTCTACAGTAGATATTGATAAGACTAAGGCTACTTTCAAAAAAGGAATGCTTTGGATTGATCTGCCTAAAAAAGCAGAAGCTAAGGGAAAATCTCGAGACATAAAAATCGAACATATAAAATAAATCTGTAAATTGTGCCTCAAGCCAAATATGAGGCACGCTCCTTTCATTTAAATGCAATAATTTTTTTAAATTGTTGCATCAACTTTTACATAGTGCAGGCAAACAGATGAGCTATATTGAAAATCATGTCTTTGACGAGCTTAAAATCGGCAAATCAGCGCAACTCATACGCACATTAACCCTAGAAGATATTGAGCTTTTTGCTATCGTGTCAGGGGATGTGAACCCGGAACATGTTGATGCAGAATATGCTAAAAGTCACATGTTTCATAAAATTATTGCTCATGGAATGTGGGGGGCATCACTTTTATCTACTGTTTTAGGAACTGAACTACCTGGGCCTGGAACCATTTATTTAGATCAAACTTTAAAATTTGAACATCCAGTGAGTCCTGGCGATACAATTACCGTAACACTGGAAGTGGTGAAGAAAATACCAAAAAACAATATTGTTGAGCTTGATTGTAAGTGTGTCAATCAATTGGGAAAAATAGTGATTCGTGGCCTTGCAACAGTTATTGCACCAACAATTAAAATAAAGAGAAAACGTATCGAGCTATCCACAGTAGAGCTGAAACCAAGACGGGAGCATTGGTATCATCGCTTAATTAATGCAAAAAACTCACTAAAACCCCTTAAAACAGCTGTAGTACATCCTGTAGATGTATTGTCACTTAAAGGTGCAATTGCTTCTGCCGAAGAGGGTTTAATTATTCCTGTTCTTATTGGTCCGAAGCAAAAGATTCTTGATGCTGCAAAAGAAGCCAATATTGATATTTCGTCATATGAACTCATTGCAACAGAACACAGCACTGAAGCAGCAGAAAAAGCAGTAAAATTGGCTATAACACAAAAAGTTGAGGCGATAATGAAAGGCAAACTTCATACCGAAGAATTGATGAAGCCAATTGTCGCCAAGGAAAATGGTTTGCGCACTGGGCGCCGTATGAGCCATGTATTCTCTCTCGAAGTACCGAATTATCCAAAGCCTATTTTTTTAACCGATGCGGCAATCAATCTATTCCCCAATCTCAGTGAGAAGCGTGACATAGTGCAAAATGCAATTGATCTTTTCCATGCACTCGAATTAGGTACTCCTAATGTTGCAATTCTTTCAGCAGTGGAAACTGTAAATGAAAAAATTCCATCTACACTTGATGCTACTGCTCTATGTAAAATGGCGGAGCGTGGTCAGATAACTGGGGGTATCTTAGATGGTCCATTAGCATTTGATAATGCTATTTCTATGGATTCAGCACGTGAAAAAGGTATTTTTTCACCAGTTGCTGGTAATGCGGACATTTTAGTAGTCCCTGATGTTGAGTCAGGTAATATGCTTTACAAACAAATGACTTATTTATCCCATATTGAAGCTGCTGGTATGGTATTAGGAGCCCATGTTCCTATTATTCTGACCAGCCGAGGCAGTGATGAATTATCGCGTAAAGCATCATGTGTTATGGCTTTATTATACGTACGAAGAAAAAAATAATAAAAATGAATCAATTTTTCAAACATTCTTAAAACAGAGTTTTTGAGGCTTATTAAGACAAATGAATAATATTTTAAACTTACATGGAGTGTAATTTTAAGCACATGAATTATTTGGAGAATGATGTATGCTTCAGGGGCTTTTAAGATTGTTTTTTGTGATATCAGGAGCTATTGCAAGTTGGTTTGTGGGACGTGAGGAACTGAAGTTTCCTGTTGTTCAAATGGTAGTTGCGGTTATTTTGTTTACCCTTATTATAAGTGTAATTGCTTTTTGGCCTGAGTTAAAAAGTTGGTTTAAACGAATCCGCAAGTAACCCATCCTAATAATTAAGTTGTTTATCATAATGACCAGTTTCTGGAAATTGATAATGTGATATAACTAAAGCGCCAGGAGAAGCAAATGAAACAACATTCACAGGGATTTTTAGCATTGGTAACAGAAGCAAAAAAACATATTAAAGAAATAGCCCCCAAAAAATTAAAAGAAAAAATTGATCGCCATGAGTCCATGCAGCTTGTTGATGTGCGCGAGATGAATGAATGGGAAACAGGTTATATTTCAACTGCAATGCACTTAAGTAAAGGCGTTATTGAACGAGATATTGAAAAGAAAATTCCTGATTTGAATACTCAAGTGATTGTGTATTGTAGTGGCGGTTTTCGAAGTGCACTGGTTGCAGACAACTTACAAAAAATGGGCTACACGAATGTTTCCTCATTGGAAACCGGTTTACAAGGCTGGCTTGATGAAGGGTATTCTTTACACAAATAAATGAGCCTTGGCTACTTTGATTCAGTATGGAGACGAGTAAATCCTAGCCCTCTCATGAGAGGGCTTTTCTCTTGAATATATTTCCTTAATGGGCAGGAATATGCTTAAAATTGATGGCATAAGTATTATTCCAATGCCAATTGTTTCTCTGACATGTGGTAATAACCATGGATCTTACTCTTTTTGTCTCTAATTTATTATTTTCCTTATAAAGTAATGAGAATTCAACAGTATTTTCAATAAGGGGTGAGAGCAGAAAAGTTGATTTAGCCATGTTGGAAACAAGACGGTAGTGGTTTGAGGTGCCATTGCCTAACTTCAGAGTGATTTGCAATTGTTGTGGTTTAAAGAGAATAGCTGCCACAACCCCCAATACCGTTGGTTTTAATTCAATTTCAGCAAACAGCAGCTGTTTGTCGGGTATATCAACTTGTTCCCCAAGGACATGGGACTCTCTTTTTAATAAAGTGAGGTTTGTGTGATGAGGATGATCCTTTTTACGGAGAAACAAAAAATGATTAGTTGAATGAGTGGGCTGATAAGCAGTTAGTAATAAGGGCCAGCTTGCACCATCCTCCAGTGAGGGAATTCGTTGGTCAATGGGTTCAATCTTAAAAATGATATTATCGGGTTTATGTTCTCCTTGAAGATGTTTTTTATTGTCTTCAGCTAAGCCTCGACTGAACACCGAGTAACTCTGAAAGATTGGACGCGGCGACCAAATATTTTGTGAGGATATTAGGTAGGTTTGATTGTATGAGTAAATGTCAGTAGTTCCCTGTAAAATGGGGAAGCCGGCTTGCTCCCGCAAGAAATTCATCGTGAAAGTAAAGTTCTTTTCTAGCCAGTAAGGGTCTTGTATTCTGCTTTTTAAACCATGCCAGGCAGTGGAGTAAGTAGAAATGAAATTATCGTGAATTGATATGTGGGTATACTGACTATTAATATAATACCAGCTGCTTAATGATACAAAAATAAGTAAATAACTGGGCCATGAATTAAAAATAAAGAGTAAAAAAAGGCCTGCAAGCAAGATAGAGGTTCCAGGTATAAATGCATGGCCAGAATGACGCGTAAAACCTGTTTTAAAAGAAACAAATAAAAAAACAAAATACATGCTCAGTAAGAATATTTTTGTTCCTCGTGGCATTTGTTTCCGCCATGAAATGGCTAAGAAAATTAATAAACAAGTAAGCAAATAGAAAATGACCTCATTTATATTTCCATCGGAAGACATTGCTTCAGTAAATCCTGATGCAATAAAGAAGGAACTGGTGAGATACTTAGGTAAAGAGGATAAAGGTTGTCCTGCTACAAGCCAAAATATAACGGTTGAAACTGCAGGGGCGACCAGGCAACTCAAAGCCAGTTCTTTTTTATTGTGCGCAAGAAAAAAGATAAAGCAAATAATAAGCGTAAGAAGGCAAATAATGAGCATTGAGCCTTTGATTAATGTCATTAAGCCAAATGGGGCAAATAGAAAAAAAGTAAATACAAAAAGATAATGATTTTCAATTTTATTCTTTAAAAAAAAGAGGATCTTAAAGCTGACTAATCCTGCAAGTAAGGGGTAAGAAAAAAATAGAGAATCTCGAGCATACATCATACCTAAAAAAGGCACACAATAAATTAGAGTCCAGTACCATCGACTTGGTTTCATTAAAAAAAGGAGATATACCCAGTAGGATAGAGCTAAGTAAAGACATCCAGTAATCATCAAAAAATCAGTTGCTGGGTGATAGGTTTTTGTATAAAGAGATGAATAAGGGCCTAGAGTAAATATTATCTCTTTGCCGAAAGCTAACCCTTGAGCAACTGCTTGATTTAAACCCAGTGCCCATGAAGGGTCAATTCCCGGAGCTGGCATTTTGGGGGAGAAGGGAACAAAAATACATACGATAATAAGCAACAGGATAAACTTACTGAACACATCAAATAATTTATTTGTAGTTTCAATGAGTATTCCTTGTGTATTCCTCAATGTAGACATCCATAGTTCCAATTTTTTAAACGTAGTTTAGCTGCTCTCAATCTTCTACACAATTCACCGAAAAGCTATTTTCAGCTAAATATGTCTCTCTCCCAAGATTCTTTACTTGAGCTAAGAGACTGAGAATTAAAAGAGGAAAGAGGCTCCTAATGAAACTGTATTGGAGATATCTGGAGAAGTACTTGTATCTTCAAGGGTTTTAAATGCACCGTAATCATGCTCATTTTCATATTCAACATATAAATTGATACCGGGGATAAGACGGTAATAGGGCCTTACAGTATAACGCATTTGATTCAAGCCACTGCCAATTTGGGCGTTAACTACCGTTTTGGTTGCTAAAATGCTGCGAATACCTGCTCTGATCAAGAAATTATTGGTAATTTGGGTATCCCGCGATAACTCAATATCAAATTTAGCGCTGCCACCATAAAAATAAGTTCTTATATCTGTATCAATAAAAAATGGCATTAACCCTTCAAGACCAAGGCCTGCTTGCCAATAAGGTCGCGTGGCAGGTTGATTAAAATAGTTCACACCCCCTTTTACTGCCCAAAATTGACTGATTAGATGCCAGTAAAATATATCAACATCAGCGTTTTCGACTGTGTCCTTATAAATTTCAGCGTCATTGATGAATAATTCTAATTTATTGTAGTCAGGACCATACATACCCTTGTAAGTAAGCTGTTGCGCATTATGCAAAGGATCGGCACTTACATCGACTAAAGTTGCAAACCAAAAACCTCCTCCATGGGCCATGGGATGCTTTAGTAAATGCAAATTAATCGGCCTCATTGCTTCATCGACCCGTATAATGGGGCGGTTATAATAATCAGTATTTTTCTCAATGTCTTCTGGTTTGGCTTTGTGTTCAGCGATTTCAACTATGGTTGTATATTGAAAGACTCGATTCATTCCAGTCATCATGTGATAAAGCATATGGCAATGGAAGAACCATTGGCCGCTTGCATCAGTGTCTACATCAGCAGTTATGGTACCTCCAGGGGGAACATCAAGTGTATGTTTCAAAGGATCAAAGGCATCCTTTCCCGTGCGTAGAATAAACCAATGGCCATGAATGTGCATTGGGTGATGCATCATGGATGTATTTGTAAATACAAAACGATACCGTTTGCCAGGTTTTAAGTGTATGGGCTTCGCCTTATAACCAGGAACTCCATTAATAAACCAAATAAATTGGCCCATGTAGCCAAATAATTCCAAATTAATTACTCCTTCTACAGGTTTATTGGGATTATTGGTTGGGATTGCGGCAGTTAAATCACGATAATTTGTTTCCAGTGAAGTCATATAGGATGAATCAGAAGGGGCTATGGTATCTTTAAATCGAGTGGGCTCAGTGGGCATTTTCATGCTCATGGAATGACTCATATTCATACTATGGTCCATTTTCATATTCATAGAGTGATTCTTATGCATTCTATGGTCCATTTTCATGGACTGCATTGGTTTCATTGAAGATTTTGCTTTATTTTGCCCTTGTTGCGTCATAGGTAGAGTGCCGTGATGCATGCCACCCATCATAATATTCATCATTTCTCTTGTGACCGGAATGGGTTCTGGGAATGGTTTTACTTGACTGTAGTCAACGCTTTGATTTGCTCCTGTTTTTAAAGCACCATAGACAGTTCCTACAGTATCTTTTGAACCTGCATAAATAATGTAGGGTTCATTTTTTTCTATTTTAACTAAAACATCATAGGTCTCAGCAGGTGAAATTGTTAATTCCTTAAGGGAATAGGGCTTTACATCGTTTCCATCAGCTTGCACGACTCTCATTATCGAACCAGGTATTTTGACTCGGAAAATCGTACTGCTACCTGCATCAATAAAGCGCAAGCGAACGACATCACCTACTTTAACGGGTGCGGTCCATGGATCTGCGTTAGGATGACCATTCATTAAAAACGCATCGAAAGCGACATCACTTATATCATAGAGACTCATACGCATTTGTTGCATGCTTTTATAATCATCAAGAAGGCTTCGTCGTTCTTTTTTAGATGCCATTTGATAATCATGAATAAATTTTACCAGCGATGGTTGTAGTGGGAAACGAGGAGAATAATAATCCCCATCTTTTTTAAGATTAGCTAAAACGTGCTCGGGTTTGGTATTAATCCAATCTGATAAAACAATCACATAATCTTTAGTATAAGCATAAGAAGACGGTTTATTGGGATCAATCAAAAAAGCGCCGTACAAACCCTGTTGCTCTTGTAAGCCGGCGTGGGCATGGTACCAATAAGTACCGGATTGCTTTAAAGTAAATCGATAGTGAAAAACACCACCCGGAGGAATCTCAGTTTGAGAGACACCTTCCACACCATCCATTTGCCAAGGAACCAAGACACCATGCCAATGCAGGGCCGTTCCTTTATCAAGGTGATTGTAAACATTAATCGTTACCTGATCGCCTTCTTTAAAATGTAAGGTAGGTGCAGGTATTTGATTGTTTACAGCAATCGCTTTAGCGGGCCTATTAGCGAAATAGACTGTTTTATAAGCGATGTCTAAATTAATGACTTTATTTATTGCGGATGCAGGAAAAGGGAGTAAAAGTGAAATGAAATAGAACAGAACAGTAAAATGATAATTTTTAATCTGTATGGCATGAACACTTCTTATCATTGCTTCGTCCCTTAAGATAAGGCTGATGCTTTGAACTTAAAACCAGTCCTAAAGTATTATAGACTTGTACAATAGCATTTGCACGATAAGGAAAACAGAGGAATGTTAGTTGTTTTTTTATAAGGAATTCTGTTTATGCATCTTTGGGTCTCATAATTATAGTGTAATACCGAAAGGAGGATCTGTCCTAACCACTTCAACAAGGGATTCATTTTCAAAGCCGTGTGCTTTTTTAATTGAAGCTACTTCGGTTATTGCATCATTTGTAGCAATTTCTATCTCTTGTGGGGATAATCGCAGATGTTGTTGTAACCTCAATAATCCTTGTGAAAAACTGCTTATTCTTCCGTTAGTTGCTTCTGTTAATGTTTTTCCTTGGAACGCGTTGTTAAGCATAGGAACAGAGTATTGTTCTAATCTTTTTGCAACACTCATTGCTTGAAATGATTGAAGACGTAAATCCAATCCAACCAAGTTAGTTTGATTTTGATATTTAAGAAGTTCTTGATAGACATTTGATAAGAGTAAGTAACCTGCAGATAAATGATAATTTGCGGCAATTTTGGCGTAGAGCATTATCTTTTCAGCAATTTTCTCATCAAATTTATGTTCTAATAAATCCAATCCACCTTTGCATAAAGCGTTTAAAGCAAAAAAACATCCATATAAACCTGAAGCGAGCAAATATTCTTCTGCATCCTTATAAAATTCTTCCGAATGCTCTATATCCTTATCCTTGAAAGTTCCCCTGAAAATCTCATAAAGATAAAGTCCTTTTAGTAAATCAAAACATGAGGGGATAGTGATCATCGGTTGATATTCGTGTACGGGTTCATGATTTAAGCCAGCAGCCTCTTTGGGATTAATGCCACAAAGACGCCATATGTCCTGCCAATAAGCTTCTAATTCAGATGATTTACATGCCTTATCGATTTCCGAGTTTATCATTGCAAGTCTAAAGACTAACGCTTGATCTAAGTTTTTAATTATTTCATTAGAAAAATCAGAACCAAATCGTTTTTGTATACTCAAAATCTTAATTTGCTGAACTCTTTCTTGAGTATTTAACTCAAGAAATTTAGCTAATTTCATGCCCGCATCCAAGTTGAGTTATGATGATCATAAGTATCAATGTCTAACAAAACATAAGAACTCAGCAAGTGAGTTCTTATGTCTTCATTCCGTCAACTAATTGTACACTATGTTCTGGAGTTTCCATAGCATCAGTTTTCAAAGATCCTTTATCTCCTACAACTGATGAAATAAAGACAGTTGCGTCATCGGTTCTTCTTTGTGTGCCAAGCCAGGCTAAGAGTAGCGGTTGCTTGGGTATCGGTGAAGCAATAGGCGTAGTCGTTACACTAGGTTCCGTGAACCAATTTTCTAGCGCATCCATATAAGCGCTCCGGCCAAATGTAAGAACCCGGAAAAAGCGGTCGTTGTTTTATCAAAACGAGAAAAAACACGCCGAAAGTGTTTGATTTTGGAGAAAAAAGCTTCAACTAAAAACCGCTCTTTGTACTGCTCTTTATCGATTTTTCTTGGGTTCTTCGCATTCTTTTTTGACGGAATGGTTGCAATACAGCCTTGACTCTCCAGTGTGTCAACAAGTGCCTGTGAATCATATCCTTTATCTGCAAGAACTATCGTGTCACGCTGCTCCTTCAATAGCTCTGCTGCTTGAGTAATATCGTTTCGATGTCCCCCGGTCAGGATAAACTTAATCGGATTCCCCAGTCCATCCACCAAAGCGTGAATTTTAGTGGTAAAACCTCCTTTACTGCGCCCCAATGCCTGAGCATCATTCCCTTCCTTGTCGTAACCAGATGCACACGCATGCGCGCGCACTATGGTGGCATCAATCATGACGGCTTGATCATCAACATCGCTAACTGAAGACATTAAGCCAGTCCAAATGCCGCGATCTGACCACATTTTATATCGCTTGTGAATTTTACGCCAATGTCCGTAATAGGGCGGGAGCAGGCGCCATTGACAGCCTGTACGTAATACATACCAGACTCCTTCCACAAAGCATCTTGTCTTCTCATTATTCTTAATGTGCAATCCTTTTACTCCTTGCAGAAAAGAATAAATTGTATCCCAGACTCGTTCTGATATATTATTATACATGTAGGCAGTTCCATTAGTGTTGTTAACGATCGCAATCGAATTTCACTATAAAAACTGCCTACTTTTCAAGTAATTAAAAAAATTGGTTCACGGAACCTAGGTGTTTTCAATACCAGATGTACATGTCCTTTGATCTCGATAATTTGATCCAGTTTATGAGTTTTCAAAAGTTCTGAAATTATTGAATGTGGAGCACCACAAGTACTTGTTTTTCTCCATTGTAATAATTCTTTTACAAATTGCTCTGCTTTTGTTTTTTCAACTCCTCCGCGCTCGAGAAATTCGATGATCAAGTGGTGACCGTCTATGTTCGCATTGATGCTGGTTGGCTTATGACCGCTCCAAAAGGAATAACATTTGATTTGTGCTCTGGATGGAGGCATTGAGCCAGGACCTACATCGCCCCCGATGTTCTCTGATTGGAGCCATTTCCATGTTGCATCCATATATTCTTTTTCCCGAACTGCCATTGCTGCTGCTCCAAAGAAAATAACTTTTTTATCTGCAGAGCACACATTAAGGAGCATGCCATTTTTATCGTAAACAAGTGACAGATCACCTTCTACTTCTTTACAAATGTTTCTCACAAGACTGTCATCTTGTCCAATAGAATAAATTAATTGGTCGCATTCCATATCAAATATTTTAATAGCTTGGCTGTCAGGCGATACACTTCTAAATGTTAATAATAATGTACCATTTGTTTGGAGTTCAATTTTGGTTAACTCAGCCTGTATTAACTCGTCACGTTTTTTAGCCGTAGTTAATGCTGTAGTAGCCAGTTTACCAGTACCTGCCTTGTCAAATTGCTTTGCTATCCAGACGACAGAGTTTTTTTGGGTTGTTTTATTGAATTCCATTGTTTCAGTATGCACATCATGGCCAAAAAAGCCTTTTCTATAGCAAGCAGCAGCTGTTCCCCCACCTCCGTAGATCACAATTTTTCTTGATGTCTTACTGTGTTCCTCTGTATCCGTTAAAATAAATTGATTGCCATCTACTACAGGCGTAAACCCTTTCGTTGGATTAAATTTGTTTAAGGACTCAAATTGCTTAGTAGGGATTAATGATCCTGAAATGGTGTTTCGTGCAGGACCAAGGCCTGTGCAAATATTTAGTTCATTGGCATAGATACTTTTTATTCCCTCAGGTGTTTTCACAATTAAGCGATATTCTTGTTCTGGAGCTTTCCAATCCCCTAAATGATTACTCCTTTTTTCAATTCTGACTATGGATGCACGCAATAACGGTGCTTCGGTAAAAGCAAGATTCACTTGATTTGCTTGATAGACATGTCGACCATTAGCATGAGGATTTTCTTGGTAATAATCTGTTGACAAATAAATAGAGGCATTTTCTTTTGCTGTTGGTCGCTCAAGGATACTATGAGGTTGCGCCAATGTGTAATCATGTCTCCAACTCCCTGCGTCTGAGCCGATTATTAAAACAGGAGGAAGTTGTCCTTTTTCTAATTGGCTTTGACTGGTCCCATGATGCTCTTTGAATTTCTCAAGCCAAAGGGTAGTCCCAGTATCACCAGACCCGATGATAATTTGTGGAACCACAGCAAAGTCTTTACCCTTCAATACATGCAAAATATCCTTACTGATTCGCTTTTCATTCTCTAATGCTATTTCAAGTCGATCATAACCCATTGTTACTTTAGATAAATCATCTTTGGGAAGAGGGGGAGATTCAACTTTATCTTTCTTTAGCGCTGCTGTCAGCGCAACTTTATGTTCCTCTTTTAAATTGATCTTATAAGCATACACATTGCTGTAGGATACAATTGCTTTTTTGAGTATTTCAAAACATTCTTCGGGAGTATAATTTTCTTTAAATATTTGTGGGTTTTTACGGATTTGTTCAATAATTTGGTCAAAATTAATTGTGAGGTCTTGAGTAGTGCGAACTGAATGATGATTTAATACGGTACAAATGCAATTTATTTCATTTTGACGTATATCTTGGGGAATAGCTGTTTTGCCCATTACTTACCTCTGTAAATAGGATTTAAATTGAACATAATGGGCTATGATTGTATCATTGAAATATTAAGAGATTATTAATTGATCATTTAGGATTGTTATTTTCCTTGGTACAATGAACGATTGTTTTACCGTTTTAATTATGAAATTTTGAAACTGTTGATATTTAAAATTTATCTTGAATAAGATAACCCTAAATTTTTAGAGTGGTTTTTACTAATGTCACGAACTGAGCGATTATTGGATTTAATTCAGCTATTAAGATGTCATCGTTTTCCAGTAAGCGGGGTATCACTTGCACAAGAGTTAGGGATTAGCCTTCGTACTTTGTATCGCGATATTTCAACTCTGAAAGGGCAGGGAGCTCCAATTGAAGGGGAGGCCGGTATGGGGTATTTGTTACGTTCAGGGTTTACCATCCCTCCGCTTATGTTTACTGCTGATGAAATCGAAGCCATAGTTCTTGGCTCACGTTGGGTTGCAGACAGGACAGACACCCAACTTAAATTTGCGGCACAAAATGCCCTGGCTAAAATTGCAGCTGTGCTTCCAAATGAATTACGTGAACAATTAGAAATCTCTGGGCTTCTCATTGCTCCTGGAAATATCGCTGAAAGCAAGGATGCTGATTTCATTCTGATTCGAAAAGCAATACGATTGGAGAAGAAACTTCAATTGACCTATCAGGATGTAAATGAAAACTTCTCCCAACGAATGATTTGGCCATTGGCTCTTGGATTTTTTGACCAGGTCCGTATTCTTATTGCATGGTGCGAACTAAGGCAGGATTTTCGACATTTTCGAACGGATCGCATTATTGAATTAAATCTCACAGAAACGAATTACCCTGAGCGTCGCCAAACCCTTTTACAAAAATGGAAGGCGCTGACCATGAACAAGTCCCCTTAATGGGTGATATAGAACAAATTAAGGTTAACCTTTCGCCGATGTACCGTGCCTAAGGCGACGCGGGACGTAGAAAAATTTAAAGCAGTACGTAGAGAAACTTAAGTGGTACATGATAAATTTAAAAAACTGACGATCGTTCAGGGCTTGTCCGCGTGATCCAGAAGATCTTTGCTAAAACACTGGACCCCGCGGACAAGCCGCGGGGCGTAGGAGCAAACAGCTGCTGAAGTGAATGAATCACGGATTCCTAAACAAATTCACGATGCTTTTTGCTTTAAATTAGGAATTTGAATTTTTTCCATACAATATCCCTATTTATTTTCCTCTCATGAAAGTATATATCATAAAAATTTATTTATTCTTTTTGATTCGATGTGTTTTAAAAATAGAAAACACAGCGCCGGGTCTTAGTTTTTAAATAAAAATAGAATAAGCTGCTTATTCAATATTCGATTGCAAGCGTGTTATTTCAGTGATCCCGCTCCAATCTTTGTTTTCCATGTGATGAGCTAAGGCGATAATAAATTTATCTTTGATAATGTTGGCTATATCAGGAACAACTCCTACCTGAGCAAATGCCTGCTGAAATAAATTTAAGTCTTTCAACCCTCCTTTCATATCAAAATTCACATCATCAAAGTTACGTTCTTTAATTTTATCGACATAAAGTTGAAATGCGGGGTGAGCAAATACAGAATGAAATAATGTATTAAGAATAGAGGCATCCACCTCGCTTTTTTCAGCAAATGCGTAGAGCTCTCCCATAGCCTCTATTGCTGTGACAAGAAAATAATTCATGCATATTTTAATAACATTCGCTTGAAAAGGTTGTGAACCTACAGAAATTACTTTGATGGAGTAAGCGGCAAATACGGATTTACATTGTTCAATTATTTCTTTCTGACCTGCAACAAGCGTAGTGAGTTCGCCCCGTGCAGCCACTTTTGGAACACCTAAAACATTCGCAGCAAGGTAGATACTGCCTTGCTTTTTATGCAACTCACTTAATTTTTTTGATGTTTCCGGCAATATAGTCGATGTGCCCACATGAATAGCCTCAGGATGCAACTTAGGAATAAAACTTTTAGTAGTTTCTAAAACTGCATGATCATCAAGAAGGCAAGTAATAATAATTTTTGCATCTTTTACAGCGTCTTCAATGGTGTTTGCTCCTTTAGCGCCCGCTTTAACTAACGGTATCATTTTTTCGGCTGTACGATTAAATACAGTTAAATTAAAATCGGCTGCTAATAATCGTTGAGCTAAAACTGAACCCATTTTGCCTAGACCAATCAACGTAATATTCATGACTACTCCTTGTTTTTATTAGGTGAGTACTAATTGATTTATTTGTAAAAGAATACTATAAAACTATTCTTATCATCATACATTTATTGGCCAATATCATGCTTGAAGCATTTAAACATAACCTGAATCATGTTAGCGTTCCACCTTTTATATATGGTACTGCCTGGAAAAAAGAGAAAACCCAAATACTAACTCTTCAGGCATTGGAAAACGGATTTATTGGAATTGATACAGCAAATCAACTGAAACATTATTTTGAAGAGGGTGTTGGACTTGGGATCCAGCAATTCTTAAAAAATACAGGGAAAAGTCGTAGTGATTTATTTTTGCAAACAAAGTTTACTCCAGCTCATAGTCAAGATCACAACAAACCTTACGATGAAAAAGCTTCTTATGAAAATCAGGTGAGACAGTCGTTTTTAAGTTCTTTAGAGCACTTGCAAACAGATTATATTGATTCGTATATTCTCCATGGACCCACCTATAATTCTGGGTTTGTACAAGATGATTTAGATATTTGGAACGCTATGGAGCAGTTGTATTATGAAGGAAAAATCAGGTTGCTTGGTATTTCAAATGTGGATCTGAAACAATTGGAAACTCTTTATAATGCAGCTGTTATCAAGCCCTCACTGGTGCAAAATCGATGTTTTGCAAGCAGTCACTGGGATTACTCAATCCGATTATTTTGCAAAAAGCATGACATACTTTATCAGGGATTTTCCTTATTGACAGCAAATCAATCTTATTTACTGTCTAACACGATTTATGAACTGGCTAAACAATATAAGAAATCAATACCCCAAATTATTTTTCGATTTGCATTGCAAATTGGGATAGTGCCTTTGACGGGTACAAGCAATCAGCAGCATATGAAAGAAGATTTAGATTTGGATTCATTTGAACTTTCATCAGATTCATTAAAACTCATTGAAGAAATCAGCATGTGATACTCCCTCTACTGACAGAAACTGTCACTAAGCTGGATTAAACTTGTAACTCATTTAATGAATTGATAAAGAATGATGAGTAAAAATTGGCTCGCTGTAGCTTGTGTAGAACATGTTCGTTTAGGCAAATACATAGGTGTTATGCAAGTTTGTCATGGCAAGCTTGCGCCATTAAAGCGAATAAAACCAAATGACGTTATTATTTATTACTCACCAACAACCAGTTTTCAGGGCAAAGACACTTTGCGCTCGTTTACAGCTATAGGAATTGTTAGCCCTGGTGAGCCATATCAAGTCACAACGAATCCAGATTTTCGTCCTTTCCGGCGCCATGTACATTGGGCTAAAGCGCTTGAAATACCCATTGCTCCTTTACTCAATTATCTTGATTTCACCAGAAATAATAAAAATTGGGGTTATCAATTGCGGTATGGATTAATTCAGATGAGTGAACACGATAAGTTAATTATAGCTTCTGCCATGCAGACTCAATGGTTATAACCTAACAAGAGAGAGTATTATAATGCAAATTACACCAGAACTTATTAAAGTCGAAGCGTTTCAAGTATCAGGATTATGCGAACGAACCAAAAATGCCAATGAATTTAATCCTCAAACAGCAAAATTACCAACTCTTTGGCAAAGATTTTATGCTTCACAAATAGCCATGAACAAACCTGATTCACCGATCTATGGGGTATATTCTAATTATGAATCAAATACTAAAGGGTTTTATACCGTAACTGCTGGAATTGAGACTAGGAATTCGGAAATAATAAATTCTTTTTATACTGTCATTATAAATAAAGGGAATTATCTTGTTTTTAAAAACTCAGGTCCAATGCCCAAAGCAATCATCGAAACCTGGCAAGCAATTTGGCATTTTTTTGATACTCAATCCGATATTTCCAGGGTATATGAGACAGATTTTGAAGTGTATTTGGGGCAAGAACAATGTGCTGTCTATATTGGTGTTAATATGTCTTAGCAGTAAAGTTTATTGTGTTCATTACTCACTTGTGATAAATCATCTCCTGTCTTAAAAATTGGCGGAGTAACTATGATTATTGCAGTATTTTCTTTAGGGCAATTCATTTCTTCAAAACTGGATTTGTTAAAGTTAGGATTTCAGGAATGGTTTAAAACACAGAAAAAAGAAGATGTTTCTGGTGAGATTGTTTGGAAATGGATGGCTGATAATTTGGCGCCTTTAAGAGTGGGAGAAATAACCCTCAAGCAATTTTGTGATAAATTCAATGAACATTTTCAAGTGAATATGACATTTACTGAATTCAGTAAGATTTTTAACTCCATGTGCACTCTGGATAAAGCATCCTTAGATCGAGTAGCAAAGTTTAAAGGATTTTTAGAGGAACATGATGGTGTTAAATTTGTTCTAGTGTCGCACACAAATTACTCTCATTTATATTATATTTTGTCACAACTCCCAAAGTTAATTCCAGAAACTGCAGTTATTAGTGATGATAAGTGGAGTGAGAGTGAACAAATTTTATTTGCCCCATCAATGTCTTCAAAATGTACAGAGCATCCTGATACACTCAAGTATGCATTGAAAAAACTTAAAATAGATAAAGAGGATCATGTTATTTCTTTTTTAAATACTATCAAGGCATATGACCATCCCCATTTTAGCTATGTTGATCCAGGTAAAGATTTGGAAAAAGTTGCTGAGACTGTTGAGAGTTTGCAGGAATCAAAAAAAACTGTCGTTTATAGTGTATAAATAACTCATTATTTTAGGTGCAGGGAAACAGGCCAGTTAAGGAAGGTATCTCTGCCCCAGTTTCACTTAATGACCACATGTGACTCTTCATGAGCCTGCACGAAAGGATAAACAAATGTTGCCTCATGTTTGTTATAAAACATGTTGGTGAGAAAAGAGTTGGGTATTTTTTGAAATTGCTTTAGTGTAGATAACTCAATTTTACCTTGCAATTTTATGGTAAAAATCATTTGTTTTGCCTTCCCAGACTCTATCCATTTCATAATGAGTGCATAAGCGCGATCGGGATAGCAGGCTACATCAGATAAAACCCAATCATAGTTTTGTTCCAATTGCGCTGGTTCGAGAGCAAAAGCACTTTGTTGCAAGGAAGTAACGCGGGGTAATTGTGCAATTTTAGGATCTAATAACGCTTTATCAACAGCAGTTACGGACGCGCCTAATGAGTGCATAACATAAGTCCATCCTCCTGGTGAAGCCCCTAAATCCAGGGCTTCATCGCCTGGTTTGGGATATTTTCCTAAAAGCGTGAGCGCCTCCCAAAGTTTTAAGTAAGCCCGATTGGGAGGATTTATTTTATCTTCGATAAAATAGCATTTTCCTTGAGGCCATTTTTTCTGACGTTTTACACTATAAATCAATGTATTATTATCTAACAGAGCAAAGGCACCTATTGACGGAATTTCAGACTCAAAAGGAAAATGACGTTCGAGCGGGGGAAGCTTACGCAATTGCTCTTCGATTAATCGAGAACGTCTTATATGAGAAATAGGATGTAAGTACCAGAATTTCCCAGCTTGGCGCAAAATTCTTACCGCTTCTGAAATGGATTGAAAACTTACTTTTTGTGGTTCTAACCAAATATCTTGTGCAAAGCATACATCCAGTCTTTTATGGGATGAAAAAATTAAATCTTCTGTTTTATATAAAACATCGTCCAATTCTTCTGAAAGAAGGGAAAGAAACTCAGGTTTGGACACATACACAGCAGCAATTTTTTTTTCCATAAGTTCGGATGCCTAAATTTTGTTAAAAGAGGCGATCTTACCATTATGAGCTCATGGGAAACGAGTCCTATGCAGTTAAAAATAATAGTATGGTAAATAGAGTTTGTACTATACTGAATAAAATTATAATGCTGACCAATAAAGGGAATTAATAATGGAAAAAAAAACTGTTCTTATTACAGGGGCTCTTACTGGAATTGGTAAAGCAGTTGCTTTTGCTTTTGCCCATGAAGGTGCAAATATTGTAATTTCTGGACGTAAACAAGAAGTTGGGGAGTCTTTAGCAAAGGAACTGCGCACGCTTGGCGTAGATGTGGTATTTATTCGGACTGATGTACGTTACGATGATGAAGTGAAAGCGCTTATAGATGACACAGTAAAACGTTTTGGTCATTTGGATGTAGCTGTTAATAATGCTGGAACAGAAGGAATAACTGGGCCATTTATAGAGCAGACCATAGAAAATTATCATTCCATTTTTGATACAAATGTATTTGGCGTTTTTTTATGCATTAAGTATGAGCTCAAAGCGATGATGTCGCAAGGCTCTGGATGTATCATTAATCTCTCATCCATCGCCGGTCAAAAGGGGGTGCCTGGGGCATCAATTTATTGTGCCTCGAAACATGCGGTTGAAGGATTTACAAAAGTTGCTGCGCTCGAAGCAGCTGCAGGCAATGTTCGAGTCAACGCAGTAGCTCCTGGTCCAATTAGTACAGATATGTTCGAGCGTTTTACAGGCACTGAGGAAAATAAAGCCGCTTTTCTTGAAATGGTGCCTTTAAAACGGGCAGGTCATCCTGAAGAAGTGGCTCAAAGCATTGTCTTTTTGGCTTCAGATAAGGCATCTTACATTACTGGAAAAGTGCTTGGAATCGATGGTGGTATGTTCTAAATAACACTATAAAATTCCTTTAAGATTCGTGCTGCTGATAATGCCGTGCTATGAGTGCGATCCAGCGATGGAATCAGTTCACTTATATCCATTCCAATAAAAGTAAAATGGTGCTGGAGGAGATGCAGTAAGCAAATGATCTGATTAACATCAGGACCTCCAGGATAAGGACTTTCTACTGCGGGTGCACATGCAGGATTTAACCCATCAAGATCAATAGAAAAATAGAGGTATTTAAGTCCATAAAATTGAGTGATAATTTTTTGAGCCATTATTTCCATATTGGTATTGCAAAATTCGCTCCCCATGATAATACCTATGTCGGGATGATAACGGGATAACCCAGACACCTCACTTTCAGTAAATTGCCGGATACCCAATAACATAATTTGACGAGGAATTAATGAGGGCAGTAGGAAACCATGATGTAATATAGAGCTGTATGAGAGTATGTCTTGCGCTTCACAATCAGGATGCGCATCAAGATAGATTACCCCATACTCACCAGGTATTGCTTGATCTAAGGCTTTGAGTGCAGCATATTTAATTACATGATCGCCACCCAGACAAATGGGTTTTTTGTTGTTTTTTATTAATTTATAAAAATGGGTTGATACAATTTCTATTTCATTTGCTAAGTTATGGTTTGCTACTTCCAGATTTCCTGCATCCAACAGTTCATCTCCTGGTTTGAAATTTTCTGGAAAGGAGTACAAGCGATTATCCACTCTACGAATAAAATCTGCTGAAAATTCGTCTTGAGTTGATGTACCGGAAAAGGTAGGGGCGGTCCCAGCGCTTTGGGTATTGACACCAAAAATTACAGCTTTAGCCTTTTCATAATCATAACACGTAGCATAGCTCAATTGAGGCATTTTAAATCTCCACTAGTTTAAGCCGTTATTGTAATTTGAGATTTTTGATATGTATAATTCATTATTTTAATAAATTGATAAATAATTTTGATATTACTTGATCCGCAATTAGTAGCTTTTGAAGCAATTGTTCGTGAAGGTACAGTGCATGCTGCTGCAGAATCGCTTTTTCTAACCCAAACAGCAGTCACTCAGCGGTTACGTCAGTTAGAGCAAAAGCTAAAGACCACATTATTTATTCGTAGTCGACGCGGTATGCTATTAACTGCAGAGGGAGAGCAGTTGCATCGTTATTGTCAACGTGTAACAGAAATGAGCAGTGCTGTATTAACAAGTATTCAGGGAGCTGGAACTTTATCGAATTTGCGGATCAAAATTGCAGGTCCAGCAAGTGTAATGCGCTCACGCATTATTCCTCAATGTAAGGAAATAATGAAAGAATTTCCTAAGTTACATATGACATTTCTAATTGATGACCATATGGATATAAGTCATCAGCTCAAGTCTGGAGCCTTTGATCTAGTTATTTTATCCCCAGAACAAGTGACCCAGGAAATGGTAAGCAAACCGTTACAACCAGAACACTATTTATTGGTCTGCTCGGTGCAATGGGAGCATCGTAAGTTAATTGATATAATCTCGAATGAAAAAATAATTGATTTCGGACAAGACGACCAAATGACTTTTTCTTATTTGAAAAAATATAAATTATTAAAATACATTCAAACAGAGCGACATTTTATCAATAATACAGAAAGTATTGCGCAATTATTTATTAATGAATTGGGTTATGGTGTTCTTTCCAAAGAGTTTGCTGCTTCCTATATTAAGTCAGGGGAGCTACTTGTTATTAATGAGGGTAAATCGTACCTTAATCCTATTTCATTAGCTTGGTATCCAAGATCTGAACAACCAGCCTACTTTTCTGCTATAATACATGCCATAAACTAACTAATTATATGTTTTTTAATTGTTTATTATCAGAGTTCTCCATAATAGGTCATGGCCTGAAGACCTAAGGCTGCGCCCAATTTTTGGGCGGCAGAAATGAAACTGCAAAAAGCGATTAATTCCGCAATTTCAGCTTCAGAAAAAAAATTTTTTAATCGTGTTATCTCGTTTTTATCGACAGACTCATGAGCTATTGAAAATAGATTTGCAAACCTTAATGCTTCAATGAGGCGCTCACCTTTTGGGTTTTGATCAGGTGGTCCCGCCTTTGCCATACAATAATGACATTGATTATTAAAGGCTAGGACCCGTCTCACTTGCTCTAAAAAATCAGCTTCGAATGTCTTACTTTGACAAAAAGCGGCCTCCAATTTCTCCCATTGATTCAGTATCTCAGGAGCGTGCCCCAAAAGACGTTCAAAAGGAGTTGTTCCATGCCTTGATAATTGGATGAATGACATATTAAATTTTCGCTTTATTTCTTATTCGATGTAACCAGTATATCCCTACAGGGAGGATTTTAAAATTTAGATAGGATGAATTAAAGATCTATCAGATACGATGCTGATGAAAAAGACAATGAGTCTTTTTCATCAAACGTTATTTATTCTACATACACAGTACTTGCGGCCGGGCCATCATTACTTTTTGCTTCAACAAAAGAAACTCTTTTTCCAACCTCCAATTTATTAAAATCATAGTCGATGACACTTTTACTGGTAAAACGAAGTCTTCGACCATCAATTGTTTCAATAAAACCATAGTCAGCAATAGGGGCGATTTCGCGAATAAATCCCTCAGGAGGTTGTTCGTGATGTTTTACTTCACCCCGTTGTTTATGAACGTATTTTTTAAGTTGACGTGTCATAGCAAGAAATTTATCTCTTATTGCAACATATACGTCTTCATGAGCATGATTTTCTGCAAGATCTCGATTGACTACCAACTCTGCATTGGGAACCATAAGATCAATACGTACATGATAAATTTTCCCTTTATTATGATGCTTATGTGTTTCAATACTTACATTACAATTTATAATTCCATCAAAATACTTCCCTAATTTTTCGGCATGTTTGCGTGCATTATCCTCAATAGCTTGAGAGTGCCTTAGATTATTAAATACTATTTGTATAGGAAAATGTACTGAATTCTTCATTGTGTGCTCCTTATATCGTATACATCAATATCGTTTTTAAAGCTATGTTCTTTGTCTTGCTTCTTTTTTTTGTTGAAGCTTAACCACATCAACTACGTTGACCATTGTTTCAGCCAGAATTTCAATAAAATCATCCAGAGTAATTATACCTATGAGGGTTTTATCATTATCAACAACTGGTAAGCGGCGGATTTTTTTTGAATGCATCATTTCAAGCGCATCAAAAAGACTGTCATTTTCATAGACATAGGTAAAAGGTTCTGTGAGAATATCTCGGACTAACAATGAGTCAGGCTTCACTCCTGCTGCCATGACTTCAATAACCAAATCACGATCAGTAACGATGCCTATGGGTACTTTTTTGTTCTTTTGTTCTTCAAGTAAAATCAAGTCACCAACATGATAGGAGCGCATGAGTTCTGCAGCATTTTTTACTGATTCATTGCCGTTGATAACAACTACATTCCGGTTACAGTATTCGCCAACTCTCATAAAGGTCTCCCAAAATAATAGTTGTATTAGTTTTTCTTCGTAAATAAAGTACTTTACCAAGCAGAAAAGTACTTCATAATCACTACGTCGAACTACGAATTGACCGCAGGGAAAACGAAAAGTTAAATAATTTATTATCTGTTTTTAGTATAGTATATAAAACCCGAACCCGGGTTGATTCAAGCGAATTAGTCTTTATTTAAGCTGATATAGAGGAAATATGCGGTTGATTCTTGAGAAATTTATAATGAAACAAGTAAAGATTAACCAGTAAAAATAATAGCGTCAAACCCAAAGAAAAAAACAAATTACTTCCTAACAGGATAAGAATAGATAAGGCTAAAATTGAGCGTATCAACTCAGGAATTAAGATTTTCTGTTTGCCATTGGCGATTGAGCCAAGTATATAAAGAGTAAATAGAATAAATACTCCAATAAACCAAGAACTTAAAGCGCTTGATGTGAATGTAAATGAGAGATAAGCATATAAACTGATTGCAAGTGCTATGTTTAATAGCATATAGAGCTTAGGAGATGTTCTGTTTTTGGCATTAACAATTCTTTTTGGGAGGTGTTGATTTTGGTTTTGCAGATGATGAATTATCCATTCTGGAGGCATAAAAAACGCTTTAATTACATCCAGTTTTTTTAGATTTTTTCCATAATACACTACATCTTTAATCACTTTAATATTGGCATAAAAGGGATTCCATGAGTCTAAGGGCTCGGTTACTCCGTATTCTACAGGAGCATTTTCTGGTTCGAAGGTTCCAAAAAGTTTATCCCAAATAATTAAACTTCCTGCGTAGTTTTTATCTATATATTGTGGGTTTTTACCGTGATGTACTCTATGATGAGAAGGTGTGTTAAATATTTTTTCAAACCATCCCATTCGGTTAATCGATTCGGTATGGATCCAAAATTGATAAATAGTATTTAACGAGGAAACTATGACAAACATCCAAGTTGGAAAACCAATTAAGGCCAGGGGCAGATAAAAAATCCAAGACGTTAGCGTTTGCCAATACCCCTGTCTTAATGCGACCGATAGATTAAAACATTCACTTTGGTGATGAACAGAATGTCCTATCC
Source organism: Legionella sp. PC1000 (assembly GCF_014109805.1). GTDB lineage: Bacteria > Pseudomonadota > Gammaproteobacteria > Legionellales > Legionellaceae > Legionella > Legionella resiliens. Next base: position 2,095,369 of record NZ_CP059400.1, read on the forward strand.
AAAAAAAATTACACCGGTGACTTGCCCGATGATACCAGTAATAACAAAAATCAGCACTAAGCCACAGCATAAGCCAGGAACTAATCGAATGAGGGTTAATAGAAAAAAAAGCGAAGTGCTCGTATAAATAATAATACCCGAATATTATTAGCCCTCTTACCGGCAGAGCGGCAATTTCCTCAAATATACCCGTAGTGAAATTATTAATAGAATCATTGAATTGATATACATTTGATTTTTTATAATAGGCAAAGGTCCATTCAATACCTATTAAAATCAAAAATATAGGCGCAGCAAATACGATTAAACTAATTTCCATATCAATCCTTTAGCTTAATGTGAGCTAAATAAAAACATTCTTTATTTTGTTTCAATTATATTTAGATTGTAAATGCTGAAATTAATATTTACCAATATTTTAAAGTATTAAGCGTGAGAGCTAAGTATTTTTGCTATGAGCTCAAGAACTTGCGAAGCTCTAAGCAAAAAATATCAATTTCAGTTTCAGTATTGTAATAGTGTACTGAGGCACGCACCAAAGCAGGTAAATTTCTTTTCGCCAGATCAAGTCGGGCATATTCTTGCAACGATACTGAAATATTAATGTGTTTGCTGGCTAAGTGTTTTTGAATTTCATGTGGTTCTTTTGCCAAAGAGGTAAACGTGACGATACCGCATTGATGCGTACCCAAGTCATGTAATTTTATTGAATTAATGGTACACAAGTTTTGGCGTAGTTGAGTTGCCAAATAGTTGATGCGTTGCCAAATTAAAGGTAAGCCAAGTTCTAAAGCATATTCAATAGCAGTTCCAAGCCCAATTTTTGCTGCAATATTTTGTTCCCATGTTTCAAATCGTAATGCATCAGGTCTTATTATATAGTCATTATCCGCCACCCACCGCGCAGAGTGTAAATCAATAAAGGGAGGATCGCAGCGTTCTAAAATTTCTTTTTTTGCATATAAAAAGCCAGTCCCTCTAGGACCACGCAAAAATTTTCGACCGGTTGCACATAGAAAATCACAGCCTATTTCCTGTACATTAACGGGTAGTTGTCCTAAAGATTGCGTAGTATCAAGAAGATAAGGAATGTGGTGGGCATTGGCTATTTTACCTACCTCTACGGCAGGATTAATTAAACCTCCTTGCGTTGGTATGTGGGTTATGGCAATTAATTTGACATGATGATCTATTTTTCTTTTGAGATCTTCCAGATCCAGTTGGCCAGACGGGTCATTTTGAATTATTTCAATGGTAACCCCTGTATGCTTTGCCCGATGTAAAAAGGCTAAATAATTGCTTGCATATTCGGAAATGCACGTAAGTATTTTATCTCCTGGATTAAATTTAAAACTGTAAAAAGCCATATCCCATGCCCGAGTTGCATTTTCAAGAAAAGCGATTTCTTCTGGCAGGCAATGAATCAAATGTGCGGCAGTTTCATAAAATTTCTGTGTTTTATCTAAAGCGTATTGCGCTGCTTCATACCCTCCAATTGCAGCTTCTAAATCAAGATGATTTTTCATTGCTTGGAGAACGGGTAGGGGAGGTAATGCGGCTCCTGCATTATTAAAATGCAAAACATGCTCGCATCCAGGAGTTTCATTTCTAATTTGCTCTATGTTCAATTGTTCCATTTTTTAACTCCATCTTTTTACTATTATGTGATTAAGTCACCTCTTCACGTTTGTATGATTTTAAAAAATGGATGTATTCAGTTTTATAGCCTATGCAAGCAGGTAAATGGGCAACAGAGCTAATGCTGTATTTAATAGGAGTCTCTGAGGATACACCATTTAATGCTTGGGTATTAACAAAGCAGTAATCGATGCCAAAATCTCTTGCTCCATAACCGTCATTAATAATGGAGTCGCCTACCATTAACATCGAATGCTTCTCAATAGATTGTTTGCGCCTGTTCGAAATTTCCTGAACGGCAATATTAAAAATTTCTACATTGGGTTTTGCTACACCGACCTCATCAGAAACAATATAACAATCAAACCAATCATTTAACTGCAGCCGATGCTGTTTTTTTCCCTGAACTTCGACAAAACCATTAGTAATAATACCTAAAATATGTCCTTTTTGATGTAAAAACTCAATGGCGGTTTTCACATTAGGTATCCAATGAGCATGGATACAAAGGTTGATATCGTACTCATTTGCTACCTCTTCCGCAGATGCAGTGCACGAAAGTTTTTGATTTAATTGCACAAATCGTAGCAATCTCACTTCGCTAGGCCTGAGTGTGTTTTCTTTAGCCCCAACGTGGCTCCATAGATGATTGTTAATTTCCTTATAAATCTGCTCAAAAATAGCGTATTCAATTGTGGAGTAAAATTTTTTATAAATATTTTTTAAACCCATCCGTTGGGAATAAGCAAAATCGATTAGCGTATCATCGAGGTCAAATAAAATAACTTGATAGGGCATTTATGAGTCCCGTTGTTCAATTTATATCCAAAAACGCAAGTACCAATTCACTATATAATGGCCCCAAAATAAAGAAATGAGTCCGCTTATGCATAAAAAAGGGCCGAAAGGAATCGTGGTATCTTTGGATTTATCGTGTAAACGTAAATACAATAGGCCAATAATTGTACCACTAATTGAAGAAAGAAGGAGAATTAATGGTAAAAATATCCAACCAAACCAAGCTCCAAATGCAGCAAACAATTTAAAATCGCCATTGCCCATACCAATTTTACCCGTGAATAAATAAAATATTTTAATAAACATCCATAATCCCATATAAGCTCCTGCAGCACTTAGTACCGCTTGAGGCAAAGGAGTGAACAGATTTTCGGTATTTGCAATAAGGCCTATCCATAATAAACTTAAAGTGAGGCAGTCAGGTAAAATTTGATGATCTAAGTCAATGAAAATTAAGCAAATTAAAATCCAAATCGCAATCAACGCAAAAATCAATTGTACCGTGAAACCAAAATGCCAACTCGCATATAATGACAGGAGCATTGTGATTAATTCAATTAAAGGATAGCGAATAGAAATAGGGGCTTTGCATTGGTAGCAGCGTCCACGTAAAAACAAATAACTTAAAATTGGAATATTTTGCCAAGCCTTAACTGTTGTGTTACACGATGGGCAAAATGATCTTGGAAAAAATAAATTAATTGGTTGTTGCGTGTCTTCCTTGATTCCAATCAAATCATTGTATTGCTGCTTCCATTCTCCTTCCAACATAATAGGCAGGCGGTAAATAATAACATTAAGTAAACTGCCCACCGCAAGCGAAAATAGAGCGATTGCAGTGTACATAAACCAAATATGATTCGTGATGAGGTCGTTTATCATTCAATGATCCTGCTGAAAAATGTAAGTATTTATATTGCCGTTCCCAGTTTAAAGATAGGCAGATACATTGCAACGACAAGTCCGCCTACCAAGATACCTAAAATACTCATAATAACAGGTTCTAATAAACTGCTGAGTGAGTCGACTGCGTTATCAACATCTTCTTCATAAAAATCAGCAACCTTACTTAACATTTTCTCTAATGAACCTGATTCCTCACCAATTGAAACCATCTGGACCACCATATTTGGAAATAATTGGGTATTCTCCATCGCCTTATTCATTTGTTGACCTGTAGATACCTCTTCCCTAATTGTGTCAGTGGCTTTAGCAAAAATAATGTTTCCTGTAGCGCCTGCTACAGATTTAAGTGCCTCAACTAGAGGCAAGCCAGCAGCAAAAGTAATTGATAGCGTCCTTGCAAAACGAGCGATCGCAGCTTTCTCAATAATAGGACCTATTACAGGTAGTTTTAACAACGTTTTATCAACACTTTGCGCAAATTGAGGCGAGTGTTTTAATGCATAAATAAACGCATATATACCACCAGCCAAGGCTCCAAAAATTAAATACCAATAGGATTGGACAAATTTTGACATACTCACAACTGCTTGAGTCATAGCAGGCAACTCCGCGCCAAAGCCCTTAAATAAAGACTCAAATTGTGGGACAACGAACATAAGTAAGCCAATTGTAACGATGAAAGCAACAACCATTACCGCCATAGGATAGGTTAAAGCTTTTTTAATTTTCTTTTTTATTGTTTCTATTTTTTCTTTATACGTAGCGATCTTATCCAACATAATATCAAGAGAGCCTGATTTTTCACCAGCTTCCACTAAATTGCAGAATAAATCATTAAAATGTGCAGGATATTTCTTCAGTGCCTCAGAAAGTGTTAATCCTGTTTCAACATCACTTTTAATATGTTCAATTAATTCTTTAAACCGTTTATTCGATTGTCCTTTCGCAACGATATCAAAGGATTGCACTAAAGGTATCCCAGATTCAATCATTGTCGCTAATTGACGACTAAATACCGTAATATCTCCAGACTTCACTTTTTTGCTCTTTAAACTGACAAGAGGTGCACGTTTTTTAGCAATTTTATTAACGGTAATTCCTTGTCTGCGCAACTCAACTTTAGCTAAAGCAAGACTTCTGGCTTCAATATCCCCATTTATTTTTTGAGCCGCTTTATTAACGCCTGTGTAATGAAAGGTTAAAGTAGTATTGGCATTTTTTTTCATTTTTTCGTGGTTAATCAACGGTTACCCGATTGACTTCCTCTATAGTGGTAATGCCTTGTTTCACTTTCTCAAGCCCCGATTGATAAATAGTAATCATTCCTTCTTCTTTGGCAATTCTTAATATATCCAAAGAATTTCCTCCCGACATGATGATTTGACCCAGTTTTTTAGTCATAGGCAATACCTCAAACAATCCTATTCTCCCACGGTATCCATTGGTACACTTGGCGCATCCTCCAGCTTTATATAATTTAATTTCCTTTAAATCAGCTTCTGCAAAGCCTAATTCCAACAAACCCGGTTTGTTGAAATCATCTCTTAAGACTTTACAATGTTCACATAGTTTTCGGGCTAAGCGTTGTGCGATAATAAGCGTTACTGAGCTTGCGACATTAAAGGTTGCGAGTCCCATATTGACCAAACGGTTTAATGTATCAGCAGCGCTATTCGTATGTAACGTTGAGAGTACCAAATGTCCTGTTTGTGCGGCTTTAACTGCTATTTCAGCTGTTTCCAAATCACGTATTTCCCCAACCATTATGATGTCAGGGTCTTGCCGTAAAAATGACCGTAATGCATTGGAAAAAGTGAGTCCCGCTTTGGGATTGATATTAACCTGATTGATTCCTGGTACTTTAATTTCAACAGGGTCTTCAGCAGTGGAAATATTTACTTCTTTAGTATTGAGGATATTCAATGCAGTGTATAAGGTCACGGTTTTACCACTGCCTGTTGGTCCAGTGACCAGGATCATTCCTTGGGGACGTTCAATTGCATGGACAAATTGTTCTTTTTGAAGTGAACTGAAACCTAAGGCTTCAATACCCAATTTTGCTGAACCTGGATCTAATATCCGCATCACGACTTTTTCACCTGAAGTAGTAGGGCAGGTGCTTACACGAAAATCAATGGATCGGGTTTTGGATATTTTCATCTTAAAACCACCATCTTGTGGAATTCGTCTTTCTGAAATATCCAGACTGGACATGATTTTTATTCGTGCGGTAATGCGTGTGGATAAGCTTCCAGGAGGCGTTGCGATTTCATGCAAAATACCATCTTGTCGATACCGTATACGATATTCTTTTTCATAGGGTTCAAAATGGATGTCTGAAGCTCCTTGTTTAATCGCATCAAGAAGTATTTTATTAACGAATTTAACTATAGGAGCATCTTCTGTTATTGAGGGAGCAATACTTGTTTCATGGTCTTCTTCCTCATTAATAATAATTCCATCAAATTCAGTAGTATCCCCAACAAATTCAGATAAGCCCTGAGTTTCTTGTACTGTAAGTAAATGATCAATTAATGTGCTAAGTTTATCTGCTTCAACTATAATTGCATGGGTATTGAGTCCGGTATGGAATTGGATTTCTTTTAAAGAAGCTTGTTTGCTTGGGTCTTCTGTTGCAAGATATAAATTATTTCCACGATAAAATAAAGGAACCATGGAGTGGCGACGAATTAGCTTTTCATTGACCAAATTGATAGGTATGGAATCGATATCAATACAGTCCAAATCAAGCATAGGAACGCCGAAATTATGTGCTGCTGTAAATGCAATTTGTGTGGCTGATAAAATGTTATTTTTGACAAGGTATTGAACTAAGGATATTTTTTCCGCGGAAGCATTCTTGCAGAATTCAAGCGCCTCTGTTTTATCCAAAAGCTTTTCAAGAACAAACAACTGTCCTATCCCATGTAATTTGAATTCATTGCTTCCTAACATAAGTTCCAATCAGCTTTTGAGCATAATAGTAACTATAGTTAATCTAATGCATAAAATCACGTGTTTTATGCACATCAGAATTTCTATCGTGTTATTTTTTCATTTTAGACCGAAGGGGTTTATGTAATACAATGATCTCAAATTCTTTTATTTAGAAATTCTAAGCTATTTAAACTCAAAAAATGGATTGTATGTATGTGAAACTCGTTGTATTGTAGTTTAATTCAGGATTAACTATTTTAAAGGTATTATTTTGTTGATTGAACGGCAATTAAAACAATATCGCGCCCTGAATAAATGGTTTCAATCGCCCCTGGGGCTTTTTGCTGCGCATGAATTTTTAGTTAATCTTGAACTTGAAAGCAAGAATCTACATGGCAAGACACTGCTGCAATTAGGTAATTGCGGTGATAATATTTGGTTAAAAAAATTTAATTATGTCCATAAATGGATTGCATCTCCTTTTTCTTTAGCCAATAAAATTCACATTAAATGTGCTTTAAACCAACTTCCACTGGATCGCAACAGTGTGGATTGTATTGTAGCCCCCCTCACATTGGAACCTTTTGCTAACAGTTTTAGTTTGATTGACGAGATCGATCGCGTTCTTAATCCCATGGGTTTTGTTATTTTGTTAAGCATTAATCCCTGGAGTCTTTGGGGAGGAGCAATGAAAATCGGGCTGTTGCATTGCTATAGTGATCAAAAGGTTAAAATGCGTACTCCCTTCAATTTAAATCGAATCTTTTTGCAAAGAGGTTATAGACAGCATTCTCTTAGCAGTTTTTGCTATATACCTCCAGTAAATAATTCATCATTAATTAAAAAATTTACTTTTCTGGATGAAATAGGCAAGATGCTTTGGCCTTTTCCTTCTGGTTTTTACTGTTACATTGCCCAAAAGTATCAAATTATAGAACCCAACCTGAACATTAACCCCGATGAGTCAATAAAAGATTATGAAGCGCCATTGCAACCGGTTATTTTTTCTTCTCAAAGCCATGAACTGCATTCATCCGATAAAATAAAAAATAATAGATATTAGGGTTTGTCTTCAATTCACTAGTTTGAGTCAATCTCGCCTGATTTTCGAGTACCGAAGTAGAGGAGCACATCAAATCAGGATGTTTTCCCCACGATTGTTCTTACTGATCCTTGGGTTTGAATGTCATATCAAATGGATTAGGGCTTTTAACTTCTGTTAACGAGGGAGATTCTATTTCAACAGTAGCTGATGATCGGGTTCGTTCGGTAACGGTTTTATCAAAGCCGGCTAAGCCATCCATTAAGGCTTTTTGGCTTGGGCTGCCGAATTGTTCTTGATTCATATCTTCTTTTATGGTGTTACCAATCGCTTTTTGGCTTCCTTCATAAAGCTGACCATTCCCCGGAGAAAATACATAGTCGTCTTTAGGTGTAAAAATAATATCGCTCACAAATGAAGAACTAATAGGTGTCATTCCGCCACAACAAAATTGTTTACAGTTCATCGCTTCCTGTTCATAAAATTGCTCTTTTTGTTTTTTACTCACAAAAGAAAGAATAGGTGGGAATTCCATGAGCAAGGCTTCACGTTGCTTTTTAAGCGATTCATCATTTTCTTTATCAAGACATTCTGACCTAAAGCGATTAACTAATGGAGATTCTTGCAAACCGGGAACCAGATTTTGAAAAAAAATCATTTTACCTAATTGGATAGGAGCTTGTTCCTGTTTATTTTGTGACATGATACATTTCCTCATTAACTAAATTTGAACAGGGTATGAATACCAACAAACCCTAATAGTTTAAAGATTAGCATTTATGACATGAAATGCGAGTTATAAAGCAATTCATACCAATTTAATTTGAATAGATACCCATTGTTTTTGTATACTTTGTTTCGCCATAAGAACAGGTTTAATTTTATGAATAAAAAAACGATATTCAGAATCACTTTTGCCAATCAAGAAGCAATTTATGAGATTTATGCACGTTCTGTCAAAGAAAGTGATATTTTTGGATTTCTCGAAGTTGAAGAACTGGTGTTTGGTGAGCAAACTGCATTGGTTGTAGATCCCTCTGAAGAGCGATTAAAGCTTGAGTTTAATGGAGTAAAGCGGACATTTATTCCCATGCATTCAATATACCGTATTGATGAAGTCACAAAACAAGGAACAGCTAAAGTAAAAGATAATCCGGGCTATGGAAGTAAAGTTAGTCCTTTTCCTGGAACAGGAAAAATAAAAGATTAAATGAATGTTCCCCTATAACCCACTCCTTAGTCCCGAGGATTTACAATGACTATTCCAGATAAAATCAAAGAAGTTTACGAAAAATCAACTTGCTTGTTTACTACTAATGAAGTTGAAGCCGCTCTTGATCGAATGGCAATTAATATACATAAGGAATTGCAAGATCAAAATCCAGTACTTGTCTGTGTAATGGTAGGGGGCTTAGTCCTTCTAGGTAATTTACTACCCCGCTTGGACTTTCCATTGGAAGTAGACTATGTCCACGCAACTCGTTATCGAGGTGATATCACAGGTGGAGAGATTGTTTGGAAAGTGAAGCCGTCAGCTAATTTGAAAGGAAGAACGGTTCTTGTTGTCGATGATATCCTGGATGGAGGTGTTACATTGGCAGCTATTATTGATGCTATGAAAACTTTGGGAGCAGAAAAGGTATACAGCGCTGTTTTGGTTGATAAATATCGAAAACGTGTTCCTAACGGATTGCGGAAAGCTGATTTTGTAGGTTTACAAGTAGAAGATCATTATATATTTGGTTATGGAATGGACTACAACGAATATTTAAGAAATGCACCAGGTATTTTTGTGGTGCATCCTGAGCATGAATAGTACAGTTATTTTTATTTATCCCCACCGCCTACGTGCCGCGACTTGTTCGCGGCATCCATGAGATGGTCAAAGTTAAAAATAAACCTAAGATATTACTCTAATCTATGCCATGTTCCTATATTTGGCTGCCTATGTAATCAGCGCAACTTAAGTGATATCATCATATTGAGTCCAATATGCTACTCAAAACAAGGAAGCGAGATGAAATCATTTTACATCTATATTATGGCAAGTTGGCAGAATGGTACACTATATGCCGGTTCAGCTTCAGATTTAATTTAACATAATTCCAGGATTTACAGCCAAGTATTACATAAATTGGTTTATTATATGGAGTTCATGAAACCTATGTAGAAGCTGCTCAGCGTGAAAAACTTTTCCAAAATTGTTGCAGGCAGTAGAAGTTAAATTTGATTGGGGATCTTAATCCAGAATGGGTGATCTATATGAAGAGATTTGCCGTTGAGTAAGAGAGGCTGGATGCCGCGAACACAAGTCGCGCCACGTAGGATGGGGATGAAATTGTCAACACGATGAAATGGATTTGATTTTGATGAGTATGCAAGGAGCTTAGAATGCGATCTGTAGTGGTTACTGGTGTTTCATCAGGAATTGGATATGCCATTGCAAAGGAATTGATTGTGCATGGCATTCAAGTTTTCGGCAGTGTGCGTAATCAAAAAGATGCACTCCGTGTAACTTATGAACTCGGCCCACTTTTTTCTCCTCTTATTTTTGATATAACTGATGAAATTGCAGTGAGACGTGCAGCACAAGAAGTAGGTGAAAAATTACAGGGAAAAACACTATGGGGATTGGTTAATAATGCAGGGGTTGCTGTTGTAGGTCCATTAATGGAAGTGCCGATTGAGGAATTTCGTCGTCAATTTGAGGTAAATGTTATTGGACAAATTCAGGTAACCCAAGCTTTTTTACCCTTGCTTGGCGCGGATAAGAATCTGAAAGGCTCCCCAGGGAAAATCATTAATATAGGTTCTGTTTCGGGTAAAATCTGTAAACCATTTTTTGGTCCCTATTCCATTTCAAAACATGGCTTAGAAGCATTCTCAGATACGTTACGCATTGAATTGATGATGTACGGCATTGATGTAGTGCTTGTTGGCCCAGGAATGGTTAATACAGAGATTTGGCATAAGAATGAGGATCAAGTGAGTGAGGAGAAACTGCGTCAATCAGTTTATATGAAGTCTCTACTTAAATTTAAAAGTTATATTTACTATAAGGTTGCTCAATCTGCTTTACCCGCAAAAAAAGTAGGAGAACTTGTATATCTGATCTTATCTCATCCTCATCCCAAAACACGTTATGTTCTAGTTCCTAATCTCTTCTCCGACTGGATACTACCGAGGTTATTGCCCAAACGTTTTTTGAATAAGAAAATAGCAAAAGCACTTGGTTTTTTAACAAAGAAATCAAATGATAGTAAATCCCTCCTTTAATATTTTTATCAGTCGATTATAAATATGATCTAAATAGAATTGCCGATTCGTTGGCGAAACGTTTAACATGTAATTGAGCGTTATGCCGAAAAAGGTGACGGACTTTTTATTTTTGCTATCATTGTCCATTTAAATACTTAATTTGGATGTATTTCATGAAACTGGCTTTTTTTATTAGTAGTGCTGGGGATACGGATTTAGCATTAAGCTCGATTAAAGCGATAGAGGCTCATGGTCAACATGAGATTCTTCTAATTTCATTAACTAAAACAGCCCAAGATCGTATAGCGAGTTTTAATTCGACATTAAAGACGACTAAGATAACATTGCCAGAGCTACTTGCCGATGAAAACAAATCTTTAACGGAGGGTTCTTGTAGTAAAGAACAGCTCGATAACCTAAGGAAATATTTACAAAAGGAAAAGATTGATCAAGTCTATTGCGGCATCCCGTCGGTAAGCAGTAACATTCCGTTCCAAATCGCTGCAGCACTAGAAGATATTCCTGTACTTATGGCTTATGAATTTATGTTTAAGCCTGATAATCATAAGTTATGGGATCATTTATCTACTTTAAAGAACAGATCTAACATCCGGTGGGTATTGCCATTAAGCCAAGCAGCAATTGATTTTGGAGTTATAGACAAAAGTAAATTGCACATTATTGGACATCTGAGTATTGATAATGCTTTTGCAGTCAAACCTCCAGCAGCTGCAAGTGATGAAGAATTGGCAAAAATCTTAAAAGCAGAACAAGATAGGTCAGGTAAAACAAGAAAAAACTTGCAAATTGCTGAAGACAAATCTTTTGCTTTTGTAAGCAGTACTACCCAACCTGTTTCTGTTGATAGTACTTTTTTAAATTGTGTACTCGATGCACTCCCCCAGCATCCCAATATTGATGTTCGTCTTGGCCTTCATCCCGGCATTGAAAATCTTGATGCTTATTTAACTGAACTACTTGCAGTTTATAAAGAACATCAAGATGCATGTAAGAATCAATTTAAAATTATTTTAACTGATGACTTATTTGTAAAACTTAAAAAGCCAGAGTTAACAGCTACTAATGCGGAGTTTAAACACGTATTTATACGGGTGAATGTCAGTGGTAATGAGGCGTCTGCAGCAGCCGATCGTGTTGCCCAGGCTGTACCTGGCGCTTTATTAAATCAAGGCATATTGGAAGGAAAACCTGCTTACACTCACTTTGGAAAAGCTTATCTCCCAGAAAAGTATTTTTCACGCAATATGGCGGCTTTTTTTACCGAAAAACGGCAGGAAGCACGGAGTAAAGAAGAACTGGGTTTGAGTAAGAAGACTGCTTCAGAGTGTTGCGCCGAGGTTCTTTTAAAATTATAGGGACATCAAAAAAACAATATCGATTCATAAACTTGGAACCTAGAGAAAAAAGGGATAGGGTTCTGTGCAGTTCTTAACCTGACCTCTTTATTTTTTATTGTTAATAATCAGTTAATTAAATTTTACATTCTAGCTTTTTTGGTATATTTTGGGAAATGGAAAAATCTTCAAACTCAGATTTTTTCAATGCTGTAGTTTTCCCAATTAATCATGGTAAAGAAAGGAAACAACAACATGAAATACCCTCTGCTGGGTTTGATCTCATTTATAACAATAACGCAGGGAGTTATTGCCCAGCCAGTTAAAATGGCGGCAATGGCACAACCAACAGCATGTATTACTTCGCAATTTAGTGCTATCGGCGATCAGCATTGGAAAACAGTCACTTTGAAGTTGACCAATAACTGCAGCCAGGCGGTAGATTTCCAAAATTCGACGATTACATTTAAAAGCAAAACGTCGATTTCCACATCATTTTGGGGTGATTTTTCGCCGTTATCTTATCCCGATAATGCTTTAAATATTGCCTCGCAGCTACAAACTGATGGCGCTTTTTTGGCGACATTTACTTTACATTTTCCATCTTATCCTGGCGCCAATTCTAAATTACCGGTAGGTAGTTCATTTCAAATCAAATACGGTGTCAGTTCGGATAACCACATAGAGAGTAGCGTTAATGTTTACACGGGCTCAGTGATTGAATCAGGTATTCTAATCCTTAATAATGCTTCTTCCAAACCCGCGAATGTTTCCCAAAATTATGCTTTGGTTCATTTATCATTCAATGGGCAGATAATTAATAATATACAATTACCCTGGGCTACGGCGACAACGCTTACAGGATTGGCTGCTGGTAATTATTCACTTGCTCCAGAGAGTGTCTCTGGAAGTAATGGTGATATTTATCAGGGTAGTGCCGTTCCAAGTACGTTTACTCTAACCGCGAATCAAACGGTGAATGCTGCAGTAAATTACACCTTGATGCAGTCGACTGGAAAATTAGCAATTAATTTACAGGCTTTACCTAGCGAACTGTCCGGTTATGGGAGTAATCCAACCGCTTTGATTACACAGAGCCAAACTGGTAGCTCCGTGACGCAGCCCTTAACCTGGAATACATTAACTACAGTTCCTCATTTAAAAGAGGGAGAAGCTTATACTTTTTCCACACCATCAATCAATTATAATGGCTATAACTGTGTTCCCAGTTTTTCACCAACAAGTCTCGTCGCCAGTTCTGCAACAACCCCAAGCACGAATTTAACTTATCAGTGCGTTCAGGTGGTTCAAGATACGGTTACTATTAACGTTAGTGGTGCACCAGCTCATTTAAATACTTTGACGGTCGTCATGACACCTAATGATGGTTCCAATGTTATTTCTAAGGTGATTGATTTAAATAATGGCAATGGGTCAAGTACCGTGCAGTTAACCGATGGGGTTATTTATACATTTGCTGCTGAGGCGGTTAGTGGGTATTCCATTAACTTTTCTCCACAGCCGTTGACTGCAACAGCCAGTGCCGTAGAAACAATTACCATGGTACCGATCGATGCCAATACACCGGTAGGCTTGAATGGACAATTAACTGTTTGTGGCACCAAATTATGTAATGAACATGGCACTGCCATTCAATTAAAAGGAATGAGTACTCATGGTTTACAATGGTTTGCCCAATGTGCCACTCCTGCTTCCTTGGATTTCTTAACCAATAATTTTAAAGCAAATGTAATCCGGCTCTCTTTATATGTTCAGGAAGGGGGATATGAGACTAACCCGACTAAATTCACCAATGATGTCAGTCAATTGATTGATGAAGCATCTGAACGTGGCGTTTATGTCATCGTTGATTGGCATATATTAAACCCCGGCGATCCTAATTATAATTTGAACTCGGCTAAAAAATTCTTTACAGATATTGCTAGCATCCATAAGAATAAAAATAATATTCTTTATGAAATTGCCAATGAACCTAATGGAGTAGGGTGGAATACCATTAAAAGTTATGCCAATGAAATTATTCCTGTAATTAGGGCAATTGATCCCAAAGCGCCCATCATTATCGGTACACGTGGATGGAGTTCTCTTGGTGTGTCGGATGGCAGCTCTTATCAGGAAATAGTTAATAATCCAGTGCAGTTCTCTAACATCATGTATGCATTCCATTTTTATGCAGCGTCACACCGCGAGAATTATCTGAATGCTTTAGATAGTGCATCACAGGTATTACCGATTTTCGTTACAGAATTCGGTACTCAAACATATACAGGAGACGGAGCTAATGATTTCGTTATGTCAGATCGTTATATGCAACTGATGGCAGTTAAAAAGATTAGCTGGGCTAACTGGAACTATTCAGATGACTTCCGTTCCGGGGCTATTTGGAAAACCAACACGTGTGCTAGTGGTGCATGGGTTGACAGCAACTTAAAACCGGCTGGCGTATATATTAAAGGTCAAATTCAGACATCCCCTGCCCATCAAGGAATGCTGGAACCCGGGAGGGGAAGAGCACGATAGGGTAGGCAGATGAAAGGATGTAGAATGAATCTTAATGCAGGCCGTTAAGTTGTTAGTGAACGCATACGCTTTGCTCGAACGAGCAAAGCGTATGTTAAACAGGAGCTTACGGCCTTTTTAATCACTCAAGTTTTGTTCATCTTGTGTCAGCGAAAATCATAGTTTTTAATAGCAAGAATTAGTTTTTTCTTCTTTTTTATCCAAAATTTCTGAATCTGTCAGAGAAAGAGTTCCAAAGAACATTTGTTGCATGAGAAGAGGTCGATCAAGCTTCCTCTTCTCTAACTCCTTTTTTGCCATGTTTCTCACATCAGCAGTTGCGGCATTTGTACTCATAAATTCCAATTGGCTTAACATCAGCTTTTGTCTTTTCTCATCATATTTATCCCAACTATTGAATTTTTCTGTCAAATTCGCAGCCAACGTTGGATTGATTTTTTCTAATTTCAGAATTGCATCGACAATTAACTGATATCCTTTTCCTGATATAGAATGGAATCCGTAAGGATTTTTAATGAATGTTCCTAATAAAGCATTCACCTTATTGGGATTAGACAAATCAAAGGCAGGATGTAGCATTAATTGTTTTACTAATTCCACTACATGTTCTGAATGGGCTGCTGCCTGAACACTAAACCAATAATTAACAGCGCTTGGATCGTTTTGCCAAAGCTCATAAAATGATGCCAATAATCTACCTGATTGACTGCAGTTATTACTTAGCAACAGGTTGAGTGCTGAGATGCAGTCAGTCATATTTTTACCTAATGAGTTAGCGAATTGCTCAATTAACTGTTGCTCCGTTTTTTCGGACTGTATCGAAACCAAAAAAGCGTGACAAACTTGTCTTAAACGTCGTGCACCCGCAGACAAGATATCAAACGACTTAAAAGGGGAACTCTGAGATATAGGCAGTGTATCCAGATTTTTTTGTATGCGCACAAGATCTTCTTTTAATTCTTTAGCTAGTTGATTTTGAATCAATTGACGTGCTTCTGCTATTTTTTCAAAATCCTGATTTTGCATACTGGAAAATAAGACCTCTTCTGATGGTATGGCTATGAGTTCGGCAAGTAACCAATAGTTTAAAGAAGAATTTTTCTCATTAAGTATACTTCGGTATACGTTAAAAAACTCATGCGTAAGGGTCATACTCTTCCCTGAACAATAATCCTTGACCTTTTGGGTGATCAGTTTATTTGCTGCTTCGCAGCGGTTATAGATATTACTATCATGTTGCATTAGTAGCAGTAATTGTTCTGCATTGTATGCAAAATCAAGAGTTACAGGAGCAGAAAAACTACGTAATAAAGAAGGGACAGGACGTGTATCAACATGATCAAAATGAAACTCCATGTTCGATTTATCAACCATTATCATGGTATCGCCTTGAATCTCCTGACCTTTATTATTCAGTAATCCAACAACAATGGGTATGGGTCTTTCTTTTCTGTCTATAGTTTTAAACTTTAAAGTATAACGTTTTGCTTCTGCATCATATTCATCAGTAACTGTTATTTGTGGAATACCAGATTCAGTAAACCAATATAAAAAGGAACTCATATCGTTTTTTGTTGATTTACTTAATGACCGCAATACATCTTCTAAAGTTACTGCGCCGCCATCATTCTCTTTTAGAAATTGGTGCATTCCCCTATAGAACGCTTCTTCACCAAGGAAAAGCATCATCATACGAAAAATATCCGCACTTTTTTCATAGGCTGCAGGTGTATAAAGGCTTCTAACATTGGTATAGGTATCTTGTCGTGGAGCACGTTCATCAAGGTTTTTACCATCCAGTATCCGAATTAAATCAGTACCAAATAAACGTTCACGAAACATTGCAGCCCTAAATGTGGTTAATCCTTCTTTAAAGGGCAAGTTAAACCATTCTCGAATCGTAACGCGATCACCTGACCAATAATGAAAGTATTCATGGGCAACCACTTCCAAAACTCGTAAAAAATCAGTATCAGTCCGGGTTTCAGGGGTAGTAAATAAGTTTGCAGTATTGAATAAATTTAAGCCTGTCGGCTCAGAAGCACCTGAGGCATACTTATCAACACCGGCTACCATATGCTGGGGCAGCTCACATTCGAGGTCAAAGGTTTCCTCTTCCCAACGCATCGCCTCTTTTAAAACTTCTTTAGCGAAATCACATTTTGCTGTCGCTGCAGGAGGGACATAAAATTCAATTGGCAATTCACGTTTTGAACGTGTTTTGAAATAAGCTACTGATTTTTGCAGCTTTCCAGCAACTAATGCAAATAGATAACTGGGTTTAGGAACTTTATCTACCCAGGTTACAGAGTGAAGTCCTTCACCTAGATCGTTTTGCTCAGCTAGTGAACCATTGGAAAGTAATACAGGGTAGTCTTCTTTTTTAGCAATAATTGTTGTTTTGTAGGTAGCTAAATTATCAGGACGGTCATGGCAGTAGAGAACGCGGCGAAGTCCTTCAGTTTCAGCTTTCACCAAAATGGTTCCTTCTGTTTCGTATAAACCAAATAAATCGGTGTTTTCACCCAAACGGGTTGTTGTTTCGAGTGTAAACGCCCGATCCTGAGGAAGATTTTTGATAATTAAAGAATCTTTTGTTATTTCGTATTCTTCTAGAGATAGCTTTTTGCCATCGAGTGAAATGGATTCTAATATCATATTTTCGCCATCCAATTCCAAATCAGTAGAATAAGATTTGGATTTTGGATTGGGTTTAATAGTCAATAAAGCTTTTGATTGAACAGGTTTTTTAGAAAGGTCTATTTCCAAATCAATATGCTCAATCAGATAATCAAGAATCTTATAATCACTTAACCTAAATATCCCTGAATGGTTTTTCATGAAAACTCCCTAATTCATGCATGATTAAGAAGCAACAATATAAGATCAAAATGTTTATTTCAACTGAAATAATGACTTAAATGGTAAGCATTGTCTCGTGATCATGTTCTTGGCGTTCATCTGTAACTGTTCCATCTTCTTGTATGAAACGTAGATCGTGTTGCGGCGATTGCGTTTGGGTAAACGGGTTATTTTCTGCATCCCATAAGGGGAACGCGGTCATGTCATTAAAATAGCAAAGCGTGTATTCTGCAATTTCCAATGGAAATTTAATTTTTCCAATTATTTTATTGAGTTCTTTGGTAATTTCTGCCTGCAATTGTTCTGAAATTTCTATGTATGGTGCTCTCTTGAAACGTGAATAAGCTAATGTAATATGGAAAATTTTAGGTATTGTTTCTTCGATATTTAAAAATGTGGCTATTTTCTTAATTTGTGCTTCTTGTTCTTTTGGTAAAGATAAAGTGAGTGAAATGGTTCTGCCAATGCTGACTTCCATTTTTTCAATTGAAGGACAAAGAGGGTTTTTCTGTAGTGCTTGCTGGATTCTTTTATAGTGAGGCAAATTATTAGTTATAAATTGACTCCATGAGCTTCCTATTTGTTGTTCTGTTTCCAGGCTCATTGTAGTCATGTGATAACTTTTTGCGGGTAGGGGTAAAAAATGATGCACGATCAGTGGATTATTTACTAAGAATTGATATATCGTTTCACAAAACTCCTTTTGCTTGGGATAGCAGGCCGATATTACTGTAACTCCCGGAAATGGCGCATACTTGCCATGCGCATCAACCTTGCTTAATTGTTTGGCGAGCATCTTTTCATTTTTTAATGTAAACATTTTTATAAGCCAAGAGAGCATAAAGTAAACAAAGAATACCATGAGTTAATCGTGATGCAAAAGAAGCGGCTTATTTAATCTATAATGACTATATATGAAGGATACTTGGCTATTAGTTTTTCTTGCTAATTTAGAAGGCCAGGATAAGCGAGCTATTATGAAAGCCAAAAAAATTGAAACCTCCCACCTGTTAGAGCAGAAAAGACTCGATGCACTTCAATCATTGAAAATTATGGATACAGATCCTGAAGAAAGCTACGAGCGATTGGTGCGGCTTGCGATTGATTTATTTAATATTCCCATTTGCTTTATCTCTTTTCTTAATGAAGAAAGACAATGGTTCAAAGCGCTTCATGGCTTAAATTTAAAACAAATACCACGACGAATTTCTTTTTGTAATGAGACAATAAAAAAGGATGATCCCTTAATCATTAATGACTTGCTTCATGATAAACGATTTGCAAATAGTCCTTTCGTACAACAAGATCCATATCTTCGGTTTTATGCGGGCGTTCCTTTGACTGATCCCCAGGGCTATAATGTAGGTACCTTTTGCTTGGCTGATACCTCTCCAAAAGAGCTTGATTCAAGACAACTAGAACTTTTATTAAGCTTGGCCAATATAATCAAAGATGAGTTAACCCTACGAAAGACCAATCTTGTATTGAAAAAAGTAAAAAAACAACTTGAAACACGTAATAAGTTAATTCATAAGATATTTAGCTTTTATATGTCTGATGAAGTAGTCAATACAATTCTTGAGTCCCCTCATCATCAAAAATTAGGCGGATATGAAAATAAAATAACCATTATGTTTAGTGACTTAAGAAATTTTACGCCTTTATCTGAATCAATTCCTGGTGAAACTCTTGTTTCGCTTCTAAACTCTTATTTCAGTAAAATGGTTCCTGTAATCGAAAAGCATCAAGGCGTTGTTGATGCATATATTGGCGATGCCATCATGGCTATTTTTGGTGCGCCATATTCCTCTGGAAATGACTCACTTCGTGCAGTAGCTTGTGCTTTGGAAATGCAAAAGGTATTAAAAAAACTGAATCATACCAACAGTAAAATACATTTACCGCATATCGAGATGGGCGTAGGGCTTAATACAGGCTTGGCTGTAGTTGGGAATATTGGCTCCAGGAAGCGAATGCAATATAGTGCAATAGGAGCGCCAGTGAATTTATCATCACGAATTCAAGATCTAAGTCTTGGAGGACAGATACTGATTTCCGAATCCACTTATCAGGAAGTTGCAAAAGACATCGAGGTTAACGGACATCTTCGGGTAAAGGTTAAAGGAGTTCAGTCACCCATTACTATTTATGATGTTGCACGATTAAAGTCGAATAATGAAAAGGCACTTTAATGCAGTGTGTTCCTAATATTCTAAAAATTAACTTAGCGCATGGTAAGTTCTTTTACTGAGTCAAAATAGCCTGATTTTCGAGTACCCAAGCACAGCATGCAGCATACCCATAGTAGAAATGGAAACAGCCCTAAATTTTAGGCCTGTTATTTTCCATTTCATCAGATAAACCATTCGGAGTCACTCCCCAAGGTTTTGTCTTTGAGGATTTGACAGGCAATCCACCCTTATTTAACGTTTCAGTAACAAATGAAGTACAATTATGTACCTCATGGTTATTTGTTTTTTTCTCAGATGCCCTTCGATGCATTTCGATATCAATGGGGTCTTGGGCGATAAATGCGGAACTGTCTTTCAAAAGTCCAAGGAGATTCACATTTGGAAATAACTGATAACCCATCTTACCCGTTTTTACTTTTTTATGAGCTTGCTCAATGTGCTTATGCATTTCGGATGCGTTCAGATTTTTATAATGATAAACATGATCAGGGGGTAGGGGACCTGTATCTTTAGGTATTATCTTTATTGGTTCACCTATATCAGTAACAGAAATAGGCGCTGCAGCACCTAATGTTTGCATGTCTTCAGATAAATTGGTAGCAATGTGTGCTGGTAAGGGTAATACTGAGGTTAATCCTGTGGATGGAATTTTATCGGGATGAATGCTTGCATATTCCCCCGGATCCTCGTTTTTCATTTTTGGCTTAGATCCACCTACTTGTATCGCTGCGTGACCCACTTTCTCAGAGGTCATATTCCAAATAAATACCCAAGTATCTTTTCCGGTTTCAGGGGATTTTTTTTCTTGTAAATCAGGAGTATCAAGATTGGGAGTTGAATTTGAAGCGGTAGGAGTAATTCCGTTATTTTTTTTAGATTTTAAAAATGAAAACATATCAATCCTTTTACTTTGAGAAATTACTTATACAGCATATAGATTATAACAAGCTATTAATTTTTTAATCAAACAATGGATTGTACGCCATATCTAATCTTATTAAATACAACGTACACCCTGTGATTTTTATAACTTAATCTCAAGTTTCTTCGCAAAGTCCACTTTATCTACTTTTTGGAAACCATTTTTTTCTAGCTCAGAAGTAAAAAAAGATGGTATCTTGGGATTCTTAAAATCAACAAATCCGCCTTTCTTCACTACAAGTGAAACTGAACTTGAGCAGTTATCTAGTCGTACTTTTTCAAATTTTGGATGATCATCATCAAATACAGGGACACCACACATATCTTCTGGGGCAAGAGACCCACTGGTTTTCAAATGTTTTTCTGTAATTAACTGCGCACCTTTACACCCGTTAGCCAGTCTATTCAAGCCTTTTGCTATTGGATTTGATTTGCCAAAAACAGAGTAGGCGCGTTGACCAGTCTCTACTTGCTGATGAAATTCTTGTTGTCCTTTTTTTGCACTTTTATATTGTTCTTTAGATACAGAGGCCACTAAAACATGGTCGGCTTCTTGTATGTCTTGTACATGATCTGGTGCTAATTGTCCTTTAACAGGTACAGAGCCCAAAGTTAATCCATTGATCACACTTCCAAAGGGGCCTGGAAAAAAACTTGTGTGAGAAATAGTAGTTGAATTACCTTTTTTCTTAATAAGTAGGGCTGATACATGCCCAGGTCCGTTTTCTTGATTTGTATCTTTTACACAAACACTAATTTGATATTCTACTTCTTTTTTACACGGTTCTTTTTTAGACGGTTCGCTTTTAGATTGCATCTTATAACCTCATATTTTAGACAGCATACGAGGCATCCATACCCTGTTTATCAAATTCACTTTGATTGATAGTATAAAGATCAAACATTAACAAAATATTAAACTTTGTGCAAATTCTGAACAATGGTGAAACGTAAAATGAATTCTATTATTCTGCTCATTAATTTTGCTATGATTAGCTATCTATCTAGAGGCGTGAATTTAGGAGTAAAAAATGCATTCTGAGATGCTATCAAATAAAGAAATTACCAAAGTGAGTTATGAAGCAACAGCTGAAGTGTTTGCGCATCGTGTGGCGGAACTTGCTCCTCTTGCATCCATAGAAAAGTTTATTGAGTTACTGCCGCCTCATCCGCACATTATTGATATAGGCTGTGGTTCTGGAAGAGATGCAGTTCTTTTTACAAATAAAGGTGCACGTGTTTTGGGAATTGATTATTGTGAAAACTTACTTGAGATTGCCAAACGTACTGCACCTTGTGCAGAGTTCCACCTAATGGATATTGAATCAATTACTTTACCTTCATTATCTTTTGATGGTGCATGGGCTGCCTGCTCATTGGGACATATTGCCAAAAAATCTTTCCCTAAGGTACTCGATAAAATTCATTTTATTTTAAAGGAAAAAGGCTGTTTCTATCTTACTATTAAAAAAGGCGAAGGTGAGGTACTAGAAAAAGATACTCGTTATGAGGGGGATTTTAAGAAATTTTTATCACTCTATGAGGAAGAGGAGTTAAAGGAAGTGCTCAGTGATGCATGTTTTAATATACTTGAATTTACAGGGGTATTGAAAAAGAACGCATATCAATCGCATGATGCCTTTAGAGTCTTTTGTCAAAAAGCTTAAGATCCATTCTATATCTTTTTTAATAAAGGGAGTTTGGTTTGCCCAAGGAACGCAGCAGAAAAATATTTTCAACATATTTTTTTAGAGGTACTTTAGGTAAAAGTACATGATTTAGAACTGGAAAAAGCATTTATCTATAAATGCACTTTCGCTATATAAAGAATTTGATGCGTACCACGTGAATTAAGATTTGCTTTGCATCCATGCAGGTCCAACCTTTAATGCGTTTTACTTTGTACAAGCATTTTATTAGTAAATGCAATTGCCAAAGCTGAAATGAGCAAGGTCAAATGAATTATTACTTGCCACATTACAGAAAAGTTACTGAGTTTATTTGGATCAATAAATGTTCTTAACAAGTGAATCGAGGATATTCCAATTAATGAAAGAGCAAGTTTCACTTTCATAGCGCCCGCATCAAGATGATCAAGCCATTCAGGTTGATCTGGATGGGAGTCCAGAGCAAGAGGAGAGATAAAAGTTTCATATCCTCCCATAACTACCATAATCAGAAGATTTGCAATCATAACCACATCAATCAGATCGAGCACACCTAACATGATGAGCGTATCATTAATCTTGTTGAGATGAATTACCAGCTCAAACAGTTCATGAATAAAGCGATAAACATAAACAGCCAGTATTAAAATAAGGCCAAAATAGAGCGGAAGCTGCAGCCATCTTCCCATAAAGATTAACCTACTAATGCCTTTTTTTAAATTATTCATGAAATACACCATTCTAATAGAAACAATTCTTATCTGGCCACATCAAACGATTTGTGTGCGTTATTTACGGAAGTGCTAAATCTAAACAGATCCATTTATAAATGCAATTAAATCCGCTAAAGTTTTTATTATTGCTACCATTTTTTAGGCGCTTTGATTCCGATTTTTATAAAAAATAGCATGGCCTTGGAGATAGAACAGAGTTTTTACCGTTATCTGAATGCCACAACGACTCTGGTACTGAATATTAGACACGTCTCTGAAAAGCAGCCAGCTCTTATCTAACGTTCCGTCTCTCACTACTTTTTCGCGGGGTTGTGTGATCCAGAAACTCTTCGCTAAAATAATGAACCCCGGGGACAAGCCGTGGGGCGTAGACGAAGAGATGCCCAAGAAACAGTTGCTTGCAATCAAGCATCATTTGCTAAACTGATACTGAAAGTATTATGGTGTTTCAGTAACTGTAATTTCTGAGGGAACACCTTGTGCTTTCGTATTCGGATTGTACATGGCTTCTGCATAAGCTGGTGGAACAATGTATTTTCCTATATTTACTGCTTTGATTTTATAAACTATTTCTTTGGCAGCAGACTCAACCCCACCAAAGAAATTGACTCTATCCTCGCGCACATCGACAAAATCCATTGTATTATTTTTTACAGAGTCGTTTACCACTTCAAAACCACCAGGCAATAGATCTTCAATAGCAATATTCGATAAATAATCACTACCTAATGCACGAATTTGAATATGTACTTCAATTTCACTACCCAAGGTTGTTGAATGAATCACATTTCCTTTCGCATCTTTATATTCTCGGAAGATTTCTAATCCTTGTTTTAATGGAGCTTTTGCACTTGTGCGATTAAAACCTGATTGCATAAGTTGATAGAAAAATGTTTTTTTATCAGGATTGTTAAAGCGTATTTTTTGGACATCAGGATCAATATCAGTTTTTTGGTAGTTTGGATTTGTAGAAGGGACATTGATTTCCTTATTATTGGCCATGATTTTTGTCATTGACAAAGCTGATGTTGACTCACTGGGCAGATTCGGATGATATGCTCCTAAAGCCAAGCTAGTAAATCCGGATAACACGGTATTGATTTCATTATCATTGATAGCCTGAATTAAGCGCTTCAGCAGTTCATCACCTACCTGTGGCAACAAATTAGGGAAATGTTTGGCGACAAGATATAAGTACTGAGCATCAGCAATCGCACTACTATAAAAATCAGTGACATAAGCCTGCTTATTTTGTGGCTTGTACAAACCAATTAATTGATTTGCTTCATCATGACTTTGTAGTAACTGATAGGAAGCAGCAATATACGCTGTGGTAATGTCTGTTTGCCATACTTTTGTTTTATCTTTTTCCAGGTACAATTGCAGGTTCGCCAGATAATTGGTTGTTACTACTTCATTGCGGGTTAAAATATAAATGGCATAAGCTTGAACTCTTGCTGCATCCATATCCGCTACATTTTGACCTGCTAAGGTTTTAAGATAGTTAATACCATTAAAGAACAGATCACTAGGGACATTAAACCCTTGGTTTTTCGCCTCGGTCAGGAAATGCATTGCATAAACCGATGCAAAATCATTAGCCTGATTATCACTTAGCCCTGGCCAATAACTAAATCCGCCATTAGACATTTGCCGTTGACTCAGCATTTGAATTGCAGCATTTACTTTTTCATGAACTTGTTTCGTTTCTTCACCAAAACCAGTTTGATTGTTCATTGCCAACAAGGGGAGGGCTTTACTTGTTAATTGTTCGGTACAACCGTAAGGATAATTATCCAGATAACGTTGTAAACCAAATACCAGAATCATCGGGCTAGTAGAAAGAGTTGCTGTTACTTTACGATACTCTGGATAGAATGTTTGCATAATATCTAAAGTTTTTTGAGCTTCTGCTGATTTGCCACTATTGATGTAGGTGCTAAGAGGTGTAGCGGGCCTGACACTGAGTGTCGCACTCATTGTACTGGCTTTATCTCCTAAACTGGCTTTAAAGTTTAACTTGGCTGCCCCTAAGAGTGATTTGGCTTTTAATTTAAAATGAACTGTTTGTTCGTGGCCTTCAGCAATTTCCAGCGCTTGGGTTGGTGAGCCGATAATTTCGATTTCAGGAGAAGCTTTTAAATGTATATTAATCAGTGCATTCTCCCCAGAACCTTTAATGTTATTTGCTACAGATGCAGATATTTGAAATTCATCACCTGGCGCAACAAATGTTGGAACATTGGGATTAATAATGAAATCACCACGAATTTCAGCAGATGCTTCACGCGAACCTACTGAATCAGGTGATACTGCTACTGCCATGACACGCAATGTTCCATTAAAGTAATCAGGAACTTGATATACTAATTGACGATTGTTTGAATCGGTATCAATAATTCCAGACCAATAAGCTACGGGTAATTCAGTTTTTCGTTTAAAAGGATTAAGCCGACTTGCCATTCCTTCTTCACCGCCATCTCCTCCAATCGCAGAAAGCTCCCGGTCTTGAATAAATTTCGGCATGATTTGATCTACAGTTTGTTGAGTCAAAACCTCAAGAGCATGCTTTTGGAAGAAGAAAGATAAAGGATCTGGGGTTTCATAGCGTGCAACTTGTAGAATGCCTTCATCCACTGCAAAGACAATAATTTTGCCGGGCTTATCCGTATGATAATCTATAGTGAACGGTTCGCCTGGACGTGAGACTGCTGCGGTTTGCAGATCAATTTTTATGTTATGGTTCTCATGGTTGACAGTAAATGGAGCAACACTATAACTGAGTGGACTTATGAAGATTTCAGGGGAGCTCCAATCGCGTATAAAGGCGACATTGATGTATCCATCCCCTTGAAAATCAGCAGGTATATGAATGGTTTGTACCGAATTAGTTGTCTCTGTTTTAAACCATTGTGATGCATAAACCTTATCACGTTCTATTGTGATTAAACCTGAGCCGGTATAGGGAGCAGTAATTTGTATTTCGATATCCTCATTAGCCTGGTATTCAGTTTTATTGAGTTTAATCGATAATTCAGCGTTCTTAGCTAAAGGTTGTTGGCTTGCACCTACGACACTGAATTTTAACTGATTCAGTACTGTATTATCTTTCCCAAGGATGCTTAATGAAAAATCACCAATTTGGTCTGTGGGCAAAGTGTAATCAGTTCCTTGCTCCGAAATACTCAATGGGGTGGTGCTAACTATTGTAGATTGAATAACTGATTGATATTGATAAGTACCATCAGCTTTTTTAACTAGAGTTGTGACTGGATGTAATGAAACCAGCTGGATCTTTAATTCCTCTACTTTTTCTTTATTCAATTCAGGATTAATAGCAATATAATTAACACTTCTGGCACTGTTTTGCTTAATAAATGATAAGTCACCATCAGGTTTGTATCCTACAAAAAAGGGTAGAGGACTGATCAAGGTTTTGGTTTGAGTTGTTACACTACGACCGCCTTCAGACTCAAAACCCTCAGCAAAAAATGTTAGTTGATAAGTTGCCTGTTCAAAACGGTGAAGATTTAAATCAAACTCTGCCTCGCCATTATCATTTGTTACAGCATCATTAAGTGTTTCAGTGAACACTTTGGGTGGTTTTTTGGGATCCAACAAAGGGTCAACAAAGCTATAGTCAGGATATTTATCGAATTCAACTTTTTGTGGTGCTAACAGGATTTTAGCGCTAACTTTTCTATCGGCAGCAGGAGCCCCATATAAATTCCAGAGATTTACTTCACCTTTTAACCCAGACGGTGAGCTCCAGCCAGCAGATGGCTTTGGTGACAGGCTGCTCGTGATTCGCATCCTATCTGGTAAAAACTCAGAAACGCGAATCGTAGTAGAACCCAGAAAGTTTTGAGGGTATCCATCTTTTACTAAATACAAATTAATCATGTACTGACCAGTAGGAGAATTGGCGCTTGTTGTGAAATCAAGGTCCATGTAGCCGAGATCATTGAGCGTAATTTTTTCGTCTTTAATTGTTGTTCCTCTTGAATCAACTACAGTTACCTGCAGAGGTAATCCTCCTGGTTGTGGCTGGGCATAAGCTTGCTTGACTATCATACCGACATGAACGGCATCTCCTGGTCTGTAAATTCCTCTATCTGAGAAAAGATACGCGCTTAAACTATGTAATTCTTGATTGGTAGTATAAAGACCACCAATGTCAAACTTAGAGAAATTTAATTGTCGATTGGCATTGTTGAAGGGAATAAATGAAACGTCATTATTCAATTGGGCCAAATACACAGTAGGCTCTCTATCGTCAACAAAGTCTTTTAAAGGCGGGAAACTAACACGCCCTTGGGCATCACTGGTACGTGATAAAATGGGCAACCCATTTTTACCTAAAACAGTTACTATTGTATTTGCAACTGGAGTTCCTTGGGTTATGGAATTTACGAATACATCGTGGCTACCGTCTTGATTATCTTTTACTAACAAAGCCAGATCAGTAATCAATATCATACGGCTTGCTTTTACATCCAATGCAGTTTTGTTCGGGACATCCCAGCCAGTAGCTTGTAATAAAAATAATCCTTGCGGGCCAAGAGTATTCGTATTCATGGTCAGATACTTGCTGAAATCAAGTGCAGTATATTGCTGCTTTGCTAAATCCGAAATATCAAACTCTTGAATCTCTGAAGAGATTTGGCTGATATTTTGTTGATTAAATGTGGGATTAATAAAATAGGGATTATTAAAATCACCTTGGGTTTGAGTTATTAATTGGTTGATATTTTCAGGCAACACGCGCGCGAAATCGAACTTCACTGCCGGGACGCCTCGAACCAGTACAGAAAGCTTTTTCTCACCGCTTAAAGCAAGCAGCGAACCTTTATGTAAGAACCCGATCTCTCTAGGTATCGCTGGGACAGGAATCACTGCTGCATAATCATTCCCTAAAGTAAAATCGCCAAAGCCTTGCAATCCTTTATCAATTTTAATGTATAGATATCGAGGAGTGTCAGCTTTAAATTTAAAGCTGTGCAGTGTGGAATAATTTTGCTCAGTGGGAATGGCTTCTTTTGTCAAGGGTGAGGCTAGAGAAAGGACTGTTTGGGTCACTTCTCCTGGATTTTGCCATTGATAATTTTCTTTGGCAGCTTCAGCTACAGTTGCTGGGCGATCTTTGGGCAATAAAAAAACATGTACTGACCTATTAAATTCATTCTCTTTTATTCCCAGCGAAGTTTCGACAGTAAGGACTTGCTCAGGCCTATCTCTATCATTGCGAACAATTGCGGCAGAAGCAGAAATCACTTTAAGAAAATCCTGCGCACTAGGGATCAACAGATTTTTTGATAATTCGTGTTGCAAATGGTTAGAATCCGTAGATGAAGTAACGTTTTTGTCTAAGGTTAAACGTAAATAACGGGCTACATCGTTTATTTTTACTGTTTCAGAATTCAGGTAAGCAACACGTTTATTTTTATCATAAGTAAACGTAATTGGAAGTTTTTCACCCGCTGAACCCGATTTTGTTTGATATGCTAACGAGGTGTTTTTTTCCAAGCTTTTAGGATTAACTGGATAATTAAACTCTACTGTGGCTACGGCATTTCTTATTTCAGCATGGACTGGATCTTGATAAAGCTTAAATTCAGTGATTTTTCCAATAAAAGGATGGGTGGAAAAAGAATATACATTGCTTTCCATATTTGCACTGGGGGCAAAGAACTCAGGAGCAAAATGAATTGTAAATTTTTGTCCTGCAGGCCAATCTTCTGAAGGTGTAAAGACTAATTGGCTGTCGGAATTCCACGTCCATGTCCCAGGCATTTCAGGAGTCATTTCTATGCCTTCAGTTATGGTTTTCCCGACTTGGCTCAGTGGGGCGACTGATTGATTGATAAAGCCGTTATTTTTTATCCCAAAATCAATAATTAAATTGTTAGGAACTAATTGTTCTTCAGTATTCGGTGTTATATCTGGAACTGTAATTTGGGCAGTGGTATAAATTGGTTTTGGTAAATTTTTATACCAATAGACAGAATAGCCTGCGGCAATTAAAATGAGAAAGATGAAAAGACCGCTTCCCCAAAACATTTTGGGAGACGATTTTGATTTAGTGCATAAGTAATTCACCCATGGCGGACTACGCCAATTTAATTTGCCAAATACAGATGAAAATGCTTTGAGTAATAAAGAGAGCGGGTTTTTAGTCATCATTTATCTCAGATGGTGAATTGGGAGAAAATTTTTTGCGTATATTTTATTCTATTTAGTGCATAATAGCGACTATGAACAAAATATTTAAAAAACTAAGCATAATTCTTATTACACTCCTTGTCAGTGCCTATTTAATATTATTTTTTTTACCCAAACCTATATTATTAGAAGGGACAAGCTTTTCTAAAGCGGTTTACGATGAGCATCATAAGCTTTTAAGGTTGACATTAAGCAAGGATGAGAAATATCGACTATTTACTCCTCTATCGCAGATATCTAAGCAGCTTATTGAAGCAACTTTATTACAAGAAGATCAATACTTTTATTGGCATTATGGTATTAATCCTTGGGCAACACTAAAAGCAGTATGGCAAACTTATGGAGCACAATCACGGAGAATAGGTGCCTCAACAATTACCATGCAAGTTGCCCGGATGCGCTATGGAATGAATTCAAAAAAAATATCAGGGAAGTTATTACAAATTATTCGTGCCATACAAATTGAAATGCACTACAGCAAAAAGGAAATTTTGGAAGCCTATCTAAATTTGGCACCTTATGGCGGAAATGTTGAAGGCGTAGGGGCTGCAAGTTTGGTTTATTTTGGTACATCTGTAAATAAAATTACGCTGCCACAATCTTTGACGTTAAGCATCATTCCGCAAAATCCTGGTAAAAGAACTCCTAATAATAAAGAATTAAAAAAAATTAGGGAGCACTTATTAGGAAGATGGTTAAATAAACATCCAGAAGACTTCAATAAAAAAGGCATGTTTGCTTTACCTTTGGTAATGCAAAATACGCATATGCTTCCTTTTGATGCACCACATTTTACAAACGAAATTTTGTCTGATTCAAAAACGAAAAAGCAAAGCATTGATACAACATTGGATTCTCGTATCCAAATAATTATTGAGCGGATTACACATCATTATCTCGCTAGAAAAAAAGGCATAGGAGTAAATAATGCAGCTGTTTTACTCATAGATACTCGAGATATGGGCATTAAAGGAATGTTAGGATCGGCCGATTTTTTCAATCAAAATATTAGTGGACAAATTAATGGCTCAGAAACGAAACGCTCGCCTGGCTCTACATTGAAGCCATTTATCTATGGACTGGCATTGGATCAAGGGTTAATTCACCCTGATACTGTTTTAAAAGATGTCCCTCATGGTTTTAATGGTTATAACCCGGAGAATTTTGATTATGAGTTTATGGGGCCCATTAAAGCCAGAGATGCTCTAGTCTTGAGCCGGAATATTCCCGCAATTTATCTTGCCAGCCAATTAACTAATCCAACATTGCATCAGTTATTGGAAAAGGCTCAAATCAGTCAATTACGATCTGAGTCGTATTATGGATTGTCATTGAGTTTGGGAGGTGTGGAATTAACAATGAAGGAGCTTGTTGGTCTATACGCCATGTTAGCTAATGATGGGATTTGGTATCCTATTCGAACATTAAAAAATGAAATAAAACCTAAAGGTATTCGTTTGCTAAGTCCAGAGGCAAGCTATCTTGTATTAGATATGCTAAAAAATACACCTCGCCTGGATGATGTTTCCAAAGCATGGTCTCGTTTGCCAGTGGCTTGGAAAACTGGAACTTCATCAGGTTATCGTGATGCATGGACAGTTGGAGTATTTGGTCCTTATGTATTATCAGTATGGATAGGAAATTTTGATAATAAAGCGAATCCTGCATTTATTGGCAAAGACATTGCTGCCCCCTTATTTTTTGAATTGGTTGACGCATTAAAACATGAGCGAGGTCCAATACATGCTTTAGAAAAACACCCTGAACAGATGAATCTGAAAAAAGTAGAGGTATGTAAAGCTTCCGGAATGTTGCCTACGCGTTATTGCCAGGATACTGAGTGGAGCTGGTTTATTCCTGGAAAATCCCCAATAACTGCCGATACAATTTACCGAGAAGTCGCTATTAATAGTAAAACAGGTTTACGAACGTGTCATATTGATGAAAATACACGTTTTGAAATTTTCGAGTTTTGGCCCTCCGATTTATTGAGCATTTTTAAGAAGGCCGGCATACAAAGGCATGTCCCACCATTTTATGAATCTGATTGCATCTTATCTGGCAATCCTGGTATTCATCCACATATTACTTCACCACAAAATGGTATAAGCTATATTGTTCGTGTTGATTCGCAACAAAATAATACCATTCCCCTTACTGCAGTGACTGACGCCGGTGTTGCTCATTTATACTGGTTTATCAATGAAACATTTATAGCAAAAACTAAAGCCGGTGAGCCTTATTTATGGAAAGCAAAGCCTGGAAAATTTGTTGTTAGAATCGTGGATGATCATGGTCAATCCGATGCACGGGATATTAATATTCAATTAGATAGTTGATTAAACCGTGGCTTAAATAGATAAAAGGTATATATTATTATAAAGAAATTTTATAGATGGTAGAACCTGGGTGTGGCAGAAACTGGGCAATGTAATGATTCGAATAGTTTCGGGTTATGCATTTGTTTCATACCAATAAGTAAAGAAATTAAGTGTCTTTCCTAAGCTAAGCGGTTGTTCCCGGTTCCAGTGGTTTCGTGGGATTCCTGGATTCCGCGCATGAAGCGCGGAACGTAGGAGAGAAGTCGATAGTCATTATGGCAGTGATATCACACTGCACCCAGGCTATATAAGACGCGATGTGCTAAGGAAAGCATTCATGAAAAAAATAAGAGTTCGTCATTGGTTACCCTTAACTATTCTGCTTGGATTATTGATCTTTTTTTTCAGCTTTCGACTCGATAAGTATTTAAGTTTTGAAGCATTAAAAGAAAATCGTGCCTTACTCGCTTCATGGACTACCAAACATTATTTTTTAGCTTCCTTCCTTTTTATTGCGTGTTATACATTGTCTGTTGCAATTTCTATACCTGGAGCGATTTATCTCACTTTGATTGGTGGTTTTTTATTTGGAGTGTTTTGGGGCACTATTTTTGTCGTCATAAGTGCCACAATAGGAGCCACGCTTATTTTTTTGGCTGTCCGTACCTCTTTAGGAGAGTGGTTGGCTCAAAGGGCATCAGGGTGGGTAGGCCGCATGCGGGAAGGATTTCAACACAATGCTTTTTCTTATTTACTTACTTTGCGTTTAATTCCTTTATTTCCTTTTTGGGTTGTTAATATTGTGCCTGCGCTTTTGGATGTCAATATTAAAACTTTTATAGGGGCAACACTGATCGGCATCATTCCTGGAACCGTAGTTTATGTAATGGTCGGCAATGGATTAAGTCATGTGTTTGCTGCAAATCAAACTCCTAACCTTCATATTATTTTTGAGCCGCAAATATTGGGATCTTTATTGGCATTGGCTGCTCTTTCTCTAATAGCACCGATCTATAAATTTTTTACTCATAGCCCTCGTAAACAGAAAAGTACCAACAAAAATAAGATAATAAACTATGATTTGACCATTATTGGCGGTGGGGCAGCTGGTTTGAGCCTTGCGTCGGGTTGTGCTCAATTGGGCCTCAAGGTTGCGTTACTTGAATCGAATAAAATGGGTGGGGATTGCTTGAATTATGGCTGTGTTCCATCCAAATCTTTATTGGCTGCAGCGAAAGCTTTTTATTATGCAAAGCACGCGGAATCTTTAGGAATAAAGGGTAAAGAGTTGACTATTAATTTTCATCAAGTAATGAACCACGTGCATCAAGTCATTGCCAATATTGCTGAACATGATTCTGTACAGCGTTTTGAAGCTTTGGGTGTAAAAGTAATACAAGATGCCGGGAAATTCTTGAGCATTAATACGTTACAAGTAGGAGATATAGTGATTCAAAGCAAGTACTTTGTAATTGCAACGGGATCTTCTCCCTTAATACCTCCTATTCCAGGATTGGATAAAGTGTCTTACCTTACTAACGAAACAATATTTTCTATAAAAGAAAAACCAAAACACTTAATTGTGGTTGGCGGCGGAGCAATCGGGTGTGAGTTAGCTCAGGCTTTTGCCATGCTCGAGTCTGAGGTGACGCTTTTAGAGGCATTAAAGATTCTTCCTAAAGATGATGCTGATTGTGTTGAGGTAGTCCGTAGCCAATTGGAGGCGATGAATATTGCCATTTATGAGCAAATTAAAGAATTGCAAATAAAATCTCATTCGAACTCCAAGATTACTGTATCTTTTAGCTATCAAAAGGAGCATATAGAAATTACTGGGAGCCATTTGCTGATCGCTACCGGACGCCAAGCTAATGTTGCCGACCTGGATTTGGATAAAGCTCAGATAAAATATACATCTAAAGGTATTGAAGTTAATAAGCGTTTGCAAACCACCAATAAAAAAATTTATGCTCTTGGAGATGTGATAGGGACCTATCAATTTACCCATATGGCAGAATACCAGGCTGGAATTGTTCTGCGTCATCTTGCATTCAAAATACCAGCTAAAGTTGATTATCGGGCAGTTCCCTGGGTTACTTATACCGAACCTGAATTAGCGCATGTAGGGATGCTTGCAGCGGATGCATTAAAACAGCCGGATCTTAAAATTACTGAATGGTCTTTTGTTGATAATGATCGTGCGCAAACAGAACGAAACATACAGGGTAAAATTAAAATTATTACCAATAAAAAGGCAAAAATTTTAGGTGTAACTATTGTAGGTCCTCATGCAGGAGAACTTATTTTACCTTGGGTTATGGCAATACGGGAACGAAAGACATTACGAACTTTTACAGATTCAATCATTCCATATCCTACATTAAGTGAAATAAGTAAACGGGTTGCTGGAGCATTTTACACTCCTAAATTATTTTCTAATAAAACACGAACATTAGTTCGATGGTTACAAAAATTGGGATAATTATGATTGAACAGTATGTAAGGAAGCATTATCAGCAAATATTGGTTGATCCAATAGCAAATCATTTGCAACATCATATAACTCCCAATCAAATTACTTTGCTATCAGGTTTATTAGGTATGCTGATTCTCCCGGCCTTAATCACTCATCAAGAAATTGTGGCAATTTGCTTACTGCTTTTATCTGGATATTGCGATACGTTAGATGGGACATTAGCACGTTTTAACCAGCAGTCATCAAATTGGGGATCGGTATTAGATATTATGATCGATCGATTAGTAGAATTTGTGGTTGTTTTAGCCTTATGGTTTGTTGCGCCTCAAGAGCGAGGATTCTGGTGTATGTTGATGTTAGGCAGCATGCTTTTATGCATCACCAGTTTTTTAGTAGTTGGTATTTTTACAGAGAATCAATCTCAAAAAAGTTTTCATTATAGTCCCGGTCTTATGGAGCGTGCTGAAGCGTTTTCTTTTTTTATTGCTATGATGATATGGCCCCATGCATTTATTTTTCTTGCTTGTTTATTTACTTTACTGGTGACGATAACCGCCATTATTCGTCTCGTGCAATTTTATAATCAGCAACAAATAATACGAGTAGATAGAAAATCATGAGGCAGAAGCTAGTGCAAAAGAATACGGATAAATAGCCTAAAATTGGCTAATTTTTTTTCCCCATGCACTACCAAGCTTCACCAAAAGGACGAATCTCTACTTCAAATGACCAAGTAGAAGGAGCTTGTTGTGTTAACCAAAATACCGTATCTGCAACATCATCTGATTTAACAAAAAAACTATCAGGTTTATTTGGCATATATTCTCTGGCCTTAGGCAGATCAACAATACCGTCAATAATAACCAGAGCAACATGAATTCCCATGGGGCCTAAATATTTAGCCATTGATTCTGCAAGACTTCGCTGTGCTGCTTTAGCTGGTGCAAATGCTGCAGTTTTAACCGCTCCACGTTTTGACGCAGTTGCACCAATGATAATCAGTTTGCCGCGGCCATTTTGCTTCATTTTTGGGATGACACACTGACTCACGAGCAGTAACCCTAATGCATTAACACGCCAACTTGCTTCAAAATCTTTGGGCTTAATTTCTTCTATATTGCCCCATAAGCCTAAGCCTGCGTTGTAGACGATGACATCGATTGCTCCTAAATCCTGTTGAATTTGCTTAAAAGTTTTCTCTACGGAATCACTATGGCCCACATCGCATTCGTAAGAGTATGCATTTCCCAGTTTATCTGCGAGCTCATTAGTAAAGGTTTTGGAACGTGCTAATAAAGCCAAGTGGTAACCTTCTTTGGAAAAACGAGATGCGAACGCAGCACCGTTTCCTGGCCCAACTCCAACAATAACACATACTTTTTTTGTCACGTTTATCTCCCTAAAAATGTTGGGTAGTTTCTTTTATAGTAAATTTGAACAAAAAGTGTTTTACAATTGAAAATGTTGTGTACATAATTAATTCTTTTTTTTAAATTCAAAATGAAACGATTTTTTAAACCTGCTAAACAACGTATTACTTTTAATGAGTATATACAAAATACCTTAATCACAGCAAAGCGAATTATAGAGATTTCTCCAGGGAAACAGCGTTACACGAGTGCTCAATTTGAACTGGCACTTATTGGTTTTGCTGATCTTAAAACCTTAAAACAAGAAATGGATGATGATATTGAGGTAGAGTTCCCTAAATCATTAAAGCGTGATTGGCAGGCTGGCTTTGATTGGCTTGATCTTGCAGTACATTATGGTGATGAGGATGCAATTGAATATTTTAAGAATAATATGGAAAATGAGATCTTTTCTACTATTTATCAAAAATATAAAGAACATTGCCGTCCTGACTGTGCTTTACAATATCATGAAAATATAAGCAAAGATGAAAAACCGCAGGGTTAATATGTCAATGCCTATCAGAAGAAAGAACATCCTATTTCATACATCGAAATAGAGATATTGTAACTCGGGGAGGTTTGCAATTTTCCCCGAGTTACACTATTTCCCTCACCAGCAATTTAATAGGTAGTACTTGTATTATCAGTACCACTACCAGTGTTAGTGCCATTATTCAAATCTGTACTCGTACTGCTATTGGTGTTCATCCCGTTATTCATATTATTGTTGGTGCCGGTGTTCGTTCCCGTGCTAACCCCGGTGTTCGTTCCCGTGCTAACTCCGGTGTTCGTTCCCGTATTAGCCCCGGTGTTCGTTCCCGTGACACTGGTACTTGTTCCTGAACCGCCGGAAGATGAAACAATAGTGCTTATAGTGCTCAAAGCATAGACTGAAGAACAAGCAGCTGTTAAAAATAAAATTGATACTATTTTTTTCATGATTTTTCTCCTCAAAAAGTTAAAAATCATTTGTAACAAACCAATATGTAACATCAACAGCAAAGCTAAGAAATGAACTTATAATTTAATTCAATGGCTATTTAATAGGAATAGTCAAAAAAATAGCATATGCAAGCTTGAATAGATGTTTGAATAATTATCTATTTGAATTTTTTCGATATCTTTTTTTTACAACTTCTGATATTTCCCTGTATTAAAAACCATGTATGCTTCACCATGATTAGATAGTACTTTATCGCAAGGAAAAATATTTTTAATCACCGAACTATTGAGATTACTACCAAGCCATTCGATTGAGGAGTGTACTTCAGCTGAATCAAAACCAGAATGTATATGCTTTAAGTTCAGGGTAAATGTCTGAGTAAATGAAGCAGGGAGCTTATGAATTAACTGAGCCGGAGATTATTGCAAATAAAAATGAGCTTAATATGAGAAGTGGTGTGTGTATTGTTTGGAATAAAAACAGCGACACTTTCCTGATCAAGTTGCTTTGCTAAAATTGAAGCGATGAAAATGGTTTTTGGGAGAGACAGTTTCTGTAATGGCGAAACAAAAAAAATTTCGGCATTTTCTGCCGTAAACTGTTGGGTCCCTTGCATGATATATGTTCCAAGCGCATTTTTAAATTCGCCTAATTCCATATGCTGCTGTTGTAATATGCGAATGGCATTTTTTTGAGTTCATGCTGCACTTTACCGGTTAAGCGCTGATAAGCAGTTTTAATATCCATAATTTGGTTGTTGTTTGAATAGAAAAATTGAATGCTATTTGACTTGGTATAACCTGAGTAGCTATAGATGAAAAAACAGATTAAAACAAATAGACTCCATAGCTTCTGGGCTGTCATTGAACTCTCTCTTATCTTTTTCAGACGATTTAGATGGAGGTATTTTGAATAAAAACTAATTATACTGTATTTTCAGCATCATGGATTCTAAGGTTAAGCCCGGTCCAAAAGCACAACTAAAAATATGCTTCGCCTCATCCTGTCTATTTAACTTATTCCAAATATTTTTTAAAACAAATAATACTGTTGCCGAGGACATATTCCCATAGTTTCTTAATACATCGTAAGAATGTTGATTGTCTTGAGAGGTAATCTTTAAGGCTTTTTCACAGGCTTGTAGAATCTTGATACCACCTGGGTGAATTGCGTAATAATCTATATCATTAAAAGAATAATTAGATTGCTTTAACAGTTTTTCCGTAAACATCAAAATGCCAGATTCAATTGCTTCAGGTACGTATGAGCTTAATATGATGTCAAATCCATAGTCTGTAATGGTCCATGCCATATCCTGGCTGGTTTGTGGGACTAAATCACAATAAAAGGACTCTATATTAAAACATTTGGGTAAATTGGTTTGTCCCTGAATCAAGGCTGCTGCGGCTCCATCAGCAAAAATAGCGTTTGAAATGATATTCTCTATATTAAAGGTATCTTGAAAATGTATTGTACAAAGCTCGACGCATACTAAAAGTACATTGGAGTTGGGTTCTGTTTGACAAAATGCATCGGCTACTTTTAAACCATTAAATGCTCCATAGCAGCCCATAAAATTAATTGCCGTGCGTTTTACAGATGTGGATAGATTAAGTTTTTGTACAATTTCAATGTCAATTCCTGGAGCATACATCCCTGTACAACTGACTGTAATTAAATGAGTAATTTTTCTCCTGTCAAACTCAATACTATTTAAGCAATTTTCGATGGAAATTATGGCTAAATTAAGGGCATGATCCTTATATAAATTCATTCGTTGTGAGGTGGATGGAAAATTTTCATTTGGAGTATTAGGAAAAAATTCAAATTCTCCTGGTTGTTTACAATAGTCTGTTAATACACTATATCGGGTTTCAATTCCGGAGGATCTATAAATTCTTTTCAACACTTTTTTTTGTAGTACATCAAGATGAAATCCTATAGAAATAAGATCCGCGATCTCATCTTGTGTTCGCATAAATGGAGGGGTTGCTATTCCAATTGCAGTAATTTTTGATTGCATTTTTTCCCTTTTTTAAAATATCTCCTTCAATATAAACAAATTTGCTATCGCTTACGAATTTATTTAAAGCATTAAAGCATTAATTGCAATATTTAAGTATACAATGCAAAATAAAAATTTATTAATTATCAAAATGAAATGACCCAATTTAAAATACGATCAAAGGAAAAGGAAATCATTGATCTAGGTCCTGATTTTTATACACCCCAAGAATACACACAATCTCTAAAAAAATTATTTAAAATTAATAAGTTGATGGGTATTTTTAAAAGTACAGTCACCTTGCTTCAACAATTTCCCTCTAATTCAGTATTGACGGATGTTGGATGTGGCGGTGGCTTATTCTTACTAAATCTTAGTAAATATTACCCTAACATGCGTATGTTGGGGTTAGATATTTCTACAGAAGCGATTAAACTCGCAGAAAAAGAAGCACAGGAATGGCAACTAAAGAATGGAAGTACCTTGGTCGAGTTTCATTTGCAGCTGCAGCCAGAACTCGAAATCAATGAAAATATAGATATCATTTTGCTCAATTTGGTTTGTCACCATCTGGATGATGAGGAACTAATCACGCTCTTAATCAAAGCCCAAGAGACAACGCGTAAGGCTGTGATAATCAATGATCTGCACCGCAATTTTATTGCTTATTGGCTTTATAAAATGGTCAGCCCTTTATTTCGTAACCGACTTATCACCCATGATGGTTTGCTTTCGATTCAAAAGAGTTTTACCAGAAAAGAATTAGAGTTTTTATTGCAACAAGCACGCATTAAAAATTATCAAATCAAATGGCGCTTCCCATTTTGGTGGAGTATTCTTATTTTAAAATAGTATGGATTAAAACCTATGACTCTGGATGCGCTTATCATTGGAGGAGGGCCTTCCGGCGTAACTACTGCATTATTACTTGCTGAAGCAGGTTGGTCAGTTGGGCTGGTCGAAAAAAAAGAATTTCCTCGTAGAAAGGTCTGTGGTGAATTTATATCCGTTTCAAGCTTATCTCTACTGCAAAAACTTGGAATGGAAGAGTTCTATTTGACACATGGTGGTCCTGACATACAAAAAGTCGGCTTATACGCTGCAGATGTGAGATTAACTGCGAATATGCCACCATCTAAAACATCAAAAAATTTATGGGGAAGGGCGCTCGCCAGAGAGTATCTTGATACAGAACTTATGAATAAAGCCAAATTAAAGGGAGTCCATGTTTGGCAACCTTGTGAAGCACTGTCATTACATCGTTCTACAGAGGGATCATTTATCTGTTCTGTAAAAGAAAATAATAAAACAATAGAGATAATAGCTTCTCTGGTTGTAGTTGCAAATGGCTCATGGGAAAAACGAATTGGCCAATCTGAAGATAAAATACATAAGCCCTCTGATCTATTGGCATTTAAAGCACATTTTAAAAATTCCAATTTACCTATTAATCTGATGCCTTTACTGGCGTTCCCTGGTGGATATGGCGGAATGGTTCATAGTACGGAGCAAAAAGTAACGCTTTCGTGTTGCATTCGTCGTGATGTTTTGCATAATTTGCGCTTGAAAAATCCAGGTATACAAGCAGGGGAGACAGTTTATGAATACCTATTGGAGCAATGTCGCGGGGTTAGGGAAGTGCTTCGGTGTGCTGAGCGCGAGGGAAGCTGGCTGGCCGCGGGACCAATTAAACCTGGCATGCGTAACTGTTATCAGGATGGTGTTTTTTTCGTTGGTAATAGTGCCGGTGAAGCACATCCTATTGTAGCTGAAGGAATTAGTATGGCCATGCAATCTGCATGGTTACTTGCACACTGTTTCATTAAATTTAAACGGAACAATCTAAAAGGGATGAATTATTTTGATGATGCTGGTGCATATTATACGAAACAATGGCGTAAATATTTTAGCGGTCGTATCCATGCTGCTTCATTTTTTGCACAATTAGCCATGATGACCCCCCGGACTCGATTTTTATTGTTACCTATAATCAAACAATTTCCTAATATTTTAACCTTGGGTGCACGCTTCAGTGGTAAAATACAACAAGTCGTGCCAATTAATGAAGACTAAATTGATAGTGAAATGCTAAATATAAAAGGATACGATGTATAAAAATCCCTTTTTAAAGTTGCATTTTTTTAATTTTAGATTTGGAAATAAAATATTAGAAATGAGTAGTATTGATATAAATATTGAAACATTAATATTGGTTACTATTTGGGATCAACAACCTTGTATTTTTCAAGGTTGCTTTAAAATTTCCGCTCTTCATTCCCAGAGCGAACAGTACTTCATTTTTCGCAGCGAAGTAAGTTATTCACAACAAACGGACTTTATTGAACATGAATTTTATCCCGATAATTATCGTTTCACTCATTTTTACAATCCCGAGCAGAAGATTTGTCTGGATGAAGAAAACGAGTCACAGGAATTTGCTTTATACATATTAAACTACGCACTTTATGTAACGATAAAAGAAATGCTGATCAAAAATCCCCAAAAACAGCAATTGCTTTCGGTAGATGATACGTTTTTGGACTCTCTTATTGGAAAGATAAAACCTATTTTAAATAACGAGCCTCTGTGGAATGAATCAATGAAAGAGATAGGTTTTGCTGTGGCTATGGACTTTTGTCCAAAAGAAGAAATGGGCAAAACCGCGGTACAAACACTCTTGGCTGGTTTTGGTTATCAGGAATTTAAAGATAGAGAAATTCATTAAGCAAACTTGAGGTTAATTCAACATGCTCGTAGGTTGATATTTTGCTATCCAAATATCTGAACCACCTTACTTTGGGGTGTGACAAGCAATGGAATGCGCTTGCCGAAACTCTTTTTGAGAAATCGGCGTTTCGTCCCCGATGGCTTGTCTTTTAGTGGGCATTGTACTAACATTGGTGGCCTATAATTTTCCGCGTCTTTACTGCAGATGCTCTATGATTCCGCGTGTATTTTTATTTCGGATGACCAGTGAGGTGATTGCATTAACCAGTAGTCATTTTACATTTACTTAACTTAGTCAAGCGATTTACGATGACTTAAATATTACAGATAAGATAACAATGCAAAATTTGCCAATAGTAAACTCTATGCATACAAAGCATGTATGATTCTTTTAAATAAAAGGATTTTTAAATGAAAGGTACATTATATTTTTTATTAGCTTTATTACTGTCTGTTGCCCAAGCAGCTAATCCTCCATTTTCCAATGTAAAAAAAGTTGGCGACATTTTATATCTCTCTGGACAAACTGGAAGTGTAAAACCAGGTGAGCCTCCGCTAGTGGAAGGAGGAGTTGAACCTGAGACTCGTCAAGCAATGGAAAATATAAAACAAATATTGACGGCCAATTGTTCTTCTTTAAGCAATGTTTTTAAATGTACCGTAATGATGGCAGATATGAGTGAGTGGCCTATTATGAATGAAATCTATGCTTCTTATTTTGAGAATGGAGAGTACCCAGCCCGGAGTGCATTTGGTGCCACTGGACTCGCATTAAATGCACGTGTTGAGATTGAGTGTATGGCAACGGTATCTAAAAAATGTATTATGAAAAATAAGAAGCATAGCGGATAAATTTCACCTTGTATGATATTTGAACGTAAATCAAACAAAGATTCATCATATTCTCCTTATTTTCCCAAGGCCTTCATAACTTTGTTGACATCTTCCTCAATAATTTTATTGATTTCCGATTGGTTAACAGAAGGGTGGGGCGAGTGAATTCTTTAACTCAATTTTATACTTAATGGAAACTGCTCAGAAATTAATTTTTCTTCTTCCATATTTGTTGCCTTTTCAGCTAAAGCTAAAAAATCATAATTAATGTATTTAGAGTCAAGTTGCTGATAACCCTCTAGCAACATTCTTTTGACCGAGATAAAAAATTGATTGAACCACTCAGTAGTCACTTTATAGCTATTGTTCAAAATCTCGGATAATTTACGCTCAATTGTGGATTCCTCTAATCCAGCTATTTGTTGTTTAACAACAGATAAAAAATGAGCAATAAAGAACGCATGTTTTGCCGATATAGCTGGACAAAAGGCTCCTGTTTGAGGAGCTAAATCTTTATAAAAGATAGATGGAGAGCTATGAGTTTGCCAGAATGCAATCGGGAGAGGCCTAGAATAAGTAGCAGTATATTTGCTGAATTGGGCAGGGTCATGAGGACGACTTATAAACACTGAAAAATCGTGCCTTTCGTCACTACGATCTGCTTCAACACTTACGTGAAAATTAGGTGAAACTTTCATAAATCCTACGGTTGCAATATGCGACCGTCCCGAAAGGATGACGGGAAGTACGACTGGCTGAAATTGTTGATAACAGTCATAAGTAATTACCGAGTCAAAATCACCTTCTTTGGTATAGAGTCTTTTTAAGCAATTATTCAAGCAATCTAAAAATTGATTTTTTGAAGCAGGAGCAACTCCATGTGGTTGCCCCTCCATCTTAAAGTATAAATTTAATAAAAAATTCCAAAAAACATAGGAATCTTGCATGTAAGAATGATGACATAGGTTTTCATTTGAACGGCTTTCTCCAGGTATTTCTAAAAAAAGACTTATGAATTTTTGATAACGATTTGCTTCCACTGCCTTATGCAGTTCTGGTTCTAAGCTAGATTTAATCTTTAAATTCGTAAAAGGCAAAAATCCTAACAAAGTCATGCGGGTAGCGGTGTGTGGTTTATCGTTTACTTCCTGAGCCAGATTGATTCTGTGCTTTAGTAAAAGGTTAAGTGCATTTTGACTCTCTCGCCTTTTTCTGGGCCAGCTAATAGCACGCTCTCCTACACTAACTCCATCCTTCATAGAATTAACATCAGCTCCATTCGCGATGAGTAATTCCGCTATCATCGGATTACGGACATTTTCGAATAATAAAGAATTAGCTAATTCTGGTGTTCTCTTTAAAATAGGTCCCATTCTATTGATCAAATATATCGCGATCTCTTCCTGTTTATTCTTAAGTGCCTTTTTAATTATTTTTTCTAAGTCAGTAATGGCAGTTATATTTGTGTCCAGTTCATCCACTAATATTAAGCAAAATGCTTTATTAGGTTGAGATTTTTTGAGTTCATATAAAAGGATTGCAACCTCTCTCCTATCCTCTGGATAACATATTCTATATAGATCATATGG
The DNA here is from genome assembly GCF_014109805.1 of Legionella sp. PC1000. Taxonomy (GTDB): domain Bacteria; phylum Pseudomonadota; class Gammaproteobacteria; order Legionellales; family Legionellaceae; genus Legionella; species Legionella resiliens. Next base: position 2,138,749 of record NZ_CP059400.1, read on the forward strand.
AAATGGTGAGGAAAGATTAGGAAAAATCCCCCATACAATATCGCTATTTTTTGTTAGCCAATGTTTATTCCTAACAATAAAATCTAATAATTCTTTTCTATATTGAGAGAGTTTACTTAGTCCTTTAAGAACCTCCTTGGGATAGATATTCAATAAACTGTCAATAGGAATATGGTCATTGCTAACGAGAAGCTCTTTTAACACGATTCTTAGGGAGGCTTGCGATGGCAAGGAAGAGAATCTTTCGATACAAAGTCGTAAAAAATTTTTGTCCTTATTTTGCTTAAAAATAGAGAAAATCTCGGATATGCTAACTTTAAATTGTTGTTGTTCAAGCCAGTAGATGAACTCCTTTTTGTCAAGATGATATGCGTTACAAAGCATTTTTAATTTTTGCTCAAAGGTTAGCTCTATTTGCTGTTTTTTTAATTCAGATAAAGCAGAGCTATCTTCTGCTTCTACTGCTTTTCTAAGTAGAGAATCCCATTTTTTCCTACTCTGAATAGCAGTTATTGTTATCGTCGAAAGAAAAGCCCCCGACGCTAATGGCCCTTCTAAAAGGTAAATTAACACAGCAATTAATAGAGCCAATAGAAGGATATTTTTATGACTTTGCAATGGGATGGGGTTAGAAGAAGGCATAGTATTAGTTAGTTTTTAAGAGCCAGGATTTTAACAAAATGAAATCAATTTGTATATATATAATATAATTTCGTCAAAGTAAGCCTGTATTCGCAAGCTTGGTCAACTATGAATAACCTCAAAGTATTTTTTACACTCAATTAATAGAGATTTTTGATGGTTCTGTTTTTTTTCATCGAGGTTTGAACTATCTAGTAGCATTGAAACTAACAAGAAGGGGAACTAGAGTATCTAAGAAGGATATCATTTTTTCTGAAAGGTTAAGATCCTAAGGATAAAGGGTCATTAAATAGAATCAGGGGTGCATACAAATTTATCCTAGCGGGCCAAATGGAGTTAAGTCTGATTATTTTGATAATCAGACTTAAGGGGTTTATATCAAAGATTCCCGCTGATATTACAAAAATCAAATCTTATTATTGATTCAAAACTTCAATAAATTAAGATCTGATATGACCTTCACCAAAGACAACCCATTTATAACTTGTTAAAGCGTCTAAAGACATAGGTCCGCGAGCGTGCAATTTTTGCGTACTAATTCCTATTTCAGCGCCCATTCCAAATTGTCCACCATCAGTAAATGCCGTCGAAGCATTGACATAAACAGCAGCAACATCAATATGTTCTAGAAAATAACTAATAGTGGCTTGATCTTCGGCAATAATCGCTTCGCTATGACCTGAACTGTAATCAATAATATGATTAACTGCCTCCTCTACTGACGCAACTGTTTTTATTGCCATTTTATAGGATAAAAATTCCCGACCAAAATCATCAGCTGTCGCTTTGTGGAGTAATTTTTCAGGATAAAAAGATTTAATTGCCTGATAACTCAACTTATCTGCAAAAATTTCAACCTGTTTGTTACTAAGTGATTTTACTATTAATGGTAAATCAACCAATCGATCTTTATGAATAACCAATATATCGAGAGCATTGCAAACACTAACTCTTCTTGTTTTTGCATTATCAATGATTAAACGACCTTTCTCTATATCGCCACTCTGATCGAAATAAATATGGACAATACCAGCACCTGTTTCAATAAAAGGTATTCTTGCATTTTCACGTACAAAATTTATTAATGACTGACTTCCCCTTGGAATACAAACATCCACGAAGTCATTGGCTTTCAAAAGAATATGAGTCGCTTCTCGCTCTAAGGGTAATAAATAAACAAGTGCTTCATTGAGACCATGATCATGCAGGACTTGGTGTATCAATGAAACTAAAAATAGATTAGTATGATAGGCTTCTTTTCCACCTTTCAAAACACACGCATTACCTGTTTTAAAGCATAAAGCAAAAGCATCGATGGTTACATTAGGTCGTGATTCATAAATAATAGCAACAACCCCTAATGGAACAGAAACTTTTTGAATGACTAAGCCATTAGGAAGTTTTTTTTGATCCAAAATCTTTGTCATTGAATGGGGTAAAGAAGCTACTGTTGCAATGTCAGCAGCCATCGTTTCAATTCGTTCTTTAGATAAGAGCAAGCGATCGTACTTAGGATCTTCTTCACGAATCAATTCCAAGTCTTTTTTATTTTCATCAATTATTTTATTGACAGAATTTCGTAATCGATGAGCAAGCTCTAATAATATTTTGTTCTGTTTTTCTTCACCAATAAATCTTAAGCTATAACTGGCTTTTTTAGTTGCATTAAGCTGGTTAGTGATTTCTTCAATCATGAAAATACCTTAAAAAATATGTAAATGATCATAATGAATAAATTCCGGTTTTGATGAGTGACCTAAATATTCATTTAATTTAATCGCATCGTACTTTGCAAGGCCAATCCCTATTTTTTCATTATCTGGAGTCAGTATTTCTATAAGATCGCCTCGCTTAAACTCGCCACTAAATTTTTCTATCCCAACGGGTAAGATACTTATAATTCGCTTGTTTTCTTTTATAATTTTTACTAAACAGGAATTTATAGTAATTGATCCTGTCTTTTTTTCACTATAAGCAATCCATCTTTTTATATTAGATCTTTTCTTAGTGGGAAGAATGGTTGTTCCCAAAGCTTCATCATTGAGAATGCGCATAATTACTGAAGAATGATTGATACTGGCTATGTGAGTTGTTATGCCAAGATTTGACATTTTTCGGGCTGTTCCAAGTTTGCTAATCATTCCCCCTCGGCCATGAAGACTTTTTATAGCAGAAACTTCAGGCCAAGTACTTTTGGGATCAATAGTTGAAATTAATTCGGAGCCCGTTTCATTAGGATGCTTTGTATAAACACCTTCAACATTACTCAAAATAATTAGTTTATCAGCGTTTATCATTGCGGCTATAAGGCCTGATAACTCATCGTTATCAGTAAACATTAGCTCTTCAATAGCTACGCTATCATTCTCATTGATAATAGGGACAATCTTCTTATTGCCTAGAATTTCATGAAGTAATCTTGAAATATTCAAATAGTGCTGCCTTGTTTGAAAATCTTGTTTCGTAAGCAACAGTTGAGATGCAAGCATGTTATGCTCTTTTAACATCGATGCGTAAACATGCATCAGTTCATATTGGCCCAATGACGCTAGAACTTGTTTTTCTCCTATCGAACTCCCATACTGACGGCCAAGAAATTGGCTTGCGACTTTTCGACCTGAAGCAACCGCACCTGAGCTTACTAATACAACTTGATGGCTAGCTTTTTGTAGCGCAACAATCTGTTCAACTAAATGGAGCATGATAGGTTCAAATGGCGTTCCATCACTTGATAAAATGCTTTGAGTTCCGACTTTAATGACAATTTTCATTTTTTACTCATTTTAAATAAATCTTTTTTTTATTAGGTACTTTGGAAGTAACTGTAGTCACCTAAGGTGTTTCAAATTTATCATAAGTTATATTCATTGCAATCCTTGAAGGAATTGTTCTCTTCCATTTGTATCCATGCTTGGCGTAATTCGAAAAATCATGCTGATGATGTAATTATGGAGATATCAATTCAATCCTTTAATACAAATACTTAACCATATAGACCATATTCCAAATATATCCCTCTGGTTTGAGATTAAATAAAGGCTGAAATCCTTGCTTTTCATAAAAATGATAGGTTTTAAGATAATTTTCATCTGATTCTTGGGGGGATAATGTCTCAACTGTCATCGTCGATGCTTTTTGCTTTTTGGCATACCTGGTTGCATTATTTATAAGCATTGAGCCTATATTTTTGCCCTGCCATTGAGAAAATACTGCCATCCAATAAATCGAACTGGTATTGGGATATGGGAAATCAAGACTAAGAAGTCCTACATACTTATCATCAGTTTTCGCAGCAAAGTTAATATGCGAGTAGACTCCTTCAATATAGTGTTCATTGCATTCTGGTAAACCAAAGTATTCAGGTAAATCTTTTGTAATTTGCTCACATAAAGTTGCAGCTTGCTCCGGTAGTATTTGCTCAATGTTTATGCTCATAAATGTTTTCTTTATTGGATTGACTTTGAACGTGCATTCACTGTGTAAAGAACTTATATTATATTTCTTATTGTATTTTAAAAAAGTTTACTTGGAAATGACCAACAAAATAAAAACATCTCTTTGGACCAGTTTAAGCGCACGTCTACAATTGATTAAGTCAACAGAAGGTGCACATTTTAATTGGTTATTTCTTCCTGGTGGACCGGGTTTAGGATCAGAATCACTAGGTATGTTAACTCAAATTTTAAAACTACCTGGAACACTTTGGCATCTTGATCTTCCAGGAGACGGATCGAATAAAACATCGAATGATGAGGAGTATTTTTCGCATTGGTCTGATGCGCTATATGAAGTGGTTAGTACATTAGATAATGTCATTTTAGTAGCACATTCAACTGGTGGAATGTATGTATTGGCAACACCAAATCTTGAAAAAAAAATTGTTGGGTTGGTTTTAATGGACTCCGCCCCTGATGCAGCGTGGCAAAAGGAATTCATGGAGTATGTTCAAACGCAATCAATAAGCCAAGCCCAAGAATTACAAGAACAATATGCTAAAAAACCAAGTAACTCCCTTTTAAAGCAAGTAACAATTGCGGCAGCTCCTTATTCATTTACAAAAAAAGGTTTGCAAAAAGGAATATCGCTTTTAGAAACACTGCCATTTAATTATAAGACGTGTGAGTGGTCTGGAAAATATTTTGATTCAACGTACAAGGCAAAATGGGTGCCCCAAAAGATTCCTACATTAATACTTGCTGGAGAGCACGATCGAATTATTCCCTTAAAATTTTTCATGAATTCAAGAAAATTTATCCGGAAAAATATTATTTTTCATGCTATTAAAGATGCTGGGCATTTTCCCTGGATTGAAAATCCGAAACAAATTGTCCATGTCTTTAATGAATATTTTCAGTTTCTTCAAAAGACAACTTAGATTAATCAGTAGGCAGATTATTGGAGTTAGGATTTTATGGGGCATAACTAATGCAAAATGATGCAACCATTTTTTTCCAATTCAACTAACCAGTTTGGATATTTCAAATATTTATTACACCTTAAATCTAATTTTTCTAATTGCTTCAGCTTAAGTAAACTCATAGGAAGTTCTTTCAAGTTATTATTTCTTAAGTCCAAATAAAGGAGATCAGATAAGCTGCCAATCTCATCAGCAAGTGAATTTAAATGATTATTACGGAAGTTTAGAATCTTAAGTGATTTTAATAAACCCAGTCTGTCGGGAATTTTTTCAATCTGATTATCAGAACAATCAAGAATTCTTAATTCTGATAAATTGCCCATTTCATCAGGAAGCCTTCTAATCTGGTTTTTCATACAATGCAGTTCTCTCAGTTGATTACACTGCCCTATCGAATAAGGGATCTCGCCAATTAAATTATGATAAACTCGAAGCTCAATGAGACTCTCCAAGCAGCCAATATTTTCAGGTAATTGTGTTATTTTATTACCCGAAAAATTTAAATAGTTTAATTGATTTAACTTGGTAACCACTTCTGGAATCGCTGAAAACCTATTATCTGCCATATATAAGTACTTGGATAATGGAATTTGATATAAGCTTTCGGGCAAGGCAGATAATTTATTCCCATTCATATCTAAAATATGTAAATTTTCCAGACGTTCAATTTCTTTGGGTATGAAGGTGATCTCATTTGCTGATGCATTTAAATGCCGCAATGATTTTATTGACCATAGCTCGGCAGGCAGCTCTTTCAATCGGTTGTTATAAAAACTGATACATTCTAAAAAGTCGAAGTTAGCTAAGCCATTAGGAAAATATTCCAAATCCAGATTATCTAAGTTTAAGTTTTTATTAAAAATATTATTTCTTAGCATTGCCTCGCCTGAGTCAAATATTTCCTTAAAATATAGCTGGTATAACCCATAAAATTATCTGGCAATGTGGCTATCACTTGGTAACCCAGTTTCTCATAAAACCCTTTTGCTTGGAATTCCGCGGTATCAAGTTGGATCATTTTGCAATTGTTTCCCTTTGCAAAATCATCGAGTGTCATAAAGAGTTCTCGACCTAGTCCTTTACGGCGCTGTTTTTCGTGGATCCAGACGGTAAATACTCTACATAACGTACCAAATACATCTCCTTTAATACCCCCAAGAATTTCAGAGGTATCGTTTTTTGCGTAGATAATAAAAGGTTTTGCTTCATAACCGCCGATGATCGACTCATTAAATTTTTTTAAATTTCCATAAATGATTTTAGAAATAACTTCATTTTCTTTAAAATCAGTAATAATGTTTACTGGATCACTCATTATCTCTCCCACTCGCTAACTCCAGGGTCTACATTGATGTTGTAACGCCATAAGTACTTAATCATATTACTTAAATTTCCAAATCTTGGCCTGATTTTTTGAATTAGTCCATAGTTTTTCAAAAAGGCCGCGGTAATTTAATGTGAGTTTAAGATTGATAATTGCACAATTGTTGGGTTAATTATTGTACAACTCCGGGCGTAATTTATGCGTTAAAATTGAAAATGAGGATATGACAGTGAGTAGATACAAATTCGAAAGTTTGGTCAAAGCACAAAAAAGATTGGGTTGGATAGCAGGTGAGACGAACAAATATGGTATAGATGGTTTTACTCGGGATGATCTTAAACAGCTGCTCGAATCCACATCAGAAGACGATCTCGCACCAGAAGCGGATGGATTAACTCAAACTATGCCTGGGAGCCGCAAATCTACTGAAATTAGCGTAATAACCAATAGTATGTTTAAGTCTCCTGTAGAAAAAGTCTATAAAACAGGCTCCACTGCTTCCCCTGCAATTAATCCCTCAAATTAGGAACACTTTTAATAGGTATTAGAGTAATCTAATACCTTGATTTCGTGAGCCATTCTGAAACCTTCCTCACAAAGTAAATCGGTTTGCTCTAAACGGTAATGGGTCGGTGATTAAGTCCCCTTCTGTTACCATTTCCGCGAGCAAACGTCCCGTAACTGGCCCGAGAGTCAAACCGTGATGTGCATGTCCGAATGCGAACCATAGCCCTTTATGTCGAGGCGCTTGTCCGATAATTGGAAGCATATCGGGTGTACAGGGTCTGCATCCCATCCAGGGATATTCATCAAGTCGTGTGGTAATTGGAAAAAGCGTGCGTGCAATAGGCTCTACCAGATCAAGCTGTACTGGGGTTTTCTGTGAATCAAGCCGTGCAAATTCCGCCCCGGTAGTAAGCCGAATTCCGCGAGTCATTGGAGCCAACAGGAATCCATTCTCAACATCGAGTACTGGGTGATTGAGTTGTGTGTTTTGTCTTATACCATAATGCATATGATACCCACGTTTCACTGCTAGCGGAAAGTGATATCCTAGTTGAGAGCATAAAATATCTGACCAAGGTCCTAACGCAACCACGGCAGAATCCGCCTTGATCTGGCCCTGCTCCGTTTTGACTGTCCATTGATTGGATAAAGAGAATGCATCTCCGAAAAAAAAGCGACCCCCAAGATGTTCAAAATAATTGGCATAGGCGGCAACCAGTGCTCCGGGATCACTTACCGTTTCAGAATCGACATATTGAAGAGCCCCCAGTAATGATTTATCCAGATCGGGCTCCATTTGACTTAATGAATTCGGGTCAAGAGCTTCAAACTGAATGCCGTACTCAGTTTTACACTTTTCAGCAAATCGTGTTTCAATATCTTGCTTTTTTGCGGTTCGGAATACTTTGAGCCATCCGCCGGAACGAAATAAGTGTTTTACTCCTGCAGCCTCGGCTAGAAAATGATGTTCCGTTATACTGTGTTGAATCAAATTTGCATAGGAACGAGCAATCTCTGCATGACGTAATGAATGAGAATTAACCCAGTATTTCCATAGAAACGGCGCAAGCCTCAAAATTGCTTTTGGGTGATATCTGACATCAGGAGAGCTATTTAAAGCATATTTAATTAAAGAGAAAATATCTCTTGGAAATGCATAAGGATACACCCCTTCACGCTGAATTAACCCTGCATTGCCATATGAGGTTTCACTTCCTGGGGACTTCGCATCGACTAATGCTACTGACCGCCCTCGCCTTTGCAAATGAATTGCAACGGATACTCCAATAATTCCCCCTCCAAGGACAACAACATCAAATTTCATAAAGCATCCACTCCGTTTACTCAAAGAATTTAGGATCAGTCCCTTATTATTGTGTTTATTAGACGAGCTTACAACCCATTAAAAACGTGGTGCAGCAGCATATTTCAGTTTATCGCATGGCATATTTATGAAAGCACTATCCCTAGATAGGTTAAGTAAAAAATTCCATTAAAAAACAGAGCCTTAATCTTAATTCCATCTACTGAAATATTGAACCTTAGCCATGCCGAAGCAATGTAAGTTACTAGAATACCGGTGAGTACAATTCTAGATGGCGCCCAAGGTGTTAAAAGTATTCCTAATGCAGGAAGTAAAGTGCCCTGAAAGACCATTGCACCGGTGATATTGCCAAAACCAAGAGTATCTTGACCTTTTCTTACCCATATCACGCTATTCACTTTTTCGGGTAATTCTGTTGCAATGGGAATGATTAGTAGGGATAAGAGCAACACAGGTATACCGATAAAGTTTGCAGCTCCTTGTACTCCATGAATGAATCCCTTTGCACTAAATACCAATAGGATTAAACCCAAAATTAATTGGATTAAAATTGTTTTGAGATTGTTTTTTAAGCCCAGTTTGGTTATCAATAAAGGTTCATTTGTTATTACTGCATGGCCGTTTTCTACCAAAGCTTTAGAAGCACTGAACGTTAGCAGTATATAAAGAAAATATAGAAAAATAAGTATGATGCAAAATAAAATACGGATAGAGTGATTTGGCTCTAAGGGGAGAAACATTGCTAAAGCAGCAAGTGTGAATGCCATTAAGAAAAAATTCATATCCCGTTTAAAGCCGGTAATTTCTGGAGTGATCCATCCATTAATCCCTCGCTTTTTAATTACTGAAGAAGCCATAATAAAGGTTGACAAAGTGGATAACATTAAGGGAGCGCCTAAAATTGCTCCTACACTAATTTCTTCATTAACTTGTCGATCGGCGGTTCCAGCAATTATTGCCAAGATTGGTACCGTAGTTTCTGGAAGTGCGGTAGATACAGCTGCGAATATTGAGCCCGTGACACCGGCTGAAATATCCAATCTTTCACCAAAATGCTCTAGCGCATTAGAAAATAATTGTGCTGAGATTAAGATAAGAATCAACATTACTAAGAGTTCAAGCCACATGTACATATTTGTCCCTCATAACTACAGCCTTTAAATGATTATCCATAAAATGACCAAACGATTTCTTTAAATATAAATTGAATGATCGAACAAATTCTAGTGCTCTGTATAATTTAAAACGACTAAAATACAAGGCCCTTCAGCGATGATATTGATTTTATGCTGTTTGCAGTTCTGAATGGCTGAGTTGCTCTCTGCTCCGGGTTGCATCCAAATATTCTTAACTCCTTTTTTAATCGCTTCTTCAACGATTTTTTCAGTAACAGCAGGCGGGGTTATAATAGAAATACTTTCAATATCATTTGGCAATTCACTTACTGAATGTATTACCTTTATTCCTTCAATTGAATCTTCTTTAGGGTTTACAGGATAAACTTTTTTACCATTCGCCATATAACATCGCAAAACTTTATTTCCATATTTTTCTCGATTCGATGATGCGCCAATTACAGCAAAAGCTTTTGATTGGAAAAATGTTTCAATTTGATGATTTATCATGCTATTTGCGTTTAAGTGATTTGTTATTTATTTAGTTTAGCAATGAATAGGGATTCATGATAATTTTTTGCATTTTTTATTGTTATCAATTTGATAATCGTAACATCTTACCAAGCTCAATATCTCGTGGATCACGTTCATGACGATCAGGATCATCAAAAGGTATATTGACATACTGATAATGAAGATAAAAATTTAAGGCTTCTGGCGAGGATTGGATGTGTAGCTGGAGAACTCCTGTATTTTTTAACCACTTTTCAATGATATTCAAAAAATACCCGCCTAAACCTTTATTACGACATGCTTCATCAATAACAAAAATTCTAAGTGCTGCTCTTTGATTTGGCCATAATTGAATATGGGCATAGCCAACCCGCTCCGCTCCTTGGTAAAGAATAAAATGTATATGGTCTTTATGCTCGAACGTCCATGTATAGGGATCTGAAATGGGTACTTTATCAAAGAAATACTTTTGCCGAAAAGTACGTGCCGATTGCCATTCGCGGTTTGTTAAGGCTTTGACAATACGAAGTTTGGTAAAACCAGTTTTAACATCAATATTGGAAATAAACTCCTCTTTCCCCAGGCAATAGGAATTAATATCATTAGGAAACTGTTTTGCCAAAGCTATTTTCAGGGTGGCATAAGCATCGCGATCATGGGGATGAGATCTCATCCAATCACGGAAATACAAATGCCTTTCAATTTCCGAGTTTCCCTTTTCAAAAACATGAACATTGTGAGTTCTTTTGGTTGCCCCTTTTTGAAAATAACGACGAAAAGGAATGCCATACTCACCCATTGTTGCATATCCAATTTTTTCCATAGATTCTAATGCTTTATCTACCAGTAAAATATTCTCAACAACAGGAAGAATATCAATAATAGGTTTTGCACTTAATCCTGGTACCGAAGTAGAACCAATATGGTGGATTTCAATGCAATTTGCACCTAGTGCTTGCTTTATTTGATGAGCCTCAGCTATAAACAGCTCAGGCCATAGAGGGTCATAAGGAAGAACTTCAACTGTTTTTTTCATGATTTTCTACTAATTATCAAAACGTATGTTTAACGAAAGCATTTTTATTTATCTAAATCCATTTTCTCGACAGCTTTCGTAAACATCAAGTTCTCTAGTGTGACTGCCGTAGCAGATTATAGTCAGGTTTATTAATTACATAGTGCTTGCTTGTAATGTGCCAAAGTGTTCTGTAAGTGATTCATCTTCTAAGTACTCAGATAATGCAGCATATTCTGGCTGTTTCGCAAGTTGCAACATTTCCTTCATATTAAATACTTGCTTCTTTATCCCCTCTGCAATAATGGTCGTGCATCCAGTTTTTGCCAAGTGCAATAAGATAGATGAAGGTGTAACTACATCGCTGCTTTTATAGGTGCGGGGTAGTTCGGGATTAATACGATGCATTAAGTTTTCTACTTCTTCACCTCGAGCAAATTTTTCAAGATCATCGGTAGCATAAAAAATGAATTCTGGAGCTACATCTTTTAGTACCATAACTTCCATTTCATTTATTTTTGAAGCAGTAGCTGACTCTGAAAGTTCATCCGTTGTTTCTCGAATAAAGGCTGGTATGCTAATTTTTACATTAGGATTTACAGAAGAATAAAGATAATTTTTTGAATTATTCGCCCCTTTTTTAGCAAACTCAATGGCTTTGTCAGCGCTGACTGTTCCACCAAATCCACCGAATGCTGTATTGAATGCTATATAAGATTTTAAATTATCTGTAGGGAAATCTTCTCTACCACCAAAACCTTCTTTGCCAACTACCTCCGGGGCTTCCCCATGAATTCGATGCCATACTACACCAGTTGCGGGTACATCAATCTCTGTTAATAATTTGTAATCGCTATAAATTGAAGGCGTGCTAAAAGCTGATTTTTTTCCAAATCCGAAAAATGAAATATTTCTAAACATAATGTTATATCACTATTTTTTATTAAACCTCCTGGAAAAGATTCCTCAGTGCGTCCCATTCTAAACGAAATTTATTAAGGGCTGATTAAATTGCAACCAAAGAGATAATATTTGGCGCGTAAGTAAGGGTTCAAGACATGTATAGAGGGGAGTCGAAGTACAAAAAAACTGACACGTTGCATTCTTAATTGATGTGTAAATTGTTCATTTTCTCAATGATGCAAAATTTTTATAATCCAATTTTTTAATTTAATATAGTGTGAGCCTTCCCAATAAATTTTTTTACAGGCTTGACACTGCATAAAAGTTGAATAGTATTTTTTTGCTAATTTAGGAACATCCTTAATAATTTTTGATTGATCAACTTTTTTTAGTAACCCATTACACGTGAGACAACGAGTAAATGGTTTGCACTGGTTGCTTAACTGGAATCGCATTAAAACCTCTTCCACTTGTTTTTCTGGATTGGTATTGTGCATCCAGTGACCATGGGTGATGCTTTTATTTTTCAAAATACCTATATCCCGTGTTAACACAATTCGGTGTTCTTTTTTACTCCGCTGGATTATGATTTCATCAGTTAAATTGTTTTCATAAACCACATCAAATCCAAGTAAACGCAAATAACGAGCAAGTTTTCCAAGATGCACATCGAGAATAAAGCGAGACGTTCTTAAAGCCTGTGGTCGAAGTCGAATCAATTCACTCACATCAAAGGTTTCGAAAACCGGATATACGGAAATATAATCCTGGTCTTGAACCAAGTAGTTAAAATCAACGGATTTTCCATTAACTAAGATTACTTCAATTTCAGTATGTGGAACCCCAAGAGATTCGATTAAGTCCTTAATTGAAGTTTTTTGAGCTACGCTATGAACAAAGCACACTTTGCGCCTCTCTGGAGGAATAAAATCATTTAACTCTTCATAAAACCGTAACTGTAAGGAGATCATGTTTTGGTTAAATTGCTCGCTTCGTTTTAATTTATGGCATAAAAGTTAGAAAAAGAAAATTAGGACAACATATGTTGTTAATGGCAAAACATGTAATACGGGAAAAAAGAATGAAAAACTGAAGTAATCCTTGTCTTATACATCAAATAAATTAATTTCTTTATGCAACAAAATATTATAGAACATCGGAGCCATTCATAAGACGCTTCTTAAAGGATTCCCTATTTCCAGAGATTGATGTATAATTAATCAATAAGTTCTTATTTAATTCTAATATGTTAAATAAAGATGAATAATTATATAAAATGCTCATGTTGATAACACTTATTATGTTATCATTTTATACTTAAGCATATAGATAACGAGAAGTATTTATTATGTCTCAAGCTAAATTTATGTCCCGAGCTCAATTTAACACTGTGGATAACAGCAGCGATGGAAACTGCCTGTATTATGCTTATGGTATATCGCTGATGTATTATTTGCGTAAAAATGGAAATAGAGAAACAGCGGATAAAATATTTACCAGGCTGGGATTAGGTTCCGTGAACCAATTTTTTTAATTACTTGAAAAGTAGGCAGTTTTTATAGTGAAATTCGATTGCGATCGTTAACAACACTAATGGAACTGCCTACATGTATAATAATATATCAGAACGAGTCTGGGATACAATTTATTCTTTTCTGCAAGGAGTAAAAGGATTGCACATTAAGAATAATGAGAAGACAAGATGCTTTGTGGAAGGAGTCTGGTATGTATTACGTACAGGCTGTCAATGGCGCCTGCTCCCGCCCTATTACGGACATTGGCGTAAAATTCACAAGCGATATAAAATGTGGTCAGATCGCGGCATTTGGACTGGCTTAATGTCTTCAGTTAGCGATGTTGATGATCAAGCCGTCATGATTGATGCCACCATAGTGCGCGCGCATGCGTGTGCATCTGGTTACGACAAGGAAGGGAATGATGCTCAGGCATTGGGGCGCAGTAAAGGAGGTTTTACCACTAAAATTCACGCTTTGGTGGATGGACTGGGGAATCCGATTAAGTTTATCCTGACCGGGGGACATCGAAACGATATTACTCAAGCAGCAGAGCTATTGAAGGAGCAGCGTGACACGATAGTTCTTGCAGATAAAGGATATGATTCACAGGCACTTGTTGACACACTGGAGAGTCAAGGCTGTATTGCAACCATTCCGTCAAAAAAGAATGCGAAGAACCCAAGAAAAATCGATAAAGAGCAGTACAAAGAGCGGTTTTTAGTTGAAGCTTTTTTCTCCAAAATCAAACACTTTCGGCGTGTTTTTTCTCGTTTTGATAAAACAACGACCGCTTTTTCCGGGTTCTTACATTTGGCCGGAGCGCTTATATGGATGCGCTAGAAAATTGGTTCACGGAACCTAGGTGCTGAAGAAAAAGCAAAACTTTTTTATTTATTGGAAAGTGAAAAAAATAAGCCTTTTACATCCGCTCATATAAAAAGAATAATTGAGCCCATACTTGGCCCTGCATTAAGGCAATTTGCTGCAAATTCGACTTTGCGAAATTTTGAAGATAATCCAAAAGGTTCATCGTTATTTGCTGCAACTAATTATGCGATGATCTATCTCTTCAAAAAAATGCTTGAGCAAAACAACCATCCTTCTGCTTATTTGCTGTTTCAATCAAATAATTTTGATGATGAAGATTATACAGAGGCAGAAATATTTACGGTCAAAAATGTGGGTGTAGATGAAAACGATGAAGTAGAAAAAGGCCTGGATGAAGTAGAAAAAGGCCTGGATGAAGTAGAAAAAGGCCTGGATGAAGTAGAAAAAGGCCTGGATGAAGTAGAAAAAGGCCTGGATGAAGTAGAAAAAGATCTGGAAGCGGAAAAAAGACCAAGTAAGAAAAAGCAACCACATATGTGTGATGAAATGGAGCGTTTTATGGTCGAAAACTACGGAACTATTATTGAGGTCTTTAATGCATGGCTTTCTGGGAATCCACGACCTGAAAATTTTGATGAATTTGGAACATATATCCGTCTTGCAAAACAACATCTAGAAGAGGTGATAGGTGAGATGACTGTGGCGTTCTTTACGCAAAATGGCTCAAGAAATCTTCATGCCTATATTGACCATTTAAATACTAATTACAGGTGGGGAACAGAAGAAACCCTTTTCTTAATGCACTGTAGTCTTCAACACGAGGTACGAGTGCCTATTGATGAAGTAGGTCGTGTGGAAATTCGCTATGATACCCCTATAACCTTAAAGGTTTATCACGATGGCCAACCTCCTGAGAATGACGAAAACGTGGATGAGACCCCTGATATGATTTTAAATAATTCAGCTAACGTCCATTGGCTATCTTTAATTGATTCTAATTTTCACTCAATAAAAAGTGAGCGCATTTTAAGAAATGATCTCTTAGATATAGTAGGATTTAACGCTTATTTACAACAGCTATTTGAAGAAGCCCAAGATCTGGAACAGAAAGATAAACCATTAAGTGACGAATTATACACACTTCATAAAAAGTTGAAGATAGAGAAAGAAAATTATCTTGCCAAAGACTCTCAGATTACAAGAGAAACGTTTGCAGAATCATGTAAAGCCATACTATCAGACGCAAATACCACAGTAGAGTTGCAAAAACAGAGCGGCGCGAAAGACGTAATTAGTTCATTACTTAATTGCCTTTATCTCCTTTGTACATTAGATTTTAGCAACTTGCTTGCAGGAAACTGGAATGTGGTGAATCCATTATCAATTGATACAACGTATCATCAAGTAGGCCTAATGAAAACAGTGCTTAATAATTTAAGAGATAGTGAAGTTCCTGATGATCATCAAATGAAGTTGCAGTAGTTAATCAAATTGCTTCAGATTTTCGCGCTTACAGCAGGTCTAGGAATCATGCCAATAAAATCGGCATGATCTAAAATACTATTTTTATATCAGCTATTACTTAATTGTCTGCAAATGCCCTATCTTCTAAAAAGATAGCTTATTTAGAATATTCTGGTGGCTTTGCAAGCTGCCTCATTTCTTCAATATCAAATGATTTGTTCTTGATACCACAACATCAAGTTTTTACTAAATGAAATAAGATCGCTGCAGATGTACACAAAAAAATAAGAAAATTTAAAAAGATCCTTTTTGGGGACATTTTTATCCTCAAAATAGATTTATTTTTGGAGCCCTACTGTTAGAACTCTGAACACTGGAATTATTTTTTATTGAATTCATCAAAACGATGTACTGATGGGTCCAATCGATCTAAAGCTTGGAAAGGAAGCATCCAACCTGGATATTCAGGAGGTAAGGCACTTACTTCATCTAACTCTTTTATTTCATCCGCAGATAATTTTAATGTCAGGGCTGCTAAATTATCTTCTAATTGTTCTATGCGTTTGGCACCAATAATTACAGAGGTTACAGCAGGTCATGTGAGCAACCATGCTAATGAAATCCCAGCGACACTACTATTATGTTTTTGCGCAATAGCTCGGAGCACGTCAAGAATCCTCCAGACACGCTCCTTATCGAGGATGGGGAAGTCAAAATTAGCGGGGGGGGCCAAATAATGCCAAGCCTTGAGTACGAAACCAGTGTTTATCCTCTCCAATAACATACTTTTTTAATTCAGGAATTGCTTGAATATCTGGATAGCCTGTTGTTACAAAATAACTTTTCCCCATAATGTAATGCTCTTTAATATCTCTAGACGGGGTAACCAGTATATGTCCATCAGGAACAATTTTGACTAATTGTTCCATAAAGTGACCTATATCTTTTTCTTTTTCTATCCCATTTTCAACACCTAAAAGATAAGGAACAAAAGCAGTGTCAAAAGTCTGCTTTTTATCACTCATAAGTATATTATCTACAGTGCCCACATGAAACTGGATGTTTTTATCCAATTCAAAATTACTTTGGGTTTTAGATTGAATAGCACGTTGAACCAGCGACACCATGTAATGGATATAAGCACGTCTTAATGAATTAGGATGAATGACCCAGAACAAAAAATGAGCCAATTTTCCGCTAGATAGAGTCACAAGCGGTGGATACCAGCATGTAAGTGCAGCAAATAATTCACCAATTGATGGCAATGGATTTCCTTGGGCATCGTATTCACGATAAAGGTAATACTTTTTAAATGCTTTCATCCAGGCAACCGTAATGGGATCTTTGTCATAGGCAGTAATTGATTTTGCACCAGCTAATGCAAATAAAAAACTACTGTTCCCATATCCAGGAATGATCAAGACATTTTTTCCTTCAATATCGGCTCGAATATCATATCGATTTTTTTGGTGCTCAGCCAAAGCGGATGATAAATAACGCTCAGCTCCCATGGGATATATTTGAACCTCTTTATCGTCAGAGAGTCTTGTGACGCGTCGGTCTAAAAGCCATTTTTTCTCTTGTTTGCTTAAAATGGTTTCGTAAGCTGGCATAAAATTCCTAGGTTAATTCTCATGATTGTTTTAAGCGCAATAACTTTAAAGAATGCGTAGTTCGTTTTGTAGCATATTTTCGTCCCAACTTCTGTGTAGGCCGCTCAATAAATACATGTAGAAGCCAAGACAACAATAGAGAGCCAATACAAACCAAAGCAAGTGCAGTCGAAATTTTAAAATTCATATCGAGCATCACCCGAAGAGCAACATATCCTGCAATACTATGCACGACATACAAAGGATAACTAATATCAGCTAAAAAATTAACTATGGGATTTGCTTTAAAAAAATGAGGAAATGTGTAGGCAAACATAAAAGTCAGTAAAGAAAAAGCGTAACTCCAAGCCAATATCAAGTTTTCTGAATAAGGTCCAACCCACCATGCAATGCAAAAGCTGATAAAAAAAATGCCTATTAAAAAATATCCTGTATCGGTTGCAATTTTATGGCAGTATAAATAGTGGAACGTTACACCAATAAACATAAAAATAATATATGGCGATGACATCATATAAATTTCTGCTCTGATAAAGGCAGGTAAATTTTTTATCGCCCACATGGGGAGCATGTGCGACATGTAACAACTAACTAGAAATAAAACTGCGGGAATAAAAAAAACCTTGAGTGAGTCATTGCGAAACCAATTCATTGATAAAGCTACAATAAGATAAAATTTCATTTCTACTTCAAGAGTCCATATAATTATATCTATATTTCTTGACTCAAGAATATCTCGAGCTCCAGGAATATAGTGTATTAATACTTCCTGAAAGGAATAAGGCCAAACCGATAAAAAATATTTTCCGCATAAAAAAAGAGCGAATAAAGTAATACTAAATCCTATTACGTAGGTCGGAATAATACGAAAGAAACGATTGACGCAAAAACCTACGCTATTTGCTCTTTGGAGTGAAAAAGGAATAACAAAACCACTGATAATAAAAAATAAACCTACTCCATAAGCTCCCCAATCAAATAGCGGAAACAGGTTAAGCCATACTACATAAAACGGGGTTGCATGTGTTTCGGGAGAGAGTAAGGGTGCATGAATCAGATAAGCAATAGAGTCCCTCTTATACCAAAAAGTACTTAAAAAATGAGAGAGTAGAACAAATAATGCTGCAAGACCTCGTAAAGTATTTGCAAATTCGATCTTGGTATTAGCGTGTAAAATTTCACTCATAAAAGAAGACCTGAACGCCCTTTTCTTAGATTATTAACATACACCATAGATATATTCACTCTTAGATTTTTTATTCAAATCAATAAGATATTGTATCTCACCCTGATTTACTTGACCATTATCCGTTCTTATCTGAAATTATTTGCAACAAAATTTTTCAGCACTATTTTTTTGTTGTTCATCAGTTTTTAATAAAAATCAACGTCTTAAATTCATATTTTGTCCAAAATAAAGTCTTTTGCCGAAAAATAAGCCTAATTTATTTTTTAAAGTGCTAAAATAATATTCAAGTAGGTCATATAGTGAGGCAATCATGAAATATAAAACAACCGTGGAACTGCAAGGTAATGGTTCTTTAATTATGAGAGATGGAACATTAGAGAAAAATGGCGATATGATTTTTGGATATCATGCACTTGTAGCAATTTGCGGCGATCAAAGTAAAAAGAAGCATACATTTGAAAACGGTAAGCAATTTTCTGTAGAATCAATTGGTCAATTACATTCAGAGAGATTGAAAATTACCATCAGTCCGGAGTTTGCGCAAGAGGCTATTGCAGTACTAAAAAAGGAGTATCCAGGATTAGAAATAAAGGGTGAGCGTCCTGATCTGGAGCAAGAAAAACAGTATGTTCCCTAATCAGCAATGATTATATGAGAGGCTCATAAGCTCCTACGGCTATGAGCCTTTTTTCATGCAGCAGCATCATCAAAAAAATTTATTTAGCGATAATAGTTTACAAATTAACAGAATAAATTCATTATCTTAAGCCGAAGATTAGTATTGATTAGGACCTTCAAGGCTAAATTTAGTGTTTCTATCATTTGTATCGCTTGCACGTGCTAGAGACTTGAACGTTGAAACTCAATTTAACCATTTTATTTAAGGAAAAATGTATGGCTAAAATTCTTTGTGTTCTCTATGCTGATCCAATTAATGGGTATCCAAAATACTATGCACGGGATTCGCTTCCCAAAATAGAACACTACCCTGATGGACAAAATACACCTACACCTAGAACTCTTGATTTTAAACCAGGTGCTTTACTTGGTTCCGTATCTGGTGAGTTGGGATTACGTCAGTTTCTTGAGGCACAGGGACATCAATTTGTGGTGACCTCAGATAAGGAAGGTCCAAATTCAGTTTTTGAAAAAGAATTACTTGATGCTGATGTTGTTATTTCTCAACCCTTTTGGCCAGCATATTTAACCTCTGAACGAATTGCTAAAGCAAAAAAATTAAAATTGGTAATTACCGCAGGTATTGGTTCTGATCATGTGGACTTGCAAGCAGCAAAAGAAAATAACATTACAGTAGCTGAAGTAACCTATTCAAACAGTATCAGTGTCGCGGAGCATGTGGTCATGATGATCCTTTCTCTGGTACGTAATTATCTGCCGTCTAATCAATGGGTTATTCAAAAAGGATGGAATATTGCTGACTGCGTTGTACGCTCCTACGATCTGGAGGGAATGACAGTAGGTTCTATTGCATGTGGACGAATTGGCTTGGCAGTGATGAAACGTTTAAAACCTTTTGATGTGAAGTTGCATTATACAGATCGCCATCGCTTACCTGAAAAAACCGAAAAAGAATTAGGTCTTGTTTTCCATCATCATGTTGAATCACTGGTACAAACGTGTGATGTAGTTACTATAAATTGCCCTTTAACTCCAGAAACTGAAAATTTATTTGATGAACACTTGATTAATAAAATGAAGCGAGGATCTTATTTAATCAACACTGCTCGAGGGAAAATATGTGATCGCGAAGCAGTGGTGAAAGCATGTGAAAATGGTCAACTTGCTGGCTATGCAGGGGATGTATGGTTTCCACAACCCGCCCCAAAAGACCATCCATGGCGAACAATGCCTCATCATGGTATGACCCCACATGTTTCTGGAAGTTCTCTATCTGCACAAGCGCGGTATGCTGCGGGGACGCGTGAAATTTTGGAGTGTTGGTTAGAAGGACGCCCTATTCGTGATGTTTATCTTATTGTCGACAAAGGCAGATTTGCTGGAACAGGGGCGCATTCATATGCTGTTGATAATGTGAGTTTAGACGCTGTAGAAACGTAGAGACTGAAATACCGATATCTATTCCTAAATGTTTTAAGTGAAAGAAAGCAGGCAAAAATCAGAAGCTTTTTTGTCTGTTTCTTTTAACTCCCGAAAGTGTATCAATCTCATTTGTTATAAAAATATTTTCCCAAAAATCATATAGAACATCTATACTAAATTATGATTTAACACTATGAAGGGAAACATCATGTATAAAAAAATGGTACAGACTGCTGCATTTGCAATTACTATAGCGCTCAGTCCACTAGTCTTAGCTCATTCCGGTGAATGTAGAGAAGGACTGAAAAGCATGGTTGAGTCGCTCAAACTTGATGAAAGCCAAAAATCTAAAATAGAACCCATCTTAGAACAACTTAAAACAACAATGAAAAATAATGCAGAGCAAATGAAGGATTTAAGTAAACAAATCAATCAACAAGCTGAATCCGCATCTATGGATCAATCCACAGTTGACGGTTTAATTGATAAAAAAACAAAACTGATTGGTGATATGATTAAAGCTAAGGTAGCAGCAAAAAATCAAATATATGCAGTCCTTAAGCCAGAACAAAAAACAGAGCTACAAAATAAAATGAACAAAGTGAAAGAAAGAATGGCAGAAAAATTTAAAAAATGTCATGAAGAATAAGAGTTGTCTGATTTCAATCCAGGAGCAATTTTTTTTGTTCCTGGATTTTCAATGAAGCAGGTACTTAATGTTATTAAACGAATATCTTCAGTGTGACGGGATTGAGCTGGCAAAAAGAATCAAAACAGGTGAAATAAGCCCTGATGAAGCCATGAATTGTGCTCTTTTACGAATACAGGAAGTCAACCCTGCCCTCAATGCAATTGTTACTGATTGCTCTGATTTCGCAAAAAAATGTCTCGCAAAACTTAGTGGCAACGAGCCCTATTATGGCGTTCCTTTATTAATTAAAGATTTGGGACATTCCATTACAGGAATACGCAGTACAGAAGGCTCTCGTTTTTTTGCTAGGAATATTGCCCCGTTTACCAGTGATTTCATGAATAAAATGCTTTCATTAGGTTTTATACCTATTGCAAAAACAAATACGCCAGAACTGGGTCTCTCTTATGTTACAGAATCTGTTTTATTGGGCCCCTGCCGTAATCCTTATGACCCCAATAGAACCTCTGGAGGCTCTTCTGGTGGTTCAGCAGCTGCAGTTGCAGCAGGTATTGCCCCTGTTGCCACAGCAAGCGATGGGGGTGGTTCTATTCGAATCCCTGCTGCGTGTTGCGGATTATTAGGATTTAAACCGAGCGCGGGTTTAACGCCAACAGGCCCTTTGACTAATGAATTATGGTCTGGTTTAGCTGTAAACTTTGTCTTAACACGCTCTCTTAGAGATTCAGAAGTATTATTTACTCAATTAGCGGATCAATTCCGTGTGCGTCCTCTTCCCGCTGATAAAAGATCATTGAATATTCTTTACTTAGAGGGAATGTTCGCATCGGTACCTGTTGCAATACCTTGCCTTGAAGCAGTAAGCAAAGTTGAAGAGCTCTTTAAAAAAGCAGGCCATACAATTCAGAAGAAATACTTAGCGCTGGATCTTAATGCGATTGGTGATTGTGTAATTACTCTTATTGCAGCAAATACATATACTGTGATTAAGTTTCAAGAAATTCAATTAGGAAGGAGAGCAACCCCTGAAGAGCTCGAACCAGTTACCTGGGAATTTTATCAACGTGGACAAGCCCTTACTTCATATGAATATCTCATTGCAAAAAGCAGGTTATACCAACTTACTCAGCCATTACATCACTTGCTCACTCAAAATGATGTAATATTAACCCCAGCTTTAGCTCAACTGCCTTTATTTATAAATGAATTAAGAACTGATGATGCATTCGAGAGCTATTTACAAAAAAACGTAGAGTTTTCTCCATTTACTTCGGTATTTAATCAAGCGGGCCTACCCGCAATGACGCTTCCTGTTATGATGCATAATCAACTTCCGGTATCAATACAATTGGGGGCTGCTCAAGGAAATGACTTGCTGCTATACTCCCTGGCAAAAGAACTACACACTATGTTACCAAATTTTAATCCAAACATAGTATCGTAAATAATGAGTTAACCCATGCAAAAGAATCGAAATACCATGATAGAGTTTTATGATTCTCTCCCTCATGATGTAGAAGAAATAATGAGAGAGGATCTTGTGGCTTATGAGACCACTCATGGAATTGATGTGAATTATAAACCTTTCTGTCTTGTTTTAAGAGGGAAAAATCAAGAGATATATGGTGTGCTGAATGCATTTACTGCATTTGCCGAGATTTATATTGATGATATGTGGGTGCATCAACACCATCGTAATAAAGGGTATGGGAGAATGCTGCTGCATGCACTTGAAGAGCAATTTCAAGGAAGAGGTTTTAACAATATAAATTTGGTAACCAGTGCATTCCAATCTCCTGATTTTTATAAAAAATGTGGTTTTGAAATAGAATTTATCAGGAAAAATATAAAAAATCCCAAACTGACAAAAACATTTTTTATTAAATATTTTAAAGATGAAATCCAAACCCAAGGGAGATGTGGGCTTTCAACAAAGCCGGCGATCAACTTTCTTGTAAAATAGTCACGTCTTTATTGTAAAGTCACAAGCACTGAACTTAAGAAGTAATTTTGGAGGTTGCCTGTACAAGCTCATTTAATCTAAGGGGGGCCTATTGATGTATTATCATCTT
The DNA here is from genome assembly GCF_014109805.1 of Legionella sp. PC1000. Taxonomy (GTDB): domain Bacteria; phylum Pseudomonadota; class Gammaproteobacteria; order Legionellales; family Legionellaceae; genus Legionella; species Legionella resiliens. The sequence continues at coordinate 2,161,905 of NZ_CP059400.1, forward strand.
TAAAGAATTGCGTGAATTTTTTTGCAGCTTTTTGAAATATATTTGCATCAGCCCCTGTAAATTTTTTCCAGTCTTTTTTCAAATTTCTCAACCCTGAAAGGTCCAGGCCCTGCTCTATAACTAGTATAAGCTGAACTACGAGTGACACCTTTAGCTTCGGCTTTAAATTTATTTCTAAGTCCTTCTTTAACCTCTTCTGATAATTTGGGATCCTGCGTTTCTAATTCCTTAGTTATCCGTTTTAATAGAGAGGAATAGCCAATAGAATATTCTGTAAGTTGATTAATATGTCAATACCTCAGTATTGAATGTGGTTTTGATAATTTTAAAGCCCCCAGGGAAGGAGGCTTTAGAAGATTCAATTGCTATTTGCGGAATTCGTTTGACATCGGATTATTTTTATTCATATTTTGAATGCCGAGGTCTTTGATAGCACCGCTTTTTTCAGACATACCACCCGTTTTAGGCATACCGCTATCAGTAGTCATACTCGGTTTTGGAGCATTCTGATTGGTGGGTACGTTAGAGTGCATCATAGTTGGTTTTGCTGGAGCACTTTTAACCTCTGCTTTTCCCTTTGAAGCAGCAGATGTTTTGCCTGGTGCGGCTGCTTTAGAACTCTTTTTAAGGCTTGCTTTTTTAGCAGCAGGTGACGCTTTTTTAGCAGCAGGTGACGCTTTTTTAGCAGCAGGTGACGCTTTTTTAGCAGCAGGTGACGCTTTTTTAGCAACAGGTGATGCTTTTTTAGCAGCAGGTGATGCTTTTTTAGCAGCAGGTGATGCTTTTTTAGCAGTAGATGCAGCCTTTTTTGCAGCAGTCTTAGCCGTAGTAGTTGCTTTTTTTATACTTTTTTTCATGGCAGATGAAGCTTCGTTCATTGCTTTTTTAGTGCTTTGATCCATATTTCGAGGTACATTGAACCAATGATGCTCAAGGATATTGAACGTTTCTCTCATATAATTCAGAGTCATATTACTATTTTGGATAAATAGCTCCATATTTCGTTCAAAAATATCTTCTGGTTTCTTCAAGCTTAATAAATCCATTGGCTTCATTAAGGATAAGTTTTGCATCATTTTAACATTGAGTTCCATTAGTTTTTGCATTGGCCCCTCTAAATTGTTAAACATTTTTGGCTCAAAAAATTCGGGTTTCATTCGCATCTCCTTATGTTGCATTGCACAATTCAAAGATTAGTTATAATCAGTTGATTTGTCAAATAAAAATAATTCCCATAGGTTTAAACGTATTACCTGTTTTTATTTTTAGTGTATTTTTCTTAATAAAATACACAATTCAAAAGCTGAAAATTCATAGGAACATTACAATAATATATTGATACTTATGATTCATAAACAATATCGCATAGATTATTTGCGGTAAATATATTTTTTATAAAAAGCAATAGCATAAATCCTGTTTTTTCAGGTAGGATGAATAGGGTTTTTATTGTAATTATTTCAAGGAGAGTATCGTGGGCAAACTTACTGTTGATGGAATGACCGCAGTTGAAAGAGCAAAAAAAGACCGAGCTGATGCTTTAAAAACATTAACTTCCAAGCCATTTAACTTAAATGATGAGGAACAACAAGCTGCACTTAAAAAATATATTAATGATTTCGAGTACAATGCAAATCTAATGTATCTTTTTCAAGGAATGAGTACTGGTTTAACAGCTTGGGGTGGCACCTGGCTTGCAGGATTTCTTTTGCCAATTCCTGAGTTTGCCAATTACTTTCTAAGTATGTTTCTTTATTGTGGGGCTGCAGGCTATATTCTTCAAAATTTCAGTCTTGCAGATTTCCATAACCAACTTGATGAAATGAAAGTTATTTACAACTGGTGCTTGAAAAAAAATCAACCAGAATATGATGGGGCAACAGATAATACAGCAATACTCTCTAATCCCAATATTCAACGTATGATTAAATTAATGGCTCCCTTATGTACAACTGAGTTTATATTGGTATGGAAAAAAATAACTGCAGCAGAAGAAACTAAAAGCTCTATTTGGAGTGGTTTCTCCTATGCTTATTCTCTCTTCTCATCGCCTAAATCCGATGTTGATCTCAATCGTCTTCAGGATCTAAAGGCTAGCGTCGAGCGACGAGAGCTTGATGTTGGAGTGTATAAGGGCGTGGAAGGAGCAATTCGTTATTTTGCAACAGACGTTCATTTCCGAGAGCTTTTAATGGCAAAAGTAAAACAACCCGTCGAGCAAATACGAGAGATGTTACCCTCCGTCCTTAGTTTAGGACATTCCAAATCTGAATAATTGCTATTTCCTATGTTACCCGGGTACTGCGAGGTAATCCGGGTTTTCTAAGAAGCAGCGCAAATGCGGACCGAATTTTCAATAACTGTTACCCCGATGAGATATCCTATCTCGGGTTTAATTGATTCCCCATAATCCACTATGATAATATTTCGCACTTTTTAATTTTTGATTAGAATAATATAAATGCCCCGCTCTCATTTAGTCTCAGAACAAAATACACATATTTTACTTAAACTCCCTTTGGAGATATTAATTTATCTTGCTTTTAATTATCTTGACTACGATACTGCGACTAAATTCATAGCAATAGCCCTTCGCAGCAGTGCAGCACTCTCTGTTGAACTTAATCACCGCGAGCGTTCAATAAAGAATCTTAGTCAAGCTTATCATGACAACCAAAAGCGCTATTCAGACTATTCATTAACAACAGATATTAGTGCTGGACCTGATTCAAGTTTCTATTTTTCATCTGGAAGATGGTTCGGATGTGGTTTCATCCCTTGGAGGGAACAATTGGAAGTGAACACTCCTCAGGCACTTACATTACAATACAGTCGGCAATTTATATTCAATTTCTGGCCTACTAGCCCTCAACCATTAAAGCCAATTAAAATTGCTTGCTCAAACCTAGAAACTCTGTTTCTTACAGCTTCTGGCGATGTCTACATCGCTCGCTCAAATGAAGCGAGTTCAAGTTGGTGTTTCGGATTTGCGAAACTTGTTTTGGAAAAACTTTCTATAAAAGATGTAGCAGATATATGCGCGGGTTGTGATCATTTTTTATTACGAACTAAAAACGGTAAAGTATATAGCTTTGGAAATAATCGTCATGGGCAATTAGGATTAGGTAACTTTCTAGAAAATGCGAGTACTCCTGAATTAATCCAAGAACTTGCGGACAAAAAAATTATGTCTATTTTTGCTGGAGGTGATCACTCTTTTTGCATTAGTGACCATAATGAAATCTACGGGTTTGGCTGGAACGAGTTTGGACAATTGGGGACAAAAACCACTGCACGGAGTCAATATACCCCCCTGCCTATTGAGGCATTTGGGAAGGAAATAATCACTGATATTGCCCTTGGTTTTAATCATACAATTTTTCTTATCCAAACAGGAATAATGTACAGTTGTGGAGAAAACTCTACTGGCAAACTTGGTTTAGGTAATTTTGAAGATCCAGAGAGACCAACGCAAATTTCTCACTTGGCACACTATAAAATAGTTATGGTTGCCACAGGTGATGCCCATACCGTATGTCTAACGGATAATGGCCAAGTGTTTGGTTTTGGTAATTGTGAACGAGGGCAGCTTGGTTTGGAGTGTAAGGAAACGAATATTCCAATGCCAATTAGTTCATTGCCAGATAAAATTATCAAGATCGTCGCCGGTGACTACCACACACTGTGTCTTTCTACACAACGAATCGCCTATGCTTTTGGTCAAAATAAAAACGGTCAATTAGGGCTTGGACATAGTAAAGACGAATATTTACCACACAAAATTACCCCAGTAACTGAAACGGTAAGCCCTGCACCCGCTAGTCCGAGGTAGGATTTAAATTACAGAGTTGGAGTTTGACAAATGCGCCACTAGGGCAATTTTAAAAGGGAACAAAGTTCAACTCTTTAGAATGATGTACCAACTGAGGTTTGATAAGAGTCAATTTGCATTTTTCTTAATTCTGAAATTCAGCACGCAACGTGCACTTTTGTTACATAGAGCACGATAAAATTGTTGCAGTAAAACTACTTCTTAAATAGAATCCTCGAGGTAATGTTTTAATTTTATTGCCATGGTTATCATACCCGTAACATAATGATTTTCCACTTGCTGCCTTAGGTCTAACCTGTAAATATTCGCCTGCTTGCGCATTAAGCGTTTCAAGATGACCAGTACTGATTTGAAAGGATAAATGGTTCCAATCAGCTTCCAAAATACACTCCTGTTCTGCATTAGGCGACCATAAAAATCCTTGTCCAACTCTTCTTTGCAGATAAGAAATATCAGTATCCCCTTCAACAGGAACCCATAAAATTCGTTTTAATTTGGCATAACACTGCGATGACTTCCATTGCTGCTGATGAATTGTAAGCAATGGAATAGAGGTAATAAATGTTGATTCGGCGGGTTTACCCGACTTATTTAGCGGAAGTGTTTTTAGTTCTACACCTAAGCCTTGGAAATCAGGTAATGACTTATTCTGGGCATCAGTGCCTAAGGCTAATTCAATTGCTTGACCAACCCACCCTTTTCGTTGGTTCGGCTGAGTGGGAATAAGCAACCCCAAGCTCAAACCTAATTGTGCAAAACTAAGGCCTGCAATACGGGTACAGCGCTCGAGCAATTCAGCTTCAGTTTTCGGTGGTGGTCTGTTTTTTAACAGTGAAATCACCTTGTCCCTCTTTAATTTCAATGGCAAGTGGTTCAATTGGAGGCTTAATATTTGCTGCTTTAAACTGAGCCATAATAGCAAACAATACCTTAGACCGTACCTCAAAACGAGTATGTACTTGGACGTTAATGAAATATCGAGCCTCAAACTCAAGTAACGCTTCATCAATCTTCTTAAGGAAAACTTGAGCAGGTGGATCTGCAACGATTTCTGGAGTTGTAGCCAAAATATCCTGTATGAGTTGCTGCACCATAACCGCATCATCAGAGCGACTCACTTTGATAGGAACAACTGTTCTAACAATACCGTCCTGATGTGTCCAGTTAGTAAATGGTTTATTAAATGTTTCCGCATTGGGAATCAGCACTTCCATATTGTCCCAGGAAGAAACTCTCATGGAACGGATGCCAATATGAGCAACTCGTCCTTCGTGTTCACCAATGGTCACTAAATCGCCTTCACGCACGGGTCTTTCAACAAGCAGCATCAGCCCACCTACAATATTGCTGGCAAAATCACGCAAACCAAATCCCATACCTACGGCAAGTCCTCCAATAATCATTGACATACCGCTAAAATCAAATCCAAGTATATGAAGAGAAACAAAACCACCTAAAAGAACAATTGCATATTGACTAAAAACGGAAAGGCTATTACGTATGCCTACATCTTTAGCATTTTTAAATACCCAGCGATAACAAAACTCCCTCGTCCATTTAGAAGCCCAAACAAAAACAGCAAGCAGAATAAAAAACTCGATGGTACTGGTAACAGTAATGTGGATCCCTGGGATATTTACAACAGTATATTGTGCAAATTTACCTAAGTTGACCATCACTAATGAATCGGAATACCAACCGAACAATTGGAAAAGAACATGAATGCTTGCCAGGAGTAGCAGGATTCTTAAAATTTTATCTAATGGTTTTAAAAAAACTTCTATCCATAACCACCCATTACGTAATGAAGAAATCATCAATTCAGAAAATAATTCCAGTGCATCGAACAATAAACCTCGAGCAAAAATATATCCTACAAGTACAAGTAGTACATAAGCCTGATATTGGCTCATACTCCATGCCAAACTAATAAACCCTAATAACCCAATTACTGCTGTCGTAAACAATGTTGTAGGAACTAGAATAACCAACAAGTATATAGCGTTTTTGACATACCCTTTTTGGCTCTTTAACATGGGACCCAGAAGATAAGGAATAACATCTTTACTTTTCCATGCCACCAAAGAGACTGTGAGAATAAAGAGCATAAATAAGCGATTAAATATATCTTGAAGTAGTATCGATAAAGGGAGTAAATGGCCTATAGTCATTAAAGCAGTAGTCCATCCACCGAATAGCAATAGCCATTTTAGTCGGTAATAAAGTTTGACGTCCTTACCCGATGAGTCAGAGATACGTTCTAGTAATACCAAGCGCCCTATTAAGATTAAAACTCTAAAAGTAAACCAAACAGCGATTAATTTAAAGAATAATTGATAATTAGAAAAAGAAATATGAGTTATGTACAGCAGTGCCCACAACATAGTCGCAATACAAAAATAAGGTAGGTTTCTTTGAATTAAAACAAGCGCTCCATCATATAGGTACCCTGTTAAACGTGATCGCTCTTTTTCCCGTCGCAGTATCTTTAATATACGACTTATCATAAAGAAAAAAATCGCAATAAAAGCAAAACCACCCCATAAAATTACCATGGATAAAGGACTTAGCCACAAATAACTGTCATAAACCTTTAAGCTTAACGTCTTTATGTATTTATAAAACAGACTTGGAATGGCCGCTATTTTCTTCAGAATAATTGGCCAACTGCTTATACTGTAATCAGCAAGGGTTTGTCGAGAGGACATCAACTTTTTGAGCTGGGCTTGATAATCAGACAAACTTTTGACCAGAAGTTGTTTTTGGATGCTCGATTCTTTAAGTTGTTGTGCCAATGTTTTTTGTAAAGAACTTATTTCTCTCTTTAAACTTGGCGCTACAACAAGTTTGGCTTCATTAGTAAGAAAATTCCCAATTTGCCCAATGTTTTTTTCAACCTTAACATATTGATTTAATGCATCTTTATAAATGTCTGTAATGAGCTGTAAATTTTTTGTATCTGGATTTTTAAGATAAATAATATCGGCTTTGACCACGGTTCTTTGTATATTTAAAGCGTTCAAATGGTTTTGAATTGCCGCAATATTTTGATTGTTAATCAACAGCATCGCTTCATGATCTGCTACTGTAAGTGGTGTTAATGACTTTGACTTTTTAATTGGTTGAACCGTACCATTGCTTTCATAAAGGAGATTTAAGCGTTTATTGAGCTGCTCTTTTAATGATCTAATGTGTACGAGTTTTTGTTCAAGTACAAAATTTGAATGCCACAACTCCAAATGCTTTATTTCATCATTGATAGTGGCTTGAAATTCCTTGGCAAGCTTCAGATTTTCAATTACGAGTTCAGTCGTTTGTTTGTTAATAGCCAGCAAATTTTCTACTTTTTTTACTCGCTCAGGGATGGTTGTATTTTCCTTGACGATAGGCATCTGCTGAAGCAGCTTTAAACGTTGATTTAAACTGTTTTGCTCTTTATATTGATGATCGAGAAAGCTTTCCAAACTTGCAATTTTAACACTCGACATTGAAAGTATCGCTGATACTTGTTTCATTTTAGCACTGAACTCTTTCTCACTTTTAAGCAGTATTGGCTGTTTTGCATCCTGAATGGCGGTTGTTAAATGTGCTTTTTCTTGAGTTAAGTATTCAGTAAACGTAGCCTGCTTTCTTACAGGAGGAGCAGAAACATGAGCAGCTGTGGCAAAGGAAGAGCAAAAGAGCAAAAATAAAAATGCCCAATATTTTCGATTTACAGCAAATACGCTTCCTTTCCCTAAGAAGGCACCACTCCTGCTGCGAATACAACGATCCTCTTCCAAATTGGCTCTAGTACCAACCGGAGAGCAAATCCTTGACATCGCAGGTATAATCGATTTTTTTACCAGGTTAGCAAAATGTCTACCAAGCTTTAATATGTTATTTAGTCTGAGTAGTTGGAGCAAGTCTTATTCCCAATTCGGTTAGTTGTGCGTTACCCGTAGGCGATGGCGCACTCGTTAAAAGGCACGATGCTGTTTGAGTTTTAGGAAAAGCAATAACATCTCTAATTGATGTTGAATCCGTAAGTAGCATAGCTAAACGATCGATACCCAGGGCAATACCTCCATGTGGCGGTGCTCCATATTGTAAGGCATCCAACAAAAAGCCAAACTTTTCTTGAGCCTCTTGCTCATTAATTCCGAGTAACTCAAAAACTGCTTTCTGTAAATCAGATTGGTGAATACGGATGGAGCCTCCACCGATTTCATAACCATTAATCACTATATCATAAGCTTTCGCCAATGTGTGTGTTGGATTAGCACGTAGGTTTTCTGGTGATAGATCCTTAGGCGAAGTAAATGGATGATGCATTGGATTTAATTTGTTGGTCTCATAATCCCTTTCAAACATCGGCCAATCAACAATCCATAATAATTCCCAGCCCTCTTTGAGTAGTTTTCTATCATGTCCCAATTTTATTCTTAGGGCACCCATAGATTCGTTAACGATATGATTTTTATCTGAGCCAAAGAAAATTACATCCCCTGTTTGAGCTTTTGTACGGTGTAGAATTGCTTCTACTGCTTCTGTAGAGAGAAACTTTAAAATAGGTGATTGTAACCCAGTCATTCCCTCATCAAGATTATTTACCTTAATGTAGGCAAGACCCTTAGCACCATAAATACCTACAAAACGACCGTAATCATCCAAATCTTTTCTGCTGAGATCACAACCATCAGGCAGTCGCAAGGCGACCACTCTGGATTCTGAATCATTGGCAGCAGTAGAAAATACTTTAAAATCACATTCTTTAACAAGGTCTGCTACATCAATCAACTCTAAAGGATTACGTAAATCAGGCTTATCACTACCAAATCGTCGTATTGCTTCGGCATAAGGCATTCTATGTAACTTTTCAGGTAAATCCACATTAAGAATTTGCTTAAAGACTATTTTTAACAGGCCTTCAATAAGATTTAAAATGTTTTCTTCATCAATAAAAGCCATTTCAATATCAAGTTGTGTGAATTCAGGCTGCCTATCAGCACGTAAATCTTCATCACGAAAACAACGAACAATTTGATAATACTTGTCAAAGCCCGAAATCATTAATAGTTGTTTAAAAAGCTGTGGGGATTGAGGTAAAGCATAAAATGATCCTGGATGAACTCTAGAAGGAACCAAGTAATCGCGAGCTCCCTCTGGAGTTGCCTTTGTAAGCATTGGTGTTTCAATATCAAGAAAGTTATGCTGATTGAGATAACTGCGAATACAACTATTCAACTGATGCCTTACGACTAATTTATGTTTCATAGAAGGCCGCCGTAAATCGATATAACGATACTTATAGCGTAGGTCTTCATTTACGACTTGGAAATCGTCAGGTAAGAATGGAGGTGTAGGTGATTGATTAAGAATTTCCAATTTGGAACCGACTACTTCAACTTTACCCGTAGTCATGGCTTCATTAATCATTCCATCAGGTCTTTTACGAACAACCCCGGTAATTCGCACAACAAACTCAGAGCGTAATTTTTCCGCATCTGAAAAAGATGTTTTATTTTCAGGTTCATATACTACTTGTAATAATCCAGAACTATCACGAATATCAAGAAATATGACACCACCATGATCGCGACGATGATGTACCCAACCACATACAGTAACCTCTTTGCCTAAACTTGACTCATCTACACCCAAACAGTAGTGTGTACGCATATAAAAACCGCCTATTTAATTTTACAGATTGTTTGCTAATGCTGCCTCTGAAGGTGGCGGCATTACTCCTAAAGAAATTATAAATTTTAGTGCCTCATCAATACTCATATCTAACTCAATAACATCATTTCTAGGAAGCATTATAAGAAAACCTGATGTGGGGTTAGGAGTAGTAGGTATGAATACCGATATCATTTCCTCTTTTGTTTTATTATTTATTGCAGTATTTGCTGTACCTGTTTGAAAAGCGATAGTCCATAATCCTTTACGAGGATACTCTATTAAAACTACCTTACGGAAAGCCTCACTATTTGTAGATAATACCGCATTAATTACTTGTTTTACTGTTTTATAAATTGAGCGAACAAGAGGAATTCTGCTCAGAACAGATTCTCCCCACCCTACTAAGCGTTGCCCCAAATAATTGGTAGCAATTACGCCGGTAACGAGTAAAATGATAAGTGATAAGATTACTCCAATGCCTGGAATATAATGCCCAATGAGTTGTTCAGGTTGATATGCTTTGGGGATTAAAGCCACAGTATTGTCGAGTAAGTCAATAATAAAGCGTAGTACGCCTATGGTTATAAGTATGGGTAACCATACCACCAATCCAGCGAGTAAGTAGCTTCTTAATGACATCGTTTTCACTTGGTATCACCATCTTCGGTAGTTTTAGAAGATGAGGTGTCTTTTGTTTTTTCCGCTGAGGCAGAATCATCATTTTTGGCTGCTTCCTGGGATTTGCTGTTTTTATTTTTAAAATCGGTAGCATACCAACCGCTACCTTTAAGTTGAAAACCAGCCGCAGAAATAAGCTTAACTACAGTATTTTGATAACATACGGGGCACTGCGTTACAGGCTCATCACTGATTTTTTGCATTAAATCAAAATGATGATTGCAACTTGTACATTGATATTCATAAATTGGCATCGAAAACGACTCCATTAACTTCAGATAGTTTAATCTAACCTAGCATTATAGCTAACTCAGGAAAGATGAACAATATGTAAGCCTGGACAAAGACCGGATCATGCCTCTGAGTACAGATTATTAGGGTCTGTTTACATTTAAATTTTAATAAATATTTTTCGTCGGTATAAAAATGCAGCCACTAAAAAATTTAAGAAAAGGAAAAGTAATGAATAAAATAGTCCCGTGTTTTGTGGACTAAACCCTCCAAACAAATATTCTGCAATTGCAACTCGCAAGACATCTTGTGATCCATTCGGCAAAGGAACAACAAAAAGGGATTGAATTTTCAGTAAAATGACGTGGAAAATGAAAATAAATAATGCATTCATGCCAAAAATCTTAAATGGCAATGACCATTTTTTATAACCTAATACGTCAATAACAAAAAAGCACAAGCCAAAAACAATAAGTGAAAAACCACCACTCCATAAGACAAAGGTGCTTGTCCATAAATTTTTATTAATTGGAAAATTATAATTCCATATCCATGCTAATAAGAGAGATAATATTCCTGTTAAAATCATGATGATACTTTTCTTTTGCTTACTGATTGATGTCAGCAAAAAATGTCCGACTAAAAGTCCAAATAGAGTAGTAGCAATCGCTGGTAGAGTACTTAATAAACCTTCAGGGTCAAATGTTTTCGATAATAAACGTGTGGGAGTAAGCAACATCTGATCCACATACCCAGGCCAATTTCTTATTATGCTTAATTGATCAACGCCAGGGGCAGGAATTGGAATCTGAGTCAGAAAATACCAATAGCCTATAAGAATACCCAGGAAAATAAAAATTTGTGTTTTAACTGATGTATGAAGATAGAGAAGAGCACAGATAAAATAACACACAGCGATACGTTGTAGAATGCCATAAATCCGTACTGTTGATAAATCAAAATGAACTGGGAACATATTGAGAAACATTCCAAAGAAAAATAAAAGAAAGGTACGAGTGCAAATACTTCGATATAATAATGTTTTGCTCTCTTCTTTTACATGTCGTTTCAAACTAATGACGGTAGTGATTCCTACTATGAATAAAAATGACGGGAAAACTAAATCCGCTAAAGTACAACCATTCCATTCAGCATGCGTCAATATAGGGTAGGAAGTGCGGGTCCCCAAGCTGTTGACCAAAACCATTAATGCCATGGTCAATCCACGAAAAACATCTAAAGATAATATACGGCTGGTCTCAGCTGAATTACTTCTCATAGAATCTTCTTTAAAAAACAAAGATCATATCAGGATACTAGGTCGTCTTCAAACCACGTACTGGAACATCCATATGATATACGTAGTGTTTGATGATTTGTTCTGCTTGTTCACAGGTTAATGGTTTACTAATCGCCCCTTCCATAAAGTAATGCTGACAATCGTATTTTACTACATCAGCCTCAAAACCAGTTAAAGCAATAATAGGAACATGATGTTGCGTATTTTTTTCTTTTTGACGCAACTTCTTTGCAACTACATAACCTGAAGAGTCTTCCAATCCAATATCCATCAAAACTAAATCATATTTTCCTGGATGAAATAATTTTATGGCACTATCAGCGGAATCTGCTATATCGACTTGGCAATGTAACGCGGTTAATAGAGCCTTCTCAACATTTTGCGCAATGATATTGTCTTCTACCATGAGGACTGTCGGTAAATATCCCTCTTTTTTCAATGAATGCTTAATCCTATCATTGTTTTGTTGTAAAACATCAAGATGGATTTCAAGTTCCTTATTTAAAGTTATATCGTTTAAAATAACGATCAAACCAATTATTTTGTTATTACGATCGTGCATCGGTATGCGAGATGAGAGAAAGTAAAAGGTCTTACCTGAGCTGTCCTCAATCGGTTTTTCTGTTACATTATTTTGAGGGACGCCCGAAAAAATTACTTTCATATCATCTAATTTCAATTCTTCGATTCGTTCCTTATTCCAATGAACAAAACGTTCCATTTGCTGATAAGGAGTGCCTTTTAAATCGCTGTGTGTATTTACCCCTAATAATTTGATGAAATTGTTATTACATCCTTTAAGATTGCATTCAGTATCCACCCAATAAACAATATTGGGCATTGAATTGATAATTTCCATATAATATTGATGTATGGAATCAATATCTTCTTGAGTCCTGTTTTTAGTGTGGGAAGGCATGCAAATACTCCAAGAATTATTTATTTTGCATGTAAATTATAGTACAGATTAATTATTTTGATTTTTATACTGAGTAATCATCAGTACCTACATTTAAATTAATCTTATATGTGATTTGTATATGGAATTTAACTCGGATCCAAGTACTTTATTTTAAATAAAAACCCTACCCGTTTTCAAATTGCTTAATTCGAAATGGATGGGGTTAATCTTCAAAATAACAAGAGCGCACCCTAATTAACTAATAACCCATTCAATTTGCTGTTTCAAATCAATTGAAATTTCTGACAACTCTTCAAGATCATAATCCATATAGGGGTTTTCAATGGCACTATTATCTGTTTGATGCTGGATGATTTTTTTATCCCGCTCCTGGTGTAGCCATAAAATCTGCGGCTTAAATAAATGAATAATCCCCTCAACCCATCGATCAAGCACTTGCCAATAAGGATCATCATTCAAAGTCATTTTATAACGCTTAAGTAAACGGGCACTATGTTCTGAGTTATACCAAATTTCAGAAGTTACCCAGCGATTGACTGTAAATAAGCGTATGGGTTGTCCTAGTTGATTCATTCCAATAGCGATTAAATGAGTCATAGGGTTATCAATATATTTATCCCAATCTGCTAAAGGCGCTGGTTTAATGGATTTAGGTATATATTTATAACGCAAAAAACAATGGAAATGACCATGCTCTGTACTTTCATAATTTTCTCGATGACAATGATAAAAATATTGAGCACCGGTTTTATGATCAATGCGATCCCCGTGAGGATAATGGCTCATTCGTTCAAAACGTCGTTTCTTTTTTAAAGTGTAATGAAGGATGCTTTTCCCTTTATGTGTCATTATCAACTGCTGGGATTCTAAAACTTGTTGGGCATAATTCAAATAAATCTTCTTATGCCAATTGCTCAATTGTGGTAATTTAAATTCTGAATGCGTCATCATGTCTTTTACTTAATAAAGAAAAGCAAAAAAGAAGAGGTAGTAAAAACTACCTCTTTGTAGGATTAAAGCTACAGATTAGTTGCCAGAGCAACCAGCACAGCCTTTGCAACCAGCACAGCCTTTGCAGCCTTTGCAACCAGCACAGCCCTTGCATCCTTTACATCCTTTACAGCCTTTACAGCCTTTACAACCATTACAAGAACTTGATGTAGTAGATGCATCATCTGCATAAGCAACGGATGCTACAGGAGCTGCTAATACAGTTAATAGAGCAGCTACAGCTATTGTTGATTTTTTCATAATTTTACTTCCTTGATAGTTAATGATTTTTTAACCCATTTAGATATTAGCAAAGAAATTTGGTTTTTTCTTCTTTTAAAAAAAAAAAGTTACCCTTTTCATGTATTCTTTATCGCATCCAATAAAGCCAGAAAACCTTAATACATGAAGAATTACAGTACTTTTTAGGAAAATTTATCTGCCTTTACTAGTTAAAAATCCAATTCTAAAAAGTCAGGATAACCTGAAAATTACTGTTGTATGCTTGGGCTTTAAGTATTAGACCGGCTATACGTGCCAGGGAAGCTTTTGAAACGGATGGTGTATTATGAGCAAAAATGTGAATCTTTTTTTTAAAGATTCACATCGGAACAGGTTTATGTACGATCCCCATGCTAACCTTCCTTGGTGCAGGAGATATGCCATAAATTGAAAATTAATAACCCCAAGGGTCAGACAAGAAATAACTATCTCTTGTATTTTCCGTGTCTTCTTTTTTTACTAATCTTTCAAGATGATGTTGTCTGACTTGGGTTGAAAAAAAGCCCAACTCCGCTCGTGCTGCTTTTTCATCATTTGATTTTATATGAGCTTCCCTTACTCTTTGAGAGTAGGTTAGTTCAGTATGAATGGCTACATCCGGGTCAAAAAAATTCGCATTAAATCGTGCCTCTTCTGCTTCGCTTTTTATTCGACTAATTTTTTCTTTTCGTGTCTCTGCGCAAGAACTTATGACTGCTTCAGGATGGTGTTGTAAGCCTATGGTATAATATTTCCCCGTCCTTTTTTCAACACTCTCAATCAAACTATCAAATTTACCACGCCCTGAAACTTGAAGATCGCTATTTTCCGGATGTTCTTCTACATGTTGATGATGAAGACAAGTAACGTTATATTCTATACCACCACTTCCTTCCTTATAGTTAAGTTTATGATGTAACGCATTATATAATTGGCTTCCTTTACCAACGACTACTTTACTATTATAGGTAGGATCTTGAGTTTCCCTATAAACCGTATCAAAATACTCGTAATGTACTTCATGCTGATCAGTAGTCTCTGGTATATCTTTTACTGGATGACCATGATGATGTCCAATCGTTTGTTCTCCCCGACATATGCCCAAAAGAGGTATATCTTGGGTATGAGCTAATTCCGTAAGTTGGCCCTCAAATTTCTTACGCGGATCACTAGGATCATCTACAGGAATATTTGGTCCTCCTGGTAAATAAATGCCATTAAACTTGCCATTAAAAGCGGGATGGTTTAATCCTTCTTCGGGGGTAACTGGGGTGACTTCAATCCCTTTACTTTCTAAGTAATTAATTGTAAGGTCACAATAAGTAGTACCGCCCGATTTATCATAAAGTGCGATAATTTTTGGCTTTTCTTCTGAACTCTTTAATTGTTTTTTTTCATCCTTCTTTAAAGCATATTCAAATTTTGGTTTCTCGTCACTCGTATTACTTTTTGTATTGTTGGAATTGAACAAATAGTCTGTAAATTTCTGAAACATGATGGCATACCTTAATTTTTAATTGACACAATGAATAAAATTATCACTCAGTGTTCAAATTGTAATCTGGCAGCCTTAATGTAATATTAATTGAACCTATAATATTTATTATATGCATATAAATTATGCATATTATTGTTCAGCATTGTATTTTAAATGGGTATTAAGAATGTGAAACTTAAGTTAAAAGTTATCTTCGAGAAATTTTCAAACCTTTACGTAGAGTGTGACGCTTCGACTTGATTAATATAAGTGGTTACTGATATAGAGTAAGTACTTTGAAAATACTTTTTATAGAAACCTTACTAAGAGATTAGTAATTATAAATATGGATTTACCCATATCTCTGCATGCGCTCATAGCCATCCTTGGCATCTGAGAGATCTTGCGTAATATTTAACCTCAAAGATCAAATATAATATGATGCTCTCTTACATCTACATCACTTGACTGTTTTTCTTTCTGTTGCGATTCTTGCTCAAGAAAATGTTTCTTGGCTTGATTGGTAAAAAAGCCCATTTCTGCCCTAGCGGCTCTTTCATCTCTTGATTTTACATAAGCTGCCCCTATTTTTTGAGCGTTTTTGTATTCCAAATAGGCAGCGATATCTGGATCAAAAAAATTTGCGGTCAATCGTGCCTCTTCAGCCTCTTTTTCAGCTTTGCTAATTTTCTCTTTTCTTGTATCCTCAAAAGAACTTATAACGACTTCTGGGTGATGTTGTACACCAAATGAATAATACTTTCCTGTTTTTATTTCAACGCTCTCGATGGTGTTATCAAATTTATTACGTCCTGTTACTTGTACTTTACTATTGCTTGAATTATCTGGTGTATGTTGATGATGAAGGCAAGTAACAGAATACTCCAAAGGCCCATCTTTACCCTCATCCTTAAATTCATTTTGTAACGCGGCATACAATTGGCTACCTTTTTCAACGACAACAGTATTATTTAAATCCGGATTGGCCGTGTTATTAGCACTAGAATGAGTATAATGCTTCTCATAGTCTGCCAAATCCCTTACCTCTAAACCATTATGATACCCAATAGCTTGTTCTCCGCGACATACTCCAATAAGTGGAATATCCTGGGTACGTGCTAGCTGTGTCAGTTGGCCCTCAAACTTCTTACGCGGATCATGATCATTGTCGATATCGATATCTGACCCCCCGGGTAAGTAAATACCGTCAATAGAAGTATTTGCAAAAGTAGGATGATTTAATCCCTCATCTGGAGAAACTCGGATAACTTCTAGCCCATCATTTTTAAAATGCTGAATCGCTAGGTCAGCGTTAGCAGCACCATCATTTTTATCATATAGAGCGACAATTTTTGGTTTCTCTTCTGAATGCCTTAATTGTTTCTTTTCATCAGCATTTAGTGCATATTGATAGTTCGATTTTTCTTCCCTACTGGTTTCAGAACGGGTTTCTGAAGAAAATAAAGCATTAATCGATGACCAACCTGATGAAACAATTCGTGAAAACATACTACTCACTCCCTATAATGCAATTATTTTTGCAAAAAAAGCCATAAAATTAAACTTTCTGCGACATACTAGAATACATTGAATTTCATTTCAATTGACTAATTTTATTGATATAAAAGAATAAGATATTGATTTCACTGTAATTATTCTATAAAAAGCTAAAAATGGATTATGATAATTCCTTTTTTGAAACCAGTAAAAAAAACTTATCCAGCATTTTTGTACTTAAAATCCATTTTAAAAAGAGCATGAAATGAGCTGGAAAAGTAATAGGATACTTGGCTTTAGGTCTTTGAGATTCGATTGCATGAATCAATTTCTGAGTTACTGCATCCGCTTTTCGAGTAAAAATAGAGTCAGTTTTTTTCTGCTTAAAGGTTTTGAGCATCCGCTCATACTGCATGCTGAAATAGCTATTTTGCATGTCAATGTTATTTAAAGAATTATCAACACAATTATCTCGAAAACGACTTTCTATAGGGCCTGGTTCTATAGTGATGACATTAATACCTGATGATTTCAATTCAAGTCTTAGCGTATCACTTACACCTTCTACTGCATACTTTGATGCATTATAAGCACCCCGAAAAGGCATACTGATAACACCCAAAATAGAACTTAGATTGATAATACGGCCATATCCTTGCTTACGCATGACCGGTATAACCAGATTAGTGAGCTCAACCAACCCAAAAACATTCGTTTCAAATTGAGCACGCAATACATCCCGAGAGATATCTTCCAATGCCCCAGCTTGACCATACCCTGCGTTATTAATTAAAACATCCAGCCGTCCTTCTGTTTTAGCCAATACTTCTGCAAACGCATTTTGAATGGAAGATGAATCAGAAACATCCAGTTGGACTGCTTCTATTCCCTTAGCTAATAGTTTTTGGACGTCCTCTATTTTTCTACATGATCCAATGACTCGATGTCCTCTTTCCTTTAAAGAAAAAACAGCATCGAAGCCAATTCCACTAGAACATCCGGTAATTAAAATAATTTTATCCTTCATAAATCCCATCCAAATTGCTCAGAAAAATTATTTATAATCTATAATTCTTAATGTAACAACATAATATGGGGTTGCATCATGGAAAAAATTAGCATTCGAAGCTATAAAATTCTTCCACTTATTATTCTATCTTCGGTACTGCTTATAGGTTTTTTATACAGTGGCCCAGCTAAAGCCAATTCAGAATCATCACAATCTCCGGGCCAGCAACTTGCCTATTTTATTGGATATCATTCAGGCTATTATTATGGATCACCTCCCTACTACTATCATCGTCACTACAAAAAAGCTTATTGGACAGGCTGGAGGTATATAGGATATGGCTGCCGCAGCAGCTGTCTCATTGATCGTTGGAGTGGTCGCGCCATTAAGTGTAAAAGAATTTGTCGCTAAATAGTAAATTCTATAACATATCCAAGTGCCGCGCCTCATACGCCGTATCTATTACAGAGTACAATGTAGGAAAGATTCTTAAAACAGCTGAAGATAATTCTGGATACCAGATATAAAGCGAAGTACGTAAAAAAAGTTCCTAGGATTTCTCCATGCTGAGCTCAGGCAAAATAATCAACCAAGCCTTTAGGCGCTTTCTTATTTTTTAAGGGTGTTATGCCCGTTTCGTTTTCTAATGCAAGGGCTGCTTCTTCCTGAGAACCACTATTTTTTTGGGGACTTTGGTGTGCGCTGTCACCAGAGTCAATGTGTACTTCAGATAAATTTAAACCTTGTTCCGCCATCATCGCCTGTAATTTTGGCAGCGATTGATCAATGATATCTCGTATTTGATGGGTGTTGGTCGTTATATTTACTGAAGCTGAGTCATTTATCACCTTAATACTGATTTCCAATGGTCCTAAATCCTCAGGATTTATCTTAATTATTGCACTTTTAACCTCGTGTTGACCAAGCCAGATAATATGATCTGAAAATTGTTTTGACCATTCAGGTCGATTTATTTCTATTGGTATCTCCAGGGTTTTAGGTGCTGTGCCTAAATTAGGCGTATGATTGGGTACATTTCTGTACATTTCATGAGTCAATATACTATTCAATGGATTATCCATTGGCAGCTCTTTTCCCCAGTCGGTATTTTCACTTATGGTAGCAGGTACGAGAAAAGTTGATGCATTTTCTTTTTGATTCTCTATTTCAATAGGCAGAGGTTGAAATAAAAAAGTTGGACTTGCCTCTTTTTCTCCTCCTTTATTTTCTGAAGATCTGAGTTGGGGTACAAATAATTCTTTTGATTGTATATCCTTTGTAGGCGATGAAGTACTGCTCGGATATTTTTTATTATTTTTAACGGTTTCGAGAGGATTTAGTGATGTGTTTTTTATAATGTGTTGCGTGTCAGGATTGTGAACATATGCTGCATCATGCAGCAAATTATTTTTATCTTTGATTTCAGGTTCAGGCTGTTGCTCATTTCGAGCCAAAATACTTTCTAAAACACTCTGATCTTCATTAGCTTGCACCTGGGTTTCGTTGAATTGCGACTTCTTAGATACTGTTTTTTCTTCATTTTGTTCCAAGGTTACATTTCTATTGACCACATCTGTCAAATTGCATTCTTGCTCGCTGTTTATCTGATTTATTTTAACTTCGTGCTGATAATATTGAGAATTAATCCAAGAGACGGCAACATTATTTTCCATCTCGTTTGTTGATAGTTCTTCACTTTTTTCTTTTAAGGCTTCAAATTCGAAACCAATTGTTGGCTTAATGGGGTCTTCGCTAATTTTTTGATTTTCATCTAGGATTTGAGTTGAATTCTGTTTTTCTTCTTGAGGATTAGCCTTCTTAGCCACGACATGAGTTAATAAAGAAACAAAAGCATTCGGATCTTTGAGTTCAATAGATGGCAAAACATTTTGTACCTCATTTTGTGATTTTTCTATAGAATTCGTCAAAATTTCGCCGTCTAGGGTATTAGGGAAAAGGTCAATAACACCCGATGGATTTGATATTGCTTTACTCAAGTCGGTCATTCCCATTCTCCTTAATTTTACTTACTTAAAAAAGCAATATCCGTACCAATTGAGAAGTTTATGCTAAAACAATTAAATTTTTGTTAATATACTTTACCTAAGTGTAAAGCTACATAAGAGGTCTATTCTTTACTCTTATCAATGATGCTAAGCTGCTTCCACGTAAATTTTAAGAGCAATTTTCATGCCTTTTTTTCCTAAAAAATATACTCACAAATCAGTCTTAAATAAAATCCAAGAGGCTAAAGATTTATTGGCTGACATAGGGAAAGAAAAAAAATCTTTTTTTCTTGAGATGCTTCGGCTTCGCATCGAGGACTTTGAATTAGCACTTAAGGAAAATTCAGATCTTGGTGAACAACAACTGATATTAGAACAATATAATCGCTTTGCCCAAACCTTATACTCATGTTTATCTCACCCAAATCATACAGTTTTTTATATAAGCAGTTATCATAATCAAAAATATTATCCTGTAGGAATTAGCGAGGTAATCGAAGAGCCTGTTCGGCATAAGATATCACTTGCTGGTGCTATTTTAGGAGCAGCACTCATTTTGGCGTCTTTTGCCGCGTTTGCGTTTAATCCGTTGATAGGCGCCATTTTGCTTCCAATTGGCATTGCATTATTAGTCCCCGCTGTGGCTTCTTTGTTAACTCCAGATCCTTTTAATACAGAGCCCAAAAAATTTGAAGAGAACATACTTTTTCAAACTGGTGCCAAATTAATTGATCCTTCTTTATCTTTTAATGAAACCCAAGAGCATACAGGACAGCTTCATTTGAGGGTAATCTAAAAGTTATGAACCTAATTTCATAAGAACTCATGGAATTTTCTTAAAATTGAGCTATCATTCAGTTTTTGATTTTCAGGAGCTCCTTATGAAAGCGGGTCGTGACAGCTTATCAACAAAATCTCAATTACAGGTAGATGGGAAAACATATCATTATTTCAGCCTTAAAGAAGCCGAACAAAAAAATTTTAAAGGAATCAGTCGTCTTCCTTACTCGCTTAAAGTTCTTTTTGAAAATTTACTACGTTTTGAAGATGACAATACAGTCACCACGAAAGACATTAAAGCAATTGCTGACTGGTTACATAATAAAACATCACAACATGAAATTGCATTTAGACCAGCACGTGTGCTGATGCAGGACTTCACGGGCGTCCCCGCTGTGGTTGATTTAGCAGCAATGCGTGCGGCGATTGTTAAGATGGGTGGTAATCCTGATAAAATTTCGCCATTGTCTCCTGTTGATCTGGTCATTGATCATTCAGTTATGGTTGATAAATTTGGTAGTAAGGATTCTTTAGCTGTAAATACAGAAATTGAAATGAAGCGAAACAATGAGCGCTATGAGTTTTTACGCTGGGGGCAAAAAGCATTTAATAATTTTCAGGTTGTTCCACCTGGAACAGGCATTTGCCATCAAGTAAATCTGGAATATTTAGGGAAAACAGTATGGAGCAGTACTGATGATGGAAATTTATATGCATATCCCGATACTCTAGTAGGTACAGACTCTCATACAACCATGATTAATGGCTTAGGTGTACTTGGATGGGGAGTTGGCGGTATCGAAGCAGAAGCAGCTATGCTCGGACAACCTGTATCGATGTTGATTCCAGAGGTAATTGGATTCAAATTACATGGAAAAATGAAGGAAGGTATTACTGCAACCGACCTGGTACTTACTGTAACACAGATGCTCAGAAAGAAAGGCGTAGTGGGCAAGTTTGTTGAGTTTTATGGTCCTGGCTTGAGTGACTTACCCCTTGCTGATCGTGCCACAATTTCTAATATGGCTCCGGAGTACGGCGCTACATGTGGCTTTTTCCCAGTAGACAAAGAAACCATTCGCTATCTTGAATTGACTGGACGTGACAAACACACTATTGCGTTGGTTGAAGCCTACTCTAAAGCGCAAGGCATGTGGTATGATAAAGACAGCGAAGATCCAGTATTTACTGATACTCTGGAACTTGATTTGAGTACAATTGTCCCTTCATTAGCAGGACCTAAAAGACCACAAGATAAAGTAACGTTAAATACTTTGCCCGTAGAATTTGATTCGTTCCTTAAAGAAGCAGGAAAAGAACAGGAAAAAAATACTTCTTTCCCGGTTAAAAATCATGATTTCCAAATGAAACATGGCCATGTGGTTATTGCAGCCATTACCAGTTGTACTAACACATCAAATCCAAGTGTACTCATGGCAGCAGGCTTGGTCGCTAAAAAAGCAATTGAAAAAGGATTACAACGTAAGCCTTGGGTTAAATCTTCCTTAGCTCCAGGCTCTAAGGTAGTAACAGATTATCTCAAAAAAGCCGGATTACAGTCTTATTTGGACCAATTGGGTTTTAATTTAGTTGGCTATGGGTGTACTACCTGCATTGGTAACTCTGGCCCGTTGCCTGATGCTATTTCTCACTGTGTCAGTGATAATGATCTTGTTGTTTCAGCGGTTTTATCAGGAAATCGTAATTTTGAAGGTCGTGTACATCCACAAGTCAGAGCAAACTGGCTGGCTTCTCCTCCTTTAGTTGTTGCTTATGCTTTATGTGGAACCACCACCATTGATATAAGCAAGGACCCTCTAGGAAAGGACGATAAAGGTAATGATATATATCTGAAAGACATTTGGCCTTCTAATGCTGAAATTGCTGTTGAAGTATCTAAAGTGACTGGAGGAATGTTCCGTAAAGAATATTCTGAGGTTTTTCTTGGTGATGAGCACTGGCAAGCAATTAAAACAAGTAGTGGGAAAACCTATGAATGGGATGCACATTCAACATACATTCAACACCCGCCATTTTTTGATAATTTAAAAGCTAAACCTGATTCAATTAAACCGATCAAACACGCTTATATTTTAGCTTTATTTGGTGATTCAATTACCACAGATCATATTTCTCCAGCGGGCTCAATTAAGGCTAACTCTCCTGCAGGCTTGTATTTAAAATCCAAGGGAGTTGATGAAAAAGAATTTAACTCGTATGGTTCTCGCCGCGGTAATCATGAAGTGATGATGCGAGGGACCTTTGCTAATATTCGTATTCGTAATGAAATGACTCCTGGTCAAGAAGGCGGCATTACACGTTACATCCCTTCAGGGGAAGTAATGCCTATTTATGATGCAGCAATGCTTTATCAACAAAAACATCATGAACTCGTAGTGATTGCCGGCAAAGAATATGGCACAGGCTCTTCAAGAGATTGGGCGGCAAAAGGGACAAATTTACTTGGCGTTAAAGCAGTACTTACTGAAAGTTTTGAACGCATTCACCGCTCTAATTTAATCGGTATGGGTGTTTTACCATTACAATTCTGTGATGGTATGACCCGTAAGACCTTAAACCTGAAGGGAGATGAGCGTGTCAGTATCGACATATCTGATTCCTTAAAACCAGGCTCAATGGTTCCAGTAACTATTGAGCGTTCTGATGGTCAAGTAGAACAAATTAAAGCACTATGCCGTATCGATACTGCTGACGAATTAGAATATTATAGAAATGGTGGTATTCTACAATACGTTCTCAGAAATCTGTGTGCTTGATATGGTAATAATATACTCTCGGTTGGACCCTTGGTCCAACTGCAGTGTCATCCAATTAGATCATACCTATGATCATCATCGTTTGATTGGGCTAAAAGCCCAATCTGCTTTTTGTTTAAATTTCTTAAATAGCAATAATACTACACATCCAAAGTTATCGGCTGCTCGCTTATACCGTATTTGTTAAGGATTAATCATGAATCAACCCAAAAAGGTTCTAAGTGTATTTTCTTTAGTAATGATTAATGTCATTGCTGTTGATAGCTTACGTACCCTTCCCATAAGCGCCAAACTTGGCCTTACATTAGTCTCTTATTATGTTGTAGCAGCGCTTGCTTTTTTTATCCCTGTATCTTTAGTAGCAGCTGAATTAGCAACAGCTTATCCCGAAACGGGGGGCATTTACGTATGGGTTCGTGAAGCATTTGGTAAGCGTGCTGCGTTCATCACTATTTGGCTTCAGTGGATATATAATGTAGTTTGGTATCCAACAATCCTTGCTTTTATCGCAGCCACCCTATCGTATTTAATTTCCCCAGAATTAGGAAGTAATAAATACTATTTATTAGGCACAGTGCTTGTTCTATTTTGGGTGTTTACACTACTTAATTGCTTTGGAATGAAAATATCAAGCATAGTGAGTACGATTGGCGCAACAATAGGCACAATATTTCCCATGCTTTTCATTATTGTCTTAGCAGCACTTTGGATTATCCAGGGAAAACCTATGATGGTTGGTTATCCCTCAACATGGTTGCCTGACTTCAGTTCCTTAGGGAATTTATCGCTCTTTGCAGTAGTATTATTTGGTCTACTCGGCATGGAAATGTCAGCGGTACATGCCGAAGAGGTAAAAAATCCCAAGCGTGATTATCCCAAGGCTCTGTTTTATTCAACTATTTTAGTTATTTCTACCCTTTCTTTAGGCTCGTTAGCCATTGTAGTTGTAGTACCTAATGAAAGCTTAAGTGTCGTATCTGGACTTATTGATGCCTATGCTGTTTTTTTTAAAGCGTATAATATGGACTGGATGACTTCAATCATTGCGATTCTAATTATTTTAGGCGGTTTAAGTGGTGTTTCCGCATGGATTATCGGCCCTACAAAAGGATTGATGGTCTCAGCCCGAGATGGCTCTTTACCTGAAAAATTTGCATATACCAATAAATACGGGGCCCCAACAACCATTCTTTTTTCCCAGGCTCTTATTTTTACTGTATTAAGTTCCGCTTTTATTTTGTTGGATTCCATTAATGCAGCCTATTGGATGCTTAGTGATCTGTGCGCTCAAATGGCCCTGTTAGTTTATCTTTTTATGTTTGCTGCGGCCATTAAATTGAGATATAGCAAACCGGATCAACCGCGGGGTTACACAGTTCCAGGTGGAAATATAGTGATGTGGTTTTTATGTGTCCTTGGCATTCTCTGTTGTCTTACCGCAATTATTATTGGTTTTGTACCTCCAACACAAATACCTATTGGAAATGTATTTATTTTTGAATCATTTTTAATTGGCGGGTTAATTTTATTTGTATTAATTCCCTGGTTCCTTTCTAAAAAGCACTAGAGTATTGAATACTGCTTCAGATAAAGTGAAGCATCTGGTTCAGTTATAAAGACCGCGTATATAACCTGTCCCTTAGTCACAAGTTAAGAATGGGGAAAAGATAAATTTGAGTGCAGATTGGGGTAAAAAAACTCTGATCCGACGTCTCGCGGGGATCCAGGAGTTCTGCGTTTAGCAGAACTGGTTTTTCAACGATGCAAGCAGATTCAAGTATATAATCCTGGTTTACTTTTGTTACACCATAAGGATTACATTTGTTATTTATGCAAACATCTCAATAATCGCTTGATTCCATTGTTTGGGTTGCTCTAAATTAGATAAGTGTCCTGCATTAGGTAAAATAATTAGTTGACTATTTTTTGAGAGTGAATGCATATCAATGCTTTGTTGAGGGGGAATTACATTATCTAATTCGCCTGTAATAATCAGAATAGGTAACTTTGTCGTGGCTAATACAGCAGAAGTGGAATTACGGAGTGCCATTCCACGTAAAGCAGATGCAATTGCGGTTGATTTTTGTAACGTTAAAATATGACGAAGATAATCTTTAGTTTGTTGAGGTGTATCAGATGAAAGTGCCTTAACTATAAATCCAGCAATTAGATTTTCTGTTCCATTTTCAAGCACATCAAGTGCCGTTTTTTCGCGAGTAGCTTTTGTTTCCGGACCATCTGCCACGGCTTGGGTATTTGAAAGTACTAAGCCAAGTGTTTGATTTGGATATTTGTCTAAAAATGCAAGAGCAATATATCCTCCCATTGATTCACCGCCAATGATCGCCTTATCAATCTTTAAATAATCTAATAACTGTTTTACCTCATCAGCGTATTCGGTCATGGGAATTGCTTTTCCATCCACACTAGATGATTCACCAAATCCCCATAAGTCTAGAGTAATCACACGAAAATACTTTTTAAGTACTTCTTGTTGGGGTTGCCATAATCGTTGATCCGTTGGGAATGCATGAATTAATACAAGAGGATTGCCCTCCCCTATGTCAGTGTAAGAAATAAATTGCTTCGTATGAGGAAGTACCATAGTGGATGCCAGCGCAGTATGACTAAAAAAACAATATAAAATAGAGATTAAAACATAAATGAAACAGAATTCTTTATTCATTAATTACTCCATTAAATGAGAAGTGCAACCTCTTGTTGCACTAGAAATATAGAGGCGTAACAGAAATCAAGTATACTGATTGAAGTTACGCCTAAACTTTGTTTTAGTTAATTAATCAGGCAAAGACATTAAACTTGCATTACCTCCGGCTGCAGTAGTATCCACAGTATAAGTTCGCTCGTGGCAAAGTCGAATGAGATAGTTAGGCCCCCCCGCTTTAGGGCCTGTACCTGACAATCCTTCTCCACCAAAGGGCTGTAAACCAACAACAGCACCTATCATATTTCGGTTTACATAACAGTTGCCTGCATGAATATTTTTTCTGATGTATTCCACTGTTTCATTAATACGACTATGGATACCCAGAGTTAAGCCATAACCTGTCGTGTTAATTTGTTCAATAACTTTATTCAGATCTTTTCGTTTAAATGGGATTACATGCAGTACTGGACCAAAGACCTCTTTTTCTAATGCACTAATATGATTAATGGCAATCGCGGTTGGAGGCATAAAATATCCAGATTCCAATGATTCGTCTAATGGGCATTGGTAAATAATTTCAAAACGCTTTTTCATATTATCCACATGATTTTTTAATGTAGATAAAGCCGCCTTGTCAATTACAGGTCCTACATCAGTCATAAGCCAGCGCGGGTCACCTACGACCAGCTCCGCCATAGCTCCTTTTAAGAGAGCAATGGTTCTTGGATAAACTTCTTCTTGGACAAATAATACACGCAAAGCAGAACATCTTTGACCAGCACTACCAAAGGCTGAGTTCACCGCATCTACCACAACCTGCTCCAATAAAGCTGAAGAGTCAACGAGCATCGCATTTTGACCACCCGTTTCAGCAATCAGGGGAATAATTTCTCCACCACGTGTTGCCAGGGTACGATTAATAAGATTCGCTGTATCGGTCGAACCAGTAAATAAAACTGCTTTGATTCTTTTGTCAGCAACTAATGCAGCTCCAATTGTTTCACCTGGACCAGGAAGTAATTGTATGGCACCTACAGGAATTCCAGCCTGATGCATTAATTTAACAGCATAAGCAGCAATTAGTGGGGTTTGTTCTGCAGGTTTTGCAATAACACAGTTACCAGTTACCAACGCGGCAGCGACCTGACCTGTAAAAATTGCCAAGGGAAAATTCCATGGACTTATGCAAAGTACCGTGCCTCTTGGATGCAAACTCAGTTCATTTAACTCTCCTGTATAACCCGTTAAACGTAAGGGAGCAGCTAAAATTTGCTGTGCTTGCACGGCATAATAACGGCAGAAATCAATTGCTTCACGCACTTCTGCAATGCAATCATTCATGGTTTTACCTGCTTCAAGACAGGCTATGGTCATGAGTTCTGCTTGATTTTCCTGTAACGAGTCAGCAAAGCGATTAAGACATGCTGCTCTTTCGTTAACGGACATGCCTGACCATAGTGGGAACGTTTGCTCAGCTTGTACCAATGCATGTTCCACATCATCTAGTGATGCATTTTGGACTGATCCAACAATATTTTCAGTTTGTTGAGGCGAATTAACTTGTTGTTTCTCACCTTTAAGTATTGGGTTTCCTGCGATAATTGGTCCTGAAGTCCACTGCCGCAATTTGATTTGTCCCATTTTTTCTTGTAAAAGAGCACACTCAGTACGATCAGTAAAATCAAACCCCTTAGCGTTTTTCCTATTGGGTTGAAAGATGTCTTCGGGTAATGGAATATTTTGATTTATCTTATGTAATAAAGATTGGGCTTTTTCGACTGGATCTTCAACTAATGTGCTAATTGGTGCATTGTCATCAACGATACGGTTTACAAATGAAGAATTTGCTCCATTTTCCAGCAATCGGCGTACTAAATAAGGAAGTAAATCTTCATGACTTCCCACTGGAGCATAGATACGGCAAGGGATCCCATGGCGTGCTGCTGGTACTATCTGATGATACAGCTCATTACCCATCCCATGTAAACACTGGAACTCAAAATCGCGATAATCGCCGGTAATATTTAAAATCATTGCTACCGAATAGGCATTATGAGTAGCAAATTGAGGATAAATTGCATCAGTCATGGTTAATATTTTTTTCGCGCACGCCTGAAAAGAAACATCTGTAAACACTTTTCGGGTAAATACAGGATATTCTTTAAAGCCCTGCATTTGTGATTTTTTAATTTCACTATCCCAATAAGCACCTTTAATCAAGCGCACCATGATTCGACGTTGCTTTCTTCTTGCCAGAGCAGCGACCCAATCCAATACATAAAAAGCTCTTTTTTGATAAGACTGAACTGCCAAACCAAAACCGTTCCATCCATCTAAACTCGCATCATTAAAAACTCGCTCCATCACATCAAGTGATAACTCTAAGCGTTCAGATTCCTCGGCATCAACAGTTAAGGCAATTCCATAGTTCTTTGCTAAACGAGCAAGGGCAAGCAGCTTTGGTGGTAATTCTTCCATAACTCGCTCATGCTGGCTTTCATTATAACGTGGATGCAAAGCAGAAAGTTTTATAGAGATACCCGGGCGCTTATATACATCTGAGTTTTTATCAGCCTTTTTGCCTATAGCTTCAATGGCTTCTTTATATGCTTCAAAATAACGGGATGCATCGATAGAGGTTAACGCAGCTTCCCCCAACATGTCATATGAAAAGCGATATCCTAGAGCTTCTTTCTTTTTGGCTCGGTTTAGCGCTTCTTCAATAGTTCTTCCTTTGACAAATTGCTTGCTCATAATTCGCATCGCTTTATCCACTGCTGTTCTAACTACAGCTTCACTGCTGCGATTAACGAGTTTCATTAAAGATTTAGCTAATGATGTTTGAGCTTTTTCCGGAGTCAGTATTTTTCCTGTAAGCATCAATGCCCAAGTCGTTGCATTTACAAAAAATGAATCGCTTTGACCTCTATGAGATTTCCAATCACCACCAGATAATTTATCTTTGATTAAATTGTCTATTGTTGCACTGTCAGGAACACGTAATAACGCTTCCGCTAAACACATGAGCGCAATTCCTTCATCACTGGATAGTGCGTATTCAGTCAAAAATGAATCGATACCTGTGCTTTTTTTTCGTTCAGCTCGCACGGATTCAACTAACTTTGTTGCCCTGTTCTTAATATCTGTTACTTGCTGTTGCCCTAATGCCGCTTTTTCACAAAGTTCTGTTATCAACGATAACTCATCAACACGATAGGCGTGATTAATAGCAGCTCGTATGCCTTCAGGTAATTGTATGATCTGCTTTTCCAGCATAGCATTCTCCGAATCAAATCTATAATGAATCTTTTTCCCCTTTCTCTCTTGAACACAAAGGAGTACAAGTCAATGCTGGGTTTAAAAGAGTTTAAAAACTAACAGCCAAGTATAATTTAGAGCCATATAAAATGGAATGCGCCATCCATTATTTTGCTATAGAAGATGGCGTAAATGAGCTGTAATCGTACTGATTATACCTAATTCTAAGTAATTTTTCTGTTTTTTATTTAATTTTTTAGAATAATATTAAGTCTATTTGATTTAATATTGCTCCGATAAATAGATCTAAATATAGTCAATTAGATCCATGATTTTACTATATTTTTTCTAACACCCATCCAAGCCTCTGAATTGAATAATATTTTTCCCTGATGGTCAATTAAACTCCTTTTAAATTTACATTTACATGAATTGTTAATATAATCATCATTTTTTTAATGAAATTGTAATGACGATTTACACGTAGAAAGGGGAAGTATGAATACTTTATTAACTCTAATCTCAACCATGATTTTAACTAGCAATATCACTTCCAGTACACCTTCTTTTGCAGCGCGAGCAGAAGCGGATATCAGTACTAAATTACAGCATCTAAGTAATAAAGCGCCTCAATTAAATAAAAATGTTTTAAGACTCGCTTTAACTGCATATAACAATGCGAGCAAAAAAGGGGCTGTGAAAAAACCAGTTCTTACAGTAATTGATTATTCCTTACCATCAAACAAACAGCGTATGTGGGTATTTGACCTTCGTAGAGAGCGCCTCCTATATAATACCTTTGTGGCACATGGCAAAAACTCCGGTGTGAATAGAGCCAGTCATTTTTCTAACGTGCCTTCAAGTAAACAATCGAGTTTGGGTACGTACATTACCAAAGATACTTATATAGGGCATAAAGGATATTCACTTA
This sequence comes from Legionella sp. PC1000, assembly GCF_014109805.1. Lineage (GTDB taxonomy): Bacteria > Pseudomonadota > Gammaproteobacteria > Legionellales > Legionellaceae > Legionella > Legionella resiliens. The sequence goes on from NZ_CP059400.1 coordinate 2,192,186, forward strand.
ACTTGCAGGGCTTAGATAAAGGCTTTAATGACAATGCATTAAGCCGACGCGTTGTAATACATGGCGCATGGTATGTAGAGCCTAATTTTATCAAACAGGCCGGTCGTGCCGGACTGTCTTGGGGGTGTCCAGCTATTGCTCAAACTTTGGCAAAGCCTGTAATTAATACGATTAAAAATGGATCCGTTATTTTTGCCTATTTTCCAGATAGAAAGTTTTTATCTAAATCAAATTATTTAACAGCATAAAAAAAGCCAGGGCTTAAACCCTGGCTTCGCAGTCATCCGTATAAGAACTTCCAGTTCTTATGATCATCCATGATAAATCATATCCGTATGATTACAATTCCGTTTGTGTGACTTATATCCATACAAGTCATGTTTAAAATGTAGCAACAGAAAATAAGAAGCGCAAGATTATTTCAGGACGATTATCTTAACTCACTTCGGATAAACCGAAAATCACTCATATAAAATATATATAAAAAACAATAAGTTAATTTAAATCAATGAAATTGACACCCAAAAAACAGCCATTGTCTTCACTTGAATTGAGAAATATCTTACAAGAAATCGAGCAAAACATAGATATCACCTCACATTAAAATATAAGTCAAAAGCCTTTATGGATTGATTTGAGGTCAACCTGGTATTTAAGTGACCTTAAAGATCAACTATAATTACTTTTTTATTTCACTGTGATCGCAAGATGGAACGCATACAAAACAAATTTGAATTCTTTAATCAGTTAGCAAAAGATCTCAAAACTGAAACGGCACTACATTTGCCGACACCTGATTTAATAAAGCTTTCTATGATTTCAAAAAAATATAGAGCATTCTTTAAGCCTATGCTGGATGTTCGAAAATTATTACATCATGTGGCGCGTGGTGAACATGATGCAGTTAAAACGATGCTCGAAAAAGATATCAATTTACTCTTTAAAAAAGGTCGAGTAACAGACTGCTCGGGCCGAACCTTTGAGCATATCAGCAGTTTTGAATATGCGCTTTGGGCCTTGGATAAACACATGTGGACCATGGTTCTTGATTGCATACCTCAAAACGAAGCAGGTAAAAAGGTATTAGTACAATTGCTTTCTCAATACAACAAAGTAAAAAAAGAAGGGGTTTCTTATACGCTTAATGGAAGAACAATCACTGAGAAGCACTTTAACTTTGAAAAGACCCTCATTAAAGAGCTGCAAACGCAAGTTGATTCGATACAGGCACCTGGAGATAAGAATTGGGATGCTATTAATAAGCAGTGGAGAGAAGGTGTCGGCGGTGTCCAAAAGCTACTTCCCATGCATGTTGTTTATGAATATTGTTCTGATGAGCCTTTTTATCACATTCCACACATCCCATCCCCACAGACTAAACCATCAAAACAATGGCTGAGCTCTCCGCGCCCCAAACCATTAAAACAATTTTACAATACGATAACTGAAAAGCATGAAAATTGGTTTTGTGTGGATTCAAAATTAGGTATTGCTTTTGCATTATATAAAGGTTCAGGCACGGGGGGAGCGGTGTCCAACTACTCAGGGTGGCAAGAGGCATCACTCATGGGGCTCAAATTAGTGATTAACGAGCTAACGGCGGTAAGGGGATTATATGAAGCAAGAACAACCGAATTTATCCATCTCGAATCGCAACTTGAAGAACAGATAATCTCAATAAATCAACCCCAAGGATTATCAAGTTTAATTTATTTGATGTCATTTTGCTAAATGAAATCTGATCTTCATTGATGATAAAAATTGATACATTAACTCAAGATTATCTCAAAAAACGTACTGAATATCCTTAAATAACCAGAGTAATCACTATGTTTGGTTATAAATGCTTGATTATGTCAGAAGATATGGTAGTTTATTCAGCATCTAGATCACGCTTTAGAGCAATATGATGGACAAACAACCGTTAACTGCAGCAAAAAAAGATAAGTTACACGTTATTGATTGGCTTATTGAACATTTCCCCAATGCTTTTTTTAAAAAAGGAAATCAGATTAAGCCCCTAAAAATTGGAATATTTGATGATATTATCGATTTTTACGAGAGACTGGACTCTCCTCCTTTCAGCAAAAAATCACTGCGAGAAGCATTAAGCTATTATAGTGCATCCCCAGCGTATCTAAATTGCCAAAAAGAAAACGCGGCACGAATCGACATCTACGGTAATGAAGTGGATACGGTAACTCAAGAACAAGCTAAATATGCGCATCAACGTTACCTAGAGCGTTATAATAAGAAAAAAAGTTCGGAAAAAAATAATGGCAGCCAGGGTGACGCGTAGCGAAAGCCCGGCTCCTCACCAACGTTGTGCTGAGCTGATCATAACTCCATAGCAGACATCCAGTCCTTATCAGTTAAGCTATGTACTCCCTATTGCAAAGCTACTAAATAATTAACTCTAACGTCAGATCCTAATGAAGCGTTCCTCAAAAAAGGATTATAATCCATTCCTTTCAAATCAATTAAGTTGAAATTCCAAGATCGAGCCATGGTAAGCAGTTCACTGGGCTTAATAAACTTTTTATAATCATGTGTTTGTCTCGGTAATAAATTTAATACATATTCTGCAGCAATAATCGCAGTGGCGTATGCTTTAATCGTTCGACTGATTGTTGATACAAATAAAAAGCCCTGTGGTTTGAGTAACCGTCTGCAATGCTCAAAAACTAACTCAGGATGTTCTACATGCTCCAACATTTCCATACAGGTAATTACATCAAAACTCTTATCTTTATATGCTTCAATTGAAGTACATAAATAGTTAATCTGCAGATGATTAATATTTGCATGTTCCTGGGCTACAGAAATTGCTTCAGATTCTGCGTCTATTCCGGTAACTTTTGCCCCTGACCTTGCCATAGACTCACTAAGAATACCGCCACCGCATCCAACATCCAAAACATTTAGATCAGTTAGCTCAACATGCTGCTTAATAAAATTAAGCCGTGTTTCATTAATGTCATGAAGAGTTTTCAGCGGCCCTTCAGTATCCCACCATAAGTTAGCATGTTGTGCAAACTTACTAATTTCTTGAGGATTAACAGTTGATTCAATATTACTCATCGTGTAATAAATCCAGAGGTTTAAAAAAATCGATAACGCGTTGATTCGTGATAAAACTTACATTATAAGGATGTTCCGCAATAAGTCCTATAGGTAATTTATCTTGTGCAACAGTTTCTGCAATTTTACCTAACAAAATGAGTTGAATAGTAGGTTTTATTACAGTCAATTGCGCCAAAAGGCTTTGCATAAAAGGCTTCCATTGACGTGCATGATAAGGAACTTTACCCTCGCTATAAACCAACGAGGCATTGAGCAGCAAAATCCCTTTATTCATCATCCCTTCAAATAATTGTCGTGCTGTTTTTACTAAAGTATTTTTATCCACCAATGCAATATTGGCTTGTGATGTATCGGAATCCAAATCACCGCGTGCAACAAGTAACATTTTAATCCAATTACGTAGGGAAGTCGCTCTATTAACTTCTTTGCTCAATCCATTTAAACTCCACAAATTACCCACTGAATTATCCCAGAAAGCATATCCATTTGCTGAGTCCTTGCGCGGGTAAGGCGATTCGCCAAATAGAATATATTGGGTTTTTGTTAATGGTAAACTAAACGATGCAAATAACCGCTCCTCTCCTGGCAACCAATATTTGTCATTCATTAACTGGTGTAAATAGTCTTGATCCACAGTTTTTAGTGCTTTGATTAGAATTTCTTTCCAATCAGAATGACAATTATTTAAAAAGGAATGATGCTCCATTTTTATGCTCGGTAAGGAATATTCCAATGACACTTCCACTCTGTCCCCTTTTTTCTTATAATGCACTTAATTTACACAAACATATGGAAATTAAATGAGCACCAGTGTAAATAACGAAGATAACTTGACCAGTGACGCAATACATAATCGTAACTGCTATACTTATTTTCTTCAATTAAAACCTGTAATTCAAACTCAAAGACAATTTCTCACCAAGCTGCTACCGGAATTTGCCAGATTACACACTGTAATGGAACAAGAATATGATGAAAATTACCCTTATGGGAATTTATATTCGTCTTGTATCGCTGCGTTGGAAGAATTCATTGATAGGAATTCAACAGAAAACATTAAAGATTTAGATGATTTAGTTCTGGCTATTTATCATAATGACAACAAGATCCTTGAAGAGTCTTCAGCCTGGATAAATGGTATTGATTCGGAAATACGTCCTCGACAATCAAATACCGAAAAAAAAATTCAAAATAAAATAAAAGATACCAAAAGAAATGTTAATAGGCAGTCTCCAAATGACTCAGGTGGAATTTATCGCCGGCTTTATTCTTTATTTGCAAATAACTTTAAGCCTCAATATGAAACGAATCTGCCAACAATAAAAAATTTTTCTTATAAAAAAAGTTCAGATGCAACAGAGTATCGGTTTAGCACTCAAGCTCAACGCCATGAGGGACAAACTCGGGTAAGCCCTTTATTCAGACGTTGGTTACAAATAAATGCCCAAAAATCCGATCCGAATCAATCCATTTGTCATATCTATTTTAATAATCTGGCATTAGATCGAAGTGATTATGATATTGCAGGGTCCAAAGAAAGAGATTTGACTCTAGAACTTCATAAACTTGAGAATGATCCGAGTCTTAAAACACTGGTTATTACTCTTCCTGCTAATGAAGGGTTGATGGATTCATCTGATTATGAAATAACACACAACCGACTGTCATCACGCTCTGTATTTAATGAATTTCTGGATATAGCAAGAGAGAAAGCAGACAAAAAAATCATTTCTGATTTCAGAATTAGTCCCATAGCAAGAGAATTATTATTTGGACCCGAAAATGAAGAGATAATCTTAAAAAAATTACTTATGAAGAGTTTTCTTGCGCAAGGACTTGCTCACAAACGCTTCATTTCTTCTGCAGAAAAACAAGCAGTATGGGTACATTTCATAAAATATGAATTGACCGATTACATTCTAAAAACAATAAAACCAAAAAGTTTTAATTTTTCATGCAAAGATGCAATAGATCGCGGGGCGCTATCTTCCACTTATTATAACTTGATACAATCCTTTAACCTGGAACAACCGATTAAAAAAGAAGAGTTTGAACGATCTCTTGATGCACCCGCTGCTAATGTCAAAGGGAGAGGGATGAATTTTCATCGAAAAATCATTTGGAATGCATTAAACACCTATGTCAATGCAAATTATTCTCAGTTAATTACACATGAGAAAAAATCATGGCTCATTTATTGGCGAGATATGAATTGTCCTAAAATACGGACAGAGGAACTTCTTAAAAACAGACTCAAACAAACCATTCAACAATTTCATGCATTACCAAAAGAAAAAAACGACATCAAAACAACAGGACTTCACTTGTTAAATACCGTGAAAGAGCTTCATACCCAAAAAGCAAGTGGTAAAAGACTTTTATTGGAAGTCGTTTCACGTACATCCGAGCTCCTGCATGCTTCATCCGAAGAATCGATTGAAAAATATAAGAGGTTGGCCAATGAATTAAAAATTAATCATCCTTCATTATATATAATTGGCGGCATCATGGAGGTATTATTAGGCTTTATACTTTATCTTCCCTCCCTGGGATATTCCGAAAAGCTAATTGATCATGGAAGTGCTGCAATTAACACCGGTTTTTTTTCTTATCGCAGAACAGAATTGAGCGATGAAATGATTCATATTACTTCAGTTTTAGCGCCTCTTGAAGTTTAAAAACAGTACTTTTTATGACCTAATCCTAGCAAACCTGAGTAGAGAAGCTGCATTCAGCAAATTGTCTTAATTAACTGCATAGGAACAAATTTTTTACTTGCTTATTGATGGTTTTGTGGTTAAAAATAGAATTTACAGGGAGATTCTTAAACACAGGGAGCAGTGTCATGTCTACTAATGAACAAGAACTTGATGTAATTATAAAAGAAACACATCCTCCTGCTAAAAATAGAGTGATTGTGGAAAAAGCTTTATCACAGATGAATTTTTCCGATGCAGCAAAAGAATTATTATTAGACCCAAATTCATCTGAAACTGATCTCGATAGTTTGCAAAGCATTGCTTTAACTCAAGAGCATTTGTCACAGGTCAAAAAAAGTTTAGGCGCCATAGTTGATAGTCTACAAGATAACCCCAGTCTCATTTCACGTGCTGCCGCTTTCTGGGGTGAGTTGCCTCTTTGGCAAAGAATCATCGGTGGGGTTGCCATATCAGGACCGACTCTAATCATAGGTGCAGCAGCTCATATTGGGTTTCTCGTAACGATTAGTGGCGTAAGCGCCTTAGCATACACTACAAGCAGTATTGTTCTGGACGACCATCATTACCATACCAAAAACATTGCTCAAAAATTAAAAGAAGGAATTTTTGGCGTTGCAGAAATCCTTGAACTGACTATTGGCGCATTAGATTCAATTCGTAAAAAATTATCCGCTGAAATCGATAAGTTTAAAGAGGAAAATGAAAAACTTGCTAAAAATATTACACGGCTTAATGAGGAGGTTGAAACGTTAAGTGCTCAGGTAGAAGTTTATATTGAAACTGAAAAATTACTTCGAAAGAATAAGGAAGATCTTGAAAAAATTGCCTCATCGCTTAAGCTCGATCTGGAGAACCAAAGTGTACAATTTGACACCAATCAAAAAGAGCTTGAAAAAGTTCGAGAGTTGCATTCGAGAAGCTTATTGCTTTTATCCCAAAAAACCGCTGAGTTAGGGGAAGTTAGAAAATCCATGGGAACTGAAGTAGAGAAAGCAAAAAGCATTGCCAGTACACTGGAAAACACTGTAAAGGCTCTAACCAGCGCGGCTATTAGTGACTCCAGTCAACGACAAGCGTTCCATGAAAAACTAGATGCTTTTTTAATGGATAAAACAACCAGTTTTGACCAGGTAGCAGAACGTATTAGTAAAGCCGAGTCAGAGCTTTCGGAAGTAAAATCTGAGTTAAAAGCCAGTACAGAGCGGTTTAATAAGCTATTAGAGCTCCAGGAAAAACAACTTCAACGTTTGCAAGGCCTTGATCGGCGAGTTGACCTCAGTACCCATTCAGAATTATATTCAGCTAAAAGTGAAGATCCCGTAAAACATGAAGGATTACTTAGTAAATTCGGTATCATGTCTATCCCGCAGATATGGCCAATAAATAACTCAGCACCCAAACAAAGTACACCACCAACATCAAAACCTTAAGAATAAATTTTACATTTCATTTTTCCTCCGAGTTTAAAAAACCGGAGGAAAAAATTTACTAATCCAATGTAATCTTCTTAGTACAACTTGGATCATGCATTGTGAAGTACTTTAATTTCAGCTATTCTGTATTTTTAGCTATAAGCCCATATATCAGCCGTGATTAAAGCATACAATAAACTGATAAATATAATAAAAAACAATCAGGCAACAATGGTGAAGCAACTCCACCAATTGTGTGAGATAAATTCTGGCACAAACAATTTGGCTGGATTAGCACAAATTACCAATCTATTGCAAACCATATATAAGCCTATAGCGGACACAATGCAGAAAAGAAAACCCGCTCCTTTATCTGTTATTGATATGGCTGGTAATACGATAGTGCAAAACTGTGGCGATGCTCTATTCATCAGAAAACGACCCCACTTGAAACGACGAGTTTTACTTTGCGGACATATGGATACTGTTTATTCTGCGGATAATCCATTTCAAAAATTAAAGTACATTAATGATAATTGTATTAATGGCCCTGGTGTTACTGATATGAAAGGCGGGCTTATTGTGATGTTACACGCCTTATCCGTTTTTGAGGAAAGTAAATTTGCAGCAGAACTGGGTTGGGATGTTTTAATCAATGCGGATGAAGAAATTGGCTCACCGGCATCCAGCATGCTTTTCGATGAATTGGCAGCTAATTATCAAGCAGCTTTGGTTTATGAGCCTGCTATGACACCTAATGGTACTTTAGCTAAAAATCGCAAAGGCAGTGGCAAATTGACGCTTATTGCAACAGGAAAAGCAGCTCATGCAGGACGAGATTTTTCAGAAGGCCGAAATGCGATTTCCTACCTGGCTGAAGCGATATGTGCTGTACATGCCCTTAATGGGAAACATGATGGAGTTACAATTAATGTAGGAAAAATTGCGGGTGGTGAGGCGCTCAATGTAGTTCCAGACAGAGCAGTAGCACAGCTTGATATCCGAATTAGTTTGCCGGAAGATGAATTTTGGGTGCGAACTGAATTGGATAAAATCATTCGCCAACTAAAACGTACGGGTTATTCTTTGAATGTCCATGGTGTTTTTGGGAGGCCAGTAAAGCGTGTATGCTTGGGCACAGAGCGTCTATTTCATCGTATTAAACATTTGGGACAAGAGCTTGGGTTAGCAATAGATTGGAAAGATAGTGGAGGCTGTTGCGATGGAAATAATTTGGCCCAACATGGTTTACCCGTTATAGACACACTTGGAGTCAGGGGTGGTAATATTCATAGCGCAGAGGAATATATATTGCTTGATAGTTTGTCTGAACGTGCATCACTAAGTACCTTACTTTTGCTTGACCTGGCTCAGGGCGGTCTAGAGGATCTAAAAAATGATGTTATTTCGTAGCGCTCGCAATACAGATTTAGATGCTATTCATCATTTAGCTGAAGAAAGCGGCGTAGGAATAACAACGCTTTCTAAAGATAAACAAATATTGGCAAAACGACTTCATTGGGCCACTGAGTCATTTCATAAAAATGTGGAAAAAGCCAATAATGAATATTATTTATTTGTCTTAGAAAATCCCAAGAATAAAAAAATAATAGGTGTTTCAGGAATTGAATCATGTACAGGATATGAGGCCCCCTTTTATTCTTACAAAATCTCCAAACGTACCCGAATTTCTCGTTCATTAAATATACGAAGTGATTATGAGGTTTTAAGTCTTGTAAATGATAATCAGGGACGAAGTGAAATCTGTACTCTTTTTTTAGAACCTAAGTATAGAAAACACAAAAATGGTTTATTACTTTCTAAAGCCCGTTTTCTTTTTATCGCCCAGCATCCTATGCGCTTTACTTCGACAATAATTGCTGAAATGCGCGGAATCTCTGATGAAAATGGTCAGTCACCTTTTTGGGAAAATGTAGGAAGTCATTTTTTTCATATGTCTTTTGCAGAAGCAGATCGGCTGACCCTGACAACTGATAAACAGTTTATAGCAGACTTAATGCCCCGTAACCCTATCTATATTAAATTGCTGTCCCTTCAAGCCCAAGCAGCAATTGGTCAACCTCATCCTTCTACGCAAACAGCCATGGAAATTTTATTGAAAGAAGGATTTCGTTATAATAAGTACATTGATATTTTTGATGCTGGCCCTACACTTGAAGTGCCCCGACTAAAAATCAAAACCATAGAACAAAGTCACGTTGTAACAATTAAAAATATTAGCGATGAAGTAAGCAGTACGAATTACTTATTAGCAAATACTCAATTGGACTTCCGAGCTACTATTAATAGCGCTTTAGTTAATAAGGAAAAAAGCACCTGTATCATCAGCAAAAATACAGCCAATCTTTTGCAAGTCACATGCGGCGATCAATTGCGTGTTGCTCCTTTAGAGCTTGATGAGGGAGAGCTGAATGACTAAATCACCTGTAATTGATGGTAAAGGACAATATATTAATGGCCAATGGACAAAAGGAAACGGAACTACCCTGGAATCCATAAATCCGGGTTATGGTACGTTACTTTGGAAGGGTACGAGTGCCACAGAACAGGATGTTTCTGCTGCATGCCATGCAGCACGACAAGCACTGTTCTCTTGGTCTTTTCTTGATTTCGAGCAGCGTGCAAATTATACCAAAAGATTTGCCCAGCAAATTGAAAAAAATCATGAGCAATTGGCTCACTTAATTGCTTTAGAAACAGGAAAACCCTTATGGGAAGCACATACGGAAGTCAAGGCTGTTATAGGAAAAATCAATTTATCAATTCAAGCCTATCATGAAAGAACTTGGACAAAAACAACCCAAACGGCTGAAGCAAATACCTGCCTTCGCTTTAAACCTCAAGGAGTTGTAGTTGTCCTTGGTGCATTTAATTTTCCAGCTCACTTAAGCAATGGGCATATAGTTCCTGCTCTGCTGGCAGGGAACACAGTACTTTATAAACCAAGTGAACACGCGCCAGCAGTGGCGGAATTGATCATGCAGTGCTGGCATGAGAGTGACATACCCCCTGGAGTAATTAATTGTTTGCAAGGCGATGCCACATGTGGGAAAGCCTTACTGACACAAGACGTCCAAGGTGTATATTTCACAGGAAGCTATGCGACCGGTTTGCGCATCCACCAACATTTTAGCAGCAAACCTGAAGTAATTTTAGCTCTTGAAATGGGAGGCAATAATCCTTTAATCATTGATAAAGTTACTGATCTTAACGCCGCAGTTTATCATACCTTACTGTCAACTGTGATTACTGCAGGTCAACGCTGTACATGTGCGCGACGTATCATTATTCCTGACTCACAGCAAGGTGATGAATTCTTAAATCGTTTCATCCAAACATGCGCATCAATTAAAGTCGCCCCTTTTGATCAAAAACCGGAACCATTCATAGGTCCGGTTATTAGTCATACACAAGCTCTTCAACATATCCATAGTCAAAAAAAACTTATTGAATTGGGCGGCGTTTCCTTATTAGACATGAACTTACTTGCTGATCATACAGGCCTGCTCTCGCCAGGCATTATTGATATGACCCACGTTAAAAACCCTCCAGATGAGGAAATTTTTGCACCCTTAGTACAAATATATCGTTACACTCGTTTTGAACAAGCGATTGATCTCGCCAACCAAACCCGCTATGGTTTGGTTGCAGGTTTATTTAGTAATGATGAGCAACATTATCACCAATTTTATGAACAAGTTCGTGCAGGATTAATTAACTGGAATAAACCCACTACAGGTGCGGCCAGTAGCCTTCCTTTTGGTGGAGTCGGATTAAGTGGGAATCATAGGCCGAGCGCTTATTTTGCTGCGGATTATTGCGCTTATCCGGTAGCCAGTATGGAGCAACCTGTTTTAACGATGCCTGAACAAATTTTGCCAGGTATTGTATTGGAATAACTATTGGGGGGGTATGACTAAAAAAACGAGATGTCTCGCCCTGCTCAGGATATGACTTATAACGCTCAGGCGTTCTAGCGTAAAATGTATAACGGAAGATTGAAATGAACGTTTATGAATTAAACATGGATGGCCTAGTTGGCCCTACTCATAATTACGCGGGCCTTGCACCTGGTAATATTGCATCTTCTTATAATGCTTTAGCAATTTCCAATCCCCAAGCGGCTGCCCTGCAAGGATTAGAAAAAATGCACCTACTTTATAAAATGGGGCTAAAACAGGGTTTACTTCCACCCCATCAACGTCCTAATCTTAAATTACTTCATCAACTAGGTTTTTGTGGTACACCTAAAGAGCAAATTAATAAAGCATTTAAAACAGCCCCAGAACTTCTTGGGGCTTGTTATTCAGCATCCAGCATGTGGTCTGCCAATGCAGCTACTGTTTCCCCAAGCATTGATACCCAAGATCATAAAGTTCACTTTACTGCTGCAAATCTTGTAAGTAATTTGCACCGGCACCATGAAGCTGATTTTTCCAAAAAAATACTGGAATTTATATTCGCTAATCCAAATTATTTTCATCATCATCCTATTTTGCCTCGGTCCATTATTACAGGGGATGAAGGGGCTGCAAACCACAGTCGCCTTTGTCAAAAACATAGTCAATCTGGAATCCATCTTTTTGTCTATGGGAAAACAGCTTTAGGGAAAAGTCAAACTCACATTGGACCGACTAAATATCCAGCCCGACAGACACGCGAAGCATCTGAAGCAATCGTTCGTCAACATCAACTACCGGAACATCAAGTTGTATTTGCCTGTCAAAATTCTTTCGCTATTGATCAGGGAGTTTTTCATAATGATGTTATATCTGTAGGCAATGAATCAGTTTTTTTAGTTCATGAACAAGCATTTTATCAACAAAGCTCTGTGCTTAAAGAGTTAGGCGAAAAAGCCCCCTTTCCTTTGAATATTATTCAGATTTCACAAAAAGAACTTAGTATAGTCGATGCAGTTGAAACTTATCTTTTTAATTCACAAGTTATCAGTTTAACCAATCAAAATTCAATGATCCTCATTGCTCCTTATGAGTGTCAAAATAACCCTCGAGTTCATATGTGTATTGAGCGAATACTTTCTGATGAATCCAATCCCATTAACTCAGTCTACTTCCTTGATCTGAAACAAAGCATGCGCAATGGGGGTGGTCCTGCTTGCCTGAGATTGCGTGTTCCCTTAAATGACGAAGAACTACGAGCGATGCATCAAGGCGTATTAATAGATAATGAACTATTAAGCACTTTGGAAAAGTGGGTATTAAAGCACTATCGTACGGAGTTAGTTGCAACAGACTTGGCTGATCCTCAGTTGCTTGATGAAAGTTTTTCAGCTTTGGATGAGTTAACTCAAATTTTAAAGCTTGGATCAATTTATCCCTTCCAATTAGAGACGACACATTAAAATGTGGAAAACAAAATTAGGAACCTGCATCTATACTTCACCCTCAGGTTATAAAGTGTATCAAAATGCGTGTTATCGTTGGTTAACCTTGGGTAGTAAAGCACTACAGACTGTTATTAACCGTCATAAGCCTCATAAACCCGTTTTATACTATCTTCCTGCACTCACTTTAATGGCCCGTACAAATCCAGGAACTATTTGTATGTTAGGATTAGGTGGTGCAGGAATTGCATTAATGCTGAATGACTCTCCTTTAGTTGCTGTAGACAACAGCGAAGAGGTTATCGAAATAGCCAAGCGTTTTTTTATGATAGACCGCTTAAAAAATTTAACAATTATCCATGAAAATGCGATGGATTATGTACAAAAGTGTGAGTCACATTTCAGTCATCTCATTGTTGATCTCTATAATGCGAATCATTTTCCACCGGAATGTGCTAATGCTCATTTTTTTATCTTATGCGATAGGATACTCACTGAAGATGGATTTTTAGCTATCAATTTAGCCAATATAAAAGAACAGTATCCAATTTTTCAACTAGTTAAAAATCAATTTAAACATACTTTGGTTATTCCAATAAGAAACAGTGCGAACATGGTTATTATTGCCGCAAAAAGTAAAAGTAAAGAACTATTCATGGATAAAATAAATGAAACAGGAGCCTTTAAGCGAATTATTTGGGTTGATTCCTGGGGTTATGTAGGGGATTATAAAGAAGGCATTTGGCAACGATTGGCAAAATCTTTAGGAAAAAATAAGGATATTTAAAAATGGATTTTGCGATCTTTTTCAAGTCCTAAAATATTATAAGGTCGGTTAAAGTTTTCAAATCAAATATTGATTTTTGTAATACCCTCTAATATTCTTCCACAACCAAACCAATGAGTATTTTTCAAAAACCATCGACCTATTTGAACTTATTTCTTTGTGTTATTAATGGCGTAAAAAATAAGACTAGAATGGTTTTTTTGTTACCTACTACGTCTCAAACAGATCGAAGTCATGTCCCAGTCAACCCAAGTATGGTCATTTTAAATGCAAATTGATTGTTTATGATCTATACTAATTAAATATCGGATTTATTATATAGCAAGGAAGTTTACATCGCATCAAGTCGATTTCAAAGACTGGGAGGTCTCGAAGTATTTCACGAGATCATCAATGTCGATGGAGAATAACATGACTCAAGCTAAATATACTGACTATACGGTTACCGTTGATGTCTCGGAATTAGTAAAGCTAAAAGATATTCTTAAAGAGAAATTAAAAGATCTCAAAGCATCTCCAAATAGTAATGCCACAATGTTCATGCTAACTTTTGATAAACTTATTAGTAATTTGGAGACCCTTGTTTCTGTGGCAAAAGATCGTGAGCGTGTGAAGAAAAAACTGCTCTCCAGTGATCTTTCGGAGCAGGAATTGTTTGATTTAAAAAAAGGCTTTAAAGAGCAGGAACTGTTAGCTTTAAAAAAAAGTGATGTTTCGAAGATGGATTTGGTACATTCGGCAGCTCACAGTATATATAAAGATGTAAAATATATCAGTGAGACACTAAGCTATAATGATCCAGAAATAGTAAATTTTTTAAATAATAAACAATTATCAGCAATTTCTCCTAAAGAAGCGGAAGAGTGTAGTGCTGAATTTAAATGTGACGAAATTAAAGATACTACATTTGCTCGTCCTGTACAAAGAAAAGAAGAAGAACTGGACGAAATAGATTGGGGGGAAAGTGATGATGAGGAAAAGGAAAATCACCTTACTCCTAAAGGATAGAGAAAAACTGAGTGAGAAACAGAAAACATTTTTTGTCAAAATCCCGGTCGACCTTCAATAAAACTGGCAGAAACAGAGCAACTCTTTTTTAAACTACATTCTTCAACCGACTACAAAATAATTCCTGGATTCAACGATGATACTTCTGCAGCGAATTCATTAAGAGCATTCATTTCTTTGGAAGGTTTAAATAAGCCATACGCGGTGAGACCACCAGCTACGATACCTAATCCCGTACTTGTTGAAGCAACCGCTACTGCAGCAGCATAACCACTTAGAAGTCCAGCAAAAAATGCACCTGGACCTGTCCACCAGCTACATGCAACGCCAATTGCAAAACCAATTAAGGCTGTTACAGTGAGTACAATTGCTGCTGCGGCAACCGAAAGTACTGCATTAAGAACATTAGGATGTTGCTCATCCAAAATAATTTTACAATTCGTGGTAAAGTCCTCAATTGCCTTTGCCTTTTGTAAAGGAGTAACGCTGGGATTATCAGCTTTCACTAATAAGACATCTGATAACTTAGTCAACTTCTTCTCAATTGATTGCTTTTTTTCTTTTGGCAGTTCTTTTAAACTTTCCATGAGTCTAGCTTTCGCTTCGCTCCAAAGAGAATTTTGTTTGTCTTTGCAAAGTTTAGTAATTATTGCAAAAAGTTCATCAACATTATCTCCTTGTTTTGCTGAAGTAGTAATGAAGTGAACAAATAAATCTTTGGATTTAAGTAGGTTCAGTTTACTCGGATCTGCCTCAGGCAAATCTGATTTTGTTCCAACGCAAACAATAGGAGCCTTTGGGACATATTGACGAAACTCTTGAATACTTTTATTAATTTCCTGCTCATTAATTTCATCAGTCAGATCAATACAAAATACACCTACCGCAGCTCCTGCATAAAATACCTGACTTAACGCTTGGTATCGCACAGCCCCTGCTGTATCCCATAAGATTGCAGTATTGTCAGAATCAATTCTTCGAGTTAAAAACTCAGCACCTACAGTGGAACGTGATTTTTCGTCAAATTCAAAATCATTTTTTAGAGCGATTCGACGATTAAGCTGGGTTTTACCACTTCTATGTGTACCAAAAAAAACAACCTTGTATTGCATGGGAAACCTCAAAAATTATTTGTATTGTGCTTAAATCTAATGAAAATCTTCAACAAATTCTCCTATTTAGCTTTATAAATAAGCTGGAAAATTTAATGAACTATTTATTACTTTGAAGGATAAAAAAATACAAAAGGATGATTGTTGCCCGAGGCTATTTTGCCTCAGGCATTAATTTGACTTAAATTTCCATTAAATCTTTTTCTTTTTCGGCCAATAATGCATCTATTTCTTGGATATATTTATCAGTCAGCTTTTGAATGACTTCAGTTGCTCTACGCTCATCATCTTCAGAAATAGTTTTATCTTTAACCAAATCTTTTAATTGATTATTTGCATCCCTTCTAATATTACGAACGGAAACTTTTCCCTGCTCGCCTTCATTACGAACGACTTTGATTAACTCCTTTCTGCGTTCCTCAGTTAATGGAGGCATAGGAACACGAATAGCAGTGCCTGCTGTAGCAGGATTTAAACCCAAATCAGAATTCAAAATCGCCTTTTCTATGGCGGGTACTAGGGATTTCTCCCAAGGAGTCACTAAAATGGTTCGTGAGTCACTGGCAGAAACATTGGCAACTTGATTTAAAGGGGTCATAGTTCCATAATAATCCACTTGCACATGATCCAGTAATCCAACATTCGCTCTTCCAGTGCGAATTTTGGTTAGATCCGTCTGTAATGCTTCAATGGTCTTTTTCATTCGCTTTTCTGAATCTTGCTTAATCTCATTAATCATGATTAGCTCCGACTATAGTTCCTACGCGTTCTCCAGATACAATTCGTCTCAATGCATTAGGGGCTGTCATATCAAAAACCTGCAAAGGCATACCCTGATCTTGACAAAGACATATTGCAGTTGAGTCCATTACTTCCAAACCTTGAGTTAATACTTCTATGTAAGTTAAATAATCATAACGTTTGGCATTAGGATTCTTAAAGGGATCTTCCGAATATACACCGTCTACTTTAGTTGCTTTTAAAACCACATCAGCGCCTATTTCAATAGCTCTTAAACAAGCGGCCGTATCGGTAGTAAAAAACGGATTTCCCGTTCCTGCTGCAAAAATTACAACCTGCCCAGTTCGCAAATGTGTGATTGCTTTACGTCGATGATAAGGATCAACTACACCAAGCATAGGAATGGCTGACATAATACGTGCAGGCATATCAATGCGTTCCAAAGCATCTCGTACCGCTAAAGCATTCATGACTGTAGCCAACATTCCCATATGGTCACCAGTTACACGCCCCACCCCTGCTTGAGAAAGCGCTTTACCACGAAATAGATTACCACCACCTAAAACGAGCCCAACCTCAACGCCCATCTTGATTAATTCGGCAATATCCTTGGCTAATGTATCTAAGACCGAGGGATCAATACCAAATTGTGACTTGCCCATTAGGGCTTCGCCACTATATTTTAATAAAATACGTTTATATTTTAATGGGTGACTTTCATTCATCATGTACGAACCTGAGCCATCACTTCTTCAACAAAGTTATCTTCTTTTTTCTCTATTCCTTCACCAACTTCATAACGAATAAAAGACAGAACTTCAGTATTTTTTTCTTTTAAAAGCTGTCCTACTTTGATATCAGGATTTTTGACAAATGGCTGGCCTAACAAGCTCACTTCATCAATAAATTTATTAATTCGACCTTCAATCATTTTATCGATAATTTCTTGCGGTTTGCCACTTTCTTTTGCCTGGGCAGTAAAAATTTCACGCTCATTTTCAATTGCTTCTGTAGATACTTGATCCTTACTTACAACAATTGGTTTACTTGCTGCAATATGCATTGCGATGTCTTTAGCAAGCTCTTCATCACCAGTTTTAAGAGCAACCATAACACCAATTCGTGATCCATGTAAGTAACAACCAATTACTCCAGAATCACACTGCATGCGTTCTAGACGTCTTAGTTTAATATTTTCACCAATTTTCGCTACTAATTCTTGACGTGCTTGTTCTACAGTACTTCCCGAAGAAAGAGTAGTGGCAGACAACGCCTCAATTGTAGTAGCCGAACTGTTTAGTGCAGTTTCTGCAACTGTATTAGCGAAGTTAGTAAAGTTCTCATCTCGAGCAACAAAATCTGTTTCACTATTAATTTCAAGCATTATCGCACTACGTCCATCGATAGAACGTGCAATGACGATTACGCCCTCAGCAGCAACACGATCCGCTTTTTTATCTGCTTTTGCCTGACCTGCTTTACGCATTTCAATGATTGCAGCCTCTATATCACCATTGGTTGCTATTAGAAACTTTTTACATTCCATCATGCCAGCCCCGGTGCGCTCACGTAACTGCATGACTAAACTTGCACTAATTGACATTTCATTTCTCCGATAGCAAAAAGGGGGCAAATTTAGGTGTTCAGACACCTGCCCCCTGTATTTTAAATTTTAATTATTCCCCTGATTTTTCTGCATCACCAGTTTGTTCAACTACTTCTACAAATTCAGCATCAGATGAACCTACTCCAACTGTGTTACTGCCCTTAGCATCTAAAATTGCATCAGCAACACAACGAAGATAAATATCAACTGCTCTCATGGAGTCATCATTACCAGGAATAATATAATCAATGTTTCTTGGGCTGTTGTTGGTATCGACAATACCAATAACAGGAATTCTTAATCGATGAGCTTCCTCAACAGCAATGTGCTCGAAGCCAACATCAACAACAAATAGAGCATCAGGCAAACCACCCATGTGTTCGATACCGCCTAAACCTCTTTCTAATTTCTCTAGTTCACGCGTGAGCATCAGTGCTTCTTTTTTGATCATACCATTGAACAGTCCCTTTTCTTGCATTTCTTTCAATTCTTTTAAGCGAAAAATGGACTGACGTACTGTTTTATAGTTGGTTAACATACCACCTAACCAACGATGATCAACATAAGGCATACCACAACGTTTCGCATGTTCACGAATACTGTCTTGTGCTGCTCTTTTGGTACCTACGAATAGAATTTTTGCTTTGTTTGATGCCAATCTGCCAACATAATTCATTACGTCATTTAGCATCACCATCGTTTTTTCAAGATTGATAATATGGATTTTGTTACGAGATCCAAAAATATACTCACCCATTTCAGGATTCCAAAACCGTGTTCTGTGTCCGAAATGAGCACCTGCTTCGAGTAACTCACGCATACTTATATTCATTATTTGTCTCCAGGGTTATTCCTCCACGCCTCCCATACGAAACCCCTTCAGGGACCCTATCGTATGTGTCGAGACGTGTGTGTATTTAAAGCGCGACCTTTATACCATATTAGATGAAATTCATCAATCAATTTAGCATCAAATCATTTTTTTTATAATGTGCTAAGCTTTTTATAGGTGCTCCAATTAATTGGTTAGGAGCATACAAGAACTGGCTTTTTATGTGCGGTAATTTATTGAAACCAAAATAAAGAAAAAAAATGTATCAATATAATCCAAACTTACATGTAAAAATCTGGTTAAGCAATAATCCAAATGTATTTATGAATTTGGAAAATCAAATTCGCCTTATTGAAATGCGTGAAAAAAATCCTAACGACACGATTCATTTGGTCTATGACTCTAAATTACTGGTACAGACCTCAGTAAATACGCTTCATGAATTTTGCAAAGAACATCAAATTATTTCCATTGATGCACACGCAATCGATACATTACTCCAATCAGAAAATGAAAGAAAATTATATAGTTTTTATAAAGAAGAAATTCATAATTTAAAAACAGGTGGGAATCTGGCTGTTGCAAGTGATATTTTAAGATGGCTTTCACCAATATTTAAAAAAGGTACTTATACAGACTTTGATTTTCCAATTGATACATCCTCTCTTCCCAAATTCATTACCACTGAAATGCCTATATTACTTAACATTGGCAGTTTAAAAATGGGTAGAAAAGAATTCATACTTGCAAATAATGATTTTGTCGCGATTATAGACGCAATCGCAGCCAAAAAGGAAATCGAGCGGGTGCAAAGAGGGCTTATCACCAGACTAACCCATTATGACACCGATTTTATTGAGCGAACTGAAACTGAATTAAATGAAGACAGCTTTATCAATCGTCATCTACTAAAATTTATGAAAAATCGTTCTGAATCACTTTATATAGCAAAATCCAAAGAAATTATTCCTCATGATATAGCGCATTCCTCCTTAAAAATTAGAGCATATCTTATTGAGGTGATGACTGATAAAAACAAATTTTTGAATTTTAACAAAATCACTCCTCAAGAAACTCATGAGGAGGTAATAAAGAGATTGCGAAAAGACCTCCAAGCACAGCTAAACTTGGTAAAATATCTTTTTTTTAGTAAAGAATATTCTTTAATTAAACGAATTCTAGAAAAAAATGATGATAGGTTTTTAACTTATTTAATGAAAAAAGAGTGTGATCTTTATCTTAAATCAATCGTTGTATGCACTACAGGTCCAATACAAATATCGAATGCATTATTTAATGGCTATGTGGTAGATACGGATAAATTTATTAGAGAAATTCAGCCTCTCTCATTTAATCATTATGGATTGCAGCATGCCTTTCGCTCACAAAATTCTATTCCTCTGCATGAGAATGTTTTAGGAATGCTCAAATTTCTTGGTGTTAATGAAGGTGAATTAAATGACTCTTCGTGGTTGGATTCCGGGAAAAAATTGCAGGCTTCAAGGACAAAACTACTTACTACACGTCAAAAGGAACTTGCGATGAGCTTGCCTCTTTCTTTTTCCGCAATAAAAAATGATGTGGAAAAATACATCCACAAAATAACAAAAATTCCTCATCAATCTTTTTCAAGCGAGGAAAAACAAGAATTGACAGAAGATCTTAAACTTATATTAAGCTGTTTTAGTCAAACAAATGAATTTAATATTCTCCAATTTAAAAAAATTTTACTTAGTATCCATCATCACGATGAATATACGCAAAAATTGATCGAAGATCTCGAAAATCTCTGCCATGAGGCAATAATTTTTAGCCTGGCAAAAGATAAAAAAATAAAATTAAACCGCCCTTCTCACATAGGACAATCTTAAAATATTTTACGAATTTTCAAATGGTTAAGATAAAATTAGTCAGGGACTGTATTTATTAATTCTATAGTCTATACTCCATTAGAGATCCGTACTGATGTCAAAAAATAAAATAAGAACGCTGCTCAAAATGCTTATGGGAATAGAAAATGAATAAAAAATTTATCTTGCTATCAACAATTGTATTGGCACTAATCTTCGGTCAACCAAGTTTTGCTTGTATTGGTGATTCAAAACAGTGTAATTCCCACCATCAATTTGATAGGTTAGCAAAAGAACTCAATCTTAATGCGGATCAAAAAGCCAAACTTAAAGCATATCGAGAAAAAGCCAGAGCTTCTCTCAAAGAAGACTATGCTCAGCTTAGATTACTACGTAGTCAAATAAATTCTTTAGTAAAAAATGAGAAAATTGATGAAGCAAAACTTGATGCTTTAATAGAAAAAGTAAATAAAATAAGAGGTTCTATGCTAAAAACGAGAATAATGATACAACATCAAATGTTTACACTTTTAAATAATCAACAAAAAGCCAAATTTCTTGAATTAAAGGAAAAATGGTTTTTGCAACAGCAATAGGTAGACCATCAATATTTGTCCTTAAAACAGGCAGAAATTGTTAGCTTATAATATCGAACCACTCTATTTTGCATCTTTATGATGTATTGGTTATTCGTTATTGGTCATAATCAGTATATCTTTTCGCAGAATTAGGATTCGCTGATTCTTCAAACACATCCTCAGTATAGGACAAAAGTACTTTATTTTGGGTAGACTCATTTGATTTTGGCAACAACTGCCTTCCTATATTAAAACCATTGTCCGTTAATAATTTGACTAAACTATCAAAACTATTTTCAGGAATTGCTTGACTAAAAGAAGCTTCAGCTCGTTTTGCAAACTCTTGAGCCTTAAGAAAGTCCTTGGGGCCAAACTCCCATTTTCCTCCTACGAAGCCAATCCTTTGATGAACATAGTTGTTTTTTTCATTATTATAAGAGGTAATAGTCAATAGTCCGGGAACAGAGCTTTCACGTAAGAGCCACACATACTTGTCAGGTTTATCGGCTGCCCCTTTTTTTTCCAGTTTCGAACAAGCCACTGAAGCACTCACTTCAGATGAGAAAATAACTGAGCGATTTTCTGATTTGGATTGCATGGTTACCTCCTATATTATATTGAAGCACTCGATAATCTTATGGGATCGGTCACAATAAATGCATTTCTAAGTATAGGGTCACTTTTATAGATATGCAAAATGACCAATTGGTGATCTTATTGGGTGAAAATATACATAATTAGCCTATTTGTTATTGATATTCATCTCCCAGGCAAAACAATAGTTTTTGGCACTCGACGCAAAATAATAATTAATTCCTATCAGGAATTCTTATCAAGCGATTGGCAATAATGATTTAAAAATTAAGTAATGAATGGAGTTTATCGCGCAAAAGAAACCAGCTAATCAAAAGACTTCAAAACGATTTCTCGCGTTGAATGAAGTATAGTCTGGAGCAAATCCACCAGACTATAGTTAGTTTTCATTAACAATTGTATGCATTACTACTTACGTGTGGCAACTGCTTTAAAATTTATAGTTACCTCATCTTTTATTTCACTCGTACTCGACCAATCACCTTGGCCAATACCAAAATCCAACCGTTTTACTGTAGTATGTCCTTCAACAAGCAGACGATTTTTAGGCGATTCAACAGCCGTGAAGGTAAGTGTTACAGGCACTGATTTATTTTTTATGGTTAGTGTCCCTGCAGCTTCATAATTTTTATCATCCTTTTTAGTGAATTTAGTTGACTTAAACTCAGCTTTTGGGAACTCCTTAGCATTAAACCAGTCAGGACCAAGGAGTATTGAACTTATTTCTGCATAGGAGGTAGTAAGTGAATTCATGTTCACTACTACAACAACCGTACTGTCTTGATAATTCTGGGGATCTGCGGCTATGGTGGCGGTAAATTCTTTAAAAGTACCCGTTACAGGCGCATTATTTTGTGTGGCTGTAAAGCTTATACTGCTTTCATTGGGAACAAGCGTCCACTCAGGTAAAGAAGCCGCATTTGCATAGATACTATTCAAGAAAAATAGAAAGAAAAAATACTTTATTATTTTCATGGGAAAATTCTCCGTAATATATCGTCCTTATTAATAAAATGATGTTTTAGAGCAGCAGCTACATGCAAACAGATTGCTGCAATAAGAGCATAACCTAACCATTTATGGATCCATTCAAATAAAACCCTATTACTTTCATTTGGAGCGATAAGATCAGGTAAAGTAAATAAGCCAAAAAATGATGCAGGCAATCCTGCAGCTGATGTAATGAGCCAACCCGTAATGGGCATGGCAAACATAAATATATAAAATGCCCAGTGCATACTGCGTGCAGCAATTTTTTCCAGCCAAGGTAAAGCCAGTTCAGGATTTTCATTAGCTAATCGCCAAATGATTCTTAAAATAGCTAAAAACAGAACTAAAAAACCATACTCTTTATGCCAGCCATAGTATTTTAGCCTTTGGGCATTCCAGGGTATAGAAACCATATACAAACCAAGTGCCAATAATCCTATAATTAATAAAGCGATTACCCAATGGAATATTATGGTAATGATACCAAAATGAGTTGAGCTGTTTTTGATTTGCATAAGATATCCTATTCTTTACCCTGCACCTGTCCTTTATCTTGTTCTTGCTTTTTATTCTGATCCTGATACGCCTCAGCTCCAATAGAAAGATTTACTTTATCACTCACTGAAGGCAAGAACGCATTGATTCCAAAATCAGAACGATTTATAGAGGATGTAGCAGTAAAACCAACGGACATTTTATTACTAATCGGGTTCATTCCCGCTTTATTTAAGGTAACTTGCAACGTGACTGGCTTACTTACTCCGCGTAATGTTAAGGTACCCTCCACTGTTGCTTTATTATCCCCTTGCGGCGTTACTTTAGTGCTCACAAAGGTTGCTGTAGGATAATGCTCGGCATCAAAAAATAAATTACTTTTCAGATGTTTATCCAGCTCAGGAATACCCGTAACCATATCCTTAACATCAATTGTTACATTGACCTTGCTTTGACTTGGATTGTCTTTATCAAGAATCAACTGTCCTGTTGCATACCACTTTCCATATTGAGTTGTAAAACCCAAATGGTCAGCACTCCACAATACATAAGTATGACTTTTATCCAAAGTATATGTTTCAGGTGCAGCATACATTGGAGCAGAAAAAGTAATTGCTGCAAGCAATAATAAGAGCCATCTTCCTAGAATTTGCTTCATAATAAATTTCCTTATGTTTAATATTAGTTTACATCAATTTTAATATTAATATTTTACTCAGGTTTGAGACTTCCGCCGACAATCCGATCACAGAGTCCTTTAGGTAACAAAATAAAAGCATCTTTTTGTTTGTCTTTAGTAGCAGAAGACGCGCATGAAGCAGTAGCAGTAGCGCAGTCATTCATACCTTTTTTAGAAATTCCATAACACTTTTCAGTTGCAGCAGAAGTATCATTGTCTGCTGCTGAACTTCCAGTTGCAACAAGAACAAAAAAAGCAGTCATTACTGATTGTATCAACTTATCGCGTGTGAACATTGTTTTCCCTTACATTAAATGAATTCTTCTTTAAAATACAATAGAGTTACTAAAACAACAAGTGAAAGATTAAAAAGCAATATTAATGCTTACTCATAGGAAAAAATCACTCGATGAAAGGTCACTTGCAAAGGGTACTTTTGCCAAAAGTGGAGAAGTAAGTTGCTGGCTTAATGTAGTAATATTAGCTGATAATTCTTGCATATTGGGATCAATACAATTGGCAATCCATCCTGCGCACTGAATATTATTTGCGCGCAAAACCGTTTCCGTCAGCAAAGCATGATTAATACACCCCAATTTCATTCCAACCACCAGGATGACAGGTATCTTGGTAATCTGCAGAAAATCAATCCAGGTTTCATGGTCATTCAATGGAACCATTAATCCACCCGCACCTTCAATAAACAATTTTTCTATTCCATCTAATTGTAAATTAAGACAATACTCTGCAATTTCGGCAATGGATAAACAAACTCCTTCTCTATGTGCAGCAATATGAGGTGATACAGGCAGCTTAAATCGCCAAGGATTTATTACATCCAAGCTGAGGTTATTTTTTTGCAAATTTTGTGCATCGCTGCTTACCAGCTTTTTTTCTATTTCCATACATCCGCTTGCTACAGGTTTAATTGCAACTGCTGATGAAAAGTAATTTATTAGGCACGTAGTTATATACGTTTTACCGCAATCAGTATCGGTACCCGTAACAAAAAAACGCTTCATCTGATGAATCCCCGTAGTTCTTCAATAAATAAATCCACATGAGATAAAAATGGCATGTGTGCAGCTCGTTTAAATAATACATAGTTAAACTCTGGATATGATAGTTGCATGGAATTCATCGTTTTAATCGGAACAATGGGATCAAGCCGACCAAACATAAAACATGAAGGTTTATCAAACTGTTTTAATTCCTCGCGTAAATCCCATGTTTCTAAAATTTTAAGGCCTAACTCCAAGCCTTCTTGCGATGGGAGTTTATCAGGTAGATGGTGCAGTTTATCATTACTGGCCAATCCATTAAGCTCCAAAAATTCTTTTAAAGTTGTATGTGGTTCTTCCGATAGATTTTTATAAAACCTTTTAAAAACATCCTGAGAAACACCTGACCACAGATCAGAGTTTAAAAATCGCGGTGATGAAGTTATGTTAACAAGATAATCTACCCTGCCCACCTCCTCTATTGCCAAACGCATGGCATATAACCCACCCATAGACCACCCGACCAGTGCAAATTGATTCGGTAATTGGGCTAATAAAAGCTCTTTAAATGAATCCCAATTCATGAGTGGACTGTGGCCAAACCCTGGCAAATCTACCAATATCAGCTGATAATCCATAGAAAGTTTGGGTATCAGTGGTAACCAAATCTGACTATCAAATCCCCATCCATGAAAGAAAACAAGAGGGAAACCTTTGCCATAACTACGGATGTTTATATTCATAAATTACACTTAACATATCAAATAACCCACGAATTTGTTCGGGAGTATGATTATAATTTAAAATAATACGCAATCCCGATGCTTTGAGGCTCACTGTAGGCTTTCTTATTGCACAGCAACTAAAACCGTGTTTTTTTAACTCGCGAGCGTAATATAAAGCCAAATGCGGACATCCTAATTGAAGTTGCTGAATTGGACTAATCGAATCACTCCAATTTAGTGGGGATTGTTCAATATAAGATCTAAATAAAGCAATCAATTGCGTTAATTTCAATCGCCGCTCTTCTGCATTTACAACAAATTCCAAAGTTTTCAATAAGCCATAACTTAAAGCCGGGCTTACGGCAGTTGAATAAATAACAGAACGACCTGCTTGTAATAATGCATCGATCCAGTCTGCTTTCCCTGCCACAAGGGCCCCTTGAGCCGCATAAGCTTTTCCTAATGGAATAATTCGTAATGGCACTTCATTTTGAGTCAATCCATGATAGGCTGTTGCTCCCTTCCCCTGACTGCCTAAAACACCAAAAGAGTGAGCCTCGTCTACTATCAGTACGCTTTGATTCATATTGCAAAGAGAAAATAGCTCTGCCAAGGGAGCCAATTGGCCACTCATACTAAAGATACCTTCGGTGATTAATGCCGCGCTTTCAAAATGTGAGGTTAACTTACGTCTTAAGTCATCCAAATTATTATGCAAATAACGTGTATAGTTTATCTGTGATAAAGCCAAACCATCATAAATTGAAGCATGTATTTCTTTATCAATAAAACAATGAGCTTCCAATTTGCCAAGTAACGCTGTCACTGCAAGATTTGCAGCATAGCCTGAAGAAAATAAAATACAGTCATCTACATCTAATAAATAAGCAAATGCTTCTTCCACAGCACGATGATTGGCATGATAACCACTGAGCAACATAGATGCACCGCTACCACTAGGGTACAAGGCATATCCACGTTGATATCCTTCAGAAATACGTTTATCTCGAGTTAAAGATAAATAATCGTTGCTGTCAAAATGAATTAAAGATGAATTTTCAGCTGCCACCAATCTATGTCTTAGCAGGCCCTCATGTGCCAGCTGATTCGTATAATCTCTAATTTTATTACTTAGAGGCATTTAGGCCATCTCAGTTAAACCAAGTTTGTCAAAAAGAACCTTATCCTTAGTCCGCTGTGGATTTTCTTCAGTTAAAAGTTTATCACCTAACCACGCAGAGTTTGCTCCTGCATAGAAACATAAAGCTTGTAGTTCATCACTCATTCCAACTCTACCAGCTGATAGTCGAATCATGCTTTTGGGCATTAATATTCGTGCAGTCGCAATAGTCCTAACTAATTCAATTCCTTCAACCTCCGCTGCCTTTGCAAGAGGAGTTCCTTCAACTGGGATTAGACGATTAATAGGGACACTTTCTGGAGGGGATTCCATATTTGCCAAAGTTAACAAGAATTCAATCCGGTCCTCACGTGTCTCACCCAAACCTAGAATGCCACCGCAACATACGTTAATTCCGGCATCTCGAACATGATTTAATGTATCTAAACGATCACTGAACTTGCGTGTGGTAACTACTTTTTCATAGTATGAAGGCGAGGTGTCAATGTTATGATTATAATAATCCAAACCAGCTTCTTTTAAAGAAACTGCTTGTTCTTGATTCAGCATCCCTAAAGTCATACAGGTTTCTAATCCTAATGCCTTAACTCCTTGGATCATTTCTTTCAACTCACCCATGACCTTATCTGGCGGGCAACGCCACGCAGCCCCCATACAAAATCGTTGTGCCCCCCCTTCTTTGGCTTCTTTGGCACTCTTCAAGACATCTTCTACAGACATCAATTTTTCTTTTTCAACATGAGTCTTATAATGACCACTTTGCGAACAATATCCGCAATCTTCAGGACATGCGCCTGTTTTAATGCTAAGTAAAGAAGCAAATTGCAAAGAATTGGGTTGATGATTTGCTCTATGCACCGTAGAGGCTTGGTGCAATAAATCATTAAAAGGTTGTTCATAAATTGCTGTAATTTCAGAAACAGACCAATGTTTCTTAACTTGAGTCACAACAGTACCTCCTAATTTAAGATATTAAAAAGTAGCCTAATTGTTCTAAAGAAAATTAGATACATTTTTATAATCCACATTTTATTTAATTAATGGACATGATAAAGTGCCCTTCCATCTTGTCAACCAAAATTTTTAAAATGGTCAACACACACCAATTAATCAGCCGGGATTTAAAACATTTTTGGCATCCATGTACCCAAATGAAGGACTTTGAAACATGTCCTCCCTTGATTATTGAAAAAGCGCAAGGAAGTTATCTTTATACCAATAAAGGTCCATTAATTGATGCTATTTCCAGCTGGTGGTGTAAATCATTGGGTCATGGCCATCCTGCAGTTATTGCAGCGATAAAAGACCAATTGGATTGCTTTGAACATGTCATTACAGCAAATACTACGCACCCAGCTCTTGTTGAGTTGGCAGAAGAGTTAGCGAAAATTACTAAAAAACAACACGTTTTTTTTGCCAGTGATGGTTCCAGTGCTGTGGAAATTGCGATGAAATTGGCAATCCATGCCAATCAGATTAGGGGTTTTACAGATAAAAAACAGTTTATTGCTCTAAAAAATGGATATCATGGGGAAACATTGGGCACAATGAGTGTGAGTGATTTGGGACTTTATAAAGCTCCCTATACCCCATTTGGTCTGACTTGCCACTACATACAAAATATTCCTTACATTTCCGGCAAAGAAGATTCTTTATGGCACAATTGTGATTCATATTGGTCCACTGTTGAAAAAGAATTAGAAGCAATTAAGGATAAAGTCTGTGCCATTGTTGTTGAACCCCTGCTTCAAGGAGCAGGAGGAATGTTATGTTACAGTCCTGATTTTCTTAAAAGGTTATCATCCTGGGCTCAGAGCAACAATATTTATCTTATTGCCGATGAAATAATGACCGGAATGGGGCGAACAGGTACATGGTTGGCTTCAAATCATGCAGAAGTTGAACCTGATCTTATTTGTTTATCCAAAGGATTAACCTCTGGCTCTATTCCTTTAAGTTGTGTGATGATCGACAACTCTATTTTTGAGCTTTTTTATGCAGATTATGCACCGGGTAACTCCTTTTTACATTCACATACATATAGCGGAAACCCACTGGCAGTCAGCGCTGCATTAGCAACCATCCGCACTATGCATCAAGAAAAAATAATTGAACAAGCAAAAAATTTAGGTGAATACATGCTTTCTGCTTTAACTGAGGTTGCTCAACTTTCAGGTAAATTAAGCAATATTCGAGGCATTGGAGCGGTTGTAGCCGCTGATCTCGAGGATACAGGACAATACCGAATAGGCAATAAGGTATATCAACATGCATTAGACCATGGAGCCTTAATTAGGCCTATAGGGAATACGCTGTATTGGCTTCCCCCACTAAATACGGATTATGAGGTAATTGGGAAATTAGCGGAAATAACACTACACTCTATAAAGGGAGCTTATGTAATACCTTAAATCATGCGAAAAATATTCAGCAACATGACATTTTTTGTCTACAAGCAATTCAAATTATTCTGGATATTTTTCACCATTTTTTTACTTTTTATTTTTTCTTACATTAATTGGCATAATAACGTTAAAAGCTCTTTTATTTTAGTTACCGAGGTAAGCAATAAACTCGCATATAACCTTGATAACTTTATTAACGTTATTCTTCAGGATTTGCATCAAATTCCTTCCTATCAGAAGGAAACCCTAACATGTAAAGATAATTTTCTTCCTTTTTTGCAATACATGATTATCAATCATGCACAAATTTCTGGGTTGGCAATTCGCGATAAAAAACATCAGATTATATGTTCTACCCTGCCTCATAATCAAACTTTTCTCTTAAGTCAGGATATACATCGGACGATTATAGGACCATTAAAAATAGCCATGTTTAATCACCCAGTTATTGCCATCCAAAAAAAAATTGGTGATTATCAGGTAGAAATAATTATTATGACATCAACACTTGAAAACATATTGAATGTCCCAGAAAATACTCAGCGCATAATCACCTTATATGACATCAATCAGAAAAAGGAAATTATCCAAATAGGAAAAATAGAAGGAGCTTCTTGGATAGATAAATTGTTTCTTGATTCATCCTATCCATTTAGAAAAATATTTGCTACAGCAAAATTAAACAGCCTTAATGGTGTTTTACTTACAGTTACAGAACCCGATCAAACTATAATTAATAACCTTTGGCATAACCAAATCTTAGTTCTTCTTTATGTTTTAGTATTTTCAACTTTCTTATATTTTTTAATCAGGAATCTATTTAACCGGTATTATTCTTTGCATGGAGCAATGAAGCAAGCGATTAGAAGCGGTCAATTTTACCCTGTTTATCAACCGTTATTTGATGCAAAAAGTAATTCCTGCTCTGGTGCCGAGGTTCTCTTAAGGTGGCAAGATAATCAAGATGAAATCATTATGCCCGATCTTTTTATAGAAGAAGCAGAAAACACCGGCTTAATTGTTCCAATAACATTACAAATTATTGAAACAGCATTTAAAGAAGCTAAGAATATCTTAAAAACCAAACCTACCTTCTATTTATCATTTAACATTTGCGCACTGCATTTTACTGATGATAACTTTTTCCCTCGCTTTTATAAGCTCGTGCGACATTATTCTGTTTCACCCAAACAAATATTGTTAGAAATCACAGAGCGCTATCTACTCGATATGAATGATGAAATTTATATAAACAGGATGCAAGAACTCAGGAATGCGGGATATTCATTAGCTATAGACGATTATGGAACAGGACATTCGAGTATCAGCTACTTGCAATACTATCCTTTTAATTATCTTAAAATTGACAAAATATTCATTCATGCCATAGGCACAAAAGCCATCACAGAAACATTAAACGACGCAATCATTCATTTAGCAAAAAAAATTAATTTAACTATTATTGCAGAAGGTGTAGAAACAAAAGAGCAAGTAAATTATTTATTGCAAAACGAAGTTCAATTTCTTCAAGGCTGGTATTTTTCGAAAGCCCTACATATCGAACAATTAATTGAATTGCTTAAGGGGGAAAAAAATGAATAAGTACATAGGATATAGTTTTTTGCTTGTTTTTGGTATTTCGTCTTCAAGTTTTGCTCAGCCAATAAATATAGAAGGTAATTATTGGCAATGTTCAACACGTGACATAACCCATACAAAATGGACTGCACAAAGCGCTTATCAAAAACTAGCTTTAAATCTTTCTTATGCTGAATGTAAAAAAGGCAGCAAGGCGCCAGCCACCTGCAAAGTTTCCAAAGCAAGTTGCATTAAATTTGTTAATGGCGTCAATGTTATGCCCACGTGGCGATGTACCGCTTTTGATAGGGAGGCATTAGCCTGGAGAAGTAATCTTTACCCAAATCGTGAAGATGCCGCGTTGGCTGCCTTAGCATTTTGCAAACATAAAAGTCCTGTTCCTTTGACGTGCTCCATTAATATAGTCACCTGCATTAATAAAAATGAGATTTAAACATGGTTTATTGCGTTGGATTAACAGGTGACATTGCGAGTGGGAAAACGACAGTAGCTGAACTTTTTTCAGAGCTCGGGATTGAAGTAATTCATGCCGATAAAATATCAAGAGAAATGACTCAAAAAAATAAAGCCCCATACAGAGAAATTGTTGCGCATTATGGTTTTACAGTTCTTAAAGAAGATGGAGAACTGGATCGTAACAAACTAAGAGAAATAATTTTTTCAAACCATGAAGAGCGAGACTGGCTTGAACGCCTCTTACATCCATCTATCCGTAAAGAGATTAAAAAACGAGTTGATGCAAGTACAACTCCTTATTGTATGGTAGAAATACCTTTGCTGATTACAAAACAATACTACCCTTATATTAATCATATTTTGCTTGTTCGTGCGCCACTGGAGCTACAGATATCACGATTAATGCAGCGAGATCAATGCAGTAAAGAACAAGCCCAGGCTATTTTATCCATTCAGCCTAAGACTCATCTGCGCTTAGAAAATGCAGATGATATAATTGTTAATAATATGGATATTGTTGAATTGACTAAAAGAGTAAATGATTTACATTATAAATATCTTTGTGCATCTAAAAAGAATTTGTAATAGATATTTAACAGTTGAGCGAAACACTTTGGCTTTTCTACAAGGAATTTAGCGATTAATGAAATTGATTACCTTAAATATATGGGGAGGCCGCTTAAGAGACCCTTTATTAAAATTTATCGAACACAATCGGGATATTGATATATTTTGCTTGCAAGAGGTATATTTCAATGCGCATCGCACTGTAACTGAAGAAGACAAAGCGCTTAGTCTGAATATTTTTTCTGATCTACAACAACTTCTCCCTAATCATTTTCCTATTTTTAAACCTGCTGTTGAAAATATTTATGGAATTGCGATGTTATTGAAAAATAATATCGACATCTTAGGCGAAGGAGATATAAATATTCACCAAAAACAGCATTATCCAGGAATAGGATTAAATCATCCTAGGGATTTACAATGGGTAGAATGTGAGATTAATAAAAAAATTTACTCCATTCTTAATGTTCATGGACTCTGGAATGGGCAAGGTAAAAAAGACTCTCCGGAACGAATCAATCAGTCACAACGTATCCGTCATTTTATGGATACGATTAATACCCCTAAAATATTATGCGGTGATTTTAACTTAAGACCTGATACCCAAAGCATGCACATCATTGAACAAGGAATGAAGAATTTAATAAAAATTAATCACATCAGCTCAACACGAACTCGTTACTATCAAAAAGAAGAAAAATTTGCGGATTATATCTTAACTTCGCAAGATATTGTTGTTAATGAATTTTCTGTTCTGAGTGACGAGGTCTCAGACCATGCTCCATTATATCTTGATTTTAATTAGTGAATTAGCATAGTTTGGGTTAAGGCTTAATTAAGCATGGGGCTTCGCAAGCTCAGAACCAACCTACACTACATGAGGGTTATGCATACGCAAGGCAGCCATGGGCGCTCACTGCTTCGCAGGTTCATTACACAATAAATGATCTTGCACCATTGCAATGACTTCACGATTTGCTTCTGGGAAATGCTCAGAAATTAATTCATGCTGATAAACCCATTTCATAGCCAATTGCCCTTCCAAACATAAAGGTTCGCCGACATATTGACTGACAAGAAAAATAATTAATTTTACCGATTTATCAGAGTATTGATGTTGTACTTCGCCGAGTAATTTGTAATGTTTAACTTCTATGCCAATTTCTTCTTTGAGCTCTCGAATCAACGCAGATTCTGAAGGTTCATTTACTTCCAATTTACCACCGGGAAATTCCCAACATCCTCCATGAGGGAGATGAAAAGGACGTTGGGTAATTAAGATACGTTGTTGCTCATCAATAATAACTGCTACGGCAACTGAGATGTTCACGCCAAACTTCCATGGCAGGCTTTATACTTTTTACCTGAGCCACAGGGACAAGGATCATTTCGACCAATTTTTTTCTCTTGTCGTCTATATGTTTGAGTCGAAGCTTCCTCATCATTTTCATCAGCATAATTGCCGTGTTGCAAGCTCATTTTACTTACCTGATCAGCACGTCGTTGTTCTTCAACTGCATTAACGTCTTCTTCAGTTTGTATTTCTACTGAAGAAACTAAACGAACAACATCATACTTTAAATTATCCAGCATTGTGGTAAACAAAGTAAACGCTTCTTTTTTATACTCTTGCTTTGGATCTTTTTGCGCATAACCACGTAAATGGATTCCTTGACGCAACTGATCCATTACCGCCAAGTGTTCACGCCATTGATTATCTAAAGTTTGCAAAACTACGGATTTTTCAAATTGTGACATCGTAGTTCTACCCGCCTGCTTTACTTTTTCATCATATTTCCGTGCAGCAAGATCAAGAATTTTTTCTTTAATTTGTTCTGGCTGAATATGATGATCTTCTTCAATCCACTCCAGTACAGGAGCTTTAAGTTTGAATTCATCAGCCAAAATATCACTTAAGGATTTAGGATCCCATTGATCTTCCAAACTTTGGGGAGGGATATAAGAATCAACAAGATTTGATATCACTTCCTCCCGCATCATATTTATCATTTCTTCAGTATCAGTCATTTCCATGATCGAAGCGCGTTGAGTATAAATGACTTGTCTTTGATCATTCGCTACGTTGTCATAATCCAAAAGCTGCTTTCTCACATCAAAATGGTGTCCTTCAAGCTTACGTTGAGCATTCTCAATTGCCTTAGTTACCAAACTATGCTCAATAGGCTCTCCAGGTTTCATTCCCAAACGGCGCATCATCGATGCAACGCGCTCAGATGCAAATATGCGCATTAAATTATCTTCAAGAGATAAGTAGAAGCGACTGCTTCCTACATCACCCTGACGACCTGAACGTCCTCGCAACTGATTATCGATTCGACGGGATTCATGACGCTCCGAACCAATAATTCTCAATCCACCGGCTGCAATGACTTCATCATGGCGCTTTTGCCATAACTGTTTTGCAGCTTCTATCTCTTCAGGACGCGCATCTTCACCGAGTTGCGCCAAATCTGCAGATAAACTTCCACCCAAAACGATATCAGTTCCTCGTCCCGCCATATTTGTAGCAATAGTTACCGCACCAGGACGACCTGCTTCAGCAATAATTTGTGCTTCTTTTTCATGAAATTTAGCATTAAGTACTTGATGTTTAATGTTTTCCTTTTTAAGAAGTTGACTTAAAAACTCAGATGCCTCAATCGAAACAGTACCCACAAGAACAGGTTGCTTACGAGCAGTACATTCACGAATGTCGGCTATAACTGCTTGAAATTTATCTTTTTGAGTTAAATAAACCAAATCCGCCTCATCTTTTCGTACCATAGGTTTATTTGTAGGAATTACTACAACATCAAGATTATAAATTTGCTGCAATTCATAAGCTTCTGTATCCGCTGTCCCAGTCATTCCTGATAATTTATTATACATTCGGAAGAAGTTTTGGAATGTAATCGAAGCAAGGGTTTGGTTTTCATTTTGAATGGAAGCGCCTTCTTTAGCTTCAACGGCCTGATGCAATCCTTCAGACCATCTTCGACCAGGCATTGTCCGCCCGGTATGCTCATCGACTATAATAACTTGTCCATCCTTAACAATATAATCCACATCACGATGAAACATAGCATGAGCTTTTAATGCTGCATTGACGTGGTGCATGAGCATGATATTGCTGGCATGATATAAACTATCCCCATGATCCAGAAGTTTTGCTTTAACCAATAATTCTTCTATATGTTGATGGCCTGCATCAGTAAGATGCGCCTGCTTTTGCTTTTCATCAACAGTATAATCCCCTTCACCACCCTCTTCTTCTTGTTTCTTCAAATGGGGAATCAATGAGTTAATTTTAATGTAAAGTTCGGAACTATCTTCTGCTGCACCGGAAATAATCAGAGGAGTACGTGCTTCATCAATGAGAATTGAATCCACCTCGTCCACGATGGCAAAGTTCAACTCTCTTTGCACCTTATCTTCAAGACTAAATGCCATATTATCGCGCAAGTAGTCAAAACCATATTCGTTGTTTGTTCCATAAACGATATCACAACGATAGGCTTCCTGTTTTGCAGTGTGCGACATATCAGGAAAAATTACACCCACAGTCAATCCCAGAAACTCAAATATAGGACTCATCCATTGGCTATCGCGTTTGGCAAGATAATCATTTACCGTAACAACATGTACACCACGCCCAGTAATTGCATTCAAATAAGCGGGTAAAGTTGCTACCAATGTTTTACCTTCCCCTGTGCGCATTTCAGCAATATTACCTTCATGCAAAACCATTCCACCAATTAATTGCACATCGAAATGACGCATACCTAAAGTACGTACGGATACTTCTCTAACTGTAGCAAAGGCCTCTGCTAACAGTTCATCAAGGCTTTCTCCTTCTGCAAAACGTGCTTTAAAATGCTGGGTTTTTGCAGCTAACTCGGCATCAGTTAATGCTTGCATTTGAGACTCAAATGCATTAATTGCCACTACTGCCTTTTCCATACGCCGCAAAGTGCGCTCATTTCGGCTTCCAAACATTTTCTTAATCAACGTATTCAGCATGGCCTACATAATCCTCTGGAGATTTCAAATAACAAATTGGTTAATGTACTAAAATTTGGGGGAAAATACTATGAATACCTTTTAATTTAAGTGAATCTTCATGGTATAACTTAGCGAAGAGAGAGGTTTCTGACAAATCAGACAGCTCAAATATTATTTTCCGCAATTTCCTCTCATATTATACAATAGTTTGGAGGTGAGTTGATGAATAGAGCACTAGATTTCGAAATATTGATATCAAAATTGCAAACGAGCGACAAAAGATCATTTCATCTGGAATTCATAAACCCTCTGCATATAATTCCACCTCCCGCAAATACTCACTTAATTCCTGCAATAAAGAAATATTTTTAGTCTGTAAAACACCCATCAATTTTTTTTTCCATTGACTTGCGCCAGGCAATCCAAAAGCCAAATTAAATACAGGTTTAATCAATAAACTCAGGGAAACCCCTTTATTGTATTCTTCGAATAAATAATTCAAATAGACATCAAATACGTGCCCCCGCGTTTTCATTTTAGTTTCGGGATAAAGTGCTTGATGTATTACTGCAATTTGAAATGGATTATCACATGCCAAACGACCAAGCATCACACCTTCAACATAGCGCAGATGCTCTTCAATTTCCTTTATATTCAATATATTACCATTCATCACTACCGGAATATCAGGAATTTCTTCCTTGAGGCGATAAACATATTCGTAGTTAACAGGTGGAATTGTTCGATTTTGTTTGG
Organism: Legionella sp. PC1000; assembly: GCF_014109805.1. Taxonomy (GTDB): domain Bacteria; phylum Pseudomonadota; class Gammaproteobacteria; order Legionellales; family Legionellaceae; genus Legionella; species Legionella resiliens. Next base: position 2,228,691 of record NZ_CP059400.1, read on the forward strand.
GGTTTAAACCATTTAGCCACGCTTTACGTGCATGTACAATAATTTTTTGAGCTCCGGCTTCAAGCAGCTGATGTACAAAATCACTAAAAAACTTATAACTGTCCTGATGATCTATTCCTATTCGGATTTTTGCGGTAATGGGTAGGGTCGCTACTTCTCGCATGGCTCGAATACAAACTGCAACGTGTTTTGGTTCTTTCATTAAACAGGCACCAAAACGTCCTGCCTGGACTTTATTACTAGGGCAACCAAGATTAATATTTACCTCGTCATATCCTTCTTGTTCTGCACGTTCAACACAATGTGCTAATGCATAGGGATCTGCCCCTCCCAGCTGGAGTGCTATCGGATGTTCTTTTACATTAAATTGCAAAGAACGCAACGGATTATTTTGTATCGCTCCAGTGGTTTGCATTTCTGTATATACGAGGGCATTGGGAGCCAAAATTCGCATAAAAACTCGAAAATGACTGTAAGTCCAATCAATCATAGGAGCAATGGATAAAGGGGCAAGCAGGATATTTGACACTATTGTTGTTTCAATTAAAAAAGAGACAATTATAACCCGAACTAAAAAATTGTGTACAATAATATGACTAAAGATTCACGAGGATTTAAAATTCTTCTGAGTCACGCGGCTTGTCCCTGAAAGATCTTTCTTTAATAAAATTTTCCGCATCCTACGTACAACCCCTCCATTTCCTACATACCGCGGTTTATGCGTGGTATCCAGACCGATGCCTTGAAGTAGTATTGAATTCAATTTCAAAGAAAAGATCTACTAGATACCGCGCATAAAGCGCGGTAGGTGGGGGGTTGCCCGGTACGTAAGAAATCGAAGGATCCATCTGGGCTTATCCGGAAACGCAGAAAATCATTAATTTAACGAATTCCACTGAGTACATCACAATATTGTATTCAAATTATTCCTGGTTTACCGCATTCATTGCTTGGATAAGTAATTGCAGCCGCGTTCGACCTTGATAAAAGTTGATATCCAACTTATATGCTGCATGCACGTATTTAACTCTATAGTTTGGCCAAGATTTTAAATCGACATTAAAAGCTATCGCATCCACTTGTTGGTTACCTTGTGTTGTCATCAAAGTCATTTTTAAATGACTCTTTCCTACTATGCGTTGATCCAAGACTTCAAAAACATTATCAAAAACGGGTTCAACGAATTGCTGTCCCCAGGGCCCCGCCTGTTGTATTAACTGAGCAATTTCAAGACTAAACTCTTCAGGCTGTAATGGGCCATCGGTAAGTAATTCGCCTTCACATTGAGAAAAATCAATATGCTTATTCACTTCCAAAACCAATGCTTCACGAAACGCGTCAAGAGCATTTGGATGAATACTCAGGCCCGCTGCCATAGCATGACCACCAAATTTGCAGATAAGTCCAGGATGATCCTTATCTATTGCTGCCAATACATCTCGAATATTTAAATCTGGAACCGAACGGGCCGAACCCTTCAATTCATCATCACTCACTTCAGCAAAAGCAATAACAGGTCGATGATAACGTTCTTTCATTCGCCCCGCTAAAATTCCAATGACTCCTTGGTGCCATGTTTTATCAAAAAGACATAGTGCAATAGGTAAATGTTTGTTCTTGTAATCAGCACTAAGCGCAAGTTTTTCCAATGCAAGCATAGCCTGCTCTTTCATTTCCGTTTCAATTTGCTTTCTTTCTTCGTTGAGTTCATCTAATTGCTGACAATAATTCCTAGCGTGTACCTGATCTGAAGTAATTAAACATTCTATACCTAAAGCCATATCATCCAATCGTCCCGCGGCATTGAGTCTTGGCGCAATAGCAAATCCCAAATCTGCTTCTCTGAGTCGTGTATACTCACGTCCGGATACTTCAATCAAAGCTTTAATACCTACGCGGCAAAGACCTTGTCGTATTCGTGCTAAACCTTGATTCACCATAATGCGGTTATTCTGATCCAGTCCTACAACATCAGCGACGGTTCCCAAAGCAACTAAATCCAAAAAACTCGCCATATTAGGCTCAGCAATATTCATTCCGGAAAACCAATTCGTGTTTACCAAATGTCTACGTAGAGCAAGCATGACGTAAAAAATCACGCCAACACCAGCAATCGATTTACTGGGAAATTTACAATCCGGTTGGTTCGGATTCACGATAGCACACGCGTTAGGAAGGGTTTCGGCGGGTAGGTGATGATCAGTGATTAAAACGTCGATATTTAATTGGTTCGCCCTTTCCACACCTTCAATACTTGCAATCCCGTTATCTACAGTAATTATCAACCCTGGTTTCCATTTGCTGGCTACTTCAACTATTTGTGGTGTTAATCCATAACCAAATTCAAAACGGTTAGGGACTAAATAGTCGACAAATTGAGCCCCCATAGCGCGTAAAGCAGTTATAGCAAGTGCTGTTGATGTTGCCCCGTCTGCATCAAAATCTCCAACAACCAAAATCCTATGTTGCTCACGTAATGCTGTCTCTAAACGAATACATGCTTTATCTATTCCTTTTAAACTATCAAAAGGTAATAAAGTTTGGAGTTGTTTATCCAATTGGGAGGGTTCAGTAATTCCTCTGTTTGCGAATATTCGCTTTAGTACATCAGGCATATTAGGTACGTTGAGCGTGTGTATTGGCTGAGGGCGTTGTTTAATAAGCATGTATTAGTTTTCTCCACAAACGAGCATACCAGCTGTTAGCACTCGTAGAGTAAGCCAGATTATTCCAATACCAATGAACAGTCATTTTTTTTAGTTCTTCTTGATGCTGTTCACTGATAATAGAAAATTCAGTGAGCAATAAAATCTGATAATCCTTAAGCGTTATTGCTGAGCTATATAAGGTAACTTGAGTACTACATATTTGTGCTAATGAATAAAAATGTTCATCAACACAAATATTGATTGGTATTTTATCCCTAAGTTTCGCGTCACCCCACACCCATAATCCATTAGCAAAGGATTGATTTGATTTGGATGCAAAAAGCATTTGGCTTTCGGTAATAAATTTTTGCCAATGCATTGTCTTATCGAGTTGAGTCAATTGGGGCATTAATGATTGATGTAGCAAGCGATAAGGAGGCTTTGCATTTATGGATAAATTTTCATGATTACTTAGCAACCATGTTTCCGCATCATGATAGTAAAGGACTGTACCCTCTTCTGCCAGATACTGGGAGAATAAATCGAACCATAATTTAGACTCCTGTTGTTCAAGTTGCAGAGCTTTGCCTAAAGCTACGATCATTGCGTCATTATGTGTTGCTTCCCAATGAACCGGGGTCAACACAAGCCATTCCCCTGTTAAATTGTGATACTTCTTTAATAAATCAGCAACGGGGGGATTTTCGGGATTATAGCAGCCTAGGCTCAGCAAAAAATTGAGCAATACATTCCCTTCTGAATTGAGTGACTTAGCCCTTTCAGGAATAGAACTACACTCTGAGTCAATCACAACACGCATGTTTGTTCGGCCTTAATCAATCCATCTCTGCGAAATAATGATTTTAAATTTCTTAATGCCTGACGTATGCGATCTTTGTTTTCAATTAAACCGAAACGAACATAACCATCACCTTGTTGGCCAAAACCTATTCCTGGCGATACAGCAATATGCGCTTCTTTTAATAAATATTTACTGAACTCAAGCGAGCCCATATGTTGATAATGAGAAGGAATAGGCGCCCAAACAAACATGGTAGCTTTGGGTCGAGTAACCTCCCAGCCAATCTCATTTAAACCATCACAAAGGATATTACGTCTTTTTTCATAAAGCGTCCTAATCTCTTGTACACACTCATCAGGACCATCTAAGGCAGCAATTGCAGCAACTTGGATTGGTGTGAATGTACCGTAATCTAAATAAGATTTAATCCGGGTAAGCGCCGCAACTAACTCTTCATTTCCACAAGCAAAACCAACACGCCAACCTGGCATATTGTAAGATTTAGACATTGAATAAGTTTCAATTGCTACATCTGTGGCTCCCGGTACTTGAAGTATTGAAGGAGCCTTATATCCATCGAATACAATATCAGCGTATGCTAAGTCGTGAATAACCCAAATTTCATGCTTTTTTGCTAAGTCGATAACTTGTTCAAAAAAAGAATAATCTACACAATGAGTACTTGGATTTGCAGGAAAATTAATTACCAATGCTTTCGGTTTTGGCCAGCTGCGATTAATTGCATCTTCTACAGATGCTAAAAATTGAGTTTCATTAATAAGGGGAATTTGCTTTACATTCGCACCAGCAATAATAAATCCATATGTATGAATCGGATATGCAGGATCAGGAACTAAAATTGTATCCCCAGGTCCACTTATAGCTAATGCCAGATGCGCCAGCCCCTCTTTCGACCCTATGGTAGCCAATATTTGTGTTTCACTATTTAACTGTACATCATAGTTACGCTGATACCAGGAAGCCATAGCTCTTCGTAGCCTTGGAATTCCTTTGGACATGGAATATCGATGAGTGCCAGGTCGTTGAACTGCTTCAATCAACTTAGTGACAATATGCGGCGGTGTGGGTTGATCTGGATTTCCCATACCGAAATCAATAATATCTTCTCCACGCGCTCGCGCTTCGGTTTTTAATTGGGTTAAAGTATTAAAAACATAAGGGGGCAACCGGTTTATACGCGGAAATTGACTCATAATATTGACCTCTGTAGTATACTTACAGCCACGTATCATTCATTGAAACACTCTAAACCATGAATATCAATTTAGAATCAGCAGAACCACATGTAGTGCAAGCTTATAGTGATAACAAAATTCAGATTAATTCCATTGTTTATGAAAGCAGTTTAATTGTTTCTAAAACAGAAATCATTAGCGATCTGTCAATTAAAGACCCTCAGGAAATTGACGAACACTACATAGGCTTATTAACGCAATTTAAACCGGAAATTATCATCATTGGCCATGAACATACCGGAAAACTCCTACCCCTGTCAATTATGAAACAGCTTACAGAGCAACGGATTGGTATGGAATGCATGTCTATAGGGGCGGCATGTCGAACTTACAATGTTTTATTAAACGAACATCGTGCTGTTGTTGCTGGATTTATTTTTAAATAATAGTGTAGTCTGTGTGAGACACATTGAACCCCATGTCCCGTTATCTGCACTTGGATCTTCTACACATCTTTGAAAAAATCAGCCCAACTCTATTGCGACGCCCGGGGACCCAGAAGCTCTTCCCTAAAACACTGGATCCCGCCCACAAGCCGCGGGGCGTTGACAAGGATGTGATCAAAGGACAGAGGCAACATCCAGGCTCCAACTGGAAAATTAAAGCTGTCTTCTCGCTTCAAGCACATTAGGGATTTGCTCTAATTTCGTCAGTAATCTGGAAAGACTACTTAGGCCATCCACATCTACTGTTAAAGTAATATAAGCCATATTTTCCTGTTTATTACTCTGGGTTTGCAACGCATACACGTGTGCTTTTTCATTAGCAAGTAATGAGGTTACGTCCTTTAGAAGTTCAGATCGGTCAAAAGCTTTAATTAAAATATCCACAACATAATTTTCACGTGTTGCACTTCCCCAAGTGACCTGCAGAAAACGTTGTTTTTGTCTTTCGTTCGCATGAATGATATTAGGACAATCTTGGCGATGTACGGATACACCACGGCCTAAAGTAATATAACCAATAACAGGATCACCAGGGACAGGCTGACAGCATCTTGCCATAAAAGTTAGTAAATTACCCACTCCCTCAATACGTAAATCACTCCCAGTAACTTCTGGTTTTGCATGAGGTCTGACAAATCGCTCAAGATTGAGTTCCGAGGTTGCTGGCGGAGTGAGCTTGCTAATAATTTGACCTATTTTAATATCACCACGGCCAAGATTTGCATAAAGGTCATCAAGTTTTTTAAAATGTAGAGCGATTGCAGCTTCATGTAGTTTATCGGATTTTATCCCCAAAGATTTTAATTCTTTGTCTAATAACTCTCGGCCATCCTGAATGTTCCGATCATAATCTTGCATTTTAAACCAGTGCAAAACTTTGGCCTTAGCACGAGACGTTTTGAGATAATTTAAATGGGGGTTAATCCAGTCACGGGAGGGTTTACTTTCCTTTCCAGCTAAAACCTCTACTCGATCCCCAGTTTTTAGTTGATAGGTTAGTGGTACGATATGACCATTTATACGTGCACCGCGACATCGATGCCCTAGATCACTATGGACGTGATAAGCAAAATCCAAAGGAGTTACACCATGAGGTAAATCGAGGACATCTCCATCTGGAGTAAAAACATAAACTCTGTCTTCGAGAAATTCAGTGGTAGTGCTTTCAGGCACACCTTTATTACTTGCCATTTCACGATGCCAAGCCAATACATCCCGGAGCCATTCGATTTTACGCTCATGACTTTGTTTCTGTTTGAAGCCGCCTTCCTTATATTTCCAATGGGCAGCAACCCCCATTTCAGCCAAATCATGCATATGAAATGTTCTAATTTGCACCTCAAAAACCCTACCTTCCTGTCCTTTGACTGCAGTATGCAATGATTGATACCCATTAGGTTTGGGATTAATAATATAATCATCAAATTCCGCAGGAATTTGTTTCCAAAGTGTATGCACCATACCTAAGACTTCATAGCATTGAGGCTGGGTATCAACAAGAACACGTACCGCAGTGGCATCATATATTTCATCAAGTGACACATTCTTGCGGGTCATTTTTTTATAGATACTATGGATATGCTTTGAACGCCCATAAACAGCAAAGTGATCTATTCCACTTGCTTTAATCTGTTCATTCAACTGAGCAACAATCCCATTAACAAAATTATCTCGTTCTAAACGCTTTGCTTTCAGGCCTTTGGCAATCTCTTTATAGTCTTCAGGATGTAAATGCCGAAAAGCCAAGTCCTCCATTTCCCATTTAATGGCCCCTATTCCCAATCTGTTAGCTAAAGGAGCATAAATTTCCATCGCTTCTGTGGCCAATTGCTTGCGCAATTCTTCAGGTAAATGCCCTGCAGTTCTTAAAACACATAATCGTTCAGCAAGTTTAATCAATACAACACGAACATCATCCACCATAGCCAACAACATTTTACGAAGATTATCAATTTGTTGTTTATTTTGTGGGTATTTATTTAATCCCTGAAAACTGTGCATCGCGCTCATGCGCTCTATGCCTTTGACTAATTTTGCAATATTACTGCCTAATTGCTCCGCAACATCATCAATGGATAAATCAGCATAGTGTACGTTTTCAAAAATAATTGCAGCCGCAAGTGTTTCCTGATCTACCTCAAGATCTGCAAGCAAATCAGCCATAGACAAGCCTTGTTGCAAACAAGATTGACCTGTTTCTGTAGCATGTTCTTGCCCTGCAAGTTGGCTTAAAGTGCAGGCCCCACGAATGAGTTCAAGATTATCTAAATAACCCTTTGCGCCTAGCTGATGGAGCCACAAATCAACATCAATGCTTCCATCTTCACACAATGGAATAGTATCTTTTACTCGAACCATGAGTATTATCCTTTTTCAAACAACGCAATCGACTCAACATGGGCAGTGTGGGGAAACATATCCATTACTCCCGCCTTTATTAATGTATAGCCTTTTTGATTGACCAAAATATCTGTATCACGAGCTAATGTTATGGGATTACATGATACATAAACAATACGTTCTGGGTTTAGTGCATCAATCTGTTTCACAATTTCCAGTGCACCAGATCGAGGAGGGTCAATTAATATTTTGTTGCAAGATTGCTGAACCAACTTCTTTACTTCATTCACATCATCCAAGTTTGCAGCATAAAAATCTACATTATGAATATGATTCAGTTTTGCATTCATATATGCTCTTTCAACCATAGTTTTACTACCTTCCACTCCAAGTACTTTTGCGCAAAAACTTGCCATTGGAAGTGAAAAATTACCAAGTCCACAAAATAAGTCTAGCACTATATCCGTACTTTTTAAGTCCATTAGCTGCATAGCTTGCGATACCATAGAACGATTCAACGCAGAATTGACCTGGGTAAAATCTGTTGGATGAAACAAAAAAGAAATTTGATAATCTGGCAATTTATAAGTGAGATATTCACTTGATTTGGGTGGATAAAAACAAAATACCGTTTCAGGAGAACCTGGCTGTAGAAAAATTTTATATTGATATTTTTCAGCAAATTCTTTGATTTTTAATTCATCGTCACGATTCAAGGGGGTTAAGTTTCTGAAAATAAGAGCAATCTCATCATCTCCCGCGGCAACTTCAATTTGCGCAATACACTGTTTGTCTTCCATTGAATCAATTAGTTGCCTTAACGGAATAATATCCTTATCAAGTTTTGCATTTAAAACCGGACATTGGGTAATCTCAGTAATGAAGCGGGGATTACTGCGTTCTCTAAACCCAACCATAGCACTTTGTTTTTTTTCCACATAGCGTACGCTTAATCGAGCTTTATTCCTGTAATTCCAGTGCCCTGCAATTAAAGGTGACAACACGAATTGCGGTTTAGTATGGCCATATCGTGATAATAAATCCAATAATTGATCTTGTTTAAAATGAATTTGCTCTTCTTCGCTTATATGTTGTAATGAGCAACCACCACACATTGAATAATGAGGGCATTTAGGCTCAACCCGTAACGAAGATGGTTCAAGAACATTAAGCAAAAGACCTTCATCAAAATCTTTTTTTATTCTGGTATATTGAAATTCCACTATTTCCCCAGGTAAAGCACCCTGAATAAACGTTGCTTTACCCTGAATCCGTGCAATACCCTTTCCATCATGGCTTAAATTATCAATTTGAGCAGTTTGGGTCGTAGGATTTGGTTTTGATTTTGCTCTTCTCATGAAATGTTCTCAACAAATAAATCATTAATTAACTTAAATTAGTGTAGCAATCGTTGTGAGAAAGATTGCATTTTTCAAGATGTTAGAGAGTACCACAGGCGATTTATATTTGTCATGGTAATTTGTCGTGACAATATCCATGCTGAGCAAAGTAAGTACAAAATCCCATGTATTTTTACTATCTTGATATTCCTACCTCCTGCGGCTTGTACTCAGTAGGTAGAAAGTCAGGGTACTGCTTATGGAGTAATGGCTCAATGCAACAAAGTTGCTAATCAAAAGCTGATGGCTTTGCAAGCCCAGCTCAAAAAAATAACAATCGTTATTTTGGTTAATTTTGTGGCATCTATAAAATGAGCTTATTTATCAAGTAATTCATAGTCCTATTCACAATGTTATCCACAGATTTTGTGGATAAAGACTATCATTACATCATTAAGGTGAAAATAATAATTTCACTCTATATAAGGGCTATATTAATTTTTGATGTAAAAATAAAAGTAATGATAGGATTTATAGGAAAAAGTTATCCACAGGAATTAGAATTAGGGGATATTACAGAATTGGTCGTATATAATAACAAAGAAAAATTAAAAAAACAGTCTTGACAGCATTTTTTTATAAAAATTTTTAATTGATTTTTATTTTAGATAGACAATTTTTTTTTCAACACAATCGCATCTTCAATATTGTTTTCTTCTATGTAGTACGCTGGCTTAATTTCAATTTGTTCAAAGCCCATACTCTGATACAGATGTAAGGCGGCTTTATTACTGGGTCTTACTTCAAGAATCACATGATCAATATACTGAGACTCGGTTAATGAGGAAAGTACTTGGTGCAAAAATTGCCGTCCGTACCCTTGTGATTGGTACGGTTTAGCAATACAGAAATTTAGAATATGACAGCAATTATTACTGTGTCTAGAAATAATATAACCACAAATCATTAGACTACTTTCTAAAATTACTTCAAATACTCGACAATCATATCCTACCCGCACACAATCCCTTAAGATGTCTCTATCCCAGGGGGCAATATGTACTTCTTTCTCAATTGCATAAACGGCATCAATATCTGATTCAGCCATGCGTCGAATATTAAAAGTCATCCTTGCTGCTCCCAAATAAATAAGTTTAACCTGGCAACGAAGCAAATCCTGGGTCGAGATTCAAATTCCAAAGTTGGCTTCGTCGTACCCAGGCTATATATTACATATCATTCAGTATTTTTTTTCTTTTTTGGTAAATAAAGATCAGTAATTGTTCCTTCAAATGCCTCTGCTGCTTGAGCAATAGTTTCAGAAAGTGTTGGATGAGGATGTATTGTCAAGGCAATATCTTCAACATCACAACACATTTCAATAGCTAATGATGTTTCAGCAATTAAATCACCTGCATTAATTCCTACAATGCCTGCACCCAATATCCGATTAGTATCTGGGCAGAACAATAATTTAGTCATTCCCTCTTCTCTTCCCATGCTGAGCGCGCGACCACTAGCTGCCCAAGGGAAAGTAGCTTTTTCATAGCGAATACTTTTTTCTTTAGCTTCTTTTTCAGTTAAACCTGTCCATGCGATTTCTGGATCAGTATAGGCAACACTGGCAATACATTTAGGATCAAAGTAATGCTTTTTGCCCGCAATAACTTCTGCAGCAACTTTTCCCTCTGGAATTGCTTTGTGTGCAAGCATTGGCTGTCCAACTACGTCACCAATGGCAAAAATATGTGATACATTTGTTCTTTGTTGATTATCTACTTTAATGAAGCCACGATCATCAACTTTTATCCCAGCTTTTTCTGCATCAATTTCACCACCATTAGGCTTTCTTCCAACTGAAACAAGAACTTGTTGAAAACAAAGAGGCTTGTCTGTTGCATGCTCACCTTCCATGGAAACATAGATACCCTCTTTTTTTGCTTCCACGGCAGTAACTTTAGTTTTTAACAGGAATTTGACGCCCTTTTTCTGCATGCGTTTTTGCAAAACATTTACCAAATCAAAATCGGCACCAGGAATCAGCTGATCCATAAATTCAACAACAGTTACATCAACGCCTAAAGATGAATAGACAGTAGCCATTTCTAAACCAATAATTCCACCACCTAGAACCAATAAACTGCCTTTGATGTCAGCAAGCTCTAAAGCACCTGTTGAGCTAAAAATACGTTTATCTTCAGGAATAAAAGGTAAATTAATCGATTCAGAGCCTACGGCAATAATTGCATTTTCAAATTCCACTTCCATAGAACCATCTTTCGTAGTCACAGTCACTTGATGCGTTCCTGAAAACTTACCATTTCCTGTAAGTACTTCAACTTTGCGTTGTTTTGATAAAGCTTTCAAACCGCCTGTTAGTTTGGAAACCACAGAGTTTTTCCATGCAACGATTTTTTTATTATCCAGCTTAGGTTTACCAAAACTAACACCCTGCTCAGACATTTCATGAGCTTCCTCAACCACTTTAGCAATGTGCAATAATGCTTTAGAAGGAATGCAGCCTACATTTAAGCAAACACCTCCCAGTGAATCAAAACGCTCTACCAATACAACCTTTTTTCCCAAATCCGCCGCTCTAAATGCCGCTGTATATCCACCAGGGCCACTTCCCAATACAACGACATCTGTCTTTATTTTATTAGCCATTACAAGCCTCTTTCATTTTAGATATTATAGTAAAATTCGTCTTATATCACTTAAACACTCGCAAATAAAACGAGTAAAACGTGCCGCCTCTGCACCATCTATAACTCGGTGATCATAGGATAAAGACAAAGGCAACATAAGTCTTGGTTGAAATGTACCATTTTCATAAACAGGTTTTATTTCCGAACGAGATAACCCAAGGATGGCCACTTCAGGACTATTCACTATGGGCGTAAATGCAGTCCCACCAATTCCGCCTAAGCTGGAAATTGTAAAACATCCTCCTGCCATATCTCCGGGCATTAGACCTTTGTCTCGAGCCTTAGTACTTAATCGTGTCATTTCAGTTGCAATTTCAGCAACACTTAACGTGTCAACATTTCTAATTACTGGAACTACCAAACCGTTAGGTGTTTCTACTGCAATACCTATATTGCAATATTTTTTATAAATAAGATTGGTACTCGTAGCATCTAAAGACGCATTAAATTGAGGAAACACTTTTAACGCTTTACTCACTACGGCACAAACAAATGCAAGCAATGTGAGCTTATATCCTTTTTCTTTAGCATGCTCTGCTTCAGACTTTCTAAATTCTTCGACATCAGTAATATCTGCTGCATCAAATTGCGTTACATGGGGGATTGTTATCCATGAACGATGGACATTAACACCAGTAAGCTTTTTAATTTTATTAAGAGGCTTGGTTTCAATCTCACCAAACTGAGTAAAATCAATTGTTGGATTAGGTGGAATACCGAAAGATCCTTGACGAGGTTGCTCACTTAAACGAGCTTTCACATAAGCTTGTACGTCTTCTTTAGTAATACGATCTTTGCGACCTGTACCTTTCACTTCTGTCAAATTTACACCAAACTCTCGAGCCATGCGTCTTACAGCAGGACCTGCAGCAATAACCGTTGAGGACTCAGCAAAATCAGGTTTCGGTGAAATCTCTTCGTCTTTTTTTGTTGGTGCTTCTGAACTTGATATTTCAGGAGCGCTTACAGGCTCTTGCTCTGCAGGAGTTGTTGCGCTTTTTTCAGCTTTTGCCCCACTTTCTGCAGCAGCGAGAAGGATCAAATCTCCTTCAGATACCTTATCACCTACTTTAAGACTCAACTGAGTGATTTTACCTGCAATGGGAGAAGGAATCTCCATGCTGGCCTTGTCTGATTCCAAAGTAATAAGCGGTGTATCAATTTCGATTTGGTCGCCTACCTGAACCATAACTTCAATCACGTCAACTTGCGCTGCACCGCCAATATCAGGAATCTTAACCTCTTTGATACTTTCTGATTTATTTTCTTGCGCAACTTTAGTCTTATTTTCCTGTTTATTTTCAGATTCTTTTTTAGCTGCTTGAGATTTATTTTCTTTTTCGGTGTCTGACTTTTTTTCAACCGTGGCAAAAAGAATCACATCGCCTTCGGATACTTTATCCCCTACTTTAATATTCAGTTTTGTGACCTTCCCTGCAACTGGCGAGGGAATCTCCATACTGGCTTTATCTGACTCCAAAGTAATAAGTGGTGTATCGATTTCGATCTGGTCTCCTACCTTGACCATTATTTCAATCACATCAACCTGAGTCGCTCCACCAATATCAGGAATCTTAACTTCTATTTCGTTTGACATGTCTTTCCTCAAAAGATTACTCAGTATATTCAAGTTATGACTGTAATGGAAACACATTTAAATCCGTGTTGCTTGCTCCACTACAATCACAGCTGGAATTACTCAGCCTACTATATACTTTCTAATGATTAACTGGATTCAGTTTATCGGGATCAATGTTATATCGCTTTATTGCATCCACGACTTTGGACTTATCAATACTGCCTTCTGCAACTAAAGCATTTAATGCCGCCAAAACTATAAATTTAGCATCTACTTCAAAGAAATGGCGTAACCGTTCACGGGTGTCACTTCGTCCATAACCATCAGTACCCAAAGTTACAAAATGATTAGGCACGAAAGGTCTAATTTGATCTGCGTATATTCGTAAATAATCTGTTGCAGCAACTACAGGACCAGGTCTGCCTTCTAGTTGGGTAGCGACATAGCTTTTTTGTTCTTTTTCTTGAGGATGCATTGCATTATAACGTTCTACAGCCAATCCATCCCTTCTTAATTCATTAAAGCTTGTTACACTCCAAATATCTGAGGTCACAGAATAATCATCTTTTAGCATTTGAGCTGCTTTGATTACTTCACGCAGTATGGTTCCACTTCCCATTAACTGGATATGCTGCTTGGATTTTTTCTTACTTTCTTGCAATAAATACATTCCTTTTATGATGCCTTCTTCAACTCCTTTTGGCATATCCGGATGCATGTAGTTTTCATTCATTACGGTAATGTAATAAAAAACATTTTCCTGTTTCTCATACATACGGTACAAACCATTTTGAATGATCACAGCAAGCTCATAAGCATAGGTAGGATCATAAGAGATGCAATTTGGAATTGTTGAAGCATATAAATGGCTATGTCCATCTTGGTGTTGTAATCCTTCTCCAGCAAGGGTTGTGCGCCCAGCAGTTCCGCCTAACAGAAAACCTCTGGCCTGCATATCCCCTGCAGCCCATGCCAAATCACCAATACGCTGAAATCCAAACATCGAATAGTAAATGTAAAATGGGATCATGGCCAATTTATTTGAACTGTATGAGGTCGCTGCTGCAATCCACGAACAAAAAGCCCCTGCTTCATTAATTCCTTCCTCAAGGATTTGCCCATCTTTAGCTTCGCGATAAAACATAATTTGCTCGTGATCTACAGGTGTATAAAGCTGTCCTACTGGAGAATATATACCGATTTGTCTAAATAAGCCTTCCATTCCAAACGTCCTGCACTCATCAGGAACAATTGGAACGATACGTGAACTGATCTCCTTATTTTTCAGTAACACTGAAAGGATACGGACGAAAGCCATTGTAGTTGAAATTTCGCGATCGCCTAGTCCTTTAGTGACAGATGAGAAATCGGCCAAGGCAGGAACATTAAGAGGTTCTGTTTCAGTTGAACGCGCAGGTAAATAGCCACCCAACATTTCCCTTTGCTTTTTAATGTAGTTTATCTCAGGACTATCATCTGCAGGTTTATAAAACGGGACCTCTGCAATTTGCTCGTCACTGATAGGGATACTGAACCGGTCTCTGAATGCCTTTAATTGCTCCACAGTCATTTTCTTTTGCTGGTGTGTAATATTTTGCCCCTCACCCGCAGCCCCCATTCCATAGCCTTTAATTGTTTTTGCCAAAATAACAGTTGGAGAACCCTTATGCTCTACGGCCTTAGCATAAGCTGCATACACTTTTTGAGGGTCATGACCGCCTCTATTCAATCTCCAGATTTCTTCGTCTGTATAGTTTTCAACCATTTTCTTTAACTCTGGATATTGGTTAAAGAAATGTTGTCTCACATAGGCGCCATCGTTTGCTTTATAAGCTTGATAGTCGCCATCAACACACTCTTCCATCCGCTTTTGTAACCAACCATCCTTATCACGCGCAAGCAATGGATCCCAACGACCACCCCAAATAACTTTTATGACATTCCAACCGGCACCACGGAATAAGCCTTCGAGTTCTTGAATAATTTTACCATTACCACGAACAGGACCATCGAGTCTCTGTAAATTACAATTCACAACAAAAATAAGATTATCAAGCTTCTCTCGCGCAGCAATGCTTAAAGCACCGACTGACTCAACCTCATCCATCTCACCATCGCCAAGAAAAGCCCATACTTTTCTATCATCTACTTTGATGAGTTCCCTGTTTTCCAAATATTTTAAAAACCGTGCTTGATAAATAGCTTGTAAGGGTCCCAATCCCATAGATACTGTAGGAAATTGCCAAAACTCACTCATTAACCATGGATGGGGGTATGAAGATAGACCATCCACCTCTACTTCTTGCCGAAATTTATTTAATTGCTCTTCAGTAAGTCGTCCCTCAAGAAAAGCTCGTGCATAAATACCTGGAGAAGAATGGCCTTGAATGTAGATTAAATCCCCACCATGTTCACCATTGGGCCCTTTAAAAAAGTAATTAAATCCTGTTTCGTATAAAGTAGATGAAGAGGCATAAGATGCGATATGACCACCAAGTTCAGGAGCATATTTACCTGCCCGCAACACCATTGCCACCGCATTCCAGCGAATCAAGGCACTAATACGCTTACCAATGCCTTCATCAGGTGGCATTTGCTTTTCTTCGTGAAGCTTAATTGTATTTCTATATGGCGTATTAATTGAACTGGTTAAATTAACTCCCTCTGCATTTGCTTTATTAAGAAGCTGCTTTAAAAGAAAAGCGCCTCGGTTCGGACCATCATTGATTAATACAGCTTGCAGGGCATCCAGCCATTCACGCGTTTCTATAGGATCCAAATCTAAATTAGTTTCATTTGCCATGAAAGTGTTCCCCGAAATCTATTAAACACAGTAAGGTACAGCCTGTAATTTTTTTGGAATTACACCCGTGCAACCTTTCTTACAAATTGCGAAATCTGATAAGCAATCGCATGTTACTTTGCGGCATTGTAGTGGATCGCGGTAAGAATTCAACTCACGCATCACCTTTTTACCCTCAACTCTTTTTCCATGCACATATTTTGCAAAGTTTTTTTCTGCAACCCTTTGTGATATATAAGAACAATTGGGGCAATTATTAACGCAATTTTGTCTACAAAAATCAAAATGCTGCACACACGTCATATTGCATTGCGCCAATGAATGCTCTCTAAACGCATTTTGTTGTAATCCCTGACAACCACAAAGTCCTAGTATTATAGTGCAACAAATCAGCCGCAAAAAAGAATTCATATAGGTCGTATCCGCAATAAATGATTGTGTAGATTAAGTGCTTCAGTTCAAACACCAGGGTCTAGAGACAATTCCAGTATCTTGGAATGGTACGATTTTATGTGCTCCGATACACACATACTTAATGTTAGATGCGTTTCGGCGCTCTAAAATCACACCATTTTGGATAATCTAGCGAATTGACAAAAAGGCCCTAACTCATAAATCAAAACTACAGCCAAGTAATTAATGTAAATAAAGCAATAAAAACCAGCATAACAACAATTGCATGTTCAACCAAACTTTCTGCTTCAGGCATAGGAATTTCTTCCGTTTCATTTGTTCTAACTGCTAACAAGCCACCTATGCGTAACATATCATTATTCATATCAGGTTTTGCAAAAAAGTAACTGGTAAACGAGGAAAAACCGCGTTGAAAATTTCCTACAAGTAAAAAAAGTAACACGGTCAATCGAGCAGGTATCCATTCAAGCAAATCGGCTATTTCATTTGCCTGAACACTAGTGTAATTAAAATCACGGCATAAAGTGATTAAACGATAAGCTAAGGCTCCAATGGGGCCAGCAATGATATACCAAAATACAAGAGAAAATAATTGTCTATTGACTAAAATAAAATAGTCTCCCACAAGTTCCTGATTCGTCTTAATATCTGATTGTACGATAGGATAAAAGACATTTTGAGGGCCTAGGCAATAAAAGAAAATTATGAGGCTTAGAAGAAACCCTATCAAGCCAAATACGAGGTGATCCAACAATAGGTAAATTATCGATACAAGCAATACAATAGGAACTATTATTAAAGTCAACAGGACCCAGGGGTTAGAACCGTGTTTATTGGTGATCATTTTTATTTTTTGGCAGTAATCAGGAAACCAATAAAAACGTTGGTACGAAACAGAGTGAATCAAAAAGCGTTCACTCAATAAACACAATAATATAACTAATAATTTCATTATTTAATCCTTACGCATTTTATCAGAGAGTGCTATCGGGGTTGGGTATTTCAGTACAACAAAATATGATGAAACAATAAATGTTAAAATGGTAGTTGCTTGAATTAAATTAGACGCTTTATCCGAAATAAGCCCAGTACTCAAAGCAATGCTGGCAACAAGTAAGGAAAATTCACTCGCTTGTCCCAAACGAATGCCCACCTCTTTTGCCACATGTTTTTTTTCACCGGATTTACCAAGAAGCAAATAAAATAGAACCGGTTTAAATAGTAAAACTAAAAGAGACAAAATAAGCGCAGGAATAATCACTTGCTGCGCTAGACCAAAATTAAAAGTCGCTCCGATTGAAAAGAAAAACATCACCAGAAAAAAATCTCTTAGGGGTTTTAGGCTCTCAGCAATAAAAAGAGAAATAGGACTTGCTGCCAGAGCTACCCCAGCTAGGAAAGCACCAATATCTTCAGAAAGACCTATTTTTTGTGCAAGAACAGACATCCCCAAACACCAACCAATTGATAAAAGAAATACATATTCCTGAGTTCTATCAAAACGTGCCAGTAATCGGATCAAAACATATTTTTCAACGGTAAAAGCAAAAAGAATTAATGCTGGTAAATCTATACCCACTAAAATGATATCATCTATCGAGAAGCCACCTGTTTGTTGCGCTCCATGAATTAAGATCAGCACGATAATTGCAATAACGTCCTGCATTAATAACACGCTAATCATTACTTCACCAGTATGCTGATGGTGCAAGATAGTCGTTGGTAATAATTTCAAGCCAATAATTGTGCTTGAAAACATCATTGCACAACCCACAATCCATGATTCAGTCACACTTAAACCAAAAAGCCTGCTAATCCAATATGAAGTTACAGCAAAAAGAACTGAACTAACCAAAGCAATCCATGTAACCTTCTTTAACATGTGGACGAGATTTTGGGGTTGTAAGTGCAGTCCGAGTAGAAATAATAAGAAGACTATTCCAATATCACCAATTTGTTTGACAATAGTCACATCAGATACAAGCTTTAATCCCCATGGTCCAAAAACTGCTCCAAGAAGAATATAAGCAACCAACAATGATTGTTTGGTATAAAGAACCAAGGTTGAAAGAAATGCAGCGCCTGCGAAGATTAAGAATATTGTATAAAATACAGAGCTTTCATGCATTGATTAAGTACCTCAAAATTAAATATAACCAACCTTATTTTGAAAATTGTAGCTCTGATAAAGCGCAATAAAATAAGAAAATTGAATTCAAAAAATAGGCATATTGTGCTTCATAAAGCTATATTTTTATAGGATCCAGTTACAACTATTTTCCTAGCCAAAAATAGCGAATTGTAGACAGGCCCTAATAATTCTAATGTTTTGGAAATTTGCCTCGATAATTTTATCCATTAATCCACGAATAAGCTATTAATAATTCCATAACAACCTAAATTAAAACGGAAAAAGAGCCTCTCACTCCATTAAGCGCTAATTTGTGTTTCAAACTATCAGCCATATTTTTTGAACCAAATGGTCCTACTCGCACAATATAATGTTGCTTATAGTGCTCGATATACACCGGGGATGGAGTAATATGAGTTAATTTTTCTTTTAAACGTGTTGCCAGGGCTTCCGTTGTAAAAGCACCGGCCTGAAGATAATAATGTGCTTTTCCAGCGGGTCCCATTAACGTTTCAATTTCAACAGGAGCTGTTCCTTTGGGAAATACTCCGAGTTTTAAAGCTGCGGCATAGGACAAATCGATAATCCTATTAGAATGAAATGGGCCACGATCGTTTACTTTAACGATTGCAACCTTTCCATTATTCAAATTTTTAACTTTTACATAAGTTGGTAAAGGTAACGTTTTATGTGCGGCAGACATTACATACATGTTATAAGGTTCGCCACTGGAAGTTCTTTGTTTGTGAAATTTTGTTCCATACCAGGAAGCAATACCTCTTGCTTTATATCCTGTTGAGCTTTTCATCACTTGATAGGAGCGTCCATCAACAGAATAT
The DNA here is from genome assembly GCF_014109805.1 of Legionella sp. PC1000. Classification (GTDB taxonomy): domain Bacteria; phylum Pseudomonadota; class Gammaproteobacteria; order Legionellales; family Legionellaceae; genus Legionella; species Legionella resiliens. Next base: position 2,247,997 of record NZ_CP059400.1, read on the forward strand.
TCAGATATATTACCATATCGACTTAAAGGTTCTTTGGAAGGAACAGGCTCTTTAAAACTAATGTTTTTCAATTTAGCGGGTGCCCCATCTTGACGTTGGGTATATCTATTTGTTTTATTTTTGTAACGATTATATATTGAATTATTCGTACTTTGAGTTACTTGTCGTGTAGACTTTTTTGTTCCCGATGTTGAAGAATCAACGGGTTGATTTGTAGTTTGGCATCCTGCCAATAAAATTGTCACAGCAATAAGTATCTTTCGCATATTTTCCAATTTTGAATAATTGTTTTCTGGCTAATATACAGAAATATCACATAATTTCGAAGATTTATTTTAACTTGAAAAAAATTTCATTATTTTTCATCTGCTATTTTGTTGCTGGCAAAAGGCTGTGATACTATATTCACATTTTTTGCAATTGGACTAGGTAACAACATGACAAGAATAACGTCTATTTTATTAACTACGCTGTTTCTCATTACTTTATTTGTACAGTCAACTAATTCTATGGCAGATGAAGGTTCGTTACCTAATAAACCTATTGCAGACCTAGGAAGACCTTCCCCAACAGTTACAAATAAGCCTTTAGTTACTCCTTCACCTCCAATTCTTAATGCAAAAGCGTACATATTGATTGATGTGAACAGCGGCAAAATCATTGCAGAAAAGAACAGTGAAGAGCGTCTTCCTCCTGCCAGTTTAACTAAAATGATGACTTTATATGTTATATCGAATGCACTTCATCATGAGCAAATCCATCTTACCGATAATGTACGAGTGAGCCGTGATGCATGGAAAATAGGTGGTTCACGCATGTTCATCAAAGAAGGCCAACAAGTTCTTGTAGAAGACTTGCTTAAGGGGATCATTGTTGACTCAGGGAATGATGCCTGTGTTGCCATGGCAGAACATGTTGGGGGAACTGAAAACTCATTCACTGATCTTATGAATCAACAAGCTCAAAACCTTGGAATGAAAAACAGCCATTTTACTGATAGCACTGGTTTACCCGACCCTAATTTATATACTACAGCGAAAGACTTAGCGATTCTTGGTAGAGCATTAATTATTGACTTCCCACAATACTATGAGTGGTATAAACAAAAATGGTTTACCTACAATGGTATCCGTCAACCTAACAGAAATCGCTTGTTGTGGCGTGATAATCAAGTAGATGGCATAAAAACTGGTCATACAAACGAAGCAGGATTCTGTCTGGTATCTTCTGCAAAACGTGACAATATGCGCTTACTGGCGGTAGTCCTTGGCGAACCAAGTGATTCTTCCCGTGCAGATGATAGTGAAAAATTACTAAATTATGGCTTCAGATTTTTTGAAACGCACCAACTCTACAAGTCAGGCCAGTCAATCTCAGAGCTTCCTCTTTATAAAGGACAAGTTGATAAAGTAAGTGTGGGCTTAAATGAAGACCAATACATCACTATTCCCACTGGTCAATATCAACGCCTTAATATTTCCACTAAAATTCCGTCCTTCCTTGAAGCACCCATTAAGAAAGGTGATAAGATAGGTGATTTAGTGGTTCAATTTGATAATAATATCGTATCAACTCGACCATTATATGCCCTGCAAGGTGTCGAGTCAGGTGGTTTTTATACACGAAGCAAAGACTCTATACGTTTGGCCTTTAAGCGCTGGTTTGGCTCCTAAGACTTGATAGGATTTAAGGATGACAAAAACGACTTTAATCGAATTTCCCTGTTACTTTCCTATAAAAATAATAGGGAATAATTCGCCCGTTTTTCTTGAAGAAATCAGACAAATTGCCGTCACTCACTTTCCTCATATTAAGGAAGATGCACTGACTCATAAAATGAGTAAAGACTCTAATTATTTAGCAATCACAGTCACCGTTTTTGCTGAAAATCAAGACATGCTTGACGTATTTTATAGAGCCATTACTCAGCATCCAGAAGTAAAAATGGTTCTATAATGAAAATACGACAGCTAGGTATTCAAAACTACAATGATGTTTGGCTGCTAATGAAGGAATTTACACAAAAGCGCGAAGAAACTACTCAAGATGAGCTTTGGCTTTTAGAACATTTTCCAGTTTATACTCAAGGACAGGCGGGAAAGCCCGAACATATACTAAATCCTGCGTCCATACCTGTGGTACAATCTGATCGCGGAGGGCAAGTAACCTATCATGGACCAGGCCAGCTCGTTGCCTATGTTTTAATGGATATTAGAAGAAAAAATTTAGGAATAAGATCCTTGGTTGGTAAATTGGAACAGGTATTAATATCCGTTCTTGCACTTTATCAAATAGAAGCTTCTATTCGTTGCGGCGCACCTGGGGTCTACGTAAATGAGCAAAAAATAGCTTCAATAGGCTTAAGAGTAAAAAACGGCTGTACTTATCATGGAATTGCTCTCAATGTCGATATGGACTTAAAACCTTTCTCAGGAATAAATCCTTGTGGATTTGAAAAAATGGAAATGACTCAAATAAGCCATTTTGTTCCTGCGGTACAAATGGATACAGTCAATCGGCATTTTGTGCAATATTTTCTGCAACAATTTTATCCCTGAAAAAATATGAACTTGTTCGTAGACTATGTACAGCCACTGACTAACTGGTTGCAACAAAACCCTCACTGGTCTTTATTCATCACATTTCTTATTTCCTTAACTGAGTCTTTGGCAATTGTAGGTAGTATTGTACCTGGTAGTGTCACAATGACTGCCATAGGAATACTTGCTGGCTCAGGAATTATGCGTATTGATCTTACATTATTAGCAGCGATTTTAGGTGCGGTTGCCGGCGATAGTCTAAGTTACCTACTGGGTTATTATTATAGTGATCGATTGCTTGAAATTTGGCCGTTTAGTAAGTACCCCAAATGGATACAATATGGCAAAGATTTTTTTGAAACCCATGGTGGAAAAAGCGTATTAATTGGTCGTTTTGTTGGCCCCTTACGCTCAATTATTCCAGTTATTGCTGGAATAATGCATATGAAGCAATGGCGTTTTTTTGTAGCAAATGTTATATCTGCAATTGGTTGGTCTATTTTGTATATAATGCCGGGGGTTGTAATAGGAGCAGCCAGTCACGAGTTATCCACAGAAAGTGCGACGCGTTTATTTTTATTAATCCTTATTTTGCTCGCTGGAATTTGGTTATTTAGCATATTTATAAAATGGTTGATTAGGTTAGTAAGCTCTTTTTTAAAAGTCTATTTACATAATTTCTGGCTAAAACTAAAAAATAATTCACTTTTGGTTTATGTATATGATGCGTTTACGCCACAAGATGAAGCGAATCATTATCATACTGCTTCTATTGTACTAATAACTCTGTTGTGCCTGCTTTTGTTCCTTATTCTTTTAGGATTAACCGTTACGACACAGTTCCTTGCTTTTATTAATCTTCCGACTCATTTGCTTTTACAAAGTTTTAATACCCCAATACTAAGAATATTTTTTATCTGTTGCACTCAATTAACATCTACACTAACGCTACTCACTCTTTTTATTATATGTTGTTGCTGGTTTATTTATAATAAAAATAGAGTGGCAGTTATTCATTTATGCAGTTTGATTTTTTTTAGTAGCTTTATAGCTCTAGCACTTACTTACCTTGTTAATAGTCCCAGGCCCCCGGGCCTGTTAGTTGTTATGCCAGGCTCTTCTTTTCCTGCGATTAACCTACTGATTGCTACTGCGTTGTACGGATTTATTTTGTTTTATATAAATAAAACCTATACCTTATTTACGGGTATGCTTAAGTCCATTGTATTTACAATTCTTAGCTTTAGTGGTTTAGGAACTCTTTATTTAGGGGATCATTGGTTCACAGATATTTTAGCCTCCTACCTTCTAGGTACAACAATTTGTTTAATTCATTGCTTAAGTTATAGAAAATCAAATATTTCTTTGAAAAAAATGGCACATTCATCATTAATGATTCTTCCACTTTTTATCAGTATCTTTTTATCTTCATTAATAGCCACATTTATTAATTTTAAAACTTTATCTTATAATCATACCCCCTATTATAAAAAATTTACTTTGACCGAAAGAATATGGTGGGAACAGGAAAAACCTATTCTTCCAATTTATCAATTTAGCAGAATAGGAAAAAGAATCAGTTTTTTAAATCTTCAATTCGCAGGAGATTTGGATATATTACAAAATATCCTGGAAGAAAGTGGATGGCATTCCCACGAAGATTCATTTTTTACCAACTTGCTTATGCGAATGAGTCAACAACCAAACAGTGTTAAGCTTCCATTATTTACCCAATTATATGAAAATAAAGCGCCCATGCTGATTATGACGTATAAAGATCAACAAACTAAGTTAGGACTTGAATTAAGAGTCTGGGAGTCAAATTATAATTTGTCAAACGTAAACAAGCCATTATGGATAGGCAGCATTCATCCATCGAGTCGCGCGAACAAGCTAAAGAATAATTTGGGCTATTTTCCCAATTTAATTAATCCATTGGATTATATGTTTAAAGGGATACATCCTTTTGAAATCAAACAGATCAAACTTCCAGACACTATGATTAAGACAACAATATATCCAACACAGCCTTACCTGACCCTTATCAAAGAAAAATAAGCGTCCCTTGCAACTTTTACCCAGTAATAACCCGCCTTTTATTGAGCCTGTATATATTAAATCAATTATCTACAGATATTTTTAATGCAATTTAAAATCACTTTGCTTTTCAATTTCCTCATATGCTTTTGTCGTTGACTGATAACGCTCCCTAAAGCTACTAAATAATTTAGGTTTATCCTGAAGCGCTTCTTGGGAAATCGTATGTATTTCATCTAACATCCTCAGGGCTGCTTCTGGATGATTTTCTGCATACACGACTTTATCGTATATTTGCTTCATATGACTAGGTATTTGTTTGTCCACTCCATCAACCTTAATCTTTGCTTTGCTTCCCCATATGCCCAGCTCCCATGGAACAGTTTCTATTAATGATTTGATTTCTCCTAATGCAATAGATGCGTGATTTTGAGACTCTTCCTGTTTACATTTTTTATACTCTTCACTAATTCCTGGATTTTTTTCCAATAAGGCTTTGGAACATCTCAAATATTCATTTAAATCCTTTTTTACAGTCTTATCGATAATGTCCGGTGGAATATCATCTTGCGTGACCCCTGCCTCTTTTGATAATCTAGTTAGCACACTTTGTTCAACTCTCTCTTCAAATTTCTTATAAATATTCCGAATCCTTGACATAACAAGATACGTAAACTCTGCTGAGAGTAAATTTTCGGGCGTCTGAGCAAATTTTTTTTCTATATATTTTCCTGCATACCAATGTGCCGATTCTGTTTCTACTGCAGTTGGATTGTGCTTTGGGATAATAGAAACGGTATCCGTTCCATATAATTTGGCGAGCAAAGGTCTCATTTTGGAACTGAGCCCATAGGCTTCTGGTTCTCTCATAACTTCCGTCAAGACACCTCGTGCTGCTTGAATATCTTCATTTTCTGAATTAGCGGTGCTTTTTATCATAGACATTAAGTTTTCAGCTATTTGCTTCTCTTTATTACGTATTATTTTTGTCCTTTCTTTGGACTCAATTGAGGCCTTCTCTTCTTCTGTTAATTCAGATGTGTCACCCGATGCCTGTTTCCTGGCAATTGCATCCGCTGTAGCCGTTGTAACTGCTTTATCTACTTCTGATTGGATTGCTGTGCTCAACTCTTTTTGATAGGTTTCGTTCGATTCTTTTTTTGTGGCTTCATTGAGTTCATAGAGTGCGGACAGTAAAAGATCCATGCGTTTATCTCTATTCATTTGGCTTTTAGGGTCAAATGCGTCCGCAATTCGATTATATAAACCTTCTCTACGCTCTATCATGATTTACCTCTTGGACTACAACCAACTTAAAACGTTACATTCATGAGCACATGTGTTTAAATAACAAGCACGCCTGTTTTAATATTAGCTAATAAAAATTAAGAAATTATTATGTCTTCGTAAAATTGGTATTCTGACCGGAATTATCTGAGGAGTAGCGCTGTTAGAAATAAGACTTTGATTCTGGCCTTTATCAAACCATATTCAGGTTAACCATTATATATACATATATAAAAATACTGTTATAACTACTTAGCTTTAAACTAAAGACCATTTAATTTTGAGAGTATGACTCCAATGTATGCACTGGGAAAATTAATCCAATGTCTTTTTCCATTAATTGCTCTAGTACTCTTTATTATTGGAACTAAAAAAAAGGCTATTGAGCACATCATTTCAGCGCTTTGGCTTAGCCTTATTGCTGCGCTCATTCATTTCCAATTCTCGGGAAATCAAATTTTTGGAACGTATTTTGGCTATCTTAATGCAGGAGTATATTCATTTAATTTACTCATATTGGTCCTATCCTTGATACATGTCATGTCACATTTGAGTATTAACGGTCCAGCTTTCAAATACACCAGCACATTTATTAACTCACTTTTAGTCGTAGGTGCATGTGTGGTTATTAGCAATCTTTGGATTAATGCCTTTTTTATAGAGAATAAGATGGAAGGGACACCCATAATACAAGTAGCTCTCTTTGACAAACCTGAGTATTGTGAGAGTAAGTATATTTTTTATAAAATTGATCAAGACAGTTCAGTAAACTATCTCTGTCCTAATCATTATGGTCTAGTACCGTCTGTAGGACATTTAGCTGCAAGCCCAGATTTCATTACAACACAATTATCCTTACCTGTAAAAAAACAAATTCTATTGAAACAAAAAAATAAAAGTTAAATCATTGATACGGTCCTTAAGACGGAATGTATAAGGATATGTAAGCGCATAATCCGGGTTTATTTTTACTCTTAGGTTAAATTGTTCTTTGAATTAATATTTGATAAGATTTCAACAACCCACCACTTTACTATTTATATGAAACAGTTATTTGCTTTTGTCATAATGATTTTCAGTTTCAATTGCTATGCTATGGCTCCTAAACTGGATTGGGATCAAGCAGTTGATAAAGCAATAAAACGTTATGGCTTACGCGTTGAGCCCCGACTTAAATCATATTTCTCCAAAGCAGGAGTAAGTTATCCTCCACGTGATATCGCGTTGCTCGCATTTAAATCAGAAAGAAAGGTGGAACTCTGGGCTAAAAATTCTAATCAAATCTGGAAACATATCCACGATTATCCTTTAACTGGATTTAGTGGCCGGTTAGGGCCTAAGTTGCGTGAAAATGACAAGCAAATTCCTGAGGGTGTTTATAGACTGGTTAACTTTAATCCTTTTAGCAGCATGCATTTATCAATGATGATTAATTATCCCAACAACTTCGATAGACAAAAAGGTTATCAGGATGGGAGAACCAATCTAGGTAATAATATTTTTATTCATGGAAAGGACTTATCCGTAGGCTGTTTAGCTGTAGGCGATCTTGCTATAGATCAACTTTTTATTTTAGCGCGCCGTGTTGGTCTGAGTCATATTCAGGTAATTATCGCACCCAATGATCTGCGTAAGAGCAAACCGTCTACCTCTACTTTTGCTCAACCTAGATGGCTTCCTGAATTGTATAAGCAGATTGCAGAATCACTGAAACCATTCGGCAAGAAAAAATATACAGCCTAATAATCAGTATTGTAGCCTGAACGCAGCGCATTAGAGCCAGGTTTTTAATCATTCCAAGACCACCGGGTTTATTTCGCTGCACCTTGGCTACGGTTTTTTTAATATCAATTATTCTTTAGGCAACGAAGCTAAAAACTCAGTTACTTCTTTAGGAGTTAATTCGTAACACTGTCCACGTGATAAATATCTTGGCATTGCTAATACGCCATAGCGAATTCGAATTAATCGACTAACCTCTAAACCTTGTGATTCCCATAAGCGTCGTACTTCTCTATTACGGCCCTCATTTAAAGTTACATGATACCAAGAGTTCGCTCCCTCTCCACCACGAAACTCCACACGAGTAAACTTAGCCACTCCATCTTCTAACTCAACACCCTTTTGAAGATTATTTAAAGCATCAGGACTAATTTGGCCGTGAACTCTAACCGCATACTCTCTTTCTAATCCATATTTTGGATGCATTAATTGATTGGCTAAATCACCATTATTGGTAAAGATAAGTAACCCTGATGTATTCAAATCCAGACGCCCTACCTGAACCCAACGCCCCTGTCGTAAATGAGGCAGATGATCAAAAACTGTTTTTTCAAATTTAGGATCATGGCGGCTTGAGATTTCACCTACAGGTTTATGATAAAGCAGAATACGAATATTTTGTCTTATTTTAAGTGGATTAGGGATTAGTTTTCCTTTTACCGTAATTTTATCCTCAGCCCCTGCCGAATCACCTATTTTTGCTGGTTTTCCATTAACTTGAACCCAACCATTTTCTATCCAACGCTCCATTTCACGTCGGGAACCAAGGCCAGCCTGGCTTAATATTTTTTGTAACCTTTCGCTGCTCATTCAGTAATATACTCTTCATTAGGATTATGTAAGTTCAATGTTTCCATAACCTGGGGTAAGGTTGGAAGTTCATTTAAGTATTTTAAATTAAAATAATTTAAAAATTCTCGTGTAGTTGTATATACAGCGGGCTTACCCGCAACATTTTTATAACCAGAAACACGAATCCATTCTCTTTCCAACAATGTCTTTATTATTTGACTGCTTACTGCAACACCACGTATCTCTTCTATATCTGCTCGAGTAACTGGTTGCTTATAAGCAATAATAGCTAAAGTTTCAAGTAAAGCCCGAGAATATTTAGCTGGTTTTTCAATTTGCATGCGTGCAATCCAGTTACTATATTCTTTTTTGGTCTGTATGATAAACCCAGTCGCTACTTGAACAACTTCAAATGATCGAGATAGAAAGTCCTCTTTTAAGTCATTAATAATAATACCCAAATGTTCTTTAGTAGGTCTTTGCCATTCATCAAAAACCTCTAATAGCCCATCCAAAGAGATCGGTTCATTAGCACTTAATAGTATTGCCTCAACTATGTTTTTTAGTTCTTTTTCGTCCATCTTATGCTGCTCGTAAATGTATTGGCGAAAATGCTTCATTTTGGGTAATTACAATGAGCGATTGTCTTGCTAATTCTAAAATAGCTAATAGGGAAACAACTAACCCAACGCGTCCCTCTTTAATAGAAAATAATTGATTAAATTCTAAAACATTGTGTTCCTGGAGTAGTAACAAAATGTTACTCATGCGCTCACGCACAGAGAGCGCCTCCCTCGAGACCTGATGATGGCTTGTGTGCTCTTCTCGTTGTAATAATGATTTCATGGCTTCAACTAAATCCTCAAGAGTCACTTCAGGATGAATTATTATTTGCTCAAATTCAGAGGGATTTACTTGAATAATAAAATGATCTCGTTCTTGTCGCGGAAGAGCATCAAGCAATTCCGCTGCAATTTTAATTTGTTCATACGCTTGAAGTTTCCGTACGAGGCTCATACGAGGATCCTCTTCCTCATCTTCCTCATTTACAGCAGGGGACGGTAATAACAGACGCGATTTGATTTCTGCAAGCATTGCCGCCATCAATAAATAATCAGCAGCTAACTCCAAGCGCCTACATTCCATTAATTGAATGTAGTGCAAATATTGCTTAGTAATACTTACAATCGGAATATCCAATATATCAATATTCTGTTTGCGAATGAGATATAAAAGCAAATCGAGTGGACCGCTAAAGGAGTCTAGCAATACCTCAAGTGCATCGGGGGGAATGAATAAATCATCCGGAAACTCTGTAAGCTCCTTACCATCAACTACTGCTTTTACTTCCGATTGACTTGATAATTCAATATCCATGCTAATAACTCATTCTTATTAGATTCTTCATAGATATACCTTTAAAGATCGAACACGCATTTATAAACCTAATGGGAAATAAACCAAAACCCGGACGATACAATATTTAGTCCAGGCTTGCTTTTAAAAATAATCATAGAACAATCGAGCATTAATAATCGAGTCCCATAACTTCCCGAACTGTACTCAAATTTTTACAAGCCACTTCTCGCGCCGACTCGCTGCCTTCAGAAACAATTCGTTTTACTGAACTTAAATCAGATTCATATTCAGCAATTGATTCCTGAATGGGTTGTAATTCTTTGTTGATCGCGTCCACAACCGGTCTTTTACATTCGATGCAACCAATTCCAGCAGTGCGACATCCTTTTTGTACCCAATCTTTCACTTCATTATTTGAGTAAATTTTATGGAATTGCCAAACTGGACATTTTTCAGGCTCACCAGGATCAGTTCGTTTGACTCGAGCAGGATCAGTTGGCATAGTCAATACCTTTTTCTCAACCTGAGCAGGCGGCTCTCTGAGCATAATTGTATTGTGGTAGGACTTAGACATTTTTTGTCCGTCAAGACCAGGCATTTTTGCAGTTTCTGTAAGTAATGGATAAGGTTCGGGTAGAATAATTTTACCACTACCCTCTAAATAACCTAATAGACGCTCTTTATCACCAATAGACAAGTTAGATTGATCTTCTAAAAGAGCTTGTGCTGTTTTAATCGCTTCATGATTTCCATGCTCCTGAAACTGTCGACGTAACTCACTATAATATTTACTGTTCTTTTTTCCCATTTTTTTAATTGCTTCAGATGCTAATTCTTCAAAATTAGGTTCCTTGCCATAGATATGATTAAACCTTCGCGCAATTTCTCTGGTAAGTTCAATATGAGATACCTGATCTTCACCAACAGGAACGTAATCGGCATGGTAAATCAGAACATCAGCGCTTTGTAACAAGGGATAGCCTAAAAAACCATACGTTGATAAGTCCTTTTCTTTTAGTTTTTCTTGCTGATCTTTGAAACTAGGCACCCTCTCTAACCATCCCAAAGGAGTAATCATAGATAAAAGTAAATGCAGTTCAGCATGCTCAGGGACCCAGGACTGAATAAATATTCGTGATAAGCCGGGATTCACTCCACAAGCCAGCCAATCCACAATCATATCCCATAGATGTTCCTCTATAAAACCAGGCTCATCATATTGTGTTGTTAAACCATGCCAATCCGCTGCAAAAAAAAAGCAATCATATTGATGTTGTAATTTAATCCAATTTTTTATTACACCATGGTAGTGTCCAAGATGTAATCTGCCACTGACTCTCATTCCAGAAACAACTCGTTTATTGGAACTAAATAATGCTGACATCAATATCCTCTTTATAAATAAATTAACTTACCTGAAGGGTTCAGGATCACCTTTACCTTCTCTTACTATCACTGGATAATCACCAGTCAAATCAACTACTGTTGTGGGCTCTTGACCACAATGCCCCCCATCAATAACCAAATCGATTTGCTCTCCCAAAATATCGCGGATCGCTTCAGGTTCACTCAGTGGGGCCTTAGCACCAGGAAGAATTAAAGTAGTACTCATTAAAGGAGCCTCAAGACACTCCAACAATGCAAGGGTAATCGTATTATCTGGAATACGTAATCCTAGAGTTTTTCTTTTTGGATGCAACATTAAACGAGGCACTTCATGGGTTGCATTAAGAATAAAAGTATAAGAACCTGGGGTGAATGCTTTCAATAATCGGAATATTGGATTAGATACTCTGGCATAAGTACCAAGCTGAGATAAATCACGGCAAACAAGAGTCATATTATGATTTTTATCCAATTGGCGCAATCTTCTAATACGTTCAAGTGCTGCTTTATTACCTAATCCACAACCCAAGGCATAACCTGAGTCTGTAGGATAAACAATTAACCCGCCGTCCTCAATAATATTCACCGCCTTCCTCAACAAACGAGCTTGCGGATTATCGGGATGTAATGCAAAAAACTGACTCATAAAGTCCCCTGTTAGATGTTCCATTCATGCCAAATAGGTGTACAGTTAACCGGTAGCTGTTTTTGACTTCCAAGGTTCACGCGCGAAGACGTATCACCATGATAATCTGAACCAGAAGAAGCCAACAAATGGAATCTTAGGCATGTAGCGGCCAATTCATTCACTTCAGTTACTGTCATTTCACCTGAAACCACTTCTATTCCTACTCCACCAGTTGCTTTAAATTCGTTAATTAACTCATGCAATTTGGAACGCGTCAATCCGTATTTAAGCGGATGAGCGATAACTGCCTGGCCATTTGCAGCAATAATACCCTCTATTGCTTCCTGAATGCTAATCCAGGGAGTAGGAACATAGGCTAATTTACCTCTACCTAGAAACCGTTTAAATGCAGTACTAAGATCAGGAGCTTTACCTTCATTAACAAGAAGCCTCGCAAAATGAGGCCTTCCCACTCGATCATGGCCCGCTAATTCGCATGCTTTTAAATAAGCATCTGAAATACCGAGTGACGCTAATACTGCTCCAATTTGTTGGGCCCGTACTACCCTGCTTTGATTTTGTCGTTCGATTAGTTCAAGAAGATCTACAGTATGATCAATGTGATAACCTAAAATGTGTAATTCATGCTTTTTCCATCGGACACTAAGCTCGATACCATTAATTATTTTTATTGATGTTGAAGAGGCAGCCTGCAATAATTCAGAATAGCCTGCGACAGTGTCATGGTCTGTAAGCGACAGACATCTGATTTTTTGATTTTGGGCTTTTTGTATTAATTCTGCGGGACTTAAAGCTCCGTCAGAAAAATTGCTATGGCAGTGAAGATCGATCATGAATTAGTGTTATATCAAAAAAATTGATTGTAGCATAAATCTTGCAGAAGATGAGCTTTCTGCACTATTCTTGTGTGCCTATACATCATTGCACGGTCAAAAGTATAATAAATACTATACTCATAATATATATTACTTTGTTGAGGAAAACCAAAAAATAATGATTCATAATGTTCATCATGTTAAATTATGTCGAAAATCAATTGCGGCGCGAAATAACAAACAAGCTGATTTTCTCGATGCAATTGACCGATCTGACATAACCTTTGCTGTTGGTCCTGCTGGAACTGGAAAAACTTATTTGGCTGTTTCTAAAGCCATACAATGTTTTGAAAAGGGTGAAGTTCAAAGATTGATTTTTGTAAGACCAGCAGTTGAAGCTGGAGAAAAACTAGGGTTTCTTCCAGGAGATTTAGTAGAAAAAGTACTTCCCTATTTGAGACCCATTTATGATGCATTATATGAAATGATAGGTTTTAAAGAAACACAAAAACTGATTCAAACAGATATTATCGAAGTTTTACCATTGGCGTTCATGCGTGGTAGAACTTTAAATGAGTCATTTATTATTCTTGATGAAGCACAAAATACAACCATTATGCAAATGAAAATGTTTTTAACTCGTATAGGTTTTGGCTCAAAAGCTGTAATAACCGGGGATATGACCCAGGTTGATTTGCCAAAAGGTATTGATTCGGGACTCGCCCATGCAGTAGGATTATTCAAAAAAATACCGGAAATTAGTATTCATACTTTCACAAGCCGTGAAGTAGTAAGACATCCGTTAGTATCTAAAATTGTTGATTGCTATGATAACGCATCAACAGGAAAAAAATAATGAGTTATTATATCGATATTCAAAATGCCACTGATGAACCCCTACCTTTCAGTGAAGAAGAATTAACACGTTTGGCATCACTGGCTTTACGGGATTATCAAAAAGAAGCTGAACTCACTGTTCGTTTGGTTACACCAGACGAAATGATCCACTTAAACGGTACATACAGAAAGCAAAATAAAACGACCAATGTGTTGGCATTTCCGAGTGCTTTACCACCTGAAATTCAATTGGAATGCCCTTTATTAGGTGATGTTATTATTTGTCCGCAAGTCTTGTTAGAAGAAAGCAAGCAACTTAAAAAAACGCTGGAATCACATTGGGCATTGATTTTGATTCATGGAATCTTGCATTTATTGGGCTATGATCATATTAAGGATGATGAATCAGTCATAATGCAAGCTATTGAAATTAAATTATTAGCTGAACTTGGATTTTCTAATCCTTATGACGCAGAGGGTAATGAACTTGAATAAAGAGGAAGATAGTAATACGTGGTTCGCTCGGTTTAAGCAGTTTTTGCAAGGAGAACCACAAAATCAAGAGGAGCTTGTAAGTTTATTAAGAGATGCTCAAATTCGTTCGCTTATTAGTGCTGAGACTTTAGCAATGATCGAAGGGGCTATTTCTTTCTCCAAAATGCGTGTCCGAGACATCATGCTGCCAAAAAATCAAATGGTTTGCATTAAACAAGATGATGAATTCGGCGATATTATCAAAACAGTGACCCAAACTGGTCATTCAAGATTCCCCGTGATCGCTGGAGATTCAGATGAAATCATTGGGATATTGCATGCAAAAGATTTATTACGCTATCAATCTACTAACCTTGGCACCTTTGATTTGCTGGATATTTGTCGTCAGGTTACTTTTGTTCCTGAAAGTAGGCGCTTAGACAGCTTACTCAGTGAGTTCCGCAGTAATAAAAATCACATGGCTATTGTTGTAGACGAATATGGCGAAGTTTCAGGCTTTGTAACCATTGAAGACATTATCGAACAGATAATTGGCGATATCGAAGATGAATTTGATATCGATGAAGATGCCTACATTAAAGTACATGAAGACGGACACTATATTGTTAAAGCCCATATGCCTATTGATGAATTTAATGAGCAACTTCAAGCAGATTTTAGTGATGAATTTTATGATACAATAGGTGGCATTGTAATGAATAGTTTTGGTCGTTTACCTTCACGAGGGGAAACCATTACAATTGATTCTTTTGAGTTTAGGATTATCAATGCAGATGCCAGAAGAATCAAGTTGATGGAATGTATTGATAAACGCAAGGCATAATGAATCATGAATGGTAATATTCTCATAATTGATGACGATATAGAGTTGACCGATTTATTAACCCAATATCTGGAACCTGAGGGTTTCCATGCTGTTTGTGTTCATGATGGTGAAAGCGGGGTAAAAAAAGCCTTAAATCAGTCTTTTGATGCAATAATTCTTGATGTTATGTTACCTAAGCTAAACGGCTTTGAGGTATTAAAGGCTATTCGTGAACATTTGGAAACTCCTGTCCTCATGTTAACCGCTCGGGGTGATGATATAGATCGTATTGTAGGTCTGGAAATAGGCGCAGATGATTATTTACCCAAACCATGTAATCCACGGGAACTGGTAGCGCGTTTACGAGCAATTTTAAGACGTACACAAAAAATTCCTACTTCAAGACCTATCATCGAACAACATAATATTGTAGTTGACTGTTCCAAGCGTCATGTAACTATGGCTGGAAATTATCTTGAACTCACAAACGCTGAGTTTAATATTTTAGAGATGCTTATTAAATCACCAGGACAAGCATTTTCAAAAGAAGAACTTACTGAATATGCTCTTGGCAGAAAATACACTGCCTATGATCGTAGCATCGATGTTCACATCAGTAACTTAAGAAATAAATTAGGTGATAACCCACAAGGTGAGCCTATAGTTAAGACCGTTCGTGGATTTGGATATATGTTTAATGCGTAGTTTGTATTGGAAAATTTTTATTTCATTTTGGCTAGCCACAATACTTATTATTTTCACTACCGCCTGGATAATCAGTTACATTGTACACAAATCATCATTACCCGCCCAAGAACAATTATTTATGGATAGCTATGCAAATGCGGCGGTTGCAACCTATGAATCAGGAAGACAAACTGCATTATTAAAATGGTTGAATAAAATTGGTATTTCACGCCATATGTCAATTTATTTGTTAACCAGTACTGGTGAAATTATTGGCACACAAGCTGCACCAGAAAATGTAAAAAAAGTTGCAGAAAATCTACTCCAGGATCAGCTGAGTGAAGGTATTTTAAAATCAGAGAAACTTATTGTTAGTCATGAAATCTTATCAACTTCAGGAAAATTTTACCGGCTTGCTGCAGTAAGTGAAAAACCCATCTATCATTTTGTCAGTGTTCCTTGGGCTGGCCTTGCTATTCGCCTCACCTTAGCAACGTTTATTAGCGGTCTTATTTGTTATTTATTATCACGATATTTAACTCAACCGTTACGATCTTTGGGGCTGGCAGCTAAATCAATTGCTACTGGAAAGTTAAATACACGTGTTGGTCATTTAAGAGGGCATCATAATGATGAAATAGCTCAATTAAGCCATGAATTTGATCGTATGGCAGAGCAACTGGAAACACTAGTTAGCTCAAAAGAAAGATTGTTACAAGATATTTCACATGAATTGCGCTCCCCTCTTGCTCGCCTACAAATTGCTATTGAATTAGGACGAAATAAAACACTCCATTTGGCAGATACTGAATTTAAGCGCATGGAACTTGAATGTTCCAGATTAAATGCTTTAATTACAGAAATACTGGAATTTGCTCGCTTGGAAAAATCAACAACTGATCTCAATTTAAACGAAATTGATCTTTCTACTCTTTTATTTAATGTCATTAACGATGCCAATTATGAAGTTGGAGAAGAAACACATCGCGTCAAAGCAGGAATAATTGAGCCCTGTTGTATATTAATCGATGAACGTCTGATTCACAGAGCAATAGAAAATGTAGTTCGCAATGCACTACATTACTCGCCTGCCAGCGAACAAGTTATTGTTTCATTAAAATACGATAAAACTAAAGAACATGTATATATTGATATTAGTGATAAAGGTCCGGGCGTACCTGAAGACCAGCTAGAGAGAATATTTAATCCATTTTATCGTGTGGACACGTCAAGAACAAAAAAAACAGGTGGATATGGCTTAGGATTAGCCATCGCTTTTCGCGCAATTCAATTACACCAGGGTGAAATTATGGCTTTAAATAATCCTGATGGGGGATTACTCGTACGAATTATTCTTCATTCAACACCCAAAATCAAAAATGAAACATCTGAATTGAATTCAGTTATGGATACGTAAATCATATAATATCTCATATGAACTAGAACTGTTTTTCTCTGTCTAATTAAGGTACAATATGCCGGGTAATAGGAGCATTAGGATTACTTTTATATGACCGTAGCCCAGAAATTAGACAAAGCAAGTGGCATCTTTTTCTTCACTGGCTTTTTGCTTTCAAAGCTCCAGTATATTCCTTTCCCGCTCGCATCAGCTATTTTCAGATTTGTTTCATTGGGAATCTATTCACTTGCTTATCTCGCTTGGCTTACAGCATCTCTTCTCCACCCAGATCATCCAGTGAATTACCGAAAATGGTACGGTTTTGCGCAAATTAAAGAACAATTTCTTTTGTCCTCATTTGTAGGGTTAACCGCAACGGTAATCAGTGTCGCGGCCGTTTTCGTACCTGTCCTATTTCCTCCAGCGGCATGGCTTTTCCTTATTGGTAATGCAATATGGGCAATTGGAGAATATCATAGATTTAAAAATCCACCGAAAAATGATGCCAACTACTCTTCGGACCGACAAAAAAATTATGTGTCTTATGCGGCAACATCAACCGCTATAAGTCTGGTTGCAGCGATTGCTGCTACCCTTATATTTTTCTTTCCACCCATGGCAATACCCATTACTATTTTTTCTCTGATTATTTGTGCAGGACTCGGTGCATTGGCATTTGAATTCTGGTTAAATTGCACTTTTGGAAATCATAAACCAGACCAAATTCCAGAAAGTTACACAGACATAGGCGATAGCTTAGGTCCTTCAATTTCTGAAGAACTTTCTAACTCACCAGAACCAGGTTTCTTCAATTGTTTATTTCCTAAGCCCAAAAAATCTTCTAGTTCTAATACTGTTGAATTGCTTGATATTAAAGAAAATCATGTGGAGCATAGTCTTCAGGGTAAGACTCTTCTATAATTGACTTCTTTCAGTTCTACTTAAGTTTTATTATGGATCAAACAATTGCGAAAATGATTTCAAATGCACATAAGGCGCTTGCTCACTCTTACTCACCCTACTCCAAATTTAGCGTGGCCTGCTGTATTTGTACTGATAAAGATAATTTATATACAGGTGTTAATGTAGAAAATAGCTCTTATGGTTTGGCTGTGTGTGCAGAAACCTCAGCAATTTCTGCTATGGTTTCTGCAGGCGAGCAATGTATCAAAAGTATGGTTGTTTTGGCAGGAACAAATTTATTATGTTCACCTTGTGGGGCGTGTAGGCAAAGAATTTATGAATTTTCAACGCCTGATACCCTGATCCATCTATGTGATAAAAATTCAATATTACATAGCTTAAAGATTGATGAACTCCTGCCATTGGCTTTTAAATTTGATTTTAACCCTTAGGCTCTGCTTACATTTTGCAAGATAGTAGAAATGAAAACAGACTCTAATTAATAGGAAGATTTTTATGACAGATTCAGAACCAAAGCAGAGCTATGCCCATTTAGCGGCAAATTATATTAAAAAATTATATCCTTCATTTAAACCAACTATAGGTGTGGTATTGGGATCGGGTTTAGGTAAATTTGCTGAGGAATTGCACGATTCAATTTGTATCAGTTACGAAGAATTACCTGGATTCCCCAAGATTACTGTACAAGGCCATGGTGGTAATTTAATTTTTGGATATTGGAATAATGTGGGTGTTATATGCTTACAAGGTCGAGCTCATACGTATGAAGGTTTGGAAAACTATGAAACAGTTAAAACCTATATTCGTACCTTAAAGCTCTTAGGGTGTAATTATTTCATAGCCACTAACGCCTCTGGCTCATTAAGAGAGGATGTTGGCCCAGGTGAATTAATGCTTATTTCCGATCATATCAATTTACAGCCTAGTAATCCCTTAATTGGTCCAAATGATGATGAGTTTGGCCCAAGATTTTATCCTTTAGATAATGCTTATGATAAAGAAATGCGTTTTAATTTATTATCCATCGCGGCAAAAAACTCAATCCAGCTTACAGAAGGAGTTTACATTTCTGTACTAGGCCCACACTACGAAACTGCTGCTGAAATCAGAGCATTTAAACTTTGGGGAGCAGATGCTGTAGGAATGTCGACGGTTCCAGAAGTATTGGTAGCAAATCATTGTGGTATGCATGTAGCAGTTATTGCAATGATTACCAACTTTGCAACAGGTCTTTCGAAAACAGCCCACAGCCATGAATCGGTAATTGCGATGGCAGAAAGTGCCGCACAAAAGCTTAATTTCATTCTAAAACAGTATATTGCGAGTTTAAAATGAGTTTAGAAGCCCATTTTAATGAGGTTATGCACACATTGCTTGGCGGTTACACTCAGAGTGCCGTGACTACCAAGCAATTGATCCAGTCCATTGATCTTACCTTATTGGATGAAAATGCGACTATTGAATCACTAAATCAATTAAAATACAGTGCAAATCAAAACCATGTTGCTGCACTATGTGTTTATATACAGCATCTAGGTCAATTCTCTTCGCATAATACCATTGACTTAGCTACAGTAGTTAATTTCCCACAAGGAATTGAAGAGTTGTCTGATTCAATTGCAACTATAGAAAAAGGGTTTCAATTAGGTGCTGCAGAAATTGACTATGTTTTTCCTTATCGTATTTATCTACAGGGTCAAAAGCAAAAGGCTTTAAATCAATGTCAAGCTATTGCGCAATTATGCAAAGAACAAAAACTTGTTTTAAAAATTATTTTAGAAACGGGTTCTTTCCCTGATAGAGAAACCATTTATAACGCAAGTAAAGAGTTAATTGAATTAGAATGTGATTTTATTAAAACCTCAACAGGTAAAAATCAAACAGGAGCATCTTTATCGGCAGTATTTGCAATTTTAAGCGCTATTCGAGATACAAATACAGGTTGTGGGATTAAGATTTCTGGAGGCATTAGAAAACCGCAGCACGCTTACAATTATGCAAGACTCGCAGAGCTAATGCTTGACAAGCAAATTAATAAGAGTTGGTTTCGAATTGGAGCCAGCAGTTTATTGGAAGAACTGTTAAAAATAAATTAATTCTCGGTTATACTGCGCGTGACCGCAAAATTAATGTTAATGTGACCTGGATAATTCCCATTTACTGAAGATAGTCCTATTTAATGGGTATATTATTTCGGTCATGTTCCTAACTGGAGTTTAAGTCCTATGATTCGAAAAAACTTATTTAAGTCCGTTTTAGTATTACTTTTTGGTTTCATTTTACTTAGTTGTAACAAAACATTACCTCCTGGTGAGTATGATTCAGCTGAGGTAGGTAAAGTTAAAAAAGTAATTCCAGGCACGATTATTTCAAAGCGACCTGTAAATTTACGTCGAAATATGAGCAATATTACTAAAAAAACAAGCAATAGTTTTGAAGATAATGGTTACAGTCAATCGCGTGGCGTTGAGTATGTGATTCGATTAAATTCAGGCGGAATTATTTCTGTAGTTCAGGCTGAAGATCTCAAGCTAAAAACGAAACAAAAAATTCTTGTAATCTATGGAAAAAACACACGTGTTGTTGCAGATAATGGTAGCGAAGCTTATTAAAACCTGAGCTCTATAGAGTGTGCTAATAATTCCTCTACTACTCCTCCGTACCGCGACGTGTTCGCGGTATCCAGGAATCCTAGTCATCTAGAGGATTTCTTCATAAAATAACTCCATCCTGAACTTAATTTTTATATATTAGTCTCTTAATCCCAACATAATAGGACCGATTATCCCAGCATTATCAGAACACTTATCTATAGATTTGACCAATTTGGTGTCCGTGGTTTAGGAGGTATTAGTTATATTTTTTAAACATTAAGTTTTTTTTGCTCATAGATAAGGCATTCAACCACATCAAACTCACAAGCTGGGTGCACATTGACTAGTTTTGCAAGGAGTAAACCAATGCGATCGCTTTGCTCGTTTCTGAACGCTGCTCCTTCCCCCAACCCCGTATTTTTCCCGTGATTTCATTTTTTTGAACGCTTAATTGAATTTTAACGTGATTGATTAACTTAAAAGAAGCCCATGCATATATATTTAGCCTGAAATCACTAAGATTCAACTTTGTTGTCTCTTTTTTGCACCATCCCCCACAACCTGTATGAGGACGAAAAAATCGAGATCTATTAGGAATCATATTCGCATTAATATTAATAATGCCTCCACCAATCTGCCCTCTTTTATAATCTACTGTGAATAGTGCATCTGTTGTGTAGCCCATTCCATAATAATATCCAAAATTTCTTAAAACAGAAAATTCATTTTGGACATCATGATCTATTTTGTATCGCTGAAAAGCGTAAGCGTTCATCATTGTAAAGTCACCATAAATATCAAGAACGCTTCTAATTTTGAAATTATTTAGATAAGTGGTCATGTCAATCGTTAATCCCAATAAGTGAAGTGCCGAATAAAAATCATTCAATACATCATCCATTTTAATTTGAACAGCAACGCTTGGCCCGATAAATAAATTATGCCCTTTAAGATAACCTCTCTTATCGTAAGAAAGCTTTTTCGAATAATAAGCACCTAATGTCGTTTTAGCGAAAAAATTTAACGTATTAAATTTTGAATTATAGTAATCTTCAAAAAGCAATTGGCCAAAGACATTGTCAGTTAAGAAATCATTGACCTCACCTACTTGTTCAAACATTGGAATATCAATTAATTGTGTATTTAAACCAAAATAAACTCCTGATAAATTACTTTTACCGTTAGCTGGGGAATGGGAGAATAATTTAGGTAATTCGTATTGGGTAGTGAAGTATCCGGAATAAATATCAAACATGCTCCATGGGGAGTAATTACTATCAAAATAGTTGCGCGGAGCTTCTTTATAAATCTTTACTGAAAACAAATCCAGGAAATATTTGGGTGCTTTGAAAACACATCCTAAAGCATTATTAAGAGGAGTAGAAGGTAAGTACTGAAAGATCTTAATGACTTCATTATATGTCTCTCCAATAACAAAGCCGCCCCAAATTGTATTAATTTGATCATTAATACTGACTACTTCCCTAAATTCAGTTACATACTCCCAAATACTTGAAGCTGCAGCGGTATAAAGTATTGAATAAAATCGATTCAGTCCATTTAATCGGGCAATTGAATAATATCCTGCTCCAGCAAAAAAATGTCCCCTATTAGTGGCAAATAGATTGTCATCAAATCGAACAGCGCTACCGTTCAAACGATTTTTTATTGAAGAATGAAGAGTAAAATCCCAATCAACCGCATTAAATTCGTGATTATTATAATATCTAATAGTATATCCAATCAAAAATGCAACGGTTTCACCTGCAGCAAGCAGATAATTTTTTTGAGTTGTTGTATGGTTTTTTGTGAACATTACCTGAAAAGCAGTTTCCTGAATCGTGTAATTATTTTTTCTTTTACAAAAAGTATTTACTTGTTGATTTTTGGCCTGACAAATGGCAGAGGATGATTTTTTATATTGGGGAAGATGGCATATTTTATTGGGAGCTTCCTTAGCTATTATTGAAGAATTAGGATTTGAAGCATGAGAGTTGTTAGACAAAAAAAATAGGGTAACAAAGGAAGCCATTAGAAATAAATTGAACAACTCCATTTAAAAAAACATCCCTATCGTTTAACAATATACCATTCTATTTTTTTAAAATACTAAAGTAAAATGTATCTTCATAAATAACTCGTTATTTACCGACAACAGCTAGCCACATTAAGGCGCCGTAATACACACTAACAATAAAGGCTTTAAAACATTCTTGCGGGATTCTTTTACTAATCAACTTTTGTTGGTACATCAAAACCATACCTGCTGCAAACCAAAAAATATAAAACCATAAATTTATTTGATTTTCTAATGCCAAGCACAGCCACAAACCATGAAATAATCCTTGCAATAAACCAATAATCATTCGATCGTAACTGGCAAAATAAATTGCAGTAGATTTCACGCCAATTCGCAAGTCGTCTGCTTTATCAGCCATAGCATACATCGTATCATAAACAAGAATCCAGGAAAAATTGATTAAAAATAATAAGAAAAACTCACCATTCAAGGGAAGATCTGAGGCAACATAAGCCATGGGAATTCCCATGGAGAATGCTAAACCCAAAATCAGTTGGGGAGCATCTAGAAAACGTTTGCAAAAAGGATATAAAAAAGAAATGAATAATGCGATCAATCCGAAATAAAAACAATTTCGCGGTAACTGAAGTAGTATAAATAATGCAGCGAAAAGCAAAACTATTAATAAAAAGAAGGCTTCGGGCAAACTCACTTCGCCAGAGGTTAATGGCCTTAATTTAGTACGTGCGACATGTTTATCGATATTTCGATCTGCAATATCATTGATTACACAGCCTGCAGCTCGCATGAATACAGTACCACATAAAAAAAGGATAAAAAGTCTAAGTGGTGGTACTCCTTTATTCGCTAACCATAAAGCCCATGCTGTTGGAAACCAAAGCAATAAAATTCCCACAGGCTTATCAAAACGCATTAACCGCCAATATGCATTCCATTTCATGAGTTAATACTCTCAAGTTCAGGTAACATAATTTCAGCTAAATAAAATGCCTCCTTTTGCTGAAATAAAAATTCTGCAAGCCGCACCCAAAGTACGTCATCGATAGAATCCAAGTTCCTTTTTACCCAATAAAATTCCAAGCATTGCTGATCAATTGGGTAATTGATTGACTGAACACGATGCACCCTATCTTCTTTAAAGATTAAATTTTTTATTGATTCATTTTCCAAACGTCCAAAAAAAGTTGGATCGAGATCATAACATTTTTTAGGAATAATGCTTCGAGCATACCAATAAGCCACATTGTGGCTTTTCATAATGATTTCACGTTGAAAGACCAGCTTATCTTGAATTTGCAGAAAGTTATTATCCCACCAGTCTGTATTCCTCCAATATTGAGAAATCAGTTCAACTTGCGCATCACCTTTAATTTGCTGCAGTTTATCAGTTAATGAATCTTGATAATTGAGCCATTTTGAAAGTTGTTCAGAGCTTTGCGCACTTATTGTAAAAATAGAATGGGTATTAATAGGCATAGATTTTAGTACTATTACAAAATATATTTCAGCAGGATCTTACAAAATTAACGCATCAGGGACAAGTTATTGCTAATTCTTATTCTACCAAGTCGATTTAATATGATAACTACCTGCTCACGGGTATCTTTATTAATTAAAATAAAATGCCCATTACTAATTGCCTGACCTGGATGAGTTGAGAATACAATCTTATTTGTTGTGCTTACTCCTACCCAATTCAAATCCCAATGAGGATGACTCCATTGCCATTGATAAATCAGTTCAATTTTATTTGTTTTTTTATTTAAAAAATTCAAAACCATACCATTTGACCAACTGGATGAAACATCTAGAGGAGCAAGATATACAGAATTGCCAAGGATAATGGCCTGCATCTTGGCATACTGTATTGCAGTTCGCAGTTCATCAATGAATGTTTTCTGTTCATTTTTTTTCATAAAATAAGTGTATGAACCAATTCCTACTATTGATAAACTTAAAAATAAGAACATAGTTATCATTAGTTCAAGCAGCGTAAACCCTTTTACTTTCATATAAAAAACTGATTTCCTATTACTGCCTGTTTGCGAGTTACGAAATACAATATCATAATTTTATGAAAAAACCATGGACTTAAATGCTAAAAGAAAATGACTCATCGGACTCTAAATTATCATAATTGTCTTCAGAAAAAACTCCATCAATAACTATTTGCATAGGTTCACTTCCACGGCTCAAAGAACGAAGCAATCGAGAATGAACTTTAGAGTCCTTATGCAAGAAACCTAATACGCGTAAACTTTGTGCAAAAGATAAATTCCAACGTGCAAAATACTCGTCTTTATATATGTTTTTATTACCGCTATTAAGCAACTCAAGCAATTGAGTAAATGCTTCATAAACTTGCTCAGTGGGGTTTAGTTTCAGTTCTTTTAATAAATTAATTGCAATATGAAAAATTACATGCGTTTCATTGTGAATTTTTGCAAAATGATTCAAACATGCAAAAGGTGCTTTCAACGAAAAGGAATGACGTGCAAAGTCAAAGATTTTTTTATCTGTGGCGTCTTTGAGAAAGTCTTGTGATAATTTTAAAAATACAGGGTAAACAGCAAGTAAAATCTTATGATTATCACTTCCGATGGATGAAGATGAAGTATTTGACATTATTTCATTGCCAAAAAAAGTTAAAGGACTCTCATCTTGTTTAGGACTTTTTTGTGAGGTAGCAGTTGTACTGAAATAAAGGCTCCGCAGCTCTTCAGCTTGTTGCATTAACTCCGTTCGATTAGGTGCAGTAGATTCCTCAATAAGTCGATATACTATTTCAAACCAGTGTTTATCACCTCGATAGCAACAATAAGAGAGCAATTCACCCAAAGAACTAAAAGTCGTATACATAAATTCTTCATTTTCATATTCTTCGGAATCATTTTTTCGATAACGCATGTTCAAATAATTATTTGTCTCCTCAAAACCTGCATCGATCATTTGTTTTCTTGTTTCTTCTCCTACTGTGAATGATGAGCTTGGTACATTGTCGACATTGATCACGATGGATTGACAGGCATATTTCCTCAATTTCAAGCGATCTTTCTCCCAGCCGCTCGCTGGATCACTAACCCCAGTCAGCAATCTATAAATCCAATTTAATACAACATTCTCTCTATAAACCCTATCCATGACCCGATCTATGGCCTTTCGTTCTGGCCCGTCATCAAACTTGACTGCTAACACTTTTAAGTTATTACCATATTCTGATTCAAGTAGGGTTGAATGATCATCAGAAAAAGGCTCAGTAGGAAAATTATTTAATATACCACCATCATTATGTTCCTCCCCGTCAATAAGCGTTGATCTATAGACTATTGGGAAGCTTGCAGATGTTTTAACTGCTTCACTTACTTCAAAATTTGGTGAGTGTAAAAGGGAAAAATATCGAGTTGTACCTTGACGTTTATTTGTCGCTGTAACCACTAACTCTTTGCCAATTCCACAACCGGGACATTTTTGACGAATTGCTTCCAATGTAGCAAAAGTAATTTTCCCTTGTGGGTACGGAATTTGATATTCGGTAACAATTTGGTTCAATTTATAAGCAATTGCATAATCAAGGGCGGTCTTTAATGAGTCTGCTTCAGAAAATCCATTGATATTGATATCAAAATGAACCAAATGTTCATTCTTGAAATGTTTGAATAGTTCTTCAATTTCAGATGCAGAGTAACCCAGGTAACACAATAAAGCCATAATCGCACCTGCTGAACTTCCAGCAAATTTATCAGGGTAAATTTTGGCTTCATTTAACGCTTTCCAGACCCCAACATGTGCAAAAATTTTTGCACCACCACCACAAAACACTATATTTTCAATATTGGGTTTTCTTTCCCTAACCAGAATCTCATGTGATTTTAAAAATCGGAAAATCTCAATTTTTTTTGATTCATAGAGCGATACTACTTGTTTTTCTTTAATTGATTTACTTTTGACTTTTTCATCATTTATCCAAGGGAAAAACCAACTCCAAATTCGAACATACCATGGTTTCAGTGACATAAAACGCTGCATTTTTCGATAATCATGCATTTTATCCAGACGTTCCTGAGGATCAGATACCTCTATAGATTGTGGATGAGGACTTTTGCATACCGATTCAAATTTGATATTTTTTATATTAAGCGCAATGAGCTTATCGACCAATTTATCAGTAATAAAAACTCGTTTGGTATTCCCTAAAGGCTCTTGCTGTGAATCATTAGGATCATTATATTTTGTTCCTATTCCCGGAACTAGAAACTGATTAAAACCAATTAATGTACCATGATTACCATGACACATTTGAATACCAGTCAATTGATAATGAGATATATTTTTAAGAGATAAATCTAAATCAGTTATTCTCCAATGTTCTTGATATAGCCCCTGAAACCAACTGACTATTCTCCCCCACCAGGTTAAGGCGACCTCGGCTGTAAAACCTCGATATTCGTTTACAGTAACGCCACTTAAAAATGCCTTGGTTTTATCTTTTTGATGTGGATCCAAAAACCATTGCTTAAACAGTGCTCTTTTTTCATCACTTACACGGGTAAAATCGAACATTATTTGTTCGTTATCAAATAGATAGTTGCCAAAAGCAATTTTATTATCAGGTGGTAAACCATTAATTTGCAAGCGTCCTAAATAGGCCGTAATAATGATCTTTTTTAATAATTCCAGATTTTGAGGATATTGGTGTGCGTCAGATGCAAGCAACTGACTTATTACGTGTTGTGGTGTCATGACTTATCCTTAAGTTATGATAATCCATTAACATTCAGCAATAATTTAATCACTCCCAGTTGATATATTGCTCAATTGATCTTGCTTTACTTCACTCGATTCTTACTTCCCTCCATGCCACTTGTTCCAATTACACGATGACGATGCTCTTTGTTTTATTATTTTTAACCATCACAAATATAATTAACACAAATTTATCAGAAATTAAATAGAGCCAAAACAATCCAGCTCTTCATTGACTTTGACTCTTTTATTCGACTTTTGATTGGAAACTTTGATATATAAGCCATTATTCAATGAATAATGCACTTCCTACTGCATCATTCGGACAAGCCGCGGGACGTAGTAGGTTGGGTCATTTTGACCCAACAATTTAAATATGCTCACTATATTAAGTTGAGATGTCGATAAATTGGACGTAAGAATGAGATTTTAAAATCATCAATGCAATGAGTTATGTGAGTTGAATTTATTGGGTCGAACGTCCCAACCCACTCGCTTCAGGCTGTTAAGCCAGCATTCATCTCATCTATATTTTCTAATTTTTTGAAGACTCAGTGCTGACTTATGAGGAAATTAAATATTCTGTATACTACTTAAAATTTCATCTACAACGAGTTCTGGGTTAATCGCTTGAGTGATTGGACGCCCTACTACCAGAAAATCGCTGCCTTCTTCAATAGCTTGTCTGGGACTCATAACTCTTGATTGATCATCATTTGAATTACTCGCGAGTCTAATACCCGGAGTAACCGTGATAAATTGGTCGTTACAAGCACTTTTTATTATTTTCACTTCTTGAGCGGAACTGACTACACCGTCCAAACCTGATTCTTTGGTCAAAATTGCCAATTTTTTCACCTGGTCTATTACCGGTGCAGTCACTCCAATAGCAGTAAGTTCATTTTGGTTAAAACTGGTTAAAACAGTTACTGCAATTAATATCGGTCTATTCACGCCATAAGAATCAATTGCTTTTCTTGCGGCCTGCATCATACTCATGCCACCTGAAGCGTGAACGTTCATCATCCAAACGCCTAGATCAGCTCCTGCTTTACACGCTTTTGCAACTGTATTAGGAATATCATGAAATTTTAAATCCAAAAACACATTAAATTGTCTTTTGATCAGTTGTTTCACAAAATTGGTTCCAAGCAGCGTAAAAAGCTCACTGCCTACTTTTAATCCACAGCTTTTCGGATCAAGTTTTTCAACCAGATTTAAAGCGTCGTGCTCATTATCAAAATCCAATGCAACAATTAATTTAGACGTCATTTATGCTACGGCCTCTTCCTCATGAACTTTTAGAGCACTTTTTACTGCAGTGACAATTCTCATTTGTTCTGCTTCTTGCAGATAAGGATGCATGGGTAAGCTAATCACTCGGCTGCTGGCATGCTCTGCATGTGGGAAATCACCCACCTTGTACCCTAAATAGGCCATTGCTATTTGCTGATGTAATGGTACTGGATAATGAACAGCTGTTGGAATCCCGGATTCTTGCATCGCTTTTTGGAACGCATCGCGACTATTTACCTCAATAGTATATTGTGCATAAACACTGGTGTTATAACTATGAACAAACGGTGTTTTCACTAAAGAGGAAAGCATTTGGTCATAAGACTTAGCAACTCGTTGACGCATGATGATTTCATCTGGAAAAAGTTTCAACTTTTCAATTAAAACAGCTGCTTGAATTGTATCCATTCGTCCATTTATCCCTATACGATTATGGCAATAACGTGCATTTTGCCCATGGATTCTTATTTCAATAAGTTTTTGAGCTAACGCATCATCATTAGTAAAACAGGCTCCTGAATCCCCGTAACCACCTAAAGGTTTAGAGGGAAAAAAGCTGGTGCATCCAATCGTTGATAAAGCGCAAGAATACTTACCTTTATAAGTTGCTCCAAAACTTTGTGCTGCATCTTCAATTACAGGGATACCATAGCGAGCGGCAATGGAATTAATTTCATCATGATCAGCACATTGACCATATAATCCAACTGGCATTATTGCCTTGGTTTTACTGGTAATGGCAGCTTCTAACTGGTTAGGATCCATATTATAAGTAAGTGGATCAATATCTACAAAAACAGGCTTGGCTTGACAAAGACTAATCACTTCTGTGGTAGCAAAAAAACTAAAAGGAGTGGTTATTACCTCATCTCCAGGCTGAATTTCCAAAGCCATTAATGCCATTAATAAGGCATCAGTACCACTTGAATTAACAATGGCATGTTTAACCCCTATAAAATCAGCCAATTGCTTTTCAAGTTGCGTAATTTCAGGCCCCATAATGTATTGACCATGATTCAAAACGTTTTTAATACCGGTTAAAATTTCGTTTTCTATTATTGAATATTGTTTTTTTAAATCGATAAATTGCATCATAATCTCTTAAAAATTAGTTAATATCCTTCCAAGCCATGGACAGGTTTCATTCTTCCCCAGTTTTTACAGCCGGGGCAATGCCAATGAAGATGTTTTCCACCAAAACCACAATGAATACATCGATAGACTGGCTTATTGTCTAAAAATTTACTTGTTATATCATAAAGCATTTGTAACTTGTCACGCACTTTTCCGTGAGCAGATTCAAGATGCCAATAGATTAATTGATTTAAACCCCGAATTGATGGATGTTTACTCAAATTATCAGCTACGAAATCTATAGCTGCATCCATATTTTTTTGTTGCCTCAAATATTCTGCGATCACAAAAATTACTGAAGCTCTGGGATTATTCTCCAAGGTCTCTTCCAGATACTTGACACATTCATCCATTGTATTTAATTCTTTATGACATATAACTAAAGGTTCGATAATTTCTGTTAAAAAATCAGCATCTTGTTGAGGTATGCGTTTTAATGAGCGGATTGCTTGTTTGAAGCGCCCTTCTTTCATTTCAAGGCTTGCATTCATTAAACTTGCTCGAACTGATTGATTGTCCACGGATATTGCCTGTTTAATACAATAAGCCGCCTTATCAATTGCATTTGTTTTTAATGCCTGATTGGCCATTTCACAATAGTAATGCGCCGCTTGATTATGAAAACTTGTCCCTGTAGAAATCTCCAGTTTTTTTACTACATCTAAAGCCTTTTCCCACGCTTTTTCTTGTTGATAAATCGCTAATAAGCCATGCAAACTGCTCGTTTCTTTAGAGCCTCCTAGTTCTACAACCTCTAAAAAAATCCGTTCTGCACGATCAAATAAACCAGCGCTCATATAATCCTGGCCTAGGGCCATTAAAGATTCTTTTCTTTGCAAAATGCTTAGCTGAGGTCTTGCGATTAAATTCTGATGTATCCGAATGGCTCTATCTACTTCGCCACGACGTCTGAATAAACTCCCTAACGCAAGATGGGTTTCAACAGTATCGCTGTCAACTTCTAATAATTTAATAAAAATATCAACAGCCTTATCTGGTTGTTCATTTAGGAGATAATTTAATCCGACAACATACTCACGGGATAAGCGATTATAAAAAGTTGGATCTTCCTTGGGTTTACTACGATTAGCCATCCACCAACCAGACCAAGCAGCAGCAGGCAATAGTAATGGCCATAAATCTATCATTATTACCCCTCCTCTGTGCACGTCAAGTTTATAATAATAAAAAAACTAATGCTGATCTTGCAATGGAATTGATCGTAAGTTTTTAATTTCTTTTTCTGTTAATTTTAATTGATTTTTAATTTTGTGACATTCCGCTTTTAAACGCCAATATCGCCAGATAAAAAGTATAAAACCGATTAAAATACCGATGCCCAGCATAATTGTCATAAGAACAGAGATAGGCATTGATATTACTTTAAAATACAAATTAACGTCCACCGAAGTAGCATTTAAAGCTGCAAAACTAACGCCAATAATGATCAAAAATATATAAATAACCAGCATTAATATGCGCATAAATTCTTCCTTTTTTGTTACCCAGGTAGAGCGAAGCTGTCCCGGGCTTTTCCAGGACACATATAACAATAACCTAAGTTATACTTCGCGTCACTCAGGCTATTAAAATATGCAAACAAAAAAAAGCGTAGAAGGATCTACGCTTTCTTAACTAATTGGCAATAAAGAGATTAATCACTCTCTTTGCTTGCCATTTTTTCTTTCAGCAAATCACCTAAGGTTGTTGAAGCACCTTCCGTTCTGGAATATTTCTTAATCGCATCTGCTTCATCTTGAGCATCTTTCGCTTTTACTGAAAGAGTAATTGAGCGATTTTTACGATCAACGTTCATAATTTTTGCTTCAATCTCGTCGCCTTCTTTGACAAGAGTAGTAGCATCATCAACACGTTCATCTGATAGTTCACTCACACGAATAGTGCCAGTAATGTCATCTGCCAATGCTACAGTAACGGTTTTAGGATCTACGGCCACAACAGTACCTTTTACGATAGCGCCTTTGGTGTACTCATCAACAAAACTTGCAAAATTATCACCTTCAAGCTGTTTAATACCCAAAGAAATGCGCTCACGCTCAGGATCTATAGCAAGAATAACAGCTTCCATCTCTTGACCTTTCTTGAACTGTTTTACAGCCTCTTCACCAGGAACAGTCCAGGAAATATCAGACAAATGAACTAAGCCATCAATATCTCCATCCAAGCCGATAAATATTCCAAAATCGGTAATTGAACGAATCTTACCGCTTACTTTTTGACCTTTAGAGTGGCTTGCAGCAAATTGTTGCCATGGGTTACCAACGCATTGCTTCATTCCCAAAGAAATACGGCGTCTTTCTTCGTCAATTTCAAGAACCATCACATCAACCACATCCCCTAGAGATACTACTTTACTTGGATGTACGTTTTTATTGGTCCAATCCATTTCTGACATGTGAACTAAGCCTTCTACGCCCTCTTCTATTTCAACAAAGCAACCATAATCTGTAATGTTCGTTACTTTGCCTTGTAATTTTTTGCCTATAGGATAACGCTCTACTAGATCAACCCAAGGATCGTTACCTAATTGTTTCATACCTAAAGAAACACGATTTCTTTCGCTATCAAAACTTAATACTTTCACTTTTACATCTTGGCCAACGGATAATACTTCGCTTGGATGTTTTACACGTTTCCATGAAATATCAGTTATATGCAATAAGCCATCTATGCCACCCAAGTCAATAAATGCACCATAATCGGTAAGATTTTTAACAATACCATGGAGTTCTTGACCTTCATGCAGGGACTCGAGCAATGCCTGTCTGTCAGCGCTGCTTTCTTCTTCAACGACTGCACGGCGTGATACAACAATGTTATTGCGCTTTAAATCCATTTTAATTACTTTGAATTCAAGCTCTTTGCCTTCCAGATAAGAAGGATCTCTTACAGGTCTGACGTCAACTAATGAACCAGGTAAGAATGCGCGTATAGTACCAATTTCAACAGTAAATCCGCCTTTGACCTTTCCAGAAATAAGACCGGTAACTGTTTCATTGTTTTCATGTGATTTAGATAATTTACGCCAAGCTTCCTGACGTTTCGCTTTTTCTCTCGAAAGGAGCGTTTCACCGTAGCCATCCTCTACAGAATCTAAAGCAACTTCAACGGTATCGCCTAGGTTAACTTCCAACGCACCATCTTTATCATAAAATTCTTCTTTAGGTACAATACCTTCGGATTTTAGACCGGCATTTAAAATGACATAATCATTATCGATACCGATAACCTTGGCATTAATAATGGCACCTGGATAAAATTGAGCACCGGCAATACTTTGCTCAAACAATTCTTTGAAACTTTCAGACATGTTAATAAACTCTTTAGTAAAAAAATGAAAGAATGAGTTCCACTCATCTTTCCCCCAACAAACCATTAAGCATTAAACAAACGTTCATTAATTAATTTTAATACAATATTAAACACTTGTACAATGGATAATCTGGTTGTATCAATTTGCACTGCATCTTCTGCAGGCTTTAATGGCGCATGCGTACGAGCAGTATCCCTTACATCACGTTTAGCCAATTCTTCTACAACCTGCGCGAGGCTAACATTAATTCCTTTTTCTTTCAACTGTAAATAACGTCTATTTGCTCTTTCCTCTTCACTTGCATATAAAAAAACTTTTAAAATTGCCTTAGGAAAGACCACCGTACCCATATCTCGACCATCTGTAACTAAACCCGGAGGTTGGGCAAAATTACGTTGGCGATCGAGTAAAGCTTGTCTTACTTCCTGGATAGCAGCAATCTGAGACGCATCCTGACCACATTGTTCGCTTCGAATTTCTGCACTAATATCTTCATCATCCAAAATTACTTTTGCTCCATTATCATCCGAGGATGCAAAATGTAAATTTAGAGAGCGCGCGAGTACAGTTAATGCATGCACTTCGTTAAAATCGATTTTGTTTTTCCTGACTGCGTACGCAAGAACACGGTAAATTGCACCGCTATCAAGCATATTCCATTTAAGATGTTTTGCAATTAATTGGCAGAGCGTTCCTTTACCAGTTCCGCTCGGTCCGTCTAGGGTTATTACAGGCACAGTGTCATTGTACATTATCAACAGTTTCCTCTATTTGTAATTGAAGTTCCTTTGCAGTTTCTACAAACAAAGGAAACGAGGTAGCTACATTGACACAATTTTTTATAGTAACAGGATCACTAGCTACAGCCCCAGCGATTGCAAAAGACATGGCAATACGATGATCGCCTCTGCTCTCAACAGTACCTCCATGTAACGTTCCTCCTTCAATTATTATTCCATCATCCAATGCTTGCGCATGAATACCTAATTTTTTTAGACCATCAACCATGGCAGCAATGCGATCACTTTCTTTAAAACGCAACTCGCTTGCACCACGCAGCGAAGTTTGTCCTTGGGCACACGCAGCGGCTATAAAAATAACAGGAAACTCATCAATTGCAAGTGGCACCATGTTTGCTTCAATATTAATTCCCTTTAATGGTGCATGTTTAATTCGTAAATCGGCGACCATCTCCTCACCTAACTGTCGCTGCTCTAAAAGAGTAATATTAGCTCCCATTTCTAACAAAATATGAATTATCCCTGTGCGTGTTGGGTTAAGACCTACATTACGAATGAGAATATCGGAACCAGGGATGATAGAAGCTGCAACAATGAAAAATGCCGCAGACGAAATATCTCCAGGAACATATACGTCTGTGCCTAGACATTCATACGCTGAATTAATAATTAATGTATTATTCGAACGATGTACTGGATAAGAAAAGTTTTTAAGCATTAACTCTGTATGATCACGGCTTATACCTATTTCTGTAATTCGCGTTTCACCCTCAGCATAAAGCCCTGCTAATAAAATACAGGACTTTACCTGAGCACTCGCTTCAGGCATTACATAATGGATCCCTGTAAGTTTTTTTCCGCCTTTAATTGTAATCGGAGGCTTACCGTCTACTGTAGTGATATCAGCACCCATTTGTGTTAGTGGCTTACTAACCCGTAGCATGGGTCTCTTCAATAAACTCTCATCCCCGGTTAATTGACTATCAAACGATTGCGCAGCCAATAATCCTGCTAATAAACGCATGCTGGTTCCGGAATTTCCGCAATCTATCATCTTTTCTGGCTTTTTTAATCCATGCTTACCAACACCGTAAATTACCACTTGCTGTTCATCAGGTCCCTCTATTGTAACTCCCATTGCCTGGAACGCTTTTAGGGTCGCAATGCAATCATCGCCATCGAGAAATCCATTGATAATTGTTGTTCCTTTAGCTATAGAACCAAAAATAATGGAACGATGAGAAATTGACTTATCACCAGGCACAGTGATCTCACCTTTTATTGAATGAACAGGTTTACTTATAAAATTATGTATTCTCACCGACTATATTCCTTTGCAAATTCAGACATGAATTCAATAAGTGCATCAACACCAGCCATAGGCATTGCATTATAGAGACTGGCGCGAATTCCACCTACTAATCGATGTCCTTTTAAAGCATATAAACCTCTGAGTTGAGCCAATCGAAGGAATTCATTCTCTAATTTATCATTTTTGAGTGAAAAACAAACATTAACTATAGAGCGTACTTCAGGATTTACATGTGTAGTATAAAAATCTGTATTGTCCAAATATTGATATAATTTGGCAGCTTTTTCACAGTTTAAGCGGTATATTTCTTCAACCCCTCCCTGCGCTTTCATCCAATCAAAAATTTTATCAGCCAAATAGCAATTAAAAACTGGCGAAGTAGCATAAAGCGAGTGATGCTCTGCTTGAATTTTATAACTTAGCATCGTTGGCACAGGGGGAATAGGCATTCTTTCTAATAAATCATCTCTAATAATTACGATGGTTAATCCAGCATTAGCAATATTTTTCTGTGCTCCAGCGAAAATTAAGCCAAAATTTTTGATATCTACTGGCTCGCTAAGCAGGGCTGACGTCATATCAGCGATTAATGTAATTCCCTTAGAGTTAGGAACATAAGGAAAGCGAACCCCATTTACAGTTTCATTTGGCGTATAGTAAATGTAAGATGTATTTTCTTTTATTTTCCAGTTTTTCGGTTCAGGAATCGTTTTATAACCATTTTCTTCATCACTGGCTATACAATATGCTCTTTTCAAGTGCTCTGCTTCAGAGAAAGCCATATGTGACCATACCCCTGTGACCAGATACCCTGCCTGTTCTTCCGGATTTAAAAGATTCATTGGAATCATGGCAAATTGGGTACGGGCTGCTCCTCCCAAAAATAAAACATGATAATTTTGAGGTATAAAAAGCAAATCTCTTAAGGACTGTTCTGCATGATTTAATAGAGCCGAAAATTCCGGACTACGATGTCCCACCTCTAGAATAGAAACACCGAGATTTTGCCAATCAAGAAACTCTTCCTGAGCTTCCTTAAGAACAGCCTCAGGAAGCATGGAAGGGCCTGCCCCAAAATTATAAACTCGAGTTGTCATCGCTGCTTTCTTCAATTTCAATTTCAGTATCTGTTTCATTGTTGGACTCAATGGAGTCCTCACCTAAATCTTCAATCTTTTGCATACCGACTACTTTTTCACCTGGGCTTACATTGATTAAACGAACACCCTGTGTATTTCGACCGATTACAGATAATTCATTGATCTTAAAGCGTACCAATGTACCTTTATCAGTTATTAACATAGCCTCGTCACTATCAGTAACTTGTACTGAGCGAACAACTTTCCCATTACGTTCGGTTACCTGAATGGATATTACACCTTGTCCGCCACGCCCAGAAACCCGATATTCTTCGATTGAAGTACGTTTACCGTATCCATTTTCTGTTGCAGTCAATATGGTTCCATCAGAATGGGCTACTATCAAGGAGATCACTGCTTGTCCCTCTTCGATGCGAATACCTCGGACCCCGCGAGCAGTACGTCCCATAGGCCGCACTTTGCTTTCATCAAAGCGAACTACCTTACCAGCATCAGTAAATAGCATGATATCCTTGCTGCCATCAGTGATATCAACCCCAACTAAACTGTCATCTTCATCCAAGTCAACAGCAATAATTCCATTAGATCTAGGTCTGCTAAACGCATTTAAAGGCACTTTCTTAACTGTTCCCTTTTTCGTGGCCATAAACACATAATAGCCCTCTTGATATTCCCTAACGGGCAACATGGCATTAATTTCCTCACCTTCAGCGAGTGGTAATATGTTAATAATCGGACGGCCACGAGAAATTCGACTGGCTAGGGGAAGTTCATAAGCCTTCAACCAATAAAGCTTTCCATGGTTAGAGAAGCAAAGTAAGGTGTCATGCGTGCTTGCAATAACCAAACGTGAAACAAAGTCCTCATCTTTAACATTTGTTGCGGATTTACCCTTGCCGCCTCGACGTTGCGCTTGATATGCGGTAAGCGGTTGGTATTTTACATACCCTTGATGCGATAGAGTGACCACCACGTTTTCTTCAGTTATGAGGTCTTCCATTGTCAAATCTTCTTGCGATGCTGTGATTTCAGTTCGACGTTCATCACCAAATTGGGTTTTTATTTCAATGAGCTCATCACGAATCACTTGCATGAGTCGCTCTGGAGAAGCTAATATTTCCAACAGTTCGCGAATCAATTTTAATAATTCTTCAAACTCACCTAAAATTTTATCCTGCTCCAAGGCAGTTAAGCGATGAAGTCTTAACTCAAGAATGGCCTGAGCCTGAGCTTCTGATAATTTATATCCATCAACACTTAAACCGAATTCAGGGGCCAAATCATCAGGTCGAGATGCGTTGGAGCCTGCTTTTTCAAGCATCGCCTTAACCATTCCAGGTTGCCACAATTTGGCAAGCAATGCTTCTTTAGCATCCTGAGGTGTTGGTGATTTTTTAATTAAAGCAATCATTTCATCAATATTAGCTAAAGCAATTCCCAACCCTTCTAATAAATGAGCGCGAGCACGGGCTTTTTTCAGTTCAAATAAAGTTCTTCTGGTTACAACTTCACGTCTATGCTTAATAAAATATTCAAGAATTTGTTTTAAATTTAATGTGCGGGGCTGGCCATCAACTAAGGCAACCATATTGATTCCAAATACATTTTGCATTTGAGTATGAGCATACAAATTATTTAAAATAACCTCAGCCACTTCATTACGTTTTAGTTCGATAACGACACGCATACCCTGTTTATCAGACTCATCCCTAAGTCCAGAAATACCTTCAATCTTTTTATCTCGCACCAACTCAGCAATACGCTCAACCAAACGGGCCTTGTTCACCTGGTAAGGAAGCTCCGTGATAATAATGGCTTGTCGCCCTGAATCTTCATCTGTTTCAATTTCTGTTCGCGCTCGAATGATGACACGTCCTTTTCCCGTACGATAGCCTTGAATAATTCCGGCTCGGCCATTAATAATGGACGCTGTGGGAAAATCTGGACCAGGAATAATTTCCATAATGTCATCGAGACTTAATTCAGGATCATCAACCAGAGCAATGCACGCATTGATGACTTCAGTAAGGTTATGCGGTGGGATATTAGTGGCCATACCTACAGCGATACCTGAAGAACCATTAACTAATAAATTAGGTATACGTGATGGCAAAACTACAGGAGCGAATTCTGTTTCGTCGTAGTTAGGGCTAAAATCAACAGTTTCTTTATCAAGATCCGCCAATAAAGCATGGGCCACCTTCGACATTCTTACTTCGGTATATCGCATCGCAGCAGGAGCATCACCATCTACAGAACCGAAGTTACCCTGTCCGTCTACCAAAAGATAGCGCATCGAAAAAGGCTGTGCCATGCGAACTATAGTGTCGTAAACTGCTGTGTCACCATGCGGATGATATTTACCGATTACATCCCCTACCACACGCGCAGATTTTTTATAGGGTTTATTCCAATCATTGCCTAATTCACTCATCGCATAGAGCACGCGTCGATGAACCGGTTTCAATCCATCACGAACATCAGGCAAAGCCCTGCCTACAATGACACTCATCGCATAATCTAAGTAAGATTGCTTTAACTCATCTTCAATATTAACTGGCAAGACTTCTTTAGCTAGATAAACCATAGTTTGGAGGTATCCTTGACGGTAATTTTTTAATAATAAAGGATACCACACAGAGGGATTTAATTAAATCATCTCAACTAAAATGTAGACTTGGAAAATGGCACAATGTCAGGATAAACGATAAAATGCAAGTGAGGTCTTCGCCCTTTCTTGACGCGAGAAATTTATTATATTTTACTGTTATTCTTAGAAATTCTAAACCATAATAAAATTGACTGTAAGTGCTCATTTTGTATATAGTGCCACGCACAATTCAAATGAATCCTTTATCAGGAGAAGCAATGACAAAAAAAACAGCTAAACTTAGCCTAGAAGGCCAAGAGCCGCTTCAATTACCAGTATACACACCTACATTAGGGAATGATGTAATTGATATCACGCAACTGGGTGCGCGTGGCGTCTTTACCTTTGATCAGGGTTTTTTATCGACTGCCTCCTGTGAATCCAAAATCACCTATATCGATGGTGATAAAGGCATATTACTTTACCGTGGTTATCCTATTGAGCAATTGGCTGAGAAAAAGGATTTTCTTGATGTAAGTTATCTTTTACTCAATGGGGAATTGCCCAATGCTGAAGAGAAAAAGAAATTTGTTAATTTAATTAACAACCACACTATGGTACATCAGCAAATGTATCAGTTCTTAAACGGTTTCCGTCGTGATGCTCATCCAATGGCAATTATGGTCGGTATGGTTGGTGCTCTATCTGCATTTTATCATGACACCATGGATTTAAATAATGCTGAAGATCGCTTTATTTCTGCAATTCGTATGGTTGCTAAAATGCCCACTTTTGCAGCAATGAGTTATAAATACTCAATAGGATTACCTTATATATATCCGCAAAATAAAATGTCATACGCCGAAAATTTCTTGCATATGATGTTCAGCGTTCCTACAGAGGAATCCACCCCAGATCCAGTTCTAGTACGTGCTATGGATACGATTTTCATATTGCATGCGGATCATGAGCAAAATGCTTCAACTTCTACTGTTCGCCTTGCTGGATCAACTGGTGCTAATCCTTTTGCATGCATCTCTGCAGGGATCGGTGCATTGTGGGGACCTGCGCATGGTGGGGCAAATGAAGCATGTCTCAATATGCTTAAAGAAATTGGCAGTGTT
The DNA here is from genome assembly GCF_014109805.1 of Legionella sp. PC1000. Classification (GTDB taxonomy): domain Bacteria; phylum Pseudomonadota; class Gammaproteobacteria; order Legionellales; family Legionellaceae; genus Legionella; species Legionella resiliens. The sequence goes on from NZ_CP059400.1 coordinate 2,287,799, forward strand.
GATCGCATTCAACATTACATCAAACGAGCAAAAGACAAAGATGATCCATTCCGATTAATGGGATTTGGCCATCGTGTTTATAAAAGCTATGACCCTAGAGCAAAAGTAATGCGCCAAACCTGCTATGATGTTTTGGAAGCTGTGGGAGCAAAAGATGCTCCATTATTCAAACTCGCTATGGAACTTGAACGCATTGCCCTTGAAGATGATTATTTTATTGAGAAAAAACTTTATCCCAATGTTGATTTTTATTCGGGTCTGACTTTAAGTGCTATAGGAATTCCAACCAATATGTTTACGGTAGTTTTTGCTCTAGCCCGTACTGTTGGCTGGATGAGTCATTGGATGGAGATGGTTGCCACCAAATCAAGAATTGGTAGACCTCGTCAGCTTTATACTGGTGAAAAAACCAGAGATGTTCCCTAAAATCAGTGTAGAAACTTTGGAAAAAGTCTGATTTGAGTCCAAGTTGGGTGAAAATGATTCACAAAAACGCCGTATATATGTCTATGTGAGTATTTTGAGAATTATTTTCACCCAATCTGAATAAACTTTATTCTTTTATTTTTTGTAAAGCCTGTCTCCAACCACGATAATCCAGTTCCACTTGTTCTAAAGATCTTTGAGGTATAAACGCTTGCTCTACATCCCAACGTGCATGCAGTTCATCCAAAGAGTTAAAAACGCCACACCCCAAAGCCGCTAATATTGCTGCCCCCTGGGCTGTTGTTTCAATATTTTTGGGTTTTTGGACCTCTAATTGACATTGATCAGCTAAAAATTGTAAAAACCATCCGTTGACAGACATTCCACCATCAACGCGTAATAGTGATAGGTCCAATTGACTATCTTCTCGCATACAAAGGCATACTTCTCGAGTTTGATAGCAAACCCCTTCTAATGCAGCTCTGGCAAAATGCGCCCTATTGCTCGATAAACTTAAACCAACTATGGATGCTCCAGGCGCTGATAGCCAGTGAGGAGCACCTAAACCTGTAAATGCGGAAACGAGATAAACCCCCTCATTTCCACTTAATGAATTCGCCAGTGTCTCAGTTTCATCATCATTGTCAATCAGTTTCATGGAGTCTCTTAACCATTTTACAGCTGTACCAGCATGATAAATGCTTCCTTCCAGTCCATAAGTTGTTTGTCCCTGAATCTTGTAAGCAATAGTTGTTAAAAGTTTATGTTGTGATAATACGGGTTTACCTCCCGTATTGAGTAATAAAAATGCCCCTGTACCAAAAGTTGCTTTTACCATTCCCATTTTGAAGCAACATTGACCAACTAATGCAGCTTGTTGATCACCAGCAACTCCTGTAATTGGTAGTTCAATACCAAGCCACTGTTTATCAATTATTCCAAAATGGCTGTCACTGGCACAAACTTTAGGTAAAACGGATTCAGGGATCTTAAAATAATTAAGTAAATCTAAATCCCATTGTTCTTCGTTAATATTAAATAGCATCGTTCTTGACGCGTTGGTCACATCAGTCAAATGCAAATGTTCTGTGGTTAAACGCCAAATCAGGAAACTATCAATGGTACCAAAAGCTAAGTCACCCTTATCTGCCAATATTTTTGCTTCAGGATTATTTTCTAAAAGCCATTTTAATTTAGTTGCGGAAAAATAAGGATCGGGAATTAAACCAGTTTTCTCTTGAATCATGGATGCATCAGCTACCAAAGTCTGGCAATATTCAGCGGTTCTACGATCCTGCCATACAATAGCTGGGGCAAGACATAAACCAGTTTTTTTATTCCAGATTACCGTAGTTTCTCTTTGATTTGTTAAGCCACAAGATACTATGTGATCTACAGTAACTTGAGATACCACATCCCGCATTGCAGTTAAAGTTTTTTGCCATATTTCTTCCGGATCATGTTCGACCCAACCTGCTTGAGGATAATACTGCATGAGCGGATATTGACTGGAGGCAACTAATTCTCCATGAACAGTGTATATCATGGCACGTGTGCTGCTCGTTCCTTGATCTAGCGCAAGTAAATAATTCATTGTTGCAGAGTTCCTTATCCCATGTGTATATTGTAAGTGTATACTTTTTTTGTGGAGACCAAAATATGAATTCGGTTTTTGATGTTGCAATTATTGGTGGCGGCATCAATGGCTGTGGTTGTGCTGCGGATGCGGCATTAAGAGGATTGTCTGTAGTGCTCCTGGAGCAAGATGATTTAGCCTCTAAAACATCCTCAAGCAGTACAAAGCTCATTCATGGCGGGTTAAGATATTTAGAAAATTATGAATTTGGAATGGTTAAAAAAGCAATAACCGAAAGACAAAGACTCTTAGACCTAGCGCCGCATTTAGTCCATCCTCAAGCCATGGTTCTCCCCTATGAAAAACACATGCGTTCCGCTTGGTTTTTGCGTTTAGGTTTATTTATTTATGATCATTTAAACAGTAAAAATCGCTTGCCTAAATGCAAAGTAATTTATAAAAAAAGTAAAAAGGAATATTTTTCTGCCCTAATCAATAAACTGAATATGGGATTCCTCTTCTATGACGCTGTCACTGATGACGCTCGCCTAACCATTGCTAATGCAATTCAGGCGAAAAATCATGGAGCCAGCATACGAACGTACTCTACAGTAATTCATGCTGAAATTGTAAATAATTTATGGCAATTAACAGTACAACCTAAAACAGGCTCAAACTATATACTCTATGCCAAATCAGTGGTAAACGCAGCGGGACCATGGGTTAAATCAGTCGAACAACTTACTCAAACTCCAGACCGACAAAAAATTAGTTTAATTAAGGGGAGCCATATTATTGTCCCGCAAATTTATGAGGGTAATCACGCATATTTATTACAACATCAGGACAAGCGTATCATCTTCGTTATTCCTTATCACGGATTTAGTATGATAGGTACAACCGATATTCCGTTAACTGATGATAATCCAGGAAATGCAAGTATTAGTAATGAAGAAATTCAGTATTTAATTAAATTAGTTAATTTATATTTTGAATGCAAAATATCCGAAAAAGATATTATCTATACTTGGAGTGGCATTAGGTCTTTACTTGCCGATGAAAACAAGGAAGCAAGCGCTTTAAGTCGTGACTATTCCTACAAAATACATTTTAAACCGACGCCTATTGTTACAATTTATGGTGGTAAAATAACCACTTACCGCCAATTGGCAGAAGATGTCATTAATCAGCTGCTGCAAACATTCCCACAAATGGGCCCCTCGATGACAGCCTCAACTCCCTTGCCGGGGGCTGTTTTTGAAGGAATGAATTTTGAGCAATATACGCAATATGCTAAGGAGAAATACAAATGGATGGATAAAGACCTATTGCAGCGCTATTTATATACTTATGGAAGTCGTATGGAACTATTTCTTGCTCCTTGTAATAGTAGAGAATCCTTAGGGAAAAAGTACTGTACCTACCTTTATCAAGTTGAAGTAGATTATTTGATTTTAGAAGAATGGGCGCAAAGCTGTGATGATATACTCAAGCGACGAACCAAGCTCGATATCATCATTGATGAAGCAGGAAAGAAAGAACTTACAAAATACTTATCGCAAGTTATTTCTCATCCTTTTCTTCAAGCTCCGCTTTTATTGCACTGACATCAACTGCCACTGCTTGCTCAACCAACTCCTTGAGCGTAGAGGCTGGCATACTGCCAGCATTTGAATAAATTACAATCCCTTCTTTGAAAACCATCAGATGAGGAATTGAGCGTATTTCAAAAAAGTCAGATAATTGTTGCTCTGCTTCAATGTTTACTTTTGCAAATTTTATATTAGGAAACTGTTCAGCAACTTGCTCATAAACCTTAGAAAATTGCTTACATGGAGCACACCAGTCAGCCCAAAAATCAATAAACACAATTTCATTTTTATCAATTAAAGATTGGAATTCAGCATTAGTTATATTGAGGCTGGCCATATTTCTTCCTTAGCTTCGATCGAGCTGACAATTTTTTGAAAGACCTCATCTACATCACCCGTACCGCTAATACTATGAAACTCAGGAGCACCATGAGTACCACTCTCAGCCCATGATTTATAGTAATTGACTAAAGGTGCTGTTTGACTGCGATAAACTTCTAAACGTTTTCTTACAGTTTCTTCTTTATCGTCTTCGCGTTGGATTAAAGCTTCACCGGTAATATCATCTACTCCCTCGCGCTTTGGAGGATGGTTATGAATATGGTAAACACGACCAGAAGGTTGATGAATACGTCGCCCACTGATTCGTTTAATGATTTCCTCATCATCGACATCAATTTCAATGACATGATCTAAATAGATTTCTTCCTGCTTCAGAGCATTTGCCTGTACAATTGTTCTAGGGAAGCCATCAAATAGAAAACCATTGGCGCAGTCACTCTTTTTTAATCGTTCTTTAACTAAACCAATAATAATGTCATCGGGTACCAGACCGCCTGTCTCCATAATCTTTTTAGCACTTAGTCCCAAGGGAGTTCCTTGTGCAATAGCCGCACGCAGCATATCACCTGTGGAGATTTGCGGAATTTGATAACGTTCTATCAAACGCAAAGCCTGGGTTCCTTTTCCTGCACCCGGCCCACCCAAAAGCATTAATCGCATTAAAAAAACTCCTTAGTAATCTATATTACTGAATATATTATTACTTATTAAACCATATAAATTCAAATATAACCTAGTTTCCGCCTCGCCACGTCCAGGCTACCACCTTGTTGACCCCCTAAAACCAGGATCGTGATTCAAACCTCTTTTTACACGAATTAAGTTGCGCTGCATAAAGTTGTGAACGCACTTTTACTTTGCGAGCAACAGGGATTAACCATGATTTTCTCAAATAGGTTTTACGCTGATAACCACCTATACCTTCATGGTAGGCTAAATAAAGTGAATAAGCGTCTGTACGCGGAATTCTTGCCTTTTTATAAGCTTCATTTGCATACCAGCCAATGAAATCCACACCATCACTAAAATCACCGCGTGAAGCAAACCATCCTCCACAATTTTGTTTGTAATGATTCCAGGTACCGTCTAATGCTTGGGTATATCCATAAGCTGAAGAAGGTCTTTTCCAGGGAATAAGACAGAAGAGTTTTTTACGTGCAGGTCGTGCTCGGGCATTAAATTTTGATTCCTGATGGATAATAGCCATTTGCACTGGAATTGGAACCCTCCATCGGCGTTCAACATCCTTGGCCTCTTTATACCATTTAGGATATTGTCTAAATATATTGCAAAGGTTATTGACATCCGCAGGAGGATGGCTAACACAAGCAGTAAGAAACAAAGCAAACAACAAAAAGGCTATTCGCAACTTCTTAAAATTTTGTAATAGAGCGTCCATGAGCAGCCAAACAATAAAAACATCATTTTAACAAATTTAAGCACTACAATCCACGAATGATGAACTCAAAATAAGTTGTTATTTTAAAAAATAAATTACTATTTCCCTGAATTACCCCGTGTTAAGATATAGATTCATTCATGATAAATTAAGTTAAGCCAATGACTATTCTTGTATTCGATATAGAGACAATCCCTGATATTGAAACTGGACGTAATTTATATGATCTGCATGGATTGTCTGATAAGGATACTGCAGAGGCGATGTTTGCTTTACGTCGAGCCAAAGTTGGTCATGATTTTTTACCTCATTATTTGCAAAAAATTTGTGCTATTTCTTTAGTTATGAGCCACGGATCTCAAATAAAAGTTTGGTCTTTAGGTGATGAGTCCTCTGATGAAAAAGAACTAATAACTCGTTTTTTTGCTGGAATTGACAAACATACCCCAACTTTAGTCAGTTGGAATGGCAGTGGCTTCGATTTGCCGGTTTTACACTATCGCTCCTTATTCCATGGGATTACAGCACCTACTTATTGGGAAAACGGTGAAAATCAACAAAATTTCCGTTGGAACAATTACTTAAGTCGATTCCATTATCGACATCTTGATCTTATGGATGTTATTGCAGGATATCAAAATAAAGCTTTTGCTCCCTTGGACGAGATATCAAGTATGCTTGGATTCCCTGGAAAAATGGGTATGAGTGGCTCTAAAGTATGGGAACACTATTTATTAGGCCAAATAAAAAGTATTCGCGATTATTGCGAGACAGATGTGCTCAATACCTATTGTGTTTTTCTACGATTTGAGCTGATGCGAGGCATACTTCAATATGATGAATATCATCGTGCATTGGAGTTACTCAAAACATATTTAAGCTCCGAGCAAGAGAAAATACATTTACAAGAATTTTTAAACCATATGGCATAAAACAAATTCTCATCTCTCACCCTGCGGCTTGTCTGCTGGGGCCAGTGGTTTCCGCGAACAAGCCGTGGGGGCGGGATATCGGAGTAAAGCCGAGCTGATCTTTCAACGATGTATATAGATTTAGATGATTCATCCACGCCGCAATTTTAGATTGTAAAAGATCGATGACCAGTAAAAGATGACTCTAATCGATCTGCCTCAATAACTGCAAGGGCATTCTTATACTCTTCGCTTTGTAAAAGATCCAAAGTTTTTGCGAAACGCTCTTTCCCCAAATTTTCATATTCATTCTTCCCCACAGATTTGGCGTCATTTGCCAATTGGGTCCATGACCAAAGAGTTATCCACCACTCCACAACCGGTTTATACGCGTTGAACCATGCCAAGATTGAATCTGTAAGCTTTTCTTTCCCAAAATACGCAGTTAAATAAATTAACTCTTGTTCTTTGCTGAGTTTTGCTTCTCTTGCAAAATAAACAAGATCCCACATAAAGTCGTTATTGCTTGAATATTCCCAATCAATTTGATAAAAAACCTCCTGTTTCTTTAATCCCAAAAGCGACATCAAGTAGTTCAATGGTGTTGAATCATTATGGCATGGACTCATTTCAATTTCATAAGAAGAGAACAAATTCTTCAAATACAACATCTGTTTCACTACAAAATCCATTTCCTTGGGGAAAACAAAATTTTTTATTTTCAAGCGCTCCACTAATCCTTCATTACGTTCAAAAACAGCAGTATCATTATCAAAGCGTTCCGAGGTATGTAACTTTTTTGCCATACCGGCTAGAGTTTGCAATATGTCAACACGTTGTAATGTTTTTTCATCTAAAACTTGAGCATTTTCTATAAACTTAGTTAATAGCAATCCATCTGGAGCAAAATGTCCTATAGGCACATTAAGACCTAAAAGCGATGCCTTACGTGCATTTTCTAATTCGTGTTTACGTGATGCGGAAAATAATGATACTTCTCCAGGGATTCGTAATACCCACCGTTGGGGTTTGCTACGCTCAATAAACTCTGGACTGACAACAGGAGATTTTATGAGCGATTTGGCTATATTGGGCCCCAATTGGACTCGGTATACAGTATTTGTCATTCCTCCCGACATTAATTTTAGTCTTAATACATCAAGGCCTACCTTAGAAAGCAGTGGAATGCGATGAATCGTTGGCAATAAATTTATATATTTTTGGGCTAATTTTACGAGTTCGTTCCATTGATGATTAACAAGGGATGCCTTGAACTGCGAAGCGGGATCAAGTAGACTAAGGATGTAGATCATTAAATGTTCATTAATTCTGGGTTTGCCGCTGTCTTCGCCAAAAAAATACCATTTCATAAGATTGTTTCGCAAAATTGAACATCAACAGAGTATATAAAAATTAGTCATAGAATTACAGAGTAGTACACTTAAAGAAAAAATTAATCAACAAGGGTCTTGTTATGGCTGAACCCCTTATTCCTATATCAAAAAAACAAGCACTTATATTTACCTGCTTTTTTGTCATGTATGAGTTCTTAACTTATATTGCCAACGACATGATTATGCCCGGCATGATTCATGTTGTTCATTCTTTTAACGCGCCTGAATCTGTTGTAGCGACCTCTTTGAGTGTTTATATTCTTGGAGGGGCAAGCCTGCAAATCTTTTTAGGGCCCATATCGGATAGTTATGGGCGCAGGCCTATGATGCTGCTTGGTGCATTCCTATTCTTTATTTTTACTTTATTTATTGCCTGCTCTAATTCAATGAGCCAGTTTTTGATTGCACGCTTTCTTCAAGGTATGGGCTTATGCTTTATTGGGGTAATCGGCTATGCAACAATCCAAGAGATTTTTGAAGAGATGGATGCGATTCGCTTAATAGCGATTATGGCAAATATTGCGATTCTTGCCCCATTATTAGGTCCTCTCATCGGAGCCATAGTCATTCATTATACTTCATGGCGTTACATCTTTGTGACCATTGCGTTTGGAGCTCTTGCTACATTATGGGGATTGTGGCGATACATGCCAGAACCTATAGGACAAATAAAGAAGAATGGAGAACTAATTCCTAAAACCAAATTCTCAGCCCATAAAGTATTTAAAAACTATAAAGATCTCTTTACCAATAAAAGGTTTTGCTTTGGTACTTTAGCTGCCGGGACAGTGGGTATTCCCTGTATTGCCTGGATTGCATTAGCGCCGATCATTTTGATTGTTGAGGCGAAACTTACAGTAATTCAATATGGGCTTTGGCAACTTCCTGTATTTGGTGCAACCATTCTAGGCAATTGGTTTTTACACAAATTAACCTACAAATACAAAATTGAACAAATAGTTTTTTTAGGCTGTTTTATCATGATTTTTGGGGCAGTTTTAACTTCTTTGCTTCCTTTTCTTTATGGGAATGCCTATTATTATTTGCTGCCTGGAATAATTATTTACTTCTTTGCGCTGAGTGTGATTAATGCACCTCTAAATAGATACTGTCTTTTTGTAACGCCGGTAAGCAAAGGCACCGCATCTGCACTAGTTAGTCTATGTGTTATGGTTGTGGGTGCAATAGGAACAGAAATAGCCAATTTATTTTATAAACAACACAATAACCTTCATTTTGCGCTTTATTGTAACGCAATCCAATTCATATTCCTGATATTTATAGGATTAACTTTTTTACCTAAAGATCCAGTCGCAGATGAAAATAAAGAGATATGAGTGACAACAACTAACACGTAGCATATCTTGCTGTTCTTTACTCCTGAGCCGTTTAAGGGCACTATAGATTTAAAAATATTTGCACAAAGGTCTCTCATATAAACTAACTAGGGTGATGACTCTTTTAACAGGCAACTTTAAACTGACTTGAATTTTTATTAAATTCATATTAAATCTATTAAGTTATTCGACGCACTCTATTGCCAACATTCATTCTTAAGGACAAGAAATGCTAAAGAAAATCCAAATGTTCTCTTTATTAATAGCGAGCACATTGTTCTCTACAGTTTCGGCAGAAACATACAAAGTCGCAGCCACAAAAGACACAGTAACTCTTGGCCTATTTACCCTGGATAAAACACCTGTTGTTAAAGTTCACTCTGGAGATTCCGTATCTCTAGAAACTTGGAACAGTTGCTTGCATGAAATGGTCTTTAATAAAACAACACCCGCTGAAGTTGCAAAATTCTATACAAAATATGACATTCAAAAAAGACGTGGCATGCATAGCTTAACCGGCCCTGTTTATATTGAAGAAGCAGAGCCCGGAGACGTACTTGAGATTCGAGTGTTAGATATCAAATTAAATGATTTCGGATATAATTTTTTAAGCCCTACACAAGGGATTTTATCAGAGTTTACTAAACCAAGAATCATGTACTTCAAATATGATAAAGAAAAGAACACCACGGAATTCACCAAGGGCATATGCTTACGCCTAAAACCCTTTCCGGGAGTTATCGCAGTAGCTCCACCTCGAGATTGGCCTGATGGATGGCCAGTGAATTTAGAAACTCATATGGGCCAACCTGTTCCAGGACAGTTCAACTCAGTCCCGCCAGGCCCCTTTGGGGGGAACCTTGACCAACCAAGCCTGCAAGCAGGATCCATTCTTTATCTGCCCGTTTTTCAAAAAGGTGCTTTAGTTTGGACAGGTGATTCACATGCCATGCAGAGTAATGGGGAGATTGATGTCACAGCACTCGAGACCTCCTATGAAGGAATCACGCTCCAATTTATTGTAAGAAAAGATTTAAAAGCTGAAGGGGTATTTGATAAAACCAAACGAAATGGGAACAGTTTATTCACATGGCCTATTGTCGAAAATGCTGAGGAATGGATAATAATGGGTTTACATGAAAACCTGTTTGAAGCGATGCAGCTTGCCTCTAAGAATGCAATTGACTTTTTAGTACGCACCCAGGGGTTCACGCCGCAAGAAAGTTACCAATTTTTAAGCATGGTAGGTGATTTCAAGATTCCAGAAGCAGTCAATGTCATTAAAAACGTAGCTGTTCATATTCCTAAAGAAACGTTCATGCACAATGGGAAGGCGACCACACTTAGTGCTGAAGGCAAGTTCCCTCTCGCAACGCCTAAGATCAATGAAAAGGCAACCTGTGTGCCTCAAGAAGGCAAAATTATTGAATAACCTTTAGGTAAAAAAATGAATAAGATCTCAGTTTACTTATGCTTATACCTCACGGCTTCAATTTCCTTTGCTACTCAAATTGTGCTTGATAATAAAACAGATTACCCTGCAAAAGATAATCGAGGCAAAATAGCAGTGCAATGGGTAACATCCGCTGAGGCCATTAATGAAAGCAATAAAACCATCATTAATGGTTCAAAATTAGATTTAAGTTCTCTTAAGATTCTCTCTCAAAAGGGGAAATCAAGCTTACTCTACCTAATCATGCCAATTACTTTAGAGTAGTGGTTTGGTCAACTGGCAAAAAGGGGCCTGATTTACTTACAAACTGGGTAGATATTGTTCCTGATAAAACCTATATTGTAAACCAAGACCAACTTGCATCAGCAATATTAATGTCAGGTGCAGGCTGCTAGTCCGTCAAAATTTTTTTTAAGCTTGTGGCAGTTTCTAGGAACCTATTAAAGCCACAAGCTTATAAAATTGCTTCCTCCAAGTCTGAATATCCCCTTGTTCCATCTGTACTTTTTTGAACACTCGATACGGCTCAATTCCTGTAACAATTGTTGATTTAGGTCCTAGAAATTATTGAATCCAGCTTGAGAAAAGTATATGGTGAACGATGTAAAGAAAAACATGTGCATGTCTATGCTTTTAAAAGAAAAAATATGATCAAATTATTATTTTTTACCTTACTTATTCTCTTAGATAGTATTTATACTATTGCTAATTCCAAGGCATCACAATCTGTCCCTATAGAATCAACGATCACGATATCAAACCCCAAAACTTTAGCAAGTAATTCGAGCATAAGTTCTAACCCAGCTGCGGTCAATGTGACAACTGGATCGAGCGTTATTCAACGTTATTTAGAGGAAAAACTAGGCATCCAAAATAATCATGGAATTATGTTTCAAGGTGCTTGGATAGGTGATACGAATGAATTGTTTTCAGGAGGAATTTCAGATGCTGATCGTGTGACATCCAATAGCGTACTTTTATTGGATCTTACTGTAGATACGGAGCAGTTTAATGGGTGGAATGGAGGATTATTTAGCGCTCAGTTTCTGCAACAAAATGCTCAGAATACCAATGCGCAAGCAGGTATTATTCAAGGGTATAATTCATTGCCAGATGTTTATCCTTTTAACCGATCCGAGCTTTATGCGCTTTGGTATAGACAAGCCCTTTTTGACAAAAAAATGTTTGTTCGAATTGGAAAAACGATCACCACACTTGATTTTAATAACGTAATCAAGCCCGCATCACTTAGTTCTCATGCCCCCAATATCCCTGCTGTGACAAGCTTGATTTATACTCCAATTTTCATCAATCCATCAGTAGATGGGGTAATGCCGGGCTATACGAATACCGCATATGGTATTACCATGACATTAGCCCCTATTACACAATGGTACATTTCCTATGGCATATATGATGGCAATTTGGCCAGTGGCAAACAAACAGGATTATCAGGTCCAACGTTCAATGGAAATTATTTTCAGGTTGGTGAAACCGGTGGAGCCTGGGTTGTAGGCAAAAATCATCGTCCAGGTACTGCGGGAATAGGTGTATGGCATCAAACAGGATTAATTCGCCAGCACGATCTTACAGAAAAGGGAGCAACAGGTGCTTATCTATTTGGTTCCCAGCGCTTATGGTATCGTCATCCTGGATATGACATTAGTGGAATTTCTGCGTTCTATCAATACAGTATCAATAATTCCAGCGTTTTACCGATGAAACAATCCATTGGTGCAGGTTTGACTGTATTTGGCCTTATTGCAAATCGTGAAGGAGACTCACTTGGAACAGGATTTTCTCTTGCTTGGCTCAATCATAGGATTACAAATCGCTCTTCTGAGTTAATGTATCAAATTTATTATCAGGCAAAAATAATGAACAATATATATCTTGAACCTGCACTTTCATACATACCTACTCCGGGACAAGATACTCATTTACCTCCTGCATTTGCTGGAACATTACGTGCTATTGTATTGGCATAAAAGCAATTACTGCAGATACTATTTGATAAATCACCTCATTTTTATCTAAATAAACATCATACACATCAAGTATTTGACATGAGCAGCACTAAATAATTACCATTTAATTCGGTATGACTTAAATTATGCGCAATCTAATTAATCTATAAAACACCTGCCATCGAAATATAGCTGTATTTTCAAAGGAAAAATCATGACTGTTGAACTCATACAAACTGGAAAGGAAGATACGAATAATTATGAACAATACTTACAAGATTTAGGCTATACTGACTTAAACAAAAATGTAAAAGAAGATGTTATTGCAGTCTGGAAATTTTTCTGCAATGAAGAATTGGTATTACGGGGTTTAAAAAAGTTCGTAACTGCATATTTCTTATTTTACCAAGAAGAAAATAGATCTTTGCGCCAGTTTTTCGATGATTGGGGAAGCAAAAATCATTTTAATACACCAACCTCTTCCGAGATTAGTACGGAATTTGAAACTAGCCCTGATTTTAAGTATCCCAAACACACACCCATTTTGCATGGTGAATTAACTGCTGATCTTTTTAATAATATTCTATTAAAAAATGGTTATTTAGCTGCAGATGCGGGGGCTGGTCCAGCACATGGAAAATGGGCTCACACGACTCAATTTTTTCTTTTAGAAGAAGCTCTAAAAGAAGGTATTTTGCAATTGCATGCGCAAAGTGTTTGCCAATTTATACAAACGATCTCACAAATCAAAGGAATGTTTGAATCATTAAGCTTATGGAATATTCTATTTGATTCTTTTGATGAGCATATTTTTACTTCACCTAATAACATTACCAAGATCTTAACGAGTTCGTGGGATTCTTCAGAGGCAGCTCAATTTCTAGCTGCTAAATTTAATGCTTTTGAAGAGAAATTTAATCGAATTGCAAAAGAGGAAAAATGCTATGAAGGTTATGCCAAACAAAAGTATTTAAGCAGATTACATGAAGCAAATTATATTTTTTATAAAGACAAATGTGCTTTATTATGGTTTGCATCAAAGAATAAAGAAGAGAAAAGCGATACAGATAACTTAGGGAGTGTATGCACATCCTTTTTAGAAGTTTAAGAGTGCTGAAGCTCACCTCTTCCTGAATTGAAAAGATGAGCTAAGCAATTACAATGAGTGCTGCTTCTGATGTGCTGGATGTGACTCTTTAAGAATGAAGCTTGCAATAAGCAAACTGGCTAAAAAGCATATTGGCATTACCATTAAGGCAACCTGGTAACTTTCAACACTGTATACATGCGCCCCATCCACTACATGCCATAAGTTAGTATGCTGTAATATGTAACCTACTAAGGGCTGAAATATCGCACCACCTAACACAACTGAAAGATTATTAAAACCTGAAGCAGTACCAACAAACTCAGGAGGGTTATTTTCTTTGACCACTGCAAAACTTACCGTTTGTCCACCTGCTCCTAAACCCAGTACAAAGAGAACAAGGGGCGCCCATCCATAAGACAATCCAGGCAAATACAATAGGACCAATGTGGCAAATAATCCTAAAAATGCACTAATAATCAGAGCAATACGTCGGCTTTCAATCCTATCACTGAACCATCCTAAGAGAGGACTCCCCACACCTATTCCAATCCAAATCATACTGCATAATCCTGAAGCAGCAACTAAGTTTATTTGAAATTTTTCTTGTAAATATGGAACTCCCCAGAGTGCGGCAAAAACTGCAATTGGAGCCCAGATTGTGAATGCATAACTGCCTATTATCCAAGTATAACCATGTTTGCACACTGCAATAAGTCGTTTCCATTCATCGCGTAGGTAATGTTCAGGAACTGATTGACTTTTCTGGTGCGGATAATCTCGAATATACAACCAAAAAAATGCGGCTAAAATAAAGCCAATAATCGAAAGGATAAAACTTGCATTCCGCCACCCCACAGCCTGAATTAAGTAGGCAAGAGGCATTTCACCAAAAATGGCACCAACCGAACTCATCAATTGGGCAACTCCTGCCAAAATGGCAAAATAATAAGGAGGAAACCATCGCGATAAAAGAACCAGCACCCCTATAAAAGAAAATGCGGAGCCAATACCAATAAGGAACCTGCCGATACACGCAGTGAATACACTGTCTGTTGAAGCAAAAAAAGCAGATCCAAGCGCACATAGTATAATTGCAAAAGTCATTAATTTTCGCGGACCATAACGATCGTATAAGACACCAGCAGGTATTTGCGTGGGCGCGTAAGCATAAAAATAAAATGCAGATATAACTCCAAATCCTTGTCCAGTGACCCCAAAGGTTTTCATCATGGATTCCGCCATAACGCTGGGTGCTACTTGCAAAATGAATTCGTATAAATAAAATGATGCCGCGAGAAAAAATATAAAATAAGCAGTTACGAGACTTGTGCCCGTTCCTTGACTTGTGCTTTTTGAATAATGTGCGCTCAATTTAAGGTCACTCCGTTTGAAATTCCACATTTAAGCCTATACATATTTATTTTGTCAATATAAACTTGCTAGACAAGCAAATACAGTGCTTTTTCGCTTTTCATTTTGAGATACAAAACCTGGTCAACAGGCAGAAAAATAACTACTTCAACTCCTGATTCTACTGCAGCTTACTTAGGCCGATTGATTTTCTTTCACATCATTTTATAACAGGATAGATCGCACCTAAAATTGCTGGTTGTCGTGCGCCAGTAATAGTACATAAATCCACTGGAATTTGATTTATCGTTTGTTCAGCAAGCCAAGCAAACATCATTGCTTCCAAGTAATCAGGGCTAAGGCCTATTTCAGCAATACTTTTTACCTTGGTTTGAGGCAACAATTCAATCAACATATGCAATAAAGCAGAATTATGAGTGCCTCCTCCACATAAGTACATTGTTTCAGCATGATTTTGTTCATTTAATACTGTATCCGCAATTGTTTTAGCAGTAAATGCAAGCAGAGTTTTTTGTACGTCTGCAGGTTGATACTGTTCTTTTAAATGGCCCTCTAACCATAATAAAGAAAAGTATTCTTTTCCTATACTTTTGGGGGATGGCGAATTAACGAACGAATCAGACATTAGCATTTCAAGAAGAGGTTCGATAACTTTACCTTGCCGCGCCCATACTCCATTAGCATCATAAGATTTTCCCTGGTGTTTCATGATCCATGCATCCATTAAACAATTTCCAGGGCCTACGTCCCAGCCTTTAATTGGCTCATTTGCATTAATCAATGTAATATTCGCGATGCCCCCTATATTCACTACAGCGACATGATTATTTTCATTACCAAATAATTTGTAATGATAAAGAGGCGCAAAAGGAGCTCCTTGCCCCCCCAGCACTAGATCACGGGTTCGAAAATCAGCCACAACCGTGATACCTGTTAATGCAGCGATAGTGTGAGCACATCCCAGCTGTAAAGTATAGGGAATAGTGCACTGAGTATTATGACATACTGTTTGGCCGTGACTCCCTATGGAGCAAATATCACTGGCTGATAATTTTGCTTTCTGTAATAATTCATTTACTGCATAGGCAAATTCTCTTCCAATTAAGGTATTGAGCTGACAAATAGATGCGACACTTAAATCTGAACCCGAAAGCAGCTTCTCCATCCGCATTACTACTTCGTTACTGTATTTTTTAGTAATTCCATAAAGCAGCGTATTTGTTGATACATCAACAAGAGCCGCATCAATACCATCCATACTTGTTCCGGACATCAAGCCAATGTACAGAGTCATTAATTAATCCTCAATTTATCGCCAGTAACACTATGTAGTTACAATCTGAAACAAGTATAAAAGTTATTCGTAGTAATTTCAGCTATTTCATCATAGGACATATTACGAAGCTCAGCGATAGCCTCGGCTACATGCTTCACAAGTGCAGGATGATTTTGTTTGCCACGATAAGGCACTGGAGCTAAATAGGGGGAATCCGTTTCAATAAGTATTCTATTTAGAGGCACCTTACGGGCTACATCTTGAAGTGCAATTGCATTTTTAAATGTAACAATTCCTGAAAATGAAATATAAAAATTTAAATCCATCGCTTTATGTGCGATGTCCAAACTTTCAGCAAAACAATGCATGACGCCACCAATTTGATGTGCATTTTCTTCTCCCATTAATGCTATCGTATCATCTGCCGCCTGGCGAGTATGAATAATTAAGGGTTTTGAAGATTTTAATGCAGCTTTTATATGTTCTCTGAAAAGGTTCCGCTGTATCTCCTGAGCTTCTTCGGTATGGGTTCGATAATAATCCAAACCTGTTTCGCCTATGGCAATACATGCTGGATTTACCGCCAAATCACATAGCATTTGTGCTGTAACAGGATATTCCATTTCAGTATTGGGATGAACACCTACAGAAATGCTGATATTAGAATATTTTGCTGCAAGTTTTTCTAATTGTGGATAATCTTTTAATTCGACGCAAACAGATAAAAAATGCTGCACGCCATTAGCTTTTGCTTGAGCCAGTACATTGGCTATATCATCATTGAAATCTGCTAAATCGAGAAAATTCAAATGACAGTGCGAATCAACTAACATGGATGCCCTCATTAAATATTATGCGTTCTAAATTGTATCGGTTAATTGCGAGGATTTTAACATACCTGCTAAATAGGTCTCTATTTTATTACACAGGTAGCGGCTGTTTTCACCAATAAATTGTACCCCTATTCCAGGTACTTTATTAGCCTGAGCGCCTTTGGGAGTAATCCAAATCACCTTACCATCGACTACGTAGAGTTCATCTTCATCTATTAATTTAATCAATAACTTAACCATTGAACCAAACAAATAATCGCTATTAGTACGGATAAATAATCCGCCTCCTTTTATAAAAGGCATATAAGCTGCATATAGTGCTGATTCATTAAGAAATGTGCAATTGATTTGAGGAATTGTATCCATCATCGCCTTCCTTTATATCCCTTAATTTTCAGTAAAATCAAAATATTAATGCATCGGCTTTATGAGAAAGTCCTAGATTTACTGTATAGTCCTAGGTTCCGTGAACCAATTTTTTTAATTACTTGAAAAGTAGGCAGTTTTTATAGTGAAATTCGATTGCGATCGTTAACAACACTAATGGAACTGCCTACATGTATAATAATATATCAGAACGAGTCTGGGATACAATTTATTCTTTTCTGCAAGGAGTAAAAGGATTGCACATTAAGAATAATGAGAAGACAAGATGCTTTGTGGAAGGAGTCTGGTATGTATTACGTACAGGCTGTCAATGGCGCCTGCTCCCGCCCTATTACGGACATTGGCGTAAAATTCACAAGCGATATAAAATGTGGTCAGATCGCGGCATTTGGACTGGCTTAATGTCTTCAGTTAGCGATGTTGATGATCAAGCCGTCATGATTGATGCCACCATAGTGCGCGCGCATGCGTGTGCATCTGGTTACGACAAGGAAGGGAATGATGCTCAGGCATTGGGGCGCAGTAAAGGAGGTTTTACCACTAAAATTCACGCTTTGGTGGATGGACTGGGGAATCCGATTAAGTTTATCCTGACCGGGGGACATCGAAACGATATTACTCAAGCAGCAGAGCTATTGAAGGAGCAGCGTGACACGATAGTTCTTGCAGATAAAGGATATGATTCACAGGCACTTGTTGACACACTGGAGAGTCAAGGCTGTATTGCAACCATTCCGTCAAAAAAGAATGCGAAGAACCCAAGAAAAATCGATAAAGAGCAGTACAAAGAGCGGTTTTTAGTTGAAGCTTTTTTCTCCAAAATCAAACACTTTCGGCGTGTTTTTTCTCGTTTTGATAAAACAACGACCGCTTTTTCCGGGTTCTTACATTTGGCCGGAGCGCTTATATGGATGCGCTAGAAAATTGGTTCACGGAACCTAGCAATAAATCTTCCAATGCCAAAATCTGATTTACATTTATATTATGGCTTAATTTTCTCTGCAATGTATTTAATTTGTCTATTTGATCAAAAATTATTATGGGATTTAATAAAGACATTAAATGATTCAATTGGTGAATCGCTGGACCAACAGCTGCAGGCATATTAATTTGCATCATGTGTATTTGCGCATAGACTAAATACAAAAACCAAAGTAATGCACCAAACTCAAATTGATTCCATTGGGCTGCAATCACACTCGGATGTTCTTTTTGTTCCACCACAGCGATTAACCCTTCTAAAATAAATTCCGATTGTTTCACAATCATTGCTTGTTCAGATTCCGATGAGTAGTACTCAGCCAATTGCAAAAGATTAATAACTGATAAATCTTCATGTGATGTAAAGCGAATGATTTGACATCTGCTTAAAACCGTAGGCAATAAAGTGCTTAGTTGCTGAGCTAAAAGTAAAAATATCGTCTGTGGCGCCGGCTCCTCTAAAATTTTTAGTAATGAGTTCGCAGCAGCAGTATTCATTCGATCAGCCGATTCAATCACAATCAAACGATGTTTGCTCCGCTGAGGAGTCAAATAAGCATAATTTTGTAATTCTCTGATTTGATCAATTTTAATTGGACCACTACTTTTTTCTGGTTTGACCCATTCCACATCAGGATGTTCTCCATGAGCAACCATGTGACAATCAGCGCACTCAAAGCAAGGTTTATTTTCCTTTTTTTTACAGAAAATTAATTGAGTTAATTTCTTAACAAAATCCATAAAAGCAGAATCAAACGAACCCACGAATAGTATAGACTGCGGCATACGATTACTTACCCATGCGGACTGCATTTGATTCCATTGGGTTTGATATTCTTTCTTTCCATTCAATGGTGAAAGATCCTGAAGCTCATTAAAGTCGCTCATCCCTGCTGCTCTATAAATTCATTCATTGCTTTTCGAATTGACTGTTGCACTTCATCTAGCGGTTGCCTCGCATCAATTGTTATTGCATTCGTGCTCATTTCAACATGACGAATATAACTTTTATGAACACGATGGAAAAAATCAATAGATTGTTGCTCGATTCTATCAAACTCTCCTCTTGATTTGACTCTCTTCATCCCTTCCTCAGGACCAATATCTAAATAGACAATCAAATCCGGTTTAAATCCCTTCAATGCAAAAGAAGATAACTGATGTATTATCTCTTGATCTAAGCCACGTCCACCGCCTTGATAGGCCATAGTCGAAAGTTCGAATCGATCTGCGATAACCCAGACTCCTCGAAGTAATGCAGGCTTAATAATTTCCTCAAAAAGCTGAATACGGGCTGTATAAAGTAATAATAATTCACTGCGATCATCCAAAATATCACGATAATCTGGATTTTTGATCAAATCACGCAAAATCTCGCCTATTGCGGTGCCACCAGGCTCCCGAGTAGTTAGGGTTTTAATTTGTCTTTCTGCCAGCAGCTCTGTAATAGTACTTATTGCAGTAGACTTCCCTGCTCCCTCCAATCCTTCAATAACAATTAATTTCCCGCTTAACGATGGCATTAAAAATCCTTGCGTTTGTATTGATTAATTGCTTGCTTTTGCTGTTCATAAGTTTCTGAAAACTGATGTGTTCCATCTCCTTTGGCAACAAAATATAAATAATTGGATAATTGAGGATGTGCTGCTGCATCCAAGGCCTCTTTACCCACCATCGCAATCGGCGTTGGCGGTAATCCTCGATTATGATATGAGTTATAGGGCGAATCGATGAGCAAATCATTGTGAGATAGTTTTCCGGTATATGCAGCACCTAAGCCATAAATGATTGTGGGATCCATCTGTAGAGGCATTTTTTTATTTAAGCGGTTAACCATTACTCCTGAAATTAATTTTCGCTCTTGCGAAATAGCTGTTTCCTTTTCAATTATTGAGGCTGCTGTAAGTAATTCGTATGGGCTTTTATAAGGCAGGTTAGGCGCTCTGTTAGCCCAACTCGTATTTAAATAATTCATTAAATTACGATGAGCATGCTCTAACAAACTTCTCCCACTACTCCCACCTGGATATTGATAAGTATCAGCGAGTAGTAAGCCTTCCGCATTAGGATGATCACCCTGAATCGAACTCCAATCCTCCGAACGATAATTCAAATATGCTGCTCTCATCAAATCTTGAGAAATTTTCTGCTGCGTAGTCCCTGCAATTATTGTAAAATTTTGCGTTAAAACATCTCCGGCTACGATTCGATGCACTAATTGCATTGGCGTTTCACCTGGGTTTATTTGATATACACCTGCTTTAAGTTGAGAAGACAAACCTGAGTAACGAATCATCATTAAAAGCATTGAACTTGAATGGATTAGATTGTTCTCTTTTAAACTTTTTACAAATTGTGATGCCGAAGCAGCTCGGTCAACGGTGATAATAACTGGCGAACCTTGTTTTGGAACAATAGGTCTTGTGATTTGACTATAGACAATCAAAAAGAAAGAAAGGAAAGACATAAAAAACAGTATTACCACAAAAAGCACCAGTTTTTTATGTCTTGTAAACGTCATTTATACACGCTTAAATAATAAGCTACCATTTGTTCCACCAAAACCCAATGAGTTACTCAGAACGTAATTAATAGCTCTTTTTTGAGGTGTATAGGGTACATAGTTCAAATCACATCCTTCATCTGGATTATCCAAATTAATAGTGGGTGGAGCAATCTGATCTCTGATTGCTAAAACACTAAATATTGCTTCTACAGCTCCGGCAGCACCTAATAAGTGTCCAGTCATTGATTTTGTAGAGCTCACAGCCAAATCATAAGCATGTTGCTTAAATACACGTTTAATCGCTTTTGTTTCATTCAAATCATTAAGATAAGTAGAGGTACCATGCGCATTAATATAATCAATCTGTTCGGGATCAATACCTGCATCATGTATCGCTGCTTCCATTGCACGAGCAGCACCATCAGCATCATCATCTGGAGCAGTGATATGAAAAGCATCACCAGACATACCGAATCCTAAAAGTTCAGCATAAATTTTTGCGCCACGAGCTTTAGCATGCTCATATTCCTCTAGTACAAGAACACCTGCACCCTCGCCCATAACAAAACCATCTCTATCCTTATCAAAAGGTCTTGATGCTTTTGCAGGCTCATCATTACGCTTAGATAAAGAGCGTACAGCAGAAAATCCTGCTAAACATAGCGGTGTTAAGGTCATTTCGGCCCCACCACATACCATGACATCGGCATCGCCATAAGCAATCATTCGTCCAGCAAGACCAATATTGTGTGTTCCTGTAGTACAGGCAGTAACAACTGCAATATTGGGGCCTTTGAGCTGATGTCTAATTGAAATCTGTCCAGCTACCATATTGATAATACCGGCTGGAATAAAAAATGGAGAAACCTTTCGAGGACCACCCGCCATCAGTTTATCCTGATTATTGGTAATTGTCTGGATGCCGCCAATACCTGCACCCACAGCAACACCAATACGATTTGATAAATTTGCATCAATCTTCAAACCCGAATCAAGTATTGCTTCATCAGCCGCAGCAATACCGTATTGGGTAAATACATCCATTTTACGTGCATCTTTAAGCGGAACATAGTTCTCAATATTAAAATTCTTAACTTTGGCCCATATCCGTGTGCTGTACTCGGCAGCATCAAACTCATCTGCCAAAACAACGCCACTTACACCAGCCAATATATTTTGCCAAGTTTCTTCTACATTAAGTCCGACAGGGGTCACCATACCCATACCAGTAATTACTATACGCCGCTTATTCAATGAAAGCTCCTCGTAAAACCTCTCCTCCATCTCCCACACGCTAAGAGCAGAAGAGAAGGAGATAAAAGAAAACCGTTACGCTTCTTCTTTATTTAAATTAGATTCAATATAATCAATTGCTTCTTGAATCGTGGTAATTTTTTCAGCTTTTTCGTCAGGAATTTCTGTTTCAAATTCTTCTTCTAGAGCCATAACCAATTCCACAGTGTCTAAAGAATCAGCACCTAGGTCATCAACAAATGATGCATCATTCTTTAACTCTTCTTCTTTAACACCTAATTGTTCAACAACAATTTTGCGAACACGCTCTTCAACTGTACTCATAACTTGATTTTCCTCTTTCGGTTGATAGAAATTTAAAAAAACTCTGGGTTAATTACCATACTACTTCCACTTAACTTTAATTGCTTGAAAAATAAGCCTCATATTCATTCTTTAAATTTTAACCAATTTAACAAATAAGCCAGGTTCCATCTTTTTAATCTAATCACTTCAATTTAAAAGCAATTCAGAAAAACCAAAACAACCAAAGTTAAATGGAAGTGGTATAGTTTATTCATTTATACAGATAACGCAAGTGCATTTAGTCCATATACATGCCGCCATTGACATGGATTGTTTCACCTGTGATATATTTAGCACTTTCTGAAGCTAAAAAAGCAACCGCTTCAGCTATATCTCCAGGCTCTCCCAGCTTACGCATAGGAATTCTTTTTAACATTTCATCCTTTACCATATCAGGTAAAGCTGCTGTCATGTCTGTATCAATAAAACCGGGAGCGACAACATTGACAGTAATTCCCCTGCTTCCTACTTCTTGGGCTAAAGACTTACTGAAACCAACAATGCCGGCTTTTGCTGCGGTATAATTCACTTGGCCTGAATTTCCGCTTGAACCAACCACTGACCCAATAGAAATAATCCGTCCCCATCGTGCTCTAAACATGGGTTTTATACAAATTTTAGACATTTTGTATATTGAATTCAAATTTGTTTCAATTACCCTATACCACTCATCATCGTCCATACGCAGCAATAAATTATCGGAGGTTATCCCAGCATTATTTACCAATATTGAAGGAGATTGGTTCTCTTTAGCCAATTCACTTATCACTTGTTCTATTTGCTCTGAATTTGTAACATCAAGAACTAATCCCTTGCCTGATAATTTTTCTTTTTCAAAATAGGCATTAATTGATTGAGCACCTTGCTCTGAAGTTGCCGTACCAAATACCAAAGCACCTTGCTGTGCCAATTTAAGGGCTATAGCCTGTCCTATTCCCCTGCTTGCCCCTGTGACTAAGGCAATTTTTCCCTCTAGACTCATCATTTATTTTCCTCAATAGAAAATGTTTATTTGTGTAGGTTACGGCGTATTTGACAAACAATTTCAGGTTCCATGCTACAGCCATAGCTATTTACATCTCAGCATACAATCCAGGCTCGCTTTTTCCATATCTCCAGACTAGGCGAATTCTTCTTCAACCTGTTCCAGGCTAATCGTATCGTAAACACTGATAGTATTTAAGCTTCTGTCTATTCGTTTAACTAATCCGCCGAGTACTTTTCCAGGACCACACTCAAGAATTAACTCAATACCATTATTTTTAAAAAGCTGGATTGTTTCAACCCAACGAACAGGGCTGTATAGCTGCTCTTTTAACTTTTCACGTATATGCTGTACTGAGTGATAAATGCTTAAATCAACATTACTCACCACATCAGTTGTTGGGGTTTTGAATTCAATTTTAGCTAGATATTCAGCAAAGGATACTGCAGCATCAGACAATAAGGGACAATGGCATGGAACACTGACTGGAATCACTTTAGCCAGACGGGCCCCAACTTCCTCAGCTAGTCCTAATATTCGTGCGACCGCTGGAGTATGACCTGCAACAACTACCTGTCCGATTGCATTATAGTTAGCAGGAGTCACAACTTCATTTGCTTGGCTGGCTTGCTCACATAAAGTTTTTACTTGCTCATCTGTTAAACCAACAATTGCAGCCATAGCACCCAAGCCCAAAGGTACTGCATTTTGCATTACTTGTCCTCTACGGGCTACCAAACATGCAGCATCAAATAATGACAACGCATTAGCACAAACCAATGCGGCATATTCACCTAAACTATGGCCAGCCATAAGCATTGGCTGAGTAATATTATGCTGCATCAATACTCTATATACAGCCACATCCGCAGTAAGCATTGCGACTTGAGTATGCTCTGTTTGATTTAGTTTTTCTTCAGGACCATGTTGCACTAGTTTCCAAAGATCATAACCAACCGCCTCTGATGCTTCTGCAAAAGTCTTTACAACAATAGGATACTGCAACTCAAAATCAGCCAACATTCCTATTGATTGCGAACCTTGCCCGGGAAATACAAATGCTGTTTTTACCATATTAAAAATAGCTCCGAACTAAAAATTTAATTCAAAAAAGTTAACTCAAATAATCATTAATAACGAATTACCATAGCTCCCCATGTCATCCCACCTCCAAAGGACTCAATCAATAACAGCTCATCTCTCTTAATCTGATTGGTTCGAATAGAATGGTCTAGAGCCAAAGGAATAGATGCAGCCGAGGTATTACCCTGGCTACCGATAGTAACGATCACTTGTGACATAGGAAGGTCCAGTTTTTTTGCAATGGCTTGAATGATACGCATATTTGCTTGATGAGGAATGAGCCATTGAATATCTGATTTCTTTAAATGACTCACCTCTAGAACTTCATCAACAACATCACCCATAATTTTGACAGCAATTTTAAAAACCTCATTACCACGCATACTAATCGTAGCGCGTTGATTATCGAATGTTGCATTACTAAGATTTAATAGCTTTTCAGCATCATAAGAAGCATGTAATACGCTACCCATAAGACCTTGCCTGTCACTGGCACTTAGAACTACGGCTCCGGCACCATCACCAAATAAAACACAGGTCGAGCGATCAGTCCAATCCACAGCCCTGGACATGCTTTCACTGCCAATGACTAGGATATTTTTTACAGCACCAGCTGCAATATACTGTTTTGCAATATCCATCACATAAACAAAGCCACTGCATGCAGCACCAACATCAAAAGCAGGTATAGGTCGCTTAATTTTTAAAGCATGCTGAACATAACAAGCTACTCCAGGAAAGAAATGATCTGGAGTACATGTAGCAACTAATATCAAATCAATTTCATCAGCGTCCAAACCTGAAGCACTTAATGCCTGTTCAGCAGCTTTCGATGCCATATACGAGGTGGTTTCATAAGGTTGTGCAATACTACGACTGCTAATGCCAGTTCGAGTTACAATCCACTCATCGCTGGTATCCAGCATTGATTCCAGTTCAAGATTGGTAAGTTGTTTTTCAGGAATATAACTTCCAGTCCCACGTATTACAGCATTTTTCATAACAGCAATCCCTGATTTATAAAATCATTTATTTGAACGCGCACTAAATCAACTACATTATTTTTAACTTCAAGAACTGCTTGTTCAATAGCATGTTGAAACCCAATCTCGTTGGCACCTCCATGGCTTTTTACCACTATACCATTCAAACCGAGCATACTTGCACCATTATAACGAGAAGGATCAAAACGTTTCTTAAGATGCTTTAAAGCCGGACGAGCAATTAAAGCAGAAAGTTTGGTGTACCAATTCCTGTTAAATGATTCCATGATCAAACTTACAAAAAGCTTTGCAAGGCCTTCACTCGCTTTTAAAGCAACATTACCCACGAAACCATCACAAACTACCAAGTCTACTTCTCCGGTATAAAAATGATCGCCTTCTACATAGCCTACATAATTCATAACATCGCATTCAGCAAGCATATGTGCCGTACGCTTGACTTGATCATTTCCCTTCATTTCTTCCACGCCAATATTTAACAAGGCGATTTTCGGTTTGGGTTTATTCGCTACTGCTTGTACTAGTGCGGATCCCATAACTGCGAATTGAAATAAATGTTCCGCACAAGAGTCTACATTAGCACCTAAGTCAATCACCCATGTTCTACCGCGCATGGTTGGCAGCTCGGAAACTATTGCAGGTCTATCGATTCCAGGTAAAGTCTTTAAAACATAACGTGCTGTAGCCATTAGTGCACCGGTATTTCCAGCACTCACACAAGCCTGTGCCATGCCCTCCTTCACTAAGTTAATAGCTACACGCATGGACGAATCTTTTTTATTTCGCAAAGCATGTGAAGGCAATTCATCCATAGCCACCACTTCAGAAGCATGTACTATGGAAAATTGATTTGAAGAAGTCATCCCCTGCTTTTTTAGAGATGCATGAATCTTATCGTGAACTCCAACAAGAATGAGCTTCAAATCAGGATTATTTTTTGCCGCGCGAACACAGGCAGGAATCACAACACCTAAACCATGATCCCCACCCATCGCGTCAATTGCAATGGTGATATTTTTCAAGAAAATTACTCTTTTTCGTCTTCGTAAACGTTACCAGTATCAATGACTTTTCTACCACGATAATAACCATCTTCTGTCATATGATGACGACGATGTGTTTCACCTGTAGTTGAATCAACCGATAGTGTAGGCAAAGTCAGACTATCATGCGAACGTCGCATGTCACGGCGTGAGCGTGATTTTTTATTTTGTTGTACGGCCATTGTATTACTCCTAAACAAATTGCATTCATAAAGCGGGAATATTAGTGTTAATTAGATAAAATTTCAATAATATTCATTTTTTTCCCGCTAAAATTTGATTTATTTCACTGCTGCAATCATTAATTTCCGGATGAAATTGTGGCGCGTAGAGATGTAACTCATCAATTAGTATATCTTCCAAACTCACTTGCAAATTTTCAGAAACAATACACTCGTAAAGCTCCAATATCTGCTCTGCTCTCTCATCGTTACGACATACAGCAACTACAGTTATATTATCATATGGAAATTTGAATTCGTCTAGACAACGCTGGCATTGAATAGGCAAAACGCCCTTAACATGAAGATGAATCAGGTAAAAATCTTCTTTAGCTTCAATATGATAGATAATATCCAACGGACAGGGAGAAGTAATAAAATTGGGTAAACGCTCACTGAGTATCACGGTCTTAGTTTGTTGGCCTTGTTTAACCATTTCTTGTAAGTGGAGCATTATTGTCGTATCCTAAAGAGTTATATTTGTAAAAGGTCACTTCTAGAATTGCAGGCTGGGTGCAGCGCAGCCAAGCCCGGGAACGTCTGAGCCCTTGTGAAACCCTGGTTTCGCTGCGCTGCCGGCTACAATTCTGGAAAAAATAGAATATTAAGCGGTATCTCAATTTTATGAAAGCTAAAGTTATTGTTGGAATGTCTGGTGGGGTTGATTCCTCAGTTGCAGCATGGTTGTTACAAGAAGCAGGCTATGAAGTAGAAGGCTTGTTCATGAAAAACTGGGAGCAGGATGATAAAGATGGATTCTGCCCGGCAGCTCAAGATCTTGCTGATGCCCAAGCCGTATGTAATCAATTACGTATTCCTCTCCATGCTGTTAATTTTTCTGAAGATTACTGGCAAAAAGTTTTCACACATTTTTTAAGTGAATATGAAAAAGGAAGAACGCCGAATCCAGATGTATTGTGCAACAAGGAAATCAAATTTAATGCTTTTTTAAATCACGCGTTGAACCTTGGCGCAGACTATATTGCTACAGGTCATTATGCTAAAAATAAAATAGAAGGAGATATTGGGCTTTTATATAAAGCCAAAGATCGTGATAAAGATCAAACCTATTTCCTTCATGCTGTAGATCCTAAAGCTCTGGCAAAAACTCTGTTTCCAGTTGGTGATTATACAAAACCAGAAATTAGGGAGTTTGCTAAAAAACTTGGTTTGGTGACGCAAGCAAAAAAAGATTCGACAGGTATTTGTTTTATTGGTGAAAAGCGGTTTAAATCTTTTCTACAAGAATTTATTTTGGCGCAACCAGGCGAGATAAAAAGCACTGATGGTAAAGTTCTAGGTAAACATGATGGATTAATGTTTTACACTTTGGGTCAAAGACAAGGATTAGGAATTGGTGGTTTACAGCATTCAACCGATGATCCATGGTATGTAGTCGATAAAGACATAACTACCAATACGTTATATGTAGCCCAAGGTAGTCAACATCCAATGCTCTATGCACAAGGTTTGATTTGCGGTCCAATCCATTGGCTAGCTGATTACAAGGATAATTTACCGCTTACCTGCTATGCTAAAACACGATACAGGCAAGCAGAACAGGGCTGTATCATATCACCTCAGGATGAAAAGCGGCATTATGTGATGTTTTCAAATCCACAAAGAGCAGTTACTCCAGGACAGTACGTTGTTTTTTATGATAAAAACCAATGTTTAGGTGGGGCTACTATTGAACAAATTATTAGATAAATACATTATACTTGTATTATAGAACGGGAGTTAAAATGGCTGCTATTGATATATCCCCTGCTACCAGTACTAGCGACATTCACTTTACTGTTAGTGCAGCAGACAAAGTTGCTGAGCTAATAAAAGAAGAAGATAATTTAAACTTGAACCTACGGGTCTCAATTACAGGTGGAGGCTGCTCTGGATTTCAGTATGGATTCAGTTTTGATGAAGAAGTCAATGAGGATGATACCGTAATTGTTCAGCAATGTTCGGATGGTGTATCCTCAGTAAAACTTCTTATTGATTCAATGAGTTATCAATACTTGCATCAAGCTGAAATTGATTATGTTCAGGGTATACAGGGCGAACAATTTGTGATTCGTAATCCAAATGCAAAAACCACTTGTGGATGTGGCTCATCATTTAGCATAGATGATGAGGATGATTACTAATCATTAGCGATTCTCATGTAATGAAGCAAAACTCAATTTTGCTTCATTACATCGCTGTTTTTAAAAATTCAATAAGGTTTCACAATTACCTTAGTTCCTATTCGAATAAAATTTTTACTTAACCATTTAGCGTCGCCCGGATGCACACGGATGCAGCCATGACTTGCATTATAATTTGGCACATGATAGGAACCATGAATTGCATAATATTTTGAATAAAACATACAATAGGGCATAGGTGAACCACCCTTACCTACAGGATAACGACTGGAAACACACCCTGGGCCACCTTTACTCCAAACCGTAAAAACACCGCTCGGTGTTTTACATCCTCTTTTTATGTCCGCACAATATTTTTTACCACCAGATCCTTTGCCGGTACGAATAACTTTACCATTCGAATTAATGGCCTTCCATGTAAGGGTATTGGGATTAAAAACAAAGGTATTTGCTGAAGCGGTGGAAGAATATAAAAGAAACCCGAATAATGGAATGAATAAAAAATAAGCTAATGATAATAAAATAGAACTTTGCTTTTCCATAATAATTCCTAACAATTTAATCCATCTTCACCCTAATTCTAGTTCATTTTTTGATCAAAACAAATTATTTTCAAGCAAAAGAACAATATTTGTTCTACTATTAATGGAAGAATGTTAAAAGGTATTTTCAATCATGACTAAACAATTGCTTACAGCTTACTGTATTTCATTGGGATGTATGTTTATTTCGTTCACAACAAATGCCGAAGATAAGGCTGCCAGCTCTACTAGTAGTTCTACAGACTCATCTTCTAACAGTATTGATGTATCTAAAGAAAACTGGTTAAAATCAGTTACACCATTGTTACCTGATCTTATTTGCAAGGGTTTTGAAAATGACCCTCAATTAAAAAAACGACTTGATGACATTAAAATGACTTTTGACCAGTGTGTCGCTAAGATTCCAGATAGTGTCAGTAAATGTCAGCAAGATCTCTACGCTAATATCCCTGATAAAATAAATACCGACAATGCAGGGGTTTGGGGGAAAGCTCTTGGTGAGTGTATCGGTAAAGATTTTGCAATAAAATACTTAATTCCCAAAAGCTAATAAGCAGTTAAGTCACGTATATCCAGCATAAAAGGTATGGAAATACCTGTTATGCTGCTAAACAAATATTATGCGTAGCATGTATAGGGGATACTGTTCGAAACAGGTACTCCCAAATATCAGTTATCACTCCAATGATTAATACCCGACTTTTTATACAACAACTCAACAAACGACTGATGCAACTCCAGTTCTTCATTATCTGCTGATAAAACAATAGGATTTGCCAAATGAAGTGCCGCAATTTCCTGCGTTTTGACTTTAGCATGACTTGATGTTTCTTCAGCCTCTGCAAACAAGCTTGTTTGACCACCAGTCATTGCCAAATAAACATATGCAAGGATCTCGGCATCAAGCAAAGCACCATGAAGTTCACGATTAAAGTGATCGATGCCATAACGTTTACATAAAGCATCAAGACTATTTCGTTGCCCAGGATATTTTTCACGTGCCAAAACGAGTGTATCAATAATAGGACAGAAGTCTTCTAACTTTTTATTCCATTTGATCAACCTCAGCTCAGAATTCAGAAATCCCACATCAAAGGCAGCATTATGAATTATCAATTCAGCGCCAATAATAAACTGCCAAAATTCATCAGCCTTTTCTGCAAATAAGGGTTTATCCTGCAAAAATTCATCACTAATCCCATGGACTCGAAAGGCACCCTCATCAACCCGGCGTTCTGGATTAAGATAGACATGGAAATGCTTGCCGGTTAATTTTCTATCCATTAATTCGACACAACCTATTTCAATCACACGATGACCATACTCATGACCTATACCCGTAGTTTCTGTATCTAAAACAATCTGGCGCATTTATTTACTCACTTAATTCTTCGATCGCTTGGTTTGCCAAAGCATCAACCAAATCATTTTCCACATGACCTGAATGCCCTTTTACCCAGTGCCAATTTATTTTATGGCGCGAAGCCAATTCATCTAATGACTTCCAAAGATCTGCATTCTTCACAGGTTCTTTTTTAGAATTACGCCAGCCATTTGATTTCCAGTTGGCTAACCAATCCATCATACCTTGTCTCAAATATTGAGAATCAGTATATAAATCAACGGTACAAGGGCGCTTTAAGGCTTCCAGGCCTTTAATCGCGGCCATAAGTTCCATACGGTTGTTCGTGGTATGTGTCTCTCCTCCGTATAAGGTTTTTTCCTGTCCCTTATAACGGAGCAACACTCCCCAGCCTCCAGGTCCTGGATTTCCTTTACATGCCCCATCGGTATAAATTTCTATACTCACGTTCATTCCTAATTTTTATTCCACAAGTGGAAAAATGGAGTGGCAAATTCCTCATCGAGAATCTTTTGCTTGATTATGGTAATATCAGGTGCAAAAAAACGATCTGTATCATAAGCTGCAACATTAGAACGGATGCGTTGATAAAATTTTTCTAATAATGTCGATGATTTTAGTGGTTTATGAAATTCAAGACCCTGTCCAGCGGCTAATAACTCAATAGCTAAAATAGTTGCAGTATTATCATTCATCTCCTGTAGCCGTCGAGCAGCACTGGTTGCCATAGATACATGATCTTCTTGATTTGCAGAAGTTGGAAGACTATCTACCGAGTGTGGATGGGCAAGTGCCTTATTCTCACTGGCACAAGCTGCTGCAGTAACATGAGCAATCATAAATCCTGAATTTAAGCCACTTTCTTTAATGAGAAAAGCAGGTAAACCACTAAAGTTCTTATCAATAAGCAGCGCGATGCGTCGTTCTGCACCTGCTCCTATCTCAGCTACAGCCAAAGCAAGATTATCTGCCGCCATCGCAACAATCTCGCCATGGAAATTGCCTCCAGAAATAATTTGCTCTTGCTCACTAAAAACAAGCGGATTATCTGAAACAGCATTGATTTCAACGTCTAAAGTCTTTCTTACAAATCGAATTTGATGCAGTATTGCACCCATAATCTGGGGCTGGCATCTTAATGAGTAAGGGTCCTGGACCCGTGCGCAATGGCGATGAGCCTCGCGGATCTCACTTCCAGCTAATAATTCTCTATAGCATGTTGCTACATTTTGTTGTGCCTCATGACCGCGTACCTTTTGTATCCGTTCATCAAATGGCACATCACTGCCATTTGCCGCATCCACTGATAAAGCACCAGCAACGAGTGCTGTTTCAAACAAGGTTTCTGTAACAAACAAGGCATTTAATGCGATAGCTGTAGAAGCTTGTAATCCATTTAAAAGAGCTAGTCCTTCTTTCGCTTCCAATTCAATTGGTTTTAAACCTGCGATTTTCAATCCCTCAATTGCACTAATTACTTTTCCTTGATGACGAACCTCACCAACCCCTAATAAAGGTAGAGACATGTGAGCTAATGGGGCCAAATCACCGGAAGCACCTACTGAGCCTTTAGACGGAATACAGGGATAAACTTTGTGATTGAATAAAGCGATCAAAGCTTCAATCAGTTCCAGACGAACTCCAGAATACCCTTGAGCCAAATTATTTATCTTAAGCAGTAAAATTAAAGCAACAACCTCATCAGACAACAGCCCTCCAGTTCCGCAAGCGTGGGAAAGGACTATATTCCGCTGTAACTGTTTCAGGTTTTCCTCTGAAATCGTTTGATTTGCCAATGAGCCAAAACCTGTATTAATTCCATATACCGTTTTTTTATCAAGAATGACTTTTTTAACCGTTTGGTGCGATGCATGAATCCGTTCAAATGCCTCTTTAGCAAGAACACAATGCAATTGCTGATTTAAAATGTATTTGATTGACTGCAAGTTCAACTCGCCAGGTTGAAGAATAAAAGGTTCTTGCATTACCTTACCTCCTTAAATATCATTGTGTCTTTTGACCCAACATGAGATCACAACCACCAAAAGTTTGTTGGACAAAAAGCCTCACCAAAGTTTGCTCTAAGATTCCATAGGCAGCCAAAGTGAGTTTTCTTTAGCACATTTTTTTGCAAGATCATATCCTGCATCCGCATGGCGCATGACCCCAGTAGCCGGGTCATTATGGAGTACTCTTGCCAAACGTTTCGCCGCTTTATCTGTGCCATCCGCAACAATCACAACTCCAGCATGTTGTGAAAAGCCCATACCTACTCCACCACCATGATGGATGCTAACCCAAGTTGCACCACTCGCACAATTTAATAAAGCGTTGAGTAAAGGCCAATCAGAAACTGCATCACTACCATCAATCATCCCTTCAGTTTCGCGATTAGGGCTTGCTACTGAACCAGAGTCTAAATGATCCCGTCCTATCACAATGGGCGCTTTAACATCACCATTACGAACCATTTCATTAAAGGCTAATGCTAAACGAGCGCGATCTTTTAACCCAACCCAACATATGCGTGCAGGTAATCCCTGGAACGCAATTTTTTTCTTTGCCATATCCAGCCAATGATGCAGATGCTTATTATCCGGAATTAATTTTTTAACCATTTCATCCGTAGCATAAATATCTTCAGGATCTCCTGATAAAGCAACCCATCTAAAAGGCCCTATTCCTTCACAAAATAAAGGCCGTATGTAAGCGGGAACAAAACCTTCAAATTCAAAAGCATTTTTTTCTCCCGCTTCAAAAGCCATTTGTCTTATATTATTTCCATAATCAAAAACGGGAATGCCTCTCTTTTGGAATTCAAGCATCGCACGAACCTGTACGGCCATAGACTGTTTGGCTGCAGCAACCACTTCTTCCGGTGCAGTTTTACGCAATTTTGCTGCCTGTTCTAATGTCCATCCAGCAGGAAGATATCCATTTAAGGGATCATGAGCACTCGTTTGATCAGTAACTAATGCTGGAGAAGCTCCTCGCTGAACCAACTGGGGAAAAATTTCTGCAGCATTTCCCAAAACCGCAACAGATAACGGACTATTCTTTTGACATGATTCATTTATCCATGCTAACGCTTCATCCAAGTCCCTTGTGTATCGATCTAAGTATTTTGTTTTAATACGTTTTTCTATTCTTGATATATCGCATTCAACAGCCAACACACTGGCTCCTGCCATTGTACCAGCTAAAGTTTGCGCTCCCCCCATTCCACCTAAACCACCAGTTAAAATCCAACGTCCCTCTAAGTTTCCTGCATAGTGTTTTCGGGCAGCTGCAACAAAAGTTTCATAAGTGCCTTGCACAATGCCTTGAGAACCAATATAAATCCAGCTTCCTGCAGTCATCTGCCCATACATCATCAAACCTTTTTTATCCAATTCATTAAAATACTCCCAAGTAGCCCAGCGCGGAACTAAATTAGAATTGGCAATTAGAACTCGAGGCGCATCTTCATGAGTAGTAAAAACACCAACAGGCTTACCGGATTGAATTAACAGGGTTTGTTGATCATTTAATGTCTTGAGAACATCTACAATTTTGTTAAAGCACTCCCAATTACGAGCAGCCTTACCCAAACCTCCGTAGACAATGAGAGAATCTGGATCTTCCGCCACATCCGGGTCAAGATTGTTGCACAGCATACGAAGCGCTGCTTCAGTTAGCCAGCTTTTGGCTTGTTTTTCGTTTCCTCGATTTGCTCTAATTACTCGATTTGTTTTGTAGTCTTCCATTAAGAAATGCTCCATAACGAAAATAAAATAGAAGCATCATACACCAGAGCTATTTCAGAGCATAGATATCAATTCCAGTAGCGGAATATTTGACATAAGTCATTATGTACATAACTCCGGTGTATCTTATAATAATTAATCACTTTGATTATTATATTTACCAATTACCGCTCAAAATGACCTTCAAGAGAACACATTGCCTATGATCTCTCATGACACTATGTTATAATTGCCCTACTCTGAATTTACGTATTTAAATAAAGTGCACATCAACTCTGAAAAACACCCGAAGTCACTCCGTATTTTTTTTGCAACTGAAATGTGGGAACGCTATGGTTTTTATGTAGTTCAATCTCTTTTAGCACTTTATTTAGCTTTGCATTTCAAATGGCCAGATAAGCAAATTTATGCATTAGTTGGCTCATTTACTGCCCTGACCTACCTTTCTCCTGTAGTAGGAGGATGGATTGCCGATAAATTAATAGGCCAAAAGCGTGCTGTGTTGCTCGGCGCAGTGGTACTCTTTGTAAGCTATTGTATCTTGTCATTAGTTGATAATACATTGGCACTTACAGCAGCTCTTGCAGCAATTGCCGTAGGAACTGGACTATTGAAGCCGAACATTTCATCACTTTTAGGAAATGAATATCTTACGGGATCTGCTCGTCGTGAGAGTGGTTTTACTATTTTTTATATGGGAATCACTACAGGTATTATTTTAGGGACTACCCTACCCAGTATTTTAAATGAGCATTTTGGTTGGGTTGCCTCTTTCACCAGTGCTGCTATTGGTATGATCATAGCCTTCCTTGTTTTTTTACAAGGCATCAAAAAATATAACATTAAAGACTACAATCCTTTTGTTTTTCAATATAAAAAAATCATCACAGCCATTCTCTTAATGATATTTCTGTGGTCCTTATCGTTTTATATTTTAAATTCACCTCAATTAGCCAATCTTATATTTGGGCTTGTTGTCTTATTCTCAGCCGGTTATATTTTATATTCAGTCAGTGGAGAAGATGCCAATCAATCACGTCAAACTCTAGTGATTGGTTTATTGTGCATCATTTCAGTAGTCTTCTGGTCTTTCTATTTTCAAATGTTTATGTCATTGACCCTGTTTATTTCACGAGTTGTTGAGCCCACATTTTGCGGTATTCAGTTCCCACCACCTTATTATGTAACGATTCAAAGCGTGGGAATGCTGATTATTGGTTACTTCCTCGCGAAGAAAAACCCCAAACTCAACTTAGTCGAGCGTGGATTAAATATTGGGAAAAAATTTCTTCTTGCCATACTTATTACCACAGCAGCATATGCTATTATTGCCTTAGTCTCCAACTTCACTGACAAGAATGCGTTACTTTCACCGCTTTTAATCATTCCAGCTTATTTAATGTTTTCCTTGGCAGAGCTCTTATTATCTCCAGTAGGATTATCTGCAATTACACTTCTTGCAGACAAAAACAAAGTGAGCACCCTAATGGGTATCTTTTTTGTTTCTCTGGGAATCGGCGGATTTTTATCAGGTAAACTGGCTTCATTAACAGCGATTCCTTCAGGCGAAACAAATATTGCGGTATTAAAAACCCTGTATGCTGCAGCATTCACGCAACAATTAGGAATACTCTTTATTGCTGCACTATGCTGCCTGGTCTTATTTGCAGTAATCAAATTCCTATTAACTCATGTACATTCAACTGATTCATCATCTTTGGAGTTGAAACAAAGTGGAATTTAGACATCATTTGTTTCATTTAAACATCAAATATTGAATCCCTTACTGAAAACATAAGCACATGATTAATCAATATTTTTTTTATTAATCAGCGATTTTATCGGCCATTTCGTTGCATGTGATCCGCGCAGCCCTTTTTATATAGGGAAAATACTGTTATCATTCAGCGCTTTTTATAAGTGATTAGTCTAATTTATGTCAGATCAAAACCCAATGTTAACTAAACTGTTGCAGTTGCTTGATGACAATCAAGCTATTGATGTTAAAGTAATTGATGTTCGAAAACAGACGACCATTACTGATTATATGATTATTGCTTCAGGACGCTCTTCCCGTCATGTTAAAGCTATTGCACAAAAAATAATGGAAGATATGAAATCCGCAGGCACTCCTGCCATGAATTGCACAGGACTGGAAACTGGTGATTGGGTTCTTATTGACTTTAGTGACTTTATCATTCATGTCATGCAGCCTGAATACAGGCAATATTATAATCTGGAAGGTCTGTGGGATGAGCCGTCCAAAGATTAAATACTTTTATTAAATTCGTTATGTTAAAAATCACCATCATTACTTTAGGCAATAAAATGCCCGACTGGGTTAACCAAGGGTCTAACGAGTATGCCAAACGATTAAATGATGGTGTGCAACTTAAACTAATTGAAATACCATTGATTCGCCGAGGTAAATCATCAGACTTATTGCGAATATTAGAAAAAGAGTCTGCACTTATCAGAGATGCCTTACCCAATAATGCACGAATTATTGCTCTTGATATTGAAGGTAAAACGTTTAGCAGCGAGGAGTTGGCTCTTAAGATATCTCAATTGCAACAAATACACAGCCATCTCTGTTTTATCATAGGTGGGCCTGAAGGCCTGTCTCAAGAAATCCTTAAATTATGTGATGAACGATGGTCATTATCAAAGCTTACCCTTCCCCATCCACTTGTACGCATTATTTTACTGGAAACTTTATATAGAGCCTGGTCTATTATTAACAATCATCCTTATCATAAGTAATGAATAGGAGCGGTGCTAGTAAACCATCTAATTTTAAGTTACTATGCAGTTTTTTGAGTCCAGCTAACTGACTGTGCGTCAATGAGTCGAAATCAATCTTTTAAAAATTACCGGTCAGAATCCCAGCATCAACTGTTTAGAATTAATCTGTTGGTGGCGTTCCTTATTATTTTATCTTTAATCCTTGTTTTAAGACTTGCATTTTTACAAATTTCCGAATTTAAAAAGTATCAAACCCTATCTTTAAAAAATCAAATGAGTATTATTCCCATTGCTCCACCAAGAGGAGTAATTCTCGATAGGAACGGCGTATTGCTTGCAGAAAACATCCCTGTTTACGTCCTGGAAATTATCCCTGAACATGTTAAAAACATGGATCAAACATTAGTTGAATTACAAAAATTAATACCTTCGATTACAGAAGAAGATATCAAAAATTTCAAACGAACCCGAAAGCAAAACCGCTCTTTTGTACCCATACCTGTTAAATTAAAATTGACTCAAG
Source organism: Legionella sp. PC1000 (assembly GCF_014109805.1). Classification (GTDB taxonomy): domain Bacteria; phylum Pseudomonadota; class Gammaproteobacteria; order Legionellales; family Legionellaceae; genus Legionella; species Legionella resiliens. Next base: position 2,325,638 of record NZ_CP059400.1, read on the forward strand.
AGGAGGTAGCGCTTTTTGCTATCAATCAATATCATTTCCCCGGCGTCAGTATTAAAGCACGGTTGATGCGCCATTATCCCTTAGGTGAGATAACAGCTCATGTCCTAGGTTATGTTGGTCGAATCAATGTTGAAGAATTAAGGGCAGTAGATCCAACCAATTATCGTGCTACAAACTTTATTGGCAAAGCAGGTGTTGAAAAATATTACGAGGATGTGCTTCATGGTAAGGTAGGATACCAAATGATAGAAACCGACGTCAGTGGGCGCACTCTAAGAGTTGTTGATAAAATTAATCCTCATTCAGGAGCGAAGCTTTATTTAAGTATTGATATCAGACTTCAACGGGCAGCTTATGAAGCACTCAAGGACAAACGAGGCGCAGTGGTCGTGATTAACTCTAAGAATGGTGAAATCTTAGCCATGACGAGTTCTCCAAGTTTTGATCCCAATATTTTTGTCGGTGGTGTGAGTACTAAAGAATACAAAAAATTGTCAAATACCTTACAAAGACCCTTATTTAATCGAGCGGTACGAGGTGTATACCCTCCAGCATCAACAATTAAACCATTTGTTGGCCTAGCGGGTTTAGATAAAGGATTTATCACTACTACAACAACAATTTATGATCCAGGCCGATATAAGCTTCCCACTGCCAGCCACATCTATAGAGATTGGAAAAAAACAGGCCATGGAATGATTAACTTTAAAAGAGCGATCACTGTTTCCTGTGATACCTATTTTTATCAACTAGGAAATAAAATGGGTATTTCCAATATTGAAGATATGCTCGTAAAATTTGGGTTGGGTCATTTAAGCCATATCGATCTTTACGAGGAAGCTGCGGGTATTGTACCTAGCTTACGGTGGAAAAGACAAACAAAGGGAGTTTCCTGGTATCCTGGCGATACCTTAATTACGTCTATAGGACAAGGTTTTATGCTTGCTACACCATTACAAATGGCAAATGCCACAGCTTCGTTAAGCCAGCATGGACAGCGGTTTAGGCCTCATTTATTAATGAGAACTGTCAATAGTGACAGTGGTGAGATAAAACGATACAAGCCAGTTGAGGAATATCCAATTTATCTTAAAGATGAAGCAAACTGGGATATCGTTGCAGATGCAATGCATAGCGTTTTAACCAGCAATGAAGGAACAGGTTATCGATTTGGACGCAATCCCCCTTACCCAGTTGCAGGAAAAACTGGTACAGCACAAGTATTTAGCGGCAGACAATATGAAAAAGTAAAATATGAAGACATCCCCGAAGCATTACGGGACAACTCATTGTTCATTGCTTTTACTCCAGTTGAAAAACCTGAAATTGCACTGGCAGTTGTTGTAGAGAATGATGTTGCTGCTTCCACAGTTGCACGTAAAGTGCTTGATACATACTATCAACTTTATCCGATGAAAGCTCATGAACAGACGACACACTAAACCCGTTTACCGGTTTACCAAAAAATCACTGCATTTGGATTTCCCCTTATTGGGGTTACTGCTTTTATTGATTTCCTTTGGTCTTTTGATTTTGTACAGCGCCTCCAATGCGAACACAAGTATGATCTTGCGTCAATCAATGAGACTCATTTTTGCTTCGCTCATTATGATTGTGCTCGGTTTTATTCCTCCGCATAAATATAAAATATGGACTCCATGGATATACAGCGTGGGATTAACTTTATTAATTGCCGTAATGCTTATGGGAAAAATTGGGAAAGGAGCCCAACGCTGGCTTGAATTGGGTTTATTTCGCTTTCAACCTTCTGAAATCATGAAATTGGCTGTCCCTATGATGGCTGCATGGTACTTTGACCGGCAAGCTCGACCCAGCAGCTTTAAATCTCTTGTTGTTGCAGGACTTATTATCTGTGTTCCCGCATTGCTTATTGCAAAGCAACCTGATTTAGGAACTGCAATTATGGTGGCTGCTGCTGGGCTATGTGTTGTATTTTTAGCTGGAATTCGTTTTAAAGTTATTTTATTGCTCATACTCCTGATAGGCTCTGCCATACCGGTAGTCTGGCATGTAATGCATGATTATCAAAAACAACGTGTTTATATGCTGCTTGATCCCGAGCAAGACCCGCTTGGAGCAGGATATCACATTATCCAGTCCAAGATTGCCATTGGTTCAGGCGGGCTTGCTGGAAAAGGTTGGTTACAAGGGAGTCAATCCCATCTTAACTTCCTGCCCGAACATGCTACGGACTTTATCTTTGCAGTTACAAGTGAAGAGTTTGGCTTCGCAGGTGGATTTGCCATTATTGCGCTTATTGTTATGACTTCCCTGAGAAGCCTGAACATCGCATCCAATGCCCAAACGACATATACTCGCCTATTAGCTGCAAGCCTTGCTATGTCTTTTTTTATGTCCGGTTTTGTCAATATTGGGATGGTTATGGGAATCATTCCGGTTGTGGGCATTCCTTTGCCTTTAGTCAGCTATGGAGGTACCGCAATGGTTACCTTTTTAGCGAGTTTCGGAATCTTGATGTCCATTAGTTCACATAAAATTTTATTTAATAGCCTGCATTGATTAGATAATATAGAGAAGCGAATTCTGTTGAATCTGGGTTCCGCTTCGTGTTACGCAGGCTTCAAAATTAAAGCAATGTTGCAACATGTTCGAAATTCCGACGATGAATCTTGCAGGGCCCAAGTCGATTTAATGCTTCTCGATGAGCTACTGTTGCATATCCTTTATGTTCTGCAAACCCGTACCCCGGATAAAGTGCATCAAGCGCTATCATTTCTGCATCTCGAAACACTTTTGCAAGAATTGAAGCGGCACTAATTTCAGGAATTAAATTATCTCCTTGCACAATTGCCTTACAAGGGATACTCAGTTTTGGCATATATTTGCCATCGACTAATACGTGATCTGGCTTGATTGGCAAAGCCTCAATTGCACGTTGCATAGCCAGCAAAGTTGCATGATGAATATTCAAGACTTCAATTTCATCTACTTCAGCCCTCCCATATGCATAAGCAATAGCCTGCTCCTTTATTAGCACGGATAACAATTCACGTTTTTTCGCGCTTAATTTTTTTGAGTCGGCAAGACCTTCTATAGGGGCTTCTAAAATAACTGCTGCAGTTACCACTGCTCCCGCCAAAGGACCACGTCCTACTTCATCTACGCCAGCTATAAGCATAATATTCTTCTCTTTCTTTATCAGTATAGTCATTGGACATTAACGCCGGCTAATAATACTCTTTTAAAATTGATTTATCATCCAAGAAATGCGATCATGCGCACAAATAATTGACATATGAAGATAATGAGTAAAATTCGCTGTGCAGTCATTGGTGTAGGGTACCTAGGTAAATTTCATGCACAAAAATATCAACTTCTTCCAAATGCAGAGTTAGTTGGGATTTGTGACCTGAATCAAAACCTATTGGAAGCAGCTTCACGGGAATTGCATGTTCCTGGCTATAAAGACTACCATGACTTATTTGGCAAAGTTGATGCAGTGAGTATTTCTGCAACAACAAACAAGCATTTTGAAATTGCCAAAGCTTTCTTAGAGCAAGGTATCCATGTTTTAATTGAAAAACCAATTACTGAAACAGTAGCCCAAGCAAAAGAATTAATTCAACTTGCGGAAAAACACCAAGCAAAAATACAAGTTGGACATCTTGAGCGTTTTAATTCAGCACGATTGGCTTTGGATGAATATTTGGAAACACCTCTATTTATTGAATCAGAACGTTTAGCTCCATTTAAACCACGTGGGGCTGACGTTAATGTGATTCTTGATGTCATGATCCATGATATTGATTTAATTCAAAATATAGTTAAAAGCCCAATTGTCTCAATTCTTGCGCAAGGGACGCCTGTGCTTACCAAAGCAATTGATATAGCCAATGCGCGTATTACATTTGCCAATCAGTGCGTAGCTAATATTACAGCCAGTCGAGTCAGTTTTAAAACAGAGCGCAAGACAAGAATATTCCAAAAGAACTCCTATCTTTCAGTTGACTATCAGAGCAAAAAACTGGCTGTATTTAAAAAAGGAACTGGTGAAATGTTCCCTGGAATTCCTGATATTATTCGAGAAGAAAAAGAGTATGAGCAAGGTGATGCATTATTTGAAGAAATAAAATCATTCATCAAATGCATCCAGGAAGACAGTAGCCCACTGGTAACTGGCGAAGATGGTCTTCACGCACTTGATGTTGCAGAAACAATCACTTCGCTTATCCAGAATAACTTAATTGAACGTCATGCAAAAATCTAAACGTATTAGACTTCTTTCCAAACTTGCTACAATCAGGAAAGTGCAAAGAGAAACGGGACGCAGAACTGAAGCGTACATGCAGTCGCATAAGGATTCGAGCACCCTATCGACGAAGCAGTTTTCCGCTGAAATAGAGTTTGGAAAGAAGTCCATTGTCATTATTGCAGGTGAAGAATCGGGTGACGTGCATGCATCGGTTTTGATTCGTCAATTAAAAGCTGCCTATCCAAATATCGAAATTACTGGAATTGGCGGCAGACACATGCAGGAAGCTGGGGCACAAATAATTTCAGATTTAGCTCGATTTGGCGTCACAGGACTTACTGCAGTTATCCGCAATCTTAATGTAATTCGCAAGGCATTTCTGGCGATTAAAAAACATTTAAAACAGCAAAAGCCTGATTTACTCATTTTAGTAGATTACCCAGGCTTTAATTTAAGACTGGCAAAATATGCAAAACAAGAATTAGGTATTAAGATTCTATATTACATCAGCCCCCAAATTTGGGCCTGGAAAGCAAATCGCATTCATCTTATCAAACAATGCATTGACCAAATGGCAGTTATTTTGCCCTTTGAAAAAATTATATATGAGAAAGCTCAAGTTCCAGTAAGTTTTGTTGGTCATCCTTTAGTAGAAAAAATAACATCTGTTGATGACCGTCAAGCACAGCGCAAGATCCTAGGTCTTCCTCAGGAAGCAAATATTTTTGCTCTTCTACCTGGAAGTCGTACTAATGAAATAAAATATCATATGCCCGTGTTGCGAGACACCGCTCTAATTTTGCAGCAACGTTATCCCAATTTGCATTTTGTGATCCCCATTGCAGATACAATTAATCCAGATAAAATTAAACATTATTTTTCTAACCTCAATTTACCTGTTAGCTTTGTACAAGGGCAAGCAGTACACTGTATGGCTGCTGCAAATTTTGTTATCGTTGCTTCAGGTACCGCCTCTCTTGAATGCGCTTTATTAGAAAAACCGATGTGTATTATTTACAGATCTTCCTTTCTTTCCTATGTGCTGGCGATGAGATTTATCAGAGTCAAATTTTTTGGTTTATGTAATCTTCTAGCGAATAGAATGATTGTCCCAGAGTTTTTACAATACGATTGCAATGCTCATGAATTGACCCGTTATATTGATCTTTTTTACAATGATCCAGCTCAACCTACGAAAATGATTTCCCATTTAAATAAGGTAAAAAATTCATTGTCTTCAGAAAAATCCGATCGCTCATTATTTAATCTTGTGGCCAATGAATTGCTCGAAAAAAATGCATAGTTTTCTCTTAAAAATATAGAATATCAATTATCCTTCATGTACAATTAATTTTGCTTTCATTTTAAATGTTAGCAATTGGAATGTGTGATTTAATTAATAATAAGGAAGTTAAGATGACTGTCATTGAAACACCTGAAGCTACATTAAGCATAACGAAACAAGACCAAGGTCTACAAGATTTAGTCTATAGTTTAGTTACTCGTTTTCTCGCTGAAAATAAAAGCAAAAATATTGATGATCTTTACGATATGATCTTATCTGAGGTGGAACCTCCATTACTTCAAGCAGTGATGGAAAAACGTCGTGGCAATCAACTGCAAGCAGCTAAGATGCTGGGCATTAGCCGCGGCACCATTAGAAAGAAACTCCAAAGGTATTTTGGAACTAAATATTTTCGTTTAACTGACGAATAATTAAATTTTAAAACTCGGAAATTATTACTTACATCTAATAAAGGCTCGCATATCGAGCCTTTTTTTATGCTGGTTTTTAAGGATAATATGTGATGAAAAAAATAAGGTACCTCACACCATTAATAGGCCTCCTAATCGCCTCTTGTGTGACTGACAAACCCGATGTAATCACAGACGACGCAGGCAATTTACATTACACAACTCCTTATCTGGATGATACACGAGGTCGCAACATATTTCCCCTGAAGTGAGATGTCCAAGGCAAAAAGCTTTTTATTTTTGACCCTAAAGTCTACGCATGGGCAGCTTATGACGCTCAAGGGAATAGAGTGATGACAGGCAGTGCCTCTGGTGGAATGGATTATTGTGATGATATTCATGAATCATGCCGCACTGTTGTCGGAACCTATCACATATTCAATAAAAAAGGAGCTGACTGTAAATCGAATGAATACCCTATTGCTCGCGATGGTCACATAGTGGGAGGCGCCAAAATGCCTTATTGCATGCATTTCCATGATGGTTATGCGATTCATGCTGCTTATGAAGTTCCTAAATCCAATAGCAGTCATGGCTGCATTCGTGTGTTACCTGGGGCGGCAAAATGGCTCAATGAGCATTTCATTGATCTAGGAACAACGGTATTAGTTCTTCCATATGTATAACACATAACATGCATACCCATTAATCCTGGAAAAAGTAACAATATTATTTTCCAGGATTTTTTAAAAAAATAATACTTATTGACTCTGTAAAGGACTTATATAAAATGCAGCTAAATATTACAGAGGGATTGGAGTATGTCGCTATCAAAATTAAATCTTGAGCGTTCAGTTGAGGAAATAACAGATAAGTACATTGAAAGTTCTCACTATTCTACTTTGCGTGACTCATGCGTTCTTTTATCGCCAATCTCTTTTGTAATCAGCGAAATTAAGGAACTACTCTCACGTATTCTTCAGATTGATCAAGAGGAGTCAACATCTGATTTAACATCAGATGCCTGTAGCAAACAATACAAATCTGATTTAGATGAACAAAATCAGGATCATAAAGAGTCACAAGATGATTCGCTTTTAGCAACTACCTTAGAGTTTCAATTGCAACTACTGCGTGAGAAAGCAAGATCTAAAGAGTTAGAGATACTAAAGTACCAAGATAATATTCATCGCCTCCAAGTCCGTATAAAAAGCATTGAAGAACTTATTTTGGATAAGAATGCCAAAGAAACTCATCAACATCATTCTCATCCAGAGACGGCGGATCCCCTTGCAAAAACTACTCATAATCACCCTCAGCCAGAAGCTTTCGAACAACAAGATGATAAGACAACCCATGCCCACCCCGAAGTTACTTCGCATTTAAAAACATCTCATGCTCATCCGGACATACCACAACATGGCCATCCAGAAATCGACTTAGAAGGCGAAAAAAATACTCTTGCAAAAGAATTAAAATCACTCCAAAGAGAATTAACGACTGAACAATTACTTCATCGACAGCTGATCGAAAGTTGCAGTAAATTCAGCAAAAAACTTTTGGATTTACCCGAAAAAGAAAAACAAAGACAGATCCGAGCTGTGGCACGATCTAAAAGAGGGAGAGCACGTTTGGCGGGAGAGCCTGCTTTATTACAGCTCTCTGAGGAAAACTGCAACTCACTGAAAGAAGCGATTAAGGCAGAGCACAAAAAACTGCATCAAAAACAAGAACAATTGATGCAGCGAGCTATTGAGATAAGCTATCAAACTTATCTTACACGGCTTGAAATTTATTTGCAATCAATGACAAATCTAATTTACCAAGAAAATGAAGCGTTAAAGCAAATAATTCAATTTATGCGTGAATATCTTACACTTAAAGCGGAAGAGCAACGAGTAAGATTAGTACGAAATAACGTTTTTGTTGAGAAGGAAGAAATAGTACAGGATAAGTCTCAAAAAGAAAAAAAAGTTGAACGATTTAAACAATCAAACCCGCAACTGACCTTAAAAAATGTAAGTTTAGGAAAGGAAAATGAACAATTAGAAATCGCCATCAAGGAGCGTCGTAATTATAGGGATACCTTTCTCAAAATAGGATTGCTCTTCTTTTTCTTGACAGCCGGAGGAGCTGGTGCCGGAGCAGCCGTTGCAGGCGAGATTTTTGCAATAACTTCTCTGTTTATGGCTCCAGCTGCACTACTTGCTGTCGTTACATTAAGTCTATTTATTGCTGCATTAATCTACACAATAAAAAACAGTATAGACAGCAATCAATTAAGTAAAAATCAAACCATAATAAGAGATAATATTGTAACCATTACCCAACAAAATAGTGAAATGATTTCGCTTGAAAAAGAAATAATGCCTGAACTAGCAAATAAAATAAGCGGGGCTGAAGGTAATCTGAGTAGGCTGGATAAACACATCAATGGATTATTCCAACATGCTGAATTGAAATTAAATAACGCAAAAAAAGTAACTGTTCAATATCCAAGCAGTCAACCCTTCTTCACTAGTGATCAAACATCTCAACATACATATCACGATTCAAGCCCATCAGCCCCCTTTATGGATGAGTCTCTTGAAGAGAGTACGTTTACTCCTAATTAAATTATTGCTTGGGTGAAGTGAGTCAGAGCTGCCGGTTATGTTAATGTCCGTTGACCTCCGACGTTCCGTGGCTTCTCCGCTGAAGCCAGAAATCATGAGAATCACTGGATCCCGCGAACAAGCCGCGGGACGTAGATAAAACACTGGGTTTCTTAACAAAATAGCAGTTCTGATACTTCACAAAATAGCAGTTCTGATACTTCCTTCGCTATTTCTTAAACTAAAGTATAGTTGCCTGGGACAACTATTAAACCGCAGATGAAACCAATAATTTATTAACTCGATTTACAAAGTCTGCAGGATTATCTAATTGCCCACCTTCAGCTAAAACTGCTTGTTCAAACAACATAGTGACCCATAATTCAAATAAATCATCATCTTGAATATCATGTAAGTGTTTAATTAACTGATGCTCAGGATTTATTTCAAATACAGGTTTGCTTATTGGAACTTGCTGGCCAGCAGCTTGCAAAATACGTTGCATTTCTAATCCCATATCTTGCTCATCTGCAACAACACAAGCAGGTGAATCAGTCAGTCTGTGAGTCACCATCACATCTTTAACCCGTGCATCCAAAACGCTCTTAATATGCTTTAGCAAAGGTTCAAGAGTTTTTTCTTGTTCTTTGATTTGCTCAGGTGACTCATCGCCTAACTCCACCTTTCCTTTGGAAATGGACTGAAGTTTCTTTCCTGCATATTCGCTTAAATAACCAACCAGCCACTCATCCACTTTGTCGCTAAGCAACAATACTTCAATTCCTTTTTTTCTAAAAATTTCCAGGTGAGGACTGTTTTTAGCAGCATTATAACTGGACGCAGTGATGTAATAAATCTTGTCCTGTCCTTCTTGCATACGACTGACATACTCATCCAAGGTTGCTTCTTGTTTCTCGGAACCAGTAGTCGTTGTTGCAAAACGTAGTAGCTTTGCAATAGCCTCTTTATTGGTAAAGTCTTCAATTGGGCCTTCTTTTAAAACCAATCCAAACTCATTCCAAAACTTTTGATAGGTTTCCTTATCTTGAGTACTCATTTTTTCAAGCATGGCTAAAACACGTTTTGTACATGCAGAACGGATGCTCTCTACTTGTTTGTTGTCTTGTAAAATTTCTCGAGACACATTAAGCGGTAAATCACTCGCATCCACAATTCCTTTTACAAAACGTAAATAGCGAGGTAAAAATTGAGTGGCATCGTCCATAATAAAAACACGTTTAACATAAAGCTTTAAGCCATGTTTGACTTCATGTTGCCATAAATCAAATGGTGCATGTGCAGGAATATATAGCAAAGAAATATAATCATGCTTTCCTTCAACATGGTTGTGTGACCAAATGAGCGGATCTTGGAAGTCATGAGAAATATGCTTATAAAGTTGTTTGTACTCTTCATCAGGAATATCTGATTTTTGCATTGTCCATAAAGCAGTTGCCTTATTTACAGTTTCATATTCGTTTGTTTCTTTATCATCCTGAGAGATTTTCTTCATAACGATAGGCCAGCAAATATGATCTGAATATTTACTGATAATACTGCGCAGACGCCAATTGCTGAGAAACTCATCATTCTCATCTTTGATATGTAAAGTGATTTCAGTACCACGAGTTGCTTTATTTTCAGAAGCAATGGTAAATTCCCCTTCGCCATTGGATTCCCAAATAATTCCCTCTTCGGATTTCACTCCCGCACGTCGACTTTTAACAGTTACCTTATCAGCAACAATAAATGCTGAGTAAAAGCCCACACCAAATTGTCCAATTAACTGAGAGTCTTTTGCACTTTCCCCTGTTAAATGGCTCATGAATTCTTTGGTGCCCGATTTCGCGATTGTACCCAAGTTATCAACAGCCTCATCCCAAGTTAAGCCAATACCATTATCTTTAATCGTGATTGTTTTTAACTTCTCGTTAACATCAATAGTAATTCTTAAATCAGAATCATTTTCATACAGTGTACCGTTTGATAAAGCTAAGAATCTTAATTTATCCAACGCATCAGAAGCATTGGAAACTAACTCGCGTAAAAATATTTCCTTGTTGCTATACAGTGAATGCACGACCAAATGCAACATTTGCTTTACTTCTGTTTGAAAGCCCATGGTTTGTTGCTTACTTGACATTTACCTAATCTCCTATGAAACATTTCTTAATGATGTATGTTCATATAGGGTTGATTTGCTAAATTTCAAGGGGGACCTACTGAAATTTACATACAAATTATTCGTAATCAAACCCAGGCATCGTTAAGGTCCCCCCAGAATGAATAATTAATACATTACCTTTCAATTGTTCGGTTTTGATATATTTCCTTGACTCATAAAATAGCTTTGCTGCATAAATAGGATCAGCCAAAATCCCCTCTTCTCGTGCCAGACGCTTTATTTCATTTTTAATTGTTTGATTCACTGAGCCAAAAGCTTTGGCGGTAGTAGGATAAAAACAAAGAAAATTACGGGGAATTAGTTCAAGCCATTGTTTTAGTTTATTTCGAAACGTTATTTCATCATCAGCCAACAACAATACATAAACCCGAGCAGAATGATTTAATCGGTTCAGACCTTTAATGAGTGCAGCAGCGGAAAAGCCTGTACCCGAGTCAATAAAAATATGTTGAAACGTAAATCCCAATGAATGCTCATTTAAAATAATATCATCAGCCAGAGTTAACGCACCATTCATTGCTTGAGATACGCTTGCTCCTTCCCGTAAAACAAATCCAGGCTCATTTAACTTCAGTAAGTAATTATCGGCCAGTTCATTAACTTTTGACCACGCGTTACGGGCAACCCAGACAATTTCCCGTTCCTCGAGAAATAAACGGCTTAATTTATAATTCCCGCGCAGCTCCAATTGCCAAGACTGTATCAAGAAGGCAGTTACTTTCAGTTTAAATTCGCGTACTAATTGTAATGCAGCAAGTAAATTGTTGGATTGAGGTCCGGCAATAATAATTAAGTGCTGAATTCCTTCCTCAATCAAACAAGGAAAAAGACTGGCATACTTTCGTAATTTTGAACCACTGATGCCACAACCTAATTCGTCATCTCTTTTAACATAACAACGTACGTCTTGATTAGGAAATTGATTTAAACAATGTACTCGACTGGATAAGTTCCACATAAATTAACTATTTTGTAGCTTGGGTGAGCGTTGCGGAACCCGGAAATAATTTATCGGATAAAACCCGGGTTCCGCTACGCTCCACCCAGGCTACAATCATTAAATTTTACATTAATGAGTATCTCGTACAAAATCAAGATGAGCATCAGTTGATGTCGAACTATGGAATTTATAACCCAGTTCATTAAATTGCTTCAGGTGTTCTAAATCATCAAATTGGTTTTGCATGAGAAACTTAGCCATTGTCCCGCGTGCCTTTTTCGCATGAATACCAATTATTTTCATTTGATCATTCTTTTTTTCATAAAAATTGATCGTAATCATTGGATAATTTAATCCCTTTTCATCTACAACTTTAAAATACTCACTTGATGCCAGATTAATTAATACCGGATTTTTCTGCTCGGCTAGCTGTTGATTTAGTGCATTAGTTACTGTTTCTTGCCAAAAATCATACAAATTTTTACCCGCAGGATTCTGTAATCGTACTCCCATTTCAAGCCGGTAAGGTTGGATATTATCTAAAGGTTTTAACATACCATAAAGCCCAGATAAAACTCGCAAGTGGTTTTGCGAATAGTCAATCGTCTTTTGCTCCCAGCTTGCAGCTTTTAAACCTTGGTAAACATCTCCCTGAAATAAAAGTAAAGCGGGGTACGCATGTGATGACACTTTATCGTCCAAACAAAAATCTTGATAGCGTTTATAATTTAATTCAGCCAAATCCTTGGACAAATCCATCAACGCAGCTATATCAGCAACTGATTTAGTTTTCATCAGTTTAACCAGAGTATTGGTTTTATCAACAAACATAGGATTGGATGTCGTTCCAGAATAGGGCTTGGAACTATTTAATAATTTTTTAGCTGGTGATAATAAAATAAGCATAATCAATCCATAGAAATTTAACGCGCAGTACCAGGAACCATACCAACCCGCGGTCTAAAGACATAAATAGTAATAGGATCACTAGTATCAATCACATTTCCATCCGCATCAACAATTTGCACAGCCAAATTATGCGTTCCCCTATTCATACCTTTTATTTCAAATACTGGATTCACTTGCGGTTCGCCAAGAGTTCCACTATCGTAAATCAATTGTAACTTATCTCCCGGACGTAATTCAGGTTCTACTCCTGCAGTCACGACGACAAAGCCTTGATTATTACGAATTGTTGCCCCACTTTGGGGTTGGGTAATTTCTATTTTAGTGTAGGAATTCTTTAACTTTATCGTATCATCTTGATCTTCTTGCTCAGGTTTTTGTGCTGGAGTTTGAGGAGACGAAGGAGTTGGTGATGAAAAACTTTGTGTCTCGGGAATTGTCACGGTTTCAGCTCCCTTACGCGGGGTATCACTGAAATGAACATTTCCTTGACTATCAGTCCATTTGTAAATTTGCATCGCATAGGACGCGCAAATTACCATCATAAAGGATAGAGAGACAAAAAATTTACTCATCACCATTGTTCCTATAGGCTGTAATACAACTCAAATTCATAAGGATGGGTCAAACTTCTAATCCTAGTTGTTTCTTCTTCCTTCATTTTGATGTAATTCATAATAAAATCTTTAGTAAACACATCACCTTGTAACAAGAAATCATGATCCTTTTCCAGATATTCCATAGATTGTTCTAAAGACGAACATACTGTAGGTATATCAACAAGTTCTTCTGGTGGTAAATCATAGAGATCTTTATCCATAGCTTGACCTGGATGAATTTTCTTTTGGATACCATCCAGCCCTGCCATCATCATGGCGGCAAATGCCAGATAGGGGTTCGCAGTAGGATCAGGGAAACGGACTTCAATACGACGTGCCTTAGGATTGTTCACATGAGGAATGCGAATTGCAGCAGATCGGTTTCTTGCTGAGTAAGCCAATAGAACCGGAGCTTCAAAACCAGGAACTAAACGCTTATAACTGTTGGTTGATGGGTTAGTAAACGCATTTAAAGCACGTGCATGCTTAATTATTCCACCTATATAATAAAGTGCCATTTCGGAAAGACCGCCATACTGATCACCGGAAAACAGATTCACACCGTCTTTGGCTAATGATTGATGGCAATGCATACCGCTTCCGTTGTCACCAACTAAAGGCTTGGGCATAAAAGTAGCTGTTTTTCCGTAATTATGCGCAACGTTATGAACTACATATTTTAAAATTTGTAATTCATCGGCCTTTTTGGTCAATGTATTAAACCGAGTAGCAATTTCACATTGGTTTGCTGTAGCTACTTCATGATGATGCGCTTCGACAACAGTTCCCAATGATTCGAGGATCAAACTCATTGCAGAACGCATATCATGAGAAGAATCTACTGGAGGAACAGGGAAATAACCACCTTTTATCGCTGGGCGATGTCCAATATTACCTCCTTCTAATTCTTTTCCTGAATACCATTGGGCTTCTTCTGAATCAATTTTATAAAAAGCACCGCCAATGGTTGTTTCCCATTGTACGCTATCGAAGACAAAAAACTCAGGCTCGGGTCCAAAATAGGCTGTATCCGCAATACCAGTAGATTGCAAGTAAGCTTCAGCACGTAACGCCAATGATCTGGGACAACGTTCATATCCCATCATAGTTTTTGGATCGACTACATTACATCGAATGAATAGAGTGTTGTCCTGAAAGAATGGATCGAGCTTCATTGTTTCCAAATCAGGCATCAAAGCCAAATCGGACTGGTGAATTTTTTGCCAACCCTTAAAAGAAGATCCATCTATCATTTTTCCATTTTCAATAAAATCATTATCCACTGATGAAATTGGGATGGTTATATGTTGCTCTTTACCCCGTATGTCCGTAAACCGCAGGTCAACTAATTTGGCATCATGTTCCTTAATCGCCTCAAGTACTGTATTTTTGCTCATTATTACTCTCCAGGATAGTCTGGTTGTATAGTGTACCTTAAGTGACTTATTAAACCCAATAGATTAAACTCTATGTTTTAACATAAACCATAAAAAACATGGGTGCATACCAATATCAGGCGCTTCAAAAAAATGGCAATGCGACCAAAGGTGTACTGGAAGCAGATTCTGAGCGTCACGCACGCCAACTCTTACGTGATCAGGGATTAATTCCAACTCAAGTTCGTATATTGAGTCAACAGCGTGCAGGGAGTCATGCCAGAAGCAAAATTTCTGCAGCAGATCTTGCCCTATTTACACGTCAGTTAGCTACATTACTTGCTGCGGGGATTCCTGTTGAGGAATCATTACGTGGAGTGAGCGAGCAAACAGAAAAAGACAAAGTCAGAGAACTCATTATTGGTGTGCGTGCAAAAGTCCTTGAAGGTTATGGATTAGCACAGGCCATGGCTCAATTTCCATCCGCATTCCCCGAGTTATATCGCGCTACTGTGGGTTCAGGAGAGCAAACGGGTCGCCTTGATGTGGTTTTAGAAAAATTAGCGGATTATACTGAAAATCAGCAGCAGACAAGACAGAAAATTCAGCAGGCGCTGATTTATCCACTCATTATGATTATTGTCTCAATTGCCATTATTAGCTTTTTGCTAAGTTTTGTTGTTCCAAAAATTATTGAAGTATTTACCAGCAGCGGACAAACTCTGCCTGAAATGACTCTATTATTAATTAACATTAGTCACTTCGTTAAAGATTATGGCCTTTATACCTTAATTGTACTTATCCTCATAATTTTTGCCTTTAAGAAAAGCCTGAACAATGAAAAGATTAAAATTACTTGGCATCGTCTGTTATTAAAACTTCCTATAATTTCATATTTGGTAAAAACAGTTAATGTTTCGCGTTATATACATACTTTTGGTATACTTTTCGCAGCAGGAGTAAGTGTTCTAGAAACAATGCGCGTTGCAGCAAGCCTAGTAACCAATGTCGTTATGCGACAAGCTTTTGATACTGCTACAATAAAAGTTAGAGAAGGATGTGGTATTAATGAGGCTTTAAAAGAAACAGGTTATATTAGTCCGATGGCAATTCATTTAATTGGCAGCGGTGAAAAAAGCGGCCAATTGTCCAACATGATGGAACGCGCTGCAGCTCACTTAGATAATGAAGTCAAACGGCTAATTGATACATCATTGACTTTACTGGAGCCTATGGTGATCCTATTGATGGGTGCAATCGTTTTATTTATTGTTTTAGCTACTTTATTACCTATTTTTTCAATGGAGCAATTAATAACTTAAAGCCAAATGTGGTGCAGCTAATTGCTTCACTTTCATCCAATCGAATTTAAATCGGAGTAAAAATGAATAGACAAAAAGGATTCTCATTAATTGAAATCATGGTAGTAGTCGTTATATTGGGCATTCTCGCCTCTATAGTGGTGCCTAAAATAATGGGTCGTCCTGATGAGGCGCGCAAAGTTAAAGCCAAACAAGATGTACTTGCCATCCAAAACGCATTGGATTTATACAAATTAGACAATGGTAATTATCCCACTACGGATCAAGGCTTGATGGCCCTCGTTGAGAAACCGACATCAAATCCTGTACCCAACAATTGGAAACAATACCTCAAGTCACTTCCCACTGACCCATGGGGGAGAGATTATCTTTATTTAAATCCTGGTCAACACGGTGATGTTGATGTTTTCACCTACGGCGCTGAAGGACAACCCGGAGGTACAGGGATTAATGCCGAAATTGGTAACTGGGATGAGAAAAAACAATAGATTTCTTCGGAAGCTCCCTACAGAGAGAGGAACGCGAGGAGGCACGAAGCGCAGAATTGCTTCATGCACGCGGTCACATGAGAATTTGCGCACCGTATGGACCAAGCAATTCTCCTCTGTAGTAGAAGTTCCCAAGAAGTCGAATCAAGGTTTTACCCTGATTGAAATCTTGATTGTTCTGGTGATCATCGGCATAACTGTTGGTTTTGCCTTAGTTGCCTTTGGGGATTTTGGTGAAAGTCGGCGTATTTTATTTTCTGCAGAACAATTAGTTAATACGCTTCGCCTAGCCCAACAGCAGGCTATTTTGGGAACCAGCACTCTGGGCCTGCGTATTGATAACAACGGTTATCAAGTGTTTCAACTGTACAACAACGCTCAATGGAAACCCATTTCCGATAAAGGAGTGTTTAAAATGACTTATTTTCCCCAAGATACACGTATTATTTTGAAAACCAGTAGTTCAACCCCAGTGGGAGTCCCACCTATCATTATTTCTGCCTCTGGAGATATGACACCGTTTACTTTAAATTTTGGTAGCAAGCAAGATAACAATTTAGCCTTGCTTATTGGCAAACGTAATGGGGAACTCCAATTTAACGTGGTAAACACTAAATAGTGCGAGGAGACATGAAACGCAAAACCACAATGTACCTACCCGTACGTGAGGATTCGAATTCTGAAGTAACGTTTCACAAGGGGTCTAATGAGTCAGGATTCACTCTAATCGAAGTTCTATTAGCACTTTCCATAATAGCGATTGCATTGACTGCTTTGCTGAAAGCGATATCACAAAATGTAGAAACTACCCGACGTATAAAAGAAAAAACAGTGAGTCATTGGGTTGCCATGCAAGGTGTGGCAATGATTCAGCTCAATTTACTCCAGATTAATCAAAGTCAGGAAACAACCCAAGATACAACCATGTTGAATGAACACTGGTACTGGAGAGCTAAAGTAAGCTCGACACCACTAAAAAACATTCAAAAAATAGTTATTTCAGTCAGTCCAGAAAAAATAGGCCCTTTTAGAGAGGAACTGCAAGCTTTCAGGTATGTACCATGAAAAAAAATGCAACATCCGACAAACTGAATGGCTTTACTTTGATTGAAATTTTAATTGCACTTGCCATATTTGCTATTCTGGCAACAATTACAAGCTCTGTATTGTATAATGCATTTACAACACGTTCTCGAGTTAATGAACAAAGTGAACGTCTCAACGAATTGCAGCTTGCAATAAGCCTTATTCAACAAGATACGCGTCAAACTGTAGAGCGCCCTATTCGAAGTAATGAAATGCAGTTACTACCTGCTTTTATAGGACAAACAAATTATGTGGAATTTACGCGGGATGGTAATATAAATCCTGGCAATATTGAAAAACGCAGTACACTCAAACGAGTTGCATATGTTTGCCAACAAGGAACTTTAATCCGTAGAACCTGGAGTAGTCTCGACATAATCAATCAAAAAAGCTATGAAGATAAGCTCTTGCTGAATCGCCTTACTAACTGCCACTTTGGTTATTTAAATCAAAATTTGCAAATACTTCCTGAATGGAGAGAACAAGCGGTAACCTTAAATCAGCGTAAAGAGCCATTCCCCAAAGCCATACAATTTAATATGACTTTGCAGGATCAGGGTGAACTGAATTTACTTTTTGTTCTACCGGGTGCGCTTTATGTTTCAAATTAAAACCATAAAAGGAAGCGCCTTACTCACTGCACTTTTTATTATGACTTTGGTTGCAATTGTAGCCACCGCCATGAGTACGAAAGTGCAATTAGATATTTACCGTACAAAACTTATACTCACTCATGATAAAATTTATCTTGCATCACAAGCAGTCACTTTTTGGGCACTTGGTGAGTTAAACAATAAAAACAATAAATTTGCCAAAGCCGATGCACAAGGAATAGTAAGCGTTATCCCCCATGACATGGAACATATCGATAGCACCGTTACCTTAAGAGGCGCACTTTATGATCTACAGGCCCAATACAATATTAATAACTTGGAAAATAGAAAATCCATGTTAGGATTTATAAATCTTATTGGGGTAGCCTTGCCACAAATTCCTGAAGCAGAACGAGTTAAGCTCACTCTTGCAGTTAATGATTGGCTCTCACCATATGATCTGGCACGCGGCAAAGACAATTACCTATCCTATTATATGAGTCAAAAACCACCTTATTATCCTAGTCATCAACTGATGAGCAGTAAATCTGAATTGCGTCTGGTCAAAGATGTGAGTGCTCCTCTTTATTTAGCTCTAGAGCCTTTAATTACAACTTTACCCGAGTCTACGCCTATAAATATCAATACAGCACCGATAAAAGTTCTCAAGTCATTAAGCAGCTCAATGAAAGAAACTCAGCTCAATGAATTACTTAAGGCAAGAAAAGAAAATGGAATTAAAGACCTAAGCAAAGTCTCTGATATACTTAAAAAACTTAATATTGCTAATGACCAAATTACCATAGAGAGTACTTACTTTCTCAGTATTGCTTCTGCCACCAGCGATAATCTTACTTTAACGGTATACACTGTGTTTAAACGAAGTCGTGATAAAAATCAAAAAATCTCAGTTAACGTTCTCAGGGAAAGCTTCAATGTTTTCTAATCTGAATATTAAGAACTGTTATTCTTCATTGTTTGAAGATTGAGTATTAGCATTCTTTTGAAGAATTTCTTTTGATAACTCATCACCTGCTTTAATATCCGCATCAGACAGTTTATTTTTTAACATTTTAAGTTCTCTGATTGCTTCGTCATTTTGATTCTGGGCAGCAATCTTAAATAAAGCATATGCCTTAATCCAATCTTTTTCTACACCTAGTCCTGCAAGATACATATAACCTAACTTGGCTTGCCCTGCTGGGTTTCCTTGTAAAGCGGACTTAGTAAACCAATACACAGCCTGTTCGTAATCTTTTGAAATACCAGTTCCTGTCAGCAGTAGCTGGCCTAATTCAGCTTGTGCCTCAGGTAATCCGCTTTGCGCTGCAGACTGATACCAATAAGCTGCTTTTTGTGGATTTGCTTCGACTCCATATCCTTTAAGGTAATAATAAGCCAAATAAGCTTGTGCTTTCACATGGCCTTGATTTGCTGCTTGAGAAAACCAATAAACTGCCAATTTGTCATCTTGAGCAATACCCTCTTGTTGTCCTGTATATAGTAGACCTAAGCTATACTCAGCCCTAACATCACCCTGATCAGCTGCTTTCTGATACCAATAGAAGGCCTTATTGACATCCTTTTCAGTCCCTTCTCCCATAATGTACGCATAAGCAACGTTTACTTGTGCCTTGCTGTACCCTTTTTTTGCAGATTTTTCGAACCATTCAAATGCAGTTTTTTTATTCGCTTTAACACCATCGCCTGATGCAAACATTAAACCAATATTTCTTTGTGCAATTGCATTACCTTGTTTTGCTGATTTCATATACCATTTAAATGCCTCCGGGAAATTTTGCGGAACCCCTTGCCCTAAATCATACATAAACCCCAGGCTTAGTTGTGCTAAGGCATTATTTTTAGCTGCTGATTTTTGGTACCAACTCATTGCCTCAGTATAATTTTTAGTGACCCCTTCCCCATATTGGAACATACGGCCAAGTAAATACATCGCATCAACATTTCCATCCCTTGCTGATTTCGTTAGATAAGGATATGCAGTGGTATAATCTCCATTTTCATATGCTGCGAAACCAACAATCTCATCACCTGCGAAAGCAGTATTCACTACCAGCAATGCTGCTAAAATCACCCTGCGCATGCCGACTCCAAATCGATCCTCTTACCTAAAGAGTAGAATAAAGAATTAACAAAGCAAGTACACTGCCTTGATAGAAAACATGATATTCTTTGAATATTCAGTAAAAAACGAATAACACTAGCGATGTCTGCTCGAGTTTTTGATTATATAAAATCCCTCTGCCTTTCCATTGTCTTATTAGGGTATTTGCATTCTGGCATTAATTCTAGATGGGATTACTTGGCATTTTAAACTCATATGAATCGTCTTAAAAACAGATCCCTGCTCTGCAGGGATCCTCACTTTTCTTTATTTTCCTGCAACCATCATTTTTTCGATTAATACAGAGCCGCATCGTGTCGCAATATTGGGATTAATATCATGACCCACTGCAAGAATGTTTTTAAACATATCTTTTAAGTTTCCAGCAATTGTAATCTCATCAACAGGATATTGGATTACACCATCTTCAACCCAATAACCACTGGCACCTCGTGAATAATCACCGGTAATAATATTTACTCCTTGCCCCATTAATTCTGTAACTAATAATCCCTTGCCCATAGTTTTTAATAAATCAGCAAGATCACCTGCTGTAGGATCAATCGTTAAATTATGAACTCCATCAGCATTAGCAGTAGTTTTTAATCCCATTCTGCGTGCTGAATAACTGCCCAATACGTATTGTTTCACACATCCTTTTTCAACAAGAAGATTTGGACGAGTTGGAACCCCTTCACTATCAAATGGAGAACTTCCCAAGGCACCTAACAAGTGGGGCTGTTCGTAAATGCGGATGAACTCTGGAAAAACGTGTTGTCCTATAGAATCCAACAAAAAAGTATTTTTTCTATAAAGATTTGAGCCACTAATTGCATTAATAAAAGTTAAAAATAAACCACTGGAAATTCGTGATGAAAAAATAACCGGTGTTGCTTGTGTTGCAATTTGTTGCGCGCCTAAACGACTTATAGCGCGATCAACAGCATTTTTAGCAATTAGATGGGGATCTACCAAATCCTGTGGATTACGAACCGTTGTATAGTCGTAATCCCGTTGCATTTCCTCACCATCCTTCGCAATCAAAGAACAACTTAAACCATGCCGTGTGCTGTGGGTAAATCCTGAACCACCATACGTATTCGCAAATCCATTATGTGATTCATATGTAGATACATTTACTCCATCTGAGTTAGTAATTCGTTTATCCAGCGATAATGCATAATTCTCACATTTTAAAGCCATCTCTATAGCTTGTTGGGGACTTATCTCCCATGGATGAAATAAATCAAGATTGGGATGATTCTTAGACATTAATTCTTTATCAGCCAAGCCAAAGCATGGATCTTCTGCACTTACCCTTGCTATATCACAGGCAGCTTTAACCATAGCTTCCAAAGCAGCAGGTGAGGTATCAGTACTGCTTGCACCACCTTTACGCTGCCCAATATAAACAGTTAGGCCAACACCTTTATCTTCGCTAAATGCTACTGTTTCAACTTCGCCCATGCGCACATCAACTGAAAAACCCTTATCGTTATTCACTGCCACCATAGCATTGCTTGCACCTTCCTTTTTTGCAAGTTCAAGCACCTCGTTCATAAGACGGGTTAAATCTGTTGTTGACTTATGTACTTCACTATTGTTATGTTGCGTTTTAATTTGCATAAGAGATTCCGTGGTGTTGAATGAGTACATAAGGATACAATAACATGTCTTCACAAACCAATGATTATCCTGCAAACAAATCATATTTGTTCGGTTTATTATTTGTGTTTTGTCTTACATTCGTCCCTCTTCATTCCTATGCTGAGGGATATTGGCGAACATTAAGCCCTGGTATTGAGTATCAGGATCTAGCTGGTGGAATCCTTTCACCCTGGGCACATATTTATGTATTTCGTATTGACCTCAATAAAAATAAACTCGCCTTGGTTAATGCAAAAAAACTATCCCTGAAAAATGCCTCTGCAGATCAATTTGCTGAGCACAGTAAAGCTCTTTTAAGTATTAATGGAGGTTTTTTTGATCATGAATTTAATCCTCTTGGACTTAGAATTAATAATAAAAAATTGATTAGTCCTTTAAAACGAATTAGCTGGTGGGGAATTTTTTATATAAAAAATAATCAAGCATATATTTCCAGCTTAAAACATTTTAATCATGATAGTGATATTGATTTCGCCATTCAAAGTGGGCCTCGGTTGCTCATTAAACGAAAAATTCCATCCCTTAAACCGGGTATTGCCGAACGTTCTGCCCTGGGAATCACTGAGGACGGAAAAATAATTATTCTTGTTTCAACCAATGCAGCAATGACGACCAACAAGCTTGCCCAGTTACTCAGATCCCCTCCTCTATCCTGTATTGATGCAATCAATCTGGACGGAGGCAGCTCAAGTCAACTGTATGCCCATATTGGTTCGTTTCTATTAAATGTTCATGGATTTTCTAATGTCAGTGATGCTGTTATTGTGAAAAAAAGAGAAATTCGGTGATAACAAAGCTGTAGCCTGGACCATGCAGCTTATACGTTACTTGAACAATGATGGGATCATGAGTCAGGTGCAACAACCAAATTTTGCTAAAACTCTACGCTTTAACGTGTGCTAAGGCTCTCTTAATAGTCGCTATGTATAATTATTAAATATTAATATTAATATTAAGCTCTTATACATGATAACTAAAGCCGGGGCTGAATACCTACTCACAAAATATGCAAAATTATTTAGTATCTCAAAAGAAGATAAACGGTATATTTTAATTCACAATATTTCTCAGGCTTTGCATGCAGTAAGTGATGGAACAAAATCCAATCCTTCTATTGATGAGCTTATTCATGATTTAGGGAAGGTTGAGTTTCGCCATCAGTTTTTTAATGTTCTGGATGAACAAATCAAAGATCAATTTATTTATTTGGTGGATGATTTACTCGATGACAATCTCGAAATAAAAGCAACTCTCACGTTACATTCCCCTCAGGCGCAACAGAACAGACGAAACGAAGGGGTTTTAGATAGCATTATGGCAGGTGAACAATTTAAAATTACCTTAGAACGTTTTTTGCAACTCCCTTATTCAGAAAATAAAAAAAACCTAATCGATGCATCGAGCACTCTTTATAAAAGTGTTGTGTCTGAACAAGGTTTCGATACCGATAGGATAATCGCCAAACTAGATAAAATCTTAAAGTCTCTTTTAAAAGACATCCACATCAACGCTCATCAAAAAATTCTCCTGGAAATCCTCATTAAGGATTTAGGGAAAGCAGCAGCTGTGATTCAGAAAAGCGAAAAAGTGATTACTATTAAAATCGCGAATGGAAATGAGAAAGGAAAAGATATAAACGCATTTCATGCATTAAATCTCGCTGCCAATAATTATCTTATACCTAATTTCAAGAAAAACACTTTAAAAGAAATTGCTCAGAATTTCTTAGATGAATTAGAGAAACTTGGGAAAGCCAGTACCTTAATAGGGCAAAAAATTTTAGAAGGCAGTTTCTTTTTCTATGGAGAGGATGCTAAAAATATTTATGAAAGAAAGAGGATTATAGAAAATATATTTAAATCTTTTTCTGACAAAATAATTAAGTCAGTGAATAAAGAAAAAATATCTTTAAAAGACAATAAACAACAACTTTTTGACTTTATTGATGAATTATCTGAAAAAGAATGTAATGCTGTAATAAATACATTAATGGACAATATAAAACAGATAACTGCTCAAGACAGAGGCCTTTTGAACACACATTCTATTAATGATAAATGGATTTTTAATTGGTTTATGAAATTAATACAAGTAATTGAAGAAGCATTTGATATTAAAACTACGTCAGAGGAGCTTCTTGAAGGTATAGATTCCAAGGTAGAAGGATTCCTCCATTAGTCGCTGCTAACGCTACTTAGTTTACTCATAAAAACAATTGTGAATAAACCCACAACTTATCCACAAAATACTCCCATATTATTCTCTTGACCATTGTGCAAAAACACATTATCTTGTTATTAATAACCCAATACAACCCAATATGTTGGGTTTTCTGCTATAATCTAAGTAATAGTGAATAAATTTAACTCGACTGTTAATAACAATAAAAACTGCGTGGAGGAAAAATGTCCGCAATTCTTGATCCGGTAAATGATGTGCCGCAAACCAGTCAACTGGAATTGACCGCTAATGCCCCTGGTTTATTAAAAACCATTAAGCGCAATGGTAAAGTAGTAAATTATGATGATACGAAAATTAAAGTTGCAATTACCAAGGCATTCATCGCTGATGAAGGTGGTACCGCCTCTACCTCAGATCGTATTCACCAACAGATTGAAGAACTTACTCGTCAAATAACTCAAGTCTTTAAACGCCGCTTGCCTAGTGGCGGTGCAGTTCACATTGAAGACATTCAGGATCAAGTAGAGTTAGCGCTCATGCGCAGTGGGCACTACAAAGTTGCTCGTGCTTACGTATTATATCGAGAAGAACACCGTAAAGCCCGCGAAAATGAATTAAAACAACAAGCCAGTGATAGTAAAATCCTGCTAATCACAATGCCTGATGGTGAATTAAAGCCATTAGATACTGAACGCATGAACACGATTGTTCAAGAAGCTTGCCGTAATTTAGAATATGTTCAAGCAGAACCTGTTATTAAAGATGCGATGCGTAATCTTTACAATCAAGCGAAATTTGCAGATGTACATAAAGCATTAATCATGGCTGCGCGTACATTGGTTGAAAAAGAACCAAATTATACTTACGTCAGTGCTCGCTTGTTATTAGACAGTTTACGTTCGGAAGCATTGAATAAATTAGAAATTCAAGCAGATGCAACTTTTGATGAAATGAGCAAACTCTATCCTACATACTTTAAAGTGTATGTCGCCCATGGCATCAAGCAAGGAATGCTGGATGTAAAAATGGCTGATTTTGATTTGGAAAAACTCGGCAAAGCACTATTACCTGAGCGTGATATGAAGTTTAGCTATTTAAGCTTACAAACTTTATATGATCGTTACTTCATTCATGATCACGGTGTACGTTATGAGTTGCCTCAAGCATTTTTCATGCGTGTTGCTATGGGTCTAGCAATACGCGAGCAAGATAAAGATGAAAAAGCCATCGAGTTTTATCAATTGCTGTCATCATTTGATTACATGTCATCAACACCTACTCTGTTTAATTCAGGAACTATTAGACCTCAATTATCCAGCTGTTACTTAACTACAGTCCCCGATCATTTGGATGGTATTTACAGTGCAATTAAAGATAATGCCCTACTTTCAAAATATGCAGGGGGGCTAGGTAATGACTGGACGCCAGTACGTGCTATGGGCTCACATATCAAAGGAACCAATGGAAAGTCACAAGGTGTAGTTCCCTTCTTGAATGTTGCTGACGCTACTGCAGTTGCAGTAAACCAGGGAGGTAAACGTAAAGGGGCTGTTTGTGCTTACCTGGAGTGTTGGCATAAAGATGTCGAAGAGTTCCTCGAGTTAAGAAAAAATACTGGCGATGATCGACGCCGTACCCACGATATGAATACTGCATTATGGATACCCGATTTATTTATGGTACGTGTACGTGAAAATGGTGATTGGACTTTATTCTCGCCTGATGAAGTACCTGATTTACATGATCAGTATGGTAAATCTTTTGAAACGCTTTATCGCGATTACGAAGAAAAAGCCCGTCAAGGCCTTATCAAAAACGCAAAAACACTCTCTGCAGTTAAACTGTGGCGTAAGATGTTATCAATGCTTTTTGAAACTGGCCACCCATGGATGACCTTTAAAGATCCTTGCAATTTACGCTCACCACAACAACATGCGGGTGTTGTTCATAGTTCTAACTTGTGTACTGAGATTACACTCAACACTTCAGAAGAAGAAATCGCCGTATGTAATCTGGGGAGTGTTAATCTTCCTGCACACATCAAAAAAGGCAAGCTGGATACGGAAAAATTAAAACGTACCATTAGAACTGCTATTCGTATGTTGGATAATGTGATTGATATTAACTATTATTCCGTACCTCAAGCGCGTAACTCCAACTTGAAACACAGACCTATTGGCTTAGGCCTCATGGGTTTCCAGGATGCATTATATGAGTTAAAAATTGATTATGCTTCTCAAGAAGCAGTGGAATTTGCTGATTCATCCATGGAGTTAATTAGCTATTATGCAATTGAAGCTTCTTGTGATTTGGCTAAAGAACGAGGCAGTTATTCCAGCTATGAAGGTTCTTTATGGAGTAAAGGCATATTGCCAATTGATTCAATTAATCTGTTACAACAATCCCGTGATAAATATCTGGAACAAGATCGTTCACAACGCTTGGATTGGGAAAGCTTACGCATCAAAGTTCGTACACAAGGAATGCGGAACTCCAATGTGATGGCAATAGCACCTACCGCGACTATTTCTAATATCTGTGGTGTAGCTCAATCCATTGAACCTACGTACCAAAACTTGTATGTGAAATCCAATTTGTCAGGCGAATTTACTGTGATTAATCCCTATTTAGTTGCTGATTTGAAAGCATTGAATCTTTGGGATGAAGTAATGGTCAATGATTTGAAATACTTTAACGGGAGTGTCCAACCAATCAGCCGCATTCCTGCTGAATTGAAAAAACGTTATGCAACTTCTTTTGAAATGGACCCAATTTGGTTAGTGGATGCTGCTTCTCGCCGTCAAAAATGGATTGATCAAGCACAATCACTTAACATCTATATGGCTCAGCCATCTGGTAAGAAATTGGATCAACTCTACATGCATGCATGGACACGCGGACTAAAAACTACTTATTACTTACGCAGTTTAGGTGCATCCAATGCTGAAAAATCAACTGTGACTGATGGAGCACTCAATGCAGTTAAAATAGCTGAGGAGCCTAAAGTTTGTTCCATACTCGATCCAGACTGCGAAGCATGCCAATAATCAGGGGAATTTAAATGTCAGAAATAATACAACAACACGATATAATTCATCCTGGTGCAACAGGATACGAGCCCCTTGAAATGGGGGCTGCACGCATTCACGTTGATGATAAACGCATCATTAACTGTCGTGCCGACTTAAACCAACTGGTTCCTTTTAAATATAAGTGGGCGTGGGACAAGTATTTAACTGCTTGTGCAAACCATTGGATGCCCAATGAAATCAATATGAGTGCTGACGTAGCCCTCTGGAAAGATCCTAAAGGACTTACAGAGGCCGAACGTTTGATTATCAAACGTAATTTAGGATTTTTCTCAACAGCAGATTCATTGGTAGCCAATAACCTAGTGCTCGCTGTTTATCGACATATTACCAATCCTGAATGCAGACAATACTTGTTACGTCAAGCGTTTGAAGAAGCGCTGCATACCCATGCGTACCAATACGTCATTGAGAGTTTGGGGCTTGATGAAGCAGAAGTCTTTAATATGTATCGTGAGATCCCATCAGTAGCAACTAAAGCAGCCTGGGCATTACCTTTTACTCAAAGCTTAGGCGATGAAACATTCCATACAGGTACTGCAGAAAATGACCAGCGTTTATTGCGTGATTTAATTGCCTTCTATGTTATCTTTGAAGGAATCTTTTTCTATGTTGGGTTTACGCAAATTCTCTCTATGGGTCGTCGAAATAAAATGGTAGGAACTTCCGAGCAATTCCAATACATTTTACGCGATGAATCCATGCATATGAACTTTGGTATTGATGTCATCAACCAAATTAAAATTGAGAATCCGCATCTGTGGACGCCTGAATTTAAAGAAGAAATGATTCAACTCATTCGCCAAGGAGTAGCATTGGAGTATCAATATGCCAAGGATACTATGCCTCAAGGCATTTTGGGAATGAACGCAGAAATGTTTGAAGAATACCTGCACTTCATAGCGAACCGTCGTTTAAACCAAATCGGCTTGCCAGAGCAGTATCCTGGTGCCGAAAATCCATTCCCGTGGATGAGTGAAATGATGGATTTGAAAAAAGAGAAAAACTTCTTTGAAACTCGGGTCATTGAATACCAAGCCGGCGGAACTCTAAACTGGGATGATGAATAATAACTCCTACATCGAGCTCCATTATAGAACTACCTGGATTAATAGGGATTCCCTGAGAATGGGTAACTTTTGATTAGAAACGTTGATGTATGAGCCACTATTCAATAAGTAGTGCACATACTTCTACGTCCCGCGGCTTGTCCGCGGGATCCAGAATAAAAATAAGATGACATTTTTCCTTCCTATAGTAGAATCTTAAAACAGTCGAAAATGCAATTTCGACCATTGATATTAAATGCATTTCAATAAAAAATTGATTAATCTGGTACAACACATGAGGTGGCGTATGACCAAGAAAAAACAGGAAGATGATACCAATTATACTTTTTTACTCAGATGTATGGCAGCAATAACCGCTGCTGCAATAGTTACGGCAGGAGTTATTGCAGCAGTAACGTTAAAATCTGCTGCTGCAGCAATCACAGCTGCATTAGCTACGAACCCCCTGCTTGCATCGGCTTTTATTTTTACACCGATACTACCAATTGCACTCGTTGCTATCGGACTTGTTTTTGTATTACCTTTTTTATTTTCTTGCAACAATAATACCTATACTACTGTAAGAACCACCGCTGCACCTGGTTACAGTAGTTATAGCTTTTATTCTCCCCTTTATACAACCTCCGATCCTTATTATGACGGACACTATGATACTGGCACCACCGTATACGTAAATAATGATCACTCCCATGGACATCCTAGCTCCCAAGGAGCAGAACCTAGTCATGATGACGGTCATATGCATGAGCATGGCGGCAGTCATAGACATGGTCATTTTTAATAAACCTTCCCCCAATTTGGGGGAAACTGAATCCCTAAAGCTCTTTGATTACATATACTTATTTCTTACAAAATTCATATCATTTTGATTAAAAAATCTTTTTAATTTAAATGTGCTATATTTAATCAAGTATCTTTATTTTTTAACGAAGATAAAGACTTTATGGAAAAATGTACAAGGAGGATGCACAAATGAAAAGAACACTACTCACAGCTTTACTCCTAACTGTCACAACGGCAGCCTTAGCTGATAGCGTGATCGTAACAGAAACCAAATCCTGGAAAAGTGTCCCCATCACTGTAGATACAAGTGCTCATACTTATACTACCGTTGAAGGACCAGTTCCTACAGGTGATTTTTATTATACTTATCCTGGCTACCGTTGTTTAAAAGAGAAAAGGGATATAGCTGGAGTTGATGCACTGATATTCCATGCCGGTGTAGGTGGTGGCAGTGAGATTTATTGTTATCCAGAATAACCTCAAAGATCACGCTGAATAATAGTGTAACCTGGGTTCCGCTTCGCTGCACCCAGGTTATAAATACAACGCCAATTTATCCAAGATCTTTTTTATCTAATGAGCGAGCCAATTGCATTAATTTCTGTTTCGCGATAGCTTTTGCTTGTTTTCCCGTTGAATAATCAGGCTTGGCATTATCCTCAATATATTGAGCAAACAAAATAGTACGTGAACCTTTCTCTATCCAGCCAACAAACCATCCGAGTTGCTTGTCCATATTACGTGAACCATCTGCTTTGAATGGATTACCCGAGCCTGTTTTTCCATACAGTTTCCAACCCGATGGCAAATCCTCAACAAATAGAAGATCATGAGTCATTTGCATGGAAAAATGGCTCACAGGCAGCGTGTTGTGAGTCAGTTTCGATAAAAACTCGACCTGTTCTTGCGGTGAAATCTGCAATGAGCTTGAAAGCCATGCACGAACTAATCCATTATTCATACCCTTGTCACCTGAAACATTCTGATTTCCATAATTAAGAACCTGCATATAATGCTTAAATTGTTCCATTCCTAATTTTTGAGTGATCAGCTGACTGTACCAAACACAGCTGTGTTCTATCCAGCTGGTTGGATTATGCGGTTGCTTCCAAATGTCCAGCCAATCATTATACCCCTCTTTGAAAGGCCATTCAGGATGAGTTTTATCAATCAAAATCCCCTTATCAAACCCCATCAAACTGATTGCAATTTTAAAAGTGGAGCAAGGCGAATGGCGCTCGGTACATCGCCCTTCTTGTTTAAGCACCACACCGCCCTCTTTAGCAATAAAACAATTATTATTTGCCAAAGCAATAGTGTTTACTGAAAGCGCAGTAATTAAAAAAACAACCCATTTTTTCATTTTATAAAACCATCCCATTGACTTGGCTGTCCCAAAGCATTTTGAAATAACTTTGTTCACTGTTTACCAGTTCGTTAAAAGTACCTTCTTCAATAATCATCCCACCTTCCATTACTACAATTCTATCCATGTGCCGAATGGTAGACAATCGATGTGCGATTGCGATGACCGTAGCATTATTTTGTTCTAACATGTCATTAATCGATTGTTGAATCTCTTGCTCAGAAAGTGTATCAAGACTTGAGGTTGCCTCATCAAGAATAACAATTGATGCATTTTTTAAAAATGCACGTGCAATTGCAATGCGCTGGCGCTGACCTCCTGAAAGTTTCACCCCACGCTCGCCAACCAGTGTATTATATTTTTCAGGAAGAGATTCAATAAACTCATCGATATTTGCCATCGCAGCCGCGCGTTTAATCTCTGCAAGAGTCGCATTTTCTTTTGCATAACCAATATTCTCACCAATAGAACGATGGAAAAGCATAATATCCTGGGGAATAAGTGCTATTTGTTGACGCAAAGAATCCGAGGTAATCTCTAAAATGGGTTTATCATCAATTAAAATTTGCCCTGAAGTAGGCCTGAAATTTTTTAACAGTAAGGAAACCAATGTCGATTTACCAGCACCCGAATGGCCAACCAGCCCAATTTTCTCACCAGGTTTGATAAGCAGATTAAGATTTTTAAATACAGCAGTTCCTGCATTATAAGCAAAGGAAAGCTGCTGGAATTCAATTTTACCCTGGGTAATCTGATATTCTTGTGCGTTGGGTTTATCCACCTCATCATGAGGCATCGATAAAATACTGAACGATGATTTGAAATCCCCCATTTCTTTTAAAAAATTACAAAGACTACTCATGAGCGTCCATAAATCAAAAGAAATGGTAATGGCTGTCAGCATAACAAACAGGAAATCCCCAGTAGAAATCTTCCCGTGGGTACGCAGGTAAATCATAAATATAAAAACAGCAATCAACATGAACCAGTACAGTACTGATCCGATCATATTAAATTTAAAGTCATACCGATAAAGAGCAATTTGACGAGGCACAAAATCATCGGACATCAACTCATGAACACGCCGATGTTCAGCGCGTCGTTTAGCGAAATAAAACAGAGAAAAAATATTGGTAATATTATCCGAAAAACTGCCTATGACTTGATGTTTACTCTCAGCCATATGATTAGAGAGCTGATTCAGTTTGAGTGCCATAGGTAACATAATTGTCATAACGAGCACGCACCAGGCAAGCATGAAACAAAACACACTGAAATTGACAATCAACAAAACAAAAACAGAAACAACAACCACACAAAAGTGCTTTCCTACAATGTGATGGATATTGGCAAAAACACTATCATAACCATCTAAAAGGCCTTTTAATTTACTAATTACCGTACCACTGGGCGTATTTTGAAAATAGTTATAGGAATGATGTTGCACATAATTGTAAGCAGATGACAATAATCTTTGCCGCGCATAAGGCTCCGCTTTCCACTCTGCAAAATCACTAATTCGCCAAACAACATCCAACACAATTTGTGCAGTAATAAATAATGCCATAGGGAACACTACCTGTTGATATGAAGTGATTGTTTCACTGGAAAACGCATCAACCAGTAGTTTAAAAGAGTAATTATTGGCAAAAATATAAAACGCAGTGAGCACTGGTGCCTGAAGCATTAAGACATACCACCAACGATAAGGCTTAATGACCTGCCACAAAAAATTCCACGCTGAATGAAATGGATATTTTAAATCCGACGTGTTCATCATATTGCTCAAAGTAAAAGGTCGATAAAGTATACCACAATAAGGCTGCAATATGCTTATTATTAACTCATTTATTATGAATAATTGAAAAATGAAAACCTTGTATTTACCACCTTAGAAGTTGTTATTTTCTAATGATGACGGTAGACTTACGACGTCAATCAAAAGTCCCGGTGGCACAGCTGGATAGCGCAGCCCCCTCCTAAGGGGCAGGTCGGAGGTTCAAATCCTCTCCGGGACGCCAGTAGACAAAGGATTTATGTAAAATACTCCCAATTTTTCTAGTTTACAGGGTGCATACAGGGTGCAAATTGAATGAATGTGCATAGCGTAAATTATAAAACTATATATGCTGATGTAAGAAGCAATAACCAAAATGGTTTATTGGCTTAGTGGTTTTAACTCAAAGGATTAGTAAGTTGTATGTGTAAGTTTGGGTCAATTATTTTATTGTCATTCTACTTCCCTTCTTTTGCTTTTGACTGTCACCCAGAAATTAATCCTAATCTTCCACAATATATTGTTGGCTATGGAAGTTTAAATTGATGAGACCTCTAAAAAAAGAACAGATCCTTCTGCAGAAGAAAGTTTTCCCATTTTGGTAAAAGGATATAAAAGAATTTGGGGAGGACACAGTAATTTACCTGGAGTTAATGTGTTTATTATGGTTAAAAATTCTGATGAGTGCTGGCATGTTCTTATATTTTTCCACGATGAATTTCAAACCCTATATAATGGGCGGCATAGGTGTAGCTCGCAATAAAGCCAGTGATATATTTTGGCCGGCCGCGGTTCAGACAGAATTTGGCGATAAGGCCTGGCAAGCAGGTTTAGGTGCTCTATGGGCCTTACTGGTAAGCTGATAAAGAAAGTAGAGCTATCTTTGACTCTTCACTATATATAACCAAGGAAACTGGGAAATGTATTTTTAATTTCAGGAGTATTCAACCAAATTCTTAATAAATGACGTACAGTATGGTTTTCTGGAAAATCAAAGGTTGTTCTGCCATGTAAAATTTCTTCATTATTGATAAAGATAAGACTTCCAGGCTCTAGTTTTGTTTCGAAAGCAATATTCTTTTGAAGGGAAATCGTGTCAAATAATTTCAGTGCCTCGATTTGTTGAGGAGTATAACGGGGAATATCTGGAAATTTGGTTTGAGCATCATCATAAAATGGCTGATGATACTGGCATCTTAGTTGATCTTCGTACATGGCAAAAACAGGATTCAGATCATAGGGTAATGAGCCTTCTGGTTCATTGCCACGTCTGTCGGTATAAAAGGGTTGATATAATATATCCAGTAAATCTGGTCGGACCTTTTTTATTTCATCGTGTACAGCACGCGAACTGGACAGGATTGTATGTCCTCCAACATCAGCAGATGCAAAACAATACATTCCAAGAATTGCACCAGCATCTGTATGCATGGGTAATGATTCTTTAACATAAGGTCCTCGTGAATTTGTTGCATTAAGTTTCATGCCTTCAATACTTTTCACGTCGAATATAATGTCCTGATTTCTGTTCTGTATCAGGGGCGCTCCTAAGGGTAAGCATAAAGAGATAAAAAAATCTTTTATTATTTCTGGATCATATTTATCTTCAGAGGAAGGAAACCCTTTTAGAGTTATAAATCCTCTTTTATGAAGCAATGCATTCATGATTTCTTCATATAACGGATTGAGACCCTGAGATAGAAGTTGATTAACCCTGCCTTTATTTTCTGACGATAGAGAGTCTTGTTCCAGCACTGATAGAGCATTCAATACCAGGTCATGTTCTTTTTCAGATAGATAACGGATATAGGATACTCCATCATTGATTATGTCCTCGTTGTACCATTTTAGAGGATTGTTAACGCTCGCTTGATTCATGTTTTACCCTAATGTCGCCAAAAATAGTTAACTTTGTTTAGGTGATTTATATTATCTCAGAATATTTGTTAATTGAAAGACCAATGTGATTGTTTTGATAACTTATAAATAAAATACATGCAATATTAATAAAATTTGAGCCTAAAATAATGGCAAGTTACGACTTAAGTCTTCTCTATCTTTATGCGTAATAATCTGAAAAATGGCAGATTTAATAAGAACACAAATGAACTCGGTATTTCTATACAAAAAAATAATGAGATTATTTTCAAACCCGAATTAATTGCTAATATTGATAAGTCTAATATTGCCGCCGTAATTAACCACATGAAGCATTTGAGTAAAAATAGTCTGTTAATGACTCATCATGCTAACAAAGCACTTGCAGAACAATTGCAACAGGCAAATATTCAATTTATTGATTATTCAGGAAATGCCTATATTAATGAGCCTCCAATATTTATCTTTATTAAAGGTGAATTATCGCAAAAAGTATCGTCGTATGATGAACTTGCCTTTGATCTTAATAGCGCCAATATAAAAATTATTTTTGCCCTATTAGCGATTAAGGGCGCAATCAATCTCACATATCGAGAGATTGCTAAAATGAGTGATGTAGCACTTGGAAGTATTAATAAAACTTTTCTTATGCTCCAAAAATATAATTACCTCATCATAAAACAAAATGGTGCTGAGTAAATGATGTATCGCCTACGCAGGAAAATTACGTCCTAAATTAATTCTAGGGAAATTTTCTACCGATTTAATTAATGAGTTAAAAGAAGTAAAACCCTCGGAATTTAATTTCCTGTGGGGAAGTGAAATTGCAGCAAGCCATTTAACCCGCTATTTAAAACCTGAGCTCATCACCTTATATGCAGACAATGATTTGCCCCAATTACAATTAAAATTTCGACTTAAGAAAAATACTCATGGCAATATTGAGCTATTAAAAAAATTTTGGGCCTTCGACACTGAAGACTCCTCTACTATTGTGCCCCACATTCTAGTATATGCGGATTTATTAAATTCTTTTGATGAAAAAAATCAAGAAACAGCGAGCCTTATTTATGAGCAATACATTAAAAAACAAATGGAATAATTTTTTTCTCTAGGATATTGAGTTATTTAAACCCATAAATGAAGTGACCAGTTCCAATAACTGTGCTTATTTTTTAATTGGCGCTAAAGCACGGGACATACTTCTCGAATACTTTTGGTAAAACGCAGCGCAACGAGCAACCTTAGATACTGATATGGCTATTTGCTGCAAAAACTGGAATGAGTTTTATAAAATCAAGAATGCTTTTATTCATACTGCGGATTTCGTCGCGGACAATAAATATGAACATCGAGTGGTGTCTTCTAAATTTGGTTATTTAGATATCCTACCCTTCGGGATATAAAAGAAGAAAATCCAAAT
The DNA here is from genome assembly GCF_014109805.1 of Legionella sp. PC1000. Taxonomy (GTDB): domain Bacteria; phylum Pseudomonadota; class Gammaproteobacteria; order Legionellales; family Legionellaceae; genus Legionella; species Legionella resiliens. Next base: position 2,361,016 of record NZ_CP059400.1, read on the forward strand.
TTAAAATGGCCACCTGAATATGATATTGAATTTAGTTTAATTGGATTTGATGATGCTTATAACAGTGCAATTGAAATCGATATTGATAAAGTGGCAGTTAAAGTAGCCTCGCCATTGGGCTTGGTACTACTCAAGCTGTTTGCCTGGATATCCAGACAAGCAAAGAAAGATGCCAGTGATTTTATCAACATTGCTTCTAACTACTTGGACTTTGATAATCAGGATAGGCTTGATATAGAACATGGAGATCTTCTAAAAATTCCAATGGTGAACAAATTTGTTTTACTCGCAAAGGACAAGAGCCTTTTATCATAGCTAAAGTTGACACTCCAACAGAAGCTCAACTTAAAGAGACAAAGCATGGAAAACGTGCTCAAGCAATTAATAAACTGAAAGAACGCCATGTTGCTACTATTAAGTCTTTAGCAGCAACGAGCAGAAGTACATAGTGCATAGTCTTGATCGCATATAATGGGAGTTTCAGAAGCCTGCGCATGCTTCTGATGAATCAAGAAAAAGTGAAGTCATGACAATTGAAGTAAGTGTAGAAATGAAAATAGCTCAAGCGTTGTCATTACAGAGGCAGCAGGATTGTCGGTGCCCATCTGGTACTTAAGATTCTTCAAGAAGAACATACTGTACTTTACCACATGACCAGGATTCCTACGAATATTCAAAGTGTCCCGCTAAACGATAATGCAAAGAGATTTTTGAAAAAATCTCATCTGGAGATATTGCTTGGATGGTCCAATCCGCATCTCCATGCCCAATAAACGCTCAAAAAATATCTACTATACTTATTTATATACTATGCATATACAGAGAGTGTTATGCCTTTATATTTTCACAAAAAAAGAAGTTATTCTGTAGCCGATGCAGAAAATTATCTTAATGACAAGAGTAACTTCAATTATTTATATTCCCTTACAAGTATCTTTGATGATTTAAGGGCCGACTTTCAGTTATTCAGTAAATCTATGAAAGCCTATTACTCTCTCACTAGGCTTTACGGCACTGAATATAATCAAGAACTCTATCTTTCTAATTTATATAAAATTTTTTATGAGGCTAGAGGGGCTTTAGAGATATTACAAAAAAAAATCATGGATCGTTATGGTGAGATTAATGATGCCTTTTCTGAATTCGAAAAAGACGTGCAGACTAAATCTAATTTGGGAAAATATCGCAACTTTCCTACTTTACTTTTGGGCAGAAATGCGTATGAGGACACATTGGATAGATTAGGATATTTAAATGAATGCTGCATAGGTACGATGAAGCACCTCATTGAAACAGCTGAAATTTTTTTACCAAAATTTGCAAAAAAGATTGATGAAGATGCTAATTACATAACTGCCAGAGAGTTTAATTGCCCATTTTTACCACTTAGCCAGACATTTGATCCTTTGATTGGCAGAAGTAATATTGATTGGGATTACTGGGAAGGGACTTGCGGTGGTTATATCGATTTTTGGCAAGAGCAAATCGCTAGCTTTGGCGCACTTCAGTATATGCCTGTAACTACTAGCGATGTTTATAATGCTCAAGGTCAAGCAAAAACTCGATCGGATGTAAACAAAATTGCTTACAAGAATGAAAACATAACAATGGCCGAAGTAGTAGAAAAAATATTAAATAGTATAGAGGAGGATCAAACTTATGCTCTTTCATTTTTGGCAAATGTCGGTGGTCATGCAACAGGGATTAGAAGAATTCCTGGGACGAACGGGATCGAGTTTTTCGAACCCAATTATGGAATTTTTGTTTTTCCTGAGGAAAATTTATTTAAAAGTTGGTTTGTAAGATATACTGACCATTATGCCTCAAAAAATATTTTTATTGAGCACTTCAATTTACAAGCACGTCCAGCTGCCCTGAATCATAAACCCGTTATTCACCCCTCTTCAACCAGTCTGTCATTTTCGAATGAGGCCTTACTAAATTACATGGAAGGGATTTTAACAACCTTTAACAATCAAGAAGCCAAATCATTTAGTGATATACCTAAAGAAAAAATTTTAGCTGAAATAGCTTCCCGATTTGCAAACGGAATTAAGTATATTAAGAATTTAAAAATATTAGAAGAATTAGAAAATTCTATTCAAGATGGGGTTGCTAGGAACGAATCAGAAAAATTATTGATAGAATTTTTAAACAAACAACCTTTTGCATTTAAAGAATCTTTTTTACAAATGATTCAAAAAACCAAAGAAGATCTCGAACTTAGAGAAGGAGATGCTGTTTCCTTTCCTAAAGCAAGAAAATCAATCCAGATTGATTTACCAATTTTTTCTGCCATTTCCTTGGGAGATTCTGAAGAATTCAATGCATATTTAGCCGATAAAAAGGATGTCAATGTTTTTAATTATGAAAAAGATACGCTGCTCATACATGCAATAAAACATAAACAATATGAGATGTGTAAAAAATTACTCGTTCAAAATGCAGATGTCACAGAAGCAGATGGAAAAGGTTTTACTCCGCTACATCTGGTCATTCAAAACGGCTACTTTGATTTAGCAAAAGAGATAATTGCTAGAGGCGCAAAAATTAATGCAGCAACCCATAATAAAGAAACACCGCTTCACTTTGCAGTTTCTAACAACGCGTTGGATATTGTCAATTTATTGCTGACTAAAAATGCCAGTGTCAATTATCGACTTGTAGATACTGGAGAAACACCTTTACATATCGCTTTTAGACGGGGGGCACATGAAATCCTACAGGCATTAATTAAACCAAAAAATGTCAATTTAGGTATAAAAGACAATCAAGGTGAGTCTGTATTGAGCCTTGCTGTTAAGAAGCGTGATCTTCATACCCTGCAGTTATTACTCAACAATAAGTCTACCCAAGAGAAAGAGAGATTGTTAAATGAAGAATACGACTCTCATAACTTGCTCCACTTTGCAATCGATAATAAAGATGTGGATATGATCATTTATCTCCTTGAAAATGGCGCAAAAACTGCTAAAGCTATAGAAAACCGCTATCTATTTACAGATAATCCTAACTTGGAAAGTTCCCTAATCAAAGCGGCACAGTATGTTGAAAAGCGCTCTTCATATGAAACTAGGCATTCCTTTTTTGGTAAGCCTATTCAATTTGGTTTCACAAAGGAAGATAAAATCTTAGGTGCTAAGCACATTATTTCAAGCATTCTAAATAATGATACACTACAGTATGATCCTGTTTTTAGAGAAGGTGACTTAAAGGAAATCTACGATGGTTATCAAAGAATAAAACCGCGGTAGATGCGTTACAATGATGAAACGTGCTGTTCTTGAAAAGTCCTAAAGTTTAGAGACTTCCTCGTTCTTTCTCTGGGGGTAGATAGGGTTCAATGAGTAGCCCCTGATTGTCAGTTAAATCACTGCGATAAGATTTTCGTTCCATTTCTACTATTATTGGGAGTCCATTATCTCAGTATAGGGCTCTGAAGTAGAATGATATTTTTCGGATAGACTCCAAGAGTAAAGTAGCCAGCAATCCAATATCATAAAATAAGCGAGCCATATCACTCGCTTAGAGCTCTATGTATTTAATTGTTACAACATGCCAGCCCTGGTTTTGTTTCTGCTCAAACTTCTTTCATTTGGTTGCTTTTGTTGTAGATAAGAGGGTAGCATCTATTTTTTCCCAATCGCGCTCTGCTATACTCTTTTTTGCTAACTCACATAGTTCTGAGAAGAGATCACATGGTACTGCTTTCTGGATGCTACTTAACAAAAATAGGGTCTCATGAGGATTTATTGCAGAAAATATTCCCTCCAGAGAAGTTTTGGTTTCTTCTAGTGATTGAGATTTTTTAAATTGTTCCAGAACAGTAAGTAGTTCGAATTGGTCATAATTTTTGTGAAGAGTGTTCATCACATCAATTTCTTCAAAATACAAATGTTGTAAATAGTTACTAGCAAACTGACAAAATTCCAAATAAAAATTATTGCTGTATTCAAGACAAATTGTTTTATTATTGGAATCTAGTAATTGATTCAATAGTTTCTCTAAATCAATCAATTTCTTTTCTAGCTCCTCATGCTCGTTATGAAGTAAATTAAATTTCACGAGACTTATTTTCTCTAAAAGAGGATGGATAAAGGTATCTTCATGTTTTGAATGATCCCTCAATAAAGAAAGTAATCTTTTGAATTGTTGTAAAAACATCTGTGAATCGGTTTTATCATAAAAATCAATACTTCCAGCTAAAATACACATCAAGAAAATTTCTTTCCTGATTGCCTTATGAATATTGGTATATAAGCTAAATTTTGGAATTGCCTTGTCTAGGGAATAATTATTAATGAGCCATTCAGCAATTCCTTTTCCAATTTCATCAGGATAATCTTCAGCATGATTATATATCCCTTTACCTAAGTAGTATAAGCTCACTGAAGGAGCAATTTTGCCGAGCTCTTTGACTTGATCGGTCGTAAAAAATGCAGCAGGTTTTGTATAAAAGAATAACTGAGGGATTTGAGTTTGTTTTTGCCATATAAAATTATCATCTACGAGTTCAACGACTTCTTTTGGACTGCCGGCTATTGGTAACTCTTGAGGTGCCTTCCAAGCGGCCTTTCGTCTTGCTATTGATTTAAAAGGTTTTATGTAATTTTCTTTTTCTTCAGGTAAAAGTTTTCGTACCGAAGCATTTACAAATATTTTTTCAAGGAATATATTTTGGTTAACAATAAGATCCCATCCTTCTTTTGAACGAAATTTCTTAAACATTTCTTGGGCTTGCGGGTTATCTGGATTAAATTCCTCCCAAGAATCCCAGGACCCTAACATAGGTTCTAAATAACTCAATCCTCTTACATTTTTTTCATTATTTTTTGCATAAGCGATCCCCAGTGTTATTCCCCAGCTGTGCCCTACAATTAAAATATCCTCTAAATCTAATATTTCAATAAATTTTGTTAGATAATCCAGATGATCTCGAACATTAAACTCAATCTCTGGGGACTCGGATTGCCCATGACCAATGAGGTCGAGTGCAATGCATCGTCCATAAGGTATCAAATGAGGAATAATATTACGCCAAAGATAAGAAGAGGAAGGCATACCGTGGATAAATAGAATCGGCTTCCCTTTCCCTTGTTCTATATAATGTATTCGAGCCCCATTTACCTCAACAAAATTTGAGTGAAGATAGTCCGTTTTTAGTGGAGCATTATCCCCTTTGGAAATGTTTCCGGTGTTTTTAATCATCATGGTTACCTCAATTGTTTTTTAAATCCAGATTGCTCTCTGTAACCATTTAATTATAAGTAGACTGTGTGGGATTTTATTGTAAAAACGCGACAGTTTGGGATTCCTAAATTTGCTTGAGAAAATTTTTTGGGGAAATTCCCGTCAGGTGCTGGAATTCTTTTATGAAATGAGATTGATCATAGTAATTTAATTCTTGTGAAAAAACGTCCCAAGATTTTCCTTGTCTTATTTCTTGTAATGCTTTTTGAAAACGAGTAGTCATCATAAATTTTTTAGGACTTATACCTATAAGGGATTGAAAATGTCGTTCAAGACTACGTCGACTAAATCCATAATTCTGCGCCATTTTCAAAATGGTGTCTTGGGATGGGTTTAAAATTATATTTTTTGCGATATGTATAATACGCTGTTGAGGTGAATAATTATGATTATTCTTTTGAAGCAACTCGATAAGAAAGTTTTGAACAAGCCGGATAATGATGTTCGGATCTTGAATGGATTGAATTTTTTCCTCAATAATTTTTAGTATTGATTCATTTATAATGTCAGATAAACCTAAGGACTGATCAGTAAAAGCCTGTGCTGATTCTCTAAACAAACCAGCTATTGCCCATGGATAGAAAATAATTAGCAAGGACTTAGTATTAGAACTATTTTCTTGAAACGTTCTATAGTTCGTTAATAACCCAGTAATCCCCCAATTTTTTAGTTTAATCCTTTTCGTTTCCTTTGTTATAAGAGAAATACCGCCTTGATATTGAAACCCCATAACTACAAAGGGACCAGGATATACTTTGTAGGGATCGGCTTGCTCCTGAGCTTCAACTAGTTGTATATTTTTTATGTACGGCATCAACACCGGATGGATGTATTGGTCAATCATCGAAAATCACTTTATTGAAGTAACTACCCATTTCTGCTAATTGAAGAAATTAGATTCTATTTTTGGTAACCTTACTTCATTTAGTTTTAATTTAAACAAAATCCTTCTTCAGGTTTACATTATAATTTTAGCATATTCCTCGATCAGGAAGAATCCCGATGGTGAATGCCATTGCAAGACGCTAATATTATTATATTTTTGGAACATAGTATAAATATATGAAAAAAAAAATTGAACGTTGGTTAAATATCAGAACTTACTCATCTATTTCCACTACAGCACAATTAATAGCCCCTTCACTTTATCCCCCTGAAGAAAGAATAACTAATTTTATCAATGAGACAATTAATGCTCCAAACTTCAATACATTACTTTATCAAATTGCACAATCAGACAACTCTGATTGCCAGGAGATATTAGATGCTCTAGGCAGGGTTGAGGTGATGCTTCTAAATAACAAGTTTCAAAAGATAATTGATGCTCAAATTATAAATAAGTTATTTTTCCATTTATCTCAATCGGAAAATCCACAGGGACTTGCTGTATCAAAAGTTATATATGTCATGGGCTTAATAGCCCATGCTGGATGTCTCAATGGAATAATTGATGCTCAATGGATTAATAAATTGCTGTTTCGATTAACACGGTGCAACGTGATTACAAATCAGATGATATCTAATATTTCTTATGGACTTGGGTTAATCGGCCAAAGTGATTGCCTGAGCGAAGCAATTGAGACCGAATTGATAATTCAATTACTTCATAAGTTTTCTCAAGACAGCATTCAGAACGTTCCAGCACCCTCCATCGCTCTATACACACTTCATGGTCTTGGATTGTTAATGCAACATGAGCGCTTAACTCAAAAAATTACTAGAACAAATGTAGAGCACCTACTAAAAATAATCCCATTAAACCGGTCAAAGGCTGTAATGCATTTTGCTATATGTTGTAGTTATCTAGGAATCCCTCTGACAGAGGTGATTGAAATGAAGTTAAATAAGATGCGACCCGAGTCTCAGGAGATTCAAAATCTGCTAGTCTCAAAGTTAAAAAATAAATTTCAAATCAACTATATTGAAGCAGAATATAGATTAGGTCCATTCTTTGTAGATCTCTATCTCAAAATACGAACTGAAAAAGGTGTACAGGAAATTATTGTTGAAATTGATGGAAAGCAGCATTACATGGAAAACGGCAATCTGCGTGGCAAAGATAAAACACGAGACCTCTGGCTTAAAAATTTAGGCCTTAATATTTATAGATTTAATCGTGGCAATATGAAAGATAATGATCTAATACATATTATAATTCAGACTATAGAGAAGAAATACTTAACCCTCACTCAATTTGACAATCCTGAAGGTCAAAATAAATTCATTGACTCCATAGAGCCTAGGTTGAAACAACAATTTACCAGGGGGATAATGAATGATGAATGCATAAATAACTTGCTTTCCCCAATAGCTAAATCAGAAAATAATCAAGCTCTTCAAATATCCTTGGCTTTGTATGAAGCGGGACAAATGTCGAAAAGTGGTCACTTCAATGGACCAATAGATGCTCAATTAATAAATAAATTGCTCTTCAAATTAACTCAATCAGAAAACCTCCAAGGACTCGAAATCTCCAAGTCCATCCAAGGGGTTGCCTTAATGGCACAAAGCGGTTTTATAAGGGGAGTAATTGATGCTCTATGGATAAATAATCTGCTTCTCAACTTAACTCAATTAAAAGATCTCCTCAAACAAGAACTATCTGCTACCAAGTATGGACTTGAGCTTATAGAACAAAGCAGTTGTATTAGTGGAATAATTGAAATCCAGCTGTTAAATACGTTTAGTTGCCCAGAATATAATGAAAAGATATACTTGGAGACTCCTTCTCAATATCAACCCAAATTATTTAAAAATGACCAGAAGAGTCAGAACCATCATAACCCTAATGTGAATACAAACATAAATTGGCCTCGAATTTAATGAATTGTTCTTAATACGAGAGTGGCTTATTTAACCCTAATGAGACTACTGGCTAAAAACACATTGCTACTCTAGAAGTCGTTATGCCCCTTCTCATTTTCCGCCCTTGATGACATAGTCATTCTTTCCTTTGATTTGCGTACAAATATCATAGACTGAAGAAATACACTGTAAATCCCACTCTAGGGTCGCATAAACAAAATTAACCTTAAGTACCGGAGAAATTGAAAAATTTTCTTTAAGCAAAAAACAGTTGGAGATTTTTAATAAATGATATCCAGCGAAATCACCCAGAATATTTTAAATCTTCCGGGGATGGATGAATTATTGAAATAAGCTGGAAAATACCTTGGTAAATGATCAGTCATCGAATTAACTTCTAAATTGTACAAGTAGTTTGACAGATTATAAACAGACTTATCCACAGAAAATGTGTATAACTACCAGGGATTAAAAAGCTATTAAAAAGCTATTAAACTTAGACACAGCAAGAGATATGCAATGTATCAAGATAATTAATAATTATTTAGTATTTTTTAGATATCCACAGAAATGGGATGAAGAAAAGAAATGGCACGTATCTATGGTATACAAATAAAATTTAAAAAAATAGTCTTGACTCGAACTATTTTTACTTTTTATTTTGGAATGTTGGTAATTTAAATTTTGTGACTAAAAATAATCAATACTAGCTTAACCCCATTATCATCCCATAGCTCTGCTACAAAGGTTATTTGAAGATACGTAATCGCCCTCCTTTATATTACCGCATCAGATACTTGATTGATTTGTTCTCCCCAAGCTATTTTTTTAACTCTTTAACCTTATGCTCTGGTAATCATTTAAAATTTCAATTGCTTTTTCACGTGCCTACGCCCCCGACTTCCCCAGAGTATAATTTTATGAGAAATAATGGAGCATAAAGAAAATAATCAATCATTATCTGACTCTAATTTTCATCCTTAAAATATTAGGGGTAGATACTGCCAACACTATGCCTGCCCTAATTAACACTGCCCTATCCTAAAGATAATTAATGGGGTATTCGCTCGTTATTTCAATTGTACTTTAAGTGTTGCCTAAAATTTATTTATATCGTTCTAAAAAATTTTTATGGCTTATTTTAATTTTTCTTTAATACATATTTTATACACTGTACACACTAAATGATCAGATATTGTATTTTTATTTGAGCATTATTTGGAGATTCAAAAAAGGATTGCAAATTTTTGTTCAAGAGGTATTAAAGATGTATGGTTTATATGAATTGGGGGTATCGCTCTTTAGCCGTCGCGCTACTCTAAATGCTGTTCGAATTACTGGCGCCGCTTATGACTCACACAATGTCGTCGCGTTGCAACGTTTCAAGCAAAAACATAATTTTAAATTTATTGAAGTAACTGATCCAACCATATTTAGGGGAATCTCAGTTGAGCATTATCTTGGTTCTTTCGATCGCCCTGGTTTAGGAATATCAGCAATGCGGCCTAGCTTTGCCCGTTTTCTTAAATCTAAAGGATATACCTGTTTGGACGATTTGAGTCCTCTCGAGAAACAGGAAATTATCGAGGCACATGTCCACGGTTTCTCCCTATTCAAAGGAAACACAAAAGTAGCTCACTCATTTACTTATTGTCCTAGTGTAGCTCTTGGTTTTGGACTTGATGCAGCAAAAAAATCAAACTTCCCAAGCATTTCATTGATCAGCGTAGCAACAAAAGTCTGCAGTAAAACGGCATGGGATGTGGAGTATGATCAGCCTTTTGATGGTGAAGACCGTGGTACTTCGATATTTGCGTATCAATGCGAAACTATTGTGCCTCATCTTCATTTGCCTATAAGTCATTGTATCGTTGTCAACCAAAAAGCATCCGGTATTATTCAGCTTGATGATTTAAGACAAGCGAAACGTTTTGATGTCTCAGAATCATCGATACTTGAGCTAAGCATTATTCCAAGAGAAAAAATGAAAAAATATCAACAATTAGAAGTTGATAAAGTCATTGCTTATGATGATTTTGCTACCTACGTCTGTGAAAGTAAGGATCCAAAGCATATAAAAGACACCAAAGCAGCTGAATTATATGAGAAATATAAAAGCATCTTCAAAGAACAAACTGCACTAGTGAATTTATCGCCGTGCGAACGAGATCTATGGGTTAATGTAGCAAGGGAAGTAGCTCCCAAAGCGTACACTTGTATTTCGGCTCATACAGATGGTTTTACTATTGAAGCGCCCGCAAAAAGCGGTGGGGTACTTACGATTGCTATCTCGAATATGGAAGCACTAATCTGTCTTGCTCCATTATTTGAAAAGGATCCAACATTAACCTTAGATCAGATAAAAAATGGTAAGGTTCCTTGCGCTTTGAATTACTTAACTGAGTCAGTAATTAGAAAAAATAAAGAGCTAGTTTGTCAAACTGGTTTAGAAAAATGTGTCGATGAAGTAGAAATTCAAAAACTCAATCTATGTTAAATAACTTAAGCTACAAGCTAAAAGCCTTGCGTCTGTTCAAGGCTTTATTTTTGCTATCCAGCAGCTACATTCGTATAAAAAGTTACCATTACCCTAACTAGCCCAACCCCATTCTAAAAATAATCAATAGGTTATTCGTACAAAATTTGAATCTTAAATAAACCCTAAGTGAACTAAAATTTATTTATACCTTAATAATTTAATTTTTCCTTAATGTTCATTTAATATACTAGTTGCACAAATGTTTAATGATCGGTATTTGAGCATTATTTGGATATTCAAGAAAGGATTGCAAATTGTTACTCAAGAGGTATTCAAGATGTATAATAAGATTTTTGGTTTATGTGAAGTTGGGGCTTCTCTCTTTGCCCGCAAAGGTGGTCTAAAAAAAGCTGTTAAAATTATTGGAAGCGCTTATGAGTCACACAATGTCTCCGCTTTACAACAATTTAAGCAAATATATAATTTCAAATTTATTGAAGTAACCGAGAAGCCAATAATATATAGAGGAGTCTCAGTTGAGCATTTTCTTGGTTGTTTAGATTATCCTGGCTTAGGGATAAAAGCAATGCGTCCTAAGTTTGCCCGTTTTCTGAAATCTAAAGGATATACCTGTGTGGACGATTTGAGTCCTTCCGAGAAAAGTGAAATTGTCGAGTCGCATGTCCACGGTTTCTCCTTATTCAAAGGAAACACAAAAGCAGCTCACTCATTTACCTATTGCCCTAGTGTAGCTCTTGGTTTTGGACTTGATGCAGCCAAAAAATCATACTTCCCAAAAATTTCATTAATCAGCATAGCAACAAAAGTCTGCAGCAAAACGGCATGGGATGTGGAGTATGATCAGCCTTTTGATGGTGAAGAGCGTGGTACTTCGATATTTTCGTATCAATGCGAAACAATAGTGCCTCATCTTCATTTGCCTATAAGTCATTGTATCGTTGTCAACCAAAAAGAATCCGGTATCATTCAGCTTGATGATTTAAGACAAGCGAAACGTTTTGATGTCTCAGAATCATCGATACTCGAGCTAAGCGTTATACCGACTGAGAAAATGAAAAGATATCAACAATTAGAAATTGATAAAGTAATTGCTTATGATGATTTTGTTACCTACGTCTGCGAAAGTCAGGATCCCCAGGATATAAAGGCTGCAAAAGCAGCTGAATTATATGAGAAATATAAAAGCATATTGAAGGAACAAGCTGCACTAGTGAATATGCCGATTTGTGAACGAGAGTTATGGATAAATGTAGCAAAAGAAGTAGCTCCCAAAGCGTATACTTGTATTTCGGCTCATACAGATGGTTTCACTATTGAAGCGCCAGCAAAAAGCGGTGGGGTACTTACGATTACTATCTCGAATATGGAAGCACTAATCTGTCTTGCTCCATTATTTGAAAAGGATCCAACATTAACCTTAGATCAGATAAAAAATGGTGAGATTCCTTCTGCATTGAATTATTTAACTGAGTCAGTAATTAGAAAAAATAAAGATTTGATTTGTCAAACTGGTTTAGAACAATGTGTTGTTGAACAGGAAGACAATCAAAAACTCGCACTGGTTTAAATATCCAATTCTTACTAAAAGCCTTGTGCCCTTTTCAAGGCTTTTTATTTTTTATTTACACAATAAAATATAGCCACTTTGTGTTAAAGTAATTCTCAAGACATGTCTTAATACAATACAAGGATAGGATTTCATGCTCACTAAATTAGAAAGGGTTTTATCGCTAAGAACTAAAATATCAAAAAATCTTACAATGACAAAAGTGATTCCCAAAACGATACAAAAGTTATTTCCTGTTTCACCGATTCAACATCCTTTAGCTCCAATAATGAAAAATTCCTTAACCAAAAAGGAACTGCATGCAATGCATATTAATGGAGAAGAATTAAACTTAGTTCAACAACTGCATGAGTCAAACAAGTTTTATATCCTTGAAAAGCATAATAACGTCTTAAAACAATTTTTTTTAGCGAAACAAAAAGAAAGTTCCCCACTTGGGAATTTGTATAAAGAAATGGATTATCCAGGGTTTTTATCTCGATTAATCTCTAAAAAATTTAAGGCTATTTATTCTGATGGTCGATTAGTAATGCCACGCGACCATACAGCTGAATTTGCTCAAGCCTATCAACGAAGAAAAGAAAAATACAATTCATCGCGTAAATTGCTGGAAGTAATTGGTACCACTGAAGATGATTTACTCTATAAAGAGTATTTATCTTTGGAAGAGGCAGCTGTCAGTCCTTTGATTGTACCGCAAGCCTATTTTTTACCTCTTTCTGATGGAAGACGAACAGAATTTTCACCCGTGCTTCATGGGCTTAATTTACAAGGAGGAAATCTGTTTGATGAATGGGAAAAGGCACATCCCTACCCTGTATCAGTAAGTTATCTTGCAGCACCAGAGTTTCGCAATTGTCTGAGTTTACAATACGATGTATTAGCTTGCGTTCGTTTTGAGAGTTCGAACGGCGAGGCAATCCATTTTGGGGAGCGCCAAGCTTTAGCAGTTCAACAACCTGGATTTTCTTCTGTTCTTTCTTCTATTTATGGTGAAGACAATGCATTATCGCGTTTAAATCATTCCCGATCCAAAACAATACCCTTTAATAGCCCTGTGTTTGGCAAAGGTGTTTTTTATGTCGATGCTTATAAAAACCGTTTAAACCACAATCTCTATCAATTATTACTCCTTGCTGACCACAGTTTAAGCAAAGAAGGAGTTCTTACGATTAAAGGGATGAGTTTGGGTGCATTCGCAATTCAGGAATTATTATATCCAATGGAATGTATTTTTCATGAAGCACTGGAAGAAACGCTGGCTACTCTTGATTTACCGCAAATTAAAAAAATTAATCTTATGAATTTTCCTTCTGCGCTTGATAAGTTTAGCGATCCTGATGATCGCGAGTACGCTTTATTAATAGGCCATAGAAGTGAAACTAAATCGATCAATGTGCATGGAAGAACCATTGAGATCAATACCTGTCTTGGTGCTCCCTTAGCAGCGCAACCCGAAGAAAGTTTTGCTACACATATTTGTGGCGATTCATTGTCGTTTCCAGGAAATGAAGCTCATGCGGGGATTCCCCCTAAGGTTAGCAGCGATGACTCGGTCATGCATTATGCAGGAGCCTGTTTCTCGATGATTAAAGATATCGAATCACCTATGGAGAATATCAGGAAAAAAATCCATGTGGTTAGCGGCAATAGAGCAACTTTATTCAACAAGTATAAATCCAGGCAGGATATTGAAGTTCCAGAAGCGCAGAGCTTATTTACACTCTCAAAAGATTAAGAATTTTAAATTCCCTCTCCCAGAATTTTATACGAATAGGGAGAGGGTACATTTTAGTGTTCGCTTCAAGTCACTTTATTTGGCGAAAAGCGATAAACTTAGTTATCTATTTTCTTTTCATTATTCCAGCAACAACCACTTCTTCCTCGTCATCAGTGTTGCCTTCATGAGTTTTTGCAATCTTCTTGGCAAGTTTTTGGTAAAACATTTTACAAGGCATTTCATCGACACCGCCCTGTTTGTTGACATCAAAACGAGCACAACGAGAGTCATCCACTTTTTCGACATAAATTTGGTGCCTATCCATTTCTCCATCTTCCCGAACAACAGGATAAGTAACCAGCATTTGATCATAATCTTTTAGCAAAGTTTCTACTTTTTCCTCACTTTCACTTTCGCTTGCTTTCACTATTTTTTTATCATAAGGGATATGATGATCTACAAATACCGCGTGAACACCGTCTTTTCCTTTATGGATGAGATCAATTTGGTGCTGTTTTTCTTTTATTGCTTCTTCATAAATATGGGTGGGATCACCCTCTCTATAACTACGATCCCGATAGCCTAATTGTTCCTCAAAATATAAATTGACCATTGGAGAACAAATACCCTCCTCATTAGGAGGCGCACCAACTTTATCAAAGAGTTCATCTTGAGTTGTAAATGCTGTTTCAGAACGAGTAGGTGTTTCACGAGACAGTGATGCCATGATTTTTTTCGGTGAGCCCAGCTCATCTAATTTAGTAGTCTCATCTGCTTGGCGAGAGTGTTCGGTATCCGAACGACTTGAAACAGCATTTTTCAAAGCAGTAATCTGAGTTGCAGCAAAATTAGCAATGAATGTAACCGGTGTTAACAAGAATTTAGCACCTGCCCAAGAGTCTACTCGTTCGTTATCCCTGTTACCGGGATTTGATGAGTTATCTTTTTCATCATGATTCGTTTCATAAAAGTCAGGAGAAGTCTCATATTCCTGAAATTCTTTATCTATTTGGTTGGTGTAATCCGTATCACAATAATCTTCCCAGGAAACACCGGACTGATTATCAGATTCCGAAGGTAAAGCAGGCTTATCCACTAAAAGAGAAGCTTGTATATCCTCAATAATATTAGGATCTCCAAAAGGATCATCCATCATTAATCTCCTCCTGATGATTCATATAGCAAAAAGAATAATATTATCATAATGTAAAATTTATTGCCAAAAAAGAGTTTTTTTAACTCATTACAGTTTCAAATAAATGCAAGGAAAAATAAACAGTACAATTTCCCCTGCATTGAAGACTTAAAGAAGGATTTGAATAGACCATCTTTAATGCATTTTTATTGTTTCATCGATGAAGGCTTAGTCACGATTTCACTATTCTCTTCACCAGTAACTTTCTTCTTAAATTTTTGTTCAACTACCTTTTTAGAGTTTTCAATCATGAGATTGTATAAAAAGTTGTTAGATGGCAGAGGAGTGACAAAACCAGGTTGCGCAGTGACACCGCCTGTAAATGTTTCTAAATCAAGAGCACTTATTTCAGCAACTCCTTTGGCTGTATGGATTACGCTGCCTGCTTTGTCATAGTCATCCTCACCTTGTGCAAACTCGTGAGCAATTTCAAATTCAGTTTTAGCATGGGTAACCGCTTCGCTGGGTGGAGGCAAATCCCCTCCACAGTCTTTTTTCGCTTGTTGTTTTGCCTCCGCATGCTTCTTTAAGGTTTTGCGAGCCCCAGGTAATAACGGTTTCTGCTTTTTATCAAGAAATACATTAACATTCACCATTTCTTCATTCTTTGTATTTCCTGTCTTTTTATCAAGTTTCTCTCGCTCCTTACAGTGAAACGTATGCTGTTCACATTCTTCGCGACTCGTCATTAGCGCTCCATAAACCGTATCAACCGCTGCTGCTAAAATTTTATTTGTTGAATCAACACTTTTTTGGTGCTCCAGATAGTCCACTTCATCAAAATTCTCATCTACTACCTGTTTTGAACTCATCTCATCTGATTCAGTACTGGAAACTGGATTCTTCCCACTAAATGGGGTTGTAATCATATCAGCCAGAAAAGCAATAGGGCTTAGTAAAAACTTTGCTCCCGCCCATGAATCGCTACTCTTTTCAGAACTTTTGTACGGATTTGATGAAGTACTTTCATCGCTCTCACCAGAAAGTTTTTGGTTTTTGTCTGTTTCATTATATTCTGTTTCATAAGAACTCACAGAAGATGATTCGAAGCTTTCTTGACTCGTTGAGAAAGTAACGGCGGTGGTAATAGAAGGTTCGCTAGGTTCGACATGTGTTTGACTCGAGTCACTTAATGATTGATTACTAACGTTAATACTAGAAACCTTTTCATCTTCTATGGCATCATCTAAATCAAACCCCATATCCGGCATATATTTCGACTGCATACTTCTACCCTCTAAAAATAATTGGACTTATATTTGGAGGTGGTATTCTAAATGATTAATATTAAGGCATTATTAACATGAATTAATCATGTTAATAATTTTTAGATCATCACCCCATTTATTGTTCATTTAATTAATTTTTATATGATGCACTACTGATCTCTAGTCTTATTGATCAGTAGCAAAGAAGGAGGTTTTTAAGTAAATGAAATGAGGTTAACTCTCTTAATCTAAGGAGCAACGGTTTCTGTATTATGGTTGTCGAGCTTAGTTGAGATAAAATCTGACAAGCCTTTAATTAATTTATCGCATTGATCAGCCAAGATCTCATATAATGTAAACGCCAACCTACCTGCTCCAATTGGAGAAGTAAGAATTTTTGCGCAAAAAAAGAATGCTACCGCGAAGATATTTTTTATAATACTTGGCTCAAAATCAGTATCAGCAGAAACTTTTTCCAACCCAAACCCGTAAAAGAGTTTACTATACCAACTGCATGTAACTTTCTTAATGATTGCAGGAAATTCCTCATCACTAAACTCATAAATGCCATCATTACAATCGAAATAGTGATAGATGCCATCATCAATTTTTTTTATCGAAAGCGCATGGCCAGCAATAAGTCCAAAATATTTCAAGATTACAGCATCGCCATTATTCACCAACATCTTCTGTATATCTTTTGTTATCGCTTCTTCATTCCAATCCATATACACATCAGGAATCCATTCACTCTTTGCAGAAGGTATAAATTGACTCCATTGAACACATTCAATCGCTTCGGTGAGTGGAATCTCTTGTTCCTTCTCTTTAGCATTCTCAGGAAGCGTTAATTTTCCTTTAGCCCAAAAGAAGCTGTATCCATAACAAGCCCCCAATTTGCTTTTTGAAGACTGTTTTAAATTGCAAATTTTTCTCATAACAAACCCTTTATTGCCTTCATAAAATTCAACATGGGCAAGTTTATCACATTTAGGACAATTAATGCTAAATAATGATTCAATTGATTTTGTGGTGGGAGATTATGCTGAGATCATTCTATTATTGAACCAACTATTTGATTTTATTCCATTACAATTAAGATCAAAGTAACTCATTTGAATATCCTCATATTTATTTCTATATTTTAAATTAATAAATAAGAACTAAGCATAGATAAGGAACTCTATGAATAATCAGAATGAATTGACTCATGAACAACAAAAACTACTTGAAATTTGGGAAAATCATACTCGATATGAATTTGAAGCGAAAAATGTTAACCAAACGATGGAAACAATGATTGATAATCCCTATGTAAACCATGTGCCTACAATGATGGGAGGATTTGGAAAAAAAGAGGTAGAACAATTTTACAGCACGTCTTTTATCCCACAAATGCCCCAAGATACGGAAACGACACTTGTATCAAGGACTATCGGAATGAATCAGATTGTTGATGAGCTCATTTTTAAATTTACACATTCGATTCGCATGGATTGGATGTTAAAGGACATTGAACCAACAGGGAAACGAGTAGAAATTCCTCTAGTAGCTGTAGTTGCCTTTCAAGATGAGAAAATTGCGAGTGAGCATGTTTATTGGGACCAAGCTTCTGTTTTAGTTCAATTAGGGTTGCTCCACTCCGATAATTTACCTGTATATGGAATTGAGACCACGCATAAAGTTATGGAACTTAAAAATCGAACCAATTGCTGAATGATACTCTATACTGGATCCGCTTATTTCCTTATCAATTCGTAATTTTTAATATGTTTTACGCTCGTCTGCTTTAGGTAAAACATGATACAGTTCCCTTAATTGAGTAAGTGGGATTTCAGCAACATCCCAAATATTCCATCCTTTAGAATATAAATTAATTTGCATTTGCGAGCCTCTGTACCAAGCATCCCAGAACTCGTAAGGATCGATTACTACCTGGGCGGAACCGGCAAGTTCATTGATCTTAATGCCCAAATAAAAAGAATAAATAACGGGAATAACGTGACCGTCAATCGAATTTTTTTCCAGCATTGTTGAGGTAAATATAGAAACCAAGAGCTCACCATAAGGACTCGTATCGTATCCACTTAGGACATGAAGGGAGTCATGAGGCATAATAAATTGATAGTTCGCTCCTTCCTCTTCCCCAGGAAATTTGTAATTATTCTTTTTAAATTGCATCCAAATATGATACCCAAAACTTTCTTTAGGTAAACGGTGAAGATTTTCGTAACGTTGCGCAAGTTGCGGATTTTTTTTGGCACCGCGGTAAGGAAAAAGCCAATTATCAATATCTTTTTCATCTTCAAGATCGGGAAAAATATCAAAACTTTCAAGATTCTTGCGCATAATATCTTTAATAAGCCACTGAAAATCTCCTTCTAACGTTTTCTTTAACTGACTCAAATAATGAGGATTAATATGAGCCGCCTCAGCATAGTCAAAAACGGTTTTAATTTTCTCCCCGTCAAGTGTTCTATCCATCAATGCAGTGACTACCAGAAAACGTAATACATATTCTGCCTTTATTGCATTAGGAAAGACCTGGGTAAAACTTGGAAGCGGTGTTTCAAGGAGTTGTGCGAATTGCAATTCATCTTTGTGCCCAAAAACATGAGCGTATACCGCTTTAAGAGAGGATTGTTGCAAAGGTGTTAAAGCCTGTTTCCCCTGAGCTGTGGCAACATCTTTCATAGCAGATAAAAGATACAAGATTTCTTTAATTTGTAATTTCACAGTCATTCCTCGGCGTGTTCCAGGAGGACTCAGTTTAGAGCTCTCAATGTAATAAGTGTATCACATGGATGCTCAAATAATAATCAATGCTATTAGTGAGCAGCATCATGACCAAGTATTCAAGATTTATTTTTCTGCAGCGCATTTGTAACAAAATATGATGTAAACCTTAGTTATTTCCATTAGTAGTATACTTAATAATAGAAAAGTAACTATTTAATTTTCATCGACAATTTTGTCATGCAAAATGAAACTGGAATAGAAATCATGCCCGAAAAAATTGTTCTTATATTCTCTTTAATTTTACTCACGGGTTTTATATGCCAATGGGTTGCCTCGCACCTCAAATTACCTGCAATAATTTTTTTACTTCTTAGTGGAATTTTTTTCGGTCCAATAATGCATTGGCTCAGACCTGACGAGCAATTAGGTGGAATACTTTCTCCTTTTGTCTCTTTTGCAGTTGCAGTTATTCTGTTTGAAGGCAGCATGACTTTAAAGTTTTCTAAAATCAGCGGTATGGGCTCTGTAATCCGTAATTTAATTAGTGTGGGAGCGCTCATTACCTTTTTATCCGTAGCTGTTGCAACCCATTTTTTAATTAAATTCTCATGGGAAATTTCTTTCCTGTTTGCCTCACTTATGGTGGTGACTGGCCCGACAGTGATTGCACCCATGTTACGAATTTTGCGACCGAATGCAAATATTGCTAATGTTTTACGGTGGGAAGGAATTTTAATTGATCCTATTGGTGCTATTTTAGCGGTTTTAGTATTTGAATTTATTATTTCAAATACATTATCCGATGGTTTTATTTCTGGTGCTTTTATTTTTGGAGAAATAATTTTAAGTGGTATCTCTTTAGGTGTTATTGGTGCCCTGTCTATAGGAGTAGCATTTAAAAAATACTGGATTCCTCAATACTTACAAATCTTCGCCGTATTAAGTGCTATCAGTATTGTTTTTGCCAGTTCTAATTATATTACTTCCGAATCCGGTTTACTTGCTGTAACCGTGATGGGGCTTACGTTAACCAATATTAAAGGTATTGAATTAGATGATATCTTGAATTTCAAGGAAAGTTTGAGTTTAATCCTTTTGTCACTCTTATTTATCATCTT
This sequence comes from Legionella sp. PC1000, assembly GCF_014109805.1. Lineage (GTDB taxonomy): Bacteria > Pseudomonadota > Gammaproteobacteria > Legionellales > Legionellaceae > Legionella > Legionella resiliens. The sequence goes on from NZ_CP059400.1 coordinate 2,381,118, forward strand.
AGCTGCACGGATTGATTTATCCTCATTTATTGATTTAGGGTACCCTGCACTTTTATTGTTTTTGGTAATCCAATTTATAATTCGACCTCTAAATGTTTATTTATGTTCTTTAGGTTCTACATTAACTATGCCTGAACGGCATATGATTGCATGGATTGCACCTCGAGGTATTATTGCTGCAGCGATATCTGCTTTATTTGCCATGCGATTAGGCAGCTTAGGTTTTTCTGAAGTATCAAAACTTGTCCCTTTAACATTTTTTATGATTATTGGTACCATTATATTACAAAGTTTTACAGCGAAAAAAATTGCTCTAAAATTGAAAGTCGCTGAACCCGAACCTCAAGGCTTTTTGATCATTGGTGCGAATAAAGTCGCCCTAGCAATCGCAAAACAGTTACAGGAAAACAATTTTTACGTATGTCTTATTGATGAAGATTGGTCAGCTCTTAGCAACGCAAAAATGAAGGGATTGGCAACGATTTGGGGAAACCCAATTTCTCAACATGTCGAGAACAATCTTAATTTATTCAATATCAAACATTTATTAATTCTCACGCCTTATTTGCAGTTAAACATTCTTGCAGCCAAACATTACCGCTATTTTTTTCCTGAGCGAGAAATTTTTGCCATTCAAACAGTACTTCCTCAAGAAGGGCAAAGGGAAGAAAAATTTAGTTTTAAACATAGTGGTAGAAATCTTTTCAAACAAGATATTACTTATCAATGCATAGAGAATTTATTGAATCTAGGCTGCAAAATAAAAACCACCTTAATAACAGGGCAGTTTTCCTATGAGGAGTATCTGAATATACGTAGCGTCCCATTGTTTGCAATTGATCCCAAAGGGTGTATCTATGTTTTTGCAAATCAACCTGCTTTTACCCCTGCTAATGGATGGAAAATCATAGGAATATCTTAATTTACTTTTAAAAAAAACACCTTTTCTTCTATAATCTTTTTCTAAACGCACGTTAACTGAAGAAGATATTGGAGTATTTATCTTATAACTGAGTTTTTGAGGTGAGAAAAATATGGACATTGGAATTCTGTATGCATTAGACAAGAAAGTGGCTGTAGTTACAGGAGCTGCTGGTGGTTTAGCGCGAGTTATTATTGATATTCTATCTCAAGCAGGTGCTACGATAGTCATGATCGATACGAATAAGTCAGTAATTGATTTGCTTGCAAAAGATATGACGTCCCAGGGAAAATCCTGTTTTGCCTTAACTTGCGACGTAACCAATAAATCGCAAATTTTAAAAACCATCTCTGAAATTGAAACAAATTATGGAACTATAGATATATTAGTAAACTGCGCAGGCATATTAGGTGCTGATAAACCTTTATTCGAAATTGAAGAAGATGATTGGGATAAAGTACTGAACACAAACCTGAAAGGAACTTGGCTGATGTCTACAGAAATTGCCAGGCATATGGTAAAAAATAAAATTAAGGGTAACATCATTAATATTTCTTCGGCTTGTGGCGATCACGCCCAGCTTAATCGTGTCCATTATGCCACTTCTAAAGCGGGCGTTGAACATTTAACGCGTAATATGGCAGTCGAATTATTGGATTATCAGATTCGCGTAAATTGTCTTGCACCCGGTTGGATGTCAACTGAAATGGTACGACAAATTTTAGAAGGACCTGAAGGTGAAAAATGGCGAAAAGCAATTCCAGTAAAACGTGCTGCCGATCCCCAAGAATTAGCTGGAGCGGTATTATTGCTTGCATCCAATGCATCAAGTTATATGACGGGTTCAACGCTAAGAGTGGATGGTGGTTATGCCTGTCATGCAATTGTTTTACCTAAGGAGTAACTATGAAACACAACCTGATTATCGTTCCTGGATGGGGTGGAACGGAACTATTATGGAAACATCAAAGCGAGCATCTTTCTGACATCGCTGATATTACTGTCACGTATTTTCCCGACGCAGAAACCATAGAAGAAATGACAGAACAACTCATTAAAGATGCACCTGAAAAATTTATTATCTGTGGGCATTCTTTGGGAGGTTGGGTAGCACAACTCGCTGCAATAAAAGCACCTCATAGAGTTTCTCACCTGATTATCATGGGAAGTTGGACAGGTGATTTAGACCACGAGAAACGCCAATATTTTGAGCAGTGGCAGCATGAAATTGAAAATGACCGGCTCGAAAAATTACTCAGTGAAATCAATGCAACCAGTGTTTTCCCCTCTCGCAGCAATGACAGGACCTTAATGAGCACTCTTATTGAAGGACAATCAAAATTTCCCAGACAAGGATTTCTGAATCAGACTAAAGCGATGCTAAATAGTCAACCAACAACACTGCAACTTCATAAAATAGTATGCCCAACATTAATTATTTATGGCAGACAAGATAGTGCTTTTACTTTGGAAACACAGCAATCAATGAAATCTGGTATTCCTTCAGCAAAATTAGCAATTATTGAGGATTGTGGGCATATGCCTCATGTTGAGCAACCGCAAGCAGTAACTGCATTATTGAGATTTTGGCTTGAAAACCAAGTAAAACAATAACTGTATTGCAGGTTGGGAATGCATCCCCACCCCCAGATGCTTGCTGGCTCATTTCCAAGGAGAATGATCCGTGCTTAGTAAAGAGCACTCCGCAGTCACTGACTCTAATTTTGCACCTTCCTTTTTGAGATAATCCCCCCTTGAAATGAAAAATTTTATAATTATTTTAAAAGAACTCTCGCAATAAATACGCAAAATGATGTAAAATTATCCATATTTGAATATATAGGGTAGTATTTTATTGAAATCGGATATTGAAAAAAGCATACACGCATTAGAAGTACGAATGTCGCTAGTTGAAAAGATTAATGGCATCGGATCAGCGACCGCGCAAAAACAATCTAAATCAATTAAAAACAAAAAAAATACGGACAAATCAATACCCAAGCCTATGTCAGGTAATTGGTTAGGTTTTGTTGCTTCAGTTTGTTTTATTCTAGCAGCGTGCTTCATTGTTAAATTATCAATTGAATCTGGGTGGTTAACTCATGAAAAGCAACTTGGAGTAGCGACATTATTTGGAATGGCTTTATTTACCGCAGGAATTGTTATTTCCAATGCGGATAGAATATATGCATGCTTTTTACCTGCTGCTGGAGCAATAGTACTTTATTTTACCTGTTATGCCGCATATCAATATTATTTGCTGATTTCATTTCAAACAGTCATTGCCGTATCAACCATTATCTCAGGGATTTCTATTTGGTTTTATTTACGGTTTAAACATGATATTTATGCGATTGTGGCTGCATTAGGTGCATACTTTGCCCCCATTGTTGCCGGTGTTGAAAATAATGCTATTTTTTCTTTGTATTATTTCACTATTTGTTCTTTGAATTTTGCAACACTTGCTATTTGGGTAGAGTCGCGTACCTTAACTATGATTTCTGCTTACTTAGCAATATCAATAACAGCAATCGTTGGACTAGAACTTAATCAAGATGTGTTAATCGCTACAGTCCTTGCTCTTAATTTTCTTATTTATTCAATTGGTACTCTATTTTTTACACAATTGACCAAAAAACAGCTCACTGAGAGAGAGTCATGGAGTCTTTTTCCAGTCTTATTGATTTTCTATGCAATGGAGTATTATTATCTAAGTCGTATTGATCAGACTCTAGCCTCATGTGTTTCCCTAGCATCAGCAGCTCTTTTAGTCGGACTCTATTGCTCAGCTAAAAGATGGTTTCCTGATCGTCGTTTTAACAGCCGTAATGTACTGCTGACCTTTGTAACCCTTGTCTGTTTCCATTCTATTTACCTTGGCCTTTTGCCGTTAAGTCTAAGACCATGGCTTTTTGCAGTAATTGTTTTTGCTTACACCCTCTTCCATGAAAAAATTAAATGGATACAATGGAATATTACATTCTTAATCCCATTTTTGGCGCTCTCTGCTATTTTGGGGATTGAATACTTAAGTATATTAGGCCACTTAGTGAATGGCAGCGGATTGTCTTGGTCTGCAGTGTCTTGGGTTTCTTTTGCCAGCATTTGGTATTTATTAATACAAAATCGCCAGGAAATAGTTTATAGAGAAGAATATTATTATGCATTACTAGCAGCAGCACATCTCCTTGCGATCATGAGTCTTTATCAACTAACTTCCGAATCCAGTACCTTGGCTGTGTCTGCTTCCTGGCTTATGTATGTTCTTGTTATCCTCCGCGTTTCAACACTGCGCAATGATGTCCTTATTGCGAAATCAGTTCTCCTTGTTTTATTTTTTGCTGCAGGAAAGGCCTTACTTTATGATGCATCATCAAGTCCAACAATTATTCGGACATTATCGCTTATCCTTACTGGAGTTGTTTTATATGCTTCAGGGCTTGTCATTAGGAAAAAAACGAAGTGGAGAAGTAAGCTAATTGAGGGCCATTCTCAAAGTACCGAATTGGATTGATAGTCAATTAATCATCATGGATGATGAATAAAAAATATCTTCATATCAGGATAATTCAAAATTGTTGCTTTTTATAATCAACTGTCTGTAATATAAAAAATCACGATTGTCATTTTTTGTTATTTTCGCATTTTAATTTTTAGTATCAGTTAAAAATAGAGAATAAATACATGCGTATCAATTTTAGCTTATTAAGACTTTTGCATCTTATTGAGTATCAAAAACCCAAAGGTGAGCAGTGTTCACTTGAATTGTTTCGACGAAGAATGAATCCAATCGAGCTTTCAACATGTATGCGGCACCTCTATCTGTTCTCTTCTGAACAGATAGAAATGCATAGTGCTCAATATCAAGAGATACTTTTAAATTTGAAAAAGCCGCGTTTACATCAAAAATTACCCCAATTAGATATTCTTGAAGGAAGTGAGGCCTATCGATTTCTTTTATTTTGGGTCATTGGAGGATTAAATAATAAAAAGCCTTTTGATGACGAACGTATTTTAGGTGATCTGAGAAAAATTTGCAGAAATTATGAAACTTCAATATCACCTGCTAAAAAAGAAGCCTGGCAACAAAATCAAGCGGTTATGCATGCATTATTAGCGGATGCAAGGCATTTATTAAAATTAACAAAAAATATTGAATTACCTTTAGAAGAAAAGAAAATACTTTTAAAAGCAGTTTGTGATCATTGTACCTGGGTCAGAGAACAAGGTTTTTTTGAGTTAACCCCATGCATCGATTATTCTTCTTTTCTTGATAAACATGAGATGGTAGTGCACCTTCATGGAATACTCGAAATAGTACGTCGAAAGGTCAATATTGAACTTGATAAAATTGCTGAAGATAAAGCGCCTATTTTCTTTTTATTTTCAAGGTCTGCAAACCGCTTGCAAAATAAATTGAACCAGATTGACACACTACAAGCGCTGTTAATAGATGAAGAACCTTCCTTAAAACATGCTGATGGATTAATTCATACTGAGGGGATGAAGATGTATGAAGGATACGTAGGATAACTATTTTATTATACACCAATACTGTGTTGGGATAATTTCTCCTCATTTAACTTAAGCCGACTTAAGGTAACTAAACTGAAAAAACCAATCAAGCACAGTAAGCACATAAAAGAACTTACATCTTTAATACCAATGACGCTCGTAATAAAACTAAATAAGGCTGAACAATTGAATTGACAAAATAGGGTTAAAGCTAAAGCCAATGCCATTTGTTTCGGGAACGGGCGTACGACTACGGAAGTTGCACTAGCCACAATAAATCCGGTGCCAAAATAATAGATCAGCATTGGGAAAATAAAGATAAGATAAATCGTGTCAGAAAGTAGACTAAACAGCCACATTAAAACTGCTGAAAAAGCAAAAAAATAAACCCCAAATGCAGTGAGTTGCCTGCTCGAATAATACTTAACCAAGATGCCGCAGCATGCTGTGCCTAATAAATGCATGATTGCCATAACTGTTTTAGCAAGACCATACTGGGTGGAACTCCATTGAGCCCCTTTAATCAAAATAAATGATGCAGAAGTATTAAAAGCGGATTCACCAGCCATCATTAATGCAGAAATCAATAAATAACCAACAAAAATAGGATGTCGGAAAACTGTTGTTATTATTTCTTTAAAACTCAAGCTCAATGAATAATTTGGTTTTGTTTCCTGTATCCTCATACTCAAGGGAAATAGAAACAGCGCATACAATGCGATGATTATAGATGCAGTCTGCCAATTCCAATGACTATTAATTAAGCCTCCCAAAAAAGGTAAAAAGCATATAAAAAAACCTCCCAGAGTAAAAAACCAGGCAAAGTATTGGGTTGCATGCTGTTCATCATGAGTATCATTAATCATTGCCCTCCCCATAAGCAATGTTGCTCCTACAGCCATTCCCTGAACAAAACGGCAAAGTAATAAAGCGCCAATAGAAGGACTAAATGCAGCGAGAAGATTAGAGATCAGATACAATAACAAGCCCCAAATAAATATAGGTTTCCTGCCATAATGTTCAGAAAGAACTCCCCACAAAATCATACTCAATGCCTTGCCCAGTAAAAAAAGACTAATGGTAAATTGAGCAATATTCGGTTTCACTGAAAAAGAATTGGCTAATTTAGGTAATGCTGGGGTAATAAAATGAATATCCAAATTCCCAAAAAACCAAGTAAATAATATAAGTAGAAGTTCTTTATTGGTCATGATGTACTATCTGAATACGCATTGGAAATCTGAGGTACCGGATTGATAAAAAATCCATGAAACCCCGCCACAAAAAGAGCAAATAAGCCATAGAAGCTGGCAATAATTACAAACAGTGTCGAATAAGCGAGCCAATTCATCAGCATGCCTCCGAGTAATAGGCCAATGAGATTTCCTAGTTTGGCAAAAGAATTTGCTAAACCAAGTGCGTAACCAGGTAAAGAATAACGATCGCTTAAAAGAGCACATAATGCAGGTAATAGGGCAGCTAAAACCACTCCCCATAAGCTACGGAAACAAGCAAAGAGAAAGAGATTGCTTGTAGTTGCTTGACATAACATAAGAATTAAACCGATTACACTGTAACGTACTAAATAGCGATGTACTAAAAAAATGTCACCTCGACATTGATCAAACTGACGCCCACACCATTCAGAACTCACTAACATTCCAGCAGCAGGGAGAGAATAAAGCAGACCGATAAGAATTAAATTATGAGAAAAAGAATCGTTTATAAATAAAGACAATCCCGGATCAGGTAAAAACTTAATGATTTGAGTTAAGGTAATTAAAAAACATAGAAAGTATATAGGCTTCGAATCAACCAACAGTCTATTGGTTTTTTGATTCCGATTTTTATCCGCTTTTTTTGGTGTTGCCGGAAGGTAATATTGCATAATAAGTGTTATAGCCAAGCAAATAGCCGTAGCAATCCCATATAATCCTTGGTAATTGGTAACAGCTAAGATTATTCCTCCTATGAAACCAGCTAGAGTAGTAGCAATCGCCTTTATAGATTGTAAACGCGCCAGCTGTCGACTTTTATGATGCCATTCGCAAAGGCTTAATGAATAAGTTTGCATGGATACAATAAAGCCTGCGAAAGCCCCCTGCAAAATACGAATGATTAAAATCCAGACGAGAGAATGAGCAAACATCATGGCCAGTTGGGTAACTACCAATGCCCAAGCTGCACGCATTAACATCGATTTATAACCATAACGATCGGCTGCAATCCCCCATACTGGTCCCATGATAATGTTCGCAAGCATAGGCAATACGAAACTGAGCATACTATAAAATACCACCTCCTGAAGTGCTCCTTCACTATGGGAGGCTATGAGCAAAGACAAAAAGGGATTTGTCATTTCTAAAGCCAGGATCATAAAAAATTGACTTACTAAAATGAGCGGCTGAAGTGATTTAGGCATAATTTCTGCTCAATGGATTTGTAATCATAGAAAATAAATCTTCGTTTTGATTTTCATGAAGACGCATGGCCAGCAAACATTTTTGTTGCCAAGGTTCAACAAGCAATTTCGTTCGATGCCAATGATGAATTTGGGGCTCAGTTTTAGTTCTAAGTTCTTCTAAAATATCATCGAGAATTTGTCTTACCCTTTGCCAAAGAATAGGCTTAGATAGCTCATAATCGACACTTAAACAATCAATAGCATAAGCCAAATTACTCAGCAGATTACCATGTATAAATTTATTACTCAGTTCACTTAGTCCAGTACAGGTTATGGTTGAATCTGGATGTAGTGTGGGTTTAATTACTTTCTCATAAAGTGGATGATTGCAAATTTTTATCCCTCCTAGATCACGTATTACAAGACCCGAAGGACGATTTGCTTGAAAAATAATTAATGTATTTTGTTGATGGGCTTCCAATGCAATCCCATAACATAACAATAGATGCAGCTGACTTGCTAAAACGCAGCGGCAATAATCAGTAAAGTAATTTACTGGATTACTTTTGCTGAGTTCAATGAGTTCGCTCAATAAAGATCTTCGACTTATAGGTGATCGTTTAAAGAGAGATGCCACTGGAACAAGTTTTTGGTTTAATCTAATCCATTGCAACGGGTTTTCACGAACTATGAGGGCCAAATGTTTCTTTTCATTATCAGGAATCGAGGGATGTAACACATTGATACCAGCTAAATCACGAGCCAAAAATAATTTCCCTCTATAATATTGATTTTGTGCAAGTAATTCATTGAGCCATTGTGATAATGTAGATGAGTTACTTACAGATGCAGGGGAAACCGTACGCAAAGATGAAGTTGTATGTACGCCTACAGCCAATTTCAAATGAGGACCATGTTTTGCGAGTGGCATCATGGTACGAAATGACATCGAAGGTTTTGTTTGTTGGTATACTGGATTGAGTATAAATTGATGCTCCTCAACCAAGGGTTTTGCAAGCGTCTGTAATTTATTAGCCCACTGCCAGGGGTGAATGGGTAATGGGTAATAATCCTCCGATTTTAGTTTCTTTAATCGCAGGGATTCACTCCACAAACTGTATTCCTTGGGAAAATGATTGCTAAATATCCAATGAAAAACCGACTTTGAAGTCGAAGTAAATGCAAGAGAATGATGGATTGCTGCCCAACAAATAGTGACTTCTGAATTGAATTCAGGAGAATACTGTATAACTTCTCTACGGTTAAACCCTATTTTGGCACGAAAATTAGGATGGGATGGATGCCCCATACATCCCCATTGTTCTAAGAAATTAAGTACTTGCTGCTGATCAAATTGTTCGATTAGCCAAGACCACAAATTAGAATACCCCTTTGCCTGGCGTCTTATTTTTTTATGCCACTGGTATTGATATGCAAGAGCTAGAGCTTGGTTCGCAATGCTTTCATTTAATTCTTCATTTAATGAGTGCCAGTTTTTAAATTGAACCTTTCGATTTTTTGCATAAATCTTCAGGATCTCAAGATAAGTAGCAATAGATTGGCTCGTTACTTTTTTATCAATTAATCCTTCTGAAAAAGCCGCCCTTTTTAACCGATTGAAACACTGCTGATAAGAGGTAAAAAGAAAATGCTCCATTTGGTTGGATGAAACAGGAAAATCAGCATTCAATAATAATGAACGTAATTGAACGTTTAGCTCATTAATGTGAGAACTCGATAAAATCATACGCACCACCCTCTTTATTGTCTGATAGCTTAAGTTGTTATTTATTGAGACAACTTTCTGATTGCCCAGACCAAAATCATTCAAGACAACCAAAATGAGAATCATTATCATTTGCAATATAAACGATAATGATTATCATTTGCAATAATTAGGAACGAATTTTTATAAAGAATGATCTGGAATAATTAAAAATTCACTATGAGTTGCAAAGCAAACGTATTTACTTTTGCAGACGACCCCACAATAGTCTTAGTAAGACCCGAGGCTTCATCATGGGAACTGTATTCATAATCTTTGAAATATTGAAATTGCGCCGTAAGATAACGTTTGGGATATGCAGCAAGACCTACACCGAGTCGCTTCTTTGGTATTCTTAATGCTAAAGCGTCATAAGAATATTCGTAAAATCCAATCAATTTCACGGGAGTTTTCTTTATCATTAACTCATAACTGCTTTGAAGGCTAAAAGCTTGAGGTTTAGCTCCCTTCCTATTATAGCTCAGTTCCGAAAGTTGGAATGGATGAACCGCGGTAACATAAGTTAAACTAGCGCCCGCTTTTTTATAATTTAAATGTACATAAGCAGCAAAACCAGGAACTTTGCTGTGGATGGTTCTCTCCAAAAAACCGCCAAACCCTTTGTTGTATTGAAAAAGCTGGCTATCAGCTAAAGAATATAGATAGCTGCCGCCAATATCATAGGTTCTTTTATGAATACCTACGTTTAAATTGTAATAAGGAAGAGAAGAGTAACTAATACGTGAGTAAGGCGAAAATATAGACACATTCATATAATAATCTGCGTCGTAACCCATCACCGCTGTTAATTCATTGGTTTGCCCTAAAGCTTTTGTCAGAGGCTTGTAAATAAGATCACTTTTATAGTTGCCAAAAGCCACCCATTTTCTCCCTCCCTCAAGGTACCAGTGTGAGTTAGGAATTTTTAACTCATGATAAAGTTGATCAAAATAAAATTGTGGGTTGATGGGAGTTGGTAGCGTATTGTAAATCAGCAATCCTTTCGTTTTATTCCAATCATTAATTTGCAACTCAGAACCTAATTTAACGTTTGATAATTGCTGGTTAAGCAAATACTTTTCTCCTTGAACTGCTGAGTTGGTCGCATTAAAAAATACATGCCCTTCATAGGAGAATCGTTTAGGACGCCATTCTAATACTGCAGGTTTTGCAAAAACATGAAATGGTATCAGCAAAATTGCAGCAAACATTGCAATTATTTTAATCATGATTAATAAAAATTATTAAAAACGACATACATCCTAATTGATAATGATTATCATTATCAATTAGGATGTATAAAAATAAATCTATTTATTGCTGGATTTATGATTAAAACCAGTAGAAACCGCTTTCAATGGGAGTTAGGGTTTAGATCACTTAAATAATTTTTCTTGGACACTTGGATGGCCAGCGCCTACGTACCACAACTTTTTCTTGAGAGATCTCCCCCAAAATTTTTCACCCTACCTGCTGCGCTTTATGCCTAGAGATCCTCACAAAATTTAATCAAGGTAAAGATCATTTGTTGCTTGAATCCATCTACTCTAAGGAATGGACACCCTATATCGAAGTCAAAAAAGCTGTCATCCCTGTAGATGTAGAATAGGTATTTTCCTATTTCGATTTTGTGAGGAACTCTCAGGATTTATGCGCGGTATCCAGGAGATCTTACTATATACAAAGAACTCAGGAGTAACCCAATGCATCATTCTGGATACCGTGCATAAAGCACGGTACGTAGGCGCGACGCCAGAACCTTTTAAAGCACCCCAACATGGCAGCCAGCTCAGTACCTGATTTTTGTCCAAGATTATGGGGGTATGTCTTACCAATTTATCGATTCAGAATGAGAACTGGAATCCTAAAAAATAAACGTACATTAGATAATTCACTAAGGTATTATATGTACAATAATCAAAGCTAATTTCGCTGAAAAAGAAGCGATAACCGTTAGAGGCAGCATCGCGGAGAATGTTATTAATAAAAATTTTTGAATGGATTTAACCTAATCATTTTCCTAATTGTAAAATCCATTTTGAACGCTCCTGATAAAAAATACATTACATCTAAAACGATTTAGAAGATTTTTTTTTGTTGCAAAAAAATGCCATAATAGCCCCCTCAGTTTTACAAAAGCAATCTTGAAGCTCTGCTTCATGTTGTAATAAAAAATATGAAACTGATAAACCCAAATAAACTTTAAAAAACAGGATGTTTATAATGAAAAAATTTTTTTGTTCCCTTTGTTTAAGTTTCAGCCTTTTTTCCAGTGTGTTCGCAAGCAACACTCTTGATTTATTAAACTCAGAGATTGCAAATATTCTGGTTCCATTTCAAAATCAAGCCACTGTGGCAAATCTCAAGTTTAACGCAGTAGAAATCAACAATGAACATGCAGCCAAAGTCGCTTTTAATGGGCTTTATCGCAAAATCGGTTCAAAAAATAGTTTCGAAATAAAAGTCGACAACCTCAGTTATGATTATGGCGATGGTACATCTCCTACGACTGTCCTAAAAGGCTCTCTTGGTCTGGATCTTACCAAGTTTTTAACTCGTGAAGAAAGCAATGAAATGATTCCCAGTGCGATTGAGCTTTTAGAAGCCACTGTGAAAAGCTATACCGAAGAATATGGTGATGCAATTTTTATCAAAGGAGTAGTTACTTCAACCACCAAAGATAATGACGGCAATTACACTGGATTAACCGCATTGATCTCAACAAAGATTGATCTCAATAAACTCCCTGAAAATCTATCTCGCCAAGAGGTTATGGCCACCGATGCTTTTTTCTCAATCACCTTAAATTTAAAGACTGGAATCGCTGTTGATGCCTTTATCATAAGTAACCCAGAGTATTGGGGATTTCAGGACAACCAACTTGGTTTGAAAGAACTGCTTGAACATCTTCTTGCCCGTGATAAAGAAGCAATTGAAGTTATCGTAAATGTATTTATGAATTTGGATTATATAGCTTCTAATATAGTCGAAATTGATAATTCATCATCTTGGAGCCTCTTCGCGAAGAAATTTATTACTTTGAACTAAGAGGCTATAGAACAAAAGCTCCCGTATTTGCCAAGCATAATACGGGATGCAACTCCCAAGAAAAGAATCTGGGAGTTGCAGATTTAACGGGCATGTTACTTCCGGAATTGCTCCAATAATTGCAAGGTCTTTTCTTTAGATATCCGTCCAACAGAGCTTAAATTAGTCAGTTGTTGCCCTTGTTTATCATAAAATAGCATCGTGGGGATACCATAAATGTGAAACGCTTGACGAATCTTGGCTACTGCATCTGTTTTTTCGCTGATATCAACCCGAAGACTTACTAAGTCTTGCATCGCATCGATGACTGCAGCTTGGTTAAAAACATACTTATCCATAGCCTGACAATCACTACACCACCCAGCAAAAAACTCGATAAAAACGCGCTTGTTGTTTGCCTTTGCTTCAGCTAATTTAGCATTGACCTCTTCAAGACTATGCACCATTAGGAATGGAGCATGTTTTACTGATTGAACAAGTGGAGCAGGTTGGAATGCTTGGTAAGCTAAAGCCCCTGCCCCCATCATGGCTAACAAAGCCACACCTTGTAACAATCGCCCCCCCAAATGATGTTCCTGACGAAATGCACCAAAAACCCATGCAGCGATAAGTAAGACTATAGCCCACAGCACATCAATCCAAAATGGTGGCACAACACGGCTTAATAACCAAACAGCCATGGCAAACATCATGATAGCAAAAACTTGTTTGATGCGAACCATCCAAGGTCCAGAGTTTGGTAAAAAACGCCCATAACCGGCTCCGACAAGCAGCAAGGGTAATCCCATTCCCAAAGCTAAAACAAAAAGCAACAAACCGCCTTGAGCAACATGTTTGCTTTGAGCAATATACGTTAGAATACCAATTAAGGGTGCCGTGACACACGGAGATACAACCAAAGTTGACAAAGACCCCATCAAAGTTGCTGAGATAACACCATGTCGACGTGATTTTTTGAGGGTAAACCGTGTGAAAATTGACAATCGTAATTCAAAAATACCCAACAACCATAAGGCCATTAAAGTAAATAAAATACTGAAACCCCCAATAATCATCGGCTGCTGCATTAAAGTTTGTACCGTTGAACCAAACCATGCTGCCAACATTCCCGCTACAGCATATGTGACTGCCATACCCATTACATAGCCTAAAGATAATTTAAAGGCATGGCGTCCTGTACTGGCTCCTTGTCCTGTGATAATACTGGATAGGATCGGTACCATAGGCAAAACACAGGGGGTAAACGCCAACAAAACACCGAGGCCAAAGAAGGCAGCCAAATAAAAAATCGGACTATGATTTTGAATAAACATCATTGCATCGACTGGATTAGCGCTGCTAAAACCCGCAGCAAAAACAGAAGATGAGGTGAATGTCATCAATAATGACAAAATTATTTTTTTCATTTTGATTCCTCTAATAATTATTTTTGAATTTAAATAAAAGAGAAATCAAATAGGAGGACGATATATTTCATCCCGAGGAGAGTTATATTTTGAGAAAACAAGTAAAAAACCAAGCAAACCAATGAGCCACTGTGCTATCCATTGTACTTTCAAATGAAATTCATCTTGAAGCCAATAAGAAGCAGAGAAACAGCCGTTATTCATAGCTTGCTGAACAGAGCAAGGAGTTAGCGCAAAAGAAAGAGCAGCAGGTGCACCCACACGTTTATTTAGGCAAGTTGGCATCTTGAGTGGCGCAAGAAAGAGAGCACTCATGAGTAACAACAGAATTAGCGAACGATATTTGCTCATTTGAACAACTTAACATAAAAAATACAAAGAAATCAATGTATGCAATTATGAAGTGATCCGCGCTGATGAATACAAACATGAAAAGAATTCATTTCTAACTATTAAATTTTTATAAATCGCTCAATGTCCCCGCGCGGGACATTGAGCGATAAACGTGCGGATCTATTAGACATTTTGTGAATACTTAAGTAGAACAAACAGCTTGCAATTCATCTGATCCTAAATTAATAAGATTAATTTGAGTTCCTGATTCTGCACTCACAGATAAACTGCTGTTATTTTTTACTTTGATTAGGGTTCCTTGGCCAGTAGATAGTTTTTTCCCATTTACGGTACCGCTATTTTTTACTACATTAATTTTGATTTTGCTCTTAGTAGGGTGCGTGCTTTGAACCACACAAGTAGCATTCAATGTCCACATCGTATTATTTGCGAGCATCTTCGATTCATTGGGACTAAGTTTAATTGTTTTTGCATTGGCGTGGGAACAAAATAATCCAATGAGCATAAAAAAAGATAGAGTTAAAATCTTATTCACGTTGCATCCTTAATGTCATTAATAAAAGTCATGAGCAAATATTGCATTCATAGTATATATTTTATACATTCAATATTAAGGTTTTATTAAGGCATAGTCCTGCTTCTCTTAACACCGGGATAAACCCATCTATTTTCCAATCATTAACCCTGACCCCACGACTTGTTGTCGGTCATCCCTGTGTAGGCAGGGATCCATTTACAATGTATACGAGAAAAACAAATTAAAAAATGGAGAAGACAATGGAAAAACCACCTTACTTGCATCAAATCCAGCGGATTCATTTGAATTATGACTATTTCAAACGATAGCTTCCCAGGAGGGTTTAGGATTAATAGTTGCCATTTTATAGAATATTGCTCACCATAGGATTGTATCGACATTACCTTTTTAAGGCGAAAGGATGGCAAGAACAAAATTTTCATTTTGGTCTGATGCAGCAGATGAAGAGTATTTTGTAGTGAAACTTAAAAAAGGAACAGAAGAACTCACTGCGATAAATGCAATACACGACCATATTTCCAACTCTATTTATCAAGTCCTTGGGGTATGTACAGCAAATTTATATATTGGATACTATCAAAAAATGCTTGCTTTAATATCAAAGGTCTTACCTGGTTACAAAGATCTTATTGAATGGCTTAACAACAAAAATGCATTAGAAGAAATTGAACAATATAATAAAGTTGATGAATTTGTAAACGCCTATAAAAAATTTGAAAGTGATTTATCAATTAACGGAAAAGAAAGTTTACTTGCCGCAGCGATTATCTTAGAGGATCTGGATGTTCTAGGCGCGGGTCTACGTAACATAGGTCTTATCAAGTTTTCGGGTAAACACCAAATTATAAAAATAGATCCCAGTGATTCTATATTTGATATCCCATCAGATAGGATTGATGCTGCCCTGGCTAAGTTTGAATCCAATTTATCATGGGACAATCCTTTAATATATTCACTCTTTTCCTTAAGCAAAGTATGCAATAATCCTAACAACATACTAGGCAATTTACATTTTAGTGAGTTTTTTCATGACATTGATAAAGAAAAACTGAAATATGAGTTAGCAAAATTTACGAGTTTAGATGATGCCTACATTAAAAAACTTATTATCCGTGATGAATACATAGAACTATTATCAATGGATGATAAAAAATTATATTTAGAACAATTATCTAACTTATTAGTGCGTAAAAAAAACATTTTGAAAAAAACTTTAAATTTACCTGAAATAAAAGTAACTCCGCCAGAACCAGCTCCAGTTTTCATAAAGGATGCTGTCTTCAGTGAACCAGTAGAACATATTAAACATGGTGCCTCTAAGCCTTTTAAAGTTAAAAGAATTGTGCCTTCAAAGGATCTGGATGCAGATTTGGTTAGTTGTACGTCGGATTTTATGATGAAAATCGTTTAGAAAACCCTAAAATGGCTCAATGCCTTCAGATTTCCGGAATGATGCAAAGTTTTTAACTAGATTGGGATTTAAATTAGCTTATTTTTCAACTGCTTATTACAAATAAATTTGCACATCATACTCGACTATAAAAATGAACCGGGATGGCACATGGTTTCAAAAAAATGTGACGTCAGGCCTGCCGATAACTGGCAAGAATATAATAGCGGAGTTTATACTCAACCAATTACTGGTAAAAGCCTACTAAGATAGATTCCGTATAAAATCACTTTATAAAAATCAATGGGCTCTCCCTAAAGCAGAACCCATTGTTTTTTTAAGATAACTCAAGACTCAATTAGGTTTGGAAAGAATAGGAGGCTCATAAGTTGATTCGTTATTATTATAAACAGCCATTCCCTCAAATAAATCAATATCTTCCCATTCCATACTTTGAGCATGAGTAACTCCTTTACGTGTTTTAACATTTTCAATAATTACACTAGGGGAACCCGTAAACATGGGCTTTATACCTAGTTCAGTGCATTGAGTCGTATACTTCTCGATCTCTTGCCGAGCTACTAGAATCTGCTCGGTTGCTTGCTCATAAATATCTACTCCTGAGGCCTGCTTAAGTTCATTACCTCTTTTTTCTAGGGCCTTTAATCTGGCAACCACATTTTCCATAAATTCAATATCTAATTTATGAGGTCCCTCTTCACGTCCGTTCGGAATACCATTGTTACAATTTAACTTAATAGCAGTGGCTTCGCTAAGTCGGTTATGCAAGTAGTCAGAAAGTAGCTCTCCTACTCGTCCAGAAGCTTGCTCTAACCAAGCTTGAGAAACATTCATGAAACATCCACGCAAAATCATTTTCCCTGCATTATTGGGTCCAATTTGATCCATAGGCTGGATTTTAGACATGGGTTCCTCCTTAAAACCAATTATTTTGTATAATTATAGAACATACTGGTTAAGTCATTCTTGAACTCATATTTTTATAAGCAAAGAAAATAGGGGATGACACACTGTCCATTATCTTGGCGAATGCATCGCAGCGTCCTGTTTGTCGCTACTCAACTTTATTTGCTGCAGAGAACCCTTATAAGAATGAGCGGAAGCGTCTACAAGAAAAGGATTCGGAGCGAATTGCAAGGAGTCGATTGCCACTAGTTGGGTTTGGGCAGAGTTCATTGTTTCAATGAGCTTTAGTTTTAAGGATGGAGGTAAAACCTTATCAGGCATTGAATTAATTCCTTCAGCCAATTTATGATTGTGCTCTTTCAATGCCGGAATACTGGTTTCTTTAATTGCTTTTTGTATGACATCAAATATTGATTTTAATTCTTTGGGAAAATGTACTGATTTATCGCCAATTTTTAATACAGTCGTATCAGTATAATCACCAAAAAGCCCATATTTTTTAGTGAGCTTCCATTTTTTATGTTCTATTAATTGTTCAAATACTTCTGAAAATTGATTCTGCATGATCTTAATATTTACATCATAGGATTCGAACAATTTTTTTAGAGGATCACCACATCTTTGTGCCTCTTTCATTAATGTACCGCTAAGCATCCCTGTTCTTATTGCGTAAGGATTTGCATTATGCGCTAATAAAAATTGGCATCGATCCATACTTCTCTGGTGAATTGCAACCCACAAAGGATACTGACGCCCACCATTGATATTATCGATTTCTGCATTGACCAATTGAGGAAATTTCTTTAAAACCGCATCTGCTATCTCGTAGTTCTTATCATACAGGGATTTAATAAAGATTTTTTTGCACCATTCTTCACTGACATTTTTTATTGAAAATAACTCTTTAAATAAAACGTTATTGTTCCTTTGATAATACAAATCAAGATCATCAGTGCGTGCAAGAAAAGCAGGGTCTTCTTTTAATTTTTTAATACACTTTATGTATACCTCTTCATTGTTATGCAATAATCCTAATAGATACATTTGGTTTAAAGCCTCGGGTTTTAAACCATCTAAGGCGATGGGGTTTATTAACTGATTAAATGCATTTTCATCTTTTTCAAAAAGGATGAAGGGATCAGTTTGACTTTGTGGACTCTTGAGTAACAGATAATTTTTATCGAGAATAAAACCACCAATCTCTTTACACAGATCGATTTTTTTATGATGTAAAGCGATGAGATAATATTCAATTAACTGCTCTTGAGCTAGCTTTTTAATGTCCACTTTTTTTTCAACAAGCTCAAATAATTCGGGTTTTTGAGTCAGGACTTTCCAGGGAGATAAGGCAACCACAGAGCCTTTTTTAAAGAGTATGTTGGGATCACGTGCAACAACGTGCAACACTGAATTTATGATTTCTACATTACCATGCTTGAGTGCCAATAAATAGATGCTATGAAGTGTGTCTTGAGTTTGTTCCGTATAATTTATACCCGCTAATGCTTGAGTGAATGGAAGCGTTCGTCCGTCATCAAATGTTCCTGTCTCACACAGTTCAACAAACCGATTTTTCGCTGTGCCTGCTTCATGCTGAAGCATTGCGGCAAAAGTAATATTTTCTTGACACCGCTTAATCATGCTTTGGTTATTATTTTTTAGCGCTAAGACATATGCTTCATACCATTGCTCCCCTTTTATGAGTATGGGATAAATCTTTTCGCTCAACGCTCCCCCTGCTCGATACAAGCGATGTATAGGACGTTCACCTTGTTTGTCTTTGGCGAATAATAAAGAGGGATTGCGTGATGCAATATCTACAAAAAGTTCTGGTTGATGAAGAGTAAGATAATGCAAACAATTTCGCCCTGCTTCATCGGTTAATAAAAAATTGACCTTTCTGCCTAATAACATACGCATCACTTCGACACTATTATTTTGCGCAGCGATATTCAATAATGGAGTGGGCGTTTTAGTTAATGCACCGGAATAGATCAATTCAGTAGGATTAACTAAATCAGTTTTATCTTTGTGGAATTGATCATAGTATTCTAAAAGTAAATTAAAAGTGTATCCTTGATCCAGACGTACAGCATCAGCAAGTGCGTGCTCAAATGCCTTCTTCTCAAGACGGTGTCCTTTTTCAAGTAGAAAATTAATTACTTGTTTGTCACCGCTGGAGAACGCATGAATCAGTACGTTTTGATCCACGTATTCTTTTTTATAATAGCGACCTACAAATTCTAGCTGTCCATAGGATACAGCGCTTTTAAATGCTTGTTTTTTAGCTGCTTCAAGTTTCACCGATCCTAGCGTTCGTTCCAGATATTCAACTAACTTTTTATCCCCGTTTTGTACGGCATAGGCTAATGCATCGAGCTTTGTAAAATTATCCTGCTGATCCAGTGTGTCTTTCCTTTTTTCATAAATGGAAGTTACTAATTCGGTAGCAGACGGATAAATAGTTGGCAATACTTCAGGATTTGGATCATGTAATCGTGAATACACATGCATACGTACACCCGTGTACGTCCCTTGAAACTTTACTTCATCAAAATGTAAAGCACTATGAATTGCCTCATCAAACATTTTACTTACAGCTGATTTAAGTGCTGCTGCATTTTCCTCTGCAGTTTCTTTTTGAGGTATTTTAATAATCCAGGACTCCCCATAAGCGGGATCAATCACTTCAATTTGGTCGCCAACACGTGTTATCGATATAGAATGTTTGTTACAACTCAGAGTAAATCCTACACCTTGCTGTTTGCTTGGATCGAGTGTTAAATAGGTTGCAAGGGTTTCCTTGAGTTCTTCAACGGTAATAATGCCCGCAAATTGTTGATGATAAGTTAGGGGAAATGGCTCCCCCTTCCGTTCAAATAGAGCTTCTAAAGCCCCTTTCATGCGATCCTGTTGCGTCCCGGCTTCAATACGTAGAGTTCGATGCAACCATAACGTATTTTGAATAAAGGTTTCATATGCCTGATGCACTTCAGGGCTAATATTTTCTGCAAGAGGATCAGAGTCATAAATGAGTTTTAATATCTTTTCATATTCCCCATATTTTCCTGTTAATGTGCAATACAATCGCCAAATTCCTAACCCCAGGCAAACCCCTTCGTTAGTGACCTCCTTGTTAAAACTTGCAGTATCCCCCCTAAAACGTCCTTGCCATTTGCTCGCTTTTTCTATTAATACCTCTTGTGGAAGTGATGGCATATTGATACCGTGATTTAATAAGCTTATTGTTTATATATAGCACAACAACACACTCCTTTTACTGAAGAGAAACTCATTTAACCTCAACTCGACGTAAGAATCAGGCCTAGTCCTCGTATTGAGCTTGAAGCTTCTTAGGTAAGTCGAGAGTTAATAAATTAATTTTAGGAGGCAAGCTATTTGAATCAAGCGATTGCTCAAAAAATTGCTTCGCTTTCTCTTCATTAGGAGTTTCTAAAAATAAGAAATCATAAACAGTTTCATTAGAATCAACTAATAAATAGAGCCATTTTTTCTTGATCTTGTGCTCTATTTTTTTCATGGTTAATTGATTTTTATCTACTGTTTTTTTAGGAGTTAATTTCTCCAGTTGGTTTTTACGATAATAATCAGAAACATTATCCAAACTATAATCTGTGAGCTTAATTCCTCGTTCATCTGAAAGTTCTAAAAGATTGGAATAGCTTAGTGAAAGGCCTCTCCAAAACACAACGGTAGGTAGGACGTATTTTATAACCCCCCTATTTTTTAAATACCACAAAACATTAGGGATTAGAAATAACAAATCAGTCCAAAGCGAACAGCGAAATAATGGAATCATATTTTAAGTTAATTACAATAAAATCCTTCTTCAAATAATAGCAAATTGCTTTTGGACGAGAGTCTATTTTTTTAGCACAGTCCATAGAATCAAATAAAAGAAAAGATTAATATGGGTGCCTAAAAAAATCTATTTTAGAGGTATTTATGAAGGAACTAATAGAAGCTATGGTATCTAACCCTGATGAATTCATTCGCTTAATTTCTGAGAACTTAGATATATTGTCTTTAAAAGATGCTACTTATTTGGATTCCGTTGACCCTTTAAAATTACATGATTTATTCGAATATGGCGGTTTAGCCCCTTTTGCTGGTCATTCTTTGGGACCGGTATTCAAACCTGCCGTGAGAGAAATAAAGCGAATTACTAAGTTACAGGCAACTCATTTACATGAAGGGCATTTTTCGGAAACTCATGAACGAGGCGGTAACTGGTTTGATTGCGATATTGAGGAAGACGCAATTAAAGCAATGCAGGCAATGTTAGGTTTTTCCGAGCCTTGTGAATTTCTCTATACTCAGGAAGGCTTATCTTCTAATCTAGGTCGACTGGTTGATACTTTTTACCGCCCTACCCTTACTGATTGGCAATCAGGAAAAACTGGTATTTGTCATTTAGGAAAAGAATTTTTCTCCGATCAAGCCATCATTGAATCCATCTTAAAAAGAGGAATACACACTGCAAAACAATTTGGCGTTTTTAGCCCCTCCAGCCGTATCCCTAATCCCGCATCCCTTACCCTAAAAATTCTGCCGGATGAAAAAGGGCTCTATAGCGAAGAGGCAATTATTGCTTTTATCAAAAAAAATGCAGGCCAAATTCAGATTTTACACTTATCGGATCTGGTATTTAGTACAGGACAACGACTTGATATCACCTACATTTTAAATGAATTAAAGGATGTAATCACGAAGCACCAGATTATTGTGGGCCTCGATTTAGCTCATACAGTAGGAAATAGGATTTTAAATCTGAAAGAATTACCCGTTACTTATGCTGTAGGTTGTGGCTATAAACATATTTGTGGCTCGGCAGGTAGTGGATTTGGTATGTATGTTAGTAAGAATACAGATTTGGAAAAATACCCACCAATTCAAGGTTGGAAAGCAGCAGCTTCAGATAAAGTCTTCGGATTAATCGACGATTTTGATGCTAAAATTATGATGCAAAAAGGTGCTTGGGCATTCAGATGCAGCAATCCCTCCCCTATCGCTCTTGCTCCAGTAAAAACCTATATGCAAACAATGAGCCAAATTGGCTGGGATAAATTAATTGCTAAATCAGAATGCCTCACTCGTTATATGCATGCGCTCCTGCAACAGTTTTTGGGTGACAAAATTGAGTGGATTACTCCTGACGACCCTAAGCGGCGAGGCGCTATGCTGGTTTTTCGTGTTAAAGGAATCAGCGATGTCAGGCAGATAGAAACTATGCTAAAACAATCAAGCGAATTAGGACAATTTGAAATAGATGTACGTCCCCCTAACAATATTCGTGTTACTGCGCATTATGGCTATACTCAGTTTACTGATATTCATAATATGGTTTCTCGCCTCACGCAAGTTGTAAATCTGTTACTGGAACAAAAAAAGGTGGAGAGCTCCAGTTTAAGCCCGAAACAGCGAGGAAAAGATGGATTTTTTGATAAGCCGGTCATTTTGGGAAAAACAGATCATACCAATCCTCAACTTCAAACTGATAATGGGAGTTATAGTCCTTAGGTGCAACCACTCACAATATGGCATAACTTATATTTTTTTACGATACGAGTTATGCCTGCTATCTACTTCTATTTTAATGGTTCTTCTTCATGTCTAAAAAAAATTTCTCTGTATATAACAAACGCTGTCCATCACATAATGTACTAGAAAAAATTAGTGACAAATGGTCCATTTTAATAATTAACATCTTATTAAATAAAACCTCTCGCTTCGGAGAGATAAAGCGTGAAGTAGGAGAAATTTCTCCTAAAATGCTCACCCAAACATTAATGAAATTAGAACGTTTCGGTTTTATAGTGAGACGTTCATTTCCAGTATTACCCATGAAAGTTGAATACTCATTAACTCCATTAGGGAACGAGTTAGGTATTATTCTTAATTCATTAACATCATGGACTGAAAAAAATATGGATGCAATTATGATTGCCGAAAGTGAATTTTTAGAAAAGCGCGATTTGTGAATTAGTGGTCAAACCACTTTATCAATGTCTCTTCACCCAAATTATCATATATATAGGATAAATATAGAGTCAACTTCTGTTCATAGTTTTCATCTAAGGTAGTGTCATTTGTATTTACAATAGGCTCATGATGAAAGAAAACGCCCCCAAGGTAATTACCACAAAACTCATGATAATCTTTCGTGAATAAAAGAAATGTATGCCACATATTATCAATATCACACATTTCCGGATGAATAGCACAAGTAAAGTCAAATAATTCGTTTTCAGGATTGTTTTTTTTATCTGACTTGTGCTTTAAACAAAGCCAAATAAATTTCATTAGCTCTCTTAAAGCAACTTCTGCATGCATTTTTGCATGAGGATAATCCTTATTGTATCGATAAATAATTTTGTTATTTTTATAATGTATTAATTCGTTAAGATTAGGACAGTACATAAATTAGACCTGTTAAGTTTTATTGCATGCATCATATTTCATGTCGCATATGATGCATGCTGCTTTAATTATCCGATGCAGGTACCAGGGCCACACCATCCCTTACTTTTCTTTAATACTTTTTCTCGAACAATTTTTTTGATAATTTTTTCTTTCATAATGGTTCTCCTTTTGGGCTCCAAATTCCATTCTCGAGAATATAAAAGCGATATTAATCAGTCAATTAGTTACTAATTGGTAACTAGCTATGGAACATCATATGAATAATAAAAATTGGGTAAATTATTATAAAATTACAAAGCAAAAGACTCTTCCTAGAAAAACTTTAATGAAAGCAATTAAATTGTTTCATTGTAGGAATAAATTCGACCTTCCCAAATTAGCGATTGATCTTGGATGCGGCTCCGGTTCAGATTCACTTGAACTTTTAAAAAATGACTGGTCCGTTCTAGCGATTGATTCTCAAGCAGAAGCAATATCCATTTTATTATCCTCCTGCCCGCAATCATTAAAGAGTAAATTAAAGACAGAAGTCGCTTCATTTGAGTCATTCACTTCTCTACCGATTTCCCAATTAATTAACGCAAGTTATAGTCTCCCTTTTTTAAAACCTGAGCTTTTTTATAAATTTTGGAAGTTGATTTTAAAAACACTACAGCCAGGCGGACTATTTTCTGGAACCTTTTTTGGAATAAATGATGGATGGAATAGAAATAAAAGAGCCGATATGACATTTCTGAGTTACAAAGAATTACATCAGTTATTTCTTCCATTTAAAATCGAATTGCTTGAAGAAGAAGAACGTGATGAAGCAGATGCATTAGGGTACTCTATGAAACATTGGCACAAGTACTTTGTTGTAGCGGAAAAATGTTAATCCATACCGTCCGTATTAAACTGGTTAATACGGACGGGGCATATTATGCTCGCTGAGCTTGATTGACATTTACGGCAATATCAGCTGCATCATCAGCAATGAATTGAGTTTCTTTACATAATTTGACGTATTCTTTATGTGTAATTAATGCATAGAAAAGAGCTGACACGAGCAGAATGTAATAAATATTTTGATAGAAATAAATTAACCACAAATAAGTTAGAAAAGGCGTTGATAATACTAATAATGTTGTTACTTTCATTCGACGTGCAATCTGTATTGCTCCATAAATTACCATCAACATAGAAATCGACAAATTCATCTTTAGAAAATCACTGGCAGGTAAAGTACTCATCATGAGTCCAAGAATACAAAAAATGATTAACCCAAATAATTTGGTGTTCGGCTTAATCGCTCCCATACTAATCGGCGCTGCCATATATCCAATTAAATGATACCCCGTTACAATGACCATTAATGAGGCCCAACTATCGGAATTCCAGAGAAATATTGCAGTGAGCGTGAAGTTAATGAGCAAGGAGCGGCGACACAGATTATATTCAGGATGTAATTTACCAATGGTTTTCTTTGGCATTTGGCCTTCTTTAGCCATGGCGTAAAACATTCGTGAAGCACCACCTAAATAAGAATATCCTGTACCTGATGGGCTGACGATACTATCAGCAATCAAGATCATTGCTAAGAAATTTACTCCAAGCAACATGGCTAAGTTAATTAAAGGTGAATGAAAATTAAGACTGCTCCAACCACTTGCTAACATACTATGGGGCACAGAGCCCATAAAGGATAATTGCAACAGCATGTAAACAAACATCACAATTACAATTGAAAGAATGATTGATAGAGGAATATTTCGTTTTGGATTTTCAATCTCGCTGGCAAAGGCCACTGCTAATTGAAATCCATTGTAAGAATAAATTAATCCAGCAGAAATGATTGCAGTGATTGCTGAGCCAATTCCGTATTGAGAATTTGTATCCAGGGTAAAATTACTGGTGTCAAAACGCATAATCAAGAAAATAACGATAGTAAAAATCGGACTAAGAATTTTTATTACCGTCACTGTATTATTAATTTTGGCTAATAATTTAATACCAAAATAATTAATAAATAAATAAATGACCAAGATACTCAATGCAAATAATTTGCCGTAAATCGTCAGCACATTGTTCGCGATTAGAACATCACTCTTAATTGCAGCCGCTAAATATTGTGTAGTCGCTTGAGCTTCTGTACCAATCGTAACCATTAATCCAAACCAATTGGCAAAGGCAAAAGGCATGCCAAAAATACTATTGTGTGACAACGCGCTAGACCGGGCAGTTGCCCCACGCACTGGGTAGATTGATGCAACTTGTGCAAGACATAATCCCACCGCCATGACCAATAATGCTGCCAGAACCCATGCAAGGAAGGAGTAATTGCCTGCAATTTTAGCATTTAACTGAGCACTAAAGAGCCATCCTGAACCAACCATAGCAGTAGCAGATAGTGCTGTTGCACTAAATAATGAAATTTTAGCATGCTTAGATCTTGAACCCATAATCAATTACCTTAGAAAGATACTCATTTTAGAATAATGTGAAAATAAAATATAAATTTTGCATATTTTTCAGTCAACGTCAATAGGTCCAAATACAAAATCCATCTAAAAAGATAGTGAGAAAAAATTGCTCCCTAAAATAGGAAGAAACATGCACCATCATAAAGCAAGCAACTTATTGTTTTTACTAAATTTACTTCTATTCAAGCGGCAATTGCTTGTTTCTAAATGGATTTATTGATTCAATTAGGAAGAAAAATGAAAACGACGCAATTAGAAGCATTTAGCGATGATGTGCTCGCAATCATTATTACAATTATGGTACTAGAGATTAAAATTCCACATGGAGATACCTTCGCCAGCCTTTCCCCTCTTGGACCCATTTTTTTGAGTTATCTATTAAGCTTTATTTATATTGGTATTTATTGGAATAATCATCACCATTTATTTACCGCCGTAGAGTCTATTTCAGGTAAGATACTTTGGGCAAATCTCAATCTTTTATTCTGGATTTCCCTATTCCCATTTGCAACAGGATGGATGGGAGAAAATCACTAAACTGCGATATCGACTTCCTTTTATGGGATAGTGCTTTTAATGGCTGCTATTTCCTATTCGATACTCGTGCATACTCTTATTTCACATGAAGGAAAAGAGTCGTTAGTTTCAAAAGCGATTGGAAACGACTTTAAAGGAAATATCTTTATCTTCTTATATGTCCTAGCAATTCCCCTGGCTTATGTTTACACATGGATCGCTCAAATACTTTATGTAATTGTCGCGATAATCTGGTTTATTCCTGATAAACGAATTGAAAACAAGATAAAGTAACAATTTCACTAAATACTTAAACTGTCATCGTGTTACCTTAACTCATCCTCATCCTGTGGACTGAAAAAAGTCAGTTATACTCTAAATAGGGCATATCTAATGTTAGAAAATCAGATTATGAAAATAGTGAAATGGCTTTATTTAAGCCTCCTTACCTATGTATCAATGGTACCTGACTCCGCCGCATTGGATGAAAACAATTCCATTACAATCGGAAAAGAAAGAAAAATATTTATGCATTGTGAAGGCTCAGGATCACCCACCGTATTATTCATTGCCGGTTATCCTGATCGGGGTGATGCGGGCTGGGAAACGCCCCTAACCGGAAAAAAGATAACTGTATTTACTGGAGTCAGTAAATTCACAAAAGTATGCGATTATGATCGCCCAGGAACAATCAAAATAATCGGGGACGAGCGTTTTTTAAAAAGTCGTAGCGATCCTGTGCAGCAGCCCGTTTCAGCTGCAGATATAGTGGATGATTTACATCAACTGGTTAAAGCCGCAAAAATTCATAAACCTTTTATTATTGTCGCACATTCTGCAGGAGGATTGGCTGCAAGACTCTATGCGTTGAAATACCCCAATGATGTAGCAGGAATGATCCTTATAGATGTAACCAATGAAAAACTACTTGAGGCATGGACAAAAAAAGAAATTGAAGTATTTTACTTTGGTGTAGACAACAGCTCTAAATCACTAAGCTCCCATTATAAAAATGGTGAAATAATTAACTTTAAGGAAAGCTTCAAACAATTAAATGCTTATCGTACCCAAAAATTAAATATGCCTGCTATTGTACTCACCGCTGGTAAGATTCCAAAGGCCAGCGAAGTAGTCAAAAGTAGGTTTTGGCCAAGTTATGTGACCCAGGATATGGCGGATTCTATAATACATGGTATTGCTCACGCCAATGATCTGGTAGCTGATACTTTTGTACCCAAAGCAAAACGTATTGATGTAAAAGATAGTGAACATTATATACAAAAGGAGCAGCCAGAATTAATTGTTCAACTAATCCATTCTCTTGTCGAACAGCTAAGATAGGACGCTCCTTTTCTCGCAGGTATTTTTTAATTATTGGATTTCTTTTTCTTTGCTCTATCGATTGCAATTGAAATGGCCCTGCCTTCTTCATATCCTTCTTTAAGAAGCGCATTTGCTATTTCAATCGCTTTTTCTCGAGTAGATGAACTCAAATTTTTCATTGCATCTGGATAATCCGATTTGCTCCATGGCATAATGTCCTCCTGTAAATATAAGTTCATGCGAAAAAATCCAGTGCATGAAAACACTGGGTTTTTTTAGTGAATACTCTTTCTTATTGCGCAGGTTTTGTTTGCAACTCGCAGGTAATCTTTGTGCAGTCACGGCAATTTTTTAAGGCAAAATCAAATGCAGAACCTCCAGGAGCCTCATTTTTAGTCATTGTCTGATCGGCCTGCTCATCAGGAGAACCTGAAGTTGGGCTGCTCGCATTGGTAGTACATATCCACATGCCTGGATGCGTATTTGCTGCTGGCTGATTGGCACTTGAAGCTGCTGGCTGGGTGGTAGTAGTCGTATTTGCTGGAGTAGAAGAAGCATTATCAGCCATTACATAACTTGACACTGCAAACATACTGCTTAAAACAATCATTTTCATTATTCCTTTCATGATTTTCTCCTTGTTTTAAATTTGCTTTTCAGAAAACAGAAATGAACAAATAAATCATAGATCTCTTTTAATGATGTTTGACTTCTTGCGCTTTTTTAATATTTTCTTTTCTAGCATGTTGTTGTGCTTTGTTGGTTTATCTTTTTCAGGAACTTTTTCTCTGGTTTTGATTTAAAAATATCACCTTTGCATGGCGTGGATCTTTACCAAGTCTCTAATTACACATGATGAATCAATTATAGCCTTCTTTTTAACATGGCAACCTAAGGTTTTCCTTTAATTTTATCATGTAGATTGCTATAACCACCCTATTTTCCTTAAAAGGGGGATAGTGTTGCATCATAAGCTGGGAACGCTTAACTGGAGAAGCAAGCGTTTTTTAGTCAATCTAATCAATACTTGCACTAAACCAGGGCTATAAAAAAACAAAAAATCTTTTTCAAGAGCGAGAAGGGGATTTTTATTCTGATATATCTTGAATTTAAATTTACGCAATCTATACTCAAAACACACTCATCATGAGTCCAGTGGAAATATTCCTAAGGAAGATGTATGTTGGGTTGGGCTATTCTTTTCTTTATTATTGCGATTATTGCAGCAGCTTTTGGTTTCGGAGGAATTGCCGGAGCCGCTGCGAGTATTGCACAAATACTATTTTTTATATTTTTGGTACTATTTATAGTTTTTATTGTTCTTGGCCGCAGAGGTCCTCCTCCGCCAGTTTAGATGGTCGGAACCAGGATCGCTTCTTAATTTCATTAAGAAGCGATCCATATTTGATTTGAAAAATAATATGGATACCTCTAATTAACGCTCAGACAAATGAGTATTTAGGGAGATATAAATGTGGCTTTCTTATCTCGAGAAAATTAATTCAAGTATGGACCTTTCTTATATTCTTATAAGAACGTTTATAATTTATATTTACGCTATTTTTTTAATCCGAACAGGCAACAAGCGATTTCATTTTGATACACCCATCGATTTCGTACTGATCATTATTATTGGAGCCGTACTAAGCAGAACAATTAACGGTCCTTCGACATTGATACAAGCAATGGCAGGTAGTGCTTTACTTATTTTTTTACATTGGGCATTTGCTAAACTTTCTTTTAAATATCATACATTTGGTAAATTAATAAAAGGCAAACCAAGAACTCTAATTAAAGATGGAAAAATTATTTGGGCGGTGCTGGAAGAAAATCAGATATCTAAAGAGGATTTATTAGAAATCATAAGAGATAAGTTAAAGACTGATAATTTAGATCAAATAAAGGAAGCCTACCTGGAACGTACAGGAAAGATAAGTTTTATTACAAAAAATAAGAAAATATAGTCAAATTCATGAAAACCACACCACAAAGGTACATAACGAATTCTTAATACTTAACCTGCACAACTCATAGAGCATTAATTGAAATCAACAATAAAAGGTTCAGCAGTGTGGGTCAGAGGGTTATATTGAAAACGATTGGTATAATTTAAATTTTTCCCATACACATGCAACGAAATTGCTACTGAGTCGGAGACATTAACTACGCTATGAATGTCATCGGGATTAAAAGCAATAACATCACCAGGAAAACAGGTAATGGCTTTATTTTGTTTTTGAATATCCGCATACTCAGGTTGGGAACCATCATCCCTACGAATCCAAAAAAAATTTTTTTCTACACCTACAACACAACCTACTACACCCCAGGTTTTATGATCGTGTGGCGTAATTTCTCGCCCAGGCTCCCAAGCAACTATATTAACAGCCAAGGAGTGATCTGGCTCTTCAAAAATTAGCCAAGAAGTAAATCCGTTCACTGGGTCAACAGTATAAAAATGCTCCTCAAGCCAATCTGTTTTTTTAACCCAATTTCTTAAAATTAATGAAACCTTTTCCATATTTTCATGATTAGCATGTTCTAGAATATTTAATTGCTTAAGCTCTTGGATCAAAGGCAATAATCCTGAAGGCGTATAAAACTCCATACGATAACTCACAATTGATAAGGTTCTTTAATTAGCATAGCGCATACCATCAATAATTCGAGTTTCACTTCTTTTGCTCTTTGGATAAATCCCTAATTGAAATCAGGAACAGGATAATCAGGTGCTAAAACAGATGCTAGTTCTTTCCATAAGTCTATGCTTAAATTATTGGTTTCATTCGTTATGGGCTTTAAGGTATTAAATGCAATAAACACGATTTGCTTTTCCGGTAATACAGCAAAAACCCCACTATAACCACCAAATCTAGGATTTTGCATAAGCCAATGATTGGCTACGCCAAACCTCATTGCAAAATAAAGTTCATTTGTATTTTTCCCCTTTCCAACAGTATCTGGAGTTCTTAATTGTTGTGTCGATTTGGCTGTTAGCAAATTACCATTCATCCAGGCATTCGCCCATTTTCCTAAATCTTCTATGGTTGAAGTCGTGGCACCCGAGCTTGCAGTCCAGGATGGATCCCAAAAAGTTGCATCTTCATAAACCCCTCTGTCTTGACTAAATGAATGTAACACAGGACAGGGTATCGTAGCTGTGCGATCAAACCGGGTCTTTTCCATGCCCAATTTTTTTAAAATTAATGAACGAAATAATTGATTAAGCGGCTGATTACTTGCCTGAGCTAAAATACTCCCTAATATAACGTAGTCAGTATGAGAATAGTGTTGATTGGTACCTGGCTTAAATAAAGGTCCTTTCATAAACGCATAATCAATTAACTCTTTATCAGACCACTGTTTAAAGGGTTGTTCAATGACTGCTTTAATAAATCCTTCATTATAAACATAATCAGGAAAACCACTGGTACCATTAGCAAGCATTTTTAAATCAACCTGATCTGCGTTGGGCAAATCGGGATACCAGCGTGCCACTTTATTCTCAAGACTTAGATCTTTTTTTTCTACTAACAACATCAAAGCAGTTGTTAGTAATGTTTCTGTTACTCCACCTATACGAAAATACATGTCTTTTGTGGCGGGTACGGCAGTCATGGAGTTTCCAATAGCCTGAATACTAATTGGTTTTCCATCGATCCACAGGCCATAAACTATAGCTTTCACAGGCTTGCCTTTTATAAATGATCGAATTTTATTATCAAGCCAAGGTTGCTCAATCGTAGATGCATAAAGTGAAGCTTGGAACCCGAAAAGGAGCACTATAAATAAATTTCTTATTTTTACCATCGATGTCTCCCCTGGTCATTTTCATTACTCTATTGTTTTTTATGAGAGCAACATGGATAATAAATAGCGAATTGCACTTAATGTGTACATAATAAATGCTACCCTATACTTAATGTATGCCATTTTGAAAAGCAACTATGACATATTCACGCAAAAATCATGTCGTTCTTTCAGATGAAATGGATGATTTAAAAAAAAGAATAAACCAAAGGAAGAAAGAACAGAAGTCATATATTGAAATTGCCCACAAAAAGGGGAAGTTATCCCAACGTCTACTTGAAGGTGCACAAAAATTTTTTGGCCTGGCTGCCACCGCTTTTTCATCGGCAAAAGAACTCCCATACATTGGATTTGTGTTTCAAATTGTCGCCATTATTCCCGCTTCGATTGCCATGATAACGGACAAAAACAGTTCGATATTGGGTAAAATTTTAGCAGTAAGTTTTCTTTTGGGCTTAACCGCTTTAGGTATCACCGCCTTTGTTATGGGGGGATTAGTTGCTGCGAAAATTGGATTGGCTTTGGCTTCTTTGGTTACGGTTATAGAAGGGATGTCATTTATAGGCTCACTTTTTAATAAATATAAAACGTGGAGCGCTTATAAAGAAAAAGAGGAGTTTAACCATTTATTAGATTCCCTTGATTCAGATGCTTTAGAAAATGATAAGTATCGTGAACGATTGGAAATTCGAGCTTTAGAACTAGAACACTTGCTTGAACACTCAACCAGTTCGTCACTTGAAAAAGAAAACGAAGAATTGCAGTTTATCAATACGATTCGCAATAAAAAACCTTATGTGCCTCCCCAAATGGATAACACTCTTCTGCGGTTTATCAATGCGATGCGCAGTAAAATAGGATGGGAAAAATTACCCTCTGATGACCCTCCCATAACCAAACTTTCAAATTTATATGATGAGCGTAAAATAGCGGTAAGTTATTTGGCGAAGATCACAGAAATAATTGACAAAGACGATCAGACAAGCCATTCAATACTTATTGATCAAGTAACTGAGCTTCAACACCAAATTGCCCAAATTGATAAAGAGATTGAAAGCATAACGGAACCATTGCATGAATTGCAACGAAATGATCTCTTAGCCAATGAAGCCATCCCCAAATCCTTTACTAATTTTGCTTTAGGTGGGGCTGGTGTGATTTTGTCAACTATTGGTTTAATGATTTTGCTAAGTGCAGTAGCCGCTCCTCCTATAATGGGCCCTATTTTATTTGGATTTGGTATTGGGCTGGCAATATTTGGAGTAGTTAAATGGGGAATAGAACTTTATGCGACGAGTCAAGACGAGAAATTCAAGCGGAAACTTGAAAAAGAGAATGAAGGAATAATCCTCGAAGAAGCATTATATGAATATGACCATGGATGCAGTTACTCAAACGCAATGCGTCCCATACTCGATTCAAAAGACACAACTTCTGAGAAGCCTACAAATACAACAGAAAATGATTTGGCGAAAATATCAGAACCACCCTCTATAGAATCAACAAAACTTCTAGAATCTACAAACGCCCCCCCAAAAAGCTCAGGAGAATACCAAATCTAATCGCCTCTCCAAAGAGGTGGAAGAAACCGCTGTGAATACCCAATTTTTATATTTTTAGAACAACCTCACAATCTTTTATATTTGTTTAATAAATATTCAAAATAATAAAGAAAGAAAGTTTGTGTTCTTAATAAGAACTTAATAATTTGTTAATAATCTATATGTATAATTTAATGCCTTTTGGTTTAAATTAAAAACGGGTGAATAATGTTCCAAAAGCAAGAATCAATAAAAGGTTTCACACTTAAATATACGGGAACAAAATTTAAAGATGAAGATGTTTCTGTTTATGGAATGGAAGCATTGCGAAAAAATTTTTCCGAAATGGGCGCATTGGCCATTCGATTCCAATTAAGTTTAGCCCAGTTTTCTGCTTTGATTGAGCCAGCATGCGAAGAAAACTATGAGGAAAACTCTATTGAGCATACTGCCGAAGGAAAAAATCAGTCTGATGTGTTTGGTCTTTGCAAGGAAGGCTCAACAGTTTCACAAAATACGAAATTATTGGAAAAATCCAGCCATTATAGTATTGGGAAAGGGAAAATATTAAATGAGCGTAACCAGGCACTTAAATATCCCAACACAGAGGGTCTTCGTGGTGGCGAATCAATTTGGGATACCATTCATTTTTCAGTTTGGCAAACAGGAATCTGTCTTAGTAGCCAACTATCGAAACAAGGATTTCTATATCTTTGTCACCCTCAAAGAATTGATGCACAGCAATATGAATTAATTACTCAAGAGTTAGATAAAGGCGAATTTGAAATTATCACTCAACATGATAAAAAAATTGTTAAAACTTACTCCGGAATAGAAATAGAGACATCTGCTATTCCCTCAAACACCAGAATCGATCTTGATCCTGAACATACTCAAACATATCAAGACAATGGTTTTGTAGTTAATGTAAACGATCATCCTGCACCCATGGGTTGGATTATTAATGAAAATAATAAAAAATTAGTCAAACCAGAGCATGCAGAAGATATACTTCGAGTAATACGAATTTCAAAAAGCGGTTTTCGCCGCTTACCTGAGAACCAGGGAAAATTATTAATGCTTGGTTTAATGAAAGGTAATGAGCATATCCTGCATACACAAAACCGCTCATTCAATGCGATGGATATTCTTCTTGAAATTTTAGAAAAGGAATATGGCTTTGATCCTTCACAATTAATGGACTCTACCGTCATAAAACGTGTATATAATCAAATGCAAAGAGATGCAAAAGAAAAAGATATCGTAGAAGATCTATTAACATTGAATCTTGCATTTGAAATGGTTCAACCTTTAAAGACAACTTTAGAACAAAGTGTAAGACATCCTTTATTAAAACATTTGACTAATTCCTACACAACAAATCAAAACACGCTGAAAGCAATTATTTATGCTTTTGATTTACAAAAAAAAGATGGTAGTCCTGCTCTCTATTTAGATAGAGAGATGCCTATTACCACAGATGAAGGATTAATTGATGTACGAATTAATGGGCAATTGGCCGATCCTGATTTAACAAATCCTAAAAATGCAGCCGCATTATTATCCATTGCAGTTCTTGTTTCAGAACAAATGATACTTGAACAATTGCTACGCGATACACTTCATTATGGAGAAGAACATCCTAATGCACGGGCACTTAAAGCGATATTAAATGATGACGAATTTTTTTTAAACCTAAGAGAAGATGCCTTGCATTTACCCACTAATGAAAATGGGCCAATTTTAGGATTACAATTTGCTTACTGCGAAAAAATCGTTGCTCAACTCAGAGAAAAACTCGGTACGAATCATCTTATTGAAGTCATACGTCAATTAGAGAACGATGAGTCCATGGATATTAATTCTGATGCCACGATCGCTCTTCAGAAATTATTTACCATTGGTGAAACCCTACAGCGACTTGAAGGAATTTCAGGAGT
This sequence comes from Legionella sp. PC1000, assembly GCF_014109805.1. GTDB lineage: Bacteria > Pseudomonadota > Gammaproteobacteria > Legionellales > Legionellaceae > Legionella > Legionella resiliens. Next base: position 2,416,420 of record NZ_CP059400.1, read on the forward strand.
CAAAGCAAATTCTAGAGGAATTAATGGAGGATTAGGTTTAGTCATCCAAAAACTTGCCCCTTCATTATATTATGGACTTTCCAGCCAGAGTCCTCCGCCTCCTGTATTGCCAATAAAATCCAAGGTGGAAAAAGCAAGTTGTGAACTGGAAACAATGGATGCCTGCCCTTTCCTAAGTGGTAAGTTAGGAAGCAAACCTATTGAAAATCCTCATCAGCCAAAAGATTACGAAGTAAAAAAAGAACAAACCACAGTATCATGGTGTGGTTTCTTTACAAAAGTAATCGTTACAACAGGCGTAACTGCTGCAAGTATTTATCTAGGAAGTCAGATTCTATAACGAGACATAGCCCGTATTTTGCATAGCGAACTATGGGCTTTCCCCTCATATTTCTAAATCCATTTCAATTCAATCCCGAAAAAACGTATTTCTCATTTTTTCAATTCAAACCTATACTAAAAGAAATTAATATTACATGGACGATTCTTATGAAAATTTTTCGTGGATTATTGCTGCTCTTTTCGTTAATTTATCAAAACGCTTATGCTGAAAAACCACTTTCCCCGCCAAGCGGACAAGCTCCTCAATGCGAGCAAGCTTATGAAAGCTCTGGCCAGATTAAAACCATAAATAATGTTTTTAGCACTTTATCAAGTACCTGCCATTCTGTTGGCGGGATGAAGTTAATGCATAAAATCTTAATATCAGAACATTCAAATGAACCAACAGGAGTTTTATTTACCTGTACAGGAGAAGACTTAAATTTTGTTGTTTTTACTTGTCTCTTTTCAACAAATATTGGGAGCTTATAAATAAAAATATTTCCTAAATAAGAAAAATGATTTCGTCTATCCTTATAAAAATACTAAAAAAGCACATTGAATAAAATGTACCATCACGTTCACATCAAAAGTCTACAAGGGTTTGACAGACTATAAACAGACTTATCCACAGAAAATGTGAATAACTTAAAAGAATTATGATGTTTTTAAAAGAAAAGAAGATAAGTGCGGTAAAGACTTTCTCATAGTCGAACGATGGTGATTTGACATGAAGTTGAAATAAATATCCACAGATACAGGCTATTTGAAAAAAGAAATGAGACATAGTTATCTTAACAAATAAAGAATAAAAAAACAGTCTTGACTGATATAATTTTCTTTTTATTTAGATTTTAATGGTGAAATTTTTACACTAAGAAACAGATAACGTTTCTGGATCGACGCCCAATAGGTATTATGATAAAATTATATACATATTTTTTTGGCTTTTAGACTCTTACATACGTACTGCACATGCCCTCGTTAACAACAACCAGCATTTACATTTATTGCGTGTTTTTTTTAATAAGTGCCCTGATTGAATCGATGTCATTTAATGCACTCGACCTAGCGGAACAAAAAATTGTATCGAATAGAAAGAAACTTCCTTTTATGACTGATTTAAACAGTACCATCAAAGTATTTTTCTTTTCATTCATTGTTATCTGTATTACACCTTGGCAAATGCGATATAAAACCTATTTATACAGTAATACCCAAGAGCTGGTGTTTCTCTATCATGTGTTTATGTTATTTTTTGTTGTTGCATTTGTACCCATAATCAAATGCTTACAAAGCAACATTAGAAATGAACGTTTACCCAAATGGTATCTTAAAAATATATTAATTGGGGATTATATTCATCTATGGGGTATTTTATTGGCATGTTATGCGTCAATCCCTAATTTTTAGTGAGCCATTTTCTTTCACTCTTAAAAATAAGTTAAGGTCGCTTTAAGATCTTCTGGATACCGCGCATAAAGCGCGGTAGGTAGGTAGAGTGTCGTATGCATACTCACGCATAGAACGCTATCGTAGGTGAGAACTGGATATATCTTTTTAATCAAACCACAAGTGGGACAATTTTATAGGGAACCAGTTCACAATATTTTTTCCAATCATTGCCATACTTAGCAGAGCATCGTTTATCATCACGAAATGCTCTGTCAAATAACAGAACAGTTAAAAAGCAAAGATAAAAATACGGGGAAAAATTATCAAATAAAGCAGGCACAGACCAAAAAAATGTGCCTGCAAGTTCTGGAATATAGTGGAAATGTCTGGCAATTCCCCACCAACCTGAAGCAAGCAATATGGTTTGTTTTTTATCTCCTTCAGTAGTTTCATATCCCGCCAATACTGTAACCGGTTTTTTACCCCAGATTTTACATTCTCCTTGAGTCGCTCGTGCAACAAGTCTCTGTTTGTCAGCAAGATAATTAATAATAATACTTGCTAATCCTAAGCCCAAAATGAGAATTGCCCATACAAAGGATAAATGAATCGGATGGAGCACAAGGTACATACTCGGTGAAGTATAAACACAAGGAACCCATACCATGCACCCCCAGCAAATATAAAAACCGGCGCGATCATGCATGATGTCCAGGGAGCGTAAATAGCCCTTTTCCCACATGTAAAATTTACTCAGATAGACAAATTGCAATAGAACAGAAATTAACATTGAGTTGGATAAACCACCTAATTCTGCTTGTTTGGCACAATAGGAAATAAGAAATAGCCCCCAGCTCATCATGCCAAAGCGGCATGTAATAAATTTTTTAATACTCCATCCCAGAACCTGAGGATAGAGTTCTGTTCCCCAATAATAATCAAATAATATATTCTTAGTTATTCCTGAATCGGTTGTTGAAGGAAAAAAACGTCCTTTGAGATACAAAAATATGCAGAAGATAAGGCTCAACAAATTCAATGCTCCGAAAAGCCCCCCCAGATTGTCATAAAGAATAGAGGCTGAGAATAAATTGAAGCCAAACGATGCAATACAAAAGGTTGCCATAGTGACAATAAATGCTAAAACACCGTTATCTTTATATACCGGAACATTTCCTTTAGGCGTAATAGGACCATTAAATGGTTTTCCTGGCAGAATGCGCATTAAAGCCAGTTCAAATACAGCAAAAACTAAAATAATTTTCCAAGCAAGAGAAGTTCCCCAAAAGTAAGGCTTCCATACTGTAACTATTGTTTGCAAAAAACCGTTTTGGGTTATTAAATCCCATAAAGCAGATAAAGACCCCTGAAGTTGAGTATTGGCATACCACATTAACATTACAAAAATAGGGCATGAAAGGATAAGAAATAAGGGGCCTAAGGTATTCCTAATATTGAAATTCATAAATGCTTCCTTACATTTTTAAAATGTCTAAAGAAGATCATAATACAGGAATTTTTTTCATTTAGTATCCTTTTAAGAGTTGATAAAAAGATGAAAAGCAGAAACAAGGAATATCGAAGACTATCCCTATAATAAAATAAACTTATTCGGAAATTTGCGCCATAAAGAAAAGTATGTGAAGACTCGAATCGGAACACAGAACCGCAGTGTACACAAAGTCACATGAAGGATTCGAACCCTATATCGACGAAGTAATTCTCCTCTGCAGTAGAGATTTTCCGAAGAAGTCTAATGAAGTACCTATTTGCTTTAGTGATTACTTTAATATTTAATTTATTGTATAAACCCGTAAAAAAGTGAATATCATGTCCCAATACCGTATCGAGCGTATGACACAGGATGAGGTTTCAATTGCTGTAGAATGGGCACGAAAGGAAGGTTGGAATCCAGGATTAAATGATGCTGAATGTTTTTATCATACTGATCCGCATGGTTTCTTCGCCGGCAAATTAAATGGCCAAGTTATTGCTGTTGGTTCTGCAGTAGTTTATGACCAACAGTTTGCCTTTTGTGGATTTTATATGGTAGATAAAAAATATCGGGCCCAAGGATATGGGATGCAATTAACACGTGCTCGTCTGCTGTATGTTGGTGAGCGTAATGCGGGAATTGATGGGGTACTCGACATGGTCGATAATTATGCGCGTATTGGTTATCAGTTTGCACACAGTAACGCCCGCTATGCTTTAGGACATACTCGACTGACTCCTAAACCTGATCCCAATCTGGTTGAATTAAAAACGGTCCCTTTTGAGCAATTAACACAATATGATCGTCACTATTTTCCTGCACCAAGACCGAAATTTCTCTCAGTGTGGATAAAACAAAATACTGCTTTAGCTCTTGGTTATGTGCAGGAAAAACAATTAAAAGGTTATGGAGTAATCAGAAAATGTTTTGAAGGATATAAAATAGGCCCTCTATTTGCAGATACCCCTTTCATCGCTGAAAAATTGTTTGAGCAATTGGTCGAATATGCTCAAGGTGAAACAGTTTATCTCGATATTCCTGAAAATAATCCCTTAGCTCTTAATCTGGTAAACAAATATAAGATGTCTAAAGTATTTGCAACTGCTCGAATGTATTTAAAAGGAACACCTAAACTATCTATTGAAGGCATTTATGGTATTACAACCTTTGAACTAGGATAAACATGCGTGATTTAGTGGGTTATGGATCAGAAGGAAAAAAATTTTTTTGGCCCAATAAAGCAAAAATTGCTATTAATTTTGTGATTAACTATGAAGAAGGGGCAGAGTTAAGCCCTATCCATGGTGATTCACAAGCAGAGACTAGTGGCGCCGATTTTCCTTTTATACCCAAAGCCAAAGGACAACGACATCTGAGCATGGAATCATTTTATGAATATGGGAGCCGCGTAGGTATATGGCGGCTGCTGCGTTTATTTGAGCATTATAAAATACCGCTTACATTTTTTATTACTGGACAAGCATTGATATTAAATCCTTTATTTGCCGATTATCTGGCACAACAAAGCCATGAAATAGCAGGGCATGGATGGCGCTGGATAAATTACACCAACATCTCGAGGAACGTTGAAAAGAAACATATTCTTTTATGTATTGAAACGCTGGAAAAATTAACCGGACATAGACCCAGAGGATGGTACACAGGACGACGAAGTAAAAGCACTCGAGAGTTATTGCTTGAAATCGGGGGATTTCTTTATGATTCAGACAGCTATGCAGATGAATTGCCTTATTATAGTGAGAAGCATTTAATAATCCCCTACTCTCTTGACTGCAATGATTTCCGATTTACAACGACACCCGGTTTTGCCGACGCTAAAGCATTTTACGAGCGATTAATGAATACATTTCATTATCTTTATCAAGAAAAACGTCTCGCACTAATGACTGTAGGCTTGCATCCCCGTCTGGGTGGAAAGCCCGATCGTTGCCTTATGTTAAAACAGTTTTTAGAACATGTAACACAGTATCGAGATGTCTGGATAGCAAGGCGTATTGATATAGCTCAATTTTGGTTGGAAAAATCGCCTCCTGAATAACGAGCGAATGCTTGCTTTTTTCCATATAGGCACGACAGATAGGTGGGTTTGGGCCTTGGCCCAACTTCTCTTCAATACTTAAGATAAGAATTATTAAAAAATTATTTTAATTGTATCAAGTTGTTGGGCCAAGGCCCAGCCTACACGTCCGACCATAATGAATGCCCTGATTCCGATTTTGTGAAGAACTCTCAGGAGCATATCGCGATTTGTAGGCGCGATATGAATTTATCATGCGCCTAAAAAATCAAATAAAATTAAACACAGATAATCCCTGAATCAGTACAAAACTTTGCTGGGCAACCTCTAAATTATACAACTCCTGTTTGAATTCAGTGGCAGCGGCTAATGGGTCAACTTCTTGTAGCCGTTTTAAAATAATTTGGCTTTGTTCAATTAAATCAGAGTTCGCTGTTTCAGCATGCTCCAACTGATTGAGGCGAGCGCCCAAGTTAGCCCGGGCATCCAAAATCGTAGTTAAAGAACTATCTATTTGGGCTAATATTTGATTATTTACGGTGGTTGCTGCTGCCTTTTCGGTGGCACTTGAATAGGGTTGATTCAAATTATTAATCATGTTCTGGATCGTTGCAAAAACCGACTCATTTTGTGATGGAGCAATTAAAAATGCATCACCAGGATTTGGCATTCCTGAGACTTTCATTTCCATACCATTAAAACTAATACTCATCCCCTCTTCATATAAAGGGGCGTCATCAGGTAACCCTGTAGGAGGAATAACATTCCCACTTACTGCTCCACTGACCATGACGACCAGCTGCCCCTGTGAATTTAATGCAAAACTCATGGTGTAATTATCAGGCACATAAGCTGAAGGAGTAGTTACCGAACCCGTATTAATTGATGCAGTTCCAGTATTAGGGGTACCTGTTTGTTTAATCGTAAAACTGCCATTTCCATTCGGTATACGCATAAAAAGAGCATCGCCTGGATCGTTGACAGCCATTTGTAAACTACTTGCAACAAGCTGAAAACGCTGGGTACTGTCTCCATTATATACATATTGCCCCGAGGAACTAATTGAAAAAGGCAAGGTGGTAGTTTGCCCACCACTGAACATATAATCACCATTAATATCTTTTGTATTTGCATAATCAAGCAATTCATTCAAAATGATATTCGCTTCGATAGCTAATGCCTTACGATCTTGTTCAGACAATGTAGCATTCCCTGCTTTAACTTGAATTTCCCGCAAGCGTTGTAAACTGGTTGTGCAATCATTTAAGATCGATTCCTCCATACTCAGCGCACTATCAGCACTTTCACGATTTTTTTGCAGAAGCTCCGTGATGTTTATACGCTGATTCATTAGTTCGATTTGCGCAAAAGCGATAGGATCATCGGATGAATAACGCACCTTTAGAAAATTTTCGCTTAGTTGCTCTTGCAGTTTCGCTACGCGTTCTTGCTTAAGTAATAAACTGTTCAAACTGTTCTGATAAATTTGATTTGTTGAAATGCGCATTTATCACCTCATTATTTGAAAAAGTATTTCCATCATTTGATTGGCTATTTCCATCAGCTTTCCTGCAGCTTCATATGCTTGCTTGAATTGCAATAAATTTTCCGCTTCTTCATCCAGGTTAACGCCACTGATACTTTCCTGATAGTCTACAGATTGTTTATATAAAACTTGAAATGCATCACTGCGATTTTTAGCCTCATTAGTTAGGCTGCCTGAATCAGAAAGTAAATCAGAATAAACGTCAAAAAGCGTTTCTGTACCGTTAGAAAAAATATCTTGTTGTTGAATTCCAGCTAAAAGTAATCCATTACGGTTATCACCATACCCCCCCTGGTTGTACTGAGCTGTAAACTGATCACCGGTATTGGGAGCTCCAGATAAAGTAATAGAATAAGAGGGATTGATATTATCCGGAATCTCGATCACATTGTCTGTATTGGGAACAAACGTAATTGGGCCAGTTGTAATGCCATCAGTAACGTTAATCAAATTGAATTGTGTTGGAGAAATAAAATCAATAGTATATCGTTTTGTAACCTCAGTAGTATTTAAAACAGCTCCCAAATCGATTTTTCCCTGCCCCGTATTATTTAGTGATGCACTGGTTTGTACAGGTGATGCAAGCGCCAATTGACGAGGATCACTCATCAATAGAGCAAAATTCGAGGCAGCACCACGTGTAGGCATCAGTGTAAAAGAATCATTATTTACCAAATTAGCCAGGTTATCTACAGTAATGATCATCCCATCAACTACAATTTGTCCTGCAGGAGGGGCTGGCGGGTTGCTACTCCAATTTAATGTTACAGCAGAGCCATCCGAATCACGAATGAGGGTTACCTGATTTGCTCCTGCATTGGTAACAACTAATTGATAATCACTTATTTGGGTTTGTGAAATATCAGAAATATTCACCGACAATACTCCAGACCCCGCATTTGTTGCTGCGGCTATCGAGCGATTCAGCTGTAACGCTTGACTGTTATAATCAGTAAAAATGTTCTGTCCTAATTGATTGTTCAAATCCATACCCAAACGATTTTGAGCATTGAATGTCTGTGCTAAACCAATCGCCATTTGACCTATTATTTGACTGGTTTTAGATAAAATATTTCTTTCATAATCCAGTAAACCACCTAAAGTTCCGCTTGCTAATTGATTTGTAATATCTGTTTGTCCTGCACCTGTATCCAATGAAATATGAGTTCCTTGTGCTGTTAATTGATCATAACTCACAGATAAAGCGCGCTGCGTTGCTCCAATCACCAGCATTTGACCACTGCCAATACCCACATTTACCATCCCATTATTCTGCTCCACAACAGTTAAATCGGAGAATTCGGACAGTTGCTTGAGTAATTCATCCCGTTGATCCAACAATTCAGGTGAGTTGGGCGAGTTCATTATTTGTCCGTTAACGGCAGCAAGATCTGATGTCAATTGATTGATTTTATTTGCTATTTCTTTTATCTGAGCGGTGGAGTTTTCTTGATATTGATCGAGATTTTGCTGTAAGAATAAAAATTGACTCGCTAATAATTGACTTTGACTCATAACAACATTTCGCGACGCAACACTGTCTGGCGCATTATTTAGTTGACCTAGTGAATCAAAAAAGGATTGCAAAGATGAGGAAAGGCTACTGCCATCTTGAGAAAGTAATTTATTAATTTGCAACGCTTGTTGGTAAAAAGTGTCGTATTGAGATTTAATGCTTAGAGTGCTTCTCACTTGAGCGTTAGCAAATTGATCCACGTTACGGGAAACATTATTAACTGCTACTCCGGTCCCAATAAAAGAACCCGCAAACTTGCGCGATGGGGTCGCAGTAAATTGAATACTTTGTCTTGAATAACCTCGAGTTTTGATATTTGCAATATTATTTCCAGTAACACTCAATGCGTTTTGAAAAGCATTCATCCCCGAATAAGCAATACTTAGTATTGACATAGTTACTCACTCCCTGACCTAATAGTCAAATGTTCCATCAAACTTGCTCCAATAACTCACAGCGTTGAATTGCCTGGTTTAATTCCTCGCCACGATAAATTGATAAAATTTTTGTACCGTACTCAGGATCAGTGGCATATCCTGCTTTATGTAACTCATTGACATAAACCTCTGGATTCCCGGTACTGGCTAAAGCACTTTGATAGCGTTCGCTACCCTTGATTAAAGAAATATAATCACTAAAGCTATGTTCAATTGATGAATATTTTCTAAACGATGCATTTATTTTAATCGGCGTATCGGCGATATATTCTGTTGTTTTTACATTTACTGAATCAAGCTCGTTACCACTACTCGACTTGATATTGAACAAGTTATTACTGCTGGTGCCATCAACATCCTTAGTGACAAATTTTCCCCATCCTGTTTCCAATGCTGCTTGTGCCATTAAAACTTTAGGATCCAAACCAATAAGTGACGCAGCCTGTTTTGCCTGGGGCCAAATTGATTTGACGAACTCATCAATTGTAGTAGTTACGGGTATCTCCTGTTTTGCTGCCTTGACTGGAATAGCAGGGAAAGAAGAAATCTCCGACTTAGCTGGAATACTCTTTGCTGGTTGTTCCACGGTAGGCAGATTATGTTCCATTTGTTTTGCAAGCATGTCAGCCAAACCAATACTCTTGGAATTTGCAATGGTACTCGCATATTGAGCATCTAACATATCCTGAAAAGTTTCCCGATCTTTACCTCTAAAGGGACTAGATTCATCAAGAAAATGTTGCCCCATACGCATACTTTTTAACATGGATTGTAAGAATATTCCTTCAAATTGCTTCGCTGCATCAGGCAGCGCTTCTTTTGCATTATTTTGAGCTTGAACTTTTAATTCAGTTAATGCATTAAAATCACTGGTTGCAATTCCATGTACGGTCATATTAATCCTTTATCTTAATCGATGATGCTTCATTGTTCATCAAAATACACACCTATATCACAATTAATGTGGCATTTAACGCACCAGCTTGTTGTAATGCTTCAAGGATCGCAATCACATCAGCTGGAGTTGCGCCAACAGCATTAATACCTCGAACGATATCTTTTAATGTCACGCCACGAGGTAAGACAAAAGCATGGTTATTTTTTTGGTCAATCGATACTTGCGACTGCTGTGTTGAAACGGTTCTTCCATCTGCAAAGGCGTTAGGTTGGCTTATCACTGGAGTCTCAGTCACACTAACTACCAAATTACCATGCGAAACCGCCGCAGATTTAACAATAACATTAGAGGAAATAACAACGGTTCCAGTACGTGCGTTAATAATAATTTTAGCCATAGCCTCAGCGGGTTTAAATTCTATATTCTCCAACACTGAAACATAATCCACACGTTGTGACATTTTTTTAGGCGCGGTAACAACTACTGAAGCGGCATCCAGTGCTCTGGCAGTTCCTGGTCCCATCATTTCATTAATGGCATCGCTCATGCGCTTCGCAGTTGTAAAATCCGGAGTATGCAAATTAAAGGTCAAATCTTTTGTAAAATAGAAAGGATTAGGTATATCTGCCTCAATGGTTGCACCGTTCGGAATTCGCCCTCCACTGGGAACATTTACCGTAACACTTGAACCATCACTTCCTGCAGCACTAACGCCGGATACGATAACATTTCCCTGAGATATTGCATAAACTCGCCCATCCGCTCCTTTTAATGGGGTCATTAACAAGGTACCGCCTAATAAACTTTTTGAATCGCCAATCGACGAAATATTGACATCCAGGGACTGGCCCTTTTTCATAAAAGAAGACAAACTTGCTGTCACCATGACTGCAGCCATATTTTTCGAATTAAGCTTGGTTCCTGGTTGTATGTTAACACCTAATTGAGTGAGCATGTTTGCAAAGGTATCTTCGGTATATCGAGTTCCGGTTTTATCTCCAGTACCATTTAAACCAACCACCAAACCATAACCAACCAACTGGTTTGTGCGAACACCAGCCAAAGTAGCAATGTCTTTAATGCGTTCGGCATAAACATGATTTGATATCAAGTTTATTGCAAACATCCATGTAATTATCAGCAATCGCCGCATTACAATTCCTTAATTAAGCACTTTTATAAATACAAATCCCTTTCGAACTGATAAGACAAAGTAGAGTCAGGCAGATACTTCATTGCAAATTATATTTACCATTACTAAGACTACAGGTTAGGGTTAGGTTGGGAATAATGGCCCCCACATAATTCGCGCTAACCATCCCTGGGCATTCGTGTTATTCACTTGTCCTGTGCCGCCATAAGCAATACGAGCATTTGCCAGACGATCCGAGGTGATGGAATTATCAGCCCGAACATCCTGAGGACGAATAATACCGGAAACACGTACATACTCCTCACCTTGGTCTATTTTAACCCATTTTTCTCCCTGAACGACCATGTTACCATTTGCCAACACTTGAGCCACAGTAACAGAAATGCTTCCTGCTAACTTATTATTCTGTACTGCCTGCGCAGAACCATTGAACTGTCGCCGGTTGTTCAAGTCAAAATCCATACTGTAACCGCTACCAAAGGATATTGGCCGGCCTAAAAAGAGATTGTTTTTGACTACGTTAGTATCTGTTTTCATCTGTTGCAGCGTTGCATTTTTTGATGCATTGGTGCTTTCAACCAAAAAAACGGTAATGATATCGCCAGCATGCCTAGCTCTTGGTGTTTCGAAAAGAGGCAATGCCGTTTCAGCGCTATAAATAGCTCCAGACTCCTTCCTCAACTCCTTTGGATCAGGTGTCGTAGGATATGTAGGTGCATACTCAGGATCATTCCCGCGCTGGGGAGGATTAAACAGTTCGCACCCACTCATAAGAATGACAACCGAGCTTACAACAAGCAAATTAAATAATTTCATTAATGAAATCTTCTTAAACCGTTTGATTCAAGTATTGCAACATGTTATCCACTGTCTGGATGCTCTTTGCTGTAATTTCATAGCTTCTTTGAGCCTGAATCATATTGACTAACTCTTCAACTACATTCACATTCGATGCCTCCAGAGAGCCTTGCAACAAGGTACCTACACCCGAATTTCCTGGATTATTCAGTGTTGCAGCACCACTCGAAGCCGTTTCTATAAAAAGGTTTTGTCCTATAGGTTGAAGCCCTGTAGGGTTAGTAAAATTAGCGAGTTGGATGGTTCCAAGTACCGTTGGCGTATTGCTTCCAACCACGGTAGCACTCACTACTCCATCAGTACTAATGGTTACCCCTAATGTTTGAGTAGGAATATTTATTGCAGGTTGCAACGGATATCCATTGATATCAACAAGCTGGCCTGTGTTATCCACTGTAAAAGTACCATCACGTGTATAAGCTTGGGTACCATCAGGCATTAAAATCGTAAAAAATCCTTGCCCCTGGATCATCAAATCATAAGGATTACGTGTATTTTGTACACTTCCCTGTTCGAATATTTTTTCTGTAGCAGCTAAATGGACTCCTGCACCTGAGTTTATTCCCGTTGGAATTAAAGAGTTCTCTGAAGATTGGGCTCCAGCCTGGCTTGAGTTCTGATAAAGCAAATCCTGAAATATTGCTCTATCCTTTTTAAATCCAGTTGTATTAACGTTTGCCAAATTATTAGCAATAGTAGCGATATTTTTTTCTTGTGCTTCCAAGCCTGATTTACTTACCCATAATGCTGGTTCCATGGAGCCCCCTCCGCAATTATTCTTGTTTTTCAACTAAATTGGTTATCATTCCTGCAATACTTGTGCCAGCTTTTGGAAATTGTCTTCAACTGTGGATATCACCTTCATATGCGCATCATATTCGCGTCCTGAGGTAATCATTTCTACCATCTGATCAATAGCATTCACATTAGAGCCTTCAATGGCTCCGCTTCTAATCTTGACACTCCCATCAGCAGCAGCTGGAGTTCCACCATTCTTTAATTGGAATAAACCTTCTGAATTTTTAACAATATTATTTTTATCGAGCGTAACTAGCTTAATTCTATCCAATATGGCTGCACTTTTAGGATCGCCACCCAATGGAACAACTGTAATTGTTCCATCAGTTCCTATGTTTACAGATTGGGCTGGGGGAATCGAAATTGGGCCGCCATTTCCCAGAACAGGAAGCCCGGAAGCAGTTGTTAATAAGCCGTTAATATCCAAACGCAAGTTTCCAGCCTTAGTATAGGCCTCTTTACCTTGACTACCTACCGCAAACCAACCATTACCCTCAATTGCTATATCTAAATTACGCCCTGTTGTCATAATCTCCCCAGGACTCAAATTAACTGCACTTTGATTTTGTATTGGAAAGGATGGCCCTTTGCCGGATCCATCTGTACTTGCATACATAGTTTGTGCTTGATACATGTCCGCTTTAAAACCTGGAGTACTCAAATTCGCCAAATTATTGGCGATTATCTCCTGGCGTTTAAAGCCGATCCGCCCCCCACCAGCAGCATTATATAAGATAGGATCCATAGGGTTACCTCCTAACGCATATTAATTATTGTTTGTGTGATCGCATCACCAGCACGAATTGACTGAGCATTGGCTTGAAAATCGCGTTGTGCACTGATCAAGTCTACTAATTCACTGGTTAAATCAACATTAGATTGCTCTAACATACCTGATTTAATGGCGCCAAATCCTCCGGATGCAGCAGTACCAATTAAAGGTTGTCCTGAAGCAGAAGTTTCAGCCCAACATACATTCCCCATATTTTGTAGGCCTGTAGGATCAGCAAAATTAGCTAATTGAATCTGTCCCATAGCCATAGATTGGCCGTTGGTATAAATTCCTAAAATAAGTCCGGTATCATCAATACTCAGGCTTGCCAGGCTTCCTGTTGTATAACCATTTGAGGCGGTAGATTGGACACCAAAGGGACTACCAAACTGCGTACTGTTTGATAAATCAATATTTAAGTTTAAAGGATTGGCACCATTATTCAAATTAAGTGACAATGGGATCAGATTATTACCTATGGGAGCTCCTCCTGGACTCGCAACTCCGACAAATGATCCATCTGAATTAAAATTCACTTCGAACAAATTCGTTGTATTATCTGTTCCAACATTAGCTGGAACATTTTGGTTATCAATTTGAAAAGCAACATACCATTGATTCTCTGTACCTGGAGGAGTTGATGCATTGGGTTGTCCCGCTGCAGCAGCAGAATCCGCTTTGATAAAATACATGCTAAGCACATGCGAATTTCCTAAGCTATCGTAAATAGTCAATGATGTTGGATTATTGTAAGAGCTGCTAAGTGGCGCAGCTCCACCTATCCAATCAATGGCTGGAGGAGTACTTTGTGAATTCAAATTGACGCCAGTTGTCACCGTGGTACTTGCCTGCGGACTTATGTTCTCTGTATTTATCTGCAATTTTCCAGAAGTTCCTGTAATATTTCCATTGCCATCAGAAAGGAGTCCAGTAAGATATTGCCCATTCGCATTGGTAATATAATTTTGGTTATCCAAATTAAACTGGCCTGCGCGTGTGTACACTGCACCGCCACCTGGATTATTTAAAATAAAAAAACCAGAACCATTCACTGCGAGATCCAGGCTGTTTGTACTACTGGATAAATTTCCAGATGCGAACGACTGCTGAACTTGAGTCAGCATCACCCCGCTCCCTATAGAAGTACTGCCTGCACCAAAGCTTCCGTAACCGCCAAAAGCATAAATATCACCAAAATTAGCGCGAGAACCCTTAAACCCTACAGTTGAAGAGTTTGCAATATTATTCCCTATAACATCCAGATTACTTGTTGCTGCTTGAAGTCCACTTAGTGCCGCGTCAAAAATCATTTTAGCCTCCTGCTTTTAAACTGATATTTGTCTTACCTGATCCAATGATACTGGTCCAATCCCTGCTACATTCAATTTTAAACCTTCTCCATTTTGGCCAAGGCTTACGCTATCGACATTGGCAGAAGTCATTGTTTTTAAAGATACTTCTTTTCCTCCATAAACAGCATGTACTTCAATTTTATATTTACCCTCTTTCATCCGATTATTGTCGCTGCCAGTACCATCCCAACTAAATTGAAAAAATCCAGGAGCAGGCTGTCCTAAAGGAATTGTCTTTATCAGCTCCCCAGATTCCGAATAAATTGATGCACTTAAATTACTTAGACCAGGTGGAATATCAACTGCTGCCTTTGCATCACCCTCATTATTCAGCTGAAGGGTCTGACTGTTGACCAAAACTTTACGACCCACTAAAGCCGAGGCTTGCAAAGCCTGATTTGATTGCAGGGAAGTTGCCATTTGTTGTAACGACTCTTGCATTTTGGCAACCCCATCATTCGTACTAAACTGTGCTAGTTGCGATAAAAACTCACCATTTACCTGCGGTTGCATCGGATCCTGGTTTTGAATTTGAGCAACCATTAAACGTAGAAAATCCTGTTGCCCCAAACTGTTCTTCGCTGTGGAATCCATTTGATTATTAAATGATGGGTTAGACGCGTTAGTTCCGTTAACTGAATTTGTCGACATTCACTTTTCTCCCTTATTCACCCAACTTTAAAGTCCGTAGTAATAGTTGTTTTGTTGTATTAAGCAATTCAACATCCATTTGATATGACCTGGAAGCAGAAATAACGTTTGCCATTTCTTCAACATAGTTCACATTCGGTGTATAAACAAACCCATCTTTATCTGCCAAGGGGTTATCAGGCGCATAACGTCTTTGAGGATCTAAAGTACTCTCATAAGTTCCTTTAAGTTGTACCCCTCCTGATACGTGTTCCCCCATCCATTGATTTGCATGTTCCTGTACTGCTTTAAATATCGGATACTTCGCCTTGTACACCTCATCAACACTCCCTGATTCTACATTAGCATTACTCATATTCTCGGCGCTAGTGGTCAAACGTGCTGTTTCAGCGGTCAATGCTGAGCCTGCAATATTAAAAATTGCACTTAATGTCATTCTTATTCTCCTTTCAGCGCAAGCATCATGGATTTGATTTTACTATCAAGAAAACTCAAACTGGCCTGGTAGTTAAGGGAGTTACGTGCAAATTCAGTGGTTTCCAAATCTTTATCCACGGTGTTCCCGTCTAAAGACATTTGCGATGTCACTCTGTATTTCAAATTCGCCGAAAAATCGGCGTTTGCATTAATATGATTAGGCGAAGTTACCTCCATCTTTTGCGAACCGCCAGCCATACTGGCTGCTAAAAATTCGTTGAAATCGATATCTTGAGCTTTATAGTTGGGTGTATTGACATTGGCTAAGTTGTTCGCTAATTGTGATGCCCTATGGTCACGTGCTACTAAAGCTTTAGCATGTACTCCAAAATACGAATCCAGATCTAACGCCATATTTTCCCCCTTAAAGTAAGTACAACAAGAAAAGCAAACATTGTGCCAATTTCAAATAAGTGAGAAAATAAGCGTGTTATAAATTGGGGAGATCAGCCACATGTCAAAGAATCATACTCTTCCAGAAAATACGATTGAACAAGTAAAAACTTACCTATTAGAATTACAAAATAAAATTTGCTCGAGACTTGAGCGACTTGATAACCAAGCTCAATTTATTGAAGATGCCTGGAAACGTCCTTCAGGTGGCGGCGGAATTACTCGAGTTTTAACACAAGGCTCAGTCTTTGCAAAAGCCGGTGTCAATTTTTCTCATGTCTATGGAACTCATCTTCCTGCCTCAGCAAGTGCACATCGCCCCGAATTAGCAGGCAGAAATTTTAATGCACTCGGTGTATCATTGGTTATTCATCCTGATAATCCCTATGTGCCAACATCGCATGCTAATGTTCGCTTTTTTCTTGCAGAAAAAGATGGTTCTGAGCCAGTTTGGTGGTTTGGTGGTGGATTTGATTTAACACCCTATTATGGATTTGAAGAAGATTGCACGCATTGGCATCAAACCGCCTTACGCGCCTGCCAACCTTTTGGCCAATCGATTTACCCTAAATTTAAACAATGGTGTGATAATTATTTTTTTATCAAGCATCGGAACGAAGCACGTGGAATTGGGGGCTTATTTTTCGATGATTATAATGAAATCAGTTTCGATCACAGTTTCGCTCTGATGCAGAGCATCGGTGATCATTATATTGAAGCTTATGCTCCAATAGTGTCGCGTCGTAAGTCACATCCTTTTGGTGAAAGAGAAAAAGCGTTTCAACATTATCGAAGAGGACGCTATGTAGAGTTCAATTTGGTATATGATCGTGGAACCTTATTTGGCTTACAATCAAATGGCAGAACAGAATCGATTTTAATGTCCTTACCACCTGAAGTCACCTGGGAATACAATTGGCAGCCTGATGCCAATAGTGCAGAAGCAAAACTTTATACTGATTTTCTACCGCCACGCGATTGGTTAACATAACTCAAATGTTTAAGTCTGATGAAGTGCAGCGGACTTCATCAGGCTATTGGTCCTTACCTTATCCTACTTCCCGCGGCTTGTCCGCGGGATCCATAAATCACGCACTATCACTGGATCCCGCGGACAAACCACGGGACGTAGACAAGACACTTAGTTATTCTTAATTTAATGGCAGTACCGCTGACTTCACCAGGCTATACTTATTTATTATTTTTCTGGCACAATCACCCTCTTGAGATAAATCCTGGCCAGCCATGCAGCACCAACATTTAATAAACTCAAAATTAAAAAAATTTTCGGAATTGCGGCACTAAAGTGTAATAAACCAATAATCATAAACGTCCCTATCACCATAAATAGGGCATTATAAATATTATTGGCCGCAATGACCCTGGCTCTAGATCGAGGGGGACTGGCAACCTGTAAATAGGTATACAAAGGAACTACAAATAAGCCTGAGCTAAACGCTAACATAAATAAATCAAAAGCAATACGCCAATAGTTAAACCGTGTAAAAAAGGTATTTAAAGTAAGTAGTGAACCTTGATCTGTTAAAGGGGTAAAAGGGGTAGCCCAATATAAATCCATAGCAAAGCAGCTAAAAGCAAACATAGCCCAAGGAACCATAGGCAAACTAATCCGCCCTTGAAAAATAAAATTCACTGTCACTGAACCGCATGCAATTCCTATGGAAAATAAAGCAAGAAATAATGCAAAAACAGCATTATTTGCTCCTAAAACATAGTTTGTATAATCAGGAAGCTTTGTCAGTATTACTGTTCCTAGCAACCAAAACCAAGATAAAATTAAAATAGACAATAAAATACCAAAATGTTCTGTAACTTGCTTCAACATTTTATATGTCACTCGCCAAATCTGCATATCGACTTTTATCTTTTCGGAGCTAGGTGGTGCGCTTGGGATAAATAGACTTGAAGTTAAACCAGCTAGCGCAATAATCACTGTTAAGAAAACCGCCATATAAGGTTTAGGATTGTTCATGCCTATAGATAAAGAACCCATAGTAGTTCCCAGCAAAATAGCGATAAAAGTACTCCCATCAATTAACCCAGTTGCACCTAGTAAATCGTTCTTAGGCAAATGATCAGGTAAAATGGCATATTTTATTGGTCCAAAAAAAGTTGAATGCACTCCTAAACCAGTTAAAGTAAGCATCATCAGAAAAATGTTGCCCCAATATAAAGAAAAACTACCAATAATCATTAAAAGTAATTCTAATATTTTAATGAGCCGAGTCATAAAAGCTTTATCGTATTTATCCGCTAATTGTCCGGCAGTCGCAGAAAGTAGAAAAAAAGGGGTTATAAATAAAGCACCCGCTATTGCTTGGTAGAATTCTGACTGAGCTTGGTCATGTGTCAAATGGTAACTAATCAATGTGAGCATCGCTAATTTGAATGCATTATCATTGAAGGCACCAAAGAATTGAGTAAGGAAAAAAGGCAAAAATCGACGTTCTTTTAAAAGGTAAAAAGCACCAGTGCCCATTGGCAAAACTCCATTGATTAATATAACCGTTCATATGTATTCACTAAAAGATGAATACTACACTGAACGGCTATATAATTCTGCACTTGCTATCAATAAAAAACGTGTAAGTCTGATTGATTTGATTTTAATGTTGGAGGAAGAAACTGATTATGCTTTAAAATCAATCCTGCAAGTTTATCATGTGCAACTGCCTCACGTACGAGTTGAGACAAACCTGTTTCTGAAATTCTATTATCTGATAAATCAACATATTTTAAATTTTTATTTGATTTTAATGCGTGGGCGATAAGCTCGGCTCCAGCATCCCCTATTTTATTACTTCTAAGATTCAGATGAGTCAAAGAATTTGATTCAGTGATCATGGTGGAAATTTCTTTGGCACATTTTTCATCCAAATTATTATAGGAGATATCCAAAGTTTTTAATGTTGAATGCTTCAACACAAAATGATGTAATGCCTTCATTCCACCCAAACCGAAATCATTACAGCTTAATACCAACTCATTCAATTCAGTATTCGCTTCTATTGCTTCTAACAAATGCTGCACTCCAGCATCACGCAACCAATTTAATGATAAATCCAAAACCTTCAATTTTTTCTTTTGTAAAAAAGAGAAAAAACCAGAAGGAATTTTTTCCCCTATCCAATTATCTACAAACTTGATTTTATTCAGTTTTTTACTGGGTAAAGATTCAAATAAATAAGTAACTTGCTCAGTATCAATATGATTTGAGTAAAATGAAATTTCGTCAACTTTAGATGATAATTTAAAAATGTCATGTAATGCATGATAATCTTTGTCATCCAAGTTGGAATGATCAACCCTAATTTTTTTTATTGATTTACATTGCTTTGAACCTTTTGATTGTAAATATTTCTTAAGATGGGGAAGCGCCAAGTGGTGTTGTAACTGAAAAAGCTCTATTTCTTCTAACATTCCATGGTCATGTTTCAGTCGAATTGTCATATTGCACCCTCTGTAAATTGAATCACTATTTAAGTGTAGATGATATTTTTCTTTTGAATGTAATGACTTATAAGATTTTCTTTAAAAAAGGAAAGGGGATTACTTATATCCCTCACAAAACTCCACCCTTCTACGTACCGCGCTTTATGCGCGGTATCCAGAACGATGTTTGATGTTCTTTGAGTTCTATTTCAAAAGCAACTACTGCTGGATACCGCGCATAAAGCGCGCGGTACGTAGAAAAGTAAAAAATTCTGTGGGGACTCTTCAGGCATAAAGTACGGTACACAAAATAGCTAACAGGGGGATATTTTCAAATTTGCAATTCATCTTTCTGATTTGTCACTACAGATGCAGTAAATCCTTGCTCGAAATAATTAAATTTGCGTTACTAAGCGAGTCAGCACATTTCCCGGTCCTACTTCTATAAAAACCGTTTCCCCTTGGTTTTTCAAGTAACGAATCGTTTCGGTCCAACGAACTGGATGAGTAATTTGCTTTACTAAATTTTCCTTAATCATGTTGTTGCTATAAAGCTCTGCAGTAACATTAGCGATCACTTTGGTCTTAAGTGTGGAGAATTCAAATGGAGCGATAAATTTTGCAAACTCATCGGCAGCTGCTTGCATATAACGAGAATGAAATGCACCACTTACTTTCAAAGGTACGCACATCAGCGCTTCATTGGCAAGTAACTCATTAGCTTTGGCAATATCTGCAGCAAGTCCAGAAAGAACAATTTGTTTCGATGAATTAAAATTGGCAAAATCTACAGAATCCAATCCATTGACCCTCAGTAAAAATTTAATTCGCTCTTCAGGTAAATTAATTACTGCCAGCATTCCCCCGCCACTTGCTTGAGCCATCAATTCACCTCGTTTCTGCACAAGTTTTAACCCTGTAACAAAGTCAAAAGCACCTGCTGCAAATAAAGCAGCATACTCTCCTAAACTGTGCCCTATGAGATAATGAGGTGACGGTTCTTCAGCAGCCCTGACTAAAAAAGAAAGCGCTTCAATAACGTATAATGCGGGTTGCGTATACTCGGTATTACTCAATTGCTGCTTTGGATCATCCAAGCATAATTCTTTAATAGAATATCCTAAAATCTCATCAGCTTGTTTTATTTGCTCAGGGAAATGTGAAAATAATTCAATTCCCATCCCCTTTATCTGAGATCCTTGTCCAGGAAACATATAGATAGTCATAAGATACTCCTTTTCTAATACGAGCGTTCCAAATAACACATGATAAATACAACCACGAATAATGTCATCTAATAAATCATGTACGGCATCTCATAATGAATCAAATAAGTTGTTACTTTAAATAAATAATATTTCGCCAAAGAATTGACAGGTAAATTATTCAAATGGAGCGATATGATCGCTCCAAGAGCGTAGAAGTTCTAAAGTCTATGGCAAGTAAATTGTACCATCTAAATAAAGATGACTCGTTCCATAAAGAAGAACTCTCCCCTCTTTTACCTCACATTGCAATTTGCCTTGGCGGTTTCCACCTTGTATCGCATCAATACGAGATTTACCCAATTGTTCACACCAATAAGGTGCAATCACACAATGCGCTGAACCAGTCACTGGATCTTCTGGAACATTGCATCCTGGATAAAAACACCGCGAATAAACATCAGTATTTTTACCTGGAGCAGTTAAGATCAAACCTCTATATTCCAAACGTGCGACTGCATCTAAATCTGGATCTGCTGTCCTCACGTCGTTTTCATCCTCATAAACAAACATTAAATCAAACTGGCTTTTTAAGACTTTTTGAGGTTTTTTTAAATTTAAATGGTGCAACTCAGGTGATAATTCAATTGGGTGATAAGGTAATTCTGGAAAATCCATCATTAAACCATTCTCATTTTTATAAACAATAAGCGCCCCGCTTTTAGAATTAAATGTTATTTTCTTACCCTTAAATCCTAATTTTTCAAAAATAACATACGCACTCGCAAGCGTAGCATGACCACATAAAGCGACTTCTTCATTTGGTGTAAACCATCTTATATAAAATCCATCTCCCTCAGGAACAAAGAAAGCTGTTTCTGATAAATTATTTTCTGTAGCGATACGTTGCATTTCCTGATCGGTTAACCAATGTTCTAGCGGACAGACTGCTGCAGGATTACCTTCAAAAAGAGCAGATGCAAATGCATCCACCTGATACATAGATAAGCTTTTCATACCTCACCTCTTAAAGTAAAAATAAATAAACAAGAAGTAAGATATATGAAGATGCTTTAGAGAAATTCAAGAGGTTTTATTTTTTCTTTTGGAATATTTTAGATACAAAAAGAGAACATTGATTAATTGTCACATCCTTATGATTTAAAAGGTTTCTCGCGCTCAGCAAAGAGCCTACGGGAACAAAATCTAGATTGCAACCATAACCAAAAGTCCATTGCATGAAAAGTAACCCGGGTTATGGCAAATCCCTAGCCCAGGCTAAACTTAACACGCAGCGATAGCTGAGAATATTGATTCGTTACTTTACTTATTCAGTAATAATTGTAACGTCTTGTGCTTTTAGTCCTTTAGGTCCTTTATCAAGCACAAAGGATACTGGATCATTCTCATGAAGGGTTTTAAATCCAACACCTTGGATATCTTTATAATGAACAAAAATATCGTCACCATTTTCATTAATGATAAATCCAAATCCTTTTTTCTCATTGAACCACTTTACATGGCCCGTTTCTCTTTGCGACATTAGCTATCCCCTTTGTCTTAAGCTTTACTATCCAACTGTTACAGATGTTTATTTTCAACACAAAAATATTTACTATTAAAGCGCTGAGTATCTATAAACATACACTTATGCAAGAAAAAATTCCCTGCATATAGATTAGCATAGCAGTTTTTTATTGATTGTTAAGGATTTTTTAAAAAAATCGATATCTTTATAATTTTTTTTTCTATTGGAAATACATAATGAATCAGATGAAATCAGCTTTTATAAAATTAGCACTTGATTGCCAAGTATTAAAATTTGGTGAGTTTACTTTAAAATCTGGCCGCATCAGCCCTTATTTTTTTAACGCAGGATTATTTTATCAAGGCAACGCGTTGCGGCAATTGGGCCAATTTTATGCCAAAACATTACTTGAGCACCAAGCTGAATTCGACCACTTATTTGGCCCAGCTTATAAAGGTTTGCCTCTTGCTACAGCTACAGCTATTGCCTTAGCTGAATTAGGTCAGGAAACCACGGTTACTTTTAATCGTAAAGAAGTAAAAAATCATGGTGAAGGAGGCCAATTAATTGGCGCCCCCTTAACTGGGAAAACAATTGTCATTGATGATGTCATTACTGCAGGTACCGCTTTTCGAGAGTCACAGATCTTAATTAAGGAAAATGGCGGTCAATTAACTGGAGTTATTATCGCTCTTGATCGATGTGAGCGAGGATTAACTCAGGAGTCAGCACTGGCAGAAATTAAGGCGCAAGGTATCAATGTTTATTCAATTATCACTTTATTTGATTTAATCGATTACTTGAAAAGTACAAATCAAAACGAGCAAGTAAAAAAGCTTGAAGCGTATCAAGCATTATATGGGTGTTAATTCCACAACGCCCTGAACTGTAGCCTGGGAAAGCGAAGCGGACCCAGGTTTCAGAATTTCATGTTCCACAAATTTTTTGCGCCCTACATACCGCTTAAAAAGCCGTCATCCTTGCGCAGGCAAGGGATCCATTTTCAATGCACATCGTTGCTTAGTGAGTAGGTTGGTTCAGAATGACCTGAAGTATCGTCAGTTTTTTGATGAGAAACCCCCGCTAATTTTTTCGCCTACGTACCCCTCTTAATTTTTTCGCCTACGTACCGCGCTTTATGCGCGGTATCCAGGAGATCTTGCTATATAAATGCTCAGCGGCATCTTAAAATATTGTTCTGGATACCGCGCATAAAGCGCGGTACGTAGAGGAGTTTAAGCGGTTCGTAGTGAAATTTAAAATGAAAAACTGACGATTCCACAGAGCAAAATTACCCAACAAACCTGTCTACGTGAATCTGATACACATCCCTGAAAAACATCGCTACTTCGACCTTCCGAGGCGTTTCCAGAAGATCTGCCCTAAAACACTGAGCCCAGCCGGCAAGCCACGGGACGTAGACAGCGATGTGAGAGTGAGAGGTGGGATGCAAATTGTACAAGATTTATCAATCTTCAGTGTTTGTACATGGTGTTGACAGTTTTAAAAACATTCAGTACTATTGAGTTAATGTTCTATTACGCTAATACATTAATATGAAAACACATACAACAGCAAAACATTCTGCTCTGTCTGATTTAATGCACGCCATTAGTTTGCTTAAAAACAAAGAAGAAGCCTTGCAATTTTTTACCGATTTATGCACCCCAGCAGAACTCGAAGCAATGGCAGATCGTTGGCAGGTTGTTCCTTTATTGCGACAAGGTATTCCCTATCGCACTATTCATGAACAAACTGAGGTCAGCGTAACCACAATAACTCGTGTAGCACGCTGTTTAAGTTTTGGTACCGGCGGTTATGAGCTAATCGCGAAGAGATTGGAGATGTCGTGAAAAATCGTTTACGTTTGGCCTTACAAAAGAAGGGGCGTTTATCTGAAGAATCTTTGAGACTTTTGCAGCAATGTGGTTTGAAATTTCGTATTAAGACGAATAGCTTACTTACTCATGTTGATAACTTTCCTATTGATTTACTTTTTGTCCGTGATGATGACATACCTACTTTGGTATTTGATGGCTTATGTGATGGCGGAATCGTTGGTGAGAATGTCTTACTCGAGGCTTCTCTTGCCAATCCACAAAAATTATATAAAACAACAGCAGCATTAGGCACGTGCACTTGCCGTTTATCCATAGCTATTCCAGAATCCACAGAGTATCAAGGTCCTGGAAGCCTGGATGGCAAACGAATTGCTACCAGTTATCCTAATTTACTAAACCAATATTTACGTGACAAAAAAATATGTGCAGAACGTCTTGTATTATCCGGCTCAATTGAAGTTGCACCACGAATGGGTATGGCGGATGCAATTTGTGACCTCGTTTCAAGTGGTCAAACTTTGGAAGACAACAAACTCTATGAAGTAGATACAGTACTGTTCAGTCAAGCCGTATTGATCCAAAGCGATCGGAGCTTTTCTAACATGTTTCAGGAGTTATTTGACATGCTCGCACGAAGAATTCAGGCAGTACAACAAGCGCAGGAAAGAAAATACATTGTTTTTCACGCTCCGAAATCAGCTCTTGATGCAATTGCAGAAAAATTGCCTGGCGCTGAGTCACCGACAATTCTGCCTTTACCTGGCAATATGAATAAAGTTGCGGTGCATGTTGTCTCCAGTGAACGTGTATTTTGGAATACTTTAGAAACCATTCAAACCCTCGGAGCCAGTTCTATATTGGTTTTACCTATAGAAAAAATGTTGGAGTAGTATGATGTTATCGATTAAAAATTGGCAATCCCTATCCCAAGCTGAAAAAGAAATCTGCCTAACACGCCCAATGCAAACATCCTCGGTAAAAGGCAAGGTACAAGAAATTATCAAACAGGTGCGGACTCTTGGAGATCAAGCATTATTTACCTTTACAGAGCAATTTGATGGGGCTCGATTGAGCAGTCTGCAAATCCCTAAACAAAAAATTGAAAATGCGTGCATTAGTAAATCGTCTCTTGCTGCCCTTACTGAAGCAATTAAAACGATTACTACCTACCACCAAGCTCTTTTACCAGAAAATAAAAATATAGGTACAGCCGATGGTGTAACTATTAACAGTATCTACAAACCCATTCAACGAGTTGGTTTGTATGTCCCAGGTGGCAATAGAACTCCTCTAATTTCTTCATTATTAATGCAGGCCATCCCTGCCCGTGTCGCGGGATGTCCTATAAAAATATTTTGTACCCCTCCTGATGCATCCGGTTCAATTAACGAACATTTATTGGTTGCAGCAAGATTATGCGGCATAGATACCATTTATGCGCTTGGGGGAGCACAAGCAATTGCGGCTATGGCTTATGGTACTGAAACCGTTACTAAGGTAGACAAAATTTTTGGGCCGGGAAACAGTTATGTTACGGAAGCAAAAACTCTAGTTGCTTCAGATCCTTATGGCGCAGCAATTGATATGCCCGCGGGACCTTCCGAAGTCATGGTCATTGCTGATAATCAAGCAAATCCAGCATTTATCGCTGCTGATTTACTAGCACAGGCTGAGCATGGAGTTGACTCACAAGTCATTCTGATTTGCGACTCACTTCAAACCGCAGAACAGGTAAACCAACAGCTGTACGCACAATATAATAGTCTATCAAGAACACAAATAATCAAACAATCACTGGCAAACAGCTTGATTATTGTATGTGCTGAAAAAAACGAACAATTACATATGATTAATTCCTATGCTCCTGAGCATTTGATCATAAACCGTGAAGATGCAGACACTTTTGTAGATGAAATACATGCAGTAGGTACAGTATTTCTTGGCGCCTGGGCAGCTGAAACACTTGGTGATTATGTAACTGGATCAAACCACGTTCTACCAACCAATGGTTTTGCCAAAAATCACAGCGGCCTTGGAACACTCGATTTTCTCACTCACTTTAATATTCAATCAATTTGCAAAGAAGGAATCAAAGCTTTAGGGCCTGCAGCAATTGCTCTGGCTCAAATTGAAGGATTGGATGCTCATGCACGCGCTGTAGAAATCAGGTTGAACTCACTGGAGCTTTAAATGTCAGTACTTAACTTAATACGCCCTGAATTATTAGACAATCAACCTTATAGTGTAGGTAGTGCTCCCATAAGACATCGTTTGCATGCTAACGAACTTCCTTGGTCTGCATTAAGTACGAATATTAATTTAAACTTTTATCCAGAAAAATACCTGCAGAAGCAACTGCAAGAACAATTGGCAAAGTACTATCAAGTTGAAGAAAAGCAAATTGTGCTCACTCGGGGATCAGATGATGGAATTGATTTAATTACACGCTTATTTCTCAGTGCAGGGCAAGATGCATGCCTACAATTTCCGCCCACTTTTTCTATGTATTCTTTTTATATCTATTTACAACATGCCAAGCTTATTGAATGTCCTCTAGATGCTCAAAATAATTTTCAACTTTCTCTACACGACATTCGTAGTAGTTGGCAAAACAACTGTAAGATCATTTTTTTGTGTAATCCCAATAATCCTACAGGTAACTTAATTGATCTAGACTTTATTGCAACACTGTGTAATGAGTATAAAAATCGCTCTGTTATCGTTGTTGATGAGGCTTATATTGAATTTGCTCAAACTCAAAGTGCAACACACCTCATTTCTCAATTTGATAATTTAATTGTGTTACGTACTCTATCTAAAGCTTATGGCTTAGCCAATCTTCGGTTAGGAATCATTTTAGCTCAAGCAAATGTAATTCAAGCCTTGAATAAAATTATGCCGCCCTTCCCCATTTCCAGTGTAGTGATTGATTTAGCTCTCCGTGCATTAGAAAAAAATGAGTGGTTTTTGCAGGCAATCAATACAATTAAAGCGTCTCGAGCCAAGTTAATGAAGGAATTGCAATTATGTCCTCTTATCAAGAAAGTCTATCCGACTGAAGCCAACTTTATTCTTGTTAAAACCAAATACACATCCGAATTGGTTTCTTGGCTTGCTCATCATGGCATAGTAATCAAAAGTTTTTCACCTAATTCATCGTTACATGATCATTTACGAATTACAGTAGGTGATGATCAACAAAATCAACTTTTGCTGCACGCTTTATCTTCTTTCCAAAATAATGTTTCAGGATATTAAAATGCAAAAAATCTTATTTATCGATCGTGACGGAACCTTAATTGAAGAACCTTTTGATTATCAAGTAGATTCTTTAGATAAAATTAAGCTCACACCTTGTGTTATTCCCGCATTACTGCAATTGCAAAAGGAAGGCTTTCACATTGTTATGGTGAGCAATCAAAACGGTATAGGTACCGCTGCTTTTCCTGAAGATGATTTTATGATTTGCCATGAATTCATCTTAGATATTTTCTCGTCACAAGGAATATTTTTTGATGAAGTTTTTATTTGCCCGCACATGCCCGAAGATAATTGTTTGTGCCGAAAGCCTAACACGGGCTTAGTGAATCAATTCCTAAAAGAAAGAGCAATTAATAATTCATGTACCTGGGTTATTGGAGACCGAGAAACTGACCGACAATTTGCCGACAATCTGGGGATCAAGTTTTTGCCCGTCTCCAAAGAGCATGGATGGGATCAAATTACCCAAAAAATACTGGGTCAAAAACGAACTGCAGTTGTCCAAAGAAAGACAAAAGAGACAGAGATAAAATTAACCCTGATTTTGGATACTGACCAGAGCAGCTCCATAAATACGCCATTTCCATTCTTTAACCATATGCTGGAGCAAGTAGCCAAACATAGTGGATTCAATCTTGAATTACATGCAACCGGTGATATAGAAGTTGATGATCATCATTTAATTGAAGATACCGCGATCGCTTTAGGGGAAGGGCTAAAAAAGGCACTTGGCGACAAATGGGGTATTAACCGCTATGGCTTTACTTTACCTATGGATGAATCTTTAGCCTCTATAGCCATCGATATTGGCGGTAGAGGTTTTTGCGATTTTAAAGGCCAATTTACTCGAGAATTTGTTGGAGGCCTGGCAACTGAAATGGTTCCCCATTTCTTTAATTCATTAGCCACTGCCCTTGGTGCAACCATTCACATTGAAGTGAAAGGCCAAAATCATCATCACATGATTGAAGCCTGTTTCAAATCATTAGGACGAGCGCTAGGCCAAGCCTGTATGAAAACAAACAACATTCTCCCATCGACCAAGGGGGTATTATGATTGCCATTATTGATGTCAGCGGCACCAATCTAACCTCTTTAGTAAACGCAGTAAAAAGGCTAGGTTTTAAGTATCAATTAACACACGATGCAAAAGAAATTGGGAAAGCAAGTCATGTGATTTTACCCGGCGTAGGTACTGCTGCTTATGGTATGAATGCGCTACGCCAGTATGAATTGATCGATGTCATTACTTCGCTAGAACAACCCCTGCTCGGTATTTGTCTTGGCATGCAATTATTACTCGAAAGCAGTGAAGAAGGTGATATTCGTTGTCTTGGTATGCTTCCTGGAAGAGCACAACGTTTACGCCAGCAAGAAGATTATCCAGTGCCTCACATGGGTTGGAACCAATTGCAGTGGTGCACAGAAACATTCTTGCAACAAGGGTTAAGAGAACAGGACTATGTTTATTTCGTTCATAGTTACGCACTAGGTGAAAGCCAATACGCTTTAGCCCATTGTGAATACAATGAACCGTTCACAGCAATCATTCAAAAAAATAATATTTGGGGTATGCAATTTCATCCGGAAAAATCTGCTGAAACCGGAATGACTTTGCTAAACAATTTTTGTAACTATTAGATTTTTTCGAAAACCTCTACTACGGAAGAGTATTTTCGAAGAAATCGATAACTTAAAATATGGAGGCTGTATGATCCTTATCCCTGCAATTGATATCCAAGCAGGTCGTTGTGTTCGTTTACGACAAGGACAATTTGATCAAGTCACTCAATTCGATACTCCCCCACTCGAACGTGCTGCTTACTTCGCCGAATTGGGAGCACAGCGTTTGCATGTCGTTGATTTGGATGGAGCACAAACAGGAGCGATGCAACAGTTGTCTTTAATATGTGCTATGCAAAATACAGGAATCGTTGTGCAAGCAGGCGGAGGAATTCGATCCTTAGAACAAGCAATAACATGTTTTTCAGCTGGGATATCCAATCTGGTTTTAGGTAGTATTGCAATTACCAATCCAGAACTGGCTGCACTTATTATCAGGGAAATCAGTCCACAACATATTATCCTGGCTTTAGATATTCGAATGAAAAATAGGATACCCTTCCCAGCTATTCATGGTTGGCAAACAACGACAAATAATAATTTATGGGATGTTGTTACCCATTATCAGCAATTAGGAATTAAACAAATACTTTGTACTGATATTGCTTGTGATGGAATGATGCAAGGGCCGAATTTCGAACTTTATAAAGAAGCAATTGAACGTTTTCCTCAAATCGAATGGCAAGCTTCCGGAGGTATCCGTAATGCAGAGGATATTAATCGATTGGATGCACTAGGAGCTAGCGCAGTAATCCTGGGGTTATCCTTATACCAAGCCACTTTTGATCTGAGGTCAATGTTATTGTAGGTGTAGCCCAGGCTACACGATTAATTTGAGTATAAATTATGTTAACTAAACGAATTATTCCATGTCTTGATGTACGCGATAATCAAGTAGTCAAAGGTGTTAAATTTCGTAATCATCGTGTTGTTGGCAACATTCTCGAACTTGCCGCTCATTATTCTGCAGCAGGTGCAGATGAGTTAGTATTTTATGATATTACTGCAAGTTCTGAACAACGTTCAGTTTGCCCAGATTGGGTCCGCCAAGTTGCAGAAACAATTAATATTCCTTTCACTGTAGCGGGTGGAATTCGCTCACTTGATCAGGCAAAATCGGTATTAAATTCTGGGGCTGATAAAATATCCATTAATAGCCCGGCATTAGAAAATCCCGGTTTAATTAATGAACTAAGCCGGAATTTTGGAAGCCAATGTGTTGTAATAGGAATTGATAGTCAATGGATAGATAATGATTATTATGTCTATCAATACACCGGAGATGAACATAAAATCCTTAATTCCAGACGCAAAACAAGAGAATGGATCAGAGAAGTTCAAGACAGAGGTGCAGGAGAAATTGTACTAAACTGTATGCAATCGGATGGCGTGCGTTCAGGGTATGATGTGCATCAATTAAAATTGGTACGATCTTTATGCCAGGTACCATTAATTGCTTCTGGAGGTGCCGGGGCGCTGGATGACTTTACTCAAGTATTTCTTGAAACTCGAGTAGATGGAGCTTTAGCTGCCAGCATTTTTCATGACAAAATTTTGACGATCCACGAAATTAAACGAACACTTAAAAAACAAAAAATTGAGGTACGATTATGATTCATATGGAAATTAATTCTTTGGATTGGAAAAAAATGAATGGTTTATTACCAGCCATCGTCCAAAATGCTGAAAATGGTAATGTCTTAATGTTAGGTTATATGAATCAGGAAGCGTTGATCGCCACACTGACTACAGGCCAATTGAATCTCTACAGCCGAAGTCGCAAGCGTTTATGGCGTAAAGGAGAAAGTTCTGGTAATAGCATGTCCGTACAGCATATCAGTGTGGATTGTGACAGCGACAGCCTTTTAATTCAGGTCTTACCTAAAGGTCCCGCTTGTCATTTAGGATCCACGAGTTGCTTTCAGCCTGAACATAATACAAATCTTGGTTTTATACATGAGTTGATTGGACTGATAAATGAACGTGCAGACTCAAAAGATGAAAACAGTTATACAGCACAGTTATTCGAATCCGGACTCTCACGATGCGCTCAAAAAGTAGGTGAAGAAGCCATTGAAACAGTAATTGCTGCAGTAAATAATAACCGTGAAGAATTAGTTAATGAATCAGCTGACCTTATTTTTCATTTATTTGTTTTATTAAAAGTATGTGAACTGAGTTTTTATGATGTCTTGCAATGCTTACGAGATAGAGATAGATCGGTTCATACCTAATAGAGTCATTAACCAGGTTATTGCAAACTCGAGTAGGTTGGTGGCGTTCGACCAGAGGTATCGTCAGTATTTTGATGAGAAACCTCCACAAATTTTTTCGCCTACGTATCGCGCTTTATGCGCGGTATCCAGGGGATCTTGCTATAGAAATGACTCAGCGGCATCTTAAAATATCGTTCTGGTTACCGCGCATAAAGCGCGGTACGTAGAGAAATTTAACATGAAAAACCTCCACTAATTTTTTCGCCTACGTACCGCGCTTTATGCGCGGTATCCAGGGATCTTGCTATAGAAATGACTCAGCGGCATCTTAAAATATCGTTCTGGTTACCGCGCATAAAGCGCGGTACGTAGAGGAGTTTATGCGGTACGTAGAGGAGTCGCGGTACGTAGTGAAATTTAAGCGGTATGTAGAGAAATTTAAGCGGTATGTAGAGAAATTTAAAATGAAAAACTGACGATCCATCAGGTATAAATGACTCAACCTACTTGCTTAAATATAATCGTTACGTAGCTACATTATCAATTACACCACCGCCAACAAAATCGCAGTAAGGTAATTTCCTTCTGGGAAAGAAGCTAAGGTAGGATGACAGCTTGCTGGACCATAAATACCTAAAATACGTGCTTGTTTCCCTACTGCTCCAGCTTGAAGACTAACCAAAGAACAAAACTCCTGAGATGAAAGCGCTGAAGAGCAATTACATGTCATTAATAAGGAACCTGATTTCATGTATTTAAATACTTCGCGATGTAAAAACCGATAATAGTTTTTAGCACGCTCAACATGTTGCTTTGATGGAACCAATTTAGGAGGATCAAGGACAACGAGATCATAATTCCCTGCTTTTGTTAAATATTCACGCGCATCAGCCTCGATAAATTCAATTTGAGTCACACCGTTTAATGCTGCATTCTTTTGAGCCTGAGCTATTGCCTGAGCAGAGCTATCCACCGCAGTCACTTTTAAGGCCCCAGCTTTAGCAGCATGCAATGCAAAGCCACCACTATAACAATAAAGATCTAATACGCTCTTTCCTTTGGATAAC
The DNA here is from genome assembly GCF_014109805.1 of Legionella sp. PC1000. Lineage (GTDB taxonomy): Bacteria > Pseudomonadota > Gammaproteobacteria > Legionellales > Legionellaceae > Legionella > Legionella resiliens. The sequence continues at coordinate 2,448,714 of NZ_CP059400.1, forward strand.
TGGGCAATACGTTGGTGATTCTCTCGTTGATCAAGAAACAGGCCTGTTTTCTGTGCCTGAGCAAACTCAACCTCATAAATAACCCCTGCCTCAAGAACCTGAGTATTATCATCTTTCTCGTGTAGGCTAATTTGTTTCCATCCATCTTGGCTTAAGGGTTTACTTTGTGGCATCCATTTAATTTGATCTTCAGGAAACAAATTTTGTAATATTTGAATGATAATTTCTCGATTGAGCTCAACCCAATAAGCGGAACTGGCAACGACACACGTTTGATTAAATCGATCAATCGTTAAACCAGAAAGACCATCTGCTTCGCTATTAAACAATCGATAGGCAGTAGTTTCCTTATTAGGTAGATTTAAACACGCCCTTACCTGTTTTGCCTGGCTTAGTCGATGTGTCATCAGGACATGTAAATTACTGATGTCGATGGATTCATTGGCAAGTGCCAAGACCCTGACTCTATAAAGAGAATGCTCATTATAAACACCTACGCCAATAAGCTCTTCATCTGCATTATAAATATCAATCAAATGTCCTGTAACTAATTTTCCATGCGTTTTTGCAATAGCCTTAGGAAATATCCATGGGTGGCCGCGTAATACAGTATTTTGTTTTGCTGCAAGCAAAATAACTTTTGCATTCATTTTCTATTTCCCAAAGAACAAAAATCGGCTAATCTACACAAAGAACGTTAGACCTGCAATAGTTCAAAATCTAAGAAAGCAGTTCCCACCCCAACATACTGGTGGAAATAAATAAAAGTTAGGGACAGTATAACAAATATGAAAAAACTCTTTATCTCCCTTTTTGCTATTATATTTAGCAAAGTATTCTGGTAATCGATATGGAAAATACACAAAAGTTCTCTTATGGCCTCACTTTAGGTGCATTAGGCGTTGTGTTTGGGGATATCGGTACAAGCCCGTTATATGCCTTAAAAGTAACATTAGATAATATCCCTATTACTCAATCACATATTTTGGGTGTTCTGTCACTTATTTTCTGGTGTTTGATTCTTATTATTTCCTTCAAATACTTGATTTTGATTTTTCGGGCAGATAACGATGGTGAAGGAGGAATTCTCGCCCTTTTGGCACTAATGAAGTATAAAAGTACTAAATACACGCCTTTATTTTACATCATCGCAATTTTTGGAGCTGGATTACTCTTAGGTGATGGAATGCTGACACCTGCTATATCTGTAATCAGTGCAGTAGAGGGTCTTAGTACTCTTTCGCATGAATTTACCCCCTTTATTCTACCTATAGCCGTAATTATCCTGATTCTTCTTTTCACATTACAAGCAAGAGGGACAGGAAGTATAGGAAATCTATTTGGTCCAGTTATACTGATTTGGTTCCTTACTATCGCAATTCTTGGCATCGTACAAATTGTTAAAGCCCCTATCGTACTTACAGCAATCAATCCGTATTACGCATTTGATCTGATGCGCGATACGGGATTAAAAGGGTATTTGTTATTAGGCGGCATTTTTCTTGTTGTCACTGGAGGCGAAGCGCTTTATGCAGATATAGGACATTTTGGGAAAAATCCTATTCGTGCCGGTTGGTTTGCGGCTGTTCTTCCTTGTTTGATATTAAATTATTTTGGTCAAGGAGCTAACTTACTCATAAACCCCAATGCAATCAAAAATCCTTTTTACATGATTGCCCCTGAATGGTTCTATATTCCCTTGATTATTCTTGCTACGATTGCCACGATAATTGCCTCACAAGCTGTAATTTCAGCTACGTTTTCTTTGACAAAACAAGCAGTTTTACTCAGCTTATGTCCTCGTATACCAATAGTGCAAACATCCAAGGAGTTTTCCGGGCAAATTTATGTACCGCAAATTAACTTTATCTTGTTTATTGGCACATTAACTTTTTGTTTCGCCTTCCAAACTTCAGATAGACTGGCTCACGCATACGGAATTGCTGTGAATGCAGACATGCTTCTAATTGATGCAATGGTTGCCTATGCAGCAATATCAATTTGGAAATGGCCAAAATATAGGGTCATGACCATATTTGGCTTTTTTCTTATCGTAGACTTTGCATTTCTTGGTTCAAATCTACATAAATTCTTGACTGGCGGTTGGGTTCCAGTCATTTTTGCCTTACTCATCGCCACTATCATGTATACCTGGAAATTTGGCTTGGAATACTTACGCGAAAATTATTATATGAATAAGGATGATATTTCGAAGATTCTCAAGCAATTAGAATATAAAAGTTTAAACCAACTCACTGATCTCACTGCAGTTTTTATCACTGATGTTTATGATAAAAGCGGCGGCAGCTTTCTTCATTTTCTTAAATTAAGTCGTGCAGTTCCTGAGCGCGTACTTATTGTTAATTATGTGGTTGATAACATCCCGCATATCCATTACAGCCAACGTTATGAAATTACATGTTTGCATGAAAAAGTATTCAACCTCACCCTGCATTATGGTTTTATGGAAACTATTTCTATACCCAGAGCTTTGGAACGAGCCTCTAACAAAAATCTTTTTCCCTTTAAGTTAAATGTTGAGCGCGCTACATATATGGTAGAAATTCCTAATATTACCGCATCAAAATCAAGAAAATCATTAACTTTTTACTGGCAAGAAAAGTTGTTCGCCTTTCTGATACGCAATTATTCAGCCAATTTAAATATCGAATTTTATAAACTACCGTACAATAGAACGATGGCAATCGGTACCTATTATATTATGTAATCTCAGGAGTTTTTTTATGTGGTTTAACAATGCACTGATCTATCAATATGAGTTGGATGAAGCTTGTGACTTAACAGCATCTCTAGCTGAAAATATTCTAAAACCTTGCCCTCCCCATGCTCGCTTTGTTTATGGCTGGCTTCCTGCTTTTGCGGATGAAATGGTTCAGGAGGTTGCTGGAAGTTCGCTGATTTGTATGGGAAAGGAAGAGCGTTTGCTACCACGGGGCGTCATCAACAAAATGCTTGCCGAAAAAGTACAAGTACTCGAGACCCAACAAGGACGCGCAATTAAACGGGCAGAAAAAGCGCAAATGGCTGAAGATATCGAGTTTGAATTATTGCCTAAATCATTTTGCATCCAAAAAAAGATGCTTGCTATCCTTGATAGCGCCAGCAAAAGAATCATAGTTAATGCTTCCAGCAATAATCAAGCATCACAACTCACTTCCCTTTTGCGTAAATCCGTAGCCGGAGTTTCGATTGAACCATTAACACACACAGAAAATCTTGCTTTACGATTCGCCGAATGGATTCATTCACCCAATTCGCTTCCCAATCATTTTCAATTAGCGTCTGATTGTCTGCTCTTTTCGCTTGATGACGAGAAAAAACGAGTGCATTGTAAAGGTTATGAGCTACCAGCAGAGGAAGTTTTAACTTTATTATCGCAAGGTATGGCAACCGCAGAAATTTCTTTAATCTGGAAAGAAAGAATTCAGCTTACACTGACTCATGACTTTGCATTCAAAAAACTTAAAAGTCTTGATTATCTACTTGATGACTTTAACGAAATTAAACAACTTGATGAAGAGTATCAACAACGCGATGCAGCACTCACTTTATTATCTGGAGAATTACGCGAGTTGACCAATGATCTTTTAGCGGCACTGACAGTAAAAGAAAAAGAACCTGAGTTAGCGAGCATCGTATAAAGGCTATGCCCGCAATAAAACCTGGGTATTACAATTCTACCCAGGTACAATTCCAGATCAATTAATTAGATACTATATGTTCCATTTTAGAGGTATGATAAGTCGCGTTATATACCACTAATGCTTCCTCAGCAGCCTTGTTGAAACCTAAAGCCATATTCGCATCATACATTACAACTAAAGCTTGTTTTGCGCTCGGAGCTTGTGGATAGTTTTTCACCACATAACTCGCTCTATTAATTGCTGCAACATACATCTTGCGTTTAAAATAGTATGTCGCAACATTCAATTCATGTTGAGCAAACATATTGCGCAAATAAATCATACGCTGTAGCGCGTTTGCTTTATATTTACTCTCAGGGAATTTTTGAATCAGGATACCAAAATCAGAATACGCCTGAGTTTGTGTACCAGGATCTCTCCATGATTCGTCTAGAGGTAAAAATTTTGCAAAAACCCCACGACTTTGTTGGAAATTAGCCATGCCCCTCATGTAATAAGCATAATCCACATTCTTAGCTCTTGGGTAAAGATGAATAAATCGTTCCGCAGTAGCAGCAGCTGAAGGATAGTCCTCATTTTTATAATAAGCATAAATTAATTGCATCTGTGAATGCTCTGCATAATCGCTAAATGGATACATCGTTTCGATTGCTTCAAGATGTTTTATTGCTGTTGCATATTCTTTTTTACGTAGATCCTTCTGAGCATCCGCATATAGTTGCTCAGCAGTCATTCCTTTATAAGGATTATTATCTTCATCGTCTTTACCCCACCATGTCTTACATGCAGATAAAGATACGATAAGACCCACTAGGAACAACATTTGAATTCGTTTCATAAACTACACCTATCTATCAAATATATATATCTGTTGTATCCGCGACAACAGTCACAAATTGGGAACATTATACCTAGGACTATTTATTTTGCGAACATTCTTCTACTTTTTTTGTAAAATGGAAAAAATAGAAACAGTATCGAAAAAAACTGCCTTTAATTGCCCAGAAGATTAAAAAAATATTTGCAAAACCAAGGCCGTTAGGATAGTATTCACGCCTGGAGAGATGGCAGAGCGGTCGAATGCGGCGGTCTTGAAAACCGTTGAAGGGCAACCTTCCCAGGGTTCGAATCCCTGTCTCTCCGCCAAGATCTTCTCCCCCTATTTAGCACCTTCTTAATTCAATATCAAAGCCAATAATATCAATAATGATATTATTTAAGTCATTGATATAGTAGTATTATCTACGAATTAATGGAGAAAACTCTATGATAAGGAATACCCTAAAGCGTTTTGGCGGCGTGACCAAATTATTGCACTGGTTAATCTTTATTTTAATTATCGCCCAATTTTATTTTGTCTGGTCTCTTAGCGATAATTCACCACTCACAGCACTCTATATAATGCTGCACAAATCAGTAGGATTTACTATTTTATTACTCGGAATTTTATTTTTTATTTGGCATATTATAAATATCAAACCACTTCCACCAATAACACAGCCACGATGGCAATACATTACTTCGAAAGTGGTCCATCATACTCTTTTTGTTCTTATTATACTCATGCCCATAGTTGGCTACCTTTTAACATGTGCTGGTGGAAAACCCATTAACTTTTTTGGTTGGTTTACTATCCCTTGCCTTATCTCAAAGAATGATTATTTTGGTAATATTATGTTTTCGACGCATCAAGTGATTGCCTATTTAATTCTCATTTTGGCAGGAATCCATTTCCTTGCAGCGTTATATCATCATTTCATTTGTAAAGATAATGTATTAAAACGCATGCTTCCTTTTACTTCCAGTGAATAGTCTTAAATATCTAATAGAGTGAAAATAAGTCGTAAAATCATGATCTTGACCGAGTAAAGAATTGCTCTTTACTCGGTTCAATACACCTATCCGAATGCAGAATATTGAGGAGCTGTAGGTGTTGTGTACGTTCCAGGATATGGAGGTGGGGTGTCAGAATAGGTAGGTGACACTTCAGGATATAGGGGTTGAACTGGATTATAGTAAGGTGGGATATAAACCCTTTGAGGAAGTCTGCAATCAAAATTCAGCTCCCCTACTTGAACCATATTGATGTCCCCTTTACGCAAATGCCGTAATTTTTCTAATAGCTCCTGGACCTTTTCATTCTCTTTATTAAAATAACGCGAGAAAAACGACGGTATTGGTTTCTCGTTTCCTAATAATTTCGCCATTTCCGCACGCAATGCAACCATCGCGCATCTGACGATAATGGGATCCATACCTTTCTCATCTCTCAAAAAAGCTTCTTCTGAGGCAGTTAATCTAAATCGTTCTGGGTCTGATGGATCCATAGACTCGTTATTTGCTGACTTATTAAGCGAATCATACAACATACTCATCGCAAAACATCCAATACCTGCACCGATGATAGTAAGCAGTACAGCTCCAGCTATCACGATGCCAACTGGATTAAGTCCTGCAGCTACCGCAAGAGCAATTAATGGTGCGGCTCCAAAATTAAGCGTTAAAAAAGCCGAACCTGCACCAAATCCAATAGAAGTAGCGAACATTAATGCGCCCTTTAGCCATCCTTCACCATAGCAAAAACGCTCAATGCTGTTTGCAAATTCATTAAGCATATAATACAAAGCAATAAAAGCTAAAACGACAGCAATCAAAGCCATAAGAATCAGAAGCAAGGCTGCCATCAATTTAGCAAAATCGTCACTTGAAGATGAATCATGACCATGTTGGTTAGAAGGCCAACAGCAGCCATCACTACCCGCATGATGATGATATGAATGATTGTGGGAGTTGATTATGGAACTTAGAATTAACCAATCAAGAAGCGTTGGATCTTGATAACCATAATAATTATACTGATTAATCACATATTTAGCCCTTGGGTTAAACTGAGGCGTTGACGGATTAAAAGTACTTCGTTGAGAAGACTGCATTCCTTGATATAAAGGTAACGCGTTAAATAGTGCATTAAAAGCGGCATATACTTTTAATTTCTCTGCAGGCTCCAATTTAGCGAGTGGGCTTTGACTCCATGATGATTCTAGAGAAAATTGCACCGCGAGAAACATTTCATTGTACGTAGCATTAACATCTAAGCCGCGACTAACACAATTTTGATAATGACTTAGTACATGACCATATAATTGCTTTAATTTAAGATCAGTAAACTTCTTGCTTAAATCAGGCATAGCGATACTCCTATATAGTAGATTACATAGCCAAACTTTGCTATCCCAGCCTTAGTATATTAATTTTAAAAAATAAATAAGCAGCTCAAGTTAGCGCATTTGTCTATAAAACCTAGTGCCTCACAATTTGTGCGCGATTAATTAAACTTTTTACATACAAGTCATAATCCATCATGCCATAGCTTGCTTCTATTTGTTGAATTAAGCTATCTTGCTGCTCCCTGTCTAATGTACTTAATTTTCCATAATGAATTTGTTTCAATCTTACAACAACATAATCCCCATTTGGCATGACAAGACCATCACGGCTTTCTGGTCGTAACAAATTGAATGCCATATCATTAATATCCGTATCTACCTTATCGTTGTCACGAGTAGACATAGCAACTGATTTCCATAATAAATTATTTGAACTAATTAATTCGTGTTGCTGCTTATCCTCAACTGGATTTAACAAACCCTTTCCAATCTCTTTTGCTTTGGATTCAGCAATTTTTCTAACCAAAATTTTGCTAATTTGATCCTGAACAGCTTCTAAAGGTTGCTCTTTTTCATCCCAATGCTGATTAACCCTTACAACCACGAGTGAATCATTATCAATTTGTATTGGTTCGCTGTTATTGTTTAAATCGAGAACATCATGGCTGAAGGCAGCATTAATTACCTGTTTATTTTTTGTAATATTATCTGTCCCACCCGACCTTGAAAAAGGTTGGGTTTTTTCAATTTTTAAATTTAATGCCTCTGCTACAGGCTGAAGGGAGTCTGGAGATTGATAACTTAAATCAGACAATTGTTCCATGGCTTGTGTATATTTTGTTTGAGCCGCTTCAGCAATCAGCTGTTCTTTAATCGAGGAGGCTACTTCGGAAAATGGTTTTGTTGAAACAGGCTTATATGCAATTAGTTTAAAAATTTCATAGCCATGTTTTGTTTTTTCAGGAGGAGAAATCTGTCCTGGTTTCGTTAAATTAGATAAAATTTGATTGTAATTATTTTGGCTTCCTGCAGTAATCCAGGGAAGAACACCTTTATCAGCAACTGAAAGCTTGTCATCTGACATCACTGAAACAAGACGTTCAAATTGTTCTGGATTTTTCTGTAATACTTGGTATGCATCATTCGCTTTTTTCTGAATCTTTTCCAAATCAGCTTGACTTGCATCCTCTGGAACAGCAAATAAAATATGTGCTACTTGCCAGCTTGCAGGAGTTAAATAGTTATTTTGGTTGTCTTCGTAATACCGTTTCGCATCATCATCAGATATTTTTATCTTACTTCTAATATCATACATCGATAAAGTGACATAATCTAAACTGACTTTTTCTGGGGACATAAATTCCTTTTTATGCATTTTATAATAATTTGCAATTTCCTCTGGAGAAACTTGAATATCTTTTTCGAAGCGCGCTACTGGAATAGTTAAGTAATCGTAGTCCCTGCTTTGCATGTACAAGCTCACAAAACGATCTATTTCATCAGGTAAAGCAAAAGAACTACCCATAAAAGCAAATCGTTGCTGGTTCAGTAGCATTCCCTGCTTTACTTCATTTTGAAAACTTGATTGAGTGAATAAAGCAGCATTTAGTGCTTGCTGATATTTTTGAGCTGAGAAATGACCATCTTCCTGAAATTGAGGAATACTTAAAATTGCTGCATCCGCTTGGTTTGAACTCACATCAAACCCATGATTACGAGCAGCTTGCACCAGGACTTCATTAGTAATCATTTGATCTAAAACTTGATTTTGTAACTTCTTTTCACTAGCAGCAGTCATTTGCTCAATATCTTGCATGGAACGAGCACGTCTGTAATTGTTTTCAAATGATTGTATTGATAAAGGAGTGTCGTTGACGACCACCTTGGCGTTTGTTGTTTGATGTGATTGCAGGTAATAATCTACACCAAAAAGTGTAAACGTAATACCGATTAAGATAACCACTAACCAAGCTACAACACCCTGTATACGTTCATTTAACTTTTGTAACATGTCCCGAGATCCATATTATTAATAAATAAAGCATTTTTAATTTAGTGAGGGCTGATTATAACCCAGACTGAGAAAAATCAAAACAAAAATCATTCATCTATGCCGCAAAAATTTTCCTTTCCCTGAAATAACTAAAAATTAGGGTGAAGTGAGCAGATTACTACTTTTCATGGCTTCATCCAATCTTTCTCTTAAAGACATGCAAAATGAGAAGGAAATAAAATTTTGAAGTAAACATTCATTCCAGATAAAAAAAACGCGCCTTTCGGCGCGTTAATCTGGCGGAGTGGACGGGGCTCGAACCCGCGACCCCCGGCGTGACAGGCCGGTATTCTAACCAACTGAACTACCACTCCATTTCTTGGTGGGTGCTGTAGGGATCGAACCTACGACCCTCGCCTTGTAAGGGCGATGCTCTCCCAGCTGAGCTAAGCACCCTGAAAACTTATGCTTCTTGCACTGCTTCTTTCAGGTTTTTACCCGCTTTAAACTTGGCTACTCGTGACGCTTTAATTTGAATAATTTTACCAGTTTGTGGGTTTCTACCTGTTCTTGCTGAACGATTGCCTGTTGAAAAAGAACCGAAACCAGGTATTACTACTTGATCACCACTTCTTAAAGCATCAGTAATAGTACTAGTAAAAGTTTCGAGAACTCTGCTTGCGTCAGCTTTTGTTAAACCCGAACCACTTGCTATAGCATCAACTAATTCGCTCTTATTCATTGCTTCCCCTATACTGTTAATCTTCCATACTTCTAAGTTAATTTAATAAAACGCATCAAATTAACCGATCGAGTAGTTACTTCCTTGCAATGCCCGCTAGTGGCGGGCTACGAAACGAAATATACCTCTAATTAATGGGTATGTAAATCATTATTTTTAATTTTTTTTGATCTTTTACCCACTAAAGCCTCAGATTGTACATTTGTTGGCTTTTCTACCCAAGGACTGCGTTGTAAAGCCAGTTCTAAAACCTGTTCTATAGTCTTAACAGGGTGTATTGTTAGCTTACGCAAAACATTATCTGGAATCTCTTCCAGGTCTTTTACATTTTCCTCAGGGATAATGACATGCTTAATTCCACCTCGATGAGCTGCTAATAACTTCTCTTTTAGACCACCAATTGGCAACACCTGCCCTCTTAGCGTTATTTCTCCTGTCATCGCTACATCCGCTTTAACAGGAATCTGCGTCACTACAGAAACCAATACCGTACACATACCTATCCCTGCGCTTGGACCATCCTTTGGTGTAGCACCTTCGGGCACGTGAACGTGAAAATCATTCTTTTCATAAAAATCATCAGGTAAACTAAGTTTTTTAGCTCGACTTCGTACAACCGTCATCGCTGCATGAATGGATTCCTGCATCACTTCACCCAATTGGCCCGTATGCGTCACTTTGCCTTTACCAGGCATCATTGATGCCTCAATCGTTAGCAACTCGCCACCAACACTTGTCCAGGCCAAGCCTGTAACCTGTCCCACTTGGTCAAACTCTTCAGCCAAACCATATCGGAATTTTTTCACACCCAAATATTTTTCAACATTGCTTGTAGTTACATTCATTTTTTTAACTTTTTTATTCGATAAAATTTCTTTTACTACTTTTCTACAAACACTAGCAATATCACGCTCTAGATTACGTACACCTGCCTCACGGGTATAGTGACGGATAACATCTCGAATCGCACCTTCACTAATATGTATTTCATCGTTACTCAGGCCGTTTAAGACGACTTGTTTCGGCACAAGATATTTCTCGGCAATACTTACTTTTTCATCTTCTGTATAACCTGCAAGGCGAATCACTTCCATTCTATCTAATAATGGAGCAGGAATTTCCAGCGAATTTGCTGTTGCAATAAACATAACGTCACTTAAATCATAATCTACTTCTAGGTAATGATCGTTAAACGTATGGTTCTGCTCGGGATCCAATACCTCGAGTAAAGCTGCAGCTGGATCTCCTCGGAAATCCATAGCCATTTTATCCACCTCATCCAGCATAATTAGCGGATTTTTTACACCAGCCTTACACAGTTTCTGAATAATCTTTCCTGGCATTGACCCGATATAAGTTCTTCTATGACCGCGAATTTCCGCTTCATCTCTAACGCCACCTAAAGCAATACGAATAAACGTACGTCCTGTAGCATTTGCAATAGATTGTCCTAATGAAGTTTTACCTACCCCTGGAGGGCCAACAAGACAGAGTATAGGTCCTTTCAGGCGTTTCACACGCTGCTGAACAGCCAGGTATTCAATAATGCGTTCTTTTACCCGCTCTAGACCATAATGTTCTTTATCCAATAATTTTTCTGCCTTAAGCAAATCAAATTGAATTTTGGTTCTCTTTTTCCATGGTACAGAAAGCATCCAATCAAGATAATTACGGATAACGGTCGCTTCAGCAGACATAGGCGACATCATTTTCAACTTATGAAGCTCTGCATGCGATTTTTCTTTTGCTTCTTTAGGCATTCCGGCTTTGTTAATCGAATTTTCCAGTTGCTCAATTTCATTTCCTTCTTCGCCTAACTCGCCCAATTCCTTTTGAATTGCTTTCATTTGTTCGTTGAGATAATACTCTCTCTGACTTTTTTCCATTTGTCGCTTAACACGCCCTCTCACGCGTTTTTCAACATGCAACAAGTCAATTTCATTCTCTATAGCAGACATTAACCGTTCAAGACGAGTTCCCACATCCTTTGTTTCCAGTAACTCTTGTTTATCGTCTACCTTCAGCGTTAAATGAGCAGCAATGGTATCTGCTAAACGTCCGGGTTCTTCTATACCAGCAAGCGGAGATAAAACTTCAGGGGGAATCTTTTTATTCAGCTTAATGTATTGTTCAAACTGCGACATTAAGGAGCGCATCAAAATGCCAATATCTGGTTCTTGTACCGCACTATTTTCATCTTCAATTAATTCGAGATCGGCTTCAAGATATCCTTTAGCTTGATTGTATTCTTTTGCTCTAGCACGCTTTTCACCTTCAACTAAAACTTTTACAGTTCCATCAGGTAGTTTCAGCAACTGAAGTACGCTAGATAACGTACCGACTTGGAAAATATCAGCTTCAGTTGGATCATCATTCGATGATTTTTTCTGCGCTACCAAAAAGATTTGTTTGCTATCAACCATTGCCGCTTCTAAGGCTTTAATTGATTTTCCTCGCCCAACAAACAAAGGAATGACCATATGAGGGTAGACCACTACGTCTCTTAATGGTAATACAGGTATGTTGGACAGATTTTCTGTCTCATTCGAAGTCTCTTTAATTTCAGTGGACATAATGAACCCTTATTCAAACGGAAAACTTATTTTTATTCACGTGACTGCTAAATTATAATTTAAAAGGAAGGGAGAGTTATTGCAAGAAATCAAAGCGTTATAATTAAGAAAGTTCCTTAAAGAATCTCTCCCACACCCTAGGCAGGAGAGATAAAGAGCAGAAATTCTACTCTTGGCCACCTGCTGCACTCTTTATCCCATCCTGTTCATAAATAAGAATGGGTTTAGATGAGCTATTTACAGCATTCTCATCAACCACAACCTTAATTATTCCTTCAAGAGAAGGTAATTCATACATGGTGTCTAAAAGTATATTTTCAAGTATGGCACGTAATCCTCGTGCACCCATTTTTCTTTCCAGAGCTCTTTTAGCAATAGCGATTAATGCTTCTTCTCTAAATTCAAGTTCCACACCTTCCATTTTGAATAAAGACTGAAATTGTTTGGTTAAAGCATTTTTGGGATTAGTTAAAATATCAATCAGAGCTGATTCATCCAACTCCTGCAACGTCGCAACTACGGGCAATCGTCCAACAAACTCTGGTATCAATCCATATTTAATTAAGTCGTCAGATTCCAATTGATTCAAAACCTTGGATACTTCATCACTGGTATCCTTTTTATTTTTTAATTGAGCAGAAAATCCAATACCTGACTTATCACTTCGTTCTCTTATCACTTTTTCTAATCCAGCAAAGGCTCCACCACAAATAAATAAAATATTTGAAGTGTCTACTTGCAAGAATTCTTGTTGCGGGTGTTTACGGCCACCTTGTGGGGGAACTGAAGCGATTGTACCTTCAATCAATTTTAAAAGTGCTTGTTGAACTCCCTCGCCGGAAACATCTCGGGTAATCGAAGGATTATCAGACTTACGTGATATCTTATCAATTTCATCAATATAAACGATACCATGCTGGGCTTTATCTACATCGTAATCACACTTCTGCAGAAGTTTCTGGATAATATTTTCTACATCCTCACCTACATAGCCTGCTTCAGTAAGGGTTGTTGCATCAGCCATAGCAAATGGAACATTGAGAATACGAGCTAATGTTTGAGCTAAAAGTGTTTTTCCGCTTCCAGTCGGACCAATCAGCAAGATGTTACTTTTCCCAAGTTCAACTCCATCTTCACTTTTATGTTGTAATCGCTTGTAATGATTATACACAGCTACGGACAAGACTTTTTTTGCATGAGATTGTCCAATGACGTATTCATCTAAGAAATTTGAAATTTCTTTAGGTGATGGTAAGCGTACGTCTGCTTCTTCATGTGAGTCATGGGTTTCTTCACGAATAATATCATTACACAGTTCAACGCACTCGTCACATACAAAAACAGAAGGGCCAGCAATCAATTTTTTTACTTCATGTTGGCTCTTACCGCAAAAAGAACAATACAAAACTTTATCGCCACTTCCGTTACCGGATTTACTCATAACCCAACCCCTTCTTACAACGATTATCGGAAAATAGATAATATATGTAAAATATTAGTCAATCAGAAAAAGATATGCCACTGTTTATTCAGCGCAATTATTTTTTAAAAATAAAGCAAAATACGAAGAAGTAATATTGAATCAATATAAAAGGGACCCCCTATCGCATTCCTAGCCTGGGCGCAGTGAAGCGGAACCCGGTAAATCTGAACCTCAAACCCAGGTTCCGCTTCACTGCACCTAAGCTACGATAAATTATAGTTCAGTTCTTTAAATTTAATGAAAAATAATTACTCTGATTTACCTACTGACTCTCGATCATAAAGCACTTTATCAACCAGGCCGTATTCAACAGCTTGTGTAGCGCTCATAAAATTATCACGCTCAGTATCTCGCATAATTTGATCTGGTGTCTTATTAGTATGCTTTGCCATAATGGTGTTTAACCGCTCTCTTACAGCTAAAGTCTCGCGAGCATGAATTTCGATATCAGTTGCTTGACCACGATAGCCCCCTAAAGGCTGGTGAATCATTACTCGTGAGTTTGGTAAACAGAATCTCTTACCTTCAGCCCCAGCACAAAGTAACAAGGCAGCTGCACTTGCCGCTTGTCCTATGCACAAGGTGCTTACATCAGGTTTAATAAACTGGATGGTATCGTAAATTGCCAAGCCTGCTGTTACGACCCCTCCAGGTGAATTAATATAGAGAGAAATATCTTTCTCAGGGTTTTCAGACTCAAGAAACAACAATTGAGCAACCACCAAATTAGCCATATGATCTTCAACTTCACCCAAAAGAAAGATAATACGTTCTTTCAATAATCTTGAGTAAATATCATACGAACGCTCACCTCGTGAGGTTTGTTCAATAACCATTGGGACTAATCCACTGGCATTGCGAATTATGTTCTCTGAATAGCCCGACATATAATTACTCTCCTTTTTTCTCTGCCGCTTCAGTTGCTGGTTTAGGATTCATTACTGAATCATAATCTTTATTTTTATATTTAACTTTTGCATCCTCGGCGATTTTATCTGCAACCATCTCTTCCATAACAAGCGCTTCAATTTCAGCCATGTTCTCTTTGCTATTTTGATACCAGGCACGAAGCTCATCAGGATTTTCATAAGCACTAGCAAAACGTTCAATCATTGCCTTCACTTTGTCTTTATCAGCAACGATTTGGTGTTTTTTAACATAATCTGAAAAGAGCAAACCAAGATGAACGCGTCGTTTTGCTTGTTCTTCGAAAAGCTCTCGTGGGAAGTCAGGAATTTGTTCGTTTTCATGATGTTCATGTCCAAAAAGACGATGATACATATCATGTTTCAAATGTTCGATTTCTTTGTCAATTAAAGCAATTGGCAATTCAATGGTATTTACTTCCATTAATTTATCAAACAACTTTTCCCTGTTCATCATGCTCACGCGACGCTCTAACTCACGAGTCATGTTTTCTTTGATGTCTTTTTTCAGCGCATCTATACCACCTTCTTTGATATTGAACTTCGCTGCAAATTCATCATTAAGTTCAGGGAGTTTCCCTTCCATTACATTATGAATCGTAATTTTGAAAACAGCTTCTTTATCTGCTAATTCTTTATGGCCATAATCTTCAGGAAACGTTACTTTGATATCAAAAGGCTTCTCTTTTTTATTTCCAATAATTCCATCTTCAAAGCCAGGAATCATTGCGCCAGAACCAAGAATTAATTCATGGCCTTTCGCAGTGCCACCATCGAAAGGTTTGTCGTCGAGGTAGCCTTCAAAATCAATAACGACCTTGTCGCCTTTTTTGACAGCTCGCGATACGTCATGCCATTCTTTATTTTGCTCGCGAAGTTTATCCAACATGCTTTCAACGTCTTTATCAGTAACTTCTGAACGAGCCAGCTCAACCACTGCTTGATTTAATTCAGCAATCTCAAATACAGGCATCACTTCAAATGTTGCAGTATATTTAAAATCCTTCCCTTTCTCTATTTGTTCGGGCTCTACGTAGGGATAGCCAGCAGGAATCAGTTCATTTTTTTGTAATGCTTCATATAATGTGGATTGTACCATCTCGCGCGCAACCTCTTCACGAACACTTTGAGAGTAGCGACTGACAACAACATGCATGGGTACTTTACCGGGACGAAAACCATCAATTTTAACTTTGCGAGCAAGATTCTTGAGACGTAAGCTCACTTCTTCCTCAACTTTCTCTGCAGGTACAGAAACTGTTACCTTACGTTCCAAACCTTTTAGGGTCTCAACAGAAACTTGCATCAATTTCACCTCTTTGGAATTATAATGTAATGGTGCGAAAGGAGAGACTCGAACTCTCACGGGTCGCCCCGCTGGAACCTAAATCCAGTGCGTCTACCAATTCCGCCACTTTCGCAAATCAGGTTGGATTATCAATCAGTAATTCGGTCTTGTAAAGACTCAGATAAAATCTTTAGCGATAAACCATTTTTTCTCAAATGGGGTGAACGATGGGACTCGAACCCACGACAACCGGGATCACAACCCGGGGCTCTACCAACTGAGCTACGCTCACCATAAAAACTTTTTAGCCAGAAATTCTTATGAACAAGATCTGGGCTGGCACGCCCGGCAGGATTCGAACCTGCTACCCTCGGCTTAGAAGGCCGATGCTCTATCCAGATGAGCTACGGGCGCATCTTGGTCGGGGTGGAGGGATTCGAACCCCCGACATCCTGCTCCCAAAGCAGGCGCGCTACCAAACTGCGCTACACCCCGTAAAACCCGTCCCAAGGACAGAGCGCAGATGATACTAGGTGCTTTCATCAAGGTCAATATCTTAAATCATTTAATTTTTATTAATTTTGCTTTAAGTATTAAGAGACTTATTTAGCTTGAACAAATCGATATTTTTTGAACCATATAGCTGAGTGTACAAACAAATACTTAGGCTCCTGCTCCTACTCGTATCTTCATCACTTTTCAGCTAGCATTAGTGATTATGATAAATACCCAAATGAATATTATGAAATTTAAACTGCTTCCTATCTTCGATAATATGAATTACTTACATAAAAATCATGAACATGCCGTATTACCCCATATTCGCTTTCAAAATGATTTTAATTACGCTTTAAGTTTTCTGAAAAGCTATACCGGTAGTCAAGGTACATTTAATAGCTACCGCAGAGAAACGGAACGTTTATTACAATGGTCCTGGTTAATTAAGAAAGCTACGATAAATGAATTGAAACGTGATGATATAGAGCAATACATACATTTTTGCCAGAATCCGCCCAAATCCTGGATCAGTTTAAAAAAAGTACCCCGCTTTATTGAAATAGATGGAAAACGTACCCCTAATGAAGAATGGAAACCGTTTGTAGTAACATTAAGTAAATCTGCAATAAAAAATGGACACAAGCCTGAAATTGATCAATTCAATTTATCTCAAGGAGCTATTCAAGAAATATTTGCTATTTTAAGTACCTTGTTTAATTTTTTAATTGCTGAGGAATATTTGGTCTCTAATCCGGTTGCTCTAATTCGTCAAAAAAGTAAATTCATTCGAAAGAGACAGCATAATGCCCCCATACGCAGACTTAGTTTGGTTCAATGGCGCGCAGTATTGGAAGCCGCCGAATCCCTTGCAGAAGAATCTCCCTTGAAGCATGAACGGACCCGGTTCATGCTAAGCATGTTGTTTGGTATGTATTTACGTATCTCTGAACTGGCAGCAAGTGATCGCTGGATCCCGAGCATGAATGATTTTTCCAAAGACAGCAACGGCCATTGGTGGTTTACCACCGTCGGTAAAGGAAATAAAGAACGACAAATTGCAGTAAGCGATGCAATGTTAGAGAGTTTAATGCGATGGCGTTGTTTCCTCGGATTATCCCCTCTTCCCTCCCCTGCTGATAATACACCACTTATTCCTAAGATTCGTGGTAATGGACCCATGAGTGATACAGCACCAATACGAAGAATCATTCAGCACTGTTTTGACTTGGCTGGTGAGCAACTGAGGATAAATGGGAATATTGAGGAAGCAGATAATTTGGCTGCTGCCACGGTCCACTGGCTAAGACATACAGGAATTTCTGAAGACGTTAAAATTCGCCCTCGTGAACATGTACGGGATGATGCTGGCCATAGTTCCAGTGCAACAACTGATCGCTACATTGATATTGAGAAACAGGCTCGCTACAAATCAGCCAGGAAAAAAACTATAGAGCCCGAAACAACCTAGATATTTTGTGTTAAAATTAATTCATTTGTAGCTAAAGATTTATCATGCTTACACTTCGTCAAATTACCCTGAGTCGTGGCACTAAAATTTTATTGGATAATGCCAATGCCACTCTTTATGAAAAACAAAAAATAGGTCTTATTGGTCATAATGGTTGCGGTAAATCAACATTATTTGATTTTTTATTAGGAAAATTAACTCCTGATTCAGGTGAATTTTTAATTAATCCTCAACTCTCCATCAGTCATTTATCTCAGCAATTACCTGACAGCGATGAAAAAGCATTGGATTTTGTCTTAGGCGGCGATGACCATTATATGAAGTTGCTCCAGCGTTTGCACGAAGCGGAAACTATAGGCCATGATGCTGAAGTGCTCGCATGTCATGAAGAATTAAGTCATACCGGAGGCTACAGTAAACCAGCTCAGGCAGCTACGATCATGTCTGGACTCGGTTTTAAAGGCGAACAGCAACACGCTTCGGTAAATAGTTTTTCCGGAGGCTGGCGAATGCGTTTAAGCCTTGCTCGATGTTTAATGAAACCGGCTGATTTACTTTTACTGGATGAGCCTACAAACCATTTGGACATGGAGGCAATTTTTTGGCTGGAACGTTTTTTGAAGCAAAGTCCCAGCACGATTATTCTTATTTCTCATGACCGAGAATTTCTTGATGCTTTTGTTACTCATATATTACATATTGAGAAACAAAAGCTAACTCTTTACAGTGGTAATTACAGTTGTTTTGAAAAAACACATGCACAACAATTAGCATTACAACAAGCAATGTATGAAAAACAACAAACAAAAATCAATCATATGATGTCCTTCGTCAATCGTTTTAGAGCAAAGGCAACTAAGGCAAAACAAGCACAAGGACGTCTTAAAGCCATAGAGAGAATGGAAATTATTGCTGCAGCACAAGCTGACTCACCTTTTTCTTTTGATTTCTTCCCTTGTCCTCGCGCTGGAAATCCCTTAATTCAATGCAATATGGTTGATGCAGGGTATCAAACTGAAAAACCGATTCTAAAAAGAATTAATCTCTCACTCAATCCTGGCGATCGAGTAGCCCTACTCGGACCAAACGGTGAAGGAAAGTCAACTTTAATTAAAACCCTAACTGGGTCTTTAACACCTTTGAATGGTACGATTCACCGTTCAGCACATTTAAAAATTGGCTATTATGCGCAACACCAATTGGAACAATTGGATTGCAATTTAAGTCCAGTGGAAACAATTCAAGTTTTGTCATCCGAAGTGCGTGAACAAACGATTCGTGATTTTTTAGGTGGCTTTAATTTTACTGGTGATATGGCTGTACAACCTATAAATAACTTTTCCGGCGGAGAAAAAGCACGCTTGGCTTTAGCGAAACTTGTTTGGCTTAAACCCAATCTGCTCTTGCTTGATGAACCGACAAACCATTTGGATCTTGGGATGCGATCTGCCATTGAACTTGCATTGCAAAGTTATGAAGGTGCATTAATTCTGATTTCTCATGACCGCCATATGCTCAAAACCAGCGTAGATAATTTCTATCTGGTATACCAACAAAAAGTTCAAGCTTTTGATGGTGACTTAGATGATTATTATTTCTGGTTACAAACTAAAGATGCAATTAAAGAAAATACAATTGCCTCACCTGTGAATGATTATAAAGAAAAGAAAACGTTACAAAATCGCCTGAAAAAATTGGAACAATTAATTGAACAATATCAAAGTGAAATTTCCAAGCTGGATACCCAACTCGGTGATTCCACTCTTTATGAAGACAGTGCGCAACAAAATAAACTCAATCAATTGGTACAAAAGCGCACATCCACTCACTCCTTTTTAAATCAGGCTGAAGAAGAATGGCTAGAAATTAGCAGTAGCTTGGAAGATTTAGTGTAGTGCTGGAAATAACGAAGTAGAATCCAGAAATGAGTGCAGCAGTTTAGTCTGGGTTCTGTTTCGCTGATATACAGCTACGATTTGTTCCACCATTTATCTTTATTTGCAAACCCATTGAATTTTTATTACACGCCCTAATTCTCTTGTAGTCTATAATTTAATCATATAGTGTGAAAATTGAGATCACAGTGGAAGCAAAACTACTTGCGAAACTCAAAAAAATAAATCCTTCAAATGAACATGGCGTTCCTAAAAACCAAGGAAATTGCCATTGGTGTGCTATCGAGGCAGCTCGTGTTATATTACAAGGTGTGGAACCAACGGAAATACCCGAGTTCGAAGGTGGCAATGATCCTGTAGAAGGGTTGGTTCATTCTGTACATGGCAGTAAGGAAGTAGAAAACTTAGATGAATTTTTTCAGCAAATACAAGCATTAAATAAGGGTGAATTAATGTTAGTCAGGCTTGAAAACACAAGTCAAGGTAAAGATGATAAGGATTTGGATCATTCCTACATCATCTATGTAGATGAAAATAATGAAGCATATCTTATTGACCCAGATAGGCAGGTTTTTGTTGAATTAGAGGATCGAGAAGATTTTTTCCAAAGTGTTAAAGGCTGGGATAATATTAGCAAGATTAACTACTTAAATGGGGAACTCGACTCCGCTTTTACAGACAATGTTAAAGTCTGCATATGTAAATTAACTAAGGAAGCCGTTCATGCGACTCGTGGCGATCCTTTGCCTGAGTATGGAACTGAGGTTCCAGGTCTTCGTTTTTCTTAGGGTCTGTTTACATTTTTACTATCTTGGCCAAACTGTTCCTGATTTTCTGTGCTGCTATGCTCTCATACCTTATGTATGCTGCTCTTCGGAACTCGAAAATCAGGCCCCAGTGTCCAAACCCTAATCAAGAGTGGTTATAAATTTCGACGGCAACCCCGCTAACATCTTTTTGGATTTGAAAAGCATCATCAAGCGTTTCCAAAGGCGTATTAGATACTGCAATGATAAATACAAGTAAATGCCCATTTTTTGCGTCAATATATCCCGATAATACTTCTGAAAAGGAATAAAAACGTTGGTTCGAGAAGTCATAAGTTAGTGATGTACCTGTTTTCGCATGAATTTTGCCTACTGCGGGAATGTTCTGGGCTGCTTTAGCAAGACTGCCATCGACACCAAGTATTGGCAGTGCATTATAGAACAGTTTAAATTGGTCTTCAGGAAGTTTGTGTATATAGGTTAATAACTGAATAGCAGCCTTGGGAAGAAGCCTGTTTGTATCGCCACCAGCGCCATCACCGAATACAAATTCATTTTTAGCTAATCCTACTGTATCAAGTAAAAATGTCGCAATATGGGACATGCCTTCTGCAAATGATGTTTCCTTATTATACTGGGCTAATAAAAGCGGTATTAAATCGGCACCTATGTTGTGACTTAATTTTAAAATAACTTTCACATATTCAGAAAATGGTGGAGAAATATATTGTGCTATAGGTGTAAGTTGCTTATAGACATCGGCGTCTGGCAGTTGGCTATTTTTATTATCAAGATTTACTATAATCCCTTGTTGTTTTAATGCAGCGATAAAAGCTTTTCTGGCAAAAGGCTCCGGTTTAAGGATAGGAGATACTCTTAACAGTTCCCCTGCATTGGCCGCAATTTGTCCTTTTAGAGTCAATACAGTGTTGTCATTATTGGTTGAGATTTCAATATCGTTTTTTTCATCATTGCCTACGGTCATAACCTGATTATCAATAAAATAACCAGGGGCTTGTGGACGCCATTTTATTGAGGCTTTCTGGCCCACAACGGTAGGTTTAATTTGAAAATCAAACAGATTTTCATTAATCATGATTGGGGAAATAGTGTAATTGCGCAAATATTCCGTTTTAAATAAACGGTTGTCCACTAACACATCACCATTAATTTGTTTAATACCTTTGGCTTTGATTTGTTGAGCAAGGCTGATCAGTCCATTGAGCGGGTTTTCGGGGGTAATGGATGCGCCTGGCAAATCATTAGCATAAATATGATCGATATACCCATAAGTGAGTTTGTCATCATGAACACGGCCGCCTAATTCCAAATCGCCTTTCCCAACGAGAATTAAGTTACCATTTAGCGTCCCCTCGTCTTGTTGTCCAATAAAATAAACCGGTGTTTTAAAACGGTAGCCATTACCGAAAACATTCAGTGCAGCTGCAGAAGAAAATAATTTAGTAACAGAGGCAGGCATTAATAAATAACGAGTATTTAATTGATAAATAGTCTCTTGGGTATTCAAATCTTTAACCTCAATCCACCATTGTGCATTTTGGTAACGTGGTTGGTGCATAACATTGAGCATATCCTGAGGCAATGATTTAGCCGCATTGGATGAAGTAGAAAGCAAGAAAATAAAGATGGTGCTGATCTTATTAAAAAGTATTTTTGTTGTTTTGTGTTTCATTTGCACAGTAAGTTCCTATTAATTAATGGTTCCCTTGAGAATAAGTTGTCAGATATCACTAGTTATATCAAGCGCTCTCTTTTTCGGGCATCTCACGGACAACCGCAAGATATAGGCGGGAGATGAGCTATTACAGATCAGCTGGATGTACATAAACACGGCAACTAAGCAAAAAAGATATATGACGGGTAAATGAATCGAAAAGCAGAATACCTATGCCGTTCGGTATACGCGGAATCAAACCCAATTTACTATAGCGGCTTTGGAGACCGTAACAGTTCTAACATCAACTTCGCAGCGAATTGTTCTGCTTTTCTACGATTAGGTCCTTGGCCAAAAGTTTTTTGTTTTGCTCCTATTACCCTACAGGTAATATAAAATATTTGATTGTGCTCATCACCTTCCACCTTAGTCAAGGTATACTCTGGAAGAGCCATTTTTTCAGCTTGCAAATACTCTTGCAGCTGAGTTTTGGCATCTTTTAAGCAATCGTTTAAATTAGAATCTTCGAGTCTGGAACGATATAGTCCCAGAATGACCTTTTGTGCAGGATCTATTCCGCCATCAAGAAAAATTGCTGCAAAAATAGCTTCCATAGCATCTGAAAGGATTGAGGCGCGACGAAAACCACCACTTTTCAGTTCTCCCTGCCCTAAAAAAAGAAAATCTCCCAGATCAATTTCTTTAGCCAACTCAACCAACATGTCACCTCGAACCAAAAAGGAACGCAAGCGGCTTAATTGACCTTCACTTTGCAAAGGAAATCGATGAAACAGTTCATTGGCAATTATAAAACTTAAAATTGAATCTCCAAGAAACTCGAAACGCTCATAGTTTTCACTTCCTACACTACAATGCGTTAAAGCTTGCTTGAGATAAGCAATATGATTGAATTGATAATTTAATCGTCTGCATAACCTTTCTAAATCAACTTTCACTGCCTGTTACAACCTCTTCAATATGATCAAAATCAAATAATAAGCTTATATTGTATACTAAAGGCTTAATCACTTGATATTTCAATTTCACTCTAAATTTATTGACGCCAAGGGGCTCAATCATCAACTGATTTTCCTTTAAACTTTCTACTCCATTAATATTTAGGCGTTTATCCAAAGTACTCTTTAGAACATTAACATCGGCCATGGGATCGCCCGTTAATGAAGATGGAGATATCTCA
The DNA here is from genome assembly GCF_014109805.1 of Legionella sp. PC1000. Classification (GTDB taxonomy): domain Bacteria; phylum Pseudomonadota; class Gammaproteobacteria; order Legionellales; family Legionellaceae; genus Legionella; species Legionella resiliens. Next base: position 2,472,052 of record NZ_CP059400.1, read on the forward strand.
TTTAATCCTTTTATCGACTTAGTAATGGAGTAATACTGCAAATAAACTGGAACAACTCGCATTACTATCGTTGCCGCTATAACAATCACAACTACTGCAAATAACATCCCTATAAAAGTCATTCCCTTTTGCTTGTGCATTCGTTATTCCTTTTTTCTGTTCACTGGGTAATCTGTTGCTAATTCTCTAGAGTAAGCCAATGGTTTAGTTTTAGAGCACCGAAACGCAGCATACATGAAGATGTGTGAATCTCGGAACACATAAAATCACATCATTTTAGCCAAGATATTAGAATGGCAACAGCCCCTAATTAAAGTATTTGGATCTGAAAATAAATACCAATACTTACGGAATTAATTTTCCTATTCTTGACCAACGAACGTTATCGGTCTTACCATTCCAACTCATCCAAACCAAAAATGCTCTGCCTCGTAAGTAGGGCTCAGGTACAAAACCCCAAAATCTGCTGTCAGCACTGTCATCTCGATTATCGCCCATCATAAAATAATTTCCTTCAGGAACTACAATATCAAAGTCCACAGCAGGAACATCCGTCCGAACGAAAATATTATGCACTGTTCCATTTAAATCTTCTTTGTATTTAGCTACAGCCTTTCCAGAACTTTCATCAATAGTGTACTCAAGAAAAGTTTGCTTTGCTTCCTTTCCATTAATGGTTAATACCTTATTGTGATAACTAATTTTATCTCCAGGTACACCTATCACCCTTTTAATGTAATCATAGGAAGGATCGGGCGGCCATCGGAATACAGCAACCTCTCCTGTTTTAGGATCAGAAATTGAAACAGCTTTTTTTTCCCAAACAGGAAGCCTTAAACCATAAATAAATTTGTTTACCGCTACGAAATCACCCACAAGCAAGGTCGGTTCCAAAGAGCCTGAAGGAATGCGAAAGGGTTCAATGAGGAATGAGCGTAAAATTAAGACAATGAAAAACACAGGAAAAAAAGATCGTGAATATTCAATAATACGATTGGGCTTTTGATTCTCAGCGCGTTTTTTTGACCAGAATATTATGTCTAAAAGATAAATAAATCCACTAACAAAAGATAGGACAACCAATATTAAAGCAAAATTCATAAATTTATATCCTAATCAAACTTAATTTTATAATAAGACATTCACTGGCATTAATATGCCGCCCTTATATCAACGTGTTTCCATTTCTACTATCTTGGCCAAACTGCCCTGATTTTCTGCGTTCCGATGCTCACATACTCTATGTATGCTGTGCTTCGGTACTCGAAAATCAGGCCATTTTGACTCAAGCTAGCGCAACGCATATTTCTACTATCTTGAACCAAAGAGAAACAGATCCTATTTCTTTTTGTCTGTTTGAAAAACAGCCATAAAAGCTTCTTGGGGTATCTCCACATGCCCCACTTGTTTCATGCGCTTCTTCCCTGCTTTTTGCTTTTCTAATAATTTTCGTTTTCGAGTCACATCACCGCCATAACATTTTGCAGTAACATTTTTACGTAAAGCCTTTACTGTTTGTCTGGCAATAATATGACTGCCCAATGCTGCTTGAATTGCTACGTCAAACATCTGCCGTGGGATCAAATCACGCATTTTTTCGGCAATTAGCTTTCCACGACTTTGTGCTGAAGAACGATGAACAATAACTGAAAGCGCATCCACTCGTTCGCTATTAATCAAAATATCCATTTTCACCAAATCAGCTTCTTGAAAACGTAAAAAATTATAATCCAATGAAGCGTAACCACGACTCACCGATTTTAAGCGGTCAAAAAAGTCAGAAACCACCTCACTCATTGGAATATCATAGGTTACAGAAACCTGACGACCACTGTAAGTCATATTAACCTGAACACCACGACGTTCAATACACAAACTAATAATTGACCCAAGGAAATCCTGGGGCACCAGTATATTTGCTCTCACAATTGGTTCGTACATTTCTTTAATTTGAGGAAGCGGTGGTAGAAGTGATGGATTATCAATCAACAACGTCTCGCCTTTTTGGGTCAAAATTTGATAAACCACAGTAGGCGCAGTAGATATTAAATCAAGATTGTATTCCCTCTCCAGGCGCTCCTGTACAATCTCCATATGCAGCATACCCAAGAAGCCACATCGGAAACCAAAACCTAATGCCTCGGATGATTCAGGCTCATAAAATAATGAAGCATCATTGAGGCTTAATTTAGCTAAAGCTTCGCGAAATGCTTCAAAATCATCCGAACTTATAGGAAATAAACCGGCATAAACTTGTGGTTTTACACGTTGAAATCCAGGAAGCGGTTTTTCTGCAGAATTTTTTTCCAGAGTGAGGGTATCTCCTACTGGGGCACCTTGAATTTCTTTAATTCCAGCGACCAAATAACCTACTTCGCCAGCATTTAACACATCCAGCTTAGTACGCTTGGGTGTAAATATGCCTACTTGATCGACTTCATAAGAACGGCCGGTAGACATCACCCTCATTTTGTCGCCTTTGCGTATTGAACCATTTACGATACGTACTAATGAAACCACACCGAGGTAACTATCAAACCATGAATCAATGATCAATGCTTGCAAAGGTCCATTGATATCACCTTCTGGCGCTGGAATGTGAGTCACTAAAGCTTCAAGCACATCTTCTACACCCAAGCCGCTTTTGGCACTAACTCTTATTGCATCATGTGCATCAAGACCAATAATGTCTTCAATCTCTGAGATAACACGCTCTGGCTCAGCTTGTGGTAAATCGATTTTATTGAGTACAGGTAAAACAGATAAAGATTGATCTATGGCAGTGTAACAAACGGCTACCGTTTGCGCTTCCACTCCTTGAGCTGCATCTACAACTAGAATCGCACCTTCACAAGCCGCTAGAGAACGGGATACTTCATAGCTGAAATCTACATGTCCTGGTGTGTCAATAAAATTCAAGAGATAGGTTTTACCATCTTTTGCTGTGTAATTTAACGAAACACACTGGGCTTTAATGGTGATGCCTCGCTCTCGCTCTATATCCATAGAATCAAGTACTTGAGCACTCATTTCACGCTCAGTTAAACCACCACAAATTTGGATAAATCGATCAGCCAGGGTTGACTTACCATGATCGATGTGGGCAATAATTGAAAAATTACGAATTCGCTTTAAATCACTCAACTGAAATAACCTATTTTGCAAATAGCGCATTTTAGCTTAAATATGCGTAGCCTTAAAGTATTTGCTAATACACTGCATTTTTAATAAAATTTATCGTTTCAGTTTACATTACTTGGAGGGGCTATGCGACAAATGCCATGTCTGGGGTTTATTGCAATAATATTGCTGCTTCTTTCATTCTCAACTTATTCAAATACGTCCTTTACCCAAAGAAAAGACGTACAGCTTTTTATTAAAAACATGGTTAAAGAGTATCATTTTAATGCTAAAGAGCTTACAGCAATAATGAATCAAGTAGTTATTCAGCCCGATATCATCGAATCCATGGAAAAGCCCTATGAAAAGAAAAATTGGGATGTTTACAGAGATTTGTTTCTGACCCCCATGCGCGTAAAGGGCGGATTGGATTATTGGGTTGCTAACAGAACAGCATTAGAAAAAGCAGAAAAAAAATATGGTGTTCCCCCAGAAATTATTATTGCGATTCTAGGTTCCGTGAACCAATTTTTTTAATTACTTGAAAAGTAGGCAGTTTTTATAGTGAAATTCGATTGCGATCGTTAACAACACTAATGGAACTGCCTACATGTATAATAATATATCAGAACGAGTCTGGGATACAATTTATTCTTTTCTGCAAGGAGTAAAAGGATTGCACATTAAGAATAATGAGAAGACAAGATGCTTTGTGGAAGGAGTCTGGTATGTATTACGTACAGGCTGTCAATGGCGCCTGCTCCCGCCCTATTACGGACATTGGCGTAAAATTCACAAGCGATATAAAATGTGGTCAGATCGCGGCATTTGGACTGGCTTAATGTCTTCAGTTAGCGATGTTGATGATCAAGCCGTCATGATTGATGCCACCATAGTGCGCGCGCATGCGTGTGCATCTGGTTACGACAAGGAAGGGAATGATGCTCAGGCATTGGGGCGCAGTAAAGGAGGTTTTACCACTAAAATTCACGCTTTGGTGGATGGACTGGGGAATCCGATTAAGTTTATCCTGACCGGGGGACATCGAAACGATATTACTCAAGCAGCAGAGCTATTGAAGGAGCAGCGTGACACGATAGTTCTTGCAGATAAAGGATATGATTCACAGGCACTTGTTGACACACTGGAGAGTCAAGGCTGTATTGCAACCATTCCGTCAAAAAAGAATGCGAAGAACCCAAGAAAAATCGATAAAGAGCAGTACAAAGAGCGGTTTTTAGTTGAAGCTTTTTTCTCCAAAATCAAACACTTTCGGCGTGTTTTTTCTCGTTTTGATAAAACAACGACCGCTTTTTCCGGGTTCTTACATTTGGCCGGAGCGCTTATATGGATGCGCTAGAAAATTGGTTCACGGAACCTAGGTGTAGAAACTTTATATGGAGAGCGACAAGGAGGGCATCGAGTTCTGGATGCTTTGGCGACATTGGCTTTCAACTATCCCAAACGCGCACCTTATTTCACTAAAGAATTAAAAGAATATCTGCTTCTTTGTCGTGAACATGGAGTACCAGCAACCCAATACAAAGGGTCTTATGCTGGCGCTATTGGTCAACCACAATTCATGCCAAGCAGTTACCGTAATTTTGCTGTTGATTTTAATAATACAGGCACACGCGATCTCGTGTCGAACAATGCTGACTCCATTGGGAGTATTGCTAATTATTTCCATCATCATGGTTGGAAACCCAATGATGGGGTTGCCCAGCATGCGAAATTAATAGGAACACACTATAAACGCATTCAAGTTAATCCTAAAAGAGCAAATTATCATTATTCACAATTAATTTCATATGGGATTAAGCCTGTAAGTGCAGCAGATAATCATCCTTCACGTGCCGGATTGATTGAGCTAGTTACCGCTAAAGGAAATGAGTATTGGATAGCTTATCCTAATTTCTTTGTAATTACCCGTTACAACTCCAGCCCCCAATATGCGCTTGTAGTATATCTGTTGGCACAACAATTGAAACAACAATGGACTGCAATGAATATAAAAAAACATAGAGCATATGCTTAGGCATGGATACTCTTTTTCTTTTTGCAAAACATCTTGCTGAAACAGGATGTTTTTGCCTTAAATTAAATGCGGATGGCGCCTTAATTACTCCACCCGCACAACGTAGTTTTGATGAAATTAAATCATTACAAACTGAATGTAAAACTTTAATTATTGAAACATGCGAACATGTCAGCCTTCTTAATCTGGAGTTCGCATGGCTTCCAGAAAGAAAAGCAAGAGCTGCAATTCCTTATGCTTTAGAAGAGAAACTGGCGCAACCTGTAGATGAGCTGCATTTCGCTTTTGATAGAGCACGATATCAAAACAATCAATATCTGGTCACTGTTATAAGTAAACAGCGAATTCGATATCTGATGCAATTGCTCAATGAACAAAAAATCGAATTTTCTGCAATTACTGTGGATTGGTTTGCCTTAGAACCACAAGAGCTATGTATTAGTGAAACGACTTTAATCATCAACTTGGATGATTTCAAAGGAGCACTTTCCGGAGAGTTAGCAGACGTCTATCTAAAAAGCCATCCACAATATCAACCCTTACTTTTCGCAGACAGTGCAATCCAAATTGATCCATCATTAACTAAAAGTCAGGAAACTTCACATACCTGGATTGCTCAAAGAATACTTAAATCCAAGTTAATGAATCTCTGCCAAGGAGAAATGCAACATGGAAATAAAGCAGATTTAATTAAAAAGGGATACCAGCTCGTCGGCGCCCTTTTTTGCTTTTGGCTTGTTTCTCTCCTTGTAGTGAATGGAATCAAATTGCATTTATTAAATAAGCAAACTCAAAAAATTGATGAACAAATTGCAGTGATTTATCATGAGTTTTTTCCTGATGCAAAACAAATTATTAGTCCTAAATTTCGTATTACAGAACTTTTAAAAAGTAATAATACAGAAGAGCAAAATCGCTTTTGGTTTTTACTCAATCAATTTGCCAAAGTAATGAAAAATGAACGCAATACCCTAGAGCAATTGCGCTATCAAAACAAAATTTTATCTGTGACGATAATCAGTACAGATTTTGCCAGTCTAGAAGAGTTGGAAAACGAATTAAAAAAACAGCAACTCAAGGTAAAACAAACTCAGGCATCGACTCGTGAACAACATGTTGTAGCTACTTTGGAGTTAATGTGAAAGCCTATTTAAGTACACTTAATGAAAGAGAAAAGTGGATGTTAATTGGAACAGTGTTGTGTCTTTTCCTCTATGTTTATTATTTATTTTTATATAGCCCCTTAAGTCAACGAGTTACCCAAAAATCAGCTCAGTTAGTGGAGAAAACAGCTACGCTGGATTGGATGCAAAAAATAAGACAACAAAGTCACATGAAGCAAACAAAAAAGAAAACAGTGGATAACAGTCAGCTTTTGACAACATTGGCAACGCACTTAAAGAATGACCCGACCCTAAAATTTCCTTATCAGTTGCAACAAACTGGCTCTGGAGATATTCAGCTTACTTTTGATGCTGTTGCTTTTAACCTATTTATTATTTGGCTGGAGAAAATAAATCAAAACTATGCCATTACGGTGAAACAATTTGAAGCAGATCGCTTGAAAACCTCAGGGATCGCTCGATTAATGATTCTAATTAGTTCAGCTTCTAAAACGACGTAGTCTTAATCAAATATTTCATAAAAATAAGGAAATTTCATCTCACACTCATCGGTTAAAATCGTTCGTTTTCATCAAGCTGGAGGTCCCGAAGTATTAATACTCGAAGAAATGTTATTGCCCGAACCTGGAAAAGGAGAAGTTCGCTTACGTGTTCACGCAATTGGTTTAAATCGAGCTGAGATTATGTTTCGCTTAGGAGCCCATCTCCTTGGGAGAAATAGTAGACGCACATAAATACATGGAATCAAATGAACAAATCGGCAAGATTGTAGTGACCCCCTAATACAATAAGTTCCCGGAGTTAGATTTTGCCTAAACCGGGAACTCATTGCTTTATTGCTGCACGCTGCTCCAATTAATTACCGAAGCACTACTTTTGATTTCGGGCGGTAATGCATTTAATGCCTTTTGTGCTTCTTCTGCTGTGCTGTATGTTCCATATACCCCTTTATAATGCGTTTTTCCATCTCGATCATATTTTACCTGGGCTATTCGATCATTTTTGGGGGCTTTATAAAGAACTTGCGCTACTCGAGATGCCTTATCACCTTCTACCAGTTCAATAGTGTAGCCTTGCGGATTTTGGCTATTTACCCAACTCTGATCTCTATCCTTAAAAGAAGTTGGAGAATGCAACTCTCCAACATAATATGAATCAGGAACTTTAACTTCCTGTTTTTGTTGATATTTATAGTCATAACTGACCATACTATAACTATTATTGGCATATGCTTCTGTATTATCATAAGAGTACGCTGGATAGGCCATGTAGTCGCTTTCTTTGGCACAAGAAGACATTGTGAACGCACAAATTGCTATGAGTGCTAAATTTATTTTCTTGTTCATTGTTATCCCCTATTTATAATTCTTCTTTTTAGTCCTTGTCTGTTATATCTACAAATTTAAGAAAAACTTTAGAAAATTGTGTTGTTAACGAACAAATTATGCCTTACAGTAATTGTTTTTTATTTTATATTGCAAAATCTATGTGGACACATCGACGCTCTGGACAAACAAATCAAAGAGGAAATCAGGATCATCGAGATCCTTATGAACGAGACCGAACTCGAGTAATTCATTGCCCTGCGTTCAGACGACTGCAAAGAAAAACACAAATTTTAGGGACTGATGAAGGAGATTTTCATCGCACCCGCCTCACTCACTCTCTGGAAGTTGATTCGATAGGACGCAGCATTGTACACAATCTTTTAATGAGCCAAGAAAAACATATTGGACTCGCTGGTTTATTACCTAATGATGATCTCATTTCTGTTATTTGTTTATTACACGATATTGGCCACCCTCCTTTTGGCCATGGTGGTGAGGTCGCTTTAAATTATATGATGCGCAATTATGGAGGGTTTGAAGCAAATGGACAAACTCTACGGTTACTAACCAAAGTCGAAAGCAGCTATGGAACCTATGGTCTTGATTTAACACGGCGTGCGCTACTTGGTATTTTAAAATATCCAGTGAAACGTTCTACTGTTGTAGCACCCAAGCAACCTCCAGTTCATGAATCCATCCATAAAACCATCAAAATCAATGATTGGCTGCCTCCTAAAGCTTATTTTGATTGCGAACAGCCTGAGATTGATTGGCTGCTATCACCTTTTACCGATAGAGACAAAGAGTTATTTCAATCATTGTCACAAATGCCGCATAATACAAAATCAGGAAAATCAACTTATCATAGTTTTGATTGCTCCATCATGGATATTGCGGATGATATTGCTTATGGTGTTCATGATCTTGAAGACGCTATCCATTTACGTCTAATCAATCCCTCTCATCTCGATACATCTGAATTTAGACACTTATTAAACAATACCCTATTAACTGATCGACAAAATCAGATAATTGATTCGCTATTTTCTTCAGATCTTTATTCAAGAAAACAAACAATAGGGGAAATGGTTAATTATTTTATTACGTCGACGCAAATCATAATAACCAACGAAAAATTTGAGAATAATTTACTCAAATACAATCTGGCGCTCACTCCTGAAGCAAATGCCCTTCTAAATTATTTAAAGCAATGCATCTATAATAATGTCATTGACTCTCAGGAAGCCCGTACTTTTGAATATGGAGGTCAAACGGTCGTACTTAGACTCTTCGATGCGATTAGTTCAAATCCTGCTAGTTTATTAGATAACAAAAATAGAGTTTTGTTCAAACAAGCAGAGGATGAAACCTCAGCTTATCGAGTGGTATGTGATTATTTAGCCAATATGACGGATGAGTATGCCTATAGAATGCATGAACGATTGTTTGGTTTTAATACACGAACAATTTTTGAAAGGCTTTAAGAGCACCTCACAGGTACAATCAAAAAAAGAGACAAGAATTCTGTTCCGGAAAACATTATTTTCTATTCATATCTAAGGATTGAAGGGAATTTTTTTTAGGAATTGGATTAAATGTTTATCTTGATAAATAAAAACAATTAAACCTGAATATGGCGTCCCCAAGGGGGTTCGAACCCCTGTTACCGCCGTGAAAGGGCAGTGTCCTAGGCCGCTAGACGATGGGGACCTGGATCTTTAACAACTTATAACATTTTACTACAAACTTCAAACACCAATAATGGCGTCCCCAAGGGGGTTCGAACCCCTGTTACCGCCGTGAAAGGGCAGTGTCCTAGGCCGCTAGACGATGGGGACCTTGAACGTTTTCCCATCAACATCAAAGATGTTGATGGTGGAGCTAGGCGGGATCGAACCGCCGACCTCTTGCATGCCATGCAAGCGCTCTCCCAGCTGAGCTATAACCCCAAAATTTAGGTTCGCAGTTTAATGAGCCACCCAAGATCTGTCAAGTAAATTTTGCACTTTTCCTTAAGAAGTTTATTTTGTAAACGAAAATGATGCGTAATAAGTTTTTAAACTGTCTGATTTACAGAAAATCAATACAGGTGGTTACTACCAGGAAGGTATAAAAAGCAATTGTTGTTGCTGCATACCCCTCTAAAAAGACTGATTACATGAATAATTTATTTACATATCGCATTGTATATATTCTTTTTTTTTCATTATAATACGTTTCACCATAAGCGAAATAAGAATACGTTCATTGCATTGTTAACGCTTAATCTCCTGTTAATAATAGCGGTGTATTATTTTATTTCTTTTGATTCTAGGAGTTTTGCTGTGCCCCAATATTCACAAAATAAATACCTTCAATCCTTACTAGAAAATCTGATTACTTCATACGAAACTGAAATAAACTACACGCCCTTAGAAATTGAACTTGATCCACAACAATTCGCTGAAAAAGATATTGATAGCCTATTGAACTTTATTAACGAAGATCGTAAACGTCTCTTTATTTTTAAAATTCCAGAAAGCCAGCAGACCTCTAATCGACTCGCGTTACTTGCACGTAGAGCCGTCTTAAATAAAACAGCAGAAACCCTACTTAAAAATACATCCAACGAACCCAAAATTAACCCATTGAAGTATGCGTTGAACTCCAAGTCGACCGCTGTTCGTGCGCGTATCCAAATTCAAAGAAGTATTCATTTACCTAAACCGCCAAGCATTCCAAAAGACATTCATCTCGAACATAGTGAACTTATAGAAAGTCCGGATCTTAATCTAATTCCTATTGAATTGCCTGATTTTCCTGAATTGGTTGCACAGCTCAGAGCTTTAGGTATCGAAAACCTACAACAATCAGCCATCCCCATCATAAAAGAACATGCTTATGCATTTAGAGATGGTATCATTCCCAATAATCCTCCCAGAGGATTTCATATTAGTAAAAACAAAAAAGCCCTTTGTTATACTGATGCACCAAAAAGACTCCCTTCTGCCTTAGCTCCTGTACTTAAAAAGCTCGAATCCTTAACATTACCTTCGGTAGAAGAAGCAACAACCTTGTTTCCAAATCTTTCTCGACAAACTCTTTCGACACTATTAGAAACAAAATATTCAATTGAACAAAAAAATATATTGTTCAGCCTATTTCCTGCATATGAAAATGAATTCAAAACATTATTACTGCAATTGTATCGATCAACTGAGCCACAAATCTCAACACAACAGCATGACGAATTCATCATTCCATTACTTTGCAAGCAATATCTACTTGGAGGTGAATCACATACTGCTTTATTAGTGAGACTGCTTAATGGGTGTTTGAATAAAAAAATCAATCTTGAGTTTCTTAACAATCCTGAAGTTCAAAATTCATTATTGAGCGCCCACGGAATTAAAAATCTTCAAAAATTAATTCAACTTCCAGCAGAACAAAGAGAATGGTGGAACAAACTGGTTGTTAATCATCTTAAATATGACAAAAAAAGCTTTGATTTTAACACCTTTTTTGATGCCTATACTCAAATTTTTCTTCCTCGAATTGCAGAAAAAAATCTGACTTTACCCAATCCGTGCCCTATTAACCATCAAGGGCATTTGCTTATTACCTTAAATCGGGTGATGGATGTTATAGAACAGGCTTCAAACCCACAGGAGCAGTGTCTTTCTTTGGCGGAGCTCAATTGGGGACCAACAGGCGTTCATTATGCCATGTTACAAAAACCAGCTCCGGAGCAATTTAAGCACGTTGCCGCCTGTATGAAGATTAACAGTCCTGAAGACACCATTACCGATCCTGATCTCATTTATCAACAAATCAATAACGAACATCTTGAACTTCAACCTTGGTTGTTTCGATATATAGGACAACATTGGAAGGCTGAAATCAGATTAGAGGACATCCAGTCTCAGCTTCTTGAAATTGGGAAGCTCGATTCTTGGTCCACCGTTCAAAAAAATCAACTCACTTTTATTTTAACATGTGCTTTTGCGGATAAGACCGTACTGAACGCCAAACAATGGAATGAAACTTTAAAAAATTGCATACATTCTCTACAGAGATTAGATCCAGATGATCGAAGTGATTTACTTCATGCATTTTCACGATGTTTTAAATTCAAACCCAGCCCTTCTTTGGCCCAAATCAATACATTAATCAAACAATGTATTGATTATAAAATTACATTTCCTGATAAAAAAATCAAAGAAGAATTTATTGCTCCACTCGTTTCATGTTTGGAAAATGAAGGATTTGAACTCCTCAATACACTGCAAGAGCGCATTCAAAAAACAGATCCAGCTCCTGAAGAAAATCAATTTTCCCTATCTGTTATTGCAACTTTTACAGAGATGCTGCAAAAAAATCGCCAAGCCTTATCTCCTGATGTCATCAAACTCCTTACAAAACTCAATGAACCTAATTTAACTCAAGAGAAAATTGATAATTTATTATTAGGCATTCAAAACGTAGGAAATAAAAAAGGCGATGTTTTTCAGCGAGTCGTATCCAGTACTTTAGGCCAAATCAATATCTCAAAATCACAAACATTACCTAAAATAGAACAAATTGAGGCATTACTGGATACCCTTGCAAATTCAGCGGAAACTATCCCTGAAGAGTGTAAAACCCTAGAAAAACAGGAAGCCTGGTTAAAAGCGCTTCTCATTGAAAAGAATCCATTTCCGGGCTGTGTACTTGGGAATGGAGATATTTCCAAGCTCGATGATTTAATTGTTGATGCTTTAGTTGATGCGATTAAAAAAAGAAGTGCTGTATTTGATGTAAAAAAATTAAAAACAACACTTCAAGAAAATCTGCAAAGTTTCCTGGTGCCTAAACAATTACGTGAACAACTCGATCGCGAATTAATGCCCCTATTCGATGCAGTAGACGAATTGGTACAGCTCTTACAAAGGCCCAATCCCAAATTCTCTGACGTTATTGCAAAACTTCAGTTTTTCGAAGAGAAAAAACCTCTTTTACTCGATGGAAAGTATCGTCTCGTCGGAGAAATTAAAGGGGAACATATTTTAAGTTTCTTGCTTACTGGAAAAAGAAAAGAAACGGATAAGACTACGGGATCAACTTTAGCTGCTATTTTGGCTCCCGTGCATAACAAACTGATTGTACCACCAATGAAAGCCTTCTTTGACAATCCTCAGAATAAACTCATTGTCAAAGATTTAGATTTTAATACCTGTCTTTCCTGGATGACAGCTTTTAATGAGACACACTCTTTAACCTTCTTTTTCAAAGAAGAACTGATTCAGAAAAAAGTATTGCCTGCTTTGAAAAAAACATTACAACAACTGAATACGCAAGACGTTGAATTTGAAAAAAGTGTTCTTGACGAAGCTACTTTAATTGATGAACATGCCCCAGCTGACCAAGCGTTACAAAGCTATAAAAACAAAATTGAGTCAATTGCAAATTATCTCAACCTGCTCATCGAGCTTAATGACCAACTTCCTCAACAATTCAATAAAATCTACAAACAACTGAACACAGGAGCCCTGGCTCGTCTAAATTATAAGCAAAAACAAATTCTCGTTGATAAGCTAATCAAAGAAAGCTCGCAAAACCTGGATCTTTATTTAAAACTGACAACCCAAGCTTTAGAAGAGTACCCTAATGCAGATACTGCTGCGCTTGAGCGTGCAGTCAATGGTTTAGTTGAACTGTTTAAAATAGAAAATCTTGAGCCAGATACCCAAATTATGTTCTTCAAAATGAGCATGGCTCATAATTTGAAAAGCACGACTCCCTTCCCGCTTGCGGCATTAAACGAATTGAAGAAATCGGCTCTTCCCGAAGAAACCAAATCTTTAATTATCAAACAAATTATTCAAATTTTAGGGCTACCAGGCACAAAATCCGAGCTCATTCAGGAACTAGTCCAACAGACTCAATTATTCTTAACTCATAATCCAGGGCAAACTGAGCTTTGCATTGCATTACTTAATAAAGCATCTCAGGACAATTCCAAGCTGGAATACTATGCTCAAATTCTTCAACAATTGGATCAAGTCGATCTTGAGCATAGGCTCAAAATTGCTACGATTTTAACTGGCTTAGCTAGAAATAAAAAAGACTCCTCAGTAAAGCTTGCTGCATTGCTGGAAGTTGCTAAAGGTTTGGGACGTCGCTCTATTGATGATGTCAATCGAGTCCATAAATTATTTGATACCCCCCCCTACCCTAATGCACAAAGCCTTAACTCTGCCTTATTCGCGCATGGCTCTGAAAAACTTCATGAATATTGCGCCAGTTTCGACACAAATCCTTTTGCTAAAAATGGGGTAAAAAGAGACCTAGCCGATCATTTTGCAACAGATCGGATAAAATATGCTCTGGAAAATTTGCAAGATTTACTGCATGAAACTGATTTTCCTTATTCATTGCAAATGAAACTTGCAAGGCAATTAACTTTTATTGAAACTTTAGGTTACACTGACCCCCTAAATCCCGGAGATTTTCAAAAAGAAAAAAAATTAACGGCCTGTTCACGTCATGATTTAAAAGAACACGCCAGCGCTTTGCTTCAAAAACTACGCTCGCAATTACTAAGTCCCGAAGAAAAGGAATTAACCCATTTAGAACTTTTAGCTTACTTAAGAGAAATCTATTTCCGAACTACGGGTTTATTTCCCAATACCACACAAATGCTCGTTCTTTTGATTGCACTAGAAGATCCAACATCCAATTTATTAATGCGCATCAAAACTGGAGAAGGGAAAAGTATTAATACGCCTATGCTTTCTGTTCTACAGTGGGCACAAGGTGGTACTGTTGTTCAATGGACTGCGAACCCAACCCTTCTGGTTCGAGATTTTGAGAACAGTTGTGAGCCATTTTTTAATTTTTTGGGAATCCCAACAGCTCTCATTCAAGGCGACACTCCGATTACAGCCTTTAAACCTAATGGAATCAACTGCTCCACAGTTGAAGACATGGCTAGTTTTCATTTAGCTGCCAAATTAGCCGGAATGGAAAAACTACTTAAAACGGATGGTCCAGTACATATTGTCTTAGATGAATGTGATGATGCACTTTTAGATCAATTAACACTGTATAAATTAGTTGCAGAAGCCGAAGCAAGCCAAACGAATAATCCTGCTCAATGGGTTTATCCGCTGGCCTACCAATTCATCAATTTGCCGGCATATCGCAATGTTGATTCATCTCGTAAAATTTGGGATGAGGATGAGGATCTGGATCAATTCCGATTATTTCTCAATAAGCAAATTAATGAACAATTCAGCGGTGATGTTCAAAAACAAAATTATTTGATGGCATCCAGTAATACACAACTGAAACAATGGCTTCATGCCAGTTGTATCGCCGAAAAGCAGGTTGAAAATAAAGATTTCTTAATGCAACCAGTCAAGGAAAAGGATGAATCGGGTCAGGAAATTATTAAAAAAATTGCTTGTGTTCCTCTAATTCGCAGTACACCTAAATCAGGTTCAATTTTTACTGAAGCAGTTCAACAGGCTTTACAGGCCCGATTGCAAGCAGAATACAAAGATCAAGCACAATATATTTTTATTGATCCAGTCCCTTCAGTACTTGCCAGTCAATCTGCACAAGGGTTAATTAAGTTTTTTCAAAAGACCTTGGGACGTCTGCTTGGAATTTCAGCAACTCCTGGAGACAAACGCGAGTTGGAAAGCTTAGCTACCTCAGTCGGAACCCAGGCAATCAGTATTGCTCCTCATGCGGGAGACAAACGCATCGATCATGATCCGATTTTTACGTTAAATCGTGAACAAACCATCAAGGCAATACATGAAACATTTGACAAGATTAAACGTCCTGTTACACCAGCCATGATGAAGATTGATCCTGATGAAGAAATTCAAACCTATGAGGAATATGAAAATTTACTTGCTGAAAGAAAAAGTGCCATTGAAAAATGGAGTCCCACTCAAACTCAACCTATCCTCATTATTAATGAAGATTTTAGTGAGGCAAAGGCAATTGGTAATAGTTTAAAGATCTATGAGGAACAAGGGTTTAAAATTCAGATTATTACCGGTAAGGAAACTCCAGCTGAACTGGATAAGATCATTAAGCAAGCAGGCCAAGTCAATACCATAACTGTAGGTACAGCAATGCTTGCAAAGGGAATAGACATCAAGACAGATCATCCTAAGGGTTTATTTGTAATGCAAACTTATCTGGATACAGAGAGAATGACCACTCAGATTCCTGGGCGTACTGCGCGTAATGGAAAACCTGGTGAATGGTTACCAATTTATCAAGTAAAACCACCTGAAGATTTATTCAATAAGTTTTTTTATTATGTTTTCCCTTGGAGTCGGCAACGTATTAATGAACATACCGTCGAAATATTAAGAGAAAAAATCCAATTACAGGCAACAGTCGACAGAATATATACTCAGAGCATCGATGAAGCTCAGCAAGTCCTCATGCAACAAATTGAAGCTTGGGAAGGTTTACTCCTTGAGCTCTATCCTGATAATCCCCAATTACAATTTGAGCTCTATCAATGGCGTGAAATGCTTTTGAATGAACTGGCTCGCGCACAAGATCCCAATGTATCTGAAAGTTCTCTTAATGAAAGCATTACCCAGTTTAAAAGGTCTGCATGCAAGCTTTGGGAGTCTGCTCGAGAAGAAAAATGGGTGGCCAAGGCAGAAAAAGCAACTCACATGAGTTATGAACAATCCCTAAGACTTAAGTTCTTAAAACAAGTAGATTTCGTTCAAGAATTAAATATTCAAGCAAAACTACAACAAAAAGGTAAACCCATTACCGCTGGAATAAAAGCACTGATGCAGCAAAACCTTGAAACAGTGATTGCTGACAAAGCAGGAGCAGTTTTAGAGTATACAAAACCCTCAGGTCAAGAAAAAAAGAATTTAGAATTAGCACAAAGCAAGCAAATTTTACCTTATTTAATTGGAGATTTTTGCACTATATATCCAAATATTATAGAAAAATTTTTCCCTGAACGAACATCCAAAAACCCCTCCTATGTGCCTGTAATAGTCATAAAAGTAATTAAAAAGCTAATCGAACAAAAAAATAAGGTATTGCATGGCGAAGAAAAACAAGAAGTCGCCAAAGGTATCATCCAATCTTATCAAGAAAAATTGATGAAAGCCGACAGCAAAGAAATTGGGGAATTATTAGCTCAGATGAAACCCTGGATCCAAGAACATTGCACAGATTTAACAAAATTTTCGCTTGTTGAACAATTTAAAATGCAGGGTTTGGTCCTTACTTTTTCTACCCTTTATCGAAACTTAGGCTTACCTGAAGATCCAAGTTTGAATGACTTGCAAAAAGCATATAACGAAGAAATTATGAAAAAACTGGCTCAACATTTACTCAATGAATTTGCTTGGGTGCATAAAAATCCAGTTCCTTTCCACGCGCTCTTTGAACGAACTGCTGCCAAAAAAGCTGCTTTGAATATTTATACCTTGGCAGAGGATTTAATCAATTCGCCTCAGGACAAAGACAAAATTCAGACTCTCTATGCAGCCCTTCAGCGTCATAGAGTCATTTTAAAAGATATGTATCTGTTTTCAATCAGTCACTCATCGCCTCGAAATGTCATTAATGATGCATTAGATGCCATTGATTCATTAAATAATGCGCCCTCTTGTGATCTTGACTTTAGGCAAAAATGTCATGATAAAGCCGTTTCAGAACACCAAATTTCTGCATTCCGTAGAGTGTTGACGAATAATTCGCCTTCCTTTTTCAATACTTATGATCCTACGTGGGAGCATTTGAAAAAAACACTACTTGAAATAAGCCGCCAAAGCAAAAGTAATCCAAGTCATATTGTACAGGAATTATATGAAGCGACCGTACGTTTTAGCTCATATCAAGCATATCAACCTTATTTAAGCCGACTTAATGCCTTGAAAAAACAACTTTTACGCTCTATAGAAGAATTGGATAAAGCTGATGGACTGAATCAAGACGTACAAGAAAGCCTATTTACGCAAAAACAGAACCAATTTGCTACCTTATTAAAAGTAAATCCAAAACAGGTTCGCATTCAAAGTGGTAGTGATGGCATGCAATCCTACATAGAATTACAAATTGAAGATGCACCGTTGCAAGAAGGATTTACTGGGTATCAATCCTCTTTCCTAACCCGAGTAGAGGCAGAACGAAGTGAACTCAGGAAAGTTCGATCAGCTCTTGAGGAGAATAAAGAGGGTCTTCTTAAGTTAGGTGATGTACAGCTAATTGAAATCCTTCCTGTGCGAAAACGTCCTGCATTTGAGAAATTATTTAGATTAAAAGGGCTTTTAACACGTGATTGGAATTTGGATATTGATCGCAGTGAACTCCCAGAGCTGATTCGACAAAAATTGGAACATGTCGATGAGCTGAAGCATTGGAGTTGGAAACTTCATCCTGTGGATCAAATCCGACTCAAGACAATTTTGGGTAAAGAACCAAATATAAATATTGCTGCTTCTGTTAATGAGCAATCAAGCATCCAAAGCGATCTTGAGAAAATTAAAGCAAGGATAACTACTGCTAATGAACGAATTCGCCTCAAACAAAAAGAAATATCAGATGCTGAAGAGATCATTACTGCAGCAGAGAAACGTATGAAAGAAAAAGATTGTACCTATGTAGAGGGAATTAAGTTAAGGGGTACAATTTTTCTTCGACAAAGAGATATCCAGTCCTTTCAAAATCAACTTGTGGAACTTAGGGAAACTTTATCGTCTATTCAAGAAGAAGAAACGGAGTGCATAGATGCATTAAGTGACCATAATGTAGGATTAGATAGTAAGAGAACTGAACTCATAGAAGAATTGCTAATTCAAATCAAACGGGATCTTGCATCTTATCTCGATGAAACATCAAAACAATACCTCGCTGGAATAGAGAAAGAACTTTTGCAAGCTGAGCCGGTTATTGAGAAAATTGAAAAAGAAGAAGTCCAAAAAACACGCTATCAAACACGGAGATTCTTCAAAACAAGTGAGCTGTTACAGTATGAAGCAAGTTTGGTTGGTGAAGAAGCAGGGATCCGAGCAAAAGTGCTCGAGCCTTCAGTCGTACATGAGGAACATGAAGTTCTAAATACAGGGGTTTTAGTCTATTAGGAAGTTTAGAAAGCCTGTAACATGGGTAGATAATACATTTCCGGGTTCAGCAAAGCGAACCCGGGCTACTACTAAAAAGTCCCCATGTAATCTGCTTTACCAATATCAACCCCTAAACTTCTTAAAATGTCATAAGCGGTAGTAACATGAAAGAAAAATTGCGGTAACCCATAATGCACAAGATAAGTTTGTCCACTAAGTTTTCGCTCTTTTGAAGTCCCTGGACGAAGAATAATTTCATTCTCTTCACTACCGTTAACATGTTCTGGAAGAATATTAGAAAGAAAGAGTAGCGTTTTCTCAATACGGCCACGCAGCTCAAAAAAAGTTTTTTCATTATCTTCAAAAGCAGGGACTTCCATCCCAGCCAAACGAGCAGACACACTTTTAGCAAAATCAGCTGCAATCTGCACCTGGCGTGTGAAATGAAACATATTCGGAAAAAGGCTTGCTTGTAAGAAAGTCTCAGGGTTTATTTTATTATGATCAATATGAGCCTGAGTTTTTTCTAAAATTGCATTGAGCGAGGTAAGCATTTGTTTAAAAACGGGTATGGAAGCAGCATACATTGAAATTTGTTGTTTCATTTTTTTTCCTTGTTAATATTATACGATCTATTTCGAATCATGAATAAAAAATATGATCCAAAAAATTCTAATTATCACAGGCATTATTTTACTAATAACCGGTATATTTTGGCCGTTTATCAAAAAAATCGGCTTGGGTAAATTGCCAGGTGATATCATAATTCAGAGAAGTAACTTTACTTTCTATTTCCCTATTACTACATGCATCCTAATTAGTCTCATCATTATGCTCATTTTTTGGTTTTTCAATAAATGACTGTTTTGTTCAAAACCATTGACAACAATTTAATAATGATGATAAAAAAACCTCACCCAAACTGATTAGGCATAATAATGATTAAATTTTACACTTTTCTTTTGATGGGTTTACTTGCTGGAACGAGTTTTGCAAAACCGTGCACCAGTATACATAGAAGTTGTTTAAAACTCAAAAATCAACATTTTCAATCAGCTAAAATTGAGTGTAATTGGCTGAATGAAGTAACCTCTTCCGGGCGCTCACAAGGCTCTACCCAATTGGATTTGGGTTATGGAGATGGTCTTGGAGCCCCAGAACCGCGTCAAGTTTCTTGCAAGTTAACGACTGGACAGACCAAACAGGTTTTTGAATTCCATAATCCTTATTGGGGCTCATTAATTGAATTTAATCTAGTCTCTGAAAAACAGCTTGAAGTACACATCATAGATGGATGGAGTTCAAGAGAAACACGATATACTTTTAGCTGGTAATTGTAATATTTCAAATTGCTATGCTCAATATTTTTCTCAAGATGCATCCATGCCGTTCCCTGATAGGAACTGAGCGCTTAGGGTAAATTACGGTAGCCTGCGCTTCATCAAGGCTACGCATTCTTCAGTGGATCCTGACGGTAAAACCTTACGAGTAAATCATAAATATCAGGATAATAGGTTCTGACTGTTTCCGGTTTTTCAAAAAATAATTCAGAAAATACAGCAAAAAATTCAGCTGGCGAGGTAATAGCATACGGATCAATTGGAATAGAATCATCGCGTTGAATACGGTTTAGCAAATCATTATATCCCCTGTTAAAAACTTCAGTCCAATGCTGCGCAGACATTCCTTTATGGAGAGGTGGAAATCCATTCGCTCTACCGTTTTGCATATCCAATTTATGGGCAAACTCATGAATCACCACATTCCGCCCATTCACACCACCATGATGTAGTGCATCGTCCCAGGAGATAATCACTGGCCCGCGTTGCCATGATTCTCCGCTTAAATGTGATCTTCCCAAATGCTCTACCCCAAATTCGTCGATTTCCTTACTCTCATGTGAGTATGCTCCAGGATAAATTACGACTGAAACCCAACCGTCATACCAATCGAATCCAAGATTCAGAATAGGAAGACATGCCTGCAAAGCAATATTTAATTGCATGGAAGTTGTTATTTGCAGCTCGCCAACTCCTTCTAATGACTTGTAATAAAGAAATAAAATAGCTAATCGCTTAAGCCTTATTTTTTCTTGTTCATTCAAGCGCCGCAGCAAAGGTAAATTTTGAAACACCTCATTCCACTCTTCGTCCGTTATAAGTGAATGGCGTACAATGCGTTCGTACCTCCATTCCTTTAACCAGTGAAACATGACTATGGCCTTACTGTAACTAAAAGAATAAACCTATTTTTTGAACGAATAGTAATATGTCTTTTTTCTTCATCGATACGAAGTTCCATTTCCTCTCTTCCTTTGATTTCTTGTCAACAAAACAACCGATTAGCTGCTTCAGAAAAGCCAGTGATCTAAATTAACATCCTGTATCCGTCTTCTCCGAGTTCATGCTCCGCTACGTGATCAAGATTTGCTTCCTTAGCGTGACTATTAAAATGAGCCGAATCATTTCTACCCAAAACATAAGCAGTTAAATCAGAGTATTCAATGGGCTTACCCTCAAATTGTATGAGCTCTTGAATTGCATTAAACTCAGGTTGATTTAATGCCTTAACTAAAGCCAATCCGGAAGTTGTTGTCCCATAAAAACTATAGCTGTATCGGTCACGTTGTAACGCAATTGTGAGAATATCCCTGAGTATAAAACTCAATTGCTCTTCACTAAAAGACCTATCTTTGCCCAAACCTTGTTGAATATTACTTAATAATATTCCCTTTCTCCCTTGCTTACTCGTGTCAGTCATTTTATCTTTGATAGCTTTAGCCAAACTTAATAAAACTTCTTTTGTTAAGGGAGTTTTTACTTTTTCAGAATAAGTTCGTTCTGGCTCCACTTTTAAGCATAGTTCCTCGGGATCCTGAGACTCCATATCTATAAGTTCACGATGCGTTTTATTAAGATATTTTGCTGAACTCTTAACCGTAATCTTAGAATCATCCTGAGAATGTAATTTTCTACTTTTGGGGATAATATTCCTAATAACTCCAGCGAGTATGCCAGTCCATTTCTCTCGTTCTCGCTCAAATTCCTTGATAATCTCAGTTTGTGCAACATTCTCTCCCACCTCTGCCAAGCTTCCTACCCGACTCAAGAACTGATACATAATTGCTCTACTGAGCTTTCTGATTACAGGAATTACATTAACACCATAGTAGTTTATTTGGGCTGTATCTTGCTCTTTTTCAAGGTCTTGAAAAGCTTTTAAATGCGCTCCTAAGATAACCTCTTCTCTAACGTGACAATGTTTTGGATAAGTCGGCCTTATGGGGATATGAAAATTGGCAAGAACCTGATCCAGTCGTTCTCCTGTGTCATCACCTACTTCGAGATAAGGGTAGAGTGTCTCAACATAATTTAAATTTTTAGAGTGAGACAAATCAAGTGTGCGATTCGTTAATGTATATTTGAAAAAATCCAGAAAGGGAATATAAAATAAATTGCCAGGTACAGGATCCAAAAGAAGCAAATTCGTTTCCAAATGAAATCGATCAATATGAGCTAATTTAATCGCCGCTAAAATTGCCGCAATCCCACCGCGGCTTAAACCAATACCATTTAACTTTACTTTATACCCGTCATGAATGAGCTTTTTAACTACCGCTACAACTTGGTCACTTTGTTCTTCTACACCTGCCCCAAATAAAAGACCCTTTACACCATAATCAATGCCACATCCATTAAAACCCATTTTAAAATGGGTCACATCTTGATATTGGTTAATCTCCTCCGCAGAAGTAATGCGGACCCCATCACAATCTTCTTGCAACACTCGATGCAAATGGGTTTGTCGCTCTTCAATACTGTAGATTGTCCCTTCAAAGATAGCGGTAAGAGTGATCTCTTTCATTGAGTAAACCTTTTATAAAACAGCAGTTACGCATTGTTTGGGTATTCTAGCAACATCACCCAGGATGAGCAATTAACCATCAAACTAATATCTTTTTTTAATTCAAACTGGGTCTGTTTAATTCATTTTTTTATTACCCAGTTGTTTTAATCTTATAAGTTTGGTTTAATCCGGATTGTATTTTAAATGATAACTATGAAAAAAATGCAATCTCTTATTGAATCCAAGGCTCAATTTAATGAATGGAAAACTGAAGTTTTTTTTCATAATGAATAAGTCACTAACCACTCTAATGAGTAAATTAAATGAGCAGCTTAATGAGCTTAATTTGAATTTACATACCGTGCTGCAGAAAAAGCAAAGATTTGAACAGCAAATTCAACAGATAGAAGAGCTAATCAATCAAACCAACTCCAGCTCTCTCACCATTAATCCAACAATCGAGATTCATAAGCTGAACATCATTACACAGGAACAAGAAAGAAAAGAAGCAATCACTTTGGATCTTAAAAATTATCAAGATATAGAAAATAAATTAAGGGAAAAAATCAAACGCGTAAAAATGGAATTAAGCATGTTAATGCATTATTTAGAACGAGAAGAAACCAATCAGCAAAAAAGTTCTCTGGATTTTACCCTAATTTAATTCAAATAGGGACGCTAAATGCATCGGAAAACACACTCATCCTGATTCGTATCAGTGTCTATCTCATCGCCCAATGTCTCAGTATCCGCAGGAACTGCTGTACCTGCAGCAAGTACCGTAGCTACTGGACGGGTAACCACGGAGAGCACGCTGTGAGGAAAACTAATAATCGCCAATAGAGCGCTAATTGCAGCGGTTAAAAGAGCTATACCCGAAAAATATAACGCATAACCAGCAAATTGAAGCGCATTATCACGAAGTTTTGGAGCACTGAATAACTCACTCCCAGCAGCTACAAACAAAGATCCTATACAAACAACAACTGATCCAACTGCAGCAAATGCAGAAAAGCCGGCGACAACAATACCCGCCAAAGGATATACAACAGGAGCAAGTAGCTCTTCTACAAACTCCTCGCCATTTTCATAAGGAGTAAAAAATCCTGGACGCTTCTTGTATGTATGGATTGCTCTATGGGTGATTTCTTTAAGGGTTCGTCCTTCAAAAATGTAATTTATTTCTTTTTCGCCAATTAAATAAACCATAAAACTTACTCCATTAATTTTTGCAAAATAAAAAAACCATCCAAAATAATAAAATTGTCTTTATAAGCAGACACTTATTTCAGAACGATAGTAATATATTTCTCAACACGACTTATTTTTACACATACTAAAGAGAGGAATAACTGATGTCAAATAATTCAAAAGAATCTGCCAAACTAATCGCCAACACATCTTAAGTACTGTAAAACCATGCATTTTCCCCATTTTGTAAAATAGGCACTCGGAAACAGGCGAAGGTATTTGTACTGGTAAAATCCTGAGTTTTCATGGACGTGTGTAAGTAAAAAGGTCACTCTTACATTTCGTATACGTAGCAAAAAATCGAGCTAAAAAATAATTCTAGCCTCCAAAAGATATATTCCATACCAAAATGATTAAGAAAAAACCTAAAAATAACACTATACTTATAAAAAATGCTTTTCACCCTACGATCCAATTAGTTTCACTCAGGAGAGATATATGGAAATCAAGACCTTTCAATTCCTTAGAAATAAAGGATGGAGCTTGAAAGAATTTCCTGATCTTGATTCAGAGCATACCTTGGTTCTTATTTTTGCTGCCCCAGAATTTCTGGATTTTCAAGAACCAATTATTCAATTGGCGAACTTTTACTCAAAATCCAAAATCATTGGTTGCTCTACTGCTGGTGAAATTTTAGATAATCATCTTTTTGACCACAGTATTTCCGTTGCAGTAGTTAAATTCGCAAAAACCTCATTAAAAATCGCAAAAGCTGAAGTAAATCACAGCAAAGAATCCCAAAATACAGGCAGGTTAATCTCCGAAAAATTAAAATCAGACGATCTGCACAGCATTTTTATTCTATCTGACGGACTTAATGTTAATGGTTCTGAATTAGTAAAAGGCTTAAACTCAACCAGTAACACCGCCCAACTGATAATGACTGGTGGTTTAGCGGGTGATGGCAGTAACTTCAAAAAAACATGGACCATTTTAAATGATAAAATCCTTGATAATTACGTCGTTGCGGTAGGATTTTACGGTTCTGATATTCATGTTGGTCATGCCTCTAAAGGAGGATGGGATATTTTTGGTCCCGTTCGTCGAATTACTCGCTCAGAATCGAATGTGTTGTACGAACTTGATTATCAACCTGCCTTACAACTTTATAAAGAATATTTAGGTGAAAAAGCCTCTGAGCTACCCTCCTCGGGATTGCTTTATCCATTGGCTATTAATAATCCTGAGGCACCTGATAATGTCCAACTGGTTCGTACTATTCTGGCAATTGATGAGAAACAGCAGTCTCTGGTGTTTGCGGGAGATATTCCGGTGGGCTGGCATGCACAATTGATGAGAGCGAATTTTGATCGATTAATTGATAGTGCTAATGAAGCGAGTTTACTCGCAAATAAATTGATGCTACGCGACAGCTTGGAAAAATTAGGACCTGTTTTGGCTATTGATATCAGTTGTGTGGGTAGAAGACTGCTTTTGGGTGAGCGCACAGAAGAAGAAATCGAATCGACTATGTCCGCTTTGCCGGAAGGTTCAACTCAAGTAGGTTTCTACTCATATGGGGAATTATCCCCTTTTTCTGTAGGTAATTGCGAACTGCATAACCAAACTATGACCATTACAACTATTTATGAGACCTAAAAACTTAATATTAAAGTAAGATAATATGGAAATTCACAAATTATTAAAACGACAACTTGAACATTCACACATTGGTCAAGATAACAAACCAGAAACCGATGAGCAATGGGAGACCTTTATCAAGCGTGTTAATAATGCCTATATGGAAGCAGATCAAGAGCGTTATTTACATGAACGCTCTATGAGGATTTCTTCTCGCGAAATGATGAATTTGAATGAGAAGCTTGAGTTTGCACAGCATATCGCAGGATTAGGATACTGGTCTTTTGATGGCAATACAGGGTATACAATCTGGTCTAATGAATTATTCAATCTCTTCCACTTAAATGCAATTAATAAACCACCTTCGCTGCAGGAGTTTCTGGAATTAGTTCATGAACAAGATAGATTCGAGTTATCTCATAAGATAGAGCGCGCTTTAAATGCTCATATTGATTATGAATGTGAAGTCCGTGTAAAAGCGCCTGATGGAAAATACCATTGGTATCGTATAATTGGCCAATGCCAGGATGGCGATAAACATCTTGCTGGTATTGTTATTGATATTCATAAAAGTAAAATTAATGAAGAAAAAATTAACGAATTAAATCAACAAATATCATCGACTGCACGTCGTGCCGGCATGGCCGAGGTAGCAACCACCATTTTGCACAACATTGGAAATATATTAAACAGCTCCAATGTCTCCATTACTTTATTAAAGAATAGCTTCCAACAAGATTGTCATAAGAAATTATTGAAAATTATGGAGATGATGGAAAAACATCAAATGGATTTAGCTGATTATTTAACCAAGGATCCCAAAGGCAAGCTTATTCCCGAATATCTGAACAAACTGACTAAAATAATCTTGGAAGAAAATGAAAAAAATAATATTGAGATTGAAAATCTACAGAATGATTTGCACCACATAAGTCAAATCGTAAATACGCAAAAATCGATCAGCGGGTTATCCAGTGTGAATGAGAAAATCTATCTTCCAGAATTGATTGATACTGCCTTAAATATTTCGATGAGTTCTTCAAAAAAAACAGGTATTAAAATTACTAAAGAGTTTAAACCAGCACCTTTAGTTACCGTCGATAAATCCAAGTTGCTGCAAATATTAATTAATTTAATTCAAAATGCTAAAGAATCAGTGCTGGAGGACACAATCTCCTCTATTAAAGAGATCAGATTGATTGTGCAAAAAACGAAAAAAAATTCAGTACAAATTATTATCGAAGACAATGGCGTGGGTATTAATGCGGATAACTTACAGCGTATTTTTGCTTTTGGATTTACTACAAAAAAAGATGGCCATGGCTTTGGTTTGCATAGTTCAGCTTTATCAGCTCGCGAAATGGGAGGCTCCCTTTTAGCCAAAAGCGAGGGTAAGGGGTACGGCGCACAATTTACCTTAACTTTGCCGATTACTGAGGATTTTAAATGAATATGGAGAGGGCCTGATGAGTGATATACCATTACATATTATGATTATTGATGATAATCCTTCGATACATCAGGATTTTATTAAAGTTTTGACCTCTGCAAATACTCAGTCAGAATTGAATGATTTGGATAAACAATTATTTGATGATGAATCTTCTTTTATGGAATCTAGCAGTCCTGAGATTGAATTTTTTTTACCTAAATTTATTTTTAATACCGCATGTCAAGGCAAAGAAGCCATTCAAAAAATTCTAAAAGACCAGACAAAAGGGATACATTATGCTTTGGCATTTGTCGATATTAGAATGCCGCCAGGTTGGGATGGTATTGAAACAATCAAACACATGTGGGAGATTGATCCTGATATACAAGTAGTGATTTGCACTGCATATTCTGATTACAGTTGGGAAGAAACGGTAAAAAAATTAGGAATGGGGGATAATTATCTTATCTTGAAAAAGCCTTTTGATGTGGTTGCGGTAAGGCAACTGGCCTGTGCGCTAACAAGAAAATGGATTTTAGCAAATGATTCAAAGCATCATGAGAAAATTCTACAGAAAACTGTAGAGGAACGTACGGAGTCCCTACAACAATCATTATCACTTTTAAGGTCTACATTTGAATCATCCGCTGATGGAATTTTAGTTATTGATTTGCATAACAAGCTCATTGATTGTAATTCAAAATTTATTTCCATGTGGAATATTCCAGAATCTATGTTAGAGACTGACGATGGAACCATCCTTTTATACTATATGCTTAATCAGATCATTGAACCCAGAGACTATTTAACCGCCGTAAATCGTCTTAGAAAGAATATTGATGAGATAAGCAGGGAGATTGTAACATTTAAGAACGGTACCATACTGGAATGCTATACTCTTCCACACCGGCTAAACGAGGAAACTATTGGTCGAGTATGGAGTTTCCGTGATATTACAGAACAGGCAAATCTTGAGAAACAACTTAAATACCAAGCTCTGCACGATCCATTGACCCAGCTACCCAATCGAGCCTTATTAATCGATAGAATACAAACCAGTATGGATTATGCGAAAAAATATAAACAGCAATTTGCCCTTCTGTATTTCGATTTGGATCGATTTAAATTAATCAATGACAGTTTGTCGCATGAAGTGGGTGATAAATTATTGAGTTTAGTGGGACATAGGTGGTCTACTTTAATTCATAAAGAAGATACCTTGGCTAGAATTGGTGGTGATGAATTTGTCATGGTTTGTCATATATCAAAAAATGAAAGTATTGGAAGTATTGCAAGTAAAATTTTAGATTCAATGAGAGAACCATTCAAAATTGCAAATCGCGATATAATAATTACTACTGCTATTGGAATATGTATTTACCCTAAAGACGGAGATGCCCCAGGAGAATTATTAAAAAATGCTGATTTAGCAATGTATCAAGCTAAAGAACGCGGAGGAAATCAGTATTTTTTTTACGACCCTCAATTACAAGAATATACGAACCAATGTTTTAAACTTGAGACCGAGCTCCACAACGCCATTAAAAATAAAGAGTTTTTTTTATTGTATCAGCCTCAATTTAATATTGAAACAAAGAAAGACTTACACTCTGTAGAGGCATTAATTCGTTGGAATCATCCGGAAAAAGGATTAATACTTCCTATGGATTTTATTCCTTTAGCAGAAGATAGTGGATTAATTATACCTATAGGCGAATGGGTTATCCATGAAGTGTGCCAACAAATAAAATCCTGGCATAACAAAGGGCTGCCATATATCCGAGTGGCCATTAATATCACCAGCCGTCAATTACAACAGCCCAATTTTATTAATACTGTAGAAAAAATTTTAAAAGAACATTTAATAAATCCACAATATATAGAATTTGAAATTTCGGAAAATGTGGTTATAACGCATAGAGATATTGTACACACACTCAATCAACTGAAACAACTTGGCATACGAATTGCTTTAGATGATTTTGGAACAGGAAATTCCAGTATCAATTATCTGAAACGATTACACATTGATTGTTTAAAGATAGATCAGTCTTTTATACAAAATATATCTGCTTCACGTAGTGATGAGGTAATTATAGAAGCGATTATTTCTATGGCTCGTAGTTTTAATTTTAAAGTTCTTGCTGAAGGTGTAGAAAGTCAAAAACAATTGGATTTTTTAAAAAAACAACACTGTGACGAGGTTCAAGGATATTTTTTCAGTAAACCTTTAACATCTAAAGGGCTTGAGAAGCTTTTAAGGAATCATCTTTAATAAATATTTTCATTCCTGTTTAGGTAAGATAAATCGCACTATCTGCACACTTGAAAATACTTCTTTTATCTTACCTATAAACAAAATAAGCCACTCCCTTAGTACACGATTTTAATCATTTTACCGGTACCAACAGGAATAGAACCTCTAATGACATGAACTCAACTCGGGTCTAATTTTTTTCCATTGATTTAAGGGTGAATAATCTGGTGCTACCATTTTATCGACAGGAAGATAAAACGTTTGTTCCAGTAAATGCTGACCGCTCAAAGCTGCATGGGATACATGATCGGTAAAAACTATCCATGTGCTCTTGGCAGGAAAATCCATTTGCATCTTTTCAACTTTTGCCTGGTAAACATCATCTAACTTCATCATATCATGTAAATGTAACATGTAATGATCATAAGGCGAGCGCAGAGTTTTAGTTGCTTTAACCCATTTCAACATTTTTGCTTTCATTTTACTGTAAGGAGCAATTTTGGGTGCAAAGCGATTAAGAACATCAGTAAATGGCTCGCCAAGATTCCAAACTCGCGGTTCGTTATGTGGATTAATATTACAAAAAACGCGTAAAATTCGTAAGCCATGTACGGGGCTTGCGGAAAATGAATCGACATGCAGCCGAGTATCATCTTTACGTTTAGAGGAAATACGCCCATTAATTTGTGCAGGCCTGAAACTCGTTCTTCCCCATTGCAAATGGGGTACATAAGAAGGTAGAACTGTTTGAATCAATTGATGTGCAAACTCTGCATAACCATGCATCATAGGCCTAAGCTTAGAACCCAAATTGTTCATATCCTTTTTAAAGGCACTTAACTTTTGATTACGAATATCGTAACTTACATTTTTACGACTGCCATCCAACACGTTTTCAGATAGCAAAAGCGGGTCTACATCAGCAAAAAAATATTCCGGGAAAAACAAAACCTTGCCCTCCTCCAATAAATTCACGCTTCTTTGTTGATCGATTTGCTCTATGTTTTGTGTAAATAAATAAGAATTCATTATTTTACCCTAAATAATGTGTAATTCAGTAAAATTTTAATGCTATATCGCATATAATCCAAAAATCCAATTTACTTTTAGCTGGATCATATCATGTCATCTTGTCCTTGTGGATCACAAAATACATATGAACTATGTTGCGGTTTATACATCGACAACAAACAACTCCCAGAAACTCCTGAGCAATTGATGCGCTCAAGATATACTGCTTACAGTATGGGTAAAATTGATTACATCAAAAATACAATGAAAGGCAACGCGTTAATAAGCTTCAATGAAATGGAAGCTGGGCAATGGGCTAAAAGTGTGACCTGGATTGATTTAGAGGTAATGCACACAAGTATGTCTGGTCCTGATAAAGGTTTTGTGGAATTTGCAGCACGTTTTTCCGAGCATAACCAAATAAAAATTATTCATGAATTAAGTGAGTTCCATAAGGAAACGGGTCGTTGGTTCTATGTCGATGGGGTACATAAAGCAAAATTAAATAAAACCAGCAAACCAAAAGTTTCACGTAATGCGCCCTGCCCTTGTGGAAGTGGAAAAAAATTTAAAAATTGTCATGCAAAATAAAATCAGAGTTAAATTATGAACGGAAACCTATTGCTTAATGTCTTCATCTTTCTTGCTTCAGCCAGCATTATGGTTCCTATTGCGAGCCGTTTCAAACTGGGATCCGTCCTGGGCTATCTTATAGTTGGTATTCTTATTGGTCCATTTGGATTCAAACTGATAGGAAACTCCCAACAAATTATGAATTTTGGTGAGTTTGGTGTGGTTATGATGTTGTTTCTCATTGGTTTGGAACTGGAACCGGCCATGTTATGGAAGCTTCGCAAACTCATTGTCGGCTTAGGTGGTTTACAAGTCCTCTTAACTACAAGTATCTTAACGGCAGTTGGGCTCATGATCGGTTTTGATTGGCGACCCACTTTGACTGTAAGTATGGCTCTGTCGCTTTCGTCCACAGCTCTTGTATTGCAAATGCTCCAAGAAAAAAACCTACTCAAAACATCAGAAGGTGAAACTTCATTTGCTGTATTGTTGTTTCAAGATATTGCGGTAATTCCAATATTAATTATTATCCCCTTACTTGCACATCATGGAAACATGCAACTTAATATCCATGAGGCTGCATTCATTATGAGTCTACCAAGATGGTTGTATGCTATTTTTGTTGCTGGAGTTATTGGGAGCGTTATTGTAGTTGGTCACTATTTATCCAGACATTTGTTTTTAATTATTGCCAAAACCAATTTACGTGAAGTATTTACCGCTTTTTCTCTTGCTTTGGTAGTTGGTGTGACTTTATTAATGGAATCTATAGGAGTATCTCCTGCCTTAGGTGCATTTATTGCGGGCGTTGTCTTAGCCAACTCTCCGTACAAACATGCAGTTGATGCAGATATTCAGCCTTTTAAAGGAATCTTGCTTGGATTATTTTTTATTTCTGTGGGAATGGTAATGAATTTTTCTCTTTTTTCTCAGAAAGCAATGCTGATTCTCATCTCCGTGTTTGCCTTAATTACGCTTAAAGCAACCGTTTTGTATTTTCTAGGACTTTTGTTTGACTTAAGAAAGCTGCAATCCGTAGGTTTTGCTTTTGCTTTATCTCAAGGGAGTGAATTTGCCTTTGTTCTTTTTGAATATGCTGGAAAAATTAAAGTAATCAGCCCTGAATACCAAGCTTTTTTTACTCTTGTTGTTGGGGTATCCATGCTTGCCACTCCCTTTTTAATCCTTCTCTATCATCGTTTGATTATACCCAAATTTATAAGTTTTTTGCCTGAACGTGAATATGACGCAATCAATGAAAGAAATGGGATTATTCTTGCAGGTTATGGACGTTTTGGACAAATTATTGGACGTTTACTTAATGGTGAAAATGTAAAAATTACAGTATTGGAAAAAAATGCAGAACAAATTGAGTTACTCAGAAAATTTGGTTATGTCGGCTATTTTGGAGATGCCAGTCGCTTGGATTTGTTAAAAAGTGCTGGTGCTGAACATGCCAAACTCCTTATAGTTGCTGTTGGAAATCCAGATGCAAATCTAAAGATTGTCAAGTTAGCGAGACAGCATTTCCCTCACCTGAAAATTTTTGTTCGTGCCCGTAACCGTCGCCATGCTTATGAATTATATCGAGTAGGTGTTGATTATTTTATTAGGGAATTATTTGACTCCTCTTTGAGTATGACCAAGGAAATTATGAAATTCCTAGGTTACAAACACGAGGACATTCAGAGAAAGGCAACGGCATTCCAAAAGCATGACGAAGAAACATTAATTCAATCGTTTGATTTTTTTGAAAAAGAAAGCGACCTAATCAATTTCTCACGGCAAGCAAAAGGCGAATTGGAACGCATTTTGCAATCGAGTTAAAAAGTACAGCTCAAGTTTATTAATTGTAGCGTGGGTGGAGCGAAGCGAAACCCGGGGAAAAATAAGGCTCAAAATCCCGGGTTCTTCGCTCCCCAGGCTACAATAATCAGATGTTTTTTTGGGAGTATTAACAACACATGATCAATTTTCAGCAAATTTCTTTAAAAACCTTTCTCAGTGAGTATTGGCAAAAAAAACCTCTAGTGATTCGCAATGCCATTCCAGATTTCACTAATCCATTATCCCCTGATGAATTAGCAGGACTTGCCCTTGAAGAGGATGTAGAAAGTCGCCTTGTCTTTGAAACACCCCATGAAAAACCCTATTGGCATCTAAAGCGCGGACCCTTTTCTGAAAATGACTTTAATCTCCTTCCTCCAACGCATTGGACCGTCCTCGTACAAGGCGTGGATAGATTAATTCCCGAAGTATATGATTTACTTGATCATTTTGATTTCATTCCCCAATGGCGGATTGATGATATTATGATTAGCTATGCAGCGCTTCACGGCAGCGTCGGACCTCATTACGATAATTATGATGTTTTTTTATATCAAGCTCAGGGGAGACGGGAATGGTCACTTACTACTAAAAGATGCACTAATGAGAATTACATCAAAGATCTCGAACTTCGTATTATGGAACAATTTGACGTCGAAGAACGTTTGACCCTTGAAGAAGGTGATATGTTATATCTTCCACCCCATGTAGGCCACTATGGTATTTCACTTTCCGAAGATTGCATGACCTACTCTTTCGGCTATCGTAGTTATCAAGGACAAGAATTATTGGATAGCCTTGGTGATTATTTAGCTGAAAAAGGAACATTCAAAACATTATATCAAGACCCTGATTGGTCTCATTTACACAATACCTCTGAAATCACTCGCCCTGCCTGGCAAACTGCACAAAAACTGTTACACCAATTAATCAGTGACGAGAAAATAATAAAATCCTGGTTTGGATGCTTTGCGACACAGCTGGATCAACAAGCAGAAATGCGGTTACCGTTACCTTTAGAAGAAAATGAGCTCATTGATTTATCACATTTTATTAAGGAAATAAAAGCAGGCTCAGATCTGACAAGAGATGCAACATGTCGTTTTGCCTATCAAAACTCAGAGGGACAATTCGAATATCAGTTGTACGTTAATGGTTGTGAATGGGATGCAACAGGAGTTTCTCATGATTTGCTAAGCTACGTTGCTAATAACCGTCACTTATCTCATCAATCCCTTGTCGCTTATTTAAATACTGCACAAAATCAAATATTTATTTATAATTTATGGAAATTGCAATGGCTATACATTGCAGAAGACTAAAGTTTAGTGACTCGACGTAGCCCGTATTAGCGCAGCGTAATACGGAAAATAGGTGCAAATTATCCCGCATTACGCTGCGCTAATGCAGGCTACATTCTATGGGAGGTTATTCATCAATGGCCGTGACGGTTACAAAAAACTTGCGTATAAATTGGTTAAATTCAAAAACATAGAGTATAGTTAATATACATACCATAATAAGGACAGGTAATGAAAAAAATAATACTGGCTGTAATGTTGGTGTGCTCAACTGCCTTGCTGGGCAACTGTGGTGGTAATCCCTGTTGCGGGACTTGTGCTACTGATTGTGGTGGCTGCGGCGGTTGTAATGGAAGTTGGTATTGAGTAACTGTTTTCACAGAATTCGAATTAGGGAAAATATTCTGGACCCAAACGTAGGCTGGGCTGAAAAGCCCAGCAATAAGCTTCCGATATTCTTTTCTGGGCTTTTCAGCCAAGCCTACGTGCTTGGAAATACAATCTGAGCGGAAGCGCCAGGCTGCAGTTTGACACATTATGAGAGCAGTTACCCTGCATCTTCGCTACGCACGAGCTGAAACTTCAATTCGCCCAGAGTGATTTTATGGCTAAATAAAGTAATAAGCGCGCCTGTTAATACCAATACAATACCTACCGTGCCCCAAAAGTTCAATTCTTCACCTAAAAGTAATACACCAAAAATTACCACAAATACCGGCTCTAAAACGGATAAAATAGAAGCCTTTTCTGAACTGATGTATTTTAAGCTGTACAGCATCAAAACTATGGGAACAACGGTTGCAATAACAGAAATTCCAAATAAATGGTACCAAACGTCCGATGTGGATGGGATGGCAAAAGAGTGATTAAAAAGAGAAACCAATAAACTGGTTAGCATACATCCCAAACACACCATAAAAGTAGACATATTTGGAGAGAGCTCATTCCTTTTACTGCCTATTACATAGCACGCATAAAAAAAAGCAGAAGCAATGCCCAGTAAAATACCCCAAAGGTTAAAAGACAATGCATCAAAGTCCACCATAAGCGCCATTCCTATTAAAATCACTAAGATGGCTAAATAATAAACCGGGGGTATCAATTGCTTGTAAAAGAAATAATTGAGCAACATAATGAGTACCGGATAGGTAAAAAAGATAACCATCGCCAGTCCAGAACCTATGTAATAAGATGCTAAAAAGTAAAGCCAGGTTGATATGCCATAAAAAAAAGCCCCTGTTAAAAAGGCAAGGAACATATTTTTATAAGAATCGTTTGTTTTTTTTATTTTTGGCAACATCACCATTAAAATAATCATGCTGGAAATTAAAAAGCGCCAAAACAACATCGTGCTCGCAGATAAATTGCCGTTCATTGCACTTAAACCAAAATAGCCAATAAACCCGTAAAGAAATCCAGATAAAATAGCATAGATAGAACCGCGATATTCTTGATTTATCATCATGATAATACTGCCTGAAAAACTGACTTAAACAAAAAGCAGGTTAGGTTCTTAATCCTACCTGAAAGCTTGAGGTAAAGTTAACCTACATAAAAAATAAGGAATAGTGTATCATTTTTTACGCATACTATCATATTGCAAATAAAAGATACATACTGTATTATTTGTCAACTTATAATTGAGACTGTAACCATGCTTCGTATTTTTCTCCTTATCTCGTGCTTCTTTGCAGTAGCCACTAATATTTATGCTAACTCTGCCTGTACTGAACATCAATGTATCGCTGTTGTTGATGCAGGGAGTACGGGATCACGACTTCATGTTTTTGCTTATGATCTTGATGAAACAAATACACCTTCTCGTATCACAGAAATATGGTCTAAAAAGATCAAACCTGGATTTGCAATGATTGAAGCAAATCAAAGCACTGTAGATGCATACTTGACAACGCTTTTCTCAGGAGCCCCTACTCAACATATACCTGTTTATTTTTATGCAACTGCAGGAATGCGTCTTGTGCCGCAAGCGAAACAAAAAATTTATTATCAGGAAGTACAAACGTGGTTTCATCAGAAATCTGAATGGCAACTAGTAGAAGCAAAAACCATTACGGGGCATGATGAAGCTTTATATGACTGGCTTGCGGTAAACTATCATATTGGGGCACTCAAATCATCTGCCAATGAACCAGTAGGCGTCATGGATATTGGTGGTGCGTCAGTACAAATTGTTTTCCCAATACAAAGCAAAACGGATAATAAAGGGACGCAAGTTGAACTGGATCTTTACGGGCACCACATCAATTTATCTGTTCACAGTTTCCTGGGTCTTGGACAAAATGAAATGGCTCACCAACTTCTGGATACAGCTTCCTGCTTTTCAGATGGTTACCCTCTTTCTGATGGCAGTTCTGGACAGGGCGATGCATTAACCTGTGAACAAGAAGTAATCCCTTTAATTAAAATGCACAAAGTCAGTAATGAAGTACAACCTGATCTTTCTGCCAGTCATATTAATTCGTGGTACGCCATTGGTGGTTTTCCAAATCTTGTAGAGAGCAAACCGTTCCAGTTTCAAAACAATCAATTGACCATTCAAGACTTGCTGCAACAAGCAAATACTCTGATTTGTCATCAGCAATGGGAAATTCTCAGCGATCAATTTCCAGACAATGAATACATTGAATCCTATTGCCTCTTTCCCGCTTTTTATTATGCTTTGATGGTAGAAGGCTATGGTTTAACAGTAAATCAACCGGTGAGCTATATTCCTGCAGAACAAAATATAGACTGGACTTTAGGAGTGGTACTACATCATTGATCCTAAAGGGATTTCATGCAGTTGCGACTGGTACATCAAAGTAATTTCTGGATACCGTGCATAAAGCGCGGTACGTAGGAAAGAGTGCCATGCGAACTTCCAATCACAGTAATGCAGCCAAGGTTGAACGCAGAGGAACCTGTGTTTAATTATTCGTGTATGTTCCGATTCCCCCAAAGTTTCCTACGTACCACGCCTTATGCGCGGTACTCAGAGATCGTACTAATAAACAACTCAGAAGTTCATAAAACCTATAATTCTTCAAAAGAAAAATCCTCGATCCTTAAAAGAGTTGGTTTGCCATAAAAAGAACATAAAGCCTCACGAAATTTTTGGGCACGTTGTGATAATCCATGGTTACAATAATGTACTACCTGCTTATATACCGCCTGTTTAAAAGCAAGGGTGTCTGATTCCATACCATTTAAGTTGTCGATACTAATATAAAATTTATGTCCAGCAGCCTTTGAAAGGATCCATTCTATTGCTTGCGGTTTTACTTCAACTTGTTGAAACAAAGACTGTTGTTCTACGGTGCGTCCATCAGGCATATACCAATACCCAAAATCGACTTGCTTTCTACGCTCTTCCCCAGCAATGAGCCAATGGGAACATTCATGTAGCGCGCTGCTAAAAAAGCCGTGGGCAAAATATAAAGCGTTGTAAGGATGCTGTTCACCAGCAGGTATGTAGATAGGCTCATTATTGCCCTTAACCAGTCTGGTATTAAATTCTTCACCGAAGCAATTATAAAAAAGCGTTATTAAATCCTGATATTGATGCACAAATAGCTTTTCACTCATTAATTTACACATACTGATTAATTTATACTAATATATTTAAAGAGTCATTATTTTTATGAGTTCCTGGAATTTGGAGTTCCGACGATAAAAATGCAAAAAAAAGCACTGTCGTATCGATTAGGAAGATTTATAAATAAGCTTCGTTGGCCAATTATAGGCTTATGGTTGCTTGCTATATTACTCTGCATCCCTTTTCTACCCCACATTATTGATCCCTTTAAAACAACTGGATTTATTGATGAAAGTTCATCAAGTGCCCAGGCTGAAAATTATATGAATAAAAAATTGGGATATAACGATAAAAATAAATTTCTTATTATGTATCATAGCAATAAGCTTTTAGCGACCCAGGATCAATTTAAGAAAAAAATTAAAAAATCATTATCCGATTTAAAAGATTTTCCAATTAAACACGACATTATTTACCCTGACGACAAACATCAAATTTCCAAAGATAAACATACCGCTTATGTAGTGGTGATCATCAAAACCAATAAACAGCTTAGTGATGACTTATTAAAACAACTTAAAGAATCAATAAAAAAACCTTCGCGCATGACAATGAAAATTGGCGGAGAGCCACTTTTTGTACAAAATGTGAACAAACAGACACAAACCGACCTTTTTAAAGCGGATATGATTGCAGCCCCAGTAGCGATTATCACTTTAATTCTTGTATTTGGATCGGTAATTGCAGCCACACTCCCCATTATTTTAGGGGGAGGATGCGCCATAATTATCCTAACTACCCTCTATTTTTTAGGCCATCTGTTTACTCTTTCTATTTTCACCATCAACATTGCCTTATTACTCGGCCTGTGCCTTTGCCTGGATTATTCATTATTTTTTATTAGTCGATTTAGGGATGAATTAAAGAATGGATTAAATATTGAAGAAGCGATTGCAACAACTCAAGAAACCGCAGGTAAAGCAATTTTCTTTAGTGGTTTAGCAGTTTTTGTGAGCCTCAGCGCATTATTTTTATTTCCGGTTAATATTCTTTTCTCAGTAGCAGTGGGTGGTTTAGCTGCTGTTTTTTTCGCGGTACTAGTATCAACTATATTTTTACCAGCAATTCTTGCCGTCCTGAAATCAAAAATTAATTTGCTCTCAGTACGCCTGTTTAGGAACAAAAATCACTCCAGTTGGTGGCGCTGGCTAGCAGAGCGAGTAGTTCGTCACCCCGCTCTCTTTTTCTTTCCCATTCTTATTTTTTTAATAGTGCTGGGATACCCTTTGTTAGTATCAAAGTTTGGTATCTCAGATTATCGTATTTTTCCAGAAAAATCAGAGAATCGAGCATTCTATGATACATATGCAAAGAAATTTCAGATTGAACAATTAAATCCTATAATACTGGTTATCGAATCCCAGTCTTCATCAATTTTGTCGCGTAAAAATCTTTCTAAAATATATAATTTGGTCCAAAAACTAAAGCGCAATCCGGTAGTCAAAGAAGTCAATGGCATCATCAGCAGTGAGTCGGATCTAAAAAAGAGACAATATTACACTCTTTATCATTTAGATAAAAAACTTCTCGACCCAAGTGTGAAACAATTGCTTAAAACAACGACCACCAAGCGTATGGCTGTCATTAATGTGATTAGCAAATATCCAGTAGATTCCGAAGAGACCAAGAAACTTGTTAATGAGTTACAGAAAATAAAATTAGACTCGGGATTAAAAGTACAAGTTACTGGAGTAGCTGCGAGTAATATTGATGTGCTTCATAGCATTTATCATTATTTACCCTATGCCATCCTATGGATAATGGTATTTTCTTATCTGATACTCCTCCTCCTATTGAGATCTCTATTTTTGCCATTAAAAGCAATTGTAATGACTTTATTAAGCCTATGCGCCGCATATGGAGCTCTAGTTTTTATATTTCAAGAAGGATATTTCTCTGAAGTTCTTAATTTCCAGCCACAAGGAATGCTCGATATTAGTTTATTAGTCATCATATTTTGTGCTCTTTTTGGTTTTTCAATGGACTATGAGGTATTTTTATTGACTCGAATTAAAGAGGCACATCAGTTAACCAAAGATAATAACAAGAGTATTATTTTTGGTATTGAAAAAAGCAGTCGTATTATTACGAGTGCCGCATTGATTGTCATTGTGATTTGCTGTGCTTTTTTGATCGCTGATGTATTAATGGTCAAAGCATTTGGCCTTGGCATTGCAGTTGCTATTTTCGTAGATGCCTTTTTAATACGAAGCTTTTTAGTACCCGCCACAATGGCTCTCTTTAAATCTTGGGTCTGGTATCTCCCCAAATGGTTGGATCGACTCCTACCTAAGCTTTAATCCTTAAGTTTGAATATCCCTAGAGTATCCACCCTATTGAATTTAAAGGCTTTTAAGTTATTTTAAGGCAGATAAAGAAATTTTAAATAACTTCGGACTAACTAAAAACCTTTACTTTCAGGATAAGAATTGTGGAGAACTCTTTTCCTATAGTCTCCGTAACTCAAAACAGCCAATTGATAATTAAGGATTGTTTACTCATAATTAAAATCACATATTCATGCCAATGCCTTTTGCAGCAAGATTAATTTTCTGATAGAGTAACCTGGATAAAATTTCGGGTCTAAATAGAATAGAGGATGTTAAAAATGATACGAGGATTTTTTACAGGTTTAATGTGTTTACTTAGTTTCTCTGTTTTTTCATATGGTAACCCTTGTGGGAATGCTGTTCCTACTAATGATTTAAATTTTTGTGCCTCATTTAAGGTAGTTGCAACGTGCTATTGTACTTCTTCTGGTTTACCTGCTGGTATGTGCCAAGATATGAATATGCTTTATGCACGTATGGTAAGTGTATATGGTTCATTGGATAAAGCATGCGCGGCTCAACCTTACACTACAAAACAAGATTGTCTTGATAATTGGAATTGTTACCGTCTTGGAGGGATGGATTCTCGCGGCAGAATATGTAGTTCCACTCAGAAATCCTGTCAATAAGTTTATTAAAGTATTAAAATCAAAAAAATTTGATTAAGTTGGGCTTCGGCCCAACAGAAATTCTAATGATTAAAGCAATCTTGGTAGAGTATTATTGTGCATAATAAAAAATCAAAATTATTTTTACTCTCATTCTTATTTCTTTCTACATCGTGTTGTTTGGCAGATAGTAATCTACCACAGCACCCTTTTTATATAGGTGCAATTGGTGGTTTCGGCTCAACTACCTGGAAGGGTTTAGTTCCCACTAAAGAAAATCAGAATGTTGCTCTGATGCTTTCAACACCAATAAAGGTTCAAGAAGGTGGAAGTGTATGGGGTGTTTTGGCAGGATATGAATTTACTCATTTCTTTGCAATTGAAATGAATTACACACACTTCCCTGAAGCAAATGTGAATTTCGATTCTATAAGTTTATTCAGTTTCGATCATGATGGCTTAGAGACTTTAACATCTCAAACTGAAGTCCTAACTTTGATAGGAAAACTCATGGTTCCTATTCCTCATTCCCAAATGAAAATTTTTTCCGGCGCGGGAGTGGCAGGTGTGCATCGTAAAGATATCGTTGTGGATAATTGGCGTCCAGGACCTACTTTTAATGTAGGAGTAAATTATAATTTTACAGAGCAAATAATGGGCGAAATTGCTGGAGCTTTTACTGCCGGGTATGGAGAATCGCAGCTTAATCCAGCAGACGCATATTATCCTTTTCTCTACTCAGTCGCTGCCCATCTGATTTTTCGTTTTTAATGGTTTTTAAAAACCAGCCTAACTCTACTCCGCGGCCACCCACCCCAACGACTTGTTCACGGGGTAGTCCGCGGGATTCAGAAAATCTACCGTAAAAACCCTGGACCTCGCGGACGTTCCACGGTACGCAGAGATGTGATCAAGAGAGAGTTGCAAGCAACCCCAAAACTTATCTATTTTGATATACCCTGAAGATAAAAAACTACCTGTGCTTGCCCATAGAATATTCAGCATAGCATTTTTCCAAATTCGGTTTTAGATTCGTATTTTCAATTCCTAATTGCTCTACTAAGGTCAAAGTGTGCCGTATATGGGCTGCTTTCGCTTGGGTAACTTTGAAAGGCATTACAAAATTAGCCTTCTGGGAATCGGAGCTTTCTTCGAGCAGTATTTTTTTTGTAAGCGTCGCATCAACATGCTTGCATTTCTTTTCTGGATCCGGCAGAAAGTGTTTTTCTTTTACAAGACATCGCATTACATGATAATAGGTATGTATTTGTTGATACGTTAAATCAATAGGTACCGCATTATCATCATTATAAATATCCATAGTTGGATTTCGAGAAAGTAAAGGATTATGCATTTGTGCAAGGTCTTCTGTTTCTGCACGTTCATCCTGGACAGAAGAAGTTTGTGACCTTTTTTTATCGGAAAACCAGTAAGAGAATACAAGAGCACTGGCAAATAAACCCCCACCAATGCTCAGAAAAGCAATTGCCGGTAAGATACCAACAAATGCAATACATGCACCAACAAAAATTTCCAATATGGGTACAGAAATCATCCAATTTTTTATAAGAAAATACATGCAAGGCCGGACTGCGTAGGTATACGGCAGTAAAAAAAGGTTATAAATTAGGCTCCTACCCAAGGTATAGAGCCAAAAATTACGTGCTTTTCGTTTGGCATTATCCAGTTCAGCCTCAATGTAAGTAAAGATCGTTTCTGCAAAACCAGCATAATTTAAAAAATGATCACAAAAACTATTAGGTCCTTGTTTTTCTTTAGGTGGGGTTACTTGAATAATATACCAATCATCCTTCCAAATCCCAAAAGCCGACACGGGGTCATTCCCTTGTTTTTGCACCACAACTTCTGGTTTCTCAGTCAATTCATCCCAATGATCATGTTTTCTTTTAAACCAAGCATCATGAAGTCCAGCAGGATTTAATGCATCCACACGTGAAAGTTTATACCTCCCTTTATCCATAGCGAGTAATAAGCTTAACGATCCGCCCAGGCTTACTCCGCATACATGTATTTTATTCTTCTGTGTGCTTAACCATTCATGAATTCTTTTTCGTCCCATTAAATAAAGAGACTCGCCTACTGTTGCAAACCCCTTAGAATCAGTATTAATTTGCGGTAAAAAACCTTGTCCAGCAGGATAGGTTGTCCCCATAAAAATTAAATGTGACTCTGCTTTCTTATTAAAAATTGGCTCAAGTCCATAAGCAAAAACACG
This sequence comes from Legionella sp. PC1000, assembly GCF_014109805.1. GTDB lineage: Bacteria > Pseudomonadota > Gammaproteobacteria > Legionellales > Legionellaceae > Legionella > Legionella resiliens. The sequence goes on from NZ_CP059400.1 coordinate 2,514,594, forward strand.
ATCTTTATCATGGATAAAATAGCGCTTCCATCCTGATCTTTCTGTTAATTCAATGGGCTTCACCTGATATTCGACCTGTTCCCAATGTCCATCGATGCATTGAGGGATTTTGATGGATTCATAAGGAGTTAAATCACTGTAAGGAAGTAACGTCAAACAGTTACTCAAGTAAAGATTAACTTGTTCTTGTTGCGCATCGGTTAATTTTTTCTCTTTCAATTGTTCAAAAAGATCTAAAAAACCTTGTTGAAAAGCGAAACGTAATTCTCTTAATAATTCATGATCACGTTGTACAAAGATTGCATTGGCTACTTTAGCAGTTAAAAACTCAGTCCATTGTTCAGTCCATCCCATCATTAAAAGCCGTACTGCATTGCGAGCAATAATGGGGGCCTGCTTCTCCGGATCTACGCCCTCAATTGATTCAAATTCACGTTGTGGAGAAAAATTAAGATCTATTCCACCTTGAAAAGTTGCTTTTATAGGCATAATTTGCCTCCCAAATAATTACAGTTGTAATTACCTCATCCCGGAGCAAAAAATTCTGGGAACGCTCGAATTTAAAATGCATGTGTATGTATTAAATACGAACGTTTTTAATAAAGGAAATAAGTGCTTATTATAATTTTTCTTGCTGCAACGATGTCACAATAGCCGGACGCTCTGCAGCAAGATTCATAAATTGTTCTAAATGTTTATAGGCTGAAAGATCCATTTTAAAATAATAGGTCCATCTTAATATGACAAACAAATACGCATCGGGCAGACTAAAGTCCTTACCCATCAAATAGGGTCTATTCGCAAGATGCTCATTAACATAATTCAATCGAGCACTAATTACCGATATAAAAATGCTTTTTGTTTCCTCATTAAGATTAGGATTGAAAAACATGCTTACTGTTTTATGTAATTCAGTGGCAACGTAATTGAGCCATTCCAGAGTATGGTACCTTCTTAACTCACCTACTGGCGGCAAAAGCTTTTGACCTGGCGTGATATCTGCTAAATATTGCAAAATAACCTGATTTTCGGTCAGGACATCCCCATTATCAAGCTGAAGCGCTGGGACTGCCCCTTTAGGATTAATCGATAAATAATTTTCGTCTGAACGGGTTTTTTTTGCTTTCAAATCGACTTCTTCATCTTGAAAATCAAGCCCTAACTCATTAAGAACAATACGTACAGCTAATGAACACGCTGATTTGGTGTAATAAAGCTTCATATTCACTCCCTAGATTCATAGTTAAGGTATATTTAGAAAAACTCAGAAAACTACTTATAATATGCTTTTTGTACACACTTGAACACTACTAAAATTAGCTTATCTAGCTTAGTTTTCTATTCGTGATTTCCGTCGCAAGATCATCTTCCACTTCTGCAAGTAAACTCATAGTAGCCGATTGTCTTTTAATGAAAGAGAGCGAGTCCCAGAAATATTCTTTTCTTAAAACGTTTAATACTTTCTTATTATCCTTATCCTCTTTCCAGGTGTGGATGCTTCTTAGTAATTCATCGAGAGTTAAATCCTTCTCTGGCCCAACAATATTCAAATACAATTCTTTCAATTTCAAAAATTTATTCTGAGTATCCTGAGAATTAGGCTGAAGAAGTAGCATATTTTCCATTCGCGAATATAACTTGATAATTATCTTTTCTTTCAACTTATCCGATTCATGAAAAGCTGCTGGTGGAGGTGGAAGCACATAAAACGGAATGCTCTCACTCGGGCTGCCATATTCCAATACCGTTTCATACGGTAGATTTACCAAAAAAGAAGAAGAAACCGAAGAAGGGACAGGAGCATGCTGAATTGCTTCAACAAGTTCTATTGCTGAATGTCTGCACGTATTACTAATATTCAATTCACTTAGATGTGCTTTTATCTTATCTGCATTAACTGATGGTAATTTTTTTCTATTGCTAAGTATGAATCTGACCTCATCAATGTTCGTTAAATCAGGATCTTTTTTGATACAAGGCTTATAACATGTAAATGTATTATCCGATTCTTGCAATGATTCTAATATCCCCACAAATTCCAAATATTGCTCATAAGTAATATCATAGGCTTGATAAGTGATAGAACGTTCATCTTTATTATCACGACTAATCCTCTCATCTTCTAGATAGGCACCATTAACAAAAAACAGAGAATTACAAACGAACTTCAAGTTGAAAAGAAAGTTGGGATTTTCAACACCCTCGCCAAACTTGCCTACACGGCACAACAAATTTCGAACTTTATTTTGGTCGTAAATTCCAAGCATTAGAAAAGAATGTGGCCCTTGCTTATTAATTGAAATAAAAAAATGATCCGTTTTTTTATTAATTATCAGATATTTTGGAGGGGGAGTACTTGGCATATATAAACTTTTAAAAATACCGGATGACGAATCATAGCATTTAAGTATTCATGCCACAATCTGATTGAATTTAGCACACTCAGGGCATTTTAAAGTTTCACTTGCTTCCCCCATACGAAATGGGAGAAGAGCAAAGGGTAAAACTCACGAGATACACTGTAACTCAGGATAATTTTTCAAAATGACTTTGTATAAATTTCGGTTTGCTTCCATGATCTCATCGCCTAATTTAGAATCCGGATTTCCTTCCCCTCCTTTGCTATTTAAAGCAACCACTGTAGTAACATTATTGCAAGGTTGCCAAAAATACATCACACGGAAGCCTAAGGTGCTTCCTTTGTATACCCAAAAACTTTGTTTAAGATCGTTATCATAAAGATACCCTACACCCAATCCAAATCCATAAGGATCATCTTCAGTCACTTTAGGAATCGGCTGCCCTGTTTTCATAGATACAACAGATTCTAATTCAGCTAAAATTTGCTCCCTAAAAATGGGTTTAATTAAAGTTCCGCGATAGAGCAATTGCACCCAATGTACTACATCTTCGGGTGTAGCTACAATTGCACCAGCAGCAGCGCCCCAGGATAAGTCATTGGTGAGTGTATCAATTAATTTATTTTTTTTCTCATCATATAAATATCCATGTACCCTGCGATTTTCGATCGCTTTTCCTACTGATTGACCATCGGGTCCGGCAAGATAAAATGAATTATTCAATCCATTTTTTGAATTAATTATTCGCAATTTTAATTGATTTGCAAAAGTATCATTGGTCACTTTTTCTATTACCAAAGCAGCAAGAATATAATTGGAATTAGAGTATTCAAAAAGATTCCCTTTTTTCTTTTTGAGTGGCTTTTCAGGGTGAGCGTATTTAAGCAGCTCCTCATCAGTCCAAACTTTATCTAAATTTGACTCCATTTCTTTGGAAAACTCATCATCTTCAGAATAATTCGGTATACCACTTGTCATATTTAATAATTGTCTTAAAGTAATATTTTTCCAATTGGGATATTGTGGCAACCATTTACCCAAACGATCATCTAGTGTCAATTTATCTTCGGTCTGTAATTGCAAAAGAATTAATGCAGTAAAAGATTTGGTAATACTGCCAATGTCAAACAAATTATTAGAGGTAATAAGTTGGGATAAAGGAGGATAACCCATAGTGCCGTGCACAACCGTTTTGATTTCTTTTTTATAATTTCCTTGATTCTGAGGAATCAAGACAGAAGCAGCAATCGCAGTAAATTTTTCTTTTTTACTGTACTTTTTATAATAGGAATCAATCTCTTTTTGCAATTGATTCGTGAGTTCGGAAGAAGTATCAAAACCGGCATAAAGTATGGGTGACGCCAAAAAAGCACTTAAGGCAAATCCCAAGAATCGTGATTTTAATTTCATAATGTATCATCCTTCATTTCATAAAAATTTTTGTCGGTCCAACAGTACATGATACATTTCGGACTTATAGAGTCTGCAGGCGACACATGCATCACCTACAGTCTTGAGGGTATTCATCAATTACTTGCTTGGGCTCTGATTTTTAATTGTTCCAAGGCATTTTGAAGGCGAGTTAACACCCTTTCCCTTCCCAATAAAGTCAATGTCATATCGATAGACGGCGACATCCCAGAACCTGTTACTGCAACTCGTAACGGTTGTGCTATTTTTCCCATATTAATATCAAATTGCGCACTGATATCATTAATGCATTCTTGTAAATGATCTTTTTCCCAGGATTTTACCGTTTGCAAACGTTCATAAAGCGCGGTCAATGGCTCTAAAATAACGGGACGCAAATGTTTTTTTACCGCAGCTTCATCGTACTCAATCGAATCAGTAAAAAAGTACAGACTCATTTGACACATTTCAGTCAAAGTTTTACATCGCTCCGCTTGAATGGCAACTAAATCAGTTAACTTAGGTCCTTTGGAGAGATCAATGCCAGCTTCTTCAAAGTGCCAACGCAAGGCTTCAGCCACCGCCTCGACTGGATCATTTTTTTGATAATGTTGATTTAACCAATACAATTTCTCATAGTTAAAACTCGAAACTCCCCGACTTACATTCCTTAAATCAAAGTATTCAATCATCTCATTGATGCTAAAGATCTCTTGATCGCCATAAGACCAGCCTAAGCGTACCAAATAGTTCAACAAAGCGTGCGGTAGAACGCCCAACTCTTTAAATTGCAACACACTCACTGCACCGTGTCTTTTTGACAAACGCTTACCATCTTCTCCTAAGATCATAGGTAGATGAGCAAATACGGGAATGGAAGCCTTAAGTGCCTGAAACAGATTAATTTGTCTTGGTGTATTATTAATGTGATCATCACCGCGAATTACATGCGTGATTTTCATATCTATATCATCGATAACCACAGCAAAATTATAGGTTGGATGACCATCGGAGCGTACTAGAATCAAATCATCCAGCTCGCTATTTGCCACATGAATTTCTCCATATACTTCATCGTGAAATGTTACAGTTCCTTGTTCAGGATTCTTAAAACGAATTACAAAAGGTTTATCGGATAAAGGCAGATTTTTATCTCGGCAGTAACCGTCATACCGAGGTTTTTCTTTAGCAGCTAATTGTTCTGCGCGCAAAGACTCCAGACGTCCTTTACTGCATTCACACCGATAAGCCTTACCCTCATCTAAAAATTGCTGTGCCACTTGCTTGTATCGCTCGTAACGCTCGGTTTGATAAAATGGACCTTCGTCATAATCCATGCCTAGCCACGCCATGCCATCCAGAATAGCTCGTACCGATTCTTTGGTGGAACGTTCCTGATCAGTGTCCTCTATGCGTAATATAAATTCGCCATGATGGCGTTTTGCATAAAGCCATGAAAATAAAGCAGTTCTCACTCCACCCACATGTAAAAAACCAGTTGGGCTTGGTGCAAATCGGGTTCTAACTGTCATAATCTCTTCCACATTGTAAGGAATAAAATAATCGGGCTATAATAACTGACTTTGCAGCCAGGGTGAAGCAAGACATTTGAATATTTAGACTTCTTCAGATACTCGCTACAGAAAGCGAAGTGCGAGGAGGTCCGGAGCGTAGAACCAGAGAGAATGCCCAGGGATATGAGGATTCAAGTACTGGAGCGACGAAGCAATTCTCGACTGGAATAGAGTTTCCGGAGATGTTTATTGTACAAATCATACCAGGTTACACAGCGCTGCACACAGGCTAAAATAAAAGTATTACCCGAACTACTTGGTGAGTTATTTTGAAAAGCATTGGTATTAAGTATCAACTGAGAATTACTACCCTAATCCCAGCCTTTTTAGTCGCCCTGCTTCTCGCTATTTTTTATAATGGACTATTTGGTAATGACTTAAAACAACATATGTCGCGTTTGGGAGAAGCTTATATCCGTCAATTGCTTCCTGCCGCTCAATACGCCATGCTCCGACGCGATGATCGTACTTTGCAAGGTTTAATTAATGCTTCTACAATTAACCCGGAAGTAATAGCTCTAGCCTTTTACAGTAGTGATGGGCAATTGCTAGCCTATCGTGGTGGGAAACACTCGCTGAATAAGCCATTTAATCCACCTAAATTTACAGGGGATTACATTGAAAGTAAGCAAATTAATCCTTTCACTATTAATTTCATCGCACCAGTTACCATTCCTAAATTTAATCTTTACTCCAATTCATCCTTCCAGAACCTACTGAGTCCTATGGCTACTCGTGCAGATGATATTTTAGGTTGGTTATCCATTGATATTGATACGCGCTCGATGATTATAAAGCGCTATCAAATGCTCATAGTAACGATTTTTATTACCCTATTTGGCTTGCTTATGGGATTAACCATTCACTATTTTCTGTCCAAGAAGATTTATTTACCTATTTCTCGTTTACGTAGAAGTATGAAACAAATTTTGCGAAATGAATTCGAAACGGAAATAAAAACAACCAGTCCCGGTGAACTAGGTACTATTGAGCAAGGTTGTGCCCATTTACAAAAAAAATACCTCGAGACAGTTCGTGATTTAAATCAACATATTGAAGTAGCCACCGAAGATTTGCAGCAAAGTCTTGAGCTGTTAGAAGAAAAAAATATCGAACTATCACTCGAGAAGAAAAAAATAGAAGAAAAAAGTCGGCAAAAATCAGAATTTATTGCCAATATGAGTCATGAAATCCGCACACCAATGAACGGAGTAATTGGTTTCACTAATGTTTTACTGGAAAGCAAACTTGATCCATTGCAATTGGATTATGTAAAAACGATAAAAACTTCTGCACAAGATTTATTAGGAATAATTAACGACATTCTCGATTTTTCCAAAATCGATGCTGGAAAACTTCATCTGGATTGCATCCCATTAAATATTCGTCATTGCATTGATGAAGTCCTTACACTCGCGGCACCGAATGCACATAAAAAAGGAATTGATTTAATCCCCATAACCGACATTAATGTACCCAAAATTATTTTGGGAGATCCCTTCAGAATAAAACAATTTATCACCAACTTGGTAACCAACGCCGTTAAATTTACAGATCATGGTTATGTGTTGGTTCGCACCAAAGTAGAACAGGAAACAGATAGAGATTATACTTTATGCATCACAATTACAGATACCGGTCTGGGTATTTCTCCCGAAGATCAAAGTAAATTGTTTACGGCATTTAACCAAGCGGATACAAGCATTACGCGACGTTATGGCGGTTCAGGCCTTGGTTTAGTTATTTGCAAAAAACTCTGTGAAGAAATGCATGGTCGGATTACATTTACAAGTGAACTCAATAAAGGCTCTAGCTTTACTGCCCATGTCAAAGTCGAAAAGCTGGTTGCTTATGAAATAGAAAAAAACCAAATACACCCCTTTGCCCATTACAAAATGCTGTGCTTTGACGATAATTCCCTGCACTTGGAAGCTCTGTGTAATGGCTTAGGCTATTGGGGAATACAATGCGTCCCTGTAAATTCGTTGAACCACCTTGAAAAAGCCCTGGAGAATAATAAAGACTGTAAAATTGCTTTTCTCAATATTAATAAAGGCTACGAGCAAAAAATCGCTAAAATTATCTCAGAGCATAATTACTTTCCTTATGTATTGATTTCCAAATGGCTTATTAATGATTACACCGCGCTTGGTGGTCAAGGCTTTTTATATAAACCAATTAGTATTCAGAAACTCCAAGACGTTATTGAATCACTTACTAGCCTAGAAAATATTGAAAAGCCAGTCAATCATGAATTGGATAGCTTAAGGGAACAATTACGTTTTATGCATCCAGATTTGCTTATTGCCGAAGACAACCCCGTTAATAAAATGCTTTTGAACTCTTTATTAGGCACCCACGCAAACATGACTTCAGTTGATGATGGTGAGATGGCTGTATCTGCATGCAATGACAAAAAATATGACTTGATTTTACTTGACTTACAAATGCCGAAAATAAATGGTTTAGAAGCAGCTCGACTCATTCGTCAAAAATCGCAACTTAACCGTCATACCCCTATAGTTTTGATTAGCGCGAATGGCAGTGATGTAAATAGTATTGATCTGAAAAAAGCAGGTGTTGACTATTGCTTACAAAAGCCTATAGATGAAAAACAATTACTTACACAAATTCTTCGTATTGCAGATAAATCAAAACATGCGGCAATCGACTGGCAATTATGTGTACAAAAAGTATCAGGAAATCAAGTGCTTGCGGAAGAATTCCTTGCACGATTTGTTGAAGAGCTCCATAAAAATCGTGAAGAATTCATCCAGTTAATGCATGATAAAAACATTAAAAAATTAGGAGAAGCAGCACATAAACTTCACGGGGCATGCTGTTTTTCCGGAGTACCCACGTTACAGAAAAAAGTAGTTCATGTAGAAAAACTGGCGGTACATGCTGCTTCAATTGAAGAATTAGCCACCCCTTTTGCAGAGTTAATTCAAAGTATTGATGCAGTAATTAATGAGTACGAAAATCAGAAAATCAGAGTTAACTAGGACTGTTTGCATTTCGTTAGCTTGAGCCAAAATGGCCTGATTTTCCAGTACCAAAGCGCAGCATCCTTGCAGTATGTGAGCATCGGAATGCAAGAAATCAGGACAGTTTATCCAAGGTAGAAATAGACAGTCCCTATTCCTATTCTTGCAACTTCCACAAAAATGATAAAGATGAGCAGTAACCTAACTAGGAGAAAGAATGACTATAAAAAATGCAATATATGCTCAATCAGGCGGCGTAACGGCTGTAATTAATGCTTCAGCGTGTGCTGTGATTCAAACCGCTAAGTTATATCCGCAATATATTGGCAAAGTATATGCAGCCAAAAATGGAATTATCGGCGCTTTAAATGAAGAACTTATTGATACATCGCTTGAAAGTGATGCAGATATTGCCAAATTACTACAAACCCCTTCTGGTGCCTTTGGTTCATGCCGCTACAAACTCAAAAATGATGGTGATGAATATGAGCGTCTGATTGAGGTGTTTAAAGCACATAATATAGGTTATTTTTTCTATAATGGCGGTGGGGATTCTCAGGATACAGCACATAAAATATCGCAATTAGGGGCTAAAATGGGTTACCCAATTACGTGTATTGGAATACCCAAGACAGTCGATAATGATCTGCCTTTTACAGATGCCTGCCCAGGATTCGGTTCCGTGGCTAAATATATAGCTATTTCCACCAAAGAAGCAGGTTTTGATGTTGCTTCTATGGCTGCATCATCGACAAAAGTCTTTATCCTTGAGGTAATGGGACGTCATGCAGGGTGGATTGCAGCAGCAAGCGGCTTAGCCAGTCAACAAGCGGATGAGCCACCACATATTATTTTATTACCCGAAGTTCCTTTTCAACAAACAAAGTTTCTGAGTAAAGTTGATGAATGTGTTAAAACTTATGGTTATTGTGTTGTCGTAGTTTCAGAGGGTATTCGCACTACAGAAGGTAAATTTTTAAGTGAAGCAGGGATTCGTGATGCATTTGGCCATGCCCAATTAGGTGGTGTTGCGCCAATTATTGCACAGTTAATCAAAACGGAACTGAATTATAAATACCATTGGGCAGTCGCAGATTATTTACAACGCGCCGCTCGTCATATCGCCTCAAGAGTAGATTTGGATCAAGCTTATGCTTTGGGTAAGGCTGCCGTAGAATATGCGATGAAAGGTCATAATGCCATCATGCCTATTATCATTCGCGAACAAGATGAACCTTATCAATGGTCTATTGGACATGTCCCATTAGCCGATGTTGCCAATCAGGAAAAAGCCATGCCTAAGGAATACATTGCTGCGGATGGAATGGGCATTACTGCTGCCTGTAAGCAGTATTTATTACCCTTGATTCAAGGCGAAGCTTACCCTGACTATGTGAATGGATTGCCTGATTATGTTCGTTTAAAAAATCAACTTGTTCCTAAAGTACTATCACAACTGTAACTTAGGTGCAGCGCAGCAGAACCCAGGATTAAGAGGTTTTTATCATATCCAGAATCCCCGGTTCCGCTGCGCTACACCCAGTTACAGCATCGGGAATTTCTTCAAACAGTTCCATTGTGATAAAAGAAATCAGACCTTTTGAAAAGAATAAAAAATTGTCTGATTAAATATTCAAGTTAGTCCGCCTTACACGTTAGGCAACCCGTCTATTCATCTGCTACAATAATATAAGGGAAAGAAAATGGACTTCAGGACCTTTTCTTACCATGGCAGGTTGTATCGTTGTTCTAGCCTAATTTGAGTTGTAACTTTTTGATAAATGACATTCTATTTGTCTATTTATTGTTGTACCAATTATTAGGAGCAGATAATGAAAGAAAAAGGTTTTACTTTAATTGAATTAATGATAGTGGTAGCAATAGTTGGTATTCTTGCCGCAATTGCTATCCCGGCATATCAGGATTACGTCGTCAGAGCTCGCGTTACAGAAGGGTTAAGTGTTGCTTCTTCAGCAAAAACAACTGTCTCTGAAAATGCAACAACAGGTAACGCTGACTTAAGTCAGGGCTGGAGTTTTGCAAACCCTACACCTAATGTGCAAAGTGTTGTTGTTACTGCTGCTACGGGTGTAATCACAATTACTTATACAGCGCTTGCACAAAACGTAGTTCTTACTTTAACGCCACAAGCTAACGGAGCCGCCCTTGTTGCTGGAACTCCACCAACTGACCCAATTACCTGGGTTTGTGCCGTAAATAATGCTGCGAACAACCGATACGTCCCTGCAAACTGCAGAATATAATTATATCTTTCTTAAAAGCCGCTTCAAGGGCGGCTTTTTTATTATGAATTTTAAATGAATAAGAGTTTAATATGTCACGTAAAAATCGTATTGAAGAAGTGATAAATCAGGAATTAGTTCCTACATTTTTAAATGTCGAAGATGAATCATCTAATCATCATGTCCCTGAAGGTGCGCAAACACATTTCAAAATCACTGTGGTCTCGTCACGATTTATTGATTTATCGCGAGTTGCGCGACATCGATTGTTAAATCAATTGCTCATAGAAGAATTTGAACTTGGATTACATGCCTTAAGCATGCATTTATTTACTCCAGACGAGTGGGAAGATAAGAGCAAAACTGTTTTGCAATCTCCTGTTTGTAAAGGGGGTTTTAATAAAGAAAAAAAAGAGACATAACTTTGTATCAGCTAGGTAAATCTGATTATCAATTAAGAATAGAAATTTTTCTCAAATTCGATATTGTATTAAAGTTCGTAAAAAAGATTTTCTACCTCAATCATAGGAGAAAAAAAGAAAATTTTTCTTTACGAATCCGAAACAAATAAAACAATCTGATTTACATGACAAATAGCTCTGGAATTAATCCAAAGCCCCCCAAAATCGTTCACTAATAATGCGGGAAAAAATTGGTTACCGTGTGTAAGCTGAATATATATTCGTGTTTCCTAGTAATTTTTTTACATAAACGTAACAAAGTTAACACTATGTGATAAAATAAACAGTAACGTCCATCGCCAACTTCCTATATAATGCCTGGCATTTTTAATAAGTCTATTTAATTAATGAACAATTGGTCTTCTGAAAAAATATCCGTACTCGCCTTAGTTTTATTAATTACAGGTGCAATTGACAGCATTAGGAATTTACCGGGAACCGCTCTATTCGGCTCTTCATTAATTTTTTTCTTTATCTTTTCCGCAATTGTTTTTTTAATTCCTGTAGCTTTAGTATCAGCAGAATTATCGTCGACCTGGTCTGACGAGGAAGGTGGAATTTATAGTTGGGTCAAACATGCATATGGTGAAAATTTAGCCTTTTTTACTATTTGGCTGCAATGGATCAATACCTTGGTCTGGTATCCAACTATTTTATCCTTTATTGCTGGAGTGTTAGCTTATTTAATCAACCCCGAACTCGCTCAAAATAAGTACTATTTAATTACAGTAATTCTGGTTATATTCTGGTCCTTAACCCTAGTCGCTTTATCGGGTTTACGTGCCTCGGCACATTTTGCAGGTCTTTGCGCCATATTGGGAATGATACTTCCTATGGGATTTATCATTATTCTTGCACTGATTTGGGTCATTAAAGGAAACCCTATAGCAATTAATTTAAGCCTGTCACATTTACTGCCACACTGGAAAGACAGCCAATCCTGGGTATCACTCACCGCAATAATGACTTCGTTCCTAGGGATGGAGCTCGCAGCAGTACATGTTCGGAATGTACATAACCCCCAAGTCAATTTTCCTCGTGCGATGTTTTTTTCTGTGCTGCTTATTTTAACCACAATGATTTTTGGTTCTTTGGCTATTGCTTTTGTTCTTCCAAAAGAGAAAATCAGTCTAATTGACGGCGTACTTCAAGCTTTTAATAACTTTTTCCAAGCATATAACCTGGAATGGCTCTTGCCTTTTCTTATTGCATTACTCCTGTTAGGAAGTTTAGGCAGCATGATTAATTGGATTATCTCACCTGCAAAAGGCTTGCTCATGGCTGCTAACCATAACTTCCTACCAAAATCCATGTGCCAGTTGAACAAACATGGAGTGGCTTCGCGAATTTTAATCACGCAAGCAATTTTGGTTACTTTTTTGTGTAGTGGTTTTCTCTTGTTTCCCAGCGTTAATGCCATATACTGGTTATTTACTGCTTTAAGTACAGAACTCTACATCATGATGTATGTTTTGATGTTTATTGCAGCCTGGAAATTAAAAGGAAAATATGCGCATCTTAAGAGACCTTTTGCTATACCAGGGAAAAAAACCGGCTACTATATGACCTGTATTTTGGGCTTATTCGGATGTACTATGACTTTAATTGTAGGCTTCATCCCACCTGTTGAGTTTATGAATTTTGGCAGCGCCGCGCACTTCCGTCTGGTTTTCTCTATAGGAATTGCAATCATGATGATCCCTGCATTTTTACTGTATTGGCGTAAAAAATACATTACAAGATCATAATCTGTTACTTGGGTAAAGGTATAGCGATGCGGTAATTCCTGGGTTTCGCTGCTTTTACCCAGGCTGCAATACGATTGTTACAGCTTATCCTTTTCCTCTAATGAAATCACTCGAGCCTCATGTTCCAACATCACAGGAATATCATCCTGAATAGGAAATGCCAATCGGTCAAATTTACAAATAAGTTCTTGTTTTTTTATCAATAACTTCCCTTTACATAAAGGGCATACTAATATTTCCAATAGTTTTTTATCCACAAAATTCTCCTATAATCCTAAGTCACTTTATTTCGTACATATACAGGTTGTGCTTGGGCAGCTACGATAGGCTTTTGCGCAGAAAACCGAGCAAACTGAATCATAGCTGCTGCAGAAGGATATACTGTTAATTTATCACTTATTTGTGATTTAACTTCTGGAGTAACATCATCCCAATATGAGTCTATCCCTACTCCTGCAAGAATTACTGATTGCTTTTCAGGAAGGCTGAGTTTATGTACTGGAGTGACGTATTCCTCTGCTGTCCATTGATGCTCAGCAAAATAGGCCCAATACATCTCATGCATTCGCGCATCCAATACAGCTAATACAGGCAGGTTATTCTTCTGCATCTGCTGGCGGACTGACCAAGCAACAGCAACAAGGCCGCTCACCGGAATTAAAGACAAGTCATTGGCATAGGCAAGACCTTTTGCAATACTGCACGCAATTCGCAAACCGGTAAAACTACCTGGTCCACGACCAAATACTATGGCATCCAGTTGACTCATTTGTAAACCAGCATTTACCATCAGCTTATCGATCATAGGTAAAATAAATTGAGCATGTGTTTTTTGATTACTTTGTTCCTCACAAAGTAACTCTTCTCCAGTAAGCAAAGCCAAACTGGCTATTTCTGTAGATGTATCAATCGCTAACAGTTTCATAATCCAGCTCTAATTCTCTGATAAATTGAAGCACTCTGTGTTCATCACGAGTTTTCGGTAACTGAGGCAAGCTTGCCAGGATACGTCCACCATAATCTCGACTGGTTAGACGGGGATCGGCAATCATTAAAACCCCTTTATCCGTATTATCCCGAATTAAACGCCCTACTCCTTGCTTCAAAGAGATCACTGCCCCAGGTAAAGATAACTCATCAAAACCCGATAAACCTTTTTCTTTTAAATAAGCCATTCTACCGCGAATTACAGGGTCAACTGGGCTGGAAAAAGGCAATTTATCAATAATAACACAAGAAAGAGCCTCCCCTTTAACATCCACCCCCTCCCAAAATGTTGCGGTCCCCAATAAAACAGCATTGCCTAGTTGCCTAAAACGCTCAAGCAAAATGGGTTTGGCCTCAGTTCCCTGAATCAATAATGGATAGTTTAAAATACTGCCCATCATTTGAGCAACTTGTTTTAACGCTTTATGGCTAGTAAATAGGAAAAAGCAACGCCCCCCTAAAGCTTCAATTAAAGGAATAGCTCGAGATACTAATAATTCATAATAAGTAGAATCTTTGGGATCGGGTAAACCTCTAGGCAGATACAGCAAGGCTTGTTGTCGATAATCAAAAGGACTGGGCAATAATAAAGTTTTTGCCTCATGCAATCCTAATGGCTTACAGAAACAGTCAAAAGAATCTGCAATGGTTAAGGTTGCAGAAGTAAAAATATAAGTACACTGCTGGCGCTTGAGTAAACTACTGAACGTTTCAGCAACATCATACGGAGTAACATGAAAAACTAAAGTATGTTTAAAGCGCTCTAGCCAACGTATTTTTTGATTATTTTCTTGAGTAAAAAACAATAAAACTCTGGCAAACTCCATTAATCGTTCTTTGCAGCGCGCAAGTCCAGGAAATTCAGCGAGCGATAATTCGCTGAAGCACCCCATGACTTCGTCTTTTAATGTCAACCAATCAACCCAAACACGCATAAAGGATTTGTTATGCTTTATTTCCTCCCAACTAAATCGGTCATCAACTTCCGCTAAACTACTTACTAGCTCATCCATCAACGTGTCTGCCTTATGGCTTAAAGCTTTTAAAGGTTGATTAGCAAGGTCTACAGCGGGCCATTCTTTAATAAGATCATCCAATAAATCACGAAACTGACGTGTTCCAATTCGTTCACCATTAAAATGGGTTGCTGTTTCAGCAAGTTGATGAGCCTCATCAAAAATAACCACCTCAACACCAGGTAATAACTCACCAAACCCTTCTTCTTTCAAGCGTGAATCAGCAAAAAATAGATGATGGTTAATGACGACTACATCAGCATCTAAAGCACGTTTGCGTGCCTTGAGTAGAAAGCATGTTTCATGATCAGGACATTCAATACCTAAGCAATTATCTACTGTTGAGGTTACATAATGCCAAACTGGAGAGTCTTCATTCAGTTCAGGTAACTCCGATCGATCACCGTTTTTCATTTGTGACAATTTACTGCGTACATGAGCTACTTCATGAGCACATTGCGGGCTTTGGAATTGTCCTTCTTCAGAATGTAATGCAACACGATATTGACAAATATAGTTGGATCTTCCTTTAAGATTTTGTATGCGGGCAGATAATCCCAAGGCCCTGACTAAAGTAGGTAAGTCTTTTTGATAAAGCTGATCTTGTAATGTTTTGGTTGCTGTAGAAATCAGCGCTTTTTTTCCACTTAACAAACAGGGAAGTAAATAAGCAAAAGTCTTCCCTGTCCCTGTACCTGCTTCGGCAATTAAAATTGATTTTTCTTCGATTGCTGCAGCAATAGCCTCGGCCAAATCGGACTGTGGCTTACGTGCCATAAATCCGGGGATAGCAGTAGAAAGCCGCCCTTTCTCAGCAAAAATTCGCTGACAGGTTTCAGCGAGCGAAGTAATTTCTACCACTCTTCTTGCAAATATTGAAGTTTATCCTTAACCTCTTCCCAATCTTTGGCATCAGGCGGAGCATCTTTTTTTGCAGTTATATTAGGCCATTTTTTAGCAAGCTCAGCATTTAATTCTTTAAATTGTTGCTGCTCAGAAGTTAAATCATCTTCAGAAACAATTGCATTAACAGGACATTCCGGCTCGCACAATGCACAATCGATGCATTCCTCTGGGTGAATCACCAGAAAATTCGGGCCTTCATAAAAACAATCAACAGGGCATACTTCAACACAATCAGTGTACTTACACTTAATACAACTTTCTGTTACTACAAAAGTCATGATAAACCTTTCTTACGCTGGAAATAGTAAATATTAAATCATAAAATAGACCACTTAAGATAGTAGTTTTCTTAGTAATTACTTCATCCAAAACTGTCTTCCCAAATGAAAACGAGTTCATGATCTTTGCTAAAAAAAATAAAACGATTTGAACGCTGCAATTATTCACTTTTTATTCAAATGCACTTCTTGAAAGACAAATGGGTCTATGTTGTAATTTTACTCAATCTTTAAAATTACTGATGGGAGTGGTGTTTAAAATCTCACTAATCTTATGCATCCCCTGCTTATCAAAGGAAATGAAATCTCAGGGGTGGGAATAATTGACAACTTTTTAATTATATCGATGCCTATTGTTTGACGTTGGAGTAGTACCCATGGTATTAACAGTAACACCTATTAACGCAAAGCACCGGAGGCTAATACGCCAAATACATGAATTTAATAAAATACCTGAGGAAGATGTAGTCCAGCGTTTATTCTACTTACAGAAAATCAATTATTTTATTAATTCAATACCCATATCTGAGGGAGAATTTAAATGGCTTGCGGCAAGCGGCCCAAAAAGTTGGAGAGCTCATCTAGAGTCTCATGGAATTAATCCTCATGGGTCATTCTTTTTTAAAGGGATTCAGTTTGCAAAAGCTGTTGCAGCACAAGCTCCAGCATTATTAATACCCTCTGGATTAGAAGATGAGATAAAAGGAAAAAATATCTATCAATTAATGCAAGAGCGGGATGTATTATTAAGAAGTGCCAATTTTAATGAAATAAAAGAACGATTTTTAGCCATCAGCGCCCGGCTTAGTGTGTTGGCAGAAAAAGATAGTATTCTAAAAAAGAATCTGGATGATCATGCCCAAATTCTACGTTTGGCCAAGTCAATTTGCCAATCAGGGAAGCTTATTAGATATTGCAAAAGGACTAAAAGGTCAGCCCCAACAAAAAATGCAGACGTAACAGAATATTACTTCAATTAGATTAATGATTTTTGCCTCAACCTCAAAGAAGCAAATGCCTATCATCCTGATATTAAATTAAGTAATTTCTTGGTGCATAACCATAAATTGCTGGTAAGTGACCGAAAAACATTCGTACGCTCCCCAAAATCACTTGCCAGTACACTACGAAGTAGTCCACGCTATGCCCCACCACAATATCTTGCTTGTCTTAATGAAGAGTGTGAGGATTACATACCTATAGCATATACTACTCAAATCGACGTAGAGCAACTGATGTCCTATCAGATGGGCAAAGCGCTCAAAGAATTCCTCATCGTAACTCAACTGGGTGAAATGCCCCAAGAATCCAATGAGAAAAATAGAACTGTTCTCGCTCATTTTGAAAAACCAAATCGTGCCATTACCAACTTGTCCATACTTATTGACGAGCTAACGCGTTACAAGGAAGGAAAAAGGCTTACCATAGAACAATTCAAGAGATTACTCCCTTCTTTGAATCATAATATTGATGATTTCTATAAACAACTTGAAAAAGAATTACCGGCAAAACATTTAGGCATTGAACGCGAATTAAATGAAATTGATCAACTCTTACATAACAATGAACGCAAAGGAATAAACTTTCTGGAACAAGCGAACATAATTTGTTGCCATTTCAGAACGAGATCCTAAAGAACCTCGCCTCAATCGCATGGCTGAAAAGTTAGCAATAAAAAGTTATCAAGAATATTCAGAAAGTTATTTTTCCCAAATTTCCCAGGATATTGAAGCCTCGCTTTTAGCAAAAGATTGGGATTCTGCAAGTTGGTGGAGACAAATAATCCATGCCCTATCTTTTGGTTTCTTCAGAGTAAAAAGAGTAACTACCGTGGATAATATAGACATTTCATTAAATTTTAATGATCAAGAATTCCGAACTCATTTTATTCAACTGGAGTTTTTGCCTGCAACAATTCTGGATAGCCTAGGTGCCACAGAAGCAAATAATTTTAATGATTATTTTCAAACACATTTGGATGAGATAAGAGCTCTAAACGATCCGGCCTCAAACAGCGAAGAGGAAGAGATTGATGTATCAGAAAAAAAGAAGGACCCTACAGAAGAGGAAACCAGCGCCCCTCTTCCCCAAAAAGGTGCTGACAAAAAGGATGAAGAGTCCCTTTCAACTGAGACAATGGTAATTAAAAATAACAGTACTAAAAAATCAGGAGACGCAAAATCCCCCCCTAAAACACCTGCTGAAGCAGAACCACCTACTGATGAGGAATCACCCGGTAAGCAGCAAAAACTGCTTCTCCAACCGATAAAAAACCTCAGCATAAGAAAAAAACGTCTGTTGACCTTGCAGAAAACTATAGATTTTTCGCAAAACTTGCCAAGGGCACCAAAGATGACGATCCTCAGGTTAAGAAAAGATCGATACGTCGAGTCGGCACTGCGCTCTTTAGAGGGGAGAAGAGAGGGCATTACCCTAATGCTCAGGATATTTTTAGGCAAACACCAGAGGCCCAAGAAGATGTAAATCATCAGGAAAATTTAACCACTGGATAAAAATAATGGACTCAAGGAAGAGTTCTCACTACTTAAAATTATTATCTTCTATAAGAAAACGCGATCAGGAACTTTAAGGGATTATTTTATATCCTCTGGATTTCTAAAACCGCTACATTTATGTAGTGCGCGTCGAAGAGTATTTATTTTTATATTAATGAATAAAATTTGTAAATTTTCCGCAAAAAATTGCAATACAGCCAATTAATTAACACTTCAGTATTTTCTATGGTCTACAAATATTAATAGTAACGTAAAAAAGAGATTAAAATGAGTAGATTAAAAGTTTTCACTAATTTAGCTAATCGAATGTACAAAAAAGTAGTAGGCGAAAAGGAAAAAACAACTCAAGCCACCCCTGAAGGAACCAAAGATGCAGATGGTTCATACGGTAAAATGGAATCAGTTTTTCATACTGGGAGTGAAAAAGGAACAGTCAAGTCTCAAAAATCTGTTCTATTAGATGACATAGAAAGAATTAGGACCGATTTTCAACTTTATAATGGTGCTAAAAATCGCATAAGGTTACATGACGGCGGTATAAAAGACTCTGGGTCTGGGTATAAAGGTAATGAAAAAGAAATCATGAAAACTCTTGCAGAGAAAATAACCGCTCAACTAGAACAAAAAGGGTGGACGACATATTTTGAAGCAACAACATATCATCAGATTGAGAGTTTGACTCAGAAAGACAAAAGTATGCCAAAAGACGTACGTAACAAATTAATAGAACTTTGCAAAGAGTACGGCTCTGATTTCCAATACTTCAAAAAAGAACTTCAAAAAGAAGAATTTAAGCTAGAAGAAGAGCCTTCTACTATTCCCTCTTTTCAATAAATTAAAGGGTTATCTGAACCTTAAGAACAAATTTTTATGCTCTTTTTAATGAAAGGATTGTCATTTTATATAGTTTTCATCTGTATGCGCATTGATTATTATACGGAAATCCCTAATGTACTTTTTGACCAAAAGCATAAAAATTGTCTATATTTATAAACAGGTCAAATTGGTTTTATAAGGACATAACCAATGGAGTTGGAGCAAAAAAACAGGATTATTAAACGTTTTTTAAAAGAACAAAGTGAAAATCCTGTTGTAGTGGAACTAAAGGATGAAAATCTGGCGATTTATTCTGATCTTGATAAGTTATTAGATCACCTTGATCTCCATAAAAAGGGTTTATTCGACCTGAAGACTCTGGAAACGGATCCAGACCAGTGGCGAGAATTTTGTGGGATCATTAAATACGCTTCTACTTTTGAAAAAGGAGGCTCTCCTCCTCTGCTAAAGAGTGTTGATCTTAAAAAAGTAGAAGAAGGTATACGATATACTTTGAATGCACATGAAATTATTCGATTACCCAAAGATGATTATTATGAACGCTCGACTCATATACCCCAAGATATAGATGCTCAGTTAGATGATTTAATCGTTAACAGCAGGACAAAATTGTATGCTCTGACACAAACCTTTCCAGAAGCCATACCTTTTGATGCCTCCAATTCACTTCAAGTCACCTCGCAGATTCAACGCCTACAAGAAGAAATGGCACGATCATTTAATAGTGATACAGAAAGGGAAAGCATAGAAAAGAGATTAAATATCTTATTGGATCTCAATAAAATCAATGAATTAAAACGAATTAATATTCCACAAGACAATGGTTCAACCCTCGTCTATTGCATCTTACAAGAAAGCGTAGGTGGGGTGACAGAAAAAATCTCATTAATTAGCCTGGAGAGTGTAAAAAAACAATTGCATTGTTTATGTGGGCGTGCAGAAGGTCTAAGTATTGAGAATTACCATACTGAAAGAGAATGCTATAAACTCAGCACGCAAGCCATTATTAAATTGCCCAAACATGGCAATATTAAAGAAGTTCAACATGAAGCCATGGCACTCAATCTTTCCCGATTAATGGGATTAGATACGGCTGCTTCAACTACAATTTCTCATAATGGGCATCCAGGATTATTCATACCTTTTGAAGAAATACGTTTACTGAGTGAATTCTCTTTGGGGAAAACATTTTATGCGTGGCTTACAGGAAAAACCTATACCCATTATTCAACGATTAAAACTCTTGGGGAAGGGATACAAGCGGATTACTTTATCGAAGATTTTGGCAAGATACTTGGTTTACTTTATCTCTGTAGTGATACCGATGCAATTGGCGGCAATTGCCAAAACAAGGCATTAAGAAATGCAAAATCACTTTTTATCTTTGACCAATCACTCATGGATACTGATCGATTTATTCTTGATTCAAGATTGTGTCTTATACCTGGTGATTTTCTTAGAAAGCACTCTCGTCATGGCTTAGGACGCAATCGCACGCTTATTGAAGATTCATCCATGAATTCTAAATTTGAAAGCATCATGCAATTGCGCTCTATTGGCGATAAAATTATTCAATATATCAATCATATTGCATGGCAACATCACCAACAAACATCCCGAATTAAACGACAATTTAAAAAACCACTAAGTATAGAAAAACAAAGTCAATTAACTTCTGAGTTAAGTGATCTTCTGGTTCTTGAAAAAGATGCAGAAACCCTGCAGGCACGAGTATTAGAGCGTCTTGAAGCAATTGATAATATACTTCCCCAAACGGCAGGTGATATAGACTCTTTCGGAATCAAACAAGCCTTAATTTTTGAAAAACTCCTGCATAATCCAATATTATTTAGTGATGATGGCCGCGCCTTTAAATATCCTTGGACTCACAGACAGCAAAATAAAGTTAGAAAAGTAGAAGAACTTGGAAATGGCTTGATACAGCTGACGTTTAGTGACAAAGTTTCTTCAGCCATACTGGATTTTATTAAACGACGCAGTGGAGCTGATTCAATCACCAATACCTCACCCAAAATTATAACCTTAAGTAGAGTACACTTTGCAGCATTAAGGGAAGACACACTTCATCCTGAATATCAATTAGTTCTGGACCCCACTACGAACTACTTGGATCCCGCTGATTTGGGAGTAATCAAGGATGCTTACACTATGGGAAATAGAACCTATATTATGAATACGATTACAAGTTATTGTAAAAAAATGAAGTGCGATAAGGCCTCTACTGATGAAAAATTGAAATGCATCGTTGAAACTGAGGAACGACTTAGAGCACTTATTATCACAGCCCATGATAGAGGCTTTGGCATGCACGTTATTAAAAAATTCTTTTTTGACGCACAACAACAATTACAACAAATGATTTCTCCTTTGAAATTCCCAATGAGGTTAAATGATGCGTTTACCGCTGCTTTAAAGCTAGATAGAGTATCTGAATTTAACGCTGTAGTATCGGAAGCAATAAAACACGATAAAATCACCGATAAGCAATTCATCAGCTTTTTGGAGGAGTGTATACTCAAAGCCAGTGCTGCAACAAATTACCTGCAAGCACGAGAAAAAAGCCAGGAATTATCCAGTATTGCAAAAACGGTAATACATCAATTAGGAACGCTTTCCACGTCTTGGAGTCAATTTTTAGCTGCAAATGTGCGGCAAAAAGGATTGAATAAGACCGAACCAATAGTTATCACTAAAACAATACAAGAGAAAGAAGAAGATGAGTGGGTAATAAAATCATCCCCAAATTCATCGATATTGGACATGATACATGAGGAGCAAATTGGAATATCATGTAAATAATAAGTCTAAGGACTTGTTCACTAAATGCAGTTAATGGAGCTATTATGCCTATACATGAGAGACGTCAACATTTTCGGGTGGAAGATCATATCTATTTTAACTACCGAATTATGGAACCTGGGGAGCTGTGTCCTGATCGCGCAGTTGTGGATCAACTTTTAGGCAAAAATGGACAACGATATCTTGAGGCAGCACATTATTTTCAAGAAATTGATTATGAATTGGCAGAACTCACCCAAGTTATTGCTCTTAAAGAACCCACAATAGCCCATTACCTTAACCTTTTAAATGCAAAAATAGATTATTTATCACGACAAATGCTGATGACGAACACAATTCAGTTACGTAAGGTTAATCTTAGTCTGGGTGGAATGGCATTTAAAACGCCCGACCTTATTAGAGAAAAAACCCTGATAAAGTTGGTAATCTATACTAAACCCAAAATGATCCCCATAATTGTAGAAGGGACCGTAGTCTACAGCCAATATCAAAATGAGCATAATTACCGCACGGCAGTACAGTTTAACGGATTAACAAATGAACAGGAGCAAATTCTTTCCCAACATATTTTGTTAGCTCAGGCAAAACATCGTTCAGATTAAAAATAAAAGTCATTTTAACTACACAATTGCCGAATAACACGTAAACTATACTGTGTTTATGATGTTGGAAACAAGAGGCAAAAACATGACCAGAATAGTACATTGCTGTAAATTAGAACAGGATGCCGAAGGCTTATTAAAACCACCCTTCCCCGGCGCATTAGGAGAACGGATTTATAATGAAGTATCAAAACAAGCCTGGACCATGTGGCTAAGTCATCAAACCATGCTCATCAATGAATACCGCCTGAACTTAATGGAAGCGAAAGCTCGCGAGTTTTTAAAAGAAGAGATGCAAAAATATTTTTTTGGTGAAGGCTCAGAAAAGCCAACAGGCTATACTCCGAAGTAAATCAACATACTTTGCAAAGATTAAAAATAGCATGCAATAACCAGCTTATAAAACTCTGCAGGAAGGTCATAAAATTTAAGGGTTCTATTGTTAAAATATTGAATTTTTTGGCCTACTCCCTAGCGAGTTTGATGCAGGTATTTTCATAATCCACTTCGTACATCGCTTTATGCCCGAATGACTCAAGCACTTACAAACCAGGCTTCCTGCCACACCTACAAACTGCACTTCCTAGCCCGCCTACATACCGCCCTATATGCGCGGTATCCAGAACCTGATAAGCATACTTCTAAGCTCTGTACATCAAAGACCCAGGGAGAACGTATAAAAAATTTCCTATTCTTTCTCTCTCTTCTCAATTCCTGAAAAAAAACAATACAGTAGAAAAATAATATTCCATTTTGAATTAAATGGAGTCAAAAAGAGATTATTACATACTAAATTATGATAAAAATTAATAACTTATTCAGAAAAAGCACTATGATTTTAAAAAACACATACAATAAGTATTCAGGAAATAATTCACATTGAAATGAAAAACAATTTTTTTTAAAAAAAAAATGCATTCAACACTTGACTCAAAACGCATCTCGGAGTCTAATAGCAACCCTCGGGGCCAGATAGCTCAGTCGGTAGAGCAGAGGACTGAAAATCCTCGTGTCGGCAGTTCGATTCTGCCTCTGGCCACCATGAGAACTCTTATATAATCAATAAGTTATAATTGATTTGTTAAACCCTTAAAAAGTGAGTATCACCCCACTTTTCTGGGCTCTTTCCCAATTATGGGGGCACTCACATTTAACAGCACAGCACCCTAGTAATTTCGCTCTTTCCCAATTACGGGAGCAGCTTTAATCATCCGCAGAGCACCCTAACACGTACTCTATAATTTTCAAAATTTCTAAAACCATAAGCTTCGCTGAATGAGTTTCATTTTGCGATGGAGCCCTTCTGTTATTCCATTAGATTTACTAAACCGCCACATTCTGGCGACCTCATCTTTCCGACTCTTATTGTTAGCGTAGTAACTGGTAAGCTTGATTGCGGCTCCATGCACTGGAAAGTCTTTTTTAGTTGATATAGTGAGGTGCAGAAACCAAGCCCCTTTAAACTAAATAAACTAGTCCAAACGCATCCCCACTTTAATAGGAGCCATTATTTTTTCCATAGATTCATTTTTAGATAAAGAGTCTCGAATCACCCTGAAATTTATATGGCTCGGTTGACTAAATACATCAATAATTTCCAGAGTATTATTACTATGATTCCTTTCATCTGATTTGTTTATCCTATCCTTGATTTGAATAATAGCCGAGGCAATTTTTTTATCATCTAAATAATCAATATCCTCCATTATATTGCGTATTTCTTGAATAATAGTAGGAATATTGCCATCTTGTCCTTTCATTAAATCATCATTATTTAATACCGCGTTAACAGCGAAAATGTTTTCCTCTCTCTCATTAGTAGGGATTCTAATAATATTACTCCTAGCTTTTAATTTATCCGGAAGAGTAGCAGTTGGAGATAAAGTGGAAGTCTCTGTAGTTTCCATACTTAATGCAGTCGGGGTTGTAACATTATAAATAGGTTTTTCAGTCTCTTGAGATATAGACAAGTCGTTTTTGGCTTCACTCGCTATAATTTTTTCTAAGTTTTTAATTTCTAACTCAATTTCTTCTAAATCTTTGGGAAGGTTTTGTAAAGCAATTAATGCTTCTTCGCTCAATTCCTCCGTCAAATTATCTGGTCCGGACTGATACTTCTCTGATCTGTCGAATTTAGGTTGCTCCATTTCTTTACAAACTTTGGCAATATCTAAAAACTTAGAATATACTTTTTGTGTATCGATTCTCAAAAGTTTATCCTCTGGCTTTCTAATTTCATCATTAAATTCTCTAAATTCTTTAATAATTTGATCTATGACTAAAGGATTTTGATTAATATATTGCCTAAATTCAGGGATAGCTATTAGTGTTGTTGTTAATAGGAACGTTCTTTCAATTTTATCTGCAACAAGTTGTTTTCTTAATTCCTCCGAACTAACAGTTGCTTTTGCTATTTCCATGTAATTAAGGTCATCAATAAGAATGCGTTTCAGAAAACTATAGTATTTTTGTGAAATAAAATGTTCATTATGAACTAGTTCATCAACATCTAATAATTTTTTTGGATATTCATGGACAAAGATTGCAGGGCCTGCGTCTTTTAATCTTGGGAAGTTAACTATATCATTAGCAGTAATAATAAATGGACTTTTAGCAGGAACGTCCCTTTGCTGGGATACAACCGGATATGTACTTTCACCGTGATCTATTTTAACCGAAATTACTTCACCTTCCTTATTGCGTCCAAACCCAAAATTTTCTGCGTTTAAATCATTTTCTTCCTCGCAGTAAGCTGCAACTAAAATTTGCGGAAACTTGAGTTTAATAAAATCTTCTGTGCTTACTCCCCTCTTGTTATTCTGTTTATAATAGCTGTAAAAAGATAAATAGTCAGGAATAAGTTTTGAAACAATAGCAATGGTAGCATTTGAATCATCATGAACTCCCCTCACTTTTGCAGCATGTTCTCCAAGTAGCATGCGATAACATAAGCCATTAAAAGCTTCTATTTCACCAAAGTTAGAATTGAGGGCTTCTTTGTATACATAAGAACTCTGAGAATGTTTTTTTCCCTCTTTTCTCTTAACAATAGATATTTCAGAAGTAGACTTTGCTATCTCATTAGATTCCTGTTGTTTTGTGAATAAGCCTCCACTCTTACTTTTATAAGGCTTCTTTCTATGTTTCATTTTATGCGCATTAAGTAGCGTATCCTTATATAATTATATTAGGTAATGTCCAAATTTCCATGTTATGTCCCAAGAAGACAAAAGACCCTCCTCTACCTTAGTAGACTTAATCCAAGTTGCAATGAAATACATCCTAATTGCAGAGAAATCGATGTAATGCAAAATACAGAGCCCAACAAAATCATCAAAAATTGACTGTGGGAAATTTGCGTATTTGAGTACGACACTGTGATACATCGTAGGATATTTGCAATGGTTTCCTTTGATATAAATTATAATAAAATCAATGGATTATTTTTAAACCAGAGGACTGAAAATCCTCGTGTCCGCAGTTCGATTCTGCCTCTGGCCACCCATGAGAGCCAACGACTTACCCGAGATTTCAAAATTTCCATGTAGACGCAATCTAGACACTTTAAACAGCACATTCACTTTTACTCATTATTATAAAAATAAGAGTTAGAACGTTTTAAGACTCAATTAACTGTTCATGGCTAAGTACCACACTCCGCTCACCCCAAAGCCATATTTAATGCATCGTGATTCAAAAAATGTTCACCTCTGATGTATGACTGCACTTTTTTTGGATCACGATCAATTAACATGCATCCAAATATTACTCTTTACTTAAATAATCAAAAATATGGTCAATACTCACAATATTTGAATATATATCGAAAATAAAGTATATTTCTTCGCCAAATTAACCGATGCCGAGAAAAATTCATATGTTTAGTAAAGAAACGTTGAGCAAAGATGCGAAGGGTATATTAAAACAATTAAGCGCCAAGAGTGATTTTACTATAGGTTTTGTTACTTCGGAGTTTGGATTATTACCCTCGGTGGTTCCTGCATCAGCTTTGCCTGCAAAATTTTCGATATTGGACAATGCTGCAAAAAATTTAAAAACCTGGGTTAAAGAAAAAAATATTGAAGCATTCAAACAGTTAAATGACGAATTAAATACTTCATTATTGATTGCAGAGATTGGCAACTTGACTGATAGTGAATTAGCAAGAGCAAAATTAATAGTAGGGAAGCTTGGGCATGCCTATGGTTATATTTTAAATGCCCTTGGAAAAACTTCGCCACATTTTAATATTGAATGTTCTAATTTGTTTATACTTTGGCAAAAATTGGCTGAAAGAATGAATCATTCACCAAAGTTTCCAATTCTTACAAGTAGCGATACCACCTATTGCAATTGGCGCTATAAAAATCCTGAAGAACAACATAGTCTGGAAAATTTAAAAGATTTAGAAAAACTCGAACAGTTAGTGCCGCTTTTTGACAATAGAGAAGAAATAGTAACTAATCTTGGGGTGGTAGTATTTGAAGCGCATATTGCCCCTGCGATTTCTGCGATAGACAATGCAGTCAAAGCTATGGAAATGAATGACATGTCTTTGTTATCCAAACAATTAGACATTATTTTAAATTCCGTCCAAGGTTTTGCTAAGACATTTTTAGAGTTTTACAATTTTCATCACGGTTCTGGCAAAAGTTATATCGATCTTAAGACATGGGGCGACACGGTTATGAAAGCTGTTAGACCATGTTATCCGGAAGAAGTTGCTCAATTAGGCTCAGATGTTAGTCTTTTTAATGTACTGGATGCATTTATAGGTAGGAATATACATGAGTCTCGTTTAGGTAAAGCAATGCAGGCATCAGAAACCTTATTGCCAGAAAATCATAGACGTTTTATACACTTTATAAGAGATGCGAACTTTAAAGAGTTTATTCAACAATGTTCGGATACATCCTTAAAAATAAAGTTCCAACAAATAACAGAAGCATATGCTGGACAACATGGTTTTTTGGGAATACATAAAGAAGTTGCTATGAGTGGCATCGTTGTAACTTCTGAATCTAATGTTAACCAAAGCGGTAGGAAATTAGATGCGAAGCTCGGCGAGGAAATAGAAGAGGCAAGGAATGAAAGAAAAAATGCAGAATTTGAAAACGTTATTCGTTTTCAAATTGCCCGTCAAGAAAAAATATCCTCCGAAGGAAGCAAAGAAAGCGGAAGTTTTAGTGTTGAGCTTAAACTTTGTGATGGTAAACAGGGCGATGCCAGAGGTATTATTGCGCGTGTTCAGCCTGGAGCTTGCATTTACATTCCTATTAAAAATTCTATAAAACATTTAACTGAATTCGGAATCTTATTAAACACCTTGAATCTAAGCATAGATCTTAATGCAGCAGTTGATATTCACAGTAATCAAATATGGAGAGACGCGCTTAGCAAATGGCCAGAAACCGCAGGAAAAAGTAACTTTACATTAAAAGAATTACTTTTGTACGTAGACTTACATCATCTTGTTCGTTCACTCAAAAAAGGCGCTCAAATAAGTTTAGAGAGAAATTTTTTACCAGCACCAGACAGAGTCTATTCTGTTAACTCTGTGGATGCAGAACAAGGCACTGTTAACTTATTGGTGAAAAGACAAGTTTATGAAAGTGGAGAAATCGGATCAGGGTCTTATTTTTTAACTAATGAAGAAAATTTGGGTCAAGAGGTGAGTTGTCACATTTTGCCTCCATTAAGTTTTACCTTGCCCAAGGACAAAAATAAACCAATTTTGTTATTTGCTGGTGGTAATGGAATTGCGCCTTTTACTCACTTCTTGTCTGAGTTGGATAAAAGTGGATTTACTAATCAAGTATGCCTGGTTTATTTAACGCGCTCAGAAAAAGAAGATTGGCTGGAAACACAATTAAAGCAAAACACTCAACACCTACCCAATTTCCAGTGTTGTGTTATTTATACTGGAAAAAACAAACGGACTGAGTGGTTGACAAAAAATAAAATTGATAGTGGCGACTCTCCTCAAGACAAACTTAAAGCCATTGGTACTGTTATTGATAGTTTTAAACAACAAGAATTTCGCGCTTATGTCTGCGGAAGCATACCCTTTACTCAAGGACTCTTGGGAACTTTTAAGAAGGCATTAGGCGAAGAGAGATTTTCAAAAATGATTGGGAACGCTCAATTAGTATATGAAGCGTTTAGCTTCTCTGAAACTGACAATGGCAGAAGTGCTGAAGCTTCTGTTTCGAAGAGAGAATTCACTCTGGAAGAAATTAATAAACACAATACAAAAGAAAGTTGCTGGGTAACCGTTGATGGGAATGTTTATGACATCACTGGATTTCTGGATATCCATAAAGCAGGAGGCGGCATCTTTCTTTCCAAAGCACTTGTCGATAGAGATATGTCGGAGATGTATCGAATTGTGCATAAGGGACATTCTCCTACTGCAGATGGATGGCTCCAAAGTTATCGCATTGGATCTGTTAAGGTCAAATTGGATGATTCAGATCTGGTTGTTGTCGCTCCTAAGGTAAATAAGCTTGTTAATGAATCAATTACTCCACCTGTCCGAGCTTCTGATGCGCCCAAGCATTCCAAATTAGATTACTCAGTCACTTGTCCTTATCTTAGCAAAAAAAGCACAGCGGATTCTTTACAAAAAGAAAAGCCTGTTGAAAGTAATCCTGTTGTTCCAACGAGCAACAGTTGGTGCGGGTTCTTCGGGAAACGAGTGGTGCCAGTAATAGCAACAGTTGGTGTAATTGCAACTGCGTATTACGCGAGTTTATAATCCCCCTAGAAAGCTCGTGGCGAAGACCCATAGGCATCTATAGAAATGCTTCTCCCAATATTTGAGAAGCATTTTTATTTCGCTAGCAGAAACTTCTAATGATCCAGAAGTGCTGTAAAAATCTATTGATGTAGGTTTTCTGCGGCCCTTTGATATTTACTAATCTCAGGGAAGCGTTGATTAAAATAACGCCCCCAATTATACAATATACTTTTAAAAACTAAATATGCCTCTCTTTTGAAATCACTTTCTTATTACAATAAATACCGCGTGACACTTCTCTCAATACAGGTGCATAACCTCTTATTTTTTTAGAAAAACTAGATATCTTTCCCAGGATGCTTCTATTTAAATTTTTATTATTAAATTCAACATATTAGAATATATCGCTTGATTTAAAACATTCAACTAAATGACCATAAAATACAAAAAATATGCAAGTTTTTCTTGCTTTTGAGGGCGTCGTTGCGTATCATTCCGGAGCTCAATAATAACCCAAACAGTTTCATTTATAAGATATTTGTTATTAAGTTAGATAATAAGTAAATTTAAAACGCGAATCGGAGTGGTAAATGCAACAGAAACATATTAAATCTTGGTCTGAAATTGATGTTAAATCCTCAAAATACTACAATAAAATCATTGAGTTATGCAAAAGAAATCTAAAAATTGATGGTAATGTTACTTTCTTAGTAGTGGATCATTGTCTGCAAACTTTTGAATCGCATGTGGATTCTATAGCTAAACTTGGCAAAATAGCGGGTGTAATTTTGAAAAGTTCTACTCATGTTAAAGAAGCTGAGGAATTTGCCAAAAAACACTGCAAAATATTAGATGTTACAAAAGAGGACCTTAAAAAACCTGGTGTAGCGATTGATCTCGTTTTAAAAAACACAGAAGCTAATGAAAAATTGGTTATATTGGACCATGGTGGTTATTTTTCTTATGCTATTAAAGAGATGATGTCTGATCCGGAAGTGAGCAAAAGATTAATTGGTATTGCAGAGGTCACTGAAAATGGTCACTACAAACTGAATAATGCTTTAAAGGAAACGGCGATGCCTAATCTTTCTGTTGCTCGTAGTAACATTAAAGAGTTGGAAGATGCTCAAACGGGTGTTGCTATTTGCGATGCGAGCAATACAATCCTTTATGGTGTGCATTCGGCTTTAAATTCTTTACAACATGCTTGTGTTATCGGTTATGGAAAAATCGGCCGGAGTATTGCAAATAGTTGTAGAAAAAGAGGAATTCCAGAAGTCACAGTGATTGAAATTGACCCACTGCGCGCGCAATTAGCCATGATTGACGGACATCAGGTCGTAATGGGGACCGATAAAAAAGCTAAAGCACTTGCTTTACAAAAAGCACAGATTTTATTTAGTGCAACGGGATCAAAAGTATTGTGCAGCAAAGATATTGCTGACCTTCGAAAAATTGACCGTTCTTCTGAGGTGGACACGCAACCTGTGTTGTTTATTGCATCATGTACTTCGCCAGATGATGAGTTCAGCGATGACTTTTTTCAAGAACTAGCAGCTCAAAGCACAAATTCAAAAGAAGATCGTTGCAATTGTGAAGAAAACTTACACTTGTCACCTTATAAGTTGTTTGATGGTCGTACAATCTATGTTTTAAATGGTGGAAAGTCAGTCAATTTTGCAATTGGAGGCACTCCAGGATTTGAAATTTGCCAAGTATGGGCAGGAGTTTTATACACTGCAGCGAAGTTAGCGGCACACGATGTAAAACCGTCTAATACGGTACAAGAATTGACTCGCGAAGAAGAAAGATCAATTGGTCTTGTGACACAAACGGTATTCTTTGGTAAAGACTGTTGTGATACTCCCAGCAAGCCGAAAGAAACTGAAGCGGCCAATCCTCCTAAAGCATCTAAGCTTCACCGCTCCCATAGTTTTTCAGAAGTGTCTGGATTGTTTGCTTCCTCAAAACCAACAAAGAAAGAGGCACAACACGCTCCCTATGATACAAAATCTCAGTCACTTGGGTAATGATATAGACTTGACTAGATGTATGTGTCTAGTCAAGTCTATCCAAATAGCATAACGTGTAACTCTTCACTAATGAATAGGTAGTCAAATGGTCTATCTTGGATTCTTGACTTCGAAGGAGTTTAGTGAAAAAATTTATCATCTTATTTAAACTGTGCACAATAAAAGAGGAATTCACCGTAACCCGAATACTCCGTTTGTTTTATTTTGTTCACAAAAATCCAAACTGTATAACAATCAATGATAGGTAATAACATGTCGTCAGAGAGAGTGGGACAAACTCTTGGTAGTTTCTTGTCTACAACTACAGCCCAAGAGACCGATCAGAAAAAAACGGAACAGAAACAGCAAAAAAGGAAAGTGATTCTGAATCAAATAATTTATCCTATCAGTGCATTAGTTGCATTACCTACTAGCATATTATCTGGATTTGCAGCACTTGAAAGTGAGCATGGAAACCTTAAATCACTTGATTCTTTAAATGCAATTGGTCACTTACTAATGAATCAATCCATTGGTCAACTCCTCTATGGATTCATCTGTTTGCTGGCCACTGCTATTGTCTTGACGGGTCTTAATAAGAAATATCTTTTGGGTTCTACACAAACAGTTTTAGAACTCATTAAAAGTAACCTTATTTATTTAAAAAACAAATTTTCAAAAAAATTGGATGGAAACAGAGTTTCATTACTTGAAAATGGACTTTTCATATGGTGCTTCATAACCAGTCTGATTTTTGCAGAGCTTGGCAAAGAGACGATGGCTTTTTTAGGAGTACCTGGTGAGCTCATTGGTTTTTATCTCAATTTAATCGTGTACTTTGCTACTCGATATGCAGGAGCACGTCGTTTTTTTCGAACTATTCTCGAACAGAAGAATACTCAATCCTCGTTTGATGCTAAATCTTCGTCAAAAGATCATATGGTTAGAAGAATATCACTCGTTGCGGGATATATGTTGGCTTTTGTTAGTGCAATTTCGATTATAATTAATTTTATTCCCGAATGTGTTAAAGGATTACAAATGCTGTTACATAGCAATTTGAATGCTGATCCCAAATATCAAAACATGACGGCTCTCATTGTAGGTTTTATCGCGACCTTACCTACAGTATTTTTCTATAGTGTGAGCATTAAAGATTTGCCCAAACATTTAGCTAAATCTGGTTCATTATTTCATAAGACAATAAAGTTTCATCATTATAAACACGCATTATTATTATTGTTACTAACAGTGCTTGCATTTGCAGCAAGTTATTTCGCGGGCATTGGTTTTCGTTTAGTGGGCACCAGCAATATCGAACAAGGCTATTTATCTTATTTGAATCCAGTAATCGCAAATTGGATGCCAAATATGCTTTTTATAGCATGTGTCCTGATGTTTTGGTCGCATTTACAGCATTTAATCAATGATCGCGTAACATATCAATAAAGGCGAACAACAGTAGAGTTCTCTAAAATCCACCTTAGATTTATTGCCTAATGAAAAATATTTGTATATAGTCATCAATTAATGATCATGATACTTTATAAGTATTCAAGATATATCTTTTCATTGATGAAGAAGGAGGACATTTGTGCCTAAAAGTTATAAGGAAATACACGCTCGAATAACAAAGAAATATAAATCCCATTATTTAAACAACCCTACCTCCAAATCTTTAGCGAAAAATATTAAAAATCTCACCCTTGATGACATTATTAATTTATTAAAAGAAATTAGAGACACGCCTAAGCTAACCCAAATGTCTATTTCCCTATCTCGAAGAAGCAATCTATTTGATAAGTTAGTTCTTATGATAGGCGATGAGCCCCATGAATGGGCTTTAAGATTACATACTTATAACATGGTGAAACAATCCGATGAACCCGGATATGTAGTAAGTAATTTAAAGAGAAAAATTAGGGACGATGAAAACCATATACATGAACATAGTTGGCAATTGGCCTCTAGAATTTTAATTGGGGGATTTAAAAATCATCAATATGCTAAAACTGATGTAGCACCCCTTTTTAATCGTTATACTTTAGTTCCCACCATTAAAGACGGTGTTTCTGAAGACACATCATATAGAAGAGCTATTTTAGAAGGACAAACAGGTATAATAGAAATTACTGAAGATTTATATCAACAAGGTGATTTAGTCCATTACCCCATAGAAATTCCTCATAAAATCGACACGCTTGCCTCTTCTTACTTAGGCATGACAATAACCTTGGCACATACCTCTGAGCGTCACAACGAGAACTCTATTTTTTATGAGAAAATGCAAAGTGATCCAATTAATGAGGGAAATAAAGAATTGGCAATTGAAGCCCATAAATACACTGAAAAAACCTTTTTTAAAGCTATAAATATCGCGATTACTCATTTAGAACTTATAAAATTATGTGATCTACTGGCGAAAAAGGGATTTAAACGGTTTAATCGCTTTATCGATCCAATTACCCAACAATTTTCTCCAAATAATGTATTGGAAACAGAATTATTACCTACAATAGCAATGCTCATGTTACAGAGCAATGAAACGTTTATAGAATACCCAATGACCGCAGAATTACAGGAAAAATCACCCAATGAAATTCTAAACCTAAAGGAAAAATATGCGAATAGGAGTAGTGAATTAAAAAATCTTATTGAAGAAGCGATCGAAGGAATGCATAGGCCTTCTTTGCTGCAGCTTATTAGAACTTCCCAAGAAAATTTAATTGCTAAACTCTACACAGCGTCTCAAAACAGTTTAGCTGCGGATGTTCTGCCCATATTTAAAAAAAGAGAGATGAATACACCAGAACATGTTCTAAGGAGCGTAAGCTTTTTTTCTAAAGAGCAGACAGTAACGAGAGAAGTGCGTAAGTTAACAAAAGAGAACTGTAATTCGCTACCTCAAATGGTTTCATCGAAATAATAATAATCCGGGGGGAGCTAGGAACTCAGCACATGAAATTTATATTTTTTTAAAAAGCATATCGATAATATCATCTATCCCCAAGGAGACTTGAAGGCCTGACTCGTCAAATTTCTGTGGGTGCCAATTTAACCTATTTCGATGCCCATAATCGGCTAGCGGCTCACATGCATCCTTTAATTGTCGTGAAATAAGTTTATTCCCATCCGAGGTATAGCAAATCCTTCACTTGTGTTAATTGATTTAGGAGTCGGTGCGGTAAACAATGAATAGCGCATTATTTGTCTCATATAATACTGATACCCTGCCGATTCCTCTATATTTTTTTGGAACTTTTTTAAATTAATTAGTTTTAATTGGCAGCCCTCTTCCAGCATATGCTTAAATTGAACATCATCCATACTGCAATAAAGATCTCCCAATTCTTCCCATAATTTTAAAGTAACTTCTTTTTTTATTGCCTGCCAGATGGGTAACACGTCTTTTTCAAGATGCAAAAATAACTCCATTAATTCTTTATATTCTTTAACTGTCTGGGGATTAGTTAAAGGCTCAAGATAGTTCATCGCTACCTGTTCAATAATTTTATCCCGACGCATAGAAACGGCAAAAGCTAATGCTTTTTCTAATGGATAGAATTCTTGATGGTGAGGCTCATAAACAAATACTTCACCCGTTTCAAACTCATAGAACCAGCCATGGATCGCAAGTTCTTTCCGAGCTAATTTTTCGGCAATTAATGGATATGATTTTAAATGTTCTATCTGTTCCAAAATATTTAACTTAGTGGCTTGAAGTAACTTTAAATTAAAATCATGAGTATCCAGTTCCTTGGAATCATTCATCTGTTTTAAGACAGAATGAGAATGGGTTAGCCATGAAGCAACTTCAGGCAGACGTTCCTTGAGGTTAGGCGTTAATAAACCCTTCATTGCCCCGCAATGTGAATGGCCACAGATAATAATGTCTTTTATGCTAGGAAGTTCGTTTAGAGCAAACATAAGCCCTGCTGCTTCACTTGAGGGAACGTTATAGGGTGGAATAATATTTCCTACATTACGAATGATGAATAGATCCCCTGGTTTTGTTTGTGTTAAAAGACTTGGTAATAAACGCGAATCAGAACAAGTTATAAATAGAATGTCTGGGGTCTGCGCCGTACTCAATTTTTTGAAAATGCTCTCCATTTGTTTAAATGATTCATCCTGAAACTTACGTATCCCAAGTATCAATTTAATTAACATGTTTTCTCCTTAAGTGAAAATGTTGTTATGACCATCTAAGAACAGACACCAATACTCAAGGTAATTAATTATTTCATAATCGTCAATTTATATAACAAAATTGTAAATATCCTTCAGTACATTCGATTATTTTTTCATTAGCACGTGTATCACATAACAGCCAGGATAGATCAGCCAAATCTTATTAGTTGATAGTTGTGAGCAAATAGCTCCTTATTTAAATGGCAGAACCTGTTTGATGCCGTGCAATTTAATGAGTATTTGAATGAGCTGGCTGAGCCAAGTGCACAAGGTCGCACAGATTACCCCATGGATGTAGGTAAAATTTGGTATGGATAGGCTACAGTCCTTCTGTATTAGCAAAAGCGAAGTTATAGAATTTAAGTTGCAAATAAGAATAAATATATTATTATATTAGAATATACTAATATTGGAATTTACCATGCCCGCTAGAAAATTAATTTCCGAGAAAATGGCAGAATTTTTAAGTGCGATAGCCCACCAGCACCGTATTCGAATCATAGAGGAACTGCATACAGGTGAACAAAACGTTAACGGTCTTCAAGCAATTTTAGGAACGAGTCACTCAGTGGTATCACAGCATCTGTCTATCTTAAGAGCCAACAAGGTAGTCAAACAACGCAAAGAAGGGAATCAGGTTTATTATCAACTGGCTCAACCAGAATTAGCGAATTGGCTACTTCAAGGGTTAGCTTATCTTGAAGGCGGTTTGCAATCTGATGAAGTCATCCGCTCGGCAGTTAATGAAGTAAAGACTATATGGAGCCATACTCCAGATAATCCCTTTAAGAATGGTGGATCAAATGCATAACCCCCATTCTCCAGACTTAATAGACTTCAGTGTCTTAACAATTAGTAAGCAATATGTGCTCTATAGAGGGGAAATATAACATGTTCAAAGAATTCAAAAGCGACCTTATAGCAAGTATTGTAGTATTCTTTGTAGCACTGCCATTATGCCTTGGTATTGCTTTAGCTTCCGGTGCCCCCTTGTTCGCAGGCATTATAGCAGGGATAGTAGGCGGCATAGTAGTCGGTACAGCCAGCGGCTCACACCTGGGCGTTAGCGGACCTGCTGCGGGGCTAGCTGTTATTGTATTTTCTGCCATCAACATATTAGGCTCTTGGAATGCATTCTTATTAGCGGTTATTATAGCTGGTGTTATACAAATTATTATGGGCTATGCAAAAGCCGGATTTATTGCTTATTTTTTCCCCTCTTCAGTCATCAAAGGGATGCTTGCAGGTATAGGGATATTGATTATTTTAAAACAGATTCCCCACGCCTTAGGTTATGATAATGATTCAGTAGGCGACCTTTCTTATTTTCAAACGAGTGGTGAAACCACGTTTACATCCATTAGTAGTGCATTCAATGCATTTACACCGGGTGCAATTTTAATTTCCACCTTATCATTAGTAGTGCTGATTTTTTGGGAAACCGTTTTAACAAAAAAGCATAAGATTTTTCAATTAATACAAGGCCCCATTGTCGTTGTATTAATGGGAATTGCAATGAACCTGCTGTATCAATCGAATATCTTAAATTTTAGTTTGGCTCCAGACCATTTAGTGAAGATTCCTGTTGCGAATAATTGGATCGAATTTTTCAAACAATTCACTTTTCCAGACTTTTCTGCAATAAGCCATTTCCAAGTCTGGAAAACTGCTATTGTTTTAGCCATTGTCGCAAGTCTAGAAACACTGCTTTGTGTGGAAGCCACCGACAAGTTAGATCCCTTTAAAAGGGTGACGCCAACCAATAGAGAACTAAAAGCACAGGGACTTGGTAATATAGTGTCCGGACTGTGTGGTGGATTACCTATTACCCAGGTCATTGTTCGTAGCTCTGCAAACATTGCATTTGGTGGGAAAACCAAGCTTTCTACAATACTGCATGGTATTTTCTTACTAATTAGTGCTGCTACTATAGCTAAATTTCTAAATTTGATTCCCCTTGCGAGCCTTGCGGCTATATTAATTATGGTAGGCTATAAGCTAGCCAAACCAGCGTTGTTTCAACATTTATATCGATTAGGATCCGAGCAATTTGTTCCTTTTGTTGCTACCATTGTGGGCATTTTGGCAACTGATTTGCTTAAAGGAATTTGTATTGGTCTTGCGTTTGGTATTTTTTATACCTTACGCCACAGTTATCGGAATGCCTATTATATGAAAGATACAATAACCAAGGAAAATGAACATGCGGTTCATCATCTCGTATTGGCAGAAGAGGTCTCTTTCTTTAATAAAGCCAGCATAATTCAAGCTCTCGATACCCTTCCACCTTACTCAAAAGTTATTATTGATTGTTCAAACTCAAAGTCTATTGCCTACGATGTAGTTGA
Source organism: Legionella sp. PC1000 (assembly GCF_014109805.1). Taxonomy (GTDB): domain Bacteria; phylum Pseudomonadota; class Gammaproteobacteria; order Legionellales; family Legionellaceae; genus Legionella; species Legionella resiliens. Next base: position 2,552,629 of record NZ_CP059400.1, read on the forward strand.
ATACATCCGTGATTATAGAATAAACGCAAAACAGAAAAATATTACTGTTGAAACCATCGATTTTATTGAGCCTGTTTAATACCCAGGCCTATGTAGGAGTATAAAAAATGAAAACATTAACTAAAGAAATGCAAGAAGCTATTACACCTGCAATTGCATTGCACTTATTGCAAGAAGGAAATAAACGCTTTGTAAATAATTTAAAAGTTAATCGAAACTTGTTGCAGCAAGCGAATGAAACCTCTGATGGACAACATCCATTTGCAATCATCTTAAGCTGTATCGACTCCCGTACCTCGGTCGAGTTGATATTTGACCAGGGTTTAGGCGATGTATTTAGTGTGCGCATTGCGGGAACCATTATTAATGAAGATATATTAGGAAGTATGGAGTTTGCTTGCAAAGTAGCAGGGGCGAAGATCATAGTGGTTTTGGGGCATACAAAATGTGGCGCAATAAGAGGCGCATGTGATCATGTAGAAATGGGTAATTTGACTGCCTTGCTAAGTAAAATACAACCTGCTGTCAGGGCTGAGAAAACTATAGTCGAAAACCGTACATCAAGTAACGAGGAATTTGTGGAAAAGGTTACTACTATTAATATACATAGAACCGTACGTGCAGTTATGGATCGCAGCCCCATTTTGAAAGAACTTATTGAAACGGGCGAGTGCGGAATTATTGGGGGAAATCATGATATCGCAACAGGTGAAGTGAGTTTTTACGAGGATACGAAATATGGCTTTTTTACGACTGAACCCCTTTTAAAGCTTTTATAACTCATTATACCCCATAAGAGACAATCTTGAGGATCGGAATATAACTCGTGAGAAGCAGAATATCTTTCTCATTTTAGTGATGGTAAGCTAACAAGATGGATGCTTTGTCTCATAATCTAGAAGCTTGTTGTGCTAATGGTTATCCAATGGCAGAAGATATCGGATTGAAGGAATAAGTTTAATAAAAGATAATTTACCGCAAGAAGTACAAGATGGCCCAAATCTTCTCTCCCCCGAATGTTAGCCTCTACTATGGGTGCAATAACTTTCCAGCATGGTTTGGGCACTATGCATGCATTAGCGCATCCCCTAGGAGTAAATTAATTTTCTATATCACTAAAGAGCCAGAATGAGAGCTAGATTATTTAAATTACTGAAATCACTAACTAAACTTCTCTGCTTATGTCTTGTAGTTTTGCTCGGGTTAAGGATATTTGATTCGCAACGTGGCCCAGCCTTGGAGCTATGGCATACTTATGTCCCAAAAGAAAAACATGCCAAAGAACTTGATAAACTTAATTGGGCACAATACATAGGAGTAGAAAATGCCCTTTTTGACGCTGTACTAACCGAAGTAACTGAAAAATTAAATAGTAAAGAGCGTATTCCGATTAATCGATATTTCTCTGGAAGCCCAGTTTATCCCGAAAAGTTTTCCACTGATTGGAATCGCTCGTATATACTTGAACCCCAAGGTCCTGCTGTTGGAGCTGTTGTATTCTTACATGGACTGACTGATTCTCCTTATAGCCTGCGCCATATTGCCAGACGATATGTCGCCCATGGTTATGTTGCCATAGCGATTAGATTACCTGCTCATGGCACAGTCCCTGCCGCGTTAACGGATGTCAAATGGGAAGATTGGCTAGCGGCAGCTAAGCTGGCTGTACGTGAAGCACGAAGACGCGTAGGACCGTCACAACCCCTTCATCTCGTAGGTTTTTCTAATGGCGGAGCACTGGCATTAAAATATGCACTTGATTCTCTTGAAAATAAACAATTAACACGACCCGATAAGATTATCTTAATTTCACCAATGATAGGAATCACCCGCTTCGCTCGCTTTGCCGGATTTGCTGCCCTGCCGGCTATCTTACCACCATTTGCAAAAGCAGCTTGGCTTAGCATACTTCCTGAATTCAATCCATTTAAATACAATTCTTTTCCTATTAATGGAGCAAGGCAATCTCATCGTTTAACTGCAGCATTACAACAACAAATAGTACGCCTTGCCAATGAAGATCGACTAATTGAACTTCCACCTGTATTGACGTTCCAGTCTGTAATGGATTTTACAGTGAGTACGCGTGCAATAATTACTGCTTTTTATGCCCATCTTCCTGCAAATGGTAGTGAATTAGTATTATTTGATTTGAATAGAGCCGCTAAATTAGGTCTTTTATTACGCCCTTCCGCAGATACGGCGGTGACCCAGCTTTTAAATGAACCTCCGCGAAAATTTCGCACCGTAATCATCACCAATGCGAATGTTGACAGTATTGATGTTGTCGAACGTATTACTGAAGCTGGAACTTTAAATGAAATTGTTTCCCCTCTGGGTTTAACTTATCCACGTGATGTTTACTCTCTGTCCCATGTTGCCATTCCCTTTCCTGTAAACGATAGCCTATATGGCCTTTTTCCAGATTCGAAAAAATATGGCATTCAGTTAGGAACCACCGCTTCGCGTGGTGAACGACAGGTCCTCATCATGAGTTTGGATTCAATCCTTCGCCTGTCATCCAATCCGTTTTTTCCCTACATGATGAAACGAATAGAAGAGCATCTTCCCCCAACTAGCCAATAGGTTCCTAGATAAAAGCTACGATAAACCATTTAACTATTGGATATTTTTCACGATATCATCTATGGCCCTGCGTTTGAACAATTGATGGAGCAAATCGAGTTCAACATGATGCCTAGAAAAACTATCGCTAGCGAGGGTGGATTGTGGGTCTTTAGACACCCAACATAAAATCAAAATTTACAGTTAAATTGTTCGGTCAAAATGATTTGAGGGATCGTCAGTTTTCATTTTAAATTTCTCTACGTACTGCATAAATTTCTCTACGTACCGCGCTTTATGCGCGGTATCCAGAACGATATTTTAAGATGCCGCTGAGCATTTCTATAGCAAGATCCTGGATACCGCACATAAAGCGCGGTACGTAGGCGAAAAAATTAGTGGAGGTTTCTCATCAAAAAACTGACGATCCCTCAGGTCAAAATGACCCAACCTTACAAACACACCATCAAATTAAATCATGCAAAAAACGCCCAAATGACTGCAATAGCAGCCATTTGGGCGGTTGAGCTATTTAGAGAACAAATTAGTTTGACAGTTTGCTGGAGTAGGATTGTTAAAGGGGTCATAGCTTCCATAATTAGGACCATGAAATCCTATGTACCCTGGAACAGTTTTGGAAACCCAATCTGGTTTTATGTTAATCAGCAAATTATCTTTATCGAGCACTTGGATATTGCTAAAAACACCCGGTGCTATGATGATTTTAGTGAGATCGATTCCTGTAGCACTAAAATTCAACACGAAGGGAGCTTTATCGGTATAAACATCATAGCCAAGCCAATAAGTGCTTGAACCCTCCATGCGGATTGCCGTACACGTTTGCCCAGGGTTATTACCCGATATTACATGGATATACCCGTTCGTAATGCTGCTTGTTACAGGTACGTAGATTCGATTTTCCAAAGGAGATCGAACAGGTTCTACTGTTTTGTTATCGGCAGCAAGTACTCCAATCTTAGCTGAGAAATTATTACCTGCATTTGTAGCTTGCGCTAATGTGTAAGCCCAATTTTCAGGTTTCGCAGTATTTTCATCCAATATAATTGGAGCAGTAGGTATGAAATAATCTTTTCCTGCATTATCAATTAATCGTAACTGAACCCCATCTCCAGGCTTTAATGTTGTAGCAACAGTGGCCTTTCCAACTAATTGCCAGCTTGAACTGATAGCGGGTAAGTGAGTGAACTCGATACTTGAGTGGTCAACCGCATCGCCTTGTTTAATTGTTAAATTCACAGTGACAGGTTGTTGCGCATTAATATTAGCAATAGTTAAATGTGCTTTGGCATTTTGGCTATCGGTTAATTGATAAGCTGCTAAATTATCTGCATCAATAGACCAGCTGTAACTTAAATTGGTACCCACTGAATTACTACCGTCCAACTCCAGTTCTGCAGAACCTGATATTTGCGTAGGTAATGGATTGATCACTGCCTTAATACTGGGTGTATTATCCGTTGAAAACACAACATCCATACATGAATGAAAGCGTTCATAAGTTGATTTATTTCTCCCCCACTCGCCATAAATCACCGCTCGATTTTGCCGCACCGGTACATTACATAAAGTGGTAAATCGATTGTTCACTTTATCTGGTATCACATTGGGATTAGCATTTGGAGATTGATCATTATAGTTAAGTTTACAAAATGGAGTGGATTCAAAATCGTCCCAAGTTAATTCCTTGTTGGGATCAAATTGAAAATCGGACTTGGTTATCCAGTAAACAAACTCCTCTGTATCACCAAAGTGATTACCCCAAGAAATGTTCCATATAAATTTTTGTTCCCCACTACCAATCAGAGTAGTAGGCCAATCAATTGCATTATCCCAAGGCGTTTTTCCACCGCCCCACATTTCAGAATTAAAACCACAAACATGAGTAGGCAATTGGTCCATAGGCTTATTGGAACGGCCAATGGTATGTGTAAGTACAGCCATAAAGTTGTATACACTATTATCTAAAGATCCATCTTCTTTCGTCATAATGGGACGGCATTTCTCATGCGTCATTTTATCTTTATAAATTTCATCAGGTTTACTTTCTACCCCACAAAATTGCTCGCGAGAAGGAGGGCTTTCTATCACACCATGAGCAAAACCTGAAAGATTAAATACAAATAACAAAATACATCCAATGATAAAGGGATTCCTTTTATTCATACTTTAATTTCCTTCAAAAAATAAGATATTAATATATAAATAATTTTTCCTTTAAAATCAAATATGTATTAGTTTAAGCTAGGGTGTTAATCAGGGGTCCATTCAAAATATTATAAAGGTTGTTTGAACCAAAAGAGTCTACTTTGTTCAAGGTTAACTGAACCCATTATTATAAATTTAAAAGGCGGAGAGGTATTTCTTGGAATGCGCCATTGTTGAGTCAGAAAGAATCCACTTTAAAATATGACAATTATACTGAATGCCCGCTTTGCAACAGAAAAAAACAGGGGCATTAACACAGTGCGAGTATTTATGAAATACATTTTTTTATATTGATTTAATTTATGGGCGCGTTATGTTGTACAAGGCTCCTTGTGTTCTTTTCCCGCCAACAAAGTAAAGTTAGGTTCAGCAATGCAGCTTGTTGCTTCATAATGTACTGTTTTGCTGCTTAGGTTTGCCTGGCGTAATTGATTTATAAGCGTTTCATTGTGACGAAAACTGTCCAACCATTTTTTGATCCTTTTTAGACGCCATATATGTTTATAAATTTTTTTATTCTTTATCTCTTTTATAACAATGAGCTTAGGCAACTTAAAAGGAAGCAATTCTTCATTGAGAAGAAGTATTGCCATTAGCCAGCGTAGTGAAAGGAATGAAGGGTGAAAGTCGCCACTGCGGTGGCTGATATTTTTTAAAACAGCCCCTGCTTTATCTTTAAATTTTATATTTCCTGCCGTCAAGCAGCATGCAGTCTCTAAAGGATCACCAGTCATTTGGAAATGTTTCGGTGCTTTATTATGAGGGCGAGTTTCAAAAGCGAACCACAACTTACCTGCTGTATCTACTAAAAAGCGAAAAATGGTTTCTTCTTCTCGCGCCAGTAGTTGGTTAAAAGTAGATAAAGAGTTCACAGAAAAAGAATCCGCTTCACAATTAACGGCTGTTTTTCCTGCATAAAAAATATGTGCTGGATCTGGCGGAGACGAGAAAAATTCTTTATCTAATTGGGTTGAAAATCTAATCATATTTTTTTTATTAGAAAAATTGGCGCACTAATAACAAGAATCATAACATAAATAGGCGCCGTCAAGTTAATAAAATCCAGGGTAAAAAATATCAATATCTTGAATTTTGAGTCCGCAAAGAAGCCGAGAAGCGAAACCAACTTATAAACCAATAACTTCGAACTGACGTTTTAGAGATAAAAGGATTGCAAATTTTATTTAACTCGATAACATAATCTACAAAAAAATAACAAAGGAATGTCATGAAACTTGCATTACTTACTACTGCGTTATTAGCCGCAGGAAGCGCTGCCTCATCCACAGTTAATGGCTGGTATGCCACCGGCTTTGGCGGCTACACTTATTCACCTTCTAATGTAGAAAGGCTTTATTATGATTTCTTCTTCCTCTCCGATGTGCATTATCGTTGGGGCTATAATGCTGGTGGCGGCCTTGGATACCAAAGTAATCCTATTCGTTATGAATTTCAATATACTTACTTATATGTGGATACAAATCAGTATAGTGTAAATCACAGACCAGCACTGGATATCGATGGAGGTACTAAAGCAAATATCCTTATGGCCAATCTTTATTATGATTTTCCTGAAAAGTTGGCTAAAATTTCTCCCTTTCTTGGAGTAGGTATCGGCTATGCCTTTATGCACGCTACTTTAAACAGTACAAGCCGCTTCAAACGCCCTCATTTTAATGTAGACCAAAATTCCTTTACTTATCAAGGAACTGCAGGGTTGACTTATAATTTTCGAGAAAATTTTGCAATTAATGCTGCATATCGCTATTTAGCAACGACCGATAATAGTAATTGGGGCAAAAACCTCCAGGCACACATGGCTAATATTGGAGTAGTATATCGTTTTGATTTAGGCACGATAGGTAGTTATAAATAGGAGTTCTTCATATTTGAAACCCCAAATTTAGTACTCCCTTTAGGAGCAAATGGTCGGGACTTGGCCCGACCTTGCTTACGGGAATTCAAAAGTTCTGGCACTTCCTACCTTGCTCATCTTACTTTTTGGGAAACGTAATAATTAAGTCAAAGTTCTTCAAATGGTAACCCGAAGCGCCTGCAGGCAAATCACCTATGCTTTTTGCTTGAACCGGGGACAAAGCAATGGGAGTTTTTGCTCCCTTGCTGGCGTGTACAAGTGCTGATGGAATATCAAGCCAATCCATATCACCATAGATAGAAACCATCTCATTAGGATACATTTTATGGAGCAGATAGCCCGCTGAAAACTCGTCTGGTTTACCAAGGATTTTAAGATGAGTGGAACCTACCCAAAAAACTATTTTCGCATTAGCATTTTGTTTCAATATATTCGCTATCTTATCTACCATTTGTTGATTTCGAGATACTGGTGAATCAGGATCTCCATTATCCACGGTGATTATTTGTAACCCCGAGTTTCTGACTGATTGAAGAAGACCAATGTAATTGTTATCTTGAAGTAATTCAGGGAGTGCCTTTGGATTGAGTACTCCCGTTTTATTAAATGAGTCTACTCCCCTGTCATCCGGTGCTTCAATGGCTAAATGCGTAGCCCCTGCTTTTGCAAGCTGTGGCATGACTTCAATACCAAAATCTCTAAAAGGGCTCCCCGAATCCCCTGCGTGTACTTCACCCATACCCACCACTTTATTATTTTTTATCGCTCAGTTAAGTTTCATGATTTTTTACACTCGATTAAAAAAAGCGTATAATGAGCATATTATTAACAACAGAAACTAATTGCTATGAGAACTAAGGTTTACGCTTTAAAAAATGCACACCCCTTTGAGTTGGAAATAAAAGAGGAAGGAAATTTTTATGGTGGTCAATATAAATTAAGACTTCACAGTCATCGACTTGAAACACTTGAAGGTTTTGCTGAAGCTCATCAACTTCAATATAGTCTGCCTAATAAAAATGGATTGTTACACAGTGGCGATTTGTATGATCGTTATGGCCTGGATTTTAATTCAGACAAAGAAGCTTTAGACGCAGTCTTAGCCCTATTAGAGTCAGATGAATATACTTTTGATGCTAAAGGTTTTCTTGCACTTGCACGCTTTGCTCAAACACGATTAGGTGACTCTCAGGATACTCTGCGCTTAAATAAGATTGTTAAAAAGCGTTTTGATTCTTCCTTACAAAATAATCAATTATTGATAAATACGCACCAAAGTCTTAAAGAGATTGTTATTAAAAATAGACCATCTGTTGAAATAGCGGAATTTAAACCTTTTAAAGCAGATGAAACTACAATCGAAACACTTGCTGAACTGATGCAGCAAAACCAACAACTTTATACAAATATTCGAAAATTGTACAATCAAGGGGTAACAATTTCTAATTATGCTGCTACTGATATTCAAATTACCGAATCATGGATAACCCAGCTTATCAATAAATTTAAAAAACTTCTTGAATCATCTAAAGAGCCCGATAACGAAGTCTTAGAAGGACAAGAAAAAATCTCGGCACGCCAAAGTAATACAGGTGTTATCTTAGATAAAATGGGCACATCAGAGCTTGACTGTCATCTCCTGGAAGATAGCGAAATGATAAATGAAATCGGAAAAAAGGCTTCCGTTCTTGTCGATGCATGTCATAAAAATATTAACTCCAAACACGATTCGATGGATTGGTTCAGTTGGTTTATAAGCAAATTCAATGAATTATTTGTCTCAGTGCAAAAAGAAGCAACTGACCAGGCTAACAGTGATATTACTAGCATGATACAAACGGGCGCTTTAGCAAGAGAAGAGCAATATATAGCCTTTGAAGTGAAGCAAGGAACCTATTTAGATGGAAAATATGACCTTAGTAGCAGAGAACAACGAGCTAAAAACCCCCTTATTACGGTTCTTGATGCTCAAAACATGTCGAACACATTAAAGCTTAACGTGCTCCGTTGTTTAATCGAAGAACATGGTTGTGATGTCAATGAGGTCCAATCTTATTTTGATCAAACGGTTTTGGAATACCTCTTATCCTCCCCTAACTCGAGTTTATATTTAGAAAAACAAGGGGGCGAGGAAGTTTATGATATTGCCAAACTTCTCATTGAAAAAGGAGCAAGTCTTAAACCTAAGAATAAAGAGGGTGCTCTCTCTCCGCTTCATTACGCTGCCCAATCTACACTAGCAAAAGCCCCTGAAATTATGGCGCTTATGATAGAAAAAGGTGCCGACGTCAACTATCAAGCCAAAAAAGGAAAAGCTACTGTTCATTATAATGGAGGTTATGATAATGAATTAACCTTATCTGAGCCAACTCCATTGGCGGTTGCGGCAATTACAACCAATCGTAGAAAAGCCGAAATGATTGAAGTATTGATAAAAAATGGAGCAGATAAGACCGTGACAACAGAAGTAAAAATTGCACAAAAACGTACAGAAACGCAAGATTTAACTACGTTATATCAAACTGCTTTAAGAAGACAAAAAGATGACCATTATTCTTTTCATTCTTCATATTATCCTTCATCTAGCGAGAGCTCTAAAATCACCGCAATGCTTTCATCAGGAAATACAATTGAAAATACTCTCTAATGACAAGGTATCTCTTAAGTGAAATGGCTGTTTTCATCAGCCATTTCTCTAAATCGAGCAAAATAGTAATTGTATTGTTCATTGCATCTTGTAAATTTCAACCCTATTCTTAAGCCACGCTTACTGTAATGAATTGGATTGAAAGAATAGGAACTTCTAATTAAAGTTTACTTTAAAATAGAAGATGTAAAAAAATAAATCCCTCAGAAATTGCCCATGAATTTTTAGTAGAACACCAGACTTATTCAAGGTAAATTAAGGTTAGCCAGATACCTGTTTAAATTTTTGTTGGCTCGTGTCTGATTTCGTTGAGGGAATATCGTAACCATTTCTTTAACTGATATGCAGCAACAGATATACTTTGATTATAGCTCAAACTGTATTTTTTCTTACCTATTTACCTCCTTTGGCTAGCGTTTTTTGAGGTTCATAAAATTGAAATGCTTAACAAAATTGGTTAAGTTTCTACATATATAATTTGCTAGCGCCCTCTTCCCTTACAGGAAACCTATGCATCAAACTGAATTAATCTACTCAACCAGCCTTATTCGTAAAGCAATTTTTAGTTTTTGGTATAAAACCGTTGGACCTTTAATGATCCTGACTTGGTTAGCATTAATGGGATATTTTATATTCCTAATGGCTAATGAAGATTATTCTTGGATTACTGGTGCACTTGGGGCGATACTCTTTTTTTCTGTTGCTATAGCGATTACGCTGTATCTCGTTCATTATCGAAATTCTATAAACAAATTCAAGAAAATGGGACATCCTGATGCTCTATTCTTGGCTTCCGAAGATAATTTCACCTTTTCATCAGGTAGAGGCTCAGTTACTCTTCCTTGGTCATCAATTGAATCAGTTTGGCAATTTTCTGACTATTATTTATTGTTTTACTCAAAATCTCAATTTTCGATCTTTCCTCTTGCAGGTGTTAATGAAGAAATTCAACACTATATGATAAGGCATATACAAGATGCGGGTGGAAAAATAATAAATTGAGCTTTAGAGTGATGCAAGCGTGGCTGGCTATTAAGCATTTAACAGGATAACACTTCCAATTTTATTGGTGCATTATTGAAGGTGAACTATCCCGTTCATTAGATAATTCTGTATTAAAATAGTGTGGCAATTCCAATGAGTTTTTCTTGCAATAAGAGATAATATCCCCCTTACTCCCCATTTTGTAATGGCCTTTACCATCAGAAAAAGCATAATTATCGCTATTTTCTTGTTTAAATAAAAATGCATGACCGTCATTTGCCTGCTGACGAAAAAAAGCGTCTGCTTTTGAATTATCGGGGAACTGGAGGCAATCATCATGAATATTTTCCTTGCCAAATTGCAATTCAAAATTTGCAAATATCTGAGCAATCGCTTCCTTATTTGCGTATTGGACTTCAAATGATTGGCTAGGTTTCATATACATTTTTTGCAATAGATCTACTGAAGGAAGTTCATTCATTCCTTCTTCATCGGTTAGTCTTATTCGCAGCTTTTCAAACGCCTGTTGCTCCATAAAGCTTAATTGTTGCCGTTGCGCTCTAATGAGTAATGCTGCCTCTTGTTCATTGATGAGTTTTTTTAATTCTTCAAGAGTTTTAGCCATAAAATCATATCCACTCAACTTAGTTCATTAAATAATATATTAAATAAAAAAATAAAAGCGAGCTTATTGGGTAATTTGCACAATTTTTACAAATTGACTTAATTTTTATTTCATGGGTGAACATCTATTTTTACCCTATAAGTTCATTTCACCTCGCATTGCATGATTCTGGAAAATACGATACATTTTTAAGAATTAGGAGTTCACAATACAAGGAAATATCTGTGATAATGCAAACCCTAACTTCCTCATTCCTTGAGCATAATCACAATAATCCTTTTGCGTAAGTCGAGTTGTTTTGCAAACAGGGGTGCTAACTATCATTAAGCCTGGTTGAAACAGCCAGGCTTGTTGCTGGACACTTCTTTGCTGAATACGTTTAAATGATGTTCCAAATTTTCCTCTCAAGCTTGAATCTTCCTTTAGCATTGATACTATTTGTAAGTATCTCGTTTAAAGTATTAGGCTGTAACAAGCAGGTAACGTATTCTTCAAGTTCAAATTGAAATTAGGGAAAATTGGCTGTGATATTGAAATTAATTATTCATACATTGATTACGTTATTCATTATGGCGTTATTTCTTTTTCTACCTGTAGGCACTATTAATTGGCCAAGCGCATGGATCTTTCTTCTTCTTCAGGGAGGCTTTGAACTATTCATTGGTTTTTGGCTGGCGAAACATGATCCGGAGTTATTAAATGAAAGACGATCCTTCGTTATTCAACGAGGCCAAAAAAAATGGGACAAAGTAATTATGGTACTGTTCTCAATCCTGCAAATAACTTGGCTACCCTTAATTGCCTTTGATGTGGCTTATTCCCAGGGAAATTTTGTTCCTGTTTTTGTCAAAGTTGTGGGAGCAATTCTAATGATAATAGGATTCTATATTTTTTATTTGGTATTTAAAGAGAACTCTTATGCCTCCCCTGTAGTAAAAATTCAAAAAGAGAGGGAACATAAAATCGTGACTACAGGTCCATATCACTATGTGCGTCATCCCATGTATTCTGGCTCTATACTCTATTTTATCGGCATACCTTTATTACTTGGTTCCTGGTATGGTTTGTTGTTTACGTTGTGTTTAACCATCCTGCTGATCATACGCTCCATGCTAGAAGAGAAAGCACTCACAAAAGAGTTTTCAAACCATTACATTAAATATACCAAACGTGTTCACTATCGTTTTATTCCTTTCATTTATTGACCGGTATTGATGGAGATAATAATGTTAATTAAAAATTTTTTGGCATGTATTCTAATTTTATAGGGATTTATAATGAAGATTCTATTAACTGGCTCAACAGGTAGGCTTGGCAGAGAAATATCCAAATTATTAAATACTTCCGATAACAAAATAGCGCTCCATGGTAGAAATCAAAATCGTTTGGATGAGTTAGCCAAGTCATTGGATAAAAGTGACGTTATCACTGTTGCTCATGACCTCTCTTTTCCTGAGGCAGCTGAGTCGATCATTCAAGGAGTAATTAATCATTTTAAAGGCTTAGACGTCCTTATTAATAACGCAGCGTGTTTTAATTTTGAAAATTTTATTAATACACCCCTTCCGGTTATAAAAGATACGATTCAAACAAATCTAGTCTCGTTAATCATGATTACTCGATTAGCCTTACCTTACTTAATCGCGAGTAAACACGGTATAATTATTAATATTGCATCCATTGCAGGGCGGGAATATATCCCTGGAGCTTCCACTTATTGTGCCACAAAACATGGAATTTTCGGCTTTTCCGGAGCATTATTTGAAGAAGTTAGAGAGCAAGGAGTTAAAGTGTGTACCATTGCTCCAGGGCAGCTCACAATTTCTGAGGCAAATGAAAAAAATACCATTCCACCCAAGGAGCTCGCACACCTTGTAAATTATGTCCTTAACTACCCGGGCACAAAAAGTTTCCCCCGAGAAATAATAGTTGGAGCTACTTAGTCAATTCATTTATATGGGTATTTTTCTATGAACAGGTAACTCACCTATTCAGAAGGCAGTATTATTTAGTTCTTAATAAATTCCGCAAGAGACGCTTTCACGTATTCACTATGGTCCTCAAGTGCCAAAGCCAAAACAGATTTATCCGGATAATTTGCCAAGATTGCTTTCCACGCGATTGCCCTCATTTGTTCATTGGAATGTGTCATCGCAATTTTGCGAATGAGAACCAAACTATTTTTATCCCCTAACTTAATTGCTGTATCAATTAAAGTGCGCATTTGAGTCAAGCGATCAAGGTTACCCAAAATTATTTTGGCTTTCCCATTTTTTTCTAGTAATTCGAATTCGTATTGGCGGCGTTTGGCTGGATACGTTTTGGGCAGAATGAGATTTAGTGAAACCGTTATGGATTCCGGAGGATACTGGATATGAGCATCAGAACTACCATAATAATACATAACCTTATCCTGGGTTAAATAACATTCCTCTATAAACGGTAAGTTGATCTCTTCTCCCGGTATTCCTTTTACTAGATCATAGTCATACTGATAAATTCGTGTCTTATATCCAGGCCCAAAGTAGTTTACCGTAAAAAAATCAAAGTTATGATCATGTGGTTCGAAATATGAAAAAACTTTAGCTTGATTACGATCAGATAGAGGCATCCAAATTACTGCTCTTATCACGTAATTAGTACTTCTATGAATTATAATCGTTGATGGTTTGAATTGATTACCGGTTTGAAACGTTTCAAAATTTTTTAATTCGCTACCTAGGTTCCGTGAACCAATTTTCTAGCGCATCCATATAAGCGCTCCGGCCAAATGTAAGAACCCGGAAAAAGCGGTCGTTGTTTTATCAAAACGAGAAAAAACACGCCGAAAGTGTTTGATTTTGGAGAAAAAAGCTTCAACTAAAAACCGCTCTTTGTACTGCTCTTTATCGATTTTTCTTGGGTTCTTCGCATTCTTTTTTGACGGAATGGTTGCAATACAGCCTTGACTCTCCAGTGTGTCAACAAGTGCCTGTGAATCATATCCTTTATCTGCAAGAACTATCGTGTCACGCTGCTCCTTCAATAGCTCTGCTGCTTGAGTAATATCGTTTCGATGTCCCCCGGTCAGGATAAACTTAATCGGATTCCCCAGTCCATCCACCAAAGCGTGAATTTTAGTGGTAAAACCTCCTTTACTGCGCCCCAATGCCTGAGCATCATTCCCTTCCTTGTCGTAACCAGATGCACACGCATGCGCGCGCACTATGGTGGCATCAATCATGACGGCTTGATCATCAACATCGCTAACTGAAGACATTAAGCCAGTCCAAATGCCGCGATCTGACCACATTTTATATCGCTTGTGAATTTTACGCCAATGTCCGTAATAGGGCGGGAGCAGGCGCCATTGACAGCCTGTACGTAATACATACCAGACTCCTTCCACAAAGCATCTTGTCTTCTCATTATTCTTAATGTGCAATCCTTTTACTCCTTGCAGAAAAGAATAAATTGTATCCCAGACTCGTTCTGATATATTATTATACATGTAGGCAGTTCCATTAGTGTTGTTAACGATCGCAATCGAATTTCACTATAAAAACTGCCTACTTTTCAAGTAATTAAAAAAATTGGTTCACGGAACCTAGTTTTTTTACTAAAAAAGTTTTATTAAGCGCGAGTTGTGCCAATTTCTGAGCAATTGTTTCTAAATATCCCGGTTTGTACTCCGAGGACTTCAGTGCTTCTATTATGGGATTATTTTCAATAAACTTAATAAATGTCTCTAATGAAATGGGTTTTTTTACATTAGGGTAAAATGTTTCCGCCATGCTCATTCCCCCATTAATGCTAATGTTTTTTGTGACGCTCTCTTTATTTCAGGATCTTTATCCTGGCTTGCAATCTGTCGCAATAAAGGTAATGCACCCCTACCATTAATTTTATAGTAGTATTTCATCGCTTCCCAGCGAACGTTCGCATCATAATCGGACAAAATCAGTTTTTTTAAAAGAGGTTTGATTCCCTTAACAACCTGCATGGCCTGAAATAATTCTAAAATTAATCGAATTCTTGAGGCACGTACATCAGTACTAATCCGTCGAATGGGATCTAAAGTCTCCTGATTAAAAACCCAAGTGGTTCTTGCTTTTTTATCTGAATGCACAATAAGTAAAGGTGCATTATGTGACGCATTGTAAAAATCAGCAATTGAGGAGAATGCCGGTAAACAAACTGGTTTGTATGAAGGGAGAATCAAGTCTTCTTCTCGCTTAAGAGAATTGGGTTTCTCATATAAGCGCTCCCGCTGTAAATTACAATGATACAACGGTATATTTAATTCCACTTCTGATAAATTCATCACAATAGCATCAACCTCACTTGCAGATAAGGTATTGGAGGATGATTTGTGGTGAGTAAAACGCATTAATAAATGCAAGCCAGGCTGCTGATAAAAGTATATTTTATTTTCATCAGTAATTTTATCATTAGCAGTTATTTCTATTAAAAAACTATTAATCAGAGAAATGATATCTGTTCTGGTTAAATTGCTGAAAATCGGAGCTAAATCAAAAAAATTCGTACCTGGTCTATTTATTGTTTCATATAAAATTGTACCCAGTTGAAAAAATGTGAGGGAACTCAAATGGAAATCCTCCTTTAACTTTATTTGAATATAGCTAAAAAAAGTAGAGATATCCATTCATATGATAATAATAGAGTTTCCAATTATATTAAATTTTATATGAGCTATTGCTGCAGCAATTTTCGTAAATTATACTAAAATAAAAAGGGAAAAGCTTATCTAAGCTTTATGGGTAAAATGCAATTAAGGAGTTAATATGAAAGACGAAATACGCGATGAACTTCAAAACACCACAGAAATTGAATTTGTTGAATTAGATGAGGTTTCAATTGCTGGTGCAGATTCAACTCAAATAACCGCACAAGAAGAAGGTCGAGTTCTTGGTTTTGGGTGTCTCGATAGTTAATCCATAATTTTACAGGTTAGAGAGTAAATAAAAATTTTTTTCTATTATGAAAAAACTTTAAAATTTGACTCTCTTACTGTAAATATTAGTTCTAAACATAAGTTCTCCTGTACAAAACCTATTTTAAATTCGATTTGTTTAAGAGGATAAGATGTTTAGTTCAATATCTCTTATTAATTCCTGAATGGAGTTATCTTCTTTTTCTAACTGAGTAAGAAGGGATTTATCTTCCCCTCCAGATAAAGTTTTTTTGACTGCAACCATGAATTTTTCCCTGATTAATAATGAATTAGAGACCTTAGTCGATTCGTCTTCATCCCACCAAAAATTCAAATTAATATTGATGTCGCCAAGATGTTTAAAGCTGTGCAACCAATAGGCAGGAATAAATAAAATCTCTCCTTCATCTAATCTACCCTCTAAATAAACAGCATTACGGTATAGAGGAAACCGAATGTAATCCGGATTTAAAATATTTACTTGGCTGAAGTTTGCTATTCCATTTCTACTGTATAAATTCAGATAATAGTTTTGTACCTTAAAAGGAGGAAATAAAAAAATGTCTTTGGCACCTTTAATTTGAGCATTCAAATTATGACAACCATTTTGATCATAATGCAACCACGATACAATGTTTTTAGGAGAAATCCATAGTCCACCACTATGAAGTTTATTTCTATCAATTAATAATGGAATTTCAAAATCTTGCTCTAAAATATTAAGTTTTTGATTGTATTTTCTTTTATCGAAAAGCGATAATTCGTCTCCTGCAAGAAATACATTCTTTGCTTTTTTTAGCAGAGCAATAAAATGCACCAGCGTTCCTTCGCTAAAAAATGCTTTTTGATCCAGCCTATCTTCCTCGATAAAGCTGAGATCAGGATACAAGTTAGATTGAGAAATATAATAACGAACTTTAATTTTACCAATTGTTTTTGCAAAATAATCGAGAGACCATAATTTGTATGCTCGCCAGAAAGCAACAGCATCTTGGATAATCACTGGATTATTCTGTAAAACATACTGGGAGTGAAATTTTTTGGGAGTGAGAGAGCCTACACGTTCAATAACACCAATTTTTTTCATACCAATGCCTAAGTTGAAAAGATTAATTGACGAGTAAAACTCTCTCTTAACGATTTAACGTACCAACATCATTTCTTCTTTATTTTTCTATTTTCTCTTTAAAAGAAAACAAACAGGTTCTATCTTCAGGTTTTCCTTGGGCGTCAACCCAGTTGACTACCATCATAAGACCGCTTGCTGCTTCATCTTTATTGGTTTTGTTTTTTGTAAATCCAACAATAACATCTGCTGTTTCTTGACCATTAAACTGGACTTTATGCCGAATTAAGGCTTGATCATGGTCTGAATAATTTTTCATAATGCGTTCTTTGTGACTAACAGAATGACCTCCTGGGAGGAGGGTCTGTTCTCCTTTTTTCCAAGTAAAGCTTTTTTCTTTTAGAACTTGGCCAAAGAATTTCTCGCAATCGGGAGAAGAGCCTTCGCTGATGAGTTCAAAATCGGTGATATGTGTGTGGACATCTGCTTTAGATGCTTGATGGCCAGAACTATTATTAGCTGCATCATTACTACTAATAGTTGCCTCATTACTACCATATGCAAGATTCATCAGTAAAATTGAGGCTAGCATAGGAATCATCTTCTTCTTCATTTTTTTTCTCCTTGATTAGTATACACTTCTTAGTCCGATAATTGCGTGTCATATACGACTAAAAGCTAAAACAGCCGCCCAAAAGAATCCGGGTGGTCTTGCATTTTACTCGTTCAGAAAAATGTAGGCACTTATCGTTTTCTCTTAGGTCATCAATGTAATTTATTGATGAGGTTACCAATTAAAATTTAGCACCTACTTGGCTTCAGCGCAATTTAACTTAGTTATTAATCTCATGGTTTTATTAATAATTAAGATAATTGAGTTTTTGAAATGAACTATAAGTGCGATTAAAAGAGATTTAGCATCCATGATAAGGACACTCAGCAGTGTTCTATAATTAAAAAAATGGATTTGATTTTGACGTCGATCATATGCTCACTTTAAAAAATACTCTGTTAATGTCTGTGCTGACAATGGTTTTATTGGTCAATAACAATTTATTTGCCTGCCAGTGTTTTAATTCATTTTTTTTGAATTCAATTTTTTCTAATAGCCAGGTAATGAGGTGCGCCCTGTCCACAGATTATGGCAGAGTCGTGAGAGTTAGTCTTTCTGACGGAAGAAATAGTGCCGTTTCATCGATTTATGGCTGTTCGTTAAATTCTCTCAGTAGTAACATTCACAGAGATTTTTTTGATTTTTATGATAATGAGTTGTGTGTTGACGAAA
Organism: Legionella sp. PC1000; assembly: GCF_014109805.1. GTDB lineage: Bacteria > Pseudomonadota > Gammaproteobacteria > Legionellales > Legionellaceae > Legionella > Legionella resiliens. The sequence goes on from NZ_CP059400.1 coordinate 2,570,836, forward strand.
TCTTAAATGCGTGTCGAATGCTTAACATTGAAATTCACTCTGATAATGTAGTGCATATTATTACCCACTGAAGAATAAATAGAATATAAAATACCCCGTCTACTTCAGGAAATCTCCAGATGACATGAAGATGTTCGAGTACAACGCTTGCTCCCTAAACTTCAAATCCTATTGATCAATGTATGTCAGTTGACATACAATCTGATCATTTTTAATCCTCGAGATATTAATTGAACTTTTCCATTCTTAAATCCAAAACCCTAACACTATTAAATTATATTTTTATTGTTAGTATTCTAACTGTCTGTTTATTGCCCAGTAACTCTATAGCCTCAAATATTGAGCAATATGACTTTGGGAATATTTCTCAGAAAGTCACCAAAATATGGGATCCTGAAGTTGCTCTTTATGTCGCGAAACATTTTGCCGCCGCAAATGGTTTTAATGAACAGAATGTGTCGGTCACACAATTAAAAGCAGGTGCTGCAAATAACTTTATCTATCTCGTTTATATAGATAATCAAATGAAATTTGTTATAAAAGGGCTTTCTTCGAAAAAAGAAGCAGAGTCTTTGTTTGCATTACAAAACTATTCAAAACTGGAAGCGATTCAAAATAATCCTGAAGCGGCTACCATTTGTTTAAGTAAGTTAATCCAATATTACAAGGTAAAAAATGATAATAATATTTATTATTTTGCTATTCTTGAGGCGGCTCAAGGAAAAGAACTGTTCAAAATAATGAGTTATGAACTGCTTCAAAATAAAGATATAAACAAACTTAAAGATATTTTTTATACTATTGGTCGTCAAACCAGTAAATTACATAAAAGTATTATTGGAGCGGAGCAATTTATATCCCCAAGAAATTTGCGATCGGTAATTCATGATGATTTTCATCCAGAAAATACTTTTTATAATATTGAAACAAATATTTTCTCTTTAATTGATAATGACAGTATGGGTGAGAGTATTTCTAATCCGTTGCCTATTGTTAGGGAAATTTATGGAATATATGAAGTTCCAATAATTAGATGGCCATCAGAAAAAATTAAGATTGATCTTTTAAAAGACGCAGATCCTCATGACATAGCAAGTATCTATTTTGAATTAATCATGGGAATGGCTTCGGTGTATCAAAACCATCAAGATGCGAAAAACGTGTTTATTCATAGCATTATTGGCTTAAATAATATGGCAATTGCATTTCTAAAAGATAAATATTCCGAATCATGGATGTTATATCCTACTGATAAAAATGAGGATCATATTGTGTGGGGCAAATTTTCTAAAGTTGTAAATGATCCCGCGCTTGCTGAAATCTATATATCTAGATTAACAATAATCAATAACGATTTAAGATCAATGGGAGGCTCGCAACCTTAGACTGGTTACGAGCAACCTGTCTCTTGCTTTACATCTCTGCATACGCCCCATATCTTGACTGCGGGGTACAGTGTTTTAGTGCAGATCTTCTGGATCCCGCGGACAAGCCCTGAGATATGGTCACAAAAAGTGACAATATCTCAGGCATAAAGCGCAGTACGTAGAGAAACTTAAGTGGTACATGATAAATTCAAAAAACTGACGATCGTTCAGGGTCTGTTTACCTGCGGTATCGTCAGTTTTGAGAAACCTCCACTAAATTTTTCGCCTACGTACCGCGCTTTATGCGCGGTATCCAGGGGATCTTGCTATAGAAATGCTCAGCGGCATCTTAAAATATCGTTCTGGATACCGCGCATAAAGCGCGGTACGTAGGAAAGCAGTACGTAGAGAAACTTAAGTGGTACATGATAAATTTAAAAAACTGACGATCGTTCAGGGACAAGCCGCGGGAGTGGGAATAAAGCTGGTCTGGTTTTTCAGAGATGTGTAGAAGATACAGTTGCATCTTTAATCTGCAAGTGAAAAAGGCTTTAAGATTACATTATAAATGCACTCTTGTGAGGAAAAATGAAATTTTTATTCGCAAAATGTCCAACCTCGATGTTTTCAATTGAGGTATAACGGCTTTTATTTTTTATATAATAGATAGGGGGATGTGAATTAACCTCCGTTTGCTCCCAGTGTTCCTGCAACATTCTGTTGCGGTGGGGTTAATGGCTGCAATTTTTCTGTTTCCAGATACTGTGCCACAGCGGGTTGCCCCTCAGCCCATGTAAGGTATTCTTGAAGCGGAATAAAACTGCTAGGTATCCGAGTTCCTTCTGAGTAAGGCAAAGGACGTAAGAAATCAGCAACTGAGGTACAATTATTGACTACTCCTTTCTCATGAAGAAAACGAATTAATTGATAAAAATGTAATGTATCCGGTTTATAATGCCCACTGCTGTTACTAATCATCGCCACCATCCCATCTTTAACCAGCCACATTCCAGCACAACGCACTTTACGCCCCTGAAACAGTGAAGAGTGGTGAAAAACTCCTGCTTTATGAGGATGAACATGGAATAGGTTATCATTAAATTTATCCCATACAAAAGCTGATCCGCCATAGGGCATGCCCATTTTAAAAAAGAGGTTTTTCAAACGTGCTGTATTTAGGAGAGGGGTTTCTGCTAAAGAATCTTTGGAAATAATTTTCAACTTTTTATCGTCGATTTTAACTTGAACTTTATCTCGTAATTCATAATCGACTGAAGTGACCTTCGTTTTATAAGCGTCTGTCCAATTGTCACTCACACCTTCTAAGGCGGTTGTCAGTGGATGCTCTTCTAACCATAAAAAAAAGGGAGGCGGGTCAATTTCTCTAACCCACTCATAGAATGCAGTATTCATGGGGTAACAGGCACGGTTGAAACCTTTTTCAATATCACTGTATTTAAATTCAATTGTGCGATGAGCAGGATCTAAACGTTCGATTAAAGTTGCGCCAGAAAGACGTAATAAAGGGTTATTACAATGGGTTTCTTCTCGCTCTTTAAGTGTTCGCAGCAATTCATTCTTTAACACGTGTCGGGGCTTAGCTTTTTTATAATAATCCTTTAATTTTTCTAGATAAATTGCCTTGTTTTCAGCGAGTTTTTGGATAATCACTAATGGTTCCACCACTTTGGGTTCTGTTCCCATTAAATGAGTGCACATATTATTTATCTGAGAAAGTAATTTCATTCTTTTATCGAGTAATTCTAATTGTGTTTTTGGAATTGAATGATACTTTTGCAAGGCTTGGGTAACCGGTGCTAGAAGAGTATTAACCTCACTTGCAGTTAATCCACACTTTTCACATAATTTTTCCCAATCTTTGAGATTTGGAACATCACGCCACATAAGACCGAGCTTCAAATAGTATAATTAATATAATATTAGGACAATATTTGCGCACATGACAAATTTATTGCGAATAAATAAACAAAACTGACGTCTAAAAATGTATGCAAGGAATAAATTAAGGAAACAATTACAAATCACGGCCACAAGCTACCAGGATTTCTTATAGTAAGATCCAGATAGTAGAAAGAAGCTAATCGTACTCATTTTATTTCTAGTATGACCAATTATTAATAATGATGTTTAAAAAATGCTTTTCTCTTTATATGCCATACTATATCTATATTAATTGATGGAGTCTAATCAGAATATGGAAATTCATACTCCTCAGAAGCCATTACGCATTTATCTCGTTCATCAAGATCCCAATATAATTAAGTTAATTGCAAACGAACTGAAAGCATCAGGACATATCACGTTCTCTACAGATAATACGGAGGATATACTCGTTGAAGTGAATAAAATCAAACCCGACTATGTATTAGCTGATCAAAAGACCCCCACTGAAAAGATCAAAAAACTTTGTAAATCAAATATATATAAGGTCGTCATTCTCTCTTTAGATCCTAGCAATAAAAACATTAACCCATATAAATTAGGTGCACATGGTTGTATTTATCAAATTAACCGCATTGAATTATTTACTGATCAACTTAATCGTATTATTGAAGACAAGATTGATATTGAATTCTGGGGGATAACGGGTGCATTTCCTGCACCAGGAAAAGATTTTATCAAATATGGTGGGCACACTTCATGCGTCACATTAAATTTTGTAAATGAACGCGCGATCATATTAGACGCAGGTTCTGGAATAATCCCATTAGGTAATGAGCTAATCATCAGAAACCAAAACCCTATAGAGGCGGATATTTTTATCTCACACGAGCATTGGGATCACATACATGGATTAACATTTTTTAAACCATTATATCATCCTGGAAATCGATTCAATTTTTATGGCCCACCACAAGGAGTAAAAAGCGTTCATGAGTTACTAGCAGGACTCATGGATGGCTTATATTTTCCAGTTAAAATTGATAATTTACCCTCTACCATTTCATATCATGATTTAATGGCGGATCAAAATTTTAAAATTGATACTATCAAAATAGCAACTATCGCGCTTCAGCATCCATGTGCAACATATGGTTATAAAATTCAATATAATAATAAAATCATAAGCTATATAACTGATAATGAACTCTATGATAAATCATACCACTTATATAATGCTGATTTTGTACGTAATCTTATTAAGTTTACAATGGATTCAGATATTTTAATTGTAGATTGCTCATTTACAGACGAAGAATACGATGCGGGACGGGTGTCATGGGGGCATTCCTGCCCCAGGCAAATAAGTGAATTTGCACACTTGGCCAATGCAAAGCAACTTATATTACATCATAATGACCATCATGAAACAGATAAGATTGTTGACGCCAAATTGATTGCGACACAAAAGATGTTAAAGAAATTCGGTTCAGAGGTGAAATGTATTGCCCCTGTATACAGACAGATATTGCGTGTCTAGTAATATATAAGTAAGCTTTGGCCATTTTTGCTCTCACCAACCAATCCTGGTTTTTCTAATCCTTTGGGGCAGAATACCCTGAGGTATCGTCTTTTTTTGATGAGAAACCTCCACTAATTTTTTCGTCTACGTACCGCGATTAATTTCTTCGCTTACCTACCGCGCTTTATGCGCGGTATCCAGGGGTTCTTGCTATAGAAATGCTCAGCGGCATCTTAAAATATCATTCTGGTTACCGCGCATAAAGCGCGGTACGTAGAGAAATTTATGCGGTACGTAGAGAAATTTATGCGGTACGTAGAGAAATTTAAGCAATACGTAGAGAAATTTAAGCAATACGTAGAGAAATTTAAAATGAAAACTATCCCTCAGGGCAGAACCTACTTTCTAAACAACTCCCTGGCGTTATCAGCTAAAATTTTTTGGACTAGATCCTCTGTAAGATTCGCTTGTTTAATATAATCAACAGCCCTGACGTATTTATCTTGATTTGCATAAGGGTAATCTGTACCTAACAGCAAATGATCCGAGGGATAAACATCAACAGCATTACGCAAGGCTGGAATATGGCCATGAGCAACTGTGTCCACCCAAAATTTCTTTATAAAATCACTGGGCTTGCCGTTTATCTCACCCTCTCCCCAATCTGTATATAAATTATCAATACGTTGCATAATCATCGGCAAATATCCGCCGAGGTGGGTGCTAATAAACCGGATATCCGGGAAACGTGAAGTGACACCAGATAAAATCAAATGCAGCACGCCATAAGTGTCCTCAAATGGAGCACCAATCATCCACGTTAGACCAAAAACCTTGGTCTGCTCTCCGGTGCAACAACCGGCAGGATGCAAAAAGACAATCGCTTTTCTGCGATTTAGCTCAGCAAAAATGGCCTCAAAACGGTTTGCTTCGACAATAGATTGCTGCAAGACAGTGGTCGTCAGGGTAACTCCCCACATCCCCAACTCATCAAAGCAACGTTTAATTTCATCTAATGACTCCTGGATATGCGGCAGAGGAAAAATCCCAAATGCCTGGAAACGTTTTGGATATTTAGTAATAAGCTGCGCGTAAAGATTATTGGCCATTTTTGCACTGTTCACGGCATCCTCTTTATTTGCAAAATAAGGAACTTGAGGCACCATTGAAAGCACTTGTAAATCCACGCCAGCGGTTTCCATTACGGCAAAGCGCGCCGCTAATTCTTGCTCATCGGTTCCAGCTTTCATATAGCGAGCCACATTAACCAAATCCGCTCCTTTTTTTTCAATATCATCAAGATATTCTTTGGGAAAGCAATGTGCATGAACGTCAATAATCATAGTAAATTACCTCTAACGAAATATGAATTAACTTTAAGTATAGCTAGGTTAACTGAGAAGCAATAAACATCTCAGTACGTGTCTTGTTGTGACTTAACGACCTATCATTAGTTGACAGCAAAAAACCTGTACTCTTATGAAGTTTCTTCTGTGGTATGAAATTTGAACTCTTCTCAGCTATAATTTTATTTAAATCGATCAATTTGTTTAATTATGAGACTCCCAAAGGCTATTGTCCCTTATTCAAATAAGGATGCCGCTCATCTTGCTAATAAATACGCCAGAGAATTCATAATAGAAGGCGCAACTCAACTTATTAATAATACTTATCATATTGATAAGAGAAAAAGTCTAAGTGAAGCAGTAAAAGCTATAAGGGAAAAATCTCAGGAGTCTGCAAGCTCATGGTTGGAGTTTGACTATTATATTTATGAGTTTTACCAATCCATTGAATGCAGTAAAAAATATTCAATTGGGAATTGTAATGAGCTTTCTGAACTGGCTTTAGATTATATTGCTCATTATGTTCCTCACGTGAATGCAGAAGTTTTTCAATTAGCAGGTGGCAATCACGTCGTACTTGTAGTGGGGAGACAAAAAGGTAGTGATCCCAAGAAACCAGAGACTTGGGGTAAGGATGCTTATATTTGTGATCCTTGGTCTGATGATGTATATCCTGCTTCAGAATACCGTTCTCGAACTAAAAATTACTATCAGGAATATGACGAAGCTTCAGATGTTTATACGAATCATGTAGAAGATTTTAATCCTTCCAAACATACTTTTAACCCAATTAGAAATTATAATACCGATTACCTCAGAAAATATAATACTCAAGAACATATTGTTGCTGTTTATGAACTTTTTCAAAAAAAACAGGGAGTAATTATTGCAGCAGCAGTAAATTTGGAGAACGCTCTTATAGAAATTAGCAATAGGTTAGAAAAAAAATATGGTGTAAATAATGAAAAATACCAAATTATCCAACGAAAAATAAATGAGGTACGGAGTGCTACCGAACAACTCACTAGAGACTTTGCTAAGCCTATTGATGAATCAAATAATTATTATGAAGTTATATCTCAATTAGATAAGACGCTGCGACAATCAATTAAGACCTATATTAAAGCAGCAGAAATAACAGACGAAGAAGCAACCGCTTTAGCCAAACCTGTTGAAAGGACGAGCCGACATTCCCCCAAATTTTTTCATTCGAATTATGATGTAGTATCAAAAATTAATGATGCTTTAGAAGCGTCTAGCGATATGTTAAAAAATGTTATCGTAAAAAAATAACCCAATTATCCTTAATCACAAACTGAAATAGAACTCATCGATTTAGCGAGCGTTTGGCAAATACCCTCTTATCCATTACCTTTCTCCATAATGGGGGGCAAAGAGCCAGAATTATCATTCCCAAATAACCTGAAGGAAGCTGGGGACTTGAGTCAATATGCCTTAATAATTGATAAGGGCGTGCTCCATGAACATGATGATCGGAATGCCTTTGCAGTTGGAAAAGGAGCATATTACTAAGCCAATGACTCGCATTCCATGAATGTTGCTCTGAAACTTTCTCATAGGATCCATTAGCTAGTTTCTTGCGTTCCAAACCATAATGTTCAATATAGTTAATGACTTCCAACAAAATAATGGCGGTCAAAGATTGAAGAATGAAGAAAAAAAGAGCACTCCATCCACCATAATAAAAAAGAGCCATTGCTAAAATAATAGGCATGCTAATTATCCACCAGAACTGATTTTTCAAATGGAACCATGAATATCCCAGACGATTTAAACGCTTGTACTCTATGTTCACAGCAGAACGAAAAGAACCAATGATTGTTCTAGGTAAAAACTGGTATAAACCTTCCCCTAACCGAGATGTTGCAGGATCTTTGGGTGTAGCCACATGAACATGATGTCCACGGACATGTTCAATAAAAAAATGGCCATAGCATACACTGACCAATAATAGTTTACTTAGGGTTTGATCAGTGATGGAGTTTTTATGCATGAGTTCATGAGCAAGAGTAATTCCAATCCCCCCTGTCAGAAGTCCAATTGATAAACTAAACCCAATAAACTCTGTTGCTGTTAAAGGGAAATGTATGAGCAGATAAGTCGCAAGTATCAAAAAACAATATTGCAAAGGGACATACATCCAGGTAAGAAGTTTGAAATATCTGTCCTTTAATAGTATATGTTCTTGAGTACTCTCTGGATTGTCTGGATCAACGAACCAAGTATCAATCAGCGGAATCAATGTGAATAATATAAAAAAAGGGAGAAAAGTATAAAAATCACCGAAATAAAAACCAATAAAAGGCAGTATCACCAACAAATAAGCCAGCATAAAACACAGTTTTTTACTTCGTTTCATTATGAATATCCTTTCATTTCCTCTTTATAAATATAGACGGATCATTAATATTATAAAAGCCGCACAACCTCTTGAAAAGATGCAAAACTCCAACCCACAAGGAAATTTAATATAACCTATCTTTTTCAGATTTCTCCACGTAAAAAATCAAGATCAGCTAATTTGCTCTTGCAACGCTTAAATTAGCATTTAATTGTTGAAAATTGTAATATCTTTTATCAGAACTTAATATTATTTTAAAAGAATAACTTAATAAAATATGAAATACCATCAAGCTGGATCAGGCTCTTATAGAAGAGAGTCAGCCCCTAACTTTAAGGTTGGGTCAAAATGACCTGAGGGATCGTCAGTTTTTCATTTAAAATTTCTCTATGAACTTGTAAATTTCTCTATGAACTTGTAAATTTCTCTACGAACTTGTAAATTTCTCTACGAACTTGTAAATTTCTCTACGAACTTGTAAATTTCTCTACGTACCGCGCTTTATGCGCGGTATCCAGGGGATCTTGCTTTAGAGAAACCCAGCAGTATCTTAAAAGATCATCTGGATACCGCGCATAAAGCGCGGTACGTAGGCGAAAAAATTATTGGCGGCTCTTATAAAAAAGTGACGATACTTCATGGTCAAAATGACCCAACCTATTAATATGTTTATGCTTTTGCTTTATAATCACTCAATTGTTCTATAATTGCTTGGTTAAACTCGGGGATATCATCAGGCTTTCTGCTGGTAATTAAATTTCCATCCTTAACCACAGCCTGATCGACCCATACTCCTCCTGCATTAATTAAATCAGTTTTCACCGAAGGCCAAGAAGTCAGCCGTTTATCTTTAACGGCCATAGCATTAATAAGAAGCCAGGGGCCATGACAAATAGCGGCTATGGTTTTTTGTTGTTCATTAACTTTTTTTGTGAACGCTACAGCTTCAGGTAAAGTCCTTAATGTATCTGGATTCATTACTCCTCCAGGTAGGAGTAATGCATCAAACTCGTTTGGATTTGCATTTTCCAAGAGTACATCCACATCAAAAGAATCTGCTTTATCTGCATGATTCCATCCCTGAACTGTTGATTTATTTGAAATAAGAAAAGTTTGCGCTCCTTGATCTTGCAAGGCGCTTCTAGGCTTTACCATTTCTACTTGCTCAAAACCATCTGTCAATAAAATAGCTATTTTAAGTCCCTTAAGTGAATTCATAGTTATCATCCTGAGATAGAGTGGATTGATAAAGAATAGCCTGTTGTACGATTTTTACAATTTAAGGAAAACATTACACTTTTGAGAATGAATGTCTATTTTTTCAATAAGCTTACTTGTTTATTTTTATATTCAATAGTGTCTATAATGAATCATTGTGTCACACTATGGGGCATCTACTATGGACGGTAAAATTGAAAAACAGCCATTCACACTCACAATGCTAGGAACACTCACTGACTTTACCCCCGAATTAAAACAAACTGCTAAACCTTCTCCTTATACTAAGGGAGCAAAAGTAAAAGATTATCCTAAAGGAGAAACATTGAGTGTAGTTTCTTCTTTAATTAAAACAAATCTCCTTCCTAAAGCGGCAAAAGTAGATGCAAAAAATCCATATCCTTTTCAAACTGATGAAATTACTGTAATTAATGGACCTACAACAGATGGTTCTAATGTAGGAGAGAAAATTGCCCTGGGCTTGGTGGCAATATTAAAGGCCGTAGCCCGTGGACAAACTCGAATCAACATTCTTGCTCATAGTAGAGGCGCAGTTGAATCGATTTTAATAGCCCATGAATTGCAAGCAATACAAACAATTATTTCTGGATGTACTACCTTTGAAGAAGTATTGAAGCAGTTGGCTGAACAGCAAACCAAACGATACAAGGGTACACCAAAAAATAATACGCCAGATATTATAGAGCCTATAAAATCCCAAATAAATTTAATACCCAAAGAAGAGCAAGAGCAATGGTTTAATAACCTAAAAACACATCTGCCACCTAGCTCAATAAACTTTTTTGGTATAGATCCTGTCCCCGGAGATTGTTTTCCGATTACTTGGTATGACGACCGATTTTTTATATTGCCGGAAATTATAAAAAATACTGAATTAATCTACTATGCAAACGAACGTTCTGATTGGGGATTCACTCCGATTTATCCTGAAGTAATCTCTAAAGAAAAACAAAATCTCATTTGTTACTCCATGCCCGGGCATCATGGGACTGGCTCAAATGGAAACGATGGTTCCCAACAAGGAATCATTGTTTCCCCCGATGGGTATAAGACCACCCATGTCCAAAAATTAATGATATATAAGGTACTTAATTTCTTATGCAAGCAGCAAGTTGAATTTAATGATGCCATTCAAATCTTTCATCAATATACTGCTTTAGGCCGAAAATATTCGGGAATGGATGCTGGAGTCAAGTCAATTAATGTAACGACTCTTGATTTTCCCACCATTTTACGGACACTTTATGCGGCGATCTCCAAAAATCAAATTGCCTATGAGGCATATAATTCAACCCATTATTCCTACATGGGCCTGATAAAGCAACGCAGAATTTTGCATAAAGGACGTGTCTATGGTCTTTTCAATGATGTATTTACTACTTACTCTGGCTATGTTAATGAAGAACATGCTTTATTAATGCAAGCACATTTTTTTAAAATTTTTGGTCTTGATACTAAAAGAAAAAATCTTGCCGAGCTGATCAATACTGCAAGCAAAGTCCTAGAAGAAAGCATAAAGAAAGTCGCCAATAAAGAAACATCAATCCTGGATTCTGAAGTGACTCGCAAAAATGTGTTGGAAACATTTGGTATCGTGATTCGTCAGGTGAGCCACCAATATTTAAATGAAGATTGGTCTCCTATTGAGAAACAAGAAGAAAAAGAGACACTATATCAATCCATTATTGATATATTTACTAAATTTGAAGAACTCTCTGCACTAGATAATTCAATGATTAAGCAGTTTATTACCTCACTGCTTGAATTAAGTTTCACCAGCATAAATCATACCTTGGTTGTTCGAGCTCATGCATTGAAAAAAGATTTTAGTTACTTCCAAGAATCTATAGACAATCGCTTCACCCACTTTTTTAGTGCATTATTAATGCAATTAAATCACATCGAAAATAGCTCTCCTGTTATTCTGAATGAAATTATAAACTCTGAAGAATACAAAAAATTACCCAACCACCCTACAGCCATTAAAATAACTCATATCTATAAAAAGCTGACTGGAAAAGGTGTTGAAAAATATACCATCGAGGAACTTATTAAGAGCTATGAAGAGCAATTTGCTGATACTATTGAAGATTTTGCAAAACTTTATCAACAAATTCAGATTTTTATCTATGACTTGGCGGCTTTGCGTGGGATGGTCCCTAGCAAAAAAATTGAAGTAGATGAACTGTGCTTGCTAAAACAAGCTAATGAATTAGTCGCAATCGCTGCAGAACGCTTTTATAAAGAGAGGCCAGAGAAGCTTCCCCCCATTGCTGAGCCTGGTTCTTTCATGAAATTGACAGAACAACATGCTATTGAGCATTTTGGTATCGTGGATCGCAGCAAAGAAAAAAATAAAGAACCAGAAAAAGCCAATGTGGAGACAGGCGGCTACCTCTCAGGAGCGTTCTCTTTCTTCTCAAGAATGATATACGGCACCCCAGTTACTGTTCCCCCTAACGGAGAAGCTAACCCAAAAGACAGCGTCACACCAACTCCTATATAGGGATAACTTCAATATGATCAAGCATATCCTCCGATGGATCTGGCTCCAACACGAAACGCGGCGGAATGTAGGCATTTTGAGGGTTATTTCATGCTATTCCAGGTATTTACTGCCAATTCACAAAGTTTTAAGAGTGTTAATATTCAATTAATATTAAAGTGGTATTATACAAAATGTAGCGATATTAAACTCCTAGGTTATAAATCACTCATTTTATCGCTACATTAAACTTTTTCATTTTGCCGCATGGGCAATTCTTGCTGACTCATTAAATCATCAATAGAAACTTAAAATAAATCCCTTCCCGCTGTCCATGACGATAAAGCATAGGATTTTTTATGAAACAAGCGGCAAAAATTAGCAAAAAAATGCTTCGCTATTGCCATTGACTGGGGTAAATGCAGTTTGGTCTCTGCATGAATCGCATGAACATCTTCGGGTTGTAGATAGCGACGTAAATGCTCTAAATAGTCTGGGTGTTCGAGCCACCTTTGAATCAAATGGGCATCGACCTCCAAATGAAACTGGAGCCCCACACTTTTATGATGACAAAAGGCTTGCACACACTGGCTGTTTTCTAAAAGTACATCAATACCTGGTGCTGTCTGATTTGCAAATTGATGCCATTGAAAAACATGGAGTGGAGGATCGAACAGTCGAAATAAATCATGTTCACCACATTTGTCTACTCGTGTCCATCCAAACTCAGGTTTGTCTAAAACATAACAGCTCCCACCCAAAGCTATATTCAGTAGTTGAGAGCCTAAGCAAATGCCTAATATTGGCACTTCTTTAGCAATTGCTACCCGCAATAATTCTATTTCGTGAATTAGATGAGGGTACACATCAAGCTCATTAGGATGCATGGCACCGCCAAGAACAACAATGCCATGATAACGATTCACATCCACTCGCTGATGAGGATCTCTGGCAAAATTGACGTAGCGAATACGCAGCTTCATCTTTCTTAAAGTATGAATAATGATACCCAATGGTTCATAAGGAGAATGTTGTAAAACCAGAATTCGTGCCATTATTATGTTATTTTAATTAGTTATTTTAAGTATAGCCTGATGATATCGGTAATTTAAATCCTGGAATAATAGGAACAGCTTTTTCCTCATAGCAGGTGCCGAATTCTTGCAACTGCAGATCTTCTGGATCCCGCGAACGAGTCGTGGGATGGGACGTCGGAGTAGAGATGGACTGGGTTTTCAGTGAGTTGTGACGAGAAAATTCAGTTGCAATCACCTGAATTTTCTCCATTATATGTTGAAGACAACCAAATGACGGTCGTCCGGGCTTTTGAGACATTGTTGGATCGCTTCAATGCGTAATACTTTAATTTTTCTATTAATTTCATGTCCGATGTAGTTCGAAGCGAGTTCTTTGGTGTTAATGGATTTGGCTGCTTGAAAGACATTTCGTACTTGTTCTATAGACGAAGGGTCTTGCGTACACAGCTCAAAAATACGTAAGCAATTGTCAAAACGTTCTTTATTATGGAACGCACCGATGTTTGTCAATAAATCCAATAATTCACCTGCATTCAGTTCAGGAACACGTCGAAATTGCGCCAAATGTTTACTCGTTAATAACGCTAAATCACGGTATTGATTAGGTATGTTAAATTGTTTGCAAAATGCACTTATTTCATTTTGGGACTGGTTATGCATCAAAACAGCGAAACGAACATACGCCGAATCTTTATGATTAGCGGCTCGTTGCAGCGCTTTAATGCTGGAGTCTGATATATCCATATCGGGGATTAAAATACTGTCTGCACCACATTGTTTGAGCACATCGAAGAAATTTTCCGGATATGCTCCCATAAGTGCACGTTCCAGTTCCTTCCAGATTTGCTCAGAGCTCAATTCACAGACTTTCTTTTCAGCAACCATCTGTTTCATAAGCACCATCGTTTCCGGAGCTACTTGAAAGCCTAAGCACGCGGCAAAACGTGCAACACGTACTAATCGAAGAGGGTCTTCAATAAATGTTGGTGATACATGCCTTAATATATGATGCTCCAAATCAGCTTTTCCATTATAAGGATCAATCAATTCACCCAGTTTTTCTTCTGCAAATGGTAAAGCCATAGCATTTATTGTCAAATCTCGACGACTTAAATCATCCATTAAAGTAATTGTAGGAGAAATGTCAAACGCAAAACCAGCATGACCACTGCCTGTTCGCTTTTCGCATCGCGCAAGGGCATATTCTTCTTTAGTTTCGGGATGTAAAAATACAGGAATATCTTTTGCTTCTTGGCCACTATGTACTGGTTTATATCCCAGTTTTAACATAGCGTCCCAGGTTGCACCCACAACAACCCAATCATTATCTTTGGGGAGAACGCCACGTAATTTGTCACGTACTGCGCCTCCTACTAAAAAAATTTTCATAAGTTTTAAAAATTTGCTGACAAATTGATTATTTTATATTCATATAGGGAAAAAATCAATGTATTTGGTTATTTTTTAACGATTATTGAGTTACTGTCGTTTTGAGAATGCATCCAATTCTATTAAAAAATAATATGATTTACGCCCCTACTTGAAATCTTGGTCAAATGGAGCGAGGATAATAAAAAATATTTTTTATACTTAAAAAAATGAATTTATTTACTGCTGCAGTTCAAGTTAATCCCATAGAAGAAAATATTGTGCAGACCACCCCTGGATATTTTACGCCCGTATTTTTATACGCGCAAATTTTAAGCATACTAATTGGTGTTGTCTTTCTTTTCATAGCGTTTTATATACTTCGACCAAGAGAAAAAGAGCAAAGACGCATCCAAGATCAATTTTTATTTTATTTGATCTTGGGGATTTTTTTTATTTGTTGCCCTTTTTTACTTGAATATTTTGGATAATTGATAGGGTACATCAATTTTTAATCGTGAATATTCTCAAGAAAACCCTCCAGATTTTCTATAACAGATAACAGATTATCATTTAACTGCTTTACCTCTTTGCCAGGTAAATTTCCAGTAGACAGGCTTTGCATCAACATTCCCTGCTTTTCTAATTCACGACACGCTTTTTTTGCCTTTTCAGTAAGAAAAAAATGATAATAACGCTTATCCCGTTCATTGCGAATTCGTAGTACAAGCTGGTCTCGTTCCATCTTATTAAGAATACCGACAACCGTAGGCTGTTTAAGCCCTGCACTTTTTGTGAGTTCCATTTGAGTTTGACCGTCTCGTTCCCATAAACGAACCAGGAAAATGGTCTGACTATAGGTTACACCAAGCTTCTCAAGATTAAGATTTGAAACACGCTCAAACAAACGGGCTGCTTTTTTAATTAATACACCCGTATGTTCATTCAAATTAAATGTCATGGACTTCTCCTTTTTGAATAATATATAGGCGCCTATATATATTGACAAGATTCTATTCAACCAATATCATGGCCACACTTTTTTTATTTATAAAGGGATTTAATTATGCTCAAAAAAAGCTGGATGCTATCCATTTTCCTGGGTATTTTCAATGATGTCACCTATTCCCTTCCCCTCAACTCAACTTTAGCTGTTGTTGAAGAAAATGCAGACCGTATCAGTTTCTATAATCCCGATACAGGCACAAGACAGGGCAGCCTGAAACTTGCTTTTCTCCCCCATGAAATCGCTGTTGCACAAGATGGAAAAACAGCATATGTCAGCAATTTTGGCATTAGAGACTACGATAGTGGATCTGGCGTACCCGGCGTATCAATCTCTGTCATCGACTTGCCAAATCAGGTAGAGAAATATCGGCTATTTACTTTTGAATCATTAGAAAACAAAGCGTACTCAGACATTGATAGTGCGCCCCATGGCGTTAAATTACGCCCTCCCTTCGAGAAACAACTTTATGTTAATGTAGAAAAAGGGGGCAAAATTATTGTTTTTGATGTGGATACCAAAACCATTGTCAAAAAAATTGAAGTGAGTCCCCATACACATAACTTGATTTTCTCCAAAGATGGAAAAACCTTATGGCTAATGGCCGGGAAAGACGGCGTCATTCGAATCGATCCTGATTCAGGAGTGATTACAGGAAGTTTAACATTACCCTCAGCGGTACGGGGTCTAAAATATACTCCAGATAATCGTTCTCTTATGGTGTCGGCTGTGAATCAGATCGTCTTTATTGATCCAGAGACACTCGCCATTAAAAAACAATGGAACAATTTAAATCTGGGTCCAATTCTTTACTCGGATATTACGCCAGACCAAAAATATGTATTAGCGCCAGCCCCCTTTGATCATCAAGTTGCAGTGATTGATGTTGGTTCGGGTCACGTTATAAAGCGATTAGTCACTGGCTTGAATCCCATTAATGTTCTGGTTAACCCAGATGGGCAATATGCTTATGTATCCAATGCAACAGACAAGCATCTGTCTAAAATAGATTTGCATACGTTTGAATTCACTTCTATTCCAACCCATGCTGGCCCTAATGGTTTAGCGTTTATTCCTGAATTTACTTCAAGCATACATAAAAAACTGCGCATGGGCGTCGCTTTACCATTGACTGGAAAAGAGGGTTCCAAAGGTCGTGAAATGCTTAGAGGCTATGAATATTGGAAAAGTACCGTCATCAAAGGCGGCGGTCTTTTGATTGGCAATCAAGTTTATGATCCCGACATTGTTTATCTGGACACTGAATCCAATCAGGATAAACTCAAAAGGTTGACGCATGAATTACTTACACAATATCGAGTGCAAGTACTGCTATCCACTTATGGCATGGATACTTACAACCTTGAAAAGGAAATTGCAGATGCCCAACATATCATTCTCACCCCCTCTCCCGGCGAGGAAATGGTTTGGAATCCTGATCATACCGCACGAGGTTATGATTATTTTGTGACCACAAACCTTTATGAAAAAGGCTATGTCTCCCAGTACAACTTCAAACCGTCTTCCTTGTCCGCTCTGGCTTCTGCCATTGGATTGAAATTCCAAAACGCGTGCCAAATAGCGAATACTTTGGATTATCAAACAATAACAACGTTGTTAAACGAGGGAGATTTTCACTTATTTTATCCCTAAATTTATAAATTGAACCGCTTAAATCAAGGAATTAAAAATTATGTTTTGTTACCCCAAAATACTCTTTATGTTATTGGCTTTATTCATAGTATGTACCAACGTACTGGCACAAGATACAGATTATGTCTTTAATCCCAATGATCCGCATCACAGTCTTTATATTCCTGATGCACCCACCAAATCTCCTGCTATTTTATTGTTACATGCCAGCACAGGTATTGAACAAGTTAATTACGATTGGGCTACTCGATTAAAAGAACATGGGTATGTGGTATTTATAATTGATAGCTTTAAACCCCGGGGTTGGGAAGATCGTCGTTCCGTAGGCTGGGAAAAAGCCACACAAGCACAACTTGATGATATCGTTCCAGCCTATGAATATCTTAGCCACCTTCAATTTGTTGATTCTGGACGCATAGGAATTTTAGGATTTTCCATGGGAGGTTTCGATGTACTGAAAGTCATGGAGTCAGTGCAACACGATCCCAAGCCTTATCAACAAATTCCCTTTAAGGCAGCAGCTTCTTTTTACGGTGTATGTCATAGGCTCGCGGAAGGAGCGCAACTCAGAGCGAACACAAAAATATTTATTGGCGACAATGATGATCGATCTACAACGCAAGATTGCATTCATTTAGTCAATCGAAGCACTGATAACAATCAAAATGTTTCCATCCAAATTTATTCAGACGCCTTGCATGGATTTGATAACTTTGAGTTTCCTGCTTCAAAAGAAGTGATTGATGAAAAAGGAGAACATTATCATATTGGTTTTAATGAGACAGCAAGAGTACAAGCATTAGAAGACTTACCGGAGTTTTTTGACCGCTATCTCAAGCCACATGCCTAAATGGATAAACTCCCAAATCGCAACGTTCATCTAAATCTCCTACTTCGGATACTGAAGTAGGAATAACCAACAAAGACCTATAAAAAAGCGATGGAGTAGATAACTTCATCAATCCAAACTCCTCCTTAAACTTTGCATGTTAGAGAACTTGGCTGATATGACTACTGGACAGCTCATCATTTTCGATAACCTCTCCTATTACGTTATCCACCTCATCATTTTCCACTTGCATAACTTTTTTAGGCATTGTCTTCAGTGTTGCCTCATATGCTAAAAGTTCATCAAAACTTTCAAAACGTCGCATCATAATGCTACTTTTGCCTTTTTCTTCAAGGATCATTTTATCCAAATAATCGATTTGTGGATTGAGCAATTCAATGGCTTGTGCCAGCCCTTCTCGGTGTTCGCTTAATTGATCACGCAAGGAAGTGATTTCCACAATTAATTGTTCTTTAAATGTCGATCTAGCCTGCTCATCTAATCGATCTATTTCTGTCTGCTGTAGTAGACCTAAATTTACTTTATATCGAGCAGCCTCCAACTCTTTCGCATTTTGTTTAATTTTAACCTTGACTTTTTCGGGGTCATCACTAGCCAAAGTGGAAAGAAAATTTATAATCCCCCCCTTTTCTTTTTTTCCTTTCGCTGTTTCAGCTTCTTCAAGTTGTATCCGTAATGCTGCTTCCGCCTGTTCTAACTTCTTTACTGCTTTTGTATTCTCATTGAAATTTTTGAAATATTCTGCAAAAACCCGCTTGGTTGTTTCGTCAGTACAGTTTTGTAAAGCTCCAGGGTAATTGTGTGCGGTCAAACCACTAACCAATGTACGATTACTAATATGTCTTCTTGCTTCAGCAGAAAACGATTCATCATCATTTAAAACACCCTCGCTATTTAATAAATTGATATGGGTATTAATTTTTGTTACGGTCTCATTAAATTGCACTGGCAATCCTTCCCCAACTGGAAGTACAGGTTGTTCCCCAGTAATGGGCCTCGAAATTTTTGTTTCAATGTAGTTGTGGAGTTGGGTATGTTTTTCTCGCAGGAGACGTGCTTCTTCTGTTTTGCTTTGATGCTGCGCTATAAAATTACCTAACTGAGTATTATAGTGAGTAAAACCTGTAAATACCGCTTCCTTACCCGCCCCCTCTACGACTAAGTCGAAGTATTCACTAAAGCCAGTATGTCCATGCTTAATTGAAACCTGTTTTACACTGTCAACATCTTGGAGTCCGGTTAAAGTTTTTTGCACTTGTTCCGCTTTATTTGATAGATAGCGACTGTTATCCATTAACTCAGGATATTGCTCACTCACCTCTTCTGATTTGGGAAGTAGCTTATAAATTAATTCTTGTAAGAATTTAAGAAGGGGTGAGCCATTATGTTGTAATATCCTTTTATGGCGAGCAAGACACTGATCGATCTCGGAAAATGCATACAAACTTTTATTATTCTGACGAATATCTTCTATTTCTACTTTAATTGCATTCCATTCCGCTCTCGCTTCTTTAGCTGTTTCCGTTTGGTCTTTTTCAGGATATTTCTGCTGTATTTTTTTGTCCGTTTCAGCAATAAGCGATGAATACTTCTCAAAATGTACGTCAAATAAAGCTTGTTCACGGCATTCAGCTCTAAACGTTGGAGGTAAATCCGCAACACGTGCCAAGTCATCAAAAGTCCTTAAGGTATTTTTAATGAGATCACGTGTATTTTTATGGCCGAAAGAAGGAATCCACAAATCCTCCAATTTGGCTTGGTGCTTTTGTAATAATCGATAGAGTTCTTTTATTCTTTCCTGTTTTTCCTCTGAGCCGGCATTAGTAAGTGCATTAGTAGCCTCCAGGACTTCTGCCACTGCTTTTTTAACAGCAGTCCGTTCTATAAAGTAGAAGAATCCTGTCTTCTCTTTCGCCCAAGAAAACATGTGATCCAAATCATTCGCAAGTTGATTCGCCACAGTATCAATATAATCAGTTTGCAATTGGTTCATTATTCTAGGTAGTGATTGTTCCTCAGCATCCTCTCTAGGTCCATCCACTTCATGATCCACTTCATGAGAAAAAAGACCCTTAACCTGATTATAAACAGCAAGAAACTCGACCACTACCGGCTGCATGCGATTTCGTTCACTTAAGGACCCTTGTGCTTTAAGATCCTGAAAAGCTGTAGCAAATTGAGTAAATATCTCTTCTAAGCGCTCATTACTTTCGGCTTTCTCCCCTTCCAATAAAGGAAGTCTGATTGTATCCTTTAAAGAGGTTCGTTCAGCCACATCATTGAAATTACTTGCAATTAACTTTAACTGCGTCCAAGCTGAACGTTGTTTCATCTCCTCGGGCACACCATCGGTTCCACCAAAGCGCAATACAGCAGCATCCGGATCCAAACCGGACTCTATACGTCTTAAGGCAAGTTCCTGTTCTTTGGCAGTGGCTTTTCTTTCCTCACGTGCATTAAATTTACTTAACTTTAATTGCTCAGAAAAATCAATCTGAAGCATATATTCTGCACGCAATTGTTCAACAGGTACATTGAGCTTATTCTCCGTTTTTCCGCTTAATTTAACTCGAGTCTCAGCCCAAATCCTTGCCGCATCCACTTCAAAACTTTTTAATGCTGCATTAAGATCTTGAGTGATCAATTTTCCTTTAGGATCTCGACGAATATAAGGATTAGGATATTCTTTCTTTGGATCAGACTCTTCAAGTCTCAACCTCCATTGTTCAGTGAGCTCTGTGATCAATCCCTCACGCATCAATAAGAGTGATTTTTTAAGCTCTTTACGCTCTGGTTCACTATGTAAATGATTCAGAAATCCTTGCCACTCATCAAATTGCTTCATGGCAACCTGTTGAATCATAGCAACTTCCTGGATAAAGTGTCGTTCAACAGCCGCTTCTTGATTCATTATTTTTTGAATTTTTTTCAGCGTTTTTGCCCGTTCAGCAGAAGACATTTTCATCAGCGAACCAAATTGTTGCCTATGGGGTATATCATTTTCATCATAGATAGCAACATATTGACCCACTTTTCCATTACGTGCTGCTCGACCAATGATTTGGCGCGTATTACGCTCTGTATCAAGATAAGCCTGGATAACAAATAAGCCATCGTCATGTTTTGGATCGATATCCGTCCCTCTACCAAGTAACGACGTGGAAATCGTAAAGACATTAGGTTGACCTGCTTTTTCAATCATCCGTTGACGTTCTTCTTCAGATTCCTCACCAGTAATTATTTGCAGTTCTTTTCCCTCAATTTGCCCTGCAGGAGAACCTAATTTGTTATATAAGTCACGAGCCTGGTTAATGTCTTTACAAATCATTAATACAGGTTGTGTTTGTTCACTATTTGTTTTTATAAGCGAATTATAGTGTTTCTTAATTTCATCTACTTGAGCCGTTCTTGATTTGGTGACACGGGTTTTTAATTCTTCGCGAAGATTTTTTTCATGAGGAGGAATACTGATCGCCTTTAAGCCATATTTAACCTGTTGCTCCATTAATTCATGAGGCACACCTACAGTACCTGAAATACCTATAATCCTGCCTCGCTCACGATGAGCATCAATGAAATCCTTGGCTGATTCACTAGCAACAAATAACATTTCTGGATCAATCGGGAATAGACGCCCTTTTGTATCTTCTTTTTGTAAACGAGCCTGGAGGAATTGTTGTTCACTATTAGAAAAAATAGCGCCAATCTGTGGTACTGTATTAATTAAGGGAACAACGGTATATACCTTTTTTTCTTCTCCATTTATATTTCGTTTTTCCTCTTGAATAATATAATGGGTACCAGGGATTCGGCGCTTAGCGACACAGGCTGCACTCAACCAGTTATCAAATTTTTTATCTTCTAAACTGGCTAATAACTTTTTGTTTTCCACAGTTCCTGCACGTTCATCCAAAAAGGTTTTAAGCTCTTTAATATCACGTAGCCTCGTCCATACATCTCCTTTATCTGGATTAAGATTTTGGAATTTTTCCTGATCGATAAATTCATTAATTAATGGATACACCCAGGCAAAAGGATTATCTTCTGTGTCACCACCACCCTCTACTCCCATTGCCAAATTAAAGAGTGTCTTATCTTCCAACGTGACATAATCTGACTCATCAAGAATTAAATGAGTTGCAATTTCGCGGCCATCAACCGTTGCAGTGAGTGATTCACCCTCCAGTTTGGCTCGTGAACGATATAAAGATAGATTAGCAACGTTCGAATAGTTAATACCGCCAACTTTATAAGTTCCAGCAGGTGAGTCAGAACGCACAATAGCCGAAGGAATCCCCATACAATCGAAAAAGTTTACCGCACCTTTTTGAGTGTAGTCTTGGTCAACCAAGCCCATATTGGCGGTACATACATTAACTGTATCACCTTTTGCTTTTGCCCATTGTAAGGCAGCAAGTAATGCTGTAGTGATGCTCTTTCCTTCACCGGTATTGATTTCCATTAATAAATTATCAGGATTATCCAGGGAGAGCAGCAAAGTAATCATTTGCGTTGTTCGCGGAAATTTTCCAGTACTGCGGAAATGCATTTCACGCATAACTGCCAGCAATTTTAAATTTATTGCGCGTTCTTCTTCTGGAGTATGGCCTGGAGTCCTTAATTGTTTGATTAACTCATCTGAAAGTTCACGCAGTTGTTCACGGCTTGCCTCGATTAATTTGGGGTAAGTTTTCTCCCCAACCTTAAGTTGGAAATCTTTTCCTATGGCGTTGATGTAAACAATTTGTTGAGTCAAATCATATTGTTGTTGCGGGGAGAGATTTTTATTTTCGAGAATACCTTTAATCCCCGTTATTACTGATTGAATACGGTTTGTCTCGAATTGATCATGAATGATTTCCTCAGTGGTTTTAACTTTACCTGTTTTTGGATCTACGGTAGGAGCACGGCCAGATTTCGGATCTTTATCAAAATTTGTTATAAATTGATCAAGTGCCTGTTCATTATCTGCTAGTGCAGTCAATAATTTATCTAATTTTGGGTAAGGTTGATAAGAAAATAAATTGGCAATTTTATCTAAAGAGAAAGTATGTTTTACTAAACCTGCTTGGAGTGACTTAATCTGCTCGAGTGTTATATCGTTTGCAGTAGCTGAACGAGTAATAATTTTAATCCATTTCGCTTGTGCTTGCGGATCTTCGGGTAAACTGTCAAGCAATTCTATATAGGTTTGCAATTCCAACTCATTGCAATGAGTACATTTTTTTAATAAAAGTGTGGTCAAAGGGACTATGGTCGGCGTGCTTACTACCTTACTCTCAATCGCCTTCGTTGTCGCGCTTATAAATTGGCTAATAACCACATCTGGCACTTGTGGAGGAATGCGTTCGATGACACTCACAAGGCGGTTAAATAATTCCTCGGATTGCTCTTCATCAATATTAGGAATGGACTTGAGCGCTATCATTTGTCGGAGTGGAAAAAGTTCTGGTTTCGTTAAATTGTGATTTAAAGAAGCTTTTAACAACGCTTTATAAGCTTCCACACCCAGTGATTCACTTGACTTCACTAGAAGTTTGACTTGTTCCAAAGATTTTTTAATTGTTTCTATGCTGGGTTTATGTGTCTCTAAAGCATTTAAAATAATATTGAGTTGCGATTCGATAGACACATTAGGTTGTTCCAACAAATAACTCATGATTTGAGTCATTTGTAACATCTTAGGTATTTGGAAATGAGGCAGATTAGCAGGAGAGTTAATTAATGCCAGTACTCTTCGATAGTCCGCTTCATTACGATTTCTAATCCGAATGAGTACATTGGTAAATCCATTAACTATGTCAAAACGATCACTGTATTCTTTTAATGCATTATCAATTGGTTTTCTATCATCGATCCCACCTAAGGCATCTGTTAGAAACTTATTAAATGGTTCATTAGCGGTTTGCAATACTTTGATTGAGCTATTTAGATTTTGCTTAAAACGCGCTTCAAGATTTTCTTTGAGTAAAACCATTAACGTTTTTCTCTCAAAGAACGCAGCCAGTTTATCTTGATGCTCTTCCCCAGCCAGGTTTAGAATTTTTCCTCGTACAAAAGGTAAGACTGGAATTTTGGCAAACTTATAATTAACAAGTTTCGCTGTTTCGTCGTCCAAATTTTTTAATTTTTGTAATGCCACTCCAAGGTCAACTGGTTCTATTGCTAAAGAATCTTTAAATTGATCGACTGCAGAACGAAATGCTTCAGTATCCTTTCTTAAGGTCTTTGTTGCTCTTTCTTGAAGTAACCCTGGAAGATTTGGTACTATATCTTCAACAATAGCCTTCTCAATAAGCTCATTGAAGTTCATGCCTTTAAAGAAATCTTGAAAAACACCAACTAATCCAACCAATGATTCATTAATTGGCTCTTTACCAATTTTGGTATCAGGAAGAACTTCTTGAACTAACTTTAAAATAGCCTCTCGATTATTATACTCTTGGGGATACTCTTTTATTGCGAGCAGGATCTCCGACAAATTATCACGAGAAGGTAAAGAAGTAGATCTGGAAATGTCTATATCATCTATTACAGAGAAGAATAGATCGCGTTGGCTTCTTGGTAAAAACCGTACCATTCCTGCTAAACCAAGTGCTTCAGTACTAAAATCTCCATCTGTAAGGTCATCACTAAGCAATGAAAGCATCGCTACAAAGCGTTGCATATCTTCTATGCCTTCAGGATTTGAATCAAATATACCTTTTATTTGCCTGGAATCATTCCCTATAAGTTTCTCTTCGAACTGTGGATGGGCTATAACATTGACCAAACGATGAAAAGACATGTGTGTTATCTGATTATTGCCTTGTACCTCCATGCTCTTTCGTTGCTTGATATTATCAAATATAAGATAAACTTTATCTCCATAAGTTTTTAGTAGGCTTAATGTTCCATTTAGCCTACTATTAAAATCAACTTCTAAATCCTCTCCGGATAAGAAATCTATAATTTTTTCTAATTCAGCGGGGGTTGGAGTAAATTTAGGATCAGAATTTTTTAAGCTGCCTAAATAACCCACCAACTGAACACGAGCACGAGGAGTACCTTTCAAACTTTCTTGATAACGTGCGATCCGATTAATAAGAGAATTTACTTCAGCAACAGGATCATTTATTTTCTTTAATGCATTAGGTCCCGTCGTCATAAATGCAATAAGGCTCAGCAATATCGCTTTATTTCCTTCTGGTGATTCTGATTCTTGAAAAAACTCCGTGTTCTCATTAACAAGTTGTACCATTTCTTTGTAAGTATCTAATGAAAATGCCCAATCTTGCTGACCAATAAAGCGATAAAAAAATTCTTCCGATATTTTATAATCAAATTCTTCATTATTATGAGTAAAATTTATTTTTGAAAAAAAATCTGCACGAGATCTAAATGAATAGCTTAACGGAGCACGTTCACTCTCTATTTTAATTCCCATTTCCTTGGAAACCAATTTGTAGCCATCATATTGGCTAGCATGATACGCACCATAAGGGCTATAATCCAAGCCTTCCAAGCAAGCTAATTGTTCCTCTCTGTCACTTGCATTACGAAGAATAGTTAATGCTCTATCTAACGCTGGCTTCATATGCCCAAAGTTCTTGATAGGACACGCAAGTGGGAGTTGTTTCAGTCCTAATTTCCCCATCTCCTCGAGAAAAAAACTGTATGCTTCGAACAATTCATTAAAATCGGTAGGAGCTCCTGCTTTTTGATGTTCGGTTACAAGGGATTCCCACCATGTCAATTGTGGTCCAGTGAGTTTGGCCATATTTTCCAGATTTTTCAGGCCACGCTCAGTCAGTAAGGTGTCATAATTAAAGTTGTTTTGCAGAAAAACTTTATCAAAAGTTGTAAATAACTCTTTATCTTGGAGAACAGACATTTGCTCGAAAAACTTTAATATCCCTCGATCACCATTATTTATTAGTACCCTGGCAAGTCCCTGGTACTGTTTATCGCTAAAGTTAAATGAACTCAGACGGCTTTTAATCATTTCCAAGCGTTGCGGATCATTGCCTACTAACTCAGCTAAGAAAAAGTTGAATGACCCCTTTATTTTTGATGGAGTATTGCCAGTTAATTCTGCGAAACGTTTTTTATAATCCTTCGCATTTGGGTATGCCTTATTAAACTCTTGATTTTTGCCATTTAATGCAGAATTTATGTACTCTGGTGAACGATCTTTTCCAGCAAGAAGTTGCAGAATGAACTGCTGATGTGAACCAATTGATTCAACAGGTTCAGCCAGTTTCAGCGTGAGGGGATTAGTAACATTTTGATATTGAGGTGCTGGGCTGTATCTTAATATTGTATTTTCGTCCTCTTTTTCTAGATAAAAGCCTGAAGGTAAATTGTCAAAGACCAACCCATATCTAAACTCATTATAATTGCGAATAATCGCTTCCATCGCTTCTTTTTCGACAGCTGCAATACGTTGTTTTTTATCAACTTTATAAGCATCTTTCCCTACTAGGTTATGCCATATTTCTCCCAAATCGATATTTTTACCGGGATGAATCTGATTAGCAAAATCTCTTAATTGCGCCTCAATGTTAAGTTCTGTTATCAATTCACCATGAGGATTTTCTTCACTTTGAGCTTTAACAACAAGCTCGAGATTCACGCGTTCTCTTTTTTCCCGCGCCTTCCGATTCGTAGTTTGTTGAACTGTTTGTTGTTGCTGTTGCTGCTGCTGTTGCTGTTGTTGTTGAATTTGTATGCCGCTCTCTTTTACCCCCCTGACTAAATCTATCTTGGCTTTACGAAGGCTTTTTTCAGCAGGCTCTTTCCCTTTTACTTGATCTTTTGGATCGGGGTGTTTTTGGCTGAATATCTTTCTTTTGGCAACTATATAGGCATCGGTAAGAAGTTTGTTTTGCTCAATCATTTGCGGAGTCAAAGCCTCATGCTCTTCTTTTTGCACGTTTATTTGAAAAGCAACTTTTTGTTTTTTAATAATAAATGCCAGTAACTGGGCAAATTCATCTTCTTTTAGCGCTTCAGTACAACGAACAGTTAAAGAGAGTAAGGGTTCTGATTCATCTTTATTTTCATACTCGTCTAAATACTCAAATACAGAATTTAAATTTTCAAATGAAGCATCATTTACAAAAATTGTCATACTTTCTACTCCATCATTCATTGATACTGGATAATATGGAAAATAATTGCCATTTGGTTTTTTATTTGCCCTATTGGCTATAATTATAGCAATCAATATATTAAGGAAAGCTGAACAAACTCAAAAAAGAAAATTTTGGGAAGAGAATCATAGACTTGGAAAAATGAAGTACAGATAATTCTGCATCTCGAATTTAAAGAGTAAAGTAATCTATACTTAAAGATGTAATCAACCGACATTGAGATGGATAACATGAAGCAAACAGGGATGGTGCTGCAAGGAGGCGGTGCGCTAGGAGCTTACGAGTTCGGCGCCTTAAAACGTCTTTATGAAAATCCTCAATTTTCACTCGATATTGTTTCAGGAGTTTCTATAGGGGCTATTAATGCTGTAGCCCTTGTCGGATCTAAAGATGATCCCATCGCGACTCTTGAAGCAATGTGGGAAGAGTTTACGATTTTTTCATCTCCTTTTCTAAATGATAAATTGAGTTCTTATTTGGCTTTATTTGGTAATCCATCCTTTTTTTATCCACGGACTGACTATTGGAATTTAACAGATTGGACTAGTTTTTATTTCACTAAACCGTTACAACAGTTATTAGAAAAGTATATTGACTTTAAAAAAGTAAATAATACCTCTACGCGTTTAATTCTTACTGCAACAGATATTGCAACGGGTAAGGTAAAAACGTTTACAAATCAAGGTAATAATCGAACAGAAATTACTCCTTTGCATGTTTTGGCAAGCGGCAGTTTGCCTCCTGGTTTTCCTATGACCCTGATAAAAAAAACCTATTATTGGGATGGAGGGTTATTTGAAAATACACCACTCTCCCCTGTTTTAGAATGTCTGGATCCTGATCCGGCGGTAGAAAAGCAAATTATTGTCATCAATCTTTTCCCCAGCCAAGGTAAAATCCCTGCTAATATGGCTGACGTTTTTGACAGAGTTTTTGAAATTCAGTTTTCCAATAAGATCCGATTTAATAAAGAATTAACGGAAAAAATTAATGAATACATCGAAGTAATCAATGAAATTGACAAAATTATACCTTCTAATAGCCCTATCAAACAGCTACCAGGATATCAACGGCTAATCAATTACAAATACATAGAAAATATCCTTTATATTGAAAGCAAGGATCCAGAAAATGTAAGCGCACCCTTTGATTTTTCCTCTAATACAATCAAAAAAAGAATCGCTGCGGGTTATCGAGACGCAAAGAAAATTTTAATAGCCCTTAATTCGTAAACAAGTTAGTTCGAAGCACCAGCCAAAGATTGCTGCTGAATCCTGAAAACAAATAACTAAAAAGATCAGACTTAGCCATTTCAAGTTAATTCAGCCTTTTCTCTAGTTGGTTATAGAAAATACAGTCAGTAAACCTGTATAATAATCAATCTATGACTATTTAAGTTTGTTTTTTGCGCCATAACACAAGTTCTGGAGCACTAAGCCCTTTTAGAAAAATTAAATTGTTCACCTTAGTGAGGTTTATGTAATGAAAATTTCCAAATTGAGCAGGTCAAGTGTTTTACTACTCGGGTTTACTGCTTTGTTCACTATGAGTGAGTCTGCTTTCTCACAGAATCAATGTCAGGGTGGCGGAATGTCGGTCAGCTTTGACCTATCAAAAACAAACAACACACATATTGAAAATAGAAACACATACATTGTAGTGTTAGGTATTGATCCAGCCACCAAAAAACATGCTTATGTAAAGTTTAATAATGGAAACCGTGTTGGTACCCTTGTTGATATTACTAATATAAATATGAATGGAAAAGACTATGGCATTTCATTGTCCGAGTTAATTCCTAATTCAGGAGGAATGGCACAAGCCTGCATACCTCATCTTACTTCTGGCAGAATTTATATTTCTTTTGGAAATACCCTGGATATGCCTACAGACAAGGATTCCCTAACCCCAAAACAACCCGATGTAAACAACCCTCAGACAACCACAAATGGAACACTTTTTGATAAGGTCGAGTTTAATTACAGTACCAGTGGCGAAACCGTTATTAACCCGACAGGAGTAGATTTTATTGCCATCCCTTATACAATCAAACAAGCAGGCCAGGAGTATGGGCATTTTGGCGGACTTGATGGTGTCATTAAAAATATGAAAACAATCATTTGCCGTGCCGCGGGTGAAACAATAGATTCTCCTGAATGTACTCAGCGGTGGAAGCATTCGGAATGGTCCAGTCTAGTTGTTTACAATTCAGCAAATGCCTTAATGCGAGTCGATGCCCCAGGCAGATTTGGCAATCGATTTAGTGGATATTTTACCAACTATATCAATGAACTGAGTAGGTACTATTCTTCTTCTGTAAATCGTTCCATTAAAATTGATTTAAATGAATTAAATAAAGGTATTTGGTCAGGAGCTTTTGAGCCCAACAGCCAAACATTAGTTTTTTCACGTGATGGCGAGCCAGGTTCTGCAACCTTTTCTTATAATCTGGGTTTACCACAAGCCAGTAATTCAATTTTAATGGGAGCACAAGTACCATTTAATAATAAAAATGCAGTGGATGCGACTATTGCACGAGATCTGACTTCTGCCATTGTTTCAGGTATGTTAATGCGTAAAGAATCAGCTTTTATTGGTAAAGATTTCTTTGATTCACAAGGTAATCCAGTTTTCAGAAATAAACAGCAAATGCAAGAGCTGTTAAAATACTACTTCAACAATGTTGACTATTCTGTAGACTATGTTGTAAATCAATGCGGCACTACTAGAGATGCCCCCTGTGTGAATGTTTACTCCGAGGCCATGCATGCATTGAGTTTTGATAAAAATATAGATCATCCACAAAACAGCTATTTAAATTCATACGCTTTTTCCTATGATGATTTTCTAGGTATGGATGGTACAAATACACAGACAGATGCACAACCTGCAACGGTAGTGATCGGCGATATGAAAAATCGAAAAATTCCACACGTAGATCCCTAAAAGTTAGTTAATTTTAATTTCATAGAAAGCAGCCCAAAGGAAGTAGCTGAAGGTTTCTAACAGGAACCCTTTGGGTAGTAGCAAAATGGCATGAGTCATTAGATACCCACTCCTTGTAATACGCCTCTAATACCCAAGCGGAATATTGAGGCGTAAATTCCAATTTACCGAAATTGAGCAGATCAAAATCAAGGTGGGCTGCAAATATTGCGACACTCATATACAATATAGTTTCATAATCTTAATAAAATCATAGTTAAATTTACCATATTGTTTTATTTTTGTTTGATGGAAGATGCAGAAATGGTTTTCCCGAGTGCAGCCAAGCCTGATAGCCAAAAACTAGCATTCTGAAGTTCCACAGATATAATGAATAACAAATATCGTATCTATAAAAAGAACGACTACTTTAATTAAGGGAGATGCTTGAATGGCAGATAAGGACAACAAACAAAAGTTCACAACAACAGATGCTGGGATACCAATACCAAGTGATGAGTACTCTCTAACTATTGGACCAAACGGACCTATACTTCTCCATGATCATTACTTGATCGAGCAAATGGCAAACTTCAATCGTGAAAAAATCCCAGAGCGCCAACCCCATGCAAAAGGTGGTGGGGCATTCGGACATTTTGAAGTAACCGAAGATGTAAGCAAATACACCAAAGCGGCTGTTTTTCAGCCAGGAACAAAAACTGATTTAGTTCTCCGCTTCTCAACTGTTGCAGGCGAGCGAGGAAGTCCTGATACCTGGCGCGATCCCCGTGGATTCGCTGTAAAATTCTATACCAGTGAAGGTAATTTCGATATGGTTGGGAACAACACTCCTGTTTTCTTTGTGCGTGATCCAATGAAATTCCAGCATTTTATACGCTCTCAAAAACGCCGTGCCAATAACAACCTGCGTGACCATGACATGCAGTGGGATTTTTGGACTCTTTCACCTGAATCTGCCCATCAAGTGACATGGCTGATGGGTGATCGCGGGATCCCAAAAAGCTGGCGCCACATGGACGGCTTTTCAAGCCATACTTACATGTGGGTAAATACCCAGGGTGACAAGTTCTGGGTAAAGTATCACTTCAAGACCGATCAGGGAATTGAATTTCTGACTCAGCAGGAAGCTGATCGCTTGGCAGGTACAGATGGCGATTACCATACCCGAGATCTGTATGAAGCTATAGAACGAGGTGAGTTTCCGAGTTGGACACTTCACATGCAGATTATGCCGTTCAAAGAAGCTGAAACCTATCGTTTTAACCCGTTTGATCTCACAAAGGTATGGCCACACGCAGACTATCCTCTTATCAAGGTCGGCAAATTGACCCTCAACCGCAACCCCATTGATTACCACACGGAAATCGAGCAAGCTGCCTTTGAGCCTAACAATATGGTGGCAGGAACAGGGATCAGCCCGGATAAAATGCTTCTTGCAAGGGTATTCTCCTATGCTGATGCGCACCGAGCAAGATTGGGCGTGAACTACAAGCAGATACCTGTTAATAAACCCCAGTGCCCTATTCACTCCTACAGCAAAGATGGTGCAATGCGTATTGAGAATGTCTTGGATCCTGTTTATGCACCAAACTCCAAAGGAGGCCCAAAGGCAGATAGCTCGAAAAATCCTGAGGTAGCGACATGGGAAGCACATGGAGAATTCGTACACGCAGCATATACCCTCCGCAAAGATGACAATAACTTCGGCCAGGCAAATACTCTCGTACGTAAAGTAATGGATGATGAAGCACGTAACAGGCTGGTGAGCAACGTCGTTGGTCACCTCAAAAATGGTGTCACTGAACCTGTGTTAAAAAGAGCATTTGAATACTGGAAAAACATCGATCAACAAATTGGTGAACGCATTGAACAAGGTGTGAGGAAAACTGAAAATTAACAAATAACCAAAATCAGGTGCTGCCCCTCGTGTAGTACCTGGTCCATTTGAAAAGATCGCGTTAATATGCTTACACTTAACTAGCTTCAAGAAACAATCAGTGTTACATTAAAAAGCAAAATCTTTACCTATTTAGCTATGCAAAAAATCCCTGGAATCCTCGCATTTTTGAATCCCTATTTGCGACAAAATAAACGCTACCTCTGGGTTTTTTTCATTACAGTGGTTGTTGCTGGATTTGAAAGCAGCTTTCAGGCTTATTTGATGAAGTGGGTAATCGATGTGGTCAGCTATACACCCAAAGAAACGCTTTTACCTCATATCCTCCTTCCCGCATGTCTTTATGTCAGTATGGATCTATACCATAATCTTACCATGCGTGCCTATTTATACGCCGCGATGAAAATGTATCCTGCTGTTAAAGCAAAAATCGTTGATGATCTCTTCCATTACATCAGCAAACACAGCATCCATTTTTTCCAAAGTAATTTGGCTGGTGATATTGCCAGTAAAATACAGGATGTAAGTAGTGGTACGGAGCCCTTAATTCGTAATTTTTTTGAAGGATTTATAGCAAGACTGGCGACACCAGTCATTGTAACCTTTTTCTTAGCCACTATATCTTGGAGCTTTTCCCTAATCTTTATTTTTTGGACGGTGTTATTTGTTTTTATTACATTAAGGCTCTCTCAATCCGTGGGAAAATCGGCTGAACTTTTCGCTCGCAATAAAAATCAGATGAGCGGAAGATTGATTGATGTGATTAGCAATATCATTACTGCAAAAATCTTTGGCCAAACCCAGTTTGAAAAAGAACACTTGGGCCTAAGCTTGGATTCATTACAAATTTCGGAACAACACGTTCAATGGGCTTTACTCAAACTTCATTTTTTCCAAGGGCTGATGACATTCACTTTACTGACAAGTTTTATGAGCCTTCTGATTTATGGACGTATTTATGCTGATGTCACACCAGGGGATTTTGCTTTTGTTCTTACTTTACTTATCACAAGCCTAAGTCATATTTATGTACTGGGACAAACCATTGGCGACAGCATTAAAGGTATTGGCGAATTTCGGCAAGCAATGAATGTATTGATGTTGCCCCATGATGTGGTCGATCTTCCTGATGCCAAACCCTTGGCACTCACAAGAGGGGTAATCGAGATGCAGCATATAGATTTTGGATACAATCCCGAAATTCTTTTGTTTAAGGATTTTAACCTACGTATTGAATCAGAAGAAAAAGTCGGGATTGTGGGAAGTTCAGGGGCTGGGAAGTCCACCTTAATTCATTTGCTCTTGCGTCTTTTCGAACCTTTTCGGGGTGAAATAACCATCGATGGACAAAACATAGAAACGATCACCATCCACAGTTTGCGACGTGCTATTACATTAGTCCCCCAACAAGTTGACTTATTTCACCGCTCCATATTGGATAATATCCGTTACGGCTATCTGGAAGCATCTGAAGAAGAGATCTATCATGCAGCACAATTGGCTGAATGCAATGCATTTATCCAACAACTACCCCAAGGGTACCACACTCTGGTGGGTGAGCGAGGAATGAAACTCTCTGGCGGCCAAAAACAGCGCATCGCTATTGCACGAGCTTATTTAAAACCAGCCAAAATTCTGATCATGGATGAGGCTACCTCAGCGCTTGATTCGATCACCGAAAGCTATATTCAAAGCGCCTTGACGCACATCATGCAAGGTAAAACCACGATCATTGTAGCTCATCGACTTGCCACATTAAAACAAATGGATAGAATCCTGGTATTGGAGAAAGGACAACTTGTAGAACAAGGTCAATTCCAAGATTTAATCCAAAGAGATGGGCCATTTAGTTGTATGTGGAAACAACAGGCATTTATATGATTGTAAACCCAACCATAAAATCAAATTGTTCTTTACTTAGCCTAAAAATATAATTTGTTTTCTAAGAATATTATAAAGGATTTAATATTTTTTCGTTTGTTAAATCAATGAGCTAGTTTATACTAATTTGAATTAAAGTCCCCCTGGCGTAGTCCAATATAAAAATAATTATCTTTAACTAAATTGGTTTTTAACAATGAAGCATTTTTTACTTAAGTTCGGGTTATTTGGTTCAGGAATAGGTGGTTCCGTGGGATTAGGTTTGGGGGCCTATTACGGTGGTGTTCTAGGTGCTACAGCAGGTGCTGCATGTGGTCTTGCTCTTGGCCCTGCCGCTTTATTGATCACATCTATGGCAATTGGTTTAGCTTGTTTAACTGCCGCAGCTGTCGTAGCAGTACCTTGCTTTCTTGGTTATCTATTAATGAGGGAAATTCTTTTGACATGCGCTGTGGGTACCCGAGAAACCCTAAGTTGCTGTCTTGGTTAAACAAATCTGAACTGTGCGAAATGATTAAGCTTTTTTTTCTTGATAATCTCCTAAAATGACACAGATCAACCCTATAGTTAGCATGGCAAGAGAGAGCAAAACACTGGGGGTTGGTTTTTCTCCAAGTAATAGTAACGAACAAACGACACCAATAATTGGCACACCAGTTAAAGATAAAGATGTGGTAACCGCAGGAAAACGTTTGCTCATTTCAACAGCCCCCCAAAAAGCCAAACCCGTAGCAATCGTTCCAATATAAAGATTCAATAATATCGAGAACGCAGTCCAGTGGATCACTGGATGTGGTTCAAAAATAAGAGCACTTATTGCAAGGATTATTGTACCCACTAATAAGTGCCACGGCATAAGTTGCAATATGGTCGATTGTGAGGGAACAAAGCGAACATGAAGAATAGCAATCGCCCATAAAAGCGCTGATAAGAATAATGCGGCGCTGCCGATTAGCGCATCGTGATTAGACCAATTAAAGTCAAATGGATTAAAAAGTACTATGATTCCTAAAATACCAACCACTAAACCAATAGCTTTGAGTAAATTCAAACACTCGTTGAAAAATATAATCGCTATGGGAGCCACCCAAAGTGGAGTGGAATAGACTAAAATAACCGCATGCCCTACCCCATTGTAAAAAAGACCAAAATTAACCAATACGGTGAAAAGACCAACTTGCAATACACCGACAGAAAACAAATGAGGAATATCCCCGCGTTTTGGAAACGTATATTTTTTCTGGATGATAACCAATAAAAAAAGAAATAGACTGCCTATGAGCATTCGTGTAAAACCAAACCATTGGGGAGGTATAAAGTTCATCGCCAATTTCATCAAGGGCCAATTCATCCCCCAAACTAATAAAACAAAAGCTAATAATAAAATATTCATAGTTATGCTCTACGCCCCAATTCTCCTTTGAACTATCCATCTTCTTGACATAAAAGATAGAGGTCCTGGCCTATGGAGTTGATACGTTAAAAAATATTGGTTTTTGATCTCTGCATTATGAATAAAATGAGTATAACTCACTTACAATCTAATTAGATGAGAAAAATGTACTTCTGAAGAGATAAAATTTATTAAATCTTTTCAAATAAATTATTTTACTCAACTATTTCCATGCTTCTTTTGTTATAATTGACCATTTATTTTGTATGCAGGAGCATTTTATGCCTTCGAATAATGAAAAAGCCCATCAGTTAATCAAGGAAATGCGTAAAGCGCACCAGATACCAGAAAGCTCAATTGACGAACCACAAGATTTTACTGATGTAAGGAATCATGTTTCTAAAACTATTCTAGAATACTTAAAGACATTAGAAGAAAACTTAGACCAAGATGATGAAGAAACCCTTTCTCAGAAATTAGGATCACTCAGAGTTTTAAGCCTGACTATCGCTGGTTATGAACTTCTCAATGGTGGATTGAAATTGATGCATAAGATCA
The DNA here is from genome assembly GCF_014109805.1 of Legionella sp. PC1000. Taxonomy (GTDB): domain Bacteria; phylum Pseudomonadota; class Gammaproteobacteria; order Legionellales; family Legionellaceae; genus Legionella; species Legionella resiliens. The sequence continues at coordinate 2,606,782 of NZ_CP059400.1, forward strand.
ATGAATTCTTTACTGGGAATGACAGGGCAGATTATAAATTGTTGGCAGATTTAGGTAAGGATGTAATAGAAACAGCAAAAAACTTTAATGCACTTCTAGATAATTCATCAAAAAATTTAGGGGAGAAGGTTTGGCTCACGATGAAAGCTTATGGAAAAGCGGTACTAAGTGGCGTTTTAGGATTGCTCGAGGGTATACCCCACGGATTTAATAAAGGAGAAGGACTAATCGATACGGTAAGCAGCATGGGCCAAACTTCAGTAGCCGAAGGTTGGGCTGGTTTTTATAAACGATTTTCAGAAGAGTTAGCTAAGGCAAGCACGAATTCAATGAAAGAATCTGTGAGTACTCTGAGAAATTCCTCATCCATGAAAACTTCAATCTCTGATGAACTGGTCACAAAGCAAGAACCTTTATTTCAATAACTCTATCTGCGGTAAATTAAGTATTTACTGCTGGGTGAAATAATATTGCCTTATCTCCAGCAGCTTTTAGACATCCAACTTACTTCATCCCATTTAAGGTATAAAATTAAAACTATACCTTTAAAGGGATAAAATTGAAATTATCCACTTTAGGGTATATAATTAGAAATATCCCCAATAAGGTATCAATTTTATTCAGGAACATTTATGCTGATTCACTCTTCTCTGGAGCTGGCGTTGTTGATAAAAAATCAACGAAAAAAACTGAAATTAAGCCAGGCAGAAGTTGCTGCTTTGGTAGGTTTAAAACAAAAAACCATTTCCGCAATCGAAAATAATCCAGAAAACATGAGATTAAGCACTTTATTTCGCATATTATCCGCGCTTGGTTTGGATTTAAAAATATCAGCAAAAAGTCAGTCTAATAGAGCAACTAATCAATGGAACGATGAATGGTAAAGAAAAATCAAATTCTTTATGTCCTAATGAATGGAATTTTGGTGGGAATGCTTGAGAAAACATCTCAGGGAGGATTGAGGTTTACTTATCATCAAGACTGGTTAAATCAAACAGGAGCCCGCCCCATTTCCTTATCATTACCGCTCGTTGAACAAACCTATGCTGGCGATGTAGTATATAATTTTTTTGATAATCTGCTCCCTGATAATCAACAAATCCGCGCACGAATACAAGCACGATTTCAAATAGCAACCAGCCAACCTTTTGATCTGCTGGCGGGTATCGGCAGGGATTGTGTAGGAGCCATTCAGCTCATTACAGGTCCATTGGCTGAATTTGAGAAAAAAATTAAATATAAGCCATTAACAGAGCAAAAAATCGCTTCAATTTTACGAAATTATCAAATAAATCCCCTAGGGATGAGTCTAGAAGAAAAGGACTTCCGAATTTCTATTGCGGGGGCTCAAGAAAAAACTGCTTTTTTATATCATGAAAACCAATGGTGCGAGCCGCTTCAAGAAACGCCAACCACACATATTTTTAAATTACCCATTGGCATTATCGCTCACCAACAGATGGATTTACGAGACAGTTGTGAGAACGAATGGCTGTGCTCTCTTCTTGCAAAAAGCTATGGATTACCGGCAGCCGACTGTGAGATTCTGCATTTTGAAGAGATAAAGGTTTTATCAGTAAAACGCTTTGATCGCAGGTTATCTCGGGATAAAAGTTGGATCATGCGTTTACCTCAAGAGGACCTATGTCAAGCATTAGGCGTTTCTTACAACATCAAATATCAATCGGATGGTGGCCCTGGTATTAAAGAAATTATGCAAGTATTGCTCGGTTCAGCACACCCGCTTTTAGACCGCGATATGTTTTATCGTGCTCAGGTTTTTTTCTGGCTCATTGCTGGGATTGATGGCCATGCTAAAAATTTCAGTCTTTTTATTGAGCCTGAAGGAAAGTACAGACTAACACCTCTATACGACATCATGTCTGCATATCCGCTGATAAAGAAAAGGCAACTACAAATTCAGAAAATTAAAATGGCAATGGCCTTAAAAGGTAAAAACAATCATTATCACTGGCATACCCTCCAACGACGGCATTTTATAGACACCGCAAAAGAAACAAGTTACTCTCCAGAAAGAGCTGAAATCATCCTTAATGAAATGCTGGAACAAACAGATTCTGTTATCCAGGAAGTCTCAAAAAAACTCCCTTCCTCCTTCCCTAACAGTATTTCTGAACCTATATTCGAAGGATTACGAAAAACAAAACAAAAATTAGAACAATAACAGTTTTCAATCCTATGTATTTCGAATAAAAAATCAATCAGTTTATCATTAAAAATATTCATAATAAATAAGAAATTATAAAAAAATTATACTTTTTTGAAAAATGTCTACTATAGTTATTTTTAAATAATAAAAATAAATTAGGGGATATCATGTTACTTCGATGGGCCGGTGTAACGTTTTTGTTTTGTCTACTTAATTCTCCATGTTTTGCTGAAGAAAAAGAAATTGCGATTACCATTGATGATTTACCCTTTGTTGGTTCTGGTTCCAGCACACCCGCAAGCCTGAAAAGAACTCAAGCTCGATTTATGGCCATAGTTAATGCTCTTGTTAATAATCAAGTCCCAGCTACTGGATTCGTCATTGGTGAAGCTGTTGCGAAAAATGAATGGGATCTTTTAGAAACATTCCGTAATCAAGGCTTTGCTCTAGGTAATCACACTTATACTCATAAAAGCTTGAATAACATGAGTGCCGATAAGTACATCGCGGACATCGATCGTGCTGATACTGCCTTAGCGCCTGTACTGACAGAACCTAAATATTTTCGTTATCCCTACCTGGCCGAAGGTACTGGTCAAAAAAAACAAAAAGTGTATGACTACCTGGCCGCACATCAATACACTATTGCCCCAGTAACGATCGACAGTAAAGATTATGAGTTTAACGCACGTTTCTACAGGATACCTTATAGAAAAAGAGCTCAAAATCTACCCGCATTTAAAAAACGTTATTTGGCTTATATTTGGCAACAAACATTAAGAGCTGAGAAAAATGCTAAAGGAAAAAATGTCAAACAAATTCTATTAATCCATGCAAATCTTCTTAACAGTTTATGTTTAGAAGACATCATTGAAATGTATCGAAAAAATGGATATAGATTTATTAGCTTAGCCGATGCTTTGAAAGACAATACAGCTCAATCATTGAATAATAATACAGAAGCATTAAATAGTGTGATTCCACCACTAAAAGAGTCAGGGCAAAAGCCCTATGTAAGTAAAACAAATGCTCATCAAATTTAATTAGACAGTCTTTCCCTATATCTCACTCGCTTGCGTGCTGTGCGCGGGATCCAGAAAATCACATAAAATCAATGGATCCCCCGCGAGTAAATTATCCAGAAATCAATTTATTTTTCTCAAGGCGAGATATTGCATGTTTAGGCAGAAGAATCCAGTAATGCCCCTGATTCTTCATATGACCTGCAATTAACGTGGCTCTTTCACCACCGCCCCAAAAAACATCTCCACGAACTTTGCCACGTATTGCACCACCAGTATCTTGAGCAATCATCAAACGCTGCATAGGTTTATTTTTATCAGGATTCTTGCTATCAGGACGCGTAGTACTGAGCCAAAGAGGAGCGCCCATAGGCACCCATTGCTTATCAATAGCCAGCGAATAACCAGGTGTTAAAGCAACACCTTGTGAACCTAAGGCGACTCCATCCGACATTTTACGGAAGAAAACAAAAGATTTATTTTGATTGATCACTTTATCCATCTGTTTGGGATGTGCTTCCAAATAACGTTTTATTGCCTGCATGGACGCATTATCTTTAGTCATAACCCCTTTTTTGATCAATACCCCTGCAATCGCAGTATAAGGTTTGCCATTTTGGGCATCATAACCAACATAAAGGTTATTACCATCTTCAAGTTCAATTACTCCTGAACCTTGAATTTCCAAAAACAAACGATCTATAGGACTATTAATCCATACTAAAACGCGAGCCTTACCCTTAAGTGCACCATGATTAATTTGTTCACGAGTGTAATAAGGGACGAATTTTTTTCCTTCTACCCGACCTACAATGCCACGACTTTTAAAATCATTAAAAAACATACCTAAATCAGCAGTTATAAGATCATCTGGAGTTTCATAAAGAGGAACATGGAACTCTTTGGATTTAGTATAGCTTCCTTTAATTGAAGGCACATAATAACCTGTAAATAAGCCAGGTTTTGCACCGGTGTCAGTAAACTCTACCGGAATAAACCATTTTTCAAAAAACTGTTTTGCTTCATTTTCAGCTTCGGGAGAAATTTTTAAAGCCGCTTTACACGCCGGTTGCCAATCTTTTACTTGTAAATTAATCTGATCCGTCCCGACAATCTGATCCGGGTTTTGCTTGATAAAAGCACGGCAGGAAGTCTGAAAAGTCAGTAAAGACTTTTTTAGATCCGCTGATTTCCAACCAGGTAACCGGTCAAAATCAGCTTGCCTGAACATGGTTGATGGTTGCTTTACTGGCCAAAACCACCACACGAAACTACTCAAGGCAATTAAGGCTAAAAAAATTGTAATAGAGATTATTTTCGTTTTCATAGGCGGACAATTTTTACACGTTATGGAATGTTTTGCAACAAACAAAGGCAAAATTTAAACATTAATCTCTTGTCAAAAACTATTAATGTGTAAAAGCTGCATTTAATAATAATCTGATTTTAATGAATTTTTTTGGAACGTACAAATAAAAGAACTGCAACAAGATGCCCTACAAAAAAAATTTAGTGAATGTGTAAAACCAATTGATTTAAAGCGTTTAGATAGGCTAAAAATCCTCTTAAATCGTCATCGGAAATTTGGAAAAATATTATTTTTTTATCCATTTCTGATAACAAATCTTGTAACTGATGGCTTAATTTCAGTCCATGTGCCGCATCGTGTTCTTCAAAAGCATTCCAAATCGCTTTTTCATAAGAAGATAATTCATATCCTAATAATTGGGCTGTTTTTTCAACTTTTTCTCGATCAATAGCTAATAAAATGTGGCTTATAGTTGCTTGTATTATTACTAAAGATTCAAAACGTTTTGTCAGCTCTGTTAGCAGATTCTGTTTTTTGGTGCTTAGCGGCTCATCAGCAAGCGACTCAAGCAATCCCCGGGAAGACCAAAACAAATTTGCCAAATCATGCAGTTTTATTTGGTTTGCTGAGGATAGGAGAATTTGCTTTAAATTTTGCCCCATATAAATATAGAGTTTATTAAGGTAACGATTTAGCATAGTCCAAACATCGGAGCGCCAAATAAGATTTGCCACAATAAAACTCGCAACAATTCCAATGATTATTCCACCCAAGCGCTGTAATGGAGGCGTTAAATAAACAGGAGGTCCTCCTTCTTGGGCAAGAGAAATAATCAAAGCGATATTGGCCTGTAACCCAACATAAGAATATTGGGGTAACTTGAACATAAAATAAGAAAATCCCCAAATTGAAAAAAAGAATATTAAAATGAAATCATAGAGTGTCATTTTAATGAGAAACAAAGAAAATAAAGCGATCCCTCCCCCCCAAATACAACCAAGTAAACGATGAATGCTCACACTTTTCATTTCAAAAAGATGTTTACGAATAGAAAGCACAAGACTACTGATAATTCCATTTAAACCACCAGACCAATTACTTACCATCCAAAAACCTAAAGCCAAAATAACCGAGAGCCCTGCTTTAATGCTGCGTTTAATTACATCGATATCCGTACGAATCCGTTCCTGTGTTTTTAAGACATGATGTTTTGCTGTCATGCCATGAGGAATGCGGCTCAATAAAGACTGCATCAAAAGAAGACTTTGATTCACTTGATGTAGGAAATGGATCAATGCATAGACAAAATTACTTTTAAAAATGAATTGTTGCCTTTCAATGCCACTATGTGCATCTGGAGTCAAAAAAGAGTACATATCCCCATTCCCTTGTTTCTGTTTCACATATTTTTCCAGTTCTGCAATTGCAGGTCCCGTTTTTAATTCTTTTGGAGCATCTAAGTGATTAGAAAAAGCCATCTGTAGTTGGGTCAAATCTGATTGAATCGCATTCAATACAGGCTTCATAGATAATGATTGTACAAAGGTTAAATCATGATGCCGTGGAGAAATAAGAATCAGGTACTGTAACTGTCGTGATAAATCATAAAAAGTATCCAATAAAGCACGCACCTGATCAACTCTGGCTTTAGTCACGCCCAACTCATGAATCATTGCCCCAATAAGCTCTACAGCTTTACGTACTTTTCTTTTTATCTTTAGGGTGCTTTGTGATAACAAGTCAAAATCGGGCTTACCCTCAACCAGCATAGTAAGTAATTGATCCAATTCGATTGAAAAATCAGTAAAAATACAATGAAGTTGTACGGTAATATTATCCTTTAAATGATTGGGAAAAATAAAATAGGCGCTGATGGCTGCTACCAAAACGCCAATCCCAATCTCAACAGGTCTCCAAATAGCCACGAAAAACGCATTTTGTGGATTCATCGCAATTTGCGAAACAATTATAAAAGCACAAAGCGCCCCTAATAAATAAGCATAACCATTAGCACTGAAGCTGTAATAATATGAACCCATGCACACGATTAAAAAGCAAGAAAGCAAATAGAGTAAAAAACTGTTGGCGACCAATCCTGCAATATAGAACCCCAAAAACGCTCCCGCAAGAGTACCAATAATACGCATTGAGGCTTTATCAATGATGTTGCCAGTATATAAATTGGAAACGATAACAACACTCATAGCTGACCAAAATGGTGTTTCCAGATGAAATTTAAATGAAATCAAAACGGCAATTAATGCAGCAAGTGCTGTTCTTATGGCAGCTCTGTTTTCAACAGTTTGAGGCCAGAAAAACACTGCTCACCTGTATGTAATGGTAGTTGCACTAGCACCGATACGCAGAGGATATTCATCAGATAAATCATCGATAGAAATTCGCACTGGAAAACGTTGCGCAATACGAATCCAATCTTCGGTTGCTGGTGAATAAATCAGCGTTGAAGGAACAACATTACCTCTTTGCACCCGATTAATCCCCCACCCAATGCTGTCTACGTGTCCATGGAAAACTTTTCCTGGATACATATCAATCATAATTTTTGCCTTATCCCCAGGCTGAATCAAACGAAGTGCTGTTTCTCTATAACGAGTAACGACCCACCACTGTTTGGTTTCGATAAGTGCAAATAGTCCTTCCCCTTTTTTAATATACTGACCTATGCGTAAATTAAAATTGGTGATGTACCCATCCTCAGGTGCTACAAGGATAGTATGATTTAGAAGATAATTTGCGTTATCTAATTCGAAATGGGCTCGCGCGATCGTAAGTTGTGCTTTAGCAACATCTGCCTTGTCCTTATCAAAATTCAATTGAGCACTATTTAACTTGGACTTAGCTTGTTGTACTGCATAAACATATGGAAGAGAATCAATTTCAATAAGTTTATCTCCTTTTTTCACCCTCTGGTTGTCCTTAACATAGATTCTCGTTACCGAGCCAGAAACCAAAGCGGCCATGTTGACTAAATGAGCTGAAACATAGGCATCATTAGAGCGCGTGTCATAATAGGCCAAATAACGGTAAGCAACATATCCTGCCAACAAAAAAGCAAGCACAGCCATTTGTGGCCAATACTTAAATTTAGAAATATTTTGTAGACGCACCGAAAAGCCTCTCTATTTATCATAGCTATTACAATACAACTAGGTTTGATACAGCTCAAGATAATATTAGAGTCTGTCTACATTTCTACTATCCTGGGTCCAAACTGACCTGATTTTCTGCGATTCGATGTATATACCTCTTGTATGCTGCACCTCGATACTCGGAACTCCAGTTATTTTGGCTCAAACTCACGAAATGTAAACAGACTCTCTATTTAATAAAATTTATTTATACAGAAGGCAAATATCGCCAGCTGCTCACTCCAAGAGGAGCAGCATGTTCCGTAGCAAGACAAGGGATCGCCCTTCCCGCGCTAATAAGCCTTATTTGCAGTAGAGATGCAGGAGACCCATCTTCAAAAGAAGCAACAGTCACACGTTGATGATGCGACGCTGATTTTCGCCCTTTATAACGAACAACCAAACACGGAAACTCCCCTAAATCCTCAATATAATATTTGTATTGAGCTAAACCACTTTTTAAGGAGCATCCTTTGTATTCAAGTAAATTATGTATCACTTGATTTGCAGAGTCTGAACGCATCAGACACTCTGAATTCAATACGGGTTGTTGTTGCAGCAATCGCAATGCCACACCCTCAAGTTGATAAAAATTCTGGTGCAATACTTCTTGTTTATTTATTGTCTTGTAGTACAGTAAAACATGCTGCATCGAAGTCAAAATAAGCAAACTAATCACACTGATAATAAGTAAAGTCACTAATAAAATAAATCCTTGATTTTTTCTAATGGATCTCTTCGGCAACCCGCTCCAGAGTGGGAAGTGCGAGGAGCCACGGAGCGCAGAACCGGAGTGTACACGCCAGTACATGAGGATTCGAGCACCGTAGCGACGAAGCAATTCTCCTCTGGAATAGAGTTTCTTACTTGCTCTCTTCGGAAACTCGCTCCAGGGAGAGAAGTGCAAGGAGCCACGGCGCGCAGAACCGGAGTGTACACGCCAGTACATGAGGATTCGAGCACCGTAGCGACGAAGCAATTCTCCTCCGGAGTAGAGTTTCTTACTTGCTCTCTTCGGAAACTCGCTCCAGGGAGAGAAGTGCAAGGAGCCACGGCGCGCAGAACCGGAGTGTACACGCCAGTACATGAGGATTCGAGCACCGTAGCGACGAAGCAATTCTCCTCTGGAGTAGAGTTTCCGAAGAGAGCTACTCATGAGCCACGCACCAGAACCCTTAGCTCATACATTTTGTTCTCATCCAACCCCATGATAATTTCAAGAAATTGCTTCTCTTTTATGTGTCGATTTCGAGTATGCATGAAATGAATTAAAGGCGTTAGTTCTTCCGTCTGTACCAACTGATAATGTAACGTATCCACATAATTTATGTTTTTCTTAATAAACCATTTTTCCTCAAGATACTCACCAATATATGCTGAGGGGCCATAAGAAAAAAATAGGGGTTTGTTCAAAGTAACAAGCGAATTTTTACTTTGTTGTTCCAAGTCAAATAGTTCGTGTATTTCAGCATGTTCGCAATCAGAGATGAGTATGGGACGCTTTTTATGGAGTATCACTGGATCCTGAGTCAGTATTTTTGTTGTACCTTGAATTTTGATTATTTTTGCAAAATGTTCACTCATACGATTTACTTGAATGAATTGATTCGGTTGATTTCCAGCTTGCAGTGCATGAATTCTGTTTTGATGATTTCTGCGATCAATTACTTGCAAGTGATCAATGCCCAAACACGGAGTAAAACCTGCACGTCGAATGCTATCGCTCAGTAAATCGCTCACCCATTGTAAATCAAAACCTGTTTCTAAAATTTTTTCTGTTTCAAGGTATTGACGCTTACTACCTAAATAAAGTTGGATTAATGGAGTCATAATCGCACTTGCCAGAAAAAGACTGATTAACACTTCTGTCAGACTGATTCCTCTTTGTTTTTTCATTCACCACTTCCGATAAGATTATGTTGACGGGTTATAGAGCCTACTTGTTCAAACCATACAAGATGGAGAAGTAATTGTTGATTCTTTAACTGTATATCCAAATGATACGGAGAGGGTGTTGGTGGAAGTTTTGAAGCTTTGGCCACAAGCGTTTCTTCGATTTGATCAAGAAATTGAGAACCTTGTACCCTAAAAATTAATTGATTTAACAATTGATTACTCTGCCCTTGTTGTTGTAGTAAAGCCAGAGTCAAGGTTGTTATCAATGATAAAGATACCAATACTTCAATAAGGGAAAATCCCTTTTGCCCATTCATATTCCATTTTCCTGTGGTTGGTTTGCCACACAAAGATTAGCGCCATGGAAATAAAAATTCAAGACCTACACGACTGGACACAAACACGAATAGATCAATTAAAACCCATGGTGAACTATAAACAACCCATTGAATTGTTATTAAACTTTAATGCGTTTAAAATTGCCCAAACAATAGAAACACCCACAAATAATTAGAAACTAAAGGGGAAAAAATGATGTATGCCTATTTCACTAAAGGTATGACTGTGGGTCATGTATTAACCCGTCTTGTTTTAAGAGAAATTACAAGTATTCCCGGGGTAATCCTAGACCTTATTTTAGCTATTTTTTGGATCCCCGATTACACCTCTTACTGGAATGAAAATAGCGCTTCCATAGAATATGCAGATGGCACGCGCCACACTGGAGTAATGCGCGGTGTTTTTGGTTGGATAGGAGAAGTTTTAGGTTTTGTGATTGGTGCCCCAATTGGAGCCATTATTGGCACTGCTTTATTTTTCCCTGATTTATTGCTTCGAGGCTTTATTTTTCTTAAAAAGAAATTATATGACTCTCTTGATGAATTTGCTGTTTTTATTGGCAATACAACTTTTTTCGAATCGCTTTTCTATGAAGCCCCAAGCAGTTATTCCCAAAAGGCATGGAATCTAGGAGCTGCTACTGTAGGCATCATACTCGCTGCCATCCCCTATATTGCTGCAAAAGCGCTTGAATTTTTCTTACCTTTTTTACCCTTATCAAAACTTATTGCTGAGGTTTGTTTAACAATAGGTGGACTGGCTGGCTGGACCCTTGGGGTACTTATCTATCCGCCCCTCTATATTCTGAACAAATGCACCGATTTCATTGAATTATGTAGGAATGCAGTACTTAATGGTATTGCGCTTGTTTATGCAAAATCAGGACAGGTTCCTGTTAGCTCTGCTCAGAACCAGGAGTGTTGTGTACCTCCTAATGCGGTTCACTCAGAGGAATTTCATAAACAAGTAGCTTATTATAGCCGGACTTCATGGGCGCAACTTATCTTTGGTCCATTGAAAGGACAAGCTTCAGATAGGGCCTCGGCATTAGATAAGAATCATCTCATAGACCCGATTACATTAGAGCCTTTAGGAGTCAATGGCACACCTACTCTCATTGATTCTCACGGCCATACATTTAATGATGATAAAGGAACTGCTGCGAAAGGAATTCGATTTTGGGTACAAACACAACATACATGTCCTATTGACTATCAATATTTAACAGAAGCAGATTTGATTCCCAATCGAGCTTTTAATGACTTAGTTGCAACAACTTTAAAAAAATAATCGCATACCGGGTGTTTTTGCTCTCACCCGGTAACAAATCAAATGATTTTTAATTCAAGGAGCTCGTGACAGAAAGCTAAAGCTTGGATAATATGAGAAAAAATTTTTAGTTAGGGAAAATTTATGGCAGTGAACTTTCAACAATTACCTCATCCAGGCATACAATCATTAGTCCCTTATAAACCAGGAAAATCTATAGAAGAACTAGCGCGTGAGAAAGGGATTACCGCCAATGACATTATTAAAATGGCGAGCAATGAAAATCCTTTAGGTTGCAGCCCTTTAGCCCAGGCCGCAATAAAAGAAATATCACCCCACGTCTTAGCTACTTATCCCTCACCAATGAATCATCCTTTAATGCCAAAACTTGCGAAAAAACTCGCAATCGATATGGATCAGCTTTTTTTAAGCAATGGTTCGGATTATATATATACTATTCTACTCAATTGCTTTGCATTGCATAATGACAAACACATCATCACGCACGAGTATGCATTTAGCACCTATGCGATTCAAGCCAATACCTTGAATATTCCTGTCCGCTCCATTGAAGTCAATCCAGATTGGCATGTTAATGTGGATAAATTGATTCAAGCATGCAATTCAAAAACTGGTATTATTTTTTTAGCAAATCCGAATAATCCTACTGGTATTCTGATTAGTCAAAAAGAAATAAAACGTCTGTTAGAAAATATTCCTGAAAGCACTCTATTGGTCGTCGATGAAGCTTATTATGAATATGCAGCATCCCAATTAAGTTGTAATAGTATTGAATGGTTAGCTCACCATCCTAATTTGGTGATTACGCGAACTTTTTCAAAAATATACGGGTTAGCAGGTGTTCGTTTAGGTTATGCAATAGCTCATCCCTCAATAGTTGATCTCATGCGACGTATCCAGTTACCGTTTACAGTAAATCAAGTCGCACTGACCGCTGCTCATGCAGCCCTGGATGATAATCAATTTATTCAATTAAGCCTGCAAACCAATGCAGAAGGAATGGTGCAAATGAAAGATGGATTTAATCAATTAAATATCGATTACTTACCTTCAGCATGCAATTTCCTTACCTTTGATTGTAAAGAGGACGGTGGGTTGCTCTATAACTATTTATTAGATAAAGGGATTATTGTGCGGCCTCTGCATCCATATAAGATGAACAATTACATACGAGTAACTGTAGGAACCAAGGAACAGAATGATCGATTTCTTAATCTGCTGGGTAATTACTAAGGTCTGTTGACAATTCGCAAGATTGAGCCAAAATGGTGTGATTCTAGAGCTTCGAAAAGCTCATAAAAGCGCAGTAGACTTTTCAACAGATCCTAAAGTAAGGAAATAAAATGACCAGTGATTTAAGCAGCAAACATTGTGAATCATGTGAAGGCATAGGTGCTGCATTAAATGCAGAACAAATAAAAAATTTAATGCCCCAGTTAAATAAAAAATGGGAGGTAAGCGCGGATAACCGAATCATTAAATGCAGTTTATCTTTTAAAAATTTTTATGAAACAATGGCTTTTGTTAATGCACTTGCCTGGATTGCAAATACTGAAAATCATCACCCGGATTTAGAAATAGGTTATAACTATTGCCACGTAAGCTTTATGACCCATGCCCTCAATGGATTGAGTCATAATGATTTTATTTGTGCAGCAAAAATGGATAAATTGCTAGCGGTTTAAAAATTTAAAATGTAGCCTGAGTGAAGGCGCAAGCCGTAAACCCGGAGTTTCTTCTTCGCTTCACCCAGGCTATTAATACTTCATAACAACTTGTTCATCCCCCAAAAGATTCATCAAGAGCCCAAGTAGTTCATCACTTGGAATTACTTGCCATTGCTGCGCCAAACTCAACTGTGCCCTGGCATACTCATTACTGTATGAAAGTTGCACGGAACAACGCCCAACATGAGCTTTTAATAATGCTTGTATAGAACTTAAAATCCCCTGATTCCCAGAGTGCAACCGTAGTTCCAGGCATCGAGCAAATTTAGTACGCGCTGTGGGTACATCATAGAGATGGTTCGCGGTCATTTTTACACCGCCATTATAATCATCATGAGCCACTTCACCTTCGATAATCAGCATGTCACCAGTTGCCAAACCAGAAGCAGAAGATTCAAAAAGCTCACCAAATACAACAACATCAAGCCGCGACGTAGAATCATCCATGCCAAGAATCACAAGTTTCTTACCACGCTTCGTCACAATCTTGCGAATCCCTACTATTTGTGCACAAATAATGGCTTTTTTATGCATGGATGGATTTAATTGACTGATTGAAACGATAAAGTCACCAAACTCTCGACGATATTGATCTGCAGGATGCCCGGTTAGATAAAAGCCTAATACTTCTCGCTCACCTTCTAGACGTTGCGCCTCGGACCAGGGTTTGCATTGCACATAGTCTTGCTGGTTCGTATCGTCTTCGAGTAATGAAAATAAATCAAATTGACCACTGGATTGATTTTGATGCTCTTTTTCTGCCACCTTTAGCGCTTTTTCCAAAGATGCAGTTAATATTGCCCGTTCCACATTCCAATCATCAAAAGCGCCACTTTTAATTAGCGCTTCTAATACGCGTCGGTTTACCTTGCGCAAATCCAGTCGTTGACAGAAACTAAATAAGTCGGTGTATTTTCCGCCTGCTTCACGCTCCTCAGTAATGCAATCAATAGCAGACTCTCCCACCCCTTTTATTGCACCAAGCCCATAAATAATAGTGGCATCATCAACTACCGTAAACGGATACATCGAGTGGTTGATTGATGAAGGTAAAATCTTCAATTTCATATGAGCACATTCATCAATAAAAGTAACCACTTTATCCGTATTATCCATATCTGAGGACATAACTGCGGCCATGAATGCCGCCGGATAGTGTGCTTTAAGCCAGGCAGTTTGATAAGCTACTAATGCATATGCAGCTGAATGCGATTTATTAAAACCATAACCCGCAAATTTTTCCATCAAGTCAAAAATATGAGTTGCAACCTTTTCATCAACTCCTCGAGCAGTCGCACCCTGGGTAAAAATTTCTCGCTGTTTTGCCATTTCCTCGGGCTTTTTCTTTCCCATCGCACGACGTAACAAATCAGCAGCACCCAAAGTATAGTTTGCTAAAACCTGCGCAATTTGCATGACTTGCTCTTGGTATAAGATAACACCGTAAGTGGGTTTTAAAATTGGCTCCAAATCCGGATGGGGGTAATCAACTACTGCACGCCCATGCTTACGATCAATAAAATCATCTACCATTCCAGATTGCAAAGGACCTGGTCTGAATAAAGCCACTAAAGCGATGATGTCCTCAAAACAATCAGGCTGTAAACGGCTAATTAACTCCTTCATACCACGGGATTCCAGCTGAAATACCGCCGTTGTTTTACATGCCTTTAACAAATCAAAAGTCGCAGCATCATCTGTTGGAATCTGACTAATATCAATTACAGCCAAACCCTCAGCAGCTCGTTTTTTATTTATCGTAGCCAATGCCCAATCGATAATTGTCAGGGTACGTAATCCCAAAAAGTCAAACTTGACCAAACCCGCCGCTTCAACATCATCTTTATCAAACTGACTCACAATTTGTGTCGATCCCTCTTCACAATAAATCGCAGTAAAATCTGTTAGCTGGGATGGCGCAATCACTACTCCCCCAGCATGTTTTCCTGCATTGCGGGTAATCCCTTCCAGTTTTAATGCCAGATCAATGAGTTCTTTTACTTCCTCTTCCTCTTCATAACGACGCCTTAGTTCTTCTTCCTGTTCCAAAGCCTTACTTAATGTAATACCTATCTCAAAAGGGATTAATTTTGCTAACTTATCAACAAAGCCATATGGATGACCTAATACACGTCCCACATCGCGTACAACTGCTTTTGCAGCCATAGTACCAAAGGTAATAATTTGTGAAACGCTTTGCCTGCCATATTTTTCGGCTACATAATCAATAACCCGATCACGACCTTCCATACAAAAATCGATATCAAAATCAGGCATGGATACCCGTTCTGGGTTCAAGAAACGCTCGAAAAGTAATTCATACTCTAAAGGATCCAAGTCGGTAATTTTTAATGCATAAGCAACCAAAGATCCAGCTCCTGAACCTCGTCCTGGACCAACTGGCACACCATTTTTTTTTGCCCACTGAATGAAGTCAGCCACAATTAGGAAATAACCGGCAAAACCCATGCTATTAATCACATTGAGTTCCACCTGCAAACGTTTGTCGTACTCTTCTCGAGATGCTTGCAATTCTTCAGGCGATTTGTTTTTAAATATTTGCAGTAAGCGCTCTTCTAAACCAACTTGTGATAAGTGAGATAAATATTTTTCAACAGTAGACCCATCAGGTATAGGAAAATTAGGTAAATAATTATTACCTAAATCCAGTTTTACCGTGCATCGTTTACTGATTTCAACAGTATTTTCTATTGCAGATGGCAAATCAGAAAATAAAGCAATCATTTCATCAGCCGATCGCAAGTACTGTTCTGCGCTGTATTTTTGCACTCGTCTCGGATCAGCCAATGTATACCCTTCATGAATGCAAACCCGCGCTTCATGTGCCTCAAAATCTTCTTGATCAAGAAAACGCACATCATTGGTTGCAACTAACGGCAATTGCAGTTCATCGGCTAAAGCAATCAACTTTTCATTATAGCGGGTTTCATCAGGTCGTCCTGTCCGTTGAATTTCTAAATAAAAGCGATTGGGGAAAAGTGTTTGCCAATACATCGCTCGACTTTTAGCTAAAGCATCGTCATTGGCTAATAAAGCTCGCCCAATATCACCGAATTTTCCACCAGATAATGCGATTAGTCCTGCTGAGTACTCTTCAATCCATTGGTTTTGTACTCTTGGTTGCCCTTGATATTGCCCTTCTTGATACGCTTTGGAAATAAGACAGGTTAAATTTTTATACCCTTGAGAATTAAGGCATAAAAGAACCATAGAAGAAACGCGCTCAGGCTGCTCAGGGTCATGACAAGGTAAATCACTTCCAATAATAGGCTTGATTCCCATATCAACAGCACTTTTATAATGCTTCACAGCCGCAAACAAATTGCAATAATCAGTCACTGCAACTGCACACATCCCTCGCGACGGTAAAACCTTCATTAAAGGCTTAACACGAGTCAAGCCATCAACCAAAGAAAACTCGGTGTGAACACGTAAATGAACAAAACGTTGTTGCATAAGGAAATTAACTCATTAAGCTTAATTGATGAACTTTAACCTAAATCAAGGATTTTGCCTACCAGCATTATCGCGATAAGCCAAGAACCTGAATCACATTTTTGTATAGCGCCACCCACTAATTCTATACATCGTTGCCAGCTCGTTCGGCTCAGTCATGTACTTGTGTACACTCCTTCACTTCACCTCACTTTACTTGCGCCTTGTCTAGAACTTAGTGGATGCGCTATATTTTAATTTCTATATCAAACTTGCGATTGATGGGGATCAAAAGCATCCCGGACCGCATCTGCAAATAAGTTAATCGCTAAAACCAGTAAAAACATAAAAATAAATGCAGCCAATATAGGCCACCAAATAACAGGATTACGTGCCAACTCAAAACGTGCACTATTAATCATATTTCCCCAACTAATGGTCATGGGTGAAACCCCTACTCCCACATAAGAAAGCAATGCCTCAGCCATAACCAGAAAACTAAAGTCCAAAACCAGAGTGATCACCACAATATGCATCACATTGGGCAATAAATGTTTGCGAATAATAGTAAACCAATTGGATCCTAAAGCACGCGCCGCTTGAACATAATCTACTTCACGTAGCTTCAAAGTTTCAGCACGCAAAAGCCGACATAAGCTAGTCCAACTCGTTACGCCAAGGATGAAACAAAGTGCCAATAAACGTGCATCTGCACTTTGAGCTAAAGTAGTAAATTGTTCAGGATGATTGGCTATGTAAACTTGCAAAGACAAAACTGAGGCAGTAATTAATAAAACACCAGGTATAGAGCTTAAAGTGGTATACGTATACTGAATCAAGTCATCTGCCAAACCTCCAAAATATCCTGCCACGACTCCCAAAAACAAAGCTAAGGGCAGCATAAATAAAGTAGTTAGAAGACCAATGACTAAGCCTGTACGTATGCTCTTAATTGTAAAGTAAAAAATGTCTTGGCCAATTTGTCCCGTACCAAACACATGAAACGTTCTTGAAAGCTCATAACCAAGCACAACAAAAAATGTAAGAACGCTTAGGGTAATTAAGGTGCTTAAACTCGTCGCACTTAAAGCAAAAAAAGGTCTTGAGTTTCGGCACAAACGAATAAAAATCAGAACTATTCCGATACAAAATGCCACGGACAAACCCCATTTGAATGCATGCCAAAAGGTACTTTTTATGATTTCGTTTCGTTCTACTTCTGTTTTTATCCATTTACCAGGATAAATCAGTAATGGATAAGATTGTTCAACAACACCATTCACAAAGGTAGTTTCACTAACAAATTGCCTTAAAGCCAATGGCGCTGAATAAGTTTTTTCTAAAATTTGATCTATAGGAGCCAAAATCTTATCCAACACAGTAGTTGCAGTTTCTGTTTCCTTATTTACCGATGTAATATGAATCGAATCCAAAATACCAACAATAAGAAAAAACAACAGGATGATGCCCGCACTCACAGCGATGGGTCTGTGCAAAATTATGGAAAAAGAGCGTCTTATATGATACTTGCGTAAACTCAGTAAAATAACCACTCCACTAAAGGCTAATAAGGTAAGAAAGCATTTATCAGTCCATAGAAAGTCTACCGTCATTTTATTCTTCTCAATTTAATCTCATCGTTCATTCTTATCCCCTACGTCCCGCGGCTTGTCCGCGGGATCCAAAAATATTTCACCCACACTGGATCCCGCGGACAAGCCGCGGGACGTAGGCAAAAAGTGTTATTCCTTAACTTAAAGGCCGTACAAAATACCTTAGATGCGAAGCAAAACCCGAATTTTTAGAGAGCATTGAATTCCTAACGTTTATATTTAATATTTCTAAGATAACCTCACTCGGGGATCGACCAGCATATAAGAAATATCTGTTAATACCAATCCTACAATATAGAGAATCGAACCCAAGAACACCATAGCCCTCACAATAGCAAAATCCTGTTGTTGAATTGCATCAATCGTATAGCTACCTAAGCCGGGCACTCCGAAAAAAGATTCCAATATCAAACTACCCATAAATAAGGAAGGAATAATCACTACAATTCCGGTTAATATAGGAAGCATTGCATTTTTCAATACATGTTTAAACATCACTCTTCGTTCTGACAGTCCTTTTGCTCTGGCAGTTTTAACATAATCTTTATGCATTTCTTCCAAGAATAAAGTGCGATACCAACGGCTTCCCGCCCCCAAACCGCTAAGTACTGCTACAGTAATCGGCAGAATAACGAACTTTAACGCATCAAAGCCGCTGTCATAACCTGAAATAGGTACGAGACGTAATAATTTACCAAAAAGATATTGGCCACCAATAATATAAAATAAGCTTGAAATCGACATTAAAATAATACAAAGCACCACACCAGTTAAATCAAGATAAGTCCCCCGAAAAAAAGCCATTGCCATAGCTACAATAATGTTAGCAATAACATCCAATAATAAAACGGGTAATGCGATTGAAAGACTTGGCCACATTCTGTAGGTAATGTCTTCACTAATATCTCGTCCAGAATCAGACACACCGAAATTAAAAGTAAAGAGCTTCATTGATTTTTGAAAAAACAAAGTCGACTGTATTTTTTCTATTCCAGTTTTTTGTTCATTATAAAATAAGGGCAAATTATAACCATGTGCCTCTTTCCAATCATCAATCACTTGTTGTTCCACATGTTTCTGCCCTAAATGCATGCGTGCAATATCATCCGGTGTATTAACCATAAAAAATAAAATAAAGGTAATCAGATTAATTCCAAAAAGAATGGGTATCGAATACGTGACTCGACGCAGTAAATACTTGATCATGGGATAAACGTCCTTTCTGCCGGTTTTCTTTCTTTTTTGTGATAAGCAATAACCAAAGGAAGAATTAGGATGAGAATAAGCAAACACAATAAACCCAATGGCCAAAAAACGGGTTGATTCCAAGCAAATCTCAATTTGTTTCGTTCGGGTACATCGATTGCGAGGTACTTTAGAGTTGCAGAAAACATTGTATTTGGCTTAACCCGAGAAACCCAACTCTGGGATAAAATAAACTCTTCAGGATGTATCCCCCAAATCCATGGGGCATCACTACGAACTATAGAGATCATCTCGTCAATAATCTGCTGTCTTTGTGTATCATTTTGTCGATTTTTCATTAAATTGAAAAGACGATCAAATTCAGGATTTTGATAATTGGCAGCATTTTCACCGCTAAACTTTACTTTGCCATTGGCACCATACAACTGAAACAAAAAGTTTTCAGGATCCGGATAATCTGCCACCCAGCCCCAACTAAATATTTGCGTATCACCCGTACGCATTTTTTCTTGAAAACGATTATACAAGGTTGCCCGAACATTCAAATCGATGCCTATCTGGGCAAATTGTTTACGCATCCAATCAAATAAGGATTTGTCCTGAGGACCACCAGTTGTAGTGACATCATAACTCAAAATTAAGTGATTTCCAGTAGCCGGATCAATTCCATCAGGGTATCCTGCCTCAGCCATAAGCTTCTTGGCATCACTAATGGGACGGCGCACTGCCTCATCATTTTTCCATTCATATACATAAGGATTAATTCCCTCTTTACCTTCTTTATAACCAAAAATACCAGGTGGAATCGGTCCTTGAGCTGCGATACCTCGACCATTATGAAAAATGGCTATATTTTCATCATAGTTTACTGCAATTGAAATCGCCCTTCTTAACTTGCGCGCGCGTTCACTCGTTCCCCCCACTACTTTATCAAGCATATTAAATCCCATGTAGTAAGTAGTAGGTTGTAATTCCACAGTGAGATACATATGTTTTTTTTGCATCTCTGGCGTTAGCTCAGCTTTGCCATGGCGATTCGTATGGATTGCCTGATCAAAACTGTCCGCCCCAATCACTGAGCTATCATAATAACCTTGCAAAAATTTATTCCAACGAGGAATAGATTCTTTTTCAAGAGTAAAAATTGCCTTTTCAATAAAAGGTATTCGTTTACCTGCATTATTCAAATAGCCCAATTTTTTATCTTCATCAGAACCGATACTTGGATAATATTCTTCGCGAAAATTAGGATTTTTTTGGAGTACCATATTTCGATTGGGATTATTTTTAACCAACATAAAAGGACCTGTTCCTACTGGGAACCAACTCAAAGTGATGTTATTGTCCAACATGCCTGGTTGAGAGTAAAAGAAATCAGCTTCCCAAGGAACTGGCGAAAAAAAGCTCATAGCCAACCAAAATAAAAACTGGGTGTATTTTCCTTTTAAAGTGATTTCAAAGGAGTAATCATCCAGTTTTTTTAGCCCTTTTAAAGGATAATGACGCAGATCAATGTATTGATTACCTTTAGGAAGTGTTTTTCCATATTCTGCAAAACCGACGATATAGTCACTCATTAAACCATAAATCGGTGAACTCAATGCAGGATTAGCCAATCGTTTTATTTGATAAATATAATCATCAACAATCAATTCCCGCGTACCTATATGCTTAAAATCAGATAATTGGTTAATGTCTTCTTCGTCTAAATATCCCGATGTAACATGATGATAAAAATAGGAGCCTTTTTTATCCTTAGAAAAAGCAGGGTGAGGCTGATAATAAATTCCTTTTTTAATGTTTATAGTATACACACTATAAGCGGGTGTTTCCTGGCTGTTTTCAGGGAGTAAATTACCTTGGGCATCCAGGTATCTTAATTGCGGCATTTGTGATGCGATTAATGGAACTAATTGATACGGCCTTTTCAAATAATCATACTGCAGCAAAGGCTCATATATTTGAGCAATAAAAAGAGACTCATTCGACGAATAAGAAAGTGCTGGATCCAGAGTTTTAGGTTGTTCAGCAAATGATGAGTAATAAATATTTTTGTTTGCTTGTGCGTGGGGATGTGGATTATTTAAAATCCAAGGCCATGCATAAGCAAAGCAGCTAACACTTTTAAAAAACAAAGCCACCAGAACGATTCGCTGTATACGATTCAAAAAAAATCCTTATCTAAATAAATTAGGTCTGTTTCCATTTCGCTAGCTTGAGCTAAAATGGCCTGATTTTCGAGCACCGAAGCGCAGTAAATCAGGACAGTTTAGCCAAGACAGTAAATGGAACTAAATCCTATAATATTTTAAAAAACTGTTCCTCATCCAAAACCGCAACACCCAGATCATTGGCTTTATCCAGTTTGGATCCTGCTTCACTTCCAGCAATAACATAATCTGTTTTTGCTGAGACGCTACCAGTCACTTTAGCCCCCACAGCCAATAATTTTGCTTTGGCCTCTTCACGTCCCATAGTACTTAAGGTTCCCGTTAGAACCACTGTTTTTCCGAATAAAGAATGCGCTTTATTGACTTTCTTTTTCTCAACTTTTGGCCAATGAATACCAAGGGTTAATAAACGTTCAATCACTTGACGATTATGTTCTTGTGCAAAAAAATGTACTACATTAAAAGCACCTACAGGCCCCATATCTGGCAAGCTCATTAACTCTTCTTCTGTTGCTTTGGAAATCGCGTCGATATCTCCGAAATGTTCTGCCAACATTCGGGCGCTGGATTCGCCAATTTCACGAATTCCCAGCGCATAAAGGAACCGAGTAAATGTTGTATTTTTACTTTGTTCTAAAGCGTTCAATAAATTTTTTGCCGACTTCTCCCCCATGCGTGGAAGATTTGCTAAAGTAGTAACATCAAGCGTATAAAGATCGGGTAAATGGCGCACTATTCCTTCATCGACTAGCTGCTCAATAAGCACAGATCCCAACCCCTCAATATACATCGCTTTACGTGAAGCAAAATGCCACATCATTCTTTTTAGTTGCGCTTTGCAAAATAAACCACCCACACAACGCGCAACCGCCTCCCCTTCTTCACGCACTACATCAGAACCGCAAACAGGACATTTATCAGGTAAATGAATCTCTTTGGTATTTGCGGGGCGTCGTTCAAGAACGACAGAAACTACTTCTGGAATAACATCGCCCGCACGACGAATAATAACCATATCACCGATACGAATATCTTTTCTGACAATTTCATCCATATTATGCAAAGTCGCATTACTTACAGTAACTCCTGCAACACTGACCGGAGCCAAACGAGCTACTGGAGTTAAAGCACCCGTTCTTCCTACCTGAAAATCAACGGCTAACAGTTCGGTCATCTCTTCAGTAGCAGGAAATTTATGGGCACAGGCAAATCGGGGAGCTCGCGAAATAAATCCAAGTTGTCGTTGTAAAGGGATGCTATCTACTTTATAAACAACCCCATCAATTTCAAAAGGAAGTTGATTACGCTTGGCTAACATATCGTGGTAATAACTCAGGCAACCTTTGATACCTACTTCCTGTTTGGTGTCTAAAGATACCCTAAAACCAAATTCTTTAAGTAATTGCAATTGCTCCCAATGGCTATCTGGTAAACTATATCCTTCGCAAGCTCCTATACCATAGCAATAAATGGCCAAAGGCCTATTTGCTGTCACTGCAGGATTTAATTGCCGTAAGCTTCCTGCAGCAGCATTACGGGGATTGGCAAAAACTTTTTCCCCAGATTCTTTGGCCTTTTTGTTGTACTCTTCAAAACCAGTTTTTGGCATGTATACCTCTCCACGAATTTCGATAAACCGTGGTGGTTTTGTTACTCTTAAAATTAAAGGAATTGCAGGGATTGTTTTAATGTTGGCAGTAATGTTTTCACCTGTACTTCCATCACCACGCGTTGCTGCAGAAATCAATGTTCCATTTTCGTAGCTAAGATTTACTGCAAGCCCATCCAGCTTAGGTTCACAGGTAAAAACCAATTGCTGAACTGGTTCATCCAGTTTTTCGGTGACACGCTTAATAAATGCTTGTAACTCTTCCTCAGTAAATACGTTTGATAGGGACAGCATGGGTTGCCTGTGAGATACTGGCATAAAGGCATCTGCGGGAGTACCGCCCACACGTTGGGTAGGCGAATCGGCTGTCACTAATTCAGGATATTTAGCTTCCAAATCCAGTAATGCACGAAAACACCGATCGTATTCAACATCAGGAACAAGTGGTTCATCCAGAACATAATAGTGATAATCATACTGCCTTATTTTATCTTTTAATTCAGCAACTTGTCCCTTTATTTCATCAATACTCATTCATTTTCCATCCATAATTCAAAACCTAAGGAGTCATTGCCATACATGAAGCCTGACATTCTACGTGCCACGCTTTATGCGCGGCATCCAGTAATCTTACTTTAAAAAAGACTTCAGCAATACCTCAGAATATCAATCTGGATACCGCGCATAAAGCGCGGTACGTAGGGAAACTACCACCTCTCAAATTTCGCTTCGTTTCACCCAAGCTACGAAAAAATTCGTACCCTTTATGATCCTAAAAACATTAGTTTATCATTAAAAAATATGCTATAGATACATATCGATTCAACAAGAACCGAGGCGTGATAAAAATGGATTTTAAACGTATCTTAATAACAGGGTTTTTACTTGTATCTTCCACATTAATGTATGCTCTTCCACAGTCGGATGGATATAGAAATTTAGGCATCGCATTTGTTCATGGAACAAATGATCACCGAGATGATGCGGAAGGAGGCTATTGGAAAACTGATTTTATTCAAGATATTGCTCAAGGGCTTCCGAATCCTGAAAACTACTATGTAGTTCATTGTGATTACAGTAAATACATGTGGGATGAAGAAGCTGCAGGATGTACTGCAAATCAGCTATTAGATTTTATAGATCGTAACAAAATTGACTCTCTAGTTCTTTATACCCATTCCAATGGCGCAAATGTAATGCGCTGGATCCTTTCGAATCCAACTTATGATAATCGATATATGCGATTAAAAAGCAAAATCAAAAACGTCGTTGCTTTAGCTCCTTCAAGTGGAGGTACACCCCTTGCTGATATGCTTTTCAATGGAGGTGTTTTCGAAGCCAGCCTGAGCTGGTTGTTAGGTTATACGGGAGATGCGGTGAAACAGCAACGTGTTGGTGACATGTATATTTACAACGAAGAGCTCTTATTCGGCACTAATAATCGCCCCTCCTTGCCCGTACCTTTTAATGCAGTCATAGGAACTGATGTTATTGCCTCCCCCCTCTCTTCAGCCAGTTACTGTAATGGTTATCTACTCAATAGCGGCTTAAGAATTGCCAAAATCTATCTGGATTATTGTGCCGATGGTTTTTTAAATTGTACGTCCCAAGCCGCTGCAGGTACGATTTGGTTTTATGACAAGGAACAAACGGATGATGAAACAACGCTTAGCCATAACCAAAGTCGACATTCATGTTTTGGACTGGATAAGAAACTGATTTCTATCCTAGATTCAGAAGGAACTGTAAAATGAGAACTCTACTTACTTTATTGCCTTTATTTTTTTGTTGCGCGCAAGTCAGCGCATTCACCCTGCCACAAAATCCAGTCAAATCTTATGATTGTGATATTTGCAGCACTTTACCTCATGAAAGCATGCAGGATCGCTGGAAAATTGGAGAATTTCCTTTAAATAAAAAAGAAAGCAACATCCAAAAAAGTTACAGTTATAATCAACAAGTGACTGCTGCCGAATTACAACAAGGCATTAACTTAGCGATTCACACACCAGAAGCAGTAATACGCATTCTCCCTTTGCAAAAAAATAAATCTATTCCTGCATTGGAGCTTAAAAGTGCTAAGTCCAGCAAATTCATAAGCTTAAAAGAAGCTTCCTCTTTGTACAGTCAGGATGAAGCAATTGATGAATCACTCAGGATAGGTTCACATCAGATCATGCTGCAAATCAAACCTGAATTGGGTATGAGTCATTTCATACTCAAAAGCAAATCCACAGATTCCTCAAATGCCGATTCCTATCTAATTCATGTGTTTGAAAAATACTCTTTAATTTATTTACAAATTGAACCTTCGGCATTGCAATATCAATACGGTGATCAATTTAATGCCCTTATTACGCTTAAAGATAATATAACCTCTTATCCTGTAGAGGATGTGAATGCCACATTGGTAGGTCCTGATAATCAAACAATCCCTCTCAAAATAAAAGAAATTAAACGCAACCAATTCCAAGCCAGCGCACTTTTATCTTCTGATGACAACACTCATGGGGGCAACTGGTATATCGAGGTCGATGTATTATGCACACTTGGTGAGAATAGTCCCTTACATCGTAGTGGACGGGCTGCTTTCTCCTATTCAATCCCTTCCGCAAGCCTAATGAGCATCAAAAAGATCTCCTCTAACCCTCTAACATTTGCCGCTACTGTAGAAGTTGCTACTGCAAGTCGGTATGCATTACAAAGTGTTTTATACACAAAAAATTCCAAAGGTGCGGATCTTCCCGTTGAAACAGCGCAAAGCGCACAATGGCTCGAACCCGGAAAACAAATAATTAAATTTAGTTTTGACAATTCAGCTCGTTTGGCAGAGGATCAGCTTTCCGTGGGTTATTTGCACCTTACTGATTACGGGCAATTAAAAACGATATATCAATATGACCCACCGATTAAACTCAGTCAACTTTTGGACTAATGAATGCAATTTTTATCTTCAATCACGTTACTTGAGGGCATCGCATATGCTTTAGCCCTCCAATTTATATTCCTAATTTGGCTTTTGATAAAACAAAGCCAGCAAAAAAAATTGAGCAGGCAGTTTAATGAAAAAGTTCTAGAGGCATTTACCTCCCAATTACATCAGGTACGCCTGGATGTAAGTGAGAAAATTGCCCAAGGACAATTGATGACCCAACAACTCATACATGATACCGTCCAAAAACAAATGACCGATGTTAGGGAGCAAATGAGTCATAGTTTCAAGCAACATGCAAGTTCACTGACCTCTCATTTGCAGTTGCTTACTGAAGAAATCCGCAATCATCTCCACAGCTTAACTCAACAAGTCAATCATAAATTAACCGAAGGTTTTGAAAAAACGTCCTCAACTTTTATTGACGTAGTAAAGCGGTTAACAATCATTGATGAAGCACAAAAGAAAATTACTGAACTATCCAATCATGTGGTTAGCTTGCAAGATGTATTAGTTGATAAAAAAGCGCGTGGAGCTTTTGGTGAAGTACAATTGGCGACACTCATCAGCAATATGATTCCACCTAATCATTTTGCAATGCAATATACACTAAGTAATCAAAAGCGCGCTGATTGTATTTTGTTCTTGCCCGAACCAACGGGTAATGTAGTTATTGATGCGAAGTTCCCTCTCGAAACCTATCAGCGACTTATCAGCACTGATACAGGTTCGGTTGAGAAAAAATCGTTACAACAACAATTTCGTCAAGACATTCAAAAGCATATTAAAGACATTGCAGAAAAATACATTATACCCAATGAAACCACCGATGGTGCTATGATGTTCATTCCTGCCGAATCCATCTTTGCAGAAATTCATGCAAATTATCCTGATTTAATTTCTCTTTCTCAAAGATTAAAAGTATGGCTTGTTTCTCCCAGTACTTTAATGGCCGTACTTACTACTGCTAAAGCGGTGCTTAAAGATGATGCCACTCGCAAACAAGTTCACATTATTCAAAAACATCTACAAGCTCTTGCTGATGATTTCCAACGTTTTGAAAAAAGAATGGATAAACTGTCTAAGCACATCAATTTGGCTCATCAAGATGTCAGTGAAGTGAATACATCCGCAAAAAAAATTACGTCGCGTTTTCAAAAAATTGAGTCCGTAGATGTTGAATTAGATGAGCTTGAACTCATTGAAACCGATACATCATTAAATGAAACCTAAGTTGTAGCACCTAATGTGTAGCCTGGGCGAAGGCAAGCCGTAATCCGGGATTAAACAATTATACTCTTGTTTAGAAACCCGGATTCCGCTACGCTTCGCCTGTTTCTACCCCCGCGGCTTGTCCGCGGGGTCCAGTGTTTTAGGGAGATCACCTGGATCCCGCGGACAAGCCGCGGAAAGTCGGAATAGGCCTGGTTACTCAGCGATGTGTAGAAGATTCAGACCCTTCACCCAGGCTACAAAGTGATTTCAAATTAGAGAAAAAGTATATGACACACCCCTTTAATGATCATACTTACCTTAATCAAACATTCACGCAATTAACTATTGAAAAAACACGAATCGAGCAAATCAATTTTGAAAGTTGCCGATTCAAACAATGTAAATTTATTGACGTTATTTTCAGGAATACACAATTCACTGATTGCGATTTTGAAGGCTGCGATCTAGCTCTTGCAAAATTTCCAAATTGTAAATTTTCAGAAATCTCATTTAAAAATTCAAAAATTATAGGTGTAAATTGGACCGAATTAAGTTGGCCCTTGGTCAAGCTTACAAGCCCCCTCTATTTTTACAGCAGCAACCTAAGCCACTCCAGTTTTTATGGATTGGAGCTTTCTGGTTTGATCATTGAGGAATGTAAAGCTCATGATATTGATTTCAGAGAAGCCAATTTAAGTCATGCCAGTTTTGTGGATTCCGACTTACTGAATAGCCTATTTCTCCATACAAATTTAAATTCTGCTGATTTCACAAATGCTATCAATTACACCATTGATCCAAATGAGAATAGAATAAAACAAGCACGTTTTTCCGTCCCGGAAGTCATCGCTTTATTAAATCATTTCGATATTAAAATTAATGATTGGCCCGAGAGTGCCTGATCTGTAGCTGTCAGTGCAGCACATTTTAAAAATTTAGTTTGAATTGTTCTGTTCGAAATAACAACCAATAAATTTTGAGTTCTGAATTTCCGTAATTAATATCGATTCGACCTATAAATTTAGATAGAGTATAATCGCTAATTTTTAAATCCGCTTGCCTAAGCTATGTCCATTAAAACCTTACTCTATAAGAAGCCAATACAATCTAAACAAATATGGGGACAACTCCACGGAAGCAGCTTAGCACTTGCATTGGCTGAATATTGTCAACAAACACCCGGAATCAAGCTATTGATTGCACAGGACAATCTCAGTGCGAATCAATTACAAGCGGAATTGAATTTCTTTCTCAATCCAGACTCACCCCAAGAGTTATTGTTTTTTCCTGATTGGGAAACACTCCCTTATGACCAATTTTCACCCCATCAAGACATCATCTCCGAGCGCTTATATACATTAAGTCGAATCCAACAAGTGACAAATGCGATTGTCATTACCGCAGCAAGCACATTAATGCATCGGCTGTGTCCACCTGAATTCTTGAATCAATATGCATTGATGCTTAAAGAAGGACAAAAGTTGGATTTAACAGCCTTTCGGAACCAGCTGCAACAATCCGGTTACCATTGTGTTAATAAAGTACTTGAGCATGGAGAGTTTGCTTTACGCGGTTCAATTATTGATGTCTATCCTATGGGTTCGGGTTTGCCATTTCGCATTGAACTTTTTGATGATGAAATTGAAAGCTTGAGAGAGTTTGATACTGAAACCCAACGTACAATAGAAAAAATTAAAGAAATCAATGTATTACCTGCTCGAGAATTTCCTTTAAACGAACAAAGTCAACTTCTATTTCGCCGTACATTTAGAGAACAATTTCCCGGAAATCCAAGCCAATGTCCTATTTATGAAGCGATCAGTGAGGGTCAATTCCCTTCAGGAATTGAATATTATCTGCCATTGTTTTTTGAAAAAACAGTTACATTTTTTGATTATTTACCCGAAAACGCCAAGGTTTGCTTAGTTGAAAACATTCAAAATAATGCGGAACAATTTTGGCAAGAGTTAAATGAACGCTTTGAACAAAGACGATACGATATCAGTAAGCCCATTCTATCACCCCCAGCATGTTTTATTAATCCAACTGAATTATTAACTAAGGCCAATACTTATGAACAACTTCGCTTGTTCCAAAATCCTTCTGATAGAAAAGGTGCCGTAGTTAATTTTGACATCGAACCAGGCCCACAACTACCTATAGATAGAAAAACTCAGGAACCTTTAAGCCAACTTCGTCACTATTGTGCGGATTCCTCACGCCGCTATTTAATTGTGGTCGAAAGTGCCGGACGTCGTGAAGTGTTACTTGATCTGCTTAAACCGAGTGGTATTTCCCCCAAAGTTCATTCTTCATGGCACGACTTTATTAATGATACTACTCGGATCAACATCAGCACTGGGGCTCTTATTTATGGATGTGAATTAAAACAAAGTCATATTGTAATCATCGTGGAGTCTCAACTATTTGGAGAGCAAAGTACCCCTCAAAGGCGAGGAGTACAAAAAGCGGTTGACCCTGATTTAATTATTCGTGATATGGCTGAACTCCGCGTGGGCGCTCCTGTAGTTCATTTGCAGTTTGGCGTAGGACGTTATCAAGGATTACAACATATAGAATCTAATGGGTTTGCTAGTGAGTTTTTAGTTCTTACTTATGCAGGCGAGGATAAAATTTATGTCCCTGTCACCTCACTCCACCTCATTAGTCGATATACAGGGGTTGATAGTGAACATGCCCCTTTGCATAAACTGGGTTCTGATCAATGGCAAAAAGAAAAGAAAAAAGCTGCCGAAAAAATTCATGATGTAGCAATTGAACTGCTGGATCTTTATGCAAAAAGAGAAGCACAACCTGGATACCAGTATAAAGTAGAGCACGATGAGTATGTTAAATTTGCCAGTGCTTTTCCTTTTACAGAAACTCCGGATCAATTACAAGCCATTGAACAAATAATAAAAGATATGGAATCCCCAAGACCTATGGATCGTTTAATTTGCGGGGATGTAGGGTTTGGAAAAACTGAAGTAGCCATGCGTGCCGCTTTTGTTGCAGTACAAAGCAACAAGCAAGTCTGTATCCTGGTACCAACAACCCTCCTCGCTGGGCAACATTTTGAATCATTCCGGGACCGATTTGCCGATTTTCCCATCAACATTGAATTGCTTTCACGTTTTCGTTCAGGCAAAGAAACTGAAGCGGTGCTCACTGCTTTGAAATCAGGAACTGTTGATATCGTCATAGGAACCCATAAATTATTCCAAAGTAACATTGCCTTTAAAAATTTAGGACTTCTCATTATTGATGAAGAGCATCGTTTTGGAGTGAAACAAAAAGAACACATCAAAGGCTTACGGACTCATGTTGATATTTTATCGATGACAGCTACTCCAATTCCTAGAACACTGAATATGGCTATGGCGGGTATAAGGGATATTTCTCTAATGACTACACCCCCAGCCAAACGTCTCGCGATTAAAACATTCTGGCAAGAGAAAAAAGATGCCACTGTGCGTGAAGCCATACTGAGGGAGATTCTTAGAGGGGGGCAAGTTTTTTTCTTGCATAATAATGTAGAAACAATTGAACAAGTGTGCCAAGATTTGCAAACCCTGGTTCCAGAGGCGAAAATACGCAGTGCGCACGGACAAATGCGTGAGCGCGAGTTGGAACGGGTAATGTCTGACTTTTACCATCACCGCTTCAATGTACTGGTCTGCACCACGATCATTGAAACCGGTATTGATATTCCCACAGCCAATACAATTATTATTGATCGTGCGGATAAATTTGGTTTAGCACAACTGCATCAGTTACGTGGGCGTGTGGGCCGTTCTCATCATCAAGCATATGCTTACTTGCTGACCCCTAATGAAAAATTATTAACTGCTGATGCCGTCAAACGGCTGGAAGCAATTGTTTCATTAGAGGATCTCGGTGCAGGATTCACTCTGGCAACACATGATCTGGAAATTCGCGGAGCAGGTGAACTACTAGGTGCTGAACAAAGTGGAAACATGCAGGCAGTCGGATTCAATTTATTTATGGAAATGCTTGATAAAGCGGTACATGATTTAAAAGCAGGAAGAACACCCGAGTTATCTGCTCCTATGCATCAAGGACCTGAGATAGATTTACGGATCAGTGCCATTATTCCTGAAGAATACATCCCTGATATTCATAATCGACTGATCATGTACAAACGAATCGCCAATGCAAAAAGTAAAGAACAATTACATGATTTACAAATTGAGTTGATTGACCGGTTTGGTTTGCTTCCACAACAAGTGAAGCACTTATTCTTGATTACTGAATTAAAATTAAAAGCAGAAAAAATGGGCATTCAAAAAATCAGTGCCGGTGCACAACAAGGCAAACTGGAATTCAATGAAAATCCTTCGATTGATCCAGGAGTGTTGATTCATTTAATTCAAGTACATGCCAAAAGATACCAAATGGACGGCCCCCAACGCTTACGTTTTACCCTAGATAATACTGCATCAGAAGAGCGCATTTTTGAAATCAGCTCTTTGCTTAACCGATTAAATGACGAGAAAAGTGCGTAGAATAAATAGAGAGCAAAAGTAATCCAGGATTTATAGCGCATGATTATCCGAAACCGTGGAGAAGTTTGCTATTTAACTTTCATAGTAGTAGCATGCTTCGGCAAAATACCACTATGAAATGTATTGTTATTACCATAATTTAGTGCCATGGATTAGGCGTCCCCTGTATTATTTTAGACTGACTTATTCCAGTGTTCACTAATTTAAAAATTAGCTCACCAAATAATATTACAAGGAGACTAAGAGAATATGAGATTCAAGGCAATTGCTATAGCAGCACTGTGTATTGGATTTAATAGTTTAGCCATTGCTGGTGTGATGGGGAGTGTTGCTCCTTCTGCACCAAGATTTTATATTGGTGCTGAAGGCGGAGCTTCTATTTCTTTAAACACGCATTTTGCACCCGATCTCGGTGGTAGCGAGCCTCTTCGTGTCGTTGCACCAAGCAACTCCGATTGGAATAACGACTTCGGGATTGGCGGTTTTGGAGGTGCATTCATCGGCTATCAATATAACCCCAACTTTGCCATCCAGTTTACTTGGGATTACCGAAGTGGCTATGATTATTTTCTTCATGCGAGCTATGCAGTCATTCCTACTGATCCTAATTTTTATCTGGAAGATCATTTTGAGGCAGATGACATTGACGTCCAAACGTTCCTGTTTGATCTGATTTTAAAGCCCACTGTAAATTGGGGTGGCTTTGTACCTTATGTTAAAGGCGGGATTGGTTTTGCTTATAACCAAATGGGTAATCTAAGAAACGTACAGCATGTGTTCGGCGGTAATCCAGTAACTTATGATATTCGCATTCATGGAGATTCAGTGACTAGCTTTGCTTGGGATGCTGGTGTCGGTGCTGATTACTTTTTTAACGATAAAGTCAGCATTGGGCTTGGCTATCGTTTTGTTGATGCGGGTACTTTGCGCACTGAAAATTCATTCTTCGATGTCGTTACTGTTGCTACAGGGGTACTCACACCTTTCGAAACGAAGCATCTTTTCTTAAACGAATTTGTTGCCTCAGTTGCTTACCATTTTGATTTTGCGTAAATCATAGTGTTAACCACTAAGCTTTAGACAAGGTGCAAGTGAATGAGGGTGGAGGAGTGTATAAAATAATACATAACTGAAGCCGAGTAAGCTTGCACCACTAAAAATTTTCGTTGACAGTCTATTTTTATTCATTAACAATCTAATTCGCTTATATAATTAAATTTCTTTATTTCAATTAATATAGAAGGACCTATTATAATGAAAAATATTTTTTTAAGCTCATTATTGATGCTTTCCGGCTCCATTGTACTACCTGAAATGGCAATGGCAGACCCTATTGGATATGAAGTCAATGTTTTTTGTCCTATGACTCAAGGCGGTCCAAATGCTGTCACTAATTTTGGAAGCTATATTGGTGGCTATGGTATGGAAGATATATTGTCTCAACCACTCCAAGTATATTTTCGTTCGACTGGGTCAGTACAAGATGTTCCTGCTAACTTAATCAACTATTTTAATGATTCTGTTACGTATAACAGTGCGACTGGAAATATAATTTGTAGTTATCAAAGCAATAATCCGGCCGATCCAAGATTTACTGTAACTTATACTATTACTAATGGATTAGGAGGTACTGTACAAGCTCAATCTAACAATTCCATCAGCGTTAGAATTCCTGTTGGTTTAAAGGGTTAAATGCAGTAATCCAAAACATGAGTAAGAACATCAAATGTAGCCTCAGTAAAGCAAAGTAAAGCTCAGGCTACATTGTAATGTTTTATTCTTTAACTTGTCCCACCCACGGTTAAAGCATCTATTTTCAAAGTAGGCTGCCCTACTCCAACCGGAACTGATTGCCCCTCTTTTCCACAAACACCGATTCCTCGATCCAATCCCAGGTCATTTCCAATCATACTGATTTTTTTCATTACATCGGGCCCATTACCAATGAGTGTTGCTCCTTTGACTGGCGCAGTAATTTTTCCATTTTCAATAAGATAAGCTTCGCTGGCTGAGAATACAAATTGACCTGAAGTGATATCTACCTGTCCACCCCCAAAATTGACTGCATACAAACCGCGTTGTACTGAACGAATAATTTCTTCAGGATCATGTTGTCCAGCCAACATGTATGTATTAGTCATCCTGGGCATAGGTACATGCGCATAAGATTCGCGGCGACAATTACCTGTAGATTGCATGCCCATCAATTTGGCATTCAGTTTATCTTGCATGTAATTCACCAAAACTCCGTTATCAATCAACGTAGTGCATTGTGAGGGTGTCCCTTCATCATCAATTGTTAAGGAACCACGCCTGTCTTTCAAAGTACCATCATCAACTACTGTAACCCCGGTTGCTGCAACTTGTTGGCCAATACGCCCAGAAAAAGCAGATAAACCCTTGCGATTAAAATCCCCTTCCAAACCATGCCCTACCGCTTCATGCAATAGAACACCGGGCCAGCCTGGTCCAAGAACAACGGGCATCGTCCCTGCTGGAGCAGGTTGGGCCTCCAGATTAATCAATGCTTCACGTACTGCTTCACGAGCATAACTTAAGGCATTTTCCTTTTCGTAAAAATAAGAATAAGGCACCCGGCCGCCGCCACCAGAACGAGCGGACTCCCTTCTTCCATTTTTATCTTCTACGATCACACTGACATTGATGCTCACCAAAGGTCTAACATCAGCAATCATCTGCCCATTCATCCCAGCTACCATTACAACCTCATAACAGCCACTTAAGGACGCATTAACTTGGGTCACTCGAGGATCAATACTGCGCGCTTCTTTATCAATTGCTTCTAATAAAGCAATTTTTTCTTGCTTACTCATCCCTTCAATAGGGTTTAAACTTTGATAACGACTTACCGCCGCACCTTTTACCTGGATAGATTGAATTGGCTTCGATCCAGTAAGTGCAATAGAACGAGCTGCGTCAGCTGCCCGTAACATTGAGGGCAGTAAAATATCATCACAATAGGCAAAACCTGTTTTATCGCCACTGACAGCTCGAATACCTACACCTCTATCTAAAGAATAGCTACCGCTTTTCACTACTGAATCTTCCAAATACCATGATTCATAACTGCAACTTTGAAAATAAAGATCTGCATCGTCAATATGACGATTCATAATGGTTTTAAATAATTTTTCTATCCCCGTTTCGTCCAGCGCAGCAGGAGCTAATAAAATTTTTTTTGCTGTAGTAAGAACCTCTGTCATTTAATTACCTTTTAAATAAATAAAATAATATCTGTTAGTTTGATGTATTAAAAAAGTAGTATTCTACTTATAAGTTTAATACATGATGTTCCAAACAGGGGAAACTTCGGCGTAATTCTTGCTGACCTTGTAAATCAATTTCTGCTATTACCACTCCAGTACCCGTTTCTTTTTGTGTCAGTACTTTTCCCCAAGGGTCAACAATCATGCTATGACCAAAAGTAGTACGTCCATTTTCATGCTGCCCCCCCTGATTTGCCGCCAAAACATAACATAGATTTTCAATAGCTCTCGCTCGCAATAATACTTCCCAATGAGCTAAGCCTGTTACAGCCGTAAATGCTGAAGGGACGGTAAACAACTGAGCCCCTTGCAACATGAGTTGTTGATAAAGTTCTGAGAAACGTAAATCATAACAAACTGTTAATCCTACTTTTCCAACGGGGGTATCTACAAGAGCCAGATCATGCCCACACTCAATGGACATCGATTCTTGATATGCTTCTTTTGAGGAAACATACACATCAAACAAATGAATCTTATCATAACGCGCCGCACACTTACCTTGGGCATCATAAACCAGACAACTGGCGCGTACCTTGGAACCTGTGCTTTTAAGAGGAATAGTTCCGGCGATTACCCATAAGCCTAATTTTTTTGCCAATTGACTAATTTTTTGTTGTATTGGACCTACACCATATACTTCCCCAATCTGTAATTTATCTGTTTCCCTAAGTCCCATAAACGCAAAATTTTCAGGTAAAAGCACAAGATCTGCTTGCTCTTCACGGGCTTGGAGCATTAATTTTTCAACTTGATGTAAGTTATCAGCAACTTCTGCTGAAGAAACCATTTGTATCAAAGCTGCGCGTGCCATAATAAATCCTGCAATTTTATGACATCAAAAATGTCGAAATTTTTTGCGTTATCCTGAATGCCAGGTCACTACGGACTCTATTCTAGAATTATTTATATACTACTATAGTACTATAGAACCTCAAAACAAAAATAATTCCTTTTAAACTTGAAATATAGGAAACTAACCCATAGATATGCTAGACTGAGAATATAAACATAGAGGAGCTCTAAACAATGAACCGAAATGATGTCACTATACTTACGCGACGTAATGAGTCAGTGCTTGCCAGCAATAAGGTACTGCGTAATACCTATCTATTACTGAGCATGACATTTTTGTTCAGTGCATTTATGGCAGTTTTTTCTCTTACGAGCGGTGCGCGTCCCATGAACCCTCTTCTTATGATAGTTGGCGTTTATGGCTTAATGTTTTTGACTCAAGCACTCCGAAACAGTGTCTGGGGATTAGTAAGTGTTTTTGCCTTCACCGGATTCCTGGGTTATACCTTAGGTCCAGTGCTTAACTTCTACATCAGTCACTTTACTAACGGTCCGCAATTAATTGCAACTGCGTTAGGCGGTACTGGTATTATTTTCTTTGCATTATCCGGCTATGCGTTAACAACTAAAAAAGATTTCAGCTTCCTGGGTGGATTTCTTTTTGTCGGTATGATGGTTGCTTTATTAGCGATGATAGCAGGAATTTTTGTTCATATACCTGCACTGCAATTAGCTATTTCAGCTGCGTTTATTCTTATTTCTTCAGGACTAATTCTCATGCAGACAAGTGCAATTATCCATGAAGGTGAAACGAATTACATCTCGGCTACCGTAGGTCTATTTGTATCAATTTACAACTTGTTCGTCAGCTTGCTTAACATATTAAGTGCGTTTTCAGGGCGCGACTAGTATCATTCTCCTCTACCTAAATCCCGGTTCATTTTTGCCGGGATTTTTTTTTGATAAGCGCATCCTGTATCACCGGGAAAGTCAGCTTTTTCGTTCAAGATGAGCCAAATATGGCTTTCCATCAAAATTAGCAAAAATGGTCAAAACATTCTTCCATAAATTCGATAACATGATTTGTGTAAATAAGTTGATGACCTTAAATTGAGAAAAGCATGAATTATAAGTACCAATTAGAAAAAGTAATTGAGTTTATCGGCAAACATCTTGATGAAAAGCTTGATTTAACTCAATTAAGTCATATTGCCTGCTTTTCAAAATACCATTTCCATCGTTTATTTACCGCTTATACAGGGCTATCGTTACAACAATATATTCGTTGGCTTCGTTTAAAACGAGCAGCCCATCAATTAATTGTTGATAAAGATAAAACCATTATCGAAATTGCAATAAATGCGGGATTTGAATCTCATGAGGCCTTTACACGTGTATTTAAACAAGCTTGTGGTATGAATCCAAGTGAATTTAGAGTGCACTCAAATTGGAGTTTTTGGGAAAACTCACCGTATTATTTGCCAAAACAAGGTAACATCATCATGAATGTATTGATCAGAGAGATACCAGCCAGACGTTTGGCGGTACTAGAACATCGAGGCGCACCTGAAAAAGTGGGTGAAAGTGTCAATAAGTTAATTCATTGGGCAAAATCTCAATCGATGAACTTAAAACCTAAAGCAGGAGAAGCTTTTGGCTTTGCTTATGACGATCCAAAGACAACTGACCCCGCTGATTTTCGGTTTGACTTAGGGATTACCGTCCCAGAGCAAATAAAACTTGAAGGTAATATCATTGAAAAACACCTACCTGCAGGGCGTTATGCTGTAGCAGTTCATAAAGGCTCACGCGATACCATTGGGGACGCAGTCTATTGTTTATATCGTGATTGGTTGCCTAATTCAGGCGAACAGTTGGGTGATTTACCCTGTATTTTTTGCTATTACAACTTTGACCATGAAGTAGCTGAGACCGAACTGCTTACAGAGTGTTGGTTATTATTAAAATAACCTTGCATAATATTGGTTTAAAAAAGCTACATGTAGCCTGGGGGGAGGCGCAAGCCCTAACCCGGGACATCATCGGCAGCAGGGAAAACCTGGGTTACGCCTCGCTTCACCCCAGAGCTAAGAGCTTAACTTTGTTGCCAAGTAGCTTTTGCCCTGAATAGCTCAGGTAAGTCAGGTAGGGCCTTTTTTACCTCTTCAGGTAAAGCAAAAAAATCCCGAGTTTTTTGATAATAAACGCCCAAAGGAACTGGATATGCAGGAAAAGATAAAGCTGCAAGGCGTATCGCAGCAACAAAATCACTTGGGTTATGATGATAAATACCTTTTTCTTCTGCTGAAACACTGGTGAATTGCTCTTCTCTAAGGTGCAACGCGTTCTCTTTTTGTGTACCGAAGAGTAAAGGTTGGCCTTCTTCCAATATCACTGTATTCTCAGCGCGATTACTTTTAAGTGCAAACTCATCAAAGGCGCCGTGGTTAAAAATATTACAATCCTGATAAATTTCTACAAAAGAACAGCCTTGATGTTCTTGCGCTTTCTTTAATATAGTTGCCAAATGAACGGGATCTTTGTCTACAGCCCGAGCTACAAAACTAGCCCCTGCCGCTAAAGCTAATGTAAGTGGATTCACAGGCTCATTCGCTACTCCCTTAGGCGATGTTTTTGTTACTTGACCTTTTTGTGAGGTTGGTGAAAATTGTCCTTTAGTTAAACCATATACCTGATTATTAAATAGCAAAATATTAACATTCACATTACGACGCAAAATATGAATCAGATGATTACCGCCAATGCTTAAAGCATCGCCATCTCCAGTAATTATCCAAACACACAAATCCTCACGAAGCGCTTTTAAACCAGTGGCAACTGCAGTAGCTCGACCATGAATGGTATGAAAACCATAAGTATTCATATAATAAGGCAATCGTCCAGCACACCCTATTCCAGAAATAAAAACATGCTGTTCTGGGGGTAACCCTAAATCAGGCAACATTTTTTGTAGTGCCATCAAAATGGCATAATCACCACACCCAGGGCACCAGCGAACTTCATTAGTATTGGCAAAATCTTCGCGCTTATAATTGTTGTTCATAATTGGCTTCCGCTTTAATAGTATTCACCAGATGACTGACAGTAAAAGGCTGACCATTCGATTGGCCAATCACCTGTGCATCAACCAAATAGCTGGCACGAATAATTTGGCATAATTGCCCTGAATTTAATTCTGCAACCAATACTTTATCGTATTTTTTTAAAACAGTTCCTAAGTCATTTGGTAAAGGGTTTAAATGACGTAAATGCACATAAGCAAGTGCTAATCCTTGTCCCAAGCATTGCAAAACTGCTGATTTTAAGCAGCCATAAGTACTTCCCCAGCCAATTAAAATGATTGGCGCATTCGCATCGCCTTCAATGACTAAAGGTTCATATTCTCGTGCAATTCCATCAATTTTTTGCTGACGTAAGTGAACCATTTTTTGATGATTTTCAGCATCGTAACTTACACGACCGTCTTCGCCTTGCTTTTCTAAACCCCCTAATTGATGAATGTACCCTGGAGTACCTGGTGTGTTCCAACTTCGACTTAAAAGCGCGTCACGAGTAAATGGTTTTGGAAAACGGTTAAATTCAATTTGAGGTAATTTTAAAGCACTTACTTCGGGTATCTTCCAGGGTTCTGCTGCATTTGCGAGATAAGCATCCAGCAAAACAATTACTGGGGTCATATATTTAACAGCCAAATAAAATGCTTCTAAAACGGTATTAAAACAATCTGCAGCAGATTGTGCCGCTAATACAGGCAAGGGTGCTTCGCCATGACGCCCATACAGTGCCTGACGTAAATCACTTTGGCTTGTTTTTGTTGGTAATCCTGTGGAGGCCCCGGCGCGTTGAACATCAAGTAAAACTAAAGGTAATTCAGCGACTACTGCCAGACCAAGACTTTCACTTTTTAGATCCAGCCCAGGTCCTGAAGTTGTAGTTAAAGCCAATCTCCCTCCGTATGCAGCTCCAATACAGGCACAAATTGCCGCAATTTCATCTTCGGCCTGGAGTAATTGCACTCCAAAATCAGATAAGCGCGCACATTCATGAAGTATTGCTGAAGAAGGAGTAATCGGATAGCCCGAAACCAGCATAGGTATTTGTAGCGAAGTAGCCAACGTAGCAAGTGCTAAACCTACTGCCTCTACCCCTGTAATTTGTCGATACTCCCCTACATCACGATTAACCTCGCCTAACATATAGTCACGGCGTGATAATTCTAAAGTCATGGCATAATTGTAACCAGCTAATAATGCCAATTGATTGGCTTTGGCAACAACAGCATTCGCTTTGAATTTTTTAGCAATAAATCCTTCACAAGCTTCTGTTGGCAAGTCAAATAACCAGAGTACCAAACCCAAAACATAAAAGTTTTTGGTTTTAGTAGCTTGGGGTTTCGTCAATTCAAGTGACGATACTGCGTGCAAGGTTTGGGTAATTAAAGGAAATGAAACAATTTGGTAATGCTCGGCACAATTATCGAGAAAACTCTTATCCATTCCTGCCTTTTGCCAATCTTTCTCCTGATAACTGTCTTCATTAATAATTAATAAACCGCCTTGATTTAGATGTTGCAAGGAATGTTTCAATGCCGCTGGATTTAAAGCAACCAGCACATCCAGCGACTCACCTGCAGTAAAAATAGCATGTTCAGCCATCGCCAGTTGAAAACCAGAAACCCCAGCCACAGTGCCAGCTGGAGCTCTAATTTCCGCAGGAAAATCGGGTAAAGTACGTACATCACGACCAGTAAGCGCTGCACTAATGGTGAGTTGCTCGCCCACTAATTGAACACCGTCTCCCGAATCTCCAGTAATACGAATAACAATCACGTCAGATGTTGACATAAAGTCTTGCTTCCTGCATTAGTAGACGCATGTGTCTTACTGCCTCTTTCATACCGCAAAATAAGGCTCGGGCAATAATCGCATGGCCTATGTTAAGTTCATGTAATTCTTTTATAGATGCTATAGATTGTACGTTATGATAATTAAGGCCATGGCCTGCATTGACAATTAAATTTAAACTCGATGCGTATTCCGCGGCGTGCTTTATCCGGGCCAACTCATGTTGTTGCTGTTCCACATTGCTCGCATCAGCATAACACCCTGTATGCAATTCAATTACAGGAGCACCAATATCCGCTGCGGCTTTAATCTGTTCGGGATCTGGGTCAATAAATAAAGAAACTTCACTTCCCATAGCCTGCAAACGCTTTACCGCATACTCTACTGATTTCTGGTGTGTTATCACATCCAAGCCACCTTCTGTAGTTAATTCTTCGCGTTTTTCCGGGACTAAACACGTATGCTCGGGCGCTATTTCTTCTGCAAAATCCAGCATTGCATCAGTTACCGCCAACTCAAGATTCATTCGCGTTTGTAATACTTCTTTCATCAAACGTACATCACGAGCCTGGATATGTCGTAAATCTTCTCGCATATGCAAAGTAATACCGTCAGCACCGGCTTCTTCCGCATCCATTGCAGCCTGAACAGGATCAGGATAACGGGTGCCTCTTGCCTGGCGTACAGTAGCTATATGATCAATGTTGACACCCAATAGTATTGGTTTATTCATTTTACACCTTACAATAAAATAAAGAGTATAAAGTCCATCATGACCTAAACTCAAGTTGCTTGAAAACATATATATGCATTGTGCGTACCAAGTGCTGCAAAAAATCCAAGTTAGACCTCTTTAAATGGTTTAGTGTCTGTTAACAATCGGCTGGATTGAGCCAAAATGGTATGACTTTAGAATACCGAAACGCTGCATACATGAAGTAGAGAG
Organism: Legionella sp. PC1000; assembly: GCF_014109805.1. Lineage (GTDB taxonomy): Bacteria > Pseudomonadota > Gammaproteobacteria > Legionellales > Legionellaceae > Legionella > Legionella resiliens. Next base: position 2,648,305 of record NZ_CP059400.1, read on the forward strand.
TACAGTGGAATTGTCTTCATGCCCTATTTTATTTCTGCACAATATAAAGCCCTTGTCTTAATTTCACGCCCACCTAGAAGATGATCAATTGCTTGACGCATAATTATTTTTGCTGATTTAAGATAAGGCGCTTCATTTAAATTATCTTGTGCCAAAGCAAGAATATGTTCCCCAGGAATTCCCCTGCTATTTATAATAAAACCTTCACCAGCAACAAATTGATAACACAAGTCTGCACCAATCAGATGTGCAGTTCTTGCTTCGTGTGTTAATGAAAAAGAATAGCCGCATGCATGCAATAAAGTCCACTCAAAACGCCTTAATGAAGCTTCTAGCACTAATCGTTCTTTTGTTGATGCGAGATTGTTTAAAGTAAACAAATAAGCATCAAATAATGTCGCGTCGGGATAGTTGGGTCTTAGTGCATAATAAAGAATTTCATTGATATATAAACCCGCAAAAAGTGAGCCGCCTGTAAGTTGAAGCGTGGGCACAATACTTTCAACAGATTGTGTATAATATCGCTCATGACGTTCAACAAGATTTACCCATAAAGGAGTAAAAGGTTGTAAAAGAGCTTGCTTTTTAGGTGTGCGCCCGCCTTTGGAAAGACATTGAATCACGCCTAACTCACGCGTAAAAAAACTGACACGAGTACTCGTGTCTCCAGACCATTTCTTGTGTAAAACCCAAGCCTCTATTGTCCTAATGGTCATAACCTAATTGTTTTAATATACGCTCGTCATCAGACCAGCCGGATTTTACCTTACACCAGCATTGCAAGAATACTTTCTTGCCCAACAGTTTTTCCATGTCCATCCGTGCATTTGTTGCCATTTCTTTTAATTTTCGTCCTTTATCACCAATGATCATTCGTTTATGATTGTCTTTATCCACAAGAATCAATGCATGAATACGCACAAGCGTGCCTTCATCTTTAAATGACTCAATATCTACAGTAACAGAATAAGGTAATTCTTGCCCACAAAAGCGGAAAATTTTTTCACGTAATAATTCCGCGCATAAAAATTTTATAGGTCGATCAGTCAATTGATCATCTGGAAATAAATGGGGACCCTCAGGCAAATAATTTTGCAATTTTTCTTGCAACTCATCAACCTGTACTCCCGTTTTTGCCGATATAGGAATAATCGCAGTAAATTCATGTTTTTGACTTATTTGCTCTATCCAAGGTAACAGTTGCGTTTTATCGTCAATTTTATCCACTTTATTAATTACCAAAATACTAGGTACTTTGGCTTGTTTTACTAAATTTAAAACGTACTCATCTTCTTCTTGCCAATGAGTTCCATCAACCAAAAAAGCAATCACATCCACATCACGCAATACACTAATCGCAGTTTTATTCATCATGCGATTCATTGCCTTTTTATTTCCTTGGTGAATTCCGGGTGTATCCACATAAACAAATTGGTACTCACCTTCAGTACGTATCCCTAAAATACTGTGCCGGGTTGTTTGTGGCTTTTTGGAGGTTATGCTAACTTTTTGCTGCAAAATACAATTAAGGAGGGTTGATTTACCTACATTAGGTCTACCAACTAAAGCAATATAACCACAATAACTAGTCATTAAAATAGATTCCTGTTTATTTTTAAAACATTTTATCAGTGACGCTATAAAATTTCCAGGTTTTGTATCTGTTCCTACTTGATATTTCACTAAAAAACCAAGTATCCTGTACAGTATGTGAACAAAGGATGGTTCCTATGTCTTATTTTGTAACGAAGAACGGACACACACAAATTATCGTCCCCTTAACTATTACACCTTCTAGTCATCAAGCATTACCCACAATAACAGGAAGCCCATTCAGCTATGAAGCAGGAACAGTGCTGTATGGTCATTATGATATGGAATACCTTCTTCCAGGAGGCGACAGGCTGCGCTTAATCGCCAACCATAATAAAAAAACTGTGCAGCTCATGTTATTTACTCATCAGGCAGATCTAATTCAACTCCTGCCAGGAGAACGACCTTCTTCATTGGTCGCGAATATTATTAGCAAAGTTCATCGCTATAGAATACGCTCAGCGAGTTACAGCCAGCCACTTACTTCGGTACAAGAGCAAAAACTGCAAGTGACTAATGAATGCATTAATTCATTAAAAAAGCTGTTAAAAAAAGAACGCCAATTAACCAATCAAGATCATGAAGGACATGAAGTACTAAGAAAAGAAGTGATTGAAATTATAGGGCGCTGCTCTGATCAGAATCGCTTATTAGCAACTTCTCCGCTTGTCTCTGAAGGTTCTCTGGGAAACATTCTTTATGAAGCCTATAAAATAGCACAACACTATGCTTTTAACCGTGTTTATTCTGTGTCACGACAAGATCAAATGGATTTTAGTCGCATCGTAAAAAACCAGGAGCCACTCCAATCCTGCCTCGTTTGGGATAGTGAGCTTCACATAGGACATAACAGCAAAGATTTGGATGATGCCTTAAGAGTTATTTGTAGCTATTACAAACTCCCCTCTGCAACGAATTTGAGCAATGTTCCTGCAAATCGATTTGCACAGCTTGCAGCTTTTTTTAATAAGCTATGGCGTGATGGCCATGATTGGATTAATTATCTGGCAATCGATAGCAAGCCAGAACATAAAACAGAAGTACTGCCACGTTTAGATGGGCTCACAATTACCCAAATAATACCCTATTACAGACTGCAAGGATTTCCACAAAAAGGCTATCCTGATTTAAAAACCCTAATCGCAAGCCTTATAAATAGCACCAAAGAACCAATATTTGAAAATAACAGAAAAAAAGCGAAAAAAAAAATCAGCCAACTACCAACCGGTAGCTGGGTAATTAACGCTAATGAGCAACTCATCCTGATAAGACAAGAAAACAAAATAGTACAATTGCGCTATTTTGTTCACAATGAACTCTTCTATCCTTTACCTGAAGGACAGGATTTATATACTTTAGGACAAATCAGCAAACGCCATCTCTACTTACCAGAGCGTGTTAGCCTTAGACTTAATGCGTTTATTTCACGTATCCCCAGATTTTTCTATAAATTCTACAAAAGCATGCAACACTTTATTATCCATAATGTGCATCATGATTTTTTCGACCATATTCATGACACACATTTTCCCAAACAGGACAATTTTGCGTTTAAAGAAAAACACAAGCAATACACTAAAGTAAGAAACTCACTGATATTGGCTTTGGAAAATAAAGGACTTTTAGGTAATGGGCAAACTCTAGAAGAATTCATTAAAGAACAAATTAGCAACAGTCCTTACGTCATTGCTCGCCCTAATCACCCCCCAAGCCCACCCGCTTACGACAATCCATTGCATCGTATCTTAGGAGTAATACGTCACATTGCTAGTTTTTTTATTGAAGTAAGTGAGCAAAATCCCTTGATTGGTACTTTAGCAATGGCAGCATATGCCTACGGTGGCGGTGCAGTACTTGCTCCAGAGTTCCTTAAATCCATTTTAACTAAATTACAATTACACGGATTAATTGCAGGCATTGAACCGACACAAAAATTAGCTCATTGGATGAGCCATGGAACAATCTCTGAAGCTATTTCTGCATCGATGACCTACTGGCAATGTGTTCAAGCAGGTGGAAATTTAGATAAGTTTTTTGTTGAAGCATTCAATGTCCTTAAAGAAGATCCCGCAGAAATTGCCATTATTGCTTCATTAGCGCTTGGTTTAGGGTACGGTTTAACTAAAGTAATCCCATCATTGGGACATGAAATGGGGGATTTCCCCTATACCAATTATGCCGCTTTAGGTGGGAAAGGGGGGGCTGCTATTTATGATACAATTATGCATCCGGGTGACGATTGGTTTCTCGGTACCTGTAAATGGCTGTGTAAAAGCTTTGTAACCCTGGGGAAGATGTGCATTGCTCCCTTTTTTGAAGGCTATTATTACGGATTTAACGATGGATTTATCAGGGGTTGGCAAAAAAGTCGGGTACTTGCCAAAAACATAAGCAAACAGATTTTTGCAGCCTGCGCTGATTTTATCTTAGCTCTACTTACCATGCCAATGATTGAAGTAAGCGCTCTTTTTGTCCATGTACCTTTTCGTGGTGTTACGAATTTACTCACTAAAACACTTGCTCTCCTTGGCCATGTCAGTGATATAGGTGAATTACTTCTTTTCTTTTCAACAAGACCTCCATCAGATAATTTAATAGCCAATTTCAGATTATCACCGCTTTATGGGTTTACCTGGCCATTCGGGCACTTTTCCAATCATCAATTACTTAATCTTTGTATTAATGGTGTTCGAGCTCTAGGCATTCCGCTATTACAATTAATTAAAAATCTCCTTGTTTTACCCATTCTTGATTTCATTTCTATCTCTACCCGCGTGGGACTTACTCTTTTAGACCCTATAAGTCGCATTCTTGCCTATGCTTTAGGCAGTGTGATATGTACTATTGGTGAAGTATGGGATAATTCTTTTGGCATCTTATTTGCAACCGGTGCAAAAGGAATTACCACAATCTGTAACTGTATCGATAACCAAGCCAGTAAGCTGAAGCACACCTTATTATCCTTTATAGAAAGTCAACGTGGCCATTTGTATTATTGGGCATTTGCAAAAGATGATCTTCAATCACATAGGTCTTTAGATGATACAGAATATTACGCTAAAGATCCTAGACGTTATGAGCTTATTCCACATTCAAGCAGCCACTGTTTGTTGCAAACCCTCCTAAATAATGACGCTGAATCGCATGCAATAGAAAAAAATCATGGCCCTATTTCTCATCACCAATCCCTATTTACAGTAAAAAGTTCGAAAAGTAATTTAAAAGTTCCTTTTCAAAAGGAACCAATAAGCTATAGTATTTAGCATGCTCATTCCAAGCCTCATGTTTCTGGTGATTTATTGAACAATGTTGTATATAATTATAATATGGTGTAAGAGGATACAGATCTATGTCGATTGCAAAACAAAACTTAACAGAACATCTTACCTCAGATGAATTAGCCCTTATAAATAAAAAACTTGATGCTGTCATACAATCAAAAGTAGACAGTGGTGAGCTTAGTTTTTCCTCACCTAAAGACGGTGGAGATCCTAACCCTTCTACAATCGATCTAAGCCAATTTGGCTTACATAACCCAGAGGATATAAAGATCTTCTTATTATCGCCTGCTGGGGAAACAGTGACCCATGAAATTGGGGCTGAGTTAGCCCTTGAGCGAGCCATTGAAGAAGAGCGGCAACTACAAATACAAGAAGAAATCACGATGGAGGAACGGAGAAGAGGTTTCCTGTTTCATTGGCTGCTCGCAGAAGAAGCTGAAGCGCAAAAAGCTCAAAATGAGTTAATTGAGATGCAACAGGAGAAAATTCTAAAACCTAACGAACAAACTCCTCAGAAAAAAGCTCCTGAGGAGAATAAAGCGCTTAAGGATACTTTAGAAGGTTATGATAGCTCCATTAAAAAGTTTCAAGAACAGCAAGCAAATCTTAAAGCAGAAGAGGAAGCACTTACCCAAGAGTTAGGTAAGCTTGAAGATGAAAGTATAGCCATAGATGAAAAGCATAAGACTTATAATAACGTTTTGAATGCTTATGATAAATCTGCTCCGACCTTCGAAAACAATCCGGAAATGTTAGATCGGGAGATTAGCTCACTTGAACGACAAATAGATAGGATGTCACAGCATGTGTTTGACGAATTAGATAAAGGCAATGAAAAAGAAGCGCGTAAGATATTAAATCAACAAAATGCTTTGAACCTGCAACTAGCAAGCTTAAAGGACATAAGATCAAAAGTGGGGAATGAGAAAGTATTTTTTGATGCTGACTTAAATTCTGAAGGCGTTACCTATGACAAAGCATTATTTGCTGTTCCTAAAGAACAAGCTCAAAGTCTTGTCAAGCACGATGGCAAGTATTATCTTCTTGCTGCAGGACAAAAATGGGACGATGTCAAAAATGACCCAGCAAAATTAGAAGAGGCCCAAGCCCGTTTTGAAAAAGTCAAACCTGAGATCATGAGTGTGAAAAATGTAGTTCAGCACGTGAAAAAACAAGAGGTTGAACTCAATGCAACACGAAAGGAAGAAACCCATTCAAAAATTGCGGTAAATAAAGCAGAACAATTAATGGTTAATAACCAAATTACTTCAATGCAAGCAGCGCGAGCCAACGCACAGCACGCTGTACTAAATACTCCTGCTTTGACGATGCATCCCCCGCAATCAACGATCACAACAGGCAATAGCTTTGGCCTAGGTTCAGTATCCATTCCAACACCGACGCTATCTAAAGGAACTTCACCCTCAATGCCTTCACCACAACAAATTTTAACTGCTGCATTCGTCCAAACTGTGAATAACGGACAAAAGCCCACTTGGGGTTCACTATTTACTGCGGTCAAAACAATAGAAGATCCAAAATTACGTGATCAAATGGATAATTATGTTACAGATAAAGCGAAGAAAACCTTAAAACCAGAAGAACAAGCCGAATTGGATAAAAACCCGGAAACACTAAAAGGAAAAATCAAACGTATGTTAGAGCGGGCACCTATTCCCCCAGAAACGATGAATGCTTTATTGAAAAATATGCCTAGATTTGGGGAAGACTCCTATAAAAATAATGTTACTTCCGAATTAAGTCCCGTGGAAAAACGGGAAGAACATGTGAGTACTCCAACCGCACCTAGATAACAAGCAGTTCCCCCATATCCGAGCATCCATAGGATGCTCGGTGCACACTTTAATCACCATAATTTTTTTTTTCAAACTAATTAATATCCCTAATTTATTTCAAATAACAATCACTAATATACTTGCTAACATAAACCAACTCTTCTAACATTAAGTTTTGTGATTTAACCCATTTGAAACAAAGTTTACTAAAAAATATACATCACCATAGGACTCACTATGATCTTAGATAAGTTACTGGGCAATCAATCTGTAATTATATCCCTGGATGTAGACAATTTTTTGTTTGAGCGGTTAGAGCAAATAAAATCTGCCGGTTTTGATTTAGTTGAACTTAATTCAACCGATCAAAAACTGTTAAATCAGGCAATTACTCATTACCCTTCGCTTAAAATCGGTGCCGGTGGGGTGATTGATACACAACAACTTGAAAATTGCTATCAGGCAAATGTACATTTCGCCACCAGCCCCGGCTATTTACCAGCCATTGCCCAAACAGCAAATGTGTACTCGCTTAATTATTTACCCGGCGTTGCGACTCTTTCAGAAGCAATGGCTGTGATGAGCCTTGGTTACATGCATGTTCGCCCCTTTCCAGCGGATTTGGCTTTTTGTACTCTTTTGAATAAATGTCTTCCACATCTAAAATTGTTCCCAGCTGAAATTGAATGGGAAGAAGCAGAACATTTCCTCAATTTACCTGCTGTGGCAGCAGTAAGTATACATAATCCTGATACCAAACAACTCAGTGCGCTTACCACAAGCATTTTGGCGTAACATATATTTTATTTATAAAAAACAGAACTCAAACTTAAGTGCTACCAAAAATGGTTAATATATCCTTAAGATTGAGAAATCTATAATATAATATAGTAATTTTAAACCCTATAATTATGCTTACTGATGCTCTATTAGATAGAACAGTAATTATTCTCTCCTCGTATAGTGGGCAAACTAAAAAAGATCCTTCCTTCGACCTGTATAAACTAGGCATAAAAAATGCGTTCATTGGATTTATTGAACAATGCAAATTATTGCCACTTGATCAACAATTTGAGCATATCGCCAAAGAAATGAAAGAAAAAACAGGAGGTATGGCAGCTAAAATTGACCAGGAGAGTAGCCAAAAACGAACTTGGACTCTAGTTTTTACTTTAGCAGCTTTAGCATTGGGACGTAAGCAGGATCTCCCTGCAAATCCTCCTGAAATGGTACCTATTGATAAACTAATATCTGGGTTAAGCAACGGGTGGGTTCATGGATTTGGTTCTATAGGATTTGGATTAAAACTTAATGAAGAAGCAATTAATAACCTTATAGAAGGAATGAAGGATTGGATACAAAATTTCGACATCAATCAAGACATGCAAACCCAACACGAAGTTTTATTGGCACTGTATGCTGTTGCATGTTCACTTGAGGAAAAACTATCAAGCTATCGCATAGTACCTAAAAAATTTAAAGATGAAATGGCAACAATAAAAATATTGGTAGCGAATAAATTTAATGAACTAAAAAACAAATTGGAAAGTGAAAGCAGCCTTGCACCTGCTGAGTTCTCTACCCAACACGCCTCTCGCTCAGAGCAAGTAAGTAACGCCTTACAAGTACTACTTCCAAAAGAAGTTACTTTACATCAGCAGTTCAAAGAACAATTAGAGTTTCTAAAAAAACAACAAGAAGAACGTCGTCAAAAAATAAATAGCTTCCCACAAGAAAAATTTAATAGACTCCTTAAATTACACCAATTGTTAAAAGAGCAACCTTCAGCAAACAAAGAAGACAAAATGAGTGAGTTCTGGAAAAAGTATAATACCCAAGAAAAATTCAATCAGCTTATGGACGATCTTGAGCTGTCAGAAAGTGAAAAACCTGGATGGCTAGAGTATTTTAGATATCAGCATGGATCATATGCAGAACAAGCCATCTCAACATTATGGATAGGAAGTTGGGGGCTCCCTGAATTTATGGGAGGAGTTCAAAGTGATATGATTTCTTTAGAAGTGCTCCTTAGCAAATGTGAGACCGCTCAAAAGCCTCTAAAAGCGATTCACGCTGAACAGCAAAAAATAATTCCTGATGAGGAAAACCCTTCTCAACTTATTGATAGCATAGAAAAAGATTTAAAAAACTTAGCCGGCCTTAAAAAGATTAAAATTGATTCATTCGATAAACAACTCCTAGACAGTATGAAGGGAGATACAACAATAAATACACTAGGAAAAATAAATAGCGATATAGAAGAACTTAAAGAAAACCTGGTAAAGCAAAAAATAATCATTGTATCTCTTAAAAATATTCATGAAAAAATAGAACTATTGAAGAAGCATGTAGATTGTACTGACATAGAAAAAACTTTTGCACTACTTTTAGATGAAGTAATTAATACAATGAGCTACATGGAACACCCTTTACCTCCTGACGTACCAACCGCAAAAAAAATTGCTGTCTTAAATTCGTCGATAGGTAGAGCGCTTGACAATGTAGCGGGTATCCAATTGAGCATTAATCATATAGTAAACACGTCGAGTAGCCACAAATTGAGTATGATTAAATTAGTGAATCAATTTGTCAGCTCTAAAGAAAATACATGGGGTCATACGCTTTTACTTATTTTTTCACCTTCTTATAAAAAAATGTTCAATGAGCTAAAGGAAGCTCTAACAGAGAAAGATACTGAAACAAGTTTGAATAAAATAAAAGCGGCACTCGACCTAACCAATGAACCTGCGAATAAAAAGGAAATTGCAAAACAATTTAAGGGATTAAAAGAAAGAGCAAAAGAAACTTTAGACGAAGAAAACTTGGGAAAAATGCCCGTTTTTGAAAAAAATAGATAAAAAAATATGGATAAAGGACATCGATTTTTTTATTTAAGTCCATAATAAATAACCCTCATTTTTAGCCCTTCATTTCGGTAATAATTAATTTGAACAATACGTAAATTTGAGCAATTTTTTATGCCATCAGATTGTCTTAATATAACCATGTTATAATAAATTTACACACCATGCTTCGTTGTGGAGCTATTATGTTTTCAAAAGAAACTTTAGATTTTACCGTACAAAAGCTTGGAAAAATAAAAGATAATAAATTAGAAAAATATGTAAGGTCTACACATGTTTTTAATGATTTTATTGAGCTGGTTAAACGGCAACCTCCCGAGAGGCAGTTAAAATTTATCCAAGACAATTTTGATGAACAAGTACCAAAAAAGATTAATCATTTTCTTTTTTGCGTCGCAGCAATAATTGCTCGACGTACGAAAAATCTACCCGATGATCATCCAGAAAAACAGTTTATTGATTTAATATTATCTTACTTGGGCGATGGAATTATTAAGGGTTTTACCACAGTAGGGCTTCCTAAACTTGGGCTGATAAATAAGATCCAAGTTAATCTAGAGGAATGGATTAAATCCTTGGAACTCCAGGCTGCTCAAAATACAAGCCATGAAACGTTGCTTGTGTCTTATTGCACTATTTGCTTTTTTGAATCCCTAGTACCTGATAGCTTTGCAGATAAAAAGAAAGCTTTAGCAAATATAAAACAAGAAATCGCAGAAAAATTTAATAAATTAGTACAAAATCACAATCATTTGTTAAAAACCGGTGGGTCATCACATAATGGAGCTTTACAACAATTGACACCTGAACTACGCGCAAAGGAACAATTTCAGACTAATTTGCTGGCTATAAAAGAACGTGAAGCTAAAATCCAACGGATGGTGCATTTGAAGGGAATCTTAAGTGGGTCTTCTAACAATGTAATGAAGGAATTTTGGGCGAATTACCAAACTCAAGAGCAGTTTAACCAGCTTATGGATGATCTTGAAATAGAAGCGGAGCAAAAACAAGATTGGCAATCATTTTTTGATGAAAAATATGCAGATGGTTTTGCAAAAATTAAAGGAGGATTCTTTGTAGTAATGCCTAAGTTTTTGGGTGGTACCTCCACTAATATTTTGCCATTAAAATTGATTGATGATAAAGCGGATGAAGCCTTAAAGAAATTAGGAGTTAATTTAAAAGAATACAAAGATCCTACTAAGCTTATTGCGGAGATTACAGCTGAATTTAACCAGCTCAAAGAGTTAGAAAAAAAAGATATCCAAACAATAAAAGAGCATCAGGCACAGATTAAATCAGCTAAAGGTATTACAGTAAGTACTGACAAGATCCTTGATGATATAGAAGAATTTCGCAAACATTTAATTGCGCAGGAAAAATATGTCCTTCAACTTCAAAAGATTCATACAAAAATATTAGCGTTAGATGAGCTAGGAATTAAAACCGATGGTTTAGTTGTACCCTTTGAGATAATGCTTGATCATGCAGTCAAAACAGTTACTCATGGGGATAAAAAAATAGATCCTTTAATGTCCCCTCAAGAAAAAATGGATGCTTTGCTTAATGGAATAAGTGATACTCAAGAAAAAGCTCAAGAAATCAAGAAAAATATCATAGAAGATGTACAAAAAATAGAGCTTCTTATAGATAGTAAACCAAAGAAAGATTCCCTTCTTCATGCTACCGAGTTATTTATTCAGAAATATGAAAAGAATTTTCTTCATAAGATATTATGTCTTTTCTCTAAAACATATAATGAAATGTTTAAGTCCTTGAGTGAAGCTGTAACGGAAAAAAACACAACCCGGATAGCAAGTATTTTAGTAGGCAAGGCTGAGGAATACCCTCAGACACATACCGTAGCAATGTGGTTTGATGAGGCACAAGAGTTGCAAACATTAAAAACACCCGCGAAAAGCTAATGAGCAATCTTCCATCAGAGATGGTTGTCAATTGGGTAGATTAGCAACCAAATTGACTCATATAAATACTGAGTCATTCTCTATTAACCAACAGATCCAGAAGAAAAAATCCAGCGCCAATGCAAATTGCACTGTCCGCTAGATTAAACGTAGCAAAATGATGGTGCTTATAATACACATCAATAAAATCAATGACATAACCATCAAGGGCTCTATCGATTAAATTACCAATTGCACCACCTAAAATAAGACTAATTCCTGCTAAAAGGCATCGAGCCTGGCTTTCGGTACGATACAACCAGACAGCAAGCATAATACTCACGATGAAACTAAAACCGGCAAAAAACCATCTGTGCCAATCTCCGGCACCGCTTAAAAAACTAAAAGCAGCACCAGAATTATAGGCCAAAGTAAGATTAAACATTGGAAAAATAGGTAATGGTTTATATGGAGTTAAAAAAACACTCGCCAAGTACTTACTTGCTTGATCACAAATAATCACTATAAGACTGAGCATAAACCATGGCCATTTTCTCATATAAATTGCCTCATTTCCTCTTGGCCGCTAATATTCCCAACACAACGTAAGCAGAGCTCAGGATGCTGGGCATTTTGGCCAACATCCGGCCGTCTATGCCAACAGCGGGCACATTTTTCATGTGGGCTTGCCGAAACTGCAATAGAAACACCGTATGCTGTGGCCGCTAAACCTGCTGGAGCAGAATTCATAGGATGGACTGCGGCATCGGATGTGATTAACAAAAAGCGCAATTCTTCGCCCAAACGAGTCAGTTTAGGTAATACTTTGTTATCTGCATATAAAGTAACTTCTGCAGCCAAAGCAGAGCCAATTTCGCCTTTTTGACGCGTCTCTTCCAATGCCTTATTCACTTCATCACGAATTAAATGCAACTCATCCCAATCTTCCATAGTCACATTATCAATCTTTGGCCAAGCATCATACCAAAGTTCAGTAAAGACTGATTCCTGATTATAGCCAGGTATAAAGCGCCCTATCTCTTCCGCTGTGAAAGACAAAATAGGTGCCAACCAAAGAGTAAATGCCCTAATTATGTGATACATTGCAGTTTGGCAAGAACGTCTGGCTTTGCTTTCTTTTGCAGTGGTATATTGTCTGTCCTTAATCAAATCAAGATAAAAACTTCCCATGTCTACCGCACAGAAATTATGAAGTTTCTGATAAATAACATGAAATTGATAGCTTTCATAAGCTTCGATAATTTCTTTTTGTAAAAGCTGGCTGCGCTTTAATGCCCATTTATCCAACTCCAAAAGATTTTTGTCGTGTACGCTATCAACTGCTGGATCAAAATCAAATAGGTTTGCTAATAAAAAACGGGCTGTATTACGAATTCTTCGATAAGCGTCTGCATTTCTTTTGATAATTTCATCTGAAATGCTCACTTCATGTCGGTAATCCGTAGAAGCAACCCATAAACGTAAAATATCCGCACCGTGTTGGTTAACCAATTGATCCAAGGCAACATAATTTCCTTTGGATTTAGAAAGCTTTTTACCCTCAGCATCCACAGTATAGCCATGAGTCAATACTGTTTTATAAGGAGCATTACCATACATAGCTACGGAAGTGGTTAACGAGGAATTAAACCAACCGCGATGCTGGTCTGAACCTTCAAAATAAATATCCGCAGGGAAAGACAAGGCTTTATTTTGCTGTAACACACAGAAATGAGTTACACCCGAGTCAAACCACACGTCCATCGTGTCGTTAATTTTATCATATAATTCCGCATCATCTCCCAGAAGCGCTTTTGCATCCATCTCGAACCAGGCATCAATCCCGGATTTCTCGATAAGTAATGCAACTTTTTCAATAAGCTCCAGTGTATTGGGGTGCAATTCACGCGTCGTATTATGTACAAATAAGGGCATAGGAGTGCCCCAAGCTCTCTGTCTTGATATACACCAATCAGGTCTGTTTTCAACCATGTTACTGATGCGAGCTTTACCCCAGTCAGGCACCCAAGTCACTTTATCAATTTCGTTAACAATATGTTTTCTTAGCTGACCTTTATCCATCGAAATAAACCATTGAGGCGTTGCCAAAAAAATCATCGGTGATTTATGTCGCCAACAATGAGGATAACTGTGTCTAATATTCTCTTTCGCTAAAAGAACTCCTTTTTCAGCCAAAACACCCAAAATTGTGTCATTTGCCTTTAATACAGAAAGTCCAGCAAATAATTCAACATCGTCAGCAAAACAACCATTTCCTTTAACGGGATTAATTAAAGGCAAATTATACGCTTGGCCAACCAGATAATCATCTGGTCCATGTGCAGGAGCAGTATGTACGCTTCCAGTACCGGATTCAGTAGTTACATGCTCACCTAAAACCACTGGAACAACCCGATTATAAAAAGGATGTCTTAATTTCAAATGCTCAAAAACCTTTCCTTTTGCCGAACCCAAAATTGTATAGTGGCTCACTCCGTAACGAGCCATAGTAGATTCAACTAAATCGGTGGCAAGTATTAAATAAGAATCATCTGTATCAACTAAAGAATAATCAATCGCGGGATGCAAGCATACTGCTTCATTAGCAGGTAAAGTCCAAGGAGTCGTAGTCCAGATAGGAAGGCTAACTGGCTTTATTTCTGCGTTTAGTTGAAACAAATGAATAAATTCTTCGGGGTGTACTGCAAAAAAAGCAACATCAATGGAAGGTGAGGTTTTCTCATCATAATCCACCTCTGCTTCAGCTAAAGCAGATCCACAATCAATACACCAATGGACTGGTTTAAAACCTTGGTGCAAATGACCATTTTTGATCATCAATCCCAATGCGCGAACGATATTGGCTTCATAACGAAAATCCATGGTGACATAAGGGTTATACCAATCTCCAAAAACTCCAAGGCGTTGAAACTCATCACGCTGAATGTCGATTTGACTGGCAGCATACTCACGACATTTGGCACGAAACTCGCGTGCAGATACCTTATCACCGACTCGTCCTATCTTTTTCTCTACATTGAGTTCAATAGGCAGCCCATGACAATCCCAACCAGGAACAAATGGCGCGTCATACCCGCTGAGTGATTTGGATTTAATGATAATGTCTTTAAGAATCTTGTTTAACGCATGCCCGCAGTGCAAATGGCCATTAGCATAAGGAGGACCGTCGTGCAAAATAAAGCGCTTACTTCCGGCACGAGCTTTACGAATTTTTTCATAAACTTTTTTTGCTTGCCAAGCGGTCAAAACTTCGGGCTCTCGAGTAGCCAAGCTTGCCTTCATCGGAAATGAAGTATTAGGGAGATTTAATGTATCTTTGTATTCTGCCATAAGAGTTTACTCTGCGAAATCGTTAAATTGTTGGTGACTATTCACCCTGATTCGGGATGCCGACCCTATTCGGGGTAATGAAAAATAGTCTGAAAAAACCATACAGTATCATCCCTGTCCTATTTTCAAAATGTTGTTATTCAATCTTCACTCAAATCTACGCCCAACGTTGATAGAGAGGTCTTTCCATTACAATTACTTAGGAATCCTTGTGCCACCGCAATATCATCATAAATCTGCGCGATTAAAGCATCCACCGAAGTGAATTTAACCTCATCACGCAATTTGTGCAAGAAAAACACCTGCATTAATTCACCATATATGGACTGATCAAAATCAAATAAATGCACTTCCAAAATGTTCTTGCTGCCATCTACTGTAGGACGACGTCCAATATTCGCTACCCCATACACCATTTGCGAAGCGATTCGAACTCGAACTACAAATACTCCTTGTAAAGGCAAAGAATAGCGATGCAAAGCAAGATTTGCCGTGGGGATTCCCCACTGTCGTCCACGCCCGTCGCCATGTAATACACGACCACAAATACTATAAGGTCTACCTAGATATTTTGCTGCTGTATTTAGATCACCATGCTGCAATGCTGTTCTAATTCGTGTTGAGCTGATTCTATTTTCGTTAATACAAAAATTTGAATAAATACTTACATCACAGGCATATTCTGAACCAAGTTTTTTCAGCAAAATCACGTCACCTTCTCTGTTTTTGCCAAAACGAAAATCTTCACCTACCAGGAGATATTTCACATTGAGCGTAGAAAATAAATAAGTGTGTGCGAAATCAACTGCAGAAGTTTGCGCTAATGTATTATCAAATTTAAAACAGTATACGTAATCAATCTGGCATGAGCGTAATACATCTAATTTTTCTCTTAAACTGGAAAGTCGTGCTGGTGCTTTCTCCTGTTGGAAATACTCTCTAGGCTGAGGCTCAAATAAGATTAGGACTAAAGGCAACTTTAAATCATTTGCTTTGTTCTCTAAAGTCCTAATAAGATTTTGATGCCCTAAATGCACGCCATCAAAATTACCAATAGTAGCGACCGCGCCTTTATCAAACGCAGAAAAATGTTGAATGCCGCGCAACAATTTCATAAGTAATTCAATCGTGTAACTCGAAACTCAGTAGTATACTTGTTTTCTGCCCCGTTGAGAAATAGTAAGCGAGTGGAAGCAAATTATTAGAAGCATTTATAGCCAAACGAAGTCAAGTGAAACCTGGGGAAACAGAATTAATATAAATCCGTGCAACGCCTTGCTGCTCTCCCAGGCTACACTTTTATACTCGATTCTTACACTTTAGGATGCTTCTCAGAAGGTATAGAACGGACTATTAAAACATCGCATTCGGCACCATGCAAAATGGAATTTGCTGTTGAACCTAATAATAAGGAAAGACCATGTTTTCCATGACTCCCTGTAACAATCAAATCGATATGCCGCTCTTGTGCAACCCTTAAAATTTCATTTTTGGTGGAGCCAAATTCAATAAATCGGTGTTTTGCATCTACCCCCAACTTTTCACCTAATTCATTGAGTTCTTTTTCAGCTTGCTCGCGAATAGATAATTCAACTTCAGCAAATCCGGCAAAACCAGGATAAGCATAAGCAGGAATGGGTTCTACGACATGAACTAATATCAGATCAGCGCCATTCTCATCAGCAATTTTTTTCGCTTTATGCGCTGCTATAACACCAACCTCGTCAAAGTCAGTAGCAAACAATACCCTCTTATACATCATTTTTCTCCTTATAATTCTGATGCCTATTTATAGACTAGCAGATTTAAAATTAAATGCATTACAAAAAGATATGTTTCACATCGTAATAGAACGGATTTAAAAACAAAAGGTCAAAATAAAAAGAATGATGTTCAAAAAGTGCATTTATCGTAAAAAAATCAGAAATGTCCTGTTTCGCTTTTGAGAAATGGTTACCAATTTAAAGTAGTCGAATGTAATATAATACCTCCTCTACGTACCGCGCTTTATGCGCGGTATCCAGGAGATCTTGCCTTTGAGAAAAAGGCCAAAAGTACATCTAAGCATCGTTCTGGATACCGCGCATAAAGCGCGGTACGTAGGTAACAAAAATGTGTTGAGATCTCTCTGATTGCGCTTGCGGTTTTTGATTTCAATCCAGATTTTTATTTCTTAACTTCAGATGCTCTTCAGCCTTAGCAATTGCCTTCCGAATTGCTTTGGCTTCTTCTGATTGTTCTGGAGCCAGTTTTAATAAACGTTGCCAATAACTTATTGCATCTTCATAAGCATGGCTTACAAAAGCATCCATCGCGAGCATTGCCAATGCATCGGGCTGATTTGGATTATTTCTTAATAATCGGATAAATATTTCAGTGATCTGTTCGGTAAATTGCTGATTATTCAGTACCCACAAGCTATGCGCATAATTCACTGCATATTGTTCATCATCGGGATTAAATTGATATGCTTTTGCAAAAGCATTTACAGCATTTTGTTTTTCATTTTGGCTGCTGTACAAACGTCCCAAGAGATACCAACCTTTTGCACTTTTTGGGGTTTCATCTAATTTTGCGCGCAATTTTTCGATTAATTCTTGTGGAGTTTTAATCGATTCCAACATTTTTTTAGCTTGTTTCTGGGAATTAAGGTGTTGGAGATACTCTTGCCATCCTCCAAAGCCGCCCCAATAAAAATATCCTGTAAATGCGCCTAAAAAAATAACAGGAACCAGTAACAGACTTGCGGTAAAACGGCGTCTGAATGGGTAAACCATGAATATACAAGCTAAGCCAGTTAAACACGCTGATAATCCCAGTAACAACCATTCATTCATAAAAAGCTCGCTAAATTATGCATGTTCCTTCTTTCGGACTCCAAAACAAGTGCGCCAGAAAATAACAAATCCTAAGAGTAAAAATAAAATAGGTCCAAACCACAATAAAAAAGTCACTGCTTTAACCGGGGGATTAAACAGGATAAAATCGCCATAACGAGCAGTCAGATAATCACTGATTTCACTATCACTCTTACCCTCTTTCACCATTTGATAAACCTGGTTACGCAAATCTTTAGCTAATTCAGCATTAGAATCTGCCAAATCTTGATTTTGACATACCAGGCAACGCAAATCTTTGAGCAGATGATTAAATTGAGCTTCCTTTTGAGCCGAATCCAAAGGGTAAGTGCTGTTTGCCCATACTGAACCACATAAAAAAAGCAAAAACCCCCCCAAAATAAAATATAACAGGTCTATTTTCATGAAGCCTGCTCCAACTGTTTTATCAAAGGTGAAATCTCTTTTTGCCACATCTCCTGAGTCATAATTCCAGCATGTCGATAACGGATTATTCCTTTCTTATCAACCACAAAAGTCTCTGGAGCACCATAAACACCTAGATCGATAGCAACTTTTCCGTCCTTGTCCTGGATGACACGTTTATAGGGATTTCCCCATTGTTTCAACCAAAGGAGGGCATCAGTAGATTTGTCTTTGTAATTCAACCCATAAATTGGCACTCCTTCACGTGCCAATTGCAACATAAAGACTTGCTCCTCGACACATGCTGCACACCAACTAGCCCAAATATTTAATAAAACTACCTGTCCCTGCAATTGGCTGGAACTAAAAAAAGAATTCGGCGAATACAACTCAGGGAGACTAAAGTTAGGTAATGACTTTCCAAGCTGCACAGAAGGTAATTCATGCGGATCTAAGGATAAACCACGCCAAAGAAAGACACAAAGCAACAAAAAAAGAGTAATTGGAATCACTTTCCATCCTATTTTTTTCATGTCTTCAACTCCTGGGCGCCAATTATTGTTTGCTGTCTTTTTTGATAATAGCGTCTATCTGTCAGTGCAAAAAAACCACCTGCTAAAATCATAAACCCGCCAGCCCAAATCCAACGAATTAAAGGTTTGTAATAGAGTCTCACTGACCAGGAGTTATCTGCTAATGGCTCACCTAAAGCGACATAAATATCTCTAAACGGTGTTACATCAATTGCGGACTCAGTCATTGCCATTTGACCTACTGTATAAAGTCTTTTTTCAGGATAAATCACCTTGGTCTTGCCCTGATAATTTATTTTAAATTGGGCTTTCGTTCCTTTATAGTTTGGTCCGATTAACGGTTCCTGGCGTATAAACTCAATAGAATAACCAAGTAACGATACTTTTTTTCCGAGTTCCATTGGTACATCATCTTGCACACCATAGGCTGTAGACACTGCAATACCAATTACCGTAGTTGCTACTCCCAAATGCGCAAGAATCATTCCCCAAAAAGCTTGTCCTACTTGATATAAACCACGATCAAAAATCCGTCTATAAGCCGCTTGAAATGTACTTAAAATCACCCAGAAAGCAAGGATCAGCCCCATAAAAGCCGAACTATTAAATTCTTGAGCGGTGGTCATTAACAAAATCAAAGGAATTAAGAAGCTAAGAAAAACTGTTTTCCAAAGCTTTTTTAATACACTACGCCAATGATCTCTGTTCCATCTTAAATGAATACCAATTCCCATCAATAACAACAGGGGAATCATTAAAGGAACGAATACAGAATTAAAATAAGGGGCTCCTACAGACAGTTTGCCCAGGCCTAAACCTTCAACAAGTAAGGGATACACCGTTCCCATTAAAACAGTGAGCATAATTACTACTAAAAAAACATTATTTAATAATAAAGCACTTTCCCTAGAAAAAGGACTCGGATTGCTGCCTGAATGTAAGGTTTGTGCTCTAAAAAGGAACAACAATAGAGATCCACCAATAACAAATAATAAAAATCCTAAAATATATAATCCGCGCTGCGGATCTACGGCAAATGCATGAACTGAAGTCAAAACACCAGAGCGCACAAGAAAAGTACCGATTAAGCTTAAAGAAAAAGCAGCAATTGCAAGCAACATGGTCCATGCTTTAAATTGTTGGCGCTGTTCAGTTACTGCCAAAGAATGCAATAAAGCAGTTCCTATTAGCCACGGCATAAAAGAGGCGTTTTCGACTGGATCCCAAAACCACCATCCACCCCAACCTAACTCACGATAAGCCCACCAACTTCCCAAAGTGATCCCAGCCGTTAAACAACACCATGCGGCTAATGTCCAAGGTCTAGTCCATTTCGACCAACTGGCTTCTACCCTACCTGCCCAAAGCGCAGCAATAGCAAAGGCAAAGGCAACAGAAAAACCTACATATCCCATATACAACATGGGCGGATGAAATAAAAAACCCGGATCTTGTAATAAGGGATTCAAATCGCGACCCTGTGTATCTAAAACTTGAAATTGACGTAAAAAAGGGTTGGATGTAGTCAGCAAAAAAAGAATAAATCCAATACTTAGCCAACCGAGAACAACTAAAACACGCGTACGCATTTCCTTATCCAAGCCGGCACTGCAAAAAGCCACCAGTAACGTCCAAAAACTCAGAATGGAAACCCATAACAGCATGGAGCCTTCATGCCCACCCCAAACAGCACAGAATTTATAAAACCAAGGTAAGTTAATGCTGGAATTACTGAGTACGTAAATTACCGAAAAATCATCTTTTAAAAAACAAAGAGTGAGGAAAAGATAGGATAAGGCAATAAAGAAAAACTGGCAGGCTGCATAAGTACCTGCAGCATTTACCCAATTACTCCGTTTTAATTGCAACCCAATGAGTGGAATTAATGCAAGCATTATGGAAGAAAGCAAAGCCAAAACCAAAGAAAAAAGCCCTAATTCTGCAATCATGAATGTACCTTTTGGGATAAAGCTGCTTTCACTTCTGGCGGCATATAATTCGCATCATGTTTCGCCAATACCTGTGAGGCACGAAAATGCTGGTTATCAAGCAGCTGCCCTTCAGCAACTACTCCCTGCCCCTCTCTAAATAAGTCTGGAAGAATACCCGTATATTTTACGGTAATGGTCTGATTATAATCGGTTATTTTAAATTCTACATCCAAACCTTTTTTTGAGCGAATAATGGAATCTTTTTCAACCATTCCCCCCATACGAATATTATGCTGTTGTGGCGCTTCACCTGCTACAGCCTGGGTAGGAGTATAAAACAAACTTATATTTTGTCTCAGTGCATACAAAACCAGCGCTGCAGCAATGGATAAAATAGACAGGGTAAATATTAAAATCATTATCTTGCGTCGGCGTGCTGGAGTCATTTTTATCGCTTAAACCATTGTTGTAATTTTTGGCGTGTCTGTTTTCCTTTCCATTTCATACCTAATAAATTCATTACTAAAACCACACAGACCAAACCATAAGCCGGCCAGACATAAATGGAGTATCCCCCCATTGCCAGCCACTCTAAAAATTGATTCATTTAAATTCCCCTTCAAATTGAATCTTGACCCAAGCTTGCCTCTTTTCCCTAAGCAATAATTCTTGACGTGCTTTCTCTAAAATAATCCACAAACAGTATAAAAAAAATCCAGATATAGTCAACAATAAAGGATATAACATACTTCCATCAATCTTGGGCTTGGCAAAGACTGACAAAGTAGATCCTTGATGCAAAGTATTCCACCAATAGACTGAATAATGAATAATTGGTAAATCAATAATTCCCACCAAAGTTAAGATGGCAATAATTTTATCTCCATTTTCTTTATTTTTTATCGCATAGTGGGTTGCTAAAATTGCAGCATAAAGCAATAAAAGAATTAATTCTGAAGTCAAACGAGCATCCCAAACCCACCAAGTACCCCACATGGGTTTACCCCAAATACTTCCGGTTACCAGCGCAAGAAAAGCCATACTGAGGCCAACTTGAGCAACAATATTTATTAAAAGACCGGCTATTTTAATACGCCAAACCAAAAGCAATACAGCTAAAAAACCCATCCAGGCATAGAGCATCATGGACAAAAAGGCACTGGGCACATGTACGTAGATAATGCGGAATGCATCACCTTGTTGATAATCAGGAGGGGTAAATGCCAATCCCCAAATGATACCAACAACTAAAGTTACTAAAGTGCCCACTGCCAAACCAGGAGTAAAGCGTCCGGTAAAATTATAAAAAAGCTTAGGCGATGCCAGTTGGTATAATAATTTCCACATAGGAATAATTGAAATCAAAAAAAGCGGATTTTAACACGTATCCCCCTATTAGCAAAACCTGGAATCACTTAAAGTCTGTTGTCATTTCGTGAGCTTGAACCAAAATGACCTCATTTCCGAGTACCGAAACACATCAAACCAGCAGTATGTGAGCCTCGGAACGCTGATGCATTAATTCAAACATACCGCTAGATAAAAACTCTCTTGGTTATTTTCTCTGGTAAGTTTTCTAGCAGCAATTTTCTTTGACACAGGCATAAACTCTTTCAAAGATGCTAAGTTTGCTCTTTTTCACAACACACTTATGAGATAAGAGTCACTATTATTTATAGGGTGGCACAATAGACTCAATAAACATTGGACCGCTTTCTCCTGTGATTAATGTTCCTTTTGAGATACATTCAATTGTGGATTGAGAGCAAGGAACTTTATGATCAAAAAATGTAGCTGTTTTTCCACTAAATTTTGTACCTTTAACTGAAAAAATGGGCAAGGTTTCTTGAGTGTGGACTATCACATCATATTTTTTTAATCTTAAACGGGATTCATTGGTAGTGAAAGGAAGAACCAAATGACATTTTAAATTCATTAATCGATTATTTTGAATCAATGTTTTATTGTAATAATCCATGAAAAAATGAACGAAAAAATTTCCGGTGTAGCTTGCATCATCAATTGCAATAAGATGAAGTACATCCAGTCCAGGATTAAATGAAGTAAGCTCAGACATTGTAACAAAATCTTTGGGTGCAAAAGCAAGATACGGTTTTGCTAGTTTAGTAACCCATAGATTACTTTTATCTAGCCTGTCATCCAGAAGCAACACATAATTTCTGTTTGATTCTGGAAGGGAATAAAGATATTTATTTAATTTGTGGATGGCCTGTTTTAATGCAAACATAAAGTGACGATGAGAAATATGCTGTATCGAGTCTATTACTTCTCGTGCAACGACTCTATCCATTACATGGTGGTGTTCGACCCATGCCTCCATCCTCTCAACTTGAGGCGGATTAAAAAAAGGGAGTTTGACAGGTTTTTTCAATAATGGGTGCTCAAAGGGGGGAATAGTAACAGGGGCCTGTTTTTTTGAACTGAGTGAGCGCCACTGGCGTTGAATTATTGACGCGGCATGATACTCCTTATCATGCATCTGGATTAAATTATGAATAAATCTCACTTCATGTTCAGCCATTCGATCAAAAGGCATCTCCCCACGATGATTTTTTTTGAAAAAATCTCCTCCTGCTAAAAATAACTGAGTCGCTATTTTGGGATGAATAATATGCAGGCTCACATATTCATGTAAGAATGTATTCCCTTCCTCATCAACTTCTTTATTCACATTAGCCCCTAATTGCAACAGTACATGCAACAATTGAAATGGAGGATGTGTTTGCCCTTCACAGATTTTAAAAATTTTTTGCAAGGGGGTTAATCGAGATTTAAAGTGGTCGATGTATCTTTCGTTAATTCGAATGGGAATAGTTGATTCTTTAATCAGCATTTGGAGTGACTTCCCATCATCAGTACAGCAGTCAATAATTTCTTCTAAATTAAAGCCTACTAATAAATAAATTAAAGATTCAATGTCTCCTTCTTCTATAGCCATTAATATTTTTTTATAACCGTATAGATCAGCAATTTTCTTCTCTTTAATTTCTATCTTATCGTTCATACCGTTCGACACTGTTGTTATTAGTGGGCATACCAACAACACCCTAAAAATATTCACGCTGATGAATCGGAGCCTTTGCTCTCATTCACAAAAGATTAAGCTCCGAACTTTTTTATAGAATGATATATAATTTTTAAAGGCTTGGGTTATGACCTGCACAAGCTTTTTGCATCCTTGATGTATTAAATATAGTAATCCTTTTTATACCAAGATCAATCAAAAATAATTGCAAGTAAATTATATGTCTGAACATTGCAAAGGATTTTTTGGAGTAATTCGGGCATTGAGCTTCTGAGAAATCACATTAGAGCAGCATAGTAGAAATGGAAACAGATCCTATTCAACATGACTGATGCGCATTATCCCGGCAATTGCATAAGGTAAAAAACCTGTAGCAACTACAGACATTGCAAGTAATAAGGCTAAATAGGCACTAATCGGTAATCCTTGCATGGCTATATTTAAAGTGCCGCTTCCAAAGATCAGTAAAGGCAGGGTTAGCGGCAATAAAATCAAAGCCATTAAAAGCCCCTTCTGGTTGATTCCAACTCCAAATGCGGCAGCCAAAGCACAAAGAAACAGTAAAGCTGGGGTGCCGCAAATTATAGTAAGCGCAAGCACCTCTGTTTCCCAAACATTCAATGAAAATAATAAAGCAACCAATGGACATAAAATGAGTAAAGGCAACAAATTAAATAACCAATGAGCAATTACTTTTGCACCAACCAGCAAAGGCAAAGACTGACCGGAAACAACCCATTGTTCGATGACACCATGTTCATAATCTTGTTGAAATAAGCGCTCTGAAGAGAGCAAAAAAGACAAGAGGATAGCCATCCAGACTAAACCAGGAGCAATAGTTTTAAGCAATACGGCTTCTGGCTTTAGAGTCAGTGGAAACATAAAAAGGAAAATTAAGAAAAACAAACATGAATTCACTAAAAAGCGGATTTGACGTACCTGAATAAGCAATTCACGTTTACATTGTCTGGCAAATAAAGACAAGGAAGAAATCACAAACAATACTCCTCATAATCAGAGGGACTTAGCGGTAATTGCTGGTGAGAAGTTAATAAAACTGATCCGCCCTGCTTTCGATGGGCTGCTATTTTATCCATAATCAGGGTAATGGACTTATCATCTAATGCGATTAAAGGTTCGTCAAGAAGCCATAAATTAACGCTGGAGAACCACAAACGCAGCAATCCTACTTGCCTGCGCTGTCCGGCAGATAACAAGCCGCAAGGGACGTCCAGATGGTCTTCGAGTGTAAAAATTGAAGCGAGCTCTTCAAGGTTATTATACTCTTCTTTCTTTATACTGTATGATGAGGAAGCATAATGAAGATCAAAAAAGCAATTCTCTTTTAAAGTTAAATTAGGGTTAATCCCTGTTTTGTGACCTACAAAACACAGATGCCGTTGGTATGCAGAGTAGTCCTTAGCTATATTTTGTCCAAAAAATTGAATTTCACCTTGAAGGGGATGATATAAACCGGCGATTAATTTTAATAGCGTCGTCTTGCCTGCACCATTTCTACCACGTAAATGAAGTAATCCCCCTTTGGGTAAATGAAAACTTACTTTATTTAATAAAGGTTGATCCTGATAATCAAAATCAAGGTTAATTACATCAAGCATAGGCCAATGATACACTTTTTTAGGTTTGTATTTATGCAGCCAGGGTTCCACTGCGCTTCACCCAGACTACACTAAATAGTACTCGAACTAAAAAACAAAACAAGTTTTAATTCATTGCCAAACCCTTCTCAAATTCTAAATCACTTTTTCGCTCAGCAACCATTTCTTTAAATGCTTTATCGAAGAGGTATCACGATTAAAAAACCAAGTTGTAATTCCATAAATAATACTCCTATTTTTTACAACTAATTTACTTTCAACTTAATTGGGCTCTTGCGAACTGCCTTATTGATCGCCATAATTTGTTTTTATTTTTTTAAAGGTTGAGTAATGGAATTTTTAAGTCAATACGGTATGTTTCTTTTAAAATCAGTAACGGTAGTTATTGCTTGCTTAGTAGTCGTCGCAGGTTTTTTTTCTATGAGCCGTAAACCAAAGCCAAAACTGGAGATTTCATCTTTAAATAAGCATTATGAGCATATCACATCCATAATGAACAAAGAAGTTTTAGGTAAAAAATTACCTAAAAAGAAAAAGAATAAATCAGAACAGCCCACACTTTATGTAATTGATTTTCACGGTGATATTAGAGCATCCCAGGTAGAGCAACTTAGAGATGAAGTAACTGCAATTCTTTGCACTGCAAAGGCAGGGGATGAAGTTTTAGTACGTCTGGATAGTCCTGGAGGTATCGTTAATAGTTATGGGCTGGCTGCTTCGCAGCTCCAACGCATTCGTGATAAAAAAATTCCTTTGACTGTAAGTATCGATAAAATGGCTGCCAGTGGCGGTTACTTAATGGCCTGTGTTGCCAATCAAATCATTGCTGCTCCTTTTGCAATTATTGGTTCTATAGGGGTAGTAGCCCAAATACCCAATTTCCATCGTTGGCTTAAAAAACACGATATTGATGTAGAATTATTAACTGCAGGGGAATATAAACGCACTCTAACTCTTTTAGGTGAGAATACTGAAAAAGGCAGAAAAAAAGCTCAGGATGATCTGGAAAAGATACATGCTATTTTTAGAAATTATGTGGCCGAACATCGGGAGCAACTTAATATAGAGCAAGTTTCTACAGGAGAACATTGGTTAGCCAAAGATGCCTTTGATCTACATCTCGTAGATAAATTATGCACAAGCGATGACTATCTAATAGAAAAAATTGAACGCTATAATGCATTTAAACTCGCTGTTCCAGCCAAAACTTCTCTAGCGAATAAATTGCTTAAGCCGGCGATGCGGTTTATGCACCCATGGGGTTAAGGAAAGAACACATCAAATTCAGCAATTGACTTATAAGGTAAATAACAAAAAGCCTTAATATTCAAAATACTGGATAAACGGATGAATTTTACATAATGGTGTATAATTAATTTATATTACAAAATGGAGTGAGCCATGAGTGACTTTAAATCAAAGCTACCTGATCTCAAAGAGTTAGCTTCAATGACAAGCAAGTTATTTACAGATATTAAAAAAAGTGTTGGTGAAATCGTTCACAACTATAAAGAAAATAGAGCACAAGCAGAAGAAGCAGAACAAACAAAGGTGGACCCAGTTCAAGAGGTCAAACCTCAAAAACCTGTTGAGGAAAGTAAAGCGGCTCCCGAACCGGTTAAGCCTGCTGAGCCTATTGAAACCATTGAGACTATTGAAACCGTTGAAACTATTGAAGTGGTTGAACCTAAAAAATCAAAAACTGACGACACCAAAAAATAAATATTTTAATTGGTTATTTTGCAGTCCGGGTGAAGTACAGCAAAACTCGGAGTTTAGGTAATCGTATTCTATTCAAATGTCTGAATTACACTTTTTACTCGAAGAATATAATTCTTCAGAGGGTATATTTGAATCTTGGTGGAAAGCCATATTAAGCGTGAATTTAAATATGGCTTCTCGGGTATAGAGTTGAACGCTTACCAAACAAAATTCCACAGTTGCTTTAGATGAGTTCAAACCCGCTCTGGGCGGGTAAGTCCGTATTTGCGCATTTTTTCAACTAAAGTAGTACGTCTCATATTCAAGTAGCTTGCAGCATGGGCCACTACCCAATCTGATTCATTTAATGCTTGACTAATCAGTGCTAACTCAGTTTTTACCAAGTGTTCTTTTAAGTCTATGCCTTCTGCAGTGGAAATTTGCTCCTGATCCATCACCTCTAATAAAGCTTCTCGTTCCGAGTTGGATGTATCAGATTCTGCATAAAGGGGCTTGTATTCGCCACGGACTTTTTGTGGTAAATCTTCTCTACTCAAAATTCCTTTGGGAAACAAAATAGTGAGTCGTTCTACCAAATTAGCTAATTCTCTGATGTTACCTGGCCAACTGTACTGACTTAATACAGCCATCGCATCCGGCATTAAACGTACGCTGGGCCTGTTTTCGCTCTCAATGCGTGCAATCAATTCGTTAAATAATAAAGGAATATCCTCTGCCCGTTCTCTCAAAGGAGGCATTTCTATAGGAAATACATTAAGCCTATAAAATAAATCCTCCCTAAATTTCCCTTCTTTAATTGCTTCTTCCAAATTTCTATGTGTCGCAGCAATAATTCTTACATTGACATCAATGCTTTTATTGGCTCCCACTCGCTCAAAACAGCGTTCTTGCAGTACCCTTAATAATTTTACCTGCATAGGTAAAGGCATATCCCCTATTTCATCAAGAAATAAAGTTCCTCCGTTCGCTAATTCAAACCGTCCTTGTCGGGAAGTAATTGCACCAGTGAATGCGCCCTTCTCATGGCCAAACAATTCACTTTCAAGTAATTCTCCCGGAATAGCACCACAGTTAATTGGAATAAAAGGTTTCATAGCTCTTGATGATAATGCGTGGATATTACGTGCAACGACCTCTTTACCTGTTCCGGATTCCCCTAGGATTAAAACGCTGGCTTCAGTATCAGAAACTTGCTCTATTAATCGGCGAACATTGCGAATACTGGGACTATTACCTACAAGACTACGTAATAAAGGATTTTTATGATCACTAATCATAATGGATTTTACCGCTTCTTTAGCAATTTGACATTGATGCAAGGATTCCATAATTTGAGCATAAGAAAATGGGAATGGTTGACACGCAACAACATTACGTAAGAGACATTGGGTATTATTTAATTTTTGACCCACTACAATGATTGGAACTTTTGCAAACTTATTTACCAAAGAATCCAGCTCATTTATCGTTTCCTGAATGGATTCACTCGCACTTAGAAGAATAACGTCGGGACTTATATCAGCAAAGTACCACTCGCTATATTTACTGACTTCAGTAGATTCACCGATAAAATCCAGTATTGTGCGTAACTTGCCACAACGACTTTCATTATTATCAATGATAAGAACCTTGTCATTAGTACTCATAAACTTATCCTTAAGTTCTATATACTTGCCATCATTTTTTCTCTCCCTTAAAGCGAGGAAAGACTTCAATAATTAATTTATCGATAACACACGATCAATTTAAAAGCATTACACTGATTCCCAAAACACAATTCCTGACTGCCAATTGTTTTAGTAGCACTTACCTGGGTTTCTTTCACGAAATACTTGGCCTGCATAAATCCCATGCGATTGCAGAAAGAATTGGCTGCCCGTGCACCGCAACCTTGTTTTTGGTCATAACACCAATCCACGCGATAATCATTAAAACGAGGAACGGCAAAACGTTTTTCCCGATAGTGATAAGGTTTTGGAGGGGTATGAGATAAGCCAGTAGCGCAAACAATAGTCATAAATCCGTTGCAGCGCCATCCCTTGCAGCTTTGGCTGGTTGATAGGTAATGGGTTAATCCTATATTGTAGGCTATTTCATTATCGCTGGAATAATCATAACCTAACATTTGGCAATAATGATCTGCTACGATTTTGCCACATTCCTTACCATCTGCAGTACAATAATCCAAACGCTCCCCTAGATAAGTGGGATGCCAAAAGTTTCGAAAAGCATTATTGTGCTTTTCACTTGTATTTGTTTGGCCTGAAAAGGAACAAAATAAAAAAACTAAAAACATAAAGTAACGAAAATTGATCATTAAAAACAATCCTTTAGCGATTATCAAATCATGTTAGCTTATGACGCTTATAGGCACAAGAGTAACATAAGGTAAATCACTATTGATTTATTAAATGTAGCACATCTAATCCCACTCATTTTTAAATAATGGTTATTTTTGATGATTAATCTGGTAAAATAACGACCATGAAAGTTTTTTTTATTTTTTTTTCAATACTTCTTGTATTGCTCCCATATACAATGAGTAATAAAAACGTTGTTTCTAATCCTGTCACAGCTACAGTTACAGGATCTGCACATCAATGTTTACAAAAAACTCCTATTACTGCCTCTATTCGCTGTAATTTTAGCCAAGCGTATGTCATACCCACGGAATTGAATTTATCAAAAACCCATTCACTAATGGGTTTATTCTCTTTTTTTCTCTATCTTTCATCTCTATGCTCAGGATTTAAAACACGAATCTATAAGCCACCACGCTCATTTTCTAATAATTAACCCCTATTTTTAAATGCTTATACCGATGATTTTCTTGATCATTAGTCGGTTAGATTATTGGAGAATTTTATGAAAAATTTATTTAAAATCATTTTATTAGTTATGGTAATTTCTTATTGGCCTCCATCTATATGGGCTTCAACGGATAACGAAAATCATATTGAAAAGAATTATTTTCAATTTGTTATTCCTGAATATCATACAAATAGACAATCAGGGCAAACAGTGAATATTTATGTGCGCTATGCCTACAAGAAAAAATTACCAAACAATCAATATCCAGACTATCGGGTGTTACGTACGGCTGTTTTAAAGTATATGGAACCTACTGTGGAATTTCCTGCAGAAGTATTTTGGGAAATTCTTGCTACTGCCATGGGGAGAGATTTAATGAAAAACTACCCACTGGATGGTGTAAGTATTCAACTGGACGTTCTGGATAACCAAAATCCAAACAGTTTTGAACCAGGTGATCATGGACCTACATTTACTGTAGGCGACATAGAGCCTTTAGATGTACATCACTAACTGGATTATTAATTAAATGTAGCAGGTAAAGCATAGCATCCGGCACATAAAATCACCCCCTGTAAATTTGTTCAAGGGCCATGTTTGAATTTTTGGTGGAAGGTCAGATTTGAGCTTAGGTTGGATGAACAAATACGCTGAGAAAGCGCAGCTTATCAGCGTATTTGTCATTCAAGATGAGCCAAATATGGCGTTCCAGGGACCCTAAATAGGATTATCACTATCGATAAATAGATGTTCTAACTCAAATTGAGAAGCTAGATGCTTACCTAAAGCCTGAATGCCATAACGCTCTGTTGCATGATGGCCGCAAGAATAATAATGAACTCCTAATTCCTTTGCTTGATAATAAGTTCGTTCTGATATTTCTCCACTTATATAAGCATCTACCCCTAAACGAAATGCATCCTCGATAAAGTCCTGTGCTCCTCCACTGCACCAGGCAATATGCGTAATCGGCTTTTCACTGCCTGCGATAGATAAAGGGGAGCGGTTTAATTTCTTTGTTAAATACTCAGTAAATTCTGCATGTTTCATCGTTTGAGCTAACTTTCCTGACCAAAGCAGATTGTCAGTACCACCCGCTCTATGCGAATGCACCATATCTACTTCAAATAATTTGGCCAGGCAGGCATTATTTCCAAGATCAGGATGACAATCCAAAGGAAGATGGTAGGCAAATAAATTTAAATTATTGCATAATAACTTATAAATTCGTTGCCGTTTCATACCTATAATCACTGGTGTTTCACCGCGCCAAAAGTAACCATGATGAACCAGCAAAGCATCGGCGTTCCATGCAATAGCCTGAGTAATTACGTCTTCAGATGCAGTGACTGCACTACAAATTCGGCTAATCTGTTCTTTGCCTTCAACCTGCATCCCGTTAGGGGCATAATCATTGTATCGTTCACAACCCAACAACTGATGCAGATATAAGGATAGTTCTTCTTTAGTAATCACCGGTCAGAAACTCGCTTGATGTCAGCACCTAATAAAGATAATTTTTCTTCTATGCGTTCATATCCTCTATCTACATGATAGATACGCTCAACCGAGGTTTCACCTTCTGCCACTAATCCAGCTAAAATTAAACTCGCCGAAGCACGTAAATCCGTTGCCATAACGGGTGCGCCGGTTAATTTCTCAACGCCATTAATTATTGCTGTATTTCCATTGAGTTGAATCTGCGCCCCCATACGTTGTAACTCCTGCACATGCATAAAACGATTTTCAAATATCGTTTCAACAATAGTTGAAGAACCAAATGCTACTGAGTTCATCGCCATAAATTGAGCCTGCATATCTGTTGCAAAAGCTGGGTATGGTGCTGTAGAAATATTTACTGCCTGGGGTCGTTGATTGTGCATATTAAGGCTAACCCAATCTTCCCCTATGGTTAATTCTGCACCTGCTTCTTCAAACTTACATAACTGTGATAACAAAGTATCAGGTCGTACTCGTTTTACAGTTACATGTCCTCGTGTTAAAGCCCCGGCAGCAAGATAAGTTCCCGCCTCAATTCGGTCAGACATTACAGAATAAGTCCCACCTGAAAGTGATTCAACGCCTTCAACCTCAATTATTGAAGTTCCAGCACCAGAAATCTTTGCTCCCATTTGAATTAGAAAATTGGCCAAATCAACCACTTCTGGCTCACGGGCTGCATTTTTAATAATTGTTGTCCCTTCAGCAAGAGTGGCTGCCATGAGAACATTTTCAGTACCCGTCACAGTGACTGTATCAAACATTAAACGCTTTCCTTGCAAACGCCCACGTTTACAACGGGCATTGATATAACCATTTTTGACTGTGATGTCAGCGCCCATAGTTTTCAATGCTTTTAAATGCAAGTCGACAGGTCTTGTCCCAATAGCACAACCTCCGGGTAAAGATACGTCTGCCTTACCAAATCGAGCAAGCAAAGGTCCCAAAACTAAAATCGAAGCACGCATGGTTTTAACTAAATCATAAGGAGCAACAAACTCATTTACTTGATTCGCATCAACCTGGACATTCATTTTCTCGTCAACAATTAATTGGGCACCTAACTGACCGAGTAACTCCATCATAGTGGTTATGTCTTTGAGATGGGGGACATTGGAAATGGTGACATGATCTCGTGCAAGTAAACTTGCAGCCATAATAGGTAAAGCAGCATTTTTTGCTCCTGAAATGACTACTTCGCCATTAAGTGCTTTACCACCATTTATTAATAATTTATCCATTTTGCGTTCCCCATTCTTCTTTTGTCCACGTCTTCATGCTAATTGCGTGAAGCTTACCAGTGGTAATCAATTCTTTCAGCTGCGCATAGACCCACTGCTGTCTGGCTACCTTGGGTTTATTTAAAAAGACATCACTTACTACAGTTATCTGATATTGATAACCATCTCCCTCCACTTTGATGTAAAAAACATCATCAATGGTTTTAAACTTTTGTTCTATTTCTTCATTACTTATCATTAAAATTAGCTCACAATTTGAAATAAATACAACTTTTGGCAACAAATACATTTAGGGTGAAAGCACAAGCATTTCCTAGGGTTTCTGTTATCCAAATAAAAAAAGAAAACCCGGGCTATGGCGCTCACCTTCACCCAGGCTACAATTTATAATCCTAAAAAAAAGTAACCACTCTCCAAAAACAGGAAATTTCTCTCAGAAATTACAAAAAAATTATACGGTCTCCAAAATACGTTTCACGCCACAAAATTCTGCTAAAGACTGCGTTGCATCAGGTATGCCAATGATTTCAAAAAGTTTATTATTTTTTTTACAGAGCTTTCTAGCCTCGATAAGCAATGCTAAACCTGCACTATCACAATGTTTCACATCACTTAGATCCAGACTAAAGCGATCACTTTTATCTTCCATCAAAGCCTGATAGAGCTTTGCCCGTACAGCAACAACTGACTTAAATGTAAGGTCAATACCCGGTTTAAAACAAGTGTTACTCACCATTAGGAAGCCCTTTTAAGTTGCTTTTTTTCCATTAACTTGATGACATCGTCAATACTGGAATTTTGTAAGGCTGCTGCAAACTGCGACCGGAAACTTTGCAACAAGCTCACTCCCTCAACGCTGATATCATAAATCTTCCACTGACCATTTTTGGCAACGAGGCTATAAGACAACGGAATATTTTGACCTTCGGCACGAACAATAATGCTGTTAACTCGCAAAAATCGAGAATTCAGAGAGCCTCTTAAAGGTAAAAATTGTATGCTTTCATTAGTGTATTGTGCCAAGGGACTAGAATAAGTACGAATCACCAAACGTGTAAACGCTTTGGAAAATTGCGCTCTTTGTGAATTGGTTGCTTTACTCCATGCCTGTCTTCCCAGAACAGAACGTGACATACCTGCTACATCAACAATCGGAAGCAAATTTGCTTCTACAGCCTGATAGATAATATTAGGATTACTTTTTAAATTGGCTTTATTTTCTTTTAGGGTAGCAATGATATTATTGGCAGTTTGCTCCAGCATAGGTATGGGAGAGTTTTGTGACGCATTCATCATTGGAGATAAAATCACACTGACAACTAATAAAATTGTTTTTATTATTCTCATGTTCTGACCTTATTTTTTAATGTTAAACAATAGTTGACCAATTAAGTTTTCAAGTATAATTGCTTCTTGAGTCTTTCCAATCACATCCCCATTTCGTAAATAAGGATGGTCTTTATTATCATCATCCTCCTCAAAACCCGGGACAATACTAATATAATTGGAACCAAGCAACCCTTCTGTCAAAATCCGCGCTGAAGCATCTTCATAAGGTATTTTCTTATCACTACGCAAGCGCATAGTTACCTTTGCATTAAGTTCTCCCGGCTGCAGATCAATATGAGTTACCTCTCCAATTCTAACCCCCGCCACAGTAACAGGCGCCCGCACTTTCAATCCACCAATATCGGTAAAATCAGCAGTTACCTCATAACTGTCATGAGACATAAGACCAGAAAAACTACTCACTTTCATTGTCATGACCAACAAAGCCAATATACCAAGCAACATAAATAGGCCGACACTAAAATCTACGTAACGTTGCTTACTCATTTACCAATCTCCAATCATCATTGCGGTCAACAAAAAATCCAGTCCTAATACAGCAAGCGATGAATAAACTACTGTTTTAGTCGTCGCCTGACTAATACCTTCTGCAGTAGGCACACATTCAAAACCCTGGAATACAGAAATCCAGGTTACAACAAAAGCAAAAACTAAACTTTTAATGATACCACTGAGTACATCAATACGGAAATCCACTGCTGCTTGCATATTGGACCAAAAACTTCCCGCATCCACGCCTAACCAGTGAACACCGATAAAATACCCCCCAAAAATAGCTACAGCAGAAAAAATTAATGCTAAAAAGGGTAAGGTAATAAAACCTGCTATAAAACGAGGATAAATAACCCTGCCTAAAGGGTCAACACCCATCATATCCATACTGGATAACTGTTCTGTTGCTTTCATTAAACCAATTTCAGCGGTTAAAGCTGAGCCTGCACGCCCAGCAAACAATAAGGCACTGATTACTGGTCCGAGCTCTCTTGAGATACTTAAGGCTAATAATTGACCTAATTGACTTGATGCACCAAATTTTTGCAAAGTATTATAACCCTGCAAACCAACAACCATACCAATAAATAAAGCAGAAACAACTATAATCAAACACGACAAAACACCAACAAAATGGATTTGATAGCGCAGCAAAGGCCAGAGCTTTGGAATGCCTGGTCGTCTAAACAACATGAAGAATAGAAATAACCCGGAATTCCCCAGGTTTTGCAAAACCCGTGAACTACGGCTACCGATACGCGTGATGAACTCAAGCATCTAATAGCTCCTCTATATACGATCTGGCTGGATAGTGAAAAGGAACAACTCCATCAGCCTCTCCATGCATAAACTGTTTGACCTGGGGTTCAGATGATTGAATTAGCTCCTTGGGAGTCCCTTGTCCTATGATGTTGCCGCCGGAAATAAGGTAAACATAATCTGCTATAGAACAGGTTTCTTCGACATCATGTGAGACAATAATTGTTGTTGTATGCAATAACTCATTTAACCTTTTGATTAAACGAACTAAAACACCTAGTGAAATCGGATCCTGTCCTGTAAATGGTTCATCGTACATCATAAGTTCTGGATCCAGTGCTATGGTACGCGCTAAAGCAACTCGTCTGGCCATTCCGCCTGACAACTGAGCAGGCATCAAAGAGGCAGCTCCCCGCAACCCAACTGCTTCAAGTTTCATCAATACGATGTCACGCAACATCGATTCATTTAATTGAGTATGTTCTCGCAAAGGGAAAGCCACATTATCAAACACAGAAAGATGAGTAAATAAAGCAGAACTTTGAAAAAGCAAGCCCATATTCCGCCTTGCTTCATACAATGCCCTGCGGGATAATAGATGCATGTTTTGACCATTGACATGGACAAAACCACTATCAGGTCTTAGTTGAGCACCAATTAGCTGCAATAAGGTAGTCTTTCCAGACCCACTAGGCCCCATAATTGCGGTAATCTTACCTCGCTTAACTACCATATCGATGCCATTAAAAATGCGCCGGCTTTCACGAGTAAAGACTAAATTTTTAATTTCAACCCAATTTTCAGGCATGCTTTCTTTTCCGGTTATAGCCAAAAGTAGAAGTATACCCAAGATACTTCAAAATGCTAGGTTTTAGACGACTTGATTTTTTCGTTCAGGAAGCTTTTTAAAGAGGAATAATAGCCTATTCTATTATGAATCTTTAAAAGTTTCCTGCCGGAAAAAGCAATAGTGCTAAAAATAGCATTTTGAAGCATCTTGGGTATCCATCCTGGATCGAAAAAAATGAGGTGTTTAATCCTATTTATTCAAATGTTTTTTTGTTAGAATGAAAAATAAACAAAAAACATCCAATAGCCTATGAATTTCTGTACACTTGGACTTGCTGTTATTGAAACTGAAGCACAAGCTGTCTTTGAATTAACCCAGCGAATCGATAGCCGATTTGAAAAAGCCTGTGAATTGCTGCTTGCCTGTAAAGGAAGGATCGTCGTAACGGGCATGGGAAAATCAGGTCATATAGCGAACAAAATTGCCGCTACCTTATCAAGTACCGGCAGCCCCTCATTTTTTATGCATCCAGGTGAAGCAAGCCATGGGGATCTGGGAATGATTACCCGACAGGATACCGTAATTGCTATTTCTCACTCGGGCAACACATTAGAGTTAGTCACTTTACTTCCTTTATTAAAGCGACTGGAAGTTCCTCTGATTACCTTAACTGGAAACGCTGAGTCGACTTTAGCGAAAGCAGCAGATGTTAATTTAGATGTCAGTATCAAACAGGAAGCATGTCCACTTGGTCTTGCGCCAACAACCAGTACTACCGTTGCCTTGGTTATGGGTGATGCACTGGCGATTGCACTTTTGCAGGCTAGAGGATTTAGTGAGGAAGACTTCGCTTTGTCGCATCCTGGAGGATCTTTGGGTAAACGACTTTTACTGCGCATTGATGCCCTCTGTCATGAAGGAGCACAACTCCCTCTTGTACATGAAAATGCAACAGTGAGTGAAGCACTCATTGAAGTAACGGATAAAAAATTAGGTATGACCTGCGTTATCGATCATAAAGGGTATCTTGTTGGAGTCTATACAGATGGAGATATACGACGGACTCTGACACGCCAGTATGATATTAATACGACCCCGATAAAAGAAGTCATGACGCGTAATGCCCGTACAATTCCTAAGGGACTACTTGCTGCCGAAGCTTTAGCTATTATGCAAAAACACAGTATTACTTCATTAATTGTCATCGATGAAGAAAAACGTCCGGAAGCTGTTCTTCATCTCCATGACTTATTAAAAGCAGGTGTTTTTTAAATGAATCAATTAATTGAACGAGCCAAAAATATCAAATGCCTTATCTGTGATTTGGATGGGGTTCTTACTGATGGCCTCTTGTATATTGATAATCATTTTAATGAATTGAAAACATTCCATATTCACGATGGAGTAGGTTTAAAATTACTTATGACTGCTGGAATTGAAGTAGCCGTTATTACGGGGTCGCGCAACGCTGTAGTGGATCACAGGATGCACCAATTAGGGATTATCCATTATTATAAAGATCAATTGGATAAACAAGAGACATACAATCAGCTGAAAAATAAATTAAATCTTCAGGATGAGCATTTTGCTTATATTGGCGATGATATTCCTGATGCTCCAATTATGCAGCAAGTCGGCCTTAGCGTTGCAGTTGCCAATGCAGTGTACCAAATTAAAGAGATTGCCATGTGGCAAACGTCTCTACCAGGTGGTCGTGGAGCAGTACGCGAATTATGCGACCTTATTCTTAATGCACAAAATAAGATGGATTTGGCTATAGCAGGTTATCTAAAATAATGAATGCAACAAAACAATTCATGTGGCTTTTTTTTACTTTAATACTCCTGGCTTGTTCAGGATGGTATTACAGTCACTCAAAAACATTAATCCGTCTGGATAGCGAAACCTTGGCGAATTCAGTAGATACTACGATTTCTAACGTTATAGTGCGTCAGTTTAATCAACAAGGACTGCTTGCCAATCAACTCACCTCCCCCTTCATGCAACATATTCAAAAAGATAATGTCTATTTATTTCAAAATCCGCATATTGTAGTAAGTCAGGAAGAGCAAGCACCGTGGGATATTAGCTCAATAAAAGCCAAATCGTTTGAAGGTGGAAAACAAATTACCTTTACAGGTAATGTTGTTGTGCACCAAAAAAAGGGAAATAATTCACAAGAAAGTACATTAAAAACAGAGGAAGTAACCTACTACCCTAAGGAAAAGAAAGCAAGTTCCGATGTGCTTGTTACATACGAACAACCAGGTAATATTATTCAATCGACTGGAATGAATGCTTATCTCGATGAAAAAAGAGTAGAGTTACTACACCAGGCAAGAGGAAGTTATGTTCCAGCGAATGGTTAACTACAGTTTGTTCTTTCTTTTAATGTTCTCTTCTTTTGCATACGCACTTACAGAAGATAAAGAAAAAGTAATGCATGTAATGGCCGACTCAGCTGATCTCAGTCAGCAGGAGCATAAAGGGATTTATACTGGCAATGTTGAATTGGTACAAGGGACAACAAATCTGCAAGCCTCTAAAGCAGTGACTCTAGGGAATAAAAAAAATCAACTTGAGGTTGCTATAGCTACTGGAACTTCTGAGAAACAAGCACATTATTGGACAATAACCGACCCCAACAAACCTCCAGTACATGCCTATGCTGACACCATTCGTTATTATCCACTGCGCCATTTAATTGAATTAATAGGAAATGCTCGAGTAGAACAAGGAGAAAACTCTTTTTCTGCTGCAAAAATAAGCTATGATACCGAAAAACAACATGTTCTGTCTCAAGGTAATGGCAGTAAACGGATTACTATTATTTATCATCCAGAAAAGAAACCATCATGAGCATCCTGGAAGCGCGAAATCTAAAAAAATCGTTTAAATCGCGAACTGTGGTTAATGGCATCAGCATCCATATTAAAAAAGGTGAATGTGTTGGCCTATTAGGACCTAATGGAGCAGGAAAAACAACTTGTTTTTATATGATAGTTGGTTTGCAATCATGCGATGAGGGTCAAATTTTCCTGTCCCATCAGGATATAACAACATATGCCATGCATCAAAGGGCACGCTTAGGGATCAGCTATCTTCCCCAAGAAGCTTCTGTTTTTCGTAAACTCAGTGTGGCAGAGAATATTATGGCCATCCTAGAACTTAGGCCTGATTTAAATGAGCAGGCCCGAGAAGAAAAACTGGATCTGTTGCTGCAAGAATTTCATATTTCACATCTTTATAAAAGTCTAGGTATGTCCTTATCCGGGGGAGAACGACGACGTGTTGAGATTGCAAGGGCCCTTGCAATAGAGCCATCTTTTATACTTCTTGATGAACCTTTTGCTGGGGTCGATCCTATTTCGGTCATTGATATCAAAAAAATCATCCAACATTTATGTAATAAAGGCATTGGCGTTTTAATTACCGATCATAATGTAAGAGAAACCCTGGATATATGCGAACGGGCTTATATTGTCAGCCAAGGAAAAATATTGTGCGAAGGAACCCCAAACATTATACTGGCCAATCAACAGGTTAGAGCTGTTTATTTAGGTGAGGAGTTCACTTTATAAAATAAAATTGAAGGTTGGGTACCTTGTGTAGCCTGGGTGCAGCGCAGCGAAACCCGGGTTTAACTCACTCTAATCCATGATCCCGGGTTTCGCTGCGCTGCACCCAGGCTACACTCATCAACTAATATTTTGTTTTTAACATGCTGCTTATTATCGACAATTACGACTCATTTACCTACAATCTGGTACAATATTTCCAATGCCTCAATCAGGAAGTATGTGTTTACACCCATGATCAAATCAGTGTCAACCAAATAAAAAAACTTGCTCCTAAATACTTGGTCATCTCCCCAGGGCCAAAAGCTCCTGATGATGCAGGTATTTCTATGGAGGCAATTCGTTCGTTTTATCGTACCATTCCTATATTAGGTGTTTGTCTTGGACACCAAAGTATTGCCCAAGTCTTTGGGGGACGAATAATTCCTGCCCCGGAAATCATGCATGGAAAAACGTCAATCATAGAACATAATCAACAAGGAATTTTTAAAAATATTCCAAATTATTTCAAAGCAACCCGTTATCATTCCTTGGCAGTAGATAAAAACGCTCTTCCAGAATGTTTTTCTATCGATGCATGGGTATATGATACAATTATGGCAATTTCGCATCGTCATTATCCTGTTTTTGGTCTACAATTCCATCCAGAAGCAATATTAAGCCAATATGGACTGCAATTATTAGAGAATTTCTTAAAATATGAAACCCAATCTTTTATTTGAGCATCTCATCGCGAA
Organism: Legionella sp. PC1000; assembly: GCF_014109805.1. GTDB lineage: Bacteria > Pseudomonadota > Gammaproteobacteria > Legionellales > Legionellaceae > Legionella > Legionella resiliens. The sequence continues at coordinate 2,688,466 of NZ_CP059400.1, forward strand.
AAAAAATTTAAATCCAGAACAAATGCAAGCTGTCATTCATGCTTGTATGTCAGGCCAATATAATGACGTACAAATCGCGACTTTTTTAGCGCTCATGCGTATGAAAGGTGAAACAACCGATGAATTAATTGCTGCTGCGGAAGTAATGCAACACCTGGCCCATCCGATAGAATTAGGTACTAACTTAATTGATATCGTAGGGACAGGCGGAGACGGTAAAAATACATTTAATGTCTCAACGGCGTGTAGTTTTGTAGTAGCTGCCGCAGGATACCCAGTAGCGAAACATGGCAATCGTTCTGTCTCAAGTCGTAGCGGTAGCGCTGACTTATTAGAACAAGCAGGCTTTATACTAAACCTATCTGATCAGCAAATAAAAAAGTGCATTCAACAATGTGGCTTGGCATTTTTATTTGCCCCCCATTATCATCCAGCGATGCAACATGCACGAACAGCGCGGCAACAACTCGGCATTCGGACCTTGTTCAATCTACTTGGCCCATTAATTAATCCTGCTCGAGTAAAAAAGCAAGTTGTTGGTGTATTTTCAACGGCTTGGCAAAAACCATTAGCTGCAGTTCTTGCTCATTTAGGAAGCGAAAGAGCCTTAGTAGTAAGTTCCCAAGATGGCTTAGATGAAGTCAGTGTAGTCGCGCCTACAGACGTCATTGAGTATCGAGAAGGAGCTTTTAATCACTGGATAATTGACCCAGAAGACTATAACATCAAGCATCACTCGTTAAATGAAGTGATTGTTGATTCACCAGCCCAAAGTTTAGAATTGATTCAAGCAGTGTTTTCTGGAAAACATGGTGCAGCGCGTGATATGGTTTTATTGAATTCCGCAGCAGCAATTTATTGCGCTCACGGAGCGATTTCTTTTGTACACGCATTAGAGCAGGCCAAAATCGTTATAGATAACGGTAAAGCCAACCATTGTTTTACTCAACTTAATCAACTAACCCAAACTTTAAATAAAGAATCGCATCATGAATAGTATGTTACAACGTATCGCCCAACGTAAGCAGGAAGAAGTTGCTCTTGCAAAGAAAAATAAACCCATAAATGTATTGGCACAACAACCCATTATGGAGCGACGTGACTTTGTTGCCGCTCTGCAACCTAAGGAAACTCCAGCAATTATTGCAGAAATTAAACGAGCCTCTCCAAGCAAAGGATTGATTCGAGAAGATTTTAATGTGAACGAGATTGCTACAATTTATGGGAAACATGGTGCACGCTGCCTTTCAGTCCTTACTGATGTAGATTTTTTTCAAGGGCAGCCTGAGTATATAGCCCAAGCAAAATCACATTGTAAATTACCTGTACTACGGAAAGATTTTATTCTTGACTCTTATCAAATTTATGAAAGCTTAGCATTAAGCGCAGACTGTATCTTACTTATTGTCGCATTACTTGATGATGTTCAGCTGGCAGATTTCTGCCAATTAGCACACGAGCTAGACATGACGGTGCTTGTGGAAAGCCATAGCGAAGAAGAGCTGGATCGCGCGTTACGGTTACCCACTCCTTTAATCGGCATTAATAATCGCAGTCTTCATACTTTTAAGACCGACATTCAACTCAGTATCCAGTTAAAACAATATATCCCCCAAGATAAAATAATCATCACTGAAAGTGGTATTAATACCCATTCAGATATAAATTTAATGCAATCTCATGGAATTAATACTTTTCTCATTGGAGAAAGTCTAATGAGAGCTAAAGATATAGGAGAAGCTCTAGATCAGCTTATAAAAGGGGACTAATAGAGCAGCGTGAGTGCGCTGTAGTGTTTTGCAGCCTGGGTGAAGACGTAAGCAGTAACCCCCAGGTTGACACTTTCACGGGTTACGCTACGCTTCACCCAGGGCTACTTAATTATTCCCAATTTGGCTCAGAAGGTTGTGAGGGCTCAGGCTCCGGAGAACCAGGATTATCAGGCTCATACGGCTCTGGTTCTGTTGGATATTCGTCAGGCTCATCAGGATATTCATAAGGGTCTGGTATTTCGTCTCCGTTTTTCAAAATAACACCATTATGTTAGTAATATTTATAAAATTATAGCAAAAGGAAAGAAAATGAAAGTGGCTGTAATCACCGGCGCTGCAAATGGGATTGGCTTAGCATTAAGCCAAGTCAATTTACAACGCGGCAACATTGTAGTTATGGTAGATAAAGATGAAATTAAACTTAAGCAGGAAGCCAAACGATTATTGAGCCTGTTCCCAGAAAAAATTCTAGAAATTCCTTGTGATGTAACACAACCTAATGACGTGGCACAATTGGCACAGCGCGTTGAAAGCCAATTAGGGCGTATTGATTGGATCTATAATAATGCAGGCATTATAGGCCAATTAGGCCCCCTTTGGGATTTGAATTCTGAACACATCCAAACAGTCATGGAGGTTAATTTATATGGAATGATTCATATCATCCAGGCTTTTATTCCTTTTTTATTCCAACAAACCTTTAATTCACATATTATCAATATAGCAAGCTTATATTCGTTATGTACGGGTTCCCAGACAACTCCTTATGCCATGTCAAAACATGCGGTACTTGCCTTGTCTGAATCATTGTTTTTTGATCTGACACGCCTGAAAAAACCAGTAGATGTCTCAGTAGTTTTCCCTTCTTTTACTGATACATCTCTTTTATCTCATACTACCAATGCAAACTCGTCCTTTCATGAAGTGTTACAATCTCTTTTATCGCATTCGCGCCCTGCCATGGATATAGCGGAACATATTGTTTATGAAGTAGAACACAAGAAATTCTATATTTTTCCGGATAAAGAAGTCAAAGGATATTGTCAGGAACGTATCAAGGCAATGATTTTACAAGAAAAACCCCATGTAACGAATATTGAAAAATTAATGGGTTCGCTCCTTAAACGGCAGGAATCCAGGAATTAATCGTAGCCTGGTGGAGGGGAAGTCATAACCCAGGCTACAATTTCGCCGACTGCGACTATGCTTCCAACATATCTAATAATTCTCGGCGGAATTTATGATAATCAACCTCTACAGCATGTCGTATATGCGATTTAAATCGATAATGAGGCTTATTCATTTCCTCATATGCCTTCTCATGCAATTTATCAGGTCGTTTTAAAGTTCCCATAATAATGCGTGCGGCTATTTTTGACTGATAATCAGCAAGCGGCCAAATACATCCTTGAGGCTGACATAAACCAATAAAATATAGATTGTCGTAGTCTGGATGCATCATTTTTCGATAAAGTGGTATTTTTGTTGAATTACTGAAGTCAGCGATTTGCTTGTCAATAAATGGGAAACTTATTTTATAACCTGTAGCAAAAATCACTGTATCAAACTCTTCGGGCTCACCGTGAGTAAAATGGACACGATTTCCTTCAAAATGAGTAATTCCGGGGCGTGGGAAAATTTCCCCGTGACGAATAAAATAAAGCAGTTCTGTGTTAATCGTTGGATGAATTTCTAAAGGACCACAATCTGGTTTCATTAATTTATATTTGGCATATCTACCTTGAAGGATTCGAGCAAAAAAGCTCAAAACCTTTTGCCTTAACCAAGAAGGCATCCATCTAATTTTTGCTACTGCGTCATCTGTCGGCTTACCAAATACAAACTTAGGAAAAATATGATAACCTCTGCGCATACTGATGCACGTTTTCGGAGAAATGCGTGCCACCTCTACAGCAATATCACACGCAGAGTTGCCACCTCCAACTACCAAAACACGTTGATCCTTAAACACAGAAGCTTTTTTGTATTGATGCGAGTGAAGCAGCTTGCCAGAGAACTCGCCTGGGTATTCAGGCATAAAAGGATCCCAATGATGGCCATTGGCAACTAATAAATAATCAAAATATTCTTCATGGGTACCTTGATCATTTTCAAAAATAACGCTCCATTGATGTTGATCAGTATGCTTTACTTGTAAAACCTTGGTGTTAAAACGGATGTATTTGTTTAAATTAAAATGATTCGCATAGCTTCTGAAATAATCTAAAACCAAAGTATGGGATGGATAATCAGGATAGTGTGCTGGCATTGGAAAGTCTTCAAACTCCGACCAACGTTTTGAGCTGATAATATGGGTCGTTTCATAAACACTGGAGTGATTGTTTTCCTCATCATATACCCAATTCCCACCGATCTGACTATTTTTTTCAAATACAGTGATATCTGTTACACCTTGCTCTTGTAGATTTTTAATTGCAGCAAGCCCGCTTGGACCTGCTCCGATAACGCAGACACGAGGAAAATTTTCTTTACCCTTTTGCTTTATTTGCATTACTCAACACCTTTTTTACTTCTTCCATTATCATTGCTTGTACAACAGGATCTTTATCAATCGTGAAATGATTCACTGTAACGCCTTTTATCGCAGCAACGTTAATGTTGTCAATACGAGTTTGATCTGGATTTATGGCTCTGAGCTTCAAACCACTAAACATGGGCACATAACCAGATTTGTAAAAATTCATCGCGTGCTTCACGTTAGGCGGCACAATAGTTTGAGATACAGCATCAACAGTAACCAATAAGTCCACAGGAATACCGGCCTTATTCAAATTACGTGCAACCTTGATTTGCTCATTAGCACCTAAAGAATGTCCCACCAAAATAATAGGCCTATGTTGCTTATGTTTTTGATAATAACCAACAATTTTACGCGTCACATTCCCCGCGTTGTACCACATGTCACTGGGAGCTGCTATATTGCACTCATCTTCGACAGTGGCACTAAGTGTTCTCATCCCGGTGCTAAAAACCCCTAATCCACCTAACATAGTATGCACTTCGCCATGATAGGGTTGCGGCTTGCTTACTTTCACTGTCTTCGCTGCTTTTTTTGCTGCTTTTTTAGTTGCAGATTGATGAATCACCGATTGAGCTGTTTTAGGTATTGGTCTTTTCTCTGAAGCCCTGCCGCCTGATAGGTCGACACAACCAGTTACACTCATAATTATGAGTAAAAACAAAAATGAGCTGAAAACACCTGATTTCTTATTTTGAAATGAGTTCATTTTATTTTTATTTATATATTATTTTAAAGCGAGGATCATAGCTTATTCTGAGAAGATTTGCCAAGATGGGCTTATAGATGAAGTGAAATTCTTTTGTCTCTATAAGTAAGTTATTAATTTTGGTACTCTTCCTGGAAATACAAAACTTTTTGTTTAAAATTTAGGGCTGTTATTTCTTGGGGACAATCACAATTGATTATAGAAAAAACGAACACAATTCTTACTGTCAGCCAACTTAATCGACAGGTTAAAAGCTATCTTGAAAATGAACTGGGTACGGTCCATGTCGAGGGAGAACTCTCCAATTTAAGTAAGCCGGTATCTGGGCATTTTTATTTTACCTTGAAAGACACTCATGCCCAAATTCGCTGTGTGTACTTTAAAAATCGCCATAGCAGCGCGTTTGCATATAAGCTATGTGATGGACAACATATAGTCGCCAGCGGCAGATTAAGTCTGTATGAAGCCCGTGGCGATTATCAATTAATAGTAGAACAAATTACTGAAGCGGGTCTGGGGGCACTCTACCAGCGTTTTGAACAATTAAAAAATAAACTGTCTGCCGAAGGTTTATTTGATTCAATAAAAAAAAGACCCATCCCGGTCATGCCTCGTGCCATTGGAATAATTACCTCAACCACTGGCGCCGCAATTCGCGATATATTATCCACTCTTGCTCGACGATTTCCCTTAGCTGATGTCTTCATCTATCCAAGTGAAGTTCAAGGTGCATCAGCAGCACAACAACTGATTAAGGCATTAAGACGCGCGAATTCTGAGAAACGATGTGATGTACTTCTACTTGCACGTGGTGGAGGAAGTATTGAAGATTTATGGGCATTTAATGATGAACAATTAGCACGTGACATTGCCAACAGCTCAATACCTATCGTATCAGGGGTCGGACATGAAACAGATTTTACAATTGCCGACTTTGTCGCGGATTACAGAGCGGAAACACCCACAGCAGCTGCTACTGCGGTGACGCCTGATTGTAATGAATTGTTTAAATTACTAAATCACTCCATCTCACGAATGCATGATGCAATGTACCGTTTTTTGCAAAAATACCACATCAAATTACAACATTTAATCGAGAAAATATCTTCACCACAAAAGGCAATTGCCAGTTACTGGCAAACAACCGATTACCTTGAGCGGCAACTGTTTGCTTGCATGGGCTACCTCATAAAACAAAAAAAACATCAACTTCATCTTTGCATTAACCATTTGCATGCTAAAAATCCTAAAACCCAAATCAAGCAAACGCTAATACTTTTACAAAAAATTTCAGCGCAATTAATCCATCATATGCAAAATAAGATCAATCAACTCAAATATCAATTAAGAACACAATTGTCTACCTTGCATGCAGTCAGTCCCTTAGCTACACTGGATAGAGGATATGCTATTACAACGAAAAAAAATAAGGTGTTATTTTCCAGCCAACAAGTAAATATTGGCGAGACAATCGATGTGCGATTGGCACAAGGTAATTTAACTTGTGAAGTCACTCAAATATACGAGTAAAAAATGCTTGAAGAACTGAATTACAGTTTAGACTGGATTATTAATCAAACAAAAAATAACATCCCCATTTTAGAAATTATTTTATTAATTCCTTGGCTTTTCTTTTTTGTAAGCATATTTTTTAAAAAAATATTATTATTAGGAATTATCCCAAGACGCGTCAAAGGCTTGCCTGGCATTCTATTTGCGCCTCTATTACACGATAATTTCAATCATATATTTTTTAACTCGATCCCTTTAGTGGTTTTAAGTAATTTCATTTTGATTAACGGACTTGCATACTATCTAGTGGTTACCCTTATGATTACAGTTTTAAGTGGAATTGCTATTTGGTGCTTTGCCCAATATGGCTTGCACATAGGTGCTAGTGGTGTAATTACTGGGTACTGGGGTTTATTAGTGAGTAATATCTATCAAACCGGTACATTGACTACCATAATCTTGGGTATCATTTCTCTTTATTATTTTGCCGGTATCTTCTTTGGTATTTTTCCTAAAGACAAAGGTGTATCCTGGGAGGCTCATTTGTTTGGTCTTTTAGCCGGCTTAGCTACAAGCTATTTATTGGCACTTTATCCTGATTCCCTACAGATAATTCAAGGTTCATCTAATAATTTTTAAACCGTTAGAGTCTGTTTATTTTTAAAACGATTGAACCAAAATGGCCATGATTTTTGAAGCACATACACATCGTATGTGAGCATTAGAGCGCAGAAAATCAGGACAGTTTGACCAAGATAGTAGAAATGCAAACAGACCCTATGCTATCCTAAAAATAAAAAATAATTCGAGAAATTAAGATGCGGTCACTCAAAACCTTTTTTTGTATTAGTATATTAAGTCTTTTTATTTCACCTGCTTACGCCGCCTCAACAACCCAATTCTTTATTTCCGGCTGTTGCGGCCAAATGGGGGGTGTTAGCTATTGCGATTCATCAGCAGGCCGCCTAGTGTGTAAAAATGGTTTTTACTCTACATGTTATTGCACACCGCATGCTGTAATGGATTTAAATCTCTTCCGCGGTTGCTGCTTATGGAAAGGTGGTGTTGTCTCTACTTACACCATAACTGGATACGTTGTATGTAATGACGGTTCCATTTCAGAAGAATGTTCTTTGCGGCCAGAAGAGAAAATCGCGGCATGGTAAGCTCTAATTCTTCTTCAAGGTGCAATTTAGGACCCTGCTTGTTTTAGCCTGTGTAGCCAATTGGCTCATAAAGCAAATAAAAGCACCTACTGCATTAAATACTTGTTAAGAATCTGTCAGATCCTGACTGACCGGATTGTTATGTCACTAACCTGTTGCGAGAGAGTATCGTTAAATGCGCTATAAAGCCTTATCCATAGCAGGATTTGATGGCTCTGGCGGAGCTGGAATCCAAGCCGACCTAAAGACATTCTCAGCATTGGGTTGCTATGGAATGACCGTACTTACGGCATTACCTGTACAAAATACTTGCGGTGTAAAAAGCTGTTACAGTATTCCATTGCAAGCTATAGAAGATCAACTAAATGCTATTTTCGATGACATTAAACCTGACAGTATAAAAATAGGCATGCTTTTCAATAGTGAGATCATTGAATTAGTCTCTTCATTTCTTAAGCGCAAAGCAATAGATATTCCTATTGTCATTGATCCTGTAACCGTTGCTAAAAGTGGCGATCCTTTATTACTACCCGAAGCTGTAGCCTCTTTAATAACAGAACTTATGCCTCTTGCTACCTTGATTACTCCTAACCTTCCGGAAGCATCTACGTTTACTGGTGTATATGCCTCGTCTGAAAAGGAAATGAAGTACATTGGTCAAAAGTTGCTTGGTTTTGGACCAAAATACGTTTTACTCAAAGGCGGACATCTGGAGTCATTAGAATCAAATGATTTATTAATAGGAGCAAATGGAGATACTCATTGGTTTTCAAGTCCAAGAATTAATTCACGAAATACCCATGGAACTGGATGCACTCTTTCTGCCGCGATAACGGCTTGTCTTGCCCAAAAAATTGATTTAATTAAAGCATGTAGCATTGCAAAAAATTATGTGTTCAATGCCATAGATGCTGCAAAGGAAGAAAATATTGGTCTAGGAAATGGTCCGCTGCATCATTTTTATCATTTTTCGCCGGTACAATTGCTGGATTAAAGAAAGCAGATTATGTAACAGGGCACGGGGTCTTTCACCTTATTTGAATGCAGGGTAGCTTGGGTGCAGCGCAGCGGAACCCGGGTTGCGCTGCACCCAAGCTCCAATATACTTTTTTGATTCGAGATCTTGACGTAGTTAAGTGGGCATTCAAGAAATACTTTTACTTGCCTACTACGTGCGCGCTTTATCCGCGGAATCCAGGAAATTTGTAATAGATGCGGTGGATCCCGCGGATAACTCTCGGGAGGTACTAGAATCAAAAGATAATGAAAGTGATGACTCTTCACGCTTTCGGAATCTCACCCAAACTACGAGCGAAAAATTTACATTGAGTTCAAATTTATCTTTAAGAAATTTTTTGTACGCTATTCCCTCTTTTTCAATTAATTCACCAAAACATAAGGCACTGAAAAGAATTAACAAATACCCTATTGCTGAGTAACAGAATATAGTATCCGAGAAAGACAACATACAAAAAGAGACGAGCATGCCTAGCAAAAATGGTTTCATTTCTTTAAGCTTCAATGCAGTAACAAACAATGCACCTATGAAATAAAGGAATAGAGCCATTCCTATCAAACCGAGTTCTGAAAGGGTCAACCAATATTGGCCATGAGGTTCATTGAGCTTATGTCCCCAGGAAGGAACAGGTTGATCTTTAATAAAGTTATATTGAAAGCCCCCTGTCCCCACACCTAAAATTGGATGTCTTTTAAATAAAGATTTCGCATAGTGATGAAACTGGTATCTATAACCTATAGAAGTATTTGTTTGATTGTTTTTTAAGAGCCTAAGATCATTCACCAGTGAGTAGGCTCCATCTTGCATGATGGGACTCAGCATAAAGGCTAAACCACTTAAACTCGTAAATAGTATAAGTCCTATTAAAGCTTTTCTAAGAGGAAATTTTTGCACGATCAGCAAACACATTAATACACCATAAATGATGTAACCTGCTCTTCCAGAGTTGATGAAAAATATTTGATAGCTTCCTAATACAATCATGGATAAATATAAAAATCGTAACCATCCGCCAGGTTTTGTTTGGAGTGTTAAAATTCCGGCAAAATAAACCCCCAAAGAGATCATGATTCCAGTAACAATATGATTATAAAATACTTCTCCAGGATCTAGGGAAGTGAACAGATCATTTATAAATAGATTGTTAATTTTCAATATTGAAAGGATACTGGTGAAGAGCATGGATAATATATAGCCATTCAAAGCCCAGGTCCTTGCTTGAGGTTTAATAAAACCTACAGCAAAAATTGGTAGGAAAATTAGCTTGGAATATTTATTGATAATATTGTATTCCAATTTGAATGGGGCTTTTGACCATAAACAGGCGATAAGGACATAAAGAAATAAAACAATGGCAGCACGGGCCCACATGGTATTAAAAGCATAAAACAAATATTGTCGGTAAGAAGGAGTAAATCCTATAGCTAACAAGCTAAGCACAGTTAATATTGACTTAATGCTGGGACTTATAGGAATAAAAAATACCAATAACACAAGAAGAATTGGTATGAGCAGGTGAATTTTTTCGATTTTTTCTTCTAAGAAGCTCAGGTTCAAATTAATTCCTCTGTGCTTTTTGCCAAAGAAGGCAATTGCTCCAAGTTACTGTCTTGATACAATTGTTTAATGCCACGATAGAAAGTTCCTTGTGCATTAAACACTGCAAATAAAAAACCTATTCTGCCATCCAGAAACCCACGTTGCAAGACATAACATCTAAAAAACATCCAAGAAGTACTTGCCAATGTTTTGATAAAGCTAGGTTTTCGTTTATTTAGAATATAGGTTTTTGCGCTATAAGATGAGTATTTGTTCATTTTATATAATACATGACTAACGTCTTTGAATGAGTGATGCATAATAGTATTTTTAATTTTACCAATACGCGCCCCTTCGGGAAGGACTATCTTTTCATGCACAATATCACTACTGAAATATGCATTTGCACGCTTAAAAAGTCGCGCATGTCGCTTAGGACTGGAAGAATATTTTAAGGGTTGATTATAGAAGTACATTTGAATTGCAATTCTAAAGGCATCTGCTGAATCGGATGCCATGGCTTCAATGATTTCTCGCTGCAATTCCTCACTCACAGACTCATCGGCGTCAAGATTCAACACCCAGTCTCCTTGAGCTTTTGACAATGCCCTTTGTTTTTGAGCACCATAACCCGGCCAGTCAGTAGAAAAAACGTGCTCCGTATATTCTTTGGCAATAGCAACCGTTTTATCGGTACTTCCCGAGTCCAATACTATTATTTCATCAGCAAATCGAACGGACTCGAGACATCTTCTAACATTTCTCTCTTCATTTTTGGTTATTATTATTACACTCAATGCCATTTAAAAAACACCCTCACGATGATCATGACTATCAAAGTGTAACTTACCATCTTTAACTTTTAAGGTTACGTGACCACCATGCATCAACTTACCAAATAAAAGTTCATCAGCCAGAGGTTTTTTTACATTCTCTTGAATCAATCTGGCCATTGGACGAGCCCCCATCATTTTGTCATAACCATGTTCAATAAGCCATTCACGAGCCATTTTATCGACGTTAAAGGTAACACCTTTATGACTTAATTGCTCATCGAGTTCCATAATGAATTTATCAACGACTAAGCCAATCGTCACTGCATCCAATGGAGCAAAATTAATGATTGCATCAAGTCTGTTTCTAAACTCAGGACTAAATTGTTTTTTAATTACTTCAAGCCCATCATTACTATTGTCTTGTTGGGAGAAACCGATGGAATTTCGTACCAGTTCCCCTGCCCCCGCATTAGAGGTCATAACCAGAATAATGTGTCTAAAATCTGCTTGACGTCCATTAGTATCAGTTAAAACTCCATGGTCCATAATCTGTAACAGTAAATTGAATACATCTGGGTGCGCTTTTTCGATTTCATCAAGCAACAGTACTGCATGAGGATTTTTAGTTACAGCTTCAGTCAACAGTCCCCCTTGATCATAACCGACATATCCTGGAGGAGCACCAATTAAACGTGAAACAGTATGTTTTTCCATGTATTCAGACATATCAAAACGTAATAATTCTATGCCTAAAACATTAGCCAATTGTCGTGTTACCTCTGTTTTTCCTACACCTGTTGGTCCAGCAAACAAGAAACAACCTACAGGTTTTTGAGGATCTCTAAGTCCAGATCGACCTAATTTAATTGCAGAAGCTAATGCAGTGATCGCTTGATCTTGTCCATAGACTAAAAGCTTCAAATCACGTTCTAAATTACGCAAGGTATCTTTGTCACGTGCTGATACTTTTTTAATCGGTATGCGGGCAATTTTTGCTACGACGCTCTCAATTTCAGTGACACTTATTATTTTCTTACGCTTGCTTGCTGTTAACAAATTCTGATAAGCGCCCGCTTCATCAACAACATCAATTGCTTTATCCGGTAAAAATCGGTCATTAATATATTTTGCAGATAATTCAGCAGCTGCTTTTAATGCAGGAATTGTAAATTTCACTCCATGATGTTCTTCTAATCGACCTTTTAGTCCTTTCAATATTTCAAAAGTTTCATCGACTGTAGGCTCTGGAATATCAATTTTTTGGAAACGTCTTGCTAACGCTCTGTCTTTTTCAAAAATACCTCGGTATTCCTGATAGGTTGTGGACCCAATGCATTTTAACTCGCCGTTTGCCAGCAATGGCTTAATTAAATTGGATGCATCCATGACTCCGCCTGAGGCTGCTCCAGCACCAATAATTGTATGAATTTCATCAATAAACAGGACAGCCCCTTCCTGTTGTCCTAACTGCTTTAATACAGCTTTTAATCGTTTTTCAAAATCGCCCCGATATTTGGTTCCGGCAAGTAAAGCACCCAGATCAAGTGAATAGACGATACAATCACGGATTGCATCCGGTATTTCACCATCTACAATACGCCGAGCTAAGCCCTCAGCAATTGCGGTTTTACCTACCCCTGCTTCGCCAACAAGTAAGGGATTATTTTTTCTGCGTCGGCACAATACCTGAATTGTACGTTGTACTTCTTCGTGACGACCGATCAAAGGATCAATCTTTCCTTGTTTCGCACGTCGGTTGAGGTTTGTGCAATAACTTTCAAGAGGTGACTCATTACCTTCTGATGAGCCCATATCATCTTCCATAGAATTCATGTTCTCATGCATATCATTATTTTGATATTTAGAAACACCATGGGAAATATAATTAATCACATCAAGTCGTGTAATATTTTCTCTGCGTAAGAAATAAACTGCCTGACTTTCTTGCTCACTAAAAATAGCTGCTAGAACATTGGCTCCGGTAACCTCGGTTTTTCCTGCAGATTGGACATGAAATACAGCACGTTGTAATACACGTTGAAAACCAAGAGTAGGTTGAGTTTCTCTATCTAATTCATCTTCAGGGATTCTGGGAGTAGTTTCATCGATGAATTCAATTAAATCCCGACGTAATGCTTCAATGTTTGCATCACATGCTTGTAATACACTTCCAGCTGCTGGGTTATCAAGCAATGACAACAACAAATGCTCAACAGTCATAAATTCATGACGTTTTTCCTTTGCTTCCTTGAAAGCTAGATTCAAGGTGAATTCAAGTTCTTTATTTAACATTGTCGTTGCTCCTCTTCAGCCCACAGCAAATTACTCGGGTTCCATGCTGGATAGCAATGGGTGCTGATTCATTCTGGCGTATTCATTTACCAGCGCTACTTTTGTTTCTGCTATATCTCGCGTAAATACCCCACACACGCCTTTTCCTTGAATATGAACCTGTAACATCACCTGAATGGCAATTTCCTCACTAAGATGAAAAAAATGCTTCAGTACATCAACTACAAAATCCATAGGTGTATAATCATCATTGAGCAACACTACTTTGTACTTTCTAGGCACTCTGATTTCGGTGCTCTGCTCCGGCTCAGCTACTTTAGGCCTTACAATTTCCTCTAGATTCTGCCCACTCATAACATACAACCTCTATATTATTTTTATAGACTCCCTACGCACTTTTGGCCAGTAAAATCAGCTAATTTTAATGAAAAAATTAGCCGTTGAAATAATCAAAAACATATTGATTAGTTAGCATTCATTAACGATGGAAATCAAAATGATATAAATTGTAACCTAATGGAAACAATACGAACTCGGAGAGACTTGTATTCATCCCTCCAAATTGCACTCATATCCCTCAGGCTATACTTATCCTTTACACGTTACATCTGCTTAATTATTTCATCTCCAAAACCGGAACTACTCACCAATGTTGCGCCGATCATACCCCGCTCAAAATCATAAGTTACAGTTTTGGCTGCTATAGCACCTTGCATGCCTTTGATAATTAAATCAGCTGCTTCAGTCCATCCCATATGACGTAACATCATTTCAGCAGAAAGGATAATGGAGCCAGGATTTACCTTATTCTTGCCCGCATATTTTGGTGCTGTTCCATGAGTTGCTTCAAATACAGCAACTTTATCACTTAAATTTGCACCTGGAGCAATACCGATTCCACCTACTTGGGCTGCCAAAGCATCAGAAATATAGTCGCCGTTTAAATTAAGTGTGGCAATTACGCTGTAATCTTCTGGTCTTAAAAGAATTTGTTGGAGAAACGCATCCGCAATGACATCATTAATGATGATTCGCTTGCCTGTTTTAGGATTCTTGATTTCCATCCAGGGACCGCCTTCATATTCTTTTGCATCAAAAGAATTACGTGCAACTTGATAGCCCCAATCTTTAAACGCACCCTCGGTAAATTTCATAATATTGCCTTTATGCACCAAAGTTACCGTGTCCCGGTCATTATCAATTGCATATTGGATTGCTGCTCTGACTAAACGTGTAGTTCCTTCTTTAGAAACAGGTTTAATTCCTATGCCGCAGTGCTCAGGAAAACGGATTTTTTTAACACCCATATCTTTCATCAAGAATTCAATCACTTTTTTTGCTTCAGGTGTATCCGCTTGCCATTCAATACCCGCATAAATATCTTCAGAATTTTCCCTAAAAATAACCATATCCGTTTTCTCAGGTTCTTTAAGGGGGCTTGGAACGCCAGTGAAATAACGAATTGGACGTAAGCAAGTATAAAGATCCAGTTCTTGACGAATTGCAACATTAAGTGAGCGAATTCCACCGCCAACAGGAGTCGTCAAGGGGCCTTTAATCGAAACAACGTATTTTTTCAGTGCTTCTAAAGTTTCTTTTGGTAACCATTGATCAGAACCATAAACTTGAGTCGCTTTTTCACCCGCATAAACTTCCATCCAGGCAATTTTTCTCTTATCGCCATATGCTTTTGCAACCGCAGCATCAACAACTTGAATCATAGGAGGTGTTACATCTACACCAATGCCATCTCCTTCAATAAAAGGGATAATGGGATTATTGGGTACACGAAGTGATAGATCAGCAGTAACTGTAATCGCTTCACCATGTGAAGGCACTTTGATTTTATCGTATGTCATTGACAACTCCGCAAAATTAGAGAGAAGGCAATGATAGCATGTGATAACTTGGAATCCCAAGTACCATTTCCATTTAATTACTCACGTTTTGGATGCTTACTATGATTGTTGCAACATTTTAATTTGCTCAATCAGTTGATCGTATCCTGCTTCAACGTTGATATAATCACTTTTTGCCAAATAAACAGATAATGATCCATCATCTGTTGCAGAAGGTTTTTGTAAAACACCATTATAACCTTGACTTTTTAAACGAAGAAAATCGTTAATTTTGGTGACTAGATAAAAATTACGAAAATAATTATCAGGAACCATATGAATTGCCTGGGCATCATTTTGTAATGATTTTCCTGGTAAATAATCTTTAAGGGAGTAGGTTGAGTTGTTATGAACAGCAACTATTCTGCCTTTTGGCAATAACTGTTTAATTTTAGTTGCCAGCTTATTTACTTCATGATGGGCCCTGGGGTTATAAGGACCAAATTGCGAAAGCGTTTTTTTAATCCCAGTATCGGTAAAAATTCGGTTCGGATCAAACTCATAACGTTGGTTATTCAAACGAAATACTATATTGCGGCCTCCAGAATGTACTAAAGCAATAAGGCTTCCTCCTTCTCGCTGAATCACTGCCTGTGCTGCCTTTAAAGCCGTTTGTTCATTATGATGCAAATGCACATAGGTCTTGCCTTTCCCTATTGTGTGTTTAATCTCTACTTTTTCATCACCAACCATAACAATATGATTCATCGCGTATGCAAACTGACAGAAAAAAAGTGAAACTAAGATTGCAGATTTCATAAAAATTTTCACCATAAAGTATAATTTTTGCGTTATTGTATAAGAATTGACCTACAAAAACAATGAATTGTATTGAGGAATTGCTCATCATGTAGAAAGCTCCTACTATAAGCGTACTCAAACTCTTTTTTATATCATACTTAATGCCAGAAATTATACTTTTCAATAAACCTTATGGGATCGTCACTCAATTCTCTGGCGAGAACCCCGAACACACATTAGCTGCTTTTATTACTCAACCCGATTTTTATGCAGCAGGACGATTGGATAAAAACAGTGAAGGATTGTTATTATTAACTAATAATGGCGCTTTGCAACATCATCTAACTCATCCCAAATTCAATAAAAAGAAGTATTATTGGGTACAGGTAGAGGGAATACCTACCGAAACAGATTTAGAACCTCTTAAAAAAGGTTTGGTTCTTAAAGATATTACCTTTTTGCCAGCAGAAGCCAGGCTTATTGATGAACCACAATTATGGCCGCGCAATCCTCCAATCCGTTTCCGACAAAATATTCCTACCAGTTGGCTGGAAATTATTTTAAAAGAAGGAAAAAACCATCAGGTACGAAAAATGACTGCAGCAATTGGATTCCCCACTTTAAGGTTAGTACGACATCAAATTGGTAACTGGAAATTAGAGAATTTACAACCTGGTGAATATCGAGTCATACATCACCCCTTCAATGGTCATTCTATTTCTCGGAAAATGAAATTAAATAATGTTTAAAAACGTAGTCTGAGTTCAGAGAAACGCAACAACTGGGTTAAGAATAAACAGCTTAGTCGCTGTATCTTTTACACAATTCACCGAAAAGCCACATTTGTCACATCTCTGCCTACGCTCCGCGGCTTGTCCGCGAGGTCCAGTGTTTTAGGGCAGAGCCTCTGGATCCTGCGGACAAGCCTTAAACGATCGTCAGTTTTCTAAATTTATCATGTACCACTTAAGTTTCTCTACGTACCGCTTAAATTTCTCTACGTACTGCTTTCCTACATACCGCGCATAAAGCGCGGTACGTAGATGAAGAAATTAAGCGCGGTAGGTAGGCGAAAATTTTAGTGGAGGTTTCTCAAAACTGACGATACCGCAGGTAAACAGACCCTGAACCATCGTCAGTTTTTTAAATTTATCATGTACCACTTAAGGTTCTCTACGTACCGCGCTTTATGCCTGAGAGATGGCCACTTTTTGTGACCATCTCTCAGGGACAAGCCGCGGGACGTAGGAATAGAGCTGAACCGATTTTTCAGGATGTATAGAAAATTCAGCTGCAAGCAGCTCGGTTATGCTTGCTGTATCTTTTCCAAAGTCAGATAAAATTTAAATACCTGCAAAACCCTCTCGCCTGTCGCGCTTCCTTATCAATAATTTCCAATTAATTCGCCACAAAGTTATGAATCCATGTCAATAGGTGAATTTCACCGATGTAACTTTATGCATATACAAATACAATTTGTCTCGTATTTAATCAACCAGGAGGAATATTTATAAATAAGTCCATTAAAAGGCTTTTATAAATTTCAGCCATTTTTTAAAAAAACCGGAGAAAATATATGACTATAAAAGTTACTATTAAACTTGATGATAACAAAATAAGAGTTTATTTAAATAGTAATGATGCAACAATAGAAGCGATTGGAGATCATTTAAAAAACCAAGGCTATAATAACGTTGCTTCAGTAATAGCGGTGGAAGAAAAAACACATGCGAAGAAGTGTCAGGGCTATTCTTTAAACCCTTACTCTCTTGCTTATAATGTCATTGGAAAAGAAGCTATGCAAATTGAGGCCTGGTTCAATATAGGAAGACATTATACAGATGAAACTTTGTCTGCAGCTATTGATACTTTAATAGCACCTGTATTGCCTACTGTTATCGAAGATACAATTCTTCCTGCAGCCAATATGCACGTGAAAGACTTGAAGTCTCGAGTCTATGTTACTGTCTTTGAAGAACAAAATGCATCATTAGGAGACGTTTTAAAGTTAGTTGGTAATTTGGAATCATGCATGCAGGCTGTGAGGAAGCAAGCAGGGCTTAAAGGCGATAAGATCGCAAGCGACGTGGTTATAGCATTTGATGATAAAGTAAAACCTGCACATCATGCAAAAGGCTTGTCTGTATTTGGCATAATGCCTGCTCCACAGAGTACTGGACCAGTGACTAGTGCGGGTTACAATTATTCTACTACTACTTCTGGCGTTACCAGAATGAATAACTAACATGTAATAAACTTCCAGTAAGTAGCAAAATAGCTTGGTTGCAAGCAGCCAGGCTATTCATGTTGGGTTATACTTTTATCTCATCTGCACTTACTTAAAAACTTTTCAACGATAAACCAAACGTTTCAATAAAGTATCTTCACCAAGCAAGCGAATCCATGGCCAGATAAACATACCTACCAAAGCACTGGCTGCAGGTGCAAACACGCTGTAATTAAACCCGAGCAAAGCGGAAATTAAAGAAATAATCGATTGATATAAAAGACAGAAGAACCCGATCAAAAAGATTTGCTGCATCATAGAAAAAAATTGAAATCGTCTTGATTTGCTGGAGGCAATCCAGGTTACCAAAAGTAAGGCAAAAGAATGTTCTCCAATTACTGTTGCAAGTAATACATCCAATAATAATCCCACAAACAGCAATGTAGTCAGTCTGAAGTTGCCTGGTAAAAAATATTCTATATAAAGCACGAGCAATAATATCCAGGGAGGACGAAATGCTGAGATTAACTCAGGCATGGGCAATATAGATAAAAGAAGAGCTACAATAAAACCAAGGCACAAACGTACGCGAAGATTTCTTATCACATAGTCTCCTTGGCATTTAAACGCTCATTAATTTGCGCATTCAATTGCTCTTGTTCTGCATCGGACCATATAAGTAATACCAACCGGTTACGATTAAGCAATGCAACTGGCTTCACTTTCACTTTCACAAAATCTTCACCAGGAATACTATTCACTTCTTCCACAAGTCCTACGGGGTAACCTTCAGGATAGTGCCTGTCCAAACCTGAAGTGACTAATACGTCACCAGGATGAATGGACGAAGTTTTTGGTAAATTAATTAAGGATAGTTGCTCTATATCGTTGGTTCCAACAAGAATTGCCCGTTCTCCTGTGCGATTGTTACGTACAGGTACAGCACTTTTTGAGTCTGAAATAAGCAAAACCGTACTGGTTATAGGGCCTATATCGACAATTTGTCCCATAACTCCTTTTGCATCCAAAACAGGTTGTCCTACATAAGCACCATCACGTTTTCCCTTATTTAAAACAACCACCTGCCGAGAATTGCTGGTATCCACAGCAAGAATTTGTGCCGCCATTGCACTCGTATTTGCCTGTGATGAGGTGAGAAGCAATTCTTTTAATTGTAAGTTTTCTTTTTGAATAACAATTAGTTTTTGTAATTCTGCTTCCAGCATGGTTTGCTGATAGCGCAATTGCATGTTTTCTGCAATCAAAGCTTTTTTTGCACTAACCAGTGACTGTACCCAGCCAATAACGCGGACAGGATAATCTACCGCATATTGCAAAGGAGCAACCACTAAGGAAAAGCCGCTTCGAACACTATCTAAATAACGATAATGATAATCAGAAAACATGAGAAAAATAGAAAAAGCAAGAGCAAGTACAAATCCTATAGAACTGTACCCACTCCTGCTAAATAATCTGTTATGTTTATTATTCTGTTGAGAGGAAATCACCACCGCGCAAATCCATGGTTTCTAAAGCTTTACCACCACCACGTGCTACACAGGTCAGTGGATCTTCAGCAATTAATACAGGTAAGCCAGTTTCTTCCATGAGCAAGGTATCAATATTCTTCAATAAAGCACCGCCTCCAGTAAGAACCATGCCACGCTCAGCAATATCAGCTGCCAGTTCAGGTGGAGCTAACTCCAAAGCAGCTCTCACAGCGCCAACAATACCTGATAAAGGTTCTTGAAGTGCTTCTAAAATTTCCGCACTTGTCAGAATGAAACTACGAGGAACACCTTCAGCAAGGTTTCTTCCACGAACTTCAATTTCAAATAAATCGCGACTTGGGAAAGCAGAACCAATTTCATGTTTAATACGTTCTGCAGTAGTTTCACCAATTAGCGTACCGTAATTGCGACGTACATAAGATACAATAGCATCATCGAACTTGTCGCCACCTATACGGACAGATTGGTGATACACGATGCCACTTAAGGAAATAATCGCAACTTCAGTAGTGCCACCACCTATATCCACGACCATAGAGCCACTGGCTTCTTCTACTGGCATTCCAGATCCTAAAGCAGCTGCCATAGGTTCTTCAATGAGAAATACTTCACGAGCACCAGCACCCATTGCAGATTCGCGAATTGCCCGACGTTCGACTTGCGTAGAACCACAAGGAACACAAACCAAAACACGTGGGCTGGGTCGTAAGAATTTATTTTCATGAACTTTATGTATGAAATGCTGCAGCATTTTCTCAGTAACAAAAAAGTCAGCAATCACACCATCTTTCATTGGTCTAATGGCATTGATATTACCTGGAGTTCTTCCCAGCATTCTCTTCGCTTCGAGACCCACCGCCGCAACACGCTTTTGTCCTGATTCATTACGTAAAGCAACTACGGAAGGTTCGTTTAGGACAATCCCTTTATCTCTTACATAAATCAATGTATTTGCTGTTCCCAAATCAATCGATAAATCATTGGAGAACACGCCCCTTAATTTTCTGAACATATGCCACACTATCCCATTCTTTTTTTGTGCGCTACTTTATCCTAAATTTGGATAAAAATCGACAGTTCTTAGACAACAATTTAAAATTAAAGAGTAAATTTTGATAAATAAAAAGAATTTTGAATTTTTGAACCGGAAACACAGATCAAAATAAAGTGCATTAAATCCATTTATGAACATTCAGTAGCAAAGCAATCAAGTTGATTTTTATCCGCCCCATCTTATCTTATCATCTCATTCCAATTAAAAATATAATTTGTTGCCAATATGATTATATTATACACTGCGCGATCTAATATTCAGACTCTATCTTAAGGTGTTATATGCCCAGCAGCTTAAAATCAAAAGAATTATCCCAATGGACCCATGGTAATCCGGATCTCATAGCTAAACTTCTCTTCAATCTTTTTTCTTTTTTACAATTAGAAACAAATAAGGGAAAAGATCCTAATTTGGCCTATAAAAAAGCCGCAGAAAATATTGGTAATTTTATAAGCTTATTAGGAGATCAACGCCTTCATATTCCTCAACCAGGCAAAGCATCGGTTGATGGTTCTGCCTTGTTGGGTGCTTATTTACGCTTGGGAGTTACACTTAACGACAAACCTATCGTTGAATTAAGTGAAGAGCAAATCGAAGCAGTACATACTTTTGTTAAACCATTAATCCCTGAAGGTTTTACACCAAAGCAATTTTTTGATGGTATCGAAGGATCTCCATCCAAAAAACATGCAGCAATATTAAAACTTCTAATATTTAAAGGCATTTCTCCTGAACATAAAGATGAAATGTTCAAAGGCAAATATGCTGAAAAAGTAAATACCCTCCTTGATTCCGTCCTTAACTTGGTTGACTTCATGCGAACTCCTTTTAGCGTCTTAGTCTTAGAGGAAAAAGCGGCTGTAGCTGCAGCAAAAAAATTAGGTAAGGAGAATGCACAGACCTCTGGAATAGATTTACAATGGACTTCCATGTACAAAGCCATTGAGCGAAGCCTGCAAGATATTATCAATTTAAAAAAAGGCAGTGCAGAAAAAGCAGAAAAGTTTCTTCAAGAAATAAAGCCATCTTTGACTCAATGTCAACAATGCTTTGGAATAGCCAATACTCGTTATGAAGTACAAAAAGAATATGCCGCAGAAACCAAAAAGCGCGAGGAAGACCTCAGTGAAACCTTTAAATCGCTTGGGTTTCCGGATGGAAATCCAGCGAAAATCGCTCACTATATTAGTGAATTCAGGCAAAGTCTTATAGGAAAAGAACCTGAAAAAGCTGAAGCAATAAAAATCATGACATTGAAACAACTTATCAATACTTATGCTGCTCAATGGCAAGCTGCTTTAGATAAGATAAAAAGAGATTTAGCTTCTTCTAAAGAAGAAGTACAAAAGACAAAGGATACTTTACAACAAAAAGAGTCTGCTTTATTTGAGTCCGATAACCAGCTACAAAGTCTCCGGTTACAATATGAAACGCTTAAACTTAAATCAGATGAGGCAGGTAGAGAATTTGAGCGCCAAAGTTCAGAGCTTGCACGGTTAAAGAAGGTTGAATCCACTTCGAAACAAACAATCAAGGAACTAGAACTAGCAATACAAACAACTCAGAAAGATCAACAAATAAATACCACTTTAGAACAGTTGGAAAAGCAATTACGTATTGCCAAAAAAGAAAATGAACAGTTAAGAAGCAAAGTAAGTCTTGCGCAAAAACACGAACAAACCCTTCTTGAACTTCAAAAGCAATTAGAAGACTTACGGAAAGACAATGAGTCATTGCACCGTCAACTCGAAGCAAAGAAACAAACTACTAAACCAACGAGTGAGGTCCCATCTGAAGTGTCTCAACTTAAAGCTCAGTTGGAGTCTTTGCACCGGGAAAATGACTCTTTACGTCAAACATCTCCCGAAGTAGATAAACGATCCAAGGCTTCATCCAGTGGTGTTCAATCCGAAGTATCTATGCTTCGTTCTCAGCTAAAATTGTTGCGGATAGAAAATAATAAACTCAGAGAAGAGTTAAGCAACGTAAAACCACCCCTACCTAAATTAGTACCTAAATTGCCTGATTTAGGTATAAAGGCTGATTTATTAATCGCCCTTGGAGAACTACGTTTAAATAAGGGAGATAGGATCAGGATGAGAGATACAATAATTGCAAGTAAAGAAGAGAAACAGTTATCAGATATTGGCACTGAAATTAAACGTTTGCAGAAGATTAATGAGTTTATTGAAACTATCAATAAAGGAATTTTGGAGCGAGCTGGATTTTTCTCTTCTGATCCCTATAAGAAAACGAAAGCAATTGAAACCGCTTTCCAAGAATTATCTGTTGATGATAAATATAAACTAGCTACATTATCTGAAGAAAAGATCAATGAGGAATTAAGCAAGGAAAATGGAGAGGAAACTGATATCGGAAAATTCCTTAAAGCCATTCATCATAAAAGAGGGTTTATCGCGATTCACCAAGCAACAAGTTTTACCTTCTTTAAGAGCAATATTGGCAATCTAGATAAAGAGTTACAACATATTAATTCGCCAATACAGGTCCTTTAAATAATTTAATTCACTACAATGTGTCGCTGCTGTAATAATTAACACTTACAGCAGTGACATACAAAAATAAACCGCTGACTCGGTATGGCTTTTATTCTATCCTATTAACAACAAACACTTGATTCAATTTATCTCGATTCGCAGTCACAAAATGTTGACCCAGGCCCTTCACTTCAGCAAGCTCTTCTAAAGATTTAAATCCATGATGGCTTTTACGATAGGCGATTATGGCTTCGGCTCGTTTCTTTCCTATGCCTTTAACCGAACCGGTAAGCATGGATAAATCAGCAGTATTCAGATCAATTTTATGAAGTACTACAGGAGGCTTTTTCAGGTTCGAATTTTCTTTAGCAATGACTGCATGAGCAGATAGAGTAATTACAGATAATGACAATACAGCAGCAATAAATTTTGCTTTCATAATTTTCTCCTAATTGTTGGACTAGATGGCTCATTCCAGAGCCGAACAAAGTATCCCAAGAATTGAGCGCACTGTCGAGAGTTTTTTAATTTTTTTATCTTATTTCAATGAGTAACAAAAAAATTGAAGATTAATAATATTCTGTTCACCTAAGCATGAGATTTGTTTTGGAATAATTGAGAGTAAAAACATGCGATAATATTAAAACTTGTTTCACTGCCTGATGAGTCGTCAGTTTTTGATAAGAAACCTTCACTATTTTTTCGCCTACTTACTGCGCTTTATGCGCAGTATCCAGAACAAATACTTTTCTATACTTTTGGGTGCTGTTGCCCAAGCAAAATCTCATGGATACCGCGCATAAAGCGCGGTACGTAAGGAGTTATATAAAATACGTAGGGAATTATATAAATATATAGTGAGTTATATAAAATACGCAGGGAGTTATATAAGAATAGGAGCAAACATTCCGAACTCTTATACTGAAATATTACGATGCATGATAAAGCACATAAGCTACGCTTGCAGTTAATTTTTTTACCATATCCAAATGCAAGAACTCATTAGGGCCGTGGGCATTGGAATGAGGTCCCAAAACACCGGTAATCATAAATTGTGCATCGGGAAATTTCTTTCCTAACATTCCCATAAAAGGAATAGTCCCACCTTCTCCCAAATAGGCAGCAGGCTTACCATAGTAAGTCATTGATGCCGCATCAGCAGCCTTTTCCAACCAGGAAGCAAGCTTAGGTGCATTCCATCCAGGGGAGGCATCACCCATCTTAAAACTCACTTTGGCATGATAAGGAGTTTCTTCAGTTAAGGCATTGTGCATCGCTGTTGCGGCAATCTCAGGATCTACCAAAGGCGGCAGCCGCATGGATAATTTTAATGCCGTTTGTGGCCGCAGAACATTTCCTGCATCTTCTATAGCAGGAAATCCATTGGCACCAGTAACC
Organism: Legionella sp. PC1000; assembly: GCF_014109805.1. Taxonomy (GTDB): domain Bacteria; phylum Pseudomonadota; class Gammaproteobacteria; order Legionellales; family Legionellaceae; genus Legionella; species Legionella resiliens. The sequence continues at coordinate 2,713,116 of NZ_CP059400.1, forward strand.
GTCAATGCAGGTCTCCAACTTCGATTCAGAATCAATTCCTTTCTATCTATGGTTACTGGTTCAACCCCTTTATGGAACGGAAACTCTGTATAAACAGAATCCCCTAGCACCTGGGCACACTGTGCTGCCTGGCGTGTTCTTTCTTCTGGAATGTCGCAATACAACTCAGGTAGTTTCACCTCTCCTGAAACTTCGTCTTCAATACGACTAATTAATTGCCGAGCAACTCGGAAACTGTCAGCAACGATACCACTCGCCGCCCCCGAATGAACGCCCTCACGAATCACCTCAACCGATAACTCGCCCACTAAATTGCCGCGTAAGGAAGTAGTCATCCATAATTGTTCATAATTACCTGCGCCAGAATCAAGACAAATAACTAACTTGGGTTTGCCAATCCTGTCATTTAGCAGTTCAATGTAATAAGGTAGATCATAACTGCCACTCTCTTCACATGCTTCAATAATCAAAACACAGCGGGGAAAAGGTAATCCTTGCTTCTGTAACGCGCAAATCGCGGTTAATGAAGCATAGGCGGCATAACCATCATCTGCAGCACCGCGACCATATAAGCGTCCATTTTTTAACACGGGTTTCCATGGATGCAAATCTTCATTCCATCCGGACATTTCTGGCTGTTTATCAAGATGACCATACAACAAAACAGTTTCATCAATTACGCCAGGAACTTCAATGAAAATTAATGGAGTACGCCCTTTTAACCGCATAATTTCCAGCATCATTCCTTTCGGCCCATGCGCCTTACACCAATTGGCAATATGGGAAACCGCCTGCTCCATTAATCCATGCTCCTGCCATTTAGGATCAAAATGAGGTGATTTATTGGGAATTCTAATATAGTCACATAAACTGGGAATGATTTTCTCTTCCCATTGACAACAAACAAAGTCATACAATGCTTGCGGATTGAACATGAACTTGCTCCTCAATAATAGATACAATATGATCCGTGGCTGACTTAATATTTAGGGCATCGATTTTGTTTCTGATATCCTCTTTACTATTCTCCAGTTCATATAGTGTTTGCAGTAAAGTATCTATATTCAAAGATCGATCTTCAATCACGAGACTAATACCTAATTTTTGAAAATATCGAGCATTTTGGATTTGATCTCCTCGACTTACCTCTGCCGGTAAAGGAATTAAAATATGAGGTTTACCCAAAGCTAAGATTTCATATAGAGAATTGGCTCCAGCACGTGAAACTACTACAGATGCCGCAGCAAACAAATGCGCTAATTCTTCATTAACATATTCAAATTGTCTGTACCCTCTCTGATCAACAAGGGAAGGCTCTAATTTTCCTTTTCCACAGATGTGAATGACTTGATATTTTTTTGTTAATTGAGACAAAGCCTCACGAATAGTACGGTTGATAGAGCCAGCCCCTAAGCTACCACCTATAGCCAAAAGACAGGGCTTATCTGCATTAAATCCACATAACTCTAGTCCATGGTCACTGTCACCAGTAAATAACTGATCACGAATAGGAGTGCCGGTTATTTCTATTTTATCTTGTTTTTTAAAATGTTTTTTCCCCGCTTCAAAAGTCAAACATATTTTATTAACAAAAGGAAAACAGAGTCGATTGGCAAGTCCGGGACTCATATCAGATTCATGCGCAACAACAGGAATCCGATTTAACCAAGCACCCACTACCACTGGAAATGCAACAAAACCCCCTTTAGAAAAAATCACGTCAGGTTTTAATTTATAAAGAAAGAAAAAGGATTGTACGATACCCAGAAGGATTTTAAATGGATCCAATAAATTTTTAAAACTCAAATATCGACGTAATTTACCACTGCTTATCCCCCAAAATGGGATTTTAAGTGGCTCTATCATCTGTTTTTCAATACCATGAGCCGAACCAATATAGGCGATTTCCCAACCTTTATGGCTAAATTCTTTAATCAACGCCAGGTTAGGCGCCACATGCCCTGCTGTACCTCCCCCTGTAAAAATAATCATTGGCATCATAAAATTTTCCTAATTAGTAAACTTAAGTCTATGGCTTGAATTGATTTGGTAATGGCACCAACAGAGATGAAATCAACACCTAATTGGGCTATTGCAGCAATATTTTCCAGCGTAACTCCGCCAGAAACTTCTAAAGTACAATGTTTTGGTTGATTCATCCTAACTGCCTTTTCAAGCATGTCCTGACTAAAATTATCCAACATGATTCGATCAGGGTGAGCACAAATTGCTTCACGCAACTCATCCAGAGTTTCGACTTCTACTTCAATTAAAACATTCTTTTGGTCCTTTCTTGCCAAAGCAACCGCCTTTGCTACTGAACCACAAGCTTTAATATGATTTTCTTTAATTAAAACAGCATCATAAAGTCCCATACGATGATTAAAACCGCCTCCACACGTAACCGCATATTTTTGTGCCGCTCTTAATCCAGGAAGCGTTTTACGCGTATCCAGTAATCGAGTTGGCGTGCCGCGAAGCTTTTCTACATAATGATGCGTTTGAGTTGCGGTAGCTGAAAGAGTTTGTAAAAAATTTAATGCAGTACGCTCGCCCGTTAAAATATTTTTTGCTGAGCCATATAAAGTACATAGAGTAGATGGGGCAGGCAACCATTCACCTTCAGCAACTTGCCACTCGACGTTGATTTGATCATCAAGTTGATTGAATACCTCATTAACCCAAGGTTGACCACAGACTACCATAGGCTCCCGAGAAATAATTTTTGCTTCGGCCTGGAGATGGGCAGATAATAAAGTTGCAGTCACATCCCCATCCCCTACATCCTCATGTAATGCACGTGTTACCTCGGCTTCTATGTGTAAAGAAGTTTTATTCATCTTATTTTCTATCCTTCTTCGCATAGCGTGCTTTTAATAAAATAGGCGCAATAAAAGTGGTCACCATAACCATTAAAACAATTGCAGAAAATAAATCATCCGACATAACCCCCAAAGTCCGACCTATAGAAGCGAAAACTAATCCCACTTCGCCGCGAGGTAACATCCCCATACCAATGAGCAATCGATCATCTGAAGCACGTGCCCCATAGCCACTGAGTAATTTGCCAATCACCGCCGCGATGATTAAACCACATGCTAAAATAATTACATTCCAATGATAAAAGCTTTCTAATTTAACTTGAATGCCGATCACAATAAAAAACATAGGAGCCAAAATGGATTCTAATGGCGATAATAAATGATAAATACTGCGATTTTCTTGTTGAGTCAGAGGTATACCATCAAAATAATCATCATGAAGAATTACCCCAGCAGTAAATGCACCAATAATTGTTGCAAGTTGCAGCACTGAAGCGAGCCAAGAAAGAGTCATGATAAATATAAAGGAAATAAATAATTTTGCTTCCCAAGGCTCAAGAAAACGGAAAAAATGAATTGCTTTGCGCAAAACAATCGGACCTAAATATAAAGAGCCTGCAAAAAATAACAGCGCACTCACAATAATGCGTAGCACAACCATCATATCTACAACGCCACTAATTACTAAAGAACTGACCACAGCTAATATTATTAGACCTAATACATCATCCAACATTGCCGCACCTAAAATAATTTTTGCTTCCCGGGTACGTAATTTTTTCATTTCAGAAAGTACCCGTGCAGTAATTCCTATACTGGTTGCACTAAGCGTCGCTGCAATAAATAAATCGACCTGATAAGATCCATTAGGCATAAATGTATAAGCTACGCCAAAACCCAGAAGCATGGGCGCAATTACGCCAATTAAGGCGACAAAAAGTGAATCGCGGCCTGTATGTTTCATTTCCTCTATTGAACTTTCCAAACCAACCATAAATAGAAGAAAAATGACTCCATATCGCGAAAAAATGTCAACAATATAAGCAATTTTCAAAAAATCAGCACCGTGAGGCCCACTTAAAGCATCAACAACTTGCTGTGAATAATTTGGATTAGGAATAACTGAAGTAACCGCCTGATTTAAAGGTACCCCTTCAAGTATTTGTCTCACTGCATCAAAAATTGCAGAGCCTTCGCGTAGCAAAATAGCTAATGGGAATCCGTAATAATAGAATAAATTGCCAATAAGAATTCCTATCAGCAATTCACCAAGGACGCTGGGTTGATGGATACGTCGTGCCGTATAACGACCAATAATTGCAAAGAAGAAAATAGTAGTCACGCCAAGTAACACAAACGCAATGGGATCAGCATGAATTGGCTGCTCAGCAGAGGCAAAAACCATAGCAGGATATATTCCTGCAATAAGAAGCCACCATTTTAAATGCTGCATTACTATTTTATACCTCGCTAAAATATTCTCTTATTGCTGAGTAAAATAGCCTTCAGCAAATTTATTCATAACTTATCAATGAATCCTTCTCCCACGTCCTGCGGCTACCGTTTGTGCCTAGACTATCGAGAAGTACCATTTATTCCATTTAATCCTAATGCTTTGCCAAAAATAAACACGTCTCTAAAACAGAGTCGGGATTAAGTGAAACACTTTCTATGCCCTCTTTCATTAGCCATTGGGCAAAGTCTTGATGATCTGAAGGCCCTTGACCACAGATCCCTATGTATTTATTGGCTTTTTTACACGCAGTAATTGCCATATGTAATAAAACTTTCACTGCCTCATCTCGCTCATCAAATTGAGCCGCTATCAAACCAGAATCTCTATCTAAACCTAATGTCAATTGGGTTAAGTCATTAGAACCGATAGAAAAACCATCAAAATACTCTAAAAATTCTTTGGCTAACAACGCATTGGAAGGTAATTCACACATCATAATCACGCGTAATCCATGTTTACCTCGCTCAAGACCATGCTGCTTTAAAACCTGAATTACATTACTCGCTTCAGTAACTGTTCTTACGAAGGGAATCATTATTTCTACATTCGTCAAGCCCATTTCTTCACGCACACGTCGTACTGCTTTACATTCTAAAGCAAAACACTCTGCAAATGACTCAGAAACATAACGTGATGCACCTCTAAAACCCAGCATGGGATTTTCTTCATGCGGCTCATATAAATTACCGCCAACAAGATTTGCATATTCATTTGATTTAAAATCGGACAATCGTACAATTACGGGTTTAGGGTAGAATGCGGCAGCTATTGTTGCAATTCCTTCTTTTAATCGCTCAATATAATATTCAACAGGGGAAGCATAGGCTGCTGTTTTTTCAGTAATAAATTGTTTTAATTCCTTATCTTTTAAGCGATCAAAATCAAGTAATGCACGTGGGTGAATACCAATAGTATTGGAAATTAAAAACTCAAGGCGAGCCAAACCCACTCCTGAGTTAGGAATAGATTGAAAGGTAAAGGCTCGTTCTGGATTACCCACATTCAACATAACTTTCATTGGCAATTCAGGCATAGTTTCTACATCCAGATGTACTTGCTCGAATGGCAGCAAACCTGCGTACACATAACCGTTATCCCCTTCAGCACAACTAACGGTTACTTCATCACCATCGCGTATGGTTTTTGTAGCATCACCACATCCTACTACAGCGGGAATACCCAATTCACGAGCAATAATAGCCGCATGACAGGTTCTGCCACCACGATTAGTAACAATAGCTGAAGCACGCTTCATTACAGGTTCCCAATCAGGATCAGTCATATCTGAGATCAATACATCACCACGTTGAACCCGATCCATTTCACTTACATCTTTAATAATCCTTGCCCTGCCTTGTCCAATACGTTGACCTATACTGCGTCCTTCAGCCAGTATCTCACCTTTTTGTTGTAGGGTATAGCGTTCCAATATTTGTTTATTATCGCGGCTTTTTACTGTTTCAGGACGGGCCTGTAAAATATATAGTTGGCCATTTAGACCATCTTTTGCCCACTCTATATCCATTGGTCGGCCATAATGCTTTTCGATAATTATGGCTTGACGCGCCAAGCTTTCCACTTCGCTCGGAGTTAAAGAAAAGAGCAGCCGATCTTTTGCATCAACTTCGACAGTTTTGACCCGTTGCTTTTTGCTAGGATCATCACAATAAACCATCTTCAAGGCTTTACTGCCCAGATTTCTGCGAATAACCGCAGGTCTACCTGCTTGAACTCCGGGCTTATGCACATAGTACTCATCAGGATTGACTGCTCCCTGAACTACCATCTCGCCTAAGCCGTAAGATGAAGTGATGAATACTACTTGGTCAAACCCCGACTCGGTATCCATGGTAAACATCACCCCACTTACTGCCAAATCACTACGGATCATCTGTTGAATACCTGCAGATAAAGCTACTTCATGGTGGGCAAACTGATGATGGGTCCGATAAGTGATTGCCCTATCATTGAACAACGATGCAAAAACATGTTTGATCGAGAGCAAAACGTCATCAATTCCTTTTACATTTAAAAAAGTTTCTTGTTGACCCGCAAATGATGCGTCGGGTAAATCTTCCGCTGTTGCTGAGGAACGAACCGCTACACTAAAATCACCATGACCTATAGAGCGGGACATCTGTTCGTATGCAGCCCGTACCGCATATTCAAACTCGGGAGTAAATGGCGTATTGACAATCATTTCTCTGATTTCTTTCCCAACAACGGCCAACTGCTGCACATTATCTGAATCTAAGGCCGCTAATTTTTCATAGATTTTCTTATCTAAATTATTTTGGGACAAAAACTCTTTGAATGAATCCGCTGTCGTTGCAAATCCGCCAGGAACAGACACTCCTGCGGAGGATAAATGACTGATCATCTCTCCAAGAGAAGCATTTTTCCCACCAACCTGTTCCAGATCATGCATGCCAAGATGTGCTAAATCGATAATATGTGTTTTGACCGTCATAACTACCCCAAGTCCATAAAATGATAGTCATTTTACTGAAAATGTGCGGCTATGGGAAATAGAAACTTTATTTGTCAGCCAACATTTGTTTTTATTCCATCGAGATAAACGATCATTTCATCTAACCCGTGAGGTAGATACTCTAGTTAAGAGCACGATTATGCATTGCATGCAACTAAAGCTTGAGAAAACTCCTTATGGAAATTCTTCTCTCCTAGAAGTTTAACAATTCCTCCCTTGCGAAGTTTTTCTTCTACGCGTGAGTTGGCTCCACTTAAAATCACCCTTACGTTACGCTCCTGTAAATCTTCAATAACCTCTTCCAAAGTTTGTAAGCCGGTAACATCCATAAAAGGTACCCAACGCATCCTAATAATTAATGTTTTGGGATCCGTATGAGTTACTGCTAAAGCATGTTGAAAAGCTTCTGCTGCACCAAAGAAAAAAGGTCCCTCTACAGCATAGATTAATAGGCCATCTGGCAAGGTTTCTATATTTTGTCGTGCCAATTCATGTGCCAATTCTTCTTGAGTCATTTGTTGCACTTCAACACTGGAAGCCATACCCCGTATAAAATTCAGTACAGCAATAATTACACCTATATTTACTGCGACTACCAAATCAACAAACACGGTAAGGAAAAAAGTGACTAACAAAATCACAACATCAGCTTTTGGAGCGCGTTGTATTAATTTAATGAAATGTTTTACTTCACTCATATTCCAAGCGACAACAAACAAAATTGCAGCAAGTACCGTTAGCGGTATATTCACCGCCAAAGGCGCCAGGAACAGAATGATTAAAACTAAGGTAAGTGCATGGATTATACCTGCTAATGGACTATTACCACCATTACGAATATTTGTCGCCGTACGTGCAATAGCTCCTGTTGCAGCAAACCCTCCAAACAATGGCGTAAGAATATTAGCTATTCCTTGGCCAACCAGCTCCTGATTGGAATTATGTTTTGTTCCTGCCATTCCATCAGCAACAACTGCAGATAAAAGTGATTCTATAGCACCGAGCATCGCAATCGTAAAAGCGGGACCTACCAATTCAATCACCTTATCGATTGTGAGGTCAGGCAATTTAAATTCCGGTAAACCTTGAGGTATTCCACCAAACAAGGAGCCTATAGTCGCAACACCGGAAAAATTATAGATTGCCTGCAGTCCTGTCACAGCCAATAGAGCCACAAGCGGTCCAGGAATGCGTTTTAATCCTGGAATTCTATTTGAAAAAATAACCAGAAACAGTGAAAAAAAGCCTAAAATGGTTGTCGGTATATTGAGCTGCGGAAAAGACTGCAGTAAATACCATAATTTTTCATGAAAATGACCGCTTCCACCAGAGGGAAGACCCAAAAAGTAGTGCCATTGCCCTACCCAAATTACTACACCAATTCCTGCAGTAAAACCAATAATCACCGGGGCGGGGATAAACTTAATAATGCCGCCTAAACGAGCAAGACCAAAAAATAAGAGCATGAATCCCGCAAGTAGCGTTGAAATTTGTAACCCGGAAACCCCATATTTAGCAGTAATTCCCGAAAGAACCACAATGAAAGCGCCGGTAGGGCCTGCAATTTGTAACCGGCTTCCGCCCATAACTGAAACAATCAAGCCAGCAATAATCGCTGTATAAATACCTTGTTCTGGTCGTACGCCTGACGCGATGGCGAAAGCCATTGCCAAAGGCAAGGCAACAACCCCCACGATAATTCCTGAGATAATATTTTGTAACCAATATTTCTTGTGGAACAGGCCCGCTTGATATGATTCAATGATCGTTTTCATAAAATCCCATGACTCATTTTCAAAAATGCGATCATTATACACAATCATATTAAAAAAATATCAATTTTCTGATAAAATTCCTTAGTTTATTCACATCTGAACGCGCATCTAATATTATATGTGCTTTATCTTTAAGGCTAGCTGCTTATGACTCTTACTGCTTTAAATGCGATCTCTCCAATCGACGGGCGTTATATTAATAAAACAAGGGCTTTAAGTCCTTATTTTAGTGAGTTCGCCTTAATTTATTATCGCCTGACTGTAGAAATTCGTTGGCTTGAATCTTTAGCAGCCAATAACGCGATTTCCGAGGTCCCTCCATTCGATCAAAGGACTAAGGACTTTCTTGATGATCTTATTGCTAATTTTGATGAAGAAGAAGCCATCAAAATTAAAGAATTTGAGAAGCAAACAAATCACGATGTCAAAGCAATAGAATATTACCTGAAGGATAAGTTCCAACAGAATGCGAGTTTGAAAGCAATTACTGCTTTTATTCATTTCGCTTGTACCTCAGAAGATATCAACAATTTAGCTTATGCTTTAATGGTCAAACAGGCAATTGCCCAGGTTATTCAACCCACGCTTGCTGAAATTATGGGAGGAATTACTCTACTTGGAAAACAGCATGCCGATGTACCTATGTTATCCAGAACACATGGCCAACCAGCAACACCTACAACCATGGGGAAAGAGTTAGTCAATTTTGTTGCCCGTCTCAAAAGACCACAACAGCAATTATGTGAAGTATTAATTCCTGGTAAGTTCAATGGTGCCGTTGGTAATTATAACGCTCATACTATAGCTTATCCCGAAGTTGACTGGCGCAAGCACTGCGCTAATTTCGTTACGTCACTGGGTTTATCTTTTAATGCCTATACTACACAAATCGAGCCGCATGATGGATTAGCAGAGGTATCGCAAATTATGGTGCGTATTAATAATATCTTGCTCGATTATACTCAAGATATTTGGAGCTATATTTCTCTTGGTTACTTTAAACAGAAAACTGTAGCAGGAGAAGTGGGCTCATCCACTATGCCCCATAAAGTAAATCCCATTGATTTTGAAAATGCCGAGGGAAATTTGGGAATGGCGAATGCCCTCTTCATTCATTTTGCAAATAAACTTACTCAATCACGACTGCAACGAGATTTATCTGATTCTACCGTATTGCGTAATATTGGTATGGCATTTTCTTACAGCCTTATTGCCTATCTGTCCCTGGCCAAAGGCAATGACAAATTACAAATCAATAAACGTCCTTTACAAGAAGATTTAAAATCAAATTGGGAAGTATTGGCTGAAGCAGTACAAACCATGATGCGTCGATATAATGTGCCAAATGCCTATGAACAGTTAAAAGATTTAACCCGCGGGCAGGGAATTGATGAACAAAGCCTCAAGCAATTCATTAAGGGGCTCTCGATACCTGAGGAAGCTAAAGAACAATTAATTAAACTCACACCAGAAAACTATACGGGCCTGGCAACCCAATTAGTAAAGGCCTTTTTATGAGTGAGACACTCTCGCAACAAGGACAGACCTTTGAATTTGATGTCCTTGTTATGGGCACAGGACTGGCTGGATTACAATATTGCTTACAGCTGATTCAACTACAACCTCGGTTAAAAATTGCTTTAATCAGCAAGGCAGAAGCTATTGAATGCAATAGCCGTTATGCCCAAGGTGGAATCGCTGCTGTTTTTTCAGAAGAAGATTCTCTGGAATCGCATATTTCAGATACCTTGATTGCTGGAGATGGACTGTGCTATCCACCGGCCGTTGAATTTATTATTCGACAAGGCCCGGAGATGATAAAACAATTGAGTCAATATAAGGTTCACTTTAAACAAGATAGCAAAGGAAATTTTCATCTAGCCCAAGAAGGAGGACATTCCCATCGACGTATTTTTAACTGTGGGGATCAAACGGGTTTATCAGTTACCCAAACAATGAACCAACTCGCTCAACAGCAGCACCAAATTCATTTTTTTGAACATCATGTAGCAGTAAATCTAATTACCCATTACCATCCTCATCGTACCGATACTCAAGGAGAGGTTTTAGGCGCTTACATTCTGGATTGTACTGCAAATCGAATTCATACTTTTTTAGCGAACTGTGTGATATTAGCTACTGGAGGCGCAGGCAAGACGTACCGATACACAACCAATCCCATGGTTGCCACCGGAGACGGGGTTGCCATGGCTTATCGTGCAGGGGCACGGATTGGTAATATGGAGTTCTACCAATTCCACCCTACTCTACTGCATCATCATTCTTTAAATAATTTTCTCATCTCAGAAGCGGTACGTGGCGAAGGAGCTTTACTCAAAAATGCCGAAACAGGGGAACGGTTTATGAAGCATTACGCCCCTCAGCAAATGGAGCTAGCTACACGTGATATAGTGGCGCGTGCTATTTTTAGTGAAATTGAACGCAGCCAAATGGGATATGTTTATTTGGATATTACCCATCAATCCAAAGAATTCCTGAAAAAACGTTTCCCGCAAATTTATACGACTCTATTATCCATTGGCATTGATATGAGCCAAGATATGATTCCTGTCGTGCCAGCAGCACATTATCAATGTGGGGGCATACTTACGGATGTTGACGGCCGAACCGACTTAAAACGACTCTATGCCATAGGGGAGGTCGCTTTTACCGGTTTACATGGTGCCAATCGCCTGGCGAGTAACTCATTGCTTGAAGCCTTAGTCATGGGTTCCAATGCTGCTCGATGTACTTTAAAAGATATTTCTGCTCCGTGGAAATATACCGAACATATCCCTAACTGGAGTGCACCCAGTGAAGTCAATGCACGACGCGCCAGCCAAATTAATGCTCAGTGGCGCGGCTTAAGAGGAGAAATGACATCTTATGCAGGGATAGTGCGAACTGAAGCAGGACTTGAAGATCTACTACAATTAATAATGAAGCGTAAAAAAATAATTGAAGAATATTACTGGAAGCATAGTATCACCCGAGATTTTATTGAATTAAGAAATATTATTCTTAATGCCGAACTCATAGTAAGAGCAGCTCTGGCAAGACGAGAATCACGTGGTGGACATTTTCGAGAAGATTATCCAAATAAACAAGCTGAGGCACAAGAAAGTATTGCCAAACTTGGATTAATGGATACTTCGCCAGAATAATAAATGTAAGTGATACATTAAAATGATTTGAGGCAAAATTGATGTTTAAAAACTCCACTCTGTACCAACCTGAAACTACCTTAATGCATATCAGAAATGATATGAGTATTTGTCAAAGTGACTATCCGATCGACTGGTATCAAGAAGAATTCATTCCTTATGCTCAAGAGTACCAGGCATTACCCGATCGTAAGCTCACAACAGTTTTAGCTTGGATGACTCCTTATCTTAAAAAAGCCCAAGATCATTTTGGTGAGCGATTATTACTTTTGGCTCATTATTACATGGGAGGCGATATAGTCCGTTTGGTTGAACAATTTGGAGGACTTATCGGTGACTCCTATCAATTGGCCTTGATGGCAGCTGAACATCCTGAAAAATCGATTATTATCGAATCTGCAGTGCATTTCATGGCGGAATCCATTAGTATTTTAGCGAATAAAAACCAACAGGTTTATATTACTAACCCTAAATCAGGTTGCACCATGGAGATGCTTGCCAAAGACTTCATGGTCGAACCTGCTTTTCTTGATTTGAACGAACGTTATGGTGCTGAGAATATTTTACCAGTTTGCTATATGAATACGTCCGGTCGAGTCAAAGCATTAACTGGTGCCCAAGGGGGGGCTGTTTGTACGAGTTCTAACGTAAAAAAAATATTCCAGTGGGCTCTAAAGCAAAATAAAAAGATCCTTTTTATTCCCGATCAACATATGGGGGAAAACGTAGCTTATTGGTTAGGAATAAACAATCTGGCCTATTGGCCTGGTGGAACGGCAGGAGCCCAATATTCACTTGCAGCGCAAGACTTAAAAACCCTTAAACAGTTTGATGAAGCCCAATTAATATTATTTGCAAGCCAATGCGCCGTACATACACATTATCAACCTGAAATGTGTGATTATTGGAACAATCAAGGATACACGACCATCGTTCATCCAGAATGCCGTAACTCAGTCATTAAAATCGCACAACACGCAGGTTCCACAGCATTCATCTGGGATTATGTAGTCCATGATCGTGCTAAAACCAAGCGTTATGCGATTGGTACTGAAAATCACATGGTTGAAAATCTAAAACAATATTGTAAAGGTTTAAATATAGAAGTAGTCAATCTGGCTGAAGCACCCAAAAAAGAAAATGAAAAAGGAATAGGTTGTGGATGTGCTACCATGTCACGTAACGATCCCCCTCATCTCGTCGCGCTCGTTGATTTATTAAGACAGGGGAAAACAATGGCTTATAACGAAGTTAAAGCAGGTGACGTAGTTAATGAATTCACGGGAAGTAGAAACAGGCTACCAACAAAGGATCAACAATGGGTTATTGATAATGCTAAAAGATCCTTGCAAATGATGATAGATATCACTGAGGATCGCATTTAGTGATTCAAAATTCATATAATAAAATGTAGCCTGGGTGCAGCAACCCATGTTTTAACTGATATAAATTTCCCGGGCTCCGCTGCGCTGCCTCCAGGCCACAAGTATTCACTAAGTGACCCGACTTAATGACAAACACAGTCAGGTGATTGCGTACCATCCTTGCACTTTAGATGACCAGTAGCTTTATCGCACTGAGCAACCCCACCATGCTTGGAGCAACAACCTTTAGCGTTTGTAGTTGAACTCGTTGATTTCTTACATCTACATGTAGGAGAGGCTGTGCCATCCTTACACATTTGGTAACCCGTAGTTGTGTTGCAGGAAGCAACGCCCCCATGCTTTGAACAACAAGCCGCATAGGCCCAAACGAATGGACTGCCCAATAAAAAAAGAATGGTAATAAGCTGACCTATCCGCCTTGAAACCAGATTTGTATTTTTCATGTGAAACTCCATTTTCATCAATGACATTAATAATATAGAACATATTTATTCATCTCATGAACTTCACGCTGTATAAAATTGGCACTGTTCCAGTCCTTGAGTGCAAACAAACCCCCCCAGCGAATCAAGCCAACTGTAATCAAGACGTGATGGTATTTTAGTAAGAACTTGCCACCAAATTGAATATTCACCCACTGAATTCCTATAAGTGCAAACCACTCCTTGCCCATAACCTGCAACCAAAATATTCGCACGCACAAAATGAGTGTTTTGGTCTCCTTGCGGACGATTAGGCGAATAAGGATTTACTGTCCATGGAGCTGGTGGGACACCCCATTTTAAAGAAGTAGTTTCAGGATCAGGGCAATTGGTTGCATACCCCATTGTCGTAAATTGTGCCAAAAAAAAACTAAAAATAATAAAATGATACTTCCTCATAAACCCCTCTTAAGTAATGAGCTATTTTTTAAATAATAATATACTAAAACCCATTGTGAGAATTTATTTCTTTGTTATAATGGCCGCTCAAATGCCTGGGTGGCGGAATTGGTAGACGCGCCGGATTCAAAATCCGGTGGTGGTGACACCGTGTGGGTTCGAGTCCCACCCTAGGTACCATAAATAGTTTTAGAATGCCCTATAATTATTTAATTAATAATAAAGCCATATCCCCTTTTTATCTCAAATGCGACTCGTAATTTATCAATTTCCTTAATTCGCATTTGCTCCTTTTACTCATCTAATCCAATTATTCTATCTGCAATGAATTCTAGCCTCTGCCTGTATTCATGATGAGAGGAAATAGAACTCCCATCCGAGCGAAGACCACAACCACTCGCCCCCATCTCTAAAATTTTGTCCTTAGCATCATAAAAAGTTGCCAAAGCCAGTTTAGCAGTAATACTTTTATTTTTGGGGCTCCAGGTATTTACTGCATTTGGATCGAGAAATGGAGATGTTTTGTTGTTTGCATTTTGAGCAAAATGCCTTAATATATCTAAATTCCCCACTCTATAAGCATCCAATATCTGGTTTAGTGCTCTAATTTTATTAGATCTTCTTGAATCATATAAATAAAACCTAAACCATGAGGATCTATCATTTTTCAATTCAGCCAGATGTGTTTCCAATTTTCTTAAAAGATCTCGATTGGGTATAAATGGAGATAAAGCCATACTACTTGAGAATCTGGTTCTTAACGTAATATCTTCTGAACGAATCCATCGATATGCTTCTCTCGGACTTCCATCTTTAACAATTCCCAGTTTAGGGAAAAAAACTAATTCTTTGGCAATTACACAGTCAATATTTCGTACCCAGCAACCTAATTCTCTGCTAAGAAGCTTTTGTGCTTCATTTTTCTTATGCGGACCACTAAAATCTTTTACACCGAAATTAAAATCTGTACCCCAAAAAACTCTTATCTCATTATGGGATTGAACAAAATCACGGGCTAATTTCATTGGATGACCTGGAGTTTTTATAGCATTTTTCGCATCATATTTTCGTGCATGACAGAAAAACACATCCTGCTTACTTTCTGCATCTGTTCCCAGTATTGCAAGAGCCATACATCCAATTAATCCACTGGTCCATAATAGATCAACACCAGCATGTTTTATATCTTTAATAATCACAGCAGGACCATTTCCAGGTTCATTTCCATGCAAGCCTATAACCCCATCTATGGCTGATTCCATCCATGATTCTTCTCCGGTATAAACTTTTATTGGGCCTGCTCCAGAGAGATCCACATTCTTGCCCCAATGACTTCCGCATTGGTTCAATTCTTTTCCAAACTCTCGTATAGAAATCACTTTCTCTTTTGACAATGTTGAAATCCTCTTAGATGACTCAAATCATACTTATCTGATTTGAGTATTTAGGACTGGGGTATGAATAATATAGTTGATTTTTTAAATAGAATGAAAAAGATCTCAAGGCCCGTCTGCTGAATGCAATTTACTCTACATCGCTGAAAACAATCCATCTCTACCCGACGCGTCGGCAGAGATGTCATCAAAGAGAGTGTTGCTTGCCACCAGGCTACTTGCTGGACTTAGAGGCCTTGCCTTATACAACTGACTTGGACTAATTTTTGATTATCTGTTTCAAATATAAAAAATAAAAATCTGCCTATACTATAAGGAAGCACAAAATGCGCTTTACGCAACTTAAGGAATTAAGATGTCGACTAAGTGGATAAAAAGTCATTTGGCTTTGGTGGCTGGACTGTCGTTGCCAATACTACTCATGCTTGTTTTCGTTATTTCAAATATTCCTTTTTTTAAAACAGATCCTCCACGTTATAATCTTCTATTTTCTATCTTGGATTCTTCCGCTTCCCCCTTTCCTGTACAAGTCAACTTTATAGTTAAAAATGATCAATTAATAGCTCAATATTCAAAAGTTCAAAATAATTATTGGGGAATTAAAAAACTCTATTTTTTTGACGCAAAAAAACAAAAAGTCCAAGAAATTCCCATAGATTTTCCCCACTTTAACAACAACACAAATTTCAAAGAAGAGGTGGTGGAATCAACCAAAAAATTTAAACTGGATACCTCACTGGAATCTCCTGACGGTTATGTCCTATACACAAACAACGATAACTTAAACACAGGATTACTCTCAGATCTTTTTCTTGGCAGCCATTATCGAAATAATACGATCTGTCTCAAAAAGAATTCTAGCTGCGTCAAATTATATAATTTAGGTACACGCTACTTTACTTCAAATAATGTCCAATTTATTGGTTGGGTTAAACCATGAATAAAGAAGAGGCATTAGAAAAAATCGTGGAGCTCGCCAAACGTTATCAAATCGAGATTAGAGAAATCGCATTGGCATTGAAACCCGCTCAGACTACAAGCCCCGCAGAGCAAACAAATTGGTTAAATAAACTGTACAGCTATATAGGCGGGATTCTTATTTTTGCAGGTATTTGCGCATTGATTGCCATGAAATGGCAAGACTTTAATCTCTACGAACGTGTTACCTTGACGTTAGGTTTTGGTTTTTGCTCATTCATTTTGGCATTTGTATGTCTAAAATACCCTCATTACCAAAAAGCTTCGCCACCTTTATTTTTGATTGCGCTATTCCTCGAACCCGCAGGACTTATCATTTTGTTGCAGGAATACGATTTAATGCTGCCAATATGGTGGATATTAATCATAGCTATTATCTATTTCACTCATCAACGTTTTGCCATTTTATCGGATAAACCGCTCATTCTTGCAATCACGACTGTTGTATTTGGATGGATTCTTTTCGCCTACACAGTGGATAATAGCCGTATTATTTTAAATTTAGGTTTTGGCTTTTTAATCTTCCTTCTGGGTCTTTATTACCAAGAGAAGCAATATAAAATCACAGCTCCTTTATTTCTTGTTGCAGCAATCCTTGAAGCCAGTGGATTGCTTACCCTCTTATCACAATACACTTCCATATTGATGCCTACCTGGGGGGTACTTGTAGTTAGCTTGATTCTCTTTCTGCAACACGGCATTGCTTTTATAGGCACCAGGCAGACGGTATTAGCTTTTATTTCCTTGATTTTCCTCTATTCTTTTTTCCTGGCAGCATTTGAATTACTTGGTGTACCAGAGCGGTTAAAATGGTTTATTCTCAGCAGCTCCTTATTAGCTGTCAGTTCATTTATAAACCACTCAAAGTATCAAAGTATTGCAGGGTTACTTTTTTTCATATCATCACTGACACTGCTCTTAGTAACATTCGACATCGTTAAAGGTAAACCTTATGAAATACTTTATTTGGGATTATCTTGTGGCTTAATTTATATGGCCATTATAGAAAGCAGCCGAGTCTTACTCATAATTGCAAGCTTGGCGACACTTGGCTTCATTTTATATTTTTCAAGCCAGCATTTCCCACATACTATAGGTTGGCCAATTACTTTGATTTTAATTGGAATACTCTTAATTGGCGTCAGTGGTATTGTCATCAAATTAAATAAAAAATATATGTAGGGGGTATGTTTACCATTCGCTAGCTTGCGAAATGCTGTGATTTTAAAACATCGAAACGAACATATATGAAGCATGTGGGTATTGCAGCGTTTTGTAAAAGAGAGTAACAGCCCCTTAACATAAATTACTGTACAGGATTCAATTCCCCCTCTTTCTCTACTTCATCCAGGTCGTGTTGACCTTCTTTAGTTTGCTCTTTTATCAATATTAAAAAAGGGATAAATGCTAAAGCAAATAATATAGAGAGTTGATATAAACCTACCCAGCCTATAGCCATTTGAATGCTTGCAGCGACAGGTCCAGAAAGAATACGAGGTATTGTCGATAAAGCCACGAGCATGGAAAACTGAGTTCCAGTATATTGTTTATTTACCAATCGCATGAATAAAGCCACCAGGGCGGTAGAACCCATCCCTGCTGCAAAATTGTCAAAAAAAACTGCAATTGCCAATAAGGTAACATTCTTTCCTACTATTGCTAAAACAACAAATAATACATTAGTTAATGCTTGCAGTAAGCCAAAAAAAAGCAAGGAGCGATATAAGGAAAAACGTATCAATAAAAATCCCGCGCACAAACCTCCAAGTAAGATGGATCCAACTCCCAGCATTTTATTGATGTAACCAATTGTCTCTAAAGAAAAACCAAGCCCTTGGATTAAAAAAGGCATGACAATGCCGCTGGTAGTCGTAGTAAATGCTTCACCGAGCTTATAACAAAAAATAAAGAGTAAAAGAGGAATAACCCCCGGACGGAACATTAACTCCTTAACAGGAGCTAAGAAAGATAAAGCCAAATTATTTTTTTCTTTGATTGGCACACTAGGTTCTTGACTCAAGAAAACAGCGAACATGCCAGCAATCATCATGAGGCCCATAAAGCGATAAGTAAAAGCCCAGCCTAATTTCTGCGCCATAACCAATGCCAAACCACCCGACAACAATAAAGCAATCCGATAACCTAGTACTGCTAAAGAGGCGCCTAAAGCATGTTCGCTAGTTGGCAAATATTCTGCTCGATGTGCATCGATTGCTATATCCTGAGTGGCAGAAAAACAAGCTAAAATCAAAGCCAGAAAAGCCATCAATTTAGGATATTGTTCTGGAGTAAACCAAGCCATTAAATTGAATCCAAGAAGCAAAAGACATTGCATGCTTAAAATCCAACTTCGTCTCTTACCCATACTGAATAAGGAATAGCGATCCAGAATAGGTCCCCAGAAAATACGATAAGCGTAGGGTAAACTAATTAAACTTAATGTTCCTGTAGCAAAGACAGACATCCCACTGTATGCAAACCATGCCTGCAAAGTACTACTGATTAATGCCATGGGTAAGCCAGAGGAAAAACCTAAAATGAAAACAATAAATAGGCGTTTGTTCATCTTGCGGATCTCTCTAAGGCAGGATAACTTGTTCTCTAAAGGAAAATCTCACTTTTGTTTTCGAGTGAGAAACGATAAGGAGGGAAACCCCTCCTTATTGATTAGGCAGATTTTTTCACAGAAATCAAATGAATTTTGAAAATCAAAGTTTCATTTGGACCTATAGGACCACCTACGCTACGTGGGCCATAAGCTAAGTCTGAAGGTACATAAATTTCCCAAGTAGAACCGGCAGGCATTAATTGTAATGCTTCAGTCCAACCAGGAATCACTTGTGATACTTGGAATGTAGCTGGCTTACCTGTTTTTTCAGTGCTATCAAATACAGTACCATCAATTAAAGTACCAGTGTATTCAACAGTTACTGTGTCTGATTTACCTGGCTTATTTCCTGTACCTGCTTCAATAACTTTATATTGTAAACCGCTAGGCAGTACCGTTACGCCAGATTTTGATTTGTTAGTTGATAAAAAAGCATCTCCTTTAGATTTGTTTTCTTCTGCCTTTTTATTAAACTCGGCGCTGCGTTTCGCCATCAATTCTTTTTGGAATTTATTCAGAACATCTTTCATTTGTTGTTCTGTCAAAATCAATTGGGCACCAGACATTCCATCTTGCATTCCTTTAGCTAATGCGTCCGGATTAATATCAATACCTTGATTTTTGAAGTTTTTTCCTAAATCAGCACCAATACTATAAGATAATTTATCCTTATCCGTAACAAGCGATGTAGCATCAGCAGCCATTACTGTAGACATTGCCAGCCCCATGACGGCCGCAGTGACCAATTTCATCTTCATAAAGAATCCCCTTGTAGTCTTTCTATTGTGCATATCTTTCCAATTGTGATAGAAAAAGATATTACATTTTAAAATGCAACATAATTCTGCCTAAATTCATGTAAAATTACCAGTCTTTAAGCTCGATTAATTGTAACTATATTATAAAGCTCATTGCATTAAGGATATTCTTAATGCATATCAATTTATAGACTAATTCAGCAAAGGATGCACGTCAAATTATTAAAGTAAATTGTCCGCTATAATTAAAATAGACAAATAATTAAGATTTCTCTACACTTTGCACTAATTGTAACAAGAGATTATCCCACATGAACATCAGTGTATTTGATTTATTTTCCATTGGAATTGGCCCATCAAGCTCGCATACTGTAGGGCCTATGCTTGCCGCTAATGCGTTCTTAAAGTTACTGGAAGACAAACAACTCATGAATCAAGTTCAACGGGTTAAAACCGAACTTTACGGTTCGCTGGCTTTAACCGGAAAAGGTCATGGAACAGATAAAGCCATTTTAAATGGACTTGAAAATAAAACACCAGAAACTGTTGCTCCTGAGTCTATGGTGCCGCGCATGCATGAAATCATTCACTCTCGTACGTTAAACCTGGCAGGTAAGAAAAATATTAACTTTAACGAAGCAACTGATTTTCTTTTTTTACAAAAAGAGCTCTTGCCCAAACATTCTAATGGGATGCGTTTTTCTGCTTTTGATAGCCAGAACAATTTATTAATTGCACAAGTTTATTACTCAATTGGCGGTGGTTTTATTACTACTGAAGAAGATTTTTCCAAAACTACTGAAGATACAAACCCACCCCCATATCCATTTTCAACAGCAGCCCAACTTCTAGAACTGTGTCAAAAAAATAATTTAAGCATAGCGGAATTAATGTTAATTAATGAAAAAACCTGGCGTAGCACAGAAGAAATCCATCAGGGCATTTTGGCAATTGCCAAAGTCATGGATGATTGCATTGCCAATGGATGTAAACACGATGGTATTTTACCCGGCGGGCTTAATTTAAAAAGACGTGCTCCTGATTTACATAAAAAACTCATGAATGAAAAAGGAGTAAAAAGCATTTTTGAGCAATCCGATATTATGAATTGGTTAAATCTTTATGCCATGGCAGTCAATGAAGAAAATGCAGCGGGCGGACGTATCGTTACCGCTCCAACTAATGGTGCAGCAGGCATTATTCCCGCAGTACTAAAATATTGCCAACATGCCCACGATAAAATGAGTGATGAAGATATTTATACCTATTTCCTTACTGCCGCTGCCATAGGCATACTTTACAAAAAAGGAGCTTCCATTTCTGGAGCCGAAGTAGGCTGCCAAGGCGAGGTGGGTGTTGCCTCCTCTATGGCTGCAGCAGGTCTTACAGCGGTTCTTGGAGGAACCGTAGCTCAGGTAGAAAATGCCGCAGAAATTGCCATGGAACATCATTTGGGTATGACCTGTGATCCAGTCTTGGGTTTGGTACAAATACCCTGTATTGAACGCAATGCAATGGGTGCAGTAAAAGCAGTGAATGCAACACGGATGGCGCTTATTGGTGATGGCCAACATCAAATTTCTTTAGATAAAGTAATCAAGACCATGAAACAAACCGGAATGGACATGCAAAGTATTTATAAAGAAACTTCGATGGGGGGATTGGCGGTTAATCTACCTGAGTGTTAAAAAGGGCTATAATCCGCTCTTTTAATACTTTGCTCTATTGCTTCCTCTAGACCAGATAAGAGATGTCTTTGTATTCCTTCACTAATTACGCGAGCATCCTCCAAAGAGCTTATGGAAGAGGATGCCTCTCTTATTTCTCCACCTAACTTTTCCATTTTTTTATTAACTCTCATGTTCTTCTGTTGTTCTGAGCCAGCACGATCCTCAACGAAGAACAAATTTTTACGAATAGAACTCCACGCGGTCTCACCTTTATTATTCACCACTACCCCTCTATGCTCTTCAGAATCTCGAACTTCTTTTTCTAAATCAGATACAGAATGTTTTGTCCGTAAAAGCCTAACGGGTAAAGGAGCAACTACTATATTAAAATTATAGATGTCATTGAGTTCTTCCTCTGTATAATAATTCGCTAAAGACTCTCGGAACTTAGATAGTGTGTCAATTGCTTCCTGATTTTTCCCTTCGTGTTGATGGGAATTCATATAGTCATAAATGGGACAATAATCCGTTTGATTCGATAACATCGAAATATTATCAGTCGTAAAATAAGCACACACGCGACCCTTAACTTGCAAAATATCTGTGGGGATATAGACTTTCAGAGTACACATTTTACTTAAATTGCCGAACTCCATCCTGCTGCTTAATAAATTAGTAAAAACTAACGCTTGACTAAATCCCAAAGGATCACAGATCAAAATATCTAAAGTAGGAAGAATCTCATCGTTAAAATTAAAATTAAATTCTAAAAAGGACCAATGATTTAATTGCTCACTACCATCCCATTTTGAAATACCAATTTGGAATCGTAAACTCTCATTAGAATAGGTAATCATTCGCTCAACAAGCTCGGCTAACCAATCCAGTTCATTAGTGCTCATTGCGAACGCATTGAAGTCCCCATTTCTTTTTTTTTCCTTCCGTTTCATTTCTTTTAAATAAAAGAAAAATGCCATAAGTTCTGGAGAAATATTACCTGGATTCTTACTGAGAGCTAACAGTTCTTTGATTTCAGAGATACTTTTCATGATATGAACAATTTGATAGTTAATTATTTCATTTAAATTAATATAAATAAAATTAACTAAAATAAAAACCATTTTTTGAAAAAATAACCAAAATATATTTTTTATTTTCAATACGATAGATTTTTATTTTTTGTTGGGGATGAATGAATATGGAACATTTAAATCGTCAATAAACAAGAATAAGGGTTACAACGTAATACAGGTTATATTTTTTACAATATCTCAATCAATAGTATGCTGCTCAGCGAAACCATCAACGAAAATCCAAGCATCAGATTGTTCTTTAGCAAAGAATAAATCACTCATTGCATATCCAACTACTGCTGCAAGTTTATCATTAAAATAAATTAAAGGAATTCGCTCTCTTAACCAAGGAGGAACCCCCCACTCCTGGAACAATTTTTTTAAACGCTTAGTCTGTCCATGCAAGGAAAACTCCTCTCCACCTTGTCTAAATCGGACAAATACTTTTGCATCGGCAGGAATGATTACCCCCTGATTGTTTTTTTTTGCCACTAAATTAATGCGTGCATCGGGAATCACTAAAGGTAAAGGAAATAAAGACCACTCAATACAGGAAGGTAAATTATTTGCATTTTTCCTAACTAAATATAAATGCTTTTGGTAACGACGCACAGTGACTTCACCCCAACTCACTGCAGGAGTCGCATCTTCACTAGCAAAGATCACTTCATCAATCAGACGCCAGAAAGTCACCGTGGAGGGCAGTTGGAGTTGATTGTTTTTCAACCAGACCCTGAGAGCATTTGCTATACGATCTCGGCTAAGGGTTTCTAATGGGGTAATCAATAAAGAGTTATTTGTTAATTTTCCAAGGTTTTCTTCCAATATCATATCTTGAGCTGCCAACATATCCAGATTTCTTTTAGCCTGTTGGCAATGAAGCGCTGTTCTAGCGATATTACCCACAACTCCAGGCCATTTTCTTTTCAACAAAGGCATAATGTGTTGACGTAAGTAATTTCGTGAATAGCTGGTATCCTGATTGCTCTCATCTTCTATCCAGTTCAATTGATGAAAGGCAGCGTAATGTTCCAATTGTTCTCGTGAATGAGTTAACAAAGGCCTGGCAATTTTTCCCGGTTCCAATTGACCAAAATCAGACATAGCAGCCAAGCCATCAACTCCGGAGCCACGAAAAAGTTGCAAAAGAACTGTTTCTGCCTGATCGTTTAAATGATGTCCTGAAATTAAGCAATCTTGCTCTGTAAGTAAAGAAGAAAAAACTGCATACCTGGCAATGCGTGCCCTCTCTTCAACATTGGCTGAACAATCAAATTGTACCGTTTGAGTAATTAAAGGAATACCTAAATTCTGGCAAAACTGTTGGCAATGTAATTGCCAACGAGGGGCATTCGCACTGATACCATGGTTTACATGCACTGCGATTAATTTAGCAAGCAAGGTAGGGTGGGAAGCCAGAACATGCAACAGCACTGTTGAGTCAAGTCCACCACTAAAACCTATAATTAATTTATTAAAATGACTTAGGCGAGAAAACCACTCAGTGCTCAATAAAGGTTTAATCACTTGCTCCCATAACCATAAACTTTTGATATCTGTCTTCGACTAACTGTTCTAAAGAGGATTTCATTAAAGCTCTCAATTCGGTAACTAAAACTTCCTTTAAACGTGCTGCCATTTCATCGACATTCCGATGAGCCCCTCCTAAGGGTTCAGGAATCACCATATCAATTAACTTATTTTCCAGAATCTTATCTGCGGTAATCCTCATTGCGCGGGCAGCTTCACTCGCTTTGGAGGCATCTTTCCAAAGAATCGAAGCACAACCTTCAGGAGAAATTACTGAATAAATGCCGAATTCGAGCATTAACACGCGATCACCAACACCAATTGCCAATGCGCCACCGGATCCTGCTTCTCCTGTGATCACACAAATAATTGGCGTTTTAAGACGTGACATCACGAAAAGATTGCGGGCGATTGCTTCAGATTGATTACGCTCTTCAGCACCGATTCCAGGATATGCTCCTGCTGTATCAATGAAAGTAAAAATAGGTAATTTGAATTTTTCAGCCATATTCATTAAACGTAAGGCTTTTCGATATTCTTCCGGACGAGCCATACCAAAATTACGATATACCTTTTCTTTGGTTCGTTTCCCCTTCTGATGACCAAGTACCATAACTGGTTCACCATTCAAGCGCGCCAAACCACCAATAATTGCAGGGGCTGAAGAACAACTTCGGTCACCATGCAGTTCCTGAAAATCAGTAAAAATGCGTTCGATATAATCTGTTGTCTGTGGTCTAAGCGGATGTCTTGCAACTTGTGCAATTTGCCAAGGCTCTAAGTTTGAAAAAACTTGAGAGGTTAGCTCAGAACATTTTGCTTGAAGTCGCGCTATTTCATCACTTAAATTCACTTCGTTATCATTACCTATCATGCGAAGTGCATCAATTTTCTGATTCAACTCTTCGATGGGTTGCTCAAAATCCAAAAATTGTCGGCTCATTGAATACTCTTTGGTGAATTAAATATCATGGTATATGATAACCTTAACCGACAATTGATGCCAGATTCAAACAAGTATATGATCATTACCGAATTCAACCCTTTAAATACAGAAAACTGCATTTTAAATGAAGCTCGAATTGATCTTTGGCAATTTTCTTTAGTGTATGAATTAGAAAATGCATATGAACTATTAAATTCTGAAGAGCAAGCGCGCGCTGAACGATTTTATTTCAGTAGGCACAAACGACGTTTCTCTACTGCCAGAGCCACTATGAGAATCATCTTGGCAAATTATCTCAATATGCCAGCAGGACAACTGGAGTTTGCTTATAATAACCACGGCAAACCAGAAGTCATTAATGCAGCAAAGTTACAATTTAATATAAGTCATACGGGTGACTTAGCACTCCTTGCAGTAGGGAAAAACTTTCCTCTGGGAATAGATATAGAAAAGTATTCCGCTCGACCTTATGAAGGGATTGCAAAAAATTTATTTTCTGACCAAGAATATGAAGAGTTTATTAA
The DNA here is from genome assembly GCF_014109805.1 of Legionella sp. PC1000. Lineage (GTDB taxonomy): Bacteria > Pseudomonadota > Gammaproteobacteria > Legionellales > Legionellaceae > Legionella > Legionella resiliens. The sequence goes on from NZ_CP059400.1 coordinate 2,738,631, forward strand.
AGTCCCTCTTGCTCTAAAACCAGCTGTTTTTTTTCATGTTTGGGCGCAAAAAGAAGCCTTTATCAAAGCCTGTGGTTTAGGCCTTTCTTATCCAACCAAAAATTTTAGTGTTCCCATAACTATGCCAACCAAACAATTGGTAAATGACCCATTACACAATATGACTTGGCAGCTGCGTTCTTTTATGCCAGAAGTAGCTTGCAGCGGCGCTTTATGTTATCACCCGACTGTAAGGGAAATCAGGCATGGATTTATAAATCTGCAGCAAAAAACTCAATTGATTTTTTAGGTTTATATCCATGCACTTCACCCCCGCACAACTTACATTATTAGAATTACTTGGCGATGGCGACTGTCATAGTGGTTCTGAATTAGGGGCAGCTTTAGGTATCACCCGATCAGCGATTTGGAAACAAATCAATCATTTAATTGCATTAGGGATCCCTATAAAACGAATAAGACATCAAGGCTATCAGCTTCCCAATCAATTGATTCTATTAAATAAAAAACAAATTATGGAACATCTTGCTTCCCAAAAACAATCTGGTCCTTTCAATTTACATCTCTTCACTTCTATTGATTCAACAAATCGCTATCTAAAGGATTTACCTCCCACAAATACTGTTGATATTTGTTGTGCCGAAGCTCAAACTCAGGGCAGAGGTCGATTCGGCAGACACTGGCACTCCCCCTTTGGTGAAAATCTTTATTGTTCCAGTCGTTGGAATCTTAACTATGATCTTAGCAAGCTTTCAGGATTAAGTTTGGTCACCAGCTTGGCCATCTTGGCAACTTTAAATGAATTTGACGTTTCATCTAATATCAAAATTAAATGGCCCAATGATATTTTATGGACTCACAAAAAACTATGCGGTAGTTTGATTGAAATATTGGCTGAATCCAATGGCAATGTTCAAATCATCATAGGTATTGGTTTAAACGTTAATACGGATACAGAGAACCATCCTCTTCCAGATAAACCTTGGTGTTCATTATATGAAATAACCAAGCAGCGTTTTGATCGTAATGCTCTTATTGCAAGGCTGATTATCAATTTGGAACACTATTTAATCAAATTTATTCACCATGATCTCAACTCCTTTATGGATGAATGGAACAAATCAGATTATTTGTTTGGAAAAAACATCAAAGTGACTCAGTCTTTAAATACTTTATCTGGGATTGCTTGTGGAATTAATCAGACCGGACAATTAATATTGCAAGATGAATCTGGCACAATGCACTTCCTTTCATCAGGAGATACATCGCTTCATGAAAGACCGTAAAGGGTTACAAGATAAGGTGAGAATAAAGAAAATTTAAAGTTTGTCCCGAGCATTTTTAAGTGCTCGGAACTGGATGACTGCGAGGAAATCGATTTATACTGCTTCTTCAGATTCGTCTGATTGTTTTTCTTGTTGTATGCGCAAATAAATTTCTTCACGATGGACAGATACATCTTTAGGTGCATTAATACCTAGGCGAACTTGATTACCTTTTACACCTAACACGGTAATATTAACATCATCACCAATGATTAAGGTTTCACCGATACGCCGAGTCAAAATTAACATAGAAATCTCCCTAACAAAGCAGCTACCTATTCCTCCACAGAACGCAATCCATGGTATTCTTGATAGCCAAAAATACGATCTAAAAACAAACTAATATTTGTTATACGTGTTTAATTTTACACTCTGATTATTAACAGAGTATTAAGAAAACTAGGAAATGTACCTCTTTTTACCTGTTAGGGCAAAAAAATTGTGAATTATTTTATTTCTAAAATTAACTAGCCCCTTTAAGTGACAGTTGATGAGACTATATTTTAGACATGGGTGAAAGCAGATAACCCTGTTTTTTGTCAAATACTTTAAATGATGTTTCTTCTAATTTACCTACGAAAAATGATCATACAATGAGCTATTCACTAGGTATTAGAAAGTCAAGGAAATGAATTAAATAATTTTTCCTTAATCACCAGTCGCAAATATCCTACATTTAGAGATATACTTACCAAACCTTTTTAAACAGGAAATTTTGCATGTCCTTGAAGGCCATGTACAACGACAACTCTGAAAACTATACTATGGCCAATCGTTTTGGTGCGATTAGTCAAAGTCATCAAATAGCAATTGAACAAATGAAGCACTTTTATTTGGGAATGAAACCACATTATAAAGTTCTTGATTTGGGCGTTGGCGATGGTGCTTTTCTGAAAAAACTGCAACAAATTATGCCAAAAGCAGAATTTACTGGAATTGATGTTTCTTCGGAGATGTTGAAACATGCCCGTGAAACGTTACCGCTGATCACTATAGAAGGCAGCGCTGCAAAAGCGAGTAAGTTCTTGCCACCTCACAGTCAAGATTTAATTCTGGCACACTTTATTAATGCGTATATTCCGATTAAGGTTTTATTTCATGAGGCCAAATTACTGACCCGGGCAAATGGTCATTTTTCAATGATTACCACAACTTATGATTCTTTTCCGGTAGCACAACAACGTTTAGCTGAATTTATTACAGAAGATTCAATTTTAAGTAGTGTGGTTGGCCATTATTACAAATCCATTGTAAAAAATACTACAGTTGCTGCAAATAACAGTGAATTGATGCAGGCGTTCAAACAAAATCAATTCGAAGTCATCGCGCATCAACGTTTGGAAATACCCATCACCTTAAATACTATTGATGAATTGGCGCTTTTTGGTATTGAAGGGACCTGGTTTCTCAATACTTTATCCATTAGAATGTTGCCAAAAATATTTTTGCTCCAAAGAATTAAGCGTCTTTTTAGCAAAATTTTTACTTTCCCCTATCATGATACTCATATAATTGATGTCGTTCTTGCCAGAAAATGATAATCTGATAATTATCCTTAGGTGGCGAGGTAAGAAAAATGATTTCTCAAGAAGTGAAAAATTATTTGCCTGAATTAGCTCTGCGACAAAAACAAGCCAATAACATCATATTTATTACTTTTTGGAGTCAATTTTCAGTATATGCACTCAATACCATATTGGTTTTATTTTTAACTCGTCCTGTGTGGTCTCAGGGGTTGGGTTATAGTCAGGCTAAAGCATACGCTTTTATTGGGGTAGCTCATGCAATGGGTTACTTAATGCCTATGCTCGGTGGCTACATGGCTGATACTGTAGTTGGGATTAGGCGATCTATTCTTCTTGGGAGTATTCTATTAGCCTGTGCTTATTTGCTTATTATGATCAGTGGATACACAGTAAGCTCCCTGGGAGATACGTTTTTCATTGCTGCTTATGCATTTATACCTGCTACCAACTCCCTTCTAATGGGGACTTCTTCAAGCATGGTATCACATATTTATTCAGATGATGCCGTCAAAGCAAAATCAGCTATGACCTACTATTACATAGCAATAAATGTCGGCGCATTATTAGCCACCTTAATTGCTCCACTGCTTTTTGAAAGCCGTTATGGCCCGCTTTCTATCCTTACTTTGACATTTGTAGGTAAATCAATTGCGGCTTTGAATTTTGCGAAACGCTACTCCATTTATGAAAATGTCATTTGGGGCAAAGATCAATCCAAATTTTCTAAATCAGGCATACTTCGTTTAATTGCCTACATAATTATTATTTATGTCCTGACTTTATTTGCTTACTCCCATGTTTACATTGCCAGCACCATCATCGCAGCAGGTTGTGGCATAGGAATTATATGGTTTTTAAGAAAAACGCTAACACTTCAAGGTTTGGTACGCGACAAGCAAATGATTGCTTTATTGCTCATTGTTGAAGCAGTAGTGTTTTTTGTTATCTATAACCAAATGAATAGCACATTAATTTTATTTGCCGAAAATAATTCAGATCATAATTTATTTGGTATAACTGTTTCACCAGCTCATTATCAGATATTAAATCCATTACTCATCTTAGCTATTGGCAGCCAACTGCCTCGTTTTTATAAAGTATTTCCACGCTTCACTATTCCCTATCAATTTGCCGCAGGTACCGCGCTAGCAGGGATTGCTCTTTTGGTGATGGCATTCGCTGCTACAACTACTATTAATGGAATAATTAATGGGAACTACATTGCATTAACCTACATTCTCATTTCTATTGCAGAATTATGGGTCAGTGCTATTGGCTTAAGCATGGTAGGTCTATATTGTGACAAAAATTCAATTGCCTTTGCTATGGGCGTATGGTACCTCGCAAGCTCTCTTGCACATGCCATATCAGGAAGAATTGCTGCTTGGGTTGCGATTCCTAACACGATTACCTCTCCCATAGATAGTCTCCCATATTATGAAAACTATTATTTAGCTTTAGGAGTAAGCGCCATAGCACTAGGTATACTCATGTATTTTCTCGCCTATATTTTGCAGAAAATAATGAGGAACAAAGGAGAAATCTTAGGTTAAATACGTACATTTTTTGTAATCGTCCAGGCGGTATAGACTTTAGCTGTACCCGAACAGAAAGATTTTCTCTCAAGATGGACAAATATGGCTGTTCCTTCAAGGAGGCTGAACATTACCAAATTTTTTACCCTTACGCACCGCACTCTATGTGCGGTATTCAGAGTTCTAACTTCATAAACCTAAATTATCTTGTTTAAATATTCGGTCAGCACGATAACTTGAGCGCACTAAAGGGCCAGAAGCTACTTCAAAAAAGCCCTTCTTTAATCCGATCTGCCTTAATTCGGCAAAAGTCTCAGGGGTCACATAACGCTCAATGGGCAAATGGTTTTTTGTTGGTTGCAAGTACTGTCCCAGAGTAAGAATATCTACTTTATGCCGACGCAAGTCATCCATTGTTTGAATAACTTCTTCGTCTGTTTCGCCTAAACCTAACATCAAACTGGTTTTAGTGAGCACATTGGGTCTATAGCGTTTCGCAAATGCGAGAACGTTTAATGTTTGTGCATAACCGGCTCTATTGTCACGTACTGGATGGGTCAAACGCTCTACTGTTTCTACATTTTGCGCAAATACATCAACACCACTATCCAGTAATACTGCCACATCTCGTTCTATACCTTGAAAATCAGGCGTTAGTGCTTCCACTTTAGTTTTGGGAGAACGTTGTTTAATCGCACGGATAGTTTGTGCGTAATGATTTGCGCCACCGTCTGGTAAATCATCTCTGTTTACTGAGGTTAATACAACGTAGTCCAGATTCATTAATGCTACTGTATTTGCTGTATTTTCTGGTTCCTGCGGATCCAGCCAACCATGAGGATTTCCTGTGTCTACTGCACAAAAACGACATGCACGCGTACATACTGCACCCATCAACATAATTGTTGCAGTACCGTGTGACCAACATTCAGAAATATTAGGGCATTTTGCTTCTTCACAAACAGTAGCTAAACGATGCTTTTGTACTTGTTCTTTTACTTGGTGATACTCAGGGGTAGTATGATTTATCACACGTAACCATTTAGGCTTAGGTAGCCGTTCATAAATTTGCCCAGTTGGTTTTACTCCATCTTTAATTGCTGTAACACCATGAGATGTTTTATATTTTTTTCCGCTCTCCACAACAACGGGAATATTAATGGGCTTGTTCATGTTATCACCTGAAAAACAAAGGTAAGTGCTCAGCTCCTATCAGGGAACGGCCGTATTTTGCGTATCTTGCGAGAAAATTTTCTCACAACCCGCACTCAAATCCAACCGTTCGAGTAAACATGAACATAGAGGGATCTGAGCTATTGCAAACAAAGAACGATGATAATCCCAAATCATCAAAATAAGATCAAGTCAAATTTAAAAAGCAGCCAATAACCGTCAAGATAAATAAAAGCACTATCGATAGTCCAAAGTAAGATAATGCGAATGGATAGACGATTAAACTGACAGCAATAGCGAGTAGGAACAATAAGCCAATAGTGGCTAATTTTGTTTGCCATGCGGTGAAACGTTCAAATTTGAGCAAAATAAAATAAACTAGCAAAATCAAAAGCAAAGGAAGAATATACACTCCCTGATAGATTAATTGATATAAAATTTCCTGCTGACTGGTCAAATGTTGATCGCCCAGCCATTGCTCAAAAATTGTAGACCAATTCATCACACAGGTTTGTTGATAAATTGTTGTGATCAATCCTAATAAAAAAGCCAATGAAAAATATAAAGTCATAGAGGGCTGTTTTTTATAATATTGCATCACAAAATAAATCGTTACTAAACCTAATAATACCGCCGGAATATGCATCCAAGGCAACAACTCAAAAAATGTACTGGTGTACACTTGCTGAAAATAATGCACAATTGCTACAGAAAAAATAAATAAGAGGCTTGCAATAAGCTGCTTTTTCTTCTGTGTTTCAATTAAAAGAAAAGCCAGGAACCCCGCAAAACAAAAGAACGCACAAGGACTAAAGGAGTCCATAAATGCTATAGTGGTTGTAAAACGCAACTTCGAAGGATTTTCGACCAATCCAGTAACAAATCGATTCGCATTTGCCAGATGACGCAGTGCATTCACTGTTTCTTGAGTTAATTTACCTTTATTTTCAATTTGTTTTTTACAATAATTAATTGCTTGCAATAAATCCTTTCCAGTAGTTTCTGCAGAAGTAAATCCAACCCACCGTGAATTACAAATATAAATTGACGGAACAGCAAAATCATCCATTTGCTGCGCACTCAATAGTTGATAAAAACGACTCAATGCACCTTTATCCTGATTAATATAATACCGTTGAACATTCAGATCAGGATTTTTTGCTTCTACTTCCTGAAAAAACACATCAGCTTTTTGACAATGAGGGCAAGTAGACGTAAGAAACATTTCTATGTTGAGAACTACTTTGTTATCTGTCTTGGAATACCATGTGGGCGATAATTCGGCGGCCCACACAGGAGCATGAATTATTAAGAAAATTAGAAGGAATCTGAAGACTGTTTTCATATATATTATAAGTGCATTAAAGAAGATACTATATCATCCCTTAAAGATCTGTTAATAGGTATGAATGTAATTTTCTAATTGTTCTATAACATGCAACTTGTCTTCCAATATGTGATAAAGCAAATCACCTATGGATAAAATGGCCACAAATTCATTATTTTCATCACGAATTAATACATGTCTTCTTTTGGTTGCAGTCATAGCTTGCATTGCTTTTTCTACAACATCATTAGGGCTAAGAATAGTAACATCCCTATACACCACATCGGAAACCTTTCCTGTTTCCAGATTAATGCACTTATGCAAGCAAGAACGCACTATATCTCGTTCACTTACTATGCCGACTAACTGATTATCATTATCAACTACAACTAATGCACCTACATCATATTCTGTCATCATATCGATGCTTTTCTTAACAGAATCATCTGGATGTATATAAATAATTTCTCGTTTAGGCCTTGGCAAGGCATTATGAATTAGGTCAGCCATTTTTATTCTCCATTTGAATATATACTTAACCTCCTTTATAAATATAGTACAAATGGAGAATATTAAAGTCTATTGTCGGATAATTATATGATTTTCTACAGAGCGCACACCAGGAACCTGACGAGCTATTTGTTCTGCAGTATCACTAAGGCGAATTTTTTTAACATATCCTGTAAGAATCACAACATCTTGTCGTGTTTGAACATGTACTTGTGACACAGCAAGATCATCATGACGCATTAAAGCTTCTTGGACTGTTTGTGCCAAATTTGCACTCGGAGTAACCAAAGGTGTAAAAGAACTAAATAAACCGGAACCCGCCTTATTCGACTGGCAACCAACTAATAAAAATAGAAAAAAAACAACAAGAGTACTGAGTAAGTTCTTATGCATAAAGGTCTCCGATATAAATTCCAACAATCCTGCCATACTTCATGTAGTTGTTACTATTATTTTTTATTCTACTGTCTTAAGAAAGGCAGGAAATCGCAGCTAAAATGAGCTACGCCCAAAGTGCATAGTATGTACTTTAACTAATTAATATACAAATAAATATCCAACAGACTATACTATTTTATAATAATAACTGTGATAAGAACTGAACCCATGAAAAAAATGGCTAAAGTTGTTCTAAAAGAAAAAAAGCTATCACAAAAAATTAAAGCAAAAAGTGGGCAAGCAAACACAAGCCATAAAGAAAATAATTCATCTGTCCCGTATGATTTCTTTAATTTAATCGATAAATATTACCAAGCTAATCTGGGAAAATTTACCGCGAGCATTAGCCCTGCCTCAGTAGCAACTTCATTTTTTTCATGGGGAGCACAACTATTACAAGCTCCAGGTACCTTTTTAAAATTAAATTCTCATCCCTTATTGCATTGTTCTGATTTCATTGAACGACTCATAAACCAGGAAAAACCTGGTAATGGTGAAGATGTGCGTTTTCATACGGAAAAATGGGCGCTTTATCCATGGCGCTTGTGGGCTGAGCAGTTTTTACAAATTGAGGATTGGTATTTAACTGCAGCAAATGAAATTCCTGGATTAAATGAACCCAATCGTCGAATTGTATCGTTCACTATAAAACAACTCCTTGATGCAATCTCTCCTTCCAATTTTGTCTTGACTAATCCAGATTTATTACAGGAAACATTAAATTCATCTGGAGAAAATCTAATTCGGGGAACACAATTGGGTCTGCAAGATTTAATTGAAAAATTAACTGGTACTCCTCCAGCAGGAGTTGAAAACTTTATCCCGGGAAAACAAGTTGCCTTAACCAAAGGTAAAGTGGTCTTTAAAAATCACTTAATTGAGCTCATTCAATATGAGGCACAGACCCCAAAAGTGTATAAAGAACCTGTACTCATTATTCCAGCCTGGATTATGAAATATTATATCCTGGATCTTCTGCCTGAAAATTCCTTAGTGAATTGGTTGGTTCAGCAAGGTCACACAGTATTTATAGTATCTTGGCTCAACCCATCATCTGAAGACAGAAATTTGGGAGTCGATGATTATTACCGGCAAGGCTCTATGGCTGCAATTAATAAAATATCAACCATAATTCCCAATACAAAAATTCACTTAATGGGGTATTGCATTGGTGGAACTTTAGCCATGATTACTGCAGCAACTATGGCCAAAGACCATGACAATCGCTTGAAAAGTCTTTCTCTGCTCGCTGCCCAAGGAGATTTTACCGAAGCTGGTGAATTATTACTCTTTATTAATAACAGCCAGGTATCTTTTTTGGAAAATATAATGTGGGAAAAAGGTTACCTAGATACCAAACTTATGGCCGGAAGCTTTCAAATGCTTCGCTCATACGATTTGATATGGTCAAAAATGGTTCAAGATTACATGCACGGAACACAAAGAGGAATGATCGCTTTACTTGCTTGGAACGCGGATACGACACGTATGCCTCATAAAATGCACAGCGAATACCTTGAAAAATTGTTCCTCAAAAATGAATTCTCCGAAGGTCAATATACTATTGAAGGAAAACATATAGCACCTGAAAATATCAGATTACCTGCCTTTGTAGTCAGCACAGAAAAAGACCATGTGAGTCCCTGGAAGTCCGTGTATAAAACCCATTTGCTGATCAAGCAAGAAGATATTACTTTTGTTCTGACAAATGGAGGTCATAATGCGGGTATAGTTAGTGAACCCGGACATCCTGGACGAAGTTATTTGATTCGGGAACAAAAAAAAGAGGAAACATATATTTCACCCCAGAATTGGTTGGAAATTGCCGAAACTAAAAAGGGCTCGTGGTGGATTGCTTGGCATGAATGGCTAGTGAGACAATCAATTAGTGAGATGAATTTACCTCCTAAAATTGATAAAAATTTACCTGATGCACCGGGAAAATACGTCTTACAAAAATAGGGTACTGTTTTTACATCCCGCACCGGAGCGCAGAAATTTGGCCCCAGATAGTAGGAATGTAAACACCCCCTAAACCACGTGCAAGAGGTCTAATGAAAAATGATTCTTAAATTGAGTATAAAAATATGGACAAAGACTATTACAAAATAATGGGAGTAAGCGAAGACGCTTCTGATAAAGACATTAAGATGGCATATCGAAAACTGGCGCGGAGATACCATCCTGATATAAGCAAAGAACCCCATGCAGAAGAACGCTTCAAAGAAATGGGCGAAGCTTATGAAGTTTTAAGAGATCCCGTAAAACGAGCAGAATACGATAGGTATCGAAAAAGCAAAACATTTCATCAACACGAAGCATATAATCATTGGGGGCCTGCACAATCGGAACACGTTTATACGGGTCAATTTAGTGAGGACTTATTTGAAACATTATTTGGTCATTCCCGCTATCGCCAGCAACCCATAGCAGGACAAGACTATCATGGAAAAATTAATATCAGCCTGGAGGAAGCATTTACAGGAACAGTGAAAAATATCCAGGTTCCAATTGAACAAGATTCAAAAGTCACAATGCAAACCCTGAAAGTGAAAATACCAGCTGGTGTAAAATCAGGTCAACAAATTCGCCTTGCCGGACAAGGAGCCCCTGGTATACATGAAGGGCCCCGCGGTGATATTTATTTAACGGTACATGTTGATAAACACTCTCTATTTGATGTAATGGATAGTGATATCTATCTCACCCTGCCTATTACTCCATGGGAGGCTGCTTTAGGTGCAACAATAGTAGTCCCTACTCTGGGAGGAAAAATTGATTTAAAAATTCCCCCCGGCTCCCAAGGAGGGCAAAAATTAAGGCTTAAAAATCGTGGTTTGCCTGGAGCAAAACCTGGACACCAATACATACTTTTGAAAATGATAACCCCGCCACCAACAACTGAAACCGCAATAGAGTTTTACAAAAAAATGGCGCAAGTAATGCCTTTTAATCCACGTGACAAAATGGGGGTCTAAGCATGAAGCAAAACAATACACTAATTGGCGTGATTGTTGAAGAAACTACAACAATCTCATTGACTGAAGTAAGTCAAAAATATCATATATCTAAAGAATTATTACTTGAAATGGCAGAATATGGTTTATTTTCTTGTAAAACAATGAAAGCAGAGCATATAAAATTAAATCAAAACGATTTACGTAAAATGGAATCTGCCTTCCGCTTACACAAAGATCTGGGAATTAATCTTCCGGGAGTGGCGCTTGCATTAGAATTATTGGAAAAAATAGATCAATTAAATGAAGAACTCAATATTTTTCGTAAACATTTTTGATTATTTTATCTCGATATATCTAACTCGCAGATAGGTTAAGCACAGCGGCACTCTAGAGCAGAGACATCTACTTGCAAGCCTCCGTTCTATACTTTATGTGCGAAATCCAGCCCCTGCTCTTCGTTCACGATCAACTGGATGCCGTGCATAAAGCACGGCAAGTAGGTAAATAAGTAGCATGAAAACACTTCAAATAACATAATATATAATCAAAATGACTAAATCCAAAAAATCAAAAATCCTACTTTCCGCGCTTTATGCGCGGAATCCAGCCCCGGTCTTCATGCAAGATAATGTAAAAAATTACTCAGGCAGATATTGCTACATATTGTGATATGGTAATAAAATGGTACAAGGATACCTTTAAATTAAGCAAAACGTATGCGCCCTGTGTTTATAATTTTGATAGTCTCCTTGGTTGTTTTACAACATAAGCTATGGCTGGGCGATGGAAATTTGATTCAGTGGCATAATCTTGAAAAAAAATTGGCAGCTCACGAACAAGAAAATAATAAACTGGCTACACGTAATCGTGCACTTGAAGCAGATATCAGAGAGTTAAAAAATGGTGATCAAGCTCTGGAAGAGCAAGCACGCTATGAACTCGGGATGATCAAAGGAACTGAAGTCTATTATCAATTTATAGACTAGAACAAGAGGTTATGCATTCAATAATTCGAGATTATCTGGAGGTTGCTTGTCCCAAAGGCTCAGTACAAACCCCCCTCCTCCGGAACCTGTAGGTTTTACAGCTAAGGCGCCTGCAGCAATTAATCGATGTATATGTTGCTGTAAACTCTCACTAACCAGTTTCCATTGATAAAAACAATCAGCAGCTTTATTAATTGCTTGCGCCAAAAAAGAAATTGCATCCGCCCCACCCTTTTCCAATGCATTTCTAGCTTCTTCAACAGCCATAACCATTTGCAGATCAATTTGCTCGGCCAATACAGGATTTTTAGCCCATAAACTTTGGACCTGATGAATACAATGAGAAGTAATTCCAATTTGTTTACATGAAGATAAAAAAAACTGAGGATGAATTTTTTGCTTTAATGGAGTAGTTGTTCCTTTTTTAAAATAAAGACCAACTTCCGTAGCAACCCCAGCAACGTCAAGCCCACTGCTTTTTCCGTGAAATAAGTGCTCTAATTCCTTTGCAAAATCGTTGCATTGGCTGAACTCTATCATGTTCTGGGCACAGAACCAACGACTCATCGCCACACAAAGTGCTGCTGAAGCCCCCATACCTGCTCCCACAGGAATTGTGCTGTGTAAATGAAAATAACCGCCTAATTGATTTAAAGAGCGCCCCAGTAATTGCATGCCATGTTCTAGTACACTCCAGAATAGAAGCTGCATATCGGCGCCGCTGCTTCCCGTATAATCTGCTCCCAAAGAAGGCGCATCAGCAGAATAATTTAAAGTTAATTTTTTTTCCTTCATTGGAAATACCAGAGCCGGATGTCCTCGTACTACAGCATGTTCACCTGCTAAAATCCATTTGCCAAAAGTTGTGGTTTCAAAATCAAAGAACATCATAATTGCCCAATAAATAATCACGTTTGAATTCACGTGCCAATTCTGTTTGATCGGAACGATACAGCAAATGTATATTTGGCCCAGCATCCATAGTCACTATAGGACCATCATTCTTTTTACTCCAAAAACTTTCTAGGCTGTGTAACAGATCAGTACAACTTTCAGTCATGTATGAAAAAGGCTGTTCACAAGAACTAAACAAGCGATGCATGTCATGAAATTCACGCCAGCAGATTTGATAGGCTGCAGTCCAATCTTTGCTCATGAATGCATCCAATAGAAGTTTTAAGTTCTCCTTTGCCCTTTGGCTACGAGTTACATAAAAGGGACTGCTTTTTACTCGTTGATGTGCCTCACTTGAAGGAACCTCTTTCTTTTTGTTGCTAATCACAACCCCTTGATAGATTAATTCCTTATAAGGTAAATCTAATTCTTTAACTTCATTTTCATCCCATAAAGCCCAGGGGGAATAAAAAGACCTGCAAGATGACCCTGATCCCAAACGGCTTAACTGCGCCTGCTCCTCAACCGAAGGCATGGGTTTATTTGTCAATTCACTCAATGCAATTACAGCACATCGAGTTAACGCAGCGAAACTTGAAGCAGAACTTGCCATCCCACTACTATGAGGAAAATTGTTACAGGACTGCACTAAAAAACCACCTTCATACTCAAAATATGCTTTTACTCGAGCAAGATGGTCAAGAAATCTTTTTTGCGCTTCTGGGGAAAGAACAAAATTTTCGATTCCAGCAGGTACAATAAGGGGTTCCCAAATATCCTTTTTTGAACTCATTTTTTCCAGTCTTACTGTACTTTTAAGCTCATTTAAAGTATAGGATAATGAAGGATTATCAGGACTATTTGAGTTGTCATCCTTTTTTCCCATATATTTAATCAAAGCAATATTAGCTGGGGCATGGGCTAGCCAATACATAATTTCTCCTTGGGATCCATAAGTTATTTCAATGTAGCCTGGTTAAAAGCGAAACCAGGGTTTTCCATCGTAGGTTTCCAAGTTTACGTTTTCTCCTAGGCTACAATTTTTACAAATTTCGGAGCTACGTATAAAAATTCATTAATTATATTGTATGTAATTTTGAATTAGCCAATTGAGCTGTAGGCGTACCAGGATAAGCTCTCACTACTTGTTGCAGGAATTTCTTGGCCTCCTGCGTGTCACCTTGTGCAGCATAAGCATAACCAATCTTTAACATGCTTGCAGCAGATTTACTTGAGGTAGGAAATTGTTGTAAAACTACAGTAAAATGCTCTATGGATTTTGGATAATCTTTTTTGACCAAATAAAGCTCGCCTAGCCAATATTGTGCATTCGCTGTATAACCGCCTCTGGGATATTTTTGCACAAATACATTCATCGCATTTATAGCATCATCATACCGTTTGTTTTTTACTGATTCATAAGCTGCTAAATAGCTAATTTGCTCGTCTGCAGGATTAACTCTAGAAGTAGTAGTCACGGGTACTGGAGTTGGCGTAGGAACAGCCGATTTGGCTGCCTGAACATTAGATGCAGATCCGGTTGCCTTAGGTGTAGTTTCTTTTGATCCAGCAGAAAGGTCCAAAGCCGGTTTACTTGAAGATTTGGCAGAACTACTTCCACTTAAGCGTGCATCTAAATCTTTATAAAAAGCAACTTGTTGTTGCTGTAATAACTTTAAATCATGAGCTTGTACTTCCAATTGACCACGCAGCTCTTGTATTTCTTGTTGTAGGCTTTGGATTTTGTCTATCAGTTTAGCATTGTTGGTAATATTAGTACTTAAACTGGTTGCCTGATCGTCTTTAGCAAGTGCAGGCTCATCATCGGTTTGAGAATTATCTATTGTATAATTCTCATTTCGAGCCACATCAAACTGACCACTTTCAATTTGTGGTTCATCGTACTTAGGGCCGTAAGCAGGCGTTTCATACGCCTGTTGGCCCTCAATAATTGCAAAATTATCACTATCATCAACCACAGGTGCTTCTGCCCAACTGGCTAAAGGAAGCATTAATATAAAACCTGTAGCGATAATGTGTTTTTTGCAATTTATCATCTTGTTGCCTCATAAGTAAATTCTACACGTCGATTTTGTGCATGTGACGCGTCATCATGCCCTAAATTAATTGGACGCTCTTTACCATAGCTCACAATGCGCATTTGTTGTCTGTTAACACCAGCCATACGTAAAATATCAGCTACAGTATTTGCACGACGCTCGCCAAGAGCTACGTTATATTCACGGCTACCACGCTCATCTGTATGTCCAGCTATTAATACATGGGCACCTGGATGTGTCTTCAAATACTCTGCCTGAGCATTAATCGATGGTAAATATTTAGGAGCCAAATTACTGTCATCATAAGAGAACAAATACAATTGATTATGGGGTGCCTTAGTTGTATAAGATTCGCCTGGCTCTTGACCAGCAAAATGAGTGAATTGTCCTAGACCTTGGGCCTCAGCTTCGCTCACGCCTACTCCTCCTTCAGCACTACCTGGTGCTTTAGAACAAGCAACAACGAAAACGGCACTCGCCACAAGCAGACCTAATTTACTTAATGATCCGGCTTTCATCCTCAATCTCCTTCGTTCTTTTTATTATTAATAAACTTCGAAATACCCATGCAGGGTTCATGGGGGCACATTGTACAATTCTTTTTATTTTTTGGCTACAGTACTATTAATCATCGTAAGTCATTCCATCTACGATCGGAACCTGGCTGTTTATAGTTTTTCCTGGTCCCACTTCATTGCACCCGAGCGTTTTAATTGGAAGGATCATTCATTAGGGTTTAACGTGAGATCCCACAAAATGAGCAAGATTCGCGGTAAACTGCTGGGTTGCTTTATTAGCCGCGATCACCCCACCATAAGGTGTATCACTGGGGCATGGGATCCGTAAAGTAATAATTTTTGAAGCTAAGACGTTATTATCACTAACATGAGTTAAAACAACTTTGGCTGAAAACTCAAGAACGCTCGGTTTTTTAAGAAAGTTTTGTTGTAAAGAAAGTAATTGAGTATCTAATCGATAAGTCGCACCTAAAGTATAAGCATTGGAGGTAACTGCTTCAAAAAGATTTGTCCGTTGTAAGCTTTGCAGAATTAAAGGATAAAGCATATCTGCAGGCGGATTTACCCATGCATTTTTTACAAAAGGCTCCAATCCATATGGTTTTTTAATATAAAGCATCTGTTCTGTTTGATACCCCGCAGCAGCATCAGGCAGAGTCACCAACAAAGTCATAGCTATGGGTTTTTTAGTCAACTGTTTGGTACTGTACGCACTTAATTGATATTGATTTTTTACAGAGACTTTAACTGGTGAGCAGGCACTTAGTACTGCTGCGCTTAAACCCATAAGAAGTACAATCAACTTTTTCATCTTTATTCTCCAGGCCCAGGCTTTGGTGGCTTAGTTCCACGAATAACCACAGCAGGGTTTTGACGCATTTCCCTACTCACCTTTTCCAAATTTGCAGAAATTGTATTCAATCGCCGCAGCAAGATTACGACAGGTGGCAGCGCTTCCTCGGAAATTTTATCTATGGCATTTTTTCCTGTACCCATAGTTTTTGATACACTGCTCCCAGCTTGACTCAAACTTTCCGCCATAGTATTAAATTTAGATATTCCCACCCTTAATTCGTCAAGCATATGCGGAAAATCACGGCTTGTTTTGGCAAGGTTTTTAGAAAAATGGTCAATATTAGTTAAGATATGGCGTACATGTTTTGCATTTTCTTCATTAAATATACGTTTTGCTTCATCACTTACAGAACCTACATCTTCAGAAACCTTTTTTAAAATGCTATCCAATTGAGTAAATACAGAAGGTTTTGAAGGAATAACAGGAAATGGTTCACCAGGCATTTGGGGAATTGGCGTCAGATCAGAAGTACTTGCGCTCAAACCAATATAAGTGACGCCGGTAATTCCTTGTGAATTTAAAGTGGCATAAGTACTGGTCGTAACGGGCGTTCCATCTTCGATATTTAACAAAATTTCAACTTGCCTCGGATCGCTTTGATTCAATTGTATTTCTTTTACATATCCAACTTGCACTCCATTGAATTTTACCGGAGCATCTTTGGTCAGGCCAGAAGCTGCTTCATGCATATAAACGGTGTAGGTAGTATATTTTTTTTGATTAAAACCAACGGATAACCATAACATTGCAGCCAGCAGCCCTACCAGTAATATAAGTACGACTACACCTACTATGGTGTAATTGGTTTTCGCTTCCAAGTATTCTGTCTCCAGTTATTGCCCAGGTTACATTTTACTAAAATAACCCGCAATTATTTTATTCTTATTCTTCATTAAATCATCAATCGGCTCAACACTTAAGATTTTTCCATCGCCGATAAAGGCTACTCGATCTGTAGTGCGTTTTAAAGATTCTATATCATGACTCACCATAACTATAGTGAGCTTTAAAGAATCTCTTAAAAAAACAATCAGCTCATCAAAAAGCCGTGCACTCAGTGGATCTAAACCTGTAGTTGGCTCATCCAAAAACAACAATTCTGGATCCATTGCAATTGCACGCGCTGCAGCGGCTCTTCTTTGCATTCCACCACTCAATTCCGAAGGTAATTTACCCGCAGCTTCTTTGGGCAAGCCTACTAAAGTGACTTTTAGCAAAGCCAGCTCATACATAAATTCATAATCCAGATTAGTAAATTCTCGCATAGGAAACATGACATTTTCCAACACATTCATTGATGAAAATAATGCACTATGCTGAAAAAGCATTCCCCATCGCCGACGAAGCAAAAACGATTGTTCCGCATCAAGATTACTAATGTCTTTTCCAAATATCTTAATATAACCTGCCGTAGGCTTCAGTAACATCAGTAAGCTGCGTAATATCGTCGTTTTTCCACTCCCAGAACCACCAATAATAGCTAGGATTTCTCCTTTTTCTACAGTCAAATTCACATCGGAGTGTACCCATTGACCTCCGAGACGATTCTTTAGCCCTTTAATTTCGATAATGGGTTCGCTCATCTATAAATGCATCCGGCTATAAATAACTGAATAAATTGCATCAGCAATAATAATTAGAAATAGTGCTTGCACTACACTTCTGGTCGTTTGGCTTCCAATATTTTTTTCCGTACCGGCTTCAACCCTAAACCCCTGATAACAACCAACCAAACTGATTAACAATGCAAATGCTGGTGCTTTATAAAGACCTAAATTCAACTGTGAAATTCCAACAGAGTCTCTTAATCGTTGTAAAAAATCAACAAAACTAATGCCCAGCATGTTATTGGACATGATCATTGCACCTAAGATACTAAAAAGATCAGACCAAAAAATCAATAAAGGGAATGCGATCAATAACCCCAGAACTTTAGGAAGCACTAATAATTCAGTGGGAGAAAGCCCCATCGTTAATAGCGCATCGACCTCTTCATTGAGTTTCATACTGCCAATTTGCGCTGTAAATGCGGAACTCGTTCGTCCAGCAACAATAATTGCTGTCATTAACGGTGCAAATTCACGAAAAATAGCCATTCCAGATAAATAGGCAATAAAGCTATTGGCTCCATATGTTTGCAATTGCAATCCCATTTGATAAGCCAAAACCACACCAATTAGAAAAGAAAGCAAAGCCAGAATAGGCAAAGCAGTCACGCCTGTAGCGTGAATATTTGAAATAATACTGGGTAATTGAAAGCGGCGCCAATTGCCAAATGCTTTAAATATTTTAGTAGACAAATCACCCACTAAAGCGAGAAGACCATCTACCTGACGAAATTTGCTCTCAGATTCTTTCCCCAATTGGTAAAACACATTTTCTTTAGGTGGGGAAGGAATTTGATAACCTAATATGTCTTTTTTTGATTTTATTAAATCGACCAGTTGCTGTTGTGTTTCGGTAAAATCGGTGAGTTCAACCTGATTTTTTCGTTCTTCAAGCGTGTCAATACATTTAATGAGGGCCAAAGCTCCTGCACTGTCAAAATGACTGATATCCTTGCCGCTAATAGTCACTTTTTGAGTTTTAGGCAGCTCATCTACATTGAATCGAGCTAATAAATTCTCAATTTTTAAAACAGACCAGGCACCCGTACAGTGAAATCTGGCACGTTTCTTATCGTAAGTGATTTGCGCGCTATTTGGTACCATAGTGTTGTGTATTGAAAAATAATCTCAAGAATAATATGACTATTCTAGAAGAACAAAAAACAATAAAACATGGTAACACAATAACAAGATATTCGGGTAGGGTAAAAATATAGTCTGAGTGCAGAACAAACCCAGACTACTTATTTCTTGTAAATGATTAAAGGGTTGCTTTTACGGAACTAATTGCGTTACTTAGATCGTTAATTTTGTGTCCCCCATCGGTTGTTGCAGGTTTAAATATCGATAATTCATGCACACGCATTGAAGAACCCATACGAGTAAGCCCTGAATTTATAAGTTCAACCAAATCGTCTAAGAATTTTTCCCACCAACCACGGTATGCCCGTAATGTTTTCACATCATCATTCTTCTCATCACCTAGAATTTTTTGGCTATTTAATTTAAACGCGTCTAAATCCCCATCTCGAATGTACTGATCAACCAATCGGGATATCTGAGAATGAATGTTTCCCGCAGCTTTTGCAGCTTTTCGATATTTAACTTCTCCTTCTTGGTCCTTCTTCCTATGAAACTCTTTAGCCTTCCCGTCATATTTTGTCTGTTTTGTATGAAGCGTCTTTAATTTGTCTTTAACCTCAGAGACTTGTCTGGTTCTATGTCTTATTGATCTCGAATCCCCATGCTCCTGATGCTGGTTTTCCCGAAGCTGGTTTTCATTCCAAGTGACATGCCTGGATTTTGGTTTATCTTTATCATCAACAGGAATTCCAAAGGACACACTTTGCTTTGTTACAGAGTGAGTCCTCTTCCCTCCCACCTCATTTTTAGGAGATTCCTCAGCAGTTTTAATTTGAGTAAGGGAAGTACTTTTCTCTTTTTTTGCAACAACTTTGGCTTGAGCGCCTAACTCCTGCTCTTCAATATGAGACAACTCATCTAAAACGCGTGCTTCAGATAATGAGGCCGTTGGGTCTCTTTTTACTGTTTCTTCAACTCTTGGTAATGATTGAATTGGTGTTTTTGGATAAAATTTATTATTTAATTCTTCGGTTAATTGCTGGATCTGTAGATCTAATCCACGAATAACTCCGTTATGATGTGGAGTTAAATTAGCAGGCTTAGGATTTTTTCTCTTTTTCTCTTCATATCTACTTGAAAAAGTTTCAAATTGGGCAGCAGATTTACATTTCTGCAATTGCTCAATGTATGTTGTTCTCATACTTGAGGCGGATTCAAAAGCTTTTTTTTCCTTAGCATCTTTTCCCATGACATCTCCTAACACATGAAGTCCAAATTAAAGTGCTCTTAATTTACACTTCATGTTAAAAAAACTCCAGGGAATTTAAATTAAAAAACAATCGCCTGATCCAAAAAAACATCATTAGATTATTAGTGAATCATAAAAACCAAAAACAGCGCATACTTATATGACAAAGGATATGCCTTTCCACATTAAACAATTTATACATTGATGAAGCAGATAAAAAATACTGATTATGATGATAAATTTAATATCATTTACCGGATTGAATATTCCTTTACAGAAGACCTCCGCACTTTAATAATGCGGAGACAGCTTAGACAAATAGACTTATTCGGAACCTCCCTACAGAGAGACCCGCGAGAAGACGTGGCGCGCAGAACCGGGATGTGCATCTCAGTACATGAGGATTCGGGCACCGCATCGACAAAGCAATTCTACCCTGTTGTAGAGTTTTTGAAGGAGTCTAATAAAACAAAATCATATTATACCTATGATTTTCAGGTAGTTTGCTTCTCTATTTTATGATAAAATTGCTTTCATTTTTTTCAAGAAACTAAAATCAGGTATGCAAGAAAATTACAGCCAATTTGAACAACGCAAACATGGCATTACAAAACTTGCGTCAATGCCGGCTACTCAAAGGAGAAAGCATGCCTTTATCTTCTAATACAGATGAGCTATTCCGCGGGTTTTCCAAACTCTCTCGAGAAGAACGTTTTAAGCGTTTGTTAGCTCTTGGAGCAATAACCCCTGAAGATATTTCTTTTCTTAAAAGCGGTGGCATAAAGGATCTAAATTTAGCAGATAAACTCATTGAAAATGTAATCGGCTATTTTCAGCTTCCTTTAGGCGTAGCAACGAATTTCAATATCAATGGTCAAGACTATGTTATCCCAATGGCTGTTGAAGAAACATCCATCATCGCGGCCTTATCTAAATCTGCTAAATGGATCAGACAATGTGGCGAAATAAAAACCTGGGTTCAAGGCGAATGCATTTTGGGCCAAATTCAATTAGCAAAAGTTAAAGATTTTTCTAAATTTTCTCAGATTTTTTATGAAAATCGAACCTATCTGATTAATAAGGCTAATAAAGATGTTGCAGATAACATGGTAAAACGCGGTGGTGGCGTCATGGATTTGCAATTACGTCAGCTCAAAAGAGAGGATAATCAGGACATGGCCGTAATTCATTTAACTATGAATAGCTGTGACGCCATGGGAGCCAATATTATTAATCAGGTTCTTGAATACTTAAAAACACCTATAGAACAGTTAACTGGTGAAGAAGTCACCATGTGTATTTTGTCAAATCTAAATGATCAAAAGTTAACAACCGCTCAAGTGACGATCCATACTATTGATTCTGAACTAGGCCAAAAACTACAAGAAGCATCGCTCTTTGCAGAAATGGATCCTTATCGAGCTGCCACCCATAACAAAGGGGTAATGAATGGCATTGATCCTGTTTTAATCGCAACTGGAAATGACTGGCGTGCAGTTGAAGCAGGGGTACATGCCTATGCCGCTCGCCAAGGACAGTATCAAGCCATTACACGTTGGCGCTATCACGATGGAATACTCACAGGACAACTTACCGCACCGATTATTGTAGGAACTATAGGCGGTGTTACTTCATTGCACCCTACTGCAAAAATGTGTTTACGCATGATGAATATTTCTTCAGCCAATCAATTAGCTCAAGTCATTGCTGCAGTAGGCCTGGTACAAAATTTGGGTGCAATTAAGGCATTATGTACTGAAGGTATTATTCAGGGCCATATGAAATTACACATTGATAATCTGCTTTTGGCAGCAGGTGCCAATGAAAATGAAATGCCGGTACTTAAAGAGCATTTACAAAAATGGTTGGATTTACATAAAAGAATTAGTCTTAACAATGCTCATGATTTATTAGCTAAAATCAGACAAACACCGATTGCTGTATGAAATGGTCAATTCCCGCAAAAACCTTTTTACTGGGTGAATACGCTGCTTTAGCTGAAGCATCTGCACTGCTTCTAATGACTGCTCCCTGTTTTGAGCTTACATTAACAACTCAAGAAAAGTTGGCTGGAATTCACCCTGAATCCCCAGCTGGACTTTGGTGGTTACAACAAAACTCTGGGCAAGGTCTTTTATGGCATGATCCTTATGCAGGCCGTGGAGGATTAGGCGCCTCCAGTGCACAATTTTTAGCAAGCTATTTAGCGGGTTGCTTCGTAAATAACACACTGCCTGATTTAAATAAAATGCTAAGTGCTTATTATAAATCATCATGGTTCGGAAAAGGCTTGAGGCCTAGTGGATATGATGTCATAGCACAGTCACAACAAGGATGTGTGTACATAAATAAACAACAAAAAACGATAAAGTCTTATAATTGGCCCTTTAAAGATTTGTCGTTTTTCCTCATCCATACCGGGATGAAACTTGCTACTCACCATCATTTACAAGACTCTGCCCTTCCAGATCAAATCGATTATTTATCTTTTTTAGTAGATGAAGCAAAACAAGCATTTGAAAAGATTGATTCCAAAAAATTGATTACCGCCATTAATAGCTATCATCAAAAATTAGCAGAGTTAAATTTGGTAGCAGAACACAGTTTAAAATTTATCAGTGAGTTTAAACAATATCCGGAGATATTGGCAATCAAGGGTTGTGGGGCTTTAGGTGCAGATGTTTTACTGCTTATTACTTCAGCAGACAAGGGTGCAATTCTTGCTGATAAACTAAAAATACAAAGCTGGACTATTCTGGCTACAGAAAAAGATCTTTATTTTCAAACCCAATTAACTCAAGAATTTTATTTTTTATAAAGCGTCAATTTGTATAAAAAAAGCATTTGTGCCCTTAAAAATGACAAAAATAATAGAAACATCATAAAAAGACTTGAAATTCTGTGCTAATCCGGTATTATTCCAGCCTCTTTAGGGCCGTTAGCTCAGGTGGTAGAGCAGGAGGCTTTTAACCTCTGTGTCATAGGTTCGAATCCTATACGGCCCACCAGTTTTAGAGTACAGTTTTAAAAAATATTTTGTCCTGCGGGCCGTTAGCTCAGGTGGTAGAGCAGGAGGCTTTTAACCTCTGTGTCATAGGTTCGAATCCTATACGGCCCACCAATCTGGTAACTAATCAAATATTAACCAGAAAGCAAGCGGCAAAATATTAAATCTATACCCCATTGCGCTCGTAGCTCAGCTGGATAGAGTACTTGGCTTCGAACCAAGGTGTCGGGGGTTCGAGTCCCTCCGAGCGCGCCATTTAAAATCGGTCTATTCCGAAGACATCGGTTACAAATTATAGGCTCTTCCCCATTTCCGGGGGCATGAATCTTTTTTTAAATTAGACTATTGCTCTAATTCCACACTGTGGGGATTGTATGGACCTCACCTTTTTTACTTAAGCTCTTTACTCACTTCGGCTTGGATAATTAAATTCGAGCGTCCAATAGATTACTTAATTCTGCTTGAGAATAATGAGTGGTGATCCTGCCAGAACGATGTCCTAACAAATCCTGCCTATCCTCATAACTAACACCAGCGGCTCGAAGTCTTCGTCTAAAAGCATGTTTCAAATCATGGATAAGCTACTCCGTTAAGGATTACAAAATCCTTAATTGATAAGGCATTTTCTTCGTCGTATCTCATCACTGAACTCTTAGAGCAAGAGCTAATGAAGTATGGGGCCAAAAACTTTCCAGCCTATTATGGCTAATAAAATGAATAACAATATATTGCCGCCGACGATACCATAGTTGCCACGAGAAAACTCAGTTCGATGCCAATATAATCCGAAAAGTAACCAAACGAACATCAGAACCCAAAACAAAACTCCAATAGGCATTTTATACTCCTTGTTTGTTAACCAGAAGCCGCATTTTCAATTTAATCATTAAACTACAAACACCTTAGTAAATTATAGCTGATAATTGCTCCCATTTAGATCGGTTGGTTTTATATGCCGTAATTTTATGAAAATGAAAGGTGATACTACTATAAATATTTCGCTGCAATTAAAAGCACTTTTCTATGAAAAGATTATTTTGTCCTATTAGCTTGATTTCCTCCCTCATTATCCATGGCTTGTTTTGCTTCGCTCTCTCCTTTTTCCTGTGTTTGTTCAGGTTCTTCTGAGTGATAAGAATGAGGCATATCACAAACAGGGCAAGATAAGTGTTTTGATGGGCAAACATAACAACACAGCTTATTAAACAGACATAAAACAACTCCTGCAGCAAATAATGCGACTATTCCAAGACTACTGTGGGTAGAGATAGTTAAACCGGTTGCGATAACCAATAGGATAACACCTAGCACTTCAAAGCGAAGCGTCCAGAGACAGGTGATCTTCGAACATTCCATTTTCTTCATTATATTTCTCCTAGTATTAACGATGGATTGATGTTATTAACTTAAACGAGCTTTCATTAATTCTAGACTACTATTTGATTCTTCGTAACTTTGCGTTGAAGGTTAGCCCCATTAGGTGAAGCCCATAGTATTTTCCTTTCCATGTCTGGATAAATGATGGAGTAGTGACTCTATTTTTTCTTTGTCTTTAGAATTAAAGAGAATTTGGATTTATTTTTGGGAGCAGTCCCTCAAGCCCTTGCTTAAAAATTTAAATAAGTTGTAGACTATTAAGTATGAAACCTCTTGCACGTGGATACATACATCTAGCAGCATTTTTTATCGCTCTTTGTGCATGCACTATACTAGTCCTTTATAGCAAAGGGGATTATGCCATTGTTGCCAGTATTATATATAGTGTAAGTCTTATTGGACAATATGGTGTGAGCGCGCTTTATCATACCCGCATGTGGACTCGGCAAAAATATTTATTACTGAGACGCATTGATCATGCCGCTATTTTTATTTTAATCGCAGGATCAGCAACTCCCATTTGCCTACTTAAGTTAAAGAACGCATCTGGATTGCAGCTTTTATCCGTCTTTTGGCTAGTTGCACTAATTGGACTTTTAACGACTACCATATGGACTCACGTACCCAAATGGGTTAGAGCGCTTCTTTATGTTACAACGGGTTGGATTGGCATTCTCTATTTTCCTGAAATTAAGTCTTCGCTAGACACAACAAATATCCAGTTCTTAGTCATAGGAGGAGTTACCTATACACTAGGGGCCTTGATCTATGCTTTTAAGTGGCCGGATCCCTTTCCTAAAGTCTTTGGATATCATGAAGTCTTTCATGTTTTAGTTGTCTTAGGGAGTGGGTTTCATTTTTGTCTTAACTATAATATAGCAACTTAATTCTGTATCTGAGTTTCGCATCGATTGGTGAGTTGCCTCAAAATAAAGGTTACCAAAAATAGGATATTTTTGATTCGTTGCCATAGTTATGGCTTCTTGACTCAAACTATACACGACCTAACAAAGATAGGATTAAAAAAATTATTAAAATAGTCCCTATAATTCCTGATGGACCATACCCCCACTCTCTACTATGGCCCCATGTTGGCAACACACCAATTAAAATGAGTATCAAAACAACAAAATTTGTGAAACCAATGAGATCAACAAACCCTATGCATCTTTTGCTATTTACTGTTTAAAAGGATTTTTCCCCTTACCTTCCTGCTCGGTTAAGGGATGCTCGGACTGACTTGTATGATGCTCAGATATACTATTCTGAATGACAGGTAGATTACTCGTTGAGTCATCCAGTATACTCATCTCATTTAATAATAAACCCTTTCCTGGTTCTGGCATTCCCATCTTACGCTCTAATTTCGTCATCCTGGTTTTTAGCCTATCTTCCTTTTTATCAGAAATAGCCTTACTGAGCACTGGCGCATCTTTTTGTCTCTCGCTCGAAATGATAGGTTTATTTATTGAGATAACCTTTTGCCTCTCTGACAGGACCGTTTTGCGCGCGGGTATATCTTTCTTGCTTTCTGGCAAAGCGCTTTTGCGAGCAGATACATCCTGTTTACGCGTAGACTCCATTGTTTTTTGTTCTGGCTTAACTTTATTTTGTATGGGTATCCTATTGGATGCGGTTTTATCTTTTGATTTCATCAAGGTATTCTTAGTCACAGCAATTTTATTTTTATTTGCAGTTTTCTTACGCTCTGAAGGTTTCACCGTTTTCGTTATTATTTCAGAGACAGTCTTCCGATTTTTAGACGGCTCAGCACCTGAGTTTTTAATTGATTGAACGGCATTTTCTTTAAATTGTTTTGAGTGCGATAAAAGAGCATATTCAAAAAGTTGAAATGATTTTGTTACATAATCTAGAATCATATGACTATTTTCCATCATAAGCTTAACCTGTTTATCCAGTAATTCTCCAGGCTGTTTCACAGAGGACATTTCTTCAAGCGTTAAATACTTTAAGCCTTGTAATGTTTTAACATTAAGCGCCAGCATTTCTTGAAATGGTTTTTGCATTTCACCTGCCATCCTAGTCCAATTCTGTAAATAGTCCTGATTCATGATCATCTCCATATGATTACAACATATAATTTTAGACTAGCAGATAAATTAAACCATCGCGAATTATTGTTACTGTAAAACTGATTGTGAAATAATTTACACTAACAATCGAAAACAGCGATGGTCAAAAAGGATATGTGATCATCAATTTTAAAGGAAATTACACTTAGCAAGAGTTCAATCAGCGGAGGTCCATTGGATTCAGATGAAGCTTTTACCAAAAGTGTATTTGTTGTATCACCAAACGCTTAGTCGAACAGTGATGGAGTCACTGTACAGGATCATAAATCATTCTTTTTTGACCGATAAAAACCTAATGCCTAATAGAAAATCCGATTAGGCTTTAAAATACAGCCTCGGGTACCACTGACAAATGACGTCGGCCTTTTTATTCGACTACTCTTGCTAATTTTGACTGTGGGGATTTTGTGGGGATCAGTACAGTGCTGTTATGCACTGTACTGCAATTGTAGTGGGTGGTGACATTTAATTATATAATAAATTCAATGATTTAATTTTCAATTACCGGGCTTCGAACCAAGGTGTCGGGGGTTCGAGTCCCTCCAAGCGCGCCAATTTAATGGGCTCTTTCGGCTCTTTCCCATTTAAGGGGGCAGCTATAATCACCCGCAGAGCACCTTAACACGCACCCTGTAATTTTCAAAATTTCTAAAACCATAAGCTCTTCGCTGAATGAGTTTCATTTTGCGATGGAACCCTTCTGTTATTCCATTAGATTTACTAAACCGCCACATTCTGGCGACCTCATCTTTCCAGGCATCTAGTGTTTTTCCTAACGAGGCTAATGCTTTAAATGCGCTCTGCTTCAATTCAACAAGCATATCCAAGAATGTAGGAATTACTTTACGACATGCATGTTGAGTTAATCCTCTTTTTTTAGAGCGGTGTGAATACAACATTTTGAAAGGGTTGCCACGGCCCCACATTTAAAGGTGGGGATTCAACATACTTTCTCTGGTAGTAATGCATAATGATCTGAGCCTGTTGTTCTCGATTGAATAATTCAAACACCTCAGCAGGAGTCAATCCAGGATTATTAGTGATCGCTTGCGTCAGGTCGGGGCCTGCGCCGTCACCATTGATATAACCAGTAGCGCCTGAACCCGTCGTGTATCCGTAATTGTATCCAGCTCCCAATGTTTGAGCATGAATAGCCTGTATCATATATATCGGACCAGCTTCCTGGTATTGCCAGACATGGGTTAGCTCATGGATCATCGTCCGATCAGTCATTGGGCCGTCATCCAGATCATGATTGACAAGCTTGAACGTGACAAATGGCCTGGAGCTTGGGTTGTTGGTGAAAAAATCCTGGACGCCGAAAATGATCGCATTTGCCGTCCCCACTTCAGAAAAGTAAATCGTGTCATATTCCAGCGAGGAACCAAAAATCAACTGAGCGGTAGCGATCTCGGCAGCAGTCATTTTCCGGGCGACGAAACTAATCATATAGTTACATACTTCATCCAATGCCTCCTGATGAACGTCCTTTACTGCTTGTAAAAATTCGCTTATCGGCTTTTCTAATTCTATCCATTTCCTTACTAAATCTTCCAATAACTGACGGGAGTGAGCAATAATGACTGATCTTAAAATGTCATCCAGGGTTTTTCCAGACTGACTGGCGGCTTCCAGAAAATCATTGAGAAGGTTATTATTCAGGGCATTCTCCAGCATTTCAAAGAGAATCCGGCTTTCTTCAGATGGCTCATCAGCCATACCGATCGTATCCAAAAGTTTTTGCAGCAATTCCATCAATTCTGCAAATGGATTAGTGGCAACCATAATGTTCGATTATTCCGGTAAATATGCGTATTGATATATTAATACATTGTCCTTGTCTGTCAGGTACATTGTATCTCCTTCATTATTCCACACTGCTTTTTTCCTGCCCATGAAGAGCAGCTTATTCTTACGGGTCTTGTTAATTTTATTAAGGTTAATGTTGCCTCCGGTATAGATTCTCAAATGATCATCCGGGCGCAGAGTAAATTGAGGTAGAACATATTTGTGGCCGGCTTTATCCTGTAGCAGCCATCCTTGCACCTCCAGATCTGAACTGCCCCTATAAATAAACGCCACATGCTCTGCCTCTACATCAGGTCCCGCAGGATCACTTTCAATCGACACGTCAAAATTAGCCCTCTTATAATGGGCTTCTGCATTAACAACAAATGGAATGGTTTCTCGTATGGTGCCCTCACTACCGTCTGCTTTGATCCAGCTCACTTCCAGGATATTCAATCCGTCTTCAGTTTCATCCAGTATTTTCTCCAATACCATGTCATTGCCCAATTGGGACCAATTCGAAGCGCTTAGTGTGATTGGAACGGAGTTGAGCGTGACTTGTATTCTCCTCGAGGACGGATCGGATACCATATCGTGGTTTCCATTTTTTAATCTCATACGCAGTGTGATCTCCTTGGGGTAAATAAACGGAAATCCTCTTACTGGATCACTCACTTCAAGTTCCACCAAGGGGTTAAAGTTATTTCTGTCGTATTTAGCTTTGGTTTTGTTCTTTTCTGCTTCTAGAAAAGCCAGTTCTTGTTCATGATTCAGTTGCTGTCTTTCCAGCTCTTTTTTATCCCTGCGTGCGATCAGGTATTCCTCAATTTTGATCAACATCGATTCAGGAATCAATGCGTTTAGCAGCTCAGTAGCCGTTTCGTCAATGGGTTTTAAAACAAAGCCAATGAGACCATCAATAATGGCATCTTCAACGGTTTGTTTCAAAGCGATCATTTCCTCCGCGATATCTGTACTCTCATCCACGTTCTCTGCCATTGTATTGACAGAAGTTTTTAAGGTGGTGCTTCCGGCCGTAATGGCAGTGTCCAGAATTGCAGACTCCACCGGCCAAACCGTATTCTCGAACGTTAGGATGGCTCCATCCCTTGTTGCTCCAGCTGGAATGGATTGTTTGATCGATTCGACATGGTGATAATGAATATTGGCTTTGATCAATTCCGCCCAGGTGTCCGGGTGTTCCTCGAATGCGGTTTTAAAATCGTCAATCAGAGTGTCAATTCCGATCAATATGTCTATGATATAATCATCTATGTAATCACTCAATTGATTGTATGCATCCAAGGCCTTTTTTGCCGCGAAAGATAATTGTTTTATATAGGACAGGAGGTCGGATTTGAGTTTAGTCAGAGCAGGCAGACTCAGTGTTAGGAAAAAATCTCCAAGTGCCGGTATCACCTTTTCGATGAAAACGCTGAATGCTTCCACATTGATTTTGAGCAAAAGATTGCCTAATTCTCTGACCAGCTCAATGTTTGGAATAAAGCCGCAATCCAGCAGCTTTTCGATATAAGGATCAGGGGATTCTGAATAATCGATACTTCCCGCCGTGGATAACAAAATATCTCTTTTTAATACCCGCATAGTGTTTCTACGCTCTGAGGTAAAAATGGTCGGGCCGCTTATTTCCTTAAACGCGTAGGTCAGGTCCAGCAACAATTGGCGTAATGCTTCCACATGATCATTGAGATTAGATAAGTTCGGAAAGGTTTGTGAGAATAAATTCTTGCAATGGATAAAGAAGGGATCCTGCGGATTGTTCAAACGGGTTCCCATATAATCAAAACCCTGATAGGTATAATCCAGGATAAAGTCGTTTATAATCTGATCAAAAAACGCAATATTTCTGGCAAGCACAGTATAAACCACTACGCCACAGCCTGATGATATGCCATTCACAAATTGTGGCAGGTTAGTTATACCATTCAGGTCCTCGATGAGGAAATTGTCCAGTTTTTTAAAAACAAATTCAGAAAACAGGTAAATTGAAGGACGGATGACTTCCTCGGTATATTGATATAAATACTCATTGCCAATATCATTGGTAATTTGAGGAAGCAGTTCACCCATGATCAACTGTTCGACGAATTGGGTTTTGACCAAGCCCTTAATTGCCTGATAAGAATGATAAGTAGAAAGATTACCTTCTCCTTTTAAGCCGCGTAATGCATCTTCGAAAATTTCCCCAAAAGTAAGGTCGAAATTGGATTCGAAATACTGTTTGAAATCCTCCAGTTCAGGAAAGATTTGATTTGCTACATTAGCTATTCCCACTTCCACCAAATAATCTACTGCGAGACTGATATCCACTTCGATAACGCTTTCATTGAGCGTCAAACTGATTTCTTCTTTTATGAATTCGGGGGCTGATGGAAGATTTGAGTACTGTATGGATGTTCTCGCTTCACCGACTATCGTAGAGCCAATTCCGATTTCAGTTGAGTAAAGGCTCAGAAGTTGTTTGATCTCAAACCCGATAACACTACTTGCCCAAAATAGAGTCAGCGGTCTTTTGAAGCCATCCAATGCGCCACTGTCCAAAATATCTATGATATTGAACGCTTCAGTGATGAACACGTTTAAGTCTGTCAGTCGCAGGTCATCTTTGCGCAGAGTATCGACTAGGCGATTTATGGACTCTTCCAGATCCGCTTTCTCAGGATCGCCAAGCTGGATGTTAAAAACTTTGTAATAGATCTTAGAAAATTCATTGGTAAGACTGCTGACTGCCGATTCAATTATCTTATCAACCGCATAACGCTGGAGGTTAGCGATAAAATTGGTAAACACAACTCCGGCAACGTCTTGTTTACTGATAAACTCTCCGCGTTCCACACTTTTGTGACCGAGATCGTAGGATATCAATACCAGTAAGGGAAAGCTGAAATCGAAACATTCTGCAAGCAGGTATTTATTAGAGATATCGGATTTGAGAATATACTTTTTAATTTCTGAACTGACCCGAATGGATGACCGATTAACCGCTCTGCGCAAATCTTTAAAGCCCGCATCACAATAGAAGTCATATCCAGCTCCTGCCTTAAGCCCGTATTTATACCCGCCAGAGATCTCAAATCCAGCACTGAGTTTTTTAATATCACAAACGATGTTGACATTTCCCTCTGCCATTGCAGAAAAGGCAATTCGCCCCCACACCCCCACTTCTGCTTTGACTTCTTCCAAAAATATGAGAAAAATATCTGCGGTAAAATCATCCAGGTGATTTTGAATCTGCTGTGAGAAAAACTCTGGGGTCAGGTAAATGGCAAGACTTCCAGACGCCATCGCCCTGGCGTAAGCTCCAAGGTAAATTGATAGTCCCAGCTTTTCCAGGAGATTGGGTTCCAACCGGACCAGAGCCCTTGCACCGGCAGCAGCAGAAACATTCCCTTTGGCCTGTGCTCCGATGAAAAGAACATCCATGTTGCCCAGGATTTGACCTATTATCTCTCCATCCAGGCCTAAATTGATGCCGTGACAGAGATGGGCGCTAACTGTCACACCTGCTCTAATGGAGCCTTCAATATTTCCATTGATAATCCCTTCTCTAAAGCCAGCATTTCCAGAAAGGTTAACTATTTCTATAGGTATTTCAGGCATAGTGATTACTCAATCTTTCCATCCCTGGTTTCTTACAGACCACCCCCGCTTAAAGTCGTCAAATACATTCTGATTTTCACCTGATTTCCAAACCTAGTCAATTATGAATTTTTACCGATCAAAGCTATGTCTTTGACATAGCGATTGCATTAAAAAAATAAATTCAATTGATCTACACTGCTTTCACTGCCCAAGGCCAATTATAACTGCTTTACAAAACCGTGGTCTATTCCGAAGACATCGGTTACAAATTATATCGGGGTCTTTCCCAATTACAGAACTCGTGTCAGGGTGCTGTGCTGTTAAATCTGAGTGCCCCTCAATTGGTGTAGAGTCCCAACTTGTATTATGGGATATAAATGCGGTTTTCATGAGTGATTATTTGTTAGATTACATTAGTAATGTAATCTAACTCCAATCCGTACAAGCTGTATTAAATCGAAACGGAGCCTATCATCAATTACGCAGTCATATTTTCTTGCAAATAAAAACGCGACCTTTGCAGTTAAAACAATCCCTAATAATGATTTTTTAGAGAAGTAGATAGTACCAAATTAATACATGAGCACGCGCATATTTTAGTCAACGTTTCATAGAGTATCCAGAAATAGATTTTTTCAATAAGACTCGGAAAAATAATCATGAGTCCCTTGGGCTGCGACAGCTTCCGCCTGTCGATTTAATGCATGAATATAAGCAGCAGTACGCTGGTCAACTTGATAAGCTTCCTGTAACTCAAAAACTTTGTTAAATTCTCTTGATATGATAGCCCGCAAACGTCTTTGGACCTGTGCTAAGGTCCAATAGTAACCTGATTTATTCTGAACCCATTCAAAATAACTTACCGTTACCCCGCCTGCATTAGCTAAAACGTCAGGCACGACGAGAATATCTTTTCTCTTTAGAATATCATCGGCATCTGCTGTAGTAGGTCCATTAGCAACCTCAATAATGATAGGTGCTTTTATCCTTTCCGCATTTTCTTTAGTTATTTGGTTTTCCAGTGCCGCCAAAATTAAAATATCAACCTTTAATTCTAAAAGTTCTTCATTAGTTATCTGAGTTGCTTTAACCATTTGGCAAACTGAATCTTCACAGTAGACGGCTTGGACCTGTTCAAATTTGTTTTTTGCATAAATAATACTTGAAATATCAAAGCCTTGTGCCCGGTATATACCACCTCTGGAATCACTCACTGCTACAAGTTTATAACCATCTTGATGTAACAATTGCGCTAAAGGTTGTGCGGCGTTTCCAAAACCTTGAATAGCTACGCGCATTTTTTGAGGATGCCATTTTTTTATTTTTTCCAGTTCTTTAATACAATAATAAGCACCTAAACCTGTAGCATTTTCCCGGCCCTGGCTTCCACCCAACGGTAAAGGTTTCCCTGTAATTACAGCCGGTGTTGCTTGACGGACAATTTTAGAGTATTCATCCATCATCCATCCCATAATCATAGCGTTTGTATACATATCAGGGGCAGGAATATCTAAATCAGGTCCAATAAAATCTGCTATGGATGTAATGTAACTTCGGCTTAATCTTTCTAATTCAAGGCGTGATAATTGTTTCGGATGAACAATAACGCCACCTTTTGCGCCACCAAAAGGTATACCAACTACAGCACACTTAATGGTCATCCAGAAAGCTAAAGCTTTTATTTCAGAAAGACTCACTTCTGGATGGAAGCGAATGCCTCCTTTAGTGGGGCCCCGTATAGAATTATGATGGACACGATAACCGGTAAATATTTTTAATTGCCCATCGTCCATTCGTACTGGTATCGCCACCTCAAGGCATGCTTTCGCATGTTTTAACTTTTCAACTGCTTCTGGATCAAGAGAAGCGAGAGTAGAGGCATTATCGAGCCTGAGTAATGCCTCTTTATATAAATTATCATCCATAAAAATATCCTTAAAAACATCCTCTTATTACTATAACAAACATAATTATTTCCCATCTACTATAGCTATTTTTTAAAATGGATCCATCTTCGTAAAAGATAAATGTTTTAAATTCGCTCATTAATGATGAGTAATACTAAGCCCCATGCGAGAAAGCGTATTAAATACTATAATTTCAACAATACCAATTGGGCGTTTAGGCCTCCCACAAGATGTTGCAAAAGCCGTTGTCTTTTTAGCATCCCCTGCTTCAGGTTTTATCATCGGGGCTAATCTAGATGTGAATGGCGGCCAGTACATGTAAGAGGCTCAAAAGCAATGGTTCAAACACTATGCAGAACCATTGCTTTTCAAACAAACTCTTTTCAAGGAGGAATAACTAATGCAACGATTTCATAGTATCTTATTTGTAAGCCATGGAGTGAAGGATGAAACAGAAGCTTTAAAGTTGGCACTAAAATTAGCCTCTAAAAACGAAGCACAACTGGGTATCTTAATTACGTGCCCTCCTTTTCCTGACACACTGAGTGAATACAAAACTTCTTATGAAGAATCGTTAATTGGCAAAATGAACAAACACCCGATTAATTTAACTACGTGTTAGAGAATAATCAGATGACTACAGTCAGTGAGTGGTGGATGTGGTTAGGTTTTTTGGCCTTTGTGGTCATGATGCTTGCTATTGATCTGTTTTTATTGGGCGGGCGAAAAGCACATCGTGTTTCTACGAAGGAAGCACTGTCCTGGACAATAGTATGGTTCACATTAGCCCTCATTTTTAACCTGCTTTTATGGTGGTATCTTATTCATAATTCCAGCACCCAAATAGCTAATGAAAAAGCACTGGAATTTCTCACAGGATATCTCATCGAGAAATCTTTATCTATCGACAATGTGTTCGTTATTCTCATGATTTTTAGTTATTTTTCCATCCCCGCAGAATATCAGCGTCGAGTCCTAATCTATGGGGTACTAGGTGCCATCGTCATGCGCTTAATCCTTATTTTACTGGGCATATGGATAGTGAACCAATTTCACTGGGTACTCTATCTCTTTGGCTTTTTGATGATAATTACAGGCATTAGAATGGTTTTATTCGCTGAACACGAACCCGATCTGGCAAAAAATCCTATTCTTCACTGGATGCGCCAGCATCTGCGAATTACTAATGAACTACAGGGCGAACGATTTTTTATCGTCCAAAACCAATTACGATATGTTACACCCCTTTTTCTTGTATTAATTCTTGTTGAAGTCAGCGATCTGATTTTTGCAGTAGATAGCATTCCTGCTATTTTTGCAGTAACGAATGATCCCTTTATTATTTTTACCTCTAATATTTTCGCAATACTTGGATTACGTGCCTTATATTTTTTATTGGTAAATATGCACAGCCGCTTTCATCTCCTAAAATATGGGCTTGCATTTATTTTGATCTTTGTGGGCTTCAAAATGCTCATTGCACCCTGGTTTAAAATCCCTATCTTCATTGCTTTGGGTATTGTAGTAATCACCTTGATCTTTTGCATAGTACTAAGCATCTATCAAACATCGCTATTAGCAAAGAAAACAATTTCCCGTAAATAATTTTATTGGATAGATAAAAAGAAAAGCACGTATTACGGACTTCGTCTAATACGGGCTACGCTGTAACGCTTGTTAATTAAGATCTTGTAGTGTCCATAGACGATTTATTATTAACAACAGTGAGCGAATAAAAAACTTTTATCTTATCAATTATCCAATACCTAATATTAAATTTTAATCTGGATCTAATGTCGCCAGACTTTAATCAATATGCTATGTTTCATGCTCATTGGGTAGTTAAGGAGTAAGTATGAGATTGACCATTAAAACCATACAATATTTTATCATTACAGCTTTATTATTTAGTTTAAGCGCTTGTATGAAAATAAAGCCTGATATGGCTTCTTACAAAGTTAAGGGGAAAGTATATACGCCTCTTAAATCTGCAAAAGGATATAAAGCACGAGGACTGGCTTCTTTTTATAGTAAACGCTTCCATAATCGTAAGACATCTAACGGAGAGCGGTACAATATGCATTCTATGACGGCTGCGCATCGTACGCTTCCATTTAATACCCGACTACGGGTTAAGAATCTAAAAAATGGACGAACAGTGGTGGTTCGAATTAATGATCGTGGTCCCTTTTATAGTACGCGAATTATAGATCTTTCTTATGCAGCTGCAAGTCATTTGGGAATCACAAGTACTTCTATGGTAGAAATACAGGCTCTAAATTAGTGCTCTTTCCCATTTATTGCTTTTTATTTCACTGGAGAGTTCTCGGTAAGTCATCATAGATTGATGTTGCAATTAACGGATCATATGGAATCTATCGGCAACTATCATTGCATTAGCAATGCGTAGCCCGTATTAGACGTAGTCATAATACGGGTTTTTCTCTCTGATTTTGGTACGTAACTATGTTTTACCAGTTAGATTTTATTCTTTGACTTTTAATAAAATTGGGATGAGGATGAGACTATGCCCGTATTACGACTTCGTCTAATACGGGCTACGCTTGCTATTCATTTAGTATGCTGGTGGTTCGTGCGCACATGATTATATTTTTTATTATTATGTATTCATTAATCATTCAACAAATTCTTAATGATAGTAGGGAATTTTCTCAATGCAAATTAGAAAAGTAATGCTGGTTAATTCAGGTACTCGTTTCTTCTGCTCCCAATTTTTTAATGTTTCCAGGTTGATGGTAGACGGATGAAAATTCTTTTTAGTGTTCTTTATAGCTCTCTAATATCATTAGGTAATAAAGACACAACTTCTAGAATGGGATGTAAATTAAATGTATAAAAAACCACTGGGAGATGGGTGAATGATTTAGAATAATGTACAGGAATAATATACAGTATGTGAAAAGAATTAATTGAATAAGTCCCAATACGATTTATCATCTGCAATTTACTGACCAAGACTCGATCTACGCTTATTATCTTTCAGGAGGCCATCACATAGTTATGCTAGTTTCATAGGTCTCTGGCTTGAAATCTGTTCATTAAGCCAATTCTCTAGAAGGGTTTTTGCTTGTAACGGCTCACTAATTTCAAATGAATTACTCGCTTCTAATCCTTTACCAAGACTTGCATTATGGATAGAGCTTTGACTTTCGTCTAAATAAGTTCGAGCTAAATCACACGATCTTATTGCAGCTTTGATAGAAGCGGTTGTTCCACTTAGATTATCTTCTCGAATAGCCCAATTGGCATAATGAAAATACGCTTCTGCCAACATCATATAGGCATAGCTTCCATAAAGCTCAAGTAATTTTTTACAATTTCCTATAGCTTCTTTTAATAGTTTGTCAGAATGCTCGCTATCGAGCTTAGATCGCTCAATCTTGGAGTAGATATATTGATTATATCGCTGAACTGCGTGTACCGAATTAAAGGTAATTGCTTTTTTTAACCAGAAAATTTCCTCTAAGGAAAAATGGTCTTGTTGTTTTTTCGCTCGCAGTGCTTTCTGAAAAAAATAAGCTCCTTGTAATAAATCGAACATATCTACATTTTTATGAGGCAAAAAAACAATCTGGGTAGTTTCTGAAGCAGATAAATAAAGTCCATATAAACAATATTGTTGCTCCCATAAAGAATTGTAGATGTCCCTTTTGCAGAGTGATTTAAAGATTGGGTTTATATTGGCCAGTTTAATAATTAAATTAAGATTGCATGATACTCTCATTCGTCTAAAAAATGCTTCTTCATCGAACGTATTGTTTTTAACTTGCTCCAACAGTAGTTCATCGGCGGCGTTTAAATGATACCTATTTCCTGATACCACTTTATTTTCCACACCTTTGAACATTGAGCACCTCCACAGCATAAATGTGTCAATAATAGTACAGTTATTTGTATTAACAATCAATTCCAACTTATAGGCTACGCTCCGCTTTCGATCTCTATGTAACCTCCCTTCCACAGAATCCAAAAGTCCTACTGGCACATCAACCATTGTTTCTCAATAAATAATGACATTCCACGAAAACGATCAAATATTTATCTTATTTAAGAATTCGTTAACATTAAGATCTTATTATATACAAATAAACAAATGTGACAGGTATAAAAATGCATTTAAAATTTGATAAACATAGTCGAGCGAAGAGAAATATTCTAGCACAAAGGTCAAACGCTAAATTAGCAAGTGAGGAAAATAATCATTCTCCTGTAATTACTACCCCGCATTCAACAGAATATCTAAAAAAAATGACTACTTTGGTGACCTCTACTTTTTCGACTTACGACAAAGATGCGCAAAAACAGTTCCAAATTAAACCTATTGTTCAAGGAAGCATGGGACTTTTGCTCCACGGAGTCGATTTTCAGAAAAAAGATAACCCTGGTGATGTAGATATCCTTGTATCGAATGTGAAACTAGCTCATCAGTTAGTCCGTTATTTAGGAGAGCAACTGAAAAACACGGGGTCACCTTATAGAATAGTTACTCGTGGTAATATATTAGTTTATGATTGTACTATTGTGGATACAACTAAAGAAAACCCAGATTTAACAGTTCAGCTCGTCAATAAAGACGATTTTGGTGCTAGCCATATAGTTGCTATAGAAAAAGAGGGAGTTCCTGTCTTGCCACCGAAAGAGGCCTTCATTAGCTTACATGATCGAATCAATCGTCAGGGTGGCAGAAGAAAAGATTGGTGTGCATTTTATACGCTCATAGAGAAATACGGCGAAGAATTTCTGCAAGATGGCTCATTTAAAGAAGAATGGCAAGATGAGATGAGAGAGTACTTTGCTCTGCCTAATGATGAAAAAGAACAGCGTAAATCTCATGGAGTTGGCCCTACCCCCGCGAGCAAAGATGATACGTTTGCTGTTCCAAAAATTAGTACAGAGCAACTTGCTAAACCAGAATTACCCCTTGAAAAGGGTTTAATTGCCCAAGTCGGCATGTTCAGTAAAGAAACTGAAAAACAAACAACTACTACTAAGCCAGCTAACATTGCCGCATCATCAGTGTTAATTTTGACCAGTAAAGGATAATGGTAATGCACCAAGATTGCAGGAGAAAGTTTATCATGTAACCAGCATAGCCCTTGATGCAGCGAAGCGTAATCAAGGTTGATTTATTACGGGGCATCACGTTTTTCTTTACCGTCATATGACCTTCTCTATTCTATGATTTTAGGAGTTTATCCTTAAATAGCATTTTTATTTTTTTAGACAATAATTGTTGGGTCAAAATGATCCAACCTACTTGCTAACTCGACAAAACACATAGCAGTTAGCGACTCGCTTGGACTCATTTTTAAGCTACACTTAAGAAGAAGGCTAAATTTTAAGTTCTCTATGGATAATGAGGAATAAAATAATGGCTATGTCGAAGCGTAATGTAACAGTAGAAGATCAGGAATTAGAAGTTATTACCCTTGATGTTAAACAAGTGACCTCATCTGGTGAAGCGTATGATCTCCTTAAAGCGCTTTTAAAAGAATATGGAATAAATGATGGGGAAATTAAAAGCATTAAACCAGGGAAGATATATCCGATTAATTACAATTCCCAAAACGTTTACGTAGAGGTAAGCGCACAACTTGATCCAGAAGAACACCCAATAAAAAAGGATCAAAAAAAATGGCGGATAAGGGGAGATCGTTTATCCGATGAAGGAGGAACTGGAATTGTTTATGACACTGAACGAACTTATCGCCTGACTGATAATGATGAGTTGATCATCAAAGAAAAACAAGAAATAAAACACCCTAAAGTATTAAAAGAAAGAAGATATAAAAATGAAGGTACCGAGGATGAGGTTGAGAATACGCGAGAAGTTGGAAAAAAAGCTTATCTTAGCGGAAAATATGGATTCTTTACTAATAAAGCACTCGGCACAACGCTTGATAAAATATATTTTCAACGTGGTACTCCTTTCCCTGAACTATTAGCTTTTGTTAAAGCATGTACTCAAGAATTATATAATGTGCACAAAATAAGCGGCAAATCACATAGTGATTTGTCGCAACTGAATAATATTTTTTATGATCTTAATACAAAGCAAGCAACAATAGTTGATTTTGAAAATCTTGGTTTTGAATATGATCAAGATAAAGCTAAAAGAACAGATATTTATGATTTAAGTGTTATATTGATGGATAAGGTAGGATACTATCTCTCTGGAGAAGAAGGCGAAAAATTAAAAAAAATAATCCAGTCTATGAATCAAGTACAATACAAAAAAGATGGAGATGGAAACATTGGTAAATTTTTGGATGATATCAATGAAATGGAAAATAACACCTTTAAACCACCTTTATAGCAAGCTAGGTTGACCCACAAAATCAATCTCAAGTCACTCACTATATTGAAATCCTGGCATTATTACTTCGATATTCCATGATTTTAGGAGTTTATCCTTATACAGCTTTTTGATTTTCCGGACAATAACTTTAAAATGGTTGGGTCAAAATGACATGAGGTATCGTCCTTTTTTTGGGAAAAAATTATCTTACATCTAATAATAATGGTTGATAGCTGCTCACTTTTACTATGGAAAATCCAGGTAAATTTAGGATAAAATTCAAATAAGTGAACTGGCTATTCTACTCACTCCCAACCTCTACTGGTAATATGAGTTATGGTTAAAGCCCTCATACAGGGCTATGCATGCTATTGATTTAGGCTCATATCTTAGGGGAGTTCTCAATGTCTGCAACAAATTCTGTTTGAGGAGCTGTCAGCTCAGAGGACCAAAAACTATCTGGATGCCATTTTGTATCCTGCTTATTTTGAATGGTGTAATCTATAAAAATATCTTTAAAAAGTTTGAGCCATTCTGCATGCCACAAATGAGTAGATAAAAATTTTGATAGTTTATTTACTTGCTTCTCTTCAGAATCATTTTGTTTTACAGATACTGAATTGTCTTTATCTGAAATTGAATAACTAAAAGATCTGGATTGAAGTCGGTAAAAATCTTTTTCCATACTCCAGACAGACTTTAAAGAAATTGTAGGCTTTTCAGTTGACACAGGCATATCCGCCATGACTCTTTGACAAGCTGTTTTGATAACAGTAGGAGTGTATCCATAGTTTGCCAACAAAGTGTCCATATAATCCTGCATCAATAATTTAAGATCTTCGATATCGTTTGTATCATTAGGAGCGTATTTATCACTCATAGAGCATAATTGTTCCATATCTCTAATAAAATTATTTAAATTAGGGAAAAACCTTTCTACAACAGGGTAGAATGACACCTTGGCGGGTAATTCCTTAAGTTTTTTATCACTTACAAAATGATGCGAGAAAAATTCTTGGCCTTCTTTAATATCATCTTTAGATAAATCAGCTGAAAGAAAGCCAAAATAGCCACGTGCAAGCAAATAGGAAAAGTGCTGTAAGGGCTTTGCTGAACTACCAACATTTTTTGCTGGAATATTCATAGGTTCATGAACTATATAGCCATTTTCATCTTGTCTATACCAAGTTTCGATTTCACGGTAAAACTTACTGGCATTTATATCCATGTTCCTTTTCATTGCTATGATATCGTATAAAGTTGGCATAAAGGTTCCAATAATAAAATACAAAAACGCATCATGTTGCTTCAATGCGAAATGGCTATTCTAACGGAACATTTTTGCAAAAACATTATTTTTGAAGTGTAGCACTGCATCGTTATAAATTCCGGGACATCTATGCCCCTGAAATTCACACGCATTTTGTCCTGCGCCCTTCTGGCGTCATGACTAAAATTCTTCCCTAAAAACCATCGAATAGATTCATTAATTATCCATAATTATATTCCATATAATTATCTAATTGGGGTGGCTCTTTTTTTGCTTCTCTATTACCAAATAACCCCAGGTTAGGCTCCCCTGAGAAACTCATCTTTTTTGCTGATGGTTTTTGAAGATCATTTTTATAATTCTCTTCAATCACCTTCTTGACTAAAATATTGGAGTAAAGATTCTTTGTTTGTTTAAAACCCTTAGGCGCCCCATCTGCTGGTGGTGTCATTCCATTATGATCGGCTAAATATTGTGTAATCCATGCCTCTTCATATGATTTACCATCCATCGCAACAACAGGGTTTCTATATATTTCATTAGTTTCTTTACAAATCAAACATGGGGGTAGTTGAGCAACATTTACCCCAGGACGTTTGTAATGCGTTAATAAATCCTTCACCAATAAATTGGGAATTAAATCTTCCTTTGTTAATGGCTTTCGTGATAAAGGGTCCATTTTTAAGTGAGTCGCTGTTTGTATGTCGTAAGTAATACCCGTAGGAACAATAACGGGCTCTTCAATGGGAGTGAATGATACTGAATCTTCAAACAGCTCTTCTACTTCATAAGGCAATTTACCAAATTTAAATAGCAAAGGATTGATAACTTCCGGTCGTCCTTCTGTGATTAATAAAGTAAGAATTTCTTTTTGTTGGGTCTCAATTAGTTTTTTGAAATATTCCTCACCCTCTTCAAGGGTAAAATAGGACATCGGCGCGCCAGCTTTTAACAGAGCTCGGGCTACTTCGATTTGATCTGCCTGTAATGCATGGATCAAAGGAATATCATATTGAGAAAGCATGGATTTATCATTGGGATGAAGGACTGCAATTGCCCCAATGCAGTTCCAGGCTTTACGAGTAACTGCCAGTTTCATGGGTGACAAACCCGATTTATTCAACATCGTCAAACTGGCTCCATGATCGAGCAGTAGTTTGATAAACTCAATACTCCCCTCTTCCACCGCTTTATGCAATCCGGTATTCCCATTGGCATCAAGAGGAGTATTTGGAGAAACTTTTGCCTTTAAAAATTCTTCCACTGATTTTAAATTTCTCTCTGCAAATGCTTTTTTGTAATTTTCCCTATTTTTTTCTTCCATCATTTTCTCAAGGGAGTACTTTTCTTCAACTAACATTTTAACTAGGCGATTTTTGTATAAAGGCCTGTTCAGCTGTTGGTGACCACAAGGAGTTTGGTTATTGTTTTTTTGCAAATAATCAGTAATCCATGCTTTTTCGTACGTGACTCCATCACCAGTAACAACTGGTTCTTTATAGACCTCGTTGGTCTCGGGGCATATTAAACAAGGGGGGACATCCATAAGATTAACATGAGGATGTTTATAATAAGCCAACAAATCATAGACGATGAGATTTGGAACTAATTCACTCTGTTGCAATGGTGCTCTGGTAATTGGATCATGAACCAGCTTTTTGATATCTTGTGCGTTATAGGTTGTCCCTTGCTTGGTGATAACGGGATTTGTTAACTCTTCACCCATAATAATTTCTTCAAAATAGTCTTTTACTTGATTAGGTAAAACACCAAATTTCATTCGAAATTCGTTACTTCCTGATAATAAAACATAAATCATATCATTCCATTGATTAGTAACCATTCGGTGGTAATCTTGCACGCCTTCATCAGTATTAAAATAACCGGGAAGTACTTGCATACCTTGTCTTAGTAAGATCTTCAGTATGTCTGGCTGATTCGCTTTTAAAGCGTGCATAAGAACTAATTGATATTGAGCCATATTACTTTTATCAGGTGGCCGTTTTTCCAAAATTATTTTGATTAGATCCCAGGACTGCAACTTCAAGCCCAACTCAATAGCTGTTAATTGATTAATGTCTCGTGCATTAAGTTGAATATGGTTATCTAAAAATAATTTAACCATATCCGCCCTCTTATGAGTAATGGCGATATGTAATCCGGTCTCTTTATTGGGGCCCAGTAGAGCATCCACAGAAACCTCCTTTCGAGCCAAAGCACCGGCAACAAGGAAAAGGTCGTTATTACTGATTGCAACTAAGTACATTAATTCTTGAACCGCCGGGGATGTGGATAAAACGGCGAGCATTTCATCCTGCTTGTTAGCTACCAGTTTTTCAAAATAAAGTTTACCTGCAAGAGTAGTAAAATATTTCAACGAGGCACCAGCATTAATCAAAACTTGAACCAACTCAACCTTATGGGCACGTAAGGCAGCGAGTAAGGCCGCATCAAGAGATTCGTTATGTTCAGGATCATTTTCGACAATTGTTTTAATACAGCTCCAGGCTTCATTCTCCAACGCCAACTTTAAAGGAGTTTTACCTTGTTTATTTTTACGATTTGAAACAGCTCCATTTTGCAGTGAAAGCCGAATTAATTCTAAATTTTGCGTTTTTACACCTATATGCAAGAGGGTATTGAATTGAGCATCAACGACTGTATTAACAGATACCTTAGCCGCTAATAGTTGAGTAATTTCAGCAATATTACCCTGCTGAACCGCTTCTTGATATGCCATTCTTGGAGATACTTTTTTCGCGATCTTGGGTTTGTCTATCTCCATTATGTTATTATTATTAATATTATTAGAAATTTCCCG
The DNA here is from genome assembly GCF_014109805.1 of Legionella sp. PC1000. GTDB lineage: Bacteria > Pseudomonadota > Gammaproteobacteria > Legionellales > Legionellaceae > Legionella > Legionella resiliens. The sequence goes on from NZ_CP059400.1 coordinate 2,782,863, forward strand.
CTTGTTCCCGTAATCAGCAATGAGTTGATAGCACTCCCAATCCTCTATTTCCGCTGCCAATTGAAGTGGTATCCTCTGTTTTTTATCGGCAAGATTAAGATTAGGTCCATATTGTAATAATAACGCAATTAATTCTTTATTTTGTTGTTTTACTGCCTGATGCAGTGCTGTGCTCGACTCACTATCAATGATCATGTCGACGGATGAACCTGATTCAAGGCATTTTTTTACTTGGGTAAGTTCCCCTCTCTTCACAGCCTCTATGAATGGATTTGTCACCGATTCGTTTTGAGAGGAATGGAAAATTTCCAGCAAATTCTTATCAGCTGCTTCGAGTTTCAGATTGTTATTGAGCAAACAAAAATCGGCAATGATGGATAAACATTCATAACTTTCATTCGAAGCCGCTACCTGAATAGCGGTTAAACCCTTTCTGTTTTTAAGACTAATATCAGCATTATGTTTTAATAATAATTTTAGCAAATCTTTATTTGCTACCATAACGGCATGATGCAAGCCTGTATTCAAATCTTTATCGCGGATATTAGGGGAAACTTTATTAACAGTTAAGCAATGTTCTACAGTGCTGGTATCGTTATCGGATAAAGCAGTTAAATAAATTTCACGTACAGATCTAGTAGCATACACAGCGGTATTCTCCTTAAGAATTAAATTATTGAGGTAGAATTTCTACATTCCACCTCAAAGAGTGAGTTTCTATTTTTAATTATCATTAGAAAAATATGTGGTGATGATGGTGATGATGGTCAGGTATTGATCTACTCTGATATGACGCTTCATGGGTAGTACGCCCTTTGAGTAATGAATCAACCTTTCTCTTGAAAAAACCCACCTTGTTCACAAGACTCTGATAACTCTGACTAATATCCTCAATGCGTTCAGCCATGCGAATGGTATTTGCCACCTGGGATTTGACTTTGTGATGGATGGCTTCACTGGCATTAACCTGTTTTAACACATCCATTAGTTCTTCAGTCGATAATTCTTTTTGGAAATCTCGTAATGCCAAAAGTCCTTTACGTACTCGCATTAAATAGCTGGTCGGCTCCCCCGCTTTAAGCGCTATTCGGATATGCTTTGTTAACAGAAGATCAAAGCTGGTATTAAACAACTTGTTTTTTATAGCCGCTTGAGGGATATCGGACAGGACGTTCGCCAATTGCTTTAACTCCACCTCATTGGGAGGTTGCAAAGACATTTCACCAAAATCATACAATCCCAGCTGATGGTTCTGATGGCGCAATTGATTACCATGGCGGTCGGAATCAAAACACTCCCCCTGAAGAATGTTAATGAGCTCCACCGTGATGATTGCTTTAGCAATGGCTCGGCGAATTTCGTTGTCCTCTGGAGTTTGGTTAGGAAGCTCATTAAATTCGGTTCCATAAATACGTTCGATGAACCGATAGCCTTCCCCACTTTTAATCAAATGAGCCGGATTCATGGCAAAAGTATGTGATTTACCATCAACGTTCACTGTGATGGAACGGGCGTATAGCTCGGCTGCAATCTGGTTTTGCTGTTCACTTAACTTCCTGTCCATTTCAATTTTCGATAGTTCTTTGGCTTCACTGATAATCGATAAAATACTCTCCCGAATGGGTGTCATATCGACGTGCGAACAAGACTCAATGGTTTTTTGCAAATGCATAAAACCTTCTTGCGCATTTTTTGCTGCATTTTCACGCAGCATCAATAGCACCACGTCCTGTCCATTTTCTAACTCTGCTTCCAGTGCTAAGTTATAAGAGGCTGAGCCTAAAAGGGCACCGACACGTTTAATCATTTTGCGATCGTCACGAGAAACCACTTCGCGCAGGAGCCGCCACAATTGCCAACGATGGGGTGGGTTCGCTCGTCCCTTCAAGTGATCCAGATCGCGGCGAATATGCTCAGGTGTATTCGGATGACTATGCACTGCCTGAGCCAGTTTGACATAGGCAGGTCCCATGTGTTCACATAACATGGCTAATTTTTTACCCGCACTCGGTGATTGCCCAGCCCCATTCGACTGATTGGTGGCTACTAACATTCCTGCTAACAAATGGCTGCGAATGTATTTATCCGCTGTGTCCAGATAAGCTTTCAACAAGGCGTAAGCAAAATTTTCCTCTTTATCTGTTTCGGCATGCGGGAATAATTTATGAGCAACGTAGGAAAAGGCCTCTTCGTAGGCATCTTCCATCTCATCAGCGGTTTTTACTTTATTGGCAGGAATAAGCAAGTGATCCACAATAACCGCTCGCTCTTCCAGGCTCACATCCCAGAACTGCGCGTAAAAAGTTCTTAACATTAACGCAATAGTTCCTGGCTTTTCTTTTTCAATTTCTGCCAAATTCTCACTGTAGCCTAACAGTTTTGCCAGCTGGTTTATTTTATTATGGCTTAATAAATAACTGGAAAATTTATCTGTGGTTTGACGACTGATAGGAGAAGAAATAAATTCCAGAAATTCCTTTATGTCGTTCTTGTCTTCACTTAGTTTCCGTGAAGCTGCGGCCAGGCTACTAATAGAAAAATCGATCTTTTCCTGTTGATGAGTCGGTAAATATTTATCAGGCTCTAACAAAATGCCTAAATGTTCAGTTACTTCCCACTGAGATTCGATTGCATTGGCCAATCGCGAAAGCATTAATGTGACATCTCGTTGTGACATATTTTTATACAGACGATTAATCACGGCAATCATCTTTTCTTTATATTCCTGAGATTGGTCATCCTGACCATATTTTTCTCTTAGGTCTTTGACTAACTGCTCAATGGCTTCATTACGCAGAGAAATATAGCTAATCGGGAGACTGATCGCATTCTCTACGAAGAGAAGCTCTTCCAATGCTTGGATACGCTCATCGCGGTCTGAAATCCCTTTTATCCGTTCGATAACCAGTTGAGCAAAATGCTCTTGCACTTCGGTAGAAGGAAATATCAGTTGTGAATCAAACACACGATAGATAAGGATTAAATCATTCGGTGTTAAATGATTTGTTCCATTAACGTCTTGAGGTAAATACCAGAGGAATGATTTAAATATGTCAGCACGATCAACAGGATTGTGCACAAACTGAATGGCAAGTTTCAGTAAGGCTATTGTCTCTTGGGTTAATACCTTATAATTTCCATATTGTTTGATATGTTCCTTAAAAAAGCCAGGTGCAATAGAATATCTCCGCCCCCAATCATCATCTATTTTAATAGTTAAAGGGAGTAACTGTTCCAAACAATCAAGACTGAGTGATTCAAAAGGCAAGCGAAAAATCTGAATAAATGCCTGCGGCGGAATTTCATGAAAATACATTGAGATAGTATCAAGTAATTTCAGTTGTTCTTCCGTGGTAAATAAATCAAATTTTTTGTCCTGAAACTGCTGATTAATAAAAAATTGAACATAGGGAGTGTTATAATGTAATGTCGATTTCATTTCATTAGAAACCTGTTGCAAGTGCTCCAGATCTCGTTTATCTTCTCGTCCCAGGAAAAAGCTTTTCACAACGGCTTTCTCTTCTGGAGTCCCATTCATGGCTATATTGGTAAATTCAGCAAGCAAAAATTGAATGGCCAGGTTGTCAATATTGCGAGTCTCATATTCTGAAGGTTTGACTAATACAGGCCAATTCAAATCATAATACTGCTTGAATTTATTTTCAAAAGAGTCCTCACTAAAAAACATCTCGCAGTTGACGTTAAATTTCTGAAGCACATTCTCAGATAAAAATGTCAATATAACTTCAGAGTAATTATTACTGCCATATGCGGCAAACTGTTGAGGCAATTGAGTAATCGGTTTGTATTCACGATAATTAAGGGCGAAAGACAATAGTCTTTTTTCAGGAAATAAAAGCCATAAGTTTTGATCGCGAGTCACGCCAAGGCGCCATAATGTCTCAGCAATAATTGAGCTCTCATCTTTTTGTGCCCATTCAAGATGACTCGACCAGGGCACCTCAGTCACATTATCCTGCGGTACAAAAGTATTCCACTCAATGTGTTCACCAATAATTGAACCAAAAAATCGCTCGTTTCCGACAGGCATGCGCTGATGCACTTTCTCAAATTGATAGGTATGGACTCTTGCCCGACCATGCGAATAGTCAAGATGACCTATGTATTTTTCTTGCAACCCCTTTAGTGCCTCCGCTGCCTCTTTCGCTTCCTCAAAGTTTTTTGCTTTAACGAACGCATCAAATGCATTGTTTATGACCTTGAAAACTCCAAGTGAGGGTACCCGGACGTTATCATCTAAATAATTTTGACTCGTGAAAGGTTGATGAATAAGAGCCAGATAAACACGTTCAAAGGCTGGGATTCGCAACTCAAAAGCTCGTTCAATCAATTCTTCCGCTGCTTTTTTCACTTCCTCATCGTTCAAGTTAATATCCATCGCATACAAAATCCGACAGAAATCCCTGACCTTAATTCCAATACTATAGGTTACTTCATAAGGTAATAATTCAACCGTTAGCTCTGCTAATTTTGACTCTAAAAATTTGAGTTTTGCTACGGTATTCTCACACGCATCACATTCTTTTTTAAAGAAAATTTCTCGGCTAATCGGAGCAACAGCTTTTAAAATGGTATTTGGTAAAGACGTTTGTTGTTTTTCATCGCGTTCATTTTCTTTGATGGCCAACCAGGTTAACAAATTTTTTATACGTTGATGGTAATCGGCCAAGGCCCCTTGTCGATAATCACGAACCAAATAAGAGCGATTGACATGACTAACATCCCATTTATGTTGCTCTTGAAAGTTGATGCTTTTTCTTAAGTAACTAATACCTGCTGGTATATTATGGCATTGTTCAATCGTTAATTTATCGAGTTTGAATTGCTCACTGGCTGAAATCTCATAATAAATTCCAACACCTTCGTGTTTCATGTAAAGTAACTCATTGGCTAAAGCGAACTCTAACTCTTCAACCGTATAAACACCATCTCGCATTTGCTTAAGAAAATCGCTGTGAATGACAATCGCGGGTTTAGTGAATCCGGCCAGCGAATTAACTAATTTATCGCCCGTAGTTGTAATAAAAATTTCAATGGGTTCTTTGAAATTATCGGGACGTAATTGATTAACCAATTCAGTAAGGAAGGCTTTCGTATCTTCGAATCCTGCTTCATCCAACGAATGCAACTGATGTTCTTCCATAAGCATTTGTCTTCGTTTTTCTATGTCGCCGTTCCCTGTCATCTGATAATATTTGTTCGCGTCTCGCATCTTAGTACGTAGATCATAATCAGCATCCGTAAATTGGATGGATTCCCAGGTTGCCCCTTCCGGGTAAGAAATATAAAAATAAGGTAAGGAATGATAATCCTCTGTAAAACAGGCTATCCCATTCCATGGGTCTAAAAGGATCCCCCCCCATTGACTGATGTCATTGAGAGGGCTATCGGGATTACGGCCAATGACCAAAAACGTGTGGCCATCTGCCGGATTACCATTATCATCAAAGTACTCAATACTAATTTTCTCAACGATGGTATTACTATCAATTAAATATTCATCATATAATCTTTTAAGAGCAATGACGGTATGTTCATCACAAAAACCCGTACTGATTTCCGGTTTATCAAAATATTCTGCTTTTGCAAATATATTTGATTTTTGGATTGTTTCTATAACCTTTTTATCACCCCCTCTTTGAAAAAGCAGAGCATTTTCTCGCTTAAATTGCTTTTGAAAGGAATCTCGATGTTCAACCAATTCAAGGTTTTTTTTAAACCGATAAGCTAATTCTTTATCGGTAATCGTTAATTCCTCTCCCTGGCACAAAATGTGGATGAACTGATCGGCATGTTTTTCAAGATATCCATCCATTTCAGTGACGTTAATGACGCTGCTTCCTCTTCCCAGCAGTTTTTGGGCTCTTGCAATTTTTTCACATAAAATCGAAGATTGTTTGAAGATAATTTGCTTGAAACTTTGCTTCTGATTATTGTTTAGATTGTGCGGCGATTTTACCTGCTTATCGAGACAAAATTCCTTGAAACTCTCGTTAATGAACTCAAAAATATAGTACTCGATTTGCTTTTGTTTTACATAGTTTTCATACTCTTCATACTTCTTATCATGAGCATCAAGATATTCCATTTCGTATATACAAGATTCCAATTGCTCCTCTTCCGGGGTATTTGCCCTTCTGGCCTGTTCATACGCTTTTATTTTGCTGCGCTCAATCTGTTCAAACTCTTCATATCGATTCGCTGCCAAAGGAATTTTTTGATTAATTGAATCTTTAATCTCAATACATTTTTTTAATAATTTGGTTCTCTGTTCTTTATCTTTCATATGAATCTCGTTAATAGTCAGTTTACAAACAAGTAACTTGTTAAAATTTGAGTACTTCGTGTATAAATAAAAACTATTAATCGAATATTAAGAAAATATTAAGACCCATATAAAGGTATCGTTCGCCTTTTACACTACGTTGCATTTTCATCTTATCAACCTAACTTACTGTATGTTTGAATCTTTTTGCTACGATATGGATACAGTTGTTATTTTTATCTTCAATAATGAGAGAACGTTACACGCTATATGAAAAAATTGACTTTGCAGAAACAGCGACCTCTTTAAAAAGATCACTAGCTATGCTGTCTTAGGTAATGTACGTGACTCTCAACAGAATAGATTCCAGTTGAGACTTAGCTAATCTCAGACTAGAGAAAAGAGTTGAACGTTTGGGGGTCAGGAGGAGTTGTAGCTATTCTAACGATGTCAATAACTCCCGAAGGTGGAAATTGAAATAAATTTCTTCCTCGAGAAGAAAGAGTAATGCTGTTATCTGTGTTTCGCTCATTCATTTTTCTATTTGGAGCTTCAATTTGTGGCTTCTTACTAATAACTAGCTCAGGATTAGCGGTACTAATTCCTAAGTTGTTGGAAGCTGGATTTAAAGCCTGGAAAAATAAAACAATCATGTAAAAAACATTTTTGCGAACACATTGTTGAATTATTACACAATGAGAATAATTTAACAATAGGAGAAAGAACTTTTTTAAATTTTTTAAACCGTGCCTGGAGGCCCACCGAGTTGTTGACAGAATCAATGTGTTTAGAAACTTATCATTCACTATAATATAATTTCCAGTTTCCAATTTGGAAATCGGAAACTATTGATGTATGTAATCAACTCATAAATTCAATACGGATGATGTTTTTATTCAAGGGCTCTCATTTTTTAAATAAAACTATGTCCGCTTTGAGCGTTCCATAGTGTATTATAAAAACCGCCAGCCTCAATAAGCTGTTTATGGTTACCCATTTCGATAATTTTACCATTGTCCATAACTAGTATTTTATCCATAGACAAAATAGTTGATAATCTATGTGCTACTACGATGACCGTACGATTACTCATAGCAATGTGTAATGATTCTTGGATTAGCTTTTCTGTTAGAGAATCCAGTGAACTAGTGGCTTCATCTAATATCAAAATAGGCGCATCTTTTAAAATAGCTCTTGCAATAGCAATTCTTTGACATTGTCCGCCGGATAATTTAATCCCTCTTTCTCCAACAGGGGTGTCATATCCTTGCGGTAAGTTGAGAATAAATTCATGGGCATGAGCTTTTTTAGAAGCATTAATAACATCCTCATAACTGGCGCCAATTCTGCCATACAGTATGTTTTCATAAACAGTTCGATGAAACAAACTAGGGTGTTGAGGTATAAACGCTATGTTTTCTCGTAAGCTTTGTTTGTTTATCGTGCTAATATCCTGTTGATCTATTAATATTTTTCCGTTTTGGACATCATATAGACACATGATTAGTTGAACCAGCGTACTTTTTCCGGCTCCACTGTAACCAACCAAACCGACTTTAGAGCCTCCCGGTATATGTGTGCTTAAGTCTTTAATAATATCTACAGATTTATATTTAAAACTAATATGATCAATGAGGATTTCACCCTGAGTAATGTTAAGAGACGGAGCTCCTGGGTTTGGTTTTTGATAATGCTCTGTAAAAATCGTATCAATGGCTTGTTGACATTGTCCTGCTTGTTCACCCACAACCAATAAGCTCTCAGTAAGAAACCAGATCTGATCAATCACTGTAATTGCTAATATAAAGATAAATACAAAATCCCCAACAGAAATTGTTCCTTTATTCCCAAGAAAAAGCAGTAACAGTATTGAAGCCCCTTGTAAAATCCAGGCAAACCCACCAAGTAATGACGCATTGAGCATATTTTTAAATTGCATGGATTGATCGTGTTTCACAGCACTGGCTGTTGTTTTTTCTAAATATTGCGCTTCGTAGTTTTCTCTGGCAAATAAAAGCATGTTGACCACGTTGGAAAAACAATCAACAATGTTTCCTATATTTTTTGCTCGTGCTTCAGCATAGGCTTTGGCATAAGGTTTAATGCTGTATGAACAATAATATGCAGTGGCAATAAACACGATTGAGATAAGGAAAAAAATCAAGCTGAAATAGGGACTAACCAAACTCACCATAGCGATAGAAAGAATAATGGTTAAACCTTGCCTGGATATATTAAACCAAGTATTAACAATATTCTGGATGTTACTTGCTAAATCAGAAATTTTAGCAGAAATTGAACCACTTAAATGATCTTGAAAAAAAACGTATGACTGCTCTCTTAAATATGCAGTGGTTACAGTAATGATGTCCGCTTTTATTTTGGGTAGTGACCGCAAAACGATATAATTATAAAGACGCCATATAAAAGTTATTACAAATCCCAAGATAATAAGCAATAACGCAGGTCTTAAACTCACATCAAGAAATTGTTTCGTTTCGGCATGAGCGACTGCATCCAAAAGAATTTTTAAAACATAGGGCTGTAACACATTATGGATAGATGAATAAATGCCCACAAGCAACATAGCAAAAAACCACCAACGATAAGGAATTGCTATTTCGAAGAAAAAACTACGAAAATTTTGTGGTCTATTTACTTTTTTTGACATTAAAATCCTATTTAAATCTTTATCTTAAGCACTGAATGAGGAAAAGTTATAGAAATTTGTTGTAGTATAGCAGTTCCTAATCAGAAGATTTAAGACATTATGAAATGAATGTGTGCGTTTAATTTTTCTAATTTCTTATCCTTATTTCTCAACTGTGGCGGCACTACGCTGTAATAGGCAGTTTTAGACTATTCCCGATGAATTTGACGCTTCACAATATATTGATTTATAACGAATTTAAAACTAGACCATAAGGCTTCGAACCAAGGTTTCGGGAGTTCGAGTCCCTCCGAGCACCATTAAATTTCCGATTATTATATTGCATTAATTTCACACCATGTTGAGTCTGTGCGCATAGTGCAAAACCATTTCATACATCAGTCTGCAATAGAATTATATAATTTTATATTCTTCATCAATTCCACTCCTAAAATTTAATTCTCATTAATTAATACTTGCTTTTTATAACACAATATGAATAATAAATGACTTACTGCGCTTAATGTGAACACAAAGCAAGGAGGGAAGACCCATAGCTATATAACCATTTTTCAAAAGTAAATAGGACATTTCCTCATAAAAATAGGTCATTCTGTCAGAAAAAAAGACGGAAATTGTAAATAGCCACTATTTATTAAATCAAATATCGGGTAGTACTCAGCAATCTAACTTTTACATGCAGTGAAATAGCATGTAAATTATGACAATGATATTTTACTGATACTGTGACAGGTAAGCTCATCTTCCCGATTTATCATTTTATAATTGGGAAGAACTAATATGTACTCACATTTATTCGCAAATAAAAAAGAAACTAAAGTCAAGCAACTGAAACAAATCATCACACGCACAAGATTAGATTGGTCAGATTTTATATTGCTTACGACCTCACTATTAAAGCAGCTTATCGGCACTCAAATTCAAGATAAGTTATATGAAATTGAGCATCTATATCTGGATAATCGAAAAGAGGAAGCAATACAAGCAATTTTGACTGTTTGCCAGACTGAGACTTCCATTTCTTATGATAAAGCGCTACTAAATGCGATTTGCACCCAGGCTAATCATTTAACCAATGATCCGATGAAATTAGAGAGTCGTCGATATTTTGAAACAAAATTTTCTTTAAATATTTGGCAATCACTTGAGCAAGAGGAATTTTCTACCTTAACAAAACTATCTGCTCTCGTTCATGATATCGATCCGACAATTGATATTCCGAAGAGAGTTAATACATTAAAAGAGGCTGAAATTGTCATTGGTAGAATGGAACAAATTTGGGGAACAAAAGAGATCCAAGATCAAATGCGGACAATAATGAGTTCTGGATTATTTCAACGTAAAGACCGTGGGACTACTCGTATTGACGAAGAAAACGATATAATTGGAAGTTCTAATTTAGGGATAATGCATTCCTCAGCGCCTAATCCAGACAATGCATTTCCAATCGTCAGGTTCAATCGACATCCTGATGTTAATCTTATTAAACCTAATCATAAAAATGGATATTCCGCCACAAATACCCATGTGCCTTTCGTCTGCTCCTTATCCGGGCATACGGGTGTTTTGTTATTAACAATACGGCGTTTTCTTGATAAATACCGAAATGATGATCAAGAAGTAAAGGAAAAAGACATCAAAAATCTCATAAAGATATTTTTTTCATTCACATGTAAGTCAGGGTTTCATAGTTATGGGGAAATATTTACTGTGTTACGTGATCCTGAAGTACAGAAAATGGCACTCTCCAATTATATCATTCCTTCCAAACTTTCTTTCCAAGAACAATGCTTACATAATACATATCAATTAGCATGTGATTATGCGTACCAGTTACAAATCAAAAAAACGATTAATCATGAGATTAGCACCACCCCTAACCTTCCATCAGAACAGTCGCGTTGGTCATCCATACAACAAAATATCCATGAATCTCATATTAGGAGTAAAATGACAGGTCATTGCCAAAGTACGACCACGACTGTCCCATTAAAAAATACCTGTCATTCCGAGCATACCGAGGAATCTCCCGCAAAATGGCAAGTTCTGTGTTAGTAGTGCATTGGTTAAAAATTTTTTTCTCTTAAAAACACATAGGCACACGTCTTATCGCTTTTAAATTCACCTTTTCGGTACATTGTGTAGAAAATTCAGGGGTTTCACCAAAGGTTACAATCAGGGGAAGCTAACCTCTATCCCTCTGTATCCGCGTTTCAACCATAAAAAAATTTATGTCCATTATAAAAATATTAATGCATGAATTAATGTTCAATTAATATATATACTGCATAATATATTGCTCAGTAGATTATTTTTTTATCTATTAAAGCAATCTTAAGTTTCAATTAATGTCAATGTGAGTAAATATTATGTTAGAAAAGAGAGTCTTAAATATTACTACCGATGAAATTGAAAATGATTTTCAAAAGAAAATTGAGGAATATCTTCATAGTAGTAATTCAGTGACATCCTACTATGCAAATATGTTTTTTACAGATTCTATGTATACCAGTCGTTCTAAAAATAAGAGCGTTTGTATTATGTATCGGGGAACAACTCAAACACCAGAAAGTGTGTTCAAAGAAGGATTTATTCCTAAATACGATAACCCCAAAGATCCTTCAGAGTGCATCGTTTTAAGTACTAGCCCATACATTGGAAGTTTATATGCTGATATTCAGTCAACAATACAGAAAAAAACAGCATATGTATATGCTACCTTAATTGATCCGGAAACTGCTGCGTATTTTGGACAAACATTAGGATTTAGTTCAAGTAAAAAACCTGATGGAAATAATGACTTAGGGCATATTGATTTAATGGAATATCGTTCATCCGCTATTTCACCTCTACACATTCTTGCTGCAAGGACTAGTGATGCTCAAGGAAAAGGACCTGATGACGTTCTCTATGTTAATGGCTCTGCAGAAGAAAAGTTCAAAGCTCTCCTAACAAAGATAAGAGTGGATGACTCAAAATTCAGAGAGTTTATGACTAAACCAAGTCACCAAGTAAAAAATTGGCATCCTCACGATCGTCGCGAAGGAACGCTTGATAAAGCCCCTTTTGTACCCGATTATTTTTAATCACCTATTTGATAATAACTCCTTTCACTTAGGAGTTATTATCATTAATTTAAGGTTAGTTTTGGGATCAGATCTAAGTCGTCCAGCATTTTTACAGCACGTGGATCACCTAAATTCGCAGCAAGAGTTAAATAATACTCAGCTTCCTTATGATCCTTTGGAATACAGCCTTTTCCAAAAGCAAAAGATATTCCTAAACTGATAGCAGCATCGGCATCTTCTCGTAAAGCCGCCATTCTAAAATATTCAATAGCCAACTCGGAATTTTTACTAATACAACCTAATCCATCCCTAAAAGAAGCTCCTAATTCTCGCGCCGCTATATTATCTCCACGTGTTGCCGCCAACTTATAATTGAATATCGCCTTCTCCTGATTTTGGGGTATAGCACCTATTCCATCACAATAAGAAAGTCCTAACAGTCGAGCTGCCCGGTTATCATTTCGATTTACTGCCATATTTAAATAATAAATAGCTTGCTCACAATTTTTTTGTATACCCCCACAACCATCCCTCAATGAGATACCCAGTTCCACCGCTGCATTATTACAACCGCTGAGAGCAGCATCTTGATAATATTTGATGGCTGTAAGAGAATCAAAAGGATAACCATATAATCCATCTCGATAAAAACTTCCAAGCAATTGTCTAGCACCATTATGATTTAATGTTGCTGCTTGTTCACAAAGTGTTTTCCCTAGTTCGATATTCTGATACTTACCCTTATTTTTTAAATATAATTTAGCAATATGATATATAATTTCAGAATTTCCAGGATTATTTTCGTTGTATCGGATCAATTTCCCATAGAATAAATCAATTTCTTTTTCATCTATAGAAATTTTTTTATCTAGAGCCTCATCAATAATCGCCATCGCCAGAAAAATTTCTCGCGCATCTTCTTTAGGATAAAACCCATAATTTGTTTTGCATTGTTCTATCCAGTATATTTTATTGGATTTCCTGTTGATTCTTGAAAATACATCTTTCTCATTTTTTTTATTAAAAAACGAATAAATATGAGTTAGCACTTCAAGTGGTAAATTATCGAACATTTACTTATTTTAATATTAAGAATATCTATATTTTATTCAATGTAATTTCTATTACAAGGCTTATTAGTCACGACGCATCAATAAGGTCAGGCTCGATTGATAGTTACGTAACAAAACCTAAAATAACCCTATCGTTGATAAATACCGGATTGGAGAATTTAACTCAAATGAACTAATACAAAAGACCAAAGTATTTTAATTATTAAATTCCGCCAGTATTTTCAGCTGGAGGAGAAGGAGCTTCTAAAGGTATATTCGATTTTTGAGTTTCATTAGGTGAAGAAGAGTAATGTGAATAATAATAAACCAGAATAATTGCTAGAATGACAATGACGATGATTGAGACAATCCCTCTGTATTCGTTTTCACGGTTTTTCCTTTTCATAATTGTCCTTAGAGTATCTCCATACTACTTAATTATAGTATTAATTTGAGTTAGGGCCATGCTGAAAACACATGTTTACTCAAGACAATTGTTTTTACACAAAGAACTACATACTCAATAGAATTTAACGAGAATCAATAGGGTCAATCTATGATCACGAGCTATCCAGGCAGGTTTTATTTAATCATTTTTGCCACTTCATAGACTTTTTTTCTTATCTCCTGTATCGGTTTGGGAATATTACAGAGCAACACATAAAATATTTTTTCTTCCGGCCACCAGCAATAATCGCTGATAAAGCCACCCTGCGAGCCCGTATGCCCGACCATTTGATGACCAATTGAATCTTGATTGATAAACCAGCTTAGACCAAGTCGTTGCGGAATTTCATCTTTCCAATCAGGGAATGGGTATAGTGTTCTTGATTTATCTATCCATTCAACCGGCAAGAATTTATGCTGTTGAATAGCCTGTTCATAGTTCCATAATTCTTCCACGCTGCTCCATACTCCTCCGTTACCTGCTGCCGCGAATGTTGGCTCTTCGCCATAATCCAGTTCTTCAAATTCTTTTTTATCATTCAATACATAACCATGTGAAACACCTGTTTCAGGATGCGGACCGTCAGTAATAGTGGAAGTCTTCATATCGGCGGGCTTATAAATATTCTCACTGATATATTCCTGCCATTTTTTACCAGTTACTTTTTCAATGATCAATGCAAGGCCATTAAATGCGGGGTTGGAATAACTGTACTTTGTTCCCGGCTCAAATTGTAATGTATCAGTTTGCTTCAACGGGGTAAAATTCTCTTCGTCTTTAGCGGTAAGATAAAAATCATGTTGCTCTTTCACGGGCCGGATATCAGGAATGCCGGATGTATGGGTGAGCAGGTGATAAAGCTTTACTTTTTTTACTATCTCCGTATTCTTAAAATCGGTAAAATATTTATACAGTTCATCATCCAATGATAGTTTTCTTTCTTTGGCAAGTTTTAGTATTCCATAAGCAACAAAGGTTTTGCTGATAGAGCCGACATTAAAAAGCGTCTTTGTATTAATAGGCTGTTTTGTTTTCATGTCAGCCAGGCCAAAGCCGTCCATGTAGATAATCCGGTTATCTTTTACCACCAATGCGGCTCCTCCCGGTTCGACAGGGTTGAAATAAGATTGGAAGATGGTCCGTAACTGCATAGTTACTGTATTTAATTGTGCCGTTGTACTCATGGAAATGAGCATTAATATGAGATAAACATATTTTCATAATAGCATGAAGATAGCGATTAACATTGAAATGCCTAGGATGTACACCAATGAGATCAAGAAAAATTTTCGCAACATATTGATTATTAATTTTTTTAAAAATAAAAGTATCAGGCTTCGGAGGTTCAAGTCCCTCCGAGCGCGCCATTTAATCCTTTTAAAATCATATAAGTATAAATTTTAGCTCATCTTCATTGCCGCGGAGCAACATAATCTACCAGACTAAACAATAAACAACGTAACGAGTTCTTGCTCCTCTTCGTGTTGGCGCTTCTTCGTATGATGGGTATTTGGCGTGAAGAACGCATTCTTGTTGCTTTCGACAGGGGCATTCGCCTTTGCAAAAGCGCTTATTTCTACTGCATGAACTCCAGTTTCTTTCTCCAAAATCAGATTAACCAAATCATCTGGTAACGGTATGTCCTTTAGTTCCACATGTGCTTCATTAATCCATGCCCCCATATGCTTTTTCAGCTCTTGCGTTGTTGCATGGGTGCTGGGTTCATTGTTGGCATCGACAATTTTAATGAGGGAATGAGGCCGTGCTTTTCCTAAGGCAATAAGCTCCTCTGTAGAGCGATTGACAATATCGCTTTCAGATAAAGTGATCGTGGTTACTGCAGATGGAATTGCTGCTAAAACCTGGGCCAGTTCGGCGCCGGTTCTGTTGTCAAGAAAATTTGAATTCAAATTAAGTGTGGTTACACCCGCTGGAATTGCCGCGAAAGCTTGGACTAGTTCAGCAGCAGTTTTGTTGCCAAGGCTATTCCAACTCAAATTAAGTGTGCTCACACCCGCTGGAATTGCCGCGAAAGCTTGGGCTAGTTCAGCACCGGTTTTCTTGTCAAGATAATTCCCACTTAAATAAAATGAGGTCACGCTTGCTGGGATTGCTGCGAAAATTTGTATTAGTTCGGCGCCGCTTTTCTTGCTAAGAGCATTCCAGCTCAAATCAAGTGTGGTCACTCCTGCGGGAATTGCCGCGAAAGCTTGGACTAGTTCAGCAGCAGTTTTGTTGCCAAGATCATTCCCACTCAAATTAAGTGCGGTCACGCTCGCTGGAATTGCCGCAAACGCTTGGGCTAGTTCAGCCCCGGTTTTGTTGTTAAGGCCATTTCCGCTCAGATCAAGTGCGGTCACGCTTGCTGGAAGTGCCGCGAAAGCTTGGGCTAGTTCAACGCCGGTTTTGTTGTAAAGGTTATTTCCTCTCAAATAAAGTGCGCTCACACCCGCTGGAATTGTCGCGAAAGCTTGGACTAGTTCGGCTGCGGCTTTCTTGTCAAAGCCATTCAAACTCAAATAAAGTGTGGTTACGCCTGCTGGGATTGCCGCGAAAATTTGGGCTAGCTCTACAGCAGATTTGTTACCAAGATCATTCCCGCTCAAATCAAGTGTGGTCACGCTTGTTGGAATTGCCGCGAAAGCTTGGGCTAGTTCAGCGGCAGTTTTGTTGCCAAGACCATTCCAGCCCAAATTAAGTGCGGTCACGCCCGCTGGAATTGCCGCGAAAGCCTGAGCCAGTTCGGCAGCGGTTTTGTTGTGAAGACCATTCCAGCTTAAATCAAGTGCGGTCACGCCCGCTGGAATTGCCGCGAAAGCCTGAGCCAGTTCGGCAGCGGTTTTGTTGTGAAGACCATTCCAGCTCAAATCAAGTGCGGTCACGCCCGCTGGAATTGCCGCGAAAGCTTGGGATAGTTCGGCATTTTTATTGCCAAGGATATTTAATTTGTAATGCATCATTTAATACCTCTGTTAAATAGAATGAAATAGTCATCCTGATAAATAACCAGGAACCACCCTTCTCCTTGGTTCTTACTTTTATGGGGTGGCTTTATGGTTTCGCTATCGTTGACTGAATTAATTGTCGGGGTAAATATTTTTCTCTACTCGTACAAGTTAATTGCAAATTGTATTTTGTTTGCTCTTTTATTCAAATCGGTGAAATTCGCCCATTGACATGTACTCATAACTCTGGTAGCAGGTTAATTGAGATTTGTTGATAATGATGTCGAGAGAGGGAAGGCTTGCAGGAATTTTGTTTTTACCTAACTTTGGAAAAGATACAGTATTTGAGAATAAGAAGTACTGATGATAAAGAATTAGATAAGTTGCTATAAAGCCACCATATTGGCAATTTTTAAAGTTCGAATTTTAAACAAAGTGGAGCATAACCATAGTTGTTCCGCAACTTAATGATTTTTAATACTATTTTTTCTTCTTGATAAAATTGGCTTCGAACCGATGTATTGGGAATTCGAATCCCTCCGAGCGTGTCATTTAAGCAGCATGCCCAATAATACTTTTAAGATTAAAATTTTTGCATTTCCTTCAAGTTATAGTGATCTTGCAATAATACCCAGTTTGATTAAACTAATCGTTCATCAGATCAGACATGGAGGTTTGAATTATGGATTCATCGTGTTACTGGTTAAAAGTATCCATTTTAGGCATGCTTTTATCATTAATTGTGGTGCCTTTCTCTATTGCAAAAGAGTTTGATTCCGATCTGTTGAAATCAATTAAAACAGTTCCTGTGCCACTTAAATCCGAATATCATCAAAATGCATTGGAAGATGAAGGAATAATTCAGGTTGTGGATGGTTCAGCTTGCGCTGAATCCAATCGTTCCGGAACCGAAGAAGCAATTATCTTACAAGGAAGTGTTGATTTACCGGACTACGCAACCGATGCGACTGTCTTTTTGAATGGGTGGGATACTCGTTATTTAAGCAGCGATCATCACATTGGGCGTGTCGCTGCCATAATTAGAAACATCCAACAGGATAACTCTCGTTTAACATGGGAAGCTGTTGGTTTATTACGAGATAAAAATTTTGATGATGGCTATCGGTGGTGTTATCGCTTCACGGTGGTTGCATGGAATCGAAATCAAATCGATGCTCGAGTTTTGGGGCATAGAGATAATACAACCTTCTCTTTTTATGAAGAGCATGAGCATGTCGCTTTGGTTTCTGCTGCTGGTTTTCTTAATCATACTTTCTTGACCCGAGATATTAAGGCTACTGTATTACCCAGAGGTTTTGTTTATGGTTGGGAAGAAGGATTTAGTCAGGCAGATCATCATCTTTTGCAAATAGCTTATAATCTTGATCATAGTGAAACGTTCATTCAGGCGGGACGTAATTGGAGTGGTCCGCCACCTTCCATTACGAACAGTCAAGCATCTAACTTTGCTAGCTGGGAAACTCTGGGTATTTTTAAAGACAACAGTACTAAACGAGATTTTAGATTTGGTTCTGCAGTGACTGTGCTTGCCGGGCGCGGAGTGGAAACCAAACAACCTCCGTTTACGATTATTCCTAAAGAAAATTATGGCAATTGCGGCGAATTAGGAGGAGACGTAGTCACTCAAAACCTCGTGATAGAAAACGTCCCTTATGATTATGCAATCCCAGTACTAACAGGATGGGAATTACGCTATCCCTGCAAAGACCATCATGTCAAACGTCTTGGGGTGTGGTTACATGATATGAGTTATGAAAAAGCTGCAGGAAGCTCTGTAGGGACCTTGCGCTATAGTATTTCCAGCATATTAAGAGATAAAAACACGGTACCATTACATATTCCACGCCATAAGGTCTCAATCTTAGGAATGAATATCACACCAGCTCGTCCAGTTCCTATCCCCGATAAGGAATCATAAAATCCAAGGTTGGGCCCTTTCGCCCAACCTATTACCCAATCAGGTATCATTTTATGCTCCAATTCGAATATTGAAGCAGGTTGAAATTTAAATGAAGTGAGTTAGATAATTGAACACCTTATTTAAACAACACAACAAATGAGATTGACTTATAACTTTAAGAGTAGTATCCTAATCTCAGCTAGAAAATGTCTATTTTATTCTCTCCAAATCGTCGTTTTATTCATTTAATCCCACGTTCTGAAGTTTTAATTCTTGACCGGTTTTCCGGCTAAATTCGCTTATACAAGCATTATAATAAACACTTAAGGATACTTATGTCTAAAACAGTAAATGGAGTCGTTAAATGGTTTAACGAATCCAAAGGATTTGGTTTTATTGAGCAAGAAGCCGGTCCGGATGTATTTGCCCACTTTAAAGAAATATTAAGTTCTGGCTTTAAAACCCTCACAGAAGGTCAGCGAGTACAATTCATTGTGACGCAAGGAGCAAAAGGTCTCCAAGCACAAAATATAATAGCTCTTTAATTTAAGTAGCTAATATTATTTTTACCACTATATCTCCCTGTAGTTGTAGTGGTGACTTTAAGGAAACGACAGTAAGACAAAAAAAATGGCAATTAAGCACCCATGGGGGAAGCAGCTTCATGATTCAATCAGAACACACCGACCAACACTCTTCATTCTCTCAACTCCCTCTTCGTCAAGAATTAATAAAGAGTCTTGCTTCTGCAAACTATGAAAACATGACTCCAATCCAAAGGCAGAGCTTGCCCATTATTCTTAGAAATGAGGATATTATTGCTCAAGCAAAAACAGGTAGTGGAAAGACCGCTGCATTTGCATTGTCTTTATTAAATAATTTAAAAATTTCTTTTTTTGCAGTACAAGGCTTAGTTCTTTGCCCTACCCGTGAATTGGCAGAACAAGTAAGCCAAGTCATCCGTCGATTAGCCTGTTTGATGCCTAATGTCAAAATTATTAATTTATCCGGTGGTATACCGATGAAGCCTCAGCTTGATTCATTACGGCATGGAGCTCATATCATTGTAGGAACGCCGGGGAGAGTTCTTAAGCATTTAAAAAACGCCTCTTTAGACTTATCTCAGGTAAAAGCTTTAGTGTTAGATGAGGCAGACAGAATGCTGGATATGGGTTTTTTTGATGACATTAACAACATTATTTCGGTTTGTCCCAAACAACGCCAAACGCTACTTTTTTCTGCCACATATCCTGAAGAAATCAAACAGCTTTCAAAACAATTTATGAAGGACTCGAAAGAAGTTTATGTGGAAATTCCTCCTGAAGAAATTGATATTGAACAACATTTTTATGAAGTCCCGAAACAAGCGCAGAAATTTCCCTTATTAAAATCATTATTGTTGCACTATCAACCCGTTTCAACGTTAATTTTCTGTAATACTAAGCAACAAACAACGGAAGTCAAAGACCAGCTCATCCACGAAGGCTTTAGTGCCATCGCTTTAAATGGAGATATGGAGCAAGTCGATCGTGATTTTGCTGTCTTGCGTTTTGCCAACCAAAGTTGTTCTATTCTTGTCGCCACTGATGTTGCAGCACGAGGACTTGATATAAAGGAACTTTCTGCAGTGATTAATTTTGATCTCGCTTTTGATCATGACGTCCATATTCATCGTATTGGTCGAACTGGACGCGCTGGGAATAAAGGCATTGCCTTAAGTATTATAACTCCTGCAGATGCACAACGCATTTGCGCAATTGAAGATAGCCTCCCACACCCCATTCATTGGGGAAACATTAATGAATTAGAAAAGCACCCCACTACTCGTTTAGTGCCAGAAATGGTTACACTTTGCATTGCTTCGGGTAAAAAAGATAAAATTCGCCCCGGTGACATCCTTGGAGCATTAACCAAAGATGCAGGATTAACAGGCAACACAATTGGCAAAATTAACATTACCGCCATGTACTCCTATGTTGCAATTCACCACAGCCAAGCAGATAAAGCGTACCAATATTTACAAAGTGGAAAATTGAAAGGACGCAAAGTTAATGTACGTAAAATAAATTGAATTTGCAGTTACAATGGAACACCAGGTTGCGAACAACAAGGTTTCCTTATAGAACCTCCAGAGAAGATGTAGACTATACAACTGAATTACATCAAATAAAATATAGGAAGCAAATAACTAAGTTACTCTGAAGATTCTTGGATAAGGAGTGATATCGGTAACGATGCACTCTAAATATCAAATGATTTCAACCTCTTCTGCTTGAGGCCCTTTTTGTCCTTGTACTGCTTTAAACAAAACATTGGTACCTTCGGAAAGGGTTTTAAAACCTGTCGATTGAATTGCGCTAAAGTGCACAAAATAATCTTTCCCATTACTTTCAATAAAGCCAAAACCTTTGCCCTCATTAAACCATTTTACTTTTCCACGTAATTTATCTGACATTTAATCTCTCTCATTTATTGTATAGGTATTTAAATTATAACAAATTGAATTGGCTACTGCGAACTAAAAATAGTAGGTACTTAGATTCTAGAATAAAACAGGAGAACTGGGGGAGTATTTTTTGCGAACAAAAGCGTAAAGTACCCCGTCACATCAATCAGGCTCATCCCGGACACTCTTTCCCAAGTCAATATGCTCTTCTGTGAGACGATTTACATAAATCGGACAGGACTTTACCAAACAGTAGCCAGCGTAATGCCCATGTGCTTTTGCAGCTCATGCGTTTTTGCATGGTGGCTGGGTTGATTGTTCTCGTCGAGAATTTTAATGAAGACATGGGGCAGTACTTTTCCTAAGTCAATAAGCTCCTCTGTGGGGCGATTTACAATATCTTCTTCAGATAAAATAACCGTTGTTGCCGCAGCTGCCGCTAAAACCTGGGCTAGTTCGAGCGCGGTTTTCTTGTAAAGATCATTCCCGTTCAAATTAAGTAAGGTCACATGTTTTGGAATTACCTCTAAAACTTGGGCTAGTTCCGCAGCAGATTTGTTACCAAGGACATTCCCGCTCAAATTAAGTGAGGTCACGCCCTCTGAAATTGCCACTAAAGCTTGAGCTAGTTCAGCGCCGGTTTTGCTGTAAAAGACATTCCCTCTCAAATTAAGTGAGGTTACCCTCGCTGGAATTGCCGCAAAAATTTGAGCTAGTTCGGCGCCGGTTTTCTTGCCAAGGAAATTCCCGTTCAAATTAAGCGAGAGCACGCCCGTAGGAATTTCCGCTAAAGCCTGGACTAATTCGGCAGTAATTTTGTTGTGAAGTTCATTCCAGCTCAAATCAAGTGAGGTCACATCTGCTGGAATTTCCGCGAAAGCTTGGACTAGTTCAGCAGCGGTTTTATTGCCTAGGTCAGTTAATCGGTAATACATTACTTAATACCCTGGTTAAATATAATGAAATAGCCATCCTGATAAACAACCAGGAACTACACTGCTTCTTGGTTCCTACTTTTATGGGGTGGCTTTATGCTTTCCCTATCTTTACCTGAATTAATTACTGGAACAAATACCTCTCCATTCGATTAAATTTATTTCGAATTGTATTTTTATTTGGGTTTTCATTTAAATCGGCGAAATTCGCCCATTGATATATAGTCATAACTCTGATAGCAGATTAATTGGGATTTGTTGACTCGAACAGGGAGGAATGTCTTGCAGAAATTTTAATTTTAACTTTGGAAAAGATAGAGTATTTGAGAATAAGAAGTACTGATGAAAAAGAATTAGATAAATTATCTCTACTTAAAGCGACCATATTGGCATTTTTACTTTGCAAATTTACAACAAAAATATAGCGTAACCCTAGTTGTCCACACAGTCATTCAGTGGGTTGTTACATTGCTAATTAATGATTTTTAATAATATTGGTTCTTCTTGATAAATTTGGCTTCGAACCGAGTGTCGGGATTCGAATCCCTCTGAGCGCACAATTTAAAATCAATGAGTTAGCTCCTATTAGGCTTCTCGCTATGATTATTTAGGCTGCCACCCCTATGAATGAAGCCAACATTATGGGATAATTATTGACCAATTTCAATAATGTTAGTTATAATTATATGAAAATAAAAGCAATTTTTTTAATGATCTCTATTTTTTTTCCTGTCGCTTTATTCGCTAGTACTGCAACTTGTCCTTTATCAAACGGAATCAATGTACATACAACAAAGCGAGTTTTAAATATCTGTAAACACGGCGCTGTAATCAAGAGCTTTAAAGTAGCTCTCGGATATAAAGGCGTCGGTAAAAAACATGCGGGCGATAATAAAACTCCAATTGGTTTATATAGGTTAGCTCATCCAAGAAAATCCAATCAATTTAAAGTTTTTATTCCAATTCTTTATCCGACTACAAAGCAATTAGCTGCAGGTTATTCAGGTAGAGATGTAGGGATTCATGGACCAACTCAGTCATCTACTATGTTTAGTTGGTTAAATAACTTACCCTACTCAACGCGTGGATGCATTGCTGTCGGCAAAAATAATTATATCGAGTATGTAGCAAATTGGGTAAAAGCCAATCCTGGAACTAAGGTTTTAATTATTTAAATTGAGACGAAATTAGATATCGTACATTTTCTTCGTACAAATGCGCGCTGTCCTTAGAGCTCAGAGCTACACCCATTGCTATCCACCGATATGTAAATTAGAACGGTGCCGACATTACCGCGCACCTGTGGAACTCAGTGGCAGTTGATGATGCCATTCGGAGATGCGGTTTTGAGTTCTTGATCTTTAACCAAGCCTGGTAGCTTGCTACTGCAAAGCATTTACTACCAGTGGTTCAGGCTTATAGTCTTTCATATTACTCACAATATCACGCAAGCGATGAGAAATGACCCCTTTTGGCCAATTTCCCCTCTGCTCTTGACTCAATTTTTGTTCAGCATTCTGGATGCAAGTATTAATATAATCTTTAAAATCTTGGCCAGGTGAAGGCTCAGATTTCATTAGCTCTTCGATCATTTCTTCGGCAAAACGACATTTATCCGATTTGCGTATTTTTTCTAGATTAATACTCTTACCTTTAATTCCAGTTTCTGTAAATAAGGCGTCTCGATAGTCTAATAACGCTTCAATTGCTTTCTTTCTTTGAGAAGCACATTCCTGATCTTGAAATTCAGGAGCATCTAATTTAGTTCGTAAGTCATCGGTATATCGTTGATCGAGACAGGCAATAAAAGTTGGAAAATTCGTTTCTATTTTTCCTTTAATTTCTTTTTCATCTTCTTTATCTTTAGGAATTTCAAATTTTTCGACATTAGGTGAATCAAGAATATCATCGATTGCATGATTAATAACTTTACCAAACTGACTCTTTGTAAGCCCTTTATCCTCGTCAAAAATCTTGAGGTTCTTTAATAGCCAATTAAGGCCATTTTTAAAACTATTATGCTGGTGACTATTTAATGCTGCATTTAATACTTCATAAACAGTTTTACCCGGATAGTTATTTCGGTTTTGCTCAAGCCAATTTTTTAAAAATTCACCTCTTAACTCGCCCTTATTGCTTACCCGCCAGTCCAGCTGAGCAAAAATATCCTCATCATCTGTATGTGAAATTATTAATCCTTCCCCATCTCTTAACTCTACTTTCATCTTATCTATTGGAATCAGTTTTAACTGATCACAGTGCAATTTGATATAGCGAACCCTGTCTGGTCCTAAGTTTCCTCCTACATTATCCCAGAAACAAGTAAATTCTTCTGGCTTTTTACCTAGAGTATTAAACAGATACTGGCCGAACATTTTACTACTTTGTGTTAGAAAATCTTTATCACGATAAAAAAAAGCCATAATAACTCCTTACAACAATCATTCCTATTAATTAATTTTATAACAATAAACTTAATCACATTCCAAATTGATAGGTATTTATTCTTTATATTTTCTTTCATTAAGGAATTCATGAAAAAAATTTAATTGAGTCTGAGCCTTCAAAATTTACGTTCCATGATTTTGACTCGAACAATAAATGCACTCGTATTAAACTTTGTATTGATACATTTTACACGATAATTTTTAGTTTTCTTAATGCATCTCAAAATAATAGGAATACCTATTGCAAGGTCCGTCAGGGTCAATCTAGAATCTAATCCAGGATTTTTTTAAATGATTTGAAGGATAAAGTCTATGAACAGTGAGTCATTTTTTTCATTTTTTAAAAACCTTTTTAGTAATGACTTTATGCCGCATGGACATTGTTATTTTTGGCGCCCTGACATAGTATGGTTGCATGTGATATCAGATAGCTTGATAGCACTTTCTTATTTTGCCATTCCAATCATTTTAATTTTTTTCATGTTAAAGCGAAAAGATTTTCCGTTCCCATGGGTTCTTATCATGTTTGGTGCTTTTATTTTGCTTTGTGGCACCACCCATGTGATGGGGGTAGTGACGTTATGGGATCCTTTATACCGTCTTGATGGAATAATAAAAGCGGCGACTGCAGGGATTTCCGTTTTGACTACGATTATGCTGGTTCCCTTAATCCCAATGGCTCTTTCTTTAAAAAGTCCTAAAGAACTTGAGGCAGCCAATTTACAACTTGCTGATGCCAATGAAAAATTAAAAGAAATTGATCGACTGAAAGACAATTTCTTTTCCAATATATCCCATGAGTTAAGAACACCACTTACTTTAATTATTGCACCTTTAGAGTCGTTTCTTGCCAAGGATTATGGCTCAATTTCAACGGCACAACGTAACGCTTTAGAGACAATGCATAATAATTCAATTCGACTTTATCAAATGGTCAATAGTATTCTTGATTTTGCAAAAATCAGCGCTCAAAAAATTGTAGTAACGCGCGAACCTGTGGATATTGTTGCACTAACTCAATCCATTACGGATGAGTTTAATCCTCTTCTTAAGCAAAAAAACATCAACATGCAATTTAAATGTCCTGTACCCCAAAAAATCGTGAGTCTCGATCGCTATTTATACGAACGTATTTTATTTAATCTATTATCAAACGCCACAAAATTTACTTTAGATCAAGGTTTGGTTTCTATTTTGCTCCATTTTGAAGGTGAAAAAGTAATCCTCACTGTCAAAGACAGCGGTATTGGAATTTCTAAAGAAGACCAGGAAAAATTATTTCAGCGTTTCCAACAAGTTGAAGGTTCTGCCACGCGACGCTTTGAGGGAACAGGACTTGGACTGGCGCTGGTTAAAGAATTTGCCCTTCTTTTAGAAGGAGATGTTACCGTCGAAAGCACCCTTAATAAAGGCTGCACTTTTGCAGTTGAAATAACAGCACCACCTGCAACTCTGGAGGGAGAAACCGGCACCAAATCGCTTGAAGGACGTTTTCAAAAATTTGCTACAACTCCGGTTTTAGAAAACAAACTTGCAAAGGATAAATCCATAAGTACTAAGGTTTCTAAGATATTAATAGCCGAAGATAATTTAGAACTTGGAACCTATACCGCATCCCTGCTCAATGAATTTGCTGAAACCAAACTCACAAGAGACGGGGAAGAAGCCTGGACAACTATTCAAAAGTGGAAACCTGATCTTGCTCTTTTAGATGTGATGATGCCAAAACGAGATGGGATTTCTCTATGCCGTGAAATTAAATCCTCACCAAAAACAGCCCATATCTCAGTGGTACTACTAACCGCATTAACCCACCGTGACGCGTTGGTTCGAGGTTGGGAAGCAGGAGCGGATGAATATCTGTTTAAACCTTTTCACCCCAAGGAGTTGATCACACGCATCAAATTGTTACTCGCTCATTCTATCGATAATAAACTTCTACAAGAGTTAAATCGAAAACTAATTGACTCGGCACGCTTGGCTGGAATGTCTGATGTCGCAAAATCAATGTTACATAACGTAGGGAATGTCTTAAATAGTGTTAATATCACAACGAATCTCTTATTAGAGCGATTGTCTAAATCAGAAATTAATAATTTAACTCAATTAACGGACTGGCTAAATACAGTTATAGAAGACCCTAAAGTTCTTACTGATGATAAGCAAAAACAAGCCTATCTTATTGATTATTTTACTGAATTAAATAACACCTTATTGGAAGAACAGAAAGAATGTGTTGAGGATGTAAAAATGCTCAATAAATATATCCAACACATTAAAGATATTGTTACCCTACAACAAAAAGAAGACAGACCTCTTGGTGTCATACAAGAAGTGAATATAGCCGAGGTGTTAGATGAAAGTTTGAGGATTAGCCTGCATGATGTGACCGATATTAAAATAGTTAAAAACTATAATGATATGTTAAAAGCTGTTCTAGATAAAATGAAGCTAGAAGACATATTAGTCAATTTAATGATCAATGCGAAAGAAGCCTTGCAAGAAGGTACACCAAAAGAAAAATATCTTATCATACACGCTAAAACCAAGGTCGTGAACGATAAGGAATGGCTAGAAATAGACATCGAGGATAATGGGATAGGTATTCCTCCAGATATTTTAAATAAAATTTTTACCTTCGGATTTACCACAAAGTCAGAAAACTGCGGTTTTGGCCTCCATTTTAGCGCTTTATCTACAAAGGAAATGGGCGGCAAATTAAGCGTTACCAGTCCAGGAGAATATAAAGGAGCTATCTTCTCCTTAAAATTACCCACCGTACCCCCACATACAAAAAAATGGGTAAAAATAACTACCTAACAAATTTTCCCATTCCCATCGAAGCAGATACATTGTGCTAAAATTAAACAATCAAGACATTAGCTAAATATAAAATTTAAGTAAAGATATAGGCATAATTCATTACTATCATTTATGGAGCTTATGTATGACCTCATCAACAATGGATATGAGTTTAGAGGAACAATACAAAATCTTAGAAAAATGGAATCAAACTGAATCTCAATATCCTTACGATAAAATCCTACCCGAACTGTTCGAAGAACAAATTGGAAAGGTATTCCATCAAGAAGCGTTGACCTATGAATCGAATACACTTACCTACGAAGATCTTAATAGTCAAGCCAATCAGTTGGCTCATCATTTAAGAGAACTGGGAGTGAAACAAAATACCTTAGTCGCAATCTGCATGGAGCCTTGTTTTGAATTATTAATTGGTATCTTGGGAATTTTAAAATCAGGGGGTGCCTACATTCCATTGGATCCGAACAATCCTGTCCTACGTCAAAAAACCATATTATCTGATTCATGTGCAAAAATTCTAATTACTCATTCTCAATTCGCGAATCAATTTGAAGGATTGACATCATCTCAAATGATCTATTGGGACGCAATTAAATCAAAGCTAGCCACATATCCAACCACCAACCCGAAGCATATTAATAAAACAAATGATTTAGCTTATGTAATCTATACTTCCGGGTCGACTGGAAAACCTAAAGGCGTAATGATTACACATCGTAATGTAAATCATTTCTTACATTGGTTTGGAAAGGCCATTTCCATTTCATCGGAAGATATTTTTGATTTTTCATCTTCCATTTCATTTGATTTTTCAGTGGCATGTACTTTATTTCCCTTGATCAAAGGAATAAAAATAGCAATTTGCTCTGAAACTGATAAAAAAGATCCCTATTTATATTTAAGGCATTTGCACGATACACATGTTTCGATTATTAAAATCACCCCAAGTCGTTTCAGACAAATCAATGACATTGTATTGAGCGAGAAAAAAATACTGGATTTAAAATACATTGTCTTTGGTGGTGAGACTTTGTTCGCAAGGGATATCAAGGATTGGTTAAAAAAATTTCCCAAACATAAACTGTTTTGTGAATATGGTCCCACAGAAGCTACCGTTGCATCATCATGGATGATCATTGATAAAAGTAATATTGATCAATATAAGCATCGAATTCCAATTGGAAAACCTGCATTAAACACGAAGATGTTTATATTGGATAAAAATATGCGTCCGGTAAGCGTTGGGGTTTTAGGAGAATTATATATTGGTGGTAATGGTATTGCTAAGGGATACTTGAATAAAAAAAAACTTACTGAAAAGAAATTTGTTAAAAATCCCTTTAACTCAGGTAGATTGTATAAAACCGGAGATTTATGTTGTTATTTAAACGATGGAACAATTGATTTTGTTGAACGAATCGATCATCAAATTAAAATTAGAGGATTCCGGGTTGAAATTGGTGAAATTGAACAATGTTTGACATCGCATGTGGGTATTCAAAATGTTGTTATTCAGGCGTGCTCAGGACGTGAAGAGTTTGAAGAAAAACAATTGGTTGCCTATTGCGTTCCCAAAAAGTCCGCAAAATTAGAAACCAAAGATTTGCGTGATTATCTTAAAAATCAATTACCTGATTATATGGTGCCCGCATTTTTTGTGATTTTAAACGAACTTCCCTTGTCCGCAAGTGGTAAATTAGATACCCATAAATTACCTCAACCTGAAGCCAAAGAATCTAGCCAAGTTATAAAACCACGAAATAAAATTGAAATCATACTTCAAAAAATTTGGATAGAAACATTAAATTTAAAGCATATTAGTATCGATGATAATTTTTTTGATTTAGGTGGCAATTCATTATCAGCGGCCCGATTGATCACAAAGATTCGACAAATCACTCATAAAAATATTTTATTACATGATTTGTATCATACCGGAACGATTGCTCATCTTGCTGATGTTATCAATAATGCAGCAGATATTTCCGATGATGAAGATGGAAAACATCATCCACCTCCTCTAAAGGCAATGCCCTTAAATGAATTGCAATTTTTACTCTGGTTAATGAGATTATTTTATCCCAAGTCGAAAGTATCCAATATAGTGGCTAGAAAACGTATTGCTGGAAATTTGGATAATAAGAAATTAAACAGCATCTTTGAATCATTATGTAAAAATCATCCAATTCTATGCTATCGCATCGCAAGATATTCACCTTTGCAATATCCGCAGGAAAATATTCTTCAATTTAAAGTCATTGAAAAGGACATTAGCGACTTGAAATTGGAAGAACAAGAACACGAGTTACATATGTCGTTAGATGAATTAGAAAATTACACGTGGAAGAATGGATCACCATTGATCCTATTTAAATTATTCCGACTCGGAAATAATTCTTGTGAAATACACATCGCATTATCCCATTTTGTCAGTGATGAAATATCAGCGGACATTGTGTTGAATGAGATGTCTCATGCATATGTAGAGTATAAGGAAGGATCTGGGACAGTCGGGCAACAGGAATTAGTTTTTTATGATTATATTCTATGTGAACAAAGAGATCTTAGTAAAAACTTATCTAAAAATATCGACTTCTGGGATGATTATTTAAAAAACATTCCCTTGCTGGTTTTTCCAAAAAATCAAATTTTAAATAGTATTAGCTCATCGTGTACTACGTATTTTGAGATACCAGAAAATGCCTTGCTAAGGTTACGTAGCTTTTGCAAAAAAAACCGTGTCGGTATTGGAGATACATTAATCGCAGCAACGGGTTATACTTTGGCTCCATATATCAATGATAAAAATAAAATAGCGATTATTAATTTTGTTAAATCAATCCGTGAAAATGATTCCTATGATAAAGCGGTAGGGCTTTTTGTTCGGAATGATGTGATTAAAATCGATTTAAATCAACCGGAAACCTTACTCAAATTGGCAAAGCAAGTACAGAATTCGCGAATTGAACATTATTATTATCAATCATGCCCCGCTATAATAAAAATTGCATTTCTTTTGCAAAAAGATTGGAAAAATAAAAAACTCAGTAATTTCCTTATAAAACTTTTCGCAAAAATGTATACACGTATTTTTTATAAATATAAATTAAATTATGAAATTTTATTGATGTTTGGTCGAGTTTTTTTAGCACGTAAAAAACATAGTTTTTTTGTTAATATCAATATCCTGAATCATTTTATTGATGATAACTCTGAAACAAAATTGTTTGGGTTTAAGCAAAAGCCATTTAAAGTGTATCATGATGATAAGTTAGTTGAAAAAAATGTACTCAATATTTGGTTTGATCGAGATGAACAGGGTAAGTCATATCTCATAATATCAGGCAATTTAAGATCTGAATTTCGAAATATTATTGGTTTCAATTTATTAAAACTCATTGACTCGTGTTCGTTACACGAGCTTTAAACCTAGAAAAAGCAGTTAAAATTCGTTGCGCTTCCTTGAAGGCAGCGCTTCAATGCATAGTAAGGAAGAACCATTGAATATTACAGGGATGTGATGTTTTGACTATCCATTACCTCTTTGTAATTTTGCCGTACATTGTTTGAAATAATCTATATACTTAAATAACGTGCTCCAACATTCAGGACGAGATTTCGAGTCATTTTTATTAGCTGAATAAACTGTATCTATGTCAGTAACGTTTTCATGAGTAACATAGTAACATTTATTATTTTTCAATGATGAAACAACCCGCACTAAATTAAAATTTTCAAAATGGAGCATGCAATCATCTGGCACAGCAAAACCTGATGGTAATAATCCTTGTTTCACTGCAAAGATGTAAGCATCCATGCGTTCTAAATATTGATTATTGCTATAAACGCAAAGCGATTTTCTTTTCGAATTAGCATGCGGACAAAAACTTTCTTTAAACCAGCCTAAGCAAGATAATGCTCTGTATTGACCAGGTGTAGCATCGCTTAATCCTGAATGAAAAGGATACATTCCGCCAGCACTTACACCGGCTAAAATGGGTAACCGTTTTTCGGATTTCAATTTATTTAGGACAAAAATAAATCCCGATTTTTCCCATATCTCCAACATTTTTTCTGTATTGCCGCCGCCAACAAAAAGTATATCTTGTTGCATAAGATGGGTTTCAAGTTGTTCTTTTGTTAACTGTGATTTTGTCAAGACTAATTCTGAAGTAATGGCACTTTTTCCAAATTTTGCACGAACAAATCGATTAAAGAAAACTCGTTCAATCAACCTATCATTACCGGCTGTGCCGATATAACAAAAACGAATACGCGACTTTTTAATTAAATCAAAGGCGTATTCCATAAATTGATTAAGTGTACGATTTAACTTCATGAAATTACTATCATCAAAGCTCATTAACAACATATGACTCATGTCGGCCCACTCTTAAAGAAAGGAATTAATAAGAATATATCTAATTTTTTGCGGATACATGCCTCACTCCTAATTATAGCATGTATTATATAAGACACCTCAAAAGCAGTCGGTTATTACATTAGAACTCATTTTTGTCAGAGCAATAATGGTTATATTGCCGACGTTCCGCCCCCACGACTTGTCCCTGAACGATCGTCAGTTTTTTAAATTTATCATGTACCACTTAAGTTTCTCTACGTACTGCTTTCCTACGTACCGCGCTATATGCCTGAGAGATGGTCACTTTTTGTGACTATCTCTCAGGACTTGTCCGCGGGATCCTGGAGATCTGCGCTAAAACACTCAACTCAGCGAACCATGGGCTTAGGAAGAGATGTGTGCAGACTTGATTCTAAAAATATTTTAATGAAGTATTTTGCTCTGTTTGTTCCTCTTGAGCATTTAAATCTATTTTGGGCTTTAATTCAGCA
The DNA here is from genome assembly GCF_014109805.1 of Legionella sp. PC1000. Classification (GTDB taxonomy): domain Bacteria; phylum Pseudomonadota; class Gammaproteobacteria; order Legionellales; family Legionellaceae; genus Legionella; species Legionella resiliens. The sequence continues at coordinate 2,814,759 of NZ_CP059400.1, forward strand.
ACATAACTAAGGAAAGTCAAACTGGCTTCATCCAATTTTGTATCACTACTCTGATCTGCAATAATATTTCGGACCAAAGTGATAACATTCTCTTTAGTCTCAGTTTTATCTTTTACGCTGGGATCAGGAATGAATTCGCCTCTGGGCCAGGGTGCTATTAAGCAATTTTGCAAAGGATCTGCTCCTAAAGATAATAAGGTTTCTATAATATTTTTTAATTTAGGATTATGCCAACGAATTTGGGGCTTATCTCTGTTAAGAACACATCTATGATCATTAGGACTCCAAACAGCATAATACAGGGGTGGCATAAACACGTAGACTCCATCATCTTGATAAAGACCAGTACAAAAGTAATCGCGGATATTAGCTCCTGATTCGACTAAAGCTTGCACAGATTGAGAATGTAGGCAGCCTACCGCTTCTTTTAATAAGCTAGAGAAATTTATTTCTACAGCAGGATAATGCAGCTTAAGAAAAAGCCGCAAAGAATGGGACGCATTAATGCGACAAAGGAATAGCAACATTTCATTACGCATGCCCTTTTCTATTTTTTCAGGATCCTTAAATAATAAAGAAAAATTAGTATACCATTTAGTAATTAATTCCTTATTAACTTCTTTCTGTATAAAATCATCCATTAGCTGGATAAAGGAATGATAGTTATTCAGTTCGAGTGTACATTTTTCCCATTCAATAATTAGATGAGCAACTCGGCGAGTTGAATCATTAAAATCCCAAAAAGCTTGGGATAAGGCTGAAACCGCTACCGCATAACAAAAATAGAGTTTCCGTTCCTCTAGCAGAGCAGAGTAAACTAAATCTGCTTTTTCATTATTGGGAAGATTAAAACAAAACTCTTCTCTAATTTTTTCCCGGTACATATGATTATAATTTAATCTACTTAGTACTTCCTGCCTCTCTTCCATTTTCCCCTCCATTGTAAATTGACTACCTTATAAATTTTTTATTAATCAATAAGTAAAAAAATATCAGCATTTGTATTTAAATAAAATATATTATGGAATTAGAGATTGTCGGGTTTGGAGTATTTGAGAATGTCTATGATTTTATTTTGCAATCGGTGACAGAATCTAGAAATAATTTATTTTTTATATCAGTGAGTTGGGATGCTTTTTCTATCAGGTCACTTCGATGATAGCAATTTAATTTGTTTTTAGCGTTGTTAATATGGTGTTCAACTGTTCGGGAGGAAATCTGCAAAACATGGGCGATCTGCTTTAAAGCGAATCCTTTGATTAAATAATAAAGACATTGTAACTCTCTTTGAGAAATAATATCGTTGTTAGAGAAAGTGGCCAAAGGAATTTTGCTAGCAATTTTTATAAGAATTAAAACGCCACTTACTTTATCCCTCATATAAACAGGCGATTTAACTGCAGTGCAAGTATACTTATTGTTTTGATGTACCATGTCCTCAGTAAATTCTATCGACCTTTGTGAAGACATTACTTGAAAATCATTTTCACGCCATTTGGCTGCATTTTCTTTCCATGGGAAATCAAAATTTGTTTTGTACAATAACTCATCTGGTGATAATTCTAAAAATTCACACGATTTTTCATTGCAATTGATGTATTTGCCTTCCGAATCTAAATGATAAACATGCCAATCAGATAAAAAGAATAAACTTTCCATGCTAATTGATGGTATTAAATCGTTGCTTTCAGATTTATTCTTATCACTCAATAGATGCATATTAATTTCATTTAAGGTTAATAGAAGAATAGATTAGGGCTATTATAGATTAAGAACAGTTAATTGTCCATATATTGTACATATCGTTTCAATGATACCACATGTTATATAGTCAATTAATCGCAAATATCAGTGTAAGAATCCATGGGGCAGAACAGTTTTCTTGTTATTCTCCCAAAGCCCACAATTGTTTATTTCGATCAATAATATAAACCGTACCATCATCGGCAATGGCTGGTGATGAAATGCCACCAAGTATACTCGTGTTTTTATCGACGTCATCAAGATTTAAAGAAAATGAATGGAGTCCTTCTTGAGCGTTGACATAAACACGATTTCCTGAGATGGCTGGCGATCCCAGTGCCGCACCAAGTGAATGCTCACTCATTTCAAATTGACGTAATAACCTTCCTCCTGCATCTAAAGCGACCACCCATGTACCCGCAGTAAAATAAATTTGACTAAGAAATGACGCAGGGGGTGATTGTATGGCTTTTCGAGCTTTATACCATGGTTTTAATAATTCAGAACCTGTTAACAGATCGTAAAAAGCTAAAGTACCGTCTTGTTGACCTGCTGCAACCATACTGCTTAAGAATATTGCCGGAGAAGCCCTTAATCTTGGTTTTGTTGAACGCTTATTCCATAAAGGCTGGAATTGTCGATTTTGCCAGCGAAATGCTGATAGTTGCTTGTAATTATCATCAACTACAATCACTGGTCTGGAGGAAAATGGACCAAAATCTGCGATGGCAATTGATGGCTCTGGCCACCCAAACAGTTGTTGGAGCGTTGGACCACCCCCGCTTGGCTCAAATTCCATGCCATTAAGGAAATCCCAAATGCCGCCAAAAATACCTCCAAGAGTTACCCCTCCGCTCGTTTCAATCGGAGGAGGAGGATATTCTGAAACGAAAATATTATTTACTACTTGCCCCATTTGGTCGATAGCTAATAATTCCATTCTTGATACAAGTCTAGTGAACAGTACTGGAATAAAAATGAGTGGTTCTTGTGTATTCCATATTTTGGGTGATGATAGAGTATAACCATCCGTTATATTTCGATTTGGATTAATTGGAAAATTGAAAATCCAACGTAGCTGCCCATCTGGGGTTAAGCTATGTAATTTACTGTGAGCTACATAGGAATATACAGTACTGCCTCCTCGATGATCACGAACTTTAGCTCTAAAAGTAGTAATAACATAAATATTGCCATTTTTATCTACTGCGGGGCTACCGGCAATAATGCTCCCGCGTTGATCCAGCATTCTTTTCCATCTTATTGAACCCGTTGGCGAGATAGCCACGAGTTCACCCAATAAATTGCCAATGTAAATAGTCCCATCATTGCCAATAACCGGTGAAGCAAAGGCTACAGGACCTACTTCTACCTGCCATTTTGCAGAAGATACAGGCATGTTAAAAAGAGGAGCAAATCCCTGGCTGGCCGCATTTGCTTGAAATTGATTCCAGTATGCCATTTTAGTCACTCCTTTCACTAAAAAGCTAAAATCATAACTTAACTAATTCCTGACTACAGCCTTTCCTTTTGCAGTTCTTTTTTTAAAGACTTATGCGAAACTCACTTTGAACAATAAAATCCAACTTGGTCAACATTTATTCTATTAATTCTATATCAGGACAGTTACTCCGTCAAAAAGATAAGAACTGATTAATAATCATTTCTATCGTTAGTAATGAGTTATTTTGGATTAAATTTAAAATTTTTTGTCTTTTGGTTTGCCGGTTGCAGTACTGAATTTAGACTAATATTAAATATATGTCATATCAGATTCTGGATCATTGATGTTCACTATAAGTGACTTAGAAAGGGATATCTATCTTGAAGGGAAAGGACCGCTTGCACACCGCATTGATTTTGCATGGGAAATATACAGTGATGAAACGTCCAATGAGCAGAACCAGAAACATGCGCTAAAATTTCTCATTTATGCTTTCGATCTTACAGAAACTGAAGATATAAACGAGCAACTGATTTCTTTGATGGACGATAGAAATAAATACAAAGAGAAAAACCCATATTACATTCCAGGTAAAGCTCCAAAATCACTAAGTCAATTACTTGAGCCAGCACAAAGAAATCTAGAAGATGCTGAAAAACAAGATGCATATATGAGAAAAGCCCTAAGTGAGGCACGAGCTAAGAAAGAGATTCTTAGTATAAATAAAGAATCACAAGAAGCAGATCGTGAATTACAGATTAGATATCTTTCTCCAGAAGAGCGTGCTAAACATAATATAGTAATAAGAGATAAACGTTTCCTTCAAAATGGTGAACCTGTTAATACAAGCGGAATGATATCGCATGGTAAACGAGGATATGCTGCATTTACCTTGAATGCAAATGGTGAGCTTTATATATTTGCGCACAATGAAGGTATCGATCATATTGCGCATTCTTCAATGACTGCAGGTTCACCCGTTGTTGCTGCAGGAGAAATTAAAATAGAAAATGGCGTATTAAAAGCTATAACGACACACAGCGGACATTATAGACCTTCTTTATTTAATCTATATCGAGCATTAGAATATTTTTCACATAATAAAGTTGATATCTCACAGGCAGTTGCGGTTACTTTTACAAATCCATCGCTTAAGAATGTTGAAAGTAAAGCAGTTACAATGTGGATGCCTTCCCCAGTTACTCGATTCGAGACTCCAGCTGATAAAGTTTATAAATCAATAGACAAGATTCTTGATGAAAATATTCAATCAATTAGTAAAGACATAACAAATTATAGATCGAGCATACTTACTTCAATATATAAAATAAAAGATAAAGTACTTGGTTCAACTTTAACTGAGGATAGGGCTAAAGTAGCTTCGGGTTTTGTCACAAAACTAACTGAATTTAAACAGAAATTAAATACTGATCTAACTTCTGTAGAACTTAATGATACCATTAAATCCTTGAACAAATTAATCACAGACCACGAGGAACACAATAAAGCTTTAGCAAAAGGAGGACGATTAGAATCCAAATTTTGTTCATTTAAAGAACATTTGTTACAAGTTCATTCAGAATATACTGGTATGGCTGAGCAAATGAAATACAAAACTTAAAAGCGGCAAAGTAGGCATAAAACTTTCAAAAGCAAAACTCAAAGAAGCCAAGCTGTACCCCTAATACTCTCTTATATCAATGCATTCCCGTTTATCATTTAGGTGAGCTACTCTATTCATCCCTTTGATGCCTGGTTCAATAGCCTATATAATCCTTGTTATAAACTCAAATTAATAGTTGGGCAAAGGCTCAATTATAGCTAGGCTAAGGATACCAATGGTTCAATCTGCATTCATAATTGCCCTAATGACTTTGAGCATCATCGCTCAAGCAGCCCTCCCCGCTGATTCAATTCAGCGCTGTTTGGATGTTAGAAGACTCGCAGACTTTACCACAAGACAGAAAATGGCTGCCAAAGAACCCGGAGTATTGCGCTTTAAATTTCATAAAATTTCAGCATCAGAGCTGCCGTTAGACAACCCTGTAGGCAATATGGATGAGGTGATTGAAGCATTAAACAACCAGATTGAAAACTGCGATAAAAACCATGGTGAATTTCAGACAGTGACTCTTGCTGGGCGTAAATTTAAGCGCCAAGAATGGTGCCAAAATACCAATAAAAAAATGCTTGCTCTTGCAAAAGCTGCCCATGGCAATTTTCAAAAATATTTATCGAGCATCAAAACTGAATTTGACTGGTATAAAAGCGAGGGCTGGCCTGAAAATCATGCGGGATTTAAACAGGGTGAGTTTCAATTTACCGCCTATTACGCGCCAGCAGCTGTTGAGGCACGCACTCAACGCGGTGGGAAGTTTTTATATCCTCTCTACAGTAACCCAGGTGTTGTAAGTGTCGCTTCGGAATGCAAAAAATTTAATTTGAAACCTCCTCTTTGCGGTGTTGACCCGCTGACTAAAATGGTGCGAGGTTTCTGTTTGAAAAATGCCAATGGCACATACTCTGTAGTGCCAGACCGACACGAAATTGAACATGGGGCGTTACATCCAAAATATATCATTGGCTACGTTAAAGACCCCAATGACCCTGCTTTTTTAATGGTTCAAGGCTCTGGTTCATTAATTCTTGATGGTAAATTATTTCGTATCAATTATGAGAGTTCCAATGGCAGACCACGCACCATGCTGGGTCGTATAGTCCAATGCGCGCAAGACCCAACCTGTGGTGGCAACCTTGATACAATGGAGCGCTGTGCTAAAGATCCAAAATGTCATGATGAAGCAAAGTTACGCTGTAACGTATCTAAAAAAATTAGACAAAGTGGAGCATCAGAAAAGCAAATTCGTCAATATCTGAATAACCTACTTAGCCGTGAAGCCGACGACTTGCGAAATCGCGATCAAAGCTATGTATTTTTTGCTAAGGAAAATGGCGGCCCTTATGGATCAGAAAATATTACTCTTACGCCCCATGCATCCTGTGCCACCGATCATAAGGTAATTCCTATTGGAATGAATTTTATCTATAACTACAAAAAAACTACTTCCTGGTGTGTTTCCCAAGACCGAGGTGGCGCCATTATGGGGGCTCACGTTGACGTCTATAAGGGTGAGGGTAACCAAGCGGGTTTGGAAGCAAATGCGCTCAATCACCCGGGCACATTATTTGTGGCGCTGCCAAAACGTGAATAAAACAAATCGGGGAGTTCAAACCTCCCCGAGCAGGCCAATTTTCTTATTTGAGGGCGCAAGGTCCTTGCCCGTTAGCAGACCAGGCCGCAGACACAGTCTTCAGTTGATTGCATGATGCGTCTTTACATAATAAGCTTGCAGGTTTAACTAAACAGGCTCCATTAGAGTCGTTAAAATTAAACCCAATGGTTTTTAAAGTTTGGGGGTTGGGTATTTTTCCTTTGTAATTTTGCGCACCAGGATTAGAGATTGTTACTGCATTATGCCAGCCAGAACTATCCTCATAATTAATAGAGATGTTTGTGAGTGGTAGTTTTAGATTTCCAACATCAAACGAGAACTCATGGGTTCCTTGTGAATCTCCTCCAGCCTTGGGAAGTTGATCAGGGTCAAGTTGAAACGAATCCATTCCAGGAAACTTCGATGGATCACAAGTAATTTTCTGTAGGTTGACGCCTTCGCCAAGCATAAGAGGTGCTTTTTCATTGTATTCTGTAATTAAATTGTTTAATCCACCATTAGGTGTTGGAGTTTGTAAACCGTTATCTTCATAAAGACCAAATTGGTCCTCCCCTTTTTTTTGAACGAGGCGAAAAACCATACCGCCACTGATGATATTAGCCCCCTCTTGAAACATCCAATCGACTTGCGCGAATAATCTGGGTGTATCTGGGCGTCCAAACTCAGTCAGAATTACAGGAAGATTAATGCCGTTAAAACCATTCATCATTTTATCGCCATCCCCATCTCCACCATCGGGTATGGAAAGCACGGGGCGATATTTCGCATAGGGGTTAAGTAATCGAGGATAATTTCCTGGATCGGTACCTTGTCCCCATCTATAAACGTTATAACCAATGTAATCAGCTGACGTATCTTCTTTTTCATTTTTTAAGTGGCAGGCATAATAGTAAGCCAATGGAATGGTTACATCAGGAACATCACGTAAAGCAACGCCTACTGGTTTATTGTAATTTTTTTTCTTAATGTAGGCCTTCATATCGCGAATCAGTGCCTTCATTGTAGCTGAAGGCCTTAAATAGTTATCATCTATTTTATGCGGCATCATCCATACTTCGTTACCAACAGAAAATCCAAATACATTACTGTACTTACTGAATGCATCAATTTTTTTAGTAAAACAATCATAAAGTGTTTGCGGATAATTGCCTGTGCTTCGATCAACGGTACATTGGGTACCATTTTTATAATCCGCAAGTTCTACAAGAACTTGAATATTATTTTCTTGCAATGCGTTCATGACTTGATCATGTGAAGCACAGTTACCACCAGGACATACCTGATAAACGCGAATAATATTAACCCCTATGTTTTTTAAAGCCGGAATAAGGGTTTGGGTGATGGTATCGATTTTATCATCACTAAGTGGATCGACATTTTCTTCAGGTTGATAACAAACTCCTTTAGGCATGAAGCGTTCACTGCCTTGATCGCAAGAGTTCAGTCCAATCTGATTTCCACACATTTTAACTTGGGCAAAAGCAGGATTACAAAGAAGAAGGGGGGCAAAAAAGAGACTATATGATAATTTCATGCTGAACTCCAATATGAAGACTTAACATAAAAACCAGAAATGATTTACTTGAACATTAATTTAAGTATAGGTTTAAGTATAGGAAAATTTTTGAACATAAAGTGCAACTCAATAAATTTTCCATGTATTTTTATAGAAAAAACACATTGGCAAATGAGAAATCAGTTGCTTAACTACTAAATTCCACAAGGAGTTAGACAGACTATAAACAGACTTATCCACAGAAAATGTGCATAACTCCAATGAAACTATCAGGACTTAAAAATGAAATAAAACAGGCTCAACAAGGGCTTATATTAGGTACTGGCTTTTGATTAACGATTTGGTTGAAATTAATATCCACAAAACGTGGATACTTAAAAAGAACTAAGACGTAGCTATCTTATACAAATAAAAAGTAAAAAAACAGTCTTGACTCGAACTATTTTTCTTCATTATTTTAGCCTGGAAATGAGAAAAATTTTATTTGTTAGCTAAAAACTCCAGCCCTGGCATAGCAAAGTATAGATACTGTCTTTAAAAGCAAACTTTATGTTGGTTAAAAGTATTTTTACGAAGCAACTTCAGGATCTTTTCTTCCTACGCCCCCGAGAACAAGCAGCGCAACGCAGGAAATAATTGGAATAGTACTTATACGGAACGTTACTTGTTAAAAAACAACATCTTATTTACAATATGTGTCGCATTTAAACATAGGAATGTTCATCACAGGGATTCATGATGATTAAACGTAAACAAGAAATACTGGAAGAGCTAGCAAGAGCATTTACGAACGAATTATCCAAAGAAGCTCGCTTCGATTTAGTATTTTCTGCGCTTTTTGAACTGGATAAAATTCAAAAAGGTCAAATAACTCAACTTTCCAAGGCCCAGCTCGAAGAGGTAAGTAACGAAGCAGCTACAAAAGTATTCCTGGATCGCATTTCAGCCACAACAAAAACAAATAACCCTGATATAAAAACGGCTCGAAATATACTCACTCAAATAATAAGAGATCCTGAAGCTTTTGGTTTAGATGGAAAAATACGCTCTTTTTTTCTTCCCTTCGCTAAAACGTTCATCACCGCTAAAGGAGATGTGGTAGAAGAACAAATCGTTAGCGCAGACCTACATCAAAGAGATTGGATGATACGAAAAATACTTTTCATACAAGATTTGGGTACAAATGCAGAAAGCGCACAAATATTTGTTGATGCGCTAAGAACGGGTAATTATGCAATTACCTCCAAATTTGCCCGCTGGGTAATCAGTAAATATAACGATGTGACATTAAACCCCGCGCGAAGACCTATTGGTGCAGATGATATTTTACCACTTGTTGCTTATGAGTTAGCACAAACTGATATTCGTGCCGAAGATATGGCCGCTATAATGTATTTATATGATCATACTAAAGAAGATAATCAATATACGGCTTCTCTTATGTTTTCAGGTGTACAGACTTCGCTTAACCGACAATCCGCTCTTCAAAGAGCATATCCTAAAGACAATCCATCACAAATTTTGATGAGAATACGAACTGAACATGCGACGTTCTTAACAATGGATGATCCTGTCGGAAGTTTGGTGAAAGAAGGATTATCGTATGATCATGAAATCGATTCGGTTAACCTAAAAGAACATTATGAAGAGAATAAAATCACAGCTTTTGCAAAAAAAAACAGAGATTCTATTACGACTCATTTAATCGCATTGAATATCAAAAGAGCTAGCCCTGACGATATTAATACCTTATTAGCCATTAAAAATCATATTATTAAATACATTAACTTTTCAGAAACGCATCCCCCTGAGAAGCCACAGCAGACTTACACTAACCGCTTAAATGCAGCAGAAGAGATGCTAAAAATACTTCAAAAAGGCGAAACAATAAAAGATGACATTTTTCCAGGAATAAGGGCACAAGCTAATATCATTGCAATGAATAAGCCCGGTTTGAGAGAGTTGGGTTTCTTAGGTTGGTTACATAATTTGACCGATAATCACAAGCCTCAAATCAGTATAGAAACTGCTGCGACTCTAAAAGCTATTGATTTAATTGTAGTATCTCAAGTGAGTGAATTACCCAAAGAAGCCCGAGCGAAACGAATAAGTCAAAATTCCCCTCCTGGCGATGAATTAACTAATACGCATACAATACAATATCGCTGATATCATAATGATTATTGCTTTTCTTTGCCATGCATGAATAACCGGTTTAAGGCCATGGCGACGCATTGAAAAAATGCGTTAGTATCCATATAAATTCTTTTGATTATGAAAACGACATGCAAAAAGAGCTAATTCGGAAAAACACAATTAAAAGATTCTTCGGGCTAAAGCCCGACATGCATTAAGGGGTGAATTTCGGGGTATTCTCTTGAACCACTTTTGCAGCGTCATCAATGTCCTTGAGAAATTTATCTTTATTTTGTACGACCATAATTTCGTCGGGTTTTACAGAGTACACTTCATAATCTTTCGCAGCTAACTCTTCTTTTAATTTTGCTAGTTTTTCAACATCATTTTCTTTTGAAGTGATTACTCCAATTCTATCACCATTTTTTTCCATTAATCGTACCCGGTATCCAGGGTTACTATATGCTCGAGAAAAAAATTGAACAAAAGTAGGTCCTTTCGATATAAATAACTTCGTCATCATAAATAGATTCTCACTTAAATTAATAAAATGTTACCATCATTAAGATAAGACATTGTAACAAAATTTAATCAAATCATCAAATTTACACTCATTGATATATTCTATCTTATTGATATTTATATAATTTTATAAAACCAATAGTTCCTAGATTTTTGGTTCTTATTTCTTCTGTACTCTTCATAAGTTAATGTTACCAAGAGCTATCAGACGGAATAATTGAATTTATCAAATAAAGTACTATTATATTAATACAAGTTCATTTTGTTTGGTTTTTAATCATGTCAAGAAGAAAAACTCTAGGCCTTTTTGTACAAGGTTTAACTTCAGTAGGTAAAAGACAATTTTCAGTTGACCGTTTTTTTTCTCTAAACTCCTCAATGTGGGGCAAAATACCCGACGAAGCACTCGAGAAAGGAGGAAGTTATATACCCATTTCTTATGGAGGAGGTCCTCTTACAGTAGAGAACGCCCTGATTAAAATAAGCACACTAGGTACGAGTAGGTTTCTCGCTCGAACAATGACGATGGATCAGTTTAAAGAAGGCCCATCTCTTGATGTTGGTGGGACACATATTCCACTAGGTTTATATGGTAGCAGTCAACTTGTTGAATATGATGATAAAGGTAAAATCAATAAGAAGGAAACCACAAAGAATTTTGCAGGTCATCATAACCCGGATGGCGCAGAAAAATTTAGAGGATATGCGATATCGTGTTCGGACGAATATACAATTTATAGTCTTCTCGCTCTGGTAACTGGAAGATCCAGTGTCGTTTTGATTGATCCATCGGCGCTTCCTCACACACATAGATATGAACAGCTGCCTCCTGACCTTCAGCCATCATATGATTCCCATGGAACTCCTTCGCATTATACTTTTGAAAAGGAAACAACCCTACAGGGAATACCTTCTATTTTTATCCCAGGTCGTTTAGAGAGGCAAGGTTTACAGGTGGTTTTAGCGACCAATCCTTATTTTATTGATATGCAAAGTAAATCTACTCCTCAATCCGTAAAAGATAAAGCACATATTGCATGTTCTGCCTATTTAAACTTTATGACTGAAGTAAGAACGGGTAAACCAATTCCTGGAATGGACAGCGTTTCAAAAAAAGAAGCTCGATCTTTGCAGATGGCTGCCATTTTAGAAAATATGCAAGCAAATCTTGAAATATTGCCTATGAGTAGCAAAGATAAAGATATCTATTTCATCATTTATCAAGATTTAAAAAGTAAAGCACCTCCACCGAGTAAAAAAACGTACAAGGCAATCGAAGTAGAAGAAGTTGAAGAAATGGACAAAGAAACGGATAAATTAAAATCAGAAACTGAGGGGCGGGAAAGGGGTATGGATGAAGAGGATGAAAGCTCTGTCAAGCCTATAATATGATTATGGAGAAAGCTTTTATGCTTCCTCCTTAGCTTGAACTATGGGTCCGCCCGACTCGGGTTATATAAATACTACTTCATCAAATCAACCGGTTGTGGAAAGCTTAGGTAATTTTTAGTCAATTGCTTTTCTTTTTGCTGGTTTGGATTAGCGTTTTGACACCACTCGTTTGACTTGGGATGTTTCTCGCCATCGCTCTTAGTTACACTACAAGATTGCTTATTGACAATTTCCGCTTTATTCGTCGGACATTGTGAAGACTCCATGCCGTCCGGACATGGCGCAAACTGAGTATTGACGACAAAGGTATACACATTATCCTTTAAATCAGTAAAGCGTACCTTGATAGGATATGAAGCAACCGTACCAACCCTGAAGCCAGCGATTTGACTGTTATCAGGCATCATAACGTTTTGTTTGACCTGCTGACAATTCAAATCCTCGGCGTCTTGATTAAATACACATACCCCATATTTTTTGAGCAAGGGCTTATTCACCTGATCCACCATAGATTGAGGCACACCAATCGCCACAGAAAAGCCATCTGCATAGTTAAACTGTTGTTCATTTTCAAGACCCTTGGTCCCGCCCACAGTAAAAATCAACCCATCCCCCAGTTCGCTCATGAACCCAACCGCATCGTCAACAGAGAATCCGTAAGCGTCCATAGAAAGATAGTCTTTATCATGAATCAGTTGGACATAAGGGTTGAACAATAATTCGGAAGTAATATTGGTTTTGTAATTATACTGTAAATCATGGATGTACATGGATTGTATCTGAGCATGATTCCATCCTGGAATCTTGGTATCAGCCAATGGGTTTACTCCAGCACCACATCCCTCGTTGAAAGGTACCCAACCATAGATGTGCTTAAGCGCTTCCCAGTAATTAAATGGTACAGGTTCCACATCAGGTGTTAAGTGACACTTTTTATCAGCATACATTTGCAAATATTGCTGGTGATTTTGCTTGAAAAACTGCTGTAACGCGCCAAGTTTTTCTTTTAAATCTTGTGGGCAATCTATCTTTTGGGTGACGTATTTACTCACATCTTCATCCCAGTTAACGCAAGAACCCCATAGATTTTGCATACGCTGAACCGATTCACCATAGTGCAGTGATTTTTTTTGTTCTTCACTACATTTTCCCTGAATGCAGGACAACACAGTCAGTACAGGCGGAAAACCATCTTTTGGCTTGACCGGTACATTATCCTCAGGGGGCAAAGTACCAGTACGCTGCGCAAAAATATTGTAACCGCCCGGTAATTTCAATTCATTCAAATTATATACTGGCCAGCCTTGTCCTAGAGTCGTTTTTAGAAAGGAATCAAGATGGTCTCTAAATGCAGTCAAAGACTGCGCTGATCCACTGTACCCAATATAGGGATTGTTTTTAGGGCCTATAGCAACCGGCATGTAAACATGATCCACATACGAAATGTTATAACCTACATTCTCTGGTTTTAATATCCGCACTGATTGCTTGGGCTGTATAATCGAGTCGCCAAAAGTATACTCTGATAACTGCGCATATATATTTTCTGGAAATTGGACATCGCTGGAATAAGTACTTAATTTACATTCAGCGTTTTGTCCCTGACACGTTACGCCGGCAGGTGTCGCCAATGACTCATCTTTTTCGTTGCGCAGCCTGTCGTTTTTATCGGCTAACACAACCCGACCACCATTCCACCAGGTAATGTAACGATCCTTCGCTAACTCACTATATAAAGGTAATGTAATCGTTACCGAGGAGCCGGGAGCTATTCCTGTACCTTCGTTGACATACAATTTGTAAACATATTTTGTTGGGTAAGGTTCGGTAGTACGAAAACATCCCTGAATCCACTCATTTACCTCATTTTTGCTTGTCGCCAACACGGGATAAATCGTCGTATTTTCAGAATTGTTATAAATGGTTATCGTCTTTGGTTTGAGCGTCATTGAATTTCCGTTGTAGTCTTTGCAAACAATGTTCTCGGCTACAGAAATTTCTGCCCACAATGACAAAACCACAGCCCCTGAAGCAACAATCAGCGTTTTCAACATAAAGGTATTCCATGAATTATTTTGGGAAAATATACCATAGATGCTGTATTCTTATAGATTCACCCATGTGGCTTTTAACAGTTCTTTAACAAAAAACAGATGTGGTTGGAAAAAACTCTGTCGTTGAACACTGCACTTTTCGAGCAGTAAATTAAGAAAATACGAATTTCTATGCGTACTTGTACTTCCTTTGTCATTCAACTATTATTATGAAGCTGTTTTCTTGGCTGTTTAATTGGCTGTTTTTAATATATGGAGATTGAAAATGAATAAACGAAGCTTAATTATTGCCGCTACAGCTGCTGCGTTGTTTACTTCAGGCGTTTATGCCTCTTCTGCCCTCGACAGTAATGGGGCTAACACAAACTCACCTACCAATCTAGCAAAGAACAATTGCAGTGGGAAAAATAATTGCAGTGGCAAAAACGGCTGTAAGGGTAAAAATGGCTGTAAGGGTAAAAACGGCTGCAAAGGCAAAAACGGCTGCAAAGGTAAAAACTGCTGCAAAGGCAAGAATCATTGCAAAGGTAAAAACGACTGCAAAGGTTCAAATAAATGCAAAGGAAAAAATAGCTGCAAGTCTTAATATTTAACCTGAATTGATGTCTTGCTTGAGACATCAATTCACCCCTAACAATAGATTTCTCCCGTCTAGGAAAAGACAGATGGAAAAAAGTACACAGACCTACCCCAAAAAATATGAGTCTCTCGGAATGGGTTTAGGTTTACGAGCAGAGCATTACAGTTATATTTTAGAACACACCCCGGAAGTAGAATGGTTTGAAATTCTCACCGAAAATTACTTGGTTGATGGGGGAAATCCTCTTTATTACTTAGACAAAGTGCGTGAAAATTATCCTGTTGTGATGCATGGCGTATCACTATCAATTGGTAGCACCGATCCCCTGAATCCTGAATATCTTAAGAGAGTAAAACAATTGGCAGACAGGATTCAACCAAAATGGATTTCTGATCACTTATGCTGGACTGGCGTCCATCAACGAAACATGCACGATTTATTACCTCTTCCTTATACAGAAAAAACAATTACTCATGTTGTTGAGCGAGTTAAATACGTACAGGATTTTTACCAACAACAAATAGTGCTCGAAAATGTATCCAGTTATATCACCTACAAAGAATCTGAAATGACTGAATGGGAGTTTCTCTCTGAAATAGCCCATCGTGCAGATTGTTTTATTTTATTAGATTTAAATAATATTTATGTAAGCTCCTATAATCATGGCTTTAATCCTGAAACCTATTTGCAAAACATTCCCGTTGAACGCGTACAACAATTTCATTTGGCGGGACATCAAAATTGTGGTGATTACATTATAGATACACATGATCATCAAGTCATAACAGAAGTCTGGAGCCTGTATGGCCAAGCGATTAAACGATTTGGTGACGTATCAACAATGATTGAGCGTGATGATCGTATTCCACCATTTGAAGAATTATGGCAAGAATTAGAATATGCAAAAGCAATGAAGCTAAGTTGTTTATCAAATGAAAAAACGGATTTAGCATATGAAACTTACTGAATTACATACTTTATTACAAGACACTATTCTAACCTCTGAGCCACTCATTAATCCTTATCTTGATTCTCCGCCTAAAGGATCTATTGCAGACAGAGTAGCTATCTATGCCGATGGCTTTTACGCGCGGTTAGAAGAGGCGTTAATGAGTGACTATAGTACATTAGTTGAGGTAATTGGTGAGGATAAGTTCACCAAAATGAGCAAAGATTATACTCAAGCATATCCATCATACAACTATTCACTCAATAATTTTGGGGAAAATCTCAGCCGATTTTTAACAGAAACGTCACCTTATCAGAAAAAACCCTATTTAGCCGAAATTGCTGCATTTGAATGGGCTGAATACCAAGCCATTGTGGCTCATGATGCAAATCTACTTTCAATAACTGATTTGCAATCTTTGCCATTAAGCCAATGGCCAGAAATGAAATTCCATCTGCATCCTTCATGTAAAATACTTACCATGCACTGGAATAGTCTTTCTCTTATTAAAGCATCACGAAGTAATAAATCCATTCCCGCCCCTAAGAAGCTTAACACCCCGCAATTCATAATGGTCTGGCGTCGTCAACTTGAAGTACGATACTGCAAGCTAGAATATGCGGAACTAACCATGCTCAATGCAATAATACAAAAAGCATCGTTTATGGATATTTGTGAGATGCTAAGCCATCAGATGCCTGAAGATCAAGTTGCACCTTATCTTGTAAAAGAATTGCATGCATGGATTCAAGAAAATTGCCTTATAAGTAACAATTAACAAAACCAGACTACAGTTATTCTGGGAAAAGCAATTTGGAAAAGCCTTGGGACAAAGCTTTCGTTCCTTATGCTGGATGAACTCAAGTAACACATGAAATGTTACCAAGTTAGATTGTGTGAGGAACTCTCAGAACTTGTTCCTGAAAATATCTATTCTACATTTACAGTAACACCTGAAAGACTCTCATCCTGCAGAGGCAGGGATCCATTTACAATGTACGGGGAAAAACAAATTAAAAGTGAATAGATAATGGAATTTCGCATTATGAAAACTGACGATACCTCAGGTCCTGACACCTAAGTCATTCATTTTGATTCTAAATGAACTCCAGGAAAACCCGTTAATATGACATTTTTAGTCTATAATATACTATTAGAATTGTCCTTCAATTGAGAGTTTGTATGTCTATTTTGAAGGGTCTGGTGGTTGTACTATTGGATTTTGTACGAAGCACATTTGATATTTACTGTATCTATTCGTATTTTCATAAGGAAGGAAATAATGAAAAAATCAAAAATGGTAAATGAATTTGCTATGCCAGCACCACGATGGATAAGAACCTACCCCTGTGGACCATATCGATTTATCAATCGAGAATTTTTCATCATCACTTACGAAACCGCTCCTGAATTACTTGAAGATATATTACCTCCTGGGCTGGAACTACTTGGACCTTATGTAAAATTTGAATTCATTAGAATGCCAGATTCTACAGGGTTTGGTGATTATACAGAATCTGGACAGGTGATTCCGGTTCGATATAAAGGAGAAGAAGGCGGTTTCACTATCTCGATGTTTCTAGATTGTCATGCACCGATAGCGGGTGGTCGAGAAATTTGGGGATTTCCCAAGAAACTAGCCAAACCAAAATTATTTGTTGAGGAAGATGTATTAATCGGTCTGCTTGATTATGGTAGCTTGCGAATTGCCACTGCGACTATGGGATATAAACACCATGAACTGGATTCTAAAAAGATATTAGATTCTATGAAAAAGCCTACCTTCCTTCTAAAGAATATACCAGGGGTTGATGGCAAACCTCAAATTAACCAGCTCACTAAAACCTATCTAACAGATGTAACCGTAAAAGGAGCTTGGACTGGACCTGGTAGTTTGGAACTGCACCCCCACGCATTGGCTCCAATCGCTGAGTTTCCCGTAAAAAAAATTGTATCGGTGATGCATTTTGTTACTGATTTAACCTTACCTTACGGTACAGTGGTTGAGGATTACTTGAGTTAGATTGCCCACGCACCAGTAAAACTTTGCTATGTCGATAGGGAGATTGAAATGTCGAAAAGAAAAAAAATAAATCTAGCCCTGCAGGGTGGAGGTGCTCATGGAGCGTTTACCTGGGGTTTATTAGATAAACTTCTTGAAACAAAGTTATTTACTATCGAGGGCATTTCCGCAACCAGCGCCGGCAGTATGAATGCTGCCGCTCTTGCCTATGGTTATCTTCATGGGAAAGAGGAAGGAGCAAGACAATCATTGTATGATTTTTGGCTTGCAATGAGTAATTATGGAAAATTATTTGGTATTACGGCGAAAACACCCATCGATTATTTCATGGAGCCCTTCTCAAAAACACCATTTAGTTTTTCTCTCTTTAGCTCGATAATCAGTCTTTTATCTCCCTATCAGTTCAATCCTTTTAATTTCCATCCTATTCGAGATGTATTGGAGAAAATAATTGATATTGAGCAAATCAAAACGAAAAGTGATATTAAACTCTTTATTTGTGCCACGAATGTTCAGACCGGTAAAATCCGTATTTTTGACAACAATGAATTATCTATAAACACTCTTTTAGCCTCTGCCTGCTTACCCAAATTATTCCAATCCATCGAAATTGATGGAGAGTTTTATTGGGATGGAGGGTATTTGGGAAATCCTGCTATTTTCCCTTTGATTTATCAAACAAGTTGTAGGGATATCTTAATCTTTCATACGGTACCCATTGTTCGTAACGAGATCCCTTTAACTGCAGCAGAAATTGACTCACGTTTAAGAGAAGTATCCTTTAATTCTTCTCTAATGCGTGAAATGCGGGCTATTGGCTTTGTCACCAATTTGATTTCAAAAGGACAGTTGAAAAAGGAATTCGAAAAGAACTATAAAAAACTGTTTATGCATTGCATTCGTGCTGACGAAGATTTGCGCGAATTCCCACTTTCAACCGTATACTCTCCTGATTGGGAGTTTTTAGTAACCCTGCGTGATTTGGGGAGGCAGGAAGCAAGTCATTGGATTGAAAAAAATTACGACCATATTGGCAAAAAATCCACTATTGATTTTGTTGAATGGCTATAGAAGAAAATAAAAATATACTTAAAAACCTTCTTGCTTTTCGTAAAAAATGGCTCATGTAATATGAAACTGCAATACAAGAAAGGAAAGCCATGCAAAGATAAGTACAATTTGCATTGACGCCTATTCCAGTAGACGAATACAAGCCCTGGCAAATCATCCAGAAGGACTACAAAAAGTGCAAGAACATAATCTATCTAAAACTCTTTTTGTGCTTCGATATGTGTGTAATCATAGAACTTCTGACTATCGGATGTTGAGAGGGCTTCAATTAAACGGTAATCCGCATGCCTACCAAATACTAATGAAATAAAAACATCGATTGCAGTTTTGCAGAGCTGAACAGGATCATACCACGCCACCATTTTTTGCGGTGGAGGAAGCGGCGGCTGTGGGTGCGCATTTGTAGACATATCCTTGTGTCCTTCATGCATATTAAGTAAATCCCTTGCATGATAAATAAATGCACAATTTGTACTTATTTTATTAATTTTAGGTGCAAATTGCTAGAAAATCGATGAAGATCTTCTCACTGGTAAAAAGACGAGTCAGGCGTTATAGAGCGTGAAGTTTCTCCTTATCTGATGATAAAAAAGTGTGGAGCGACGTAAGGAAAAAAGAGCAAAACGATTCTCTCTTTGAAATTTTTTGGAGTTTTTTATGTTCATTCAACTTTTGGTTGTCGCAATTTTAGAATTCTTGTATTGCACCAAGGTATTTGCTGTTGTACAAGTACCCCCTATCTCAGGGAAAATAAATCAGGTAATTTATATCACCTTGGATGGTGTCCGTTGGCAAGATGTTTATCAAACTCACCAACATTTTCCAAAGTTTTGGCAAAAACATGCAGGCAAATTTATTTTATACGGAAATCCGGCAAGCAATACTCCGATGTATACTGCTTCAGTGCCAATCAGCCTTCCTTCTTATCAAAGCCAAATGGCAGGGGCGGTACAACCGTGTGCAGGTAATGAGTGCGGCAGGATCAAAGTTGAAACATTGCCTGAGAAAATTATTCGCCAATTGCATGTACCTAAAAAGAAAGTAGCAATTTTTTCCTCTTGGCCTGAGATTGGCTATGCTGTGGAGCACGTTGCGGGGACAACGTTCAGTAATAACGGAAATGAATTTGTCTACGATCCTGATAATTTAAAACCTGATGATGTGATGAAAGAATTGAATCAAAAACAACTTAAGGACCATCCTGAAGGCAAGGATCGTTATGATTCATACACTTTTGCACAAGCATGGCATTACTTTGTTACCTATAAACCTCTTTTCCTATGGATATCATTAGATAATTCCGATGGAACGGCTCATGCAAATGATTTAAAAGGATATCATAAAGCCTTGTCCTATTACGATGAAATGTTAGATGAAATTTTGAGCTACTTACAAACGCAGGGACTAGATAAACAAACCCTGGTCATAGTAACTACAGATCACGGTCGCGGTGATGGAAACAATTGGATAAACCATGGGCCTAGGTACCCAGAATCCAGGAAAATATGGGCCTTTGTGATGAACGGAGAATTGGCTCCCGTCGCCCAGGATGAGGAGAAAGGACACTATAGTTTATTGTCGATTCGTCCCACTATAGAAAAGGCTTTAGGCCTAGCAGATCAGTAGTTATATAGGAAAAAATGATTGAAGGAACAGGAAAATACGTATTCTACTCTCTACAGGAATACTAAAAAAGGCTGCCATCCCTGCTTTACGCAGGGATCCATTTACGTGTGCATCTAAGCTTAGTCATAATATTCTATTGATCCCATTTTGGAGAACCGTAGCCTTGGCTGTTTGCAGCTTTTATCTTCTACACAAGTGTGTATCAGTGTCCAACATTTCCCTGTTATACACTTACATTAAGGATAAGCACATGCAATTACGCATAATACTACCTTGTTTGCCAGTATTCGCATTGGTTCTCAGTGCCTCGACGTACCGCGGCTTGTCCGCGGTATCTAGAGAGGATCTAATCCTCAACCCCATTAAAAACTTATAGAGAGATTGATATGATGAAATCTACTCTTAAAAAAACACTTACTTCATCTGCTACAATCTTGGATGCGAGAGTCGTGCCATTCTCTCTGGATACCGCGGACAAGCCCTGAGAGATGGTCACAAAAAGTGACCATCTCTCAGGCATAAAGCGCGGTACGTAGAGAAACTTAAGTGGTACATGATAAATTTAAAAAACTGACGATCGTTCAGGGACAAGCCGGCGGTACGTCGAGGTTCTAGGTTAAGTGCCAAAAACCACATTACCTTATGAGGTTGTTCTATACAGACTTATGTAGAAGATACAGTTGCCTGCAACCAGACAACGATATCATGGACTATTTGCGAGATAGATCCCTGACTATGCAGAGTTTTACTCTAAAAATTAAAAGCCCTTTTAAACACTATGGCAAAGAAATGTAAACAGACCCTAATGAAAACGTCTTACACGAAGTGCAAAACTACAGCAGATCATCGCTCATGATTGATTTGTAAAAATAGTCCTATATTCCCAAAGATAATTTATTTAAAATACAATATCATCACTTTATAGATGTAGATGAGTTCTTGTCAAAAATGTACTTCCTACTCACTACAACTCACTGAAAAAAGATTAAAAATATTTAGAACGTACCTTCCGAGGATAAAAAAATGGATCCGGTTACACATGCAGTCTTAGGGGCTGCTTGTTCTCAGGCAATTTTATATAAACACGATAAACACAATGCGTGGCTTGTAGGCGGCTTAGCAGCAATGGCGCCTGATTTGGATATATTCATTCGGGCGTCAGAAAACCCGATGCTCTTTTTTCTCTATCACCGCCACTTCACCCACTCTCTACTTTTTATTCCAATAGGTGCTTTAATCGTTACTTTAGCTTTACTCATTTTTAAGCGCTTTCGAACCAATTGGAAATTAACTTTTTGTGCAGCTTTGATTGGCTATGCGACCCATGGGCTACTTGATGCCTGTACTACCTATGGAACAGTGTTACTTTGGCCATTTTCAGATGCCAGAATAAGCTGGGATATTATTTCCATTATTGATCCCTTTTTTACGGTACCTTTATGCTTAGGAGTAGTCTCTACCCTTGTCTTCAATAAAAGACAGCCAGTAATTATTGCTTTAATACTTGCAAGTTCATTTATGCTGTTTAATATAGCGCAGCATAATCGGGCAAGTGCAGCCGTTCATGATGAACTTGCCAAACTCCAGTTAAATGTATACAAAGTAGGTGTGTTTCCTAAATTCTTAAGTTCAACACTTTGGAGGGGAGTTGCATTAGCGAATAATCGTTTGTATGTCATTGATGCTTCAGCCCCCCTGTTTAAAAAATCAAGCAGTCAGCTTTTGAGAAGCTTTCCTCATTTTTCTTCCCAGGAATTACCCGATTACATCAAAGAATCACCTTCATTATTACGCGATTTTATTATCTTTAACTGGTTTACAGATAACTACCTCATTTTCGTTAATAAAAAACCGCTCATGCTCGCTGATGGACGGTTTTTAATAAACGCCGAGGCTACAATCGCACTTTGGGGCATTCAGTTTTTACCCAACAGACCGCATGTGAATGAACTCAACTCGATACATTTAGAGAATTACAAATTCAATAAAGGTCATGAGTTCCCAACATCCAATTATTAACTTTTTATTTTCATTATGATTTTGGCAAATTGTCTCATTCTCTCCCCATGGCTCAATCGTTTATCCTCGATTCATTATGATTTACTTTTGACTCATTTAATAATTTCTTAAGCAAAAAACCATATAATTAGCACCCTGGACAATCGTTGAACATTATCTATGAGTAAAATTATTTTATTTATTCCCTTCACTATTAGTGAGAATAATTTCTCTCTTTATATGAGAGCCTTATCATGGAGATATAATTTAAGAAATTTAGAAGAGAACAGCGATAATGTTCCAAGCATAGTAATGTATCATCACCCTGACGAAAATGCAGAAGATTATGACGATTATCCTGAAGCTCAGTTTCATTTTACTCCGGAAAATGTAGACCCCGACACAGTAATTTATATTCTTGCTGATGGAACTGGAGACCCTCGGTGTGTTGTAAATGTTAATCAAGTCTATTATGAACATTTCTCACAAGAACCTTATCAACTACCAATTGATGCAGTGGCCTGGCGGATGAAACAATGTGGTCTTACGCCACAATTAGCCGAGAATGTGAAGGGAATTAATTTATTTATATGCGATGAGAATAATACTAATGATCAGTTAGCTGTTTTTTTTGCGCAGGGTTTGGGTAAAAAATATAAAGATGTTGCGATAAATTATTACTCATCAATAGTTTATATACCTCAGCCAATTTCATCCGATAAAGTTAAAAAACTAGCTTACTTACATATTTATTCCAGTGATGGAACAACAAAACAAGTTGAGGCCGGCTATGCCCATGAACATAAACATACGCTAAATGTTAGTGATGCGTTCACACAAGAGGAATCTTCCTATCATTGCTTGAGAAAATCTAAAGCACTCCTATTACCAACATTTAGAGAACTAAGTTCTACTAGATGTTCTTTAAGTATCGAGGAAATTATTGATACTGAGGATACACAATTTCGTTCGGATCAAGAACTTAAATCACCAACTATAACCTTCCCTGAGGATGAACAAGATACTGAAAATGAAATCAATAGTACAAGCCATGCAGAGCGTAAAATAGAATCTCAGCCTGCAAAGCCTAGTACTGCTATTATTGTACGACAAGAAAGAAGTATTTTTTTCTTTTTTAAAAGCATTGCTGAATCAGATAAAAAGAGTTTGCTCCATACATCGAACTGCAGCCCGAATAATTTCAAGTAAAGCGCTTTGCGGTTTTTAGCAATAATTTAATATACCCATGGAATGTTCCGCTTCGATTTTTCCTTTGGGTATCATAGAACTGAGAGATCGTCAGTTTTTCATTTTAAATTTCGCTACGTACCACTTAAATTTCGCTACGTACCGCTTAAATTTCGCTACATACCACTAAATTTCTCTACGTACCGCTAAATTTCTCTACGTACCGCGCTTTATGCGCGGTATCCAGAACGATATTTTAAGATGCCGCTGAGCATTCCTATAGCAAGAACCCATGGATACCGCGCATAAAGCGCGGTAGGTAGGTGAAAAATTAAGCGCGGTACGTAGGCGAAAAAATTAGTGGAGGTTTCTCATCATAAAACTGACGTTACCTCAGGTATGACTGATTGTACCTTTATGAAGTTTTTGTTTAAAACTCATGATTAGAGATATAATTGAGATGTTCTGAAATATTTCCAAAATGAAAGTAAAACTCTAACCACTTATTATTGATACAACTATGTTTCATATTGCACTTTACCAACCTGAAATCCCTCCAAATACGGGAAACATCATTCGCTTATGCGCCAATACTGGAGCAAAATTGCATTTAATCCACCCTCTTGGCTTTTCATTACACGAAAAAGCATTAAGACGCGCAGGTTTAGATTATCACGAATGGGCTTCCATTTCCCAATATGAAAATTGGGAAACATTCATCCAGCAACATGATCAAAAAAGGATTTATGCATGCAGTGCTAGAGCTAAGAAGTGTTACTCAACAGTTCAATACACTGCAGAAGATATGTTTTTGTTTGGACCAGAATCCAACGGATTACCTAACGAATTGCTACAAAAATATACGTCGCTCTATATTCCAATGCGTGAAAATAATCGAAGCTTAAATCTTTCGAATGCTGTTGCTGTTGTTTTATATGAAGCATGGAAACAATTAGATTTTGACTGAATGTAATTAAAGATCCGCCCCGTCCGCGTCTTTCAGGCAAGCGCTTTCGTTAGGGGTGCATGTAATCGAAGCAGGCGAATAGATATTCTATAAACTGAAATTGTATTCATTTTTATGTTGACAATATAAAAGACAAAATGTATATTCGTTTTATGGATAAAATATGAATTCAAATTCAAATGAGTCAATTTTTAAAACTATTCCCACTGGTAGCAATTATTTTTATATCTTCATGCAAAACAAAAGAAAATGAGGAGTACTTGCATTTTGCAACAGCCGCAGAATATCCACCATTTGAATACAGCGTGCATGGAGAGATAAAAGGTTTTGATATTGATTTGGCAAAACTCATTGCTAAGGAACTTGGAAAGAAAGCTGTTTTTGACAATATGCAATTCAGTACTGTCCTTCCTGCAATAAGCTCCGGACAAGATGACATTGCTATAGCGACAATCTCGGTAACTGACGCTCGTAAAGTCAATTTTGATTTCTCTGAACCTTATTATTTCGAAGGCATGGCCTCGGTATATCACTCCGATCAGCCCGTCACAACACCCAGTCAACTTGAAGGAAAAAAAGTAGCAGTACAGCTTGGAAGTATTATGGAAATTTGGTTGAGGGAAAATTATCCGCAGATCGAACTTACTGCACTGGATAATAACAATCAGGCTGTTGAAGCTTTAGTTGCAGGCCATGTTGATGTTGTTTTAATGGATGGAGCGCAAGGTAAGATCTTTAGTAAAAAAGACACAAAACTCTCTTATTCTGTAATTGCTAAAGCAGATCATGGATATGCATTAGCGCTCAAAAAAGGCTCTCCGTTGACAATAAAGATTAATAAGGCATTACAAAAACTTAAGGAAAATGGAGAAATTCAAAAACTAGAAAATATCTGGTTAAAGGATTCATTATGAAAAAACTAATTCAAAAACCTCTCTTTATTTGTAAAAGAATAGTCTTATCTTTGTTACATACAAAGTTTCAAAGAGGCTCTCTGAATACGACTGCATTATCACATCGATTTCTGGGTAACAAAAGCCAACCGCTGTTTATTTACTGTTTTACCAAGGAGGCTAAATATGTCCCATACCCCAGTTAAGAATAATTTAGTTAAAAGCGATCATTCCGAACCTATTAGTGAAGTAACAACCAATACGTTTGTGATTAATCTACAACAAGCCATATTTGATCTTGAAACAGGAACCCATCATGCCGAAGCGCTGGCTACTAAATCATCAGAAACAATCAATACATCATCTACAAAAAAAATAAAACATTTCCTCACAGGAACCGAATTAAGTACTGAAGAATTGAAACATGTTTTGGAAAAAGCTAAAGCGCTTAAGCAAACGCCTTCCTTTTACAGTCAATCTCTACTCAGTAAAAGCCTTGCTATGATTTTTGAAAAGCCATCTTTTCGAACCCGCTTAAGTTTTGCTATGGCCATTCAGAGTATGGGTGGAATAGCTATCGAAAGCGTGGGTAATACGCGAAAACAGGAAACTCCTGGGGATATGGCCCGAGTTTTAAACGGTTATGCTGATTTTATTATGCTGAGAACCCATGCCGATGAGACTTTACGGGAAATGGCTGCTTATGCAACAGTGCCAGTAATTAATGGTCTTTCAGCGTTACATCATCCATGTCAAATTCTTGCCGATTTACTTAGTCTATGGGAGCAATTCGGCTCACTTGAAGGACTTACTGTTGCTTATATTGGTGATGGAAATAATATTCTTCATAGTTTGATGCTGCTTGCACCTCAATTGGGAATAACGATTAATTACTGCTGCCCAAAATTCCGTCAGCCTAATGCCGCGATTATCAAACAAGCACAAAGCATTAAAAAAGATATGATTTTTAATTTTTCTAAACCTGAAGAAGCAGTTAAAAATACGGATGCAGTCTATACTGACGTTTGGACCAGCATGGGGTTTGAAGATCAGGAAAATGATCAAGACTTTCAAGGATTCCAGGTGAATGAAGCCTTGATGTCTTATGCAAAGCCTGAAGCAGTATTTATGCATTGCATGCCCATGGAACGAGGAAAAGAAGTATCTGAGACTTTACCAGACAGCCCTGCATCAATTATCTTTACGCAAAGTGAAAATAGGATGCATGTGCAAAAAGCATTAATGCTATTTTTAAATTTATAATCTATTCTTACCGACTAGTACTCCCCGAACGGCACGAAGTGTAGCTGCTTGCAGCTGTCTCTTAGCCACAAGTTAAGAATCTTGGAGAAAAGTAAGATTTGAGTGCTGGCCTAATCTTTCTCTCTACCTCAACACCCCATTTCCAACGTGAAAGTATTCGTTGCTGTATTGAAGAGATAGAAAGAGAGTTAAGTCGAACACCACCTCCTTCTGCACCATATAAATATCCTCATTGTTAATGGGCTTTGAGTAACTTTTGCTTTATCTTGACACTGTATCCTGGTAGGCAACTGTCTATCACATCTCTATCTACGCCTCGAGGCTTGTCCGTGGGGTCTAGTGTTTTAGGGTAGATCTGCTGGATCCCGCGGACAAGCCCTGAACGATCGTCAGTTTTTTAAATTTATCATGTACCCCTTAAGTTTCTCTACGTACCGCTTAAATTTCTCTACGTACTGCTTTCCTACGTACCGCGCTTTATCCCTGAGAGATGGTCACTTTTTGTGACCATCTCTCAGGGACAAGCCGCGGGGCGTGGGAATAGAGCTGGGCTAGTTTTTCAGCATGTGTAGAAGATTCAGTTGTAAGCAACCAACAATATGATAAATTATGTCCCTACTTATTTCTCATAAAACAGGATAAGATAAGAACACTACTATAGCATCCCTATAAACTTAAAAGGAAAAGTTCACATGGTAGTCATCTATTACCAAACTGACTCTCGCATACAATCCAGTGCACTTAATGATGAGAATATGCATCTACTGCAAGATGCGCTATGGATCGATTTACTCGATCCAACAAAAGAAGAGGAAGAACTAGTAGAAACCCAATTAAAAATTGAAATTCCTACCAAAGAAGAGGTTGAAGAAATTGAGCCATCCAGTCGATTGTATGTTGAAAATGATGCTATTTATATGACCGCAACAATGGTTGCACTATCTGATTTACCTGAAGCAAAAACGGATGTAGTTGCTTTTATAGTTACTGAAAAATGTTTAATTACCCTCCGTTATATTGAACTGCATCCCTTTAAATTATTTACTAAAAAATTATTACGCTCCAAAGCAAAGGATTACAATGCAAAAGCTCTATTAATCGGTTTGTTAGATGCGGCTGTGGATAGACTTGCGGATATTTTAGAAAAAATAAGTGGAAAGTTTGATGAAATATCAAAAATTATTTTTCATGCAAAAGGAAATAATCATACAGCGCCTGAAACTAACTATAAACATATATTGCAATACATAGGAACAAATGGTGATCTTGGTACTAAAGCCAGTGAAAGTTTAATATCATTCACACGTTTAATATCCTATTTGGAGCAAGCGAATCACTCAGAGCTCCCTAAAGAGTTAATGACTTATCTCACTATTATCCAAAAAGATATCAACGCTCTTCGAGAACATGCAAGCTTCCTCGCTACTAAATTTAGTTTTTTATTGGATGCCACTCTAGGCATGATTAATATAGAGCAAAATAATACGATTAAAATTTTCTCAGTTGCAGCAGTTATTTTTCTGCCTCCAACTCTTATAGCAAGCATCTATGGGATGAATTTTACTTATATGCCCGAAATACGCTGGTATATAGGTTATCCTCTTGCAATACTCATGATGTTTATTTCCGCATTATTGCCATTCAGTTATTTCAAAAAGAAAAAATGGCTATAAATTTTGACTCAAAGTCAAAAAATTACCTGTATTTTTGCAATGCTTCAATTCGTTTTTCAAGCGGAGGATGGCTTGAAAAAATTGCAAGCCAGCCATCATGACTTGATATTTTCATGGCTTTAAATGCAGGTGCACGATCATCTACTGGTGTTTTATCCATGAGTTGCTGCAAACGTTGTAAAGCTTTTATCATTTTGTCTCTGCCGACGTATTGCGCAGAACCCCTGTCTGCTCGAAACTCGCGATAACGCGAAAACCACATTACAATTATGGAAGCAAGAATTCCAAACAGTAATTCAAAGATAAGAGCGACACCATAATAAACAAAACCACCCTGCACCCCTTCATCATTGTCTCTTCGGAAGAATTGCATCACAAAAAACGCTGCAATACGGGCAAAAAAGATTACAAAGGTATTTACCACACCTTGAATTAAGGTGAGCGTTACCATATCACCATTAGCAACATGAGAAATTTCATGTCCTAAAACACCTTGTACTTCTTCTTCATTCATTGCATTGAGCAATCCAGTTGAAACAGCAACAAGAGCCTTGTTTTTATTCCACCCTGTAGCAAAAGCATTGGGCTCTGGACTATCGTAGATTCCCACATCAGGCATTCCAATATTTCTTTTTTGGGCTAAAGATCTTACTTCGTTCATTAACCACAATTCTGATTCGGTAGTTGGTTTCTCAATGAGTTGAACATTAAAAGCATGAATTGCCATCCATTTAGAAATAAAAAGTGAAATAAATGATCCTGTGAAACCAATAATTGCAGCAAAAATTAACAAGGCTTGATAATTTAAACCATATTGGGTCAAGTATGGGCTAACGTTGAATATACTTAGTATAAAAGAAATGACTAAGATTATAGCCAAGTTTGTAACAAGAAATAAAACAATTCTTTTAAACATAGCGTTATTCCTCTTTTCTTAAACCTTTAATTGTTTTTCCACTTCCTTATCTAATTATAGATTGTTCTATGATTTTGGTAGTTGTTTTTCCACTTAAATAGTTAAATTGGAATGCAGCGATAATACTCTGTTTAAGTGATACGGTGCATTGGCATCAAAATTTAATTTGGAATAATCGTACTAAATGTGCCATATTAACAATCTGTTGTAATTTCATAAACGAAGAGGAGTTTTTTTATGAATTATGTGGATGGATTTGTTGCTGCAGTACCAAAGGCAAATAAAGCACAATATATTGAACATGCAACAAAGGCGGCGGTGGTATTTAAAGAGCATGGTGCCCTAAAACTGGTTGAATGCTGGGGGGATGATGTTCCAGAAGGAAAAATTACTTCTTTTCCAATGGCAGTCAAGTGCAAAGAAGATGAAATAGTCGTTTTTTCCTGGATTCTTTGGCCGTCCAAACAAGTTCGTGAGGAGGGGATGAAAAAAGTCATGGAAGATCCCCGATTAGAACCAAATATTAATCCCATGCCTTTTGATGGCAAGCGTTTGATTTATGGAGGATTTAATATGGTTGTTAATGTTTAACAGGATGAAAAATCTCATAATTTATTTGTTTTTAAATGAAAATTGCAGAGAAGCATCAACTTTTGCCATGCCTGTTCTGATGACCAATACTACTCCTAATAGATTCACTTTTATCCGGAGAATTTAAATGCCTGGTCCCTACAATACACATGTAATAGTGAATGTATTTCGCTCAATTGTTCAGTTAGTATCCCAAAATCCAGAATTATTAAATACTCCCGGGGTTTTTCGAGTCGCGGGAGCAAAAGAAGAAACGCAGAGATTGCTTGATCAGCTTATTAGAGAACAATTTGATGCGGACATTCTAAGTTCTTATGTGATGGAACAAAATAAAGTAGATAGCGAGCGATTTCATAACATTTTAGGAATGATACCTGCTGTTTTTAAAGACAGACAAATATTAGATGCTGCAGATAGCCAGCGTGTCATCTTCTCTAAAAAATTAAAATCTTTATTGAAGGATCAAAAAGAAGAGGATCTGATAAAAGCAGCTCAATTATTCGATGAGTTTATTCGTGATCTATTACTTTCGAAAAGAGTAGATCATCAACGTGCAGGAGAAATCCTTGATCATTACTGCCATTTAATGCATCAAGCGGGTACGTTCCAAGATACCAATCTCATGACGCACAATAATCTAGCTATTATTATGGCGCCCCGTTTAACCGAAGTTTTAGATCTCTTCCCTGGAACAGACTTTTTGGGACTCAGTGGATTTATAAGTCAGTTAACTCCAGTGTTAGAGAATTACATTATGGATGAAAAGTGGAACTATGATTTTAAAGAACGTCATACTGATAAATTGGAGCATTTAGCAAGTACTAGACAGTCTATTCGGGAACAATTGGAACATATGAAAGAAGCCGCCAGGGATGCAGTAACGGTTCCCATGAAAAGTTTGATACAGCAAGCATCAACACTCAAAGTCAGGATTGATGCTGTAGAAAAACAACTTAACGATAATTCCCTTAAAAGAAAAGCAAAGAAAGAATCAAGCAAACAGTTGAAGCAATTAAAAGCAGAAATGAATGAACTTGACCTCAGAATTTCTGAATTAATGCCTCAAATTTCAATGATGAATCGTGGATGTCAAAAAATACAAGAAGAAATCAATCACCTGTCTTTTGCAGAAGATGGAATAAGCTCAGCAAAAGTTAGTCGTGGAGAAAAATCCAGTGATTCAAATCTAGCCCGATTCAGCATTTTTGAGTCTGGAGGCAGCATGGACGCATCTACTTTTTTATTTCCAATTACAAAAGAAGATGAAATCGCTGAAAACGAAGAAACTGATTATGAGAATCAGTTTGTTGCTCACGTTTAGGAGTTCAAAGAAAAATTGTATTTATCTCTCAAGCCAATAAGGCTTGAGAGCTTTGGGTTTTACTGGATACTAGAGCTCAAGGCCCCTAATATCCAGAAGCCTTTATTAATCCCCTTTCTAAGGACCACCACCACGCAGCAGCAATACAAGAATCAAAATTACAAGAATTAAGCCTACACCGCCGCTAGGATAATATCCCCATCCGCTACTATAAGGCCAAGTGGGAAGTACTGCGAGCAAAAGAACAATTAAGACAATTAATAAAATTAAGTCCATAGTAAATTCCCTTTTTTTAAATGATCGTGTTCTAAATATAGATTATAATTTTACAATTGGCTTTTTTTTTAATCGAAACCAGCTTAGTCCACCTTAAAAAATCATAGAACGTCTAGAAACGATTTATTCCAAGATCAATTTGATTTACTATACATTCGCCTCGCAGGAGGTCTGTGAAAAATATTGAATTATTTATATTTTTATTTATTTTTCATAGTTCAAATTGATATTTCCAAATATTATTTAAGGGGTTCTAAATGCGTAAATTATTGATATCATTTTTGTCTATCCTATTTACAATATCCTATGCAACTCTAGCTAATAGTTATGGTGTTCACGAAGACCATCCCTATGATTTTGTAGTTACAAAAGATGTTTATAAATTTTCTGAAATTTATCAGATTAAATCCCCCCAAAAAGAAACCTATCCTGGATCAGTAAAAAAGAGCTCATTTCGTATCCGAACAAATTATGATTTATCCAATAAAGATGGATGGCAGGCAACGGGTATTACACGAATCATTTCCTTAGGTTCCCTATATCCTTGGGCCAAAGAGATTGATATTTATGATACTCGAGGCGTGCAAATTGGCTTTATTGATGGAAATTTAGCAACTCTTGAATCTGCAAAATTTACTATTTATGACTACGATGAAGCAGGAAAAGCGACTGAAATTGGCGTTGCTTATGCAAATCCAAGCTTTGATCGATTTGTTATTTTATCATCAACTAACAACCCCCACCCAATTGCAGAATTCAATCGAAACTTTGACGACAAAAGCTGGAATGCTTCTGTGCATTATCCTGAAAAAATTGATGACCGCATCGTTCGAATTTTTGCCGGTTTTGTGATTGATTATGAAGATAAGTTTTTAGCAAATCCAGAAGACTCAGACGAAGATGAGTTCCCTTATCAAAGCACACATTAAAGTGATTCCTAAGTTTGGGTAAAATGACCAGAGGGATCGTCAGTTTTTTGATAAGAAACCCCCACTAATTTTCGCCTACGTACCGCGCTTTAAGCGCGGTACGTAGAGGAGTTTAAGCAGTACGTAGTGAATTTAAGTGGTACGTAGTGAAATTTAAAATGAAAAACTGACGATCCCTCTGGTCATTTTACCCATCCTTGTCCTAATTAAAAACATCAACTAAACGCTGTCACGCTCCAAATCGCTACATCAATGACATTGAAGCATTTCCAACTGCATTTTTGTCAATAGCATCCAGATGCGCGAGATCCCTGTTAAGGTCATCGCCTTTTTGTTTTATAATTTTGTCCATTTCTTTTACAAAGTTATGTACATCGGCCAGAATAAAATGACGCTTCTTATGTTTTACATAACTAAGATACTGCAAAGCGATTTCTACACATTTCTCCGGAGTGTATATTTTATTACCATCCAGTCCTTCTTGATATATTTGCCTCAACGCCTTAGCTACTTTTGGGCCACTCTGTTTCCCTTCAGAAATATAACGAGCAATTTCTTGAGGATATGTTTTTTGCAATGATTCTTCGGATTTTTTAAACAAAGTATGATGGGAAAATTTACTTAGAGAGCTCATTTGAACTTGTTTCGAGATGAGTTCTTTACCAGATGAATCTTCAGAGGACAATTCTTTGCTTTCCAGGCTCATTGGTTTGTCTGCTAAAAATTTGGGGGTACACTCGATAAACGCAGAAAGAAAATTGCCAAGTAGTAGTCTCCAAGAAGAATCAGACCCTAATTTCATAATTAATTTACCAGCAAGTTGAAAGACTGACTCAATTGCTTTTTCTTTCATGGCATAACTCGGGTTAGCATAAATTAAATCCATTTCTTTCATCAAAGTGGATAGCAGATCATGTTCCATCTTATCCTTTTCCAATGCAATCTTAGAATGCATCATACGGAGTTCATCAAGTAGTTCGAAAAGCTTTGTCTCATTGGCTGTTAATTTTGTTGTGAATATTGAATCAGGAATTGTAGAAGTCCAATGAATATCACTTTGATTATTCAAAATCATATCCGGGCTTCTGGATTGAAAAAAGGGACTGCTGCCATTTCTATGAATATGTAATACGAACTCAGTATCGTAAAATGTATCAATAGTTCCTTTTTCGTTCCGCACCATGCGCTCACCTTGTAGTGCTCGATGTAAAACGAGGAGTGTTTCTTCTGAGCCCCATACATATTCTTTTTGCAGATGCTCTTTATACAGATTCAAATATTTTTCATTATCTGATAAAAAGAAGTGAACTGTTTCATCTCTTAAAATATGATCTAAAAGCTTTTCTTTATAAACCTTAATCTCTTTTTCAGTAAACGGTTTCTCTTCTTTTTTGAGTTCTTCTTCCTTGATGGCCCACAGGCGTTTAAATTCCTCTATAACATGTGGCACTCTTCCAATTGCATGCTCTGTCATCGCAAGATCGGTGCCACTCATCTTATATATTTCAGCTGCCGTGTAATCCGGATTAGTAAATCCATGATCAATAAGCTCATACAGTTCTGAACCATTCTCCAGTAGTGCTTGTCGGAAACAAAACTCCAAACCATATTTCGCTGAAGTAAATAATGGGGAGTCATGAGGAGACAGTTTAAACTCTCGCAGTGTATATTCAGCAGCCAAATCCCGAGTGGCTTTTCCAAGAATAGGTTCAATAATGGTTTTGATTTCCCGAGAGGTAAATTGATAATTTGGGTTCTTAGACACTAATGCTCGCAACAGAACTTTATCATCTTCTTTAAGCTTTAACTTGTTAAAAATATTTTCTGTAGTATCAGGAGCATTTTTAGCCCGTAAATAATACATTAAAGAAATGCTATAAGCGTAGTACATACAATTGCCTTTACCACTATTATCTACATCAAACATATTGACTCCTTTTTTTGTTTTTATATTCCTCGACATTCTTATGTAAACTTTACATTGGCAGTTTATAAATTATGATTTGGATCGGTTTATAAAAGAGAACGCTATTTAAATCTAAACTATTTTCTTTATTGCTAATGGATTCTTAATCCTCTGCATCAAGTACAGAATGGTTTTATGATTGGAGAGATTATCCTTTTGTATGATGGGAACGAAACACATTGACATAACATTAGTCCTTTAGTTTTTATTTCGCTTAACTTGTAATCTATACGATCAAAATGGCATGCGCAATACTTTTATACCATTATCAGTTCAAAAAGTATTAATTATGGTAGTCATTGATTTTTATGAGAATTTTTTGACCGACCCATTAGGTTAGAATGGACAAAATAACCTTCCATTTTGCTGGGCAGTTAAGGCCAAAGGATTGTCAGTTCTGGCTAGACCTTTGATCTATTACCCTTTACTACTCCGCCCCACGGCTTAACCGCCCAGCAATGGATGGATTTTCTTTTGTCCCTAAAAAGAAGGCTTACACTCAGGATGAGCCTCTGCATAGGAAGGAATATTTTCCTTATTTATTGTTTTATCCTTAGAATAGATTATATTTAAATTTCTTCGATCCGTTTGTTTCCCTTCAAGGTTCACTAAATAGGCTTCCATATTATAAATATGTAACGTGACGCTCACCCCTTCTCCTAAAGCTTTTCTTCGCTTGAGTTGATGGACAAATACTCCGCTTAAGTCATCGCGATTGCTGTGGAATTGATAACGATCAACACGATTCACAAGTTGCGCAGAGCATTCACTAGTAGGTTGGTAGTATTTCTCGGATACAGGCCCCTCTAGAACAGTAACAGTGCCTTTGTATTTGTGGTCATGTATTGTTGTTTTTTGCCTCGGTGCAAATGCAAATACCCATATGGAGAAAGGATTGGATTTATCAGGATGATCATAAAGAAGATATCGGCCAACACCATTTGGCATCACTGTAGTTGCATCAGCAGGCTTATAGGTACTGGGATCGAGTTTTAGTGTACCCTCTGCAAGTTTCTGAGCTAAAGAAGTTGAAACCGTCTCATAAGTTACTGCATCTAACTCAGTTATTGCTTTGATTATTGTTTCTCTATTTTTTTGTTTTATTCCATCAATTTTTTTAAACATGTCCCTTCCTTACTTAATTATCCCTGCTTAAAGCTCATTAAGATTGATAGCCCCCATGGTTCAAACAGTACTGGGTAGTGATAATCTGCTGGATGACCTGGAACTATCGTCATTGCGATTGTTATTAACCAATAAAGCTTCTGATTTATGCCGACTAAAAAAAAGCGACCTGTTTACCATCTGAGACTTCACCTCACCCACTTTATTAAATAGGATATTAACTATGTGGATTGCTTCATTTAAAATAGTTGATTTTTGCGAGGTGTCAAATGTTTTTAGAGCATCATATAGAGTGATATGTGCTTGCTCTGATAAAGAACTATCGGATAAACGGACCTTTAATGCATGAGTGTAAAAAAGGTTTAACGCCTTAGTGGATTGAAGATCGATGCATTCCATCCTTTTCCTATCATAAAAATTTTTTAAGACAAGCAGGTCATCAAGAGGCAATTCGTCACTTTGGGATTCTATTATTGCTTGCCAAAGGATTTTATCAGCTGAAATTTTTTCATAGAGCATCCTGTCCGTAACATCCGCCTCTTTTTTATCAGTTTGTGCCACAAAATTATCCATCTCCATTAAAGAACCGTTACTTTTTTCTAATATGAGAAGGCTTTCGTCCATTTGCTTCAGTCCCAACTCAAGACTGTACCGACGTTGCAAGCTTCTAAAGTCATCCTGAATTTGATTTAAGACCGATGCAAGCTCCTTCTGCAAAAATTCTGGCAGATTTTCAAAAAGATTATTTAGTTTATCCATTACGACTCTCTTTGTAGCAAATTGAGATATGGATGACGATTCACTAACTAAAGTTAAAAATAAAGTATAATCTTCATGACATTTTCGTAACTTAACAATGTAATCATTTATTTTCTCTTGATAGAGTATTTCGTATTCTTCAGTTAGAGCTTGATTCATACGCGCCCAAAGTTCAGGATTTTTCAGAACTATTCCGATGAGAAAACTCGAACTTATAAATTCCATTTCATTGAGACAAACCCGTGCAAGTTGTGTCCCCGACATTAAGAAAAGCATATCGTGCATCTCTTGCAGAAACATATGATGAACCGCATTCAGATCAAGTAGGTATGTTTTTAAAGCATCAAACAAAAAATGGATGGAAGATCCACTGGCGAGCATTGTAGTGGTTTGGGTGCTTTGCAGCACTCTAATAGTAATAATGGCGTTAAAACCCATGGTTAATACTGTTTCAACAAGTTGCCAGTACGGCTTTTTGTAAGAAATACGTGACTCTGCATAAGAGGAGCATGGTTTTAAATCCATGTCTAAAGTAAACTGCTTCCGGAAAGAATCGCTTATTGATAAAGATTGCGTCTGATCCTCTACATAAGCGCACTGTTCTAAGTGTTCTACTTGACGCAATAAGGCCTCCATAAAAAAATTATATTGTTCGACTAATTTAGTGCGATCAATACTGTTAAAATCAAAAATACTGCGTTCATCAGATAAAGAAAGTATACTCAGCCAAATACTCATTTGCTGATTAAAAGGAATAACGCTATTCACGGGTAATCCAATAGCCGTTGGTATGCTTTCTGCATATATAATTTGTGGTAAATCCGATTCCGCTTCAGTAACTGGAAAATCCTGAAGAACGGTCATCTTTTCTAATCGATTAAATAAAATATGCGCCAAATCTCGTGCAAATTGCTGCTCTTCCTCACCAAAATTGATTTTTTCAAAAGACTTAATACATAAATATTTAGCTAACTCTAATTTAGTCTTGTTATCAACTAAATCGACTGGGAGTTGTCTTAAAACAGAGTTAATCATCTCAACAAACAATATTTCATCTACTTTTTTTTGTAATAGACTCGCCTGTTCAGCAATGGCCGGGAACAATCCTTTTATTTTTTTGTAATTGAGAAAATACCCTTTGGTGTATCCTTTATGATTGAACCATCCTTGATACTCTAATGGATTCAAAAGATTTTCATTATTCTTTTTATGGCCGTAATAACGGAATGCGGCTCCCCAATCAATACGAGCAAACTGAATAAACATCATTTCAACTGCTGACAGGACATCCAAGCAAACCACATTCCCACTGTGCACGCTATGATCGCCTAGGAGCAAAGAAAACATCAATACAATCGCAAGACCAAAGTATGATTTTAATTGGGTGAGTAGTAAGTAGGATTGGGGACCGTAAAACATTTCCACTAAAGGATCTCTATCAGAACCATCTCGATAGCCTGTGCCAATGATTTTATATAATTCTTGAAAGTCGATTTTAGGCTGAATCAGCCCGTAACTGCCGTCTTCAAATTGAATCAGTTGAGCACAAATGAATGATGCATGATATATTTTATCAATCAACTCGCGACGGATACATTCTTGAAGCAATAAACCTGCAAACAATTCTGTGAACAATTCTCTAGAGTCTTTAGGTTTTTTTATAAAATATTCCATTCCGTCCGAATCACGATAAAAGCCATCTACTTCCCCTTGATTTTTACCGCTGTTCTTATTTTTAAATTTAGTTAATACCTTACCTTTATAAATTAGCATCCCTAACTCGAACGAAGACTCATACAAATCATTTTTATCATTTATCAAACGTTTGAGAAAGTTTTATAACCATGATCTTAAATAAATATGATGTAATTTAAGTGAAAGAAAAAAGTGTTTTTTGTGTTCTATAAATTTATTGCTTTAAAAACTGATTTCGCAATTTGGATGTCTTGCACGGCAAGGCCAGTTAAGTCTGCAATTGTAATCTGTGAATCATTGGTTCTACCCTCCTTTACCCCGGATATAACCTGACCCAATTCAATTAAGTTTCTTTCATTAATTATTTTTTTATGGATGGCATGCGATATATCTCCGCGTTCAATACATTGTTTTATACTATCTGCAACGATAACATCTGCATTTTTAAAAATATTTTCATCCAGTTCTTGTTTTTTGGGAGTATCCGCTCCAACTGCGGTGACATGAGTCCCTTTTTTTATTTGATGTGCAAATAAAAGCGGTGAGGTAGAAGGTGTAGTGGTGATTATGAAATTGCAAGATGATGCTACCTCTGCAATTGTTTCCGTAGTTTTTACTTGAAAGCCGCTAAGTTCCATTTCAGTCTTGAATTCAATAAGGTTCGATCTGTTTCTTCCAGATACCACAACTTCTCTACAGTGAACAATATTTTTCAAATAGTATAATTGCAATTTAGCTTGAGTACCTGTTCCAATAATACCAATTTTGTTAACGCGACGTGGGGCAAAATATTTCGCTACAATAGCGCCAGCTGCTGCTGTTCTTAAATCAGTAAGATAGCCTTCATCCAGCAAAATACCACAAAGAATCCCTGTTTTTTGACTAAAAATCAGCATCAGTCCATAGCTCGAAGGTAAATGTAATTTGGGATTCTCATAAAACCCCGAGGCCACTTTAATAACATAATAGTCTTCACCCAGAATATACCCATATTTAATATGAACATCTCCAGGAGGATTATTGAAAAGAAGTTCACCAACTGGTGGTAAAACAGTTTCTCCATTGGAATATACGATAAATCCTTGTTCTACAGCAGGAATAATATCGATTTTTTCCAAAATTTTTTTAATTTGCTCAAGGTAAATTATCTTCATTTTTATTGAACCAGAATTTTTTAGAGATACGACAGTGGATTATTTTTTTATTCATTATAGTCTAAATTAGACTTATATGTAAAATATTTACTATGGGGATAAAATTATAAGTTGAAAAAAATACGGAACCGAGAATTTATGTATCCTAAGGTATCGTCAGTTTGGATAAGAAACCTCCACTAATTTTTTTCGCCTACGTACTGCGCTTTATGCGCGCTATCCAGGAGTCTTTAAAAAAATTCAGCAGTATCTTAAAATATCGCTCTGGATACCACGCATAAGCGCGGTAAGTAGAGAGATTTAAATCAACAAGTCGACGATACCTCAAGTCACTATATCCATATGAGCATAAGAACCAAACACGATGATTAATAAAGAAAAATGGGATAAATTAACCGAGTTAATGGTTCAACTTCATATTAGGAGTGATGATCTCATCGAAAAATTTATTGTGGGTAGTGGGAAAGGAGGTCAGAAACTCCATAAAACCGCCTCGACAGTTTATTTGAAACATATCCCTTCCGGTTTGGAAATAAAATGTCAGGAGTCTAGAAGCCGCGAAGACAATCGATATTTTGCAAGAATACGGCTTTGTGAAAAATTACATTCAGCCGTGAGTGAGGAAAAAACAAAAGAACAACAAAAAATTGAAAAATTAAAACGCCAAAAGAAAAGACGATCAAGGCGAGCTAAGCAGAAAATTTTAGAAGAAAAATCCAGACAAAGCAAAATAAAGGTACTAAGAAAAAAACCTGAATCCTGCGAATAACCCTTTACTTACTCTTTGCCCAAATTCAAGGATGAATGTATCAAGCCATGGTATTCCAAGAAAACTTGACACGATTGGTAAAATCCCATAATTAGTATATATTTTATAAATATTGTATTATTTTTAATCAAGTCGCATTTGGAAATGGAGTTCGAAATGGGATACCGAGACGGATTAAAATTCCAATTTACAAAAATGGATGCATTGCACGCTCTAAGTCAACCTGTTTCTTCCTTGCTTGGAGTTTCAACTCAAACAGAACAAACCTTAAATAAATTAGGTATTAAAACGATTTACGATTTAGCAACAAGCCCTTTATTCCAGATTGCTCATGATATTGCTGCTGCAGCAAATGGAGTGGGAAACTCAATCGTTGCTCGTGCAGGAAAGATTTCTTCGAGTTTTATCACGGCAGACTCACCACAAACTCCAGATGCTTTAGTTGGAGAAAAAATTAGTGTCTTTAGAGATATTGGCACTGTGCTTGTTTCTGAAATAGAAACAAACTTGCAAGTTGAAACCGTTGGTGATTTGGGTCGATGGCCTCCATTCTGTGCCGCTCAAGTTATATTAAGTGTTGGAGTTCCGGACCTAAATCAGGAGGGAGAAGAAAAGGGAAGTGAATTAGTTCCGCGCCTAGGCGAATATCCGACTGAACGGCATTTTTATCGTTCGGTAGTTATCGATCAGGTTACACCGCAACAAACAACTGATTTAAAAACGGCAGGTGCTATTGACATCTCTCCCACTGTTTCCTCTGATTTTGGTTTTAAAGCTCCGGCGGTAGGAGCGATATTAACCTTTGCCCAATCTTGGTTTGCCCAAGGAGTAACTTTAGGTAATTTATTACATAGCGTTGCACTGGCACCCGGTGAAAGCACTCGTATTGCAGTCATGGACTGGTCACGACAAGTCAAAGCATCCGGACAAGAAACGATTGCAGAATCGGAAAAACTAACTAATACGACTACTCACAATCGCGCGATTAGTGAAGTGCAGGATGCAGTAGCCACAGAAGTTCAAACAGGCTTTTCAAAAACGAGTGGTAGCTCAACTACTTCAGCAGGTGGTGGCGGTTTGGGATTAAGCTTAGGCCCCTTAACTTTAGGCGGAAGTGGCTCTTCCGCTACTTCAAGCTCCAATGCTGAAAGCTTTTCAACTTCATCAGGTACCCGTAATCTGGCTGCAACTATGAATCAACGAGTTGCAGATTCAACACAACAAGCTGCATCCTCAGTACGCGATCGTCGGGCCTCAATCGTTAAAGAAGTTTCCGAAGAGGAACATCAAACAGTATCTACTCGCATTATCGCTAACTACAATCATATGCATGCCTTAACAATTCAATACTTTGAGGTCATCGAAATTTACCGGGTTAATGTGCAATTACAGCAAGTGGAACGTTGTCTTTTTGTCCCCATGAAATTAATTAAATTTGATGAAGCAACAATTAAACGCTACCAAGGGATCCTTGCCAATGCAGCCATAAACCAGCGCGCAAAAGAATTATTAAATAGAGAATTCGGTTCTGTAATTATTCAACCCGTCCTACCCCTTCGTCCAACACGTTCCGTGTTCGATCGCGTAGCAGTGCTTGATCGAATGGCTGCACTAAACGTTTCTGCGCGATCGTCTACGAATGCAACAAACGCTACAGAGGTTGGGGAGAATGCTCCCTCAGCTGCGACAACAGAGCCTGCAGCCCCACCCGCAGCTACTCTAACAAGTGGACCTTATTGGATAAATGATGAATTAATACGAGCCTCACGTATTACTCTGGCGGGCATCACAAAGCCAGGAACAAACAATATCTCGTTACCCGGTGAA
The DNA here is from genome assembly GCF_014109805.1 of Legionella sp. PC1000. Lineage (GTDB taxonomy): Bacteria > Pseudomonadota > Gammaproteobacteria > Legionellales > Legionellaceae > Legionella > Legionella resiliens. The sequence continues at coordinate 2,856,358 of NZ_CP059400.1, forward strand.
ACTGTATTTTATGGAATTTCACTGGATCTTACAGCTCAAAATCGTTCATCTATTTCCATTACCGCAGTTAATGTAGATTTGCAATCCGGTAACCTAATTAAATTAAACAGTATCAGTCCGATTACCTGGATTTCTACTGAATCGATTCCAATTCAAGAATTAGCTGCAATTAGGATTACGTCGGCGAATACAAGTTACTTAACAGGAAGGTTAACTCTGCAGCTCAGTTACAACAGTGCAAAGTTTCCTATTAGTTTACCTGTTGAAGTGAGCCCTAATGCAGTAGAGTTACAACTTTGTCGCTTTTTAGTCAACCAAAGTGATGAAACAGAATTAGAAATGCACCTGGAGAAAAACCGGTTGCATTACAGTCAAGCGATTTGGCGTGCATTGGATCCTTCACAAATTTCCTTGCTTTTATCAGCATATACTTTTGAAGGTAAACCAATTGGGGATTTAATTGATCCAAATCCTATCATGGTGGCAGGTAATTACTTAGTATTTCGCATGCCCAGCTTTATCACGGCTGTGGGTATTGAAGATACTGTATCGGATACAGAAGATGAGGCTCATAAAAAATGGCGGGGTTGGTTAAAAGATCGTGGCTTAATATTAGGTGCGAATACAGCAGTCGAACAACTTATTCCTATTCCAACAGGTGGTGTCTTTGCTGAAGCAGTACTGGGTCGTTCTAATTGCGCGGAACGCCTTGATGCCACTCGCTTCTGGAATTGGCAAGATTCACCTATACCGCTACAACCACCCGAAATTGCAGCAATTCAAATGGAATCTCGTGCTCAACCAGTTGATGCTACCCCTGGCCAACTGGGGGCACCTGTTCTAAATATTATGAATCCTACGACACTTCCTGATCCAACGGGTGTCGGAGCCATATTAAATGCTGTTCAAAATGGCAACATGTTCCGTGATATGGCGGGACTTGCATCCACTGCCGCATTAGCCCAGGCTTTAGGAAGCAACTCAACCAGCGCAGGCATTGAGGCAGGGAGACAAGCAGCAGCTAATTTAGCTGTCGCAGCCCAAAAAGACATTGAAGAAAAGAAAATTGCTGCGCAACTAGCCCTGGCTGCAATGGGATTACCTTCAGCGAATGCTGGCTCAACTAAAAATATCTCTGAGGGCGGTGCCTTATTAAATACTGCTACAGAGATGGATAAGCGCTCACCAAGATCAGCACCTTCTAACTCTCCGAATGTAGGCGGTAGCGGTTCAATAGAGGATTCGGGTGATGACTTAGGAGGAACCAATGGTCCGATGATGCCAGGGGTCCCCGAGGATGTACAAAATCTATTCGGCAGTCCCAGTCGAGCTGATGAAGTGCTTTCCAAAATGAATTGGGGAAGTCTGGGACAATCAGGAGCTTCAATTGTTCCAGCCAGTTACGCGGACAAGGGAGGTGGCAGCGGCAGTGGCAGTTCTGCTACTACAGTGATTAGCTACGAATTGGCTTGCTATGCTAAATTCCCTAGACCATGGGCCAATGAAGCAGATGAAGTTCAAGGTTTAGCAAATGACACATGGCTTCCTTCAGAAGAAGAGTTTGATATCATTAGTCCTGCTGCCACCAGTGCAAATAATCAAGCCACGAAACCTTTTGGCCAAGTCATGGCTTCACTCGAAGATCTCATCACTACAGTGACCTATTTTGCACCCAAAGTGCCTGGCTTTGGAACATCGTATTCATCCAAAGTGCTAAGGCTTAATCTTTTCTTGTATGCACAAAGTGACAATGTAGGATTTGAAGGAATTTTAACCACTAACGGTAAATGGCAGTCCACTCTTGGTACTGATATTAAATCAGCAGGCTTAGATTCAGCCCTAATAACTGCCATTAGTAAAAAGGCTGCCACTAAAACATTATTGGCCAAACTCAAAAAGGCTTGGACTCCCTCTACTGAAATCTGGCTTTATACCTGCTCTGCTGTTGTTAGCGATGCATTTGGGAAGAAGTTGGCAAAATTACTTGGGGCAAGAATTCGAGCATTTGATGAACCATTTTGGGTATTACCTACTTTTGATACCACCCAACAAAAAGTCTTAACCCGAGATGAGTTTGGCATAGGCGCTGATTTTACAAGTGCCTCAGCTACCAGGACCAAAGACCTGCACAGTTTAGATGCCTTATCAAAAAGGACATTTAGACCATAACGTCCATTAGGCTTCCAAACAAAGTTTAATGGACATGCATCGAGTTTATCTTCTATTGGAAGAACTTGATGCTTTTAGCTGATCTGCATGAAATATTTTGCTAATATATACAAATAAATCATTTTTTATACACAATGATTCTATTCATTTTGGAGAAATCAATGACTAAAAAAATGCCAAAAAATTTTGGAAAGTCGATTGACTGGACTGTAACAACAGACAAAAAACAAATCAACTCACTGAATAAAAATACCCGAACAATTGCCGAGCAATTAGATGAGAATCCATTGCCAGAGAAAGACCAATTAAATCCAAAGAAAAAACAATAACATATCAACGAAAAAATAAAACTTGCATATTTTTTATAAAAATTTATCATAACTAATGCGATTTTTTATTGAAAAAGGATTTCAGATGATGATGTTATTTAGAAAATTTGCTACTTCTTCTTTCCCTAGAACCGTTAAGCCCTCTTCTGCTCCCAGCCGTTTTTTCAAAAATATCGATTGGTCAATAGTCAAAAAAAGTGAGGCTGAAGCAGAATTAAATAAATCCGTTAAAACCATCGTGAAAGAGCTTGAAAATACCTCGTCAACGGATGCCCCAGGACCTGCTCCTAGATTTAAATAATTGTGATGCAGAGGATTCCTTCTGGAATCCTCCGCACCTTATTTTGTAGCTGCTGGTAATGAATGGTGAGATGTTAAACTCTCCAATACTTCAAAATGCTCGGGAGTATCCGATTTTAACTTCTCAAAATCTTCTTCGTTTTGAATATCAAGCGTACCATCCTGAACTGTAGCTACGACATTTTTCTCAAGGCTAGTAATTGAAGTTGAAGTAATTCCTTGGCGAACAAATGCAATTTTAGCCGATCCAAATTTACTCGGATCAATTACTCTTGTCATACTCGTCTCAATTGAAATATCTGCGCCTTCAAAAAGTTCCTCTGCAGATGTGGCATTACTATTGAGTTGGCTTTGATTAATGAAGTCTACATATTGCAAAAGATTGATAACATAGATTGTATTGGTCTCACAATCTACTACTACAGCTGGCTTATTATCTTCTGCCTGCTCCAACTCTTGCCCTTTTCCTTTACTGAATTTTTTCTCAATCGCCAACTCGTTATTTACCACACTAATAATTACTTTTTTAGATTGGTTTTCTTGAATCACGAATGGAAAACGTTCACTAACACTACGGTAAGAATTCAATACATACTTAGGAGGTGTAATAAAATCATTATTTGAAATACCCCTCTGAATCACTCCATCCACTGCTTTCTCAGGTTTTCTTGTCGAAACGGTGATTAAATAAGTACCATTCTTTTCTAAGCCGATGTCAACCCATTTAGGCCAAACATTGCACATTTCTTTAAATACATTAGGCACTCGTTTGTGTTTATCCATACGACGTGTTAAGAACTCACCACTCATATTGTAAGTCACTACTGCTTCGTCGTGCGTCAATGTACCAATATGTTTTCTATGAGCTCCCTTTACACATTCGTCGTCATAAAAAATTGTGCGTTTTCTATCAACGGTAAGCAGAGCCAGCTCATCTAATGAATATCCTGTTTGCCGTTGTAATTGCAAAGCAAAACTCTCTGTTGTAATGGATTTACCACTTCCAGGCCCTCCAGCCATCAAAACAGTGAAACGGTCAGGATAACTTTTAGGTACTTCGGGGACACCAATAAATGTATTCGCTTCTATTGCTGAAACTAAAGGTAACGATTCATATTTAGCTTGTTTAATAAGAGTTTCGATTACGCGTTCTGAAAGAGCATATATTCGCGCATCTACCTCGCTTTTAAGTAGTTCATCTGATACATGAACCATAGCTAACTCGCTTAGCGTAGCATCAGATACATCAATTATTCCTTTTTCTCTCCGTTGTCTCAGCTCTGTTTTGAATTTATTAAAATGCTTATGAACCTGGGGATGCTGAACTTGCGTGCTTGTATCATGAAGGGTCTTATATACCCAATCAAAATATTTCTCTCGCTGAGTCAACATGCTTATTTGCGGAATCATTGGTAAAATATGTTGTTTGTGAAAATCACGGACAAAAACTCCAAAATCATTATTTTTAGGGGGAGTTTTTAACAATAAAGGAATTAAAGCTCCAGTTATTTGTAATGAGCGGCGAGGCGTTTCAAACAGTATTAAATCACCTACGGATTGGCCATTTTGACCTTTATGGCGTCCAAACCCTTTAACCTTCAATGACAGTTCATCTTTTTTTTGTACTGAATTTTTTAATGCAGTAAATTCAACAGAAGAATCTCTAAATACCTCTGGGAATGAGCCTTTCCCTGATTCAAGAACTGACTCGATATCACAAGAGCCTGCATTGAATTCCTTCCAATTGTATTGAGAATAAAAACGAACAATTCGTGTGTTGCCGCCTAGAGAGATAGTTCTATTGACTCCTTGAGATGTCAATCTATTTTTCGTATGTCTAACTGTTCTACTCCACATCGTTTAATTCCTATTTTAACGCATTACGTAATCTGGAGTGTATTTTACACATAACACATTAACTAAATATTAAGCATTCCGTTAATATATAAGTCCTTTCGGGGTAATCGCACTATTTTTAAACATAAAGATTTTTTTTTGAATATCTGCTGCTTCCGCCCCCAGACTTGTTCATAGGGCGCAGCGCAAAAAGTGATTGGATAGAGGACGCAATTGTATCGAACTGCAGGAACACCGGAGCTGAATCCCGCGCCTAAAGACTAAGTATTATGGTAACTATAACCATATTGCCCTGCATACCGTGCATAAAGAGACAGTACGTAGATTTTTATTAAAAACTTATTAACAAAAACTCACCATTTTATTTTATAGGTTTCCCCCTCCACTAACTGTTCAGAAGGTTTATCAATTTTCCTTGAAATTTCTTGATGTTTAATTAAATACCTAAGATCCTCATCAAGAAATGGCTTCTTTTTATCCAAACCTTCCTTTTCACCTTGCTTGCCAAGCAACTCTTTAAGCTTACTATCATAGACCCCTTTTAATACGGATAATACCTGTTCATGAGCCTTTGTTTCCTCAGATTTCCCTTTAAAGAAAGTTAAGCCTGACTGCGGTAAAAAATCCTTAGGTGTACGAATATCATTCGCTTTGATTTTTATATATAAATCATTCAATTGCGCCATGGCAATTAAAGGATCATCACTCAATCTTTTCATCAATCCTTTATTAAAGGTTTTAGGGTAATTGAATATGGAGTCAGAGCTAGCTTTCTCAAGAAATCTAGCCGCTGAAGAAATATTGGTATGAGCTCCCTCTTTCATCAATTTTACGCATAGGTGATAGTAATTTTTCGACAAAGCAATATCTAATATTGTTTTTTTATTCACATCTTTTGTATTTAAATTTACTTTTTCTTTTATCAGAAAATCACTTAAATCCATAAACTTAATTTCATTTTCTTTTTTAAAGCGTGCAGAAAAACTTACACTATCCAGTGCCTGATGAAATGGATTTCTCCCTTCAATATTTCTCTGGTGAATCAAAGTGCGATCCCTGGACAGAATTTCCTGGACCACAGGCAAAGGACACCTACCCATAGCAGTATGTAACATGTTATTTCCTTCTACATCTTGGAAATCAATCTTTGCTCCCATGTCTAATAAAATTTGCGTGCATTTGAAATCTTGCAATGTAATCGTGGAATATATAGGAGGACGTCCATATTTATTTGGTTTATCAAGTACTTCTTTGTTTTTTTCAGCGATTATCTTTACCAAAGCTTCTCTAGGCTCTGGACCTGTAAAAAAAACATAATGCATAGGAGAATGCCCACTCGCATCAGTTAAATTTGTATCAGCACCTTTTTTTAATAAATACTTGACTAAATTTATATTTCCACTACCAACAGCTAACATTAATGGAGTTGCATTATCTTTATTTAATGGAGTATTAATATCCATTCCTGCCTGCAAAAACTTTCCGACAAGGCTTCTGCTTCCCAAACCAATAGCAAGTCTCAAACCATCTTGATTTAAAAGAAGTTTTTCATTCTTGCTAATAATTTTTTTAAATGTTTCAATATCTTTTCGAGCCGATACTGTATCAAGAAGCTCTTTACTAATCTCTGCACCAGCATCTAACAATATCTCAAATGTTTCTAATTTACGATTTTTATACGCTAAAGTTATAGGAGACATGCCTCTTTTGTCGGGTTCATTTATCTGAACAACACCTGTGGATATTAAGCCAGTAATTAACTCTGGATTTCCATGCTCAGCAGCATAATGGAACGCTGTTTTGCCTTGATTGTCTTGAACGTTTAATAGTTTAAGCGCGTCTTCTTGTTGCGATAAAGTTTTTAATATTTTCGACATTATTTCTATATTTCCAGATTCCGCAGCGTAATGAAGAACTGTTTTGCCATCGTAATCCGGGATTGATAAATCTGCCTTTTGCCCAATAAGCTCATCAACCATTGCACTATTGCACATCATGACCGCTAAATGCATAGGAGTTTTACCTACATAAAGCGGAGGAGCACCTTGCTTTATGCGTTTATTAATTTGAGACTCATTCATGGATACAAGTTCTTTTATATCACTAGGATCACTAAGATAAACTGCTCCTCGATGCAGTGGATATAGAGCAGCTAATGAGGCGAGACAATCTTTGGTATCCCTTTGAAGGGTTTCAATATCGGAGTGTAAAAAACTATTCCCACGAATTTTCGTATAAGCAGGGCTATCCAGCATCTTCATAAATTGATCTCTATCTTCTAAGCTGGAAGAATACCCGTACAAGGAAATATCTTTTTTGCTTCTTTCAATAACCTCTACTGTATTAAAAATTGCTTCCTTAATCACCACGACTAATTCATCAGCACTATATAAATCAAAAACATTAGGCTCGTAGAATGTTGCAGGCGGCAAACCTTGCTGCATTAAAAGAATATTTAATAAATTATTTACGAAAGTTCTGCCATTAGCATCTCTAAAAGGATGTAATACTTCATAATATCGAATGTGCTTGGCAATCACTTGAAGTTTTTCATCAATGGTATGGGCGGCTTTAATTTCTTTGTTATAAGATCGAGTGATGGCTTCCAGGAACCCATCAACATTTTTTTGCACTGCGAGATAAAAATGAGTCGTATTGCTATGGCCATCTTCAGACATGTCTTTATATATTTTTTTAGCAAGCTCAGGTATTTGTTCAGGAGACAAATCTTTAAAATAGTTTTTATCGAACTTTGGGTAACCTAGTGGTCCAAGTTGTCCAGGACCAAACTCTGCTTCACCTTCTAAAAGGAAAAATAAACCTAGAAATTCTTCGATGCCTTTAATTGATGCACGGCTTGCAGGAATACCAAATGACACAGGTTCATCCGTTCTAATTTCACCTGGGTTTTTGTCCTGTAACTCTTCTACTTTTTTCCCGCATTTTTTATGTATTTCCTTTATTAAATCAACACTTAATTCAAAACCCTCTCCTGCCGTATCAACTTGTAAAGCAATGGAGCATAAACTTTCTAGAGCAGCGTTGAGAGAACCGCGTTCTCTTGACTCATAACCCTGCCAACCATTTTCTTTTGACCAAAAACGCCCATCAACAAATAATCTCCATATTTCCTCAGGTGGATACGCTTTTAGATAAAACAGCCCAGGTAGATTAGCCATAAAATTACTCAAAAAAAGCAATCTTATTTATAATAATAGACCAGGGTGGCTCAAATTGACTCAATATATCAATATTTTGTGTTACGCTAATTTGAGGTTATAATATCCGCAAAAATTTATAATTTTTTAAAAAATCTCAATATATGAATTGATTTCGTGGAACAATGATTTAGATGTACAGAAAAAATAGTTCTTTTAATGAAATTTAAAACTTTGCAAAACAAAATATGGGAAAAATTCTGTTAAAATAGCAACCAGCTTATATCCAAGATAGTTTTCATGGGCATAAAAAGCCGCCCCGTTCTGATTTTTTAGAGTAATACAATGAGAAATAAAATCATCACAAATAAAAAAGTTATTTTTTCACGAGCCATTGCAAAAGACCCCGCCAATGAATTGGAGAATTTTTTATCAACACGATTTTATTCTGTGAATCAAAGTCATAACTGCGCCATTGTTATTGGTTCAAGCCTCGCTCATCAAGATCAAGATATGGAACAGGATATGATACTTGATAGTTCTGGAGCATTAGCCACTACAGATAAAGTGGGCACAATTAATGGTGCTCGCGTTGCAGTCACCGACGGCTTAGGCGGAGGAGCTGGTGATCAACAAGAAGATGAAATGATACACGAAATATCCCAAGCGAGTTGTGAAGCATTTTTGGATTGTGATGAAAATATAGATGCAACACTCGACTTAATTAGCCAAGCAACTGCATCAAGAAAAAATAGTGATGGAAAAGGAACGTATGATGCACATGCATCTATAGCAGCTTTTATCTATAAATACCAACAAGGAGAGCGATATTCTGGAGAGTTTGCAAATATCGGCGATGGATTAATTATTGTATTAGATAAACACTATAAGATAAAAAACACTCTTTGTGCCCGGCATATTTATCGAGGATTTGGTACATGGACTCCCTCATCCCTGCAAACACTTACTTCAACTTCCAATAGAGATAATGTACTTGTCAGACAAACACTCGAACTTGCTGAGGGCGATATTATCGTTTCAATGACCGATGGGATCTGGGGAGAATTAGCATCTGATTTGATTTCGCAAACAAAAGATCATCGAGATATCGATATTGATCGAAAATCATTTGAAACGCTTTTGGAGGGATTCAATGGTGTTCCCTACCCATCTTCATTCGATATAGCTCGAAGGATTACGAATCAGGCGATATCTCAAAGTTTAAAGCGCAGGAAGATATTAGTAACATTAATTCAAGAAATAGAAGAACAAGACTTTCAGGAAAAAGCTATAAAAACGGTTAATGATGCATTAGCTTATTTGGTTAAAATAGGCCATCATAAAACAGCAAAGACTTTAAAGGCGGTTCTTTTTGAACAAGCCATGAATGATGGGATCACTTATTTTGAGAACATGGAAATCCCACTTGATGTAGTGATGCATGATTTAAAAAGTCGTACCGTCGGAGATTGTTCGACAATCAATGTCACCAGAATCCCTTATCATTTAGATGAACTCATACGTTGTTTTATAAGGTATCCTGAAAAATGCCGAGTTTTATCACCGCAATTTGAAGTAACGATCAAATCCGAAGCTGATTTAGAGCAGGCATTTAAGCGTCTGTCCCTTGAGGTAATACAATCTGAAGTTGAATCAGGCCTTTCTAAAGTACATTTTGCACCTGCATTTAAAAAAGAAACTCTTAATAAAACCCAGACAGTACTAACCCATTTTTTCCGCATAACGACTCATTTAGACAGTAAAAAGAGCTATCAAAAATGGCTAAGTAATCTAAGTGCTTATATAACCCAAGAATCGTCACTGGAAAAAGAAGATATTAAATTATTATTATCCATGCTAGAGGATAAGATTAAGCCTAAAAAAGGATTCTTCCAGACATTCTTGGGAGAAAATCAAAGCAAATTATATAAGGCATTTCAGAAACAAATCGAATTACAATTTTTAGACAGTGAAAGAACAAGTGATTTTACGCTGCATTGATACAGCATAATAATTTCATAGATACCCAATCATATGCATACAGGAAAGCGCGGCGGATTTATTAATAAAAAATCAGTTTATTAATATCAAAATGAATGATTTCAAATTAGTATCCGCTGAAATTAAAAGCACTCAAATTAATTTAGAATCCTATCAAGAATTATTTCAAAAAATTAATCGTAATCCATTAAAGCCCATTCGTCGGCTTGGAATTGGTGTTCATTTTGATCACCCTTCAACCGAGGCGAGTTATTAAGTCGCTGCATAAATAGCTCGAATTATTTTAGATTAAGATGGAAATCTTCGACCACATCACGAGGGGAAAATCCATCTCTATATTTAAAATGTTCACAAATATGGGTAACAATAATATAAGTGGACTGTTTGCTTTTTTTTAAAATCCAAGTATGACTTAAATCCGCGATCAGTTGTTGGCTGTAGGCAGCAGGAGATTGCCAAATTTTTGCAAACCAAACCCCTTTAGTACTCAGCGTGATATGATCGCTTTGGGTTTCACTTTTAATAAGCTCACATTCAAACTTTTGATCGAAATAAATGAGTTTACCTATTTGATGATCAGCAAAGCCAGCAATGCCTTTAAAAACTATATCGCTACCGCGCAGAGTAATAATTAACTTTTCTGGATCAACGATTGGTAAAAAATCGGATATGGGCGCTCGTGATGCATTCAAATGATTAAATTGTTCAACCACTTTTAACGCATCTTTTTCATTATGTGTGATTTCATTCATAAATTGGTCCACTCGTTGAGTATTATAGCTTGGGCGAGATTGAGAAATTTTATTAAAATCCAGAAATCCCAGACTCTAACGCGCTGCCCAAGCGATGTTTTTAAAAGGCTCCATTCTTATACAAGATAAGTAAGATTGAATAAAACACCATTTGTATAAAGATGGTTTTGTTCCAAACCATTTCCCATTGTTTGACCTGATGCACGACCCAATTTACTTTTACCCCAATCTGCAAACTCATATCCCAAACCCACTTGCCAATTTTGATTCAATACTTTTTGTATTCCTGCACTCACAGTGTAGGTAAATGTTGTTTGGGTATGTGACGTAAAATCAGGATTCGGTAAGGCCTCAAAAATCTTTGGTGTATTGCTAAAAGAATGCGCATCGTTAAAACCTACACCAACACTGCTACTCACCCAAGGCATTACTATAAATCCCCAATTTGCCAATAATTTCCCCTTTAATGCTATATGAGTGTGTTGGATTTTGTAATTGTAGGTATAGTTGTCAAATTCTGGGCTGGCATCATCCCAAATGTCTCCTGAAAAATTGGCATTAGTGGTCGCTGCAACCGCCACACCTAACTGCCCCAAGAATGTAGCGGTTAATGATCGTTGCAAACCCAAAAACACCTCAAAATCCGCAAGTGTATTTGTTGAGTTATTCTCAGTATAAGTTTTTTCAATCCCAGGGGCTAAAAAGAACGTCTGGGCATCAACCTCACTTTGCCATACCGGACCAATACTTAATGCTGCGACATAATTGAAGTGCGGGACCGCTTCACCCATGACGCCCGCTATTACACTGCTATTGCTTAAAACGCTTGCCAATATTACCAATAAATAGGGCTGTTTCCTCATTCAAACTCCTGCATCAAGCCAATTAATATAATTATTCTTTAGGGAATAATACAGGTATTAATTGTTACACCACCGGGAATGTTTCCTGGATTATATAGTGCAACATTATTATCTATATTCGCTTTGTTACTTAAAAATTGATTCGAAGACAAACATACATGAGCCAGACTCATATTAATTGGAGTACCTGCTGTACCTCCCACTAATATCGCCCCTCCTCTGTTATCTTCTCCTAATGGATTTTTTAGTGCCATATTCTTTTTAAAAATATTACCGAAAATCTTGGCATCTCCAAAAAGTCCAACAGCAATTGCCCCTCCTCCTGGTGCCATAGTAGTTACTGAGGAACTTCCTCCACTAAAAAAATTGGCTACAGAGTTAAAGAAAAATAGAGGTGAATGAATACCAACAGGAACTCCCTCAATCGTGTTGTGGACAAAAGTGTTATTGGAGATTTGTGCCTGCGACCGTTGAAGGGAAGCAAATACTGCATTCCCATAGTTATTTACAAAAATGCCCCCACCTTCCAATTGTGCTTTATTATCCACGAAAGTAGATTTTGTGATTGTTGTAGGTATTGAGTCCACATACATTGCTCCACCAACACCCCCACTATTGTTGGTAAATTCAGAGTTAATGATCGTGGCTTGTGAACTTGGGTTAGGAAGTATTCCAAAAACATTAATAGCACCTCCCCCAAATGCTGCACCGACATTCTTGATAAACTTTGAGTTTTCAACGTTTAAAAAATGAGGCATGCCATTATTAAAGGGGGTATGGAAAAAAATTGCCCCGCCGCCAAACCCTGTACGGATAGTTTGATTTTGCGTAAACGTTGAATTGGATACAGATAAATTGGTATTAATCATCCCAAGAGCGCCGCCGCTTGCATCTGGAACAGGACCATTCAGAACATTGCTCTTAAAATCGCTTGAAAAAATCGTGGTACCCCCTGCATCTTTACTACGAATTGCTCCACCATTACGAAAGGCAACATTTTGTTCAAATTGACTTGAAGCAATAATATAGGCAGCGCCAATTAGATTCTCCAAAGCCCCTCCGCTGCCTCCTGGAAATGTGGCAAAGTTATTCATAAATTTGGAGTTTTTTATAGTAATTACAGTATTTGTATCTATTGCTGCTACAGCTCCTCCACCTGAAGCTAATGCAAGGAGCTCCCCATCAAGAATTTCGGTCACTGTAGCATTGAAACCATCACTTATATTTTGCTCAAAGAGCATATGGCTGAGCTCAATCGTAGAACCATAGCGTGCTAAAAGACCACCGCCCGCAGCATGTTCATACTCCAAACTCTCGAGAACATTGTCAACACCTAAAACGCCACTGTCTGGGCCTACTGCATACCCCCCTCTTACGATCAGGCTATCGAGCGTGATATTTTTAACACCTGTGCCTGGAGGGACATCACTTCCGGCTGTAAGCACATGCCAAACCCGATCATTGTTACTATTAACTACATAGGGAGTCAGACAGGTTGAAGTCATGTCCCCACATAAGATAGTGGGATGAAGTTGTCCATTTCTTTGTTCACGACGAGTTTCCGTCCCAGAGAATCCCCCATATATGGCTGTATTACTTGGTAAGTTAAACGTTCTTAACTTAGGGGTATTCACCCCATAAGCCCCGCCAATAATTCCTTGTGGAGCATATACTCGAGAAGGTTTATAGACCCCATTTGCTACCCAGATTTCAACAAAATCCGGGTCAGCGTCGGCAGCTTCTAGTGCAGAATCTAAATTATTAAACGCATTTGCCCAACTCATTCCATTACCGTTTGTCGGTCTACTGCCGTTAACATAAAATCGTGTTGTTTCTCCTTTAATGATACTCAGGCTGTTTATGGCGCTTGGTTGATAACACTGCAAGGGATTGCCTTGGTTGCAAACCATAGGACCTCCTGATACATCGCCCAATAATTCGCGGCCAATCACTTCCAAGGTTAAAGTACAGGATTGTTTATACCCTAATAAAAATGGATTGTTGCAATTTCCTTCCCCTGATACCACTTGATTGATGCCGATAATAGGGTTCATAACCAGAGTCTGTGTTTTTTTCGATTGATTGGTTACGATGTATTTCACTGTAGCAGTTCCTGTTGAACTCACAGAGACCTTAGGTGGAAAATTTGCATCGGGCATAAAAGTCCATAAAGGGCTACCAGCCTGCGCTGCAGTGATAAAACAAAAAGTATATAAACCAAAGCCTAATTGAGGCATTAAATGAGAAAATTTCATGGCGGCGCATCCCTACGAACTAATGTGAAATTAAAAAAATTAAGACTTAGGAAGGTTTTTAAAAATTGGCATACAGCACTCCAGCATAAGTTTTTAACTTCTCATCTCAATATTTAAAATTTGCAGCCGATTTCAGAGTTATGAGCCTCAGCTTTTGACACTCTAGGAACTGCACTAACCGTAGCATCTAAACATAAAATGGTGTAAATATCAATAAATGAACTTTTGAGCGCTTACCAAAAATATTTAGAAGGTTTTTCTTTTTTTTCAACAGCTTATGTTCGGAATGGAAAACCCGAATTATGACGTAGTTCATTCGGGTTCCCTGCTATTTTCTTATGGAAAAATGAACACTTTTTGCAAAGTGCAAACGCTTATTTGATGATGTGTTACATCTTATTGGCGATGTCTAGAATCATATAAGCACCCGCCGTAGACAATGATTTATGTAATAACCGACAGTTAAATCCTTTAAAAAAGCTGCTAATTCCATGATTCGTATATATACCTGATGCAATTTCTCTTATTGTTGGCTTCAATTCATCAGTACAAGCCTGTTGTCGGCTTTTTATTACATCAAGTGGGGTAGTTGCAAAAACAACTGGGACTGAAGCAGCAGTTGCCCACAGAATCGTTGATAAAAAAGTTTGTTTTTCCCGTTTGGTTTTAATTGCTTGATATGTCATGAATAAATAGAGCCAACTAGGGAATGCTTTTCCCAGAGTCGCTGTACTACCAACAAAAAAGCCTGGAACCCCTCTTTGTTGATAAATAGTTTGCATGGCTTGAACAGGTTTTATGGGCTTATCCTGACTTGCTATTGCTCTCATTTGAACTGTTTTAATATTTTCAAGCGGGCTAAGTACCAAAGTATCAAAAGTTGCGGCAGTTGTTGCTTTGAGGAAACTGCCGAACCCCAGAGGAAACTGGTATTTATCAATTTCTTTTGGCATGTAGGTAATCAACAAAGGCCTGTATATTATTTTACTTTGTTGCCGAATAATACATGACATGAGTCCTGTAGATAAATGGCTGAAATTCGCGCCTAAGAAATGTTTTGTGACAGAATAAGAACTTTGGTAAAGATTTGTTTGAATTGCTACCTTAAGTCGTTCTGCCGGATGCCCTATTAAAGTAGTGAGCCCTGTATAACTGACACTAAATGCATAAGCATCCCAAAGCGTCTTTTTCTCTTTTTTTTCTTGACTCATAAAATATACCCTTCTTCGCAATAAAACGCGCGAATACTACCATGATGCCTGTTTTTAAGACACTGTGTTTTTTATACGAAACAATTTGAAATTGAGTGTTCTTATCACGGAAAGAAAACAGAAATTCTGAATTAGAAGTTATATAAATCCCCACTGGCTTTTATTTATCTTACTCATGATTTATGTAGCAAATTTGAATGGCATTAATTAGTATTGTGTCTCTTGCTTTAAAATAAAATGAATTAGAAAAGCTGCGCTGTATTACCTAGAAATGAGTATGATGACGTAAATTGCTTATGTATCAATGACACCACATCCCCATTTTAAATAGCATTTCTTATTGTTGAATTTATTATTACTAAAAGGGAACATTAGAGTGAAAATGAATCAATTCCAATTAGCATGCACTTTATTTTTAATGATGAGCCAGACCTTTGCGGGCAATCCTGTTCTTCATTTTTTGGATAAACCTTTCCCAACAAAGAGCTCCACCTTAGGAGGGAGTGTCACTTCTACATATACTTTTACCAATAATCTCCCTTTTACTTTTAAAAAACCATTTCAGGTAATTCCGATATTGTGCCCGTCTCCTAATCAAGAATGTACAGCTACTGGAGTAGAATTTAAATACAACGATCAATGTACAGGGAAACAATTGCAGCCTAAGGAAAGCTGTACTTATAGTATTACCTTAACTCCCAACAGCATTGGCCGAAAAACGATTTTAGTGGCTTACAGCGGATATGATAATAACGTAGTCCACGTGCAACCTGCATTAACCACAATTGCAACAACAGCCCCGGCGGGTATTTTAGGTACAACCAATTTTCCTTCAGCCCAACCTTTGCCCCGTCAAACATTTGCAAATACAAACTATACAGTAGTTTTTACGTTCACAAATTACGATGCCTCAACGGCCAGCTTTATACAAAATATTACACAAAACAATAATCCGCTCCATCCCAATTTAGTCATCACATACAACAGCTGCATCCCCTCTGGAACAACGGGAACATTAGCAAGCGGCGCTCAATGCAGTATTGTCGGTATATTCAATTCACCCACTCATGGAACGGTTACCCTCGCCGCTGAATTGATTGGCAACCTAAGTTCCAATAAACTCATTACATCGACCACAATACAATCCGTTTCATTCAATCAGCTGATTGGTGTTGATTATAATCCCAATCATTATACCAATAACTACCCATTCAATTTTCATGATGTTTTCTATACGGGCACACCTAACAATTCCGCTGCCACTAATGTTTATGCAGAACTTCAACAATTGCAGGACGCTGGTTTTACAACAGTTCGCTCCTATCAAACCGAACCCTATAGTTGGATAGATATTATTAAGCAAGCCAACGCTTTGGGGATGAAAGTTATTTATGAGGCAGTGATTCCTCAACTACCCAATGACGCTATGTATCCTGGATGTCCATTAGGTGCCCAAGATTATATTCCATGCGCTCAAGCTACATTAACTGCTGTGATTCAGGCAGTTACCCCTGCAGTGTTTAATAACACCGTCATACTAGTTTTTGCGGGTCATGAAAATTACTGCAACGCAGGCAATATGATTCCTCCATGCACAGGTACCTCAAATGTTACTTATCTAACAAGTGCAGTATCTGCTTTAAAAGCCACCCTCACTGCACAAGGTTTAACAACTCCTGTAAGCTCTGCAGTCCTTAGTGGCAGTTTTGTCACCCCAAGCCCGGCAATTTCTACCGATATGCAAACATTAATTAATTCTTATTCTTCGACAGCCCCCCTGGCCTTTGATCCGTATCCCTTTCAATTTGGCGTAGCTCCAGCAAAAGCAGCTGTATGGATGCCTCCGTTAAACACAACAGTTCAACAGACCAATTCACTCGCATGGGATTACATAAAGGTTGTAGGTTCAACAACGCCACCTGCTTTACCCATGGCAAACCAACAACCTTTTTATACACCAGGACGTGTTCTCTTGACAGCAGAAACAGGTTGGGCAACAGCAGGAACTACTACTGGATATGCATGTAATTCCCCTGGCCCCTGTGCACCATCTGTGGCAAATGCTACTGCTTATTTCCAAACTCTTTATCAATTGAATACAAGTAACTTTGTAAAAAAATCAGGATATAATATAGGAGTTCTCGCCTTCGAAGCTTACGATGAGCCCGCAAAAGGTGGTCCTACAGCAGAACAAAATTATGGTCTTTTTAACTCAAATTGTGTTCAAAAAAGCGCGGGTATTGTTCCTAACAATACGACGGTATCTGCAAAGGGATGTCAAGGATTTACCAATGGTACACTATTAACCCTATTTGGTACGACTCCCCCGACCCAACCATCATTTAGGGTGCACATTACTTATCCATCGGGGCAACATCCAACAATTGATGTGACGATACCTGCTAATTCTGGAGTCGCTCCTAATATAAGTACGATAACACCATGGCCACAATTTTTAATTTATCAAGGTGCCCGAATTACTGTGGCTTCGACTACAAGTACTCAAACCTGTACAACTACTGCCGTAGAAGTTACAGCATCCCCTTCTTCAATTACTTTCGGACCAGTGACCTGTACTAATCCCCCTCCCAGAAGCATGGGATGCTTCGGTCTGGGATGTCAATTATCTAATCCTTTTTAGATTGGAGATTTGAACCTTAGATCCCGACTGTAAGCTAAGCAGAAAGTGGATATGGTGATTCCTGCGAAGGCAGGAATCCATCCATGAAGCATTGCCAATATAAAAAGGATCCCCCCCCCTATGCGGGGAGGACAGGCTTACTTGCTCACGTTGCGTTGATCTTACGCAGATACATAAAAAAATGGGGATCCCGGTAGTTTGCAGCCCGGAATAGACCTTAATTTGAGCCAAGTAACTTAAATAGTGCACTTACAACGTCTCTCGGCTTGTCGCGGAAGTAGTAACAAAAGATAATGAAATGCCGATCCTTCATATTTCTTAAGTACCTTAAGTTATAAATGCTATGAACAGACGATACAGAAGATTTAATTTGCATCATCTTCTAATTAGTTTATTGATCGCCAGAAGAGAAAATTAATAAACATTATGGATTAAAACTTGACAACATAGCATGTGCATCTGTAAACTTATGCGCACATTGATTAATATCAGAACACAAATAAGCGAGATAAACCATGCAATCAAAATTTTTTAATAGCGCATCCATTCCAAAAACCAGCCAAGAAGCGTTTCGTATATTAACCAAAACTGATGATTTGGAAGATATTCAAAATATTTTATTTCACTTTAAGCAATTGGTTGATATTAAAAAAAGTAGGCTTACTTCTCATGGTCGTCAAGATTCAAAAATACCTAACAATCAGAAATTTATTGAAAATATGGAAACACTCTTTCAGAAACTGCAGAACGCAGTAGCGGATGGAAAGCCCTACCAATCTTTATTTGGTGATGTGTGCAAGTTAAAAGAGGATTTGCAAGTAATTTTAGGATATTATCAATCTCAGATCCGCCATAATCAGCCCATTGTGAAAAGCTATCTAAAACAGGCAAACAGTAAGGATAGTGCGGTTAGAACATTAGCAACAGAAATTGAATCTCATGAAAAATCGTTACTTGATGAAGAGGATTCAAGCATCTTAGCCAAGTACACTATTAATTTTAGTGCTACCGATATTATGCGGAAAGATATCGAAATGATTAGCGACATCGTTCTGAGACCCTACTTAGCTGATCATAGTAATGAACCTGGATTTTCCTATATCTAGCACTATCTTAGTAAAAAAGTACCAAAATATTTGGTACTTTTACTCTCGTCGCCTACTCTATTATATAAAGAAATGATTATTGACACGTTGCTAACGCAAAAAGAGTAAGGTGTATGTTCAATGAATAAAAAAAGTTTGAGATTTCTTCTTTGTCTGACGATTTTTCTTCCTTTGAAATGGGTCAATGCAACTCCAGAAATAATAAAACAAAAAATTGATAATACAGTCTCTGTCTTTATGCAGAAAAACAATGTTCCTGGATTAGCATTAGCAGTACTCAAAGATGGCCAACCGATTCTCATAAAGGGATATGGTTATGCCAATATTGAAACAAAAGACCCTGTAAATTCACAAACCCTATTTGGTATTGGCTCCGTATCTAAAGTCATCACTGCTTTTGCACTCATGACGTTAGTCCAGGAAGGAAAAGTAAATTTAAATAGTTCTGTATTGGACTACGTGCCCAAAGCACCGGAACAGTGGCAGAATGTTACCATTCAACAATTACTTTCACATTCAAGTGGTATTCCTCAACATCATGGGCCACATCTCCCTTGGATTAAAGTATGGGACGACTTAGCAAAAAAACCCATGCAATTTCCACCAGGATCTGCAATTACCTATAATAATTTCGCCTATAGCGTGTTAGGACGTGTTATTGAAAATGTGAGCCATCAAACATTAGGTGATTATTTATCAAATACCATTTTTGAGCCGTTGGGGATGAATCATACAGGTTTCCCTAAATCGCTCTTTCCTCCAAATTTGGCAACAGGCTATCAATCGAAAAAAGGTAAAGTAGCTCTTAACCCAAATCAAAACCCATGGAGTCAAATGTGGGGTTCGGGAGGAATCGTATCGAATATCAGTGATATGGCTAAATGGGATAACGCCATGTCTTCCGGGAAAATATTAGCACCAGCAGTCTATCGTCAAATGTGGACACCCGTCTTTTTAAACAATGGAGCGCTTGCAGGCAACAAAAACTGGGCATGGTCTTTAGGATGGCAAGTTTCTTCTATCAATGGTAAACGTCTTGCCTTCAAAAACGGTGCTATAAGAGGCTATAGCAGTTGGATAGAACGTCATATTGATGATCATGTGAGTATCATCATACTTACAAATACGAATCATGTGCCATTAAAACGACTGGCAAAGCGTATTTTCAATCAAATCATGGATGGCACAATAATATCAGTAAAAAAATTCCCTTCTTATACCGTAAATAAGTGATTTTCTAAACCTAGTTAACCTATTGCAAGTACTAATAAAAATCCTTTATTAAGTGCTCAAATAAAACTTTCTTCTCCATAATTTGGATAATGCAGTAGATATTTACTTCTTGATTAAAAAAATTGCGAAGTTACAATAATCTTT
The DNA here is from genome assembly GCF_014109805.1 of Legionella sp. PC1000. GTDB lineage: Bacteria > Pseudomonadota > Gammaproteobacteria > Legionellales > Legionellaceae > Legionella > Legionella resiliens. Next base: position 2,876,377 of record NZ_CP059400.1, read on the forward strand.
TTGTTTTTCGAGCAATGATTATGGGATTTTACTTTAATACCTTCAGACAACAACAAGGCGATAAGGCTTATAATGAACAAAGATATGAAGAAGCACTTATGCATTACTCAGAAGCGTTAAAAACTCTGAATTTGCATGCTGCTTCCAATAGTGTTCGACACAATGATTTTTACGATGCCTTGGTTTATGTACTTTCCGAAATTGTAACAACCAGACTTCAGCTAATCCGTCGTGAAGCTCAAGACTTGCACTTTGATGCCATTGCAAAATATTGGCAAGATATTCCCGGTTTACTGCAAGAAATGGAACTTACTTATAAAGAGCATCTTACCGGACTTACGCATTTTTTTAGCAATAAAGAGCAAGTGATTAAGAAAACTCATAAATTGCTCGCCGTCGTTTGTGAAGAAATAAGTGATGAATTAATGGATCAATTAGAAGATAAGGACGAAATAAATCTTAATTCGCAAGAAGTACGTTCACAAGCGATTGAATGGATGAATCGAGCCATTACCTTTCAGGTAAAAACAAAAGATAGTCCCAAGCTCTCAAGCAGTCTAGGCTATTTAAATTTACTTGAGCAACAGTATAAAGAGACGGAAAGTGAGACCAGCCTTCACGTCATGTCTGAGTTCATAGGTAAATACAAGCTCTTGGAAATGCCTATTCAATCTCCCTTGCGTAAATTGGAGCTGCTAAGCTACGTAGCACGATTAGCGATTTTTAATCTTGAGGATATCAGCGAACTTGTTCATGAATGTAAAGCGCTCTATGACTTACTTTCTGAAGAAGAAAAGGAAAATCCCATTCTCGATGATCTGCAAAGTTTAGTTAATCTAATACCCCAGGAAGAAGAAGAGGAAAAAGAAGAAAATCAACTAACAGACATGGTGCTCACAGAAGAAACGCCTCCTTTTTCAAATTTAGATGAAAACGCAGATTATTCAAAAGAAGTTTCCGTTGCATCAGAAAAATTTAATTTCAGCACTGACCATCTCGATAGTTCGATGGAAGTTCAAAATCCCAGCTCTGAAACCACTCCACTTTTTATTCCCACACTTCCTTCAACAAGTCCATTTGAGACATCAGATCCGGTAATAACACCACAACCTTTGTCAATCCAGTCCAGTAGTCAGGGAAGTGCTCAAACTTCACAAAGTTTTTTTAATACCTCGTCTCAGACATCATCATCAGAAGAGTTTCACCCTTATAGCAAAGCCTTTCAATCAGCCCTGGACAAAATAATCTCTGACACATCCAATCCAAAATTTTTGGCAAATTTACTTTCTCTTATAGCCGATTTCTTCGGTAAATATAAAGCGGCTGGGATTCAAAAACAAAATGCTATTGTGTTAGCTTTTGATCTGTATCAACAAGTACTTAAAATAGATCCTACGCATAATAGAGCCTGTATCAAATTGCAGGAGTCGTCTATTCAACATCGCAGTTTGATTGGACCCTATAAATTTTTTAATGGGGCTCAAAACCATACAGCTGTTGCCACTCAAATATCGGCAGCAAAAGCTTGTTTTAAGCAGACACTCGAAGAATTAACCGTTCAGTTAGAAAGTCTACTAATGAATCAACCTGGCAAGATGCGGATAACAATAGATCTATTAATCTGCTTTATTGAAGAGCAATTAAGGAAAGGCGCGATTACCTTAACACCGAATCTTGAACTGGCAAAAATGCTTACGGACACTTTTGAGATTGAGCTTAAAAATTCAGCCTACCCAGGAGCTATCCTGGAAAAGTTTTAGCAGCTCCAAGTTCATATTTTGGAGTTTAACCCTTTGAAGAGCAATGGTACTATATATTATGGTTGTAGACTTTTACCTGATCTTTACCTGCCCGTTTCGCTGCATAAAGTGCATGGTCAGCAGCCTTTACAATCTCGTCGATAGTGGCACCATGTTTGGGTGCTTCTGCTACACCAATTGAGATGGTAATGTTATGCAATGGATTGCCTTTATAATAAATGGATATCGCTTTTATCTCTTCACGGAGTTCTTCCATTCTACTTACAGCATTGTTCAATGTCGCATTTAACAATACCACAACAAATTCCTCGCCACCGAAGCGAAAAGAAACGTCGCTTTCCCGGAAATTTTCCTTTAGTAATTTCCCTATCGATTTAAGAACTTCGTCTCCGGCTAAATGGCTGTAAGTATCATTAAATCTCTTGAAATCATCGATATCCAACATCGCCACGCATAATGTCTTTTTTTCCCGGGCAATTCGAATCAATTCCCGTGACAAAATATCATTTAAATAACGTCGATTATATAAATTAGTTAATGGATCATGTAATGACAACTCACTCAATGACACGCGCAGATTAATATTGGCAATTGCGAGCTTCACAATATTGCCAAATGAATTTGCCATATCTTGTTGGTGTTGCGTCAACTTTTTACTTTTTGACGCGAGCAAATGGATAACGCCTATTAATTCATTTTGGACCATGAGGGGCAACGCCATATTTCCACCTTGGGGTGGAGCCAGATAATGGGCACAAGGTACTGATTTATTGGGATCATCAACCACATTAGTAGTCGCCTCACGGATTGAAAAACAATCCATGGGGAAGAATGTTTTTGGCAGGAGCTGTTCCTTTCCCCACTGAACTACTGTTTCCATTTGTTTCATTCCCTGATTATAAATGGATAAGCCGCCGCTTAAGTCAGAAAATAAGTCTTGGGCAATTATGTTAATGCGTGGATAAGCCTCTTCTGCTGTGATGCAAATTTGCAGTGAACGGTTTAATTTATTTAATAAGCTTTCATCATGTTCAAGTAATTTTAACTCGTTCAAGGTTTCCATCGTTTTCTCATTCAGTTCTCGCATTTTTTCTTCATTCTGAACGCGATCACTCACATCTTTCATTTGGGTAATAAAATTAATCGGTTCCCCCTGCTCATTCCGGATCAGGGTCGCGCTGACCATTGCCCAGATAATACTGCCATCTTTTCGTACATAACGTTTTTCCATATGTGAAATACGCAATTTGCCCGAAAGGAGTTGTTTCATGGCATCTTGAGTCATAGGTACGTCATCAACATAAGTGATTTCCAGCATATTTTTATTACGCAACTCCTCATCAGTGTAGCCTAGGATCTCTTGTAGCGTACGATTGGCATGGATGCATATTCCTTCAGGTGAAACAATAGCCATGCCAATTGGTGCATTTTCAATAGTATTGCGAAAACTCTCTTCACTACGCCTTAAATCAGATAAAAGATTGGAGCTGTATATTTCCAGATAAACTGATTTCAGTAAAAATCGATTTACTTCTAGGGTGGCATAGATCACAATCGTAACGTAAAGTATTGTCGCAAAAAGCAAGGCAACCGAAAGCGAGGGTGCAATAGATACTGATAAAAAAATCAACATTATCCAAATGGGGATCATAAATGCGGCATAAGCGCTATAAATTGTTAATAACTTAGCTGCAGGCGCCGCAAGCAGACCAATAAGATAGACAAAAATTGCCATGCGATGAAGGGGATCGTCTATATAGAGGAACAATAATCCCCCTAAACTCCATAAAACACCTGATTGCAGGTTATTAACTATAAAATATTTCTTCCAAAAACCCAGGTGAATCAAGGTACCTTTTTTTTTATGACGATGATAATGAATTAAAAAAAGCCCTCTTAGTATGTGATTGAAAACAAACATCACGAGAACCCATATTATTAACAGAAGCTGGTTAGTAACTTGATTCCAAATCAGAATAGAGAAGAAGATCGTTGCAAAAAAATCAGCAATAATCATAACATAAAATTTTTTATATGACTCGCCTATCAGCTTGTTTTCTATTTGAGTGCTCGTCACGCCCGGAAAGTCCATTAAAAATTTCCTATTCTTATAAAGAATCGTCCTATTTATTAAAATAATAATAGTATTATATTGATCTTATTGCACAATTAAAGCTTACCACTATATTAAGTTACTTTGATATGCTCTGAGCAATCTTAGTTAAGATAAGTATCTATTTAATTTACAAAATAAAATTTTTAGGCTACATAATATAAACAAAGGGATTTTAATGTGAGTATTCATGAAAAAATGGATCGGTATCATCATAGCTTTGGTAGTGCTTATTCTTGTTGCTTACTTTGCTATTGGTTTCTCAATTGAGAATACCTTAAGTAAAAATATAAATTCGATTCCTAAAACCTCTTCATTTAGTGTCCATTTAGATAAATACCACCGCGGCTGGTTTTCCTCACAAGCGAACTTAAGATTTAAGATGCATATCCCTGCACAAAATATAACAGATAAAAATGGGATCACTAAAACGGAACCACCAGCAGATTTTGATGTAGACATCCCTATTTATATCAAACATGGACCTTTTATAGCTACAGATCACGGGATTCGTTTTGGAATAGGTCTTGTCACAACTCAACCTGAAACCCATTATGAAGCATTTATTAATTATCTGAATAAAACCATTTTTAGATATACGCTTCCCTCCTTCGCCATAGAGGGTACGATTGGACAAAATGAAGGAGACTTCAAGTTAAATTGGCAGGGCTTATCTTCTTTGCTCTGTGTTTCTTCTAATCTTGATTATATAGATGGTAATTTAAGATTATTGGGAGTCAAGGGAGCTGCTAATAATCCATCCAATGCGAAGAATAATCTTGTCTTCGATATTGGTGAGATCGCCTATGACTATAAATTTAAACGGCATCAGGACTGGTTATGGCTTGGACACGCTCGTTTTGATATTCCTTCTGTTGCAGTCAATCTCGGTGGTCAAAAGGCATTCGAACTCGCAGGATTTGACTTATCGGCCGGTTCTAATGTTCATGATGGTGTAATGAATATTGATTTTAAACTGTCATTACAAAAGCTATTTACTAATAATCAAAATTATGGACCAGGCACTTTTCACTTGAGTTTTAGAAATCTGGATCCAGAAGTTGCAGCGAAAATCAATCAGCAACAATCAAATATGATTCAAAATAATAGCGACCCCAATCAAGTTACGCTTGCGTTCGTAACGGAACTACCCAAACTCCTTGCCAAAGGGGCAGTATTAGAACTTTCGGAAATGGCTTTGAATGTACCGGAGGGGAAAATTACAGGCAATTTTAAAATGTCACTGCCAAAAAACGAAGGAGGGGACTTGTCTCAGATGATGCAAAAGATGAATGGCGAAGGTCACTTTAAAGCGCCGATAACAACTGTAAAAGCACTTGTGACCGCATCACTTAAGAATAACCTTGCCAACCAGACTCAAGCCACTCCAGATGCCCCAGGAACATTGCCTAACGCAACAAGTCCGGCACAAATCCTCACTAATCCGGATAATGAAGCTGCATCCCAAGCGGACAAAATGTTACAAGATTTTGTTAGTAAAGGATTTTTAAAAATTGAAGGTAGTGATTATGTCCTTACTTTCAAGATAGAAAATCAAAAGATTTTTGTGAATGGACAACCTTTTAATCCTGAGATGTTGAAATAATTTTAGAATAGTTTGCACCCACATTAACATCCAATTTTAGGATAGTGCAGAAAAGCCCATATAACGCATTGATATGGGCTTAGAAATTTTATGAGATCATTGGCATTCTACTGGGCGTATCCTTCGGATCCATGCGTTTAACATAAGTCTCAACCAGTTCAGCCAAAAAATCGATCTTATCTTGCGCAGGAAGATCTGTAGCTAAAACTCCTTGGGTAATGCCTTCAAATATTTGTGTCAGTGGAGTTGTTTGTAAGCGTTTTTCTAATCTACCCTTCTGAGAAGAAGGTTGATTCTCTAGAGCATGACTAATTCCTTGAACTATTGAGGAAATAATGCTCTCTTTTTTAGGCACAAACTGCAATACTACGCCATCATCCTCTACAGAGATTATCTCTGTCTTTTGGTTTTCAGGTACTTTTCTAGAAGGAACTATGACGGTTTTGCTTGGGCTGAAAAATGTAATGACACCCCTTTCTTTTGTAGTTTCTTGTTTTGGAGCTTCAACTTCTTGTTTTGTAGTTCCTTGTTTTGTAACCTCTTCTGTTTTTGCAGGTTTATGGCTTCGAGTAAAGTTAACTTCTAACCAATTGACTAAGCGAGAAGGATTCGCAGTGTGAAGACAAAATTTATTATGAGTACACGGGTCTTCGATATTTTTACCTCTCTCAATGCGAGCAACGTGGTTATCAACAATAAAATATTCTCTTGTTGCTTCAAAAGGAGGCAAAATAGCACCTGGATAAATAACAAAATTATAACCTAACTGCGCTGCCAATAGCATAATAGAAGGACTTTCTTCTTTGAGATAACCTCGAGAACGTTCAATCCATACTCCACGATCCTCATCTTGTTTCGCATGACGCTTCACAAAATCAGTAACTGAGTTATCAATAGCCACTCTAAGGCCATTAACTTCGTCATAATAAGGTAAAATCTCTTTTAATGTTTTATCAAAATCACGCTGAGTTACCCACGTATTCCAACGAACGATCTCGAAATTCTTTCCTTGTTCCAAAGCAAGTTGATTGATAATAGAAATTTTTTCATCCGTTGATGCATGAGGAAACTTGCTTTTGAACTCATCAATATTCATACCTAAAGGACCTAGGAAAGCAGCTAAATTTTTCTCAAAATACGCTTCACCTTCATCTAAAGCACGCCTCTTAAGACTCATTTCTTCGGCGGGAATTGGAGTTTTATCCTTAAGATTATGCCAATAAATCTCATCAGCAATTAAAAAAGTTGTTTTACCTTTAGGACCAGAATAATCAACAGGAGTTTGATGAGTTGCAACAGCTTGTTGCACAATAGCTCCTAAATACTCACCAGCGCAAAACTCATTTCCTACAATACTTAAAAGGACTAAATCTTTTGTAGTCTTTAGAGAAGGGAAACGACTTTTACTATTATCTTTTTTATTTGCTGGATCAAAACTTGCGGTAACAATTTTACCGTCTTTGGGACCTCTAACTTTTGGCATCTACATATTTCCTTCGCGTTTATTTTATCACTTCTGTACGCTATCGATTCATTCATCTTTAAAATTATCTAAAATTATGATATTACGTACGTAAATTAGTGTTTTTTAGATTACTAAAATCAAAATCATTAAATTTCCAATCGAAAATAGCTATAGTATAATTCATTTTGAAGAAAAAATAACCATTTTTTTTCATAAATAGTTTATAATATCCTCACATATTATTTATAAGAGACAGCTCATTTGACGGTGTACTATACTCTTCTCAAGGAAGTCCATTATTATACTGTCTACAGAAGTTACAAGAATATTTCTACTTAATAATGCATCATCTCGCTTATTAAGATTATTTATACGGTGAAAAATGGATTCTAAAAAGATAAAAGAATTACACGACATTATTAATCAAAAAAATGCGGAAATTCATCAATTAACGCTTTCTCTCGAAGAGGAAAGATTAAAATTTAATCATGAATTACAAGCTGTTCATGATTATTATGAAAATATAATTGCTTTAATGCCAGGACATGTTTATTGGTTAGATAAGAATAATATATTTTTAGGTTGTAACGACGCACAAGCTAAAAGTGCACGTTTGAAATCAAGAAAAGATATCGTTGGAAAGACCAATTATGACATGCCGTGGAAAGATCAGGCAGAAGAGTTAAATAAACTCAATACGTTAGTAATGGAAACTGGCATACCCCATACGGCTGAAGAATATGCGGTCATGACTAATGGAATGGGCATTTATTATTCCCAAAAAGTTCCTCTACGCAATCAAAAAAATGAGATTATTGGTGTTTTAGGTATTTCGCTTGATATCACAGAGCGAAAAAAAATGGAAGTCGCGTTGCGTCGTGCCAAGGAAAACGCGGAAGTTGCTAACCAGGCGAAAACTGAATTCATAGAAAATATGAGCCATGATATTTATACTCCATTAAGCGGTATTGTTGGGATGTCGCGACTTTTAGAAGAGAAAGCCGAAGATCCTGAAAGAAAACAATATGCACGCTGGATTCATGAAAGTAGTGAACAATTACTGGATTTGCTCAACGGAGTAATGGAGATCGTTACCGCAGATAACCTCAGAGAAAGTGATGTACATGAGGAGTTATTCGAATTACGCAAGAACATTAAAGATATTGCACATCTTGTTCAACCAACCCTGGAAATGAAGAAAATTCAATTGAATATTGAAATTGATGAAACAACGCCAAATAGTTTTATCACTGATGGTACGAAATTACATCGAGTTTTGTTAAATCTTGTAGGAAATGCAATTAAATTCACTGACACCGGTGTCGTTACAATTAAAGTAGAAACCCTTTCTCACGAAAACAGTTATGCACAAATTCGATTTAGTGTAATCGATACAGGAATTGGTATACCTCCTGAATTGAAAAATAAGATTTTTGATCGTTTCTTCCGCGCTATCCCTTCTTATAAAAGCCAGCATAGCGGTTATGGGGTCGGCCTTCACGTGGCCCAAAAATACTTAAGCCTATTAGGTGGAGAAATAAATCTAGAAAGTGAAGTTGGAAAAGGCTCCTCTTTTTATTTTACCCTTACCATGAAAATTGGATACAATGAGAGCAATTCCTCTCTCTATGGGACGAGTGAAGCTAAATTACAGCAAGAGAAAACAGGAGCCAATTCACCGCTAATTTTACTTGTAGAAGATAATATTATCTCCCTGCATATGCTTGAAAATGTTGCAGAGCAAGCTAATTATCCGTTTTACTCAGCGATTGATGGTGAACATGCTTTAGAGTTGCTGGAAACAAATGATTTTGACTTAATCATTACAGATATAGGCATATCCAACAGTGAAGATAAGAACCTCATTCAATGCATTCGCGAGCTAGAAAAACAAACGCAGAGAAATGCTATACCAATCATTGGCCTAACTACCAATACCTCGGGTAAGGTAGAAGATGAACTTTTGCGTTCTGAAATGAATAAAGTGTTGACCAAACCCATTCATTTAAAAATGCTACAGGAAGTAGTCAATGGTCTCAATTTATCCTCTTCAAAAGAAGAAAATAATTTTAGCTAAAAATCTAAAAATGCGGCCCGTATGCAGCACCGAGGCAACATCCAAAATCCTGCGTTATACCCGCCTAGGATCGGTGACACGTTGCAAGATTGACCAAAATGGTGTGATTTTAGCGCACCGAAACCAGCATACATGTAGTATGCGAGTACAGAGCACAACAAATCACACCCTGTTCACCAAGCGAGTAGAATTGTCTACAGGTCTTAGCTTATTTTTATGGGATTACAAAATAATTAGAATCGAACGGATAACAAACCCAAGTCAACGATGAACCATGGTAATTAACTTCAAGTGTTGATGTATCTAAAGCAGATAATTCTGGTTGCTTATCTATATAACACACTTGACGTTTTCCATTTACGCTTACATAGTAATAAGATTGTGTGGATTGATAATCACTGGGCACATAGTAAATATTACCTTGTTTTTCCAAGATAATTGGCTGGCCGGTAATTATTATTTTTTCTGCGAAGGAAACTGCATTAAACAGTGTAAGCGAACAAATGATTAATAATAATTTTTTCATAATAATTTCACTCCATGAAATGATTTGAGTCGCCATGAGTAAGTATAGAACAATAATAGTGTGTCCATAATCTATTTTTCATTCATCATAATCACTGAGCGAAATCGCACTTTATTTGACATCATCGCTTCAAAAGCTTTTTCCGCTTGTGCAAGTGGATACTTTTGAATCATAGGACGAATCCCGACCAAAGCACAAAACTTCAATGTTTCTTCGGTGTCGATTGCGCTTCCAGATGGCCATCCTCTAATCGAACGTCTGTTGCCAATAAGCTGAGTCGATATCACTTCAATTGGATCATTAGAAGCTCCTACAATCAGGAGCTCCCCTTTATTTCCAAGACCATTAATTAAAGGAGCAATCGATTTACCACTTGGTGCTGTTGCCAAAATAGCTCGAGCACCACCTAATTTTTGCAATTCAAGAACCACATCATGCTCATCAGAATTTAAATAAATATGAGCCCCTAACTTTTTGGCAAGTTCTTCTTTGTCAGCCCCTGAGGATAGAGCAACTGTTTTAAAACCCATTTTATTAGCAAATTGAATTCCCAGATGCCCTAGTCCCCCCACGCCCTGTATGGCAACCAAATCCCCCGGACGAGCAACACTATGGCGTAGCGCATTAAACGTGGTTACACCGGCACACATTAATGGCGCCGCATCAGCAAAAGAGAGTTCATCAGGGATTGCAACAAGCGCTTCAACTGGAGCTATCATATACTGGGCATATCCACCATCATAATGTAATCCTGTGATTTGATGGTTTTCACATAGAATAAAATCACCATGGCGGCAGGAAAGACATTGGCCGCATAAAGCACCTGCCCAGCCTACTCCAACACGCTGACCTGGTTTCCATTGAGTAATATTAGTCCCAACCTCATCAATTACCCCTGCCACCTCATGTCCTGGGATTCTTGGGAATTGAAGATTAGGCCACAAATTTTCTTTCACGAAGACATCCGAATGACAGACACCGCACGCTTCAACTTTGATGCGTACTTGCTTTGCTGTAGGCATCACAATATCTTTTTCAATAGACTCCCATTCTCCTGACTTATTTACTTGCACTGCCTTCATCGTTTTCATTGTTCATTTCCTTATGTAGATCCAATGACATTAATCAATAATTAAAAATTCCCCTTTCCAGATTGTAGATGATTCATGCAAAATGTCACAATCAGGTAGGCTTGTGCTGTTTGGTGTTTTATACATTGAGAAAGTTTATAATCCTTTAATCGCGCCGTGCATTCATGACACACTGCCACTTAATTTAAAAGGAATATTATAATGAATACCCTGGATTGGCTGACAAAACTTATCGCCTTTGATACTACCTCGCGTAATTCCAATTTATCTCTAATAGAAACTTTGGCGAATGCTTTGAATGATTATCAGATTAATCCCATTTTAATCCATGACAACAAAGGGCTTAAAGCAAATTTACTCGCCTCTATCCCCGATCATCAGGGTCGACTTGAGGGGGGACTTATTTTGTCGGGTCATACAGATGTAGTGCCTGTTGACGGGCAAACTTGGGCTAGCGATCCATTTCAGGCAACAATTAAAGACAAAAAAATATATGGAAGAGGGGCATGTGACATGAAAGGTTTCATTGCAGTAGTGATGAACCTTATTCCCCAATTGAAAGCACTTAACCTCAAATTCCCAGTGCATTTTGCTTTCTCATATGATGAAGAAATTGGTTGCCTTGGCGCACCGAGTCTCATTGAAAAAATGACGCAATTAAATTATAAACCCAAGGCATGTATTGTGGGTGAACCAACCTCCATGCAACCTGTAATTGGACATAAGGGAATACAATGCTATCGTTGTCAGATTCACGGCGTGGCCGCTCATTCATCACTGACGCCTCAAGGATGTAATGCAATAGAGCATGCCGCATCATTTATTACTTATCTTCGTAACATGGCTCACCAGTTTAAATCTCAAGGAAATCGGGATGAATCATATGATGTGCCTTATACTACGGTATCCACCAATCTCATTCAGGGCGGCAATGCGTACAATACGATTCCCAGTTTGTGTGAATTTGTTTTTGAAATTAGAAATTTAGTGGTTGATAATCCCGAGGATCTTCATCAACAAATAGTTGATTTCATAGATACTGATCTACTCCCTACACTACGTAAAGAGCAATTAAATACGAACGTGATTTTGGAAGCCCTCGCTAAAGCACCTGGATTGGATACGCCCCTCTCAGAACCAATCGTTCGCGCTGCCCAATCAATTTGTCACAATGAAAAAAAATTAAAGGTTGCTTATGCCACTGAAGCAGGCTTATTTCAACAAGCAAAAATACCCACAATTGTTTGTGGTCCAGGCAGCATTGAGCAGGCTCATCGTGCTAATGAATTCGTTGCTCTTGAACAACTGCATCAGTGTGAACAATTTATTATCAAAATGCTGCAATCATCATTCCTTAAGAACTCAGAATAAACCACGAATCGTTACTGGCCATTATGACATGATAATCCTTTATATCCCATTCCATGAAGAAAATGATCTAATGGTCCATGCACTGCAGTGGAAAGAAATACTTAATGATCAAAAGATACTTATTGTACAACATGGTGAGGCAATTAATTATAAATTAATGGAACATGAACACCTCACCATCTATGTACTTGCTCATGGAATCGATAATTTATTGGAACATTTTCATCTGGCAAGCGCTATTACAAATCAATCTACCCATCTGGGTATCGATAAGATAGCAGAGCGCTTTAACTATGATTTTGTCTATCTACATCACAGGATTGGCAAAATAAAGCTTTATTTTTGTAATAATAAAGGAAACCAACAAACCATAGCACAAAAATTTCACAGACATTTAGTCTTATTCGATGCATTTATTGATTATTATGCCGGAACCCTTTTTTCTCCTTCAGCGGATAAAAAAAAATATTCCCATTGCAATGGCAAATGGTATTCCAGCTCAAATGTGCGCACGACACTGCATAAAAATAAAATTTGCCAAGAAGCGTATGACGAAATAAGTATAAAACAACTGAGTATGCTTAATTTTTTAGCAAGCGCAAAACAAAAACGTATTGATTTAATGCTAAATAGACAAAAAAAGGCACGCCAACAACTTTTTATGCAAAGAAGAAATGAATATCAGAAATCAGATAGTGAAGAGGAAGAGATGCAAACCACAGAATCAAAGCAGCTATCCAGTCGCTACAGATAATCCGGCATTTGCATTAATGCCAATTTATTATCAGCACCGAGTACGTTAACTACTTACCCATACTGTGTGCTTGCGGTAGAAAATCATAAAGTTTTTTATGGTTTATTTTTCCGCTATGGGTCAATGGTATCTTTTCAATAAAATATATTTTTACTGGGATTTTATATTTTGCTATAAATTGGGTTAGATATTGGCTAAGTTCTGCGTCGGTCAATTTCTTTCCCTTTTTTAGTACCACAAATGCGACGGGCACCTCCCCTTCATGAGGATCAGGAATACCTATTACTCCCGCTGCTTCAATTGCGGGATGTTGATAAATCGCAGCCTCAACTTCACCTGGCATTATATTTGAAGTGTTCCGAATGATTATATCTTTAATGCGACCGCTAAAATAATAAATTCCTTGGCTATCTTGCTTTGCACTATCACCCGTTTTAAACCAACCGTCTATAAATGCTTTTTGTGATTCGCCAGGATTATGCCAATAATTCAGCATGAGTATATTTCCCCTTACCAAGATTTCTCCATCTTCCCCTTGCGCTACTTCTTTGCCTGATTTATCCACCAAACGCAGTTGTACTCCGGGAAGAGGTTTACCAATACAGCCACTTTTAGGATTCTCCTCTCGGCAAACTGCCATCCAAATACCCTCGGTCATCCCATAACCAACGTGAATTGGCTTGCCGGCACAGGCAATAAATCGCTTTTGAACTGAGTCAGGCAATACATCCCCCCCGGTATACACCCCACGTAGTGAAGCAAAAGTATCTGAGGTACAACGGCCGGAATCCAAAAGTTTCATCAGCGTATCAATGTGGGGGACAGCCAAAGTGGGTCTGTGTTTCGTTAACCCCTCTAAATAACTATCCAATTGAAAACCATCATAGACCAGAACAGTGCCGCCTCGCGATAAAGTAGAAAAGGTTTCCATAAAGCCGCTTATATGACATTGTGGTTCGCACACGATTATTTTATCTTGCGCAGTAATCGTATCTAAAGCATCCGAAGTTGTGTCTAATATTGCCTCTATTGAGTTCAGCGTATGAACTACCCCTTTGGGCTGCCCAGTGGAGCCTGAAGTATAAAAAATAACCGCAGGGTTATTATTGGTAAGCGCGGATACCTGAAACTCAGTCGATGCATTCATAATTTCTTGAAACAATGAGTATTTATTGGGCGTCTTGTTGCCGCCAACAACAAACACCTCTTTAATACGTGTTGCGGCCAAATTAAGGTCTTCCAATAAAAATAATTTTTCCTCTTCAATAATCAAATAATAAGGCTCTGCATCATGAAGCACTCTTTCCAGTTCAGGTTGGGCATAACGGCGATTTATGGGCATTGCAATACAACCCGTCTTAAAACAGCCTAGATAAATAGAAATGATTTCAACGCTATTAGGAAGCATAAACGCGATACGTTCACCCTTAATGTCTTTTTGAGACAAAAAATTGGCAAAGCGATTTGCTGCATGCTCAAGCTCCTCATAGGAAGTATATGTTTTTTCAAATATAAGTGCAGGCTTGTGTCGATAATTTTTTTCTTGAGAATAAATTAGGTTTTTAGAGAACATGCCCATCATTGTATCCATCGCTCTTCAAATACTTCTGTTAATACTATAGGTTAAAATTTATTTACTTGATATGAGAGATGAATTAATTTATAACCGAGTGTAAAATTTTTAGATAAACGTTCATCTTAAGAATTAAGAAAATCCTTGAATTTCTGCTTGTAACGATGAAAAAACGCACGATGGTTAATAAAAACTTAATAAAACTTTTTTAAACTACCGCCATAAAATTTTATAATTATAGGTGTTCATAATGCCAACCATTCGATTCAGAGAAACTCCCTTAATCCGTGAAATTTTAACAATTTATAAAGATTTGCGTACGAAAATCATGGATGTCACTCACACCAGTCTCGTTGAACTCCCTGTAGAGCATCAAGGCTGGGGCTATACGTTTGGTTTAACCTATAAAGAAGGAGTGATTGAAGGATTGGAATATCCTCAACCTGGCGCCTTATCAAGCATGGCCAGGAGAGTACAAGAACAAAATCACTCAAAAGAAATTAAAAGAAACTGTGATTATTTTAACTTTGTATACAATACGTGTTATCAATACATTGCGGATAATCAAAACCGTTATTTTGGTCGCGCCAATTTGAATGATATTTCGCATGGCAAAGTTATCGCCATGATCTTATTGGCTCACCTTTGTCGCCAGGCCCTGGAAAAACCCGTTCAGGAACAAAACAAATACAAAGAGCGAATTCAACTTTTTACTGTTGAATTACTAAAGCATAAAGACATCCAAAGTACTAGCAGCCAAGATGAGAAACTTCTTTCCTGTAAGTCTGCTCTTGATCGTATATTTTCTGCTTCACAATACGAAGATGCCCTGGATCAAGAAAATAAAATTGATGCTTATTATCAACACATTGAGGACACAACACGAAAATTAAATGAATTGCTTGTTGGTATTGATGACCAAATGCTGCCGTTATTTAGCATGCAAAATCAAATTGATGTGACGCATTTGCAGGAGCTGTTCACAAAAGAAGATAAAACGACGTTCACTCTTACAGAACAAAGGGTGATTCATGACCCATTTGTTGCAGAACTATTTGGCCGACCTGCAGCTTCTTTACAAGAAGATAACTACCTCGCACTTTATAAAGGACTTGATTATCAATTGCCCAATGAGGGTAATTTTTTATGGGAACAATTTGAACACGAACAACGAGAAAACTTGATTAAGTTATTAAGGTTGCGAGATAAATTACACGTATTGCAAAATGAATTAAAAAAACTTCACCAGTTCACCGGCGCAAACAAAATCAGCTACTTTAATGATTTTATTAAATTATCCGAACCTTACTTGAAAGACATTCATCATGTCAAAAGTGAATTAAATGTTTGTTTGGAAAAATTTGAAGCAGATTGTGGTAAGGTTTATCGACAACGAAGTAAATCTTCAAGCTCAGCCCGCAGTTTATGGGAACCTTGTTATTTAGATAAACTTCCCTTAGTTAAAGTACGAACTCATTTTATCAGCGCATCCCAACACATTAGTGCAGCATTTGCGAGTATTCCATTTGATTGCTTTGATGCACTAAAAGAATTCAGTAAAGAAGCCAATGAGGTCGTAAAACGCGGACACACTCTATTGGGTGACGAATTTGATATGGCAAGCAGCTCCTTTCAATCGGATATTTCACGCGCACAAGCAAAAGAATTGAATCGACAGGCTGAGCTTATTTTAGTAAAACAAAAAAGTATCTTGGCTGAGTACGATGAACTGATTTTACAAGCACAGCAATCTCAGGATGAAACAATAAATAAACTGATTGATGTCCTGCAACGTAGACGCGCAGTTGTTGCGCAAATGATCCAGGCTCTTGAATTACAAACTCATGATGTTGCTGAAGAAGAAGGTTTTGTGCTTATTGAGAGCAATAATTTTGAAACCAGAATACTCGAAGAAGAACATCAAACTGCCGGTTTTTTTCAAATTATTAGAAACTACTTATCACGCCCATCAGTGAGTACCCTTGAATATACTGCGTTAAAGAGTGAACTTGAAGAATTAGGCGTCGAATTAAGCGACACTAAAAAAGAAAATTTAAGTTTGAAACAACGTAATGAAGAGCATGGAAAAACTCTTTTGCAAAAAGATGAGGAAATTCGATCTCTTACTGATGAAGTACAGAAAAAAGATGGGAAATTGGAGCTTGTCGCAGATGTAGCGAACGCCACGACATTAGATGCACATAATTCTCGATTATTGATGAAGCACATTACAAACGATCAAACGTCCCAAGTAAAAAAATTATTAAGTGTGGTACATAATATTGAGGCGATTATCCAACAAGGAAAAAACTATCAAAAAGCTTATGAGACAAAAGCTGGCCAATACGATAATTCATTCTTTTTTAGTCATAATGATAATGGCAAAAGACATGCACGTAAGATGATGAGTACATGGGAGCGTGGTGCGCACTCAATGATGAATAAAGCGCTTACTCAAGCACTCGAAAAAGGTGAACATATAGATAGAGCAACAATCCAGGAACTTACCCAATCCCTCTCTGAAGCATTAGTGGACTCAATCGACAATTTAATAATTAATGAAGAGTACAGCAGCTACAAACAACATTCTTTCCGTAATTATCTGCGTTATATGCATCAACAACTCATTACCGCCGATGGACATTTAAATGAAGGTTTAACTGCTAAAAGAAATCCAATTAAAGACGTTGATGCAATTTTTACAACAGTCAATAATTCATTTAATCAAACAGAGTTAGAGGAGTTTGAGCAATCGATTAAGGACTATAAATCATTCAGTATCATTTAGGAACATTTCAGTCTGGCATTGGGAAACATGTTTTCTTATCTGGATTAATTGTTAAAATTTTACTATATATATATAGATTATCCCCTCAAGGAATACTGATGAATAAACATAAGGAAGAGAAAAAACACCCAGAGGTCGCTGATATAGAACATATTTGCGATATTACGCCTAGCAATCCGCAGACAGGAGATGTTTGTGATAAAGTGAATAAACATAAAGACTCTAAGCAAAAAATAAAGTCAAATCCAAAAGCTAAAAAAACTTAACACTAGGGCGAAATTAATTTTCTACAATACTATTTGATCAAAAAATAATCTTATCCCAGGCTCCATAAGAAGAGTGGATTTTTCCTCGCGGAATGGATAAGAAGAATAGAAGAACGCCACTAACCAGACTTGCAAAAATACTCCATGCTGATGCATGATAAATAAATGGTGTAATAAACAAAGCGACAGCTAAAAATAAGTTAAGTAGGCGCAAAATACGGACTGTTTCAGCTAATGCTGTTATGGTTATTGTTATGATAAGACAGCCAATGAGATGATCACTATTAGCCATTGGACCCGTTGTCTCCAAAGTAATACGTGTAAACATTAACCAGATACCAATGAGTATGCATCCTATTAAATTCCAAGGTAAAGTGATGCCACCACTCAACATTTCTCGCAGAATTATTTTAGGCGATTGCTCAAAGTCATCCACTCCTTTCCTAGATTGAGCTGTCTCATCATCTCGATCACCAACAAATAAAATTCTCAATAATGGCCTGCCCGCTTTCCATCTTCGCCAAAGAAAAGCACTCGTTGCAATTAACTCATCAAAAGAATAGGGGACTTGAATAAGCATGGCAACTGCAGCGATTAGACATAAGGTACACCATGTATTTAAAAGAATAGGTTGGATGACAATAAAGGAAATAGAGACTATTCCTAATGGTACAATCATAATACCAAACAAAAGCACCAGCCATGGCATCGTACGCCAACGATTTGAGCCTCCAATAATACCCGTTAAAATTTCTAAAATATAAACTGCTGCACCTAGCCCTGCATCTGGGACTGGAAATGCTTTAGATATAGAAGACGTAATAATTTCTTCGGTTCCATTTTTTGCATCAGGTAAATATCCCATAAAAAATGGTTCCCAGACATGATCAATATGACCGAGTTGATAAGCCGTCATATATCGTGAAATAAAAAAACCAATATAAGCCAAAATTATTATCGGCAATCGCTGGAACCAACTTGAAGGCGAAAAATCCCATCCAGGAGGAATGATCGGCCCTTCTAAAGCAGCATTAGGTGCTACACCTAAGTCAGGCCGAACTATTATAGAAAAACCAACAATTAGGGTGCCAATAAGCGTATCATTTAAATACGCAGCAGCAGTAGGTGCCCAAAAAACCAAAGGGGCAAATATTAACCACAGGCCAATTAAAGCACAAACCCATCGAGCTGATGATAAACGCCAGGATAAGCTTAAAAATGCAAAGAAAATAAGGGCACTACCACTAATAATATCACTTAATATTAGAGGATAAGATGTATATCCTAAGGATGCTGGCGAAGTAATTAGCCAGAATCCAAAACCCATATTTAAAAAATGTGCCCATAGGTTTTGCTGGTGTTGTTTGCGGAAGTTACTTTCGTAAAGGGAGCGTATTTTCTCTGGATTATGCTTAATGGCAGCCATCCAGTCTGGTTGGATTACTCTGTTTTTTTTATACCAAATTTCAGGATCAGCCTTCAAAGAGTCGATAATTTTAGGAAGGGTTTCTTCAATTGAATGTTTGGGTTCCCAATGAAGATGTTTTTTTGCTTTAGTAATATCTAAAGCATAATGATCTGAAGCAAGGTCTATCATAAATGAACGAATAAATGGTTTTTCTCCCTGATCAAAATCATCAGGTATCAATGGTTCTGCCTGATGCTCAAGCCAAGCGCCTGCTTTAGCGACAGTATAGGGTACTTTGTAGAGAGAAGATTGTTCCCCATGAATTAATTGAGCTATACGATTTTGCAATTTCCTATAGCTGAGCGTTTTGGGTTCTCCTGCTAAAATAATTTCCTTTTGCGGTAATTCATTACGATAAAAAAGAGCTTTTTTAAAAAGCTCTATCAAGTCTTTCTGATGAATAAATGACTGACCCACATTTAAATCTCCCGCGTATAAATGGCTTTTAATATCCCGTTCATAGGTTCGAGCAATTTGGTTAGCGAGTGTTGGGGCACTGGTCACGTCGTCATATAAACCTGCCAAGCGCAAAATCAGATAAGGTATTTTTCCATGATATTTTTTAATTACTTTTTCCGCTTCTAATTTGGATTTTGGATAGGACCATTTCGGCAGGAGAGGAGCATTTTCATTAATGGTCTCTCCTAAAATACAAGGTTCATGTACGAGCATGGTACTAGCATAGATAAATCGTTCTACCTCAAAATCTTGTAATGCCAGAAGTAAATTTTTTGTACCATTTACATTTACAGCCTGGTACAAAGAAGACTCTTCACCCGTAAAATCAAAATAGGCTGCAAGATGAATCACAGCGGCAATTTTATTTCCATATTTTTCTTTAAATAACCGAAAAGATAAAGCTAAAGAGATATCTGATGTAATATCACAGGGAATCTCACAAGCATCTTTATCTTGGTCAAAACCTACAATTTTATAAGAATTTCGTAATGCACATGCAAGCGCAGTTCCTATTTTGCCACTAGACCCCGTAATAATGACAATGGGCTTATCTGCTTTCTTGACCATATGAAAATTCCTTTTTCATAAAACTAACTCGGTTTAACGATTAATTTAATTAATTCTGCATAGGCTTCATATGAATTATATATGTGTTTCACATCTTTATTAAAAAGTTAAGCACGAGTCAAAAATCTTCTTAATATCTTAATCATAGTACATAGTATTGGATAAGGGTATTAACGAGATTCCCTTGGGCGTCCTTTATCCATTTAATATATAATGACTCAAAGGTACTCTCTACTGTGGCAAAAAAAGTAAAGCCATAATTTTCATAAAGGGACATTAATGAAATCAAAACTATTGAACTTCTTTTCAGAATTACGTGCAAGCTATTGGTATATTCCTCTACTTATGTGTGTGGTTTCTTTATTGCTATCCATTTTAACATTACGCCTGGACTACTTATTTGATTGGAATTGGCTAGAAAGATGGGGCTGGTTTCATGCAAGTAATCCTGAGGGGGCCCGAACTATTTTATCCTCAATTGCCACTTCCATGATTACTGTAGCAGGAGTTACTTTTTCTATGACAATTGTAGCAGTAGCTTTTGCTGGAAGCCAGATAGGTCCTCGTCTCACTACAAATTTCATGAGGGATAGGGCAAACCAAATTACACTCGGAACTTTTATTGCCACCTTCTTATTCTGTCTGTTTATTTTACTGGCTCTTTTTAATGCAAATAAAAATGATATTCCACAAGCTGATGAATTAGTTTTTATCCCTCAGATATCGTTACTTGTTGCTATTATCCTAACTCTAAGCAGTATCCTCGTTTTGATTTATTTTATTCATCACATTCCTGAAAGTATTAATATGTCCAATGTAATTGCTCAAGTAGGTGAAGAACTAAATCGCCAAATAAACTCCCAATTTCCTATGAATATAGGTAATGAAAATGCTAATCTATCAATAAACTTAACTCAAAATACTCTAAAAAAAACGACTGTTGTTGCCCCCAACCAAGGATATATTCGCATTTTAGATGGAAACTCTCTTATTGATATCGCCACAAAAAATGATTTAATTATTCAGTTAGAAGCTAGACCTGGAGATTATATAACTGAAGACTCAACACTATTAGTTATTTATTCGTCTCAAACAATTGACGACTTCATCTGTAAACAATGTATTGATGCATTCGCATTGGGTCATAAACGTAATCAGGAGCAAGACCCACTCTTTCTTGTAGATGAAATGGTCGAAATTATAGCTCGGGCGTTATCACCTGGTATTAATGATCCGTTCACCGCAATGAATTGTTTGGATTGGCTGCAATCGAGTATACAAAAACTATCAAAGATCAATCAGCCTTCTGCGTATCGCTGTGATACAAAGAATAAATTACGATTAATTACAAAGCCAATTACGTTTCCAGAATTTTGTGACCTTGTATTTAACAGAGTTCAACCTTATGTATGTAGAGATAGAAATACGACATTCCATATGATGAAAATGATTGTATCGATACATAAAAACATAACGAATCAACAACATAAAATTATTTTAATATCTTATGCAACATCGCTAAAAGACGTGGCAAATAAAAGCCTTTCTATTGAAGAGGATCATAAAAAACTTTTAAGCCTGTATGAGCAATATTTCCTTAATTAAAAGAATGGGTATATGAAACAGAACTTTTAGATTGAAATATGCAAAGATATCACGTTTAATTAGTTGCTGTTATATTGAGATGACAACTGATTTGACTAGTCTAACTAAAGAATTTTCAGCATCTGATGTTGTATACTCAGTTTATAAAACATGGGTAATATATTGAATAAATATTCGAAACCGATTAGAAATATACTTCTGCTGGCACTAGGATTATTTTCTCAAGATAGAGTACAGAATAATAGATTGGGTAAGAATAATCCAAAAATTTGGCTATGAGATGCTAAGCAAAAAGAATAAAAAAGCTGTGCGTACGAAGAAATACGTGAACATATGAAATTTTCCTTAATTGAAGGACTCGCTATTGTCAACGGAAAAAGCAGGATCGCAAAATGTATCAACCTCTTATTTTGTTTATTATATTAGTTATTACAATAGCTTTATTTGTGTGGGGGTATTGGCGTTATGATTTCGTCGCATTATTTGCATTAGTTTTATCGGTATTAACAGGCATAGTACCAGCAAAACAAGCTTTTTCCGGATTTAGCAATCCCGCTGTCATTACAGTAGGTTGTGTCATGATTTTAACTTACGCTATTACACAATCTGGAGTGTTAAATGTCTTGTTAACCAAACTAGAATTTTTATTTAAAAAACCGCTTCTTCACATCAGTTTATTTACAACCACTATTGCAATTATGTCGGCATTTATGAATAACGTCGGAGCATTGGGACTCATGATGCCAATCGCCATTCAATCTTTTATTAAGCAACAGACATCTCCTTCTATTATCTTAATGCCAATTGCATTCAGTTCAGTCCTCGGGGGATTGATGACCCTCATTGGTACGCCGCCTAATTTGCTGATTTCATCTTACAGAGAAGAAATCATCGGCACCCCTTACACCATGTTTGATTTTTTTCCTGTTGGACTAGCCATTGCATTTTTTGGCATACTGTTTATTTCGTTGATTGGATGGAGACTTGTTCCGTCACGGCAAAAAAATAACAAAACAGATGATTTATTCCAAATGTCAGATTACATGACGGAAATCAAAGTTCTAAAAAACTCTCCATTTTGCGATAAAACTATCAAAGAGTTTCTGGCAGGAACCCAAGCTGATTTTGATCTCATTGCTATGAGTCACAGAGGTAAGAAAAAATTTTCTTTTAGTAAGAAAGACATTATCCGGAAAAATGATATTTTAATCATAGAAGCGTCACCCGATAACTTGGAAAAAATTCTCGAATCAAGCCAGTTCATATTAGCGGGAGATAAACCATTTTCCTCAAAAAAATTATCAGATAGCGACATTATTATCATGGAGGCAGTTGTTCCCCCTGGCTCCAACATGGTAGGTCGCTCTGCGGCCATGGCCAACCTTCGTTATCGTCACTCCATTAATTTGCTTGCCCTCTCAAGAAAAGGTATTTCCTTCAGACAAAAATTAAATGATATTCGATTCGCTGCAGGAGATGTAATACTCTTGCAAGGAAATGTTGAAACCTTACGCGAAACAATTGTCGATCTGGGACTTTTACCCCTAGCCGAACGTGACGTCAAGATTGGATTATCACAAAAGAACCTTTTGCCTTTATTATTTTATGTTGCAGCCATTATTTTAGCAGCGCTACAGGTTTTACCTATTACTATTTCTTTTCTTTGTGCCGTGCTTGCGGTGGTTATTTTTAAAGCCATGCCGCTGCACAACTTATATCGGAGCATTGACTCATCTGTGCTGTTATTATTGGCGGCCATCATTCCAATTGGGGGAGCCATTGAAACCACTGGAACTGCAGACCTTATTTCAAATGCCTTTATTCAAATAGCTGGCCAGCATTCGCCAGTAGTTGCACTGATTGCAGTTTTGATTGTAACCATGACCCTGTCAGATTTCATGAATAATGCTGCAACTGCCATAGTCATGGCACCAATTGCCCTTAATATTGCACGCTCCGCACATGTGAATATAGATACTTTTTTAATGGCTGTTGCAATCGGCGCATCCTGTTCTTTCCTCACCCCTATTGCTCATCAAAATAATACGATGGTCATGGGGCCAGGAGGTTATCACTTTTTTGATTATGCTCGCTTAGGACTTATTCTTGAAATCATTATTGTAGTAATAGGAGTCCCTGCTCTATTGTGGATTTGGCCATTACATTAAAAAATCGATGTCTTATAAAATTCAAAACATATATATTTTAAGTCAACTTATCGACAATTAAACTGGGATTTAGCTGCTAAAAGAAATCCAATTAAAGACGTTGATGCAATTTTTACAACAGTCCATAATTCATTTGATCAAACTGAATTAGAAGAGTTTGAGCAATCGATATAAATCATTCAGTCTCTAGGAACGTTTAATTAAATATTAAAATCAGTCCAAGTCACTTTGGCTTGGCTGGGTATCCCGAAATATCGAATTTAGATCATTTTGATTGAAATGAGTACACAGCTCAGGTATAATTTTCCGGACTTCTTGGAGCAGAGTAATCATGAAATATAACGTCCAAAATAATCAAGCACTGGATTTTTGTATGTCAGTGGAGTTGAGCGACTGTCAGGACATCATTGTATATTCACCACTATATGACAAAAAAGCAAAAGAAATTTATTATAATCAAGCTGATTTCACCAATATAAATTCTAGTAATAACGAATTCTTAGATATCCTTGGTTTTTTTAATGATTCTCGTTCAGCAGTTGCTGTTTTTAAACTGGGTGGGGGTGTATTTCATTACTTTATGATTCAAAAAGAATGTGTAAACAATCAGAACTTCTACCGCATTTTACAAGCTTATGATGAAGAGTACTCCCTGCAAGACTGGTTGCAACCAGCTAGAAAATGGAGCACCACAGCAAAGGAAAAATTTGGGAAAGGGCAATGGCTATCCCAGGAACAAATACAAGAATTCGTTCTTAATTTAAAAAGAATTTGTCAAGACGATGAAGAAGCTTATTTCAGCAATTTTGGAGTAAAAACTACCTTTACGGATTCTGTCTTTATTTCTGTAAACCATTTTTTAAAGAAATTCGATTGCCAGGAACAGATTACTGTTACATTGAATCCTCCCACGCCAGTCTCCTCTGCATTAACGGAAAACAGCATGTTTACAAAACCTGGATTTGAAAACAAAACGGATAATACTCCACGGATAAACCATACGCTGTGAGAAAAAACCGTGACAAAAGGATTGTCGCACTTGGAGTTAAAATGCGCCCCGCGATTATTTTTTATAACTCATTGAGTTTATTGATAGGCCGTATAGGGTTCGAACCTATGACCAAGAGATTAAGAGTCTCCTGCTCTACCAGCTGAGCTAACGGCCCGTTTTTAAAATGAATTGCAAAGAGAATTGTTAACCATCTACCATGTCAACTACACTTAAATAGTAGCTGATATCGATAAATTTTCCAACCCTATCTCTGTACTTAAAATTGTTTTGGATATGGTTGATTTTTAACATTTATTTAGATAAAGGCTGGATTGGACAAGTTCAGCCTGACATTGTTTTTTCTTAATCAGGGCATTCATTCTACTCAGCACGTACAGCTAGTAGATTGAGGGCAATTTTGTCCTGAGGTAACGTCAGCTTTTGACCTCCACTAATTTTTTCGTCTACGTACCGCGCTTAATTTTTTCGCCTACATACCGCACTTATTTCTTCGCCTACATACCGCACTTATTTCTTCGTCTACATACCGCACTTAATTTTCTCGCCTACCTACCGCACTTATTTCTTCGCCTACCTACCGCGCTTATTTCTTCGCCTACATACCGCGCTTATTTCTTCACCTACATACCGCGCTTTATGCGCGGTATCCAGGGGATCTTGCTATAGGAATGCTCAACCGCATCTTAAAATCTCGTTATGGATACCGCGCATAAAGCGCGGTATGTAGAGAAATTTAAACAGTACATAGAGAAATTTAAGCAGTACGTAGAGAAAATTTTAAATAAAAAACTGATGATACCTCAGGTCAAACGACCCAACCTACCTTGCCTTAACTTGGTGACCCTACTGGATAGAGCTTTGATACGGCATATTTCTCTCGATATGCAACGAACAGAAAACCGATAACTCCCATTGCCAGCGTGATCGGGATAACCCCTACCCCGTAAATAAAAGCACTCGCTTCACGAATACCACCATTTGCATTGACTACATAACCAATTACTGTATGGAACGCATAGCCAAAAATCATGATTATCATGTTAGCAATCGCGGTCGTCAAGCCAGCAAGATGCTCAGGAACGTAAGTAGAAACTGTATAAATCGCCAAAATCTGATAAGCGCAACACATTCCAACCAATATAAACGATATGGTAATGCTGGATACTGTTAACATACCTGTAACAAGTGCGGTGAAGACCACGCACATGGTTATTCCAGCTGCAATGATTGTTCCCAGGTAATACCCCGTTTTTTCTGCGATTAAACTTAAAATCGGCGATCCGAAACACATTCCTATAAAGATCATTGAAGGCAAGTAGTTTGCTGTTGATGTATTCAAACCATAGACTTGTTTTAAAAAGCCAGATCCCCATACATCAGAAAAACCTTCAAGAGGTCCGAGCATCAATCCGGAAAAACAGCAAATCAAGATTACTTTTTTATTGGTAAAAACCGTTTTAATATTGGAAAGGACTGATGTGTGATAAGTCGGTTTTTCATCAGGCACAATAAAATAGGTTATGCAAGCCAGTATGAGACCAATAGCAATAAACACTTCAATTACCATTTTATAACCCACTGCCTGACACATGTAACTTACAGGTCCTCCACCATAGACAGCACCGATAAGTCCTATCATCACCGAAAAACTGAGCATCCGGGAAAAATGCTGCTCTTTAAAAGCCATACGTATGATTTTAAATGTTCCCAAAATGGCAGCAGAAGATCCAATACCAATTAATGCCCTTCCTGCAAGCGGATAGAACCAATGATCAGCAAAAATAAGCGGCAGCAATCCAATAACAGGGAGCAAAATGCATATTGTCATTACTTTTCTTGGCCCAAAACGATCCAACATGATCCCAATCGGCAAGTGCATTAAAGAGTAACCAAGATAATAAACACCAGAAAACTGCCCAAAAACCGTCGCATCGATATGAAATTGCGACGTAATATCATTCATCATAATATTGGGCATCACTCTAAGAACATATTGGTATGCATAAAATATTGACGCAATAATCCATACAAACCAGGCAACAACTCGTGATGTAGACATAAAAATCCTCAAAAAAACAAGCAGCTAATATACGCACAATGGCTATAACCTATGCATTAACGCATATTTTAATTCATTTTCTTTGAAATTTTATTGCAAATATAAGTCTTTATTGAATTAATTTGAATTAAAATTTCAATTTTTAATGATTTTTTAGATTTAAATGCTAAAATATAAAAAATTCATGTTATTTTTAAACACTATGGACCGCACTGATAAAAAAATACTTGATATACTTCAATCAAATTGCCAAATCAATAATCAAGAGCTCGCAGACATGGTTGCCTTATCCCCTTCTCCTTGCCTCCGCCGTGTGAAATTATTGGAAGATAATGGATACATAAAGAAAAAAGTGGCTCTTCTTGAACCCGAAAAAATAGGTTTAAAATTAGCCGTGATTGTTTTAGTTGGATTAAATAGTCACCAACCCGCTGTGATGAATCAGTTTGAAGAAGCGGTGCGTTTTCTTCCTGAAATCGTTCAATGTTATTTAATCACAGGTCAATCCGCAGATTACGTATTAAAAGTAATTGTACCCGACCTAAATGCATACCAATCTTTTTTATTAGATAAGCTAACACGTATCAATGGAGTAACGAGTGTCCAATCAAGTTTTATATTAAGAACTATTTGTGAAACAACTGCTCTTCCACTAGATCATCTCGATTAATTATTTGCTTCTTTTGATTAAGGTTAACCAATATTGATCTCATTTTTCAAAGGACCATCATGCTCTGGGCGCTGATTTCACTATTTTTCTTCTGGCTAGTTTACAGAGAACTCACTGGTCACTTACCCATATCCAAAGGCTATCTCACCGTATCGCTGATCTTGGCTTTGTTATTTGCGTGGCCTCCTTTTCATCACTGGCGTTTTGAACATTTTTTAACAGAAATTGCGAGTGAATTAGCCGAAAATCATCCTGCAAAAGTACACTGCAATACTTTATTTGACACACTTTTCGATGAAGAACCAAGAGTTTATGGTCATGCGGACCCCAAAACTGGATATATTGTTATCCAATATCCCAAATGCTCACTCTTGATGGATTATGTGAGTCATCCTGAGCGTGCAACTTTGGATGAAATCATCACGCTAAATATTCTAACCCATGAAAGCATGCACGCACGCGGTGAATATAATGAAGCAAAAACCGAATGTGAGGCAGTACAAAGAAATTATCGCACCGCACGCCTACTTGGAGTTCCAGATAATATCGCCAAACAAAATGCTCTTGATTACTATAATGATGTTTACCTCAAGCGCCGTGATGGTTATTTCTCCAAAGAATGTGCCCCAGGTAAAGCAATGGATGAGCATTTAAGTGATTCGACTTGGAATGAATGAACGCTTAATTAAGTATTCATTATTAGCAATTGTTGACTAACCCTAATCATTTCAAGGAATATAATGAATAACCTTTGACAACATAACCTACTGTAAATAAACATGAGAAATACATTTCTGCTCGAGACGATGATCGATTCATGTTAAAGAAAATACTGTTCTTGATATTCTTGGTAGTAGGATTGTCAAGCTGCAATAAACGTGTTGCACAGCAAATCGTTTTGCCAGCTAAATTTCCTTCCAGTACAAAGGATTACAAACCCATGGCCGATTTACCTTATGTTGCTTGGTGGCAACAGTTCCATGATGTAGAATTGAATCAATTGATTGAAGCTGGCTTGAATAACAACATGGACATTCACATTGCCATAGGAAACTTACAACAAGCACAAGGTGAATTGAAGCAAGTCAAGCTCAGTTGGCTTCCTCTAGTACAAATACTTGCTGGCTACTCTACCAATCCCGCCCTTGGAGCGCCCGGTGCATTTTATGGGATATGGCCCTATTATTTTGTGAACATTATGAAGCTTTGTGCGCAACAGAAGCAAGCCACATACAATGTTCAATTTTACCACGCTGCAATTGAGGGAATGCGCCTGGCATTAATTGGCCAAATCGCATCAGCTTACTTCACCTTAATTGCGCAATTAGAACAATTAAGATTATTGCAACAATTAGATAGTGACTTGAAGTCATTAATTAAATTGAGCCAAGGGGACATTAAAATTGGTTTAGAAAATGAAATTGCCCTAGCCCAGTTGCAAACTGATGAGCGTCTGATTGCCGCACAAATTAAACCTATTTTGCATAACATTGTGCTCAGTGAAAATGCGCTTCGTTATTTGATCAATGCAAATCCTGGCAGGATAAACAATAAAAATAATTTCGCCAAAATAGATTTTTCCCGTTTTAAACCAGGCAGCTTACCCGCTACAGTATTAAACAATCGTCCTGATTTGAAAATGGCACTCTATGCCTTAAAGACCGCTCATGCAGGTATTAAAGTTGCCTACAGTGATTTTTTCCCCGGAATTCAGTTAGATGATTTTATCGGTGAAGTAGATTTGCCAAACAGTACTTTTGCTGACACAACTGATGCTTACGTCAATTGGACGCTTGCCCCCAGTACCTTAGGAAAAATTGCGGCAAGTAAAGGCGCCTATAATGCAAAAGCTGCTGAATTCAATAAAACAGTCAGGCGGATTCTAAAAGAAGTCGATAATGACTATTCTGCCAACAGACGCATGAATGAAAAATTTATGGCTTACTTAGGTGCCGAAAAGGATTATCGCCACAAATACAAATTACAACAAGGATTGTTAAAAACAGGATTAATTTCTTATAAAGAATTATTACAAAGCAAAATCTATTTGGATAACTTGGCGCTCTCAACAAATCTGGCCAAGTTAGAACTTGTTATGTCATTGGTTATTTTATATCAAGACTTGGCGGGTGGATATGCATATACTCAATAGTCACTCTAATAGCTCTTAGGAATAACCTGTGTGCAGCCAGGAATTTGGTTAAGTATGGAATTTTAACGGTAACTTATATTTATGATACATTTACGCAGATATCGTCTACACGTTAAACAGGGATTTGTTCGATTAAAACACTGGTTTACCATAGCCAATGTCGTCATTTTGATTGGTATTGTAACGAGCATTATTTATATTTTTTCTTATTTATTCCCTTTCACAGATAATGCATTTGTCGTCAATAACGTACGCCCCGTCGCAGCGCTTGCGAATGGCTATATCACAGACCTTTATGTGCAAAATGGAGAAATTGTTACAAAAGGACAAAAGCTTTTCACT
Source organism: Legionella sp. PC1000 (assembly GCF_014109805.1). Lineage (GTDB taxonomy): Bacteria > Pseudomonadota > Gammaproteobacteria > Legionellales > Legionellaceae > Legionella > Legionella resiliens. The sequence goes on from NZ_CP059400.1 coordinate 2,906,269, forward strand.
GTCTTTCAAAAACCCTATATATATGTGGTGGAACAACTTAGTGCGGATTTGGCAGGTGCCGAGGCACAATTAGCTGCGTTAAAAAGCACTTATGAGCGGGATCTCAAACTCAGTGAAAACGAGCAAAAAAGCTACATCAGGCTCAAACAGGATGATCAAAAATATTCTAAAGGCTACGCGTTAAAATCGGTCTCTCTTATTACCTTACAAAATTCCCAACAAGAAACAAAAGCTGCTCAATATAAATGGGATGCCGCTTTAAAACAGTTGGAAATTGTTCAACATCAAATGAAAGCACAAGAAAATGAAATTAAATCCCTTCACGCACGATTAAAAAATGCCAAAGTGAATTTGGAACAAACCAATGTATACGCACAATGTAATGGGATTATTCAAAATTTGTTTTTTAGTATTGGAACACCAGTAAATATTAATCAACCTCTTTTTTCTTTAGTGGATGTAGATAATATTTACATTCAAGCAAATTTTAATGAAACGGATTTGGGGCATGTGCGTAAAGGCGCAAAAGTATTGATATTTCCCAGAATGTATCTGGGAAGAAAAATGTTTCATGGTGTAATTGATTCAGATTATTGGTCGGCTAATCGACAATTAGTAGACAACCGTACTCAGCTACAAAATGTCATCAATGAAAATCAATGGATCTTATTACCACAAAGACTTCCCGTGATCATTCGAATCACCGATCCTGATCCTCATTACCCGCTGCGCCTTGGGACAAGTGCCTATGTCTATATCAAAGTTTAAGCAATGGCTTGATGAAGTTGATCCCTACGCATTACAACGAATTACTCTATATAAGTGTCTCTTTGTTGCGACTATAGAAGTATATGTTTATTGGTTGTTTCAACCTGTCAGTTTCCTTACTTTTTTTGCTCCCTTTCTTTTGGTTGGCATGTATGAAGCCCCAGTACTCACCACTTTTAAAGAAAAAGAGTGGTTGCTGTTTTTTATTGGCATTGCAATTATTCTCATCAGTGTATCCTTTTATCTTGTCTATCCATTTCGTGGCATCTTTTTCTTTTATTCAGTGTTTGCCTTCACAGTAACTTATTTCTGTGTATTAAAATATTTCTATGCACTAAAAAATTTAATCATGTTGCTTATAGCAACTGGAGCTGTAGTTTTGAGCACAGAGCCACCTGCTAACCTTGAAGTCGCATATGGTTTTATTTCATCAACTTCATTAGCGATGATCTTTGTATTCATTAGTTTGAAATGTTTCCCCAATGTCTATTTAATCGTATGGAACAGGGCCATGCAAAAATTTATTCAATACCTTGAGGAAGATATTGATTCTGCCATAAATCAGAATAATAACAGTCCTACAGGAGAGGAGATTCTTCATTTGGGAATGGTACGAAACTATCGACGAATGCTTCCTAAAAAATACATCATGCAAGCGTGTCGTATTTCGGTACACATAAGAAATATCCAACACGCATTAGATAATTTATATTATGAGGCAAAGAATGAGATATTTTGGTACGGTATAAAAAATAATCTCCGTTGGCTTAGGCTCAATATGCAAACGTATACACAATGCGGCACGCCCACAATGCCCATAGAACCAGAAACAAAATTACAGCATTACGTTATGCATTGCTTACAACAAGCATTTATCCGTTGGAATAAATTATGCTTTCTGCGACACAACTGAAAAAGAAACTTGATTATGCACGTTTTACTCAACTGGCAATTATGTTTATGGTTGCCATGTTGATTTATTTATTTTCAACGATACCTCATAAATTTTGGGTTTTACTCACGGTTCTGGTGATTAGCGCAGGAATTGAACCCGGGCTTATTATCAGACGAGCTGTTCATCGTATTGGTGGAACTTTTGCCGCTTTGTTGATTTTGATTCCTTTAATTTATCTAATGCAGTTAAATTATCGATTAATCCCTGTCGTATTTATTATTTGCATCATTGGATTATCTGTTTCAGCATTAAACACACGCCGCTACGATATTAGTGTATTTTTCATTACTGTTGTAGTTTTTTTGCTATTAGCGCAAACTACTGATGCGAATTCACCTGCAGGCCCATTTGAAATGGTAGTGAATCGCGGCATCTGTACCTTAATCGGTATTTTTATTGTTCTAGTAGGTGATTATTTTTTATTTCAAGCTTATCGTTATTCACAAAAACTCTATTTATTTCACCAGATGATTGTTTATAATTTTTTTAACAAAATCGTTAAGGAAATAATTAAGTGTCGGACAGAAAAAATTAATACGTTTATTTTTGTTGAAAAACTACGAAGTCAAGTAATTAAAAATTGTGCCCCCATTGCAATTAGTTCTGAAAATTTAAAACTGGAAGTTAAAATCAGCCCTGAAACCAAAAAACGAATTGATATTTTTCAGGAAACAATTTGGGATATACGCAGGCTCATATTTGCATTATGTGTTTCTGAATTTGTTCTCCATTCCACACCAGCAACTGAGAAACACCTACAACAATTTAAGATCCTTATGAATAAAGCAAGGAACAATTTTATTTATACTCAGGATATTTTAGAGTAGCCTTTCTTCCTATTATTGTAAGTTTGAAACTAAAAACCTAGGGCAAAGTATTCAATAAGCTTGATGAATTATTGAATACTTTCAATCTCGTTTTATTTGTACCTCAAAGAGAACTTAATATCAAAATCCCAATTGATTCATGGTGGGTCCAGGCATGGGTTGTCTCTTTTCTTTGATAACATCATTTAAAATTCTTAATTCAGAAACAGCAGTTCTTTTCTTTTGCTCTAAAACCAGAATAGCATCATTCGCGCGCTTAATTTCATCAGATGTTTTTGATATTTCTTCACTGATACTCCTTTCCTCATATTCATACATCTCCATAGGAGAAATACCCATTGCTTTTAATCCTAGATTTCGATCGGTTTGATTCGTTTCCATGAGCACCTCGTTGCGAGTTGATTGGTATGATTCTTCATGGATTGCGGTTGCTTCATAAGTCTTTAGGTGAGCCTTTTGCCGTCCTATAAAGTAAGCCCTGCGCGTTCCAGCCTCATTCAAAACCTTTTTGAGTTCATCAACTCGATTATCCAGAGACACGAAATGCGGTTCGTAAGAGTGGTTAATTTCGATTAGTTTATCCAAGCTTTGTTGATTAAAGTATCGGCGCAGCTCAGCAGGGGTTTTAAGCGGAAATTTTGACATAATTCATTCGCCTGTATGTGAAAAACTCTGAATAATATCACTCTTTATCCATATAAGAAACTATTCCATCATTGTGTTTATTTCTCACTCTATAGTATTCAGGAGCTATTTAGAATTTTGGGATTGAAGTGTCTCGTTTTACCAAACAATTTAACACGAAAGCATATCTAGCCATCAAGCCTCGCTAAAACATTGAACTCAGTATTAGGAAAAGCATGAAACAGATTAATTTTTATGAGATCTGCCAAAGTTTTAGTTTCCATTTTTCGCATAACATTTGCGCGGTGGACTTCTACCGTAGATATAGATATATCAAGTTCATGAGCTATTTGTTTGTTTAATTTCCCTTCAATGACTAAATCCATAACCTGTCGTTCACGTTTGGTTAAGCGTTCCAGGCGTTGATAGAAATCAGATTGAGACTGGATGGAATTAGTGTGAATTTTTTTAAGGCATTTTTGCGTAATTTCCAGCAAATGCTGGTGATTTACCGGCTTAAGAATAAAATCAGCAGCTCCAGCCTTCATAGCTCGCACAGCCATTGGAATATCACCGTATCCGGTGATCATGATTACTGAGAGTTGAGTTCTTAAAGTATTAATATGTTCCAGTAACTCCAGTCCGCTCATGATAGGCATACGCACATCGATAATTAAACATCCTTTTTGTGTCGCATCATAACTATCCAGAAAGGCTTTGGCATTTTCATAAGTTTTTACTGGGATATTTACTGATTCAAATAACCAACGAAATGACTGGCAAATTTCAGGATCATCATCTACTACAAAAACAGCTACATTAGCAAAACCCATATCAATTCCCTTGGTTAAATAATACTAAAATAATTAGAAAGCACAATGCGGCTATCCCCAATATAAACGGTTAATTTTTCTTAATTAAAGCAATTCCTGCATTACGAAAAACTCTTCGACCACTTTAACAGATTTAACCGCTTTTCTATCCATTTTCGTGAATTTTAGTTTATTAGGGTTTACCATAGCGCCTTCCAAGGTAAAAACTAACTAGTCATATTACGATAAAATTTTGAATAATATCGAAACGCTTAATCTAGCATAAAGAAAGCCAATATCCAATTTCATCGGGAGATTCTATTCATGGATAGAAAAATAGCAGTTGTTACTGGAGGTACAGGAGGAATAGGTACTGCAATTTGCCGTCGTCTCGCAGCGAATTATAAAGTTGTTGCGTGTTACTTTAAAAATGGTAAACATGATGAAGTATTGCAATGGCAAACTGCACAAAAAAAAGCAGGGTATGATATTGAAATTCTTTTTGCAAATTTAATCAATTTTTCTGATTGTGAAACACTCACCAATTCAATTATTGAGCGCTTTGGCCGCATTGACATCCTGATAAATAACGCAGGGGCCACATGCGATGTCAGCTTAAAAAAAATGGAACCTCACCATTGGCAACAGATAATTGATGCAAATTTAACAAGCACTTTCAATATTACACGTAACGTTCTGCCCTTCATGATTGAGAATAATTACGGGCGTATTGTGTGTATTTCATCAATTAATGGTCGAAAAGGACAATTGGGTCAATGCAATTATGCGGCAACAAAATCTGCATTATTTGGATTCTCAAAAAGCTTGGCTCTGGAAGTTGCAAATAAAGGAATCACTGTAAATACCATTTCCCCTGGTTATATTGAAACATCCATGGTCACTACTTTGAAAAAAGACATCCTTGATAAAATCACAAGCAGTATCCCGGTAGGACGACTAGGTAAACCCGAAGAAGTTGCCAATGCAGTTTCATTTTTAGTAAGTGAAGAAGCGGGATTTATTACGGGTTCTAATATAGATATCAATGGCGGTCAATATATGAGTGCTTAATTGAGTTCTGCAATCGCCCATAGCCAAATCACATTCCAGCCAATGATGTGATTTGGTCTGAATTGAATAGAACATATTTTATTTCAAATATAAAATTCATGGCCAATACAGATAATATTGAAGAAATTAAATTAGATCTTTCAACACTCTAACAGTCTACACTTCACTCACTTCTCAAAAACAAGATAAAATAGTGCCTTTTTCTTTCTTTGTGTAATAAGATGGAAATAATAAAGCATTTTTTACTCAAAAATAACTTTAGTATTCAACTGAAAATCAATAACAAATGACATTTATTGAGTTTTTCGTGGGAGATGAATCATGCCAAAGCTTCATCCTAATATTGAGCTAGTAGAGGTAAAAAAAGACGAGTTGCCAGAGAAAATTGCATCCTCTTTATCAAAGGGAATCACGGAAAAAAGAATATTATGCGATCAATTTGGTGCTTATTATCTGATCAAAAAACCGGATCCCCTAACAGTAGAAGATGTATTTAAAGGATATCTTTCTAATGAGGAACTGAAAAATCCTTCATTTGATACAATGGAACATATTTTCTCAATCAAACTTGAAAGTGCTTTTCTTGAGGTTTTAATTCCTCTTATGGCAAAAAAAATGTTTGAGGGTATTTTAGTTGTCCCCGAAAACTATCTTTATGTTGATAAAGATAAGTCAATCGGCGTCATTTCTAAATTCATAAACAGTTTTTCCGAATTTTTAGCAAAAAAAGAAGCAGTCAAATCAGAACCTTTATTCGAACGAGAATATTTACCCAAACGTGCTCATCTATCACTCACATCAGAAGAAGCAAGAATTCTAGGTCAATTGTATGCCGTAGCTTTAGTTTTTAATTTATGGGATTTATTAAATTCTAAATTACTCAACTCTGGCTATTGCATGGATAGTAATGCTGTAAAGCGAGCCGCCATTGTTGATTTTGGTTGTGCAGGTATTCTGAGTTACAAAGGACGGCATGCAGATACTTTAGCATTGGATGATCCTGATTTTTCTCCGGCTAAAAAAATAAGTTACTCATTTTTTGGACAGAACTATCGTGATCATTACCGTCATGGTTTTGCTCTCCCCTTTGATAAATTAGTTGCGCCTCTACTTCCTCATACAGTAATTTCTGATTTATTCAACATGTCTGAAAAAGATCCAATTAGCCGCTCCATGCTTGAAGGTTTTTGTGAGGCAATTACAGTAGCTGAGAAAAATATGAATCAAAACCCTCATTTATTAGAAGAAGCATTAATACAGTCATTCAACGCAATTACTTTAGATTCTTCATTACACGCCGATGAATTGAAATCCCATTTAAATGCTGAGTTTTATGGTAAAGCAGAAAAAAATTCACATTCCCTGGTGGCGCTTCTTCAACAACGTCTTGTCAGCGCCAAGATGCTTATCTATCAATTTAAAGCAGGAAAACCGGCAACCATGATTCATGAGGAAATAAGGGACTGCTATTATTATTCTCAGTGTTGGGGAAACACAAAATGAGAGAATTTGCTATTTTATAATTTTGTGTATATTACTTAATATTGTAATCCACCATTCCAGTTGAATCATCCTAAAATGCGAGGCATGTAAATGTTTAATCCTCTTGATAATCGGTATCTTTACAATATCTACGATTTTAATATGCGTTTACTTCAACCTTACTCAGATTATTTTGACAATATGGCAAAACGCTTTCGCAGAATTTCTGACAACATTAATTTACCTGTTCGCATTCCTTATATGTCAGATGATGAGCAAAGTGGATTGAAAAAAATATTGGATGCAACTTCAGGTCATTTTCGTAGATTATCCGGATATTCTTATATATTTCATATGGTTACCAATGTATATGATAAACCAAAATTTGATATTAACGAAGTTAAAATCAAAGATGAATATTATGATATTCAAGAAGAACTAATACACAAGAAAAGTTTTTGCAATCTGATTCGTTTTAAAAAAGTAAATGGGGAACGGCTGAATTTACCCAAACTGCTCGTAGTTGCACCAATGTCTGGCCATTATGCAACCTTATTACGTGATACCGTGAAAAATTTACTTCCTTTTTATGATGTCTATATCACGGACTGGAAAAATGCGCGCGATGTCCCTTTAATTGAAGGCTCATTTGATTTGGATGAGTTCATCGAGTACATCATTTCTTATTTAAATTTACTTGCACCCAATTTGAATGTTATGGCAGTCTGCCAGCCTACGGTTCCTGTTTTAGCTGCAATTGCGCTTATGTCCACCAATAATTCGCCCAATCTACCGCGTACAGCGATATTACTTGGAGGACCAATTGATACGAATCAATCTCCCACATCAGTAAATGAGTTAGCGTCTTCCAGAGGAGATGACTGGTTCCAACAAAATGTAATTTCGATTGTACCTTCTCGTTTTCCTGGTGCGATGCGTCTTGTTTACCCGGGATTTATGCAACTTGCGGGTTTTATGAGTATGAATTTTCAACGTCATATGGAATCATTGCAAAAAGCGGTTGATCGCTACGGGGAAAATGAAAAGGAGGCAGCTTTCAAGATAATCAAATTCTACCTTGAATATTTTTCTACCATGGATCTGACTGCTGAATTTTATATGCAGACAATAAATACCGTATTTCAAGAAAAACTGTTAACAACTGGTCGATACAAATCGCGTGGTCATAACGTACGTTTACAGGATATACAGAACACCTCTATTTTAGCAATTGAAGGTGAGCGGGATGACATCACAGGCGTAGGACAAACAAAATCAGTGCTGGGTTTATGTAAAAATTTACCGGACTCCATGAAAAAATATTTCCTTGCAAAAGGAGTAGGTCATTATGGATTGTTCAACGGCAAGAAATTCCGTAATATTATTATTCCAGAAATTCATGCCTTCACTAAGGAACATGTTGATTAGAGGTTTTCGTAAGCATTCACGCTATAACGTCGTTACCCCAAACATAGCATAGAGGCTCTAAAGCCCATCAATGCTGCTCCAATGCATAGAGAATGAATAAACGTTTAAGAAATAAAGCATCAAAAGGATACGATTTTTATACTTTTTGTTCTACTATTATTGAAAGCCAATTATCTCCGCATACAAATTTAGAATAATGAGATTTATGGATAACTTTGTATCATACGGGATCGATGAACTTTAATGTCTAAAAAACTATATATACTACTCATACTGTGTGTTGGTGCTTACTTTCTTCTTTTACAGTCCCATGCTGCCTGGTCGTTTATTATTGATGATGTTTATATCCCATTACGTTATGCCAAACATTGGATTAGTGGAAGTGGATTGTTATGGAATCGTGGAGAAGCCCCGGTAGAAGGATATTCCAGTTTTAGTTTTCTTCTGCTGTCTGCTGCAGGAATGGCTTTAAATTTAAATCCTATTCTTTTATTAAAAGTGGCAGGTTTTTTGGGATTGGCGTTTACAACGTGTGCAGTATATTGTTTGTCCCGATTATTATGCTCAATGTGGTTTGCACTTATTCCTTGTTTTTGGCTGTTAATGTATCGGGGGCAAATTTTCTGGGCTGTGAGTGGCATGGAGACAGCAGTTTACCAAGCATTTATTTGCTTTGCCTTGTTTTTTTTATTGCGGGGAATAGGTTATACCCTATTCCCCGCAATACGCACCCAATCAAAACCCTTGTTTTTAGTTTTTTCGGGGCTATTTTTTGCATTTGCCGCATTAACACGTCCTGAAGCCCCTATACTCGCTCTTCTATTTTATATGTTAGCACTTTGGGATCGTCCATCCTTTTTTAAAACATATTACTGGCATCTTTTTTTAAGTGGGCTAGTATTCGCTGGAATTTTTGTGCCCTATTTTTTCTGGAGATGGCATTATTTTGGCCGGTTACTTCCCAATCCCATTTATTGCAAAGGCTTCAGCAATGAGTTTATCTATAAATTAGATTGGTCTTATCTACGTTTTGCCTGGCCTTTTTTACTCCTTGCTGCTGCGGCGAGTTATAAGTCAAAAGATAAACTTCTTTACTTTTTTTGGTTGCCATCACTTATTTATTTGCTGCTTTTATTGAATGCCGATCCTCTTTCAGCATACTTCAATCGTTTATTTCTACCTGCTTTTGCGTTAATTCTTCCTCTTGCTTTACAAGGATTAATGCGCTTTCTTGACAAGTATCTACCAGAAAGGAATGAAGTTTATGCATTTACTTTATATATTATTGCGGGAAATATCGCATTTTTTTTCATCCCAGCAATGAGTTTAAAAGCGTATCGTACTTTTACTATCAATCCCCAACAAGGGGAAGTATTAAGAGAACGTGTTGCAGACTGGTTAGATCGTTATATACCCCAAGGTTCATGGGTGGCATTGGGTGATGTGGGTCTCATTGGTTATCGAAGTAATTTGAATTTTTTAGACTCATATTGTCTTAACAATAAAGCGATGAGCTTCCATCCAGATATGTATCAGTGGCAATGTGACGAGGTGATGAAAATAAAGCCTGAAGTAATCATTCTTCAATCTACGATTGACAAAAAGGGACAGTTATATTACCCGGCAACAGATGCATGTTTACGTGAAAAACTTAAAACCAATTCCAAGTACCATTACAACATCAGTTTAACATTTTGCAGTTTTACTATAGATTGCCATAGCTATACAATATTTTTAAGGAATAGCAAATAGGTGACCTCATTCTTTCTAAGAAAGTGATTGGATTATGCGATATAAAATTACCGAACAATTTGCACGAGGTGAAGAAAAAGTCATTGCCGAGTTTGGGGAATTGAATGACACACGCATCTTTCTTGCGAAAAAATCAGCAAATGCAGATTTGGAAAAACAAAAAATTATTTTCAGGCTCTATGATGATTCTGATTTAGTACATGAAATAAATCGGGAAAATATTTCTGTAGCTTATGCGAAATTTGCAGAAGGTAATGGAGATCTTAATCTTATTCAACTTCCATTCCACGTTATGATTAGGACACAAACTATTTTGGAAAAAAGAGGAATTGCAAACTTTAATGATAAAAATGACGCGAATTTATTCATAATTAGCAAATGTGAATCAGATGAATCCATCCAGGATAATGATCTTTTTTTCTTATTTAAAGGACAAAATCTAATTGATACCCTAACCCGAATTATCAACACCCATCGGGAAAAAGAAGCAACACGCAGCACTAGAAATGAAAAAAAAGCAACATTTCATCCGACACCAATGCCAAGGCGTCCAACGCCTCCTGGAGGTCCAAGTGATTGCTGGATTGAGGAAGAAGAAGATGATGATAATCAATAAGAGTTCAGAATAGAATAGGGAACTACCCAAACAGGAAGCAATCTTTCTTAAACTCGTACTACCGCCCTTGCGCACATTATCTCATCGCGGCATTCAGATACAAAACACGCCAACATTTCCTTAATTTCGGATTGAATTTCTTCTTTAGCTTCGGAGTCTATATTTTTAATAAATTGCTCCGGATGATTTAAAAGAGCATTTAAGGTTACGATCTCGGCAGGAAAGGAACTATTGAAATGTCCATCAATAACAAGATCAATCGCATTAACTAAATTAGGGTCCTTTAGTTTTCTTAGACGATTTAGTATCGTTTGGGTATGGACTTTAAATGTATTGACTTCTTTAAAAAATTTATAATGTTCGCGCATAATATATTTAGTTAACTAAAATTCTTGCCACAAATAACAAAAAGCTGCAGTATTGTATAACAATATATAATTTTATTCTATTTTCATGCACAGCAGATCCGTTTTTTTCACTGTTTCTCCTTATGAGTTTTCATCAATAGATAATTTTGATTCTGTTTTTCGCAAGCTCGTATTATCTGCCTATGCGAACCGCTATAAAAGTGTGGCTGATGCTCGACTTTATTTGGCTATATCCGGAATAGATTTGGAATCTACCGTCAAGATTCTTTTGATCATGGAACAAAATGGACTACTCCATACCTCTATAGCTAATTCCATCTTTGCTCCAGTTGGATGTGGTGATATTGCAAATACGTTTTGTAAAATGATAACAGGGGATGAAATGATTTCCTCCGGGAAAGAAACTTCTTCCCTACTACATCTTATTGAAGAACTGGAACAAGACTTACCCAAAATTATTCGTATCGACATACCAGGACATTCCTATGTCATGCTTGCTTGTGAAAAAACATCCAAGGGTGTTTTAGGATATATCTATCAATCAAATGTAGCCTATGGCATGGAAGATAACTCTTTTTCTCTTGCAGCATGGCTGATGGATACAAAATCATTTAAAACGAATCTTTCAGAACATTTGCACAAGCTGGCTCTCTTAATAAATCCTGCCATTTCCAATTTGGTGAAAGCACATATCTATCTTGAATTATATTCCGCCAACCCTATAGTTGAAGTGAAAATCCCTGCAAACATGCAAGAAATTATTTCATATATTAATGAGAATATTTTTTTCAAATATAAAATCAAAACAATTTGTGCCAAAGACATGCTACTTATTTCAGAGCGAATAAAGAATTTGACCATTCAAAATCCGAGCGAACTGCAGCAATCTTTGGATACCTATATTGCTAAGATGAAAGAAGAATTGAAAGCTTTAGATTATCAACTTCCTGTCGCAGAGCCCCTACAACAATCCTATCCGCAATAAATTGAGTTCGATTTTTCATTCCTGATCGATTATGGTACAATGTGGGCAACATTAGATTGGAATTAACACGTGTTCTTCTCAGCATCTCCAAAGAGTCATCCATGGATAGCCAGTCTTTATTTTTTTCAAAGTATGCCCTATGTGGTAGTCACTTTGATCGCAACCATTATGTATCAACAGTATGGAATGACCAATACCCAGACTGCTTTCTTGACCAGTCTCTTCATGCTGCCTTGGACAATTAAGCCTCTATTTGCTCCTTTTCTGGAAAATCTTGGTACGAAAAAAAAATTAACGCTTTATACTCAAGCGACTGTGACTCTGCTTTTTATAATATTGGCATTTTGTGTTGAAAACCCCAATTTTCTTGTGATCAGTTCATTAAGTTTCGCTGCCCTTGCCTTTATTTCCTCACTTCATGATATTGTCTCCGATGGTATTTATTTACTTAATTTAAATAGTGAAGAACAAAAAAGATATGTCTCTTTACGAAGTTTCTTTTATCAAATGGGACGCTTAATCATTAAAGGAGGTTTATTGGCTTTTATTGGAAGCTTAGCCTTGAATTACGAACTTAAGGTGTGGCCAATGTTTTTTTTCAGCTTGTTTGCTATAGGTTTTGTACTCACCCTGTATCATAAAGCCAGAATTCCAGAGGCCCAGACAAAACAAGAAACAATTAATCCGAATTATCGCCAAGTTTTTAAAACACTTCTTTTTAATACTGCACTCTATCCTATCTTATTTTTTATTTTTTTATACAATTTTTCCGAAGCGCAAATGCAGAAGATTATTCCTCTATTTTTGCTCGATAAAGGGGGATTAGGTTTCAATTTATATCAGGTGGGACAACTATACGGAATTTCTGGGAGTATATCCTTGATGCTGGGTATTTTTGCGTCAGGATGGCTTATTACGCATTTTCTCCTTGAAAAATGCTTAAAAAATGTGACCATATTGTTGCTACTAGGTCATTCACTTTACTTTTTATTCCCCTTATTTCATGCAAATACTCCTCTACTTTATCTTGTTATTTTATTGAATCAATTTTCCGTGGGATTAGCCAATGGGACTTATATGGGATACCTATTGAAGGTTGCCAATGAAAGTGATTATCCGATGTCAATGTATACCGTTTGTACTTCCCTCATGGCTTTAAGTTATGTACTTTTTGGCGCATTAAGTGGCTGGATAGAACACCTATTGGGATATTCCGGTTTTTTTCTTTATATTTTTGCAGCAAATACCGTACTAGTCATTATAACCTGCAGCGTGATGAATAAGTATGATTGATTTCCTCGTTACATTAGAAAATGAATTAGCTCAAGCATCCTCACTGACTGATTGTGATTATGCCTTGAGTTGTTATTTAAATAAAAAAGGTATTACAACATTTTCATTCACTTATTATGCCTACCATCCAAATTCAGCCAATCGCTTAAAATATGATATGTGTTCTGCCAATTTCAAATCCTGGCATCAACATTACCTTGCCGAACAATACCATAACATCGACAGTACACTAAACTTTGTATATAACAACCATTTACCGATTTACTGGAATTTAAAACAGCAATTGGCACAAGCAACCAGTGAGTCAGAGCGTAAAATGCGCAGCGATTCCATAGCATTTGGCGCGGAATCAGGTCTATCAATTCCTATTCATGGTCCCCATAATAATTTTGCAATTCTGTTATTAGTACAAATGCAACATCAACAATGTAATTTACAAAATAGTTGTGCACAATATGAATTCTTTGTTGCAGCACATCACTATTACCATTACATTCAGACTCATCTTTTAGATCAGGTTAGTGAAAAAGAAGCATTTCATTTAACCCAACGGGAAATTCAATGTTTATTGTTGATTGCAGAACAGCATTCCGTTAGAGAGATGTCACAACGACTCGAAATCAGTGAGCGAACCATTAATTTTCATATTCAAAAAATCAATAAAAAATTAGGCACCAAAAATAAATATCAATCTTTAGCTAAGGCATTAGAGCATCAATTATTGACCTTATGATCTCCAGGACCCCTGTCATAAATGACAGTGGTTACTTATTAATTACAAGTATTAAAATTTAACCACTTGTCTATTGGAGAATCATAATGACTTTTTTGAAGAAAATTATGCGATTAACCATGTTTGTTGCCTCTCTTATTCCTGCAGTGACCAATGCAACATTAACCTTATACACCACCAATTGGTCTATGTATGGCCAAAATCCTTATGAATATGATGGCGCTTATAAAAATGGTCGACCTTATGGACAATTAGCCTATGTTTCCAATCCAGAAATGGTTGCTCAATTTAATAAGGCTGATGTCATTGCCTGGAGTTTTTTACAAGTATGGAATAGCAAAGATCCAAACCAGGCACAGTATCAAATCCCTTCCAGTTGGGATGGATTACTGCATTTTGCCGATCTCTGGGGTGAGTTACCTTTAGAAGGATCCTGGATATCACCTTTACCTCCAGAGACTAAAAATTTCCTGGATTTTTGCGCCGCAAATCAAGGTGCATGTACTTCCGTACAAATGAACGGCAACACCGGTCAAAAGGAATTATTTAATTACACAGATCAAAAAGGAGTAGGACAACTCAATAGCTTTGGCGCTTTTATTCATTCCAATAAATATGCCGCAAAACGTATCATTGCGATTGGCGGAGCGAATACGATAGATAATAAAGGAATCAGTACAGCCACATTTGCTGCAATCTTTGCCAATCAGGACAAATTCCTAAATCAATTTAAATCCTGGATGAATCATTTTAAAAATTTAAAGGGAATTGATTATGATTTCGAACCACCTATTGATTTGCAAACTGGTGGCCAATTACCTCCTGATGCAAGCACATTGGCAGACTACAAACATCTTTTTGATTTAGTTAAAGCCAGTCGACACACGTTGGGCAAGGATGCATATATCTCTGTAACCATTACCGTGAATAAGGACTATTTGGAAAAAATCAACCAATCCGTTGATGGCGGTTGGTTTAAACAAATTGCAAATTACGCTGACAGCGTCAATTTAATGACCTATGATTTGCACGGCCCCTGGTCACAAAGCAGTGATCCCTATACCGCAGTTCATGCTTATTTAAAACAACCTGATACTACCCGTAAGGATGAGTTTGCAATCAACTATGCAACCGATTCCATTACAGAACAAGTTCTTGCATACGGAATGCCCAAAGAAAAATTACAAGTAGGTTTAGCTGCCTATGGAAGAGGCTTTTCTGGAGTAGAGTTTGGTGAAAACCCCGCCCTTCCTGGCTTTGAACAACCTTGGTCCGGGGCCAGCCATTTTGCTGCTGAATATTCAATACAGGATGGTCTTTTACCTTATAAAGCCGTAAATAAATTGGTAAATCAACTCAATTATAAAATGTATCACGTGAATGCTTTGGATAAAAATAACAATTCATTCATTACCGGATCCTATCTCTACAATTCAACAGCGAAACAATTTGTGGGCTACCAATCACCTGAAGTAGTTAAAGCGGTATGTAGATTTATCCAGGACAAGCAACTTAAAGGCGCTATTATGTGGAGTGCTGATACAGATTTGCCAGTTTCTAATCCCAATAGTCTAGTTGCTGCTTATAAAAGTCTCTGTAACTAATATTTTATAGTCTTGGCGCAGTAGAACCCATGGCCGTCCAGCTAAGAGTATTTGTTTTATATTGGCATCAATCATGGATGGATTCCTTCCGTCGCAGGAATGACAAGATCCACTTTCTACTTAGCTTGACGGCTATGCAGCAGAACCCGAGAAATGCCTTGCTGCGCCTAGGTTACAAGCGTAATTTTTTACGTATTTTAGCCAGTTAAAATTATCAGTTTGCACTATACTATATATAGGAGCAGGAAATTGGAGGTATAGGATATGAACTCACCTATAGAGAACGATCCCTATGAAGCCATAGTGAAAATAGAGGAAATAGTTATTTCTAAAATAACTGGAAAAAACATCGATGCATTGAAAATACATTTGAGTGATAAATGTGATTTAGAACATTCAGGAGCTGAAGGAACAATTATTGAGCTGGCTACAGGTAAAATCATCTACCGATGTCATAAACAAACCATAATAGACCAATAAATCTCTTTGAAAATCATTCATATTCCCCTATCTTGCTTTTATTTTTTCAACTTACTATAAATATTCAGATCATTTATAATGAAACGCTTACTTAAATTATAGGCATTGGACATACACGCTTTCGCAAAACAAGCCATTTTCCTCATTTGAGAAAGCAGCTACGCGTTAAAGAAACTAAGGCGTGATCGCATCGGACTTTACTTAACACTACAATTTCAGGTAGCAAGGAGCCACCATGAAAATTTATCTCGTTCAGCATGGAGAACATTTAGGGAAAGAAATGGATCCCCAACAATCTCTTAGTAAAAAAGGAACAACAGATATTGAGCGTTTAGGTCATTTTCTAAATGAGAAAAAAATAGAAATTGCTCGCATACTCCATAGCAGTAAGCATAGAGCCGAGCAAACTGCGGCGATATTGGCTTCCAGTTTATCCTCCTCAAAGAAGATTGAATTTCATCAAGGATTGGAACCTCTAGACCCCGTGAGCCCGATCGTAGATGAAATAAATCAGCAACAACACGACATCATGCTCGTAGGGCATATGCCTTTTATGGGTAAACTTATTGGTAAACTCGTTTTACTCAATGAAGACCGCTCCATTGTTGCCTTTGTTCCAGGAACTATCGCTTGTCTTGAACGAACTGATGAAGGAAAATGGCTTATCAATTGGATTAGACGCCCTTAAACTGTTTGCTATGCAGCGAAACCCGGATTCCGCTGCGCTGCATCCAACACTACACCATACGGAGCAATTGGAAACAAGTCTTAGGTTTCAAATTCCAATCCACAGATTAAGGCATTTGCATAGGTATTGCCTGTGCTCAATGGTTCTCTTACTTGATCGTTAAAGGAACTGAAATGGCCTTTCCCTAAATAGAAAAAACGATAACCGCATTCCAACGGCACGCCGCCACGAATAACGTGATTCAATTTTACATGAACTCCCGCGGTTGCACTAAATTGTGCCGTGAGATCTCTAGAAAAGATATTATCAGGAAGTGTCTGGCCGTCAAGTGAATTCTCTTTAAAATTACGAGCATTGATAAGATTAGGACCAGTCCCTACATCAATAATTAACCCATAGTCCGGATTTTTTGTATTAAGTGCAGCGCGAGCCATTACATAAATAGGAAAGTGCTCTACATCATAATGGTATGATAAATTTTGGAATAAGCTCTCTTGGATGACATAACCATTCACTGAAGTTTTAGCGAGATAATAAGCATTTAGTCCATAAGACATATCAAATAATTTAGTTTGGTGGCCATCTACAAAATAAGCCAAACCAACTAAATAATTTTCGTCATTATGATTCGTTACGGTAAAATAATCACCAATCAATCCGTTAATATTAAGATGCTGCGCTTGGCCTTGATGCAACCAATAACCTCCCGCCTGTATCAGTGCGTAACCACTTCTATGTACCGGAGGATGTGTCTGAACGTGACCCGCAGAACTTACTGTTGACGAATATAATCCCAGCAACAATAAAGTATAGTAAATTTCTTTTTGATTAAAAAACATCATTCTTCCTATCGATCATTTAGTCAAAGTATTTTTCAGGGCTTGTAAAACAGACCCTGGTAGTTTCTAACTTATTCCAGCATATCTCCTTAATTTTTTTAATCTACCAATCTCCACTAAGAATTACAACATACTCCTATAACAGCAAAGATATATAATATCAATTATTGCAAGCAAAGCCAGGTCTGTTTCCATTGCGCTAGCTTGAGTCAAAATGGCCTGATTTTTGAGTACCGAAGCGCAGCATACATGAAGTATGTGAGCATCGGAACGCAGATAATCAGGGAAGTTTGGCCAAGGAAGGTAGGGATCTGTTTACCTGAGGTATCTTCAGTATTTTGATGAGAAACCTCCACTAATTTTTTCGCCTACATACCACGCTTAATTTTTTCACCTACATACCACGCTTAATTTTTTCACCTACGTACCGCGCTTAATTTTTTCACCTACGTACCGCGCTTAATTTTTCACCTACGTACCGCGCTTAATTTTTCACCTACGTACCGCGCTTTATGCGCGGTATCCAGGGATCTCGCTATAGAAATGCTCAGCGGCATCTTAAATATCGTTCTGGATACCGCGCATAAAGCGCGGTACGTAGAGAAATTTACAAGTTCGTAGAGAAATTTAAAATGAAAAACTAACGATCCCCCAGGGTCTGTTTCCAATGCGCTAGCTTGAGTCAAAATGGCCTGTTTTTTGAGTACCGAAGCTCAGCATACATGGAGTATGTGAGCATCTGAGCACAGAAAATCTGGACAGTTTGACCAAGATAGTAGAAATGGAAACAGACCCTAATGTATTATTAAATAAACAATTTTACTGGCAAGGAAGTCTCATCTATGTACAAACAAATTATGGTGGCAGTGAATGATACTAAAGCATCCGTTTTAGCATTAAAAGAGGCAATTAAAGTCGCAAAAAGCCAGGGGTCCAAGATATGCGTGATTCATATAATTGATACCTTATATGAAGGTGATGTCGATCGAGAAACATTTGTTGAGCTCACCAGAAAACAAGGACAAGAAGTTTTAGACTCAATGAAAAAAATACTCAGTCGCTCAAAAGTAGAATTTGAAATGAAACTTACCGAACTCACCCCTTCCAAAGCACAAATTGCCGAAAAACTTGTTGATGAAGCAAGAGGATTGTCCGCCGACTTAATTGTTATAGGTACTCAGGGTCGTCGCGGAATCCATCATATACTTACTGGCAGTATTGCTGAGGAAGTCATACGCATATCCAAAACCCCAGTATTGCTGATTAGACATTAGAGATATATAAAATCAATTTATTGTCCATCGTACGATTGATATGGTTGTTTCCGGAGCTAAATGTTCCCCAGTAATTGGTTTAATAAATCACTTATTTTCTTTGATTATACAATTTGATTTATGAAATCATAAAGAATCTTAATAATCACTTCATTAATCCTTAATAATCTTGTGCTATAAATTATTAGCTCACCAATTATACAATTGATACGAATATGCCTGGATTATACTCAAAACAACGAATAAACTTTGATTCGCTGACTGATACAGATCTGTCACGATATGAGTATCATCGTACTTTACGTAGCGCTATTGGTCTATCTGCTACCAGCTATTCACAGCAACAAACCACAGAGGGTGTCATTTATCAATGGGATAATATTGCCCCAGAAATTGCTCTCGTTATTTTTCAAGATGCTAAAAAACAAAAGATTAATATCCAAGACGAAGTGATTCAGCACATAGGAGCTGAGGAGTTCAATAAGGAGCGTTTGAAAAAAGCGATAGAGAAATTACAGAGCAATCCACGTTACGCTTTGTTTGTACAAAAATTGGCATTACATATTACCGCAAAAAAATCTACCAAACTGACCTTGGAACATTTAACCTCGGCAGGAATTTTCACCCTGGAACAATTTGACGAGGTATTCACTCAATTTTTGTATGTACAGAAAAAATTAACCAAGAGTTTTCCTAATTTCGACGAGATAACAGAAGAAGATGATTATTATCAGTTCATTGCTTTTATGGCAAATGAACCATTATATGAATCTTTTCTCCG
Organism: Legionella sp. PC1000; assembly: GCF_014109805.1. Lineage (GTDB taxonomy): Bacteria > Pseudomonadota > Gammaproteobacteria > Legionellales > Legionellaceae > Legionella > Legionella resiliens. The sequence goes on from NZ_CP059400.1 coordinate 2,925,649, forward strand.
GTCATATACCGATTATATTGCCTCCGAGTTTAATAAGGGAAGAATAAAAAGTAGCCAAGTAGAAGCGCCTAAAGAAATTGATAGTCAGTCACTTTTAAGTTTTTTCAATGCAATGAGTTATGATTTAAGTTTACAACCACCTAAATCAAGACCACTGCAAACCAATACCTTATATATCACATTACTCCCTGACACATTACACTATACGGTCGTTGATCTAAGCGGCAAAGAAATTAACGCAACAATTAATTTCAGTGAGTGCAATTTTATTGTAAATGAACAAACTACTGAAGAAGAATTAAGAAGCCATTTACCTGAGCTTTTGAAAATCACATCTCAAAGAGGCCATACTGGAGATATTGCACGGAATAATACTGTAGCATTAAGAGATAAAGGAATCGCTTTTTTGGAAAATGATGTGGGGAGCAGCTTATTTTTATCTCATTTACCAGCAGTCGATCTGGTTAAAGATGAAGGATATAAATTTACTCTTTATCAGTGGCTAAATCAGGGAAATCTAGAGCGATTAAAAGATCTTTTGGTTGACGGAGCATGTCAACGTTATAACCAAGTTCTGGATGCTTGGATAAAACAAATGAAAGAGCCAGCAGAAATAAATGAAGAATTTAAAAAAGAGATTGATGCTGTTGGTACTTTAATGAAGGAAATCACTGCACTAATTGCTAGCCTTGATGATAATCCAAATGCAAAAGATAAGGAGTTAGATGAGAAAATAGCTCAGCTGATCATTCATTTAAAAGAAGTTAAAAAATTTTATGGTAGCACTCCACTTCTGCAACCTGGAGAGGAGTTCCCTTCAACAGCCGGCAATTTTGAAAATTTTATCAAAAAAATCCTATTCCTTGCACCCGATGATAAGTTAATTCAATATGTCCCTGACAGTCGGGATGTGGATAGAATTTGGAAATTGAATTTGATCGATTTGGTTAATGGATTAGTGAATGATAGAAATTTTGTTGCTGCTCGTGACGTAAAAAACAAAAACAACCTATCATTTTTAACAAATGAATCGGGTCTTGTTTTACCTCCTTCTCCTATTTTTAGAGAGCAAGTTAAAAGAAAATTGACAACATATCTTAAAAAGGATGTTCACCATTATCATACAGTACAAAGTTATCAAAATGATCACTTAAATATGACGCAAGCCCCTGTTGTTTTTAGAGGGGGGCACCTAACTAACTCGTTAGAAGAAACAGTATTTTTCGCCAAGAAAATGACCCGGACTGGTGAATATTCTGCTGACAGTCATCTATTAGCCGGACAAGAAAATAATGTTAAAAAACATGAAATTCGCTCCGGAACTGCTGTTACCTTGGCAACTACAGGGATTGGGGGGACACGATCAGTTACAGATAAATTTGATGTAGCCCTTAAATTTGGTGGTATGAACGATGTAAAGATTCTCTATATCGTTCGTGGTAAAGAATCATTTCACTCGCAGCCTTTTGCAGAAATTGTAGGTAAGTCAAAATTAGCTGAAATTGCGTATACGCATGTTAATCCTCATGATTATGTCATGACAATCCTTTATAACCGAGATAATGAAATACTTGATGTTATTCCTGGGAATTTAAATGGAGAAATCCAAGGTATAAGTGAATTTACAAAAGAAGTGATTCATGCAGGGATTGAATTTTACAATAAGAAAAATGGCTCCCCCCCTGCATCCAACAAACCTGTAAAGCTCCCAACGCCTCCCAGACAAGAACAGAGGATAGCACTCCATCTGTCTGGGGAAAAGCCGTTACTGGATATTCTTTCCCTTCATAAAACAGAATCGTCTTCATCAGCTAAAAAAACAAATCCTTATGGAAAAAAATTGCATAGCATCCGGATCACGCGTAATACTCGTGAAGGCCATAAAACGCTCTCATTAGAAACATTGCGTCCTGAAGTAGAAGTCATTATGCAACATAGAGAAGAACTGGCTCCACCTGAGGGTGCATTTAAATTAGTTCCTGGAAGATTAAGTAAAGTGAGGGAAACTGCTGTTGAACACTTCAATATGCGACATGTTATAACACTCAAAGGTTTTAATCGATGGAGTCTTCAGGAACGAAAATTACAGGAAACATATAATCGCATATTACAGCCTAATTTTATGGAAGGTGACATTCAGGAACAACTCGCGCATGCCAATGCCGCTCATGAAGAGTGGTTAACTGATGTGCTAGTACCCAAATTACAAACTGCATTGATGCTTCATCTTTCTGCACGATTAATTACAGATTACCGAGTTGATACTGAAGAAGTGAACGAGCTTGCACAGAAATTATTTCATGAAATTTTGAAATCAAGCTCTCATTATTTACAACTCATAACTAATTGGTCAAGAATTTACACTTTACTGGAAGGAGAAGATCTACATCAACGTTGTGTAGAAAATGCACATGCAAGGATGGAAAAAATATATCCCTCCTTGAGTAAAGACAGCTATGAATATCAATTGAAATTCGAATCATGTTTGATCATGGCAAAAAATAAAATCCAAAAGCAATTGGTAAACCAAATGATGTCCGAATTCTTGGATAACAATTTGGACCATTTTACTCAACAATGTAAGCTGCAAAAGAAAACAGTTTATTCACTTGCCGATAATCGTCATTTAGTCTTTTTAGGTCCAGCCGCGAGTGGTAAGAGTACTATTTCCAATCAATATATTAAGCGAGAACAAAGAAAAGATTATGTTTCCTTAGCCACAGATGATTATCGAGGCATATTTATGCCATTTACGGAGATGTTTGAAAAACAGGAAACCGATCAAGTCTTTATCCGTACACAAGATAGCGCTTATTTGATCAGCGAACTCGTTGAAGAGCGAGTTTTATCCCAAAAAAATAAAAGACCGAATGTAATTATAGACGGCGTGACTTATAAGCCCTCACAAAAAGCTTTAATAGAAAAAAATAATAATTCTGTTGTAGTCTGTGCGTGTTTGGATGATATGTCTTTGGCCGTTAAACGCTCTTATGATAGGGCAAAACAAGAGGAAAGTGGTTCGGCAGATAAAGGGCGCTATGTGAACACAACCAGTTTACTTCATATGCATAAGACAGCAAGCATCAACCTACTCATTTCTTGCGCCCCTAATACAACCATTGCATTTTATAATACCAATATACCTCGTGGAGCAACTCCTCCATTGATTGCTACTGTAGATACGCATGGAGAAAAGACGCTAACAATTAATCAGGATAAAGGCTCCTTGATGTGTTTGGCCTCTTTTTTCAATAAAGCACGAGTGAATGTTCAAGCTAAAAGTGATCAACATCTTTTTTTAGACAAATTAAAACGACCTGAATTTCAGATTGATTCATTATTCGCAGTAATGGATTATGGATTTAAAATTGTTTTAAATGGTGAAAATAACAAGCCCTGTTTAACAGTTAAAAAGGAAAAAGGGCAGATAATTATGGAAATCCTCGACTCAGAACAAGTCAAAAGTAAAATACGAGAAAATACAGCTGAAAAACCCTTATTACAAATGTTTTTGTTGTATGGACAACACGGTAGTTTAAAAGCAGTTCAGAAAGAATGTTTGATGCATGAAGATATTGATTTAATGGTTGAACAAATTATTGATTCCCAATCGAGTACACGGCAGATATCAGTAAGCGACAACAGATTATTAAAAGACAACTTGCATCTATAATATATAAAGTGAAAAATTAATGCGATATAAATTATTTATAGATCAAAAGGAAGATACAATGAACGCTCGTTTACTGGAAAAAATTGCGCACGAGAAAGATAAAGTAGAACTGTTTATTGACTCGATGCGCGATATCTTTGAGAGAACCCCTGATGAACTGGAGAAAGCGAAACGTCTTGAGATATTCGATACTTTATTACTTTTAGCAACCTATGCTGAAGCTGAAGAGCTTGAAAATGAATTTCAAATAGCGTTACCTAATAACGAACACAATGATTCAATTACCTATCTGTGCCAACAACTTCGAGAAATCAATGGTTTTTGTCAATGCACCTTTAGCGATGAGCATAACGTGTATCAAGATTTACTTTCTGAGGTGATAACTCCAGAAAAAAAACAAGCTGTGCGTGAACTTTTAAGTAAAACAATTTCTGAACTCATTTTTGAGAAAACAAATACTGGAACACATCGTTTAGGTCTTTAAAAACAGTAGATACCACACTTTAAAAGAAACAATCCATTTTATCCGCTTTAAAATGGATTGTTTCAAAATTACTAACGTAAGTACTTGTTTTGCACTGCAAATAATTCCTATGGGTTAAGAAGTCAAACCATAGCACTCTAATAAAAAATGAGATAAGATGGCGCTCTGTTGTTTTCTCAGGAGAATCATTCTGAGTACCTTTTTTAATGCCACATATACAGCAGCCGCTGCAATTTATGCAGAATTTAAGTTCTATCCTTACTATAATTTTGGCTTTCATCTTGATGCACTTACCAGCTTTTTCTGTCATATATTTCGTGCCCTGTATGACTTGACTGCTTTTTTATTACGTGTAGTTGCTACTCCATTTTTTCTTTTAAATCCCTTTTGTTGGCCCAGTCTACCAAGCCATGCGTTAAATCTTGTCGATGATATAGTAGGTGCTGCGCTCAGTGTAGTCAGTATTGCCATCCATCCTATTCTTTTCATTATCCGTACGTTAAGCTCCATGATTCGAGGCTATGATGAAGGAACAGATTATGATTGGGGTTCCGATCAAGAAGAAGAGGATCTGAAAATGGCGATGGCGATCTGGTAACATTAGGAACGAAAGATAATAGACTTCTGCGGCAAGTCCACTCCAGAGGAGACTTGCTTCGTCGATAGCTCGAATTCTCATGTGACTTCGATATCTCCTGCCACTACTCTTTGAAGAAGTCTAATGAACCGAAGCCTGGCTTTTATGTTTCTTTTCAGGCAGTTTTCATCCACTTTTTTTAGAGTTAGGTCCTGCTGCTACTGGTGCAAAAGTTCCGTTTTTTAAGAAACTCAAAATTAATTGCCTCGCTTTTGCATTATTCATAATAAAAGTATGACTGGAATTAACAATCACTGGCTCATTTTGTCCTAAACGAGCAAATTCAGGTGGTACTTTCGCATCATAGCGTCCTGCGATGATCCCTATTTTAATGTGTGGTACTGATACATGATGTACGTATGAAGCGTGATCAGAACTCAATTCAACCAATGGTTTGATTGGAAAAGTAAGCATGGGAAACAATTCAGTAGAAAGCTTCGCCAGTTTTGAACCTTGATTTGGTGGAGCCAGCATGATAAGACTGCCAATATTTTTTAATTGTTTTGCTGAAAGGCTGGATAGTGCCTCTCGGGTAATAATGCCTCCGAGACTATGAGTAATAAAATTAATTTTAACACCTGGATTTTTTTCTAATAAATTTTTAATAAACTGATTCAAATAAATCCCGTGCTCTTGAATACTGTATTTTGCAGAAGGATAATTATAGGAATAAACCAGATAACCTTGTCTTTTTAGATAAACTTTTAATGGCAACATGCTGAGGGAAGTACGCATCAAACCATGTATTAATACTATGATTTCCTGATTTTGTTTTGGTTTGACCTGAGCAGCAATAGAAGTTGTATTGGATTGCTCCCTGCTCCCAGGAAAAAATGCATAAGCTTGAACCATACAACCTATCCCAATAAAAGCTATGAGAATAAGTCGAGCAAGCAATCGATTTTTATTAAGAATGATTCTGGTCATTATCTCCCTTTAATTTATATTCACCCTCATCATTCTAACTAATTTTCAACGAAGATAGCAGACCGGTTCAAAAAATTTTCCCATAAATAGGGGCTGTATCCAAGGAGTAAACGCTCTATCTCGAGTCTTGCATATTCTGTCATCTATCAGTAGATTAATTTGAGTTATGAACTATTTTGATGGATGGATCCCTGCCTGCGCAGGCAGGGATGACAGAATATGCAAGGGATTACAGCCTTTTAGGCAAAACTGTAGTCTCTAGAAACGTATTTTCCTGTCTCGATTTTGTGAGAAACTGTCAGGATTTGGTGCCCGGCCATTTTGATTCAATGGAAACAGACATTTGTGCTCATTAATTTGCATCATTTTATGCTCATAAAAAACACTATAAATTATCTTTTTTTCTGAATTGATATATTTTTTACCTACCTTATGGTACATGATATCCATATTATGCAGACATTGACGAAACAATGAATTATTCTCTGGTGCCTGTTATAACGAGTAGCCCATCAGTTAAACCCCGATAATAATCCAAAATTAGGAGTTTGTTATGTTGAAAAAAATGATTATGGCCACTCTTTGCATGATTAACTTATCTGCTTATGCAAATGAGGATCTGAGCTGTACAGTTGAAGTTGCTGTGGCCACTCCGCCCGTACAATTTAATCAAAACGTCGCATTTAATGTAACGAATGAATTTGGCTTAAGTAAGTCCCTCACGATGTTCGGTGGAAAAACCCCTCAATTTATCGATAGATTGCCCTGCTCTCCAGCTCCTCTGACAATCAGCGCAACCGTTTATTCAATACCAACTTTGTTTCAAGGACCGGCTATTGGTCAATGTGTTTTAAAAGCAGGGCCCGTTATTTTAAATGGTTCGGGGAACAGTGTTTCAGTAGTATTTCCTTACGATTTTAATTGCCCTTTTTAAATGGAATATTTTGCCTACATTACTCAAATGTAGGCAATACAGTTTGGATATACTTTTTTTAAAGTGAATCATCGTCTTTCTTGCAACGCATTCCCCAACCTGCACCAACACAAGTGAATATAGCTCCCAGGAGAAACAGGACAAAAATTATGAGTGCTCCTGAAGCAAGATTTGTTGGAGTTACATTGACTTCTACTACAGCCTCTTTTTGGCCATTTTTTGTTAAAGAAGAAATTTTGGTTGTACCAACGGGAGTGGAAATTTGATTCACTGTAATTGGAACTGCCACTACTGTGCGAGAAACGGAGTTGGTATAGGTCACTACATATTGACTCAAAAGTCCTATCAGTGCAGCCCCTAAGATTAAAGCCAACACCCATGTCGTAAAACCATAAATGATCCCCAAATTACGTGCAGGACAATACAATCGCCCTAAATAGCCAGCGACATAACCAGCAGCAATCGTGGAGATCGCAACACCGATAATTATTCCCAACAAACCACCCACAACCACGATGACAGATCCATTACTCATCGTTTTAAAGGCACTTAACCCAATAGCGATTCCCAAAAGATTTAATAAAAAGCTAAGACCCAGTGCCGTTAGGGCACCAACAAAAACAGCAGTCCAGGAGATCCGTTTATTTGGATGTATATGGCAGTGTTCGTGATTCGGTGTATTTTTATTTACCATTCGAGCCTCCTTATCTCATGACGAACATTGCGACGTCAGGGAAGTTTATTTTTAAGATATACTGTCAATTTATATTGGATTTTATACCAATAACTTCTTAATAGTCCGAAGAAAAACTCAACCTACGTTCTACTGCTTTTCCGTATCCAGAAATCGCGAATTGGCCTAGAGTTCTGGATCCTGCGGGCAAGGCCGCAGGACGTAGGAAAAGGTAATTTGTCCTTATGGAGAAATTACTTACACATAGGTAATAAATTGTTTTTATTAAAAAATTAACCTATATATTTTTACTTTTCAAGAGCATACAACGGCATACCATACGTTGTATATAGTATGTCGAATTCTTAACCTTATTTAGGATTCAGCTATTTGCTCTACATTTCGAACAATATTTTTTGTGATGGTACTCAAAGGCAAATCATTATCATCTTTACCAAAAGGCTCTTCTAACTCTTCGGATAACATTTCCAAACCTAACAAAATATATACGATCATAACCATCATTGGAATAATCAAAAATCCGAAGGTATCTACCCAACCAAAGGGGAACATGATGGCATAAAAAAGCAATGCTTGCTTCACAAAAAAAGCAAACGAAGGCGGCATATGGGTATTTGCAATACGCTCACAACCTCCAGTCAAGTCAATCAAATTGGCTAAATGTATGTCCAACGCCAGATATTGCTCCAATTGCAATTTATTTTCTTGGCGCAATTGATTCAGAATACGATACATTTTTTTGGTTACCAAAAGTACCGGATTTTTTCCGTCGAACTCATGAATACATAAGGATAGCAACTCCGTTTGGATCGCTTTATTTTCATTACGTAAATGGGATTTGATAATAACCGGTAATTTTTTCAACGCTTCATAAAAATCAGGATATTCATGCAAACCAATAAAAGCTTCGAATTTTAAACCTAAGTTTCTACAGTTATTGACAATTGAACCCCATAAAATTCGTCCTTCCCACCAACGCGAGTAGCTTGTGTTTACCCTGAAACTAATAATTATGGTGAGGATAAAGCTAAAAATCAGATGGAATTGACCTAAATTATAGCGTGCTACATTTTCAAAAAAATAAAGGATTATTTCAGCATACACGACAATAACGATTGTTATTGGTAATAATTTCCTAAATACGTTTTCTTTATAAAACAAGAAAAGATGATGCACCCAGGTTAAAAGATTATGTGATCTCATCAATGCTTACCCTACATAAAAAGATACAGTGTAGCTTGAGAGCTATCGTGAAGCAAAAACTCTTTTTCCGTTCGTGACATAAGTCGATGAACCGTTTAAAATGCACACTCAACTCAAATAAGAAGTTAAAAATGAACTAACTTCCTAATTTTTCTCAGTTCTAATTTTGAGTTTAAAGGCAAGATTTCCTGGATACCGCGTATAAAACTCAGTAAGTAGGAATAACAAAATTACTTCGCTTTGGGATAAAAGTTTTCTAGATTGCCCCCTTCATTGAGGCCGGTTAAGATAGAAAGAAGTAAACTCTAAAGGAATAGATCGATGAGTGATTTTTTTCAAACACCTCCCCGCTTGGGCAATCAATATGATGAAGATCGCGTTTTACAGACTTATCTGGAATGGAAGCTCCCTTCTTCCATGCTGACGCAAATTCAACCGGAATTGCATCGTCTTGGTCAACGAGTCATTGAAGATATCTATCAATTAGGACAAGAAGCTGAAGCATTTCCCCCAAGGCATGTACCTTATGATCCCTGGGGAAAACGCATTGATCATATTGAAGTATCCCAAGCATGGAAGGAGCTTGACAAAATCTCAGCAGAGGAAAAATTAATTGCCATAGGTTATGAACGGCAACATGGTGCATTATCACGCATACATCAATTTGCCAAATTGTATTTGTTTCATCCTTCATCAGCAATCTATACGTGTCCTCTAGCAATGACCGATGGAGCTGCGCGTGCCTTAGAGCTTTATGCAGATGAATCCTTAAAAAAACATGCCTTCCCTCATCTAACCTCTTCTGATCCGGCCTGTTTCTGGACTTCAGGACAATGGATGACTGAACGTACAGGAGGCTCTGATGTCAGCGGTACTTCAACCATCGCCAGACCCGATGGTTCCCATTTTCGTCTCAGCGGGGTTAAATGGTTTACTTCTGCTACAACCTCCCAAATTGCCATGACTCTTGCCCGTATTGAAGGTGCTCCCGAAGGCAGTAAAGGACTTAGTTTGTTTTATCTGGAACTCCGGGATGACAAGGGAAAACTCAATGGCATTCGCATCAATCGCCTAAAAGATAAATTAGGTACTCGCGCCTTACCTACAGCAGAATTAACATTGGAGAATGCTTCTGCCCTCTTAGTTGGAAATGCTGGTGATGGAGTTAAAAAAATTTCCTCTCTATTTAATATTACACGCATATATAATGCGTGTTGTGCCGTTGGTTACATGCGTCGTGCTCTTGCGCTTGCTCGTGATTATGCAACAAAGCGTGTTGCTTTTGGCCACACTTTGTCAAAGCACGTGCTCCATCTGGAAACATTAGCAAGGATGCAATTAGAATTTACCGCAGCATTCCATCTGGTTTTTCATGCCATTGAACTCTTGGGAAAGGAGGAGTTAGGTGAAGCAACCGAAATTGAACGGGCTCTACTGAGGCTTTTGACTCCTCTGATAAAGCTTTATACGGCAAAACAGGCAATTGCCTTAGTGAGCGAAGCCTTAGAAGCTTTTGGCGGAGCTGGCTATATTGAAGATACAGGGCTTCCAGAATTATTAAGAAACGCTCAAGTTTTATCCATATGGGAAGGAACAACCAATGTTCTCAGCCTCGATGTATTACGCGCTATGCACAAAGAGAATGCGGCAGTTTTTTTTCTTGAAGACATCAAAAAACGATTGAGCCATATTAACAGCAAAGAGCTCATTCAATCTCAAGTAAAAACTCAGCACACCCTTCAAAAACTGCAAAATTATATTCAGTCTATGCCGCAGATGAGTGACGAAGAGCAACAAGCGGGAGCACGACAGCTTGCTTTTGCATTAGCACAAACCTATGCAGCAAGTTTATTGTTAGAGCATGCCCAATGGTCTTCGCACCACAATAAGGACACGCTGCCGACACTTGCTGCGATTCGGTGGTGTGAAAAAAATCCACCTGAATTGCTTGATTTCTCGGAGAGTCATAGAAAAGGATCTCAATTATTGGCTATGGATTATAATGACTTCCACTAAGTGATTGTCCCCGGCAGAAGCAAATTGACTGAACTATGGAGCTATACTATTAGATAATCCAGCCAGGGAGTTATAAAACATGAATGTTTCACCTTTGCGCTTTTTATCTTCTTTCTTTTTATTTGTGTTATTCCCGCTGTCTTTAATCGCCGCAACCAACAGTTCAATCAGTCTGGTTGGGGATCAAGGTTATGATCTCGTATCTTATCAACAAAAAAGCGGACCCGTACGAGGAAGTGGAAACCATGTCGTATTTCATCATGGTGTGGCCTACATTTTTGCAAGCAAAGAAAATAAAAAAACCTTTGCAGCAAATCCTGAAAAATATCTGCCTGCCTATGGAGGTTATTGTGCTTATGGCGTAGCAGCCGGCCATAAAGTAATCAGTGATCCTCTTGCATGGAAATTAGTGAATGGGAAACTTTATCTTAATTTAAATAAAGAAATCCAAAATATTTGGGCAAAAGATAGTGCAGGAAATATCAAAAAAGCGGATGAGCAATGGTTAAAAATAAAAGATAAGGATCCTTCAATTTAAAGCTGAAATTTTTTAGGGGGATCTCCAATCTCCATTTTCACAAAAAATTTTTTCCTTCTTCCTATCCATCACGTAAACATATCCCTACGTACCGCGCTTTATGCGCGGTATCCAGAAATCTTATCTTTGAAACAGAACCCAGAAGTACACCAAAACTTCCTTCTGGATACCGCGCATAAAGCGCGGTACGTAGAAGTTTTATAAAATTTATTATGTAACAACTAAACTACTTTTTAAGTTTTTGAAAACCGCGAACATGAACTGAGAGTAGCCTATAAATTCTTTCACCTACGTACCCCGCATAAAGCGCGGTACGTAGGTGGAGCATTTTGTGAGATTCTGTTAGGCATGAAGAGTGTAAGTAAGGACTTATAATTTCTTTTTACTCAACCGAAATGATATTATCGAAAAGAGTCCAAAACTCGATAACAAGGAAGAAAATGAAATTATTTTATGTCTATATTATGGCAAGCAAGCGTAATGGTACTCTTTATATCGGTTCAACCTTTAACCTGATTAAACGAGTCTGGGAGCACAAAAATAAAGTGATACCAGGATTTACAGCGAATTATAATGTTAATATTTTGGTCTATTATGAAACTCATGAAACCTATATAGAAGCTGCTCGTCGGGAGAAGCGTTTCAAAAATTGGTCCAGACAATGGAATTGAATTTAATTGAAGATTTAAATCCAGAGTGGCGTGATCTTTATCATGAAATCTGTGGTTAACCTTTCCCTACGTACCGGTACACATTCCCCTGCGTACCGCTTACACATTCCCCTACGTACCGCGCTTTATGCGCGGTATCCAGTAGTTCTATCTTTTGAACCGAACTCAGAGGTACCAAAATTTTCTTTCTGGATACCGCGCATAAAGCGCGGTACGTAGGAGGATGGCGCGTGGGGTATGTATGGGGATGGCGTATGGGGTGCGTAGGATAAAAAAATATTGCATTAAACTCTAAAGCTCTTTATTGTTAAAAACTTACCAATAACTAATGAAAATTAAGGGAATTTATGAAAAGAATAGGATTCTTATTCGGCTTCTTGTTTTTCTTAAATGATGGGTTTGCCAAAACTCCGATTGTGGCGCCTCAACCAACCTCATGCATCACAGGCGGTTTCAGCGCAACAGGGACAAGTAGCTGGAAAACAATTTCCTTAAAACTAACCAACAATTGCAATCAAACAGTAGATTTTCAAAATTCTACAATAACATTTTCCAATCTCAGTAATCTGAACACATCGTTTTGGGGAAATTTCTCACCATTATCTTATCCGGTTAATAATTTGCAAATTACATCACAACCCCAAAGTGGCGGCACGTACTTATCCTCGCTCTCGTTACAATTTCCTACATATCCGGGTGCCAACAGCAAATTGCCTAAAGGAAGCTCTTTTACCATTATTTACGGGGCACCCACTGCAGATTACGTAGCTAATAGTGTCCTTGTTTATTTAAATTCTTCAGTATCTACAGGCGATATCACTTTAATTAACGCTACAGCAAAGCCTGCCAACGTATCGCAAAACCATGCTTTAGTGAATTTAACTGTAAATGGACAGACTGTGAGCAGCGTACAAGTTCCCTGGTCTGGACAACAACTTATCTCTGGCCTGGCTGCAGGAACTTATACCGTTTCACCAACTCATGTTGCGAGCAGCAACGGCATCATCTATCAAGGGGTAGCAAATCCTGCAAGCCTAACCGTGTCCGCAGGTACCACTGTTTCCTCTACCATTACCTATACCGCAAGCCAAACAACTGGGAACATCAACATCTCCTTAACCGCATTACCCGCACAATTATCTGGTTATACCGGCATTCCTACGGTAACCCTAACCCGTATGGATAATCAGAGTGCAACCAATGCGCAAGTTCATTGGAACACAATTAATGTAATCAGCCAGTTAGCCAATGGAGTCAACTATTCTTTTTCTACTCCGGCAATAACGTATAATGGATATAATTGCACCCCAATGTTTAATCCTACATCGGCTACCGCTGCAATTTCTGCCCCAACAGTGCAACTGACGTATAATTGCGTTCAAGTCGCCCAGGACAGTATCCCTGTTACGGTCACGGGAGCCCCCTCTTCTCTCTCCTCTATTAATGTAATTTTTACGCCCACTAATGGTTCGCCTGTAGCGGCACCAATTTCTTTAAGCAATGGAGCAGGAACAGGTAATGTCAGCTTAACTGATGGAGCAATCTATACAGTAAGTGCAACCGCAGTGAATGGTTATGCAGTCAGTTATTCCCCCCAACCATTAACCGCTTCTTCTTCTGCTACCGAAACCATTACCTATACCCAAAATACAAGCACTGGAGGCAGAATTATAGGCTACCTGCCCGGCTGGCAAACACCTCCACCTGCTACTGCTTTGGCGAATGCAGGTTATACCCATATCCTTGTTGCTTTTGGCGTATTCAGTACGACAACTCCTGGACAAATTACATCCGCCTTCGATACGGTATCTGCAAGTTACATTCAATCACTGCATAACGCGGGCATTAAGGTATTGCTTTCTTTAGGCGGTGCGTTAACCAGTATTCCCAATACCACAGTCAATTTCCATCAGGTAGTATCTGCTGCCCCTTCCCCTTCGGCATTCGAGCAAACTTTTATTGGTTCATTGGAAAACCTTATAACCCAATATGATTTTGATGGTTTTGATTTTGATATTGAAAGCGGGTTGAATACAGGGGGAACATTTACCAATCCTACTGGTGATATTGCTGTTTTAGCCAATATTATCAATACAATGCATACCAATCATCCGAACTTGCTGCTTACTTTGACACCGCAAACTGCAAACATTGCCGCCACGTCAGGGTTTGATGCAACCTGGGGAAATTATGCCTCTTTAGTGATGCAAACCCACCAATCTTTGGCATGGGTTGGCATTCAAATGTATAACGCAGGGTGTACTTTTGGCATCGACTTAATTTGTTATGATCCAAACAATACAAGCAGCCCTAATGCTTCTGTAGCCATGGCCACTGATTTATTAGAAAATTGGCCTGCAGTCACCAGTTCAGGACAACAAACAGGGTTCCAACCTTACATCAGTTATCTTAATCCTTCCCAAGTGGTTCTTGGTTATCCTGCACCCAATGCCTCTGGACAAAGCGATGGTTCACCTGCAGCAGTGATTAGCACAATCAAACGCGCCATCCAGTGTTTACGCACCGGGATTGCCAGTCCATCAAGTTGTGGGACTTATATTCCACCGCGAACTTATCCAGGATTTGGAGGAGTGTTTGATTGGGAAGTAATTCATGACCAAAACAACAATTATCATTTTGCAACCAGTTTGGTACATTGCGTCATAAACAATAATTGTAACTAATTATAGGCTTTTGCAGCATAGCGAGACCTGGGTTTAAAAAGTTTTATGCATATTTACAAATCCCCGGTTCCGCTATGCTGCACCCAAGCTAAATATTTTAGATGAAAAGAGTATATTAAATGCTTTTTGAAATCAGCGGTTATTTTCTTCTTTCCTTGATAAACCTTATTTTTTTCCAATACAGAGTTATTTTTGTAAAAAAATTAATTTATTAATCAAATCTTAAGCATTGATAAATCAGATTTTTTTTCCCACACAGAGTTTTTTTTGTACAAAAATTAATTTGTTAATCAAATCTTAAGCATTCGTGTTATATACTTAAAACATGCATAAAAGAGAAGCATGTTCAAATGAAAAATGAATTGATATAAATAAATATTATTCAAATTTCAAACAACATGCATTAAATTTGTTATACTTAATTAAAAGTAATGAATCATTTTTTTAGAGGAGATACATTATGAGTGGTCATAAAGGTGAAGAAAGTACGTGGGCTAAGATTAAAAGAAAAGGCGGCGAATTTATAGACGATATTGGAGAAACAGTTCAGAAAAAAGTAGATAAAGCTATTGAAAAACCAGAAATTTGTACCGCTGTAGATGAGTTGATTACTCGAATTGGGCAACTGGAAAAGGATGTACGTTACAAAAAGAGTCCAGATGAAAATGTGCAAAAATCTCTTGCAGAAGCAATTAAACTAAGAGATAAACTTGTAGAGGCTAGAGATACATTTAATACAAATACACAAAAATTTTATAATGTTATGAGTGGTGCTGACGTAATAGATCAGCGTAAATTAAATAGAGAAGTTTATGCTTTTGCAAAAGCAAGTGTTGATGCGATTCATGAACATCAAGTCAAAATAATGGCAGCTCCTGGTGTATGGAATAAAATCGCAGCATGGGTAAATAATGTACTTGAACAATATACGGATATCAAGAAGCGCTTTGATGTAGAAGGCAGTGGCCTTGCGAAAAGCTCTATGTTCAAAGAAAAGTTTGATAAGGTAAAACAAGAAGGTCATCATATGGTGGATGAACTAGAGAATGATAATCCACTCAACCCAAAGAAAATATAATAATGAGAGCAAATGTAGGTTGGGCTAAGGCTCAACCTTGCTTGTTTTTTTGGGTTAGTGCTTTATCTTTTTTTGTACATCTCCAAACAACCAATCGGCGCTTACCTCAGGCTTCATTCGTGATTTTTTTATGAAAATCACCAATAGTCATGTGATTTCTCAATTCCAGGATTAACAAAATGGGATCTCAAATGCAAAAAATTTCATGGAAAAGATCTTTTTTTAATCAAGCCTTAAGCTTAATTGTTTTAAAATATATGCATAATAAAAATTGTGGCCAGGTATCAATATGTGTATTTTTAAGCCCCTATGATTTATAATTATATATAGTGCGAACTTTTAAGCACTTAGAGGAGAAGTTATGTCCAAACATTTAAATAAGACAACAGCAGAAAAACCCCAAAAAAAGGTAGGAAAATCAGAGCCCTATGAGGGTAGCGAGCTTCAAAAAAGAGTCCATGGGGCTATTCAAAAAGGAGAAAAAAGGAAGGAAGAGCAAGCAAAGAAAGAAGAAATTGAAAGACAGAAAGAAGAAGCCTTAAGTGACCTTTTGGGAAAGCATGGTGTTTGGAAACAATTAAAAGCCGCTCAGATAAAAGTACAAGCTGAGAAAAACGAAAAAATTAGTGGTCAATTGGAGGAGGCAAAACATCATATACACAGGAACACACCCCCTTCAGTAAAAGCTGTTTTTGAACTTATTGAAGCACTTAATAGTTTTGAAGGAGAAATAGGCTTAGGAACTGATAAAGCAAGATTGCTCGCAGCAGCCCAGCTAGGTGAACAGTTAGCAGCGCTTGCTCAAGCAACTAATGGTAATCCTGAAAAGAAAAGATATCAACAAATACTAGGGCAGTTTGAAGAGGCATGCTCAGAAATAATGAAAGTGAATTATAAAAGGTTGGCTGCAGAACCCACTTTATGGAACTATATTAAAGACAAGTTTAATAGTGCAATGAAATGGATTCACCTAGCACCCCGAGGATTAGTTCTTGACACAACTCTTGACTCATCTGCCCTTATAAAAGATGAAAAGGTACAAGCTAAGTTTAAGGAAATTCTAAATACAAATGTGAAGATAGAGCATGAGCCAGATGTAGATACCCCACTCAGAGGACCTACTAAATAGGTTGCTTCGTTAGAACAAAAAGCCCATATTATATTCGTTAATATGGGCTTTTTGCTTTTTGAGGAATATTTTTTGCTTAACACGTAGCAATGCTATCCATCTTAAAAGGGTATTTTCTTTTTATTTTTTGAAAAGATTCGTAATTTGTTAATCTCTTTGATTAATAAAGAAATAAACCGCTCCGGGTATGATTATTCCTCGAGATTCGATTTAGACTGCTTCATATTTCCTTTAAGTATCTTTTATATAACTTTTGGATTGTCCTTGCAATCACTTTTAATTTTGTTGGGTCAAATGGATGTATAATTTTTTTGCCTACGTACCGCGCATAAGGCGCGGTACGTAGAAAAATTTTAAATGAAAAACTGACGATACCTCAGGTAAAAATGACCCAACCTACAGCTTATTGTTGGATTAGTGTTTTGTCTTTTCTTGAGCAGCTCCAAATAACCAATCGGTGCTTACTTCAAGTTCATCAGCAATTTTTTGCATGGTAGTTCCATCTAAAGCAACACCGTGCAATAACGCTTCGATTTTAAATTTAGGCAATTCGAACATCCTAGAACACGCTTGAACGCGTTCTTTCATTAAGGCAGGAACCCCAAGTTCATCAAGCTCATAGTTCAAACGTTCAGTTAGTTTTTTATTTGACATGGTAATCTCCTTCTTTGCTTTTTATCAGTGTAAAACAAGCAAGCTTAAGGATTGATTAACAAAAAGAGTTTTTAAATAAAATTATGGGTACGAAAAAAGGCAGAACAGCCGCATTCTAAAATTTGAAAATCCATCTGTGGATTAAAGTGAAAATTATATTCACTAATGTTATGATTTGCGCATTTAACTTAACTATGGATGGAAATTATGCCAAGCTGTAAAGAAATGTTATTAAACATTTTAAATAATACTCAAGCGCAACTTAAAGATTCACTCTCACCATTTCAAACCGAGTGTCTTGATATGTTTCAAATAAAGATTAAAGCCATTCCTGTCGATGAAAGAACCGAAATGGATTCAAAAATCGGGATCATTCTCCTGGATCACTGTTTCTGTGATTTGGATAACCTTTTTGGAAGCGAAGATAGGATTATTAGTCTTATCAATAAAAGAAACCTTAACGATAATGATTTTTTTAAACAAGTGAATCAAATTTTTGATGATGAAATTAAAGCATTAAATCAATATGCATTAGAAAGCTTTTATGCCCAAACCTTTAAGCCCGTAAAAAACATTTTGATTGATATGAAAAACGAATTAACACGTTTAAAAACCTCCTTGGATCAACAATTAAGCGATACCCAAAGTTCTCCTGAATATCAAACAAGATACGGTCTAAATTGATAAGAAACCCGGGTTCCGCTTCGCTTCACCCAGGCTACAGTAGTTCATTAACATGCATTACCCTGTAGCCTGGTAAAGGCGTAACCCGGGAAACTCAAGAAGAAACCAGTTCGTTGACTATTCAAAAAGCAAAGCCATAAAAATATGGTTTTCATATACCCCATCGATCCGCACCGCATTTTTATGTATCCCTTCTTTTACAAATCCATATTTTTCATACAGTGCAATTGCCGCCTTATTATGTTCGCGCACGGTAAGTTCTATGCGTGTTAACCCTTTTAACTGGGCCATCTGCAGTGCCCTGCTTAATAATGCCTCACCTATGCCCTGCCCTCTATAGGGAGCAATGACGCCAATTCCCAAAGACCCAACATGAGCAAATACAGGCCGGTCAAGCGGACTGATATCACACCACCCCACTAATTGATCCTGATGCATTGCTACAACTTGAGGCCAATTATTTTTAATATGATCTAAAACAAAATCTTTAGTTAATTGGATGGGCGGTCCTTCTAAAAAAGCTAAAAATTTACGCTCACGGGCTACACTATCAACCGCGGACCAAAATGCTTCGATATGTTTTTCTTGAATAGGGACAATAGAAAATTGCATAAGATTCTACTTAATTCTGGATCAAAAGGTTAGTAGAAAGAAGTTTTGTCTGGGAGTCAATAGCGATTATTCGCTTAATGGTAATATCACTTAAAAATTTGCAAGTACCAACCTGACACCTTGGCTGCAAGCAGCTGTCTCTTCATCATATCTCTGCTACGCCCTGCGGCTTGTCCGCAGGGTCCAGTATCTTAGCTAGATCTTCTGGATCCCGCGGAGAAGCCCTGAACGATCGTCAGTTTTTTAAATTTATCATGTACCACTTAAGTTTCTCTACGTACCGCTTAAATTTCTCTACGTACTGCTTTCCTACGTACCGCGCTTTATGCCTGAGAGACGTCGGAATAGACTGGGCTGATTTTTCAGGGATGTGTAGAAGATTCAGCTGCAGGCAGGCTCTATGTGGGCACGAAAAAATCTTGTTTGCAAACAGACAGGTTACATTGCTCACCGAGATCCGTGCCCAAAATTAAAATAAGGGGAAAATACAAAAAACATGCTATAGTGCAAATTTATCAACAAAACTTAAACAATATGGAAGAAATTACAATCTATCACCATCCTCGATGCTCCAAATCAAGAAAAACTTTGGAGCTTCTTCAGAATAAAGGGGTAAAGCCGGTTATTGTTGAATACCTTAAAACCCCGCTTAATCTAGAACAATTGAAAAACTTAAAGGCTCACTTTGCACTTAAAGATTTTGTACGAACCGATGAGCCTGTTTTTAAAGAACTGGGATTGTCCCTGGATAATGAAAATCAAGTGTTACAGGCGATGCTCAAAGAACCCATATTAATGCAACGCCCAATAGTTACTTATAAAGACAAAGCCATTATTGGGCGTCCGCCTGAGAATGTTTTGAAATTATTTGAATAATTGCTTATTGGTAGCTTGGGTTAAGAACTGAATCCTCTTCTCATCGCTTAAAAAATCAGCCCAATACTATTTCGATGTCCCGTCCCAGTTCTTGTTTACGGAGTTGGCCGCGGGATCCAGAGATCTGCGCTAAACACTGGACCCCGCGGACAAGCCGCGGGGCGTAGGTAGAGATGTGATTAAGAGGCAGGGTGGAGGAAAGCGGATCCCGGTTACAGGTATTTATTAGGATTTTAATTGATTCGGACAACCGGCTTGATGAAATGATACGAGCGCATCATAGATACCCTGGTAATCTGCAAATGCATTTCTATTTGCTTTAATATCATCAAAAACCAGGTCTGTTCTACCACACGTTCCGGCATCTGTGATATTTAAATGATCACCACTCGCTTTTTTATAGGCTATAAACGTTTCACCGCAATGCAAATGAGGTCTTTTTGACGCATTATTGCCTAAAAACTCCTGATTACCGCAATAAGTTTTCTTAAAGTTAGGTTTAAGATGAGCCATGCCGGCAAATGCATTTGCGGAAATTGAAATAATAAAACATGCTGCTGTAATTGAGAATTTATTCATCATAGAGTTCCAAAAAAATTGTTAAGAGATAAATTTAACACATCTCAGTACAGTAACCAAGATTCAATTTATGAAAGTAAGTATCTGTTTCTTGAGCACATCTCTGCCTATGCCCGCGAATAACTCGTTGTCTCTTGATCATACCTCCGCCTTCGTCCCGCGAATAAACTGTTGTTTCTTGATCATACCTCCGCCTTCGTCCCGCGAATAAACAGTTTGTTTCTTGATCATATCTCCGGCCTTCGTCCCGCGAATAAACTGTTGTTTCTTGATCATATCTCCGCCTACGCCCCGCGAATAAACCGTTGTGTCTTGATCATATCTCCGCCTACGCCCCACGGCTTGCCCGCGGGGGTCCAGTGTTTTAGCGCAGATCTGCTTCCGGATCCCGTGGATAAACGGTGGGATGAGATATCGAATTAGAGCAATGAGCTCTATTTTTGCATCACATAACTTCCAGGTGCAGAAGGTAATGAGGAATCAAGATGCGGTAACGAAACACGTCTTTGCGAACTGTTGTCGACTAACCATTCATGCCAAGCAAACCACCAGGATCCATCTCTTTTTTTTGCTTTGTCCACCCATTTCTTAGGCCCTATATAAGACATGTTTTTTTTGTTTTCAAGAATAGAATAATAGCGCCCAGGATGATTAGGTTCACTGACAATACCAGCGTTGTGACCACCACTTGCCAACACAAAGGTAATATCGGTATGCATCATAAGATGGATTTTATATACAGACTCCCAGGGAGCGATATGGTCATGTTCAGTACTCACTGCAAAAATGGGTACATGAACATTCTTGGGCGCCACTATTTCATCCTCAACGCGAAAATGTCCCTCTGCAAAATCATTTTGCAGAAAGAGTTTCTCAAGATATTCTGTATGCATCTTATAAGGCATCCGCGTAGCATCAGCGTTCCAGGCAAGCAGGTCAATCATGCCGCGTTTTTTACCCGTCATGTAGTCGTCAATCATTTTTGACCAAATCAAATCGTAAGTACGCAACATCTGAAAAGATCCCGCCATATGCTTGGGATCAAGGTACCCTTTTTCCCACATCATGTTTTTAAGAAATGCGATTTCGCTTTCAGTGATGAACAGCATGAGCTCGCCTGCCTGTGTAAAATCCCCTTGTGCTGCCAGGAGCGAAAGGCTTTTAAGACGACTGTCTTTATCCCTTGCCATTGCAGCCGCTGTAATCATTGCCAGAGTCCCGCCAAGACAATATCCCACCAAATGAATTTTTGTCTTGGGTAAAATAGTACTTACCGCATCGATTGCTGCCATTGCGCCTTGGCGATAATAATCATCCATCCCTAAATCACGGTCTTTTTCATCCGGATTGCGCCATGAGACCATAAAGACCGTA
The DNA here is from genome assembly GCF_014109805.1 of Legionella sp. PC1000. Taxonomy (GTDB): domain Bacteria; phylum Pseudomonadota; class Gammaproteobacteria; order Legionellales; family Legionellaceae; genus Legionella; species Legionella resiliens. Next base: position 2,947,096 of record NZ_CP059400.1, read on the forward strand.
TGTCCTTGTCCAACAAGCCATTTAACCAAAGAATTTCCAGGGGATAAATCCAGAATATAATATTTCATGATCCATGCAGGTAAGATGAGTATTGGTTCTTTGTAAACAGTTTCAGTTTTTGGTTCATATTGAATTAATTCAATCAAATGATTTGTAAAAACTACCTTTCCAGGAGTAATCGCAACATTCTTGCCTGGTTTGAACTTTCCCGCACCAGGAGGAGGCAAACCAGCCAATCTTCTTAGCGTATGTTCCACGGCAATTTCTGTACCTTGAATCAGATTTACGCCACCACAACGCATCGTTTCATAAAAAAGATCGGGATTAGTCATTACGAAATTGGAAGGCGATAAAGCATCAAGTAATTGACGAATACAAAAAGAAACCGTACGTTCTGAGCGCTTGGAAAGTCCAGGAACTTTTCGTGTTGCATTACAAAACCACTCTTCAATCTGGAGAAAAACTTCAGCATACAAACGCCATGGCATCAATTGCCAATTCTCCTTATGAAAGCGCACATCTTTTCCTTGAGCTGGTTGTTTGTCACACAACAGATGCGCTAAAAATTCATCGGTATGCAGGAGAGGATAAAAAGCCAATGCCAATAAGTGTCCCGGCGATTGCGCTAATTGCAAAAGCCAGGCACAATGAGCAGTTCCAATTACAGCAGGACTCATGCCCATTGTAATCTTACCTAGATTTGCCTGATACAATTTATTTATAAAATAAAAAAAATCATCCAATTTATTTTTATAGAGTGAATATTGGGAATTATTAATCTCAGATGGAGGAGCAGATTGATTCTTCAAGCCTAAGTGAGTTAGGGCATTCTTTTCTTCAGTTCCTTTCATGTCAAATTCCTTTTGATTCCATCCAATAATGCTTCATGCTGCGATTTAAGTAAATACTGATGTAAATTATAGTATTATTTTCAATAGTGTGCGGGCATTACAATACAGATAAAGAAAATAAAATTATCTTGAGTTGGGCTAATATTTGAGTATGCTTAAAGAAGATATAACACGAATCGAGAGAAAAATGAAAAACCTACTGGCTATTTTATTGTGTGCCATATGTACTTCACTATTTGCAGATAATTTAGGCCAAAATACCTATGAAATAACATGTCAAAATTGTCATGCACCTCAATTTGCAAGCGGGATGAAAGCGCCCGCTGCTTTTGATAAAAAAGCATGGGCTACCCGTTTTAAGAACGCTGAACTGGAAGCCAAAAAAAATCCTGCAGAATATAAAACCGCAATGGATTATTTATTATCCAGCATGAAAAGTGGAAAAGGTCTAATGCCTCATGGTGGTTTGTGTAAGGAAGCGGATGTACCGAAGAAAAATTGTTCTGATGCAGCGTTCATTCAGGCCATAGACTATATGTCACAAAATTAGGTTTACCCGGTTGATCTTGGCCTCGCAGCGAAACGATTCGATTGAAAATCTCCTAGAGGCCTCATTTCGCTATAAATTTTAACTGAAATTTAATTCTTGGCGTGCTCAAGGTTGTCACGATACAAACCAATCAATTCCTCATGGGAAGATACCTTCTACAGTTCTATAAGAACTATTCATATTAGGGATTCGTCTCTACTAGCAATTTTTTTGCAGTTAATAAATCTAGATATGCTTTTTTCTTATCGGATGGATTACGTAAAAGATAAGCGGGATGATAGCTTACAATGAAGGGGATATTATTATAGTGATGCAATGTATTACGCAATTCTTTCAAAGGAAGTGGTTTATTAAGTAAAAATTGCCCTGCAAAACGTCCCAAAGCCAAAATCAAATGAGGTTGAATCAATTCAATTTGACGGGCTAAATAAGAACTGCATTGAGTTATTTCATCCAACTGAGGATCCCGGTTATTTGGCGGCCTGCATTTTAACACATTGGCAATGTAAACTTCTTCTTCAACGATTCCAATGCTTTGCAACATGTGATTGAGTAAACTTCCTGCTTTTCCTACAAAGGGAAGACCCTGTTTATCCTCATAAAACCCTGGAGCTTCACCAATAATCATCAGCTTTGCTTTTGCACTGCCGCGGAAAAAAACAGTTTGCGTGCGGGTTTTATGTAAAGAACAGCGAGTACACGCAGCTACTTCTTTTGCTAATGCAGATAAATCCTGCTCACATGAAGAATGAGGCTGGCGTAACTCCCAGAGATCGATTCCCATAGCCTGTAGATAATAACGACTTAAAGCATCTGACATAGAAAGCTCATTTCAAATATAAATTGCTAGAGAAAAATTGAAGGGTTATTTTCGTTTTTAATTTTTGATAAATCAATGCTGCTTTTATGAAAAATAATTTAGCCTGGGCTCAGCGCAGCGAATCCGAGGAACTCCCTAAGTTTTTTTACCCTACGTACTGCGCTTTATGCGCGGTACGTAGAGGAATTAGAGCAATATGAATAGTTACCTCTCCAAAAATTTAGAGGCCTCTTCAAGCATCACTTGGCGTACTCTTTCAAATTGGGCCTCATTCCAGATATTTTCAACACGTAAAGTTCCGTTATCGAGGCATTTCTCATAAGCGGCTAATCCAATCAATATATGGGAAAATTTAACCCTCCTAAATTTGCTTAATGCTGCAAGTAAAGTCAATCGTTCAATTTCAGACCCTGAAATATCATCACCAAACTCACCCTCGACTCCATTAAACTGCAGAGTAAACCATTCTTCTAATGATTGCCCGCACATAATAAAGCTGTGAGATATTTGTGATCCCCCCAGCACTCGGGTCTCCAGATACTGCTGAATATCAACACAAATAGTATTTTTCTTTATGTATTGTAATGCTTCATCAAATAATAAGGTTAATTTAAATGTCTCAACCTGTACCACAGCACGTAATTCAATAAGAGACTTAAGCAGATGCTGATTTTTCAGTTGTCTTTCTTTAGAACGCTTACCCAAAGACGCATCCATATTGTTCTTTGCCTTTTCTATTTGATGGTCGAGTTTATTAATTATCCTTTGTAAGCGGGTCGCATTGCTATCTTGAGTTAAAATTTGCGCACGCAACCAATCGTTCAGTTCTGAAGACAAAGATTGTGCTTGCTTGCTTAAAAATGCTTTTATTAATGCAGCATTAAAATCATGCTGAGTTAATTGATCATATAATTCAGCTGCTTTTATATAAAGATTTGCATGTTCTTCCTCCAAATGTTCCTCCAAAATTTTGCGCTGTAAATCATCAATTTTGGCAACATTGCTTATTTCAATCATCCCTCCTCCAGGCAAAAGATAAAATCCATGATGTTGCGCAAAACGAATTCGTCCCTGTGGATCCACATGGATTCTATCTACTGCTTCATTTTCAAGCTTTCCACCCATTTGAATTTGAATGGGGTATAACTGAGCAGCAGGAGGACAATCAATATTAAGCTCATCCAAGTTAAAAAGATGTGATTTATTGGTTTTCTTTAAATGAGTTTTTTGTGCAGTACGAAATTTTTCCCAAATTTCTGGCGTATACTCACGAATTGGATGTTTCAATCTCATTTGACCTGGAGTTTTACCAAACTCAAACCAAGAACTTAATTGCTTATCCATTTCCATGTCATAGAAATCGAATAAAATATCAAAATACTGCTGATGCTCCATACGGTGTAACACATCAGCGTAATTAATAAATGTCGCTGCATAAGCTAAGACTTTATAATGAGTCTTTGCTTGAGTCTGATCAGTGACTTGGCCAGAAAGTTTCTTGATTTCTGCGATCTTATCCTGCACCATGGTGCGTCGACCATGCGTATTCGCTTCTTTATATTGGATTAACATTGGGCCGATATCTGAAAATAACTGCACGATGGTTCTCCTATTAAATTAAAGTATTTTAAAACTCTAAATGTACTTTGAACTAATTCAATACCCTAATTTATTCAAGTTTTTATGTCATTATAGTTAATGATTTTGAATTATTTTGTTAATATATCCTTCTGTTGTCATTTAGGATGAAAAATAATTCATGGCATTAGCAAAAAATCCAAATCCTTATTCAGCGGACACAGCGTTTCAAGATGGCAGATTACGTCAAGCTCAATTCAAGATGCTTGCCATGCTTGAAGTAGTGGATGCTATCTGTCTTAAACATGGTTTGGACTATTGGCTTGATGCGGGGACTCTTTTAGGGGCTGTACGGCATCAAGGGTTTATCCCTTGGGATGACGATGTGGATATTGCCATGCCACGGGCTAGCTACGAACACTTTTTACGTGTAGCACCTACAGAAATCCCTAACTGGATGTGGTTGCAAACGGTTCATAGCGATCCAGGCTATTTTAATATGGCTACCCCTTTAAAAATCAGAGATCGCTCCAGCCGTTTTATTGAAAAACACGAAAAAGGTAATGAACCTTACATTCAAGGTATTTTTATTGACGTTTTTGTCTATGACACCATGCCTCTAGATCCCAAACAACGTAAGCGATATAAATTCTATGCTAAAAAGCTCTCACGTTTATTAAGTACTAAATACAGTAAAGTAAAAATAGGACACTATCCTGCCTTTTATAAGGCTATAGCCTCTTTTTTTCCCAAGTCTCTGCTTGAGTTGTGCTTGCAAAAAATTATTCATCAGGCAAACACCAGTAAAAGCCCTTATATAGGACGAGGTTATAATTGCGTAGGAAGAAATTTAATCAAAAAGGACGAAATATATCCTTTGCAACGAGTTGCGTTTGAGACTAAAGAATTTAATATTCCGCAAAATGCAGAAATATTTCTTATTCAGCAATATGGAGATTATTTGCAGCTGCCTCCTGAAGAGCAAAGAGTAATGCGGCATTGCAAAGAACTTATCCCTCATCTGGAAGAAATTATCTAACCCCCTTTTCCTTACTGGCTTACCCCTTTTTTGCCTGCTTGCCGTGCTTTATGCACGGCATCCAGTCGCTCTGCATGAGGCAAAAAGCTGGATTCCGCGCATAAAGCGCGGAACGTAGGGATTTTGTTTTATGCGATAAGATGCGGTTGCCTTGTCCATATCTTTTTTGCCTACTTGCCGAGCTTTATGCGCGGCATCCAGTCGCTCTGCATGAGGCAAAAAGCTGGATTCCGCGCATAAAGCGCGGAACGTAGGGATTTTGTTTTATGCGATAAGATGCGTTTGCCTTGTCCATATCTTTTTTGCCTACTTGCCGAGCTTTATGCACGGCATCCAGTCCCTCTGCATGAGACAAAAAGCTGGATTCCGCGCATAAAGCGCGGAACGTAGGGATTTTGTTTTATGCGATAAGACGGGTTTGCCTAGATATTGACAGATAATCACGCAATCGGTTATTATTATACCCAATATCAAACAAGCACATCATTTAAAGAGGCTTAAACACATCATGGACATTCTCTCTTAAGTACGCCCTAAGCACAGGGCAATGACGGTAGCAGTCACACTCAAACTGCCTATTTGCACTACTTAAGTGAGTTACATGATGCATAAGCCAATTCAATTGAAACATCTTTGTCTTTCTTTCCCCCATAAAACATGTTTTGTGGACTTTAGCGGCCAAATTGTCTATGGCAGTCGTATTGCGATTATTGGGCGTAACGGCTCTGGAAAATCCACCCTGCTTAAATTACTTGCAGGAATACTTGAGCCAACTGATGGTGACATCTGTTTTCCAAAAGAATTAAACATAGGTTATGTGCCGCAAATTATTGAAGAATTTGATTCATTAAGTGGAGGGCAACGTTTTCATAAATTATTAACTCAAGCGCTAGTATCGGATCCTGATCTTTTGATGCTTGATGAACCCAGTAATCACCTGGATCGTAACAATCGCCGCTCTTTGATGAGGATGCTTTCTGATTATAGGAATACTTTGATTATGGTGACGCATGATATTGAATTATTGCAATCCACTGTAGATACGATTTGGCATATCGATCATGCTGAAGTACGTGTCTTTACAGGATGTTATGCGGATTATTTACGAGAAATCAATATTCAACGTAGTACGATTGAAGGTGAAATTGCAGATCTGAGACGTCAGAAAAAACAGATCCACGCAGATATGATGAGAGAACAAGCACGGGCTAAGAGCAGTAGAAATCAAGGTGAAAAACACATCCTCCAGAGGAAGTGGCCTACCATCGTTTCGCAGAGCAAAGCAAGAAATGCCCAAGAGACTTCAGGTCGTAAAAAAAGTGCAATCAATCAAAAAAAACAGGAATTAACTGAGCGCTTATCTACGCTTTACTTACCTGAAGTCATTCATCCTAAATTTGCTGTGCACGGGGTAGAAACCAATCAGACTTTAGTGACAGTCAGTGAGGGTACTGTCGGTTATGAGAACAATAATCCTGTTCTACGGGAATTGAGCTTCTCAATAAAAGCACGCGACCGGATTGCGATTCACGGGAAAAATGGCTCCGGTAAATCTACCTTGCTCAAAGCCATTTTGAGCAATGAATCGGTAATAAAAAAAGGAATCTGGGCTGTTCCTCACTCTCATGAGATTGGTTACCTTGATCAGCACTACAACAATCTGCCATTAACAAAGACGGTATGGGAAGCCATAAGTTGTTTAACGGATAAATCCTATACCGAAATCAGGAGCTTCTTAAATGATTTTTTATTTCGAAAAAATGAAGAAATAAATGCGTTGGTATCAACCCTATCCGGTGGAGAAAAAGCCAGACTTTCCTTGGCACAAATCGCAGCAATTACCCCCAAACTACTTATTTTGGATGAAGTGACAAATAACCTGGACAGAGAAACCCGGGCTCATGTAATCCAGGTACTCAAAGTTTATCCAGGCGCACTGATGGTGATTTCTCATGATTCTCATTTTTTGAGTGCTATTGAAGTTACCGACGGATATGAAATAAAGGATGGATTATTACGATCCATATAGGCCTGTTTCCTGCGCTTCGGTACTCAAAAATCAGGTCATTTTGACTCAAGTTAGCGAAATGTAAACAGGCCCTTCTAACAAAAACCGAGTAAAAAGTATGAATAAAAAAAATAGTTCACTAAGCAAATTCTTCCTCAGTCTGATAAAGCCTTATAAAGGGTATGTTATTGGATTATTACTTACTGCTGCATATTGGGGAATTAATAATTCACTTTCTCCTTATATGTTAAAGCTTATTATTGATAAGGTTGCTGCATATTCAGGCGATAAAGCAGCTGTATTTAATGCGATAAAACCCAATGTCATCGTGTACATTACGCTTTGGGTTTTGATTGCCATGGATATGCGTCTTTCAGATTGGTTCCGACTAAAGTTATTCCCCTACATCCGTTATGATTTAGTGAATCACATGTTTGCCTACTTGAATCAGCATTCACATCGCTTTTTCCAAAATAACTTTGCAGGAAGTTTATCAAATAAAATTTCTGATATGACTGCAGGCACTATAGCGATATTCACAACGATCGATGATGCAGCAGCTCAAATTGTTGGCCTTATCATTGCAATTATCAGTATGTTGCTTGTGCATCCTGTATTTGCCTTAATTTTACTTATTTGGGCGATTGTATTTTTGGGAATTGCAATGGTTTATTTCAAGCCGGTTCAGGAACTGTCTAATATGTTCGCTACCAGTAAAACAACATTGGTCGGGAAAATTGTTGATAGCATAAGCAATATTACGAACTTGCGTTTGTTTTCCAGAGCAAGCTTTGAAAACAAATTAATCCAAAATACAGCTCAAGATACCACAGATAAAGATCAGACCATGCAATGGACTATTTTGAAAATGCGTACTTTTTGGGATGTAAGTATTATTGCGCTGATTGCTGCCAATTTATATGTGTTAGTCGTTATGTACAGTAAAAATCAAGTATCAATCGGCGATTTTAGTTTCATTATCTCACTATCGATCAGCATTTTTTATAATTTATGGTATCTGGCAAGTCAATTTGTCCTTTTTGCAGAAGAATTAGGTAAATGCAAACAAGCCCTGACTCTGATTTCAGAGACACATGAGATTGCTGATAAACCCAATGCACAACCGCTAATCGTCACTCAAGGTCATATTGAATTTAAGAATGTAAGTTTTCATTATGATGAAGGAGCGCATCTTTTTAAAAATAAATCTGTAGTAATAAAGCCTGGGCAAAAAATCGGTCTTGTCGGTTTATCGGGCTCTGGAAAAAGCACTTTTGTTAATCTGATTCTCCGTTTGTTTGACGTAGAATCGGGACAAATTTTGATTGATGGAAAAAATATTTGCGATGTGACCCAAGACTCATTGCGCGAAAACATTGCTATGATTCCTCAGGATGTGACTTTATTCCATCGTACTTTAATGGAGAACATTCGTTATGGCCGCATTGATGCAACGGATGCAGAAATCATTTCAGCGTCAAAAAAAGCACACTGCCATGAATTCATTTCCCGGCTTCCTGAAAAATATAATGCCTTGGTAGGTGAACGAGGAATTAAGTTGTCGGGAGGACAACGACAAAGAATCGCTATTGCCAGAGCAATGTTAAAAAATGCACCCATTCTCATTCTGGATGAAGCGACTTCTGCCTTGGATTCACTAACTGAAAAATTGATTCAGGATGGTCTGGCTGTGTTAATGCAAAATAGAACGACTATTGTTATTGCGCATCGACTCTCGACTTTATCCGAAATGGATCGCATCTTGGTTTTTGAAAAAGGGCGTATTATTGAAGACGGTTCGCATGAAGAACTTATTAAAATATCGAGTCATTACAGTCGTATGTGGCAGATGCAAGCCGGGGGATTTTTACCTGATAAGATGTAGCAACGTGCATCCTTTCAAAATTGTAGCCTGGGTGAAGGCGTAAGCCGTAACCCGAGAAATAATCGGTGAAAAAAATCCCGGGGCCGCTACGCTGCACCCAAGCTACAATGCTAACGCTTTTTAAATTGAAGCTTCTTCAGTGACTGTTCTTTTATTTTGTGCATGCTGAATGATCATTTCAGAAAGTGCTTCTGGTGTGACATCCTTTTTAGCATCAATGGCACGTTCGCTCCATTTAGGAATTCGCACTGCCTTAAAAAAATTATCTTCAGCTTGTTCAAAACGTTTATCAAAATTGACCGTATGAATTTTGCTAAATCCAGTGATGTTTCCCTCATCATCTGCATCCAATTCCACAATGGCTTTTTGAATTGCAGTTTTAGCATCTGATTTTGTACCCTTGATTTTTTCCTCCAAAGTCTTTTTAGCATCTTCTATCGTTTCAGAAAAAAAGACCTCATGACCTAATGAATAACCACAAACGTGTTCGAATGCTACTGTGTGGAAAGGAGAAACTACATAAGAAGCTAAATCCGTAAAACCATCACCTATCTTGGTATATGCTGGACTAACGATTGCGTATATCTTTTTCATTTTATTCCCTAAAATTTAAAATATATAAAAAGTCCGTTCACGAATAGGAACTGACCCAATCTCCGTGTAAATGCGTTTAAATAGTATCACATTTGTCTTATTTGTATATGTCTGAAATAACTTGGATATAAATCCTGTTTACACCCAAAACTGCTAGCCGTTGATACAACTCATTCCAAGTAAGTGATGCCAATTCCACTTTAAAATAATAGCGAAGAGCTCCAGCTAAAATATACTATAGTGTTTGGGGCCGCCCAAATAATGCAGGAAAAACTTTTGCGGAAAACCATTGAGAAATCAAAATTGCTGCAGCGACTAAAAGCAAAGGAAGCACCTATTCCTTGTATCAAATTAGCGAATGTAAAAACCGTCAAATTATCAGCAATGGAAATAAAAATGTTCCCTTATGCCAATACTAAAACTCCTCCACTAACTGCAATTCCCGGGTTCAATTTATCAAGAAAATAACCGCCGGAATTTGCATGCAGGCATAGCCTAAAATAAACGCACTGGTTGCTAGAGAAGCACCATAATCACTGGTATGCAGTGTATTTTTTATTGGGTCAGAGAATACTGCTGCAGCAGTGTTCAAGCAAAAAGAATAAACAGAACATAATGTTGCAATCAACCAAACAATAGTTCCGTATATTTTTTGCATACATTATCTTTTTTATTCTGCCTGGATGTCTTTTTTTATGAAGTAGATGTTAAAAAAGTATAGCAAAAATTCGGCATGTATTTTCTGATGCAAAACACCTCTGAAAAATGAACATTGAGAGTAATTTTCACCCACTAATCTATACTCAAAATACCCAGTTAAAAATTTTTAACTTTTTGCAAGACGCACTACTGGGCTGACAAAAGGAGTTTTTTATGAAAGTCAATTATTTGGTTACTTCCCTCATTTTAATACCGCTATATAGTTTCAGTCAGACTCAGGATGATGTTACTACATTAGCCATTTCACAAAATCCGGAGAATAAAAATAGCCATGTCATTACATACTCTAACGAAACAGAAAATTTAAAACAAAATATGTCATTTATCCGCAGCATTGATTACCCTACTCAAATCATTCGTATGGAGAAGAATATAGAAAGTCAGCAGTTTTCCTGTGATGAGGTGAATGATCAAATTGATAAAATCTTAGTGCAACACATAGTAAATGAGAAATTCATTTATGCAATTTATATTAGTTGTTATTATAATCCAGAAACCAAATTGGCAACCCAATTCATTATCAACAGTTATTTTGACCCTGTAAGTGATGAAGCAATTACGTACTTAGAATCCTATCTCAATGAATACAATGGTACCGATCTGTTAGGAACACAATACAAAATTGAATCTGCAAAAGGTCTCGTCATTTCCTTAGAGATTGCTGCAGGAATGAAGAAAAAACCCAATAGACCTCCTTTTACAGAATATAGAAAAGACCATAGCAGTTTCTATTTCAAAAGCAATTACGAAATGAAAAATAAGTTATTTAGCGATATTTATCAAAATTTCTTTACTCCTGATCCAGATAAAATACTCCCTTTCCTGGATAAATGGATTTCTTCACATGCAAGCTCTATTTATAAAGCCGTCTTAAGAGATTCAAATTACGTTGAACTACAGCCTGAAAAAATTTTCCTCATGGATAATGAGGAAATATTTGTATCGAACTTGAAACAATACTTTTCACACTTCTGTGAGTCCTATGAAAATCATCGATGCTTGAATCGGGCAGGAAAAATTGGCAATAAGGAAAACTATTCAGAGGTCGCTTCGTAAACATGTAGTCTGCCCTGGTTGCTTGCAACTGAATCTTCTACGCATCACTGAAAAACCAGTCCAGGCTCTATTCCGAAGTCCCGCGGCTTGTCCCTGAGAGATGGTCACAAAAAGTGACCATCTCTCAGGCATAAAGCGCGGTACGTAGAGAAACTTAAGTGGTACATGATAAATTTAAAAAACTGACGATCGTTCAGGGCTTGTCCGCGGGATCCAGGATATCTACACTAAAACCTGGACCCCGCTGACAAGCCGTGGAGCGTAAGCAGAGATTGATCAAGAGACAACTGCGAACAGCCAGGCTACATAGTTATATACTTTTTAACCTAATTCAGGTTCAAATGCAGATACCTTTCTGGGCTTTAATTTAACGTGTTCCTCGGCAATGGCTTTATCATTCACGATCTTAGTCACACATGCATCAGACCAAACATTTAAAGCCGTTTCCAGCATATCGATTAAACCATAAAAGGGTAAAATAACACCCATAAGCACAATAGGGACATTCATACTGGATAACAAACTAATGCTCAGAAAAAAACATCCCATAGGGACGCCAGCATTTCCAATAGCAGCTACTGTGGAAACGAATATCCATAAAACCATCGTACCATATGAAATTGGCATACCGTGATTCTGCATTAAATAAATCACCGTAGCAAAAATAAAGGCTGCACACCCATTCATATTAATACTGGTGCATAAAGGTAAAACAAAACGACTTACCGATGGTTTTACCTGCAAATTCTTTTCTATAGTATTCATTGTGACAGGTAATGTCCCTACTGAGGACTTAGAGAAAAAAGCGACTGATAATGCAGGAAGCATGGATCGCATTGCTGCAAAAGGCTGAATCTTATTCTTTTTTAACCATAAAGGTAAGACCACAAAACCTTGAACTAAATTAGCTAAAACAACAATCAGTAAATATTCGCCTATCCCTTTAATATCCATGCCTGAGCGTAACTGAACAACTGTTGATGTAATAAATCCAAATAATCCCAATGGAATAACTGTGATAATCCAACGCGTCATGACTAAAAACATACCATGTGCACCACGGAAAAAACGCGTAATGGTTTCACGGGACTCTTCATCAGGAATTTGTCGTACGGCAATACCGATAATAATACTTAAGAACAATACCCCCATAACTTGTTGTTCAAGAAAGGGAGATAATAAATTGGTAGGTATAATATTCGCCAAGTAACCTAAATAACCTAAACTGCTTGCTGAGTTGACTGCTTGTGCATCCAGATCAACCTGAACCGAACTGGGTTGGATTAAAATATAAAGCAGGCAACTAATCACTGCTGCCACGATGGTAGTAGAAAAAGTATACTTAATTGTTCGCTGCCAAATTTTTTTCATGAACCCATCATCAGTCTTGTAATGAGCCAGGGTAACAATTATCGATAAAGAAATAATAGGTAAACTAATGCACTTGAAAAGCTTAATAAACAAATCAGAAATCAATAAACCTGTCTCTTTCAAAACAACAATGTTTGACATCCCGCTGGCAATACCCAAACCGATCATTAAAGCGTAAATCAAAGGAGTACTGAAAATGAATTTTTTTTGTTGATGTGCTGCACACATGTTCGTGATCCTTAAAAAAGAAAGAAGTTAAAAAGTAAGAAAATTAAATTAGCAGCAACAACAAGAAACAAGCTTAAAGTGGGCGAGGGTTGAACGATGTGGTGTCGGATTCGAATGAGTTAACATAATAGCCTTACATTTTTTCTGATTAAAATATGTACAGAGAGAAATATTCTAACACATTCAATATGTTCGTCAAGAGATTTTAAACAGTAAGCGATTAGTCGACTAATTCGATACAATTGATTTGCTGTTTTAAACGAATGATCCGGCGATAAGCATCTTCTATGCGCTGCTGTTCTATTTTTTGCTCGAAAATCAAACGTTCGATGGCCTCAATCAATTCTGGTGCCGTAATTTTTGCCAGTTGATTCGCAAAAATCAGCATATCTGCTCCGGCATTGATGGTCAGACATAAAGCATCCTCAAGAGAGTAATGATCTGTAATTGCCTGCATTTGTAAATCATCTGCAATAATTACTCCATCATAGCCTATAGTCTCACGCAACACGCCTGTTAAAATTTCGTGAGATAAAGTTGCTGGTAGCCCCTGCTTATCCAATTGTTTATTCACCACATGTGCTGTCATAATCATAATGGGTTTATAAATATCGCGCACTAATTGGTAATATGGGATCAACTCTTCTTTCTGGAACGTTCTGGTAACATCGACAAATCCTTTATGAGTATCACCAACCGCACTACCATGGCCTGGGAAATGTTTGTAGCAACATGCAATACCATGATGATAAAAGACATCAACAAATTTTTTGGCTAAATGAATTACATCATTATGATTCGCTGAAAAACTACGCTGTAAACCTCCAATAATTCCTTGCTCGTTTTGTAAATGCAAATCAACAACTGGAGCGAAATTAAGATTAAAACCCAATGACTTCAATGTAAATGCCATTTGAGTTAACTCAGCCTGCAACGCTTCGGGCGATAATTGTGCCATATCATGTGCACTCATAGTCGGCATACAGCCTTCAACCCGAGACAATCGATCTATGGATCCTCCTTCATAATCTATGGCAATTAATAAAGGCGAACCATTATTTTTGTAATTTATTTCTGCAGAATAATGATTGAGTTGATGCGTTAATCGTTTGATTTGCGTCTGGTTTTTTAAATTTTTACCATATATGCCCGAAGAAGCATCTTGATCAAATAACAAAACGCCACCTAACCCGTCTGTGGAAAGCCACTCAGCTACTGGACTTTTGTCATGAAGGTCATAGCCCTCAAAGCCCATAAACAACATTTGACCAATTTTATTTCTAAGGGTAATCATGGGTTGCTCCGTCAACAAAACAAGGAAAAATCTTCCCTAAATAGTAGTTGATGTTGTAACGAGAATCATACACAAAGATAAAAATTAATGCCATTATATCTTTTTTGGAGGTATTGCTGGAATATCATTAAAATCACAACTGCAATTACCTGACGCCTTAGGTGGAAGAGGAACGAGTGAGAAATCACTCGCAAAACAAACAGTCACGTTCCAAGCTGAATCACCAGGATTTATTGTATTAGGTAAAGACCAATAATTTTTAGCAATATAACTTTTCCCTTCGTCACTTTGCCAAAAAATTGGGGAAAACTGGGCTCGATACATTAATTTCTGGCCAGGTTCGCAAGAGAAAGTCTGACGTGTCCAGGATTTTTTAGCAGGCACAGTAACTGTTGTTAACACCTTGGCAGTTAGAGCATCCATTACCTTTACAGATACATCATACTCAGTCCAACAATTATCTTTAACTAAAGTGTAATAACAGGTAATAGCAGCCCAAAGAGAATTTGATAAAATCAGGCTGAGAATGAAAATAAAAGTTCTTGCTAACATGATTCAATCCTTTTATTAATAGAGCGTAACACAGACATTATAAAAATGTATCTGAACAGTCTTTAGAGTCTATTATTCATAGTATATACAATATCAATCATAAGTTATAAATTTAAGCCCAGAGGTTGATTTTATTATCCGACCTGTATAAGCTTGCCCAAAATGGAGAGATGGCCGAGCGGTCGAAGGCGCACGCCTGGAAAGTGTGTATACGGCAACGTATCGAGGGTTCGAATCCCTCTCTCTCCGCCAAGTTTGATAAATGGCAGTTAAATCATGACTGAAGGTAATAAATCAGGCTCCCATGTGAATGTTTACTCGAACGGTTGGATTTGAGCACATACGGCTAAGCACCTGCCGTTTTTTATGTTTTATATTCCCATAGGTGCTTTTGCAATGATGGAACTGAAAATCCTTATTTGTGGGCATGCAAAAGATTATGAACAATTCATTTAGGGATATGGCATATGAAATTAATTATAATAGGAATTTTATTATCATTTAATGCAATCGCTGGTGATTATTTCCCTAAACTGACATCACAAGATCAGCCATGGTCTGTTACTGCAAGCGCTGGTGCAGGTAATTATCAGATAACCCCCAGAGACAAAAGTGTTCCAATAGGACGATTAGCACTAGCCAATGAAATGATGCTTGCAGGAAATATCGCCTTGGGCTTGGAATTAGGACTGCAAACGGGTACTCACATAAAACTGAATATACCCCGGGAAACTCTTGAGGCGCTTAAAAAATGGATTCCCATGCAAACTACCCTTGCTCCTACCTTGGATTTATTGATAACCAGCAAAAGCGATCCTCTGGGCAGTAGTTCCTTTTTTGCCCAATTAAAAGGTGGGCTTGCCTACAGGCATTGGCGGGATAACCGTGTTCCTTTGAACGATATTTCTCAATTAGCAGGTGAAGTACAGGCAGGATTTGGTTATCCAATCACCGCATTAGCCAATCTTAGCCTACTATATCAAGGAATATTCAGCGGCAATGGACCAAATCTGCATTTGGATACCTATTCTAAAAGAGAGCAATTATCTAGCATCCCTACATTACATGCCGTACTCTTGGGATTGTCGGTTAACTTATAATTTATCGCTGCTAATAAATAAATTGTCATAATTTCGGCAAAAAATTTCTTGAGAAAATCGAATTACTCTATCGCTTCATTCAAGGTAGATTAGGCTATAATGTAATCAAAATGGATCTACTTCTCTATTGAGTTGCATGGAGTATTATCATGAAAGAACAACATTATGCCTATAAAATCACTCATAGCACATCAGGCTTGAATTGCCCTCATTCCGCATTGGAAAAAGATAGAATGGTGGATTTATTAAAAGAAATAGACAGCCAGCATCATGAAGGAATATTTTGGATATTTAAACAATTTGGCGATCAACCTCAAGAACCGCTGGGGATTATCGACTGTTCAAAAAAACGAATTTACTTTCATTATTCCGGCGAAGTTGAAGACTTAAAGAATGCTATAGCCAATCTAAGCCATTAACCTGCCTCTCGAAATGAGCCATATAACACTTTTAAATCAAAATGGTTATTATTGGTTTATTTTGCAATCATTTAGCACATAAAAGCTCTGGACAAATGGTTTTTTTTTAGTCACCATTTCATCAATTTTTATTTCCAAACAAAGAGAATATTTATGTCTTTAAAAACGAAAATAATGAGTATAACTTCCATCGTTTTTGCCCTGTTACCCTGTGCTTATGCAGCCGCACCAGCAAAGCACATTGATAGTGATACTGCCATGCAAAGTACTGTTTTATTCTATATAAACGAATACAGGCAGAAACATGGCTTATCCAAGCTTACAATGGATAAGCATATGGTAATTCAAGCCAGGCAACATTCTCAGGACATGGCCAATCATCGCATGCCTTTTGGTCATCAAGACTTTGGAAAGCGTATTGCTAAACTGCGCTCACAAATTAAAAATACTGGAGGTGCGGCCGAGAACGTTGCATACAATTACAAAACAGCTCAAATTGTAGTCAGTCAATGGGTTAAAAGTCCGGGACATAGAAGAAACATTGTAGGAAATTATAATCTGACAGGGATAGGTATTGCTCGCGATAAACAAGGTAAGCTCTATTATACCCAAATTTTCCTGCAAACTAGCAAGAGTCCCCGAAGTTATACTGTGAGAAGACCTTACATCGGTGTTCCCTTCTTCGGTATTAAAAGACATGGTTAAAAAATATAATTAAAGATCAGAAGCTTGTGAACAAAGCGACTCATAACTGTGTATTATATATTTTAGGTGAACATTATCGAATGAATAGATAATTAACGTCCCTTCTTGCTGCAAGCCTGATGGATCGACAGTTTTTTGATAAGAAACCTACACTAATTTTTTTGCCTACGCACTGCACTTAAATTTCTTCGCCTACATACCGCGCTTAAATTTCTTCGCCTACATACCGCGCTTTATGCGCGGTATCCAGGGGATCTTGCTTTAGAAATGCTCCGCGGCATCTTGAAATGTCGTTCTGGATACCGCACATAAAGCGCGGTACGTAGAGAAGTTTAAATGAACAGGTGAAGATATACCTCAGGTTGGATAAATTCCTATAGATGTGTATTGAAATTTTAATTGGTCTGTTGGTAGTTGTTCTGACAAAATCGGCTCTGGTATTTTTTGTACCTCACCCATCCGATTTAGAATTTTGATATCCCCTTCTGCAGAGACTTTTGTAACATAATCCAGAATCAATGTTTCCACACAATCCGCTAGTTCTGACTCCTGTCCTCGTATCCCTTCTGGTTTATTAATATCAACCCGAAGATATTCCAGCATATTAAAAAGGCTGTGGCCTATTGCTTTAGCTGTCTCTGAAGATAAAGGTGCTTCGCGCTCCACTTGAAACTTAATCCCATTAACTATTGCATCAATGGTTGCGAAGGTATGCTCATCCAATCGCACTATAGCCTTATTTAGGCTTTCCCAATTTTTTAAAAAATCCTCTGATAGCTTAATAATGAGTTTCTCGCGGCTGTCGCTCTTCTCAGTTAATTTCTTATCAGGTAAAGATTCTTTCTCGCTTGCCGCCTGCGTTGTATGTAACCCGGCTTTGAACATTTTTTGAGTGGAGCAAGCCAGCAGTTCCGATGCTGATTTGTTTAAAGCTAAATCCTTATTGAGATATTTGATGTCGATAAATTGTGAAATAAAATTTATCAATGCCCTAAACAACTCATTCTCTTGATGAAATTTATTTGCTTTATTCTGAAAATCATCTACCGTAGCATCTATTTTTTTCTCATCATCGCATTTCAATAAATTGGTAGTCGCCTCGATTATTTCTTTTAAATCCTTATAATCCCTTCCATTATTATAAAGATCGAGTATTCGTTCTCTTACAGCAATCGCACGGTCTCTAAGAGATGGGTCTTTTATTTTATAAATTTCCTGGTTAAGCGCACATAGCTCATCCCCAACGGATTCATGCGTTTTTATTAATAACTTTGCGAGCGCAGGATTATATTCAACAATATTAAAAGAGATGCCATGCTCTGCAAATTGTTTTTCGTAAAACTTAATGGTACTGACAAAATAAGCTGCCGCAATTGTTTCAGGGTTTTTAAAAGCACCACAACCAGGTAATACAAAAAGAACATGAACAGGTTGTTTTGATTTTTCTGCATTTTCCTTGGCAATTTTGATTGCTTGTTCGCACTGATTAGAGACCCCATGATGAATCATGTACCCCAACGTACCTTCTCTAGTTGGATTTGCCAAGATACTGTTAGAAGTACATCGAGTATCAAGTGGCGATGTTTCTATAATGCGTAAATCAGGCGCTGCGTAGCTTGTGACTCCTATAGGGTTAGGAGAAGAGGTTTGCGCCTGAACAATAACCTCGCTAATTGATGCCAACTTGCTCGTGTCCTGAAATAGGCGAGTAGAAAAAGAAACATCATCAACAGGTACTTGATACGCATTATCCTGCATATCAAAATAAATAGGCAGACCATTAGGACCGGGAAATGAATTAAAAAGATCATTAAAAAATTCGGGCGATTCGAGGTACGCTTCGTTTTGAACGAGCTTGCTCATGATGGTCAAAACCATTTTAAGATAACGTTTTTGATAATCAAGAACATTTATCGTGGGCCTGTCATCCTGAAAACTGCAAAACCCATTCTCTTGATTAAGCTTGTGCACATCATCAAAATGAAGGGCTAATTTGAGCGCTTGATCGGTAAAACGGCTAAATAATTCCTCCAAAGAACCCTGAGAGTATTTCGCAGCACCATCACGGTGGGAGTTGGCTGCATCATTGACAATCACATAATAACCCCCATCTGACTTAGATCGTACTTGCTGAATGACATCGCCTTGTATCACAACATCGTCTTTATTCTGTTGGTTAGCCGGGGCTATAATTGTTTTTTGTTTGGACGTTGCATGCTGTTCCAAATTGTGAAGAAACCCTTTGAGCACCTCATCCTTATCCAATTGTTGGATTAATGTGCCTATTTTCTCTTTCAACTCGCTACTTTTCAAAAATTCAGGCTGGATCTCAAGAAGATTAATTAAAAAAAGAATTTGCGTGTACCAATACTGCTTTCGGGCTTTAATCTGCGCGGGTGTATAGCTCATATGAGTCATTAAAGCCGTAAATGCGTTCATACGATCGCGCTGAGCCTCTTGCATTTCTGCATAGCTGCTCGTTTGTCCCTGATTCACTGATTTTAATGTGTAATACCCAGCTTTTACCAAACCACTCAAATAATCAAACATCACTTTCCTATTTCTTAAAACTTTTTGCATTATTATGATCCATAGACCTTAAGAATACATTATGGGAAAATCGCAAAAAATGCATTCATTTACTCAAGATAGAGTAATCTCCAGAGTTTGTTTTCCTCCAACCTTTTAAAATTCTATTAATTCAATGGCCTGGATATTCTTTTTTCAACTTTAACGAAATCTTTGCAAAAAACCACGGAAATTATGTGGCATAAACCCCAAGACTGGCCTATCATAGAATCATAGACAGTACACATTGTTCAGCCAACATCACTACTGTAGGAGCCAGATTGAGAGTGCCGTGAGCAAGCTTAGCATGACTAAGAAGCCTAAAACACTCCGGAGGAGTCCACTTTGGTAAAAAGGACTGTACTCAATCTTACTGTCTATCCGGATTCCCTAAAAGAGCGTATTAAAATAATACGCTCTTTTTTATTTACTTCTTTATCATTAAGAAAGTAATGATGCTCATACATAGCCTGAATGCCTCCTCAAGAGTTATATAAACATTCCTTACTTATCCGGCTGTTTTTTTTATATATAACCACTATAATCAAATGGTTAAATCCAAGTTAGTATTATAATTAAATATATGCTTACAAAACGGACATTCAATCAAATGGATATTTTATTAATTTTCCTTGTCCTGTTCTTTTTTAGCTTATCTTTGGGGCTAATCGCGTTCTATGATTATTTATCAAGGAGTGAATCATGAGCATGTATTTAATCTGTGGAATAATTGCTTTCGGCTTATTAATTTTTTTGTTAGTTGTATTATTCAAACCTGAATTGTTCTAAGCAGTGGATTTTAATTTAAATATGGGAATGGACCCCTATGACAAAACCTGGTTTCCTACAAATTGCGTTTTATCTATTCTTTTTATTGCTCCTTGTCAAACCGTTGGGTTGGTACATGGCACGAGTATATCAAGACCGCCCCTGCTTTTTAAACACTTTATTAAAACCTTTTGAGCATCTAATCTATAGGCTTTGCGGTATTCGTACTCAAGAGGAAATGGGATGGAAAACCTATTTATCGAGCATGCTCTTCATTAATTTAGCAGGGTTATTGGTCGTTTACCTCGTGCAACGCATCCAATTCTATCTGCCACTAAATCCCCAACAATTTGTATCTCCTTCTCCTGAACTTGCATTTAATACCGCTGCAAGCTTTGCCACCAATACCAATTGGCAAGCTTATAGCGGCGAAGCAACAATGAGTTATTTCACACAAATGTTTGCCCTGACAGTACAAAACTTTATTTCAGCAGCGACGGGTATGTCTTTATTAATTGCAATCATACGAGGCCTCGTAAAACATGAAAGTAACAGTCTGGGGAATTTCTGGGTCGATACGGTTCGCGGTATACTCTATATTCTATTGCCTATGTCATTGATTTTTGCACTCATTTTGTGCTCCCAAGGCGTCATTCAGAATTTTAAGCCCTATCAAAAAATTAATTTGACTCACCCATTTACCTACCAAAAACCTGTTACCGATGGAACAGGTCAAACGGTATTCGATAACCAAGGCAATTCTAATACAACTTCGACAAGCGTATCAGAACAAATTATCCCTATGGGGCCTGCAGCATCACAAGTTGCCATTAAACAACTAGGGACTAATGGGGGTGGTTTTTTTAATGTCAATTCTGCCCATCCATTTGAAAATCCTACGCCACTCACCAATTTTCTGGAAATGGTAGCGATCTTACTCATTCCGGCAGCTTTTTGTTTTACGTTTGGCACCATGGCTCGTGATAAAAGACAAGGATGGGCACTATTAATCGCCATGTCCATTCTGTTTGTTCCATGTTTACTACTTAACACACTAGTCGAACAAAGAGGAAATCCTGCATTTCAACAAATGGGGATTGATACTACAGCTCGATCTGAATTTTATCCTGCAGGAAATATGGAAGGCAAAGAGACTCGTTTTGGCGTTATTAATTCCGCAATTTGGGCAACAGCTACAACCGCGTCCTCTAATGGTTCAGTCAACTCCATGCTTGATTCATTTACTCCTTTTGGTGGTTTAGTGCCTTTATGGATGATGCATTTAAATGAAGTGAGTTTTGGTGGCGTTGGTTCCGGATTATACGGCATGTTGATGTTCGTGATTCTTACTGTATTTGTTGCAGGACTTATGGTCGGCAGAACCCCTGAATATCTGGGTAAAAAAATCGAGCCTTATGAAATGAAAATGGCATCCATTTCTGTTTTAATTATGCCCTTAATTGTACTCATCACTACTGCCTATGCTTCAGTAACAGATATGGGCAGAAGCTCCATAGCCAATCCCGGAGCACATGGCTTTACAGAAATTCTCTATGCGTTTACTTCCATGGGGAATAATAATGGCAGTGCTTTTGCCGGTTTAAATGCCAATACCCCCTTTTATAATATCGCTGGGGGCATGCTGATTTTAATTAGCCGATATTGGCTCGCTATTCCTGCCCTGGCAATTGCTGGCTCACTCGTTAAGAAAAAAAGGATTCCCAACAGTTTAGGTACATTAGCAACTCATACACCTCTTTTTATTACTTTATTAGTCTGTATTGTCATCGTTCTTGGCGCTTTATCCTTTTTACCTGCTCTTGCTCTTGGTCCTATTGTGGAGCATTTGATGCTTTGGGGGAAGTATGGATACTAAATCACGCTCTATTTGGGATTTTAGTATTATTAAAAGTGCATTACTCGATGCATTCTTCAAATTGACACCTCATGTACAAATAAAAAACCCCGTGATGTTTACCGTATATCTAAGCTCAATTATCACGACAATTCTCTTTATAAAAGCACTTTTAGGGGATGGTGAAGCGCCACCATTTTTTATTCTTGCTATTAGTTTGTGGCTTTGGTTTACACTCTTATTTGCCAATTTTGCGGAAGCTATGGCGGAAGGGCGCGGCAAAGCCCAGGCTCAAGAGTTACGTCGGGCACGCCAGGAAATTCAGGCTAAAAAATTAGCAAAAGCATCTAAAGGTGCAAAATTCACTATTATTCCCTCAGTGCAATTACGGGCCGGGGATCTGGTATTAGTTGAAGCCGGTGATTTCATTCCCAGTGATGGTGAAGTTATTGAAGGGATTGCTTCGGTGAATGAAAGTGCTATAACCGGGGAAAGCGCGCCAGTAATTCGTGAAAGTGGTGGAGACCGTAGCGCAGTAACCGGAGGCACGCAAGTGATTTCTGATTGGCTTATCATTCGTATCACCTCCGATCCAGGTGAAACATTTCTGGATCGTATGATTGCCTTAGTTGAAGGGGCTAAACGACAAAAAACACCCAACGAACTTGCATTAACCATTTTACTTGCTGCGTTAACCATCGTGTTTTTAGTGGTTTGCAGTACTTTACTTCCTTTTTCTATGTACAGTGTATCCGTATCTAAAACAGGTTCGGTCATTTCAATCACTGTGCTGGTGGCCCTTTTTGTTTGTTTGGCTCCAACAACTATTGCTGGATTGCTCTCTGCAATTGGTATTTCTGGCATGGACCGAATGATTCAAGCAAATGTCATTGCTTTATCTGGACGTGCGATTGAAGCTGCAGGTGATATCGACATTTTATTGCTTGATAAAACAGGAACAATTACTTTAGGCAACCGACAAGCAACGGAATTTATTCCCGCAGAAGGCGTCGATATTACAGATTTAGCCGACGCGGCTCAATTAGCTTCCCTAGCTGATGAAACACCAGAAGGCCGAAGTATTGTTATCCTTGCTAAAAGAAAATATAAATTACGTGGCAGAGCTCTAGCTCAATTGAAAGCAACATTTATTCCTTTTACCGCCCAAACACGTATGAGCGGTGCTAATCTCGGTACTCGACAAATCCGTAAAGGCTCAGATCAAGCGATCGAAGAATACATCAATCAATTAGGGGGCAACATTCCTGAAAATGTAAAAACCAATGTTGAGATTATTTCACGTCAAGGAGGAACAGCCCTGGTAGTTGCTGAAGGACCAAAAGTATTGGGCATCATTCGACTTAAAGACATCATTAAAGGGGGGATTCGTGAACGTTTTGCACAGTTACGACAAATGGGCATTAAAACCATCATGGTAACTGGCGATAATCCCCTGACTGCTGCTTCTATCGCCGGTGAAGCAGGAGTGGATGATTTTCTAGCCAATGCAAAACCCGAAGATAAACTTAATTTAATTCGCAATCTGCAAGCTCAAGGCCATTTAGTAGCGATGACGGGTGACGGAACCAACGATGCACCTGCGCTCGCTCAAGCGGATGTCGCTGTTGCAATGAATTCAGGCACACAAGCAGCAAAAGAAGCCGGTAATTTGGTAGATCTGGATTCAAATCCAACTAAATTGATTGAAGTCGTGGAAATAGGTAAGCAGTTACTTATGACACGTGGAGCCCTGACGACTTTTAGTCTTGCCAATGATATAGCCAAATATTTTGCCATTTTACCCGCAGCATTTGGAACTACTTATCCCGTACTGAATATACTCAATATCATGCACCTTTCAACACCACAAACTGCGGTGCTTTCCACAGTCATTTTTAATGCGATCATTATAGTTCTTCTCATTCCTTTAGCGTTACACGGAGTTAAATATCGACGCCTTCCTGCAGCACAACTTCTGCGAAATAACGTGATGATCTATGGGTTAGGTGGTTTAGTCGTACCTTTTATTGGCATCAAAATGATTGATATGCTTTTAACTACATTGGGTTTAACAGGATAAATAAATGGTTATAGAAGCTCTGAAACAAATAAAAACTGCTTTAATGTTTCTACTCATTTTTTCCCTGCTAACGGGTTTAATCTATCCTGCTGTTGTCACTGCGTTAGCCCAATTATTTTTCCCTTATCAAGCAAATGGCAGTTTGGTGCTACGTGATGGAAAACCTATTGGTTCCGCATTAATTGGACAATATTTTGACACACCTAACTACTTCTGGGGAAGACCTTCTGCCACCACTCCATACCCTTATAACCCCGCCAATTCTTCAGGATCAAATATGGGGCCTTCTAATCCAGAATTTTTGGCAATTGTAAAAAAACGCGTTAATCGCTTGCATCAAGTCAATTTGGAAAATCCTAATCAAAAAAACAAGCAATTAATTCCAGTTGATTTAGTTACTGCCTCTGCAAGTGGATTGGATCCTGAGATAAGTCCACTGGCAGCTTATTATCAGATACCGCGTATCGCCAAAGCGCGGAATATCCCGGAACAAGAAATTCAAGAATTAGTGAGCAAGCTAATAAAAAAACGTACCTTACACCTTTTGGGGGAACCGCGAATTAATGTATTGGAACTTAACTTGGCTCTGGATCACCTAAGGACTCCTCAATGACTGACAAACGTCCCGATCCTAATGCATTATTACAACAGGTAATCGAAGAAGAGCAACAAAAACAGCGCGGCAAACTCAAAATTTACCTCGGGGCGGCCCCAGGGGTAGGAAAAACTTATTCCATGCTTCATGAAGCAATGGGAGAGCAGGCCAAAGGACTGGATATAGTAGTAGGGATTGTTGAGTCTCATGGGCGCGCCGAAATCGAAGAAATTCTTAAAAATTTCGTGGTTTTACCTAAAATAACGATTGATTATCATGGCAAAAAACTCAAAGAATTTGATCTTGATTCTTCCTTAAAAAGAAATCCGGGGTTAATTCTCATCGATGAAATGGCGCATACCAATGTGAGTGGCGTACGGCATAAAAAACGCTGGCAAGATATTAAAGAACTACTCGATCGCGGAATTGATGTATATACGACACTCAATGTTCAACATATAGAAAGCCTCAATGACGATGTCTCACAAATCATTCATGCTCCTGTTCAGGAAACGGTTCCCGATTTCATGATAGAGAGGGCTAATACCATCGAATTAGTGGACTTAGCTCCAGAAGACTTGTTAAAGCGCCTTGCTGAGGGCAAAGTCTATGTTCCCCAACAAGCGCGGCTTGCTGCTGAGTTTTATTTTCGCAAAGGCAATTTAATGGCCTTACGCGAACTGGCGTTACGGACTCTGGCAAAGCAGGTAAATACACAAGTGCTTTTATACAGACAAGGCCAAGGTATTAGACATATCTGGCCCATAATGGAAAAAATACTGGTTTGCGTTGGTCCAGGTCCTGAATCACATAAATTGATTCGAGCAGCCAAAAGAATGGCTACCAGTTTGCAAGTGGATTGGATTGCTGTATATGTGGATTCTACGCGAACCCATTTATCCACAACCCAACGCAATCAAGCCATTAAAAATTTATTTTTTGCAGAACAATTGGGGGCTGAAACTCATATTTTGATGGGTTATGACCTTGTTAAAGAGATTATCAATTTTTCCCGTGAACAAAATGTTACCCTCATTATGATCTGTAAACGAATTCGTCATCGCTGGAGAAATTTTTTATTTCGTAGTCTGGCAGATGAGGTTTTACGCTATAGTGGTGAAATTGATGTTTATACCATGACCGAAGTAACAAAGAGATCTAGAAAAAAATCTCTTGCAAAACCAATGACTCCCTGGCTTTATTATTTTTTATCAACCAGTATTGTAGCAATCACAACGCTTATTAATTATTTAATTTATCCGTTAGTAAATGAAAGTAGTTTAATCCTGGTTTATTTAATAGGGATAATTTCTACTGCCACCTTAGGACGAGCAGGTCCTGCCATTTCGGGAATTATTCTGAGCATTTTGGCGTATGATTATTTATTTATCCCCCCCTACTACAGTTTTCTCATGGAAACATCAGATTATTTCTTCACATTAGTTTTAATGTTCATTTTAGCACTCGTTATTTGCCAATTAACCTTAGTGACTCGCCGCCAGTCAGAGATTGCGCGTCTTGCAGAATATCAAACATCAGCTTTGTATACATTAAGTCGACGATTATCCAGAACACGTGGAATAGTCAGATTATTGCGGGCAGGGATCAATTTTATTTCAGAAATTTTTCATTGCGAAATTATCGCCTTATTACCAAAAAACGGACGTCTTGTTGTTCGCGCGCGAGCTAAATCACATGAGCAATTGGATGAAAAGGAATACAGTATCGCTCAATGGGTATTTGAATTAGGACAAAAAGCAGGATTGGGAACTGACACGCTCTCGTTTTCTAATGCGCTGTTTATTCCATTACTGGGCGCGCGCGGAACCGTGGGTGTTTTAAGAGTACATTCCTCTAAAAATAATGATTTCACAGCTCCTGAAAAAATACAGTTGTTGGAATCGTGTGCCAATCAAATTGCATTGGCTTTAGAGGTAGATAGCCTGCAGGAAGAATCTAATAAGTTAAATCATTCTCATTCATAAACAGGGTAACATCACAACTTTTCACACGGTGTACTGCGCTTTAATCCCCCTGAGGAGCATCATAAAATTTTCCCACACTTCTGCTTACAATGTACGCGGGAAAACAAATAAAAAATGAAAAAACCTGAATTCAGATATTCCTCAGCGAGTAGTTGGGTCAAAATGACCTGAGGTATTGTCACTTTTTTATAAGAGCCTCCAATAATTTTTTCGCCTACGTACCGCGCATAAAGCGGTACGTAGAGAAATTTTAAATAAAAAACTGACGATCCGCAGGTCAAAATGACCAAACCTACTCGTTACTTGCTATGGATACAGCGGATAAAGTACGCTACTTAGGGATTATTATTTACAGTACGTAGGAAGGTTTATTCGGATATGTTGGCGAAAAAAATTTTTGGGATAGTTCCGGGGATTTCTTCGTCGCACTCAGCTTCAATATCTTTGATCATCTTATTTAAAATCATTCTTAGTCTGGAAAATCAATCTAAATTACAATAGGATAATGAATATTTAGGTGAAAAGGATTTACCATGATGATTGCAACGTTACTGGCACCAGACAATGAAACCCGAGTAGCCATTACTCCTAACTCAGCAAAGCACTTTATAAAATCAGGGTTTGAAGTCGCCATCGAAAAAAATGCAGGCCTTGCTGCCGGTTTCAAAGATCAAAATTACGAAGAAGTCGGTGCCTCTATTCAGGATAAAAAAAGTATCCTCGGAAAAGCGAATCTTCTTTTTTGTATTGATGAGCCTGATCCCAAAACTCTGGAAGGCCTGTCCCAGGGTGCCTTGGTCATAGGCCATATAGATAATGATCCAGAAAGTAAACTCATCACCTGGTGCAAAGAAAAACAAATTACACTGCTCTCAATGAACCTTATACCCCGCATCAGCCGTGCTCAAAGCATGGATAGCCTATCCTCACAAGCAAACTTGGCAGGGTATAGAGCTGTTCTAGAAGCATGTTCTCAATTCCATCGCGCCATTCCGATGATGATGACAGCAGCAGGAATGATTCAGCCAGCTAAGGTGCTTGTTCTGGGTGCAGGAGTCGCGGGTTTGCAGGCCATAGCAACAGCCAAACGTTTAGGGGCTGTAGTTTACGCGTTTGACGTACGGCGGGCAGCGAAAGAACAAGTTGAAAGTTTAGGCGCAGAATTTATTGAAGTGAGTCAGGATCAAGACAGTGAAACTAAAGGTGGCTACGCTTCGGAAATGAGTGAAGAATATAAAAAACTTCAAGCAGAACTTATTGATCAATACGCTAAATTAGCAGACATTGTCATTTCCACAGCCTTAATTCCAGGGAGAAAAGCACCTGTTTTAGTGTATAAAAAAACTGTAGACCAAATGAAGCCTGGATCAGTTGTCGTTGATCTTGCAACTTCCCGAGGGGGGAACTGCGAAGTCAGCATTCTTAATAAAACCATAAAACATGGAGAAGTGACTGTCATCGGTTTAAGTAATATGGCGGGACTAGTTCCGGCTACTGCAAGTGAACTGTATGCCAATAATTTAGTGCATCTTATTAATTTGCTCGCACCCCAACCTCCAGAAATCACATTAAACCCCAGTGATGAAATCATTCAGCAAGCAGTGCTTTGTCATCAAAATCAATATCTACCATTTCAGGCAATAAAGGAGACACAAAGTGCATGAGATTAACACTCTAGGTAATCCCTACATTACCATACTCACTATTTTCGTTTTGGCCTGCTTTGTAGGATATTATGTCGTATGGAAGGTCACTCCAGCTTTGCATACTCCATTAATGTCAGTCACCAACGCAATATCCAGTATTATTGTTTTAGGGGCACTCATTGCTGCAGGAAGCCAGTTAACAGGAAAAATCACCTGGATCGGCGGTTTAGCAATATTTATTACGTCGATTAATATTTTTGGTGGATTTGTTGTAACTCAACGCATGTTGCGTATGTATAAAAAATAGTTACAAAAATTAAGGATAATTTCTTATGACAGCCCTAGTTCCTTTATTTTATTTATTATCTGCTGTGTGTTTTATATTGGCACTCAAAGGTTTAGCCAGCCCTGCATCTGCAAGGAGAGGAAATCTTTTGGGTATTGCCGGTATGATTCTTGCCGTAGGCTCAACCTTGATGATGCCAACAACATATCATCAACCTTTACTCATCAGCTTAATGATTGCAGGAGGGATAATTGGGACTTATATTGCATTCAAAATTAATATGACTGCTATTCCACAACTCGTCGCAGCATTCCACTCATTAGTGGGGATGGCGGCAGTCTTAGTTGCTTTCTGTGCTTTCTTGGCCCCCGCTTCGTTTCATATTGGTGTCCCAGGGGCAATTGCTAAAGCAAGCCTTATCGAAATGAGTCTCGGTTTAATTATAGGTGCCATCACTTTTTCTGGCTCAGTCATTGCCTTTCTCAAATTGCAAGGAATTATGTCGGGTAAACCGATTAAGCTTATAGGTCATAACCTAATTAATCTGATTACTGCGCTAGCCATACTCGCTGTATTGGCCTTGTTTTTTATTAACCAAACACTGACACTTTTTAGTGTCATGGCTGGCTTATCTTTTTTAATTGGCATATTGCTCATTATCCCTATTGGCGGTGCGGACATGCCAGTGGTTATCTCAATGCTTAACTCCTACTCAGGGTGGGCAGCAGCAGGTATTGGATTCACACTCAGCAACCATTTACTTGTTATTACCGGAGCTTTAGTAGGCGCTAGCGGAGCCATTCTTAGTTACATCATGTGTGTGGGGATGAATCGTTCCATTTTTAATGTAATTTTTGGGGGCATTCAGTCATCAGCAGCTAATTTACACGCTAATACAGCGGATGAATCACGGGCAGTACGACAAGGTAATGGTGAGGATGCAGCATTCCTCTTAAATAATGCTAAAGATGTAATCATTGTTCCTGGATATGGTATGGCGGTAGCGCATGCACAACATGCAGTCAAAGAATTAGTTGATGCCTTAGAACATCGCAACATCAAAGTTCGCTTTGCAATTCATCCTGTTGCCGGTCGGATGCCTGGCCATATGAATGTGTTGCTTGCAGAAGCTAATATTCCCTATGATAGAGTTTTTGAACAAAGTGAAATTAACCGTGATTTTACAAGCTGCGATGTGGCTTATGTAATTGGGGCAAACGATATAACCAATCCTGCAGCAAAAACCGATCCTGGCTCACCAATTTATGGTATGCCCGTTTTGGAAGTAGAAAAAGCAAAAAATGTATTGTTTGTTAAACGAAGCATGGCACCTGGCTATGCAGGTGTAGAAAACGATCTGTTTTACCATGACAATACTTACATGCTGTTTGGTGATGCAAAAGTAATGACTGAATCCATTGCCAAGGCTTTGGAAGCATTATAAATCCGGATAAACAGCACAAAAAACCTGGGTTTTTCCCCGGGTTTTTCTATATCCCACTTAGGTTACAGCACTACCATTCAAGGCATGAATATTAATTTGCCATACGTACAAAATAAATGTATCTTAGTTCAGTTATTATCATTATGGAGTTATTTAATGTTACGAAAATTCGGACTTTGCTTGTTGTATTTTGCCGCATCTTTAAGTACAAACGCATATTCTATGGAAAGTCATTTGCTCCAACGAGGGGTTACGATTGAATATGAATTACCTAGTAATGATCCTCAAATATTTCTTAATTATCTGTTTTGGCCTGTAGAAGCAAACTGTAAAATTGCTTCAGAAGATGAAGGGGATGAGTTTTTGGTTGTAGCATTAGCTAAAAAAGGAAAAGTTAATGATATCGGTTTGTCTACGGGAGAATCGATACGAATCACCGTCCATCCAGGTGAGAATTTAAAGATTAATGCAGATTCGGGCGCAAAAGTTGAAATCACTAACTTAGGGCCGCATACAGTAAAAGCTATGTGCACTGCTGCTTAATATACACAGAAATTCATTTATAAAGAACACTCTAATTATATCCTGGGCTCAACAGAGTCACCGTTCAGAGGGTATGTTTGAACCTAGAACTCAGGTTGAACGAAAAATACGATGAGAAAGCGCAGCATATCTAAGCATTGATCAGCGTATTTTTTCGTTCAAGATGAGCCATAGCTTTTCGGACATCGGATCTTGAAGCGAAACGTCCTAGTGTTCCCGCGTCGCATGGAATTGAATTTTGGGATAACGTTCTTCAGCCATTGTTAAATTAACACGAGTTGGAGCAAGATACATTAAAGCATCGCTCCCATCCAGTGCCAGATAATCATGCGCTTTTGTTCTAAATTCACTCATTGCTTTATCATCGTCAGAATAAACCCAACGAGCACATGCTATATTCACTGTTTCATAAATACAATCTACCTTATATTCATGTTTCAAACGGTGAGCGACCACATCAAACTGCAGTACTCCAACTGCTCCCAAGATTAATTGATTGCTATTTAATGGTCTAAATACCTGGGTTGCGCCTTCTTCAGATAATTCAATTAAACCCTTTAATAAGGCTTTACTCTTTAACGGATCCTTTAAACGCACCAACCGAAACAGCTCAGGAGCAAAATTGGGAATTCCGGTAAATTTTAATTGCTCACCTTGAGTAAAGGTATCGCCAATGCGAATTGTTCCATGATTATGTAAACCAATAATATCGCCAGGCAAAGCAACTTCTGTATGGGAGCGATCACCAGCCATAAAGGTTAAGGCATTAGAAATTTGTACTTCTTTACCAATACGTAAGTGATTGATTTTCATTCCTTTTCTGTATGCTCCAGAACAAATACGTAAAAAAGCAATTCTGTCCCTATGTTTCGGATCCATATTAGCCTGGATTTTGAATACAAATCCGCTAAAAGTATCTTCATTAGGTACTACAGACCGCTCTTGGGTTGCACGAGGTTGTGGACCTGGAGCATAACGAACGTAATCATCCAGTAACTCTTTGATCCCAAAATTATTAATTGCAGATCCAAAATAAACTGGGGTCATTTTACCCGCTAAATAGTCCTCCAAATTGAATTCATGGGAAGCGCCTTTGACGAGCTCGATTTCTTCACGTAATTCCTGAGCACCATCGCCCAATATTTCATCCAATTGGGGGTTATCTAATCCTTTAATTTGCATCGCATCTTGCTTTTGCGCATTTTTTCCGGGTTGATATAAATAAACGATATCTTCATAGCGATGGTATATGCCTTTAAAACGTTTTCCCATGCCTACAGGCCAAGTAATTGGCGCACATTGAATACCTAAAACTGATTCAACCTCATCCAGTAAATCAATAGGATCGCGACCTTCACGATCCAGTTTATTAATAAAAGTCATAATTGGCGTATCACGCAAACGACATACTTCCATTAATTTAACCGTTCGCTCCTCGACCCCTTTGGCTACGTCAATTACCATCAACGCTGAATCTACTGCAGTCAACGTACGGTAAGTATCTTCTGAAAAGTCCTCATGCCCTGGAGTATCCAGCAAATTCATGACATGCTGATTATGTACAAACTGCATAACAGAAGTAGTAATAGAAATACCACGCTCTTTTTCCATTTCCATCCAGTCAGAAGTCGCATGCCTATCGGCTTTACGTCCTTTAACAGTTCCAGCTAATTGAATTGCGCCTCCAAACAAAAGTAATTTCTCGGTTACTGTGGTCTTACCCGCATCAGGGTGAGAAATAATTGCGAAGGTTCGTCGTGTATTAAAATCCTGATAAAAATCGGACATGAAATTCTCTAAACAAATATAATATTATCGTATGTAGTGAATTTTAAGCGATTCCTGAACAAATACAAGACGAAGCGATATTTCTCAGGAAAAACAGTAGAGTGAAAAGACTTATTAAAATAGTCTTTTCACCTTAAAGACGCTATGATCAAAACTCAATTCATACATTAAGGCGGGTTGACGCCTAGCCTACGTTCCGCGACTTGTTCGCGGGATCCAGAACCTGGAGAATAAGATTAAGTTTGGTATGAATCAGATCCTGCATGGATTCCGCGAACAAGTCGCAGAACGTAGGACAATAAGATAAATTTTCAATTCATCTTAATAAAATTCACGCTAAATGTAATACATATAGGAGATAATGAGTCCATCATGAAACGTTGCACTTGGGTTGGAAGCGGCAAGCCTTATTATGAACAATACCATGACATGGAATGGGGTATTCCTGTACATAATGATCAGAGACACTTTGAAATGCTTTTACTTGAAGGAGCACAAGCAGGATTGAGCTGGGAAACAATACTTAAACGCCGCGAAGCATACCGTAAAGCATTCAAACAATTCGATCCCAACGCTGTAGCAAAAATGACGGATGAAGAATTACAGGCCTTACTCACGGATCCGAGCATTATTCGTAATCGCCTTAAAATTTTTTCAGCACGCAAGAATGCACTTGTGTTCTTGAAAATTGTTGAGGAATTCGGCTCCTTCGACAACTATGTTTGGCGATTTGTAAATGGAAATCCTAAAATAAATTATCCTAAAAATCTTCAAGAAGTACCAGCCACCACCCCCGAATCAGATGCTTTGTCGAAAGATTTAAAAAAAAGAGGAATGAGTTTTGTCGGGTCAACGATCATGTATGCTTACATGCAAGCAGTTGGAATGGTCGATGATCATTTAGTTGATTGCTTTTGTAAGAATCGAGAACTTAATTCATAGAATGAATATTTTGAAGTTGAAGCCCTAACCCGGGTTCCGGGTTACGCCTTCACCCAGACTACAATAAAACTATTAGTTCTAATGTTCTGAGATTGTAGCCTGGGGCAGTGAAGCGAATCCCGTTTTTTTGCGAACTCAGCTGTTATACAGATTGGTTAACATTTTCCTGCTTTTTAAGCTCCGTGTAAAAATCCTGTGCTTTTTGTTCAATATATTTTTTGCAACCTTCCGGATCAATAAAGGGATTCTTCCTACCCTTCTGCAATGATAAATATTTGTTTTTGAGATCAAACATTCCAGCATGAGCTCCCAGAAAAATATCACAGCGCAACGATTCGAGTACCTTTATGGAATGCTTATAATCCTGGGCAATATTAGGGTAAGTCATATTATCAACCAATTTATAGCCAGGATTTACGCCAAGGCTTCCTACAATTACGGCCTGATAGTGCTTACCGTGATCTTTTAGTTGTATTGTCCAAGTAGTACAACCTTTAGTATGTCCGGGAGTCACATGAGCAGCTAATACAGTTCCTCCTAATTCCACCTTATCCCCGTCGTGAAGCACCTTATCCACCGTGCTTTGAGTAAAATAAGTACTGGGGTCATTTGCATAATGAAAATCAGATTTACCGCCAGATAGAACCAAAGGCACATCTTCATCCATAACCATATATTTTGCATTGGTTTGCTGCTTAATCAATTCACTACCTGCGGCATGATCAAAATGAGCATGGCTGATTAGCAAAATTTTTGTATCGCTAAATTTAAAACCTAGTTTCTCTATACTGGCTTTAATCATAGGAACATTTGCCTCAAGGTCACTATTAATCAAAATGTTTCCTTTAGGCGTAACAATCAGATAACTTGCAAGATCATCAGTCCCCACATAATACAAGTTTCCGGCAATCTGAAAAGGTGGAAAAGAATTTGGCATTGGATAGGCAAAACTCGAATGATTCAATAGCATCATCAGTGCGCTTAAACATAATACTTTTTTCATGACAATAAAATCCAAAGAAAAATAAAGCAAATTACTTGGTAGAAGAGTACTTCATTTACGAGGATATAGGATACAGATTGTTTCATTTTTTTCAAATAAAATGAACCCGGCAGTATATTAATTCCACGTTTTTAAGGCTTTTGTCGTGGCCTGCATATTTTATTTCTTTGCGGCCGCAACAAACATCCATATAGCTAAAATAGCTGAAACACTTAAGGCAACACTACTGGCTGACATTGGGATACTGTATCCTGCAACTGTTACTTGCCAATAATAGATAATGCGTAAAACATGGATTAAAGCCACTAAAGTAAAAATCAGCCCGGCAACAATCAAAGCAATTTTTTTGTTCATTTTTTTCTCCCATCCATAGGGTTTGTTTACTTTTCGCTCGCTTGAGTCACAATGATCTGATTTTTGAGTACCGAGCGCAGCATACAGGAAGGATGTGAGCATTGAAACGCGTAAAATCAGGGGCAGCTTGGCCAAGATAGCAGAAATATAAACAGATCCTAATAATTTTTATCCTCTCATCATAGAAATTGGTTCGGCCAATTTTTAATGATTACCATAGAGTATTGATGCATGGAAATTTAAATGATCCTCGATAAAACTGGCGATGAAATAATAGCTATGATCATAACCCTCATGCATACGCAGATTAAGTGCCACCCGAGCTTTCACACATGCTGTCTGAAATAACTCTGGCTTTAGTTGCTCCTTTAAATAAGGGTCCTGGACACCCTGATCAATTAAAATATGCTGATGCGGCCATCCTCTCTCTGCAATGAGTTCGCACGCATCGTACTCCTTCCAGTGTTTCTTATCTGTTCCCAGATAACCTGTGAAGGCCTTTTGTCCCCATTGACATTGGGAGGGCGCACAAATTGGAGCAAAGGCAGAGACTGAACGATACTGATTCGGATGTTTCAAGGCTAAAATAAGTGCGCCATGTCCTCCCATAGAATGGCCCAAGATACCACAAGCACGATGATTGAGTGGAACCTTTTGCTGCAGCACAGTCGGTAACTCTTCATGTACATAAGTTGACATATTATAATATTTTGACCAAGGTTGTTGTGTAGCATCCACATAAAATCCGGCACCCACACCAAAATCATAACTTTCTTTATCCCCTGGCAAGTTTACCCCTCTAGGACTTGTATCGGGTACAACAAGAGCCAAACCTAAATAAGCAGCAATACGCTGGGCCCCTGCTTTAGTAATAAAATTTTGTTCTGTACACGTTAATCCTGAAAGCCAGTACAATACAGGGACACTTTGTTTCTGCGCTTGTGGTGGCAAAAAAAGACCAAAACGCATCGTACAATGAGTTACCTCAGATTGATGGGAATACACCCGTTGAGTACCGCCAAAACAGAAATGCTCTTCAATAAGTTCAATGGATGCCATTTAATTTATTCCTTAAGCCTCTAAAAAGTGAGCACCGTCCGAATTGACTCTCCCTGACGCATTAAATCAAAGGCCTGATTAATATGCTCAAAGGGAAGAACATGAGTAATTAAATCATCAATATTGATTTTCCCATCCATATACCAATCAACAATTTTAGGGACATCGGTACGTCCACGCATCCCACCAAATGCAGATCCTTTCCACACTCTGCCCGTAACCAATTGGAAGGGTCTGGTAGAAATCTCCTGCCCTGCCCCTGCAACCCCAATTATGGTACAAACACCCCAACCTTTATGACAACACTCCAGTGCCTGACGCATCAGTTTTACATCACCTACACATTCAAAACTGTAATCAGCGCCTCCCTTAGTCAATTCAACAAGGTATGCCACTAAATCATTATTAATTTCAATAGGATTAACAAAATCAGTCATTCCCATTTTTTGAGCCAATGCTCGACGTTCGGGTCTAATATCGATACCGACGATCTGCTCTGCCCCAACCATACGCGCGGCTTGAACCACATTAAGTCCAATGCCGCCTAAACCAAAAACAACAACACGAGAGCCTGGAGTAACTTTTGCTGTATTAAATACAGCTCCTAGCCCTGTAGTAACACCACAACCGATATAGCATACTTTTTCAAAGGAGGCATCTTCACGAATTTTCGCAACAGCAATTTCAGGTAATACAATATAATTAGCAAATGTTGATGTCCCCATATAATGAAAGATTTTTTTTCCATTAAAGCTGAAACGACTTGTTCCATCAGGCATTACCCCCTGACCTTGTGTTGCGCGAATTGCCTGACAAAGGTTGGTTTTCTGGGAAAGACAATATTCACATTTACGACATTCAGGAGTATATAAGGGAATTACATGATCCCCAGGTTTTAGAGAAGTCACTCCGGGGCCAATATCGACAATAACGCCAGCACCTTCATGCCCTAAAATAACGGGAAAAAGCCCTTCAGGATCATCACCAGATAATGTAAATGCATCAGTATGACAAACCCCTGTAGCCTTAATTTCGACGAGTACTTCTCCTTTTTTTGGCCCTTCCAACTCAACCATTTCAATTACCAGTGGTTTCCCAACCTCGTATGCTACTGCTGCCTTTACTTGCATCACACCCCCTACTAAGAAAATACTCCTTCCCCCAATAACTAATTATTTAATTTTATTGAAAAAAGTTACCTTTATTAAGATAATTTAAATGCAGATGATCGCTTTAGCAATGATAAACGTAATTAATACCACAACTCTTCAATCTCATTTATTTCTTTTTAGTGTTATTTTATACTTATAGATTAAACTAATACTAAAAAGACCAAATAAGTCTCAACTCAATAGGACAGAGCATGATCATTCATAGTGAATTTAAACCTGCTTGGTGGCTCACCAATACACATGGGCAAACTCTGTATCGGACATTGACTCATCGAGTGAATGTCTCTGTTGATTCTTATGAGCGACTTGAGCTTCCTGATGGCGATTTTATTGATCTAGCCTGGAAAGTTAATGGATTAGGTACTGATGCCCCTTTAATTATTCTTGTTCATGGATTAGGTGGTAATATCAATTCAGCATATGTAAGCACCTTGTTCAATTCATTCAATAAATCAGGTTACCGAGCTGTTTTAATGAATCTTCGTGGTGCAAGCGGTGAGCCAAATCGTCTGCCACGCTTTTACCATGGAGGAGATACCACTGATTTGGCTCATTTTCTCAATGTATTGAAATTTAGAGAACCCAAAACCAAGAAAGCTGTGGTGGGTATTTCATTAGGCGGTAATATACTTCTCAAATGGTTAGGAGAAGTAAGCTCCCAATCTTTAATTGATGCAGCCGTAGCAGTTTCTGTACCATTCCAATTGAAAAATGTAGTTCAAAAGATAAATAAAGGATTTTCTCGTGTGTATCAGGCACATTTGTTAGAAAAATTACGCACCGTCTTTTTACAAAAATTGGATGTTATAAATTGCCAATTACCGCTTTCTAAACAGAAGCTGTTTTCTATAAAAACTCTATACGAATTTGACGAACAAATCACTGCTCCGTTACATGGATTTGCTAATGCAGATGAGTATTATCAAAAATCCAGTTCCAGACAGTATCTCTCTCAAATTGCTACACCTACTTTAATTATTCATGCTTTGGATGATCCTTTTATGACGCCTGAGATCCTCCCCGGTACTGGTGAGCTATCTTCAGATATTCTTTTAGAATTAAGCCCACATGGAGGCCATGTAGGATTTATTGCAGATAAAAGGCACTTTTGGTTGGAGCAACGTATCCCTAATTTTTTAATGGATTATCTGCTGTTTTCTTCCAATACATGTGAATTAGAAAAAATTAATTAATCACTTATAGATTAGTGCATGTTGACAATCCATCCCCGCCGCCTACGTGCCGCGACTTGTTCGCGGCACGTAGGCAGTGGAATTGTCAACATGCCCTAAGCAATTTTCTTGAATAATAAATCTTGTCGTCTCAATGAGCGCAATAACACTTCAAAAAATTCAAATGGTTCTTATGTATCTATGGTGACCCACTATAAATTGTCTTATTTACATCATTTAGATAAAAAATAATACAATATGTCCTATAATTGAAAATAGAGTTTTTTTTGAGCCTGGATGATGATTAAAACAAAAATAATTAAAAATGATAGTTTACTTAAAATCTATGGAACCCATTACTCATCCCTGGCGCATAATCGCTCTGACCTTGAATACTTTAAAAGCTCCAAGGTCCGTATTTTTTTTAGAGATTCAGAGGAGAACATGTTGGCAGGTTTTTGTATCAACTCAGGTCCTAACTATCGAACCTTTCTCCCATTGAATCCATCTCAATTGCAGAAGCTCTATAGCGACTACAACTTTGATCAAAAAAAGCCTCATGAAATCACTTGTCTTTGGATTGAAAAAACCTCACAACATGCCTCCTGGGTCGTATTTCTTTATTTTATCTTATTTCTTGATGTGCTTCGTTTACCCATGGGCCCCATTATTTTTGGTACCCATGGAAAAAATATTAATAATTTTTTTTCTCTCCCTTTTCCGAGAATCATCTTCTACGAAAAGCTATTTGTACTTACAAAAGGAGAAGAATGCGATTT
The DNA here is from genome assembly GCF_014109805.1 of Legionella sp. PC1000. Taxonomy (GTDB): domain Bacteria; phylum Pseudomonadota; class Gammaproteobacteria; order Legionellales; family Legionellaceae; genus Legionella; species Legionella resiliens. The sequence continues at coordinate 2,985,905 of NZ_CP059400.1, forward strand.
TTGGATTAGAAAAGGGTCTAAGTTGCAATTCCTAAAAGGTTTTATTGTACTTGCAACAATCAGGTTATTTATGGGGAATAAAACTTTAGCTCGCTTTCGTTTGTGGCTTGATAAAAAGAAGTCAAATTAAAAACTACAATCCTAAGTGGTAACATGGAGATAGGTAGTATGAGTAGTATAAAAAGAGAACACACTTCCCTTAATGAATTAGCATTATTTGGAGGTTCACCAGTTCGCACAAAACCTTGGCCAACCTATGACAAGGGAAATGTTATCATCGATGACGAGGATACCAATCTAATTCTGGATGTGATTAAAAGCAAGCGGTTATTTCGCTATGACAACCGGGAAATCAAGGATACAAAAGTAGGCCAATTTGAAGAAGGACTGAAGGATTACTTTAATTCTGAATATGCGCTTGCTGTAAGCTCTGGTACTGCAGCAATTTCGCTACCACTTATGGCTCTTGAGCTGCCTGATGACTCATTAGTTGGATGTCCCGCGTATTCCTTTACAGCAACACCCAGTGCGATTATCCAAGCACGGTTAAAGCCGCTCCTTATCGAAGTGGATCATAATCTTCACATTGATTTAGCGGATCTTGATAAAAAAATTGCTCATATGAAAGCATTAGTAGTGGTCCATATGCGAGGTTTTCCTGCTCCGCTTCCCCAAATTCTGGAACTTGCCGAACAACATGGTGTACCTGTTATTGAAGATGCTGTTCCCAGCCTTGGATGTAAGTTAAAGAATAAATATTTAGGCACATACGGTCTGGCGGGGGCATTTAGTACCCAATCGGATAAATCATTAAATACTGGAGAAGGAGGATTTATCTTAACCAACAACAAGGATCTCTATCTAAAATGTGTTATTTTATCTGGAGCCTATGAACGTCTTTATGAAAAGCACTTCTCCAATCAACTTTGCCCCATTGATTGTACCGCGATACCTGTATTTAATTTTCGTTTAGATGAAATCCGTGGTGCGCTTGGATTATCTCAATTAAAAAAACTCAATAAGCGGCTCAATTTGCTCACCCAAAATTATACTTATGTCATCCAAAACATTGTAAATTTAAAATGCTTAAGACCACGTGGTACTTGGAATGAAGCTGCATTGCCGCTTGGTGATAATTTACTGTTGGAATTGGATGGCTCAATAGAAGACTGTTGCTGGTTTGCTGAAGCACTTACTGCAGAAGGGATCGATACAAAAGCTCTTGGAGACCTCACTAAAATCAATGTTCGAAGATTTTGGGACTGGGCTTATTTATTTAAGGATGTAGCAAAACACGAAATTCCAAATCTTTATCCTGACAGTTTTAGAAACATTCAATCATATATTGATATTGCGCTTTCGCCCACATTGAAAAAAGAAGATCTGGATGAATTCTTAACTGCCATCAAAAAGGTGCATCATCATTATGAACTCAAAAGATAATTTGAACCAATGTGTTGCCTTGATCACAGGTGGAAATGGTGGGCTAGGTCTTGCCATGGCACTCGCCTTACGAAAGGCTGGAGCACAAGTAATTGTTTGCGGTCGAGATCAGGAAAAGCTAAAACAAGCCAAAACACAGGATCTCATCCCACTTATGATGGATGTAAGTCATGAAGAAAGTATTCATGAGGGTTTTAAAACGATATCCGGCCAGTTTGGAAAACTGGATATATTGATTAACAATGCGGGGATCTATGAAGATCAACACCTGTTAGATCTTTCACTGGAACAATGGGAGTATCTCATAAGCACCAATCTTACCTCGGTCTTTCTCTGCTCGCAAAGCGCAGTTCGTCTTATGAAAACCCAACATCATGGTAAAATTATCAATGTAGGCTCTATGTATTCTCTGTTTGGCCACCCGAACTCCATTGGATATGCCACCACAAAAACAGGAATATTAGGTCTAACGCGTTCGCTTGCATTAGAACTTGGTCCCTGGAATATCCAGGTTAATGCTATTTTACCAGGTTGGTTTGAAACAGCAATTAACGGTTCCTTACCCCAAACGGACAGAGGTGAGGAAATCAGGAAGAAAACACCTCTGGGTAGATGGGGCCAACCTCAAGATATTGGCCCTTTAGCTGTTTTTCTCTCCTCAAGTGGCTCAGACTTCATAACTGGGACAATCATCCCGATTGATGGAGGATACTCGGTCTCCGATCGCACTATTTGGTGAGGGAAGCAGACCTTAGTACTCATGAAGCATTTTAACTTTTTATCGACTCCCAAAACGCGATATGAGCACCTGTTGGATCGGCAACCACTGCAAATAAACCAAAATCACCCACTTTGGTAGCAGGGACTTTTACCGTTGCCCCATGCTTTATTGCTTTGGCTAAGGTGTCTTCTATACCTTCTACCAAAATATATGTCATCCAATGAGGTGGAATTTTATCTTGTTCCTCTTGGGGTATTTCCAAAATCCCCCCTATTGATTTATCGCCCGTGCTCGTTCTAAATAAAGTGTAGATCGTATCGCCTACCGCTTCTTCGGTATATTGCCAACCTAGTACATGCCTATAAAACTCTTTTGCAGCGATGACATTATTGGTAACCAGTTCGTTCCAGCAAAACTCACCAACCTGTGGGTTATTCATCATTAATCTCCTTATTTGTTTACTGGATTCAGCAATAAAGGTACTCCTATTTGTTTTCCTTGGTGGAGTAATCGTAAGAAAAAATGCAGAATTCCAGAACTTCCGACCATCAAATCCGCCGTGGCAACATGAGGATCTTCAGTTAACCAATAATACGCCCCTGTTTCTGTTGTTTGTCTCATTGCATACAGAAATTTCGCTACCAATGCTGCTCTCTCGAGCCATTCCTCATCACCTAATACACGAAATGCTTCCAAATAAATATCTCCTAATCCACTTAACCCATGACATTGGCTAAAATTAGGATAGCGCAAATGGATAGGATGAATTCTTAATGCGTGACGAACTAAATCCGCATACTCTTCTTCACCTGTCAATTCATAGAAGCGTAAAAAGGTCAATGCAATACCCGGGCCACCATGACACCACCAGCGCCACATAGCAGGATTCTTTGTACTGTAAGTCCACATGAGAAGAGAGTCTTCCCCTACGTGTTGATGAATTGCCTGTTGCTGTAGCCAATTTATTGCGCGTAGAGCACTTGTCCGCGCTGCAGTGTCATTTTCTCGTGCAGAAAATTCAGTTAAAAAATAGGCAATACCTGCAACACCATGAGCAAAACCAGATAAAACTTCTCCTGACATTCCAGGTACACCTTCTGGCATAATCCATGAACCATCAGCGAGCTGACTTGTAATTAAATAATCAACACACGGTTTTATATTTTCTTGAAAGGATGGTATGCCCAACCGATCGAAACAATACATTGCTGCTATTCCCTGACCCGCAGCGCCATGAGTAACATCAGGCCAATCCACAGTTTTATTCAAACAAGTATGAATGACTTTAATTAACGATTCATCGGAACTCTGAATACCTGAGGAAATCGCCTCCGTCAAAGCAACACCGACACCAGCTGCGCCAAAGTGCAATCCAGGTAGTTCACTATCAACGGTATATTGATCTGAAATCAACCAATTTATAGCTTGCTGAATTCGTAACTTGCCTTCTTGAGGTAAAAATCCAAAGTGCTCCAAACGGCTCAATGCATATACAACTCCAGCCACACCGCGATTTGCACTTCGTCGAAATTCATATTGCTGACTATAGCGGTGTTTTATTTGATGTTGCGCCCCATTTTCTATGGATACCGATAACCAAAGACCCGTTTCAGATTGAATAGCGCCAGATTGTAATAAGCCTCGAGTACCCTCTACTAATGTATTGTGTATTTCTTCTTGAGTTAAGAAGGGTTCCTTCGGATTTTTTGTTGGCGCATGTTTGGGTTTTAAATCTGCAATTGACTGGGTAAGCACCGATGCAATCACTTCGAGTGAAGGACGTACTTCTGGGTCACTACTAATACAATCTATTATAACTTTCAGCAATGGCAACGGAGCTCCTTGGGTCATTTCCTGTAAACAAGCGAGCAAATGGTCATTATTATTCCTAACAATGCGGCGTGGATCGATACCGGTTAAGACTAACAGCATCAGGCATCCAATAGCATATAAATCATCTCCGATCGCTGGAGGCTCTCGATTTGCCTGTTGTGGTGACATAAAACCAGCGGTACCGAGTCCAAAAGCGGGAGATTGGTCGTCTAAAGCATGGCATAGTTCTAAATCAAGCAAATAAAGCTCTCCATTCTCCGCAAGCCAAATATTGGATGCAGTTAAGTCGCGATGTACATAGCCCTCCTTATGCAGCTGATTTACAACGCCTAAAAGCTTTTGGCACCAATTGAGTAATAACATTTTCTTGTCGAGCGGGAGAGTGCCGAAGGTAGACCCTCCTAAGGTTTGCACAGCAAATGTTTCAATGCTCCTCCCTTCAACCCACTCTAGCGGTAAATAACCATCTCCTTCGACTTCAAAGTAAGCATCAGCAGAAGGAATAGAAAGATGTTGACTAAGATTAGCGTGCAGTTCAGCCTGCCGTTGTAACCGGGTGCGCATATCTCTATTGTAATGGTCAGTCATACAGAATTGTTTGCCCTGTTTAAGAACTTTTAATCCGACAGAATCCTGGCAGCGTAAATCCAAAACTTTATAAACCCCTCCCTTGGGTTGATCGCGCAGGATGTCCAAAATTAAATAACCAGGACCAAATAATTTGGTTGGTCTTCCATCGACAAGGTGTACAGACTCAGGCAAATCATCATTCTGAGTTACTTCAAGACGCCAATCTTTAAATGGGTTCTCTACACCTTCAGGACATTTGAATGGCACTTGGTATTCATCAATTCGTAGTGATTGATCGGGGGCATAGATCATAAGGCGCATTAATCCTAAGCGATCGCGTTTAACAATCGGATTAAAACCGCCATATCGCGTATAAACGATATCACCTAAACGCATGTCTGAGATAATGCGCGGGCCAAGCATACCTTGAGTTAATTGAACAAGTTCCTGGGCTAATTGAACGGCATGCTTGTCATCCCTTGGGTAAATCGTCATAAATTTACCTATTTGGGTCCTGCCTAACTCCCCTTCATTGAGATAGCCTAAAGTCATGGTATCCCTTGCAATTTTAAAAGAAGGTACTTTATGCGTTAAAAGGCAAGGAATAATACGGTCCAATAATTGAATTGCCTCTCCGGGTATCGTGGAGATGTGTAATTTCCATCCCTGTATTCGATCAGTTTTGCCAACAGATGCCCAAGGACCACGTAATTCGGCTTCCAGTGCAAAAGAGCGTAGATAACTTGCATAATCAACATCTTTTGCACTGTTATTTAAAGAATTATTATGATCCTTAACTTGCTCAATATATGCCATAATTGTTCCCTAACGGATTCGTAAATTTTGTTTACCGCATTTGGAGATGAGAGGTGTAGCCACAGCTATCCCCACAGGTAGAGCCACAACTATCACCAGAACAAGTCACATCACACGTACTGCCGCCACATGTGCTACCACAAGTTCCAGAAGTACAACAACACGTTACATTTTCGTCACATATTAAATAGCCACCGCCAAATCTCGCTGATTCCAGCGCCGCAACGTGACTTCTTTCTTTAGCATTTTTTGTGACGCTGCATGTAGGACCACATGTATTTTCTGCACAGGTTTCTCCGCAAGTTTGCGGACAATCAAAATAAGGGGTTTTGTTACTATCTGCTCTTGTCATAGGAATCTTACCAACTAATCCTTGCACAATAGCTTGAAGATTCGCGTGTAGAATTATCTCGTCACCTGAGGAATTTTTTTTCTTTAGTTCTTTGACTGCCTGTTCTGGTTCAAACACCAGCTTATGAAAAAACTCAGGATCTTTTTTAGCACGGTCAATCAATTTGGTAATTTGTTCCCTGTTCATGATATCTTCCTTGACTACGACTGCTAATTTCGGAAAAATTTGGCAAGTCAAATCTTGACTTGCCAAACAAGTTTATCGTTCAATTTTAACGAATGTTTCCTCCAAACTTTCCTTGGAGGCTTGTTGTGTAACCGCAACTTTGGCCGCATGTATTATCACAACTGCTGCTGCAGGTATTACCACAACCTTCTAACGCACCGCCGCCTTCCCACATGCCTGCACCAGCTGCGTGTGTCATTCTCTCTCTTTCAAGAGTAAGGTTAGTGGTGTATCCGCAGCTTTGGCCGCATGTATTATCGCAACTGCTGGAGCAAGTGTTTCCGCAACCTTCCAGCGCGTCTTTAGAGTGAGAAAAATAAACGCTACTTTTTAATTTTTCAGCTGCAGTGATATTCGTTGTATATCCGCAACTTTGACCACAGGTATTATCGCAGCTCGTAGAACAAGTGTTACCACACCCTTCAAGACCAAGTATATTTGCGAAAAGTGCTTCTACATTTGAAGATACGATGCTTCCTCGACTGTGCCTATCCAAACTATCCAGTGAACCTAATACCTTTTCGGGTTCAAAGACAAGAGAATGGAAAAATTTAGGGTCTTTTTTTGCGCGTTCTATTAACTCATTAATAGCTTTATGATTCACGGTTATCTCCTTAATATTTAAATAATAAAATTCCTTTATATACAGCTACACATACAGCTACACCTACCGCTACATATACAGCTACAAAATTCATTTTTTTATTAAATAAATCGAAGAAAATACGGACTTTTGGACTGATCAAAAAAAATACAATTTTTATTTTGTGTCAAATAATATTAGGAAAAATTATATTCTTCGTCAAGTATAAAAATTTCCCAAAAGTGATGGTTAAAAGATAAAATTTCATTTTAGAAATCGGGTTGCGAATTAGCGGTTGAATTTACTACTGAATTCAAGATATTGTAGATTGAAAACTTAATGCAATCAAAATGGCTCTCATGAATATATTTTATGAAAATAAATAGGAATCCAACAGCTAAAGACATTTTTTACGCTGCAATTATTGAATCCAGTAATGATGCTATTGTCGGAAAAGATCTGAAAGGCACAATTATCAGCTGGAATAAAGCAGCTGAAAATCTGTATGGATATACAGCCAAGGAAATTATCGGTTTATCAATAGATTACCTTATCCCTACTGATAGAAAATATGAGATTCAGCAAATCTTAACAAAAATTAAAGAAGGTAAGAAAATAGATCATTATGAAACTGTTCGCTTGAAAAGAGATGGAACAGAGATCAAAGTCTCCATATCTGTCTCTCCAATTAAAGATGATTCCGGTAAGGTAATAGGCGCAGCGTCCATTATCAGAGAAATTCCATTTGTAACCCCTGAGCAAAAGAAGTTTGAATTAGCTGTGGAAGCTGCCCCAAATGGTATGCTTGTAATTGATGTTCAAGGTAATATAAGACTTGTAAATGAACAAATCGAGAAAATGTTTGGCTATACTCGATCTGAACTTTTGGGAAAACCCATAGAGGTTCTTGTCCCTGCGCGTTATAGAGAAAACCATCCGCAATATCGGGAAGATTTTTTTAAAGATCCTAAGGCACGCTTAATGGGGGCTGGGCGTGATCTTTATGGATTAAGGCAGGATGGAACTGAGTTTCCTGTTGAAATTGGCTTAAATCCTTTACAAACAGATGAGGGAGTTTTAGTTTTTGCTTCCGTTGTAGATATTACTGAACGAAAACGACTGACCCAGCGATTTGAGTTGGCTGTTGAAGCGTCTCCAACTGGAATGATAATGATTAATCGCGCTGGGGAAATTGAACTTTTAAATTCGCAAATTATTAAAATGTTTGGCTATGAGAAACATGAATTAATGGGCAAGAAAATAGAAATTCTTGTGCCTGAACGATTCAGAGCAAAGCATCCTGAACATCGACTTGTTTTTTTTGAAAATCCCAAAGCACGGCTCATGGGCGCAGGACGAGATCTTTTCGGTCAAAGAAAAGACGGTACTGAGTTCCCTGTTGAAATTGGTTTAAATCCATTAATTACTGAAGATGGAAGCTTTGTTTTAGCGTCTGTTGTTGATATTACGGAAAGAAAAAAAGAACAAGAAAAATTCCGGTTGGCGATTGAATCGACCCCAGCAGGAATTTTGATGGTAAATAAAATGGGAGAAATAGAACTTGCCAATAGACAAGTTCTTAAAATGTTTAAGTATAAAAAAGAAGACTTAATTGGACAAAAAATTGAGGCACTTATACCTATCCGATTTCGTGCCAATCACCCCAAATATCGTATGGCTTACTTCATGAAACCCCAAACACGAGCAATGGGAACTAGTCGTGATTTATATGGCTTGAGAAGCGATGACACTGAATTTCCTGTTGAAATTGGCTTAAATCCATTAAAAACAGAGTCAGGAATCTTTGTTTTAGCCTCTATTATTGATATAACTGAACGTAAAAATAATGAACAAATGATAAAAAGGAGCAATGCAGAGCTTGAACGGTTCGCCTATATAGTATCTCACGATTTAAAGGCACCTTTAAGAGGAATTGCTACGATATCTGAATGGATTATTGAAGAATACAAACAAAAATTAGATTCCAAAGGAAGGAACTATTTAGAACTGCTTGATAACCGAGTTAAAAAACTGCAAGCTTTAATTGATGGGATACTGGAATATTCAAGAATAGGACATGTTCAAGGAGAACCTGAGCGAATTAATTTAAATAAATTAATTGAAGAAGTTAAAGAGGTTTTAATGCCTCCCAAACACATTAAAATAAAAATCCAGCAAGATCTTCCTGTTATCTATGCAGAAAAAATTCATATATATCAAATAATTCAAAATTTAATTAGCAATGCCATCATTTACAATGATAAGAAACAAGGGCTAATAGAAATTGGAGTATCCGAGCATTCTAAAGAGTGGAAATTTTTTGTAAAAGATAATGGAATAGGAATTGATGAACAATATAAAGACAAAGTTTTTGAACTTTTCCAAACACTACAAAGTAAAGAAAAATACTCATCTACGGGAATAGGTCTTTCGCTTGCCAAAAAAATTTTAGAGCTTTATGGTGGAAAAATTTGGTTTAATTCAATAGTTGGACAAGAAACCACCTTTTATTTTACATTAAATAAAGAAAAAGTAAGTGCGGGGTAATAATGTATTCAACAAAACCAATTCTCCTTATTGAAGATGATCAAATCGATCAAATGGCAATTCAAAGAGCCCTTGCAGAACTTAAGATAACCAATGAACTCGCCATTCGTGAAAATGGCGAAGATGCTTTGATCTATCTTAAGGAAATTGGGAGACCCTGCCTTATCATTTTAGATTTAAATATGCCGCGAATGAATGGTTTGGAGTTTCTAGATATTATTAAAAGGGATAAGTTATTTAAATTCATTCCTGTAGTTGTATTTACAACGTCTCAACAAATAGAAGATAAAATAAGGGCTTACGAAAAATGTATTGCAGGGTATATTGCAAAACCAGCAGATTCCAAAAAAATCATAGAAATATTAAAATTAATTAATGATTATTGGACAATTTCAGAAGGCCCCCTCTCTTAACAAGATAAGAGCAAAGTAAAATTTTCAGCACTGAAAGGATTAAAAGTACAATACGAAACGCTTTGAAAAATCCAAGTAGCGATTTTTATTGCAATTCACTACATTATGTAAAAAGAGAGACCACTGTTTTTTTAAAAGAGTTAAGCAAAGCTAATGCTCCAATTTCTACTGCTTGGTGCGTCACTTTGCCACTCCATTGTATTCGCGCTGCTCTCCAACCTATAAAAAAAGCAGAAACAAGGACTATTGGAGTGATTAGGTGATAACGAGCTATTCCGCTTTGTGCAAAATACTCTTTATGCTCAATCACCTCATCTTTTTGGGATTGTAAGTACCTGTCCATCACCTCAATTTGTACTATTATCTGCTTTCTCGATTTTTTCATGCTCAACACTCTCTTGCGAAAAGAATTCCCTTGTTTTCTGAAAACTCATACTCTTTATGTTAAATGATAGATACTTAAGCAATCCCAGTAAGAATCCCACATTAAGAAGTAAAACAAATGCAAAAGATAATAGAAGTCGATTAGAAACTAAATGCACAAAATACCCTGAAGCCAAGTATGCAAAATAACCTATTAAGAACATAACAGATAACCATACTGTAAGTAGCACGACTAACAGCAGACAGATATTTAGCAATAACGGAAAAACGCTCAACCCTGCCAGCCTTGCTTCAAGGCTAATTAAAGAGCAAACTGTTTTAATAACAGATATTTTTGCGGCAATTAGGGCTTCTAACTGTTTTAAGGCTTCCATTACTTTTTCATTAATCGAGATAACAAAAAGCCAATTCCTCCTGCGACCAAAACAGAGGCTAATGGATTATCCTGTATTTTCTTCACTATGCTATCTGAATATTCTTTGACGTTTCCCTCTACTTCATTCGCCTTGTTTACCCCTTCCTTATACAACTGATTCACCTTTTTCTTCCCTTCTGTTAATAATTGGCTTGCAGCTGCTTCAAGATGCTCTTTAGGAGTATAAGTTCGATTTTCATTAGTACTTTTCATGTGGATACCCTCCTTAGTTAACAATACTTTACCGAAAAAATTTGTGAAAATAATATATTAAATATAGTCACTGAATGAGATTAATCAAATAAATCCATTCACTTTTATTATGACTTAATTTTTAAAAACATCATAAAATTATTTTTTGTATCAATGAGTTGTCATTAAAATAAAGAGTCATATCTCTCAAATTCGGTTATCAGCTTACTGCAAATAATGTGTTATTGAGCATCAAAACCTCACATTGACTTCAATAGAAAAATGCGTACACTAAATTGCCAGGAATAATAATAAACTATAGGTAAATTGGAAAAATGGTAAATTCAACACTTCTCAGTGACATACAGCAGTTAGAAGACGCTGTAACTTTTTATTGTCAGGGTAAATCTCAATATTTTGTTGAGAAAAGATCCTTTAACTTTACCTCACTGACAAATGTTTACAACTCAATCAGGTTGCTGCCATTGGACAGCGAAAAAATTGCACTGATGGAGCGTTTTCATCAAAATATCTTCAAACAAATGGTTGCATTCCATCCGAAGCTTTATTTATCTATAAATTTTACTAATGAAATCAATATATATAAACCTTTACTTGAACAACTTCATGAACTAAAAACACAAGCTTCAGAACTGTTTGAACATTATTTTGATGAGAAACCACGCTTTGATTGGCAGGGTATGCATCAACTTCGTGCCCAAATTCATAATCTGACAAATACCTCAGATAAAACACAACTCATGCAATTATTTGAGCATGACCTATTAGCAACAATCTCTCAAATAGAGCCTAAGGCCTATTCTGCCCTAACTTTTCAATCTGAATTAGTGGCAGCGGAAGAGTTGCCAATATTAGACGATCAAAGCATGGCTACCCGACATATCAGATAAATAATTCAGTTATAGAACTCGTACGAGTTCTATAACTTTTTCATTGAACTCTCAATAAATCTCTAAAAAATTTACTCATTAGTATCCTGAAAATCACTCTGACAGCATGAAGAATCCTGAGGATCGCGATTAATAAATTATATTTTATTTAAGCTATTATTATTGGAAAACATATGAAATAAGGAGATAAGTATGTTAAGTCTTGATACGGAAACAATTCGTGATCTTCTTGATAAAGCACGACAATTTCAGGCTAAAGAAGACGTCAGCTTTCCGGAAGTCACTGATGAAATGGATGCACTCTATGTATTAGCTGATCATCAAGATGATCCGGTTTATCAAGAAACAATAGAATTCATTGATAATTTACGTCCTGATCAGCAAGCAACTTTAGTCGCATTAATGTATTTAGGCCGCGGAGATTACACTCAAGAAGAATGGGAAGATGCGCTTAATTTCGCCGAGGATGAATTGACTGAGCATACCGGGGAATATTTGTTATCCAGACCCACTGTGGCTGATGACATTGCACGAGGTCTAAATATGCTAGGGATTTCCTATCAGGAATAGTTTTGAGGGGTTAGCATGCCATTTGTTAATATTGGTACCTCAGGATGGGTCTATAAAGGTTGGAAAGAAGTTTTCTACCCTAAGTCTCTTGCAGAAAAAGATGAGTTAACCTATTACTCAAATATCTTTAATACCGTAGAGCTTAATAGCAGTTTTTATCGCATACCTACCCCAAAATCCATTACGAAATGGAAAGAGACGACCCCGGATAAATTTATTTTTTCGTGTAAAGCCAGCCGCTATTTAACTCATATAAAAATGCTTAAAGATGTCCAGGACAGTGTTAATTATTTGTTGCAAGTACTTGAAGGATTAGAAGAAAAATTAGGACCCGTTTTATTTCAACTCCCACCTTATTGGCCCTTTAATCTGGAACGTTTGGAGCAATTTATTAAAGGATTACCTGAATCCTTTGATTATACATTTGAGTTTAGAAATAAAAGTTGGTTACGTCAGGAAGTTTATGATTTACTCACAAAAAACAATATTGCACTTTGTTTTTATGATTATAAGGGATTTCAGTGTCCAGAAATTATAACCAGTGATTTTATCTACTTAAGATTGCATGGACCGCATCTCCAACCCTATTCTGGTCATTATGAAGAAAAATCGCTTTTAAACTATGCTCATAAATTTTCCAGTTGGCAGCAACAGGTTAAAAAAATTTTTTGCTATTTGGATAACGATGAAAAAGTAGTTGCGCCCCACGATGCACAAGTATTGGAACGATTAGTACAGTGTACATTTAGCCATCCCGATCAATAATCTATCAAATTCAGTATCTCGTTTTTCCTTACTTAATCCACTCCTCTACGACTTTTAAAAATAGTCTACTCTTTGAATAAGAAATGTAATTAAGGATTAAGAATGCCTCAATCAATCTGGAAAGGCGAGATTTCCTTTGGGCTTGTCTCTATACCGGTTTCGTTGTATTCCATTGAGGAGCAAGATGAGCTTAAATTTCATTTGCTTGATAAAAAAACGAAATCCAGAGTGCATTATCAACGAATTAGTGAAAAAACCGGCAAGGAAGTTCCTTGGGATCAAGTGGTGAAGGGATTTGAATTTGAAAAAGACCGTTACATCGTTGTCGATGAAAAAAAGTTCGAAAAGGCGAGTCCAGATTTATTTAAAGCAATCAACATTGAGGAATTTGTTGATTTTCAGGAAATTGATAGTCTTTACTTGATGAAGCCTTATTACCTTATCCCAGAAAGCAAAAATAAAAAAGCATATGTATTATTGCGGGAGTCATTAAAAAAAACAAATAAAGCAGGTGTTGCGAAAGTCATTATTCGGACGAAAGAATCTATTTGTATAATCCTTCCTCATCATCACTCCCTACTTTTGTACTTGATTCATTTTAAAAATGAGATACGTGAGGAAAAAGAAATGGATGTTCCGAAAGAAGATTTTAAAAATTATAAGATTTCCCAATCAGAAATAAAAATGGCTGTTACTTTAATTAATGAAATGACTACTAAATGGCAGCCTGAAAAATACCATAATGAATATCGTGAAGCGTTGAAGAAATGGCTTGATCAACAAATAGCAAAACAGCCACTAATCAAAAAAGAGGCAGATGCTGAGGTTGCCAAGGAAAGCTCTGCAGATGTAGTGGACTTTATTTCGCTTTTAAAAGAAAGCATGAAAAAGAGAAAATCTGCAGAAAAGCCAAATAAGAAAAAAAGCTCATAAATCAAGAAAACAATCAATCTGCCCCATAAACTACACTCTTGTCAAATTATATCACTTTATGTAAAGATAACTTGAGACATCTTGGGAATAAGTGTCATAGACCTCTTTCGAAATTCGCTGCAGAGCGAAGTGCAAGAAAGTCTGCAATAGAATTTCGGAAACAGTTCTAGTGTTATGGCAGCAATCTCGGAGGGACCTAAAATGAGACAAATATTTAAAATTAATAAAGCCATCAGATCAGCGAGCTCTGTATTTAAAACGCCTCAATCTCAAATAATGCTTTCGCAAAAAAAAACATCAAAACCATCGGTTGCAGCTCAAAAAATAACAACAATAGCCCCCCCTGTGACAAAAGCACTCAATCCGCTATTTTTTACAAAATTAAAAGCAGAGGAACACAAACAGTTTACGACTAAAAAACGGCATCGCTCTGAATATAAAGACAATTACAGCGCTGCACTCAACTTGCCTTATTCAAATTATCAATTAGCTGTAAAGCACCGCGATCACAATGCGCTTCTTATCATGTCGAAACAAAATATTATTGAACATGCAAATCGACGTGTTGATTTATTTTTTTACACATTAATTGCTTATTATAAAACGGGGATTTTGCCAACCTATGGGCATACAACATTGCAACATGGTAGAGGACGCACCACACGAAGTAATATAAGTATCTCTGAGGCATGTCATAGCAGCTTGATTCCTTCATTAGTGGATACAACTATTTATCAAAATAAACAAACAGGAGAAAAACATAAAAGTTTACTGTCTGACACACATTTTATGGATAGTCTGAACGCCACAGTCGAATTGCCTCCTTTTGTCAATGATCTGGATGATCTGTTAGAAAATGCATTAAGGGAAAAAAGTTTGAATATACTTCGCGAGGTTTCACTTGGAGTAATCAATCCAGTTAGAGGATTAACTCAGTTTTTGCAAATATTGAGTACCGTTTTAAAGGATCTTAGAGAAGATGCTGAAAATAAAAGCAAATCAGCCCTACCCAAGCATCCCTTAATCAAACAACAATCGATTAGCCCAAATCTGATTGAACTTGTACGAACAGGGTCATTATCGACCACCTATTTACCTCAGACACAGACCGCAAATGATGAGTACATCCAACTCCTACTTAGAATGACGCCCGAAGAAAAAGCATCATTCAAAGATGAGCACAGTAAAGAAAAGATATACCTCAATAAAATTATGGAGTTACAAAACGAAATTTTACATACGCAAAGCAACCAATTCCCATCATTTAAGTAAAGAAAACCAAGGGGTAGTGCACATAATAATCTTAACCTTATCGCTACCTCCTCTTCCCAGCACGTGTTCGTGGGTGTTCCGCAAAACTATAACCACTCTGCCTAAGTACTGTGCCTTATACCGCAGTACGCAGGCACTAAGGAAAACCGGAAGCTAAGTAAGAAGAAACTGCCTCTAGCTATACCTGAGAGATTTGACTAAAATACAGTAGCTTAGTTGCTGATAAATAAAAACTTTTACACGGGTGTCAATTTATGAATATCCATGCTGTTGTTGAAGAACAGAGAAAATTTGCTGCTGCCGGACAAGCTAAAAAAATTGATTTTCGTAAACAGCAACTGCAAAAATTGAAGACGATTATTAAACAAAATGAGCAGCTCCTCTATGAAGCGCTGTATGCAGATATAAAAAAATCCCAGTTTGAAACCCATTTAACTGAGCTTGCCATGATTTATCATGAGCTTGATCAAGCAATAAAATCGGTACGTAAATGGGCAAAACCCAAATCCAAAAGAACGGAATTAGTACTTCAACCAGGAAAGAGTTTTATCTTACCCGAACCTTACGGCACGACGCTTATTATCGGTGCATGGAACTATCCCTATCAGCTGACTTTAAGTCCTCTAATCGCATCCATGGCAGCAGGAAATACCAGCATTATCAAACCAAGTGAGCTACCACAAAATACTTCATCCGCTCTCGCAAAAATAATCAATCAAAATTTTGATCCGTCTTATCTTTATGTCGCAGAAGGCGGTGCCGAGGTAACTCAGGAGCTTCTTAGCATTCGTTTTGATAAGATCTTCTTTACTGGCAGTACTGCCATAGGAAAAATCGTAGCCAAAGCTGCAGCAGAACACTTAACTCCCGTCACCTTGGAATTAGGCGGAAAAAGTCCTTGCCTTGTTTTTGCGGATGCCGATCTCAAAATTTCAGCCCAGCGTATTGTTTGGGGCAAGTTTTTAAACGCAGGCCAAACCTGTATTGCACCAGATTATCTTTTAGTTGAAGAATCGATTTATCAACCCTTATTGGAAGAACTCAAAAACCAAATCAAGGAAATTATTGGTCCTAATCCTCTTACAAGCGAAAGCTATGTACGAATTATCAATCAAAAACATGTACAACGCTTAAAAAAACTCATCGACCCTCAAAAATTATTTACAGGGGGAGAAGTCATTGAGACAGAAAATTATATTGAGCCAACAATTCTTAAGGATGTCAGTTTTGCTGATGGAATTATGAAAGAAGAGATTTTTGGCCCAATTTTACCGGTTATTCCTTTTTCCGATCTGCACGCTGTTCTCCAGGAAATAAAACAACGTCCACGTCCTTTATCACTTTATGTTTTTACAAAAAACTCAAACGTGCAAACACAAATTTTGCATGAGGTTTCCTTTGGCGGTGGTTGTATAAATGATGTGATTATGCATATTTGTAATTCCCACCTTCCCTTTGGTGGTATCGGAGAAAGTGGTATGGGGAGTTACCACGGTGAAGCAGGTTTTAAAACGTTTAGCCACTTCAAAAGTATTTTGAAAAGGCCTTTTTGGTTTGAGTTGCCTATTAAATATAGGCCATATAGCCAATGGAAACAGAAGATAATCCGAGCTCTTTTAGGGTAAGTTAATACACATAAACTCAAAATCACCATCCTTTGATTTGGGTTATGTCAATCAATCTCGATTTTAAAAGCGACAAACAATCTAGGATTTTAGAAGCATTTTCTCCTCAAAATATAACAATTGCTTCTCGTTTACATAAACTGTTTATGGTGTAGGATTTTCCCCTATTTCCTTTTCGTTCTGGGCAGCACGTTGGGCCCGCTTAGCAATAGCTTCTTGTAATTGCACAAAAAAGCGAGAAGGTTGCAGAGGTTGACTCACTTCTGATTCAAGCTGTTTTCCCCATGACTCATCCAGTTCAGATTGAATATTTAACTCATCATCCAACATTGAATCTAAAGCATGGGTTTTTTGTTGATAAGAAATTACGAATGTTCTGCAGGCATCAACAAAGCAAGAATTTTCTTCCAAGATCAAAGCAGAATTACTGAGAAAGCCAATAATGCGTTCATCTTTATGATTTTTCTGATTTTGTATTACTAAAAACAAAAATTCTTTTAATAAAAGATAAATTGATGAGTAATCCACATCGCTTTCCCCTTTTTGTCCGTATTTATCCACCAAATTTTGCAATAATTTAATACATTCTTTACTCACTGGCATTCCTTTCTCCCAATAAATAAACCTTTCTTTATTAAAAACGCTGAAAGCTAATTAAGCAAGAAAAAATAGTGTGCTTTTAGAATTTGATTCAGTTATCTTAAATCATTTTTAAATATGCCTCCTTAGCTTGTACGCTGCCAATATTGGGTCTATAACTTTAAGAATAAAAGAGAGCACTTATGTCAGAAAAGAAAGCTAAACTTAAAATCAGCAGTCCTAAGGAATCTCCTGAGTCACCTTCTGTTGAAGCAAATCCTTCTATTCTTGCAAGCATCATTAAAGAATTGCCAGGCAGTATTTATTGGAAAGATAAAAATGGGGTGTATTTAGGTTGTAATGACACCATGCTTGAAATGACTGGAATGAAATCCATAATTGGAAAAACAGATTTCGATATGCCATGGGCAGCATCTGCAGAAACAATTCGCAATAATGATTTAAAAGTAATGGCGCTTAATTCTTCATTAGAACTGGAGGAAACAGGAATATTAGCCGATGGGAAACAAGCTGTTGTATTAACCAGGAAAACCCCACTACGCGATGAACAAGGAAATGTAGTGGGTATCCTAGGCATATCACTGAACATTACCCATCGTAAAAAGCAAGAAGCGGATTTACGTTCAAGCCAGGAAAAGACGCAATCAACTTTAGAAAATATTCTTGCCAATATGCCGGGACATGTTTATTGGAAAGACAAAAATGGGGTGTATTTGGGATGCAATAACCGACAAGCACGAAGTGTAGGATTTCAATTTGGCTATGAACTGATAGGGAAAACCGATTTTGATTTACCTTGGGGTGAAACCCAAGCAGAGTTATTTCGGCAAAATGATCTTTATATTATGCAAACCGGTGAAACTGAAATTATTGAAGAAAAAGCCCTGATCGATGGGAAAAATGCCATTTTTTTAAGTCATAAATCCCCGATGCGCAATAAAAAAGGGGAAATTACCGGGGTACTTGGTATTTCAATTAACATCACTGAACGCAAAAAAATTGAAGCTGAGCTCAAGATTGCAAAAGAAAAAGCCGAAGCAGCAAGCCTTGCAAAAACAGAATTTCTTGAAAATATGCGACATGACATCCGCACGCCCCTGACTGGTATTGTTGGATTTGCAGATCTCATTAAATCGGAAGCAAAAAGTGCTCAGATTCAAGAATATGCGGATAACCTGGTAGCATCCAGCCATGCCTTGCTTGATTTCATGGATGAGGTTCTCGAAGCAATCCATGTCAGTTCTGGCGAGGTGCCCGAAGTTAGAAAAAAATTCGTCTTACAACGAATCGTTCAACATGTTATTGATCTTAATAAAGCCAAAGCATCTGCAAAACACCTGCATTTATCTTTGAATTTTGATCCCAATATTCCCAAATACCTTATTGGTGATCCTGTGCGCATCCATCGGATTTTGCTGGAGCTGATTGCTAACTCGTTGAATTTCACCGATACAGGCTTTGTAAAATTAACCGCTAAACTGGCAAAACAAGAAAATCGCGAAATCATTATTCAATTTGTCGTAGAAGATAGTGGAATGGGTATTCCCAAAGACAAGCAACAGGAAATTTTTCTGCAATTTAAACGCTTAACGCCTTCCTACAAAGGAATTTATAAAGGAGCAGGCTTAGGTCTTGCAGTAATCAAACAGTTTATTGATGAATTAGATGGGGAAATATATGTTGAGAGTACGGTTGCCAAAGGAACGCTCTTCACCTGCATCATTCCCTTTAAAACAGCACTTTTAGAAGATGAAACGGGCATTGAGAAAGATTTTGTCGAGCTCAATATCCCAACTTTTGCACGAAATACTGCTATCACTCAAGCTCCAGACTCATCTGCAAAACCCTTTAAACATCGTATCTTATTAGTTGAAGACAATACCATTGCACAAACAATCGCAAAGGAAATGTTGAATAAATGTAATTGTCACGTTGATATAGCAGTTGATGGACAATCTGCTTTACAATTCTGGAAGAAAAACAAGTACGATTTAATTTTCATGGATATCGGTTTACCTGATATAGATGGTTATCAAGTGACCCATCACATTCGTGTACAAGAAATCACTAAAAACCATCACACCCCCATCATTGCACTAACAGCTCATGTCGGTGAAGAAAACAAGCAACGATGTATTGAGTCAGGAATAAACGCAGTACTCAGTAAACCCCTAACTCAAAAAAATTGTTGTGATATTTTAAATTCATTTATTCCCTCCATACAAAAAGAAAAAGGAATCTCCTCTGAACTTGATGTTTTAGATTTACCACCAACAGAAGAACAATTTTTTGAACTTTCTAGATTTCCTCTACTTGATATTGAAGAAGGAATTAAAACTACTGGCACAGAAGATATGCTCTGCAAGATGCTCAAGTTAATGCTCAATCATTCTCTTCTTGAAGATATTCCCCTACTAAAAAAAGCGCATGCACAAGGTGACTGGGAAAAAACCCAGAACCTTGCCCATAAAATTAAGGGAGGTGTGATGTATGTCGGCGCCATCCGTTTGAAAATCGCCTGCCAATATCTCGAGCGTTATTGGAAATCAGGACAACGTAATTTATTGGAGAAATTGTATCAGCAAATGATTCAAGTGGTTGATGAAACAACTTCTGAGATTCAAAAATGGATAAAGGCAAAAACACCCCATTAATTTAGATATTTTTGCACCCAGGCTACACATTTAAATGAAAACACTTAAAAATCGCCAACCACAGAGTCATTTTCCAGAGCACCTTCCTGAATCGTTTGAAACTCATCTCCTTTTACCTTTCCAGGATATTTTTTAAATCGAAGTGCAACTGGCCTTAAATAATTTGGATAATGAGGCTTGATTAAATAGTCATAAGTGGCTGCCATCGCCTTGTTTCTGCCGCTGGGATAAACTTCAAAATCATATGCTTTCTCTGTCCATAGGCACATCACCGAACACTCTTCGAGCAAATAATCAAGACAAAGTCTGAATGCCCGCTCATAATCAACATTCACAGCAGAAAATCGGCTCAAGTAGCGTGTTAAAAAATCATCGATATTGGCATGGATCGCATGACGAAATGATTTATTGGAGTCATATTCTTTTTGTACTCGTATATAGCTTTCAATGTAATTCTGACTGTTGTACCAATCATCCCAACGCATAATTTCAAAGGGTATGGTTAATTGATTGTAAGCCATTTCATTTCTCAGCAACCAATCATCACCTTCTTTTACAGCAAGCTGATATAATTCATCCGGGGTCCCTTGATGCATAATACCCATCGTATGGCGTTGAACACTATCATCAACAAGGATGGTACACTGCTTAAATGCTCCATTAATGAGTTTAATCACCGCTGCAAATTTTTCACCCTCATGGATGGGTTGCCCCACACTGATGGGCATAAGACAAGAAGATAGAGGGAACCGTTTTCTTTCTTCTACTGGGTTTTCTCTAAAGGAAGCTTTCACAATCCTGTTATCAATTAAACTCATATTCCTTACCTCCTTTTGAGTTTTAAATCGCTATTTTTTGCATAAAATGAAATCATATTTTATTTTATAAAAGCCACACTGTCCATTAAAGGTTCATCAGCACATTTCGTTCACATAATAATTACTTAATGTTATTATTGTATAATTTGTGTAATATATATATCAAACCTAAAAGCGAGTATGAAATGTCTTATAGAATAGATAATCCTGGTGGTGGTGATTGTGGATTTTATGCATTGGCTATAGGTTTAATAGCGACCATTCAAAAAGAATACGAAGAAAACAAGAAAAACAAAACTTTTACTCAATGGCAAAAGAAAGGTCTTAATCATGTGAGCTTACCAGAAATTCTAGACATTGATTTAAATCAGCTCTACGAATCTCCCTATACTTATAAAAAAGAAACCCTGCTTAAATTACAAATGTCTTTAAGAGATATTTCTGCCACTGCATATAAAAATGATCTTCTTAAAAAAATAGCACAAGCAAAAAGTAGCGGAAGCACCCAGGTTGAAAGCTCACCTGTATATCATAAGTTTATGGAGTTAGTGCACTATTACTTAAAAGAAGAGCAAGAAGAGAATGCACTGGATAAAATAAAACAGTTCAACGAGTTGGCTTTATCACCTGAAGTCCTTGACTTAGCGCAAAAAACTGCGAAGTCATTGGAGCCAAAGCTTCAAGGTAAATCCTTTGAGCAAGGGCAAAAAATAGAAAATGCACATGTTAAAGAGGCATTAATGGCAGACGTGCTCTCTGGTGGTAAAGAAAATTCTCGTTCCGTCATTTTGAAAGGTATAGAAAAGATTAAGGAACAAGGAAGATGGGCAACACATAGTGATTTAAAAGAAGTTGCGGAGCAACTTGAGGTAAATCTCTACGTAACCAATGAACTCAATGGAGCACCGAAGAAGGGGTGCCCTACTATTGTTTTAAATAACGAAGGTCAGTCAATCCATTGGACAACCACTGTAGAGGAATTGCCTGCGCCTAAAGTTAAGCCTGTTGAAAAACGTATTGAGAGTCCAAAACCAATAGAAGAAACTCATACGTCTTCTAAAGAGCAGGAATCTTCTAAAACTCGTGAGTCTTCTAAAGAGCATGAATCTTCTAAAGATAGAGAATCCCGAGTAATTGCAGCAACTGTAAGCACTCAAATTAATGAAGAGAAAGCAGAGCGTTATCAACAACACGTAAAGACACTCATGGTCAGTGCATCCGATCCGAGGTTCTTTGCTAGTGTTCAAAAAAGAATAGAAAACCTTGATAAACTTGATAAGGAAGAAGCTCTTAAGAATGAACATGGCGCTCAAATTGAATCGGATGAAGATTTTGCTATACGCTTACAAGAAGCAGAGTTCAGACGAGCTAATCTGAAGTAAGAACTATTAAAACTGTTTGGAAATAAAAACACCCTGGAATATGGGTGTTATTCCTTTTTTGAGCCTGATTCAATATTCGAGCATTCATAAGCTTTTTTTCGTTCAAGATGAGCCAAATATGGCTTTCCTCTCATAGAACCGTGAACAACTTGTTATACCACAATACCTTAACTAATATAACGTAAAAGCACAGAGTATTCATTTAAGGGATTTATGATGAACACCATTCAACGCTTTATCAAAGCACAACAAGGCCAAGACGCATATATCTCATTCCAACAGGCTTATGATGAACTCAAAGCTGGAAGCAAACAAAGCCACTGGATATGGTATGTCTTTCCTCAGTTAAAACAGCTTGGGTTCAGTTCTATAGCTCAACATTTTGGCATTGTTGATTTCAAAGAAACGTGCGCCTATTTGCAAAATGAAGAACTTTTTCAAAATTATGATGCAATAAGCCAACTGGTAGAACAACAACTAAAAAGAAAAATCCCTGCTCTTATCCTTATGAATGGGGATACGGATACTAAGAAACTGGTGTCAAGCCTCACTTTATTTCGAGAAGCGGCTTCATTTCTTGAGCGCCAGGGAGATACATCGCAGGATTTTGCTGCACTTGCTCATTGTTGTGATCGAATTCTAAACGAAACCGCAAAACAAGGTTATTTTCC
Source organism: Legionella sp. PC1000 (assembly GCF_014109805.1). GTDB lineage: Bacteria > Pseudomonadota > Gammaproteobacteria > Legionellales > Legionellaceae > Legionella > Legionella resiliens. The sequence goes on from NZ_CP059400.1 coordinate 3,008,600, forward strand.
TTGTGAGCTCACTCTTGATTTGGTACAGGAACAGAAAAATAATCAGTATGACTAGCACGTGGACAATTCCTCCATAGCTATGTCCCGTGATTTTTTCCTGTCTCTTGATCACATCTTTGCCTACGCCCCGCGGCTTGTCCGCGAGGTCCAGTGTTTTAGGGCAGAGCCTCTGGATCCTGCGGACAAGCCCTGAACGATCGTCAGTTTTCTAAATTTATCATGTACCACTTAAGTTTCTCTACGTACCGCTTAAATTTCTCTACGTACTGCTTTCCTACATACCGCGCTTTATGCGCGGTATCCAGAACGATATTTTAAGATGCCGCTGAGCATTTCTATAGCAAGATCCCCTGGATACCGCGCATAAAGCGCGGGACGTAGGCAGTGAAAATTGACCAACACACCATGGGACAAATTAAAAATTTTTTGGCCCTGTTTTTTCTTTCTTTCTAAGGTGTATGATTGCTTCATAAAATAATTTAAATTATCGGAAATATAATGAGAAAGTTCGCTGGCATCCTTTTTCTATTTTTAAATCTAGGGATTCAACCTGTAAATGCAAACAATCTCAGTTCAATAGAAAAACAGATAACCCGGTACATTACAACTCAATCTCAAGAACAACTTTCATTATTAGAACAATTAGTCAATACCAACAGCGGCACTACAAATCTTACAGGAATTGATAAGGTTGGAAACATAATACGCCAGCAACTAGACCAACTTGGATTTAAAACTTTTTGGGTTACAGAACCACCAGCCATGCATCGAGCAGGAACCTTGGTTGCTCAGCGCACTGGCCATAAAGGCAAAAAATTGCTTTTAATTGGCCATCTAGACACAGTGTTTCCTGCAGATAGTCCATTTCAACATTTTCAATATAAAGGAGCTGTTGCAACAGGTCCGGGGGTCATCGATGACAAAGGGGGAATCGTTGTAATCCTTTATGCCTTAAAAGCCTTACACGAAATGCATGCTTTAGATAATGCAAATATAACTGTTATTTTAACAGGTGATGAAGAAGATTCTGGAAAACCCACCTCGATTTCAAGAAAACCTTTAGTCGATGCAGCAAAGAATAGTGATATTGCCTTGGATTTTGAGTGGGCAATTACACCCGATACAGCAACCATTGCGCGTAGAGGCATAGCACACTGGACAGTAGAAACTCATGGTAATGAAGCACACTCCTCAGAAATTTTTCAAAAACAAGCGGGTTATGGTGCTATTTATGAGTTGGTACGTATCCTAAATACAATGCGTACTGAGTTAAGTGGGGAGCGCTTTTTATCATTTAGTCCAGGCCTTGTTTTAGGTGGAACCACGATTAATAGTAAAAATAACATTCAAGGCGAGACTTTTGGCAAGGGGAATGTCATTGCAAAAATTGCGATGGCAAATGGCGATTTACGTTTTATTAGCGAACAACAAAAGAAGGCAGCAGAAAAAAAAATCACTGATATTGTTACCCATCACTTACCTGGTACCACAGCGTCCGTTATATTCCAAGAGGGTATCCCGAGTATGCCGCCTGCTCCAGCCAATAAAGCGTTATTAAAACAATATAGTGAAGTCAGTGAAGACTTAGGACAAGGCGTAGTACATCCTCTTGATCCAGGTGTAAGAGGTGCCGGGGATGTGTCCCACATTGCCTCTCTAGTAAATGGGGCATTAGCAGGTTTAGGACCCGTAGGCACTGGTGCACACTCAGTAAAAGAAACTTTAGATGTCCCTTCTCTTTTAACCCAAACTCAACGCGCATCCCTATTGATTTATCGATTAATTAACAATTTCAATTAATTTCTCCCAATTTTTAAAAAAATTTGCAGTATAATATAAACTTACAATCTTTTTTCGAGGGGTTTCCTTGAGCCCTAATTAAAATTAATGAGTTCTCCATACCTCAATTTTAGTGTGCCTGCTCACAAACGCTATAATATAGTTAAGAAGCCTTTAATTAATCAGTAATGGCTCTCATGAATTAGCTTTTATGAATTTTTAAATTCTAACTGCTATTTAAATTTTCATTAAACATTTAACATACAATTTTTTTATGGATTGGCTTGATTTGATTCCTTACATTTACCCGAGTTCTTATCTCAAATTACCTGCTAATTTTTATGAGGTGATCGAGCCAACGCCGATCGCAAATCCTTATTTAGTTAAATTCAATCACGAATTGGCTTCGTATCTTTGTGCTCCGAACTCCTCTTCTACCCATGAAAAAGAGATAATCTCTTTTTATGCCGGAAACCGAGTGCCTGCACATCTTAAAAGCATTGCATTAGCCTATGCAGGACATCAATTCGGATACTATGTTCCCCTTTTGGGAGATGGGCGCGCTGTGTTACTTGGTGAACTATGCAGTCAAGATGGAAAGCGATGGGATATACAACTCAAAGGCTCGGGAAAAACAATGTTTTCGCGAATGGGCGATGGTAGAGCTCCCCTTTCCGCAGTATTAAGAGAATATCTAATCAGTGAAGCAATGCACGGTTTAAATATTCCAACTACCCGTTGCCTAGCTGCCATAGCAAGCCAAGAAAAGATCTATCGCCAAGATGGCCCTGTACCATTAGGTGTATTAACCCGAGTTGCATCCAGCAGCCTGCGGGTAGGTTCTTTTGAATACGCCGCTGCTCAAAAAGATAACCACTTACTCCAATCCCTCGCGAACTATGCTCTTGAAAGACACTATCCCGAACTTTTACCCAGCGCACACCCCTATCTCGAACTGTTTAAAAAAGTTGTGGATCGCCAAGCATACCTCATTGCTGAATGGATGGGAGTCGGCTTTATTCATGGAGTCATGAATACAGATAATATGACCATATCCGGTGAAACCATCGATTATGGCCCTTGTGCGTTTATGGATGAATTTGACTTTGGTACTGTATTTAGCTCTATTGATCATGCAGGTCGTTATGCATTTGGAAATCAAGCCGCTATAGCAAAGTGGAATTTAGCACAATTTAGTCTAAGCTTATTGCCCCTATTTAAAGATAAGGAAGCACCCAAACAAATGCTCGAAGTGCTCAACTCATTCACAGAACGCTTTTCTCAATACTGGAACAAAAAAATAAGAGAGAAGTTAGGCCTTTCTGAAGAACATACTCATACGAGAGAACTTATTAATAATTTTTTCGCGTTATTACAGCAACATAAACCGGATTTTACAAATACCTTTAGGCTTTTGAGCCAAGCCATTGATTGTGAACGCTCGCAGAACGATTTAATCAACGCACTAGGAAATCAACCTAACAGTAAACAGTGGATTACTGATTGGTTAGTGTGTATTAAACAACAAAATGTTGAGGTCAACAAAATAAAATCCAAGATGAATCAAATAAACCCAGCCTATATTCCCAGAAACCACTTAATTGAAAATGCAATTAGAGACTTTATTGAAAACAATGACAGTACCTTAATGAATACCCTTTTAGCAGTACTGAAAAATCCTTATCGCCAACAGAGAAACACTGAAAAATTACAATGTTTGCCTATGCCCCATGAACGAGTATATCAAACGTTCTGCGGAACTTAAGATGACTCGACATGCAAAGGGTAAACACAACTAACTTTTGAGCAGAAGACCACTTTTCTTATCTCCTTGTCATACCGAGCTTTTCTAGCGCGTCTATTTGCATGACAGCACTGGGAATTCCGCGCATAAAGCGCGGAACGTAGGTATTTTGTTTTATGCGATAAGATGCGTTTGCCTTGTCCCATATCTTTTTTGCCTACTTGCCGTGCTTTATGCACGGCATCCAGTTGATCTGCATGAGGCAAAAAGGCTGGATTCCGCGCATAAAGAGCGGAACGTAGGCATTTTGTTTTATGCGATAAGGTACGTTTGCCTTGTCCATATCTTTTTTGCCTACTTGCCGTGCTTTATGCGCGGCATCCAGTTGATCTGCATGAGGCAAAAAGGCTGGATTCCGCGCATAAAGCGCGGAACGTAGGCATTTTGTTTTATGCGATAAGACGCGTTTGCCTTGTCCATATCTTTTTTGATCTACCTGCCGTGCTTTATGCGCGGCATCCAGTCGAGCGTGAAATGGAGAACAAAGCTGAATTCCGCATAAGCAAAACGGATCAATAAATTAAATGATTTTCTGATAAAGAACTTCTTTTAATAAAGCCCCGCCCTCATAAAATTCTTCTAATTTGGTTGAGTTTGTGGCTTCAAAACCTAAGGCATCATAGAATTTGCGTGCTTGAATATTGTCTTCGAATACCCATAGAAGTATTTTCTTATATCCCTGATTTGCGAGTTCAGAAATCGCAGCCAGACATAATTGGGTTCCTAATCCCATGCGCCAGTAATCGGGATGTAAATAAATAGCACTGATCTCACCCATTGATCTATCCGCACTAAAATCACGAAAAGGACAAATGCTGGCAAAACCAACAGTTTGATTGTTGATTTCCATGATTAATACTTTAACTTCCTGCTCTATCAAATTGCGCCACTGCAGAGTTCGTTCTTCCAAGGATAAGTTTTGTAATATAATTTCTGGAATGAAATCTCGATACATCTTTTGCCAGGAACAGATATGAATTTGAGCAATAGCTTCAGCATCATCTAATGTAGCTGTCCGGATACTGGGCGTTAAATTTTTAATCATAATAAAAACCTTAAAGACGTAATTAATTTCTAATAAATTATTCACGTTCTTTTAAATTCAATATTTAAATAACTCATATAAGTGATATGCTATGTTAGAATGAAAAAATTGTCACTAAAAAGGATTTAGCCATGTATAAATTCAAACAAAAAGAACAAATAATTCTGGGGGCAATGACCTTGTTTATCGCATCAATGGCCACTGCAGGAACTGTAACGAGTGATGTTTCCACCACTGATGGAACTTCAGTAGGAAAAGTCGTTTTTGAGGACAGCAAATACGGTTTACTTATTAAGCCCCAATTGACCGGGCTTCCTGCAGGAGCTCGCGGCTTCCACATCCACCAACACCCCGATTGTGGTGATCATGCTAAAAAAGCGGGCGCCCATTTAGATCCTGCCAAAACCAATAAACATCTTGGTCCATATGGCACGGGGCATTTAGGTGATTTACCTGTGTTGGTTGTGGATAGTAATGGCGAAGCAAATACTCCTACATTAGCACCTCGTTTAAAAACTAAAGATATTAAGGGACATGCCATTATGATTCACGCCGGTGGAGATAATTATAGTGATAATCCTACTTTGGGGGGCGGCGGTGACCGTATTGCGTGTGGAAAAATTCCTTCTTAATTATAAAAATACACTTTTGAATTCAGATGCAGTTGAGTTTGTATCCGGATTATTCTAGTCTTAACAATAAAAAGAGAGATGTTATGCCCGGTTTTTTTTCAAAGTTAGGATCGACTTGGGATCAATATTATAGTTTGCGAAGCAAATACGCTGAGTTGATTCCAATCCCCAATCCATCTTATTTTAAACCTATTCATGAAAAGAATAACTTTAGAAAAGACTTTACAGAGGACTGTGCTGACTTAATTGTTCGCCCCATTTATTGTCCTATCTGGTTAGGGGTGAATGCATTATTGCTGTTTTTAAAAAGCTTTATTTTTCTGATGGCTGCTTTATTGTTAACCGTCCCAGCTTTGTTATTAGCAATTTTTGCCCCTAGTTCAGATATCAGTTCCAGTACTTGTTCTGCATTCAAAACCTGTGCAGCACATACTATTGTGGATGCAACTATGGGTATTATCGCAGTCTGTGCTGCAGTTGCCTCTATTGTTTTTAATCCCATATATTTGCTTACTCGATTCCTAAGTACTGTTGTTGAACATTTAAATGAAGTCACTGAATCGTGTTGTGGTTTGACTATCGCTCGGTTTTAATTCTTCTGTCCTGAAATAAAATCTACTTTCCAGAAATCAAAAAAACTACATTCCGCGCTTTATGCGCGGAATCCATCTCGGATCCCTTTCATGCACGATCGACACATAGGCCTCTCCTTTGACCAATCACCTTCATGCCTCCCGCAACTTGGTCGAGACGTAGGCAAGATGTTACTTATTACACTATCATTAAGAAGGTTTGCTGTATCTGCCAACTAATTCAGCATGCTCAATAATGTGATTTTGCATGGCAGTCTCTATTTCCTTTTTTGTCGCATGCTCTCCTAGATTTAATAAAGTATCTAAAGCATAGAGTTTAAAGAAATAACGATGCGTACCGCTTGGGGGGCAAGGTCCACCATAGCCTGTTCTGTTCCAACTATTTCGCGCACTGATTGCATTCAACGGAATACTTCCTGTTTTAAGTTCGTGACAATCAGCAGGCAGATTAAATAAAATCCAGTGTACCCACAATCCCATTGGCGCGTCAGGATCATCCATGATTAGAGCAAAAGATTGAGTATTTTTAGGTACATTTTTCCATATTAATGGCGGAGAATGATCGTCACCATTGCAGGTATATTCTTTAGGAATAAGCGCATTATGAGCAAACGCAGGACTCTCTAATATCATTGCACACTCCTTATGCGAAACCTCTATTTGCAATTTAGACTATTTTTAAACAAAAATACAGGCATATGGCTTAGAACTTCTTGGATTATATTTTTAATTTTCCTCTCAAAATCTGCCAAAGCATGACAAAATCGCCCACCAGACTATATAAAGGATAACGAAATGTAGCGGGTTTATTTTTTTCATAGACCAAATGCCCAATCCAGGAAAATCCATAACCCACCATAAGCATCAGAATAAGCCATAAGTAACTCCAAGTGAAAAGAAAAAAAAGAAAACTCAAGCAAGCTAAAGAAGTTCCCAGAACATGCAAACGCCGACACATCACTGTTTTATGTTCACGCAGGTAAAAAGGATAAAACTCATTAAAGCTTGAAAATTTCTTATCTTTTTTCATAAGAATTTAGAAAATAACTCCAAAGTTTTTAAATTTTAGTTTAAAAATTCAATGTTATTATTTTTAAAGAACGTATTGGATCCCGCGGATAAACCGCGGGACGTAGGACGATTAAGAACCATACACAGCATATCTATCGAGGAAAAGATGCAATTATAAATAACACCCTACTCCATCATAACCAATCACATGGCATGACTTGTAAGCACTTTGATCGAGCCGATAACTTACAGAACCATAATAGGCAATAATCGTTCCCTTTTTAGTTTGTTCTATATGAGGTTTTTGAAAGTTTGCTACAGCCTCGCATGTGGTGTGGTTTTTTATCCAAACTCCCCCCTCTGAAATAACACGAGCCTTGTTGGGAGTTAATGCATCCTTTCCACATTTTTGAATTGCCAAACGTTCCATTTTTGGAGCGGAAAAGAGGAGATCATAACCCGCTGCTGCTGCCTTAACCGCATTTTCAGCATCCAAAATTCCATGTCCGCAAGGTTTCTTACCAACACATGATTTGTTGGCATCAGTACTTACTCCAAAATCATGCGTCGTTGTATAGAGTAATTGTTCCACTTGTTCTGGACTAAGCACTTTTTCACTGGCTGCAATAATCAATCCAGCAACACCAGCAACATGGGGGGTTGCCATACTGGTCCCTTGATAAAAATCAAAACCAGATCCATTATAACCACCTCCGGGATTTACTGTGGATAAAATTCCTCCCCAAGTACCATAGCGTTTGTCCCCCCCTGGAGCAGATAAAGTAACGCTTGGGCCATAGTTCGAAAAATAGGACCTAAGCCCCTCGGGTCCAGTAGAGGCAACTTTAATGGTTCCATTACAGATTGCAGGTGCATTAAAATGTTCCCAAACATTATCATTTCCTGCTGCAATAGCGAGTACCGCTCCTTTTTTGCGTGCAAAAAAGACTGCTTCCTGTAACGCTTGATCACAATAATCAATTTCTTCTTTTGGGCCCTTGTCCACGCCAAAGCTCATGTTCAAAATTTTGGCAGGATGAATATTAGAAGGTACTCCAGGAACATCTCCTCCTACAGACCAATAAATGGCATTGATGACTGAGCTTTCATAGAACATGCCATTAGCAGCAGGAATTTTTAAAGGAAGAATTTTTAAATCTTCACCCATGCCGCTCATAACGTTCCCATAACCCGCAATAGTTCCAGCGACATGAGTACCATGGTAGGATCGGGTTTCATCGATTAAGTTATTATTATTTCCTGCAAAATTCCAACCCCATAGATTGCCTGCACTATCTTTTACCAGGTTATTGATCAAACTATCATTTAAAGCAATCCCGGTATCTAAGACTGCAACGACTATTGGCTTTTTAGAAAAACCAGTGGTATAGGCCCAAGCACCATCTCTCACTCCAGGCTTGGATTCCAACATAATCCCTGCAGGACGGGAAAACTCATCCCACTGACTTTCGTGCGATAATAAATCACCTGTACCCAAAATCTCAGGATCCGGAACGGGTTTAAAATAACTAATTCTGTCTTTAACTGCGTATAAGACTTGGGGATTTTTACGCAAACGCTCCAAAATCAAAGACGAAGCATCTTTATCAACTTCTTTAGCCAAAGTACTGTTTGTTGTGTCTAAAATTAATAAAAAAGCACCATTAGCCATAGGATTTAATTCTTTCACGGGTAACTGGGTTACCTGCTTTATTTGTGACTTTAAAGAAGAAACACTAGGTTCCGTGAACCAATTTTTTTAATTACTTGAAAAGTAGGCAGTTTTTATAGTGAAATTCGATTGCGATCGTTAACAACACTAATGGAACTGCCTACATGTATAATAATATATCAGAACGAGTCTGGGATACAATTTATTCTTTTCTGCAAGGAGTAAAAGGATTGCACATTAAGAATAATGAGAAGACAAGATGCTTTGTGGAAGGAGTCTGGTATGTATTACGTACAGGCTGTCAATGGCGCCTGCTCCCGCCCTATTACGGACATTGGCGTAAAATTCACAAGCGATATAAAATGTGGTCAGATCGCGGCATTTGGACTGGCTTAATGTCTTCAGTTAGCGATGTTGATGATCAAGCCGTCATGATTGATGCCACCATAGTGCGCGCGCATGCGTGTGCATCTGGTTACGACAAGGAAGGGAATGATGCTCAGGCATTGGGGCGCAGTAAAGGAGGTTTTACCACTAAAATTCACGCTTTGGTGGATGGACTGGGGAATCCGATTAAGTTTATCCTGACCGGGGGACATCGAAACGATATTACTCAAGCAGCAGAGCTATTGAAGGAGCAGCGTGACACGATAGTTCTTGCAGATAAAGGATATGATTCACAGGCACTTGTTGACACACTGGAGAGTCAAGGCTGTATTGCAACCATTCCGTCAAAAAAGAATGCGAAGAACCCAAGAAAAATCGATAAAGAGCAGTACAAAGAGCGGTTTTTAGTTGAAGCTTTTTTCTCCAAAATCAAACACTTTCGGCGTGTTTTTTCTCGTTTTGATAAAACAACGACCGCTTTTTCCGGGTTCTTACATTTGGCCGGAGCGCTTATATGGATGCGCTAGAAAATTGGTTCACGGAACCTAGTTATTTGTTCTTTATATTTTATTATGAGTCGAACGCTATCTTGATCGGGTGAAGCAAAAACAGTATGTGCGATAGATAAAAGACCTAAACCCAAAATCCCTGATTTAAACATGCAACAATCTCCTTATAAAATAAGTCGCAATTCAGTATGCAATAAGAAACAGGGCAAAACAAGATCAAACTTATCCCAAAATGTTACTCTCCTATACGTAATGTATTAATCTTAAAAAATAGCGTGTTGAAATTCTTCACACGCTCTATATACTGCATCTATCCCTTTGTTTGTATTAAAAAAACTCATGATGAACCTTCGATATTTTTTTTATAAAAACGCCACTCGCTGCATACGAAAATTACAATCTTTATTTGGTTTAAAAACTCTTGGTTCCCGTGCCATTATTTTAAATCATAACCATCAGATCCTTCTGGTAAAACATACCTATCAGCCGCATTGGTATCTTCCAGGTGGAGGTGTAAAAAAAGGTGAGTCCGCTAAAGAAGCAATAATACGTGAATTAAAAGAAGAAGTAGGCATAACCCCCACTGAAGAGCCACAACTATTTGGGATTTATTTTCATACTTATATGGGAGTATATGACTATCCGATAATCTTTATTATTAAACACTTTATCTCAGCAAAAGCCTATTCTCCTGAAATTGAACAAATGGCTTGGTATGATTACAACAAATTACCGGATATGGTGAGCCCAGGAACGAAACGTAGGCTTGATGAGTATTTTGCTCAAAATGCAAAATCAGATAGATGGTGATGCTTATAGGCTCTCTATCGTTTTCCCAACGATAGAGTCCTAATAATACTTTTTGTTAAGCAACTTCTGTTTGTGATAAAACATGAGTTAAATGATCAATGTCACTTTCATTATTAAAATAATGTAACGAAATCCTGATTCCTCCATCGCGTTGGGTTACCCAAATATTATTTTCTTCCAATTTTTTCATAACCTGTTCTAAATTGTTAAAGGGGCCCAATAGAGTGATTCCCGATCTGTAAGAACCAGGATAATCAGATTTGATAGGAATATTGATTGCTTTGACCTTCTCAACTAAATAATTTGTGAGCGATTTAATTCGTTCACTGATTAAAGGGATACTGATTTCATTGATTAAATCCAAAGCTGCATCTAAACCAGAAAAAATGGTCATATTATCCCAGCCAAGTTCAAAAATTCGCGCTGTATTATAAAACGAGCACTTTCCATCGAAACTCATCGCACTTTCTACACTTCGCCAACCGACAAGGCTTGGTTGTAATTTTTTAAAGAAGTCCGGATTAATATACATAAATGCAATTCCTTCCCCACACCCCAGCCATTTATAACAAGAACATATTAAAGCATCGATTTTTTGCTTTTCCACATCGATAGGGAAAGCACCAATTCCTTGGGTTCCATTCACGATAAAGTTTGCATTTGGACAATATTCCTTAATAAGTTCCAAAGGAAGCTTATAGCCATTTCCATAATGAATAAAGCTAGTAACAATCGATGAAATTTGATTCATATTTTTGCTTGAAATAGCTTCGAGCAATTCCTGTAAAGAATCTACCCAGTGGATGTTATGACCATTATTATTCCATGGCAAAACTGTAGATCCAAAATCGTTTTTTGCAATTAAGACAGAATTTTGGGGTTCAAGAGACTGGGCTATCGCGTTCATGCCAAACGATACATGAGGTATAAAAGCGATGTGCTCTTTATCTGCATTAATTAATTTTGCTATTTTTTCCCTGCAATGTTCCATTATTTGAATGTTTTCTCCGAAGACTCTTCCACCCATCTGAGCAACAATTTCATATCGATTTTGAATTGCTTTAAGTACAGGTAAAGGAAGCGCCCCACCTCCAGCAGTCATAAAATAGGTTTGTTGTTGTACCACAGGATAAAGATCTCTGATTGCATCCCAATTTATCATAATAATTTTACCTCTTCTCTTTGCACTTAAAACCTGGGAGATTCTCACAAGTTTCTCTATTCTTCGTACCGCGCTTTATGCGCGGTATCAGGAGAGCTTGCCTTTGAGGAAACAGGCTTAAAGTGCGAATATGGACGTGAACGAATCTATAGAACCAATTAGAAGTTAATCTGTAAGCGTTCAGCAATTTCACTTTCACTTAAATTATCAAGTTTATAAAGTGTTCCTGCTTTTGCTTTAGCTACTCCTAATTTGTTTGCTAATGAATTAGGGTTATAAACAGTGATTTTCTCAATATCAATATTTAACTGTTGCTTAATCTTCTCTTTTACGTCGTTAATTAATGCATTTTTCTTATCCTCACTTAAGCTTGAATTAAGTTCGATTTTAATTTCTATCTGCTCATTCTTAGAGATAATTTGATAATCGCAACCAATTTCTTCAAATTGGAAGAGGATCTCTTCAATTTGAATTGGAAATACTGAGAGTTTGTTTTTGGAACAGTATATCTTATCCGCAGCCCGGCCAAGTACGTGAATCACGGGTGTATCGTATTCACAGCCGCAATTAAATTGGAGCGTTCCAAAATCACCCGTTTTGTAACGCAATAAAGGCATATAATTTACATTGGTATTGGTTAAAACGATGTTACCTATTTCATTTTCTTGATCTACGGGAGTTACAAAATCATCTTTAAGTAATTCAACAATCAAATAAGGATTGGAGGGCAAATGGTAGTTATGCTTGCTGCACGAAACCAAACCTCCACTATCCAGCTCAGTCAAACCATATACGCCGTGTACCGAGGCGCCTCCATAGACTTTACTCAGTCTTTGGAACTTCGCTTTTGAAATAATTTCACCGGTTAAGATTATTTTCTTTATAGAAGATTTGCATGGATCAATACCTTGTTCTGACATTGCTTGTGCATAGCGAAGGGTTTCCAGGGGTCTTCCAATCAGAAGCTCCGGTTTTAACCGCTCTATAAGTTCGATTACTTTTTGGGGCATACATACTAGAGTTTTTACCCCAGCTGGAATAGCAGTGATCCCGGCTTTGGTTAATCCTGCAAAATATTTTATTCCAATCGGATTCATTTCAAATGGAAGTGCGATTATAGCGCGCTTCACTTCATCTTTATCTAAGTTAAGCCAATCAAAAATGAAGTTTGCGAATTCCCCACCTCGTTCGGGTCCGAGATCAGGGATAACTGGGAAAGGATTTCCTGAAGTTCCACTTGTTTCGAAATATGAAGGTGGATTGCTTTCTAACACTTCATTAACCAAGACAGATATATTAGGTACATTTTTATCAATTAACGGAAAATGTTTTAAATCATTCAAGGAATCAATAGGATGTTCTATATGCTGATAATAATCCTTATAAAATTGAAAATGGCTTTTAACATGCTCTAATAGTTGATTAAAACGACTACATAATACTTCTTGATCATTCAAGTTAAGAAAATGGCTGGACATATTTACCTCAAGGAATGTTACAAATTAAAAAGTCCAATGTCCCTTAAAATTGGGACATTGGATGTAATTTGAAAAATATTTTTAAACAGTTTCAACAACATCTTCGAGTTCTTTCGCACCAAGAGTATAATTGCCTTTGATACGTCTCATCAAATATCCTGCATATTCAATGGATTCATATTTTGGCGGAACATTGTTGATAACCAGCGGAGAAATATGCGCATGCATATTAGGCTCAAAGAAAAATGGAATTGAATATCTTTCTTTTCCTGAAATGTTGATAACACGATGTGGTGTAGAAATATAAGTGTCATTACTTAGTCTGCGTAACATATCCCCTGTATTCAGGACAAATGCATCTTCTAAAGGTTCAACATCTAACCAGGAATCATCCTGTTGTTTCACCTGTAAGCCGCCAAGGGAGTCTTGAGCCAAAATGGTGAGTATTCCATAATCAGTATGTGGTGCAATACCATATTGATCTTCAGGGATAATATTAGGCTGTGCTGGGTAGTTTTGTAACCGTAAGAAAGTAGTCGGATTGACAAAATATTTATCTAAAGCGTAGTAGTCCTGTCCCATTGAAAGAGAAACCACGCGAATTAAATTTCTTACTAACATGGTTAATTCATCTCGATAATGAATTAATGTATTCTTGAATTCAGGCAGTAATTTTTCATCCGGCCATTGATTTGGTCCAGCAAGATTAATTCCCATTTCAAAATCAGGATCATTGGCATCAACTTCATGCCCGAGAATAAACGCTGAACTCTGATTCGGTTTTATTGCCTCTCCCAGTGTTGATACTGAGAGAATCGACGTAGCAAACGGCATGTAGCCTCTAAAAAATTCATTTTGAATGATTTTAAGTTTTGCTTCTTCTGGAAGATGATGAAATAACTTAGCCTGCTCAAAAATAGAATTTACCAAACATTTCGAAATTCCATGATTTTTAATATAAGCAAAACCAATATTACTGTAGATATACTTAAACTCTTCTGCCAATCCCATTAAGTCCTGCTTCGTTTTTGCTGTACGCAAAGCAGATACATCAATTACAGGTATTTGATCATATATTTTCATTTGATTTTCCTAGGCAACTATTTAAATTAATTGCTGGTATTAGCAGTAGAAGAATAGGGTTGAGCATTTTTTTTCTTAAAACGAAGATACAACCATTGGCATTTATCTTGATCTTCTTCAGAAAGGAATAACTCACGAGTTTTAGCCATACCAACAGTAAGTGGTTTAGGATAAATAATAAAATCGTACCCCATTTTTGCCCACATTGGCATAACGATTGGGCACTCTTCTATTAAGTAATCCAAACCGTGTCTAAATAATGTATCTTTATCGGTCAACGGGTTGATAAGAGAAAGTCTATCAATATAAGTAAGAACATTCGTTTGGATAGCTTCTGCATATTGTTTGTTTTCATTATACTCTTTGACGATTGACTCTTTTAATCCATCATAATCTGGGTGGGAAAGTAATTCGTCCCAGCGAATAATTTGATGCGGTAGTTTAAGAAGATTTAATGCATGCTGACTGCGTTCCAACCAAAGATCGCCCGCTTTTTTAGAAAATTCAGTAGCTTTTTCTAGTCCCATATTACCTCTGTGATTATGTCTTTGCAAAGTATCCGCCATGACAATGTCACATGATTTAAAAGAATATTTATTAACTAATTCAATCGTTGCTAAAAACTTACCCTTTTCATGATAAGCTTGGCCTACGCTAATAAATAATAAGGCTTTTTTACCCGTAAAATCGGGAATCTTATTTTCGCTATGATTCTCAATATCCAACTCTGAATATCTAAAAGAAGCTTTATGCGTATTTAGCTCATCTAATGAAATGGCACTGGGTTCTTGTTCAATTTGGAGAGAAGAAAACATAGACTGTTGAGTAGAAAACATAGTTAGCAATCCTTGAGAAAAATATTTATTAATTTTTTTATGCAACTAACAACTATTGAACATCATGAACTCTAATAATCTTTTATGAGATTTATATAAACACATTGTTAGATGTGGGCGAATTATGAGGCTTTTTTTATAAATGCGCAACAATTTTAAAAGGTGGTTATGATTAAATCTCTTTGTAAAATCAGTTGTTTTATGTTGTTGAAATAAATAGATTTTTTTATAAAGAAACAATGATGTGAAAAATCAAGAAGGTACGGGTTCTGTGCAGCAGAACCCGTATTTTAGGAGTAAAGAAAATTAATAACGATATTGCTCAGACTTATAGGGACCATTAATTGCGACGCCTAAATAGTCCGCTTGTTCTTTGGAAAGTTGCGTCAATTTCGCTCCGATGCGTCCCAAATGCAAACGAGCTACTTTTTCATCCAATAATTTGGGAAGAACATACACTTGCCTGTCATACTGAGTCGCATTTTTAAATAATTCGATTTGCGCAAGAATTTGATTGGAAAAAGATGCTGACATGACAAAACTTGGATGGCCAGTAGCACAACCTAAATTAACCAACCGCCCTTCGGCTAAAAGAATCAGGCGCTTCCCATCAGGAAAAATTACATGATCAACTTGGGGCTTAATATTCTCCCATTGGTATTTCTTTAAACTCTGTACATCGATTTCAGAATCAAAATGGCCAATGTTGCATAAAATAGCCTGATTACGCATGCGCTTCATATGATCATGAGTTACTACATGGTAGTTACCCGTAGCAGTAACCACAATATCTACCTGCTCGGCAACATCATCCAGAGTCACCACGCGATACCCTTCCATTGCAGCCTGAAGCGCACAAATAGGATCAATTTCAGCAATGAGCACAACAGCGCCTTGACCACGTAATGCCTGTGCACACCCCTTACCCACATCACCATAGCCTAAAATGAGCGCGACCTTTCCTGCGATCATCACATCCGTGGCTCGTTTTATTCCATCCAATAAGGACTCGCGACATCCATACATGTTATCAAACTTGGATTTAGTTACTGAATCATTCACATTAATCGCAGGGATTTTTAAATCACCTTTTTTGGCCATTTCATACAAGCGGGCAACACCGGTTGTTGTTTCCTCAGACACTCCTTTAATTCCAGATAATAATTCCGGGAACTTTTGATGCACGATTTGTGTCAGATCGCCACCATCATCCAGCAATAAATTAGGAGTCCAATGATTCGGTCCAGTAAGAGTTTGCTCAACACACCACCAGTACTCTTCCTCAGTTTCACCTTTCCAGGCAAAAACAGGAATGCCCTTAGCAGCCATAGCTGCAGCAGCATGATCCTGAGTGGAAAATATATTACAAGAAGACCAGCGAACCTCAGCACCCAAAGCAATCAATGTTTCAATCAGCACTGCTGTTTGGATTGTCATGTGCAGGCAACCTGCAATGCGAGCGCCTTTTAACGGTTTTGTTGCAGCAAACTCTTCACGCAAAGCCATTAAGCCAGGCATTTCGGTTTCGGCAATTGCAATTTCTTTGCGTCCCCAAGAAGCCAGCGATATATCAGCCACTTTATAATCTTGAGCCATTTTACTTCCTGCTCCTACTTTATTGACTAGTTCCATTAGAGCCCTCCTTTAGGCCATACCCCTATAAAGCTTTACGTAGCTCCGTTACTTTATCCAAACGTTCCCATGGAAGATTCTCACGTCCATAATGACCATAAGTAGCTGTTTGTCTGTAGATTGGACGAAGCAAATCATGATATTCAATAATACCTTGGGGTGTTAAGTCAAAATGAGCATTAATTAATTCAATAATTTCGCTATCCTGCAAACGACCGGTACCAAAAGTTTCAACAAAAATTGAAGTGGGCTCAGCAACGCCAATTGCATAAGAAATTTGTAGCTCACACTTATCAGCCAGTCCGGCAGCCACTATATTTTTTGCAACATGTCGCGCTGCATATGCCGCTGAGCGATCTACTTTGGAAGGATCCTTACCTGAGAAACATCCTCCTCCATGCCGCGCCATCCCACCATAAGTATCTACGATAATTTTACGACCGGTTAGCCCACAATCTCCTAAAGGTCCACCAATAACAAACCGGCCTGTTGGGTTGATAAAGTAACGTGTTCTATGTGTTAGCCATTCGCCGGGTAATGTGGTTTTAATAATTTCTTCACGCACGGCCTCGACTAAATCATTATGTCCAATTTCAGCTGCATGTTGCGTTGAGAAAACAACTGTATCTACTTCAACAGGGATACCCTTTTCATATTTTAAAGTGATTTGACATTTGGCATCAGGCCGCAACCAGGGCAATGCTCCTGATTTACGTAAATGGGCTTGTTTTTCCATCAAACGATGTGCATAGGCAATAGGAGCTGGCATGTAAACATCTGTCTCACGGCTGGCATAACCGAACATTAAACCTTGATCTCCAGCACCAAGAATTCTCGTTTCTTTATTATCTACACCTTGAGCAATATCAGGAGATTGCTTGCCTATAGCAGAAAGTACGGCGCAAGATTCCCAATCAAAACCCATTTGCGAACTATTATAACCTATATCTTTAATTACTTGTCGCGTCACCGCTTCCACGTCTACCCAAGCTTTAGTAGTAATTTCCCCGCCGACTAAAACCATTCCCGTTTTAACAAACACCTCACAAGCAACACGAGCAGCAGGATCCTGCATTAAAATAGCATCTAGAATTGCATCAGAAATTTGATCGGCTATTTTGTCAGGATGTCCTTCAGAAACCGACTCAGACGTAAAAACGTGACTTTCATTCATTAATTAATCCTCTTAAATATTTATATGTCCTATTTATTTCATCAATTGTATAAATTCATTAAATATTATTTCTATATCATGGGGTCCGGGACTGGCTTCCGGATGTCCTTGAAAACCCAATGCTGGTTTCTCCTTATGTCTGATACCCTGTAGAGTATTATCAAATAAAGAACGATGAGTAATGGAAAGACACTTGGGCAAGCTCTCTTCATCAACCGCAAAACCATGGTTTTGACTTGTTATAAAAACGCGTTTTTTCCCTTCAGTTTCAATTACCGGATGATTCGCACCATGGTGACCGAATTTCATTTTTTTGGTCATTCCACCACAAGCTAAAGCTAAAATCTGAAAACCCAGACAAATACCAAATAGAGGAATATCATGCGCCAAAAATTCCTGGGTTGCGCGAATAGCATAATCGCAAGCCTGTGGATCTCCTGGGCCATTTGATAAAAATACTCCATTGGGATTCATCGCTAAAACTTCCGCAGCAGAGGTTTTTGCCGGAACTAAAGTTAAATGACACCCCTTGTCATGCAAAATACGCAGAATATTGTGCTTTACTCCAAAATCATAAGCAACGACATGAAATTGTTGCGGCTGAGAATCCTTCCCCCATTCACCTTGGCCATCATGCCAGCGCTCTATGGTTTTTCTAGAAACTTCCTGAGCCAAATCAACACCCTGCAACCCAGAGAAGGATCGTGCTTTTGCCAAAACCAGTTCAGGGTTCCCTACATCAGTACTAATGCAAGCACCCAAAGCACCATGCTCTCGTAAACGTAAGGTTAAATCGCGAGTATCAACTCCAGCAATAGCAACTACCCCATTTTTTTTGAGCCAATCTGGAAGAGATTGCTCCGCGCGATAATTACTATGGATTATTGAAGAGTTACGAAGCACCAAACCGGCAGCCCAAACTTTATTTGACTCCATATCTTCATGCGTACATCCAGTATTTCCTACATGTGCTGTAGTCAAGGTAATGATTTGTCGTGCATAGGAAGGATCAGTGAGCATTTCCTGATAACCGGTTAAAGAAGTATTAAAAACCAACTCTCCGACACAATCGCCTGTTGCCCCCACCGAAATACCCTCATAAACGGTACCATCGGCTAATACTAAAATTGCTGGTTGGTTCATCATGGATCTACTCTTTTTGGTTCAACTGGAAACTCTATTGGCATTTGAACTTGCATCTTGGATGCAAAAAACATATCCCAGACTTCGCTGACAAGGGTTTTTCCGGCTAGAGCTTTGCTTCATCCGGAAGTGATTCATATTCCTCGACACTTAAGTTCAAAAAATGCACATTTCGATAAATGTGCAATTGTAACTTACTTATTTCAAAATTTCATGTCTTCGAAGAATTTTTTCACACCTGCAAACCAAGAATTAGAGCGTGGAGAATGTTTTCCTTTAGAATTTTCCAGTGATTCTTGGAATTTATTTAATAATTCTTTTTGCTCTCGCGATAAATTCACAGGAGTTTCTATAACCACTTTACATAGTAAATCCCCTTGGCCATGCCCACGTACGGACTTCATCCCTTTACCTCTTAAACGAAATACTTTACCGGTTTGCGTTTCTTCAGGGATTTTTAAAGTGACGCGTCCTTCAAGGGTTGGTACTTCTATAGAACCACCCATAGCCGCGATAATAAAACTTATTGGCACTTCACAATGTAAGTCATTTTCATGACGTTCAAATATAGCATGTTTTTTTATGTTAATTTGTACATAAAGATCGCCAGGCCCCCCACCATGTGTACCCGCTTCTCCTTCTCCGCTTAAACGAACCCGATCGCCGTTATCAACACCCGCGGGAATTTTAACTGTAAGTTTTTTGCTTTCCCGTACCCGGCCTTGACCATGACAGTCTGGACAAGGGTTAGAAATAATTTTTCCTTCACCATGACAACTAGGGCAGGTTTGCTGAATGGAGAAAAAACCTTGCTGAATTCTAACTTGTCCCATACCACTGCAGGTTTCACACGTTTTTGGTTGGGTTCCTTTTTTGGCACCACTACCACTACACGTAGTACACGCACCATGTCTAGGAACTGTAATTTGTACTTCTTTACCTTGCGCCGCTTCTTCAAGTGTTAATTGCACATTAAACTGTAAGTCAGCACCGTGTTGACCACGAGATTGGCGTCCAGCCCCTCGTCCACCCGAAAAAATATTTTCAAAAATATCTTCAAAGACGTCCCCAAAACCTCCGAACCCACCAAAACCTCCGGGTCCGCCTCGCAAGGAAGGATCAACACCCGCGTGACCAAATTGATCATATGCGGAACGTTTTTGTGGATCAGAAAGAATGCTGTAAGCGGATTGAATTTCTTTAAATTTTTCTTCTGCAGCAGAATCACCAGGATTACGATCAGGGTGATACTTCATTGCCAATCTGCGATATGCTTTTTTAATTTCAGCGTCACTTGCAGTTCGACTTACTTCTAAAAGTTCATAATAATCCCGCTGTTCCATAACTACTCACAATATTAAAAATTAAAATGGACAATGTGGTCTAGGTACAGCGAAGCGAAACCCGGAATTCCAAGCATAAATAAGCTCTTAATTCCGGGTTCCGCTTCACTGTACCTAAGCTACAAAGCACCTAAGTTACTAAGTCACGATATAGCACCAATTATTTCTTATCGTCTTTAACTTCCTCGAACTCAGCATCTACAACACCTTCATCCGTTTTAGCTGATTCTTGGGATTGCGCTTGTTCTTGGTGTGCCTGCTCTTGTCCTGTTTGCCCTGCTTGTCCTTCTGATGCTTTTTTAGCATAAACTCGTTCAGCCATTTTTGCAGAAGCATCGCTTAGCACTTTTAATTTGTCTTCAATTTGTGCTTTATCACTACCCTGAACTGCCTCTTTTAATTCGGCAATAGCATTTTCAATCCCTTTTTTCTCATCTTCGTTGAGTTCAGTTGCCAGATCTTTCATAGATTTTTCACAACTATGAATCAAACTGTCTGCCTGATTGCGCAGCTCTGCCATTTCTTTAAATTTCTTATCTTCATCAGCATGAGATTTAGCATCTTTGACCATTGCTTCCACTTCTTCATCACTCAAACCACTGGATGCTTTAATGACAATTGATTGAGCCTTCCCTGTCGCTTTATCTTTAGCAGAAACATTTAAGATACCGTTTGCATCGATATCAAAAGTTACCTCAATTTGGGGTACGCCACGTGGTGCAGGAGGAATATCACCTAAATCGAAGCGGCCCAAAGATTTATTCGCTGACGCTTGATCTCTTTCACCTTGCAACACATGTACAGTAACAGCTGTTTGATTATCATCTGCGGTAGAGAATACCTGGTTGGCTTTAGTGGGAATTGTGGTATTTTTCTCAATGAGTTTGGTCATTACGCCACCCATGGTTTCAATACCTAAAGATAAAGGCGTTACGTCAAGCAACAAAATATCCTTTACTTCACCAGATAATACTGCAGCTTGGATGGCAGCACCTACAGCAACTGCTTCATCAGGGTTAACGTCTTTACGCGGCTCTTTACCAAAAAACTCTTCTACTGTTTTTTGGACTAAAGGCATACGGGTTTGCCCCCCCACCAAAATGACTTCATTAATTTGTGATACAGTCAGTCCAGCATCTTTCAATGCGATTTTACAAGGCTCTACAGTACGCTCAACCAGCTTCTCAACCAAAGACTCCAATTTGGCGCGAGTCAATTTGATATTTAAGTGTTTTGGTCCAGAAGCATCCGCTGTAATATAAGGTAAATTAACATCTGTTTGCTGTGCTGAAGAAAGTTCAATTTTTGCTTTTTCAGCGGCATCTTTCAGTCGTTGTAACGCTAATGGATCGTTGTGTAAATCAATACCAGTATCCTTTTTGAATTCAGAAGCCAGGTATTCAATCAAAGCCAAGTCAAAGTCTTCACCGCCTAAGAAAGTATCACCATTTGTTGCGAGTACTTCGAATTGATGTTCTCCATCAACTTCTGCGATTTCAATAATTGAAATATCAAAAGTACCACCACCAAGGTCATACACAGCAATGATTGAATCACCGCGTTTTTTGTCCATGCCATAGGCAAGAGCAGCAGCAGTAGGCTCGTTGATGATACGTTTTACATCAAGACCTGCAATACGGCCAGCATCTTTGGTTGCCTGGCGTTGAGAATCATTGAAATAAGCAGGTACGGTAATCACCGCTTCTTTCACTTCTTCACCGAGGTAATCTTCGGCGGTTTTTTTCATTTTACGTAGTACTTCAGCAGAAATCTGTGGTGGTGCTTTGTCTTGATCTTTCACACGAACCCAAGCATCTCCATTGTCTGCTTTAACAATCTTGTATGGCACCATTTTGATATCTTTTTGTACAACCGCATCTTCAAAACGACGACCAATCAATCGCTTAATTGCAAATAGAGTATTATCCGGGTTAGTTACTGCTTGACGTTTTGCAGATTGTCCAACCAATACTTCACCGTCATCTGTATAAGCGACGATGGAAGGAGTAGTGCGGTGACCTTCACTGTTTTCAATAACCTTAGGTTTATCACCCTCCATGACAGCAACACATGAGTTGGTGGTACCTAAGTCGATTCCTATAATTTTAGCCATTCTATTCTTGCTCCAAAGTAATAATTTCTAATGCGATGATTCTTATATGGGGTATAACTTGCCAATTTCAACCCACAAAGCGCACATTTTTATTTTTTTGATACGACAACACGCGCTGGTCTAATCACGCGATCACTGAGTTTGTATCCCTTTTGGAATACCGCTAATACTATATTGGGTTCTGCATCGGGTGCAGCCTGCATAGACATTGCTTCATGAAGCTGCGGATCAAAGGGCGTGCCCATAGGGTCAATTTGCTGAACCTCGAATTTCTTCAATACATCCATAAAAAGCTTCAAAGTTAATTCCAAACCTTCGTGCATTGATACATCTTCTGCTTTAACAGCCAGCTGCAAGGCTTGCTCCAGGCTGTCGATCACCGGTAATAAATCAGTAATTAACTTCTCAACACCATAACGATGAGCATTCGCTACCTCACGCTCAGCACGGCGACGTACATTATCCAACTCCGCTTGGGCACGGACAGCTTTTTCCCAATTTTCATGAGATTGCTGTTCAGCAAGAGTGAGTTTTTCACTCAATTCAATGTAATTTGGATGATCTAAAGAAGGTTCCAGGTGTTCTATCTCTTCAGGCAGATCTAGAGTACCTTCAGGATGCTCAACTTCTTTGGATTCTTTAGATTCATGTTCTTTTTTAAGTTGATGCCAATTTCTTTTATCTTGTTTTTTACTCATGCAATGACTCCTAATCCGACAGCTTAGCAAGGTGAAAACCAAAGATGGGGGCACCTGATAAGATTTCAAGCCTTTAAATTTTTTTATTTATAGAACATCGAATAGCACAGAGTAACCCGTTAAATTAAAGATCTTTTATTTCAAAAATAGTTATTTTTTTAATTAGATCACACAATATAAGTATAAAGTAGTATAATTTGAGTCCAAATTATTATATTTATTGCCAAACAGGTAGTTACCTAATGTATACAACTTTTGAGACTCTCATAGAAGATACTGCAGAATGTATCTCAAAACACCTTAATCTGGAACAACAAGTTCATTTATCCACCATTTCCACAGGAATTAATCAATTATTTCATAGCTCCCTGCAACGATGTAAGAAAAAGGCATTTTTTGAACATGTGAAGAAAGCAAATTATCCTATGGTAGAAAAATTTCTCGATAAAGAACCCCAACTATTATTTAAATATGGCGAATTAACAGAAAATTTTCCCCTTCGATCCATAACACCTTTATCTTATGCTTTTATATTTTGCGATCGTTATATGTTAAAACTCTTTAAAAAAAATATTGAAAAAAAGTGTACTGAAGAAAATAAAAAAATGATTACTTTACTTCAGGATAATCCACCCGAACATGTGGATTTAACCCATCTCTTCGATATCTATGAACATTATATTAGCTGTTGTCGTGACTGGTCCGCTCACAGGATATCTGAATCCGAACTTAATCAAGCATGGCTTAAATTGGGTAAAGCTCAGCGCAAATATTTTCCATGGACCATGTTAAAATTGTATTGCAGCACTGATTTAAAAAATACTGGAATAGTATCTCAGGAAAAGCTGAATGATGTGCCTCAAGTTTATGATTATTATAGTGGACGAAGACATAAAATCGCATTAGATATCACACAATTAGGAGAACAGTTTGCTTTATATCATACCGTGCAGGGAGTCTATGCTATAGGAATTAAGGGATCAATGACACCTCCTCGAAATAGTGCTGCGATTCAATCAGAACTCACTGCTTTGAGAGCTTTATTTTCTCAGATGAAGAATAGTACTGATGAGTTATTAGCTGATATTTTCAACGAGGTACCTCAGCAGTGTTCCCTGAACTTTAACAAGTTCGCATAAAGAGTACTATTTGATTATAGTACCTTGAACGATGTTGTTAGTTCTTCCCGAGGTTCTTTTATTCTTTCGACAAAATGCTCTAGAAACGGTTTAACATGCTTGCAGGTATCTGGTGTCAAAGCCCCAAGTGATTTATGACCCACATAATCTGATACAAGAAGACCAGGCATAATACGTATCTTATCTTCAGGATGGTCTTCATTCCACTTTTTAATTCGTTCAATAGCAAAATGGGATTCACAATCAACCATAGTACACCCTTCATCCATTCGTTCTTCAAGCCAACCAAAAGTTTCTATAAATGGTGAATCGACATGAACATGTAATCCAACGGACTCATCATTAAGCCATCCTTTGCCTTTCTGATCGATAGGCGGCATGATTACTTCTGTATCCTCCAGTGTATATCGTGCTCCTGTTTCAGGATTAGTCGTTGTAAAAAAAACATGATAAGTTCCAATATGCTGCTCTACTACGTCTTCTTCCAATTTTTCCTCTCTGCGACCAATTGCCCCTCCTATTCCCGCCAAAAATACCTCACGTACATGCAAGTGTTCCGCCATATCGGTCATCATGGGTCCCATTACTTCTCCATAGGGCATACTTAAATTAATTATACCCACCACACCGCCTTTGGCTCCTTTAGTGGGGTAAAAGGTCATTGCACACTTACTTCCAGGCTCCGATTTTATTTGGCCATCGACATCAATGTCTTCATCTAAGCGTTCAATCTCTCTCCCTAAAATTCCCCCATTTCCTGCAATAACAAGCGCTGTATTTTGCTTTTCTAAATTAATACCTGATGATAAGAGTTTTTCTTTGAAATTTAAGATATCTTGAGTGATATCATGCTCGATACTCTGAGTGTCTCCATACACTTTGACCTTATCAACATTAACCCCTGCCATTTTAAGCGTGAGTAATTGTGAAATTAAATTGGCTTGGCTTTGGAGGCCCGCCAATGTAATTATAAAATCACCCGTTTCTTTATTAATGAATGAATAATATCTTCCTGTGGAAGGGAACCATATTTCCTCGACTAAATCAAAACCTCTGTCTTTATAAAAACCTATCATATCTTCAGTAGGCCCAAGAAAGGCCTCAAGCTGTCCATTATTCCCACACGATCGCAATAAACCTTTTAACGGTCCACCAAGTCTCATGTCGAGAGATTGTTGTATTTTATTCTCTTTCGTTTGCCCTTCAAGAGGTATAAAAAGCGTATGATTATCATTCGGATCAAACTTCTGTACACAAGCAGGAATATGAGTTCCAACCTTACTTCTATTTTCAGAATGCTCCCTTTGAGAAGGGCTCTCAGGCCCGCTTTTTCCCTTTGACCTTAATTCAGCAATAACTTTTGCCGCACTACGTACTTTATAGTTTGTACCTTGTATTGCTACAACATAGGGTACTTTAAATCCTCCACTGACTGCATAGTATGATAGCTCCTTTTGGGTTCTCAACGAAGCCTCATAAAAAAAATGCTGCTGGCGTGCTTGTTTGTGTAGTGGGCTTAGACTACGTCCCTTTTTTATATCCTCAATGATGTGTTCATCAGTTAAAGTGGGAACCCGTCTTCTTCGTGTTTGTATTTCCTGATGATTATTAGCGATTATTTCCTGCATTTTCGGATCCAATTCCGAAAATTTAATCATATTCTGAGTCCACGCTTTTTGAATAATAGGGTCTTTTAAGTTATCTGAAAAATAAAGTGTTCGAAGATGCCAATCACCAGGCGCCACATTACTTCTAGGTTTATATCCAAATATTTTTAATTGATTATTTTGAATAATCAATATAGGAGCATGACCGTTTTTCTCTGAAAGCTCCAAAAGACTCTTAGAATCCAATGGGCTATCATCATCCATTCTTTTGAGAATAATATTATAATCGCCCTTGATTGTACGGTTAAATTGCCCTTTTTCGTCAGTCTTATCTTGCTTGTCTTGACTCATTTTCACACTCTCTGGATATTAAACCAATCACTATTATTATAGGCGATTTATTGCTCATACTGTCTCATTTCAACACCATTAAAATGATTATTAAATGCACACAACAAAGGGAGAACTCATAGATGATGACACCGCCTCAATATCGTGATGCGATTCAATCTGGGACTCGAAGTACGAATGAAGTATTCGCTGATATTTTCAATAATGAACCCAGGCAATATTCTCTATGAAATTTAAGAATTATTAGTTGAAAGCCCAGGGTCTATAACAGACTCTAACAAAGTACTAATTTAAAATAATCGACTTATAGATAAAAAATACATTAATTGAATAATACAAGAACTTATTGTATGTTATTTGGTTTATGCAAAAATTAGTTTAAAGGCGCAGTTCGCTTGCAGTATGTGTTCATTTATTCCATACTTAGACTCAAAAAAGTTACATAGGTTTTTTTATGCAAAAATGGTCGCCTACGTCTTGGCTCCAGTACTCGTATTTACAAGCTGCAACTTATTCTGATAATGAACAGTTAAATAAAATTGTAGATCAACTGAGCCTTTTACCTCCACTCGTTACCAGTAGTGAAGTAAACAATTTAAAAAAAGAAATTGCACGTGCTGGACGTGGGGAAGCCTTTATTCTTCAAGGGGGTGACTGTGCTGAATCATTTAATGACTGTCGTTCGGAAATTATTAGTAATAAATTAAAAATCATTTTACAGATGAGTTTGATTTTATTGCATGGCTTAAGAAAGCCCATTATCCGTGTGGGACGCATCGCTGGTCAATATGCAAAACCCCGTTCTTCGGATTATGAAACAATTGAGGGCGTTACTTTACCCAGTTATCGTGGCGATCTGGTCAATTCTCCAGAATTTACCCAGGAAGCACGAGAACCTAACCCTAAATTATTGTTGCAAGCCTACAACTGCTCAGCGATTACCTTAAATTTTATACGTAGTTTGCTCGATAGTGGTTTTGCTAGCCTTAATCACCCCCAGCAGTGGGATTTAAGTTTTGTTGAGCATTCAAAGCAAAAGGAAGAATACCAGACTCTAGTTAAATCAATTGCCGATGCGTTGGACTTTTTAGATACTATTGGTGGAATACAATCCAGTAATTTATCTAAAGTCGATTTTTATACTTCTCATGAAGCATTGCATTTGCATTACGAACAAGCATTGACACGGCAAATGGAAGATGGTTTATGGTATAACCTTTCTACTCACCTCCCGTGGATTGGTATGCGCACCGCACAAACTGACAGCGCGCATTTGGAATTTTTACGTGGCGTAGAAAATCCTATTGGTATCAAAATCGGTCCGGGGGCCACTCCCGAATGGCTGGAAGAAGTATTGAACAGAGCGAATCCCCAGCGCGAAGAGGGACGTCTTTTGTTGTTTACCCGACTCGGAGCACGACATATAGATAAACTGCTTCCCCCTCTTATTGAGGCAGTGAGAAAAACAAAAATCCCAGTCACCTGGTCCTGTGATCCCATGCATGGTAATACAGAAACTACAACACATGGCATCAAAACACGTCACTTTGATAACATCCTTTTAGAACTAAAACAAGCTTTGGAAATTCATCGCAATATGGGTAGTTATCTAGGTGGTGTTCATTTTGAACTTACGGGTGATAATGTTACCGAATGTATTGGCGGTGCTCGCGGATTAGCACCTGATGATCTGAAAAAAGCCTATCATAGTCTGGTTGATCCCCGACTCAACTATGAACAGTCAATAGAAATGGCCATTCAATTGAGTAGGCAGTTTAGGAATGAATAACGCTCTATTTGCCAAGAGATTGGTACTTCCTAACCTTTCTTAATAGAAATCAAGTAGCAACTGTTTTGACCGTAAATTCAAGATGGTGCTACATCCGGCCTATTTTCAATTTCTTATCAAGTCGCATTGCAAAAAATAAAGACACAGCTGCCTTTCATGATTCAAAAAATTCTTTGATTTCAAATGGCGCCATTTTCATAGAGAGGATTATAATAGTCCTCACAAGATATGGGGTTCTAGAACAATGCCCCTCTATCACCTTCATCATAGAGGACTCTTTTAACAATGAGCTTCACTTCAGACTCAAAAATAATTACGATGAATACGCTTTTCCTCTATTTCAGAATGCTATTTTCTATGGCAGTTAATTTGTACACTTTGCATGTAGTATTGAATACTTTAGGTATTTCTGATTATGGGATTTATGGAGTAGTGTCCGGGATAGCAGTATTATTTTCTTTTCTCAAAAACTCGATAAATGGCGCCACTTCGCGTTTTCTGACCTTTGAATTAGGATGTAGTAGTAAAGAAAAATTGAAAAAAATTTTCTCCGCAGCATTAACTATTCATATATTGATTGCGGGTATTATATTTATATTAACTGAAACGGTAGGATTATGGGGATTGGGAAATAAAATTGTTATTCCTATAGAACGTATACCTGCTGCAAATTGGGTATTCCAATTATCTATTATCAGTATAATGATTTCCGTAATTCAAGTACCGTATAGCGCTATGATTATTGCACATGAAAGGATGAATGTGTATGCATACATAGAAATATTAAATTATACATTACAATTATTAGCTGTTTACTTTTTGTCAGTAGTTGGTAGTTTTGATAAATTAATTTTATATGCTGCGCTGCTCCTGGGCGTGTCATCTTTTATTACATTGGTATATAAGTTTTATTGTGTGAAAAACTTCTCAGCGTGCCGATATAAATTGAGATGGGAGAAGGAAATTATCTATCCAATGTTAAAGTTTTCTGTTTGGGATTTATACGGCAATATGGCTGTTGTAACAAAATTACAGGGTATAAATATACTTTTCAACTTATACTTTGGTGTGGCAGTAAATTCCGCATACAGCATAGCTACTCTAGTTGATAGCGCGATAATCAATTTTTCAGGAAACTTTCTAGCAGCAGTTCGCCCGCGAATAGTGAAATATTATGCTGCAAATGAAATAGAAAGAATGGAGCACTTGATAATTAATTCAGCTAAAATCT
This sequence comes from Legionella sp. PC1000, assembly GCF_014109805.1. Classification (GTDB taxonomy): domain Bacteria; phylum Pseudomonadota; class Gammaproteobacteria; order Legionellales; family Legionellaceae; genus Legionella; species Legionella resiliens. Next base: position 3,037,621 of record NZ_CP059400.1, read on the forward strand.
CATTCTTTCTTCTTTTTTTTACATCCCTTCCTCTTATTATTGAGAATCACTTTATACTCCATTTTTGGTTAACAAATGTACCTGAGTATACTGTACTATTTTGCCAATTAAACTACATAAATAGTTTGCAAGCATCCATGTTTTTTGTGCTTATATTTGCTATTCATGCAACAGGACAGATAAGATCATTTAGTTTTATTTCGGGTAGTATTTATTTATTAGTAATACCCATTTCCTATTTTTTATTGAAAGCAGGATATTCACCAATAGTACCATTTATAGTTAATACTATTTTATTTGTATTTTACTTTGCTGCATCTTTAATTATGACTCATTTATTAATTCCTCAATTTTCCCTCGGTCGTTTTTTATTTAAAGTTGTTTTTATTTGTTTTGCAACTCTTCTGATAGCCTCCATAATACCCATTTATCTACACTATTGTTTTGTAGAAGGATGGTTGCGATTTATTATTGTGGTGGTAACTTCTACCGTCTCAACCGCGCTCTCTGGATACTTTATTATGTTAAATAAGGAAACGAGGCAACACATGCGAGGAATGGTTTTTAGTAAAGTAAGTTTTAGGAAATTAAGCAATGAATACACCTAAAATATCAATTATAGTGCCGGTATATAATACAGAGAAACTTCTTCCAAGAACATTGCACGGTATTTTAACTCAAACATTTACTGATTTTGAGGTATTGTTGATTAATGATGGTTCAACAGATAATAGCGGAAAAATATGTGATGAATACGCGAAAAGGGATAGCAGGATAAGGGTATTTCATAAAGAAAATGAAGGGGTGGGTAGCGCGCGACAATTAGGGGTTATAGAAGCTAAAGGAGTTTACTCCACTCATATAGACAGTGATGATTGGGTTGAACCTAATATGTTATTGGATATGTATAAACAGATAGCAACAGAAAATAGTGATATTTTAATAACCGATTATTATTTAGATAATAAGTACATGCAACGCTGTTCTCCTTCATTGAAAGCAATAGTTCTTGCAGAAGATATACTGCGTTTCAAAGCACCGGGTTCTGTGTGGGGTGTTTTGATAAAACACAAATTGTATTTTAGGTATAATCTTTCTTTTTCTCGAACAGTTTACTGTGGAGAAGACATTTTAGTTATGGTGGAGCTGCTCTTGAATGAGCCAAAAGTAAGTTTTTTGCCCCAAGCATATTACCACTATTCCCAAGATAATAATAACTCTCTTACCCGAGGAGAAAAGAGCAGAGATAAATTATACAATCGAAGCCTATTCCTGAGTGAATTAAAATCACTTCTTGTCAAATATAACCTCAATATATCCTTGATTAGTAATTTCAATGTTAGCTATAGATTAGTTGCGATTCATAGCGGCTTACTTTCAGAAGAAGAATATAAGTTACTATTTATCGATAATAACTCTCAATATGATTGGAAGGTTTTTGGTTTTTGGCAATATGTATGTTTAAAATTGACAGATAGCCTTAATTATAAGGCTGGAATGAATCTGTACAAAAAACTTTGTTCTATTAAATACACCTCTTTAAAATTCATGGCTATTATCTTTATGAAAGTCTTCTTGCAAAAATATAAAGATCACAAAATCTAAATTATTCAAGGACTCGCCATAATCGGCAGACCTCGCTTGCTTCAAAGAGAGGTTGCCCCCACTTTTACTCATACAGAAATGAAAAATCAAGACTAAACTCCCTCAAGCAATATATCGAGGTCAAGTGATGAACGTCGGCCAAGGTCATTTGCATGCTCCTTAAGAAAAGCTTCAGCAGCCCGACGCCCTTCATCTCGAAGCATGAGCAAAAAGTCCCATTCTGCATTGAGCTTGGAGGAGGAACCAAGTTCAAGCATGATGTCGCTACTTACCCGGTGTATTCGCATGCCTGCCCATTTCGCCCCTTCGGAGTTATCTGGATGTGCCAATTGTCGTAATAAAGCAATCATACGAAGTTCCTTGAGTAATACTGCGTTGAACGAAACTTCATTCAATCGATTGAGGATTTCTTTTGCTGATTGAGGAAAACCTAGTCGTGTTACAGGATTAATTTGCACTAAAATCGTATCTTGCGATTTACATTCTCGTACAAGCGGTGTAATTGTAGGATTTCCTGAGTACCCTCCATCCCAGTAGTGCTCTCCATTGATCTCAACAGCCTTGAACATAGTAGGTAGACATGCCGATGCAAGAAGTACCTCAGGCGTGATTTCGTTATTGCGAAATACTCTTCCTCTGCCAGTGCTAACGTTTGTCGCAGTAACGAATAATTTGATTGAACTTTGTGACAATCGTTTGAAATCAATGGTTTTTGCTAAAATATCGCGGAGTGGATTTATCCCTAATGGGTTAAGATCGTATGGAGAAAACACTCGAGACATGATGTCCATAGTGATGAACAAAGGAGAATGATCAAGCGACCATTGACCCAGAAGAATATCAAGCGGACTGCGTTGAAAAAAACTAAAGCGTGCTGCCTCGGAGATCTTCTTCCAGAACGATTCAAGTGAATTGCGTGCTCCCTGAGGACCGTCTTTGGTGTAACCATCAACAAGGGCTACAGCATTCATGGCACCAGCCGATGTACCCGAAATACCATCAATTCGCAGCTTCTTTTCTTCTAACAAACGATCTAATACGCCCCATGTAAAAGCACCATGAGCTCCACCACCTTGTAGAGCCAAATCAATAAGAATCTCATCAGCAATTTTTTGTGAGCGTATCATAAGGAACGACATCCATTTCTTTGATTATACGTAGAGAAGAATCCATCTTTTCATTACTGAATAATTTATTTATGAGCAGTGACTTCGCAGGGGGCTACCCTAATATTAAAAGTCATAGCTTGAAAATCATTATGGCATAAACCATTCTATTTAACATAGAGATAGGTCAAAAAAATTCGGAGCGGAATTTGAGTTTACCGCATATGCAGGCTAATCAGGGTAGTAATAAAAAAATTTAATAATAGAATGCCTTATTGATTGATAGTCATCATAGTTACCAGATGAACGGTATAAGTCGAGTCGTGACTTTTTTTGATACTCCGTATATCCAGGCAAATCCCGTGCAAGTATTTCTCCTCATTGAGGATGCGGGCAACCAGAATTAATAAGAAGATGAGAGTCAAAAGCAACGTCCACCACGATCCCAGTGCAAGTGGCGTGCCAATGAAAAAAATATAGCGCCGAAGTACATCGGGTGACGGACGAATCCGTATAAGCCAGTCGTAATCACTTTTTGTCCCTCCTCAACACGAATGTTGGCAGCAGCATAGGTGTTTACTTTTGCAACAAGATAGAAAATATAGAATGAGACAACAATGAGCGCGTCACCAATGATCGAAACGTACCATGGTACTGACGACCAGCCTAAGCGTACATCGAGCGACGCCAGAACGACAAGCAGAATACATGTGACATAGAGACAAAGATAATGATTTTCTGGGCAGGTTCCTTTTCATGCGATACGCCTGCTTCGGTACGACGCTTGAGAAGAGCAGGATCATGTTTTGCTAGGTACACACTGTATGAAGTTTAGCATTTTCTCTCAACAAAAGACTTCCTCAGAAGAGGTTTTTGATGCCCAACTAACAAACAATCATTAATGTAAGCCCGGGTACACAAACCTGTATCTTAATCACATCTATGCCTACGCCCCGCGGCTTGTCCGCGGGAAGTCGAAGTAGAACTGGACTGGTTTTTCAACGATGTGTAGAAGATTCAGGCCAACAAACCCAGGCTACAATCCCGATCATTTTTGATGATAATAAGGACTAAACTCATGAACAGCTTCAATCATGGCAGCAACATGTTCCGGGGGGACGTCAGGAGTTATACCATGGCCGAGATTGAAGACATGTCCTGAACCTGAGCCGAAGGATGCCAATACTTTTTTTACTTCTTCTCGAATACATTGTTCCGAAGTCAACAACACAGAAGGGTCAAGGTTTCCCTGTAACGCGACTTGATTACCTACTCTTTGACGGGCTTCACCCAAATCACATGTCCAATCAATTCCCAAAGCATCACATCCCGTAATCAGCATTTTTTCTAACCATTGACCGCCACCCTTGGTAAATAAAATAACAGGAATGTGGGGATAATGTGCTTTAATTTGTTGTACAATCTTCTGCATATACTCCAGGGAAAATTTTTGATAATTTTCTGGTGTTAAAATTCCCCCCCAGGTATCAAAAAGCATGACTGAATTAACACCAGCCTTAATTTGTTCAATAAGGTAATTTGCTACTGATTGTGCCAATTTATGCAACAACATATGGGCAGCTTCACTTTCGGTATAGAGCAAATGCAAAATACGTTTAAAGTCTCTAGTGCTTTTGCCTTCAACCATATAACATGCCAAAGTCCATGGGCTGCCTGCAAAACCAATTAAAGGAAGCTCTTTTGGCATTTCTCGACGAATGAGCCGCACTGCATTCATTACATAAGCTAAAGACTCTGGTTCAGGGAGTTGTAAGTGAGTAATTGCCTGGGTATCGTGTATGGGGCGATCAAAACAAGGTCCCTCCCCTTCAGAAAAATATAAACCTAATCCCATTGCATCAGGAATTGTCAGAATATCGGAAAATAAAATAGCCGCATCCAGGGCATAACGGCGCAAAGGCTGTAAAGTAACCTCGCACGCAAGTTCAGGGTTCTTGCAAAGACTTAAAAAATCACCCGCCTGCTCTCTGGTCTTGCGATACTCGGGTAAATATCGTCCCGCTTGACGCATCATCCATACGGGAGTTCGCTCCACAGGTTGTCGCCTTAGAGCACGCAGAAATAGAGATTGATCCAGATCATACATCATGTTATCCCAACATCATCAAATGCCTAATCCTAACATATTTACTGTAATATCCACTCTAAATAATGCAAAAATTGACTCCGAAGCGAATAAAGGAACAGGATCATCACTCTATAGCTCTATATGTAACCTCAACTCGTGGGTGGGGTTACATAGGAGTAACTATTTCGATAAAATCGATAAATCATTTTTGAGCAGGTAGAAATAACATTGGATACTTTAATTATAAAAGCCCTGAATGTAAGTACTAAAATTGGCGTTTACGAATGGGAGCAACGTATTAATCAACAGTTATTAATTGATATTAATATTGATACCGATTTCAGTTCATGTCAGGAAGATTTGACTAAAACCATAGATTACGAAGCACTTTGCAATCGTGTGACTCTTTATGTTGAATCAAAATCATTTCAACTCATTGAAACAGTAGCTAATGAAGTCGCAGATTTAATCAAAAAACAATTCAAAGCGTCCCAAATTACAGTAGGAATTAGTAAACCTCATGCAATCAAAAATGCAGGAAACATTCAGGTAGTTGTTCGGCGTTAAACACAACCTGGTTGGATTTCGCCAGTCTGGCAAGATAGTAATTTAGGGCCTGTTACCCTGCACTGGTAACCATACCATTCAGATGCTCATTTTTGGCTAGAATCATTTGGGCCTGTTGAGCAAGCGCTCGATTAGGATAAGGTCCTACTACTACACGAAACCAATTACCTTTTGTAGCATGACTTACAGGAACAATGTATACACTAAACCCTTTAAGTATTAATGTACCTTTCATTTGTTCTGCATCTTTGCGTGCTTTAAAAGAGGCCACTTGCACCAAAAACTTTCCTCTGTCTGTTGAAGAAACAGATTTTGGTGCAAGTGTTTTATTAATCGCTCCAGGATATTGTTGGGCTTTAGAATTATTTGTTCTTGCTGAGGCTGCGGCTGTAGTTGCTGCACGAGCAACATTGACAGATGATGTCTTGGGCGTTGATGTAGAAGCTGTAGTGGGTATTGTAGAAGTAGTTACGGATGCAGCAGGTTGAACTGATGTTGCAGAGTTCGCATTGGCTTGTGAATTAGGAACTTTTTCATTAGCCAGAAGAGTATAAAACTCAAATTTTGGTTTAGGCGGTATTGCTGTACGTTGTTGTGCCTCTGGTTTGACCGGTTCTTTTTTTATTTCTTGATGCGCCAAAACCTGAGAATTTACCCAATGGCTGATGGTTTCGATATCGAAAAAAGAAGCAGTCAAATAACCTAATAAAAAGGTAAACATACTCACTAGAAGCTGATGCGGTGCACTGCTTCGCGACCGCGAAGAACGCCTATTTCCATATTCTTTTGTCATCACATACTCTCAGGAGCTGAAACGCCCAATAAGTCCAAACCGTTCTTTAATACCTGACGCACCGCCTCGAGCAAGCAAAGACGTGCACATCGTAATTGCTCTTGCTCACACAAAAGCTGAACAGCATTATAATAACTATGTAAGCCATTGGCTACTTCACGTAAATAATACGCCACTTGATGAGGCTCACAACAAGCAGCCGCTAATTCCACAATTTCCGGATATCGACTAATTAAAGAAATCAAATGAGTTTCATGTGGTTGATCCAACAAATCAATATTCTTTAGTCCAATTGCTTTATCCCACAGCAAACCTCGTTCCTTTAATTGTCTTAATACAGAGCGTATTCTGGCATGAGCATACTGAATATAATAGACCGGATTATCACTTGACTCCGATTTTGCCAAGTCCAAATCAAAATCCATATGTTGTTCTGACTTACGTGCCACATAAAAGTAACGCGCCGCATCATTTCCTACTTCATGGCGCAGCTCCCTTAAAGTAACAAAAGACCCACTGCGCGTCGACATTTGGACCCGCTCAGAACCACGATATAAAATAGCAAATTGAACCAATAATACATCAAGTGCGCTTTCATCATGCCCCAATGCCTTAACTACAGCACGCAACCGCGTGATATAACCATGATGATCTGCACCAAAGATATCAATTACCCGATCATATCCTCTATCATATTTATTCCAATGGTAGGCAACATCTGAAGCAAAATAAGTGGTTTGGCCATTAGCCCGGACCAGTACTCGATCTTTTTCATCGCCAAAATCAGTTGCTTTAAACCAAAGTGCCCCTTCTTTTTCAAAAGTATGCCCACTGTCTTTTAGCGCCTGAATGCCTTTCTGAATTGAGCCATCTTCAAATAAAGATTGTTCAGAGAACCAGTTCTCGTATATCACCCCAAACTCAGCAAGATCATCTTTAATATCGTCAAGAACAGTATTTAATGCATGTTGATGAAACAGGGCAAAAACATTCATACCTAGAAGTTGTTTTGCACGAGAGACTAAAGCATCAATATAAACTTCTTTATCGCCGCCATGAGGCTCATCGAGGGGTAAACCTTCTGTTACAGTAGTCCATGGATATACATATTCCTTACCATGCTCAGCCCAAAATTCCTGCGCTATTTCGGAAACATAACCACCTTTATATGCATTGGCAGGAATAACAACAGGTTCACCTGCAAGCTCCAGATAACGTAACCACACACTGGCCGCAAGAATGTTCATTTGTCTTCCAGCGTCGTTGACATAATATTCTAATGTTACATCATAGCCGGCAGCTTTTAAGACATTTCCCAAAGTAGCACCAAAAGCAGCACCTCTCCCATGGCCTACATGCAAAGGACCTGTTGGGTTAGCAGAAACAAATTCAATCAATACTTTTTGATCTTGGCCAATCGTGCTGCGTCCAAACCTCTCTTCCTTATCCAGTATTTCGCCAATAATTTGTGAGCGAGAACTGCTGCGTATAAAGAAATTAATAAACCCCGCCCCAGCAATTTCTACTTTTTCCACAGCAGGATCAACGGGGAGAGCCTGGACTAAAAGTTCTGCTATTTTGCGCGGTGCTTGACGGCACGGTTTTGCTAAAATTAAGGCCAAATTACTGGCATAATCACCATGAGCGGAATCTTTTGCACGCTCAACCTTAATCTCAATGTCCAAATCAGGAGGTACATCGCCCGACTTTTGTAATGACATTAAAGCGTGTTTTAAAAGCTGCTCTACAGTTTGTTTCATGCGACTCGGTTTCCATCAAAAATGAAGCTATTATGCGCTTTTTTGTGCCATATGAAAAGGTTTTATATCCTCATACCACACAATTTGCTGGCTTGCTAAAACAGCAAATTGTTACTGTCCTAACTATGAGTTACACTTAAACACCATCATTCAAAATCATTAATACTGTGTTATCTAACTCTTGCGAATCACTAACGGGTATCGGACCAACGCTTGCAGCAAAACTTGCCAAATGTGGCATTCACTCAGTGCGTGATTTACTGTTTCACCTACCTTACCGTTATCAAGACAGAACCCGAATAACCCCTATTCAAGATTTACGTCCCAATGATTGGTGTGTGATTGCCGGACGAGTATGTAAAACAGAAATTAAACCCGGTAAGCGTGCCATGTTACATTGTTACATTGAAGATAAAACAGGCATACTAAAACTGCAGTTTTTTCATTTTAATAAAAATCAAATCAATAATCTAAATAACAGCACAATGATTCATGCATTTGGAGAAGTACGCGAATTCAACAATACCCTGATTATGACTCATCCTGAATATCAGTTACTTGATGATGAAAGTGAATGTCAGGTTAATGAAACACTCACTCCAATTTATCCAAGCACACAAGGCTTGAGTCAAACACGTTTAAGACAGTTGGTCGATGTGGCCTTAAAAAGTTGTAAACAGGAACTTCAGCAATTGGAATGGATGAATGCAGAACAATTGCGGACCAATAATTTTTTTCCTCTGGGAGAGGCAATTCAATTATTACATAATCCCCCTCCAGATATCTCGGTGCAATCGCTCGAAGAAGGTCAACATCCTGCCCTAAAACGGTTGGTTTTTGATGAGTTATTAGCACAGCGTCTCAGCATGCAATTTGCCAGGGAATCACGTAATGCATTACACTCTGTCGCATTGCCTGCAGATCAAAACTTGAGTCAACGTTTTTTAAACTCTCTTCCCTTCCCCCTCACCCATGCACAGCATAGAGTTGCCCAGGAGATCAGCCAAGATTTAATGCAAACGAAACCCATGTTGCGCTTGGTACAAGGCGATGTAGGAGCAGGAAAAACCATTATTGCTGCTCTGGCAGCATTACAAGCGATTGCTAATGGACAACAAGTTGCCTTTATGGCACCAACTGATTTATTGAGCGAGCAACATGCTAATAATCTTATCCATTGGCTTGAACCTTTGGGAATTAAAACAATACGGCTCAGCGGAAAAATGAAACTTAGCGAGCGGCGTATGGCACTTGCTGCTCTTGCTGATCACAGCTGCCAGTTGATTATTGGCACTCATGCCTTATTTCAAGAGTCAGTGAACTTTGCCCGCTTAGGCCTAGTCATTATCGATGAGCAACATCGATTTGGAGTAGAGCAAAGATTGCTTTTGCAACAAAAAGGACAGCAGGATCAACTCATTCCTCATCAATTATTAATGACTGCTACACCTATCCCAAGAACACTATCCATGACTCACTTTGCCCATTTGGATATCTCGATTATCGATGAATTACCCCCTGGGCGTATGCCCATTGCTACAGCTGTATTAAGCCAGAGTAAACGGGAAGAAGTCATCAATCGATTACAAGTTGCCATAGCCCAAGGACGGCAAATTTATTGGGTTTGTACTCTCATTGAAGAGTCAGAAAAACTACAATGTATGGCAGCTACTGAAACAGCACATGCATTACAAGAACAACTTCCCGGGGCCAGGGTAGGTTTGGTGCATGGACGGATGAAGCCTTTAGAAAAAGAAGCAACTATGGCCGCATTTAAATGCGGCGAAATAAATTTACTGGTTGCCACAACAGTGATTGAAGTTGGGGTGGATGTTCCTAATGCCAGTCTTATGATTATTGAAAATGCGGAGCGTCTGGGTTTATCCCAACTTCATCAATTACGCGGCCGAGTAGGAAGAGGCACCGCCCAGTCCCATTGTATTTTGCTTTATCAATCACCACTTTCACAGCAAGGTGCTGAGCGATTAAAAATAATGCGTGCAACCAATGATGGATTTATTATTGCTGAAAAAGATATGGAATTAAGGGGTGCGGGAGAAGTACTTGGAACCCGTCAAACAGGATATCGGCAATTTAAAATTGCTGATATCCAACGTGATCGAAGCCTACTTCCTCTTTTACCCTCTACTGCCAAAGAACTTTTGCAGAACTCGCCACAAATTGCTCGTGATATCACCCAGCGCTGGTTAGGAAATTTTGAACAATTTTTACAAGGATAAAAATATTTTTTAAAATAGCCAAGTCAAGACTGTTTTTTATTTTTTTCTTTGTTAAGATAGTGAGGTCGATTTATCGCCCATCAACACATCCTGTGGATAACTTCTTTTACCATATCGTTTAATAAACGCTCAATATACGATCGGTTTTCAAAAAATCCTTATTTTAAAAGGACTTTTATCTCTTTAGCTGTTATGGCCTCTAAATTATTTATCCACAAAATCTGTGGATAATCCTGTGAACATGATGTAAAACACCTTATACAATCAGCCTGATGTGTACCTGATTCACAACTTTCCAAAGTGTTCTTTGAAGTTTTAACTTTGGAGGCTATCCTCAATTTTAGGTTTATTTTTCTTATCGAATTTATGACTAAATTTTAAGCCTCCTAAAATAAATTCAATTGAGTTTAAAAATTTTTAAAAATACCAAAGTCAAGACTGTTTTTTATTTTTTTCTTTGTTAAGATAGTGAGGTTAATTTATTGTCCTCCAACAACACATCCTGTGGATAACTTCTCTTACCATATCGTTTAATAAACGCTCAATATGCGATCGGCTTTCAAAAAATCCTTATTTTACAAGGACTTTTACCTCTTTTGCTGTTATGACCTCTAAATTATTTATCCACAAAATCTGTGGATAATCCTGTGAACATGATGTAAAACACCTTGTACAATCAGCCTGATGTGTACCTGCTTCACAACTTTCCAAAGTGTTCTTTGAAGTTTTAACTTTGGAGGGCCATCTTCAATTTTAGATTTATTTTTTTCATCGAATTTATGGGTAAATTTTAAGCATTCTAAAATAAATTCAATTGAGGTTAAAAATTTTTAAAAATACCAAAGTCAAGACTGTTTTTTATTTTTTTCTTTGTTAAGATAGTGAGGTCGATTTATTGCCCTCCAACAACACATCCTGTGGATAACTTCTCTTACCATATCGTTTAATAAACGCTCAATATACGATCAGTTTTCAAAAAATCCTTATTTTATAAGGACTTTTACCCCTTTGGTTCTTATGGCCTCTAAATTATTTTATCCACAAAATCTGTGGATAATCCTGTGAACATGATGTAAAACACCTTGTACAATCAGCTTAATTCCTCCCCCTCTCAGAGGACAGCAGGATATTTTGGAACAATCCCATTTTATGTAATTTTTAATATAAAAAAATTCTAAACCATGTTTAAATAGACGAATAAAATAGAGATGAAACTGAACCCAGGATTTTTGTGAGGAAAGCAAGAACTCACTCTTTGACCCAGGCTACCTTATTTAAAAATACAATATGGCCCAGCACGACAGATATTGGCAAGCAAAAAAAGTAACCCTTTTGGGGGCTATTTCAAATGCGCTACTTGGCGTCATTAAACTCATTGGCGGATATTTTTTCCATTCCCATGCGCTTGTTGCAGATGGAGTACATTCTTTATCAGATCTCATAACGGATGCGATGGTTTTATTTGCATCGAAATATGGCAGTCTTGATGCAGATGCAAGTCATCCTTATGGACATCAACGTATCGAGACCGCAGCGACCTTATTGCTCTCTCTTTTACTTATTTTCGCTGGCATTGGGATTGCTTGGGATTCAATATATGACTTGCTTCATTTCAATTATCTTGTGCCAAATTGGTTAACCCTTCCCATAATTTGCATTTCCATCATGAGTAATGAAATTTTATTTCACTACACACTGTATATTGGAAGGCGTATTAATTCCAAATTAATTACGGCAAATGCCTGGCATCATCGTTCCGATGCGGCCTCCTCTTTGGTTGTTTTAATAGGCTTAATTGGCAGTATCTCAGGTTTCATCTTTCTTGATGCCGTAGCAGCCATTATTGTCGGCCTCATGATTGTTAAAATGGGTTTGGACTATGCCTGGAATAGCGTCAAAGAGCTGGTAGACACCGCAGTCAGCCCAGAACTATTAACACGGATTGAAGAAGTAATTCAAAGTGTAGATGGGGTTGAAAAAATTCATCAATTACGTAGTCGTTCAATGGGAGAAGATGTATTAATTGATGTACATATTCTCGTTTCACCTAAAATATCGGTGTCTGAAGGTCATTATATAGCACAACATGTCCATCATGCGCTCACAGATCAAATAGAAAGTGTCAAAGATGTGATAGTTCATGTTGATCCTGAAGATGACGAACGCTTTTGTCCCTCCTTGCATTTACCCAGCAGAAGGGTATTACACGAATTATTATTAAATGAAGTACATATTGATTTCCCCCAAATTTTATTTTGGAATTTACATTATCTGGATGGTAAAATAGGGATAGATATAGTCTGTGATGAAACATTCACTCAGTGGCATGAATTGCATAATCGAGTAATTTTAGCGTTAAAATTACAGTCTGAGATTGTAGAAGTTCGTTTATTTAGCTTGCATGAAGCCATGCATCACCACTAAACTACGGGATTTGATTAAGTCTGGTTGTAGACTGAGGTTATTATAACCTGGGTGCAACGAAGCGAAACCCGAAGTTGAATAAACACGCTTAAACCCAGGTTCCGCTTCGTTGCACCCAGGCTACAATAATCCAAGCAACAATCTTAGTGATAAAATTCTAGAATAAATAACAGGATAAACGATGGTATCAGCTACCAGTTTAAAGATTTTTTTTGCATTTTCCATTTTTGTAGTCATCTTACTCGCGGGCTGGTATCCCTTTAAGAAACGTATTAAAGATGATCGACATATTGATTTTCCTGTGGGAGAGACCCTGGCTACTGGAGTATTTTTGGGAGCAGGTTTATTGCATATGCTTCCAGATGCAAATTTTTTATTTAAAAAAATGGGATACAACTACCCATTCGCCTTTATCATTACTGGAGCAGTATTCCTGATTTTCCTTTGGTTCGAACATTTAGGCAAAGAACTCTACCATCATAATACGAAGCATCCTGCTTTTGCCCTTTTAGCATGGGGAATGCTTTCAGTTCATTCTATTATGTTGGGAGCTGCCTTAGGGTTGGCACAATATAACTCCATGATTATCATGATTTTTCTTGCAATTATTACACATAAATGGGCAGAGAGCTTTGCAGTAGCAGTTCAATTAAATAAAAGTTCTATGAGCATGAACACCAGCTTAGTCTTTTTTATTTTATTCAGTTTGATGACTCCTTTGGGTATCTATTTAGGATGGTATTTTGGTCATGAGGTAGAAACTAATTCTCTATTTGATCCAATTTTAATCGCCGCGTCAGCAGGAACATTCCTCTACCTGGGAACACTACATGGTTTAGAACGCTGTGTTATGGTAGAGCGCTGCTGTAATCTTAAAGATTTCAGCTTCGTGATTATAGGCTTCACACTGATGGCGTTGGTGGCTGTATATGTTTAATTTTTTCCAACAAAAACCCATTATCCTCGCCTCAAGCTCATCAATAAGATTAAAATTATTGCAGTCTCTTGGAATTGAGTTTTCTGTAGTTCCTTCACATTGTGATGAAGAGGCAATTAAAACATCCTTCAAGTCAAAAAACGCATTGGAATTAGGCTATGCGCTTGCAGCAAGTAAAGCCTTGGAAGTGAGCCAGCACCATCCTGAACATTTTATCATCGCAGCAGATCAACTGTGTCTGTTTGAACAAACCCTGCTGAATAAGCCCCTGAACCATCATACAGCCATGGAGCATCTGCGTTTATTAAATGGTAAAGAGCATCTGCAAATTGCCTGTCTCTGCATTGCAAAAAGTAGCGAACTGCTCTGGCAACATCATGAAACAGCCTACTTAACCTTGCACCAATTAAGTGAAAAAACCATTGAGGCTTACTTACACAGTGAGAAACCCTATCATAGTTGTGGCGGTTATCACTATGAAAGTCTAGGTAAATGGTTATTTAAAGAGGTTCAGGGCAATGAAGATACCGTTTTAGGTTTACCTTTACTTGCTTTATCCAACGCTTTAATGAAGCTTGGTGCAGTCAGTTTCTGATTAGTTCATCATCGTTCCAAATTCCGCACTTCATTCAGGTGATACATGATCCCCAAAATACAAAAATCATTAACATAATGATTTATTGTATTTATTAAGATCATTTTGTTATGATTCTTTATCATTTGCTGAGGCATTGAGAAAAAAATGGAAGGAAAAATTGAAAATCCCGTTGCAGTAACGCCATCATTGAGTTTGTTTGAATTTAAAACTAAATTCACAGACCATATGAAAACATGTGCAATTTTTAAATTAACGTCTGAAAAGAGAATTGCTGAGTTAGAATTAAACAATGATCATGATGTTCTTATTAAGCTATATGAACAGATGATGGTCACAATTAGAGGACAAATCACTGTTTATCAAGGAAAGTTAACAGAAGCTGAGAGCTACGAAGAAGATAAAGAAACCTTACAGGGACGCATTAATACCGAAATTGCCAGACAAAAAAGAGAACTGGAGAAGTTACAATTACAATTGCTTCAAATCAAATCTTTAAAATTTTTATTCTCTTTAAACCCGCTTGAGTTATTTCAGGAAGCGCTAAAAAATAAATCCTCGGCGCTGCTTATTATCAAAAATTCGACCCTGATCGCCAAAATTTCCAACGATCAAATGCTCCTTATGACCCATCAAGACCCGGAGATCATTAAATCTTTAGCCTCTATCGTAGCAACACGTGAATACACGTTTGCAACACCCAATATTTTTGCTGCACTCAAACAACAAGTTCAAGCTGAGCCTGATCAACGCATCATCGTAGAAAAAGAAAATGCAGCAATCCGTGATTTATTACTCAAAATTAATAATTATCTCGATAAAAAAATAGAGAAGGCTGTAAAAGGAAATGCTAATCCATGGGCTTTGGGCTATTTTGGGTCACGCCATCAACTCGATAAAGGCGATAAAAAAGTACCTGTTCCCCAAGGTATTTATGAATTAAAAGAACATCTTAACCAACTCGGTAAAATCCTCCCGAGCAACATCTTAACCAAAATGCAAAATACACTTCAGATAAAGAATGTAGAAAGTAAGGATGAATCCTTGTTTCAACAGTTTAAACGACTTATAAGTTATCTTTTTGGATACGCCCAATCAGAACAGACCATAAAAGAATATGAATACCTTGAGCAAGTAACAATAGGAAAACAATCTATCTCTTGACAAAGCAAGCACATATCAAAACAATACTTCACTAGACTTCTTCGGAAACTTTACTAAGAAGAATTGCTTCGTCGATGCGGTGCTCTTCTCTCCCGGTAGCGAGTTTCCGAAGAAGTCTGATTTGAAAAATCATTAGATGGCTAATGGTTTTCAGATTAAAAAATTTCAATCGTAATTGGGACTCAACATGCAAATTACAAAAATTCAAGCTCGTGAAATTCTGGACTCTCGTGGTAACCCTACTGTAGAAGCAGACGTTATTTTAAAAAATGGAACCCAAGGAAGAGCCAGCGTTCCTTCTGGGGCATCAACAGGAAGCCGGGAAGCTTGTGAACTCCGCGATAATGATGCAAAACGTTACAATGGTAAGGGTGTACACCACGCAGTTGCTCATGTGAACCATGAAATAAATCAAGCGTTACACCTTTTTTCCGTTGAAGATCAGGACGCTTTAGATAATAAATTATGTCAATTAGACGGTACAGAAAATAAATCACGTCTTGGAGCCAATGCCATTCTTGCTGTCTCTCTTGCAGCCGCAAGAGCTCGAGCAAATGAGCATAAGTTGCCCTTATATGCTGCATTAAACCAAGGTGAAAAAATGTGCATGCCCGTACCCATGATGAATATTTTAAATGGAGGCGCACATGCAGATAATAATGTGGACATTCAAGAATTCATGATTATGCCTGCAGGAGCTGCTGATTTTCCCACGGCATTGCAAATGGGCACTGAGATTTTTCATGGATTAAAATCCGTTTTAAAAAAGCAAGGCTTAAATACTGCAGTAGGCGATGAAGGAGGTTTTGCGCCGAATATAAAATCAAACCGTCAAGCTCTTGACCTACTTTGTGAAGCAATTGAAAAGACGGGATTTAAGTTAGGCGATGAAATAGTGCTTGCTTTAGATGTTGCTGCTTCCGAGCTGTTCGATCAAGGCATGTATCACATGGCGTCAGAAAATCAAAAATTCACTTCAATGCAACTTATTGATTATTATACTAATCTTGTTACTAATTATCCTATAGTAAGCATTGAAGATGGGTTGGATGAAAAAGATTGGAGTGGCTGGAACCATTTGACTGCTCAATTAGGGGAAAAAATTCAATTAGTAGGTGATGATGTATTTGTTACTAATCCCAAAATTCTACAAGAAGGTATTACTCAAAAAGTAGCTAATGCCATCCTGATTAAAGTCAATCAAATTGGAACTTTGAGTGAAACACGACAAACAATTCAATTAGCTCAACAAAATGGATATCGTTGTGTGATGTCACATCGTTCAGGTGAAACAGAAGATACGTTTATCGCAGATCTCGCAGTTGCTACAGGTTGTGGTCAAATTAAAACAGGATCATTATGCCGTACTGATCGTGTTGCAAAGTACAATCAATTATTACGCATTCATGAAATGGCTGCATTGCCTTATGCAGGTAAATCCATATTAAAAAGATAAATTCAGGATCCTGGTTAAGTGTAGAATCGGTCGTCAAGCGGATGTTGTCATTTCTTGCGAAGGGGAATCCTTCTATAATTGAGCACATTGCCAATATAAAGATAGATCCCCGCCTGCGCGCACAACTGTCGGTTTTTGTCGCAAAAATAAAATCACATTTTATTCCATCCGAATCGGCTGCACAAACTTGAATGCATATGATCATATTTGATACAATAAGCACATTTTTAATATGCGAGTGAACATTATGGAAAAAAATTTGCTTGGCATAGCGTAAAAATTACTAGAGGTATAGTCCGTTTATTGATCATGGTGTTGATAAACAACATTGACGCATAATGGTCACTTGGAGTTCAAATAACCATCCAGGCCCTTAATATCTAATGCCTGGATGGTGAATAATTCTGGAAGCGATAAAAATGGCCAAAATTTTTAAATTAGATTTAAACTGAGGATTATGATAATGACCAAAATATTAGTGCTAGATATAGATGAAAATTTAATGATATTGCAGAGACCGAATCAAGGACATGATCTTACAGAAACTGCAAAAGAAACTCTAAGTCTAGAAAATGATACGAATGGATTTTTAAAAAAACCTCAGTTAAAAGAAAATATCCCTTTATCACGGGTAGAAGACTATTCAATAATCGCTTTAAGCAGGAATGAATGGGAAAAAATAGTTAAAAAAATAGATAAAGTAAATAAAGCTGCTATTAAAAAAGATGGTCAGCCAGCAATTATTGTTAAATTCATGACATCTGGAGGCTATGATAAAATAGCGTTCTTAAATAATGTGTTCAGCACATTTTATTACAAAAAAAATGAAGAAAAAATAGCAAGGAGAATAAAAAGAGGGCAATTTGAATTTTTTAATGCCGAAGATATAAAGAAATTATGGCGAGAAAATCCTTCTCTTGAAAGAGAGATGATAAAATCAAAACTGTTGGAACAGAAATTTCCCGAATGGCAGAAACAATATCCAGGAATAAATAAAAAAGATATCATTTTAATTGATGATAACAAGAAGATCATTGAAAACGCGGATATAAAAGGCTTTTCTACTCTTCATAATCCTACTTCTAAATCAAAAGATACGACCGATGCAGATTATAAAACTGCTGGACCAGAATTTTTTGCAAAACTTGAAAATGTAGTTAATGAAGTTGCTAAAGAATTCCCTATTCATAAAAAAGGATCAAAGAAAACGTCTTCTTATGCATTTTTTAGTGATGCTGAGAAAACAGCTTCTCAGGGAATATTCAATGATACTAGCAAGGTATTAAAGGCGTAAAATGCCAGGAATTCTGGACGAGTTTACACCGTAGCCCCATACAACTGTTCCAAATAATATGATTAGACGTATCCAATGATATGGACTCATCCTATCACTGGTTACAAATACTCTTAGCTTGACAGCAATGATCTGAAGAGGCCAGTATAGAGCTGCTTTTTTTCTTGATTCACCTGACTCCCCTATGCAATCTTTCTTAATCCTCCACAAAATGGATGTTGGTATTGTATTTAGTACGATTGAGGCAAAAACTGCTTCGAAACATTTTAATATTTGGCTCATTAGCAAATACCTTACGTGCAAATTCATTGTAATGATTCATATCTGCTACATGTATTATTAATAAATAATCGGTTTCGCCTGAAACAAAATAACATTGCTTTATCTCTTCTTGCTCCGCCATTTTGCGTTCAAAATGAGCCAATAAATCTTCTCTTTGCTTTTCCAAAGTAATATTTGCAAAAACAATGAGTCCGCGGCCTGCCTTAAAAGGATCGACCAGAGAAACATCCTTCACAATGATGCCCTCATCACGTAATCGTTTTACACGACGAAAACAAGGAGGAGCGGAAATCCCTACTTTTTCAGCAAGGGCTAGATTGGTAATTTGATTGTCTTTCTGCAATAAATTTAAAATTTTTCGGTCAATTTTATCTAAATATACCGGATCAGTCTTATTTTCCAATGCACTTCTATCACCATTTTTTTCCATATATTACCCAAAAGTAAAAATTTAACATTATAAAATGAAATAAAACATCATTAAATTAAAAATTTATTTATTTTTATTTCATGATAAATTCTCCTACCCATTAATAAGATACAAAAGGAAACAACTGTGATAAGAATAGCGCATATTGATGAAATTAATACGCTGAACCAACTCATTGAATATTCAGCCCGTGGATTAAGCCAAGAAGACTATACGAACCAAGAAATTGAAGGGGCTATTCATTTTATTTTTGGTGTGGACAAAGAACTTATTAAGGACCAAACCTACTATGTTATAGAAAAAGAAGGCGATGTCATTGCATGTGGTGGGTGGAGTAAACGAAAAACCCTGTTTGGTGGGGATCAATGCGCAGTGCGTGAGAAAGGTTTTTTAAATCCACAAACAGATTATGCCAAGATCAGAGCTTTTTTTGTCCATCCAAACCATGCTCGGCAGGGCCTTGGAAAAATGCTCCTGGAATATTGTGAACAACAAGCCTTATTTCATGGGTTTAGGAAAATGGAAATGATGGCAACCTTGCCCGGTGCAAAACTGTATGAGATTTGCGGCTATCAAATCATTGAACCGGAATATTTTGCTTTCCCCGACGGAAAAAAATTTAAAATGTTAAAAATGATAAAACATTTATAAATACCCGGGTCGAGCAGAGGAATATTTGAGTATGTGCCCTAAATGCAGTACGTACACTCCCCTGGATATGGTATTCCTGGGTGCACGTTGAAAAAGAGACCCAAACTTAATAAACCTCACTACGTACTGCGCTTTATGTTGTACGTAGTAGGATTTTGGATTTCCCCTGCACCAGGAGCGGTTACATTTGTAAACTAATTATTTTTCCGGGAATGATACTCAGGAATTTCTTTAGGATAGCAGCCTTTTATAGTTCTAAAGAAATCAAGAATCTTTGGAAAGTCCTTATCAATATCTCCTGATGGTTGGAATTTCTCATGAATTCGAACTTCCTTAGTTGCATAATCAGGACCTACCATAACGATAGGCAGTCCTGCTTGACACGCAATATGGTAAAATCCCTCTTTCCATCGGGTCACTGGACTACGAGTTCCCTCAGGAGTAATGGCAAGCTTAAACTCATCACGAGAACAGAATATTTCTACGACTTGCTCAACTGTCTTATTTTTTTTAGAACGATCCACTGGAGCGCCGCCTAAAGCTCTTAACAACAAACCTAGAGGAAAAAAGAACAATTGATCTTTCGCTAAAAAGTTAATTTTAACGCCGACTGAAAAACGCGCAAATAAGCCAACAACAAAATCCCAATTGCTAGTATGGGGAGCTACAACCACCAAATATTTTTTATCGTGCGGTAATTCGCCTACAACTTTCCATCCAAACAGTTTTAAAATAAAGTGTCCAAGTTTCTTCATAGTCGAAATCAATAATTATTTATCTTATTATATACAAATTATTATGCTGATACAGCTCTATCTCTTCGAAGACTAATTTTATCCGGATAGTTTAAATAAAAAAATGAATAAAACACAACACAGTAAAATATTTATACTAAAATGATACATATATAGGTGGAGCTATGGAGTGCCCCATGAAACAAGATCCTGCACTTGACTTTCCCAATCCACGTTTACTGGCAGCTGTTTACTACGGATTACTATCCGTTGTCGGAACGATACTTATCAATGGATTTCTTACAACAATTGGTTTTGAAGAGGTTGTGCCGCTTTTTTATGCAATTATACTAGGAATGGTTGTAGCCTCTATAACTGGGGCACTATTTGGGAAAAGCATCGTTCTATGTCCTAGACCTTACAAACTCAAGACTTTTTTGTTGGGCTTTATTATGGTTCTGCTTTCCTTGCCCTTTTTTGATCTGGGCTTGCTGCTCTTTATGGACACATCAGAAAATCAAGCATTGAAAGTAATCGATTTTAATGATTTTGTTTCTGCATACTTCATTGTCCTGGGTTACAGTTATATTCTTTTTGGCTTTTTACTTGCCATTGCTTCAGGTTTAGCCTCCATCTATTTACGTGGGAAATTTATTTACCAAATTTTGCGTACCGACAAACGACGAGACCATCGTTTACCACGATATGTTGGTGCTGCAGACAGAGAAAAACCTAAACCGGCAAAAAAAATCCGTACTTTGCAGCGCAAAAAAACTTGAGTACAATCTTCTAACTACTCAGCTTTTCATTATATTGTAATCTGCAAACAGCACAGCATAACTTTGGTTTCCCCGGGTATAGAACATTCTCCGGGAGCGCTGCGCTACACCCAGACTACAATTCAATTGTGGATTTTTAATGTCGACACACACGATTACTGATAAAGAGCAGCTTTTTTTTCTATTAACTCAAAAAACCATTGTTCTCACCCCGAATAACCGACTTAGTGAAGCAATACTTCAATCCTACTATACACACAGTAAGAAACAAACCATCGAGAAGCCTAAGTGTATGCCCTTTAGCGTTGCTCTGGTTAAAGCCTATGAACAACTCAATTTTATTAGCCCTCAGATTACCCACCCCACCTTATTAAACAGCACTCAATGTCAGTACTTATGGCGCAAAATAATTCAAGCCGAGACGAACATAACTTATAGTGAAGGTCTGCTCCAATCGATAAGCAATGCGTGGGAGCGTTGCCAACTCTGGCAAATTAACATGGAAGATCCCACTTTTAATTACACGGCACAAACACGACAATTTCAACAGTGGTGGCAATTATTTGATAAACAATTAAAGCAGAACCATTTTATCACTGAGCATCAATTAATCCCCTATTTGCTCCATGCTAATAGTTCTTTATTTTTCCAAGAGGTTGTTTGGGTATGTTTTGATGATTTTACACCTCAGCAAGCACTCTTGCAGGAACATTTGACGAGAAAAGGTTTCACTCAATACCACTATGATTTGAAGGAAAAATCATCGAAAACTGAAGTATTCGCGGCTCAAGACAACAAAGAAGAATATCAACAGCTCATGGCATGGCTGCATTTAAAAATACAGGAAGGGAATCGGCATATCGGTGTCGTTGTACCGAATTTAGAGCAAGAATCTAATATATTACAAAGAATCTTGGCACATCATTTTGAGTCATCCTGTTTTAATATTTCCCTTGGCCAGTCTCTGAGTAATTTTCCTTTGGTTGCCCATGCCTTATGTTGGCTTAATTTAGATGATCTCTTAAACCCGCATCAAGCAGGATTACTTCTGCAATCGCCCTATTTAGGCAGTTCTAAAGAAGAATTCATAGCCCGCTCTGAGTACTTGCACGAAGGAGTCTTATTAGAAAATCATTCAATTCAGCTAAATCATTTTAGAGAAGAACTTCATACTTATGCTCCAAAACTCGCTAACCTTTTAAAAAATCTTACTCCTTACCCTCAAGAGGCTGCTGTAGAAGAATGGATACACTTATTTCAAAAGCGTTTAAATACTTTGGATTTTCCCGGGGACTATACTCTTAGCTCAGAGAATTATCAGTGCCTTAATCGTTTTATTGCTCTCTTTGATGAGCTAAGGCAATTTTCTTTACTAAGTCCTTGCTTCACAAAATCGGAGGCTCTGGAGATAGTACGTCATCTTGCTGATAACACCATTTTCCAAGCGCAAAAAACCAATGCGCCGATTCAAATTTCCGGTCTACTGGAAGCATCAGGATGTGAGTTCGAGAGTTTATGGATCACGGGCTTAACCGATCAATGTTTGCCCAAAAAAGTAAAATTATCAGCTTTTATTCCACCTCAATTGCAACGTGAATTATGTATGCCACATAGCTTACCTGCTCGCGAATTGCAGTTTGCTCGCCAGATCCTGCGTCGGTTCCAAAGAAGTGCTGATTCTATAGTATTCAGTTATGCCCAATTGCAGGCAGACACACCTAATCTACCTTGCTCCTTAATCGTTGGGTTTTCCAATTTTGAACCTTTACCAACTGATTATGAAGAAAAAATTCCATCTGAGTTAATCTCTATAGAGGAGTCTTTTCATATTCCTTTATTGCCTCAGGAGCCTATTTATGGAGGTACAGCAATTCTATCGAATCAAGCCAAGTGTCCTTTTAAAGCATTTGCCGAACACAGACTCCGAGCCAAAACTTCGTTGCAAACAACCGATGGTTTAGGTAATAAAGAACGAGGACAAATCATTCATAAGGTAATGGAGTTGCTATGGCAAAAATTAGAAAATCAACATAATCTGCTTCATTTAGCCAATGATATTCTGGAACAATACATTGATGACGCCATTCATACCTCTTTAGTCTCACTAAAAAGACAACATTGTGACTCATTTCCTGATTCAATACAGGAAGTGGAATACACACGTTTAAAACGAATGGTACACACGTGTCTTGCATGGGAGAAACAACGACCTCCTTTTACCGTAGCAGCGATAGAGCAATCTTACGTGATTAATTTAGCGGGTCTCGATTTTCAAGTGCGCGTCGATCGTTTGGATCAAGTTGAAGATAAAAAATGGGTTATTGACTATAAAAGTACTCTTCCTGCCAGTAAACCCTGGAATGAGGAGCGCCCTAAAGAATCACAGCTCTTGCTTTATGCACTGTTGGATGAACAAATTAACACTCTTTTGCTCTTACAATTGAAAACCGGGAAAATTAGCTGTGCAGGACTTAGTGAGGAAAAGTATACCATAAGTGGGATAACCCCTTTAAAGAAAGACGAAGTATGGACAGAATGCAGGGAGCTTTGGCAAAAACAACTCACTGAGCTGGCTAAAGAATTCCAAGAAGGCCACTGTGCCCCACAACCCGCTCATTTAACTCTTTGCCAACAATGTGATTTTCAGAATTTATGTCGTTTTCAGGGGGAAGAGTAAAGTATAAAACTTTTTTTATACTTTATGTCGAACGGTTCCTAGAATGGATCCCGCACAAAATGCTTCGCATTTTTACGGGATAATGTTCGTTTAGCGTCATAAAAAGTATAAAGTGCTTTTATACTTTTTTATGTCGAACGGTTCTTAGAATGGATCCCGCACAAAATGCTTCGCATTTTTGCGGGATAACGTTCGTTTAGCGTCATAAAAAGTATAAAGTGCTTTTATACTTTTTATGTCGAACTCACGTTAATTGTGATATAAGACATTTAGACCGCTCAATCTCAATTGAAGTGGTTTAATACTATGGTTTCCCTACTACTAATAATAAAAAAGAGATAAATCATGCCTTTGAATCAGAGAAAATTAGAACTGCGTTTAAACGCCTGTGACGAAGCACTACAAACTCTGTTTGCTGATCAGGATGTCGGCGAGAAAATAAGAAAACAAATAACAGCCGTACAAGAATATTATAACCTTTCATATACCAAAACGAATTCAGCCAAAAGCGCTGAAAAAATTGCTGCCAGTTATGAATTATTTTTAGACCAATTAGCCAAAGTAAAATATAAACAGTTAAATACTAAGGAAGCATCGGAAAAAATTAGCAACTCCTGTGAATCCAGAAAAATTGGTGTCTTATTTCATAATCTTGGCAAAGCATTGGAGCTGATGTTCTACGCAGCGACTGCATTTTCTTTATATGCGGGTATTTTTGGGATTGCACTGCCCGTACTTATTGTTCAACCTGTTTTAGGTATTGCCGTAGGAATAACTATTGTCGGAGCAATGATTGCAGCAGCATATAAAGCATTGTCATGTTTCACAGAATTTAAATCATTCAGTCGCCACGATACAGAATATACTAATGAGTTAAGTTTAGTTTCCTTCTTCAAACCCGTGCTGCAACCAATGAAAGAAGAGCTTCAACTCAGTGAAGAAGATGAGTTAGAGAATCGTTGTTTCTGCTAATTAATCTGTCCACTTAAAATCCTGCGGTTATGTAGCATGAGAGGAAGCCTGGGAAACAAGGTCAAACCCGGGTTTCGTTTCGCTACACCCAGGCTAGTATTTTAAATGCCTGGTGCAATCAGTACAGATTCTAACCCAGTGTATAAGCCAAATTTATGAAGATGTTCCAATTGCGAAATTTAACCAGATGTTTAATAATGATAAAATCACGAAACAAGGGAGTGAATATGTCACTCAAATTAGCTAGAGCACGAATTCTATGTTGTGGTTTAATCACCTGTTTACTGAGTTCATGTTTACTGAGTAGTTGTTTTTATCCGCCTTATAATAATTTCAAACCGGTACATCCCATGCCGAGACGAGTCGTTACTGGAGCCGTTGTGGGCACTGCAGTGGGTGCTGCAACAACAGGTACCGTGACAGGTGCACTGGCAGGTACCGTTGTAGGAGGTACTGCTGGCGCCATTGTAGGTTTTTACAAAGCTAGCAGACGCAGCATCATTAAAGAGTTGAATAAAGAAAACATTGAATATGTACAATACGGAGACACCATGACCTTAATTGTACCTGTTGATAAATATTTTATGTTTCAAAGCCCACGCCTCAATGAAGTGTGTTACCCTGGATTGGAAAATATCATAAGGTTATTGAAGTTTTATCCTAACAGTCCTGTGTATGTTGCAGGATTCACCGATAATGTAGGCACACGTCGCCATAAAAAATTAATGTCCCAGGCTCAAGCAGAAACTATGCTTACTTTTTTATGGGCTAATAATATTCCTGCGCAACTTCTTAAAGCAGAGGGCTATGGGGATAAAAATGATGTAGGTGACAATAAATTGATTCATGGCAGTGCATTTAATCGACGCATTGAGATCCAATGGTTCAATAATTATGGTATTAAGACTTGTGCAACATGTCCAGCTCCAGTACCATCACCCGTAGTTTATGCATCAAAGTAAGGCAAATTAATGCGTTCAAGATTTATCGGAGGAATTCTTTTAATTGTTGGAACTTCTATAGGCGGGGGAATGCTCGCCTTGCCTGTCGCCAATGCAGCTACAGGTTTCTGGCAATCTTCCATTTTTCTATTTCTTTGCTGGGTATTCATGACATTAGGAGCGTTTTTTATCCTTGAAGCGAATCTTTATTTACCCAGAGGAAAACATATGGTTTCAATGGCGCAAGCCACTTTAGGTAATTATGGTTTGCTTGCTGCTTGGGTAAGCTATCTTTTTTTACTCTATACCCTGTTGTCTGCTTATATTTCTGGCGGGGCAGACGTATTAAACAGCCTTCTTTTTAAAATTGGATTGCATCTGACAGATTGGCAAGCGAGTTTATGGTTTACGCTTATTTTTGGCATGGTTGTTTATGGTGGAATTCGATATGTAGATTATGTCAATCGTGGATTGATGTTTGGCAAATTAGCTGTTTATGTATTATTAGTGGTACTTATTGCTCCGCACATTGAACTACAACATCTGCGTCATGGTGATATGCGTTATATCGGTGGCGCCATTATGATTTTAATTACCTCCTTTGGTTTCGCCATTATTGTTCCTAATCTAAGAGATTATTTTGATGACGACATTAAACAACTGAAAAAAGTGATTTTTATTGGTTCGTTAATTCCTTTATTTTGTTATTTGGCTTGGGATGCCGTCATCATGGGTGCTCTCCCCTCGGAGGGAAGCCAAAACCTTGAGAGTTTAATGCATAATCCGCATACTACGAGTGCCTTAGCAAGCTTACTCTCAAATAAAGTACAAAATACAACAATCAGCGCTTTGTTTAATTTCTTCACCTCCATTTGTATGCTCACTGCATTTCTTGGCGTGTCTTTATGCTTGTATAGTTTCCTTGCAGATGGTTTAAAGTTGCGTGAACGTGGAAGTCATGGTGTTGGGTTATTTTTACTTACATTTGCCCCTCCGCTTCTCATCGTCATTTATTATCCTGGTGCATACATCCATGCTTTAGGCTATGCAGGTATTTTTTGTATTATTCTGCTACTACTTTTACCCGCATTAATGTGTTATTTTGGCAGAAGAAATCATCAGTCTGTCTTTATTGTTCCAGGCGGTAAATGGACTCAAGGTATTGTAGTTGCTGTTTCTATCGGATTATTGGTGCATGAATTTTGGAATTTGATATAAAACAATCTGTATGCAGCATGTCACTTTAAGCGATAGAGGCAAAAGTTTATAGTTTAATAAAAAATTTTTATGTACTCTACGTATCGCCCTATCCAGAGAACTTGTTTAATAAAGAACTCAGAGGTATCTTAAAGGCTCAATTATGGATATCGGTATAAAGCGAGGTATATAGGGAAAGAACCTATTTATTAGGATCGCTCAACTATAACCCTTTTGGCTGCGATACAATTGACTTAAAATGAATAACAAAGTATCATATTGAATTATTTTTATACTATTTTGGGTTATATCTCATGATCAATTCAAAACTAATAGGTGGAATATTACTTATAGTAGGAACATCTATAGGTGGTGGTATGCTTGCCCTCCCCGTTTCTACTGCAGAAGTAGGCTTTAGCAATTCCATTTTCTTCCTGTTTTTTTGTTGGCTGGTCATGACTGCAGGTGCTTTACTCATTCTGGAGGTCAATCTACGTCTTCCAGCAGGAAGTAACATGATTTCCATGGCTAAATCTACATTAGGATTACCTGGTCAAATTATTGCCTGGATCACCTACCTGTTTTTGCTTTATACCCTACTGTCAGCTTATATATCTGGGGGGAGTGATGTATTCAATAGCTTATTACATAAATTGAATATTGATATGCCCAACAGCGCCACTGCAATTTTGTTTACATTTTTATTCGGTTTGATTGTTTATAAAGGCATACGTTCCGTAGATTATGTCAATCGTGGTTTAATGTTTGGTAAATTAGGCATTTATGTTTTGTTAGTTGCTATCATTAGTCCGCATACCTCTGCTTTGGGCTTAACTGGCGGTTCAGCGCGTGCCTTTACTGGCACTTTAATGATCTTAATTACTTCATTTGGCTACGCATCAATAATACCAAGTCTCCGTGACTATTTTGAAGATGATATACATACCCTAAAACGTGTAATCTTACTAGGTTCGCTTATCCCTCTTGTCTGCTATATTGTTTGGGATGCAGTCATTATGGGTGTTGTCTCTCGAGAAGGAGAAAATGGCCTACTCGCTCTCATGAATTCAGAACACGCGACGAGCGGGCTCACTGAGGCTTTAAGTCAATCAGTACAAAATCAATGGATCAGTGGATTTTTTGGCTTTTTTACTTCGATATGCATGCTTACAGCGTTTTTAGGAGTTTCATTGGGATTGTTTGATTTTCTGGCAGATGGATTAAAACTAGAGAAATCCGGTAACCAGGGAAAATATACCTTAGCTTTAACTTTTCTTCCTCCACTAGCAGTAGTCTTATTAAATCCAGGAATTTATCTGCATGCTTTAAGCTATGCCGGCATTTGCTGTGTTATTTTATTGTTACTACTGCCTTCAATTATGGCCTGGAAAGGACGTAAAACTCATTTAGTCACCGCAGAAAGCCACTTGGTACCAGGTGGTAATTCCAGTCTTGCTTTAATTGGTTTTATAGCCACAGGTTTACTGGTTATCGCCTTCATGTACTAATATCAACCCATCATAGCCGACTCGTTAAGCCTAGCCGGATCCCTTCTGCTTAACTTCACTGAGGATATAACTATGAAATTTGGATATAGCATTATTTATATTAGCAATGTAACAGTCCAAAAAACCTGGGGTTTTCCAGAATTTTTTCAGGTTTTTAAGTATTCCTTAATCAGCGTATAAATAGTCTATAATTAAATCATAAGTAAATGTTTTCATTATGATAAATACAAGGAGGTAATTATGTTAGGCTGGGCTTTAATATTTTTCATCATTGCAATTATTGCAGCCGCATTTGGATTTGGTGGCATTGCATCAGCTGCTGCAGGAATTGCGAAAATTTTATTCTTTATATTTCTTGTTATCTTTGTCGTATTTCTGATAATGGGATTACTGGGTCGACGTCCGCCACCTCCAGTATAAAATTAAATTGTAATAGTGAAACAGAACCAACCGGGCTTAATTTTGGGGTTCTGTTTCGCACTCCAAGTTAAGGCTGTACCATTTCATCAAATTAATTGAACAGTTTAATTTGAACTTCTTGAGATGAACTTTTCCATGCTCTTTTCATAATTTCAGTATTAAAAGAAATGCCAAAATCACCATTTTTATTAAGGGCAATAACACCTACTTCCCCGTTTAACCTTTGATTGCGTTCATGAATTACGTAATCGCACGCTTGCTGCAATGACATATCAAATTCTATCATCATGGAGATAGTATGCCCCACTACCCCTCTAATTAAATACTCACCTTCCCCGGTTCCAGAAACCGCACATGTAGCGTTATTGGCATAACATCCGGCACCAATAACACAACTGTCTCCAATTCTGCCTGGAAGGCAATTGCTAATTCCACCTGTCGATGTTGCCGCTGCAAGATCTCCTTGTAAATCTAAAGCAACAGCACCTACAGTTCCTTTCATTTTCTTGCGTTGAATTTCTTCCATGCTCTCTATTTTATTCAGCTTTTGATACATCTCATATTGATGCGGAGTTATAAAATAAGACTCGGGCTCCATTTCCAAACCATACTTCTTTGCCAGTTCTACAGCACCATATCCTGAAAGAAAAACATGACGTGTTTTCTCCATCACCAGCCGGGCAAGACGAATTGGATTTTTTACAGTACGAACCATAGATACGGCACCAGCTTGCAGATCCGTGCCACTCATAATGGAAGCATCCATTTCCACTTCACCCCGGCAATTTAAGGCTGAACCTTTTCCTGCATTAAATAAAGGATTATCCTCAAGAATTGCTACTGCTTGCTCTACTGCATTCAAAGCAGAACCCCCTTTATCAAGAACCGAATAACCTATTTCAACTGCTTGAGCCATGCCGTGTTCAAATTCTTTTTGATGATCGTGCAAAAAAGAATAATTTTCACTAGCACCACCATGTACCGCGATTGCAATTTTATTCATTACCGTATTCCATTTTTTGAATTATCTATTTAGAGGGATCGCAGGATTCGCCAGAATACGATCTGCAATTGAAAATTGACATCCCTTTACCAAAAGATGAACTATCAAATTTTCAACAAATACAGGCTCTCCTTCTTCAACATCCGTGATATTTGTTTGATTTATATTTCTACCATCAATAATGACAACCATACCTGAGCCATAACATTCTGCATCCGTTCCATTTCGAATAACCAGAGCGGTATCTTCACCTAGACCAATACCCAATTGTTCTGGGTTCATAATAATGGCATGTGCCAAACGACTAAATCGTCCTCTTTTTATGAAATGAGTATCAATAACACAAGAATGTAAAATCCCTAACCCCGAAGAGGTTAATAAATTGAGGTACCTTAAAGCTTCTGATAAACCGCCTCCTGTAATCATAACCGTACCCATAACCATAGCCCCAGCACTGGTTCCGGCAATAGTGAAATTGCTATCTTTCATATATCGTTCTTTAATAATATCGACTATAGGAGTACCACCTAATATCGTGGATAGACGAAACTGATCTCCTCCTGTAAAGAAAATAGCTCCCGCATCCTTTGCCCTTTTTAAATACTCTCCATGGCGTGCTTCGCTTCTATTTTTTATAGGAATAAAACCTATATTGGTATAACCCATGTTATGAAAAACATTTTGATAAATTTGTTTTACTTCATCCTGAATTTCCGACCCAGTTGTAATAATTTCTATTTTCTTATTCGACGGAGGCAATAATTCATTTAAAATTTCATAACGAGTAAATTCCTTATTTTGTTCCGTAATATCCAATGGCTCATTATAACCCTTATCTTCAGCACCCCCGATAATTAATAATTTAGCTTTGGGTGTCATTATAAACCTCATTTGCCATTATCAGTTGTTTTTCCTTTTTCTTGAGAAAATGAGTTGTTTCAAATACATCTTCAACTGCGCAATAAATAAACGTATTTAATTCTGCTACTCCCATCACATATTCAATGGCTTCGAGCTCATCTGAAATAATATTTAAAGACGGTTTAAAATCAGATCGAAGTATTCCTGCAGCAATAAGACGATTTATTTCATGATGAGTTCTCCCTCTTCCGTCTTTATCATGGCGAATGACGATTTCATCAAACATGGAAGCAGCATGATAGCCCAGCCTTTCTATGTCCTCATCACGGCGATCACCGACCGCCCCTATAATCCCAATTTTTTTAGTACAATGAATTGAAGCAAGATAATTTTTTAACTCACAAAATGCACCCTCGTTATGCGCATAATCGACCATGACTTGGCAATGAGGAAATTTAAATAGATTCATTCTGCCAGGAAGATTTTCGACATTTGGATAAAAAATTTGCAGTGCTTCTTTTACTTTTTCTAAAGAGAACTGACTGATAACCCCAGCCAATGTTGCAGCTAATATATTCATAATCATACCGCTTGCAGTACCTTGAAAACTAAGTGGTATTGATTTTACATCAGCTAAAACCGTTCGTTCGGAGCCTCGCTGCACGATAATATGTCCTTGATCAAGATAAGCAGTCAACCCACCTAAACTGCAGTGCTTCCTGATACGAGGGCTTTCAAACATACTAAATAAAGCAATGTTACACGTTAAATCGTTTCTTAAATCATAGGTTAAATTATCATCAGCATTTAAAATCGCATATCCTGTTTCTTTCGTGCTGCGCGCAACAACCGCCTTGACCTGGACCAATTCATCAAGAGTATGAATTTCATTTAATCCCAAATGATCCCCAGTAACATTAGTAATTACACTAATATCACATTCATCAAATCCTAAACCCGACCGCAAAATTCCGCCTCGCGCACATTCTAACACTGCATAATCCACTTCGGGATCATATAAAACAACTTGTGCACTGGCAGGACCACTACAATCTCCGCTATAAATCAATTTATTATTTATATAAATACCGTCTGTAGTAGTGTATCCGGTGTGATGATTTGCAAAACGTGCGAGATGAGCAATTAAGCGAACAACGGATGTTTTTCCATTAGTACCTGTCACTGCGACTATTGGAATCCTTGAAGTTAAATTAGGTGGATAAAGCATATTCAAAATGGGTTCAGCTACATTACGTGGCGTACCTTCATTTGGTGACAAATGCATTCGTAATCCTGGCCCAGCATTTACTTCGATAATGGCACCATGATTTTCATTCACAGGACAAGTTATGTCATTTGAAATCACATCGATTCCGCAAATATCCAAATTTACAAGTCGCGCTACACGTTCTGCAAGAAAAATGTTAAACGGGTGAACCGTATCAGTTACATCTTTAGCTGTTCCACCAGAACTTAGATTTGCAGTTTCTTTTAAGTATAAAATATGATTCTCAGGTAAAATACTCTCAAGAGTCAGATTATTTTGTTTTAAAATAGAGAACGTGTATTCATCAATCTTGATTTTTGTCAGCATATTTTCATGGGAATCGCCTCGATTCGGATCTTCATTCGCCTGCTGAATTAATTGACTGATTGTAAGTTTCCCATTCCCTCTAACCTGGGCAGGAGTTCTTTCAGCTACAGCTACCACTTTATAGTTTACTACTAAGAATCGATAATCTTTCCCTGTTATGAAGCGCTCAACTATTAATTCATTAGAAATTTTTTTTGCACGTTCATAGCCAAAAATTGCTTTATCCCAATCCGCAATATTTGTAGTTACCCCTTTTCCATGATTCCCGTTATATGGCTTAATCACTAATGGGAATCCCAATTGTTTTATTGCTTTTTCAAGTTCCTCTTCATTCTTAATAACCAACCCTTTGGGAGTTGGAATAAAATTTGTGCTTAAAATCTGCTTGGTAAGCTCTTTATCCGAAGCGATATCCACGCCTATAGAGCTTGTTTTCGAAGATACGGAGGCCCAAATCTTTTTTTGATTTCGCCCATATCCTAATGCGATTAGAGAAGTGTTTTCATAATGTTTACAAGGAATTTTTCTTTTTTTAGCTTCCTGGACAAGTGCCTGAGTGCTAGGCCCTAATCCCTGCTTTTTAAAAATTTCCCTTAAGTGATTAATTGCCCCATCAAGAGGATATTCTTTGCCTTCTGCAATAGAATTTATGAAATTGATCGCAACTTCTCCTGCATACAAACCTGCTTCTTCAATTTGGTATGCAAATATGACTTGATAAACACCATAATCTTTAGTCCCATAAGTCCGGCCAAAACCGCATTCCATCCCTGCGAGACACTGCAACTCCAAAGCAATGTGTTCGATCACATGTCCTAACCAAGTACCTTCTTCTACCCGTTTTAAAAATCCGCCGTCAACTCCTAAAGAACAACGATGGCTCTGTAAACTTGGAAGACACTGTATCAGCCGTTCTTTAAATCCAACTAAAAGATTCGTAGGAAGCTCCTCATATTTTCCTAAATCAAGTTTAATAACAATGAGTTCTTTTCTATAGTTCGACCAATAATTAGGTCCTCTCAAGACTTGGGTTTTTAAAATGTTCATTCGCATTCCTTGGCATAAAATGAATTACTAAAAACTCTTTTTAGCATAGGAAGAATTTTTAAATTCTTCAAATTTAAAAATAACTGATTTGCTAATCACGGTGAACTAAGGATAATAGTTAATTATTTGAAAAAAAATGATTTTTGGGAGATTACCTGCATTTCTTAGAAAGAAATGCAGGTAAATGGATTATTTTTTAACATCACATGTGATTTGTGTGCAGTCTCGGCAATGCTTTGTTGCGAAAGCAAATGACTTGACAGCGGAACCAGCATGCTCTGACATTTTCTTATCAGCATCTTGGTCGGCTTTTTTATCACTTGAGCTTGCATTAGTAGTACAAACCCAATTTGAGTTCATTGAGGTCTTCGGAGTAGCATTCGAACCTGTGCCATTAGACCCTGTTGTTTCATTAGCAAATGAAGTGACAGAGAATAGAACCAGTGTACTGAATAGTGCTCCTGATAGTATTTTCATAGATTACCTCCCTGTATAGAAACCGGTTATTGTAGTTTTAAATTCAGGTGCAGAAAAATTGGGCCAATGATCTTTATCAAAGCCAGGCGCATCTTTCAGATGCTGTTTATCTACATTGAGAATAAAACAATCATCTTTGTTGTCGTACAAAAATAAATTCCAGGGTACAGCAAAATATTTATTCCCAAATCCTAGAAAACCACCAAAATCTAATACAAGATAATTTACTTTTCCAGATTGTTTGTCGATAACAACCTCAGCAATTTCACCTAGATTCTCATGAGCTGGATTCATTACTTTAGAACCTGTAAGCTCACCAGATTTAACAATTCCTCTGTGTTCCATTTTAAAGCTCCTTTTAATGTGAAATCTTTTTCTTAAATTTTAATGATGCATTTTCTTTTGAAAATCTTGTACCGCTTTTTTAGCTTGTTCTTCACTGTAACCGTAATGTTTTCTGAGTTTTCCAAAAATTTCTTGTTGATTGCCTTCAATTTGTTTTAAGTCATCGTCTGTGAGCTTACCCCAAAATTGTTTCATTTGGCCTTTTATTTCCATCCATTTTCCTTGAAAAATATTCTGATTCATTTTAATTCTCCCTAATAATTTTTTTCAGCTAATAAATTGGAAAGTTCTTATTAGCCCCAATAAAGGCTAGTCAATAATTTTTAAAAATGCAAAGAAACTAACCCTGAGATTCAGGATATTTGCAAAATCTTGACGATCAAATTAACGTTCGTCCTAGGATTTCTAAAGGTCTATGATAGATTAATTGGGGTTTACATTATAATTTTCATTACTGTAACAGGGTGTTCTTTAAAACGGTCTGTATCTATAATTTTCCATCCTAATGATTGGTAGTAATTCGGAATTGTTTGATCAAACGCAAAGAGATAAAGTACTTCATATCCCATTTTTTTTGCTTGCTCTTTCGTTACATCAATAAGACGTTTACCAAGTCCCTGCCGTTGATATGCAGGTTTTACAGATAAAGATCCTAGCCAGGGCATTAAATCAGGGCGGATACCATCATTTTCACGTAAACTGCACATGCCTACCGGCGTTTCTTCATCAAATGCAACAAAAGTAATGGGTAATTTGTCGTGGTTTGCATGTTCACGAAAACGTTGTTCTACTACATCTAGGGGCACATCAGGTAACCAAATTTTTCCAAGACCTTCTTGCCAAATGAGGGCAAGCTCAGGGATCGCATCAAGATTATTTTGCAGAAGATCAATTCTTATCATTTTTAAATACCCAATAGTTTTTTGCAATTCTACGCTTTGGTTAAATGCTGCGATTTCATGCACTCCGATATCACATACGTTCGGTGCTAAAATCGCAGCTTTTCGACTCAATATAGTTGGGGACAGACCCTATGAACATCAGAATACATCTTATATTGCTTTATTACCACTCAGGATTCCATAAACAAACTATTATTTTAATTTTTTGAAGTAGGTGATTTCCCATATCGGTTCAAGGCATAAAGTCCCATATTTTTTGCTATTTCACCCTCGGCAAAAAACACCTTTCCGTTGATTTCTTTTTGTAATAACGTAGCCTCTTCCTCATTATGTGTCCGGATAACAATTTCAATTTCTGGATTGAATTTAGTTGCATATTGGATCATCTTTCCCACATGCACAGTCTCCGATATTACAATGATAAGCATACTGGCATGGGCAATATGGCTTTGCATAAGTACAGAAGGCTTGGATGCATCGCCATAAACTGCGGGTATACCCGAAACTCGCAAGCGTTCTATTAGCTCTCGATTATCATCGATTACAATATAAGGAACAGCTTTTTCCGAAAGTAACCGAGCAACTCGCTTCCCCACTCGTCCATATCCTATCAGAACAACGTGTCCTGCAAGATATTTTTCTGTAGTGGTCACAGGTAACTCAGTTAAAGGATCTTTTGTACGCTCAAAAATCTCCATTAATTTAGAGTGAGTTTTTGCCCATATATGGATAGGAGTGATTAGTTTAAATATAAGCGGATTAATGGCTATTGAGATTAACGCACCCGCTAAAATAAAACTTCGTCCCTCTACAGGAAGGAGGCCCAAGCGTATTCCAAGTTCAGCAAGGATAAAAGAAAACTCTCCAATCTGCGCCAGACTTGCTGATACAACCAATGCCGATTGTAATGGATAGCGAAAAGCGAGGACGAGAATAAATGCTGCAATTGATTTTCCAATAACAATGATACCTACAACAGTTAATACCTGCAGTGGTTGTTCCACTAAAACAGCAGGGTTAAACAACATACCGACTGAAACAAAAAACAATACAGCAAATGCGTCTCGAAGGGGTAATAATTCTTCGGCTGCACGATGGCTAAAGGCAGACTCCCTCATGAGCATCCCAGCAAAAAAAGCACCTAAAGCAAAGGAAACCCCGAACAGTTTAGCAGCTACATAGGCAATACTAATTGCGGCGGTAACAACACACAAAGTAAATAATTCGCGTGATCCTGTACGGGCAACATGCCAAAGCAATTTGGGAAAAAATCGCCGCCCTACCAAGAACATCAGGGCAATAAAAGTGGAAACTTTTATGAACGTAAGACCAAGGACAAACCACAATGGCTTGTGTATACTGACTGCTGGATTATTACCTAACCATTGGGATAATGGCGGAAGCAATACCAGCACAACCACCATAGCCAGATCTTCAACCAGAAGCCAGCCTACTGCAATATGACCATTAATTGTTCCCAACATGCCTCGTTCTTCAAGTGCTCTCAATAATACGACCGTACTTGCAACGGATAACGAAAGTCCAAAAATCAAGGCATAGCCATAGTTCCAACCCCACATAATGGCAGTACACCCCCCCAATATTGTTGCTACAATCATTTGCACAATCGCCCCCGGAATGGCAATCTTTCGAACATACAGCAAATCAGATAATGAGAAGTGCAATCCTACTCCAAACATGAGTAGCATGACTCCAATTTCAGCGAGTTCCTGAGCGATTTCAACATCAGCCATCAACCCTGGAGTAAATGGTCCCATAGCGACACCAGCTAATAAATAACCTACCAAGGCAGGAATCTTAAATCGTACCGCAAGAAATCCCAGGATTAATGCTAAAGCAAATCCCATTGCAACCGTAGTGATCAGAGGAAGCGCATGATGCATACTAAAGTATCCTTTTAAATCCATATTCTTTAGAAACTGTTGTTCACATGCATATCTATAAATCTATTAGTACGAAGAGCAAACATTTTTGATTATTAAATATTACTGATTTAATTGGGAAAAATTAACTCAAATAACTCTATATTTATTCAATATAGTAAATTTACTAGAAACATCAAATACATAATAAGACAAGAAGAAATAAATAATGCAGAACACATCGATCGATGTTATCCGCATGATTTACTGCAATAGCTTTATGCAACTAATTAGGGAAAAACTGAAGTTAGATGAAATTTGCCAGAGGCCCGCAGAAAATAACCAACGAGAAAATTTGCATCATTTTTAAGTGGGCTTAAAGAGGAACTTGTATTATCTCACGAATTATCTGAAGATTATTATGTGTTAAAAATATTTTTTTTTTAGAACAATTAGTTATGAGACTGCGGTGAAATAAGGATTGTAAGTTATGTTAAGAAGGTTAAATCGTTTACTCATTCCTCGCGCACGATTAAATCAATATCAATTAGCTGGCTGGAAGCCTGACTGTATCGCTGATTCAGGATTAGGGTGTAAGCTTTTAGCTGATGTAATGATTCCAATGCCGGACGGAGTTCATCTCTCTGCGGACGTCTATATACCGAGAAAGTCTGGAAAATATCCGGTTATTTTACAATTTTCGGCTTACAACCGCGACTTACATACTACTGGCCTCCCTACCGGAAATAATGAAATTGGTTCTCCTCCGGTAATTACTGATAGAGGTTATGTACAAGTTGTTGTCACCGCGAGAGCTATTGGACGCTCCGAAGGTACTTTTCAACTTTGGCAAAATGAGCAGGAAACTGATGATCATTTTCATTGTATTGAATGGGCAGCACAACAACCTTGGTCAAATGGTGATGTCTGTTTGTTTGGAACCTCTTACTATGGTATGAATCAAGCCAGTGTGGCTGCACTTAATCCTCCATCGTTACGCGCTTTTTTTGCTAATGAAATTTGTACTGATTTTTACCGACATATTTTCCACTATGGCAGTGTGTT
The DNA here is from genome assembly GCF_014109805.1 of Legionella sp. PC1000. GTDB lineage: Bacteria > Pseudomonadota > Gammaproteobacteria > Legionellales > Legionellaceae > Legionella > Legionella resiliens. Next base: position 3,075,419 of record NZ_CP059400.1, read on the forward strand.
TAATGCTGATTTTTTGAATTTATGGGTAGGGGCTAACTTCAATCCGGCCACAGTGCATCGCTATATAGCCCCGTGGAAAAGAGCAGTCCTTAGCTATTTCATCAGTTATCCCTGGTTATGGAATAGATTCATAAAGCCCAACTTAAATAAAATTATTGCACGATTTAAAAAAAGTCATGTCATCCCTGAAGCACTTCGCTGGTACATTCATCTTATGGTCGATAGCAACTTAAGAGAAGAGACTCAAATTGCACAAGGACCATTTCGAAAATTAAACCAGATTAATGTTCCTTTTGTTACAGTACAAAATTTAGGTAACATTGCATTACATCAATTTGGCTGTTATGACCTATTTGAACACGCAGGTACCCCCCCAAATAAAAAATGGATGATACTTGGGCCCGCCGAATATGAGTTACCTGTCTACTCATGGCAATTGGAAGCGCTTGCTTTTTTTGATCATATTGTCAAAGGGATTGATAATGGATACTCTAATTTATCTCCAGTTCGCTACTGGGTAGAAGGAAAAAACAAATTTGAATCCGCCACAAATTTTCCTATTCCAGAAATGCAGGTACATAAGCTTTATCTTCAAGGCCAATCCAATAGTTCAAAGCGTCGAATACTACAGCATCAAATACCGAATGAAGAACAAGATTCCTGGATTTCTATTCCTCCAGGTACAGAAGTCTTACCCGGAATTGAACAATTCGAAACGCAAAAATTGGCTTATGAATTTATTTTTGAGCGAGAAACAACAATAATTGGTCCTATTACATTGCAACTTAAATACAGTTGTAATGAAATTGATTCCTATGTAATCGCTCGATTAGGGAAAATAGATCACGAAGGGAATTATCATCCTTTGTCTATGGGGCATCTTCGCCCTGCTACACGGGCCATCGATACCCAGAGTACTCGTTGTGAGTTAGTTATTAATACATCGATAGTAACGCCCCTTCAACATAATATACCTGTCTTATTGCGTTTTAGCCTGACGCCGGCTGCCTCATTTTATCAAAAAGGCGAGAGTTTGCTTTTAGAAATTGCCAGTCGGAGTGACCAACTGTACGTCAGCATGAAAGAAGGATTTATTGTTCCTTATACTGCTGTCCCACCCTATTGTTGTCGCAACAAAATCCACTATGGAGCGGATTCTTATATAGAGCTTCCCTATAAGCAAGAGGCACATTAAAGATATATTTGTGTTGAAGCAAAATATACCCAAAATGACGCGTGTACACGACTACAGGTTCTATCTCACAATTACATTTCATCAATCCGCATCTATACTAAAAATAGTTTGTGGCATATAAAAGGAATATCCAAATGAGCACTCACACTGGTACTGGTCGCGGCGATTTCCATATCCTTTATCGGGGTCAATCTGTAGATGACCTCATAATAGAATATATGGAAGAAAATAATGTTCCGGGAATGTCTCTGGCGATTGTTCAAGCCCCATATATTACGCGAGTAGTCAGTTATGGATTCGCTGATACAGAAAAAAAACTTTTGGTTTCGACACGCACACTCTTTCACGTAGGTCAATTGACTCATGTATTTACTGCAGTGGCTGTGATGCAATTAATAGAGGAAGGAAAACTGAAATTAGATGACTTAATTTCTGCTTCTTTATCGTCTCTTCCGCAAGCATGGCAAGGTGTTACCATTCGACAATTATTAACGCATAGCTCAGGAATACCTGATTACTCAGAATGTGAAGGTTTTTCTTATCATAAAGATTATAAGCCTGAAGAGATTTTTAATTTAATCAAGGATCCCAATTTACTCTTTCCCTCGGGCACCAAAATGCAACCCAGCGCTTCAAATTATTACCTACTCGGAATTATTATTGAAAATACAAGCGGTATGAGTTATGAATCCTATATCAGCAAAAATCAAATTGAGCGTGTGGGTTTAAAACGTACATTTTTTATCAAAAACACATCCTTAATCGATAATGAAGTTCACACCGGCACCCTTCCTTTTAAGCACAGCGAATTTTTACATAATCCATCTTATATAAACCCTGTAGAAATGGCTGTTGGTTATACAACGGATAACAATGCAGCCCCGGGGATCACATGGACGACAACTTTTGCACACAGCGGCATCATTGCATCAGCGGAAGACATCAGCTTATGGGATATCAGTTTAGCCGGAACTATTTTAATCAAAGAAAGTGAGAATAGAGATTTCCTATATCATTGTATTACTTTAGACAATGAGACGGTTATACCTGGGAATGTGGGTTGGTTATTTCCAGGCCATCCAGGATTAATGGAAATAAAAGGAAAACTTCCTGGTTTCTCAGCTTTTTTAAGCCGTTTTACTGCACCAAATGAACTCTTGTGTGTCACTCTTTTGGCGAATAAAGAGAATTTATCTGATTTAGATATCCTAGGCCGTAAAATTGCAGCAGCTTTTGATATAAAGCTGGGAGCTCCAGCAGGTTCTGGTTCACAAACGCTTCAAAGTCCTTATTCTGTCTCCCAAACAATTCAACGAATAATTGATTTGATTACCCAAAAAGGCGGAAAAATCTTTGCTCACATTGATCACAGCAATGAAGCCCAAAAGGTAAATCAATCACTTCCACCTACCGAGGTCCTTATTATAGGGAACCCAGCAAAAGGCACAGCATTAATGCAAGAAAATGCAGCAATCGCACTGGATTTACCGTTACGGGTGATGGCTACAGAAGACCAAACCGGTCAAGTGTGGTTAAGTTTCACTGATCCGATTCAATTAGGTAAAAAATACAATTTACACAATGATGAATTAAAACAAATTGCAGCTGCATTACGCATGCTTTGTGAACGAGCTGTATCTGCACACAGTATTATTTAAAATAATAGGGCATGTTGACAATTCATCCCCACTGCCTACGTGCCGCGACTTGTTCGCGGCATCCAATAGTTCGGGTGCTGTCGGAGAGGAAAATCAAGCCATTGGGAAATCCGTTGGTGGCAATACAACAAAAATCCATATGGCAGTTGATGCTTGCAGCTTTCCGGTTGAATTTGAATTGACTGGCGGTGAAGTATATGATGCTAAAGCAGCTCCTAATCTCATTGAAAAACTCCCTAAATCTGATTACGCCATTGCAGAGAAGTTTATGATAGTGAGGAAATTCGAGAACTGATTAGACAAAAATCATCTACTCCAATTATCCCTCGGAAGAACGACTCTAAAACTGGCCTAAATTGGTTTATTATGAGGTTCATGAAACCTATGTAGAAGCTGCTCGGCGTGAAAAACGTTTCAGAAATTGGTGCAGGCAGCGGAAGTTAAAGTTTATTGAGGGTCTTAATCCAGATTGGCGTGATCTATATGAAGAAATTTGCCGTTTATCAAGATCGGGCTGGATGCCGCGAACAAGTCGCGGCACATAGGCGGTAGGGATGAATTGTCAACATGCCCTGGTCAGTGGGATTGTTACTTTTTTATTTCTACGTCCTGCGGCTTATCTGCAGAATCCAGTGAGATAAACAAAGCCTGGATCCTGCAGACAAGTTCTCAGGACATAAGAAAAAGCGTTAATCCTCAACTGCGATCTCCGCAACAATTATGTTTTTTCTTCTATTTCATATTTCTGAATTAATGCAGGACTCTCTGGTGATAAGGTAAAACTGACTTTAAGATTTGTTTTTTCTCCTTGGATAATAAAATATCCCCGTAATTGATTTTCTGGGATCACATCACCTACATGGAGGATTTTTCCCGCTTTAGCGAAAAGATTTTGAGTTTTCTTTTGCAGTGAAGCAACCGGTGAGTCGAGAAAAAAATTCAGTGCGAACAACCCGCTTGTGGTCGCACTCTTCCATTCAGGAAGTAATTTCATCAATGCTTTTTGTCGTTCGTGCAAAATTTTTGAAGGGAGTAACTCTCTTGGTTTAAATTGAGCTTGTTTAATAAGTTTATTCATAGCCTGGACATTAATGACCTCCGCAGCAGCATAAGTCACATTAGTTAATAAAACTACTCCCACTCCATATTCAGGCAATATGAGCCAATTACTACCAAAACCAGGAAGCCCACCACTATGTCCTACTGATATTTTCTCGTCACAATCTCTGGACCATCTTAAGCCATAACCGTAAGCACTAATTGTCGGACACTCTTTACCATTTACGTTAACCTTTGAATTCACAGCATAAAATCGCCAAGGTTGATGCATTTCACGCAGGGAACTTCTTTTTATCGGACCTGTTTCTGCATCATCACGCGCAGGCCATGCATATTGATGGAATGCAACATAATGACTGAATGATTCAATGGAAGTAATCATCCCTCCCATAGAGGCATAACTGCCATCGTGTAACAAGGGTTCTTCTTGCCAATCTCCATTGACCCATTGATAACCGTGGGCTAATTGATCCGTAGGAACTTGTGCAAATTCCCATGCGGCCTGTTTCATACCTAAAGGCTGCCAAATATTTGCAGCAATATATTCCTGATAGGGAATTCCTGATACTTTTTTAACAATCAATCCCAGAAGCGCAAACCCGAGATTACTGTATTCAAATGATGTTCCAGAAGTATTGGATAAAGAAATTCCTTGTTTTATCAAGTCGATTAATTCTTCATCTGTTTTATTTAAATTTCTATCGCCCCATGGATTATCTTCAGGGAATCCCGCAGAATGGGTTAATAGATCACGAATCGTAATTTCCGAGGCATCTTGGGTTAATTTCTGATTTTTTAGTTCAGGAATATAAATAGAGGCAGGATCATCTAGGTTCCGTGAACCAATTTTCTAGCGCATCCATATAAGCGCTCCGGCCAAATGTAAGAACCCGGAAAAAGCGGTCGTTGTTTTATCAAAACGAGAAAAAACACGCCGAAAGTGTTTGATTTTGGAGAAAAAAGCTTCAACTAAAAACCGCTCTTTGTACTGCTCTTTATCGATTTTTCTTGGGTTCTTCGCATTCTTTTTTGACGGAATGGTTGCAATACAGCCTTGACTCTCCAGTGTGTCAACAAGTGCCTGTGAATCATATCCTTTATCTGCAAGAACTATCGTGTCACGCTGCTCCTTCAATAGCTCTGCTGCTTGAGTAATATCGTTTCGATGTCCCCCGGTCAGGATAAACTTAATCGGATTCCCCAGTCCATCCACCAAAGCGTGAATTTTAGTGGTAAAACCTCCTTTACTGCGCCCCAATGCCTGAGCATCATTCCCTTCCTTGTCGTAACCAGATGCACACGCATGCGCGCGCACTATGGTGGCATCAATCATGACGGCTTGATCATCAACATCGCTAACTGAAGACATTAAGCCAGTCCAAATGCCGCGATCTGACCACATTTTATATCGCTTGTGAATTTTACGCCAATGTCCGTAATAGGGCGGGAGCAGGCGCCATTGACAGCCTGTACGTAATACATACCAGACTCCTTCCACAAAGCATCTTGTCTTCTCATTATTCTTAATGTGCAATCCTTTTACTCCTTGCAGAAAAGAATAAATTGTATCCCAGACTCGTTCTGATATATTATTATACATGTAGGCAGTTCCATTAGTGTTGTTAACGATCGCAATCGAATTTCACTATAAAAACTGCCTACTTTTCAAGTAATTAAAAAAATTGGTTCACGGAACCTAGTCTTAATTTACCCTCATCGCGAAGTTTTAAAACAGCCATAGCTGTGAACCCTTTAGTCATCGAGGCGATGCGAAACATGGATTGGGTAGTAACGGGAGTTTTTTTTGCAATATCTGTGAAACCACCTCGTCCAGTATGTACCAGACGTCCATCTAAGATAATCCCATACACATAACCAGGAACATGATTTTTTTCAGCATAGTTCTGGTACATTTTATCAATGACTGGAACCACAGCCTGAATTTTTGTAAGTCTGTGGCTCTCAATAAAAACAGGCGGAAGATAGGAATTTTTTTGACTATTCGCTACCAAAGGAATCATTGCAGCGAGGAAAAAAATTTTTTTTACGATGAAGCGACACATAAAGAGAACCTTAATAATCCCATTATAAAAGCGGAATGCAGTATATAATATTTATTGACTGAAATTGACAGAAAATGAAAAATAGAATCTGGAACCTTCTTTTTATATTGGAACTATTTGCATGAAACTCTCAACACTATTAAGAATGATACGGTTTTGGCCGCCTTTTTGGGGCGCAGGAATCAGCGTAAAAAAATTTCATTCTGATGGTACTTATATTGTCGTCCAAATGAAGATGCGTTTTTGGAATAAAAATTATGTGGGAACACATTTTGGTGGTTCCATGTACTCTATGACTGATCCATTTTATATGTTGATGCTCATGCATTCATTAGGAAAAGGGTATATTGTTTGGGATAAGTCTGCCTCCATCCGTTATAAAATCCCCGCTAAAGGGACCCTTTATGCCCAATTTGAATTATCCCCAGAACACGTTGAAAGAATTCGACTTGAAGTCAATGAAGCAAAGAAAATTGACTCAGAATTTATTGTCCCTATAACCGATGAAGAGGGAAAAATTGTTGCTGAAGTAAAAAAGATTCTTTCTGTTATCAAAAAATAAAAACAGCAAAATCAGTAGTTATTCTACACTTGTTTCAGGGGGAAAATACCATGCCAATACAGCCTTTTTCAGAGGAAGAACAGGCTTCTATTCTGAATAACTACAACAACACTAAGAGTGATAATAATAAAATCCCGGTATCTCTCCGCAATTACGATTCAGGTTGGCCACTCGTCCAAGTAAGCCTCTTCAGCCCAGCTAAGGATGCAAACGATCCCATAAAATATGAGCATGTTTTAGGGGGTGGAAATTGTCATTTCTTTCATATTGGTGCCTTTAATTTTGCAAGCCTCTTAACAAAAATTCCAGGTAATATGGAGATTATTACTTCATATCCCATAACCCCCAAAAGAGAGCTCGTCAAAGCAGATAATGTACTTTTGTTTCTAAAATCGTTTAGCGTTCATCACAAAAAATTTGGCATTAAAATTTCGAGTAAATCCAATGCGTATGGTAGAAACTTACTTGTTGAGCTCCCTATAGAAAATTCAGCAGAATTTCGCGATGCATTGGCTGATAGCTTTTCATTTGCATTAAAAAAACGTTTTTCAATCAAAGCAATTGGAGGATATAACGATTCTGGGTACACTCAAAACCAAATTATGGAGGCAATTAATCCTGAGGTTGCTGTTTTCATCAATGGGCAAATCTTTATTGACTTAGGAATGCTCTTAGAACAACACGTTAAAGACAAAGAAATTGGCGAATTATTTAAACTTCTATTTAAGATTGATGCGTTTTTGGAACTAAAAAAGGAATATCCGCAATTCAAACCCGATTCAATCAAAAGTAGTGGAAAAACTCAAAAAACTCCTGCGCCTCCTCTTGAACCACGTGCCTCAAACCCGACCGCTTTCTTCCAGAAAGGAAAAGAAGCAACACTTCTTGATGAACGAGCAACCCAGAATAGTTCCGACTTGTACGCTTTAAAATCAAACATCAACTTCCAAAAGTAAAAGTATATATTTTAACTCCAGGTTCACTTGCCATAATTTGCAGGTACCCACTGATAAATTTCTTTTCTGAAATCAGCTCATAAATGGAATATTTGTCAACGAGAATGCTACGTTCCTGTAGCTTTTTACCTGATTGTTTATCAGTTAAAACCACTTTAACCTTAATCGGTTTAGCAGTACTGTTTCCCATAACAGCATATACTTTGCGCGCATTAAAGTGGATTTTAATCGCCGCATTTGCTTCTGCTGCAACGATATTCTCCGCATTGACTTGCCACAACCCCTCCAAGACCCAGGCATTAGCAGATAATTGATCGGAAAAATAGTAGCGAGTGGTTTTATCTTTTATGAGTTCGGGACTGTAATAGGAATCGGCTTTCGCATATCCCAAATAAGTTTCTGGTGTTTGAGCGATACTTACTGAACTTTCTTTTAAAGACTTCATAGTGCTTAAGTCCTTAACCCCCAATAAAAAGCGAATATTGTTCTCCATAACATCATATTCACCTTCACCAAAACGTCGATAGACCACATCGCCTTTTTTATTGATTAAATAATGAGCAGGCCAATAATGATTCTTATAGTTCCTCCAGGTAATAAATTGATTATCAAGTGCTACAGGATATAAAATTCCATACCGCTTCACTGCAGCTTTGACATTATCTAAATTTTTTTCAAAATCAAATTCAGGCGTGTGGATACCAATAATAACGAGTCCTTTATCATGATAACGCTTATACCAATCATTAAGATAAGGCAGTGTGCGCAAACAATTAATACACGAATAAGTCCAAAAATCGATTAAGACTACTTTTCCACGTAAATCAATCATGCGTAAAGGCGGTGAATTAATCCAGGTATCAATACCTTGTATCGGTGGTGCTTGATAAGTAAACCATAAGCCATTAATAAGTGAGCTTGACGTTTTAATTCCTGTTTGCGGAGTCACTGAAGAAGAAACCACTTTTCCTTCAAAGTAAACCATATAGATTACGCTTGCGATTATTACTCCCCCTAAAAATTTACGAAAAAGAGTGGCGCGTGTTTTAAAAAAAGAGAAGGTATTTATTAACTTTTTTCCGTATAGAGAAATAATAAACATAGGAATTGCAGCACCCAGAGCAAACGCCATCAAAGTAAAGAAACTGATTATTGTCGTTTCCTGAACCACAGTCTGTACGATAATCGCTGCTAAAATAGGCCCAGCGCAAGGGGTCCAAATGATTGCAATGATTCCCCCCAAGAAAAGTCCATTCCAAAATCCTCCTTCTGGCTTATTGACTGAAGAAAAAAAACTGCTTATTCGAGTGAGTCCCTGAGTTATTTTACCAAATTGCTCTGTTAAATAATTCGAGATCATGATGGCTCCCAACAGGAGTAAAATGACATAACCAATCTCTCGAACTAAATTAAAATCTACATCTAAGTAACGTACTAATTGATGGGAAAAGAACACCAATAAGGAAAAAAACAAAGTAAAACCGACAATAATCCCCATCGGTCTTTTTTTGGATCCAGTCAGTGAGCCTGCTAGAAAAATAGGCAAGATAGGCAAAATACAAGGAGAAATAATCAGGGCAAACCCTTCTATAAATCCCAATATAACATTAATAAAATTCGTTTCCATTTTATTTCCGGAAATCGCAATTTCAATTTCGTTCGATAATCACGCAATCATTGTTTTTGACGTGATATGTCAATACTCATTTTTGCCCATTGCAAAAATAAATGGCGACGTACCATGAGTTCCAAACAATGGCTGTGTTTTACAAACGCACATGAGCACCACTTTCTTGTAACCGTTTGGCAACAACAAGCTGAATATTGTCGCGTGCGCGCGCAGGAAAATATTGATACACCGCCAAAAAGTCACTTGCGCTAATCGTCAGAAACTGGCAAGCAGTGATGGTGCTAATACGCGCCGTTCTGCGGATATTGCGTAAAATAGCGATTTCCCCAAACACATCACCAGCCCCCAAAGTATTAATGCGTTTCCACCCCATAGACTGAGTTTTTATAGAAACTTGCACAGTACCTCGAATAATAATATAAAGCTTGTCCCCTATTTCTCCTTGTTCGATAACGATTTCTTCAGGTTTATAGTTTTCAATAACACACTTATCTGCAAGCATTTTTTGCTCAATGTGACCGATGCCTGTAAAAATAGTTGCATGAGAAAGTATGGGTATTAAATCTAATTGAGCTTGATATAAATGATTACTGGGTTCCATATCCTTTCTCCCTATTCAAAACGAATTACCTTATAAATGAAATATCTTACAATTAGAGTATAGTTGTTTTTTCTAAAATTTTTTAAGGCCGGAGTAATCGCGTAGTTGATCACAGAATAATTGACCTAAAAATAACAAGACACTGATCAAATCAGCGACTCCCCCTGGACTAATCCCGGTCTCAGAAAAAAATTGATGCAACTCCAATGCCTTTTTTTGACGAGTTTGTAAGCATCCAATCGTCAATAATTCTGCTACCCTGTGTTTTGCATAATCCAGCGCTAACTTTCCTTTCCTATAAAGAATATTTGTATCATCCATGTGCAGTAAAAGTTCTGAGTACGCAAACAAACAGGCAGTATCCAGTGATTGGGTCTCAATGAAAAGTGAAATAAAATCAGGAAGTAATTGGAAAATTAAATCATACCCATGTATCGCCATTTGCTTGGCATCAACCACCTTATATCTTTGTCGTACTAAAGCGCCATGGCTTTCAGGGTTCCCAAGATGCTCCACTAAATGCCTTGGCCAGTCTTTCAATATTTGCCGACGTACGTCCTCAGGAGTGAATTGCATTTTATCCTGAGCCAGCCTTATTACAGAAACACAGACTAGACCCAAAGCAAAAATAGCACCACGATGGGTATTTACTCCCTGAGTTTTCCCAAGCATGCGCTGTTCTGCATCAATGGCCACTTGTTTTAATTCCTCAAAAGAATCATTTGCTAATCCTTTTTTTGTAATTTGGTAGAAGTAATGACGTAAGGTAAATAAGCTACGGTAAAAGGTTTCACCGCTCATATCATGATGCGCACCGGCATCCTTAAAGCTCACCAACCCTGGTTTAGGATAAGCTTTAACTTCAAAATAAAGGGCTCTAACTGCTATTCTGGCGAGTGTTCTTTCACAGCAAAGGATAGTGTTCATACAGTTCTGCTCTTGATAATAACGTAACCTTGTCTCTACTCTTACACAACAGTTTTTTTGCAGATAAAAGAAGCAATTCTTTGATAGGAATATCCCCAAGGCAGGAAAAACGAACCTCACCATCAATAATTCGATTAAATTTTTTTGTTAAAGCAGCAATTGATTCACGTAAATCAATTAAAGAACAGTCTTGGTAAGAGATAAGTAAATCAAGATCCGAAGCCCGATCAACAAAAGAATATCCTGATACATAATGAAATAAAAATGATCCATAGACCGCAATGTCAGAAATTGGCAACGACTTAATCAGCGTGTCTAACTTTTTTATCCCATAATAAGAAGAAAAAAAATCCTGCATCTCCAGGAGTTGTGGAAGCGGCTTTTGTTTTTGCACCAATGATGGTGCGCTCTGTATACTAACTCGGTGTTTTTTCTTGGCATGCAAAAGAGTTAATCCCAGATTAATTGTATCTTGGTGCGCTAATTGTTTGGCATAAATACACGGCAAGCCTTGTGCAAGCCAGAGGGATACGTGCTCTTCAATCATTTTCTTATCCTCATGAATCGAAGCAACAGCAAAGTCTGCATCCGGCTGAAGATAAATTAAATGATGTCTTTGTAAACTCATAAATGATTGGCTACTTTATTGATAATGGGGTATGCAAGCGTTCTCCCCCCTCGCTTGCTACCCAAGAGCGCGCGATCATCTCGAGTATTTTTCTTTTGGATTGCCCCATCAATTTGTTCAGCAAGTTCAGATGGGCTTACAATCTCGTGTATTCCACCAAGCTCGTAAAAATTTTTCACGCCTGGTGCAAAAACGGGAAATGTCCTACTAAGTTCTTGCAGGATACTTAGTTCTATTTTGGTTACCTTGGCGATACCTTCCAGCCACATCACAGCCAGTGCTGCATCAGGTAAGGCTAAAATTGTATCTGCCATCAAGCCGTAAGCGATAAAAGCACCACCTACTGCTTGATTATACACCAGCGAGATCAAAGCATTTCCCTGTAGGCGTAAACACTCCAAACATGCAAGCAAATGGCCAAAATATTGTTGCATCCCCAACCATTCATTACGCATTGTTAGCTCTTGTCCAGCAACATCAACTAATAAAAGGACGGGTTCACGTGATTGACGCTCAAGAATGTCGATTACATATTGCGCCATAATCAACGCTTGCTCTGCCCCCAGAAATGTGGATTCCTTGACGCCAAGAATATGTATCAGTTGATTATTCAACATCGCTTGCCCAGATACAACCGATTGGTTCTCGGTCAATTTGACTTCCTGAGAAAAGATCTGTTTGAGAAGCTCCTTTAATGCAACCATTTTTTTATTCCTTCTGTGTATCATCGCAGACTAAATACTTTGTAACCTGGGAGCGCGCAGCCTACAATGAATTACAATTTCTTTTTTATGTTTTTTGCTGCTTTTAAAAACTCCTGCTCGCCCATATCAAAAAGAGTCACTGCATATTTTGGAGCAACTTTAGTGAGATAAGTTCCCTCTTCTTGATACCCTTGTGTATCCTGAAAACGCTTTTTTAACAATGTCTGCTTTTGTTTTAGGGAATTAAGATCCAGGGGAACATTCTTATCGAGAGCAGAAATTAGTTGAGTGCGTATCGCTGTAACATCAGAGCCCACATAGCTTTGAGCAACATCCTGTAAATAGCGAGTTTTTCCTCCATATACCCGCCATACCAGAGCTCTATCTTGTGAATTAAAAGCCTTGATACCGGCCACAGCTTGAATCACCTCCGGGCCTGATACTCCAATACGTCCTAATTCATTGATCACAAGATAATCCAAACACGCAGAAATAATTCCCATCCCCCCAAAAGCACCGTTTTTCCCACACACAACACCTATAGTGGTTATCCCTTGATGTCGTGCCTCAAATACAGCGCGGATCGTTTCTGAAATGGAAATTTCTCCCGCATTGGCTTCATGCAAACGCACTCCACCACTATCGATAAGAAGAATCACTGCTTTAGCTTGAATTGCGATCGCAGCTTTAAATAAACCGGTAAGTTTCGCACCATGAATTTCTCCAACCCCACCCCCCATAAAATCCTTTTGCTGGGCAGCAACAAGTACTTTATTCTTTTGTAACAGTGCCGAACCTATGACGATGCCATCATCTGCTTCACCAGGCAAACCTAAAGCGGCTAAATAGGGACTATAAAGCTTTTCATCAGCAAGCCACTCAGTGAAAGAATCTTTATCAAAAATAACTTGGATTCGTTCGCGTGCACTAAGCCCTTCATAATTATTACCTATTTTGTAATTACCTTGAAATTCTTCCAACGCCTGGGCTAAGCGTAATAAAACAACTGCGGGTATTGCCCCGTTATCATTGAGGGTAAATTGCAACCCGACAGGTTTATGTTGATTGACGAAATCCCCAATAACCATTTTCCAAACTGGCTTATAATGGTCAACCGCAGTCTGAATCATAAATATTGTTTCAGAAGTAGTGTTCTCTTCGATTATGACTTCTAAATTCCCTGAGCCAACAACACCACAAACCGTTTTTTTTCCGTGCACACGTTTTCCGGGGAGCGTAAAACGAAATTCCATGTTTTCCATATTCTTTGCCCTACTTTACCAGTTTCTAAATTTTGCAGGCGGTTCATATAAACCCTTTGAACAATCAACAAGATCACGAATTGACTTAGCTGCCAATAAATTTCGGGTTGCATCAGACACTTTGATTCCTAAATCCTCAGGGCGTTTAATGACTCCTCGGTGGCGCAACTCCTCGACCTTTTTTCTATCGCGCATTATTCCAACTTCGGTATATCCGGCGATTCCGCGAATGGCCTGTTCACGTTCCTCAAGATTGCGACACATCAGAAGATTGGCAATACCTTCTTCGGTAACAACATGACTCACATCATCGCCATAAATCATTACTGCGGGCAAATCAGCATTCATGGATTTTTGCAAGGCCCAGGCATCCAGTTTTTCTACAAAAGTAGGTCGTGCTGAACTCTGGAATGTTTCCACCATTTGAATCACCAATTTTCTTCCTCGTGGCATTTTGGTTGCTAAGGCTTCACTTCGTTCCTGGCCTGCTTTCAACCAGGCATAGGAAGAATGGCGCCGGCCAGGAGCATCACAGCCCATGTTGGGAGCACCACCAAAACCCGCAATACGTCCTTCAACTGCTGTGGAGCTATTTCCCTCAAGATCCATCTGCAACGTTGCACCAATGAAAACATCACACGCATAATGCCCAGCTAGCTGACCTAACATACGATTCGAGCGCAAATTTCCTTCTTTACCTGTAAAAAAAATATCGGGACGAGCAGCTGCATAGCGATTCATTCCTACTTCTCCCCCGAAGGGATAAATTGCTTTTACAAATCCTGCTTCGATGGCGGGTATTAAGGTAGGTAAAGGATTCACAACCCAGTACTGGCATATTTTACCCTTTAAGCCCAGAGATTCGGCATAGGTAGGTAACAGTAACTCAATGGCGCATGTATTAAAACCTACGCCATGATTTAAGATATTTACTTGATAAGGGGCATATATTCCTTTGATCACCATCATGGCCATTAATATTTTCACTTCATTTATTTGCGCAGGATCGCGGGTAAAAAGAGGTTCGATATAAGATGGTTCGGGACCTTGAACAATGACATCAACCCAATCTGCAGGAATATCAACTCGCGGTAAATGCTCTATCACTTCATTGACTTGAACAACAACCACACCATTTTTAAAATTGGTCGCTTCAATGAGAGCAGGGGTGTCTTCTGTATTTGCCCCGGTAAATAAATTACCCTGCTTGTCTGCTTTATCTGCCATCAACAAACAAACATTTGGCGTCAAATCTGCTACTAGTCGTCCAAAAAGTTCATTATAGGTATGAATATTACCGATTTCGATCTTTTTATTTTTTACCATATCAGCAAGACGAGTTGATTGTGAACCTGAATAGGCAAAATCAATTCGGCTTGCAATCCCTTTTTCAAACACATCAAGATGCTCTGGTAAAGCAATGGCTGATTGGATCATATGCAAGTGATTTATTTTAGCAGGACTCAATTGAGTCATAGCAGCAGCCAAAAAATTGGCTTGCTTTTGATTATCTCCTTCAATGCATACTCGGTCACCTGAGCGAATGAGATGGGAAAGGACTGTTGTTAGATCATTCGCCTCTACAAATTTATTGTTCTTAAGGTAAGGTTTAATCCTCGACAGGCGTTTTAAATATTCTTTTTTATTCTTACCCCACATTATTGCTTCCTGCATTTTCAATTTCTTTATGATACTTCATTTTCTCCAGTTATCCCCTTTACTCGTGTAAGCTACCTCAAAACATGATTTAATGTTTATTCTCATATCTTTATGATCTGCTCTTCAGTGCAACTTAAGCCGCGGCTTTACTCTGCGACTTAACACATTCGAAAGAGTGAGCAAACAAACCCGCCACCAACCATATAAAGAAATTTGATGTTGTTTGTATAAAGATAAATAAAATAAACGCGCCAGTTTGCCTTCTATCATTAAATTTTTAGTAATTTTACCCATCAAATTACCAACTACATGATGACTTAAAGTAACTAAGGAGCCGTGATCACGATAATGGTAAAGAGGCAAAGGTTTACCTTCTAAATATTTATCCAAATTTTTATACAAAAAACGGGCTTGCTGATGAGCAGCCTGTGCACGAGGTGGTACCATTTTATTCGAATGAGTTTGTGGGCAACTCGCACAATCACCTAAAACAAAAATAGAATCGTCCAAGGTTGTTTGTAACGTTTGCTTTACTAATAATTGGTTGATGTGATTAACCTCCAAGCCATCTAAATGACGCAAAAAATCTGGGGCCTTAATACCAGCTGTCCAAACAATAAGATCAGCAGGAATAAATTGGGTTGATTTAGTATGCAAGCCTTTTTCCGTCACTTCATTAACTTGTTCGTTAACACAAATTTTTACACCCATGCGCGTTAGTTCAGTAAATACTTTTTCAGAAATTTCTTCCGGAAGCGCAGTCAACAATCTGCTTGCCGCTTCAATTAGAGTAAAGGAAATAATTTCAGATTGAATGCCAATTCCATAATTTATAATTTCATGAATTGCATTATTCAATTCTGCGATTAATTCAATCCCGGTAGCGCCACCGCCTACGATGACCACATTAAATTGACTCTGTTGCGGTTGTTGGGAGAGACGCATAAAATGATTTAATAATTCGCGATGAAAATAGACTGCCTGGTCAATGTTATCTAAAAACAAACAATGTTCACGCACTCCGGGGATACTGAAATCATTAGCAACACTTCCTATGGCAATAATTAAAATATCAAATGAAAGTGCTCGCTTTGGAAGAACTTCTCGTTCGTGACTGTAAAATGGAGATAAATAGATTTCTTTTTTACTCCGGTCTAAACCTTCAAGCGCCCCTAAAACAAAATGAAAATGATGCGTAGCAGCATAAGCAAGATAGTCAATTTCATTTTCATTAGTAAACAAACTCCCTGCAGCAACCTCATGTAACAGCGGTTTCCAAATATGGGTAGATGTACAATCAACCAGGGTAATAGCAGCTTTACCCCCTTTTCCATATTTATTTCCAAGCAATGCAGCCAACTCCATTCCTCCTGCACCGCCGCCTACAATAACGATGTTGGGTACATGAATTTTATTTGGCATAAAACGCTTCCTTGGAATAAATCATTATTATTATAAATATACCAACAATTTATTACTTTTTAAGTAAGTATTCCATAAATGAATCTTCAATAAATGAATAGCTTATATTTATATCGCAACGTTACTGCGCTTTATGCCTGATTGATCCTCACAAAATTTAAGCAGGTAAAAATCATTTGTTACTTGAATCCTTACACTCTAAGGAATGGACACCCCATATCGGGTCAAAAAGGCTGTCATCACTATAGATGTTGAATAGGTATTTTCCTGTGTCGATTTTGTGAGGATCTCTCAGGCATAAAGCGCAGTACGTAGAGAAATTTAAAATGATAAAATGACTAAAATTTAATATATTGTCTACTCTAGTCAAACCAGAGTCCATCTACATTTTGCCAGTTTGAGTCAAAATTGTTTGATTTTCGAGCACTTAAGCGCAGCATACATGAAGTATGTGAGCATCAGAGCACAGAAAATCAAGCAATTTTGGCCAAGACAGTAGAAAGTAGATAGACTCTAGTCAAACTTACACTCGTGCAAAGGTATCACCCTGGTCTTTTTTACCCATTTATGTCCGATCCAGATCATTAAAAAAAGCGGCACGCCAATATAAGAAATAAGCAAACCATACCAATCTTTGGTGGTTGCTATTAAAGCAGAATAATTCTGGCCACTAATCACGATCATGCATACACCAAAAGCAAACAAAGGACCAAAAGGATATCCTCTGGCCAAATAAGGAAGTTGAGCCGGATCTTTCCCTTGACGCAAGTAGGCTTTACGAAAACGATAATGACTCATTGCTATTCCCATCCAAGCAATAAATCCCGAAAGGCTTGTTGCATTGAGTAGCCAAAAATAAACGGTGCCGTTACCAAAAATAGAAGATAAAAAAGCCAACATCGCCACAACACTTGTTAAGGCTAAAGCATAGATTGGTATTCCTCTTTGATTAACAACGGAAAAAATTCGAGGAACATGACCTTCCTTGGCAAGATGCCAGAGCATTCTGCTGCCAACATACATGCTTGAATTGGCTGTTGATATAATTGCCACAAGAATCACTGCGTTCATAATCATTGCAGCAAACGTTTTATCATATTGTTGAAACACCAGGGTAAAAGGACTCATTACCACATCAGAACTGATTAATTGTGATGAGGTATAAGGTATTAAAAGACTGATAATAAAAAGCGATAAAATGAAGAATATTAAAATCCGCCAAAAAACCATTTTTATTGCTTTGGGAATCGTTTTATCAGGATGAACGCTCTCCCCTGCAGCAACGCCAATTAACTCCGTACCTTGAAAGGAAAAACCTGCTGCAACAAAAGCGCCAAGAATACCGATCCAACCACTATGGAATGGAGCATCGCCAATACGCCAATTTTGGAATCCCCCTGCTTTATAATCTGTGAAACCAAAAACAAGAAAAAATCCGGTCACAATAAATAAAACAATAACCGAGATTTTAACAAATGAAAGCCAATATTCCACTTCACCAAAGGCTTTGGTTGATATCGCATTAAAACCAATGACCAGAAAGAGAAAAACAGAACACCAAAGAAACGATGAACTCTCAGGAAACCAAAAATGCATGATCAACGCAGAAGCTGAGATTTCTGAAGCAATATAAATGGCACAACTATACCAATAATTCCATCCTAGCGCGTATCCTAAGGAGGGATCGAAAAAACGAGAGGCATAAACATAAAATGATCCACTGGTGGGCATGAATGCCGCCATTTCACCAAGACCCGTCATCAAAAAATAGACCATGATCCCCATAATCAAATAAGCAAGCAATGTGCCCCCAGGACCAGCCAAGGATAAAGCATTACCACTCGCTAAGAAAATGCCCGTTCCTATAGAACCACCCAAGGTGATCATTCCCAGTATACGCGCATTAAGCTTGCGTTGCAGCGATGGCTCTCGAGCTACATCATGCATCTTTCAATCCTTGAATTTGGGAGAAGAGTAAGTGCCCACCCTACCATTAAGTTAAAGAACTCATCTACACCATTTTAACAATCCTTTAGATTATCGCAAATTACTCCGAATCATGATCGGAAGAAGATATCTGCTCTATTATATTGAAAAAAACCTTTGAAGAAGTTTTGGGGTGTTAAGTGCTCTGTTGCTGTGTATAACTTGCATGCACAAATCCTAGTGTCTTGCATCGTTTATGAGAATCCAAACGCGCATAACTCATGAATACCCCCCGTATTAAAACAGTAAGAAGTTTACTCACTTTCTCTGTCTTTTTATATAAAAGTAGCACTAATCACTTGAATCAAAATTCGATTCTAGCTTTATATCGTCAAAAAAAATGGCCAATTTTTTGCGCGATCAGCAAATTACTAACGAATTACTCCGTCAAACGAAATGCAGATAGGGAATAAGTTCAATTAGAGCCAATTACGTGATAAAAAGTATTCGTGAAAACTGAAGCAATTGAGTCAGAATGGCTTGACAATTATAAATGAAGCAAAGCAAAATTCGGCATATTGAGCGCGTTGGTTATAGATCACTAGAGGATGATAACCCATACTGGCGCGCTGTAATAGCAGGTCAATAACAAAGAAATAGAGAGCATAAATTTTCAGGGGGCATGTTATCTAAATATCATGCTGGGAGTTTTATTTAATTTTAATTTTAGGGGGATTAGGTGTGAGAAATAACATTATAGATAAACCTGGCTTTAGATGGTGGTTAAGCAGTATTGCTTGTCTTACATTTCTGACATTAGTAAGCCATGGGGCAGCAGCAGGTACTGCAGTGTCTTTAGGGGCAATGGCATCCACAATTACTGGATCATTTGTGAACTTGGCTAAATTGATTACTGCTGGTGCTTATTTGGCTGGTTTAGGATTTTCTATCGGAGCTATTATGAAGTTTAAACAGCACAAAGATAACCCGACTCAAATTCCAATTGGAACGCCAATTGCTTTAGTCTTTATTTCTGCCGCTTTATTGTTCCTACCTTCAATTTTAGGTGTAACAGGAACAACAATGTTTGGATCTGCTGGCGGTCAAACTGCAGGACCTAATGGCGTTGTTTTTGAGGTAGCCAATAAGTAGGTTCTGGTTTTATGCCCTTCTCCTGGCATTGTCGAGGTTTCTGAAGGGACCCCTAACAGCTAATCTAAGCCATAAGTTTTTGGAAGATCAGAGAGAACCTCACCGTTTTGTGACAGCGGCAAATTCTCTCTGGAACTCTTTTCTGTTGCGTTTGTTAGAAAAGCATATTTCATTAATTCCTTCCATTTCTTTATCGCAGCCTTTCTTCGTTCTTCAATCGTATTTAATTCCCTAGTAAATTTTTCCATATCGATAGTTGATTGCATTGGATCAATGCTTATAAAATCAAGGTTCACATTTCTTGCCATGACTCCATCTAAATCATCTCTGTCGCCAACATAGGCAATGGGTTTATCTTTTACATTGTAAACTTTGCGAAACTCATGAAACATTGCCGGATTTGGTTTTTTCGGTAAATTGTTATCGGAATTAATGTATCCATCAATATCCACTCCATAAAATTCTCTAATCTTAGGAACTTTACTCGCAAAAGCCGAACCATCGGTAATGATGCCAATTCTATATTTATTTCTTAGGGTTAAAAAATCTTCCTTGCTCATTTTGGGTGCAAATGGTTCCGCATTTTTATGCTCTTGATACGCTTTAGTTATTTCTTCGAAAGAAACTTGAACACTAGGATTATGTTGTCTTATGAAATCTAAAAGCATCTGTTGATATTGATATTGACCCCTATCTTTCAAGGTTTGACGCGTTTCTCTAATTGTTTCAATCGGTATTTCTATGCCAGAATATATTTTAATAATATCTTGGAAAATGATAAAAGTACTATTATTCAAGTTATGCAGGGTATCATCAAAATCAAATAATAACCAAGGGAGACCAGCCCTTTTATCGATTTCTTTTCTAATATTTTGTCCTTCTTCATCAGATAGTACAATTTGTTTTTCATACGACACTGTATACCTGCCTTTTTTTATTGCTGCCAACAACTCTCTTTCAAAATGAGCGAATTCTACTTTTGGTTTTTCAAATTCTTCCATCAAGCTATCTTTTTGATGTTCAAAAAGCGAATGATTCATGTCGTCTGATGCATCATATTTTTTAAGTAGAGTTTGAAAATCTGATTTATGTTCTGGATTATTAGAGTCACACAGGATAGAGATTAATATCATACCTTCAATATTAGTCAATGTTTCCATACTTAACCCGACAAGTCTTAGTATTTCGTTTAATCGAGGAAGATCTTTTGAAGTATTAGGTAACAAACTTATGATGAATTCTTTAACGTCCGGCTGTATATTAAAAAACTTATTATTTTTATGTGCTGTTATACAGACTATGCTCAGCAAATTTGCGTTGTTATCTCTAATTTCATCAGCTGCACACGATATAGCCGAACCCGCTTGAATGTGATCGTCAATCATAATCACTTTTTCATTTGGAATTATTTTTTCTGCAATATTTCTTGATTGGTAAAGAGTTAATGCCTGTTGTGCAATTCGATGGATACCATAAGATTCGGCACGCGATGTGCGCTGCTTTAAAGCAAGTACTCTATCTAATTCCACTTTCCAAGGATCATTATTTTGGGCAATTTTCTTTCTTAATTCTGTAAGTAACAATGTACTAAATTCTGCAGTTAATCGATTTTTACCAGACTCCGGCTCAGAAAGATCCCTTTCCATTGTAGCTAAATGAATCACTTCATCTTGACTCGGGCAAGCTTTTTTTATTATCTGGTATAATCGATTTACCATTATCTCCAAATATGTATTCTCTTTGTTCTCTTTAGTTGGAGCTTTTAATACTTTTTCCAAATAGGCATTTGTGTGTACTTTGAGAAGAGAAAAAAGCGCTTCATTTTGCATAATGGATACAGGAGAAATTTGCCGTGGTTTCCCGAAAAGAGTAATGCTATTGCTCGCAAGTCCTGTGATTTTGGTGGTAGGTTGTTTGCCATTGTAGCCAAACATTTTTCCTTTTTTTATAAATAACTGTAGCCTGGAATATTGTTTCTCCTCTTCAGTCATATTGAAATGATTTTCTGGCTGAGAAAGTTCTTCTGAAGTAGCAGCAACGATAATCGGGATTTCGGCCTCTATATCATTTAACTTAGCAAATAAAATTTGTTGTCTTTGGTGAAATCCATTTTCTTTAGGCATTTTTATTTTCCTGATATTCGTTATTTTTAAAAAAAGGGCAATATGAGACCCATTAAGTAAAAGACATCACTAAATGGCTGAAAAATTGACATGATTGTATGGTAAAATACTTAAAATTCAATGAGATAAATATATAAATGGTATATAAGAAAATCAAGATCAATGGCGCAGACTTGATTGATCTCGATGGAAAAGTTGCTAATCAATCGAGCCTGACCCCGTTGATTCTTGATTTATTAAAAACTCACTATCATCATCTTGTTGGAGCAAAACATGAAATCCAGATTTTATTGTAGTCGCTGATCCATGGGCAAATATACAATGAGTAGGATAAGAAAAAGACATTAGCTATTAGGATGGTTAATTCAATTTTTTTTACATACTATCTAGAGAATTATTGAAAAGTATCAAATTTCTTGATAGAATGCAGGGTTTTTTTAAGATGTGCATTAAAAAATAAGGATATAACATGCGCCTCCAATTATTAAGCCTAAGCTTCTTGAGCTCCTTCTTTTACTCTTCAATATTATTAGCAGGTGAATCAGGCATTCAAAAAATTTACCAAACTAATTTATATCCTGTAATTTCAATTTTAGGTGGATATGCCAATATGCATGTCCGAAATACAGAAACCTATTCCGGTGATGATGACAATATCTTTCGATATAGAAACTCGGGTCATGATAATGACACGGGTGTTGGGGGTATTTTTTTGGGGCTCGAGTATGTTTTTACTCCTTCCTTTTTGATGCAATTAGGCGTGGATTATGCCTACTTCGGTAGTACTAGAATTCAAGGAATACATAGCGTAGGTATAGAACCAAGCACATCAACCCAATACCAATATAAATACAAATTTCAACCGCAGCAGTTATTAGCAGCTACAAAATTATTAACAACGGTACAAAATTCCTTTCACCCCTATTTGTTCGCAGGTCTAGGGGTTTCTTTTAATCGAGCATACAACTATGATGCGTCGACACGGGAAACCTGCGATATAAATCTTACTCCAATTTTTAAAAATAACTCCGATCAACGCTTAAGTTTCACCTTAGGGACAGGGGTTGATGCCGATCTTAATCAGCATATTCGATTTGGTCTTGGGTATCGCTTCAGTGATTTTGGAACAATATCACTAGGTGAGGGAAATGTGAATTTTGATGGCTATACTGCATCTGTACCATTTAGCTTAAGAGCTCATGATACATATGCACATCAATTCATTGCTCAACTCTCTTACTTAATATAAAAGTCGTCAAAGGACATTATTATGGATAATAACTTTAATTTACCCTTAGCCAAGGTCATTTGTGCTGCCATATCTTTATTCACTAGCAGTTATACTTTTGCTGCCGGTAATTTCACTATTAGTCCAACTCCCGGAACTGTGATTCCAACTACTGTGCCTGCAGGATCTATGGTTTCTGCTTATTATACCATTACAAATAATACCAGTTCAGCCCGAGTAGGCTATGTATTAAGAGGACTTCCCAATACAGTTCTGCAAAACTTAGGAAGTAACTTTTGCTCTAATCCAGTTAATTTAGCTGCGCATGCAAGTTGTGTTTTAAGATTAGATATCTTTGGTCAAGCTCAAAGTGGATTTGCCCTCTGCAAAGGTAGTAGCTGTACGACTGCGTGTGTTCCTTTAAATGTAGTTGTAGTTCCTCCTCCTCCTCCGCCTCCTCCTCCTCCTCCTCCGCCACCACCTCCTCCTGTATTGCCTTTAATTGCAGCTGGTGATTATCGCTTTACCGATGTGGAATCTGCTTTTCCGCTTTTAGCCGCGAGTATTGATGGGTTAAATTGGTTTTACCGTATTACAAGCCAATTCCCTATGCCTCCAATAGATTCGATAAATCAATTTACCCGATTGACAAGTGCAAGCTGTAACCTCAATGTATGTATTGCGGGAGGCCTCTATTTTTCTGATGTCACAAATTTTCCTTTATTGGCTCTAAGTACTGATAAGGGTGTTACTTGGTCCTATAAAATAACAAGTTCTTCTCCTGCCTTACCCGCAGGGACTCTCTCAGGAAGTTTTGCAGATGTAAGCTGTAATAGTAGCGTGTGTATTGCTGGTGGCAGATACTCCAGTACTGCAGAGTATCCTCTTCTGGCAACAAGTCTTGATAATGGGGCAACATGGCAATATACGCTTTCGGAGAATACTCCTAGTGCACCGAGTGACTTTAGTAATGGTCAGTTTAGTAGTGTTAGTTGCAGCGGGGGGACAACCAATAATGTTTGCGTAGCAGCTGGAAGTTATACTAACGCTGGATTTACAAGATTTCCTTTAATAGCAACAAGTATAAACCGTGGGCAGTCTTGGACTTATACAGTTTCGAGCAGCACCCCAACTTTACCTGAAAACACGGATGAAGCATTTTTTAATAGTGTTAGCTGTTATGGAACAACGTGCATTGCGGCAGGGCAACACTTTAATGGTGTAGAAGGTGTTGGATACCCATTACTTGCTTCAAGTACAAATGGAGGTTTAACCTGGACTTATAGAATTTTTAATGGTACACCCACCTTACCAAGTGATTTTACTAGTAGCGGTATATTTACAGACACCAGCTGCAGTGCAACTACTTGTGTGGCGTCGGGGCGATATATCAATACAGGAGGCAATTTAATACCTTTATTGGCTACCAGTACAAACAATGGTGTGACTTGGTCCTTTCGAATTTCCAGTAGTTCGCCAGCTTTACCTGCTGATTTCGCATCAGGATCACTTTCATCGGTAACCTGCTTGTCTAATAATTGTATTGCAGCAGGTAATTATACCGATATTGGCGCTGCTTTTTTACCTGAGCACTTTTATCCTTTATTAGCAGCAAGTAGCGATAATGGGCTTACCTGGACCTACAGAATTACTAGCAGTACACCAGGCTTACCCGCAGGATATATTGATGCTGCTTTTTTAAATAGTGTAAGTTGTAATGAACAAAGTTGTATTGCTGCTGGTACTTATGGGAGTCTTGACGAACCAATATATCCTTTGGTAGCTGTAAGTAAAAATAGGGGAACTAACTGGACTTATGTCATTAATAGAGACTCCCCTACACTTCCTGGTGATTTTATCTCAGGTGGATTCGAAGCATCTGCAGCAGCAAAAATATCACCCATTATCCGTTCTTTATTAAGAAGTAGGTGAGCTCTAGATTAAAAAATCTCTGACCACTCTTTTAACTCAAGCAATCCTAAGTTAAAAGAGTGGTTTTAATTGATCAAAAACATTGAGTTTGAAAAAGTTTTCCACAGATTGGATAGCCAATTAGATATCTTTATTGTCAGTTTCAGAAGTGATCTGCACGGATGTCAAAGCCAACTTCACTATATCAGGTTTCGGTTAGAACCCGAAAAATTGCTCCATCTAAAAATCAATCAATTGTCTATTTTGATCACTAGCTTTTAAGTTTCAGTTTTGCGACTTAATTGAACATAATTCAACATAAATCTATTTTCTGGTAACATCACATTTTTTAATCAAATATTATTATATTGGAGCATGCATGCCATTATTTACCCCACAAGATCTTGTGCCTTTAGCTAAAAGTAATTTAGGTTTAAGACTCACAGGAAATACAAATGAAGCTAAATCAGGTGGATTTGGCGATGCAATACCGTTATCTCATCTTGGTGGGGCTAAAGATATTATAGAATTTATAACGTTGTCTTTTCTTCCTGAACCGCCAAAAGATCAAATGGAGGCTATCTATAATCGATACAAGGAAACTGATATCCACTCAAATGATTGCATGCCTCGATTGATACTGCATTATGCTGCAAAGAATAATATTGGCGATGCTAAGGAACGGTTATCTTACCAAAAAGATGATGTAATGACAGCGTTTTATTTTAAATTGGAACTTATGTCGATTGAATCTGAGGCTAAAAAGCTAGTTTCTTTTTATACCTCTACATCAACGGCAGCCTCTTTAGAATTTATTACAAGCCAATGTCCTTATTTAGCCGAAGAATTAGCCCATAATTTTAATGAAAAATTTCTGTTACGCTTGAAGGTAAATTGGAATGCATATGCAACTAGTGATGACATGGATTATCTATTTTTATCAGACAATGTTCAAAGTCGAAACTACGACGAAGGTTATGATTTTAATAATTATCCATTGGGAAAAGTAGGCCGCCATCATTTTGATGCTGCAAATGTTGTAGAGCAGGTAATGTTTTTAGGCGGTGAAAATCGTACTCCTGATTCTGAAAAGAGTTTAGAACAACGTATTTTTAATTCTACGAAAAGTATCATGAAACATGATTTATATAAATCATTGCATCAGCTTCGTCAAAATATAGAAACAAAATTATCACGACATCAAGATTATCCTATTAATTTTAAAAAGGCTTGCAATGAAATGGTCGCGTTAGTTGCTAAATTGCAAGAAAATGAACAGCTTTCATCTGAGGAATCAATAGATTTGATGAAAAGAACGGAAAGCTTAATTGATAATCCTGCAGAATATAAGACATTTCTTACTGCAGCGAAAAATTATCGTATGGTTTCTGGCGGAGAATTATCAGCATATATGATGCTGATTGCTGGTTGGGCTGCTAAGATTATGACAATAAATCATATGGGTGATGCTTGGATTAACCTTGCAACAGAAAAGCTCGAGTTAATTTCATCATCTCAAGAGCTTGCTAATGTAAGCCAGGCCTATTCAACAAGTCTATAAAACTCCATCGCCATTAGAGCGGTTCAATCCGAATGCGCTCTAAGAGTCTCGCTACTATAGACCAGACTAATATTCATCTTTTTATTTTAAAAATGAGACATTGAGTAACATTGTCTTGCCATTACGCTATTCTCAACTTACCTATTAATCAATAATTCAATAATCACATATTGCCAAGCAATTTTTTACCATCTTCTCGTAATTGGGGTGTGACAATCATTGGAACGAAAAGTTACTCTAGTACGAGCTTCAGGAATTAAATGAGATAAATCAAAATGATTATTGCTCATTATGACCAATCCTCAATTTGATCAAATGGGCGAGCCATCTCCGTTGTTGTACTAACTGGTGGGTCTATTTTGAGATCATTAATGGGTTGTGATTTTTCTAACTGATTAAGCCGTTGCTGATTTACGCCTGGCTTTGCGTGTTGAGGACTGTGCAGATTTAACAATTTCACGCATTTGAGAGACCATGCGAAACAACATTGTCTCATCTACTTGTGATTGACCTCTTGCACGCAGTTGCGCCATTGCTTGCTTATGCTCCCAAAGTGTTATCGATGGGCGAGATAATATTCGATAAGGAATCTCAATGTATTGATTACTATTTGGGTCTAATACCCAAATACGACTTAAATCAAGTGGATTTCGTCGAATAATAAATTTCTCCAGATTATTTCTATTAGCAATCCAGGACTTGAGTATGTCAGAATAATAGGTAATATGATCGATCAAGAAGCCACTTCGCCCGATTCTACGACGAATAACCGGTAAAAAATCAATCAAAAAAGCTCGCGGATTAGAAACTGTATGGACCTTTCCACAACCTATCATACCTTCAGCCCAAACTGCAGAGGGAATTTGATTCAAAGTATGATGAACTGTTGCATGATAATGACCAATAGCCAAGGCAACCCAACGTTCTAATTCTTGAAGTGTCAATACAGCTTTTGCCTCTGAATTATAATCACTCTTTTGCAATAGATTGGAAAATGTTGTCCCAGGCAACTCATGCACTCGCTGCATAACTGTACCAATCAATCGTTCAATGATCCCGCCGTAGTGAGTCTTTCCTGGCGGTCTATAATTCAATACAATGCCATGTTGTTCACATCCACGACGTAATGCCTCGCTTTTGAATTCTGCCCCATTATCAAGATAAAGTAATAATGGTTTACCACTCATTGACCAGTCAATATCTACTCCAAGCCGCTCTAACCATGGACGTTTGTCACATACAGCATGCGCTAGACATAGACCTACTGATACCGCTGATGGTGCTTCGAGTGTCACCAACATTCCAATGACACAGCGACTAAAAACATCGATGACTATGGTAATATAGGGCCTGCCAATGGGTTGGCGATTTATATCATCAACGATCATTAAGTCAATAACTGTGTGATCAATTTGTACTTGTTCAAGTGGAGAAAGAATTTTTGGTGGTACCCCACCAGCTGATTCTAGTGTTTTGGCTGCATCTACTCCATTTCGCTTACGGGTGACTACATAGGGATCTAACCATTGAATCCTGAGTCTAACTGTATTTCTTGCCGGTACCGATAAATTAAGCTTACGACATTGCCTTACGATTTCGTTCCAGACAACTGTTTCTGAGTATTTTTGTTTGTTTAAATAGTGGGAACGTAATACTTCTCGAATAATCTGTTCTATAGTTTCAGGAAGACGGCTTTTACCTTTTCCACCATAAGATTTATTTAAAAGCATATCCGAAACAAGTCCATTACCTTGGCGATAGCGTTTTATTAATGTATATACTTGTCTTCCTGAAATACCGAGTGTATCTGCGGCTTCATCAGCTAATGCCCAAGTCACTGTCTCTAATTTTGCTAATGGGGCAATAATTTCTGTGCGCAAACAAGCCGATTCCCATTGATCATCTGAAGCAGTAAGCAATCCTCGCTCAACTAAAACTTCATTCTCTGAACCCATTATTTCTTGATCTATTCGTGAAGTTAGCTTCTGATTATAAATACAAGTAGTGAAGTTGGCTACTGAAATTAAATTGGTCAGAAGTCGATTGCACGAGTATGATTACATATGATTTTATAGTGAAGATCACTTATGAAAATGACATTTATTTACAAAAAAATTTGTAGGAGCAGCTCTCATTTGCCTACAATAATATGTGCGCTTTTGAATCCAATGAAGCAGATTCAAAAAGACTTCAGTTCAATCGCAACATCGTTAATTTAGCAAATGCAACATTATCGATGTGAACAATCATTTAGGTGGCCTTTTCAAGAATTACTGAAAAATTGCCACCAGTTGAACTACACTTTAATTGATTTTCATAAACTAAAGGGAGATAGTTATGTTTAAAAAAATATTAGTCACATTCATGATAGTCGCTAGCTTTTCCTTGATGTCTTCGGCTTTTGCTGAGGTAGTAGAAGTAACGTGGCGTGATTCATTGAATTACGATCAGAAAAAGTTTGAAACCTGGTATGCAGAGCCTGGGAATGCAAAATTATGGAGTACTTGGTATACTCAATATCATACCGAACCAGAATTCGTCACATTTTGTAAACAAACATGGACTGGTACCTATTGTAAATAAAAACCAGCTTACCCACTAAGACTGCATTTTTAGTCTTAGTGGGCATTATATACCCCTATTCTTTAATTATTAATCATTAAGAAACTCGCAAAGCAATCGTTGAAAATGATGGGTTCCCTGTTCTTTTGTAGGAGAAAACCGACCTGTCTCATAAAAACGAGAGCGAATTCCACGTTGAACCGACTCCACTACGGCTTCATCTTCACGTTCCACTTTATCCAAATCACCACCCGCCCCTTTACCTAACTTGGTTTCATCAAGCACATAGGTTAAAAATGAAACTTTTGTTAATCCAGGTCCTAATGGCTTCACAACATTTACAGAACATCCCCAAGGATAAAAATTAAGCATTGTATTTGGAAAAATCCAATAATAATAAGCCGCTACCTGTTTGCCATAGTCAGGAGAGTCTTTAGGTAAAATAAAGCTCTCTTCTCCATCACTGGCTAGAGCCAATTGCAAATTACAATAACGATAAAGTTCTGTGGTATAGGTGGTACAATCAATCACTTTTCTTAATGAATGATGAACAAAAGGGATGTGCAATGCTTCAAGATAATTTTCGCAATACAACGCCCAATGCGCTTTAACTAAATAGTCGCGTGAGCGATTAAGATCGAGACGCATTTTTTCCATGGGTAACCAGAAAAGGCGTTCTTTAATATCAGCAAACACTTCCTTAAAGGGTACTTGAGGTGATAAGGATGCGAAAAGAAATGGCTCAAGACAATCAAATGGAATTTGCGGCAAATTGTCCTTTGCGGTTGGAAAGTTGCAGGTCTTTTCAAATTCGGGCATATGTAGGAATTCACCGCAAAGATTAAATCGGCGTCCATGGTAGGAGCACTTAATTTTCTCAGCAGTACACGGTGCTTCAATCAAGATATTACCTCTATGGGTACATACATTGCTGAGGCAACGAAAGCGATCTTGTTCATCACGAACAAATAATAAAGGTTCATCCAACAATCCCGGCAATAAGGTAAAAGGCACCAACTGTCCATCCAACCGCAAGCTTTCTGTACTGCAACAAAACTGCCAAGTCCTGGCAAATATTTTTTCTTTTACGTGTTCAAAACACTCCAGAGACGTATAAAAATGAGCAGGTAAAGTGGAGGCTTTTGCTATATCGGGATCTACATAAAACTTATTCATGATCAACTTCCTTTTAAATATTCCTGCCATGCTTATTGGGCAGAACAACTTTGGCGATATTAAATCACCAATCATTCTTGTTATCCATATATCTTGCATATTCAGGAGCAAAACACTACTGACAAAAACTGTCAGCATGATCTTTTAAACTCAAATCTCCGTTAAATAAAAGGAGTTCTTTATGTATCTTGATCCCAATTTAATTATTTTTTATGTCGATGATCCTTTGGTTAGTGCATCGTTTTATGAGCAATTACTCAAGAGCCAACCTATTGAATCGTCGCCTACTTTTGTCATGTTTTTATTAAAAACCGGTATGCGTCTTGGTCTATGGTCAAAGCACTCAGTTGAACCTCGTGCAACCGCACTTGGTAACGGAGGTGAGCTTTCATTGCAAGTACGAGATGATCTCGTGATTGATGAACTTTATACGCTCTGGCAACAACAGGGGATCCAGATTGCCCAACCCCCGACGATGATGGATTTTGGTTATACCTTTGTGGCCCTTGATCCAGATCATCATCGTCTTCGTATTTTTTCATTGAATCCAGAGAAAAGTGTCTCTTAATCCAAGAGCGGAGCGCAGTGAAACCGGGGGTTCTAGCGATTATTTTATCGAAACTCTCAAGTTCCACTGCGATTAAGATTGATAAGCCTTACTCTTCGACTGTGATATCAATTTTTTTCTCAACTGCCATTTCCTTTTTAGGAATCGAAATTTCCAACACTCCTTGCTTGTATTTAGCACTTATTTTTGTATCGTCAGCAGTTTGCGGTAAGCTAAAGCGACGATAAAACTGACCTTGTGAACGCTCTATACGCGTGTAACCATTTTTGTTTTCTGTTTTTTCGAAGTGACGCTCTCCGCGAAGTGTTAAGATATTATGTTCCAAGGATATTTGAATGTCATCCTTATTCACACCAGGAATATCTGCAAGTACTAAAAAGCGTTCTTTTTCTTCTTTAATATCTACAGGAGTCGTCCATGTACTTGTATCTACTATAGAAGAATCTGATGATTGTCCTCTGAAAAAATTATCTAAAAATGAACCAAGTTCATTGTATACAGGAAAATAATCGCGTCTTACGATACTCATAATCACCTCCTAATCATTGTTTTACATACATATAAATAGAGGCACTTTATTAAAATTCAAGGGAATAGTGTATGAATTGTAAGATTAAGTTATCATCAATAAAAAGGAATGATTTTTTTAATTAAACAACGGAGCATCATAATGCAGCATCTGATAAAAATTTTGGCTTTAACATTCGGTTTTACTTGTTCATTTACTGGCTTTGCAAGTTCATCTACTGCAGAGATGCCAATTTTAGGCAAAACATTAACTCAAGCAAAACAACAAAAACTGACTCCAAAACAGGCCTTGCAACGCTTGAAAGAGGGAAACCAGCGTTTTTTAACCAATACGCAAATGTCCAGAGATTATTTAGCACAAGCACATCAATCTTCTTATGGGCAATATCCATTTGCAGTGGTCCTCAATTGTATGGATTCACGTAGTGTCCCTGAATTCATTTTTGATCAAGGTTTAGCTGATTTATTCACCTTGCGTGTGGCTGGAAATGTACTCAATGATGATATTTTGGGTAGCATGGAGTATGCAACTAAAGTAACCGGAGCCCGGCTTATTGTAATCTTGGCACATACCTCGTGTGGCGCTGTAGCAGGTGCATGTGATGGGGTTCAACTCGGGCATTTGACTGATGTTTTAGATAAAATTAAGCCTGTTGTGCAAACAAGTATGCAAGAGCAAGGAACAAAAAATTGTACTGACCATAAATTAATTGATGCCATCGCCAAAGCCAATGCTTTAAGAGTTGTCAAAGAAATACAAGAAAGAAGCCCAATACTCAAAGATTTAATTAGTAAACAACAAATAGGAGTTGTGGCCGGCGTACATGATATCAAGACAGGTAAGGTACAGTTTTTTGAAGAGAAACGTTCTGTTCCCAATTAAATAAAATGGAACCTGGGGGTAGCCGTAGCGGACCTTAAGCGATGCCCGCATTAGTTTTTACTCTCGACTGACAGGGAAAGTCTGCAAAAACCGGCATAAATTTTTTTAGCCCTACGTACCGCGCTTTATGCGCGGTATACAAAGATCCTATTTAAAAAGAACCTAAAGCCGTGAATTAATTACTACAATTTTGGACCCATCTGCGGTCATCATGACTTCAACATGAAAAATACAATTATAATCTTCAGCTTCAATTACGTTTCTCTTCGAGCCATTGTATCGATTGTTTTCTAATATCTTTGAAATCTTTTTGGGCAGTGTAAAGTGCTTCGAGTGTATCATACAGAGGCTGTTTTTGATCTTTCTCGTTGATCAACCAAAACCCTTGGTGTTCATTATTTTCCACTTCATTGTTATACATTTCCCAATAAAGTATAAAAGGAACATTGGTTTGCAAAAACTTTATAAAGATATCACGATTCACCTTTTCATGTTTTTGGGGATTAAAACCAACAAGCTTCGCTTGAATACCACATTCACCTATAAAGACCCTGCGTCCGTTAATACCTGTCTTTTTAGGTAATTTATCTTCAATATAATTAAGCGTTTGTTTTATCACATCTACAGGTTCTTGTTGTACATCGTAGCTTGAATAAGAAACATAATCCACATTAGTCTTGGGCAATACTTTATTAACCACACGAGCTTTGTTAAAAACCATTGCATCTCGCACCCGATTTACCTCAGCATACAGGTAAACCTTTGCTAAGCTATTTGCCCCCACATCCTTGCGAGCATCTTCAACTGCTTTCTGTCTTATATTAAACCAATCAATCATTCCTTGTATTTTCTTTTGACTGGGTTCTATTTGATTTTTAGGGTCTATCAGATACCAATCCCCCTCCCAATTACCTAAATAGAATGTTCGCTCAAGCTGGGCATTACGAGTAAGCAATTTTTTGGCGAAACTATAAGTTGCTTTATATTCCTTTGCCTTATCAGGTGCAGATAAACCATTCTCCCAGATTTTCCCATCAGAGCGCCACCAGAAGAAATAAGTATCAAAAGGCATATCCAAAATAGCATCGAGTACAGGTCCCTCTTTAGCTGATATTTTGATCATTTTAGAACCCATATCCAGAATTCTTTTCGCCTGCTCGACTACTGGATCATCGCTGGTAAAATGATATTTTGCGCCAATAGCTTGTGTACCAATAATTTGTTGTTTTAACAAGGAGTCCGAATCATTCGGAACTGCCTGGCTGTTAAATGATAATAATCCTAGCCACAATAAGAATACATATCCCGACTTGCTCATATAACTCTCCCCAGTTTAGAGGTTTTTAACGCATGATATAAAAATTAACCGTCAACAATTCCCTGCGTTAGCTTCGAGAAAAATAGAATAGGGTGTGATTAAGAGTAACTGATGAAGTTTTATCACATCGCTGAATTAAAAGTTCAATCAAGGTCCAACCCAGCCCCTCCCTAATCCTTTATCTCAGCGACTAACCTGTTTAATAATTTTTAACTAGGTTGCTGAACCAGCTCTCCAAATTATCCTGTGGAGAAGATAAGTCGCGAATATTGCTATCACTATAACCCAAATGATCAACAATCAGGCAAATATAGGTGTGATTTTAACTATTTGCAAGTGACACTTTGGGTTGATTGTGTGCTCATACCATACTTCTAATGATATGCTATTTTTATCTTGGGAAAAGCGCTAATAAAAAAGATACAACCCCTTTTACTCCTGAGTTCATGATGAAGCCTCTGTTTCCACATAGAGTTTTTTAACAGTCAATACTGCAATAAAACAAAGAATTGCACTGAGGGTTAGATAAAAGCTGGGAGCAAGGTTGTTGTCTAATGCCTCAATTAAATAAGTAACAATAAACGGAGTTAAACCTCCGAAAAAAGCAAATGCGAGATTATAAGAAATAGCAATTCCAGTGTAACGGATAGATACCGGAAATAGTTCAACCAGTAAGCTGGGATAAACCATGATGGCACTGCTCAAAATAGCAAAAATAAATAAGGCAACAATAAGTGATAAAGTCGTTTGTATGGATAAGGTAACGAATAAAATATAACTTAATAATATAAAACCCACTGCCCCAATTAAAAGAACCAACTTACGACCCAAACGATCAGCACACCAGCAAAAAAATATAAGTAACAAGGAATAAAAACCCAAATTAATCGTATTGAATAAAGTCGCTTGCTGTTTTGGATAAGCAAGAATCGTTGAAAGATACGTAGGCATATATAAAAATAATAGATTAATCATTACAGAGCCCAAACACGTTAAACCAATACCTTGTAAAATTTTTCGCCAGTATAAAGTGATTGCTTCGACAAAGGGCATTCGTGTATTTTCTGTTGAATTCTTAAATGCGAGAAATAAGGGACTCTCAGCCAATTGTTTACGAATGTAGAAACTGAATATCCCAAGTAATCCCCCAAGTATAAATGGAATACGCCAACCGAAACTCAATAATTGTGCGTTTGAAAGTTCATTCGTTAGAATTAAACTAATCATTGCGCCCAGAAAAATACCTAAATTGAGACAAGCAAAAATAACGCCGCAAGCAAGTGCCCTGGAGCGAGGATTTACGTGTTCGCAAGTAAAAGTTAATGCTCCTGGAATTTCCCCTCCAATCGATAATCCTTGCAATAACCGTAAAAAAATCAAAAGAATACTCGAAAAAATTCCTATGTGTTGATACGTTGGTAAAACGCCAATAAGAACTGTTGGAACAGCCATTAAGATGACCGAAAAAATAAACGTTTTTTTACGGCCGTATTTATCTCCAAAATGACTAAAAGCGACACCTCCTAAGGGACGGATCAAATAGCCAATGGCGAAAACGGCATATACACTCATCAATGAAGCCAATTTGTCGGTTTCTGGGAAAAAAATCTGGCTGATTATCGGTGCGAAAATAACGTAAATTACAAAATCATAAAATTCCAATGCCCCCCCCAAAGAAGCAAGAAAAATAATTTTTCGTTCACTGGGTTTTAATTTTAACTCATGCACCTGCAAATCCTTTTTCATGGCAAAGCTGTAAAATAGCATAACTTTTAATTACGCTCATGATTTTTTTAAATCAGGAGCTTGTAGCTATCTTATTTCCCAATGGCTCTTTATCTTGAGTTTTAGTAACATCAATGAAAACTCATATTTCACCCAAGATGAAAAACCATTCTATTTCAGAGCAGATTATTCAGCGTGTGGAGGCAGCTATTACTCAAGCGCAAATTGATGCTTATAAAAAAGTGGGCGCTGTGTGTATTCGCCAAATTCTAAGTCCTATAGAAATAGAACTACTTCAAACCGGCATTGAGCTTAACCTGAAATCCCCTAGTCCTAGAGTTAAAATTGCAAGTAAAAATGATGATCCGGGGCGATTCATTGAAGATTTTTGTACTTGGCAAACGAATCCTCATTATCAACAATTTATTTTTGAATCACCAGTTAGCCTCATTGCTGGTAAACTCATGCAGAGTAAAGAAACAAGACTTTATCATGATCATCTTCTGGTTAAAGAGCCAGGTACGCGGCAACGAACCCCATGGCACCAGGATCAACCCTATTACAATATTGCAGGAATACAAAATTGCAGTTTATGGATACCTGTTGATCCAGTACCTCATGCATCCACTTTGGAGTTTATCGCAGGCTCTCATTTGGGACCCTGGCTCATGCCTCGTTCTTTTATGGATAACCAGGCAAAATGGTTTCCGGAAGGAAGTCTCGCTGATCTTCCTGATATTGACTCAAAACGGGAAAACTACCCCATTATTGGCTGGGAAATAACTCCTGGTGACGTAGTTTGTTTTCATATGCTCACGCTTCATTCTGCAAGTGGAGTGAGCTGTAATCAACGACGAAGAGTATTCTCTGTACGTTTTCTTGGTGACGACATCACTCATGCACCACGAAAATGGATAACATCTCCCGATTTCCCAGGATTGAGCGAGCAGCTTCCAGCAGGAGCACCAATGGAGCACCCTTTATTTCCTGTCATTTGGGAGTATTGATCCGAGATTGATGAATGGGTCGTGCACATCCGTCCCTAAGCTGACGTTATCAGGAAGTAATAAAGATCTCATGTATAAACCTTGCACCAGAAGCCCTGGTGCAATAATTAATTCAGGAGATGCTGTCCTTTAATCCCGATCTTCTTTAGACAGCGCACCAGTTGCTGCATCAATTTTTATTTCAAACTCCTTACCCTGAGTGTCTCTCCCTGAAACTTCCCATTGGCCATCCTCTAACTCAATTTCTCGAATATCTGTATATCCTGCTTTTTCAGCTGCAGAAAGCGCCTGTTGAATGCTCACCTTAGGTGGAGTTGAATCAGCAAAAACAGTTGAATAGGCCAAGACCATTGATGTTAGAAGAATTGTTTTTGTTTTCATTTTCATTCCCTTAAAAAATGTTCACTGTTAAGAATTTATTTTTTTAATATAACATGTGGAATTTTCAATTCCACTCAAACTATAGTAATCCAGCAATGTAAGCAAACTAGTTCGGCATATGAATTACATAAGTAACTATACCCCAAATCACTAAATCCTGCTCATCTTTTGGATTTCCAGAAAAAGCGGTACATGATCCCCTATCTTAGATAACCTTCACAGTCAACATTCCATCGAGTGCGGACTCTATTTTTTTGATCCGCCTTACACGATAGGAAAAAGGTATACTTAAAGAGTTGTAAATTTTTGCAATAAAAATTCTGTTTTTTTTCTTAAAAATGAGCAATACTTCTTTCTGAATAAATCGTGGTAAAACCTATGGTTAAAATAAGACCTTTTCTTAAATGGGCAGGTAGTAAATACAACTGTCTGGAAAAGATTATTCCCTTTCTTCCTCCGGGTAAACGCCTCATTGAGCCTTTTGCCGGCTCAGGTGTCGTTTTTATGAATACGAATTATTCTTCCTATCTGTTGGCTGAAAGCAATTTTGATTTAATCCATCTTTTTACTACATTACAAGGAAATGGAGACGCATTCATTAAGCATTGTGAAACCTATTTTAGCCCAGAATTCAACCGTAAAGAAAAATATTACCAACTCCGATCTAATTTTAATATATCGTCTCACTCACCAGAAAAATCTGCACTTTTTCTTTACCTAAATCGACACGGTTATAATGGATTATGTCGATATAACTCCAAAGGAATTTATAACGTTCCTTTTGGACTTTATAGTAAACCTTATTTTCCACATAAAGAAATGAAACTTTTTCATTTAAAAAGCCAACAGACAGAATTCATCCATAATGATTTCAGAAAAACGTTTGAGTATGCAGAGCGGGGGGATGTGATTTATTGTGACCCACCTTATGTACTTCTTTCAGAGAAATCACATCATTTACCCTACACCAAAAAATTGTTTACAACAGAAGATCAAATCGAGTTAACGGAGTTGGCCAAAGAAACAGCCGCTAAGGGTATTCCAGTTATTCTCTCTAACCATGATACTGAGTTTACTCGATACCACTATAGAAAAGCAGAAATTAAAAGTTTTCCAGTATCGCGTTTTATTAATTGTCAGGGATCGCTACGCCGGCCGGTAAAAGAGTTAATTGCAATATTTAATTAGGGCATGTTGACAATTCATCCCCACTGCCTACGTGCCGCGACTTGTTCGCGGCATCCAGCCCGATCTTGATCAACTGCAAATTTCTTCATATAGATCACGCTATTCTGGATTAAGATCCTCAATCAAATTTAACTTCCACTGCCTGCACCAATTTTTGAAATGTTTTTCCACGCCGAGCAGCTTCTACATAGGTTTCATGAACCTCATAATAAACCAATTTAGGCCAGTTTTAGAGTTGTTCTTCCGAGGGATAATTGAGTAGATGATTTTTGTCTAATCAGTTCTCGAATTTCCTCACTATCATAAACTTTGTCTGTAATGGCGTAATCAAATTTAGGAGTTTTCAATGAGATTAGGAGTTGCTTTAGCATCATATACTTCACCGCCAGTCAATTCAAATCCAATCGGAAAGCCGCAAGCCTCAACTGCCATATGGATTTTTGTTGTATTGCCCACCAACGGATTTCCTAATGGCTTGATTTTCCTCTCCGACAGAATCCGAACTATTCGATGTCGCGAACAAGTCGCGGCACGTAGGCGATGGGGATGAATTGTCAACATGCCCTAGTAGCCATTGTTCAGAGTTATCGTTGAATCCTGGAAAACTGCAGAGCGAAACGTTTTACAATTAATATAGCCTGGGGTCAGCCAGGCTACACTTTTGTATTAATGAATTGGCTGATCTTTATGGTCATGATCTTTGATAAAGAAAGCAAGAATAGTAACGAGTAATAATGAAAGTGGTAATATCGATAAAGCAACCTGATAATCGACTACTGTATAAATATGCTCTCCCTTTACAATACCACTATCACCAAAAGTATCCAGTAACTTACCAACAAGCGGTTGGAAAATAACACCCCCAAGGGTTACTATCATATTTGTTGCTGCAAATACCGTACCTGATAATTGAGCACCACTGCATTCCTTAGCCATGATAAATACGATAATTTCCGTTGCACTAAATACGCCATACAAAAACAATAAGACATTCAAGCTAACATAGGAAAGGCCAGGCCAATATAATACGATGCTAATGCAAATCAAGGCTAAAATTGCACCTAAGACCAAAGGCAGCAAACGTCTTCCTGTATGATCGGATAAATATCCGGCAATAGGAGCACCCACTGCCCAACCCAAAAAAACTGCAGAGACAGTTCTGGCAGCCTCAACTTTAGTCAAATTGTGGGCTTGCTCCAAATACGTTTTTCCCCATAACTCCCCAAATACAGACAATGAGGTATATAAACAAGCTCCGACAAAACCAATCACCCAAACCTCTGGAGCCATTAACACTTTAAGAACATTTCTAAAGAATTCAGGTAAAGGATGTTTATTTGACTGATGCCCTTCAGGACCATCACGAACCACAAGAAATATCAATACACTTAATCCACAACCTACAATGGCAATAAAGAATAATACATACTCCCAACCGATGCTCTCAGACCATTCAGTAATTTTCACTTCGCCATAAACAAGCCCTAACATTCCTAGGGTAGTCATGAGCCCCGCGACTAAAGAAAAATAGCGTCTGGGCAACCAATGTAACGCAAGAGACAATACACCGACAAAAGCAAAGGAAGAGCCAAAGCCTACTAAAAAGCGCCCTGCCCCTACCAAAAACATGGATGAAGTCAGGCTAAACATCCAGGAACCAACGGTACAACATATACAGGCAAATGTTAAAAGCCGTCTGGGACCAAACCGATCCATGAGCATTCCTACAGGCATTTGCATCGGTGAGTAGGCAAAATAATATAAGGCAGATATTTGGCCAAAAGTAGTCGCTGAAATATGCCCCAACGCAATACTCAGTTCGGTCTGTAAAACCCCAGGAATAATACGTAAAATAAACTCATAGCAATAAAAAATAGCCCCAACAAAGCATATAAATATGCCAAAAAGCAATTGTTTCCTTGAAACGGTATCATTTAGGCGCATGAGCGTGAGTTTCCCTTAAAAAGAAGGTTAATAAAGCAGCAATAAACATACTGATTGGTATAAAAGCCAGAGCAATACGGTAATCAGTCATGTTGTATAATTTATTAACATTATCCACAACCAACCCTGAAGGAAGTGAAGAATCACTACGTAAGGAATAACTGAAGTCTAATAGATGCCCTACTAAAGGTTGCAGCAACATACCACCTAGCATGACGATCATGTTGGTAAACGCTATTGCTGTACCTGCTGCTTCACCAGGACTTAACTCCCTTCCAACAGCGAATACAATCGCTTGCGCACTATAAAATAACCCCAGGAAAAACATGAGTATCTGTACATTAGTTTCACTTAAACCAGGGAAATACAGGATAACCAACATGAGTATAGTTGCAACACTGGCGCCTAAAAACATAGGAAGCTTTCTGCGCGCTATTCTGTCAGAGAAATACCCCATCAGTGGAGCGCCTACAGTAAAACCTAAGAAAAGTAATGAATTCGCTAAGCCCGCACCATGTGCTGATAGGCCATGAGCATTTCTCAAATAGGGAATTCCCCACAATTCAGCAAAAACAGTTGTAGGGAGATAAACCATACAGCCGTACAATCCATTAATCC
Organism: Legionella sp. PC1000; assembly: GCF_014109805.1. Lineage (GTDB taxonomy): Bacteria > Pseudomonadota > Gammaproteobacteria > Legionellales > Legionellaceae > Legionella > Legionella resiliens. Next base: position 3,115,544 of record NZ_CP059400.1, read on the forward strand.
ATATTTGTCTGTTACTGATTATTATATTTAAATCAATAAAACCTGTTTTAAAATTGGAAACCGTACCGCTTTGTCTGTATCGCCCTTTTTTATCATGAATTCCTAACCATAATAAAAAGGTTAATACGATCCCAAAAAACGCAGTCATGTTTAAGGTTTTAATCCATCCTATTTGGGTAACAAAGAGCTCTAAAAAATTATCCCCTAGCATGGCACCTACTGTTCCTAATGCTGAAGTGATACCCGAAACCATAGCGAGCTTATTCTCAGGCAACCAGATTGTGGCAAGCTTTAATACTCCCACAAATGCAAATGCAGAGCCTAATCCGACTAAAAATCGTCCTGAAGCTGCAACCCAAAAAGAGGTCGTCCCGGTGAATAAAAAAGTTCCAATGACGCAAATCATGCAGGCAAAAGTTAATAATCTTCGAGGACCATATCGATCCATCATTATCCCTACAGGTAATTGCATGGGAACATAGGCATAATAATATATAGATGAAATATGCCCAAAACCGGTTGCTGACAAATTAAAATGCTCACGCAGAGCAGTTTCCATCGCACTGGGCGCTATTCGAAGCAAATATTCATAACTGTAAAACACGGCTCCAAGACCACAAATAAGCCATCCAATTAATGCGTAATTTCTCCGGTTTTCAGAAAGCAAAGTAATCTCCTTAACTATTTGGTTAAGCAAGGGCACACACTGTCTTCAATTCAACAGTTAAAGCCCTTAGCTGCATAATTCACCGATTATCCTGAACGCAAACCGATACATCTCATACGGCATACTGCTACACCTTGAGCCCTGCATTCAGGATGCTGCTTTATTCTAAATTACTACTTACTTGATTTGCGCCGCTTGCTATTGCAGCCTGAGCTACAGCAGCAGGCACTCGTTCTCTTAAACGAGGATCTATAGGCTTGGGAATAATATAGTTAGGACCAAAATCCCAATACGTTACACCTGGGTAATTATCCTTCACTACCTGGGGGACGGGCTCATGCACCAGTTGACGAATTGCTTCAACCGCAGCAATTTGCATTGATTGATTAATACACTTGGCACGTACATCCAACGCACCACGAAAAATATAAGGAAAACATAACACATTATTGACTTGATTAGGATAATCGCTACGTCCAGTAGCAATGACCAAATCATCACGTACTTGAAAAGCCAATTCAGGCCTAATCTCAGGATCAGGGTTCGATAAAGCAAAAATAACAGGCCTGGATGCCATTAATTTCAATAGATCGGCATCTAATAAATTAGGCTTGGCAACCCCAATAAAAACATCAGCATCAACCAGTGCATCTGCTAAAGTCCTACATTCAGTAGTACGTGCAAAAGCAAATTTATAAGCATTTAAATCAACTCGTCCCGAATGAATAACACCTTTGGTATCCAAAAGTAACATATTTTCTTTATGGGCACCCAAAGCTACAAGCAATCGCATGGAAGCAATTCCTGCTGCTCCTGCTCCAATACACACAATTTTTGCTTCAGATAATTTTTTTTGTTGTAATTCAAGAGCATTCAGCAAAGCTGCCGCAACAACTATTGCAGTACCATGCTGATCATCATGGAATACTGGAATGTTCAATTGCTCAATCAAAGCCTGTTCAATTTCAAAACACTCCGGAGCCTTAAGATCCTCCAGATTAATCCCTCCAAATGTAGGAGCAATACGTTTTGCTGTAGAAATAAAAGCTTGCGAATCGTGAGCATCAATTTCTATATCGAATACATCAATGCCGGCAAAACGCTTAAATAAAACTGCCTTACCTTCCATTACTGGCTTACTGGCAAGAGGTCCAAGATCACCCAAACCTAACACTGCAGTGCCATTAGTCATAACCGCGACTAAATTTCCTTTATTTGTGTAACGATACGCGTCTTCAGGGTTTTCTGCTATTGCAAGCACCGGAGCAGCAACACCAGGCGTATAAGCCAGTGACAAATCACTCTGAGAGTCAGTTGATTTGGTAACATGGACACCGAGTTTTCCAGGAGTTGGAAACTCGTGATAATCTAATGCACATTGCTTTAAAACTTCATTATCCAAAGTACTTACTCTCTTTCATGTGAAACAAAACTTAAGTAAGGTTTTAAAATCCTACTATCCATTGCCAATTCATTCTTATCCAAAGTGCCAGCCATAGGCACACAAACATCTGGCTATATACTCTTAAAAGTTGCAAGAGGAACAGCCATGAAATGATGGGATTGGGACAAGAATTGGACGTCAAGAACCTACAAGTACCGCAAATTAGCATTGCAGGAACAATCTGTCAATAAGTTATACTTCGAGTGAAATATAATAAAAAGGCGCAAAGATAATGCGCCCTTATTTCTTTTCTTCTTTAGCAGCTTGAGTAGAACGCTGGCTATAACGATCGCGGAACTTCTGAACACGACCCCCAGTATCCACCAATTTTTGCTTACCAGTATAAAAAGGATGACATTGTGAGCATACTTCAATGTTCAAATCTTTGCATAATGTTGAACGGGTTTCAAATTCCTCGCCACAGCTGCATGTTACCTTAACTACTTTATAATCTGGATGAATTGATGCCTTCATAATACTACTCTCTTAGTTTTAAATGAGTATCGCCACCTGAACTCAATGCCAAGCACCATACTCGATACAAATGACGCAAAACAATAGCAGAAAAATTTCTGTAAAGCAATTTTTATCAAATCGGATTGATCTCATCTTGCATTATTTGTTTATAAGAACCCTTATAATCAAATGAATCCATAATTAATGATAGCACTAAGATGATGGATAACCTTACACCTGTCATAAAAATAACAATTAGTCACCCATCCATGAGACAACATATGCCAAAGCCCACCATGGGCACTACAACTGTAGTAAAATGAAACTCAACTTGCTTCGTCCCCCAAAGTTCCGACACAGAAATACATTCGCAGAACCCTAATGGAAAACCATTAATTATTCCACTCAATTATTTTTATGTAAAAAGTCTATATTTCAATCAATTGGTAACAAATTAGCAAGGTATGGTCTACGCTTATAAAAACAAATTAATTTAACAGGAGTTAAAATGAAAAAACTGGCACTTTATAGGCTCGAAACACCTAATGACCTGGATATAAAAGATCGTCGCAAAATTGCCGAGGCGGTTAACCCACTCTTGGCTGATACATTTGCGTTATTCGTTAAAACCAAGAATTTCCATTGGCATATGACTGGCCCTCATTATCGTGATTATCATCTCTTATTAGATGAACAAAGCGACCAAATTTTTGCAATGATCGATGTTTTAGCAGAACGTGTACGCAAACTCGGAGAAAAAACAATCCATTCTATCGGGCAGATCAAGGAATTGCAGACACTTAAAGATGTTAACGAAACCTTATCAGCAGATGACATGCTGAATAATCTTCTGGAAGATAATAAGAGTTTTTTAAAAAATATGAGAAAAGTTCATGAAGTGTGCAGCAAAAGAGATGATTTTGCCACTACCAGTCTCTTGGAAGTTTATATTGATGAAACAGAACGACGAATTTGGTTTTTATTTGAAACGTTACAAAATAAATAAAAAAGAACTGCCCAACAAGCGTGTAGAAGCGGAGCGGAAAAAAATCAAAGCCGATACAGTTTTCCTTCAAATTCCGCTCGCTTCACCGTACACTATGAATTTACATTAAAATCCAGTTCAACCCAAACCGGTGCATGATCAGAAGGCCTTTCTACTTTGCGTGGTTCTTTATCAATAACGGATTGCCTACATAATCCATTAAGCGCTTTACTTAATAATATATGATCAATACGCAAGCCCCGATTTCGTCTGAAAGCACCTGCACGATAATCCCACCAACTAAATACCTGCTCATCCTGCATAAAATTTCTAAAACTGTCATGCAATCCAAGATGTAATAATTGGGTAAACGCTTCTCGTTCGGCGGGACTTACTAACACAGACCCCACCCACTCCGCAGGATCATGAACATCACGATCTTCAGGAGCAATATTAAAATCGCCTACTACGGCCACATTAGGAAAAACACTCATTTGTAGTTGAATAAATGCGGTAACCTTTTGCAACCAATTCAGCTTGTATTGATATTTATCCGAAGTGAGCTCTGAACCATTAGGAACATATAAATTGATCAAACGAATACCCGCAACAGTAACCACCAAAATGCGCCGCTGAGGATCATTAAAATCGGGAATATCCGTGAGGACATCAGAAAAAGGATATCGACTTATTACCGCCACACCGTTATAAGTCTTCTGTCCTGAAAATGCCACATAGTAGCCTTTCTCAGTAAATGCGGTCACAGGAAAATTTTCATCAAGCAGCTTCGTTTCCTGTATGGCAAGAACATCCATCTGATTCGAATCAAACCATTCTAATACTTGCTCCTGCCTTACCTTTAATGAATTCACATTCCAGCTTGCTAATTTAAGCACACCAGTCTCCTTTATATTCAATCAGCAAAGGAGCATGATCAGACAGGCGCGCTTCTCGAAAAATACGACTGCCGACTACATCCCCTGTAAGACCAGGAGTTACTACCTGATAATCAATTCTCCATCCTACATTTTTTTCCCATGCACGTCCTCTAAAAGACCACCACGTATATTGATCTTCTTCCTGATTATGCACACGAAATGCATCAATAAACCCCATAGTTCCAAACAACTCATCCATCCATGCACGTTCCTCAGGTAAAAATCCTGAATTCTTTTGATTGCCACGCCAATTTTTCAAATCGATTTTTTTATGAGCAATATTATAATCCCCACACAAAATTAACTCTCGTCCCTCATTTTTCAATCGCATTAAATGTTCGGCAAACTGTTCGAGGAAATTGTATTTCACCATCTGGCGTTCATCACCACTAGTACCTGAAGGTAAATAAAGGGATATTATACTGAATTTAGGATAATCAAATTGAATATATCGTCCTTCATTATCGCAATAATCAAAACCCATACCTTTCACGATACGACTTGGTTTGTGGCGAGCGTAAATTGCCACCCCGCTGTATCCTTTCTTTTGAGCTGAATAATACTCACAAAAATAATCACGAGGATAATACAGCTCTTCCGGAATTAACTGTTCAGGTTGAGCCTTCGTTTCTTGAATACAAACAAAATCAGCATCTTGCATTGCAAGCCACTCGTAAAATCCGTTACGTGCTGCTGAACGTATACCATTGGCATTAAAACTAATTACTTTCATTTTTTTCACTCAATTTTATTATAGTCTGGATGAATGCGTATCTTGGAAATCACAGCCAATATGCTTGGGGCTTCACTTCCCAAGCTCAACTAATCGCTCACTTTTTTCTATCCAACTTAAGAGCAGCTCGTGCCAAACGCTCACCTAAATGCTTGGCTAAATTAATTTCATCCTGACTCAGAGGTCGATCATTTGCCACACCCGAAACATGAGTTACACCATAGGGTGTTCCCCCGCTAACCGTATCATTTAAAGACGGTTCAGAATATGGAACCCCCAATAAAATCATGCCCTGATGCAACAAAGGCAACATCATACTAAGCAAAGTAGTTTCCTGACCACCATGCATGCTTGCAGAAGAAGAAAAAACACATGCAGGTTTATCTACTAAATCACCTCCCAACCACAAAGATGAAGTGCTATCCAAAAAATACTTCAAAGGAGCAGCCATATTTCCAAAACGAGTAGGGCTCCCTAAAGCAAGACCATGGCAATGACGTAAATCATCCAAGGTTACATAAGGTGCACCATTATCCGGAATTGCTTTATCTATTGCTTCACACGTGGCTGAAACAGGTGGAACCGTTCTTAAGCGCGCTTCAATCCCCTCAACACGTTCTACCCCACGTGCAATATATTGTGCTAATTGTGCTACAGAACCGGTTCGCGAGTAATATAAAACCAAAACATAAGGATTAGACATCAAACAACTCCATTATCTTATACCTAAAAAAGCAACAAGCTAAAGGTGATCCGCTACAAACTCAAATGCTTCTTTTCGGTTAAAATTTAAAATCATACTTTAATTGGTCTTCCAATTTTTTTTCAATAAATTTAATTCGTTGATGCAAAGATCCTCCTTTTTCAGGTTTTAGTGTCTTCAAATCAGAAACAATATCATCAGCAGAGTCATAATAATTCTTAACTGACATATTCGCGATAATTTTACTTACTGCCCTGACATGGTGTCTATTCCAATGTCCTGAAATCATTCGCCCAATAAACGAACCGAATAAACAATTTTCTTTGGTATAATCTATAAGCAACGCTTTGATTCTTCTATGATTGGAATCCCCTTTGATTTTATTCCAAATCTCTGCATAAGCATCTGGGAAATCTAAAGTAGGTTTTGAACGATTAAAAAAAGAATATAATTTTACATCAACACTCGAAAAAGAAGAACGAGAACCATAAGTTAGTGAATTATTTACTCCTTTCTCTATAAGCTCAAGATCCCCACTTATCATTGTAGCAATAGAACTCGAATTATGTGACATTTTTTTCTCCTCCGTGAGAACATCTGTTCTTTTGACCTACAGTTGAATCACATACCAAAATTCCAGCTGAATCAAGCCCCATCAAAAATTGAATCAGAGAAGGCAAATTGTCATAATAATTTTCCTTAATTTTATTAGACAGGTTTATTATACCAAGCAACCTTGATTTTTAGAAATAAAGGCCTATCTCATTGAATTAATTAATTTTTTTATTTAAATAAGCGTGGAATCACAACCATGGGAGATGTGGAATCCAGAGTTGAAAAAAGTTCATGTGTTTTTATGAAACCCGAGTTTCGCTGGGTTACACTCGGGTTATTATAGTTTAAAGAATATAGCGGGCTAAATCTTCATCCGCTACGAGCTGTCCGAGATTTTTCTCAACATATGCTTTATCAACATGGACGGACTCGCCTGATTTGTCTGTTGCTTCAAAAGAAACAACTTCCAATAATCGCTCCATAACGGTATAAAGCCTACGCGCACCAATATTTTCTGTACGCTCATTCACTTGCCATGCTACTTCGGCAATACGTCGAATTCCTGTCTCATCAAATGTTAATGTTAAACCTTCGGTAGCCATTAAAGCACAGTATTGCAGCGTCAATGATGCTGTAGGTTCAGTAAGAATACGTACAAAATCATCAACAGAAAGAGCGGATAACTCAACACGTATCGGCAATCTACCTTGCAATTCTGCAATCAGATCGGACGGCTTAGCTACATGGAACGCCCCAGATGCAATAAATAAAATATGATCTGAACGAATCATGCCGTATTTGGTCGTCACCGTTGTTCCTTCCACTAAAGGCAATAAATCTCTTTGTACGCCTTCACGAGAAACATCTCCTCCTCCCGCATTTTCAGTACGTCGCGCCACTTTATCCAACTCATCAATAAAGACAATACCATTTTGTTCCACATTCTCTATGGCACGAGTCTTAATGTCATCTTCGTTAATTAGTTTAGCAGCTTCCTCTTCACGTAAAATTTGCATGGACTTACCAATAGTCATTTTTCGGGTTTTCGTTCGATGAGTACCCACTTGTTGAAACATTGACTGTAATTGGTTTGTCATCTCTTCCATGCCTGGAGGAGCCATAATTTCGATGCCTATTGGTGTTGCTGAAACCTCTATTTCAATTTCGTTCTCATCGAGAATGCCCTCACGCAATTGCTTACGAAAGACTTGCCTTGCGGTACTGTCTTTTTCACTTGGGGTTAAGCTACCCCGTGCAGGAGGAAGTAATACATCAAGGATACGCTCTTCAGCTGCGTCTTCAGCCAAATGCTCTACCTTCTTCATGGCAAATTCACGTTCTTGTTTTACCGCAATATCCGCTAAATCACGAAGAATAGAGTCTACATCGCGTCCGACATATCCTACTTCAGTAAACTTTGTTGCTTCTACTTTGATAAATGGAGCACGAGCCAATTTAGCCAAACGCCGAGCAATCTCTGTTTTACCTACACCAGTTGGTCCAATCATAAGAATATTTTTGGGCATGATTTCATTACGCAAAGCGAGATCTTTAATGTTCATACGCCGCCAACGATTACGTAATGCAATTGCTACTGCTCTTTTCGCATCATCCTGGCCAATAATATACTTATCCAATTCTTGGACAATTTCGCGAGGAGTCATCACCTCTCGGATAATCTCACGAGGAGATATCGCCTTGTTGTTATTTGTTGCCATGATTTAATTCTTCTATAGTTAAATTGTTATTGGTATAAATACAGATATCTCCAGCAATAGTTAATGCTTTGCGCACTATATCCACAGCAGATAATTTTGTATTTTCCATCAATGCTCGCGCAGCTGCTTGTGCAAAAGGTCCACCCGAGCCAATAGCAATTAAACTATGCTCAGGCTCGATTACATCACCATTACCTGTAATAATTAGGGAAGATTTGATGTCTGCTACAGCAAGTACTGCTTCAAGTCGGCGTAATATTCTGTCTGTTCGCCAATCTTTAGCAAGCTCAACTGCAGCACGTACCAAATGGCCTTGATGCATTTCCAGCTTGCTCTCAAAACGTTCAAAAAGAGTAAACGCATCCGCGGTACCACCGGCAAAGCCAGCAATTACCTGGTCTTTGTAGAGGCGTCGCACCTTACGTGCATTACCCTTCATCACGGTATTACCTAAAGTTACCTGGCCATCGCCACCGATAACCACTTGATTTCCGCGTCGTACTGAAAGTATGGTTGTCCCACGAAATTGTTCCAAAATTAAATCCTCAAATCAAACCGGAACTCCGTACATGGGGATGATAAACAAAAAAACAAGGGGGCTCAAAATGAATAATTATTCATTGAGCATCCTCAAATACTCTATACATTATTGAGAATATCCATAGAGATTAGACCTAGATGAAAAAGGATACCCCATGGGATAGATTTTCTAATCCAAGATGTTGTGCAATGCTTTGGCCAACATCAGCAAAGGTATCACGCCGTCCGATAAAGCGACTTTTAAGACTCGGACCATATACTAATACTGGAATATGTTCCCTTGTATGATCTGAACCAGGAAAAGTAGGATCACAACCATGATCCGCAGCAATTACAACCAGATCATCAGGCTTTAATAATGCATGAAGTTCCGGAAGACGTGCATCAAACTCCTCAAGCGCATGAGCATAACCAATTACATCACGTCGATGACCGTATGAGGAATCAAAATCTACAAAATTAGTAAAAATCAAACTCCCATCAGGTGCAGTCTTCATTGCGCTTAAAGTAGCATCAAATAAGGCCATATTACCGTCTGCCTTAATGACTTGAGTGATGCCTTGATGCGCATAAATATCGGCAATTTTCCCTAGAGTAATGACTTCACGACCGGCTTCTTTCAAGTAATCAAGTAAGGTTTTTGCAGGAGGTAGCGTCGCATAATCCTTACGATTTGCTGTTCGTTTGAATGTTCCTGGTTCACCAATAAATGGTCGAGCAATAACACGGCCGATCTGATATTCATCTACTAAGGTACGAGCGATTTCACAGATATCATATAAACGCTGCAAACCAAAATATTCCTCATGAGCTGCAATTTGAAACACACTGTCTGCAGAAGTATAAACAATGGGTTTACCACTTCGGATATGTTCTTCGCCTAATTCTTCAAGAATAGTCGTTCCAGATGCGTGCTTCTCACCAAGTACTCCGGGCAACCCAGCACGTTGAATCAATGCATCAATTAATTCTTTTGGAAAACAAAAGGGTTGGTCGGGGAAATAACCCCATTCAAAAGTAACTGGAACCCCGGCTAACTCCCAATGCCCGCTTGGAGTATCCTTACCTAAGCTCTGTTCTACCGCATAACCATAATAACCCAAGGGTTCAGGAAAAGTGGACAATTCGACAAAACGTAACCCGCTGCTGGCTAAGGCTGCATGATAAAGCCCTAATTTAGCCAGATTGGGCAAAGTTAATGGCCCTTGACGCAGCCCTTCCCTGTCACTTTCACCGCGCTCACACGCTTGATGGATATGAACAAAAGTATTAGCACCGGCATCCCCATAACGAGATGCATCCAAGCTCGCACCTATTCCAAAGGAATCCATGAGTAATATACAAACTCTCCCTGTCATCTTAGCCCTCAATATGTTCGCAACGTGTTTCGTTTAAACCCAACAGAATAAAAAAAGCAATTAATAAACCTACAGGTAAAATAATTGCGGCATATTGATATGCACTGAGTAGATATACGGGAGTACCGTTTACTATATGCATCCCGCCATGGCTCGTTAATAAATAACTGAACATATTTTGATACACAATATAACCGCCTTGCGTCAATATTGAAATGACACTTACAGCAGTCGCAGTCATTGCAGGAGAACTACTTTCAGCCACTAAAGCATAACTAATCACTTGTGCTGAAGTAAAGAAACCTAACAAGAAAAACAAAAATGCCATTGTACTATAAGAAACCGGGAGGTAAAGCACTGCGAGCAAAGTTAATAAAGATGCAATCACCCCTATTTTCATGGGTAAAACCCGTAACCCCATTCTATCAGATATCCAACCCACCAGAGGCGAACCAATAATCGCCCCCAAAAATAACATGCCATTTACCATGGACGCTTGTGCAGAGCTAATATCTAATCGTTGCACCAGATATAAAGTACCCATCATGGCTCCAAATACAGCGATGGCCATATTCATTAAACTGGCATAGAATGCTGCCCGCAAGTATTGGGTATTTAAATAAGCTTTTTTAGCAGCCGAGATGACATTAATTGGTTTAGCAGCTTGCTTTACTGCAACTTGTGGTCTTTCTTTTATCCAAAAAAACATCACGACCAACATGACGAAACCAAGAATTCCCACATTTTGCACTGCCTGACGCCATCCAACCAAAATAACTAATTGAGTCAATGGATATTGAGCCAACATGCCTCCAGCCATTGCCATGGTCACTATAGCTCCAGTCACCAAAGCCATGCGCTTTGGTGGAAACCAATGAGATGCTAAACGCACTGGGCCCAAGAAACAGAAGGCACTGCCTATGCCCGTAATAAACCGGCAAAATAAAGCCATATAAAATGAATGAGAGTAAGCTAACAGAAAAGTACTGGCAACACACAAAAACATGGCAATTAACAATGTATTTTTAATCGAGAACCGATCAAGCACAAGTCCCGCAACAAAAAGGAACAATACATTAGAAAGATAGTAGATACTTGATAACCAAGCCATTCTATCGGCCTGTATCTGAAAATCTTGCATGATGTTTGCGGCGATGGACGCAAACATATTCCCCTGAATAAACTCATAAAAAAAGAATAAAGTCGCAGCAAAACATACCATCCAGGGCAATAATGACGATTTAATCTCGTTATATCCTTGAAACTCATCCACCACTTGCATTTTTACTCCTCAGCTTTACCGCTTGCAATTTGTTTCGCGGGTTAATAATACGGCGATTAAAGCCAAAACTGTAGTTATAGGGAACATCCACATGGCATATTGAAAATCTGCCACAGAATAAGTTGTCGCTGTCACATCAGCATGATGCGCGATTAACCAACCATAGAGCACCTGTCCTACTCCTCCGCCACCCATAATAATTACTGAGGCAATACCTGTCGAGGCACCTGTGTTTTCAGCAGAATTGCTTTCAGCGATTAAAGGATAGGAAATTACCTGTGTGCTTGTAAAAAAGCCTAAGGCAAAAAATATAATGCTCAAAGTAGTTTGTGATAAAGCCACATCAAGGAATAACGGAATGACTGTGATAAGTGTCGCAATGGCCCCTAATACCATCAGGGGCTTACGTCGACCTTGGGTATCAGATAACCATCCTGCCAAGGGACAGCCTACGACACTACCCATAAAAATTAAACTGACAACATTGCTGGCAGCCATTTCAGGTAAATGATGTACTGCTTGTAGGTAACTAGCACCCCATAAGGCACATAAAACCATAATCGGCAAATTAAGAAAGGAAGTATAAAATCCTGCTAACCAATTTTGTGGATTGGATAACGCCTTGATAAATCCAGAAATTACTTGTTCCTGATTGGTAAATGTTTTCATTGGTGAGTCTTCAGGTTTATCGCTAACCATCCAATAAATCCAAAGCAATAATCCAGCACCTACTGCCCCATCGATTAATAAAGCTTTGCGCCATCCAAATAATTCATGGAGATAAGCAAAAGGAGTATGAGCCATCATGCCACCAACAAAAGCCATAGTCACTAAAGAACCAATGACAAGAGCCTGCCTTCTTGGTGGAAACCAATGTGATACCAATACTACACAGGATAAAAAACAAAATGCATTACCTATTCCTGAAAGAAAATGACAAAATGAAGCGACAATAAATGAATGGGTTAAAGCAAAACCTACTGTGCCTAAAACACAAACAAACATGGCGCTTAAAATCACTGTACGTGTGGAAAAGCGATCCAGGATAATCCCTGCTGGAAGAAGAAATAGGATATCCGCCCACAAATAAGCACTGGACATCCAGCTTAATTGAGTCGCATCAATATGGAAATCCTCTCGCAAGGGTTGATTGATTACATCAAAAATATTGAGCTGGAAAAATTCGTAGAAAAAAAATAGTCCAGCTGACAGGCACACCACCCAGGCCATGAAGTCACCACGGGGCACAAAAGTTCTCGAATCCACTGCAAGAGATTGCGACACAGTTACTCCTTATGGCATAAAAAATTGCGCCCGAGTATATCAAAATTCCAAATGAATTGGTATCTTTATTGAACAAGCCCAGAACCTAAGTACTGAATCTTCTACACACCGCTGAAAACTAGTCCATCCCTACTCCAACTTCCCGCGGCTTGTCCGCGGGATCCAGAGATCTGTGCTAAAACACTGGACCCCGCGGACAAGCCCTGAGCGCAGTACGTAGAGAAATTTAAAGCAGTACGTAGAGAAACTTAAGTGGTACATGATAAATTTAAAAAACTGACGATCGTTCAGGGTCTGTTTACCTGCGGGATCGTCAGTTTTGAGAAACCTCCACTAATTTTTTCGCCTACGTACCCCCCCTTAATTTTTTCGCCTACCTACCGCGCTTTATGCGCGGTATCCAGGGGATCTTGCTCTAGAAATGCTCAGCGGCATCTTAAAATATCGTTCTGGATACCGCGCATAAAGCGCGTTATGTAGGAAAGCAGTACGTAGAGAAACTTAAGTGGTACATGATAAATTTAGAAAACTGACGATCGTTCAGGCACAAGCCGCGGGGAGTAACATAAATGTGATCAGGAGAAAGAACCTAAGTACTACAAACAGAAATTCATTCAAAACAATCCTTTTTCTCTGGTTGTGATTACTCAACTGCCTTACGTACCCTTCCTACAAAAATTCTTTACCCAAACCGGAATACGCATCAATAAATAAGGCTTGTCACCCGAATACACGCGTTGAATAAAGATCATTTTGGAGAACACATCCGGCGAAACCTCATGTACATCGTGCGGCTTGATTGCAAAATAATTTTCTCGGTTATTGTCCAGCAAAGCGCAGAGTTCTTCATTATGAAAAGCAAATTTTCCTCGTCCTCTTGAGTAAAATTGGGCCGAGAATTCAACTTTGAAATCCCAATAAATAAGATAACTTCCTGGAACTGGATGTTGTTTTAGCCATGCGGCAACTACAGACTTTTCCGTTTTGGAAACCGCTTTGGGAACTATATTAAATGCAAGGGTTATCCCCAGGGCAAATACACCAACAATAATTGAAAGTCCTGTGATAAGTTGCTTTGCTTTTGCTGCAACACCAACACGCTCCCAATATTCCACAAAAAACACCGAAAAAGCAGGGAGACTAGGAAAAATATAAGTGTAAATAATGTTCCTGGAAAAAGTAAAAAAGACCAGCGGAATTACCGTACAAAGAAAGAAAAAGCTCAGCCATCCATCTTTGTCGATAAATACTTTACGTGGATTATGTCTGTATTTAATAAACCAAGCAGCGCCTAAGAGACACCAAGGGAAAATACCCACTACTGCATAAACCCAAATCATCCCCCAAAGTTCCTGATGGGCATAACCATACTTATCACCCGTCCATCCTGGCTTTAAAAATCGATTAAAATTCTCACCCACAATAAAATAATTTAAAAAACCAGGCGTGCGTATTTCTGCCCAAATGTACCAGGGAAGCGCAATAATAAGCATCAATAAGACACCTTTTATCCAAGGCAATCTTTCCCATAAATTACGCCATTGATTCCGTAGTAACACCCAAAAAAATATCGGCATGCCTGATAAAACAATAGCAACAGGACCTTTTGCTAATAACCCTAATCCCAAACCTATAAAAAAAATATAAGACCAGAGCTTGTTCCCCTCAACGATTGCCCGCCAAAAAGCAACTAACACTAAAGTAATGCAAAATACTAAAGACGGATCGGTCATTACGGTTCCTGCATCAACAAAAAAATCCAAAGCTCCTGCAAGAACTAAAATTGTGATCGTTGCAATCACAGATCCACTACGCTTTTTAGTTAAATCCCAAATAAGCCACAGTGTTGCCAAAGATAAGAGTAAGCCAGGCAAACGAACCGCAAACTCATTAATCCCAAAAAGTTTCATTGAAAAAGCAGACAACCAGGTAGACAAAGGCGGTTTTGCCCAAAAAGGAACACCGTAATCATGTAACGGAGTCACCCAATTCCCGGTTTCCAACATTTTGCGGGCAATCTCTCCGTAACGTGCCTCAGACACATCGTTTAGAGGGATAAAACACATGGAAATAATACGACAGACAAGCAGAAAGAGTAATGCAAAACGTGCATTATTAAAAAATTGATTATTCAACTGTTTATCGTTTTCAATATTCAAAACAGACCTCGTTAAAAATTTCCCCTCTTGCATTTATGCAAGGCGTATAAAATACATGCGCTTATCCGAGCTATCTTGATGAAGCACTTATCAAAAAATGACAGAATATTACCCATTATTTCAATTAATACAATTTTTTTATGTTTGTTGAGAAAAAAATAAACCAATTTTAATACCCAATAAAGAGATTAACATAATGAATTTTCTTAGGTTTTATTAAAAGACTAAAATGTATAATGAAAATACATGACGAGCGGTTTACTTTAGTTTACACTGAGGCCTTGTAAGACGAACTTACATTATCAATCCATTGGAAATTTGGAGGCTAACATGACGTTTGTACTAAAGGATTTAAGTGAATTAAGAAAACTTTTTGACCATGCCGTTAGTGTCTATTTAAGACGCGAGAAAAAAGGAAAAATTGAAGACCTCCCTGACAGAAGAAAATTCGAACTTCAATTTCTGAGTTCCATCCTCGAAAAATTGGAAGAACAATCAAAAGAACATTCCGTCCCAGCTGCAAATCTTGTGTTTTATGGTGCAATGTACACTACATTACAAGACATCAGAAATAATCGGAAGACCGGGGAATCATTCGGACTAATTTATGATGACCTAATTGATATCATAGGTATCAGTGATGAGGTAAAAGAAGAAGACAAACCTAACTTATATCAAATTGCTAAATTCTATACCGCTTTGAATGCATTCCTGAATCAAGTTTTTATAGAGAACGATTCTCGTAAAGGCTTTGCAAAAAACCATATGTTGACTACTGTTCCAACCGAGAACTTAAGCAAATTGATTCACACCTCTTATCAATTGGAAAATGAAGCTCAGAAAGCAATAGTTGCTTCCTTTACCACTGATGGACAAACTGCCCCCGAACTCAGCAAATACAAAGCATCTAAAAGGTCTCCAGCCTCTGCAACCATTCGATTTGGTGGTTGGGATAAACTCAATGCTGATCTTGATGAGTTAATCAAAGATGAATTGGCAGATAAAAATGTTTCCAAGATTGAAAAATTATCAAAAGAGCGTATCGCTCAACTTCATTTTTTGAACGCCATAAGAAATACCCTGAAAACATCTGCAGTCGAAGAAGAAGAGAAAGTTGCTATCCTCGCTGGAGCCATGCACCTAGTTCGTCAACAGATTATAATTGAGTGTGACAGTTCATATCTTAAGAAAAAGGAAAATTCTGTTATTTTCAAAGGGTTAAACAAGCTTCTTGCGATAGATGTTGTAAGCCAACAAGATGTTGAGTCCTTAGTTACCTCAGCAACTCAATTTATACAATTTATGACAGTAGATCCGAAGCAAAACGGCAAAAAAGCAATTCGTACTAACCATATTTTTTCAACAATTGCAGATTTTAATTTAAAGGCTACTTTTAATTTGTTAATTGACATGATATTCACTCGTCGCACTGCGGCATTAGACGAGGTTGTTGAGGAGTTTAAGAAAGAAACTAAAGCAAAAGAAACTAAAGTGCCTGAAAAAACTAAAGGAGGTTACTTAGCCTCAGCTTTAGGTTATTTTAGATCCAAGAAAGAAGATGATTCAGAAGAGGAAGAAGAGAGCCTAGAGTATAAAAGTGGCACTCCTACAACCAAATAATTCTAGTCATCACGTTTTTTAACTTGACTCTCCGATAAGGCGGCAAATTCTTTTCATTTTCCGCCTTATTTTAATAAGCGCTTCGCTTCAGATAAGCCATTTAAGCTAATTTTTGTTACAATATCATTTTTTCCAATTTGTTTTACCTTCTACTCATGAAAATTAAATTAATTATTAAAGAGATATCGTTCGTCCTAATACTTTTTGTAGTAAGTCAAAGTCTCAGTTTTGCGTTTGGGCATAGCGGGAAGACAGCTAACAACAGCAATAGTATTACCCATTCAAAAAACCAATCTCCAGAGGAGCCCAACGAGAGGAAAAAAGAATCCTCTAGAGCATTGCCTTTTGTACATAAAAAAACGGTATCCATAACCATTGATGATCTCCCGTTTGTTGGAGAGTCTCGAAACTTTCATTTGAATATGATGATCGATACCATGACCAAGGAGCAAATACCGGCTACTGGATTTATTATTGCCAGTGAAGTGCGCAAAAATAACTGGGAAATATTACACAAATTTCGCGATGCCGGTTTCGGATTGGGCAATCACACGCTCACCCATGCCAATTTGAATAAAATGGATACTGAAGAATACATTCAGGAAATTCAAGAAGCAGACAACATTTTACTTCCTGTTTTAACTGAACCTAAATATTTTCGTTATCCTTACTTAGCCATGAGTTCTGGACAAAAAAAAGAAGATATTCTCTGTTATCTTGCACAAAAAAATTATCATGTAGCCCCAATTACTATAGATTCCAAAGATTTTGTCTTTAATCAACGACTGTTATCCGTACCCGAGATAAAGAGACGTGCCTACCTTGAGGAATTGAAGCCCTTTTATCTTGATTTTATTTGGCAACAAACACTTCGAGCTGAAGAACACAATCAATTTCATCAAAATACCGAACAATCGCAAATTTTATTGATCCATGCCAATTTACTCAATGCCTATGTTTTACCCGATCTTATCAACCTGTATAAACAAAATGGATACGAATTTGTTAATTTGGAAGAAGCATTGAAAACCTTTAAATCTCCAACTCAATGTTCTCGACCTCATACACTTGCACAAAACAAAAAACGACATCAGCAACTGAAGGTCGCACGTAATGTAGATATTGAGGCATTTATTGAATGGGATTAAACCTAAAAAAACAGTTGGAGTTGTAGCGAGCAGAGTACTACTGCTTTTTCTAGATTAAAGATAAGCAAAAAACACGAATTGAAAAATGGATACATTGTTGCAGGAACTATTCTATCCGTATTAAACTTTTCTTTTCATATTAAGCTCAAAAGCATAAATTTTGGTAAAATTTTAGTCTTAACCTAAACTAAATATATAGATACTTAAAAACGGATTGCTCTTACAGGGACGGAACTTTGAAATTCATGCCAGCTAAAAAGACAGCGTTCACCTTAATTGAACTTTTGGTGACCTTATTGGTACTTTGCGTCACTTTGGTTATAGCAATTCCCTTCTTAAGCGGTATGCTTATGAATAATCGCCTAATAGCTTATACAGATATGTTTGTGAACGCGCTTAATTATGCGCGCCACAGCGCGCTTAACGGATCAATGAACGTCATAGTTTGCCCCTTCGGGGCACCACAATCCACCACTTGTGGCGGAAGTTGGAACGCCGGATGGATAGTAGCAACCCAACCCACAGTAGGTGCAAGCACCTTATTGAAAAGCCAGCAACTTTCACCTTCAGATCCTGTCCTTTCAGGCAACGTTGCAAATGTAGTCTTTGATTCTCATGGAGTGACTACTACTCCAAGTAATTTTAAATTTTGTGACAGCAGAGGAGGAGCATTTGGACGTTCTGTAGAAGTATTGGCCACTGGATATGTCCAATCAAGTACCACACCCGGACAAGCCGTTTGGGATAACAGTGCGCTTACATGCCCTTAATGGAGGTTATTCATGAATCATTCGGGGAAATACAGCACACAACAAACAGGAATGTCATTAATCGAGGTCCTCGTTGCACTCGTGGTCATGGCCGTTGGCTTGTTAGGCATAGCAGGTATGTTAATCCTGTCAAGTAAAGCAAATAATTCAAGTTATGCCAAACAACAGGCAGTACAAAGTATTTATGACATATTTGACAAAATTCGTGCTAATTCGCAAGCGGCAATTAATGGCAACTACAATATCAGTAATATCAACAGCAGCGGCTCGCCGACTCCACCATCTCCGCCAGGAGTCATGTGCAATCAATCTCCTTGTTCGAGTGCTCAATTAGCGGCATATGATACATGGTATTGGCTTACCCGTGATGTAAGCAAATTGCCAAGGGGCAGCGGTTCCATCACTTCATCTCCTGCCCCTGGGACAGGTGGAAATACACTGATTACTGTAACTGTGCAATGGGATGACAGCCTGGCACAAAATCTTGTGGGTGCAAGCAGCGCTCCTGCTCCTAACCCGAACTATGTCCAACTAATCGTACAAAGCCAATTATGAATAATTATAAAGCACATCAACATGGTTTTTCCTTAGTCGAATTAATGATTGCAGCAGTTATTGGTCTTTTACTCAGTTATGCAGCGATACAAATTTATGTGACCCAAACTCAAATCTATAGAGTGACAAACTCACAATCTCTGATTCAAAGTACAGAAAATGCTATTGCCAATCTAGTCACACCGATTATTCGCTCCGCAGGGTTTATGGGTTGTGGATCACTTAGTACCTCAATCTCTAATTTAAATGGTGGTGGTTCCCCCCCTATTGCCTCACTCAATACTAATTCAACCTTACTCACTGGTTACAATCGAAATGGAGCAACAATTACAATTAGCCAAGGCAATCCTGCTAATGACACCAACTCAGGTAATTGGACACCTTCCTTGGATTCATCATTAGCAGGAAATGTTCAAAATACGAGTGATGTCCTAGTTGTTCTCGGCGCAACTCCTGGCAGTTTTCCTGTCTCAATCACCACGATTGATTCAGGCAGCGACTCCTTTACAGTGCAAAGCATGAGCGGTATTAATCTTGCTGCTGGACGATTCGCTGGGATATCTGATTGTATTAAATCCACTGTTTTTCTTGTGACTAATATAACAGGAACAACGATTAGCCATGGTTCAGGTACAGGACAATATGAAAATTCTTCTTCTACTTTTAGTTCAAACTATCAGGCAGGAGCCCAATTTATTCCGCTTCAACAAACCGCTTTTTTTGTGGGACAAGGACAAGGTGGACAAAGTGCATTGATGCGGGGAATTTTAACCAGTACAGGGTGGACAATCCAACCTCTTGTTCCTGGGGTTTCAGTAATGAAAGTACAATATGGCATAGGAGGGAATGGTTCAATTTCTCAGTATGTCTCTGCCAATGCTGTTCCAAACTGGGCTCAAGTTTATGCAATTCGCCTGGGTTTTTTAATTGAGGGAAAAGTTGCTTCCGGCAATCTGAATACTACTCAATATAATGTATTAGAGACTTCAGTTACCGTCCCAAATGACAATCGACTTCGTCATGTATATGAAATCAATATTGCGTTAAGGAATGCGAGCTCATGAATTTTATTTCTCAAAATACAAAGTCTGCTCTCCCCAACAGCAATGTAATTATTTCCAACTTCGCTGTAGGGAAAGAAGTACATGAAGAAAAGAAATGCGGAGCTTCAGTATGCATGCCAGTACATAAGAACTCCCTAGAAAAAGTAATTTCAGTGCAACAAAAAGGCTATATCTTGTTAGTGACCATGATTTTACTACTTGTTCTTATATCCTTGGCACTTACAGCAATATCAATAAATACAACACAAACACGAATCGCCGCCAATGCTACTGATACCGAAATCAGTTTGGAAAAAACTGAAGGGGCTTTAAATGAAGCGATTAATAAACTACTCAATGGAACCTACACTTCCACAAGTTTCATGCAGAATGGCAATGGATTATACATACTAAATCCTAGTGACCCACCTTTATGGAAGACAGCTAATTGGTCCAGCGCTTCATCAGTAATCCTCAGCTTCCAAGGATATTCCAATTCACAGTCGAGTTACATTATTGAGCAACTACCCTCGATTGTTCAGCCAGGACAAAATATGAAAACACCCACTCGTGTATATCGAATTACTGCACGTTCGGTAGGTGCCAATGGGAATACAATAGTGATGCTACAAAGTACAGTACAAATACAACAATAGGTAAAACGAATGATGAATAATGCACGAAAACACGGATTCACCTTAATTGAAGTAATGATAGCCGTACTTATTATAGGCATACTGGCTACAATTGCCTATCCTTCCTATGTCAGTTTCGTGCTCAAATCACGTCGTTCAGATGCGATGGCCACATTAGCACAAGATCAGATCATTCTGGAACGGTGTTATTCACAAAACTTTTCTTATAACGCTCCTTGTGCCTCGTTACCTCCATTTCCGCAAACATCGGCTCAAGGTTTCTACAGTATAACCTTATCTAATGTAGGAGCTACAACATATACACTCACAGCAACACCAATTGGGAGCCAGGCGGAAGATGAAACCTGTGCCAGCATGACAGTAGATCAATCGAACGCAAAAACCGCAGTAGATTCATCAGGAATTGCACAAACCATTTGTTGGAATCCGACATAATAGGAATCCAGGTACCTAATAAAAAATTTACTTTACAAAGAAAACTCGATTCTCTACTATCCAACTCAACGGAAAGTCCAACTTAAAAATAAAATGGAAATTTTTTGCTTTTTCACAGGCATACTTTATCTATATACCTTTAATCATTCTTTACCCTTAATTACCTTGCTCTTCTTTTTTCTCAGTCCAAAGTATTCCTTAATTCTGTTTTTTATTTTAGGTGTTGCGATGGCAGGAATGCATCAAGCCCTTGTTTCACCCAAAGGAATACCCAATCTCACTCTACTCCCTAAAGTAACCGTGCAAGGAACAATTGCATCGACTCCTAACCAAGATTTTACCAAAACCCAATTTTTATTTGCCCTTGAACGATATAATCATCATCCGGCACAAGGATTAATCCAATTATCCTGGTATACTAATGCACCAAAATTGCATGCAGGACAACGCTGGCAATTCACGGTCAAATTAAAAAAACCTCGGAATTACCTTAATCCTGGAAGTTCAGATTATGTAGGCATGCTTGCCGCACGACATATTCAGTGGACTGGCTATATACTCTCCAAAAACAATCAAGTGTTCCCTGAGGCAGAACCACATTTTAATTGGCTTCTCTTGCGTGAACATTTGGGAGCTAAACTCAGCCAATTAGCACCCAACCAATCCACTGCAGGCGTTGTTGAAGCATTGACTTTAAATTTAACTACCCATATTAGCCAGAAAAATTGGGATCTATTTAGACGTACGGGCACCACCCACCTTTTTGGGATCTCGGGAGAACACATTGCATTGGTATCGGGGATAATTTATTGGCTGGTTCGCTGGCTATGGTCTAAAAGCTCCCGATGTTGTTTGTTTATCCCAGCTCCCTATGTGGCCAGCATGAGTGGTCTTTGGGCTGCTTTATTTTATGCCTTTTTAGCAGGGTTTGCTCCACCGGTACAAAGGGCATTAATCGGG
Organism: Legionella sp. PC1000; assembly: GCF_014109805.1. GTDB lineage: Bacteria > Pseudomonadota > Gammaproteobacteria > Legionellales > Legionellaceae > Legionella > Legionella resiliens. The sequence continues at coordinate 3,137,553 of NZ_CP059400.1, forward strand.
TGTTTCTTTTATACGCTCTACAGCTTGGGGAAACAACGTTTTTCCACTTGGCAAATATGGCGTTATGCCTTATTTGGCGTTTTATGTATTGAACCACATGCCGTATTTATGCAAGGATTTTATTTTTCATTTCTTGCGGTAGCGTGTTTGCTTTTAACTCAACAACGTTGGCGATTAAAGGGTTACAAAGGAAAGTTAGCCTTACAATTAAGCTGCTTAATTGGGCTCATGCCCTTAACCCTATACTGGTATTCTTATGGTTCAATTAACGGCTTTATTGCAAATTTATTTGCTATTCCTCTCGTTGGTCTTTTGATCGTCCCCTTAGCATTAATCACGATGACCCTTTGTTCATGCAGGATTGCTGCTCTTTTAATGAAACTCTTATCGTTGTTGATTGCCTTGTTATTTAAAGGATTGTACTTGGTTGAACATATAGCAATCATGAACATTAATGGGTCTATTTCCCATATTGGGTTGGTTGTTATATTAATGGGGGCTTTGCTGATGTGGGTTCTACTGCCAATTAAACCCTTTCAATGGATTGCACTGTTATGGATACTGCTCCCATTTTTTCCGCCCCGTACTGTATCATCTCCAGGAGAAGCACTGATTGATATTTTGGATGTTGGCCAAGGTTTGGCAATTGTCATTAGAAGCCAACATCATACCCTGATTTATGATACTGGAGATCGATTTTTTCAAGGTAATGATCTAGGGAAAATGGTGATTTTACCCTATCTTAAAACCTTAGGAATAAAAAAAATTGACTTTGTGGTCATTAGCCATCCGGATAAAGATCATCGTGGCGGACTCGACTCGCTTGAAAAAGAAATACCAGTGGATCAGTTATTAGTCAATGATCCACATTACTATGATCATGGTGTGAGATGTCATGATTACCCGCAGTGGGATTGGAATGGTGTTTCTTTTCGTTTCTTGCCGATTACTGCTCACTTTAAGAATAAAAATAATAATTCGTGTATTCTACAAATAAGCACCAAGGCTGGAAAAATATTATTAACAGGGGATATTGAAAAAATAGCAGAAGATTATTTAGTAAAAACTTATGAAGCAGAGCTTGCTTCGGATGTTCTGATTGTCCCTCATCATGGCAGTAAAACCTCGTCTTCTTATCGATTTCTACTTGAAGTTGCGCCACACTATGCCATAGCTTCTTTAGGTTTTGATAATCGTTTTCACTTTCCTCATGCTAAAACTTTGGCAAACATGAAATCATTGAATATCCCCTTTTTTAGAACAGATCAGTGTGGCATGGTACGACTTGCCTTGCCGGCTCAAGGTGAAATAAAAAAACCTATTTGTTTTAGCGGTCTTGATGTAATCTAAGCAAAATGCAGCATGGATACAGTGAACCTATCAATCCTGGATTTTCTCTTCGTTTCACGCGTACGAAAATACTTGCGCTGCAAAAAACTCCCACTAAAATTCAATGCCTGAATTTCGGTCGCACTTTTTTTAAAAAAAGCTATAGTAACTATTGAAATAACTGTTTGAGCGATTCATGTTAACTAAAGAATATTATCAGGCCTTACTTGCTAAAGACTCTAAATATGAAGGTGTATTTTATGTTGGAGTTAAATCGACCGGAATATTTTGTCGACCTACCTGTCCTGCAAAAAAACCAAAATTTGAAAATTGTGAATTCTTTCAAACAATTCAAGAAGCACTCCTTGCTGCATATAGACCGTGTAAGCGCTGCCAGCCGTTGTCCTATCCGAATCAAGCTTCCAATGTAATTCAAAAATTGGTTGCGGCTGTAGAAGCCAACCCTGAAAAGAGATGGAAGGACAGGGATTTTGCAGCATTAGGAGTGGATACATCAACTGCACGCAGGCAATTTAAAAAGCGCTTTGGGATGACCTTTGTTGCTTATGCACGTGCACGAAGAATGGGTATAGCCATGAAACAAATCCGTGAGGGCTCAATAGTGATTGAAACACAACTTAATGTAGGGTACGGATCCAGCAGTGGTTTTCGTGATGCTTTTTCTAAAATAATGGGTGCAGCACCTTCGCAGCTGACAAAACATTCTAAGGTTTTGAAAGCATCCTGGTTCGATTCACCTCTTGGACCAATGCTGGCAGTAGCTGATGAAGAAGCTTTATATCTCTTGGAATTTGTTGATAGAAGAGGCTTGGAGCGTGAAGTAGAGCGGCTGAGAAAGAAGATGAAAGCAGCCATTATCCCAGGAGATCCTTCGCCAATTCGTTCAATTGAAAAAGAGCTTAAAGCATATTTTGCAGGGACTCTAAAACAATTTAGCACCCCAATACAGATGCTGGGCAGTCCTTTTCAAAAAATGGCTTGGCATGCTTTAACACTTATTCCATATGGGGAAACGAGAAGTTACGCTGAACAAGCTCAAGCACTAGGAAAACCCACTGCTTACAGAGCCGTTGCCAATGCTAATGGTGCAAACTCACTTTCGCTAATTGTTCCTTGTCACCGAATCATTAATTCCAGTGGCAATTTAGGTGGTTATGGCGGAGGGATAGCTCGTAAGCAATGGCTTATTGAACATGAACAGAAAAATAAGTAAATACGTCACTCATTCACTAAGTGGCCTCGATGAAGCTTAGCGAAACTGGGGAAATAATATCCACGCTTCACTATGCCTCTACCAGGCTACCCCAAACTAGGAGCGTCCACCAAAAAGTTTGGTCAATGAAAGAGTAAAAGAAAATGGAGATGGATTAAAGCCACTGTTTTCTTCCGAATCATGACTTACTCCTTTCTCTTCTACATATTTTTCTTCTTTTTCTTTTTCATCTTTACCACGTAATGAGGGTTTTGGTGTTGGAGTAAAAGCAGATAAACGAGTAGGTTGATTCTGTAGCTCCAAATTAGGAGCATATGCTTTAGGAAGTAGGTTTCGCTTGACTAATTCTTTGATAAACGTATCGCGGACAATTAATTCATTTTTATTTAGCGTTATCGTGAAGTCATCCACCGGGACACCTTCTTTTTCTAAGGCAATTTTAAATTGTTCAAAGGCCTTTTTCAGTGTCTGAATAAGTTCCCGAATTTCTTTTTCATCTAATAAAAGGCTGGGTTTAGGACGAATCGTTATTACTCCTCGCTTACTGTCATGACTAAACAATAAAAACTCAGCCATTTCTTCCAAATCAAATAAGTCGAGTTTTAAGGAGTCTTGCACAGTTACTTCTGCATCTGCATACAAATCCAATGGCATGCTCTCGAAAGCCTCTTTATTGTTCATACTCATACTGTGTTGTGCAGATGTTTTGCTTTGAGTTTCAAGGAGATTGTCGCTATTTGAGCCACTGCCACTGCCACCGCCACCGCCTGATCCACCAGGTCCTTTGCACTTGCACACAGGAAGTTTGGCGGCCTTACATAGACCGCAAGGATTTTTTTCTATGAGGGCTTGTATGTCATCTGGTGCAGCTTCTTGCGCTGCATGTTGTAAATCGGGCATCTATCCACCAGTCACTTATCATAATGCTAAAGAATTTATAATAGCAGCAGGCATATCACCTTTAGACATCCGAAACTATTATTTACATTTTCTTAACCATTTATTTCTTCTATAGACACTGCGCTTTCCACCGAACCATGATTAAGAGTGCAGAACGTACCTCTCTTTATTTCAAAAATCCGATATAAGTTCAACGGTAATAATAACGAATGCAAAACAAAAATCGGATAAAGGTTACTCCCAAGAGCATAAAGAATAAATGCTACATTGGAGCAGATTGCGAGAAGACGTAATGTCAAAATCCTTTTGACATAGAAAGTCGCTAAAACCAGGCAACAGGCAACATAGCCAATAATTTCGATCGTTGATTCCATTTCAACTCCCAACTTTACAATCCATTCCTATTCAACATACACCTAGTATGCGAGACTCGCAAGTAGCCTTGGAATTGGAATTCGATAAAACGAAGCAAAATATGCTTATAAAATAAGCAATAAATAAGTCAGTTAGATTTCTTGGTTTTTCTGCTCAGAACGATGAAGGTAATGGGGTTACTGAAGAAGGGAGCGAGGATATGTAAATTCGTTCATTTACAAAAGTAATTGATTCTCGCTCAAATGTTGTTTTTATTGCGGAAAGCACCTCATCTCGTACGGTTGCTAAATCATTTTTTGACCAATACAATACTTTAAGCTCAATGCAAAAAAATAGCCGAATAGGAGTAGAAATAAAGCAAAAGCAAAACGCTCCCAATCCAGATGTTTCAGATATTCCAATGTGTTGTTCATAGGGAAACCTAAAGTCGCCGAAAACCATCAAATAGTATCAATTTTTACCCATAGATACTATCAACCTGTGGTAATCTTTTGAGATGAGCGTCTTAGGATAACCCGACTGTTTTTTACTTATTATGCATTTTAAAAAAACCGCAGACTCAGGCCACAAGTTTAAAAAAACATTACTTAATTAATAACAGGAATCTTGATACCAGCAATGTCCATATTGATTACATACACGAACAGATTGACACTCAGGATAGTAATAATCGTTGTAGTAAGGAACTCCAATGACAACACCAGGTCCCACCCAACCGCCGCCCCAGCCCCCATAATAGCCGCCGCGCCAACCACCGCCATGATAATAGCCGCCATGCCAGCCGCCACCATGATAATAACCACCGTGCCAGCCGCCATGCGCAAAACTTGCTCCAGCAGTAAATAGGCCAAGAGCAAAAACTACTGCACGCATCATACTACTCATAGAATTTCTGCTCATAATAATTTCCTATTTTCTAATAATTTATAGTTTAATTATATCGTAAATTCGCTTTAAAAATAGTGGGTTTGTTGATTTTTTGTAACCTTTAACTCTATATTTGAAATACCTCTAATAAAGAGAAATAATAAGTTCCTCTTTCATATTTAGGGCAATTAATGCAGCTTACTCAATTTACTGATTATTCATTACGCGCTTTAATTTATATTGCGATAAAACAAAATACATGCACCATTAATGACATTGCTACAGCCTATGCAATTTCACACAATCATCTAATAAAAATCATCCATAATTTATCTAAATTAGGAATTGTTAAAACAATTAGAGGAAAAAATGGCGGCATTATCATGGCTGAAAATCCCGCGGAAATTAATCTCAAAACACTTGTTTTGCAGCTTGAACCTCACTTTGATTTAGTACCTTGTTTTAATAAAGAAGCAAATTGTTGCATCGCCCCAATCTGTAAATTACGAAAAATTCTCATTGATGCACAAAGTGCCTTTTTTGCGATCTTGGAACAATTTAGCTTGGCAGATATTATTCAAAACAAAGTGGAACTCTACCCATTACTCAATCTTGCTCCTAAAGGAGAAAATCTCGATGCACAAAATAAAAATCAAGCGAATTTATGAAAAACCTGATTACGCAGACGGGTATAGGATATTGGTTGATAAGTTATGGCCTCGCGGAATTAAGAAAGAGACAGCTGCTATAGACTTATGGCTCAAAGAAATTGCCCCAAGCACTGCATTACGCCAATGGTTTAATCATGAACCTGATAAATGGCAAGAGTTTCAAAAACGCTATGCTCAAGAACTCACAGAGAAACAAGAACAACTCGCAACGATTACTTCTCAAGCAAAAAGTCAGACTGTAACTTTGTTATACAGTGCTCAAGATGCAAAACACAATAATGCTCAGGCCTTACTTGAGTTAATTCATGCAGAAAAAAATAATTAGAATTGGTACTATTTTAAAGTTGTATTTAAAATGAAACTTTATTATCATTATCTCACTTGTATCAGCGGGTAGTAGTGATATGACTGAGCTGAATAAAACACATATCGAAAAGCTTGTGACTCATTTTTACCGAAAAGTACAAAAAGATGAGATCCTTGGCCCAATTTTCAATGATACAGCACAGGTTGATTGGGATGAACATATCCCCTTGCTTTGCCAATTTTGGAATAGCATTATGTTGAAAACTCATGAGTATCACGGTAATGCTTATCAAAAACATATCCTATTAAAACAACTCGCCCAAATTGAGGAAGCACATTTTGTCCGTTGGCTTAATTTATTCCAGGAAGAAGCGGTAAATCATTTGCCTATGAATGCTGCCAAGGACATTTTTCAAAAAGCCTCCTTCATCGCAGAATCTTTAAAATATGGGATGTTAGGCCAAGGAAAAAGAGTTAATGAATATGATTAAACCACTAACTCGTGATATCCTCATTACCTTAATTATTAAGTTTAGCTTATTGATTTTATTATGGATAATTTGTTTTAAGGATGTGGAAAGATCACATCAAAGCAATGAACAATGGCTGTTAGGTACAAGTCAACAAAAGGAATATATTCTTCCTAAAGAAAAATGAACAGAAAATCCCCAATACTTTCTTATAGATAAGCAGGGCGATTGAGCAAAATTTTATCAACACAGTATATGACATGTGAGGTGAGCAATGATTCCTGGTAGTGATCTGGTCGATCTTTCCCGTTTACAATTTGCTCTAACAGCGCTTTATCATTTCCTTTTTGTCCCACTGACATTGGGCTTATCGCTAATTTTAGCGATAATGGAAACAATCTATGTAATGACAGGCCGAGATATTTGGCGACAGATGGTCAAATATTGGGGAATTCTCTTTGGTATTAATTTCGTTTTAGGTGTAGCTACCGGTCTGACTATGGAGTTCCAATTTGGTACCAATTGGGCCTATTACTCCCACTATGTTGGCGATGTTTTTGGTGCCCCACTGGCTCTTGAAGGACTTATGGCTTTCTTTTTAGAAGCTACCTTTGTCGGTTTGTTTTTTTTCGGCTGGGACAGATTAAGTCGCTTTCAACATATGTGTTGTACCTGGTTACTTGCTTTAGGTACAAATCTTTCTGCATTATGGATTTTGATTGCTAATGGTTGGATGCAAAATCCAGTTGGAGCAGAGTTTAACTTCCACACGATGCGGATGGAGGTTACCGATTTTGTTGCAGTGATGTTTAATCCGGTCGCTCAAGCCAAATTTGTTCATACTATTAGTGCTGGTTACGTCACAGGGTCAATTTTTGTCTTATCCATTAGCGCTTACTTTTTATTACGGGGCAGAAACATCCAATTTGCCAAGCGCTCTATAACTGTGGCTGCAAGCTTTGGACTTGCATCTGCTTTAGCTGTAGTCGTATTAGGCGATGAAAGCGGTTATCTTGATAATCAAAATCAAAAAATGAAATTCGCAGCAATCGAAGCCATGTGGCATACCGAAAAAGCCCCAGCAAGTCTTACAGTTTTTGGTATTCCTAATGAAGAAACAATGAAAACTGATTATGAAATAGAAATCCCTTATGCATTGGGATTAATCGCAACACGCGCATTCACGGAGCCCCTACAGGGTATTTCTGAATTGATTGAACAAGGGAAAGAACGAATCAAAGAGGGTATGCTTGCTTATGAAGCATTAACACGATTACAAAAAAATCCTAATGACGAGCAAGCAAAAGCTGATTTTACCGCACACAATAAATATTTAGGTTACGGTCTACTCTTGAAGAAATACACTGAAAATGTAGTTGATGCAACTGAAGATCAAATTAATCAGGCAGCCCATGATCTAAAGCCTCGAGTCACTCCTTTATTTTTCTCATTCCGTATCATGGTTGCTTGCGGATTCTTCTTCGTTTTCTTATTTGCAACAGGCTTCTACCTGTCCATGAAACGTAAATTACACACTACCCGTTGGTATTTGCGAATGGCATTCTATTCACTGCCACTACCTTGGATCGCCGCAGAGTTAGGTTGGGTAGTGGCAGAATACGGACGTCAACCATGGGTAGTCCAGGATATCTTACCTACCGCGATGGGTACATCCAGCATAAGCACTACTCAAGTATTAACATCCATAAGCGGATTCATTCTCTTTTACACAATTCTTGCCATAGTTGAAATTTTCTTGATGGTAAAATACATCCGTCTTGGCCCTGATAATATGGCGCACTAGGAGATTCATTATGCCTTTGGACTATGAAACATTACGAATTATATGGTGGATCCTGCTCGGTGTATTGCTCATTGGTTTTGCAGTCATGGATGGTTTTGACCTGGGTGTTGCTATGTGGCTGCCCTGGCTTGCAAAAACAGATATAGAACGACGCATATTAATTAATAGCATCGGTCCAACCTGGGAAGGAAATCAAGTCTGGTTTATTCTCGGTGGTGGCGCTATCTTTGCTGCCTGGCCAGCCTTATATGCCCTCTCCTTCTCGGGTTTTTATTTTGCGATGCTCCTGGTTTTGTTGGCGCTCATCTTGCGTCCTGTTGGTTTTAAGTACCGTTCAAAATTAGAAAATCCTCGATGGCGCTCATTTTGGGATTATGCTTTATTTGTTGGTGGCTTTGTACCTGCACTTATTTTTGGCGTGGCTATTGGCAATGTATTACAAGGTGTTCCTTTTCATTTTGATGAATATTTGCGACCCTTCTACACAGGCAGCTTCCTTGATTTACTGAATCCTTTTGCCCTGCTGTGTGGTTTGTTGTCTGTGTTGATGCTTGCCATGCATGGTGCTTTTTTTCTTAACTTAAGAACCGAAGATCGCATTCAAAAGCGAGCCAGAACTGCAGGAAAAGTATCTGCCCTACTGAGTTTATTGATTTTTATAGGCGCTGGAATTTGGCTTCATTATGGTATTGATGGTTACAGTGTGACAGGAGTTTTAGCTCATGATGGTCCATCAAACCCGCATTACAAGTCAGCAATTCGACTAACAGATGCTTGGTTTTCCAACTACCGCGCTCTGCCCATAACTTTATTTGCTCCAGGAATCGGCATGATTGCGGCATTATTAGCATTAATTACTGCAAAACATGTTAAGACAGCTTTTCTTTGCAGCGCCCTTTCAGTAGCTGGCATTATCGCTACTGTAGGTGTCAGTATGTTTCCATTTATACTGCCCTCTTCGACTAATCCTGGACAAAGCTTACTGGTCTGGGATAGTTCTTCAAGTCAGTTAACTTTGTTTATCATGTTAGTAGGAACCGTTATTTTATTACCGTTCATTTTGCTTTATACCGCATGGGTTTATCATGTATTGCGAGGAAAAATAACTGAACAAACAATTACTAAAAACCAAGATACAGCTTATTAGGAGGTGTTTATGTGGTATTTTTCCTGGATTTTGGGTACCGGCCTGGCCTGTTGTTTTGCGATCTTAAATGCAATGTGGCTTGAACTGGACGACTCGAAAAATGAGTCAAAGTAAGTTAGGCACTTGGTGCTATCTGTTAGTGACACGTTAAGAATCTTGGGAAACGTCAGAGTTGAGTGCAAGTTGGATGAAAATGATTCTCCAAAGCATGCAGCCATCCTATAATCCTACCCAACGAATAAATTCATTGTGAGCATTTAAATTAACTGATGAGTTTCCTTCAAAATAAACAGTGAAACTGTTCGCAAGGGAATTGTCTCTGACTAAATTGCCATTGATTTTGACTGCCTTGATTTTACCTAAATTGACAAACTGCATTTGCGTCTCATAATAACCGCCCCGGACTACTTTTAGAACCGGTATTACAAAACGAATGGCATTAATACCTTCTTCTTGACCTGTACTATCTGAATTAGTGTGATGAGACAAATAAAAAAGCTCTTGAGCATTCAGTGCAATGTATTCTGCATTATTAATCTGACGTCGTAACATTCGTGTCAATGGGGCTGTCGTATGAAATACCCGTTCATATGTATCTGCCGAAATGACTGTAACCGGTTTAGTTTCTGCATGTTTACTGCCTTTATATCCACTACCTACAAATAAAATAGCATCACGTTGTTCATCAGGTGCAGTATCAGGTACTTGTATGGTCAAGGAATTCGTATATTGAGGCGTGGAATTTTTATCACAATTTAAAAATTTTGATTTAGCAAACCATGTATCGCTAGGATAATAAATGACTAATAAAGATTTATCTTTTATGATATTAATAATTGCTTGAGAGTTCACCAAAGGAAGTGCTGGACATCCCCAGCTTCGTCCAGGTCTTCCATATCTTTTAATAAAGTCTTCTTCTACATACCACCCAGAATGCATTACCACGGCGCGTCCAGATGCATTATCGTTAAAATTACGGTCCAAACCATCTAAACGTAATGAAAGACCATCTCGACCATAATAAGCTTGTTGTGTTTGATAAACCCCAATACTACTTGCTTTGCTGTTGTGTTTATTAGAAAAGAAATTGGTCAATAAAGCACCGGATTTGATGCCATGCGACACATAAGTATGAAACAATAATTTTTTGGCTTTTAAATCAAACACCCAGAAACGTTTTTCGTTTGAAGGTAAAGAATAATCGATAATCGTTAAAATATGATTATGTTCCACATTATATTCAGTAGCACACCTAAGAGTAGAGAGTACCTTGTCGATCACGAGCGGATTTAATTGAGGTGCTTCATGAGTTAACAGCATTTTAATAACATTTAATGATTGGTCATTAATTTGTTCTGGCTCTGAAAAGGGGGTGATTTCGCTGATGAAACGAATATCACTCTTAATTGCTTGTGTATGGGGAAACTCCAATGGCAATTGTGGAAAAGAGGTTACAGTTACTGCTAAAAATAATAGCAGAAGAGCACTCATGATTTGTCCTTTTTTCTAGTTGTTCAAATCCTGTATTTTTAATATAGCTCAAATTTTTTAATACAACGGATAATTTTAAGAGATAAGAAATGATTTATTTTTAAATAGTCTGGATATTTTAAGAACGATGGGCTTTGCAGCCCAAACTCAATTGATTACATTGTTTTTACTTGAGACTCTTGCGCCCTTTCCTGATTTGGCTCATATTTGTAACAAATACTCGTTAATGCATTGGCGAAATACAACGCAGCATTTCCTGCACTCTCAGCGAGCGACTTCGAAGAGCAACCTAATGTCGCTGCAGCATAAACCGTGCCCAAACCCATAATATTAAAAGCGGCATTTCCTATACTGGTCAATGCATTGTCATTTTCACTGAAGGTAACTACATTAAGCGCAAGCGCTGCTACCTCAAAACCATTTTCCCAAACAGTTTCCGGATCAGAAAACATCCTGTACGCGGTCATCATGAGAAATAGTCCGTTTGTCGCTTGCATGGCTGCACGCCATTTATTTTCCTTATTAAAAAAACCTGGCATTTTTAATCCTCCTGGAAGTAGTTAGGTTTGATCGAACTTTAAACATGGCGTCCAGAAAAATCAAGCACTTTATTAAATTGATTATTCAGGAAATTCAAAAACACAGGTAATCTGGAATATATCTATGAATTTTTTCAGAAATAAAATATCAAACAATTAAAAACAAGCTAAAATGGATTGTTCTTCATTGAGTACTTTTTCATTCGTTTGCTCTCTAAGAGGTAGCGGTTTTGCGGCAAACAAATGAGATAAATTGTTCATTAACAAACGCACGGCACGCTTGTTCGGATGAATGTGATTTTGTTTTTCTCGGCGTATCTGCTGTTCCTCTGCAATAAATTGGCTTTTTATTTGAACCTTAATCGAATCATTCAAATTTGGAATAAGTTCAATTTGGCGTATTCCCCCATCCACAATATTTTGATACTCCCCTACTAATCCATCCACTTTAATTTTCCAAGCAGCGGCATCATCAATCATCTTTGCAGTTCTCGTTTTAAAGAAGGAAAAGTACTGGGCGAGGAAATTAGAAATTTTCACGAAAAAACCATCATGTAGTTTGATGAATGCGCTCAAGGTTTGGCTCTTCGCCTGAAGATCCCGCAGAAAAGATGAATTTTCTTTTACAGTAGCAAGTAGCCTAGAACTAGCTTGCACCGATTCTTTCATTATCTCATTTGCCTTTTGTAACAAAGCGAGTCGTTCAGAACCTTCTTGTGCAATCAATAGTTTTAACGCTTCGTCTTGATTAAAAAAACGATTATTTATGGCAGTAATCTGGTGCTCTTTTTTCTTTAGCTTTTCTCGTAAGTCCAGCAAACATGTATTTGCCAGATTTTTAAGTTCCGCTTTGCAGGTGCTATCCAGGGTAGCTGGGAGAGTGGAGGCAATCATGCTTTGCAATACTTGGGGTGTGGTAGTGCGATAAACAACCTTTATTGGTGAAGTCACCCAGCTCACTCGCTGAAGTACTTCTGAAGAAAGATCGGGAGATTCAACAATGTTTTTTAATTGCTTTATTTTTTCAAGTAATTGTTGTTTTGGGTCTTCTTCGGCAGTTTCTAAAAGAACTTGAAATAACTGCGCATGTTCTTCTATAAAATCTAAAAAATCTTTTCTTGCAGTGATTTTCTTATCATTTTCTTCTGCAAATAAAAGTAGTTTATTTACTGCTTCTATTTTGGCTTCTAAATCTGCCTTTTTGCTCCGCTGTTCAATAAGACTGAAAATACCTGATGAAACTTTTTCTATATCTGCTTCAAGTGCATTAAGGCTTTCATGAATGGTTCGTTTTACAGTTTTCTCTGGCAGATGAAATTTGGGCACAGCAGGAGCAGGGCGCTTGGTATTATGTAACCCTCTTTGAAGTTTTGCGCTGTTCACAGGCTTAATACCTAATACTTTAAGATAACGTTCACTCAAGAGATCTTTAAAAGGTTTTAAAGGATCAGGTACAGTATCGTTCGTCATTTTTGCTGATTGCCCTGCCTTTAACTGTTCCATTCTTTTTTCTACTTGGAGTAAAAAAAGATCTATCTTAGGTTTGATTTGTCCAAGATCTACAAGAAGAGAAACTACAATTTGCGCTTTCCAATTCCCCTCTATTTGGGCAATTGCTAGTTTGATAATATGGAACAACATATAGGAGGACAGAAGAAATGTTTTATATTGATTTTTATCGGTAAAAGGAATACTGTCCAAAGTGATTAATTTCTCAATATCTCCAAGTAGAGCAAAAATATTACCTGCGGTATTATCTTTCCAGTTATCATATAAAGTGGATATAACCTCGCTGGAGTGGGTCAGTAATGCTAATTCTTTATCAGCATCCTCAGGCAGTTGTGCAATTGCTTCATCGATAAACAGCTTGACAAAAACGGCTGTTCCCCATGGGCGTGCATTATATTGATCAAAGTCGTTATATTTTGTCTGCGCATTCGCTTTGATGGCTTCAAGATTATCTACTGAATTAACGTAATTGCTAATAAGCAAAGCTGAGTTCAGCGCGTTTTGTTCTGCATAGAATCTGGTCCCACGCCATCGTTTGAAACGTTCCTCTTTACTCAGCATAGTGAGTCCAACGAATTAGTTAATCGATCCTTAAAATCCATTCTACAAAAACGGAAATTAAAATAAAACCATAATGCTCTAATAAAGTTAAAATTGAGAAAAACGAATAATATCAGCGAAATAATGCAAGTGTTTTTAAAATCAGCTATTCTAAATTTAAATACCTTAGGAGAAGCGGCATGCCATCAAAAAAAGGAATCTATCTTTTTACTCTAATTGGCTTACTGCTTGGATTCGCACTTGATGGGTTAATTCGCCATGAAATTACTAAGCTATTTGATTACACCTTAATCAGTCTTTTTGCTCTTTTATATGGATTGGCTTATAACGAAAAAAATTGTTTTCGCTTAGTCGCAAGCAGTTTCATTATCGCGCTGTTCCTGTCTTTACCCTTGCTTCCTATAGAAGCTCGTTATACTTCCTTACCTCTTGAACATTGGATTACATTTCTGGGCGCTTTCCCGTTATTTGTCTATGTGGGGCACTCATTTCACTATGCATTCCATCATGATAATACCTGGCGTATCAGTTATAACAGCTTATTTGCTGCGGTATGGAATACTATTCTTTTGCTTTTTGTTGCTTCTTTATTTTCTGCCTTAGCCAATGTACTTATCCTGTTAGGCTCTTTTATTTTCAAAACTGTAGGTAATGATTTTTTATGGAATTTATACTCCAATAATTTCCATTTTCAATTGATTTCCCATGTTACTTTATTTTTTATAGGATTAGGGGTTGGTCAGCAAAACATCAAAATTATCTATAGCTTGCGCTTTTTACTATTACGCATGATGTACTATTTATTTCCTTTCTTAGCATTGATTAGTATTGTGTATTTTATACTTTATCTAAGCCATCTTCTCAGTGGGGGTGAAGAATACGTCAATCCCCTGATTATTTTAATCCCATTAGCTGCATTAGGAATTATATTCTTTAATGCATACTTTCAAGACGGGAGTGTGGAATCAGGAGCTCCATCCTGGCTTAAGCTATTACTCCGTTTTTATCGCGTGATTTTATTCCTTTTGGTTTTAATGATGACTTATAAAATTTTCCAATCTTATTCTGTAGACGTTAATGTCGTCATTTGTATCATCACGGGGATTTTATACAGCCTGACTTATGCAATCACAGCCTGGTTCCCTGAAAATATGGAGCAAAAATGGGTGCGCATAGGCAATATTAGTTCTGCATTATATTATATAATTATTCTTTTTTTATTCAATCTGCCTTATATGCCAATAATATTTCAGGTAGGAGCCAATAATAGTTAGGGGGAAAGCCCCCTTTTCTTTTTACTCTATATCTGGGGTAGGCCTAATATTTCCAAATCGTGAATTTTCCTCAACCACCTGATTGACAAACGTATTTCCGTAACCAATCCAGCAACCTTTTTTAATGGTCGTTCCTGGACCAATAGTGGTCGCCATACCTATGAAAACATTGTCTTCAATAATTACCGGCGCAAGAAAGAGTAAACTACCAACATCAGAGTGACAACTTATTGACACTCCACTCGCAAGAGTGACATTTTTTCCTATAGTGATTAATGGGCAATCAACTAAATCTATGTCAAAAGAATTTACAATTTGAAAGGAAACTTTAGCCCCTAATGCACGCCAATAAAAAAACTTAATCACATTGAATGTTTGCAACAAAGGGGTTAAACCTACTACTTTAGCAGAACGAGCAAGTGCAAAATGACAAAACCAGGCAATAGTCATCTGATTCATTTCACGTTTGTATCGGCCCGGTTTCAAGCGGGGCAAACACAGCCTAATTACTGCGATAATCACGATAAAAGAAGCAAATAAAACAAAAGGAGCGACCAGAAGAACGAACCAAGTGTATGCATAGCCATGATAAATAAATAAACCCGTTACGCTAAAAGCAACAACACTAGGCATCAAACTAAATAAGATGGATACCAGGTCAATCATAAGAAGCATAGAAGTAGTTAATTCAGTTTTTCCCGGAGTTTTTTTTGACTTGGTTTTATTCTTCTCAGTCATAACATGATGTTCCTTTTTTTATAATAGCTTGGCGTAGGCGAAATCATAACAAATTTTCCAAGTGATCCGGAGACATTGAAATTCATTTTTCCGTAATTACTTGCTGAGAAATAAGCTTTGGTTTGGTCTGCGCGTGACTATCCGCTAATAATTCATCTTTTGGCACTTGGAATAAAACTATAGGCAGTACTTCTTTGGTACTCACGCCGTGGGCATAAGGTTCACTAATTTGCATTAAACGTTCGTGCATCTGTACCAATATGGAATCAGATATTTGAGTTGTATCGTCTGTAACAAAAACAATCCTATTCCCCAAACTATTCCGGGCAAAATACCAGTGAGGCGCTACATCAAAAGAAATCTCGCACAACATTTCCTGCAACTCTTGGCCAGAAACAGAACAACTTTCCAATTTAAGCATTTGCGTTTTATAACAAAATTCAAGCTTTGGTGCTTTATTTAAAAAATCGATACATTTCACTACATCTTTTAGCTGGTAACGGACAAATCCCATAGCTGTAGTTAAAAAAACTTCATAATTTTTGCCTTGCTCTAATTCCCAAGATTGTAACAGGTTTTCTTTTTTAATCGGCTTTCCTTCTTCAATAAACTCAGCAATATGTGCGCCAGGATGCAAAATACCCCCAATCTGATTGTCAATTGGGACAGTAAGCCAGCCTTCTGTAGCGGAAAAAGTGCCATCAACCATCTCAATCCCAGGTCCTAATAACTTGTGTAATTGTCGTGCAGGATATTCACAAAGACTTGAAATCCAACATCCAACAACAGTCAATGACGGCCAAAACTCTTTGAATGTGCTTGGATCTTGGTGTGTCAATTGACGCAAATAACGCTGACGTTTCTTTGTAACCTGAAGCGGCGGCAAAAAGTCGGGAACGACTTTTTCACCTAATAAAAAAGGTAAAAAATACTTAAAATTTGTAAGACAACGCTCAAATAAAGCATCAATAACCATGGGGGTCACGGCAAATATTGCACTCAGATCAGATGCTAAAGCATACAAAGCAGACCATTGCATATAGACTTCCGAAGTATCGAATACTTCATTAGGCATTGCATAAAAACGTTTAATAAAAGAAGGCAAATTACGGTAATTAAAATTGCTAATCCAGCCTGAAGGAATGCCGCCTGGTGACGTTCTATGAGAATCTACTGCAGCCAAATACAGTATCTTTTCTCGAAACAATCCATGAAAACGCTGAGTCAATGTATAAATATAAGGAGGCATGGTGCGCTGAAACTGTCTCTGAAAAGATTGAGTAATTGGAAAAAATTTTCGAACACCGGCTGTTCCTGAAGTTTCTGACCAAAAAAGCAGTTTTTCTCCATTAAAAGGCTGTATAAGACTGTATTGTGCTGCCAAAAGATCTTTTTCATAATCTTCATAGGTTGTAATTGGAAAATCATCCAGATTTGACGTTTGGAGATTTTGTAATAAAGGAGGCCAATAAGCAGATTTTTTTAATAAAGGTACAATCTCTTGATTCCACAGCCTGTCACGGGAACGATCGGGGTATTTGGTATCTTCAATAAAAGCCTGATATTTTTTTCGGGTAATTGCTGCAATTAATCTTCTTTTCCAATTCATTCCCATAGCCAAAATGAATACGATACGAAATGATAACCGCAAAAACTAAAGTTGGCCATCGGGTATTTTAATTGGAATCATAGAGAGCATTTTATTTTGCTCATAAAACAGAACTAAATGCTCTGCCATAGACTCTTGCAACTTAGGCTCAATGTTTACACGCCCATTTAATTTATTAAGAATGAATTGAATTGCCAAATTAAGCCAGTCCAAACCCAGTGATTCTCTAGCCATTAATTCCTGATTATGATACCAAAAATGCACACAACAACTTGCTGCAAAAATCCAGCAATAGTGCTCCGCCAAACGAAAAGCAGTAAGGCTGCGTGGGTCAAATTGCTTTTTCTCTTGTAAAGCAAGGATTTGTCTATCCAAGCGCTTTAACTCCCTTCGAATCGCTTTGATTAATGTATTGATTTTTTTCGATTCCAGCACAGATAAACCCGCCAAAATATCGTCCTCAGTAGGGGTGAAAAGACCTAATCGCTCCAGAGATAACTCTGGACAAATACTATTGAGGTTAAAAATCCCCTCCAATTTTTGTAACTGACTCGGAGGACAATCTCCTCTCATTCTCACTTGGGGCACTAAATTACCAGCAATCACCGATAAATTGACCTGACTACTCCCATCAAATAAACCCACCACTTGGATATCACGTCTGATTTTTTGAAGCATAGCCCACTCTGTTGTACGTAAATAAGCACGTGCACCCATTACTGTGCTGCATTCTTCAACGATTCCTTCCGTTATTTTGGGAATGAGAAATTTAACAATAGCAGACCAAAAAGATAATTTTTCAGGGATCACCGATGCAGCACGAGCAACTGCTATGGCAGTACAATCTGCAATAAGCAACTGGGTAAACTGCTCGCCCAAGCGCTGTTTTACCACGGGAATTTCATACGCGGTTTTCCCATACAAGTGTCTTTGTAAACTAAAAGAAAGCGTTAGTCGCAAGGCAGTATCTGCTGCACCCACAGAAAAGGAAGCACATAAAGTACGTGAAACCTGTAAGGTTTTATAAATGATTTCCAAACCACGTTTTTCGCCCCCAATCAACGCATCATGAGGCAACAAAACTTTGTCTAAAGAAAAGCCGCTTATGTCCAATCCCCTGACCCCATGCGTAGGGAGTTTTGGTGTTGGCATAAAACCTGATTGAATTGCCGATTTATCGAGAAAAAAAACAGAAAAACCTAAAGGGCCCCCTCGCTCATGAGTACGGCAAAGAAGAGTGACACTTTGCCCCTGAGTAGCAAAATTAATGCACCACTTTCTCCCAGATAGCTCCCATCCATTCTTGCAAGGTTGAGCGGCTACCTCATTCGCCATGATATCAGAACCATGCTCTTCTTCGGTTAAAGCACATGCGGTAATTTCACCTCGACGTAACGACTCTACCAAATCTTTTTTCTGACGTTCATTTCCTGCTATCCAAAGAGGTAAGGAACCCAAAAATGACAAACCCAAAGCAATACCAGTAGTTAAATCACGTCTACATAGTGATTTTGCTAAAAAAAACGCGACATCAAGCGAAACAAAACGCCCGCTAAGGTGTTGAGGGATTAGGTATTCCATAAATCCCCACTGCTGAATGAATCTGATTTGCGGCCAGGCAAGCTCTTCTTGCTCATCATAGTGCAAGACTTCTTGAAAATTTATGGGGTAACTATCCTGTTTTGCAGGATTTCCCAAATAAGCTTCGAATGAATTAATTAATTGCAGCAAATCATGGTAAGAAGACATAATGATCCTTACTAACTGTAGCGTTCCTCCTTCCGAAGGGAAGAGGTACTTATCAGAATGAAAGAAACTTGCGTTTTTCCCTCCCCCTAACACTCACTGCCATTAAGTTAAGTGGATGTTTCTTCGCCTGCGTTCCGCGACTTGTTCGCGGAATCCATAAATTTGACTCTGTAGCTGGATCCCGCGAACAAGTCGCCGGACGTAGACGAACTAATTTTTCTATACAATAGAATGTCGCGCAATCGCCACATCATCCATTTTGCGATCTAAATACGCCAAATATTGAGCCAATCTTCCCCGTATTTGTTGAGGAACAATAATTTCATCGATTAAACCAGACCTATATGCCTCCACTAAAGAAGGATCAAGATTGTGCGCATCATTCACTTGATGTTTCATCTCAACAGATACTTGTCCATCAGTACTTTGAATTTTTTTCGTAGTCTCTTTGCCCATCACGCCAAGTGTTGCAGTCTCTAAAGCCAAAACCAAATCTCCTTGTTGAGACGCAGTTTGCATCAGTAGAAATGCTGCAGCGCCATAACATTTCCGAACAATCACACTCATCCTGGGTACGCGAGTCTGCATCGCAGCACATAGCCTTGCTCCATGCTGCAATAATCCTTTTTGCTCTTCGCGTTTTCCAGGCATAAATCCAGGAACGTCAATTAAAGTAAGCACTGGAATACGGTATGCATCACATATCCGAATAAATTTAGCTGATTTTTGCGCCGCATCTGAATCAATGGCTCCACTAAAACGAATACTCTGATTTGCCACAATGCCCACCGCATATCCATGAATGCGTACAAAAGCACAAATGATAGCCTGGCCATAGGCGCTTTTGTATTGCCATACTTCAGAGTTATCTACAAGTGCTTGAATTAATTCGAGCATATTAAATGGCACTCTCGGGTCCGTCGGTATATTGGGCAAGCGATGCAAAGGCTCCTGAGCGGAGCGTACAGGAGGACATTCCCCGCTATGTGAAGGAAAAAAGTTGAGCATCGTTTTAACATGATTGATTTGCGCGCTGATGCTGTCATCAACAAAATCAGCAATGCCAGTAGTACTCGCGTGCATCGCTGCCCCCCCTAATTCACTCATACTGACTTTTTCACCAATTGCTTGTTGCACTACCATAGGGCTGGTTACCATCAGATAACTACGGTGCTTGTTAAAAAAAAGTAAATCCATCAATACTGCAGAATAAGCAGGTGCACCAAGAGTTGGGGCCACAAGCACCGCAAATTGCGGAACCATACCGGATAAGTTGATATTACGTGCGATAATTTGCGTGTACTCATCACCACTTAATAAATTTTCTTCCAAAGAAATACCGGGAGACGCTAAAAAAGCGATAATAGGAATCCGTAAATCTTTGGCTCTATCCATGAGGCGCACAATTTTTTTTGCGCCCTGGCTGGTAATGTACCCTCGGTTCACGGAATTATTATGGGCATATACTGCTACAGGCCTTTGATTCACTTGAGCTAAACCCGTAATCACTTCAGCCCCAAATTGCAAATGAGACTGATTATTTATGGCATAATCTGTAAGTAATGGAAGAAAACTGTGTTCATCAATAAGATTTTCTATCCATTTCATCGTGGTTTTATCAACAGACGATGAAGACATATTGACACTCAACTTTTAATTAAAATTTATATAAAATATACACTTCGTCATTACTGGGGTCAATTTTCCTAAAAAATCAGCTATAATTTAGGCTCATTGAATTCATAGTGTAATCGAAATAAAAGCAAACGAAAAAACAATTTAAAGGTAATGTATGGAAATTTTGCATCCCCACATCCGTTTTGATATTACAGCTGCATCTCGTGTTCTTCCTGATTCTCCACCAGTTACTAATCTGGAAATTTTACAAAACTTTCCACGAACTTCAGGTCACACTTTATCCTTTTTAGAAAAATTTGCTGAAAAAATTGGTGAAGAATTTGGTTTTTATTCCCGTTATTGGTGCCATAAACCTTGGGAATCTTTAGATAAGTCTAGAGAGTTGACTGCTGAATCTTTAGCTACTGAAGCATTACAAAAACTGTTAGCGGATTATGACTCAAAAAAAATACACGCTCTTTTATTGGGCTCTACTACCAATAAACGATTTACAGGCTCACAAGCTGCAGCGGTTCTTGGAAATTTAGGAATAGATGCTCCAGCTTATGATTTAAAAACTGGCTGCTCGACCTCCTTATCCACACTTCATCTTGCCTATGCCTTAATGGCCCTGGGTTACACTAATGTGATAGTCAGTTGTGCCGAAACTTTATCCAAAGTAATCGATCCGGAAAATGAAAAAACATGGATAGGATTAGCCGATGGGGCAGCAGCCTTGCTGATGGAAAAAAAGGAAACCGGTGCATTCGCTGTTGAAAAAACCTTTTTTTCTACAGAGGGAAAATACGTTGAAGCCTTTACCACTCAGGGTGTTTTCCCCCCTACCAAAGAGCAAATCGACACTATAGGCTATCATTTGATTGGTGATGAATCCCTAATGAAAGAACTGGCCTATGCTAAGTACAAGCACATGCTGGATCATTTATTACCTACTGAAGAAGATAGAAAAAACATCACCTGGATTATTCCTCATCAAGTGAATCGCAAATTAATTACTCAACTCCTCCAAGAGTACCAAATGAGTCACAAGGCAATCATTTGGGATTCAGATACGATTGGAAATGTTGGTGGTGCTTCTGTTCTTTATTCTTTGGCAAGAGCAGTCGAAGAAAAGATTTTTGATAGGCCTGGAAAAATACTTATGATGAGCGTTGGAGGCGGTCTCTCTTATGCAGGCCAAGTCTTGCAATTCCATAGGGATGTTTAATGAGTAAAGAGATTTTCAATTGCCTATCCCTAATGGATGCTGTTCGCTACAGGGCCCTACATACGCCAGAAAAAGTAAGTTGTACTTTTATCAATAGAAATCTAGAAGAAAAAATGACTTATGCTGAATTGGATGAACGGGCCAGAGCCATTGCAGCGCAATTACGCGTGCAAGGAGCAAAGCCTGGAGATAGGATCTTATTATTATTTTCTCCCGGACTTGCCCTAATCCAAGCTTTTTTCGGCTGTCTTTATGCAGGTTGCATTGCTGTACCTATTTATCCTCCAGCCCAAGCCAAATTATTAGATAAAGCACATCGCATTATTCGCAATGCAAAACCTGTATTTGTGATTATGACTGCTGATCATCTAACTAAATTTGCGACCCTGGATCACAAAGGAAAACCGTATTTAGATAAAGTTCCATGCTTAGCCATAGACAGCATGGAACTGCAAATAAGTGCTTTTTGGCAGCCGCCCTCTATTCACGAACATCAGATTGCTTTTCTTCAGTACACGTCGGGATCCACGATGCATCCGAAAGGGGTCATCATCACTCATAGAAATTTACTGGACAATATCCAAAAGATATTCGCTGCGTTTGAATTAAATGAAGAAACCATATCTTTCAGCTGGCTCCCGCCCCATCATGATATGGGATTAATAGGCTATATTTTGACTCCTATTTATGCAGGCATACCTACCTATCTGATGTCCCCTTTTTCTTTTTTACAAAATCCTCTTTCCTGGTTACAAAACATTAGCAAATATCGAGCAACCATAAGCGGCAGTCCCAATTTCGCTTACGATTATTGTGTGAAACGGATCAAGGAAGAAAAAAAACAAGGATTGGATTTAAGCTGCTGGCGAATTGCATCGAATGGTGCGGAGCCTATCAGAAAAGAAACATTAGATCATTTTTATCAAGCATTTAAAAATTATGGATTTCGCAAAGAAGCCTTTTATCCTTGCTATGGTTTGGCTGAGGCTACTTTATTAGTGACAGGTACCATTCCAGACACACCCTATCGGACGCTCTCCTTAACTAAAGAACAATATCAGGATCATCGAGTCCATTTTGCTCAAGAAGAAAACTCACAGAGTCACAGTTTAGTCAGTTGTGGTCGATTTATTCAAAGAGTGAAAATTGTGGATCCAGAAACACGGGCGCTTTGTGATAATGACCAGATTGGTGAAATTTGGGTACACAGTGACAGTGTAGCCCAGGGGTACTGGCAACAAGATGAAGAAACACGCCATGCATTTCATGGTAAAATTTCTAATGATCCAAGCAACCAATTGTATTTAAGAACTGGAGACTTGGGGTTTGTACATGAAGAGGAATTATATGTGACGGGCCGCATTAAAGATTTGATTATTCTTTATGGAAAAAACCATTATCCACATGACATAGAATATTCCATTCTCCATTCCCCAATCCATGAGTCCCTGGGTAAATGCGCTGCTTTTGTCATTCAAACAGGTCATGAATATGAACTCACTGTTCTGTGTGAGATAAAAAACCGTTTCATGTCACCTGACGAGCAAGATACTTTATTCAATACCATCTTTGAACTGGTTTATCAGACCCATCAACTCGAGATTCATCATATTATTTTTATCCCGCTTAAAGTCATGCCGCATACAACCAGCGGCAAAATTCGTCGAAATTTCTGTCGGAAACATATATTGGATAATACACTGCCTGTAATAGCTACGTGGCGGTTAAATAAGGTTGAGGGTTAAGACCATGCTATTTTTAGCTCAAGATTCGCCAAACAAAATTGCATTAAGTGTGGAAAATCAGCTTTTAAGTTTTGCTGAATTAGAAACAGCAGTCTACAAAATGTCGTTGCAATTCAAAAAACTGCCCAAAGGGCTGCTGGTTTTATATGCAACAGCACAACCTCTATTTGTGATTCAATTATTAGCCGCGTTCAACATAGGCAAACCTGTCGTCATCCTGACACACCAAGAATCAGAACAGGGAAAACGAGCTATTTTAAGTACAAACATGACCGTTGATGCTCAAGGCGAACTCCTGGAAATTCAAGAAAATAAGAAGATGAAACATCATCCTGAACTCGCTTTAGTACTCTTTACTTCCGGAAGCACAGGCCAAATGAAAGCGGTGCAGCTTTCTCTAAAAAATATCACTTCCAATTGTCAGGCTGTCATTAATGCGCTTGAATTTTCTAGAGTTGTCGATCAATTATTATTTTTACCTTTATCGTACTCTTTTGGTCTGCTTGGGCAATTACTCCCCGGGTTAATCGCTGGGATAAAAACACAACTCATCACGCAATTTACGGACATTAAAACAGTGTTTGAAAATCATCCTATCCCGCAAATGTGGAGCGGAGTCCCTTCTCATTGGGTCGCGATTCATAAAATGGCAACACTTTTTCCAGAAGCTGCAACAAAAATAAAAGCGATTGTCTCTGCTGGAGCTCCTTTGAGCATTATATTGCGTGACAGTTTAATGCACACTTTTCCTCAGGCAATAATTTATAACAATTACGGCCTAACAGAAGCCTCTCCGCGTGTCCTGACTTATTCCAGCAAAGATCCATTATTCCTTGAAGATTTTGCCGGTTACCCAGTGGGTGATTGGCAGATACGCTTATCAGAGAACAATGAGTTGCTCATTAAAGGCAGTCAACTCATGTTGGGCTATCTGGGTGAAGAAAAACAAAGCCGGATGCAGGATGGTTGGTTTTTTACGGGAGATTTGGCAGAGCAATTACCTTCGGGTTTGGTAGTAATTAAAGGACGATTGGATCACATCGTTAATATTGGTGGTGAAAAGATTAATTTAATTGATATAGAGCATAAAATTTGCCAAATTAAAGGAATTAAAGAAGTAATTGTCATCCCGGTACCTGATGAATTGTATGGTATCCGTTTACGGGTATGCCTGGAACGGGACAGTTTCAGTACCGCCACCACAGAACACATGCTTTGTGATCAGTTAAAACACCATCTTTTACCGAGAAAACTTCCAATTACAGTACAATTATTGGATAAGTTGCCACGTAACCAACATGGAAAACTTGATAGAAAAATACTGCTTTTAAGCCAAAAGGAACAAAACCATGCTCACTGAACGAATCCGCAATATATTAGCAAAAATTGGACTTCCCTATCCTTCTCAAGATATATCCGCTTCACTGGAACAAGGAGGTCTAGACAGCTTAATGTTAGCCTTACTTATCATTGAGCTAGAGCGAGAATTCAAAATTAAGATCCCTGTTATGCCTTTAGTAAAAGAACATTATGAATCGCTAAACAGTATTGAAAAACACTTAATTGAGCTGGGGGCACAATGAACATTTTGATTACTGGAGGCTCATCGGATATCGCTCAAGCCATAACCAAGCGACGACTCCAATTAGGTGACACGATTATCATTACCAGTTCCAGCAAGGAAAGTCTAAATAAAACATTGGAACATTATAAACAACAAGAAATGCAGGTTAGTGGTTTGGTATATAATTTTTCCAATCCGGAAGCCAGTAAGGAGGAACTACAAAATCTACTGCAGCAACCTTTAGATGGTGTCATCCTTAACGCATTTACACGAGTGAGCCAACTACGCAAATTACACGCCTTATCCTATCCTGCATTACGCACTTACATCGATGATAATTTACATGGCAATATCTGGTTAATTCATCACCTATTACCGGCTTTATTAGCCAATAAATTTGGGCGATTGATTCTGATTTCGAGCCTTTCGGCAATTACAGGAACCAGTCGTTATGGCGCTTATTGTGCAACCAAAGCAGCACTCGAAGGCTTATTTTTAAATCTTGCCGTGGATTACAGTGCCAACAATATTTTATCTAATGTAGTACGTGTTGGTTTGATTAAAACCTCAAGAACCGAGCAATTCTGGAAAAAGCCTGCATATCAAGAAAAAATGGCACAAATTATTCCTCAAGGCATGATGGGAGAAGCGGCACAAATCGCAGAGGCCATGGATCCCTTATTATCCAGAACCTCATTTATGACAGGCTCTGTCATTACTGTAAGTGGAGGTTTACCACTCATGCGTTCTGAAGGAATATTATCATCATGAATTTGTTGCGTGCCGAAAAAAACATCTACATCAAAGGTCCTTTTACTGCATTACCTGAGCGGGTTGTGAGTAATCAAGAAGTGCTCAATTGGATGAATAGCACACAAAGTCCAACACTGGTCAGCTTCTCGACAGGAATTAGAAACAGACGCTGGGTCAATGAAGATCAGGCATGTAGTGATTTGGCTGTACTTGCAGCAGAAAAACTATTTGCAGCAAAGCCGGCAGAAAAAAATAAAATCAACCAAATTATTTTGGCAACTATATCAGGAGACTACCTTGCACCACCAACCAGCCCACTAGTACAGCATCGACTTGGATTGCAAAATACAGGAGCTTTTGATATTGGAGCAGCGTGTGCCGGTTTTGTAGTGGGTTTGCATACAAGTTCTGCCATCACTCAAGCAAGTATGGGTTCCATCTTATTAATTGCCAGCGAAGTTCGCTCAAAGTTTTTAAATAAAAATAATTTCGCTACCAGTGTTCTCTTTGGCGATGGAGCAGCAGCTTGTGTTGTGTCTACCAATAAAGAAAATGCAGAATTTCGTTTTATTGCCTCCGCTTTGTTTGCCGATGGCGAAGTCAGCGATACGGTGTCTACCCCTGCAGGGGGTTCACGACTGCCTGCAGCACATTGCCAAAACCCCGAACTGTTTTATATCACGATTAAAGAAAATACCGCTCTATTTGTCAAAGCAGTACATGGTATGGTTGATGGTGCAGAAGAATTTCTCAAGGCATTAAACCTTACTACTGCAGATATCCAATGGCTGGTCCCGCATCAAGGAAATAAAAATTTAGTTTTATCTGTTGCAAAACAATTAGGTTTTCCTGAAGAACGTATCGTTAAAACCGTAGAAGAGACCGGCAATACTTCCGGTTCAAGCGTAGGGATTGCTCTGGATTTTCTGCGCAAACATACCTGCATCAAATCAAACGATAAGGTGTTATTAGTTGCGGCCGGTGGAGGTGGTATTGCCGCTTGTGCCCTTTTAGAAGTGATCTGATATAGTTCGTATTGTAGCCTGGGGCTACTATTTTAAAAACTTAGCTTTGAACTAAACCAAAACTCGGCCAGGGGTGTTCCTTTATAGTGTGCTAAATGAAAATTGAAAAATTCTTTTGCTGCCTTTTTTTTATTGCTGTGTAATAAACAAAGCAAATAAGTCTGTGCAATGATTTCTAACTGTGCATCACTGCCACCAATTTCAGTGTACCTGGAGATACAAGAACCCATCAAATCACAGGCTGATTGAAAATCATTATTAACAAAAGCATGAATCCCTTTGCTCAAAGGTAAGATAACGGAACGCCACAGCGATTGATTATATCCCATCGCCAGGGTTTGAGCATAAGTTTCGATTGATGCCAGGGCTCTCTGAACTGCGTCCTCTTGACCTAAACGAGTAAGGCAATATACATAATGGACTGTGTTAAAACCGGTATAATGAGTAAAAGGGTTTTCATCAAGATAACGTCCAAGGACATTAAATTGCTCTAATTGCGGAAATCCAGCCATATCCAAACGCCATAACAATGAGATGGCATCTATTTGTTCGGTAATAATTTCTGGAGATGTGCCAAAAATAACAGGATATAAATCCATTACCTTATCATCGTGTCGTAATGCAAGATAAAACAAAGCTAAATGCCAACTGTTATGTCCACGAAGAAGTGTTGATATATTCTCCCAACTCCCTCGGAACGTTTCTAAAGTGGCTATCCCTTTTGCACTATTGTTTGTGTTGAGATAGATATGAGCCAGAGTATGATGTGCCCAAGGTGTAAGTGGTTCGATGGTCAAAGCCTGTTCTGCCAAACGTTGCGCGTCTAATAGATGACCAGATAATTCCGCCGCAAAAGAATGCATGGCTAAAAAATGAGATTCATCCTGATTATGTGCTGCAATCCGTTCACAAAACTTCAAATAGTTATGACTATTGTAGGCTTGTCCCGAACAATAAAATAACCATTCAGCAAACTTTGCTGCTAAAGTATCACGTGGATATAAACCCGTTAAAGCGTCTAAAATAGTTAAAGCAGTTTCGTATTCCAAATTCATCCAAGCTTTAACTGCGTGATAAGTTAATTTTTCCCTTAAATTAACCGAATTCAATAATTTTTCAGCCTGCAACAAATGTTTTTTTGCTAAAGCAGTGGCTGGATCAGTCTGGCCATAAAGATAAAGTGCAGCAGTATAAACTTGGAGGAGCAAAT
Source organism: Legionella sp. PC1000 (assembly GCF_014109805.1). Lineage (GTDB taxonomy): Bacteria > Pseudomonadota > Gammaproteobacteria > Legionellales > Legionellaceae > Legionella > Legionella resiliens. The sequence continues at coordinate 3,165,268 of NZ_CP059400.1, forward strand.
TATCAGGATTTATTTTGACTGCTTCGAGAATATTATGAGGCTCCTTGCCAGCCCCTAAAACTTGTTGATGAAAATAGTTAATGCTATCTATTACTTGCAACGACTGAGTCGTTACGGATAAGCCGCGATGTGTTTCCATATTTTTCCTGACGAAGATCGCCTTCCTTCTTTTATTATATATCTCTTTAAAAAAATAAAGCCAAATGAAGCAACGCGGAAAAATGGTATTCTGGTTGTTTGCATATTGATTTCATATTTATAAAACAGCAGAATAAATGAAAATCTTTTAAACTCAATTCCTGAAACCCTAAATGAAGCCTAGGCGGTAAGCGTAGCCGTACCTCGGGTTAGCAATTCATCATCAGAGAAAATAAAATTGTCCAAATCCATATGAACAGAAATACAAATATCAAAAACAGTTACGCCTGAGTAAACTCAAATAAATCTTTATAAGTATGAAAATTCATTGCATCCTCTTCAGTCACCGTTAAATTATATTCTTCGCTAAGAATAGCCAGTAACTCAACGATTTTTAAGGAATCTAAATGCAAGTCTTCTATTAACGCCGTATCATTATGAATTTCTTCTTCTTTCATGCCTGATAATTTGGATATAATATTTTTTAATTCTGTCTCAGTAATTTTCATAAACAATACCTCTTAATGATCTTTTGAGGCCAGATAATACCATGAAGCGAAAGAACCCAAGCCCAAAATAAGTAAGATTATAGCTAAAGAGAATTGGCCATACCATTCGCCTAGAGCGATAATCCCACTAGACAACGCGGCACTTAAGTCTTGCATGCTTGCATATAAGGCCCCTACTGTTCCGGCCATGTGAGGAAATGGATGAAAAGCTCCAGCAAATGCATTGATAAAAGTAAGCCCCACTCCCATGCTAAACAACGACATAGGGATCATGATGGAGAATACGTTCTGCAATCCTATAATCGACAAAAACAGCATGGTAACACCACCTATTACCATAAAGACAATCCCTATAAATACCATGTAGGATACACCTTTTCTCATCACCATCTGACTGTTAATTATTCCGCTCACACAAATTGCCCCGGCAATAAAAATGGTTAATTGGCCAAACTCTATAGGACTAAGCCCTAATGTATCTTGAAAAAGAAAGGGAGCAATTGCGAGATAACCAATTATCCCTGCAGAAGCAAGACAGGCACACAATGCATAGCCTAAAAACACTTTAGATTGTAGCAAGGTTAAATAATTATCGCGCATTACTCTAAATTGAGTTGCATGAGGATTAAGATTTTTATTGGTTTCAGGAAGAGTGCATAATGCCAGGATCCATATTGCGATACCAAATACAAGTAAAAATAAAAAATTGATACGCCATCCAAAATGCTCCTGGATATATCCTCCTAGGACAGGAGATGCCACCATAATAAAAACACTCACAATCCCTACATAAGAACCTATCTTAGATAAAATTCTGTCAGTAAAAAGATCGCGGACTAGAGATCGGCCTACTGAACCACAACACCCAATACCAAATCCCTGAATAAAACGGCCAATGATCAAGACTAAAACTGAAGGAGCAAGAAAGCAGCATAAACTGCCTAAGATACTTAGGCCAACACCAAACATAAGAGGTGGTTTACGGCCAATTTTATCCGATAAAGGACCATAAAATACATGGGAAATACTCAAACCCAGCATAAAAAGAGATAATGTTAATTGAATAGATGCTTCATTACTGTGGAACTCTTTCACAATGGCAGGTAATGAAGGAATATACTGATCAGTAGTCATCTGCATCAGTACCATGAGCATTAAAATAACAAAAATCAGCAAGGGTTGTAACGAAACCTGTTGTACATCATTTTCTTTGTGCATCAAAAAAACCTTTTTAACTTCTGGATTAATGACTTACCCCAAACTGAGTCCATGGTGCAATCACACCATGCTGAGTCCCAAAATAATCAAACAACAAATAAAACCAATAAACCAAATCGTGGATCTTAAGGAAGCCATATCCATTAAATAAAAATAGCTATAAATAACTCGAGAAACGATAAAAATAATCGCCAAAATTTGAATTGTTATTCCGATATGATGAGTTGCTATGGCGGTTAATGTCGCAGTCGCAAATACAAGCAAAGCTTCAAAGCTGTTTTGATGGGCTGCAACTGCTCGCGCCCCCATTCCTTGTAATCTTGCCTGTTGAGCTCTTGGGTAATGATTATCATAATTCCCTTCTTTTTGCATAAAATTAGCTACAACAACCTTGAGAAGATAAGGGAATAATATCGCAATGAATAAACAAATAATTAAAGTGGTCATAGGCATTTTCCTGCTAGTAATGGCTCACATTTTCTATAAAAAATCATCGTAGCCTCTGTGGCAACGAAGTAAAACCCTGGTTAAAAAAAATTTAAATTAGACTCTGCATACAGACCCCTAAGGGTAAATTAGTACGTATAATCATCAAAAACGAAACCATAATAGCGAGAATATTAACCCAGTACAATGACTCATACCTCCCCTCCTCAATAAGGAAAATAGTACTTTCTACCAATTAATTTCTTCTGTTATGATGAATTTATCGAGTTGTAGTCATTTAAAGGATTGTATTATGGTGCAAGATGAGTCAAAAAAAAAATCGAAAGGGCATATTGTTTTATCATCACATCCATCCGGGCATACTGCTGCACCGTTAAAAATAAAATGGGGCGCAGAAAACCCTAAAGAACGCGGCCCGGTAATAGCCTCTCTTACGAATATAAAAAATCGCAATGTAGTCGGTACACACTCTGGCTCATACTCAGTTTATCGAGCACTAGCAGTTGCTGCCGGAGTGTTGGATTCAGAGCACGTACCGGACCTTACCGATACTACGCCGCCTGTAGCCATTGGCCCACATCCTCAATGGAACGATGCCCAGAAAATCATCTCCATCGATCCCTGGGGACATCTTGTTGCAGGTGTTTTTTCGGAAGAAATTCAAGCAGGCTATGATATTCGCCCTACAATTGCAGTTACCAAAGCACATATTAATATTCCTGAATTGCATACGGCCATCCAAAGAGGCCGCCTCAAACCCGATGGAAAAATATTAAAAGAATCAGGTGATGTCGCAGTCACCAAAGTCGCTGTGGAGCCAGTCTGGTATTTACCTGGAATTGCTGAACGTTTTGGAATTTCAGAATCACTGTTACGTCGTACCTTATTTGAACAAACAGCTGGGATGTTCCCCGAATTAGTAACACGTTCTGACTTCGATGTTTTTTTACCCCCTATAGGTGGATTAACCGCCTATTTTTTTGGTGACGTAACGACAATCCATGATCCAAAAATTGAGCTTACCTGTCGTATTCATGATGAATGCAATGGTTCTGATGTATTCGGCTCCGATATTTGTACCTGTCGCCCCTATTTAGTACATGGGATTGAATTGTCTATTGAATCTGCCCAGAAAGGTGGCGCGGGTTTGATTGTTTATAATCGAAAAGAAGGAAGAGCTTTGGGTGAAGTGACCAAATTTTTGGTCTATAACGCCCGCAAAAGACAGAAAGGTGGAGATACTGCTGCTAAATATTTTGAAAGAACTGAGTGTGTCGCAGGAGTCCAAGACATGCGCTTCCAGGAACTCATGTCGGATATTTTACATTGGCTTGGCATTACCCAAATTCATCGTTTTGTTTCCATGTCCAACATGAAATATGACGCATTACTCAAATCTGGAATTCATGTTGTAGAACGAGTAAGCATTCCCGATGAGCTCATTCCCCTTGATGCTCAAGTAGAAATGAATGCCAAACGTGCGGCAGGCTATTATTCACCTAATCGCATCGTTGATATTAATGAATTAGCAAAAACCAAAGGACGTGATCTTAATGAGTAATGAACAAGAAATTGCCCGCGTATTAACCACGTTAAGAGATCCGCGCACGATACGCGTACGCTCCCATGCTATTCTAGAACGAGTCAAGCAAGACCAATCAGCATACTTTTTCTTAGATCCAGAAAAAATGACCGCTACAGCTTCATTTGTTATTGAGGTCATTCAGGATAATTATCCAAATCTTGATATTCCCTATCACAGTCGTTGGCGTCATTTTGAAGTGGGGAATATTAATCGAATAAAAAAAATGCGGGAAGAATTGGGCATCATATCTGCAGATGAATGGGGTAAAATTCTTTACGAGCTGGTTATTATCAGCGTATTCCTAGACGCAGGCGCTGGCCAATACTGGCGCTATACAGAGGCTGAAACAGGAGTCGAATATTCGCGCTCCGAAGGTCTCGCACTAGCAAGCCTTTCTCTTTATCTAAAAGGAATGTTTAGTGCTCATCCATCTCAACCATTGAGAGTAGATGCAGAGCGCTTATTGTCCTTTAATGAAGCCGACCTACACGATGCTTTTCAAGTCACTGCTCAAAATCCTTTAGAGGGCGTTTCCGGACGAGTTGCATTGCTGAATCGACTCGGTGCATTAATACAACAGGACGCACAACATTTTGAAAAAGAAAGCCGCTTAGGTAACTTTTATACTTACATTAGTTCTTTAGCAACAAATGACATACTTACAGCGTCTCAGATTTTTCATGAAGTGCTCGATACATTTAATGAAATATGGCCGACAAGACTGCTATTTCATGGAATCCCACTTGGAGATGTGTGGCAATATAATGCGTTCAAATCAAATGAATCGGGATCGGAATACATTCCATTTCATAAATTATCCCAATGGTTAACTTATTCTTTGATTGAACCCCTAGAACAAGCGGGAGTTACAGTGACCTACCTGGAAGAACTAACGGGTTTGCCAGAATATCGAAATGGTGGTTTACTCATCGATTGCGGGTTGCTGCAAATTAAAAATAAGAACATTCTGGGAGAGTCACTCCCACCAGATGCAGAAGCAATTGTAGAATGGCGTGCATTAACCATTGCACTATTAGATGAATTAGCCACATTAATCAGAAAAAAACTGCAAAAAAATACCAAAGAACTTCCTTTGGCTAAAATTTTGCAAGGAGGTACCTGGGAAGCAGGACGACGAATTGCCAAACAAAAACGTTCCCAGGGTATTCCACCGATACAGATTATTAGTGATGGCACAGTTTTTTAAATTAAAACGTGTAGCCTGGGTGAAGGCCGGTTTTTTTCATCACGGATTTCCCGGGTTCCGCTTCGCTTCGCCCTGGCTACATTTTTTCACATAAAAACGCAGTTTGGAGTTAAAATGAACAATCAACACGTTATAGTAGTGCAGCATCCATTAATTCAGCATAAGTTAACAATCATGCGTCGAAAAGATACCAGCACAGTTAAATTTCGCACATTGATGCATGAAATCAGTATGTTGCTCGCTTATGAAGTCACTCGTGATTTGGAAATGGAATATGAAGAAATCGAAACACCTCTAGCCATAATGCAATCACCGGTTTTAAAAGGTAAAAAAATGGTTTTTGTATCAATTTTGCGCGCTGGTAATGGTTTGGTCGATGGCATGTTACAACTTGTACCTACAGCCCGAATTGGTCATATTGGCTTGTACCGCGATCCTAAAACCCTGGAAGCAGTTGAGTACTATATAAAGCTTCCAGAACATACTCGAGATCGTGATGTGATCGTAGTTGATCCCATGCTGGCGACTGGCAACTCAGCAATCGCTGCAGTCAAAGAAATTAAAGCAATCGAGCCTAAATCAATTAAATTTCTCTGCCTGCTTGCCTCTCCAGAAGGAATAGCAGCATTTCATGAAGAGCATCCAGAAGTTCCTATTTTCACGGCAGCTATAGACCAGCAGCTCAACGAAAAAGGCTATATTATTCCAGGGTTAGGCGATGCAGGAGACCGACTTTATGGCACGAAACTAGAATATTAATCACTAAATATTAAGTAAATAGGCATAGAACATCCTCAGTACAAAAGCAAATTTTGTTGAAATATTGGATCTGCAGTGTTAATATTGAACATTGTGTTCGGTATTATATAAAGGATGTTTCATGTCATCAAATGAATCAGCAGCAATACTTTCACCTCTAGCAGTAAATAAAAAGTATTCATGGGCAAAACATGATACCGTTTGGATGTTAAGTCTTTACGGTACTGCTGTAGGTGCTGGAACCCTTTTTCTTCCAATAGATGCTGGACTTAATGGGATTTGGCCTTTAATTATAATGGCCGTACTTGCCTTTCCCATGACTTACTTTTCGCATAGGGCACTATGCCGTTTTGTTTTATCAGGTTCTTCTTCTCAGAATGACATTACCGATGTGGTTGTAGAACATTTTGGTACTTTTGCAGGAAGGATACTGACCGGATTATATTTTTTTGCAATTTATCCAATCTTATTGATGTATAGCGTGGCAATTACTAATACTACGGAAAGCTTTCTTGTGAATCAGTTAGGTATGTCCTCCCCTCCAAGAGCACTTTTATCCATAATACTTATCCTTGCACTCATGGCTATAGTCCGATTTGGACAGGAAATCATTGTCAAATCAATGTCTTTATTGGTTTATCCATTTGCAACTATATTATTATTTTTATCTATTTATTTAATTCCTAACTGGAATAATGCCATTTTACAACAAAGCAATTCATTGCATGCTAATGGAGGGCATGGATTGTTAATGACTGTATGGTTAGTCATTCCAGTCATGGTATTTTCTTTTAATCATTCACCAATTATTTCTTCTTTTGCGGTGAATCAAAAACAGCAATATGGAATTGATGCGGATAGTAATAGTACGGCGATCCTGCGGTACAGTCATTTATTCATGGTCTGTTCCGTTATGTTTTTTGTATTCAGTTGTGTTTTTAGTCTTTCACCTCAAGACCTTTTACAAGCGAAACAACAAAACATTTCTATCCTGTCTTATCTAGCAAATCATTTTAAAACACCTTTGATTGCTTGCATCGCTCCTATTATTGCCTTTATTGCGATTTCCAAATCCTTTTTAGGTCATTATTTAGGTGCTAAGGAAGGTTTGAGTAGCATTATTGTGAACCTGTTAAAACCAACTGGTAAAACAATAAGCCAATGCAAACTTCAACGCGTCATTGAAATTTTTATGGTTGTTACGTGTTGGATTGTAGCCACCATAAATCCCAACATCTTAAAAATGATAGAAACTCTGGGTGGACCTGTTATTGCTACCCTATTGTTTATTATGCCTATGTATGCAATTGCCAAAATTCCGGCAATGAAAAAATATAAAACTGATCGTGTAAGTAATGTATTCACAACAACCATAGGCATTATCGCTATCTCAGCGATATTGTATGGTTTGTTATAAAATAGACCGTAGCCTGGGAACTCCGTTCATACCCGGGTTCAGCTGTGCTTCACCTGAATTGCCTACACATTACTGAAATCCGTCCAGCTCTACTCCCGCGTCCCGCGGCTTGTGCCTGAACGATCGTCAGTTTTTTAAATTTATCATGTACCACTTAAGTTTCTCTACGTACCGCTTAAATTTCTCTACGTACTGCTTTCCTACGTACCGCGCTTTATGCGCGGTATCCAGAACGATATTTTAAGATGCCGCTGAGCATTTCTATAGTAAGATCCCCTGGATACCGCGCATAAAGCGCGGTAGGTAGGCGAAAAATTTAGTGGAGGTTTCTCAAAACTGACGATACCTCAGGTAAACAGACCCTGAACGATCGTCAGTTTTTTAAATTTATCATGTACCACTTAAGTTTCTCTACGTACTGCTTTAAATTTCTCTACGTACCGCGCTTTATGTCTGAGAGATGGTCACTTTTTGTGACCATCTCTCAGGGCTTGTGCGCGGGACGTCGGCAAGGATGTGATCAAAAGACAGGCTTCACCAAGCTACATTGATACACGCATAACGCATTAACTCCTATTTTCATTCCCAGCAAAATATGAAACAATTCATAACAATTTTTATTCAATACTATTTCGATGCACGTTGAATTTCAGCACGTACCTATAGAAAGCATTCAAGCGGGACAATATCAACCCAGACAAGATTTTAATGACATCACATTAAAAGAGCTCGCTCAATCCATTGCATCACAAGGCTTAATTGAACCCCTAATCGTCAGGTCAATCGCAAAACAGCGTTATGAAATTATCGCAGGCGAAAGAAGATGGCGTGCTGCAAAAATAGCAGGATTACAAACTGTCCCTTGCCTCATCGGAAATTATAACGACAAACAAGCATGTGCCCTCACTCTAATAGAGAACATTCAACGAGAAGATTTAAACTTAATTGAAGAAGCAAGCGCTTATCGACGTTTGATTGATGAGTTTAATTATCATCAAGATGAAATAGCTGCTTTAGTAGGGAAATCACGTAGTCATATTGCCAATATTATTCGGTTATTGGGTTTAAGTGAAAATATAAAAGATTTCATTCGGAATAAAGCCTTGTCATTTGGCCATGCGCGAGTTCTTATAGGGTTAGAACCAACCCAGCAAGACTATTTAGCGAAACAAACTATAACGCAACAATGGTCAGTAAGACAGTTAGAACATGTGGTAAAAGTACAAAAAAATAAAGAATTTTCTCTACCAAAAAATACAAAAAGAGATCGAGACATTGAACGGTTACAATCAGTATTAGGGGAACAATTAGGTGCGCCAGTACAAATAATAAACGATAATGGCGATGGTGGATGGTTACAAGTCAAATTTTTTGATAATGATACACTTGCGGGACTTTTGGAGCGATTAGGCTTGCGATATGATTAGACGATGGTTATCAATTTTCTATTCCGCATATGATAAAACAAAAGGAACGACATCAATGAGAAGGACGTTTACTAGCGCGTTTTTATTGGCTTTATCCACACTATCATATGGTATCAGTATTCAAGGCGAGGTAGATAATTTAATTAGGCGAATTAATCCAAATGTTAATCTTGGAATTGTCGTTCTTGACCTCACTTCTGGGCAAACCCTATATCGGCGTAATGCAGAACGTTTGTATATCCCTGCAAGCAACATGAAACTTTTTTCCGAAGCAGCAGCATTAATGGTACTAGGTCCAGATTATCGTTTTGAAAATCGATTAAGTATGAGTGCAGGAAAAATCGAACAGGGAATACTCCAAGGAAATGTTTATGTACAACTAAATGGTGATCCTTCTTTTAACCGTAATGATTTAAAAGCACTGCTTTCCTCATTGAAGGAATGGAATATCCATACCATTCAAGGTAATGTTTACATCGATAGCAGCCTGGCGCAAGTCGATCCCTATCCTCCTGGCTGGCTCGCCACCGATTTATCCTACAGCTACGGAGCCCCCAATGCCCCCGTCATGGTTGATTCCAATCGCTTGACGGTTACCGTAAATCCAGGAGCTCAAGCTGGAGATCCTGCGGTTGTTGAAGTAGACGATGGTGGAGGTGGTATTGCATTAAATAATCAGGCGACAACGAAACCAAACGCAAAAGGTTGTGGCGTGGGTTTTAATTTAGATCAAGACAATCATTTAACTGTTCGTGGCTGTGTCGGAGTTGGCCAATGGGCAGTACAACAACGTTTGGCTATAAAAAATCCTTTAATGTATGCTCAAGGCATGATCAAAACTCAATTGGCAAAAGACAATATTCAACTCAATGGCCAGGTTCAATTAGGAAAAACTCCAGCAGGTTCTTTATTCATTGCGACACAACACTCTAAACCCATGTCACAACTGATGGCAGATACTTTAAAACCATCTGATAATCTCTATGCGGACAGCTTGTATTTGCATGCTGCAGAAAAACTCAAAGGACGGCCAGTCAACTGGCGAGATGCTGAACCTGTAATTAAGAATTTTTTACAATCACAAACAGGAATCGATTTTACTCACGCAATTTTTACGGATGGCTCGGGCTTATCGCGCTACAGCTTAGTAACTCCAGAGCAAACCATATCGCTATTAAAATTTTTATATCAACGTTTTCCTTTATCTTATGAATACATATCTGCATTACCTATATCCGGACGTGACGGAACCTTGCAAAAAAGATTCCGTATCCCCACGCAACAGGGTTTTGTTCGTGCTAAAACAGGTACTATGACTGGAATAAATAGTCTTTCAGGATATTTATACACTACCAATGGCCATACTTTGGCGTTTGCAATGTATGTGAACAGACAGCCCGGTAAAGCATCTGGGCCCGGGCGTCCTGTATTGGATGCTTTATGCACTTATTTCTTGCAAAAGAATCCAGACAGCAGTCGTTTGAGTCGAATTTTTTCACCTCATCAACGTATTAGTTTCCAATCAAATCCTACCCAAGCCGAAAAGCAAAAAGCTCATCAGGCTAAATGGAGGCGTTTGGAGTCTGCGCTACGAACTGCGTTGAGAGACCAATCTATAAATATAATCTATCGAGGCAATGAACTTATAATAAACGATAACCAGACTGGTCCTGAAAAAGTATGGTCCGCACTACAATCCGTGGTAAAGAAATATCCTTTTGGAGTGATGTTATTTTCCAAGACTCTATCGATTAACCCTTCAGGTAGCCCTACCCTACTTTGGGTGGAAACAGATACTCCCAATCAGGTACAAAGGACCTGGAGTATTCGTGAAGCAGCTTAGGAACGCGTTGTGGCCAAGATAGCAGCAGCCGCGGAGGGTCTGTTTCCATTTCGCCAGCTTGAGTCTCTGAATGAGCCTGATTTTCGAGTACCGAAGCGCAGCATACATGAAGTATGTGAGCATCGGAGCACAGAAAATCAGGACAGTTTTGACCAGGAGAGTAGATATGGAAACAGACCACTCCTTTTATAGACAATATCCGGATGTGGAGATTCAATTGAATTCATTTTTTAAGGCTGTCCTACTGTTTTTTTGCTTTTTTCATTCTGTATATGCAGGACCTAGCTTTTTAACAATTAGTGATATTCATTACGGCAGCAACAACTTATCCCGTGATGGAGAGGATACTGGCACAGAGTTTCTAAAAATCACTATGAAAAAATATGAAAAATTAAGCCAAAAAGTAGACTTTATACTTTGTTTAGGCGACTTACCCACTCACTCTTTATTTAACACAACTAAAAAAGGAGAGTTCGAAAAAAAGGTATTTGATGAGTTATATGAAAACGATAAAAATTTAAAACCTATTTTCTATATCACGGGGAACAATGATTCCTTACTTGGTAATTATCAGCCTTTCGAGTCAAGTGGTGTTTCCCCATTAAATTTTGCTACGGATTGGAATGGTGCCTGTGCTCATTGTAAAGGGTTAATTATTGATGGCAGCCACATGTATCACGATGGGTATTATTCCAGTTATGTAATACCAGGAAATAAAAAAATTATTTTGATCGCCCTAAATGCCACTCAATGGACAAATACCCCCATACTTGCAAAATATCCTAATCAGCAACACGATGCTTTAATCCAGCTTTCTTGGTTGGAGCAGCAATTAAAGAACCATCATGCTAAACAGCTATTGATTGCCATGCACGAACCACCTGGAACTTCATTTAAGGGAAAACCCGTTTGGCATAACGCTTACTTACAGGAATTTATAAAAATATTGAATAAGAACAAAAAATCATATGGAGAAATAACTCTCCTCACATCCCACACGCATATGGATGAGATCAGAAAAATCCATCTGGATGACGGGAGCAATGTCTATGCCTTTTCTACACCCGCGATTAGTCGTATCCATCATAACTACCCGGGCATGAAAATTTTTAGCATGGATAATAATCTGAAAATTAAAAATTTTACTACTTATTACACGAGCAACCTCAACAGCTGGAAAAGCCAGAAATACCAGGCACTCCACTCACGAGGAGCTATTTTTCCACGTTGTCATCAAAAAATATTATCGCAGTGCCTTAGTACATTAAATACGGAACAAATATGTAATTATTTAGATAAGGGTTTGTATTATGGAGTAAAAAGTTCCAAGGTGCCACGTCATGAATGCAATACAATATATAGCGTCATTCACTAAGTTCTAGACAAGGCACAAGTAAAATGAGGTGAAGGAGTGTTATCAAGTACATGACTGAGATGACCGAGCTTGCAACGACGAATAGAACTTAGTGGGTGGCGTTATATCAAGTTTTCACTCATTGACAAATCTATAAATCAATTCTAACGTTGGTATCAGTTATCACTAAAGGACCTAAATATGAAAGCACTTTATACAGCAACAGCGCGTACCCATGGTGGACGAAACGGACATATAGAAACTTCCGATGGATTATTAAGACTGGACTTGGCGAAACCAAAAGAATTAGGTGGGGCAGGCGGTGGTACAAATCCAGAAGAACTATTTGCTGCAGGTTATTCCGCGTGTTTTGAGAGTGCTATGCGTCATGTAGCCAGTTTACAAAAAATTCCTCTGCAAGATGCCTCAATTCTTTCTCAAGTCTCGTTATATGCCACCCCAGAAAAAGGATATAAACTTGGGGTTGAAATGCATGCTCATCTTGTGGGCTTAAGTCAAAAAGATGCAGAAGATTTAGTAGCCAAAGCGCATCAAGTTTGTCCCTATTCGAATGCAATTCGCGGCAACGTGGATGTGGAATTTAAAGTAAGTGTCGAATAAAGCATATTTTGAATGAAGCAGAATTTTTTGGCTGCTTCATTCAGACTTTTTATGTTAATCAGCTCGCCAGCTGCCTCTGTGCATAAAGATTTTCTGCAACAACCTGCCCCAATTTGCTAATATAATCTTCTGGATAAGTTGTTTTTTTACATCCAAAAAAATCAAATAGAGAATTATTATGTTTTATTATTTTCATTTTCTCTACATCTTGGGTAAATGTTTTTATAAAAGCATCAATCTCTTGTAAATTACCGCTTTGACATTCCAAATTAAAAATAAACTGTTTTAATAATTCGCCTTTTTCACGACGCGAGGCACAAAGTGATTTTCCCAAGTTCATTGCATCTGCATGAAGACTACGAATTATTTTTACTACATCCTCAGGTAAATGGGCGTAAGGGGTGGATGACGATTTACCGATCGCATCTTCTGCTTCCTTACAGCATCTTCGTACTGATGTTGGATGAATGAACGTAAACATCTTGTGGTAGGCCTCTTTAAATTTTACTGCCAGCCAAGTATGTGTATCCATGGTAGGATGTATGTCATCCCAAAACATATAACCATCTGCCGGAGAAATATTTTCTTTCTGATTCACAGGATTTTTTTGGCTTTGTTTAAACTCCTCAGAATCAACATAGGGCAATTTTAACTTACTTTTATCAAATCCATATTCTTCACTATGCTCATACATTTCTTGGAATGGTGTACTGACATCAAAAATTGAAAGATTCAGAGGACTATTTAAGCCCTGATATTTTTTGATCACGTGTTGCACTTTGGCTGCTAATTGCTTGTTAAAATATACGGAACATTGTGCCGCTTTATCTTGATCCTTTTTGCCTTTAGCCTGAAATCTTGGCGTCAAAGAAAGATCAGGTAAATTCAATAAAACAAAGTTCCGATAACCTTGTTGAATTAAGATCTCAAGATTTTCAATACGTGCATTAACTGCATCATCTGCTGCAAGAAAAGTAGGTTCGGAATTCACCGTAAGTAAATCATTTGCACCAGACCACTCAACTATTAAAGTTTCAGCTTTTTCCTGAGCACTAATTTTATACTTTTTATCGTCTGCACTGAGTTGTTTCCGCTTCTCTTCTAAATTGGCCACGATTAACCTGGCTATTTCATCTTTAAGATTGAAGGTAAATTTCTTCTTGTAATCGGAAGAAGTTAGACCTGCTTCACAATAGAAACGTGCAAAACGTGTTCCTTTATATAAAATATGTTTGTCATTATTTAGACTAAATGCTCTTTTATTTTTTTTTTGTAAATGCAAATCATTCGCTAAAATGGCATCTGCTACATCCGCATTTCCTCGTGCATCGCGAGGTAGCCTCAGTTTTCTCCGGGCATAATCTATTTCAAATTGTTCAATGACCGCTGTAACAAAATAATCTCCCCAGACAAACCCATTAGTAAATCGTCCTCTAGGTGCATCATAACCAATCTCATAAAGGTCCGCTAAAGGGATAAACCCAAATAACAAGCGTTTATCAAAAGTTCCTCTATCCGATAAACTATCCCCCAAAAAAACCAAACGACTAATCTTAATCCCAGATGCTGGCATATCAATCTCCTTATTAAAGATCATTAACCAAAATCTCCGTTCCCAGTACAGGAACAAGGATAAGTTTAAGTTGCAACTCAAAATCTCCTAAACCTAATCCCTGATAATGCTCAGGAAGGGAAAGAAATAATTCATTACAAATTTTTCAAAAAGATAATTCAATATTGAAATCAAGTTGTGTTTGTACTACTTATCGATACAATCTTTTAAACATAAGCAACAAAAACAAGACAACGAAAACACATCCCAATGGGTAGGCTTAATTATTGGGAGTTTTATGTTGGTTGGTTGGACAGTTCCTGATAATATAAACTTATTTTTTAAAAATTGTCTATGAAAAACAATCAATTTGATCTTATTGTACTGGGCGGTGGTAGTGGTGGGATTGCCAGCGCTGTTCGAGCTGCTAAATATGGCGCCAAAGTAGCGGTAGTAGAATCCAGCTTTTTAGGTGGTACCTGCGTTAACTTAGGTTGCGTCCCCAAAAAAATTATGTTCAATGCATCCATGATTAATGAAATCATGCATCATGCACCTGAATATGGTTTTTCACTCACATCGCCCATCCTCGATTGGAATACTCTGGTTAATAAACGTAATGCCTATATAGAACGACTCAGAGAAAATTATGCAAAACGTTTTACTCAGTTTAATATCACTTTAATTCAGGGTACTGGCGCTTTCCACGATGCACATTCAATCAAAGTAAATGATGTCCTTTATCGTGCGCAACACATCATCATTGCCACAGGCGGTGAACCTTCGCCACCAACAATCCATGGAGGCCAGCATACAATTGATTCGGATGGATTTTTTTCCTTGACCAAACGACCTGATAAAGTAGCAATTATCGGTAGTGGATACATCGGGGTGGAACTGGCAGGGATATTAAATAGTCTGGGTAGTGAAACACATCTTTTAATGAGGGGGATACGGCCTTTATCCCGCTTTGATAATGTCTTGGGTGATACCTTAATGGAAATCATGCAACAGCAAGGTATTCATATCCACCCAAACCATAAAGCACAGGAAATAAACTTACATAGTGATGGCAGAAAATCTATAGTATGCTCCAGCGGCTCAATTATTCAGGATATCGACGTAATTATTGCTGCTGTGGGGAGAAAACCCAGAACGACTGGATTAAACCTGGAGAAAGTAAGTGTTGCTACTGATGAGCAAGGATTGGTTTTGGTCGATGCGTTCCAAAATACCAGTACCCAAGGTATTTATGCTCTAGGTGATGTGACTAATGCGCCTGCCCTTACTCCTGTAGCAATTGCTGCAGGCCGTCGTTTGGCAGATCGTCTTTTTGGCCAGCAACCAGAAGCTTGCCTAAACTATGAGAATATCTGCACCGTAATCTTTAGTCATCCACCGATAGGAACAGTTGGGTTTAGTGAACAAGAAGCCATTGAGCAATATGGCAAGGATCAAATTAAAATCTATCAAACCCGTTTCACACCAATGTTTGATGCATTTGCTGAAGAAAAAACACCTACAGTAATGAAACTGGTTACTCTAGGTTCCGTGAACCAATTTTTTTAATTACTTGAAAAGTAGGCAGTTTTTATAGTGAAATTCGATTGCGATCGTTAACAACACTAATGGAACTGCCTACATGTATAATAATATATCAGAACGAGTCTGGGATACAATTTATTCTTTTCTGCAAGGAGTAAAAGGATTGCACATTAAGAATAATGAGAAGACAAGATGCTTTGTGGAAGGAGTCTGGTATGTATTACGTACAGGCTGTCAATGGCGCCTGCTCCCGCCCTATTACGGACATTGGCGTAAAATTCACAAGCGATATAAAATGTGGTCAGATCGCGGCATTTGGACTGGCTTAATGTCTTCAGTTAGCGATGTTGATGATCAAGCCGTCATGATTGATGCCACCATAGTGCGCGCGCATGCGTGTGCATCTGGTTACGACAAGGAAGGGAATGATGCTCAGGCATTGGGGCGCAGTAAAGGAGGTTTTACCACTAAAATTCACGCTTTGGTGGATGGACTGGGGAATCCGATTAAGTTTATCCTGACCGGGGGACATCGAAACGATATTACTCAAGCAGCAGAGCTATTGAAGGAGCAGCGTGACACGATAGTTCTTGCAGATAAAGGATATGATTCACAGGCACTTGTTGACACACTGGAGAGTCAAGGCTGTATTGCAACCATTCCGTCAAAAAAGAATGCGAAGAACCCAAGAAAAATCGATAAAGAGCAGTACAAAGAGCGGTTTTTAGTTGAAGCTTTTTTCTCCAAAATCAAACACTTTCGGCGTGTTTTTTCTCGTTTTGATAAAACAACGACCGCTTTTTCCGGGTTCTTACATTTGGCCGGAGCGCTTATATGGATGCGCTAGAAAATTGGTTCACGGAACCTAGGGAAAGAAGAGAAAATTATTGGTTTGCACATCATCGGACTAGCCGCTGATGAGATGCTCCAAGGTTTTGGTGTGGCGGTAAAGATGGGAGCCTGTAAAGAAGATTTTGATAATACAGTTGCCATTCATCCCACAAGTGCAGAAGAATTCGTAACTATGGTTTAAATAATATGAATGATGCCATTCGCAGTTTTCAAGGGAAATCGCCTTCAATGGGTCAACGAGTCTATATTGATCCTAAATCAGTAATCATTGGTGATGTATCTTTGGGTGATGATGTATCTGTTTGGCCTATGGCTGTTCTACGTGGCGATGTAAACTCGATTAAAATAGGTAATGCCTGCAGCATTCAGGATGGAACCGTTTTGCACGTTACTCATGATGGCCCCTATACTTCAGGCGGGCAACCATTAATTTTAGGCCAGGGAATTACAGTCGGACATCAAGCAGTATTACATGGTTGCATTGTTGATGATTTCTGTCTTATTGGTATGGGTGCATTAATTTTGGATGCTGTACACATACAGCATCATGTAATGGTTGGTGCAGGGGCACTGGTAACTCCGGGAAAAGTTCTGGAAAGCGGTTATTTGTATCTTGGAAACCCAGCTAAAGCGATCAGGAAATTAACCGAGCAAGAACTCGAGATGTTAGAATACTCAGCACAACATTATGTACGGCTCAAAGACAAACATTTGGTATCATTGTAGCTTAGTAAGCACAACTTTTTACGTCGATATCTATTGCTGCGCGTCTTAGGGCATGTTGATAATTCATCCCCGCCGCCTACGTTCCCTAATGATTATCGAAGATACTTATCTTAACTCTGTCGCATTGCTTTTAGATGCTGGCATAACTCCTTCTCACTACAACAATTTATTGGAAATAATCTAAACTAAAGAAATAATAGATAATGGATTAAGCAAATGGCTCAAACGCCTTTAGAAGAGGAAATATTAAAAACTGAAAAGTTAAGAACAACGATTTTATCTATTATCTTTATTTTAATGGCGCTCATATGGACAATATTTTTTATTCTCTCTCCCGAAGTATATTATCGACATGCGAAAGTACCGGCGATTACTATGCCGAGTTCTTTAGCAGCTATAGCTCTTTATTTTTTACTCATGCGAAAAATAATTTGTCGATGCGCCCTTCATAAGAAAAATATACCAATCTTTCTACGTTATCTTAATGCGTTTATCGAAATAAATATTCCTACATTAGGGATTATTGTAATAATGAACCTTCAAACACCCATCTATTCTCTTTTAATGCCACCTGTTTTACTTTATTTTATTTTTATTATTCTTTCTTCATTGACTTTAAACGAATGGATATGCCGATTTTCGGGATTGGTTGCCGCCATTGAATATTGGGGACTTTCTTATTATGTTCTCAATTATACAGATACCTCAAACATTGATTCATATTTAGTAGAATGGTATGCCTTTGCTGCCCGTGGAGGAATTTTATTAGTTGGGGGATCGTTACCGGATTTATCACTTCTCAAATTAAAAAACAGTTGTTTACAGCTTTCGACGCGCAACAAGAACGAGACAAAATTGAGGGCATTTTTGGCCGGCATGTATCGCCTGAGGTTGTATCCAAGCTACTTTCAAAAGATGCTCAAGCGAGTGAATACTTACCCGTGTGCATTATGTTTTTGGACATAAGGAATTTTACTTCTTTTACCGAACAAAACGAAGCATCCGTTGTTGTTGATTATCTCAACAATCTTTTTAAACATATAGTAAAAATTATTCATGATAATAAAGGGATTATAAATAAATTTTTAGGCGACGGTTTTATGGCAGTGTTTGGCGCCCCATTATCTAACGGCAATGATGTAGCTAATGCGGCAAATGCAGCATTAACGATCATTGAATGTATCGAAGAAGAGATAAAAAAAGGGAATCTGCCCGATCTGAAATTAGGAATTGGTTTACATTTTGGTCATGCAGTAACAGGCACAATCGGAACAAAAAAGCGCCAGGAATATACTATTATTGGGGATGTAGTAAATTCTGCTGCTCATATAGAGCAGTTAAATAAAACATATCATTCGCAGGTTCTTATTTCTGAAGATGCCCTGAAGCACCTATCTGAAATTAAAGCTGAGTTTGTGGGTAACGCTACCCTCAAACATCGTGACAATCCGATTAAATTATACAAATTGGCTTAATTTCTTTTTATAAATCTGCTTTCATAATTTTTGATAATATGGAATTAGGGAAATAGAGATTACAGGCCTAGTTATCTGATTTTCATAATTTTTTCAAAGATATTAAGAATTGAAACCTTTTGAACAAAGAAAAATCTACTCTTTATCATGAAAAAAACTAACACCAATTGCATTTATTACATATCAGTATAAATAGCACCTAGTCCACTTCTATTTCCCTAAACCTCGATTTTGGGTTTAATTTAAATTTCAAAGAACAGACGATACGGACAGCAACTCATAGGTTCCAGCGTTCTGTTCATAAGATCCAGCTTCCTGTTTTGGCGGTTTCATAATGCCATAGGCACTAAGCAACTGACCTTGATTTGCTTTTTCTGGTGCCTCTGAGTTCACAGGATGCTCACATTGATTGAGCTGTTGTTCCATCTGTTCTATAAGGAGTTGTAAACGAGCGCTTTTTTCAGCCAATTCCAATTGCATTAACTTTACCTCTTGCACATCACCTTCTAGATCAGCAAGCCTTTTTTCGATCATTATGACACTCCCTTATGCCTTTTAAAAAAATTCTTTATCTTCACTCCTTGGCTTTAAAAATATGAGATTCATGATATTTTCAAGCCTTAAAGCCAGGAGAATACTAACAATTATTGAAGCATAACTCGAGTCACTTCAGGAATTTTCATGACTAAATCTTCTGAATATGCACTAGAAGGTGTTTGAAAACCAATTGGAGCATTTCCAGATAAAGCGTATTGTACAATCATCAGAGTGGATAAAGCAGTGAGGTTATAGCCATTAGGCGTAGTCATTAATGCAGCAATTTTTTTTCCTGAATCATTGCTTACTTCACCATAGATTTTTACAACTGAATGTAGCCTTTGCTTCTCAGTAGGGCCTGTGGGTAATTGATTAATTTTATGCATTATGTATTTTTTAATTGGAGGCCACCCCAGAACTTTTTTAAAAGGATTAATAAGACTCCTAAGTTGAATTATCCTTTTAGGTAATGCCATATAAATTTCTATATGCGGAATCTGAGTAGACCACCATGCTGATGCCAAATCACCCCACGAAATCGTGGCACATAATAGCTTTTTAGAGGTACCGAAATCAAAGAAATGAGTTTTCCAGCAGAAAGGAACTTTTTTTAAAGTTCCTTCATCACGAATCAGGGTACCTTCAGGAATATCTTCCATCATTGTTTTAGCAGTACCGTGTGAAATACTTAAACCATTGCCTTTATTAAATGTTCCAATGGCAAGAACTAATTGGTTCGAGTCAGGCAAACATTGCTTTAAATAGGCAGCCAAGCAATCGCTTGGCACTACATCAAATCCAGAACCAGGTAATATCATAATTCCAGCTGCTCGAGCTTCTTCATCCATTGCCATCAGCTTTTCTATCACTCTAACTTCGCCGGTAATATCCAAGTAATGAGTTTTTACCTCAAGACAAGCCAATACCATATTTTCATAGGTATACTTGAATGGGCCAGCGCAATGAATTACTGCGACGAGATCGTGCAGAGCATTTTTAGTTTGCTCCAGATCATTAACATCAAACACTCTATATTCTAAATTGAGCGCGTTGGCTTGGAGCTTTAATTTTTCTTCATCTCTGCCAGCCAATATCGGTCTTAATCCTTGCTCCACACTTAATTGCGCGATTAAATTCCCGGTATAACCATATGAGCCATAAATTAAGAAATTTTTTTTCATCAAGTCAATCCGAATAATTTTTAATTCAGTGTAGCTCGAGAATTGGCTTTTATCGAGAGAAGGTTTTCTCTTATTGCAATTAAAGCAAAGAAATAAAGAGTAGGGAAAACTCAAAAAGAAACTCAAAAGGGAAGGTTAGGAATCTGTGTTAAATTCACAATTAATAAATAAATCAGCGGTAAGTAATTTTTGTTAAAAAAAAAGCGGCCGTAAAGCCGCTTTCTAAGAATAAAACCCTGGCGATGACCTACTTTCACATGAGGAAACCTCACACTATCATTGGCGCGGGTTCGTTTCACTTCTGAGTTCGAGATGGATTCAGGTGGTTCCAAACCGCTATGGTCGCCAGGAAAACTGGTTTTGCATTGATTGTCAGGCATTATACCTCAATCAAGCATTAGGTAAATAAAGAAGTACACTATTTGTTGTTTCTCGTATCCGTATTCGCAATCAAAATCTGAAGTAACTCAGATTATATGGTCAAGACAATCAGCCAATTAGTACAAGTTAGCTTCACACATTACTGTGCTTCCACACCTTGCCTATCAACGTCGTAGTCTTCAACGGGCTTCATGGGAAAACTCATCTTGAGGGAGGCTTCCCGCTTAGATGCTTTCAGCGGTTATCCCGTCCGAACTTAGCTACCCGGCAATGCCACTGGCGTGACAACCGGTACACCAGAGGTTCGTCCACTCCGGTCCTCTCGTACTAGGAGCAGCTCCTCTCAATTTTCCTACGCCCACGGCAGATAGGGACCGAACTGTCTCACGACGTTCTAAACCCAGCTCGCGTACCACTTTAAATGGCGAACAGCCATACCCTTGGGACCTGCTTCAGCCCCAGGATGTGATGAGCCGACATCGAGGTGCCAAACACCGCCGTCGATATGAACTCTTGGGCGGTATCAGCCTGTTATCCCCGGAGTACCTTTTATCCGTTGAGCGATGGCCCTTCCATTCAGAACCACCGGATCACTAAGACCAACTTTCGTTCCTGCTCGAGCCGTCACTCTCGCAGTCAAGCACCCTTATGCCTTTACACTCTTGGTACGATGTCCGACCGTACCGAGGGTACCTTTGTGCTCCTCCGTTACTCTTTGGGAGGAGACCGCCCCAGTCAAACTACCCATCATACACTGTCCTTATCCCGGATTACGGGACCAAGTTAGAACCTCAATAACAACAGGGTGGTATTTCAAGGTTGGCTCCATGAGAACTAGCGTCCTCACTTCATAGCCTCCCACCTATCCTACACAGTTATCATCAAAGTCCAGTGCAAAACTATAGTAAAGGTTCACGGGGTCTTTCCGTCTAGCCGCGGGTACACTGCATCTTCACAGCGATTTCAATTTCACTGAGTCTCGGGTGGAGACAGTGTGGCCATCGTTACGCCATTCGTGCAGGTCGGAACTTACCCGACAAGGAATTTCGCTACCTTAGGACCGTTATAGTTACGGCCGCCGTTTACCGGGGCTTCGATCAAGAGCTTCTCCGAAGATAACCCCATCAATTAACCTTCCGGCACCGGGCAGGCGTCACACCCTATACGTCTTCTTACGAATTTGCAGAGTGCTGTGTTTTTAATAAACAGTCGCAGCCACCTGGTCTCTGCGGCCCTCTTCAGCTCAGAAAGTAAATCTCCTCACCAAAAAGGGCGTACCTTCTCCCGAAGTTACGGTACCATTTTGCCTAGTTCCTTCACCCGAGTTCTCTCAAGCGCCTTAGTATTCTCTACCTGTCCACCTGTGTCGGTTTGCGGTACGGTTCTCTATAAGTTATGGCTAGCAGCTTTTCCTGGAAGCCGGGCATCAATGACTTCGCTGTACACCGAAGTGTCAGCA